>JACRLZ010000009.1 GCA_016235125.1 Sphingobacteriales bacterium | reverse complement strand
AACTATGTTTGCCTTTATTCATAATGGCTTTCAACTGTTCCCTTTCACCGGCTGTTAATGTTACTTTATAATGTACCATCGTTTTTGGATGGTAAAGTTATAAAAAATTAACAGACATTATCAATTTGACATGACACTAGGAGTTTAAAGGAGAAAAAGAGAAAAGGAGGGTCTTGCTTAAAGTTCTTCTTTTCCGAAATTGTTGAAAACTCTGTGAATGCCTTCTTTCATCTTTGGAACTTTAAAATTCACCAAAAGCCCATGTTTGAGATTTGTGAGGGACAAATGTGTATGTATTTGGTTGAAATCAACAGGTGGCAGAGGATGCTTTGACTTTAGTTCTGCTATTAATTTATCCTCAATAAGCAAGTCAATTTTGTAGGCGTCTTTAATATGAAGTTCTTCATAGTCAATTGGCAGCAACAACTGTCTTTTGACAAAAAGGCCAAGTTTGGTAAGTTCATAATAGAGAATTTCTTCATAAACTCTCTCAAAGCAACCTGGGCCAATTCTGGAATGTATTTTGATGCATAGCCCAATAACAATCTCTGTGAGTTCATTGATGGGAATAGGTCTTTTTAATTCCATCTCTTTTTCTCCTTTTGCTCTTTTATCCTCTTAGTCTAGATATTCAACCCTCCGCAAACACTGATGGTTTGTCCTGTAATATAACTCCCCATATCACTTGCCAGGAATAAAGCGGTATTGGCAATATCTTCAGCAGTGGCAAATTTTCCAAGCGGAATACCGGCTTTGTATTTATCTGCCGCTTCGCCTTCTTTTAAATAGCTGGTCATATCGGTTTCTACAAAACCCGGAGCAATAGCATTACAACGGATATTGCGGCTTCCTAATTCTTTGGCGACTGATTTGGTAAAACCAATGATACCAGCCTTGCTGGCAGCATAGCTCGCCTGCCCCGCATTACCAATTTCACCAATGATAGAGCTCATATTAATGATAACGCCATTTCTTGTCTTCATCATCGGGCGGATAACTTGCTTTGTCATATAAAAAACACTGTTCAGGTTCACCTGTATCACATCATTCCATTGCTCGGGGCTCATCCGCATCAGCAAATTATCTTTTGATATACCGGCATTGTTTACGAGAATATCCACTGTGCCAAACTCTTTTATTACTTCATTTACCAATGCTTCACATTGAGCAAGATCACCAGCATTACTTTTATAGCTTACGGCACGAATGCCGTAGCTATTAACTAACTTTTCCTGTAATGCTTTTGCTTTTTCTGCACTGCTATCGCTTACATAAGTAAAAGCAACATTAGCCCCATGTTCGGCAAACTTTATAGCAATCCCTTCACCGATGCCACGGGCAGCGCCGGTTACAATAGCAACTTTTCCTTCAAGTAATTTCATGTCGGTTTATTTATTGGCAAATGTAGCGGTATTCATCTGCAGTATTTCCTCAAGAAATTTCCTTTCATTCGACAACCGGGGTACTTTGTGCTGGCCTCCCAATTTTCCTTTGCTCCGCAACCATTCTGTAAATATTCCCTTTTTTAAAGAATGAATAAGAGGAATCCGTAGTGCAATGTTTTTGTACCGTTTGGCTTCATAGTCGCTATTGATGTCTTTTAATGCAGCATCAAGCTCTTTGGTAAACACTTCAAGACTCTCCGGTTCTTTTTCAAATTCTATCAGCCATTCATGAGCCCCATTGGAAGTATCGGAAAAATAAACCGGCGCAGCAGTGTAATCATTTACCACAGCCCCTGTTTTTTCCGAAGCAACGGCAATAGCTTTATCTGTATTATCAACGATCACTTCTTCTCCGAAAGTATTGATGTAATGTTTCAGTCTTCCTGATACTTTGATGCGGAAAGGTTCAGAGGAAACAAACTGGATAGTATCCCCAACCAGGTAACGCCATAAACCCCCGTTGGTACTGATCACCGGGGCATAATTTTTTCCCAACTCAACGTCATGCAGGCTGATAGTTTGAGGCATTTTTTTTCCATATTCACTAACAGGCATGAACTCATAAAAAATTCCATGATCGGTGAATAACAACATACCCTCTTCACCCGGCGTATCCTGTGCAGCAAAAAAACCTTCGCTGGCATTATACATTTCAAGATAGTTGATGGTTTTGCCAATGATCTTTTGAAACTGCTCTTTGTAAGGTGTGAAAGATACTCCGCCATGCATGTATAATTCAAGTGAAGGCCAAACATCACCAATGATTTTCTTGCCCGTTAGTTCAAGTATCCGTTTAAACAATACCATTGTCCATGTGGGTACTCCGGAAACCGATGTTACATTTTCCTTAATGGTACTGGCAGCCAGTTTTTCAATCTTGCTTTCCCACTCATCCATTAATGCTATGCTTAGGTCGGGTGTTCGCAGCCAGTGTCCCCAGAAAGGAGAGTTTTGCATCAACACAGCGCTTAGGTCTCCGTATTGGGCTTCTTCATTCATAGGATTAATGCGATGACTGCCGCCAATCACCAATCCTTTACCTGTGAGCAGCTCAGATGCAGGATGATAATGATAGTAGAGTGATAAAACATCTTTGGAGGCTTTGTAATGATTATTATGCAGGCTTTCATCGCTTACGGGAATGAACTTGCTTTTATCACTTGTAGTACCACTGCTCTTGGCAAACCAATAGATAGGAGTATTCCATAAGATATTCTGCTCGCCCCGCATGATGCGTTCAATGTAGGGCTTCAGATCATCGTATTCATGAATTGGAACAGCCTCTTTGAATGAACGAACATTAAATAAATTGGAAAAATTATATTTTCTTCCAAATTCAGTGTATTGGGCTGAGGTGACCAGTTCCTGAAGCACTTCCCGCTGCGCATCCAGTGGATTATTCTTCCATGCTTCGATGCGCCAGAGCCGCATACGGGCCAGGGATGATATGGCGGGAGAAAGGAGTTTCATTGCTGATAGCAAGATAAAGAAAATGAGATTTGCAGACGAAAAGAGTATTAGTTGTCTGTTAGCACTTCTTCAAAGGCAGGATTTCTGACTAGCAGCAAAAGGCGGTTCAGTACAGCACTTAAATTGCCAAGGTCATTTTCAAGCTTATTGACAGCAGGTTGGTATGCTAATGCTCGGCCGGCTCTGCCAATATAGCTTACCAGATTCAATAATACTCCGTTTGGTTTATAATCTGCGGGATTGATTTCCGGAATCAAAGAAGCTTCTTTCAAAACTCTTTCTGAATTTAATGAAGAACCAAAGTTTGAAACTGATTTTTTTAATTCACTTATAAAGAGTGAAATATCTTTTAATCCAATTGCTTCAGGATCGCTGATGTTTGAAATCGTAATGGGAAGTTTCAGAATATTATGGATAATTTGTAATGCACTTTCGATGGAATAAGCTAAAAGTTCAGGCTTAATTTCATTCCCCGTCGATATAATTTTTTGAACTCCTACATCTCTTGCTTCTTCATGCAGCCAATCCTTTCGTTTAAGTTCAAAGTTTCTTCCTAAGTATAATTTTCTGACCTGTTCATCGGCCGCCAGCTCCTCAGCTGTGCCATGTTTGTAGATCTTTCCTTCTATCAAAAGATAAGCCCTGTCACAAATTGAGAGGGTTTCTGTTACATTATGGTCAGTAATAAGAATGCCGATGTTTTTATATTTCAGCCGGGCAACAATGGCCTGAATATCTTCCACCGCTATCGGGTCAATGCCTGCAAAGGGTTCATCCAGTAAAATAAATTTAGGATCAACCGCCAAGGCTCTTGCAATTTCTGTTCTTCTTCTTTCGCCCCCGCTTAATACATCACCGTTGTTCTTTCGAACATGCTGTAAACGGAATTCATTGATCAGCACTTCGAGTTTGTTTCGCTGTTCACTTTTGCTGAGCCTTGTCATTTCCAGTATGGCAGTAATATTATCTTCCACACTTAATTTCCGGAATACCGATGCTTCCTGGGGCAGGTAACCGATACCCATTTGTGCCCGTTTGTACATAGGTAAAGAAGTGACATCCCTGCCATCAAGAAAAACTTTTCCTTCATCCGGCTTTATGAGTCCCACAACCTGGTAAAACGAAGTGGTTTTACCGGCTCCATTAGGCCCGAGTAAACCTACGATCTCCCCTTGTTTTACTTCAAAGGAAACATGGTTGACCACAGTGCGGTTTCCATATTTTTTTACCAGGCCTTTAGTTTCGATGGTAACAGGCATGCCCCAAAAATAAGCTATGTGACCGAAGGATAGAGCTGCTTCATTCATTTAACTATGTTTTGACTAATGAAGCTGCATTGTTAGCTTTGCACACTTATGAAAGTGATCGATCACATCAACCAGGCAAAAGGAACCCTGATATCATTTGAAATACTGCCTCCGCTGAAAGGAAAAGGTATTTCAGCCATATACGGCCATCTTGACCCGCTGATGGAATTGAAACCTGCCTATATCAATGTTACCTATCACCGCAGCGAACATATTTTTAAAAAGAGACCAGATGGAAGTTTTGAAAAAGTAGTGATAAGAAAACGTCCCGGAACGGAAGCTATCTGCGCTTCCATCATGAACAAATACAATATTGATACCGTACCGCACCTGATCTGCGGAGGATTTACATTGCAGGATACGGAAGATGCTTTATTGACCTTAAGTTACCTGGGTATTGATAATGTGCTGGTGCTTCGTGGCGATGCGGCTAAAAATGAAACTTCTTTTGACCCCGAACCCGGAGGACATAAATATGCAGTGGATTTATTAAGACAGGTGATTAACCTGAACAAAGGAGTTTACCTTGAAGAAGAATTAAGAGGAACCAGCAGCACTACATTCTGTGCAGGTGTGGCAGGGTATCCGGAAAAACATTTTGAAGCTCCCAATATGCAGACCGATCTGCTGAACCTGAAAAAGAAAGTAGATGCCGGCGCTGATTATATCGTTACACAAATGTTCTTCGACAATAAGAAATTCTTTGCATTTGAAAAAGCCTGCCGTGAAATCGGGATCTCTGTCCCCATCATACCCGGGCTAAAGCCGGTTACATCGAAAAAACAACTGACCATCATCCCCCGCACATTTCATGTCGACCTTCCTGAGGAGTTATCTGGTGAAATACTGAAATGCAAAACAGATGAAGACGTAGAAAAGGTAGGCGAAGAATGGTTGCTGATGCAATCGAAAGAATTAAAAGCGGCAGGCGTATCGGTATTGCATTATTATACACTTGGCAAACCACATGTAGTGGTCAATGTGGTTAAAGAACTTTAGAATCTGGAACAATTGAACATGGAATGATGAATTTCGAAATTGATACAATTCATCATTCCTTGTTCTTTATTTATCTGTTCATTATTCATTTGCTTGTCTCCGCCAGCACTTTCTGATCAATTACCACAGGATATTTTTTCTTTAATTCTTCATCCCATTTCTTTTCAAGAATATCCTGGTAATCGTTTATCAGCATTCCTCTTGCTTCAGTAAATGTTCGCTGCATGGGTTGTGAATAGGAGTTTACGATGTAAGCAAATGAGGCTGTATTATCTGTTTTATTGACTGTTGGAGCCAACAGCATTCCGGGTTTAGGTACAATCTTTTCCATGCCCGGTATCTGGTTCCATTCAAATTTTGATGAATCAACCACAATCTTCTCTGTGTACATCTCTGCTACTTTTTTCCAGTCTTTGGGATTCTTTTTTACAATATTGTACACCGTTTTGGCAGTAGTTTCATCAGAGCAAAAGAAAATGACTGCATCAGCGCTTTTTTGCCACAGGTAATTTTTCTTGTTCTTTTCATATAGCTCAAGCAATGCAGCAGAATCATTTTGCGCCTTATTCCATATTTCCTGCTGCATGATCTCAAAAAAGAGATTACCGTCTTTAAACTCATTCATCTGGTAGCTGAAATCGTCATTAAAGCTTTCAAGATGGTCTTTATAATAATTTATCATTGTGAATTGTTCCCATTCATCTCTTACCTGTGCATGAGGTTTCGGGCCGCTGCCATCCTGCTTGTAACGATACATATTGGCATAATTCACCCAATTGGTGGCATCGTAAACAGAATCACCAATGGCAAATAAAGGAGTACCGGCTTTGATAGCCCAGCCAAGGTTCATGGGTTTATTATCCAGCACACTGTCTGTCATATTCCACAAGGCCGCATCATCATAAGTAAATTTTTTAAAACCGGCCTTTGTTTTCACCTGGTTGAAAATAAAATCCCGGGATAGTTCCCAGCGGCTGTCGGTCCTTATTTTTTGTTCCAGTTCCTGCATATTCATATTATCCTTTGGGTCGGTTATTACAGGCTTCACAGATATTCTTTTTACAATATGCCAGCCATGCGATGTCATAAAGGGTTTGCTCACAGCGCCATCTTTTGCAAGCGACCAGATCACCGATTCAAAAGCAGGGTCGTATTGGCCCACTCCTATATCCGGCATTAAACCGCCGGCAGCTCCGCTGATATAATCATTGCTGAAAGAAGAAGCAAGCCTGTTAAAATTATCACCAGCCAGAATTCTTTTATACAATGAATCAGCTAATGTGGCAATTTGTTTTTTAGTCGCTTCGTCAGCGCCGGGAGGAATGGCTAATAAAATTTGTTGTGCTTTCAGCTTGCCGGCCGCTTTTCTTTCGCCAAGGGTTTTAAAAATATGGTATCCGCTTTTTGATTCAACCACAGTGGAGTATTTTCCTGTGGGAGTTGAATAAATAGCATTTTCAAATGTATAAGGAAGGGTAAATACGGTTATGTAACCAATATCTCCTTTGTTATTTTTTACAGCAGGATCATCAGAAGTTTGTTGGGTCACCTGTAAAAAATCTTCTCCTTTCTGTAATCGCTGAATCACTGTTTCCTTTTTTTCTTTGGCGGCATTCATATCTATGGTGCCGCCCGCATTTCTGAATGAAATAAAAATATGCGCCACATGAATGTCTTTCAGGCTTCGCTGAAAGGCTTCGTTGCTCATCCGGCTCACCAGCTCAGGATCACTCATATAATTTTCGGCAATTTGTGTGCGGAGATTACTCACCTCCATTTTCACCTGGGGCAAAGTATCATATCTTCTTTCATAGGCTTCCTGAATTTTAAGCCTTGATTTAATGTACAGTTCAAGATAATCGCTGATTGATTTTGCCTTATCCGTTACCGGCTGGCTGTTATTTTTATTATAAGCTCTTAAAAAGTCTTTTACGTCTACGGCATACTTGCCATAGGTAAACAGTGTTTGTGCAGAGGCTGCGCTTAGCAGCAACACAGCAGTTACAAAAAAAAGGGAAATTCTTTTCATGGTCTTTTCTATTCTGAGTTATTGTCCTTTCATTTTTAATTGCAACACATCATCGGTTTGCTGGTAGGTCAGCTTTTTGGCTACAATACGTTTTTCTTTGTCAAGCAAATATAAAGTGGGGAAAGTAAGCACATCATACAATTGGGAATAACCCGGAATGTTATTATCGATCCGGGCTTTATCTTCCGCCTTCGAATAATAAACATGAGTCCATTCCTGTAAATTTTGTTCATGGATAAAGTTCAGCCAGTCTTTTTTGCTTGCGTCTGTTTCCTTTCCCACTGCATAAATCTTTAACCCTGCTTTTTTCCACTTAGCCTGGTAAAAAGAATCCAGTTTGGGCAATACTTCCTTACAGTGCCCGCATGTTGGGTCCCAGAACACAACCACCGTATAATCTGCTTTCAATTCATATAATGTTGTGGTTTTTCCTTCCGTATCGGGTAATTCAATATCAGCAGCAGGGCTGCCCATGATATTCGCCATTAAACTATAGGCCCTGTCGGTAATGGTTTTTACACCTTTGTCTGTAAGCCATGAATAAGTTTTTTGAGAAAAATATTTTTCATACAGGTGAATAAACACGGCGTCCTCCCACATGTATTTCTGATTCAGGTAGCGGTTTATAAATTTCACCAGCAGGAAACGGGTCATTTCTTCATTAATGCTTGCAGCGCCGACCATCCAGTCGATTTCTTTGATGATAGAATCCTGTTGTGGCACCACCAATGTTTCAAAGTATTTATCGAGTTTTTCTTCAAAGAGTGTGGTATAAGCCAGTCGTCCATCCCAGAAATAAACCTCATCCCAATAATGTTTTTTATAGTAGTACCATGAGTCAAGTGAGTCAGCTTTATTTTGCGGCTCTTTTAGTCTTCCGGCAAGAACCGGCTCTCTCATCGCTTTCAGGAGAGCACTCAGAATGCTGGCTGGATTTTTTTTGATAATATCTTCACGATAGGCGGTAACTTCTTTGTCAAGCTTTATCAATTCATCATTGATCTTAGTTGAATCTGCCTTGCTGGTTGCTTTTTTCAGCAATTCTTTTTTCTCAGTGATGGCGATACCTTTCACTCCCATGAATTTCTGATAACTGCTGAATAAAACATTATCCGGTGAATTGAGGTACTTGACCCCGGCGGTTCTCATAGTGGCCGTATCGGCAATGATGGAAAATTTTTGCTGTTTATCTATCAGTACTTCAAAATAACCGGATTTGTTGGGATAGCCGATCAGGTAAATGCCGCCCTGCAGTTTTTTGTTTCCTTTTAAAACACCTTCGCATTTATCATTCAGCTTCACTGAATCAATAATGGGATAACTTTTGCCAAAATAATGGCCAAGGTAGATGAACTGGTTTTTAAAAGGCTTGCAGGTTACTTTGATCTCATAGGCATTTTGCCCCGATACCTGCGACCCAAACAATAAAAAAGCAAAAAATAAAATTCGTTTCATAAGTCAGAATCCTGCCTGACGCAGGGAATCGGTAAAGATATTTAAAAACCCCCAACCTCCTGAAGGGGAGTAACTATAGTCTGTTAAGAGAAGCTTTTCACAGTAGATACGTTGCTTCATACCGTCATAGAGTATTGCTTTTATTCCCCTTTAGGGGTTAGGAGTATATTTGCGCCATGCCAGGAAGAAGAAAGAAAAATACCATTCTGGAAAAACTGCTGATCGAGGATTTTGCGGCTGAAGGAAAAAGCCTGGGCCGCTGGCAGGGTAAAGTGGTGTTTGTAGAAAGAACCGTACCAGGTGATGTGGTAGATGTGTTTTTATACAAGAATAAAAAAGACTGGGCAGAAGGATATCCGCTGGTTTTTCATGAACTGTCGCAGCGCAGGACAGAGCCTTTTTGCAAACACTTCGGTGATTGCGGTGGCTGCCAGTGGCAAATGGTACCTTATACAGAACAATTGAAGTTTAAACAAAAGCAGGTGCAGGACTTACTGCAACGCATCGGTAAAATTCCATTGCCTGAATTTCTTCCCATCATCGGTGCATCAGATGATCGCTATTACCGCAATAAACTGGAATATACTTTCGGTGTTTATCGTTACATACCTGAGAAAGAATACAGAGCCTCCCCCGAACTTCGTTTCTTCCCTTCGCAAGGCTCGGGAACCTCCGAAGGAGGGACTTTAGAATCTCAAAGCATTGCTCTTACTACAGATAAAACGACTTTGAAACTTTCGGAGGCTAAGAACCCTCCGCCAACCGGCGGAGGTAGGGGGGCGGGTTTTCACGCCAAAGGCTTATTTGATAAAATAGTAGATATTGAAAAATGTTATCTGCAGCCCGAACCATCAAACCAAATAAGGGAAACGATCAGAGACTATGCTATCGCAAATGAGTTATCGTTTTACGATGTCCGTCATCATACCGGTTATCTACGTAATGTGCAACTGCGCATTTGCAATACCGGAGAAGTAATGGCCAACGTAATAGTGGGAGAAGATGATTGGAATAAAACAGAAAAACTATTAAAATATTTGCAGCAGAATGTTCCTTCCATAACTACCGTTGTCTATACTGTTAACCAAAAAAAGAACGACAGCCTGCATGACCTGGAGCCTGTAACGTATTCGGGCAATGGGTATGTGATTGAAAAGCTGTCCGCAGGACCAGGGGAAGATTTTCAGTTCAAGATAGGACCCAAATCTTTTTTTCAAACCAATACGAGGCAGGCGGAACAATTGTATCGTATTGCAAGAGATTTTGCAGAGTTAACGGGAAATGAGATTGTTTACGATTTGTATTGCGGCACTGGTAGCATCGGCATTTTTGTAAGCGGGCAGGCCAAAAAAATAATCGGGGTGGAACTGATTGAAGAAGCCATCGAAGATGCAAAACAAAATGCTGCGTTGAATAATTTAAACCATACTTCTTTTTTTGCAGGTAATGTGATTGATGTGTGCAACGATGAATTTTTTTCCGAACATGGGCGGCCTGATGTTATCATCACAGATCCTCCAAGGATGGGCATGCATTCCAAGCTGGTACAAAAGATATTGGACATGGCAGCGCCGGTTGTTGTGTATGTAAGCTGCAACCCTGCCACACAGGGCCGTGACCTGAACCTTCTTGGAGAAAAATATGAAGTGACCAAAGTACAGCCGGTTGATATGTTCCCACACACCTATCATATAGAAAATGTGGTGCAGTTGAAATTGAGGAATAGTTAAAGGTTCATTTGAAAGCAAATCCGGAAAAATAAATACAACTAAATTTGCCCAATGAGTAATTTTCGTTCCACCCGTGTTGACCGTTTTCCCCCCATCATCAAGAATCTGATCATTATTAATGTTTTGGTTTACCTGGCACAGGCAATTTTTGACAGCCAGTACCAGTTGACGCAGCTATTAACTATGAGGCCAATTATTTCAGGAGAACTGACAAAGGCTTTGGAACATATAGAGCCCAATGCATATATACCTCACTTCAAGCCTTACCAGGTCTTCACCCATATGTTTGCCCATGCGCCAATGCCCATGATCTACCATATACTGTTTAATATGATCACCCTGTGGATGTTTGGCAGAGTACTGGAAAATGTATGGGGGTCAAAAAAATTTTTATTTTATTACCTGGCATGTGGAATCGGCGCTGCCGCATTGCATCTCGGAATACAGTATTTGCGTTGCGAGCAATTGCTTCATGCGATACAGGCAAACGACCAGGTGGGAGTTGATAAATATGCAGGTGCACTAGCTGGCGCCTTAGGCGCTTCAGGGGCAATAATGGGAGTGATGGTGGCTTTCGCCTATCTGTTTCCCAACACAGAACTATACATTATGCTGATCCCTGTTCCTGTAAAAGCAAAATGGGCTATTCTTGGGCTTGCTGCAATTGATCTGTTTGGAGGTGTAAGCCAGATACCCGGAGATAATATTGCACACTTTGCCCATCTCGGCGGAGCTTTGACAGGATTTATTATTGTACTGATATGGAATAAAACAAACCGTAAGACTTTATATTAAAGCATGAACTATCAGGAACAGAAATACAGGAAAAAAATACTATTAGGTGAAAGCAGCAATCATCTCATGATCTTAATTGCGGTTTGTCTTATCCTGTTTGTGGGTTTTGCATTCATGAAGGCGGTATGGTTTTTTAAGTATCCCAAAGAAGTTGCACTGGCAAATTATTATGCTGATGTGCTGACATGGTTCACCCTTCCAGCTGACTTCAAAAATTTTTTGAGCAAACCATGGACTATCATTACAAATATGTTTGTACATGACAATGTGTGGAAGGTATTTGCCAATATGCTCTGGCTTTGGTGTTTCGGATATATTCTTCAGCATATTTCCGGGAATAAAAAAATAGTTCCGGTTTTTATTTATGGTTCATTGGGCGGGGCTATGGCATTTATGCTGGCTTATAATTTTATTCCCTCTTTACAGCCGCAGTTGCCTTATGCAGGCACTCTTGGTGCATCAGCAGGTGTGATGGCCGTTGCAATAACCGCAACGATGACCTCTCCGGGATACAGGATATTTCCCCTGATCGGCGGCGGAATTCCTTTATGGGCCATTACGGCACTTTATATTATTTCTGATCTGGCTACTATTTCATTCAGCGAAACCGGATATCTTATTTCACATCTTGCAGGGGCACTTACCGGAGTCATCTTCGTTTTATTCTTACGGATGGGATACGACTGGAGTAAGGGGATCAATAATTTTTTCGACTGGATCAGCAACTTATTTAATCCCGACAGGCCAAAGAAAGGAAAGACACCCAAAGAAGAGTTATTTTACAGATCATCATCAGCGCCGTTTAAAAAAACATCCAACATGACCCAGCAAAGAATTGATGAAATTCTGGATAAGATAAACCAGCACGGTTACGATCATCTTACTGATGAAGAAAAAGAGTTATTAAAAAAGGCAAGCAGAGAGAAGTTGTGAGCTTTTAGCGGTGAGCCACGAGATGAAAAGACCTAAACTGATTTTTACTATTTCAAAATAAATAAGAGGTTATTGGTTATGATATCTCGTAGCTAATAACTCGTAGCTCGAAGCTTTTTTGTTAAATTGCAATAATGGCCAGCAAGTTCCGTCTTTTCACCAAGCGGTTTTTTATATATACCAACCTGATAGTGGTTTTTTTCTTTCTGCTGTCATGCCTGGTTCCTTTTCTGCACCCACAAAAATGGTGGTTCATTTCTTTTCTTGGTTTGGCTTTTCCTTTTTTAATGGTTGTTGTGATATTTTATCTGATCGGGTGGCTGATCATTTTAAAACCAAGGTTTGCATTGATATCCGGCATTGCATTAGTGCTGAGTATAAAAAGCTTTACTGTTTTTTTTGCCTTTCATCGGCCTGCATCCTTTAATTACAAGAAAGACCCTTCGCATTTGCGTATCCTTACATGGAATGTGGCACGGTTTATTGAAATGAAGGTGAACCATAACAAAGGCAGCCAGGTTCGCATGACAATGTTTGATCTTATCAAAGAACAAAATGCCGATGTGCTTTGCCTGCAGGAATTTCATACTGCCAATAAAGCCCGACCTGAGTTTTATGATAACATAGAGCCCATCCAAAGGGACCTGGGGTATCCTTATTACTATTTTTCATTTGATACCGATGGTGATAATCTTTTTTACAGTTCCATTATTTTTTCCCGCTATCCCATTATTGACAGCGGAATGATACGTTATCCCCGGCCAAGCCTGCCTGATGTGCTGCTCCATGCGGATCTGAAGGTGAACAACGATACCATCCGGGTTTATACCACACATCTTCAGTCTTTACAGTTTAAAAAAGAAGATTACCGGCGGCTGAATAAAATTGAAAATGTGGAAGACAGCCTGCTGTATAACTCCCGTAACATTTTATCCAAGATCAAAAAAGGATTTACCTATCGAAGCCTGCAAGCCGACATGGCGCATGAAGTAATGGGCAATAGCCCCCATCCAACTCTTCTTTGCGCCGACCTGAATGATGTTCCCACTTCTTACACTTATTTTACCGTAAGAGGAGATATGCAGGATGCCTTTCTGAAAAAAGGATTTGGCATCGGCAGAACATTTACAGGTCTTTCGCCAACACTCCGCATTGATTACATCTTTGCAGATAGTCATTTCAAAATAAAACAGTTTAACCGCATTACTAAAAAACTTTCCGACCACTACATGCTGGTCTGTGATGTTCAATTAAAGAAATAGCTTACGGCTTATATTTGCAATAATGAGTGAATTAAAAATCTATAATTCTTATTCAAGGCAAAAGGAGGTTTTCACTTCCCTTACTCCCGGTCATGTGGGCATGTATGTGTGCGGGCCTACCGTAAGTGGTGAATCCCATCTTGGCCATGCAAGGCCTTATATTACGTTTGATGTTATCTATCGCTATTTGATGCATTTGGGTTACAAGGTTCGTTATGTCAGAAATATCACTGATGCAGGGCATTTTGAAGAAGAAGGAAGGGAAGCCGAAGACAAAATATCAAAGAAGGCTGTATTGGAAAAACTGGAACCCATGGAGCTGGTGCAGAAGTACACCAATCTTTATCATTGGGCGATGGAGCAGTTCAATACATTAAAGCCAACCATTGAGCCAACAGCGACAGGACATATTGTAGAACAGGTCGGGATGATCGAAGAACTCATCAACGCCGGCTATGCGTATGTATCCAACGGCTCGGTATATTTTGATGTAAAGAAGTATGCAGCCAATCATGATTACGGAAAGCTCAGCGGTCGTGTACTGGATGATCTGCTGGAAGCAACCAGAGAACTGGAAGGACAGGATGAGAAAAAAGATGCGGCCGATTTTGCTCTCTGGAAAAATGCAACACCTGAACATATCATGCGCTGGAAAAGCCCCTGGGGTGTGGGTTTTCCCGGATGGCATATTGAATGCTCAGCAATGGCGACAAAATATCTGGGAGCACAATTTGATATTCATGGAGGCGGAATGGATCTGTTGTTTCCGCATCATGAAAGTGAGATAGCACAAAGCACCATCTGCAATCATACTGCGCCGGTCCGTTACTGGATACATAATAATATGATAACGATTGACGGTCGCAAGATGGGGAAGAGTTATAACAATGTAATTAAGCTGACAGAACTTTTTAGTGGGGATCATCCATTACTTGCAAAAGCCTATCACCCGATGGTGATCCGGTTTTTCATTCTGCAAACACATTATCGCAGCACTCTTGATTTCAGCAATGAAGCATTGCAGGCATCGGAAAAGGGATTAAAGAGATTGTGGGAAGCGTATGAAAAGCTACGAGCCATGAGCTATGAGCCACGAGAAGGAAACCTGGATGCAGAACTCGAAGCTCGCAGCTCAAAGCTCATAGCTGAATTCAAAGAGTTCATGAATGATGATTTCAGTACGGCCAAAGTGCTGGCCAATATGTTTGAACTGGCTCCGGTCATCAATTCAATGAAGGATAAAACCATTCCTGTATCTGCTTTGTCAAAGGAAACATTTGAATTGCTGCAACAGCAAATGAAAGTTTATGTGGAAGATATTCTTGGGTTAAAAAGTGTGAATGAGGCGGATAATTCAACACTGCAGGGTGTGATGCAGCTGCTGATCGACATCCGCAGAGAAGCAAAGAGTAAAAAAGATTTTGCTACTTCTGATAAAATAAGAAATCAACTGGCGCAACTGGGCATTTCTCTAAAAGATGAGAAGGATGGCAGTATGAACTGGTCATTCGAGTCTCTATAAGCCAGAGTGTGTAATGTTTTGGCAGAGATGTTATACTTTCAGAGTCTTGTCATGCCGAGGAACGAGGCATCTCAAAGACCCCGGTCTGTCTATATGTTGTTGTTTTAAGACTCCTCCTTCGTCGGAGTGACAAGACCCAGTATAGACGTAAAATCTTTTCAGTAACTTTTTACCTCAAAAACTACTCATGAGAAAAACCATTCTGCTGATTCCTCTTTTATTTCCCCTTCTTGTTTTCTCCCAGATAAAAAAAGCACCGGAAGTAAAGGAAGGTGATGGTCCTTATACCCAACTCATCATCCGTGGTGTGATAATGATCAATGGTACCGGTGCGCCACCCACCGGCCCGATGGATATTGTGATTGAAAACAACCGCATTGTTCAGATAGCAGGTGTTGGTTCGGGTGTTCCCATCAATTCTGATAAAAGACCAAAACTGAAAGAAGGCGGAAAAGAACTGGATTGTACAGGAATGTACCTGCTTCCGGGTTTTATTGATATGCATGGACATATAGGCGGCGCCGGACAAGGCACTTCGGCAGAATATGTTTTCAAGCTCTGGATGGCTCATGGTATCACTACTATCCGGGATCCAGCTGCCGGTAACGGACTCGACTGGACACTGGAAGAAAAAAAATTAAGTACAGAAAACAAGATCACAGCACCCCGCATTTTTGCTTACACGGTTTTCGGACAAGGCACCAAACAAACCATCAGTACACCCGAACAAGCACAGGAATGGGTAAGAGAGAATGCAAAGAAAGGAGCTGACGGTATAAAATTCTTTGGCGCTGCTCCGCAAATAATGGATGCAGCTATCAGGGAAAATAAAAAACTGGGACTTCGTTCCGCCTGTCATCATGCACAGATGGATGTGGCAAGATGGAATGTGCTGAATAGTGCAAGAGCCGGATTAACTTCTATGGAACACTGGTATGGTTTGCCCGAAGCATTGTTCACGGATAAAACAATTCAAAACTATCCGTTGAATTATAATTACAGCAATGAACAAAACCGTTTTGAAGAAGCGGGCAAATTATGGAAGCAGGCAGCGCCGCCTTACAGCGAACACTGGAACAAAGTAATGAATGAATTATTGGGTTTGGATTTTACTCTTGACCCCACATTCAATATTTATGATGCCAACAGGGATCTGATGAGAGCAAGAAGAGCCGAATGGCATGAGGATTACACCCTGCCATCACTCTGGAAATTTTATGAGCCCAGTAAACAGTCACATGGTTCATACTGGTTCAACTGGGGAACCGAACAGGAAGTGGCATGGAAAGAAAACTACCGGCTGTGGATGACATTTGTGAATGAATACAAGAACAGGGGTGGAAGAGTGACAACAGGAAGCGATAACGGATTTATTTACCAGACCTATGGCTTTGGTTATATCCGTGAACTGGAATTGTTGCGTGAAGCAGGCTTTCATCCGCTGGAAGTGCTCCGTTCTGCAACATTGTATGGTGCACAGGCATTGGGAGCAGAAAAAGATCTGGGTACAGTGGAAGTCGGGAAGCTTGCCGACCTTGTCATCATTGATGCCAATCCATTGGAAAATCTGCAGTATCTCTATGGCACCGGCGCTATTTTTATGAATGACAAAAATGAAGTGGTGCGTAAAGGCGGCGTGAAGTACACTATCAAAGACGGAATAATTTATGATGCCAAAAAACTGCTTGCTGATGTAAAGAAGATGGTGGATGAGGAAAAAGCAAAGACAGGATTTAAGATAAAGCAACCAGGAATGTGAGTGGTCAGTGGTGAATGGTGAGTAAGAATCTTCTCACAACTGACAACTCACTACTCACTTCCTTGCTCTCAGCATTTCTCTTTTGTGTGGCGGTCCGGGAATTTTTTCTACGCTGAACCCTGCTGCTATCATCGCCCTGCGCACATCAGCTTTGCTACAATAGGTAACCAGTATCCCGCCCGGCGCAAGCAGTGAATACATTTTATCAAACACTTCTTTTGTCCAGAGTTCAGGCTGGGCAGCGGGGGCGAAGGCATCGAAATAGATAAGGTTGATGGGTTGATAAGCCTGCCTGCCGGCAAGGCAGGTTGAGAGGTTGAGGAGGTTGTATTTTTTCTTTTGAAGTATAAAATTATCTGAAACAGCAATATCCTTTTCCCATTCACAGCTATGCATCTGTTCAAATATTTGCTGCAGGTTCTGTCGGTTCAGCTGCTGGCAATAGTTTAATGATCTTATTTCCTCACTCAATGGATAAAGTTCAAGAGCTTCATAATGAATTTTAATTCCTGTCTTTTCAGCTTCTATCAATGTCAGCAGTGCATTGAGTCCGGTGCCAAAGCCGATCTCAAGAATGCTTATCGGGTCGGGGCGCTGCAGGCGACCTGAACCATATAACCCGGCTTCAATAAACACATGCATGGATTCCTGTATCGCCCCGTGAACAGAGTGATAGGTAACATTCAGTTCCGGAACGCTGATACTGTGAGAACCATCATCCGTCAAAATTATCTTTCGAACCATTTAGTAAAATTCTATATTTATTCTATTCAAAATTTTCCTTTTCTGTGTTTCAGTGTTTCTGTGGCAATTTTTCAGCCACTGAGGCACAGAAGCACTGAATAAAAATGAGTCAAATGCATTATGTAAGTCATTTATCCCAGGATCCGAAAATGAAAATGCTGATTGAGCAGCACGGCACATTCAAACTAAACAAACAAAAAAATCTTTGCCTGTATCTGTGCTATTCCATCATGAGCCAGCAACTGAGCACTAAAGTGGCAGATATTATTCAGCAACGGTTCTTAAATCTTTTTAACGGAGAACCAACTCCGCAGCAGATAATAGATACACCCTTTGAAACGCTTCGTTCTATTGGTCTAAGCAATGCCAAGGTAAACTATGTACAAAATGTGGCAAGATTTGAAATAGAAAAAGGAATGGATCATAAAAAGCTGGCAAAGCTGAGCAATGATGAAGTCATCGCCTATCTTACTCAGATAAAAGGGGTAGGCCGCTGGACAACAGAAATGCTCCTCATGTTTGCCCTTTGCAGAGAAGATGTTTTTGCCCTGGATGATCTTGGATTGCAGAATGCCATGATCGGTTTGTATGAACTGAAGCATCGCAAGAAAAAAACCCTGCAGGCTTCTTTACTCAAAATATCGGAGCAATGGGCGCCTTACCGCACTTATGCCTGCATGTATTTGTGGAGGTGGAAGGATAATGCGCCGGCGCTAAAGAAAGAAAAAAAGTGATCTGACTTCAATACAAATATCAGTATGCAAAAACTGTGGCTGACTTTATTGACTATCATTCTCATTTCTTTTAATAATAAAAGCGAAAGAAACAAATGGGTTTCTTTATTCGACGGCCAGTCATTAGCAGGATGGAAAGTAGGCGACCATGCCGCCAGTTTTAAAGTGGAGGACGGCGCCATCGTGGTGAATGGTGATGTGGCGCATTTGTTTTATGATGGGGATGTGATGCAGCATAATTTCAAAAACTTTGAACTGAAGATCGATGCGATGACAACACCCGGTTCCAACTCGGGCATTTATTTTCATACTGCTTACCAGGAAAGCGGCTGGCCAAAAAAAGGTTATGAAGTGCAGGTGAACAACAGCCATACCGACTGGCGGCGCACCGGCAGCCTCTGGGGAATACAGAACATTAAAGAAACCTATGTGAACGACAATGAATGGTTCACCATGCACATAAAAGTGAAAGGAAAAAGAGTGACCGTGGCCATTAATAACAAACAGGTGCTGGACTATACCGAACCGGAAAATGTACAGCGGGAAGAAAGCATGAAAGAAAGGCTGATCTCTTCCGGAACCTTTGCCCTGCAGGGCCACGACCCGAAGAGTAAAGTGTATTTTAAAAACATTTATGTGAAATGGTGACGGCCCTGGCCACAACCCGAAGATGATTTGTTTACCTGTTATTGATCGCCGCTTATTTTATCCGCACCAGTTTATTTACAATATGTGAGCCGGCTGCATATAGCGGGTTCGGGATATTGTCGGAAGACAGCACACTGTTTCCGCTGAGTACAAGTGTGTCGCCGTGGAATGAGCAGGTAAAGCTTGCGGTACCATTTACAAACATCGGGCTGAGTGCAAACAGCGCTTTGGTTTGTAATGTTTCTCCTTCCAAAGTATAAGAACCGGCATTGACAATGCTCTGGTTCATCCGGGTCAGCTTCACACTGTCCGTCTGTTGCCATGTCCTTGGTGTTCCCTGCTGACTGGTCCAGCAAAAAGTATAATACCCTTTATTGAAAAAAGCGAGGCTTTCGGTTGGAAAGGTTGAAGTGCTGCTTCCATCTTTCTTTACTGTCTGTACTTCCACGATCTTCCAGGCGCCATCGATCTTCATAGCGGGTACAGGGTAAAAAGAAATAAGGACTGCAGCAGAAAGTATAAGACAAAGGAGTATTATCTTTTTCATAAAAGTTTTTTTAAATTATTACAGCTATAAATATCCATTAATTATCCGGCCGGGCATTGCCATTCATAATAATAATATTGGATGTAGCCACTGGAGGAATAGCCAATATCTTTTTACGTCATTTTTATCCGTTGATGAGATTGATGACGAGGTTTACCATCAGTTCCTTATCGTCCGGGTTGCTTTGGGCCAGCAGTAATGCCAATGCCACTAATGCATTATCATTAAAATTCTTCTTTACTTTTTTTCTTGACAAAAAAAGTAACAAAAAAGTCAAGCCGATTCGATGGGTAAATTTCTTAAACCTGAATATTTCCTTTAGCGAATCGGCAGAAGAAAAGCATATAATAAGAAAATCTTATAGCAGAAGCCTCTTGCTGCTTGTTATGCATAAACTCTGAAGGCGCTGGATTTTTCGTCTTTGATCTTCCTGCTTACCTGATACGTTTGGTGAGACGAAAAATATGCGCCAGGAATTTTCATCTTATTGTGTGTCGTAAACATTTTGCTTGATTTGGATTTAAGTTCATTACTGTCAAACCTGTTTAGTAGGATGAAGCTTTGGGTATAGTTGGTAATAATATCCAATAAGCCCCTTGCTTCGGTTTCACTCAGTTGATCGGTACTTCCGGCCTGCTTGAATATTTTAACAGCCTGCTCCAGTTGCTGCATATTTTGCACAACCTGCTGAAGCCTTTTTTCATTGAGAGTATATCCCTTTACAAGATGATCTTTTAATCGCTGTGTTGCCCATTGGCGAAACTGGGTACCCCGTTTGGACTTGACCCGGTAGCCGACAGAGATTATTATATCAAGATTATATACGTCTAAATTCCTTGAAACCATACGATTGGCCTCTTTTTGAACTGTCAAGGATTCCTTGACAGTTGCCTTTTTATCAAGCTCTTTCTCTTTAAAGCAATTGTTGATATGCAGACTTATATTTTGTTTGGTTTGTCCAAACAACTGGGCCATTTGCTGCTGAGTCAGCCACACAGTGTCCTCTTCAAACTTTACCTCTATCTGGGTTTGTTTATCCTTTGTCTGGTATATTTCTATCTGGTTCATATCTGATAAATTGTTTTAAGATTCATATATCAAATCATTTATTCAACACATAGCCGGTGCTTCGGCCGCCGCCTTCTTCCTTTATCAATACTTTTTTTTCAAGCAGGTCAGTAATATCACGGAGCGCCGTATCATGAGAGCACTTTGCTATTCTGGCCCATTTGGAAGTAGTGAGTTTACCCTCAAACCTGTCAAGCAGCTTATTCAACAGGAGTATCTGCCGCAGGTTGAAAATTGTTTTTTCATGTTCTTTCCAGAATGCTGCTTTCTTTAAAACAACGGAAAGAATTTCTTCTGATGCATCAATAGCCCGGCCTAGGCATTGCAGAAACCAATGCAGCCATGCGGTAATATCCAGGTCACCCCGCTGTGTTTTTTCCAGCACAGCATAGTATTCATTTCTTTCTTTTCGTATCTGTGCACTCATGCTGTAAAAACGATGAGCTGTGCCGTCGGCACGGCTCAACTGCATATCTGTAATTGCCCTTGCCATGCGGCCATTGCCATCATCAAATGGGTGAATGGTAACAAACCAGAGATGTGCAATGGCAGCTTTCAGCACCGGGTCCATATAGGTTCCGGTATTGAACCATTGCAGCAATGCTTTCATTTCATCGGGCAGCAGTGCTGCGGCAGGAGCTTCGTAGTGCACTGTTTCTTTTCCCATCGGGCCGCTTACCACCTGCATGGGATCATGCGGAGGATTATTGCGCCAGGCACCCACTGTAATTTTATGCATACCACTGCGGCCGGTTGGAAACAGGGCGGCATGCCAGCCAAACAATCTTTCTTCCGTTAACGGAAGATCATACTGCTGCGTAGCATCCATCATCATTTCCACTACGCCTTCCACATTTCTGTCCGCAGTTAGTAATCCGCCGATATCAATACCGAGGCGGCGGGCAATGGAAGACCTTACCTGTTCTGCATCCAGCAGTTCACCTTCTATCTCGCTGCTCTTGAGCACATCGAGGGTAAGAGTTTGCAGGCTGGCTTCCGTCTGCAGGCTAAAGCCAAGTCTTTCCATTTTTCCCAATAGTTTTCCCTGCCGGTGGCGCAGCTCTGTAAGCAATGAGCCCAGCTTATCTGCTTCCCATGTAAAAGAAGGCCAACCGACCAGTTGATAGATAAAAACATACATTCTACGCAAATTATGCGGTGAATATAGGCTTTATTCACCGCAAACAGAAATATTCTACGCAAAATATGCGGTGATTAGGGAACTTATTTACCGCCGGGCAGCAGAGAGTTTTGCGGCCAGCCGATACAATCAAAGATGATGAAGAGCTGCTCCAGGGAGTATTTATAGCCGCTGCGTTTGCTGAGCTGTTTTTGAAAAGACCTCAAAGAATAAGAGAAAACAGAAAGTGTAATTTTCTGTTTTATTTTTCCTTCAACCTCAACTTGTTCAAATTAGTGAAAGGAATATAATGGATTTATTTCTGAGATTCCTTAACGACTTTAATAAAATCGCCTAAAGACAATATACTATTCCGATATTCCTTCGGAAACGACTTTCTATTTGTTTCAGGAACAACCAAGACTACTTTGTGTTCCTCCATTTCTTCTAACTGATTTTTTGAAATGCCTTGTTGAAGTGTCATTAAATGTTTTGTCTCAATCCTAGCTGCTTCATTTAAAATTTGCCTCCACCTGTCTTTACAGGTAGTTTTCGCTCCAAGGAAAAACAAATCTTCGAGATCAAACGATATATTATGGTAGGATATCCCATCTGGAAAGATAAAATCAGGCTTCTTATTTTTTTCTGTTTTAACCTGTGTTTCATATTTAATTTTATTTAAATCAAATATTGAACATAAATGATTTTCCAAAGCTTTACCGGCTCTGCTTTTACGTCTATTTAAGAGACTATTTGCTATATTAATAAGTTCTTCAACAGATTTAAATCCCTTCTTTGCGATATCAGTATAAAATTTTTCTTCGATTGCTTTGAACAATTGATATTCTGTGTCTATCCAACTCAATAAGGCATTGTCTGGGTTTTTTGACGCAATTGATGTATCTAATTTATTTGCCTCACAAAAAATATTCTTTGCAGCTTCAGAAATAAACTTTGAAGTCGGAAAATCTTTTTTTAATCCCCCAACTATTTTATTTATTAGCTCTATTGTTGTATTGCTTACTGTTAATTCCCCGGGATAGCTAATTAACCTATCGGTATCAGTAATGCTAATGCTATTTGCAGTTAAAAAATTTTCAATATCCTCATCATGTGATAAGACGTATGCTTTATAATAATCATTAGAGAACCTATACAATATCAATAAATCGCCTACATTATCTTCAGTAAGAAAGGGGAATCCTTTTCCGAATCGTGTAAGCCTGTATTCATTTCGAGTTTTTTTGCCATAGTAGATAAATCTACTCGAGGTTTCGAAATCATCTTGCCACTTAATAGTTACAAAATTGTCTTTTTGTTCTCCTTTACTTCCCGGCTTGTCAAATATTAAAGCCCAAGCATCTTTGTGAATATGATATCCGGATTGATGTCCACCTGTAACTCCTGTATCATTAGGCGTGATAAATTTGGTATATACCTGATTGGCATTTTTAAAGTCTTCAATCGCTTTTATCAAAATATCATTCATAAAACTTTCTATAATGCATCAATAATTTTTTCTCCTATCGCTTCAATCAGCGGAATAACTACAGAATTGCCGAATTGTTTATATCCTTGATTCATTGAAACAGCATCAACAATAAAATGATCGGGATAGCCTTGTAATCTTGCGGACTCTCTAATTGTCAATCGTCTTGGGTTTTTCTTTTTCTGAGGAATAAGGATTTCTGAACCATCTTTATAATACCTAGCACTCATAGTTCTTGAAATTCCATCCAAATCAACAAGACCAAAGCCAAATCCATTTCCTCTTTCTTTATGTTTCTGTGCATAATCACGCAGATACTTCCATAAGTGATTAGTTAATGTATATTTTGGATCTGGATTAGCTTCTAGTGTCATGTCAAATTGATAATGTCTGTTAATTTTTTATAACTTTACCATCCAAAAACGATGGTACATTATAAAGTAACATTAACAGCCGGTGAAAGGGAACAGTTGAAAGCCATTATGAATAAAGGCAAACATAGTT
>JACRLZ010000008.1 GCA_016235125.1 Sphingobacteriales bacterium | reverse complement strand
GAACTATGTTTGCCTTTATTCATAATGGCTTTCAACTGTTCCCTTTCACCGGCTGTTAATGTTACTTTATAATGTACCATCGTTTTTGGATGGTAAAGTTATAAAAAATTAACAGACATTATCAATTTGACATGACACTAGTACTGTTGACCTGCATCCACTGCTGCGCCTTCTCCCAACAAAGCCCTTACGCTTTTTCTTTAAGATCAGACAGTATCGATATTCAGGTCAGCCAAGCGCAGGGTCATATTTCCGATTTGAAGCTGTTTGACCAGGGAAAAATTGCAGTGTATATGGACTTCTATTTTAAAGAGGATCTTGTACGTAGCGCCAATGCATATATTATTGTCAGGGATAGCAATAATAGGATCATAGATAGCAGTAAAACAGAAGCCTGGGATTTACAAGGTGCCAATAAAAATCATTTCAAATGGCGTTATAAGAGAATGGAGCTGGAGATCGCCAGCGAAAAGGGCTCGTTTAGCGTGACATCCAACCTTGATGACGGCAATCATAAATTGAACTTGGAATACCTGTTTGAAAAAGATGCCATGTATTGGGTGCAAGTACAAAACCAAAGTCGGCGGTTCATGGATACTGTTGAAAAATACAATGATAAATTTGTAAGTTTCGAAACAACCCTAGACCACCTAAAATTAGCCGGTAAACATGAATCACATGGGATGTTTTGGATTGAAGGTTATGTTGTGTATGAATTGTCACCCAAAAAGATCAAAAAGCTTCAAGGCAAAAAAGTCAGGATCTCCGGCAAGGTTTATTACAGGATCGGATATGGCAGTCCCAACTATAAGTTTACCTATGGTAATACTGGCAATCAGGTACACGCCCAGACTAGGGGTATTGACGCTAAGGAGATTTTTAAACCGAAAATCGAGATAATAAAGTGAGCCGCTTTTGAGTTGTTGTTTTGTAGCTCACATTTTAAACTGCGCACAACATGAACTTTGTAAAAAACGAAGCAAAAAGCCCTGTTCCTTAGCCCCCACCATGAAACACACCATCAGCATACTCAGCCTTTTTTTTCTTCTCTTTGCTTTGCACAACCTGTCCTGCCAGGGCGGGAAAAAGCTAATGAAACGGAGAAAATCCCTGTACTTATCCGCTGCGATGATATCGGCATGGATTATGCTCCTGGTTTTCAGAAGGAGCAGACATTCGAAAGACAATGAAAAACGTAGTGGCTACAGATACCGGACGGAAAACTCCCCCATTTTTTTGTTATCTTTAAACTCAAATGCAACAGCGAATTTATATTGATACTTCTGTTATTGGCGGCTATTATGATGAAGAGTTTGAGGAAGCAACAAAACAATTATTTGAGAGGATAATCAATAAGGATTTCTTTGTTTACTTCTCAGAGGTAAATGAGACAGAACTTGAATTTGCACCTGACCATGTTAAGGAGGTAAAAAATCTTATTCCGGCCGACTGCATAAGGCATATAGAAATTGACGATGAGGTTGAAGCCCTCACCCAAACCTACATTAAAGAAAAGGCGTTGGGGAAAGCAAGCGAAAACGATGCTTACCATATTGCATTGGCATCTGTTAACAGACTGGACTGTTTAATCAGCTGGAATTTTAAACACCTTGTAAACTTTGACAAAATAAAAATGTTCAACTCAATTAACATTCGATTGGGCTACCCGTTTATTGACATTCGTTCACCATTAGAATTTTTAAAAAATGAAAACTAAAGAAGTAAAAACCTTTGACAGCGTAGCTTTTTTCCGGGCTATTAAAGAAAAAATGGCAAAAATGATGGAGGGCATGACATTGGCTCAAAAAAAAGAGTTCATGCGACAAATCAGAGAAGGTAAAATCAAAGTAGCATAACGAAGAACTCCCCACAACAACGACGTTTTAGCTATTATATCATGAAATTTTCGATTATCCTGCTTGGCCTCTTCTTCTCCTCCCTCTCCTTTGCACAACCTGTCCCGCCAGGTCGGGAAAAAACTAATGAAACGGAGAAAATCCCTGTACTTATTCGCTGCGATGATATCGGCATGTGCCATGCCGTGAATGTAGCAGCCAAACAGGTGCTGGAAACAGGTATTCCAGTTTCCATTTCGGTCATGGTGCCCTGCCCCTGGTTTGCCGAAGCGGCGGCTATGCTAAAACAATATGCCAATGTATCGGTGGGCATACATCTTACGCTAAACTCCGAATGGAAACAATACCGCTGGGGGCCGGTGGCGGGTGTAGCTGCCGTTCCTACGTTGGTTGATTCGCTGGGGTTTTTCTTTCCCTCCCGCGGTGCACTGTTTGGCAACCATCCAAAACTCAGCGAGATAGAGACAGAACTGAGGGCGCAAATTGAAAAAGCATTGCAGGCCGGATTGAAAATAGATTACCTCGACTACCATATGGGCGCCGCTGTGCAAACCCCGGAAACAAGGGCCATTGTTGAAAAACTGGCGGCGGAATATAAACTCGGCATCTCCCGCTACTATGATGAAGTGGGAATAGAAGGCTGGTACTTTGCCAGCCCCGCCGATAAACAGGATTCCATGCTGCTGAAGCTGAAAACACTGCAACCGGGCGGAACAAAACTTTTTGTCATTCATGTTGGTCTTGATACACCGGAGATGAATGCGATGGAAGATGCCAATCCCTGGGGGCCAAAAGATATGAGCCTGCACCGCAATGCAGAGTTTACAACATTGGTATCGCCGGCATTTCAGCAACTGCTGCAGGATGCTAAATACCGCCTTGTCAATTACCGGATGATGAATGAGGAAAAAGGGCTGAAAGCAATGAAAAGGCCGAAGCCGGATTAGCTCTTATCAATACCAGGCCTTGCCTGTACTGAGGCTTTCTAAAAAATCAGCGGCTTCATTGCTCATGCGGATGCTGGTCAGCTTATTGTCCATATCAAATAAAAAATGACGGCAGCCATCTTCGCTGTATTTGAATACAACCGGCATTACCTGCTGCCCTTTTTTGTAAAATATCATGTTGCCATCGTACCCGCATTTATATTGTTCTGCGGCCTTACCGTTCAGAAAACCCGACAGCTTATTGATTGCTTTTTTCTCAGCAGTGCTTACCATATTTATTATGGAATCGCTATTGGGGGCATTGAAAGTAATGACGAGGCTGTCGCAGCCGGATAGCTTTTTGCTGATAGCGGATTTGTTACCGCAAGATGCGCACAACAGAATAAGGATTACGTAAAAGACAGTTCTCATGCTTCTCATTTGCATGGTAAGATATAAAATAAAAAACCATCCCGGCCTGTCCTGCCGGGATGGCGACTGCATGAGAATCTGCATCCGACGGTGATTACTTATTAACCCATTGAATGTAGGCAGGAGAAAGAACTGACTCAAAGATGTGCTTCATTTGTTAAGCCATGATGATGGTAAGATTATTTACACATTAAATACAAAAGGCCATCTGCTTTGAAAATGGCCTTTTGAATATCACAGCTATGCTCTTACATCAAAAGAATCTCGTCCATGTTTTCCACCAGGTATCGCCTGAAGCACAGGCGCCTCTGTAACTGGTAACGGTAAAGAAACTATTATTAACTTTTGCAGAAGCGAAATCACTGCCTGTCAAAGCAGGAGAACCTGCTGCTGGATTCCAGTCTGCTGTGCCGTCTTGCTTAAATGCATTCGTTAATATAACATCTGTAGTATTGCTGTATGTATTGTTACCTCCGCCGGCCCGGTTAAAATAATTCAGCAGGTCAGCAGTTGTCCATCCGGTGGGGGCACTTGTACTGGCAGTATAGGTGAATGGCGTGTTATTGCCCGCCAAAATCGTATTTGAAACAAAGGCTTTGGGAGCACCGCTGGAATAATTCAGGTCGGTGGGTGAACCTAAACCTGCGTCTAAATTCCATCCCGTAGGCCATCCCATTATAATTGAATTAAAAATACTGACTGCGCCGTTGCGACGGCTATGTATTCCTTTTCTGAAATTGGAGTTCCCAACATTTGTCAGCGCTGCACGGGGGCCGATAACTGTCATGTTACTGAAAACAGCACTTGTCTGAGGCAACAAAGAGCTGCCCGCAGCATCGTTATCAATTTCAAATCCATTGCTCTGGCTGATGTCTGCGATCAAACTATCTCTCATTGAAATACCAAATTGTATTCTTCCGCTGAAGCCATTATCCATATCCCAATCATCATCCAACCCTTTATATGCGATGAGATGTTTACAATCTACAGAACCCCCGAACCACTCATAGCTATCGTCAGCAGCGTTACTTACCTGTACATAATCTATAGTTGTTCCTTTACCAACACCGCCCATTGTCAAACCATTCAATTCTTTATCGGGTAAAAAAGCATAACCGGGGTATTCGATACGAACATATTTCAGAACGCCGCTATTATCATTATCATCTGCACCGCCGTACAAACCGAGTCCTTCTGCATTATTTACTCCTCCTTCTATTTCACCAACGCCGGCCACACCATTAAAAGATGAATTTGTTTTAGCCCTGCCAAGAATAACAATTCCTCCCCAATCGCCCATTGCCGGAGTAGCCGCATCACTTGTAAATACAATAGGTTTATCTAATGTGCCATTAGCGAGAAGTTGTGTGCCCCGGGTGATAACCAATGTACCTCTCGACGACTTTTCGCCTTGTATAATTACTCCCGGCTCAATAGTAAGTTTTGCGCCATCCACTACATACACAATACCTCTGAGCTTATAAGTATTGCCTGCCTTTAAGGTTCTGTCTGTATTTATTCTTCCTGACAGGATCAGATTCTCTGTTGTACCTCCGCCGCCTCCGCCAGAGTTGTTGTCGCCATCTACTTCAATTTTGCGGCACCCTGTAATCATTGTTATTGCTGTCAGGGCAATTAATGTAAAGCGTTTCATTGTTATTGTTTTAGTTTTTTTTATTTAATGTTATAAGAGAATGTAATTGAATAATTGGTGCCATAATTCCTGCTGATGGCCAGTACATCTTTGGTACTCTGCATATATTTTTCATTTCTGTCAAGGTCATGATAGAAATTTGCCCTGCGGTTGAAAATGTCACTGATATTGACCTTTATCTCGCCTTTCTTTTTAAATACCTTCTGTGCTATCTGCAGGTCAAGAAGCGGACGGGGCGCTTCCCATATATCTGGAACTGATTTATCACCAACGAAAAGTATTCTGCGCCCGATCTGGTTAAATAATAGAGTGCTGCTGAAACCAATTTTCTCAAGATCATATTGCAAACCCACATTGATCAGGTAAGGGCTTTGCCCCTGCATGGGCCGGTTCAGATCTATTGTATCTTTTACCCGGCTGTAGATATAACTCACATTGCCGGAAAGCGTAAAGTTTTTAAATCTGCCAGATATAAAATCCAATTTTTTCCTGAACTCCAGCTCTGCACCTAATGCAGTTGCTGTTTTTGTATTCGCTACATTAAATGTATTGGTAGCAGGGCCGGTACGGTTAAAATAATATTCAATCGGCTGGTCAAAATGCTTGAAGAATACACCTGCAGTTATAACCTCACCGCTGCGGGGATAGATTTCATA
The DNA here is from genome assembly GCA_016235125.1 of Sphingobacteriales bacterium. Lineage (GTDB taxonomy): Bacteria > Bacteroidota > Bacteroidia > Chitinophagales > Chitinophagaceae > JJ008. Next base: position 253,670 of record JACRLZ010000008.1, on the reverse strand, counting down.
GCGCAGGTCGGCATTGCTGATCTTTGTACGCTGCACTTTATTATTTCCTACTACCTGGGCATTCAATTCAAAATCATAGAATGCAAAGGGGCTTAACTCCCGGAACTCAGGTCTTACTACTGTTTGGCTGCCGCTGAGCCTGATATTTGTTTTTTCATCAGGTTTGAAAGTGATATTCACACCCGGTAAGAAATCAGTAACCCGGGAAGCTACATGCCGGGGATCGGATTGTTTTACACTTCCTATTAATTGGTCGAAATCTTCAACCCGTAAACCCCAGATAACCCGGAGCGATTTTGAAAACTGGTTGTCAAACTGGATATATCCCGCATTCATAATTGTATTAGCCATATAGCGGAAAGAGATACCATTCAGCTCACCAAATTGAATACCGGTAGTAACATTGGTAAAATTTTCCGGTGCAAATATTTTATCCGGAGATAACTGCTTGATGCTATTACTTAGCGTATTTAAAAAGAATGGGCGGCTATCGAATAAACGATCCTTTACCTGGAACAAATACCCGGCTTTTATTGTCTGATTATTTCCCCGCCACTTGAAAAATTTGCTGAGATCGCCACCGGCATTATAAATATAATCGTTCAGGAAACTATAAAATATACTTCCGCTTTTCTGGCTGGCGCCTGCTGCCAACAATGCATAATAGGGAGCCGCGGGATTATCGCCCTGCTGTGTATAAAATAAACGGCGCTGTTCCGGGATGTACTGGTCAAGTATATTGAACCCTCCGTACCACTTTAATTTCAATCCCCATTTACTGATATTATGATCACCGGTCAACTGTGTGTTAAAAAAAGTATTTTGGCGAAACCCGATTTCCTCAGCTCTTACATTATCACCAAAACCAGGACCAAGTATATAGTCTTTACCCGTTCTTTTAATTACAAAATCAGAGCTGTTAACATTAATGATGTTCTTGAAGGAAATACGGTTATTATTATTAAGCTGAACGGTAAGATTAGCCAGAGCTCCGGCCAACACATCTCTTGAATATCTTTGATTCGAGAACCTGATCTCATAATCTCCCTGGTCATTACCGATGATGGCATTGTCAAATTGAAGACGGCGGTTGCTTTGATTATAAACAATACCAAATGAGCCACCGATTTTCTTATTCAAAAATTTCCCCGAAAATCCACCATTCAGCTGAAAAGAACTATTTAGCGGAGCATTGTTTGCAGTTGAGGTCCATACGTTCCTGAATTTTTTTCCATACTCATTTAATTGCTGGGGAGTTAACTCTGCAAATTTATTTTTAGTCGGGAATCCGGCAGGTAACTCTCTTGTACCATCATCTATCCCCAACCAGTCCAGTTTCCCGCCCTTAGCCTGGTAAAAGTCATTCCCAATCGTCTGACTATTGAATCCAGTACCAATTTGTATAGTTAAAAAATCAGCCCCCGGAATTTCTTTTGTATTCACCTGAACCAAACCACCGGCCCACTCTCCGGGCAATTCAGGAACAAAAGCCTTATTCATGATAATATTATCAATCATTGGCGCCGGAAACAGGTCAAATGAAAATGATTTACGGTCGGGTTCTGTGCTGCTTAATAAAATGCCATTCAGCATGGCCTGGTTATATCGGTCGCTTAATCCACGAACCACCAAATATTTTCCTTCCTGCACAGAGGTTCCGGGAACTCTTTTCAACACATCTCCTGTGTTTTTGTCGGGTGACCGGCGAATAGATTCGGCGGAAATAACAGAAGCAACCGTATTGGTATTTCTCTGAAAGGCAATAACAGCGTTAATCGTTTCTTTTCTGGCTGTAATTGTTTTTGCAGTAACTACAACATTATCCCCTGTCTTAGCCTTTACCTGCAAAATGATATTTAATTCATTTACCCGTTCCGCAATAACTTCCACCTCGCTGATGGTCTTTGCTTCATAACCAACAGCAGAAAATTCGATATCATATTTTTTCCCCGGACTAAGGCTGAGAGAAAAATGGCCTTCAAGATCAGAAGTGGTGCCGCCGCCTCCAATGATCTTAACCGTTACGGAAGGAAGTGGTTCATTTTTTTCATTCAGAACTTTTCCTGTAAGCTTTAAAGACTGAGCCTGTATAAAAGAGGTAAAAGATAAAAAAAGTACTGCTAACATCAATCGCATCCGGAGGTACATAGTCGGTTTATTTGCGGCAAAGATGTACCCCTGGAATTACCGGTATGTTACTGTCATGTTAAGCGATTATCACCTCAATGTTACCGGAATGTTATGTACTCAATCTATTGGGCCTTACGGAGTTTTTCAGCATATTCGTCGGGCAACGGGCTGTTCTCAACAGCTTTTGCAGCTTTTTCTATATCATAATCAAACCTGATGAATTCAATTCCGATACTTTCAGGTAAAAGAACAGAGTTGTTATCATTGATAGTAAGTATTACATAGCAACCTTTGGGATTGCCATCTTTTGGTTTACCAACAGAGCCAATATTAATGGCATGACGGTAATGCTGGCCTGCTATGGGTTGGGAAGGAAGTATACGATGGTAGGGCTGATGTGTATGACCAAAACACATTATATCAGCATCGGCCTGCTCCATGATACGCCACAGACTTTTTTCTTCCCTGTCTTCAAATAGATATTCATTAATTCTTCTTGGACTTCCATGAACCAGAAGGAGATTAAGTTTATCATTGTTCAGTTGAAATTCTATTTTCAGATGGGCAGGTAGTGTCCTTAAGTATTTTCTTTCCTCGTCTTTAACAATAGAATTAGTAAATGAAATGGAAATTTTTCCCAATTCTTTTTCATGTTCTGTTTTGTAGGCACAGCCGCAATCATCGCTGCTGCGGCCTATTCCAAAATCATAGTTACCTGCAATGGCCGGGATACCTCTTCTTCTTATTTCGTTTATTACTTCATTCGGCCAGATATTATAACCAACCAGGTCGCCAAGGCAGTATACAGCGTCGGGTTTTTGTTCCTCCATGCTTTTAAAACAAGCTTCTAATGCCGGGAGATTGGCGTGGATGTCGGAAAATAATGCGATTCTCATGGCGGTGAACTATCAGGTTGTTTGTGATTTTATGTAATATCTGTTGCGAAGCCAGAAAGCTACATTGACCAATACGATGAGTGCAGGAACTTCTACCAATGGCCCAATAACACCTGCAAAAGCCTGCCCGCTGTTGATACCAAATACACCTATTGCAACGGCAATGGCCAGTTCAAAGTTATTTCCTGCTGCCGTGAAAGCGATTGATGTGTTAGTAGAATAATCGGCTCCCATTTTTTTACCAATGAAAAAACTGACTAAGAACATGATGGCAAAGTAGATCACTAATGGCATGGCTATCCTAAGCACATCCATCGGTATCTGCACTATCAATTTTCCTTTTAAACTAAACATTACAATGATGGTAAAGAGTAAGGCCACCAGTGTAATGGGAGAAATGACAGGAATAAATTTTGTTTGATACCATTGTTCGCCTTTCCATTTTAACAGAAAATATCTGGTAAAGAAACCGGCAGCAAAAGGAATTCCTAAATAAATTGCCACACTCTTTGCTATCTGGCCAATAGTGATGTTAACGATGGAGCCGGAGAAACCAAATAATGGCGGAAGAACTGTAATAAAAACATAAGCATATACACTAAACATCAATACCTGAAAGATACTGTTAAGCGCTACCAGCCCGGCAGCATATTCCCTGCTGCCCTCAGCCAGTTCGTTCCAAACGATAACCATAGCAATACAGCGGGCAAGCCCAATCAGAATTAGTCCTGCCATGTATTCGGGATAACCATGTAAAAAAACAATTGCCAAAATGAACATGAGAATGGGGCCAATAATCCAATTGAGCAACAAGGATACTCCCAATACTTTGGCATTCTTAAAAACTTCTTTGAGTTTATCGTATTTTACTTTGGTAAACGGGGGATACATCATTAATATCAAACCAATAGCAAGCGGTATATTAGTGGTGCCGGATGAAAACGAATTGATGAATCCTGATGATGATGGAATAAAGTAACCGATAGCTACGCCAATTGCCATTGCCAGGAAGATCCACACTGTCAGATACCGGTCTAAAAAATTTAATTTTTTTCTTCCTTGTGCAGGCGCACAGTTACTTACAGTCATGTTATTCAATTTGCTTTATTGCCATATTACGATGAATAATGACAAAAAAAATTAGTCCTCAAAAATTGTTTCAAATTCTTTTTTAACCTGTTGCCATATTTTTTTATCAATACAATAGCTTACGCTGGTGCCTTCTACGCATCCTTTGATGATCCCAATATTTTTCAGTTCTTTTAAATGCTGGGATGTGGTGGCCTGCGCCAATCCCAATTCCTCTACCAGGTCTCCGCACATACAATGTTCTGCTTTTACCAGGTGCTGAACAATCGCTATCCGTGCCGGATGAGCCAACGCCTTCAGCATCGTTGCCAGTTTATTTTGTTTTGATGTGAATATTTCTGTTTTTGTAATTCCCATTGAATCGCAATATTACGATTAATCGATGTCTTTTATACGACCTTTTTCATATAACATCATGAATTTTCTAAAATCTGAACTGGAGACGACAGGTGAACACATCATCTTTTTGATCTGCAGTAGCATTGCTTATTAATGTTTTTTCATTTTTCACCATATCATAATAAAAAATAAGTTTTGTCTGAGGGTTAAAATGATAAACATAGCCAAAACCAAAAGTTGAATATTTAATGTCGGCAGCGGTAAGATTAGTTCCTGCTTTACCGATATCAGCTTTTTTTACTTTGATATTGGGATCATACCAGTCATACTTTAGCAACAATTGATGCTTTATATTGATAATATTCTGCAGGAAATAAAAAAAGGCTCCGTCAAAATGCCTCACATACGTAGGTAAGGCAGTTCCATTTGCATTAGGCAATGTTCCCGGATTGGAAGTAGAATTAGCAGTGCCGGGCTGGGTACCAAACCAATATTCGGCCCTCCATTCTGTTTCACCCCAGTGGTGTTTTATTTTAACCTGAACGTCTGCCCCATAATAATGACGGGGCGAAGATTTGCCCAGATTAGCAGTCGCAGAATCAACAACAAATACTTTATCGCCACCCGAATTGATGCCATTGCTGTACACATACTTGGTCCCGTTCTTCCAACCGCCTCTTAAAAAAGAAAGCCCGCCACTGATCTCCGATTTATTGATTATATATGGTTTGATGGTAACCCGGCTGATAAAATCTTTATGGCTGTCAAAGTCAGTACTGCCACTGGCACCCTGGCCATTAAAAAAACCAGCATCAAATTTCAAATGAAAAAGTTTGTTGTTTTTATCCTGTGGCTCATGGCTTATTATAACACCGATGTCTCTTTCTCCCGGCATTAAGATTTGTGACATTCTTCCCCTTTCAGGAGTTTCCCGTGATGCAGAACCTAAATTCACTTCAAAACCAAATGGTCGGGCAAAAAAACCGGCGGACATAGAGAAGTTATTTTTTTTTGTTTCAAATAACCTGATAAACATATCCCGCACAATCACCCCTCTTTCGGTGGCATCAATCTGAAATACAAACTGGGCCTTGGGAAGGTTTTGTTTCGAGGGTAACAAGTATTCCACTTTTATCCTTGCTCTCCGGAGCATAAACCGGCTGCGGGAAAACTGTGAAAAATTTCCCCCGGAATAGGTCTGGGCGCCATCAGCCTGTGCCACCTGAAACTGAGGCTGCATATACCCCGTAATCCTGATATTTTCAAATCGCTTAAGAAAGGGCCGAAGGGTGTCTTTAATAAAGAAAGAGGAGTCAATATCGGTCAGATATCGCTGGCAAAAACCGGCATTAACAAGAAAAACAAAGAAAATAAACAGTAAATTCTTTCGCTGAATCAGTGAATTTAATAAAAACATAGGGACCCTTTAAAAATTGGTGCAATATAAAATGTTTATTATTGAATGGTTACCTTAATTTTATTTCAATATTAATTTATTATTAATTCTCCTTACCCGGACCACGGACATTAATCCGCCCGTATTTTCGCAACCAGTTAAAATCAAAAAAATGGCACTTAACACACTGCTTAAAATCTTCATGCCGAAGAACAGGATCTTTTATGAACTCTTTGAAAAAGTGGCGGATAATGCGGCCAAAATGGGAACCCTTCTGAGACATGTAGTGGGTGAATCCGATTTTGATAAAAGAGGCGCCTTAATCATTCAATTGGAAGACCTGGAACATGCCAATGATGAATTAACACACCATATATTTACGGAACTCGGTAGAAATTTTATTACTCCGTTTGACAGGGAAGATATTCACTACCTGGCTGCTTCTCTGGATGATGTGGCCGACTACATATATGCAGCCGCAAAAAAGATCAATTTCTACAAGATCAATCCCAATGACCCGGGTATGCATAAATTTTCTGAACTGATAGAAGAAGGCGCCAAATATGTAAAGGTGGCTATATATGAACTGAGGAATATGAAGAATATGCGGAATATTACTGAAGCCCTGGTAAAGATCAACAGTATCGAAAACCAGGGAGATGATATCCTGGATTTCAGTATCGACCGTCTTTTCAATACTGAATCAGATGCCAAAGAAGTAATCAAGAAAAGAGACATCTACCAGGTGATGGAAATTGTGACAGATAAATGTGAAGATGTAAGTAATGTGATAGAATCCATTATTATTAAATATGCATAGCCGGATAAAAAGATGCATTCATTTTCACTGGCTTTCCCCTAAAACTTTCTCTGTATGACTTCAATAGTTATCACCATAATAATTCTGGCGCTGGCCTTTGATTATATAAACGGATTTCATGATGCAGCTAATTCCATTGCTACAATCGTTTCCACTAAAGTGCTTACACCGGTGCAGGCGGTTTTATGGGCAGCCATGTTCAATTTTGTAGCCTACTGGATTTTTCAGGATCATGCCGTGGCTAATACTATCAGTAAAACAGTTAACAAAGAATTTATCACTCTTCCCGTAATTCTTTCCGGCATCATAGGTGCTATTATTTGGAACCTCATAACCTGGTGGTATGGTATCCCTTCTTCTTCCTCTCATACGCTGATTGGAGGGTTTGCCGGAGCTGCCATCACTCATGCTATTATGACAAAGGGATGGGGTGTTTCCTGGGGTAAAATCGTGGAAAGCCAGATTATCCTTAAAACTATTCTGTTTATTTTTCTTGCTCCCCTGATTGGAATGGTTGTGTCCATATTCATTACCATTGTCACTGTTATGAGAAATATATGGATGCGGCTGGGTATTATAGCCGTTGCTACCATCATTACTTTTTTCCTTTTCGATAAGTTTGAGAATGATAAAATGCAGGAGAATCTGGGAAAATTTTTCAAAATAGATAAATACAATAAAGATATTGCTTCGGCCAATGAAAAAATTGACACCAAACCTGGCGATAGCGCATTAATAGCTGATCTGGCGTCAGCTAAAAAAAAGCTGGAACAAGCGATGGTGAATTTCAATCATATCAAACCCCTTATATCATCTTATGATAAGCTGGGGGCAGACAACATTGCTAAAGAAGCATATGATAAAGGCTGGTTAAAGGAAATTGAGGTGAGCCGGTTAAAAGATGTTGTCAGGAACGCAAATGATTATCTTATTCTTGAAGCACAATCTGTGCAGGACGACGACAAAGCCAAAGAATTTGCAAAAGCCAAAAGACTTACTGAAGATTACAAAACACCCCTTCAGCTTTATCTTGATAAAAAAATTTCGCTTGACAGCGCTATGACGGCGATTCATGGCATTTATCCGATCCGGGAAAAGAATTTGGAACTCGTAAAAAAGAAAATATCATCTTTCAGTATTGAAAAAACATTTAAAAATGATATTCTGAAAGCTGATAACAGAATTATTTCCTGGGGCATTGTCGGAATCTCGATTGTTTTCTGCCTTGTTTACCTGTATTCTGAAAAAATAAAAAATCCTACTGCCCGACGCATGGGTATGATGTTTAAAAAATTACAGCTATTCAGTTCAGCAGCTTTCAGTATTGGTCATGGCGGTAACGATGCACAAAAGGTAATGGGCATCATCGGGGCAGCACTTATTGCCAGTGGTACAATACAGGATTTTAGCCATTTACCCAATTGGGTTCCCATCGCCTGTTATCTTGCTATTGGCCTCGGAACTTTAAGCGGAGGATGGAAGATTGTAAAAACAATGGGAACAAAAATTACCAAAGTAACCCCGCTTGAAGGAGTGTCGGCTGAAACAGCCGGCGCTTATACCCTTTTCTTTACCGGACAGATGGGTATACCTGTTTCTACCACACATACCATTACCGGAAGTATAATCGGAGTAGGCGCCACCAAGCGGTTATCTGCAGTTCGCTGGGGAGTAACGGTAAATCTTCTTTGGGCATGGATTCTTACCATTCCTGTCAGCGGGTTGCTGGCCGCCGGAGTTTACTATATTGTCCAATTTTTCGACAGATGATGAATGTTTAATCTTATTGCCAAAAAATCCTGACTTTTGTCGGGATTTTTTATGGCTAAGATTTTAGTAACCGGAGGTTGCGGGTATATCGGCTCCCACACCATTGTCGATCTTGTTGAAAACGGATATGATGTTATTTCTGTTGATAATAATTCAAGATCAAATCCTGTCATTTTGTTAGGTGCAGAAGCCATCACCGGGAAAAAAATAAAGAACTACAAAGTAGACCTTTGCAATTTTGATGATACCCATGCCATTTTCGAGGAAAATGATGATATAAGTGGTATCATTCACTTTGCAGCTTATAAAACAGTTGAAGAATCGGTTCGTGAACCACTGATGTATTTTGAAAACAATTTGTTTTCACTGATCAATCTTTTAAAATGCGTTCAGGAATTTCAAACACCCCATTTTGTCTTTTCGTCTTCCTGTTCAGTATATGGAAATGCAGATAAAATTCCGGTAACAGAAGAAACACCGTTAAAACCGGCAGAGTCTCCCTATGGAGCCACTAAACAAATGGGCGAACAGATCGTAAATGAGTTTGCCAACAGCACAGGTATAGACTGTGTGCTTTTAAGATATTTTAACCCTGCCGGGGCCCATCCCTCATCCATCATTGGGGAAATGCCGATAGGTAATCCCTCCAACCTAGTTCCCGCCATTACACAAACAGCTATCGGCAGAATTCCAAAAATGTTTGTTTACGGGAACGATTATGATACAAGAGACGGATCCTGCATCCGGGATTTCATTCATATCTGCGACCTTGCTGCTGCGCATACTTTGTCTTTAAGATACCTGGAGAGTGAAAGAAGTGAAAAACCCTGTGAAATATTCAATCTCGGTACCGGAACAGGTGTGACAGTACTGGAGGCGATCGGGGCATTTGAAAAAGTAAGTGGGGTAAAACTAAATTACGAGATCGGTCCACGCCGGCCTGGCGATGTAGTTGCTGTGTATGCCAATAATGATCTTGCGAACAAAATGCTTGGATGGAAGCCCCGGTTCAGCCTTGAAGATATCATGTTATCGGCCTGGAAATGGGAGCAAAGATTAAAAGCCGATGAAACTGTTTTTAGCAGCCAGCCGGGTGAACTCAACTAATTTCCCCCACCCATTTTTCCTACACCAGCATTCATGCCTAACCACTACATTTGCCCATCTTAATTATTTAATTCATGGTATTAAAGGAAATTCAATCTACCGGAAATAAAGATACCCGCAGCGGATTTGGCGATGGCATTGTAGAAGCGGCAAGGAAAAACCCAAACATAGTAGCGTTAACAGCAGACCTGGCTGGTTCGTTGAAGCTGAACCAGTTTATGAAGGAGTTTCCTGATCGTTTTTATCAATGTGGTATTGCAGAAGCAAACATGATGGGCATAGCTGCAGGATTGACTATCGGCGGTAAAATCCCTTATACAACAACATTTGCAAATTTTTCAACTGGCAGAGTATATGACCAGATTCGCCAAAGTATAGCATACAGCGAGAAGAATGTAAAAATCTGTGCCTCTCATGCCGGATTGACATTAGGTGAAGACGGCGCCACACATCAGATATTGGAAGATATCGGCTTGATGAAAATGTTGCCCGGTATGACGGTGATCGTTCCCTGCGATTATACCCAAACAAAAAAAGCAACTGTTGCTATTGCTGATCATAAGGGACCCGTATATCTCCGGTTTGGCCGCCCCTCATGGCCTATTTTTAGCAAAGAAGATGATTTCGAAATAGGTGAAGCACAAATTTTTTCTGAAGGCACTGATGTTTCCATTTTCGCCTGTGGGCATCTGGTATGGAATGCAATACAGGCAGGCGTTATTTTACAGGAGAAAGGAATAAGTGTGGAAGTGATAAATATTCATACCATAAAACCTCTTGATGAAAATGCTGTTATAAAATCGCTTCGCAAAACCAAATGCGCAGTAACAGCAGAAGAACATAATATCATTGGAGGATTAGGAGATTCAATTGCTCAATGTGCTGCAAAGAATTTTCCGGTTCCTATTGAATATGTTGGCACCAAAGATACTTTTGGCGAAAGCGGCACTCCTGCTCAATTGCTGAAAAAATATGGCTTGGATATACCGGACATTATTACCGCTGCAGAAAAAGTTTTAAACCGGAAAAATAATGGTTAATAGTTTGTTTTAAATTATTCCTGCAGGTTCTTTCAAAAATGAGCCTGCTTTTCTATTTTTAATGGGAAAAATACTATTTAAACAAAAGGCATTTCCAATATTCTAACCGAACCAAAGCCCCGACAATGTCCCTGACCACAACAAGCGATAGCGAATTACTTGTACAGTTCCGTAACCCTGTTACTAAAGAAAAAGCGTATACAGTAATTATTAAAAAGTACCAGGAGAAACTATATTGGCATATCCGGCGTATGGTGATTGAGCATGAAGACGCAAATGATGTGCTGCAAAACGTATTAATCCGTGTATGGAATGGGTTGGAAAACTTCCGGGAAGACAGCCAACTTTATACCTGGCTTTACCGGATAGCCACCAACGAGTGCCTTACATACCTGGAGCAGCTTAAAAAAAGGACCGCTGTAAGTCTAAGCGATGTAGAAAGCGGCCTGAGCAATAAAATAAAGGCTGATAAGCATTTTGATGCTAATCGACTTGAATGGAAGCTACAATTGGCAATTCAGCAATTGCCTGATAAACAAAAAGTTGTATTTACTTTGCGGTATTACGACGAAATGCCATACGAGGAAATGAGCCGTGTATTGGAAACCAGCGAGGGAGCCCTGAAAGCCAGCTATCATCATGCCGTGAAAAAAATTGAAGATTATATGCTAAATCATTAAACTTTGAAAATCGAAATATGTCCTAAAAAGGCATAAATGGCACAGAATAACAACATATTGCAAGAATTGATAGAACTGAACAGCAGTTTGGCAAAATTTCCCTCTCAAAACATTTACAGTACTCCTGAAGGATATTTTGAAGGATTGGCTTCACAAGTATTGAACAGAATTAAAACAATGCAAACTGTTTCTGCTTCCGATGAAATAAGTTTCTTATCCCCATTATTGAGTAATATTTCAAGGGAAATGCCTTATTCAGTTCCCGCTGGTTATTTTGATTTGCTTCAGGAAAAATTGATGGCAGCTGTCCGTGAAAGCAGTGACCACCAAACTGCAAAAGAAGAACTGGAAAGTATTTCACCATTGCTTAGTGGCCTGAAAAAAGAAATGCCGTATAGTGTTCCGCAAGGATACTTTAATTCTCTTAGTGAAAATGCTGCAAAAAAAGAAACAAAAGTCATTTCCATTACTCATCGCAGATGGTTCCGCTATGCAGCAGCAGCCATTGTTGTTGGCATTGTAGCAATTACTGGTTTTATTCTGACAAATAATAAAAAAGAATCTGATGAAAGGATTTTTGCCCAGGTTAAAAAGGATGTAATGAAAATGGATGAGCAGCAGAAAGATAATCTGATAGATTTTATTGATGCAGGTATGAGTGGAAAAGAAACAGCTGATGTGAATGCGGATAGTAAGACAAAAGAAATCAAAGAACTTTTGCGTGATATTTCTGATGAAGAACTGAAAGATTTCCAGGAACAAACTGAAGATCTTCAGGATGTATTGATGACAAACTGAGAAAAATGAAAAAGTGGTTTTCCATATTGATCTTATTCCTGACTCTTGGATTTGCTTCCAATGCACAAAATGAAGAACCTGTGCAGCAGGAAGGCAGGATACAGGAAAAAATGAGGGAATATATCCAGAACAAACTTAGCCTCAGTAAAAATGAAGCGGAACGGTTTACTCCTGTATTTATCCGTTATTTCCGTGAATTTGCTCAAACACACCGGGAATTCAGAGGCGATAATCTCATACTGAAACAAAAGATAATTGAATTGCGTATCCGTTACCGGACAGAATTCAGACAGGTGCTTGACGAACAGAGAGCTAATAAGGTATATATATATGAAGATGATTTCCGTCAAAGAGCATTGGAAATAATAAAAGAAACCCGGAGGGCAAGGATGGAAAACAAACCATTCAGAAGAAACAGAGCTATGTTTCAATAACGAATTTAATCTTGGTGTTTTTCATAGGTTAGCAACGGCCGGCTCATTTGAGTTGGCCATTTTATTTCAAAACTGATAACAAGGGGTTTTCACATCATGGTAAAAAAGAAAAGCCCATTTTTCCCTTTCCCCTTTCTCCCACCAGCTTTTTCTTAGTTCCATTGATTGCTTCCCATCAAAATCATATTTAGCTACAAAGCGGTGTTTCATTTGCTGTAATTGCGGGGCTTCATCACCCCCGAAAAAAACAATGCGGGAATCTTCTTTAATCCAAAAAACCTGGTGATAAGGAGAATGAGCACCCGTCATTTCATACCTGATATAATCGTCAATCACTCCATTACCATCAAGCAAAATCACTTGCTTTGAGTTTTTTAAAACATTCAAAACTTCGGTATTGTAGGACGGCGAACCTTTTTCAAGCGCAAAAGACAGCTCTTTTTGCTGAATATAATAATATGCTTCGGGGAAACTAAGCTTACCCTTTTCAGATATTCCGCCAGCATGATCCTTATGCAAATGAGATAACAGAACCCTTGTGATTTCAGAAGGATTTATTCCTGCATTAATAATGTTTTGGTGTAATTGCAGCTTATCATTTTGTTCAAACCCCAGCCCTGTATCAAACAATAAAATATCTTTTGATGTGATAACAAGGAAAGGTTGAATTTCAACAAGCAAACTGCCTGTAGTTTTTTCATTTAATTTATCCTTTTCTTCATTAAAAGGAATGAAGTGCTTCGTTTTATCAACTGTAAATTTTCCTTCTGAAAGCGGGATAATTTTCATAGCATCAAAAATACAAATCAACTTCTTTAGCGAAGCACCATCTGCCTGTCAGCATCAAGCCTTATCAATATAAAAAGGAGAATAGTAAAAGTAAGTAATGAAGTGCCCCCATAGCTTATAAAGGGTAATGGTATTCCGATTACAGGAGCCAGGCCAACCGTCATTGCAATATTAATCGCAACATGAAAGAAGAAAACAGATGCCACCCCATAGGCATAGCTCCTGCTGAAAATACTGCGTTGCCTTTCCGCAATAGTCACAATACGTAAAAGCATAATAATATAAATACCAAGCAGAACAATGCTGCCTGTAAAACCAAAACCCTCTCCTACTGTGCAAAAGATAAAATCTGTACGCTGTTCGGGAACAAAATCATACCTCGTCTGCGTTGCTTTTAATAATCCCTTTCCAAATACTCCGCCACTGCCTATTGCAATCTTAGACTGCCGGACATTATACCCGGGATCTTTTTTGCTATCCGATCTCCTGACTGACTCTCCTGCATGAGCAATTTCGTATTCTTTGGGTATATCTTTCCCCACTGTACTATAAATTCTTTCCACTTGGTACCCCTTCAATAAATGTTTAAAAGCAAACGGAACAGCATATAACTGAATACCAACACACACAACCCATATAAAAATAATTTTTGGCAGCAATGTCTTTCTTCGTTTAAACTGTCGCCGATTAAAATAAACTACCATCACCATCAGTATCGTAAGTATAAGGGCCAATGTATATTTTTCAAATAATAAGGTCGCTACTATCAAAGCGGCCACTGAAAACCCCGCAACCAAGATTACAGATGGCAATCCCTCCCGGTACATTACAATGAAGAATGACAGGTAAACAAGAGCAAGGCCGGTTTCACTTTGCAATAATGTCAATGCAGCGGGGAAGAAAATTATGGCTGCAGCAATAAGCTGTGAACGGGTTTTTGAAAAATCGGTTTCGGGTCTTGAAAGATATTTGGCAAGGGTAAGGGCTACAAATATTTTACAAAACTCTGCCGGTTGAAAGTTAAAAGCTCCGAGCTTTATTATCGATTCTGTTCCCTTAATTCTCGAATGAAGCGGAAATACAACTAATAAAAAGATTATGCCAAGCAGGTAACCGATATTGGCAGTGGCTGCAAAAAATTTACTATCTGTGAGTAAAATAAATAATGCCAATACTGCCCCTATGACAAAAAAATAAAACTGTTTGCTGTAATCTGTTCTGAAATTCAAAAAACTCTGAATAACCGGGTCGCCTTCTTTATAAGTAGCCGCAAAAATCGCCGTAAGCCCAATGGCAACCAGTATCAGGTAAATTCCAACCAGACTCCAGTCAATTCCTTTTGATATGGCAGGGTTTCGTTGGCTCATCTTATATCCTTGTCAAACCATTTTTATTTTTCAATAAGCGTTGTCTGTCTGCATCCAAAATATCCCGGCTGGAAATTCTTTTACCCTTGCCTTTAAAAGGCAGATTGCTGTCTTTGGATTTTTCCGATTTAATTTCACCTTCTGTAGGATTATCTTCCGTTTGCAGGGTGTCCTTTATTATTTTCAGCTCTTTTTTTAATTCGTTGTCAGTCTCTTTATTTCTTTTCAACGAATCCATGCGCCTCATCTCCTGCATCATTAATGGTGGTATGAGGTTGGTATTTATCATCCTTTCTTCCACGGCGATTCTTTTAGCAGAAATAGTATCATTGATATATTTTTCAATCATTAAGCTGGTGATAGGCGCTGCATAAGAGCCTCCATAACGTCCGCTGTTTTCGACAACACACATAATGGCAATTTTGGGATTCTCTCTCGGTGCAAAAGCACAGAAAAAAGAGTGGTTCGGCTGTTTTACCAACTGCCCTTTTATTACAGCATTATTTTCTACGGTACCTGTTTTACCACAAATGGTAATGCCTTCTACCTTAGAACCCCGGCCAGTTCCGCCTTCCATTACTCCCTGCATGCCATCATGCACTGCTTCAAAAATGCTGTCGGGTATTTCCATTGGCACATTTTTCTTCCTGTATTTTTCCAATAAGCCAAATTCGTCGCCTCCTTCAATTGAATCCACAATATGAGGTATAATATACCAGCCCTTATTAGCTATGTAGGCCATTTCATTGGCTACCTGCAAAGGAGTTACATTTACTTCCCCCTGCCCGATACTTACTGACCGGAAAGTGCAGAAATTCCAGTGACCTTTTCCATATCGTTTCGGATTATTAAAAAATTCCGGGGTAGGAATATTTCCACTCTGTTCTGTAGGCACATCCACTCCCAACTTATGTCCCAGTCCAAACGCATACATATAATTATTCCAGGATCTGAGACTGCTGTCAATATTGGGAAACTTAGGATTATTGATCACCCTTTGCATCACATTGGCGAAATAAGTGTTGCAGGAATGAGTGATTGCTGTTCTCAGATAATAAGTGCCCGCATCAAGGCAATGCATAGGCTTACTACTCCCGCATCCATAAAAAGCGCCTGAACAACTGAAAGTAGTCTTGGTTGTTATTACCCCATCTTGCAATCCAACGAGAGCTTGTAATGTTTTGAAAGTTGAGCCCGGAGAATAGGATGCATTAACTGCACGGTTCAATAATGGACTTCTGGCATCTATATACAATTCAGAAAAATGTTTTCTTCTCTCTGCTCCTGTAAGCAAACCCGGATTATACGTCGGGCTGCTTACCATAGCAATAATGCCACCGGTTTTAGGATCAATGGCTACAATGGAACCCACTTTGTTGCTCATCAGCTTTTCTCCGTATTCCTGAAGATCAATATCAAGACTGGTATATAGATTTTTTCCTGCTACGGCCTCCACATCCAATGCACCATTCTCATAAGAACCCTGTATCCGGTTGAAATTATCTTTTATCAACACCTGTGTACCTCTTTCACCCATTAACACTTTTTCATAACTGGCTTCTAATCCCGTCATGCCGGCATAGTCGCCGCTCACATATCCTTCTTCTGCATGTTTTTTCAGATAATTGGTATCTACTTCGCCGAGGTAACCGAAAATATTTGCCCCGGCATTATAGGGATATGACCGGATGGGTCTCTCCTGCAGGTAAAAACCATTGTGAAACTTCCAAAGGTTCTCTTGTATCCTTGCAAACTTTTGAGGGCTTAATGAAGCCTCAAATACAGAAGGTTTCTGTGAACTGTTTTTAATGATAGCAGTTACTACCCTCTTTCTGAATTCGGCAGTATCAATTTCCATCAGGCGGCAAAAAAAAGCAGTATCAATTCCTTTTGCCTGAGATGGTGTCACCATTAAATCGTAAGTGAGTGTATTATTCAGTATGGCTCTTTTCTTTCTGTCAAATACAAGCCCCCGGGGCGGATAAATTGTTTTTCGTAAAATAGCATTTTCATCAGCCATTCGCCTGTACTTGCCCGAAACGATCTGCAGGTAAAACAACTGCCCGGCGATTACAAGAAAAACCACAATAAATAACAAGCGGATGATACGGCTCCTTGATTGGTTAAACACAGGCATAGATCAGCAAGAAAGAAAGTGAGGAATGAAAATTTTCCGGTGCTGCAATGTACGAAGCGATAAAGGCGGTTTCCAAATCTATTTCAAAATAAAAATGAATTTAAGAAACTTTTCATTTGGGCCAGGTAAGCCCCGCAGGTCTATGCCGCCGTGTTTGTACGGAATCTTAGTTTTCGGGGAAACAGAAGTTCAACAGTTATGATAAGCAGCATGCTGATGGCGGTAGTGCCCGCAACTTTAATGATAAAACCAAGAAAACTTCCAAAGCTCAGCCATTCGAGGAAAACCAAATAGCCGTGATGAAGCAGGGTTAGAATAAAGACGTAGATAACATAAGGTGTCCATTGCATTGCCCTTGGCGAAGGTTCCCTGTAATTGAATTCCGAACTGTCTTTGGGAGTGAGTATGCCGATCACAAAGGGCCGGACAAAAGCAATCAGCACACATGCCGCCGCATGCAGGCCGGGGGTCATCATAAAATAGTCAAGTGTGAGGCCGGTAACAAATCCGATAAAAAGCAATCCTGCTCTCGGAATGGAAAATGAAAGCCACAGTATTGGCAGATAATACAAGTAAGGAATTATAAAGCGATGCAGGTGTATCTTATTAAGCACATATACCTGTATCAGTATAAACAAGGCGATGCGAAAAATATTTTTCAGAAAATCGTTCACCTGGGTGTCTTTTTTATGTCATCAATTTTCCTTTTGGTATCCTGGTTCAATTTTACCTGCTCATCGTAATCAAGATTCTCAATTACATGCACCTGCTGCAGGTTATAAAAATTAGCCGCTGTTTTCAATTTAAGCGAATACATGCCGGAAGTATTGTCCAGCTTAAAGTCGGATACGATACCTATCATATAACCGGGCGGAAAATTAAAAGATACCGGGCTGGTCAAAATCGCATCTCCCACTTTCACATCAGCGGACTTAGGAACTCTTTTCATAATGAGATAGCGAGGATCCTTTCCATCCCATTCCACTGTGCCCAGGTCGCCTGTTTTTTTCAATGAGGCGCTTACTGTACTCTGCACATGCAGCAGGCTCATCACTTGGCTGAAGTTGGCGCTGACATTTATTACTACCCCCACCGCACTTCCATCGGAACTGATGACAGCCATATTGTCTTTAATGCCCTGGGATGAACCCCGGTTAATTTGAATAAAATTCTTTTGTGAAGTAACGGTATTATAAATCACGGTTGCCGGCCTTAAAAAATATCGGCGGTATTTATTGCCTGTGTCAGATGGAAGCAGACCATTCCCCGTCTCAACACTTGTATCCCTCATCATGAAATTTCTACGAAGGAGATTTAGCAGCGAATCATTATAGCGATGAACTTTCCGGTTCTCTTCTTTTAAACTGAAAAAATCTTCTACTGTATTGTACTGTGCATTTATGCGGCCGGTTACTTCATTAGCTATCCCTAAAAACTTTGCCCGGTGAAACCGGTTGTAACTGAACAAAAACCATAACGATACTACCTGTAAAAAAATAAATACAAGAAAGGCTCTGTAACGGCGAAGAAAAAGAAAGATGTTACGCATGGAAGGTCTGAAGTCTGAAGCCGGAAGTCAGATGTCGGAGTGTTCTAAGTTCGGAATGTTCTTACTTCATACTTCTGACTTCTGGCTCCGGGTTTATCTCATCACAAAAGGATATTTATCATAGTTCTTCAAAGCAATGCCCGTTCCCCTCACCACACTCTTCAATGGATCATCGGCTATGTGCACAGGCAACTTGATCTTATTGCTTAGCCTTTTATCCAACCCACGAAGCAATGCACCGCCACCGGTTATATATAATCCCCGACGATAAATATCGGCAGCCAGTTCGGGAGGTGTTTGTTCCAGTGCTTTTAAGATCGCTTCTTCAATTTTAAAAATACTTTTATCCAACGCCTCAGCAATTTCCTGGTAGCTTACCATTATTTGCTTGGGAATACCGGTTACAAGGTCACGACCATTGACCGGGAAATCTACCGGAGGATTATCAATTTCTTTCATAGCCGCTCCAACCTGTATTTTAATTTGCTCAGCCGTTCTTTCACCAATCAGTAAACTGTGATAGCGACGAAGAGCTTCCATAATATCAGCCGTGAATTCATCACCGGCAATACGAATGCTCTGATCACAAACAATCCCTGCAAGAGCAATAACTGTTATACCCGTAGTGCCTCCACCGATGTCTATGATCATATTTCCAACCGGCTCTTCCACATCAATACCGATACCCAGTGCGGCAGCCATGGGTTCATGAATAAGGTACACTTCTTTTGCGCCAGCCTGCTCCGCACTATCTCTTACAGCTCTTTTCTCAACTTCAGTGATTGATGAAGGAATGCAGATCATCATACGCCAGCTGGGGGGAAATAAAGGTTTCTTTGGATAAACCAGTTTAATCAGTTCTCTTATCATCAGTTCAGCAGCGTTGAAGTCTGCGATCACACCATCCTTTAACGGACGAACAGTACGGATGCTTTCATGTGTTTTTTCATGCATCATCAGCGCTTTCTTTCCAACAGCAAGCACCTCTTTTGGATTATTGCGGTTCAGTGCAACAATGCTTGGTTCGTTCACTACTACTTCGTCGTTATGTATGATGAGGGTATTGGCAGTACCCAGGTCGATAGCTATTTCTTGTGTAAACCAGTTAAAAAGTCCCATTAAATTGAATCGGATTTGTAGTGAGCAAAGGTGGAGGAAATAATTTGAATTTTCAAAGGGAAACTCCGAATGAAAAAGAATTTTTTACGGTTTAACTTCCGGGTGGTCTTAAAAAAATACGGCCCGACCCCAATGAAATTTTCAAAGCAATTCTCAACCGGCTTTTTACTCTAACTTCACTCTATGCGGATCATCACCCGTACAATATTTATACTCTCCATGGTGAGCCTGCTGGCCGATATTGCCAGCGAAATGTTGTATCCCGTCATTCCCGTTTATCTGAAAGAAATTGGTTTCAGCGTACTGCTTATCGGAATTCTTGAAGGGGTGGTAAACTTTACCGCCGGCATCAGCAAAGGCTATTTTGGCAAGCTTAGTGATGAAAAAGGGCTACGGCTTCCATTTGTAACGCTGGGATACCTGCTTAGCAATATCGCCAAACCATTGATGGCTGTCTTCACTTACCCCGCCTGGATATTCTTTGTCAGAACTGTTGACAGGCTGGGCAAGGGTGTCCGCACGGCGGCACGGGATGCCCTGCTTTCTCAACAGGCAACTCCGGAAACCAAGGCAAGGGTTTTTGGCTTTCACCGGAGCATGGATACGGTTGGCGCCGCCATCGGGCCGGTACTGGCTTTGTTATTTCTTTATTTTTATCCCGGCGAGTACAAAACTCTTTTTTACCTGGCATTTATACCCGGCCTGTTTTCCATCCTGCTTATTTTTTTATTAAAAGAAAAAAAGCAACCTGTATCAACGCTTGGGGATGGTAACTTTTTCTCCTTTTTCCGTTATTGGAATATTGCAACACCTCAGTTTAAAAAAGTGGTTCCCGGTCTGTTAGTTTTTGCCCTGTTCAACAGTTCGGACATTTTTCTTCTTTTAATTACAAAAGAAACCATCGGCAACAATATGGTTACCATTCTGGGTGTAAACTTTACTGCCGACAGCATTACTATTGCAGCCTATGTTTTCTATAACCTTGTTTATGCAGCAGCTTCTTACCCGATGGGAGTGCTGGCAGATAAACTCAGCTTCCGGAAAATAATTATTCTTGGCTTTGTACTTTTTGCGATAACCTATGGCGGATTTGCTTTCAAACCCTCTGTTCCCGTCATCTTTGGCTTATTCATCATTTACGGCTTATATGCAGCCGCTACCGAGGGAATTATAAAAGCCTGGATCACCAACCTGTCCGGCAAACAGAATGTGGCTACTGCTATTGGTTTTTATACATCCTGTGAAAGTATCTGCACATTGCTGGCCAGCATTATTGCCGGAATATTATGGTCGGCATTTGGCAGCACAAGCACTTTCATTGTCACCTCTGCAGTAACACTAATTGTTTGTATTTATTTCTTACTCAAGACAAAGGACAAATAATTTTTTCTCTTTTAATTTTTTGGCACAGTAATAGCGAGTTGGATGATTGTAATAAAAGATTATGAGAAAGATATTAATGACAACCTGTCTTTTACTTGTTTTTATTTCGGGTCAATCGCAAAGCAGTAACGACAAAGGCTCCTCCTACCGGACAGCCCTCGGAGTGAAAGTATGGGACGGAGGCGGTATATCCTTTAAACATTTTGTAAACGGGAATAATGCATTGGAGTTAGTCGGTTATTTCTGGAGCCAGGGTATGAGAATAACCGGGCTTTACGAAATTCATGGCCCTGTCAGCGGAGCTAACGGGCTGCAATGGTATATCGGGCCGGGTGCACATATCGGGTTTTACAATTCCAAAAATGGAGATGGAAATTTTGCAGGCATTGACGGTGTGCTGGGGCTTGATTATAAATTTAACGGGGCTCCTATTAATATCTCACTTGACTGGCAACCTTCATTTGAATTTGGCAATAACCGTGGCTTTGTTGGTAGCTGGGGTGGATTGGGTATTCGGTATACTTTTTAAAGCGACCCAAACCCTAATTGTTTTTCAATCTCCGCGGAAAGGGCCGGCAGTTTTCTTCTTTCTATCAAAAAACTATTGAGTTGTGCGATTTCCCTGAAGATATAATGCTTATCAGCTGCGGCTTTCAGATAATCTTTTCCCGTACTCCCCCCGGTTCCAATTCTTGTACCGATCATACGGTGTACCATATTCATGTGGCGATACCGCCAGGAACTGAGTTGTTCATCTATTTCCAGTAAACAGTTCAATAACTGAAACGGGAGTTGTAAAAGCGGATAACCTCTGTAAAGCATAATGAACAAGGCTGCCCGGCAGGCTGCAGGTGACAATGAGCAATCAGCGTCTGATTTTACGCTTAGAAATATTTCATCGAATGCCTCAAGATTATTTTTCTCTGCTTCTGCAAGACTGTTTTGATAAAGAGAACGGTAATTTGTCCAAAAGGAATTAGCTTCCTCCCCCTTTGGGGGAGGCCAGGTGGGGGCCAAAGGCATTCTTTCCAGCCAGCTATTGATCAATTGAAGTAATGATTTACCACTTTCTGCTTTTTTGATTAGCTCAACATGTTTAGTCCTTAATTGCGAAGTGTAATACTCCTTGCCATGCCGTTGCTCAAATTTCAAACCCAATTTGGCTTCCAGTTCTTTAAACTGCCAGCTTTGAAATCCGGATGCCGGCCGCAGCATATCACGGAAATCAAGAAAATCCATTGGCGTCATGGTTTCCATAATGTCAATCTGGTGAACCAATACCCGCAGAATAGTGATACAGCGGTTAAGCCGATGAACCACGGTTTGCAATTCAGGAGAGTTATCATTCAGTGCCGGCTTATTCATGATCCCAACCACAGAATCCGCTTCATGATGCAACTGCTTAAACCA
This sequence comes from Sphingobacteriales bacterium, assembly GCA_016235125.1. Lineage (GTDB taxonomy): Bacteria > Bacteroidota > Bacteroidia > Chitinophagales > Chitinophagaceae > JJ008. The sequence goes on along the minus strand of JACRLZ010000008.1, from coordinate 231,417 downwards.
AAGTTCATACGCCTGATGGATAATGATAAAGAGCATTTCATCGTGTGCTGATAAATTTCGCTTATCACTTTCAGGAAATTGTGCATTGAGGATTTTATCAAGCTGCAGATAGTCGTGGTAATGTACTTCCATAACGGTCTCCGTGTAGTGTGGAGTTGCCGCAAATTAGGGATAATTAAGGTTACTGAAATTCATACCCTATGTCACTGCGAAATTCCATCCCGTCAAAAAAAATTTTTCTCATTTCTTCCTTTGAAATTTCTGCAGCATCATATACAGAGCGTCCAAAGGAGGTAATGCAAAATACTCTTCCTCCATTGGTAACTATTTGCCCGTCTTTGGCCACAGTTCCCATATGAAATAGAATACTGTCTTCAGGATTAACATCACCCATACCGCTTATTTCATACCCTTTTACATACTCACCCGGATAACCGCCGCTTACGGCCACGATAGTGCATGCTGTCCGGGCTTCCGTCTCAATTTTTATTTTATCAAGCTGTTGGTCAGCGGCGGATTTCAATAGTTCTACCAAATCATTCTTCAACCTTGGTATTACAACTTCTGTTTCCGGGTCGCCCATGCGGCAATTGTATTCAATCATGTAAGGTTCGCCATCAGATATCATTAACCCAAAAAAGATAAACCCTCTGTATTCCAATCCTTCTTTCTGTAATCCATTAACGGTGGGTCTGATGATTTTGTCATCAATCTTTTTCATTAATTCTTCGTTGGCAAAAGGCACCGGACTGATGGCGCCCATACCTCCCGTATTAGGTCCTTTATCTCCTTCCTCTACCCTCTTATAATCTTTTGCTTCTGGAAGTATCACATAATTTTTCCCATCCATTAAAACAAATACCGACATCTCAACGCCTTGCAGAAATTGTTCTACCACTACTTTTTTCCCGGCTTCACCAAACTTTGCCCGCTGGAGCATTAATTCGTATTCCGCAATAGCTTCAATATGATTTTCGCAGATCACTACCCCTTTGCCTGCTGCTAACCCATCCGCCTTCAATACAATCGGCAATTCATGTTCCTGCAGGTATTGCACTCCCTGCTGATAGTTTTCCAGTGTAAATTCCCTGTAGGAAGCAGTAGGAATGTTATGTCTTATCATAAATGCTTTTGCAAAAGCTTTGCTTCCTTCTAATTGGGCTCCGTTTTTACCGGGACCTATAACATCAATATTTTTTAATTTGGGACTGCTGATAATAAAATCGGTGACGCCTTTCACCAATGGCTCCTCCGGACCCACTACAACGAGATCAATATTTTCATTGATACAGCATTGTTTGATAGAATTAAAATCAGTAACAGCAAAATTCAGATTTGTACCACATGAAGCGGTGCCGGCATTACCCGGTGCAATAAACAGGGCATCGCAAAGTGGGCTTTGAGAAATTTTCCAGGCAAGAGCATGTTCCCTGCCGCCTGAACCCAAAAGAAGGATACGCATAGTTGGTTTGGTAGTTGGATTTTAGTGACTTGCGAATATCGGGTACATCTGTTAAAGATACAATGAAAAAATCTTTAAACGGCCATCTTTCTATATTTTGAATGCCTATATTTACAAGAACTCTGATACCAAACTCAAAATGATTGTATGAGCCAAGATGTTATTCAACGCCCCGTAGAAAAGGCGGGTAAACACCCCAAAGCTTTATATGTTTTGTTTTTTACAGAAATGTGGGAACGATTTGCTTATTACCTTATGGTGGGCATTCTGCTTTTATACATGATTGATACAAAAACAGGTGGTAAGGGATTTGATGAAAAGATAGGAGCCGATATTGTAGGAAGCTTTATTGCCCTTGTTTACCTGACTCCATTCATAGGAGGATTGATTGCTGACCGTTATTTAGGCTATATAAAATCCATTTTTATTGGCGGCTCATTAATGGCAGCCGGTTATCTCTGTTTATCAATTCCTGGCAATACCGCTATGTTCATAGCCCTTGCAATGATCATTGTCGGTAATGGATTTTTCAAGCCCAATATCTCAACCCTTCTTGGGAATATTTACAACCGGGAAGATTTAAGACCATTAAAAGATAATGCCTATAACATTTTTTATATGGGTATTAATATCGGGGCTTTTGTTTGCAATTTCGTAGCGGCCTGGTTGCGAAACCAATATGGCTGGGGATGGGCATTTGCAGCTGCCGGCATTGGTCTTATTATTGGACTCATTATTCTCAGCACAGCCTTAAAAAATAAAGAAATAAAAGAGGCTGATGTGAAAAAACCGGTTCAGGCAGAAGATATGCCGTTATCAAAAATTTTTACAACTGTATTTCTTCCCGCCATCATCGCAGCTGTTATCGGTTGGTTTGGCCCCACGGAGTTGTTTGGAAAAGCCATTATGGGAACCCAGGCCAATGATGCATTCATTTTTGCATGTCTTCCAATTATAGCTTTTTATATTTCATTATGGATAAAAGCAAAAGGACAAGACAAAAAAGGAATCGGCGCTTTATTATTCATTTTTGCGATTGCCATCGCATTCTGGACTATATATAATCAGAATTCAACAGGACTTACTCTATGGGCTGAAAAACATACAGACAGGGTGGCTTCAGCTTCTACAGCTAAAATTACCGGGGCATTATTCCCTATGCAAAAAGTGACGGACACTCCACGCCTTGTAAATAAACTTGATCAATACATGAGGGATGTGAAAGATGACAGTGGAAAAATAATACAGGAAATGGGACCCGATCCATATTTTGTGAACGTCCCAAAAGATCAATGGCCTAATGGAAAAGAAGTAAAATTGACCAATACTGAATTGTTCCAATCCATCAATCCCTTATTCATTGTGGTACTTACTTTATTCTTCGTACCTTTTTTCAGCTGGTTGCGAAAAAGAAACAAAGAACCGACCACCATGTCAAAATTTGGTATGGCATTGTTTATATCCGGCCTATCGGCATTAGCGATGGTGTTTGCCATCATGTCTGTTCCCTCTATCTATACTCATAAGGCATCCGCTATCTGGCTATGGATCACCTATTTTATTTTTACTATCAGCGAAGTTTTCCTGAGCCCGATGGGTTTATCATTAGTTTCTAAATTGGCACCGGCGAGATTAACAGCCCTGATGATGGGTGGCTGGTTCCTTTCCACTTCTATAGGAGGGAAGGTTGCCGGTGTGATGACGAGTTTCTGGGATGATTTTACAGATAAAAAAATGTTTTTCCTGATTCTTGTTGTTGCGGCATTTATAGGCGGTATACTTATTTATTCCCGGATAAAATCGCTGAATAAAATTGTAAAAGATAAAACAGGATTTGATTAGTTGTATTGAACTTAGTTAAAAAAAGGTGACTCAAATAGTCACCTTTTTTATTTATTTTCATCTTTCATTAAATACAGACAAATGGAAAATTTAAATCAGTCTTCCTCACATCCGAGAGGACTATATGTATTATTCTTTACAGAAATGTGGGAACGCTTTGGCTATTACCTGATGCTGGGAATATTTTCCCTGTACATGCTGGATAGCGTACAAAACGGTGGCATGGGTTTCTCCGCTTCTAAAAAATCAGATATCTATGGCACTTATCTTGGTCTCGTTTACTTAACGCCATTTATCGGCGGATTACTTGCCGACAGGATTTTAGGCTATCGCCGGAGCATAATAATTGGCGCTCTTTTAATGGCTGCAGGCTATTTAGGTATGGCCTTACATGGCGAAACTCCATTTTATATTTCCCTGCTGCTTATTATTGTTGGCAATGGTTTTTTCAAGCCAAATATTTCAACACTGGTTGGTAATCTTTATAACAACCCGAAATATGCAAGTAAAAAAGATGCAGGGTATAATATATTTTACATGGGCATTAATATTGGCGCTTTTGTCTGCAATTTCGTTGCAGCCTATATGCGTATCAATTATGGATGGGGCTATGCATTTGCGGCAGCAGGTGTAGGCATGCTGATCGGATTGGTTTGGTTTTTAAATGGTATGAAGCATGTTAAAGATGTAGATATCATCAAGCCCACAACAAAAGAAGATTTACCGCTTTATAAAGTTTTAGCAACAGTTTTTATACCTGTATTTATATTTGGCATTTTAGGTTGGTTAATACCCGGAAATATTTTTGGTTCTGATGGGAATGATGCATTTCTTATTGGTAGTTTACCCGTTGTTTTTTATTATATCTCACTATGGTGGAGGGCAAGCGTTGTAGATAAAAGACCATTGGCAGCCTTGCTTACTGTGATGGGTTGCGTTGTCGTTTTTTGGGCCATATTTCACCAAAACGGTGATGCCCTTACTGTTTGGGCCGAAAATCATACTGACAGAAAATTATCTCCGGGTGTAGCTAAAGCCGCTAATACATTTGGTCTGGCTCAAACTGTTAACTATCATGAATCAGTTTCATATGATGATGAGCAAATGAAAAGTTACCTGGCCGGATTAAAAGTGCAGCAGGACTCATTAGAAAAAGTAGGGAACAAAGCAGCTGCAAAAGAGCTTGGTAAAACAATTACAATCAGGGATAAATCGAGGGCTTATTTTAAAAATCTTCCTGAAACAAAAAGACCTGCGGCCGGACAAGATCTCAAATTGGCATCCACTGAATTGTTTCAATCTGTCAACCCATTTTGGGTAATTGTGTTAACACCTTTAGTAGTTGGAATATTTGGTTTCCTCCGAAGAAGGGGAAAAGAACCATCCACACCTTCCAAAATTGCTATCGGTCTTTTGATTACTGCTTTATCAGCGTTAGTGATGGTAGCTGCGGTAAAATCAATAAACATATCATCTGATAAAGCATCTGCCTTATGGTTATGGGCAAGCTATGGAGTGATTACCATTGGTGAGCTATGTCTTTCACCCATGGGCTTATCGCTTGTTTCAAAATTAAGTCCCCCCAGACTTACATCCCTTATGATGGGTGGATGGTTCTTATCTGTAAGTATCGGCAATAAACTTTCAGGCATTCTATCCGGCATGTGGGAAGGATATGCTGATAAATCAAAGTTCTTTCTTACCAATTTCTTTATTGTTATTGTTCCGGCCATTGCTCTTTTCTTACTGTTACGATGGCTGAACAGGGTAATGAAAGAAAAAGGAGTGAAATAGTTTATAAATCTTTATTTAAAAAGGTGACGGAATTATTCGTCACCTTTTTTATTTATCTTTCGATTCTAAAATTCCTGTATGCCATCCAATCAAGTCACACTGGAAGAAATTCAAACCTTTGAAGGAAAATATCCGAAACAACTCTGGTCCCTGTTCTTCTCTGAAATGTGGGAGCGGTTTTCCTTTTATGGTATGCGGGGGATGCTGACTTTCTTCATGGTCAATCAATTGATGATGAAGGATGATGTGGCTAATTTACAATACGGGGCCACACAGGCTTTTGTATATGCATTTACTTTCATTGGCGGATTGTTTGCAGATAAAATATTGGGATTCAGAAAATCTTTGTTTTGGGGCGGCCTGTTAATGATAACCGGCAGCCTGATACTGTCCATCAATCCAAAAGAATTTTTCTTCCTCGGTATCAGTTTTAATATCATCGGTACCGGTTTTTTTAAACCCAATATTTCCACCATGGTGGGAAGTTTGTACAAAGCGGGTGATGGCAGAAGAGATGTAGGATTTTCATTATTCTATTCCGGTATTAATATCGGCGCCTTGCTCGGCGGATATGCCTGTATTGCCATTGGTAAGAACTACTCCTGGAATCTCGCCTTTGGATTAGCCGCCATTGTGATGACCATCAGTTTACTCACTTTCATTTTTACACAAAAAAAACTGGGACCTATCGGGCTTTCCCCATTTAAAGATGGTAACAAAAAAAGAAAGTGGTATGAAATTGCAGTTTACCTCGGCTCACTGCTTATTATTCCGGTTATCATGAAAATGGTTACCAAAACCGAATACACCGACTGGTTTATGTACATCATTGGCCCCGCTGCATTAATCTATTTGTTTTATGAGATGACGAAATTTTCAGCGGCCGAAAGGAAAAAACTGGTGGCCGCCCTTGTGTTCATTATTTTTTCAATTTTATTCTGGGCTTTTTTTGAACAAAGCGGTGGTTCGCTGAGTTTGTTTGCTGCAGGAAATCTTAATGATAAACTTTTGGGTGTTATCCCGCTTGACCCGAATGGAGTAAACAATGCAGCCAACTCACTTTTTGTAATCATCTTTGCACCGATCGTTGGCATTGTCTGGCTCTGGTTGAGTAAAAGAAAGAAAGAACCCAATACGGTTGTAAAATTCGGATTTGGTTTTCTGTTCCTCAGCCTTGCCTTCTATACTTTTTATGCAACCATTTTCTTTGCCAATGCCCGGGGGATAACCTCATTGGATGTTTTTACACTTGCTTACCTCGTTATCACTTTTGGAGAGTTATGTTTATCACCGATCGGGCTTTCCATCATGACAAAACTTTCACCCAGGCCTTTGCAGGGCATGATGATGGGCATGTGGTTTCTTGCCAGCGCTTATGGACAATATGTGGCGGGGATTTTAGGGGCCGGAATGGCCTCGCCAAATGAAAATGCAACCCTGACTGAAAAGCTAAGCTTGTATACATCAGGCTATCAACAATTAGCGATTTATGCATTAATTGCGGGAGTGGTATTGATTATTCTTTCTCCACTGGTAAGAAAACTGATGCAGGAAGTAAAATAACAAGGTGATGTTCATAAAAGAACATCCCTTTTCACAGTTTCCGGATATAGGTCACTAATATTTTAAATGAAGTTCAGGTAATCGTATTTCTTTCCCAAAATGGCAATGTCATCTGCCTTCAGCCACTTATTCAATACTGTAGCATACACATTTTTAAAATCAACCTTATATTTCAAATCACCTTCATCAAGACTACTGAGATCAGGCAACTCATTAATTAATCCCTTTTGTTTCAATCCGCCGCTGATGAAGAACATATTGTTGGCTGTGCCATGATCGGTGCCGCCGCTGGCATTTTGCGCCACCCTCCTTCCAAACTCCGAAAAGGTAAACAACAGCACATCGTTAAAACGGCTATTGCCTTTCAGATCTTTTACAAAGGCTTTTACCGCATCATTCATTTCAGTGAACAACCGCTGTTGCTGAGCTTCCTGGTTAATATGCGTATCAAAACTGCCCAGCGACACATAATACACTTTAGTATTTATGTCGGAGAATATCAGCGAGGCAATTGTTTTCATGCTGTTGCCAAGATCTGTTTTCGGATACTCCGCTTTTGTGGGATGAAGCCTGCTTTGCTTAAAAATATAATCTGCCGAAGAAAGGGTTTCCGCCATCGTTTTGTATAAATAATCAACCGGCTGCTCTCCTTTCTCATCAGTATGATTCTTCATTATATCCCTGAAAAATTTTTCATTGGCAGTACCATACAGCCGCTGTGGATCTTTCACCGCAATACCTTTTATATGCTCCCCTTTCATGGAAAGGCTGAGTATGTCATCAATCTCTATGGCTTGTGTGGGTTTATCGCAACCGTTGCATTGTGCATCAAGATAACGGCCCACCCAGCCTGTTGTCCAGTATTCAGTGCTCTGGCTCCCTGTATGCCAAATATCCATGCTGCGGAAATGTGAACGGTCGGGGTTGGGATAACCTATATTGTTCAAAATGCCCAAACTTCCATCATCATACAATTCTTTGAACCCTGTCAGTGCCGGATGCAGTCCTGCTTCATCGCCTAAAAGCAGCGCCTTTGTTTTTTCGATTCCCAATTTTGGTCTTGCCTTATAGTACAAATCATTTCTAACCGGTATCACAGTGTTTAACCCGTCATTACCACCGCTCAACTGCAGTATCACCACCACTTTATTTCCCGGAGGAACCATTGCGTTTCCTTCGAATGCCTTCAGGAATTTTGGCAATAACATGGATGCTGAAGCCAGCGAACCAATTTGAATGAATTCTTTTCGTTTGATATACATAAAAAAAGCTTTGAGCTATTGGCTGCGGGCTGTGAGCAGAGTCTTTAAACCCGTAGCTCATAGCTCACGGCTCGTAGCTGGTTCTAACATAATTGATATTCCGGTGTGCTCATTACCTGCAGTGTTGCTGTTTTAATAAAATTTTCCCTGCCGCTGTTGTCTGAATATTGTTTGATCAGTTCCGGGCTCACCTGGCTTTTAACCTGCAACAAAATTCCCGTGATGTTTGCCAGCAATGCTTCTTTGGAAATAGACTCATAATTTTTTGTGTACAACGACCAGTCAATATTTACCTGCACCGGTTTATTCAACCTCTTTAAGGAATTCATTGCTTTGGCCTTGGGGTCATTCTCATTATTGCGACCCATCATCTGGTCGTCATCTGCTTTCGGCGTTACATTAAATTCATCCTTATCGTTCAGCATTTGCGGTATCCGCATCCGCATCATCAGGGTGGAACTGTCAATCCATGTTTTGCCTCCCGGCCATCCGGCCACATTGGGTGGATAAAACAAAATTTGACCCAATGCTCTTTGTAGGAGTAGCAGAGCCTCATCTTTTTCAAATGTCATGGGCAGCATCCGCCTGATACCTGCAATAAGTTCAACCGGAGATTTGATTTTGGTGCCAATATTCTTTTCATCATAAAACCAGTCGCTGGTAAAAATATTTTCCAGCAGTTTTGATATATCATAATTGTCTTTGTAAAATTTTTCGGCAAGTTGATTCACTTTGGCTTCATCCACCTGTTCGTTTACAAAGAATCTGTATATTTTCTGCGTGATATATTTTGCAGTTTGTTTTTGCTGCAATAAAATATCCAGCACTTCCTCGCCGTCAAAGTTTCCGGTTTTGCCCAACACTGTTTTGCTGCCAAAATCATGTTGAAATCTTCTGAATGCAAATTCTCCTTTCAGGCTGGATGACCAGCCGGTAAAGGCCCTTGCCGCCTCTTTAATGTCATGCTCGGTATAGTTTCCACGGCCGAGGGTAAACAATTCCATCACTTCTCTTGCAAAGTTTTCATTAGGATGGTCTTTTTTGTTTTGCTGGTTATTCAGAAAATTCAGCATCGCTGCTGTTTTGGAAACTTCCTTCAAAAGCGTTCCGAAGTTTCCGAGAGCATTCCTGCGAATGACATCCAGTAAAAGTTGCTGATAAAAAATATTCAGGTTGCGGCAGGCAAAATGGCCATGCCAGAAGAAAGCCATTTTTTCCCTCAGCTGTGCGCCGCTGTTCACCATTTCATGTAACCAATAGATATTGAGATTGCGGATGCTTTCCCGGTTTTTTTGCTGCACCATTTTCTTTTCATCAGCGCTGAGTTCTTTTTTTTGCTGACGGCCCGCTTCTTCAATGCCCTTGTATAGCCCGTCAAGATAATCGTCGGCCACATTTATATACTCCGGTTTTTTTTCAGAGGCCTTTACAAGTGCTTTATAAAATTGTTTGGGAGAATATTTGGAAAGATCGGCAAGCTGTTCAACAGCGGGGCCAAAACCGGCACGCCACATCAGGTGCTGGTTTTTAATCTGGTTGGTCAACGACATGAGGCTAACATTTGGGTTTCTGACTGAATGAATATGGGCAGGTTTAAAAAACCAAGCCAGTTATATGACGTAAAACGTTAAAACTACCTTCTTATTTTTTAAATTTGAGTAATTCAGTTTTATGCATTTCCGGTTCCTGAAATTTTTAATCCCATTTATCATTTTTGCCGGGTCTATCCGGTCATTCCATTCCCATGGATGGGCTATTGCTCTTCCTTTGCTTTTTGCCTGGGTGTTAATACCCCTGCTGGAAATATTCTTTAAACCCGATCCCTCCAATATGACAGCAGCCGAAGAAGAGATAGCCAAAAAAGATAAGGGCTATGATATTTTGCTTTATCTCGTTGTCCTGTTTCAATACTGGGCTTTGTACGAGTTTCTTTATTCCATGAAATACGATTCACTTACCTGGCTTGAAACCGCAGGCAGAATATGGGTAATGGGTTTGCTCTGCGGTGTATTTGGTATCAATGTGGGGCATGAGCTCGGTCACCGTGTGAATAAATTTGAACAAGCCCTGGCAAAAACACTGCTGCTCACATCCCTTTATATGCACTTTTTTACGGAGCATAATAAAGGTCACCATAAACGGGTGGCCACACCGGAAGACCCCAGCAGTGCCAGGTATGGCGAACCGGTATATCTTTTTTATTTCCGTACCATCATTTTCAGTTATAGCAGTGCATGGCATATTGCCAATGATGAAATGAAGAAAAAAGGCAAGTTTGTATTTACTTTTTATAATGAAATGGTGCAATTCACTTTTATCCAGATTGCCTTCATAGCTGCAATCTTTTATTTCTTCGGGTGGCTGGTCACAGTTTATTTTATCGCTGCCGCTGCTATTGGTGCACTGCTGCTTGAAACAGTCAATTATATTGAACATTATGGATTGCAACGCAAGGCCACAGGTGCGGGAAATTATGAAAGGGCAATGCCGGAACATAGCTGGAACAGTGATCATGTAATTGGCAGGATCATGTTGTTTGAACTGAGCCGTCATTCGGATCATCATTACCTTGCCAGCAAAAAGTACCAGGTACTCCGGCATCATGACAACTCGCCGCAGATGCCAACGGGTTATCCGGGCATGATGATTTTATCATTGATTCCTCCTGCTTGGTTCTATGTGATGAATAGGAAGATAAAAAAAATTAAACAGATGTCATTGCAACAATGAGAAATGAATATCTGTCCATTTCAAAAAAAAAAGAAAATGAAAAAATACTTATTGTTCTTTATCTGTCTGAGCCAGATAGCTGAAGCCAATGCTCAAAAAGAATGGAAGCCGTTTGCCGGGTTATCAATAGCAATGAATGCAGATGGCTATTACGCTGGTCCATCATTTTCTATCGGAGCAATTCATGCGATCAGCAAAAATAAAAGATGGATTTGGGCACCCGAAATGCAGTTTTTCGAAAAGAAGAAAAAGGAGATATACAGTTCTTCCAAATATGAATCTGCTCATTTTATTTCCTGGTCAGTACGCTCAAACTTCAACTATTATACCGGCAAAAAGACCCAACGGGGATTTTTTATCGGGATTGGTTTAGGATTTCAATATGCTAAGGATAACTGCTATACATATGTTAATGGACAAATAGTAAAAGGACCCGATGACCATTTTTTTGAACTGAAATACGGAAGAATTATGCCTTCCATCAATTTTGGCTATTCAATCCCCTCCAAATACAAAACACAATGGCATTTTATTATTAGTGGTATTGGACCTTATACAGAGCGGGGAGAAAACAGCTCCTACACTGAAATTTTATCAGTATTAAGCAGTGGATTTAGGCTTAACTTCTGATTTTATTTAGCTGCGTTTGCAAGTATATAAGCTTTCACATGCACTTCCTGCACCCTGTCAAGTCTTGCTCTTGGTATCATTATTTTTAAAATGCTTTCCCAACGCTGTGTGTTATACTTATTGGGTTCCGGCAAGCCATGACACCTGCTGCATTGATTGGCGAAAATCGTTTTGCCCGCATCCAGATCAGGCTTCACATTTATTACAGGAGAAACAGGCGGAGGAGGATCGGAGCTGCGTTCAGTAATGGTGGGAATTGTTTTTTTGCTGCATGAAACAAACACTAATAAACCAAACAGGAATATAATGGGTAGCTTTTTTAGATTCTGATAAATCAATGCCACTTTAAAAAAATTTCGTTGGTATGACGAATAAATACAGCTCTTGTTTAAATCAGGAAATGGAAAGAGCGCCGAAATAGTTATGCAATACCGCCGGTAGTTTTATGCCTGCTGCAAATTGATTATTCTCCAGCAAGCAGGCCACGATGCGTGGCAATGCCAGTGAACTTCCGTTTAGAGAGTGTAGCAATCTTGATTTTCCATCGGCTCCTTTAAACCGGATCTTCATCCGGTTTGTCTGAAATGTTTCAAAATTGGAAACTGAACTTACTTCCAGCCATTTTTGCTGAGCCGCACTGTACACTTCAAAATCATATGTAAGAGCTGAAGCAAAACTCATATCACCCCCACAAAGTTTCAGGATGCGGTAAGGCAGTTCAAGTGTGTTCAGTAAGTTTTCAACATGGCTGACCATTTCTTCCAGCACATCATAGCTCTTATCGGGATGAACCAGCTGAACGATCTCCACTTTATCAAACTGGTGCACCCTGTTCAATCCACGAACATCGGCTCCGAAACTTCCGGCCTCTCTTCTGAAACAGGGAGTATAAGCGGTCATTTTAACCGGAAGACTCTCTTCTTTTAAAATTTCATCCCGGTAAATATTCGTTACAGGCACTTCGGCCGTGGGGATCATATAAAAATTATCTGCCTGCATGTAATACATCTGGCCTTCCTTATCCGGCAATTGGCCTGTACCATAAGCAGTGGCTTCGTTCACCATCAGTGGTGGCAGATATTCTGTGTACCCCGCAGCGGTATTGTAATCCAGAAAATATTGTATCAATGCCCTTTGCAGTCTGGCTCCTTTGCCTTTGTATAAAGGAAAGCCGCTGCCGGTAATTTTTGCGCCGGTTTCAAAGTCAACAATGTCATATTTTTTTATCAGTTCCCAATGAGGAACGGCATCGGAAGGCAGGGTTGGCTTATTTCCTCCTTCTCTCATCACCACATTATCTGCAGGTGTTTTTCCTGCCGGAACTTTTTCGGAAGGAAGATTTGGAAGTAATACCAGTTTCTCATTTAGCAGCTTTTCTGTTTCACTCAATTTATCTGCTATCGGCTGAAGTGTATTTTTATATGCAGCAACTTCCTGTTTTCTTTTATTGGCTTCCTCTTTCTGGCCCTTTGCCATCAGCTGGCCAATTTCTTTTGAAGCCGAATTGATTTTTGCCTGTGTATTGTCTGATTCAAGCTGAAGCTTTTTTCTTTCATCATCCAGCGCAATGATCTCATCCACCAGGTTTGTTTCCCTGAAATTTTTTTTAGCCAGCCTGTCTTTTACCGCCTGTGCATTTTGTCTTAATACCTGTAGCTGCAGCATTTTAACAATTTTCGCAAAGGTAGTTTTTGAATGGCAGATGAGCAACGGCGTTTATTTTCTACATTAGTAAAAAAATATAGTTATGATCGATCAATCAATGGTTACTACCAGTATTGAACTGGATGGATACCGGGTGGTAAAAAATCTTGGTGTGGTAAGAGGCATTATTGTCCGTTCAAGAAACCTGTTTGGAAATATTGCCGGCGGCTTTCAAACATTGTTTGGTGGAAGGATTTCCATTTTCACAGAGCTATGCGAAAAAACAAGGGAGGAGGCTTTTCAGCAGATGATGCAGCATGCTGAACAGCGGGGAGCTAACGCAGTAATTAATATGCGGTATGATGCCAACCAGGTAATTGGAAGTGTAACAGAAGTATTGGCCTATGGCACTGCAGTAGTAGTGGAAAAAAAGAGCTGATTACTTTTTGTACACATCAGGGTTATGAATCTGCATCCATCGTTCAGGATTATTCAGCGGAGTAAATCCAAACTGGCTGTATAATCCATGAGCATCTCTTGTTGCCAGCAGGATGCGGCGAAGACCCTGCAGGTCGGGATGTGACATAATAATTTGCATGAGCCATTTGCTTAATCCCTTGCCTCTGTAATTTTTCTCTATAAAAACATCGGCGAGGTAAGCAAAAGTGGCGTTATCTGTTACCATTCTTGCAAAACCAATCTGCCTGTCCCCATCAAAAACACCAAAGCATAATGAACCTTCAATTGACTTAGCAACAATTTCTTTACTGATTCTATCAGCCCAGTAAGATTGCGTCAGAAACCGGTGTATAAAATCAATATCCAGTTTTAATTTGTCTGTTGTAATGGAATAGATATCCCTTGTTTCCGTCATGTTGATTTGATTTCTTCAAAATTACTGCTCCTTATCTTTGTCGACATGCATATAAGTGATGACCTGCAAACCCGCTGGTGGGCATTGGAAGCAAAACTGGTTGAACGGTTTGGTAAAAAACCCGACCTGGAAACCATACTGTTTCTGATCGGCGTGCAGGAATTTGGCGATATCAAAGAAAAGTTTACCAAAGAACAAAAACAGGACCTGATGCATATTGCTGTTTGTTCTTTACTTTCTCACAGCGGCTACTACGAGCTGGAAAGAATTGATGAAGACGGCTGGCCTCATTTCAGACAATTAAAACAGATGCCTGATATGAATATGCTGGAGCAGGAAAATTTTTTGAAAGACCATATTCTCCATTATTTTAAAGAAAACGACATTTAGTTAAATTATTTATCAAAAAAGCTATTTAAAATTTCTATAAAAGACCCCACGTCTTCAGTTTTGATTAATTTGAAATTATATGTGTGACTTTTGCTTTCTTTAAAAAAAATCAAATTATAATTTTTCTCGTATATTGAATCCAGAGTCGATTGCTGTAAGTCATTAAAATTTAAAGAATCTTTTGGCGATAAACAGGTTTTGCTACCAAACAGCGCAATATCTTTAATTTGGGTTTGATTTTGCTTCAAAGCGCTTATAACACAGTTACATCTCGTACACGAAATGATAATGCCCTCTCTTACCCCTTCTGTTCTTTTCCTTAACAATTCCGAATTAATACTTAGGGATTTTGAACACCCCGTTATTGCGAAAATGAGAAAAAGAAAATTAATTTTCATAATAATATGTTCTTGTTAGGTCTTCATTAAAAACTAAAAACCCTTTTTTATAAGAAAAACAAAAGTCAGGATTCACAGAATGGGTAAAAACTGAATGACCCGTTATATTCAAAGTGCGATTCAATAAATAAAATTCATATGCAATTTTGGATGTTAGTTTTTCCCTTTCTTGTCTTTTTACTGTGAGAATATCTCCTTGTGAGTTAACCAAAATTTTGCAAATTACCTCAGAGGTTAGGTCATACCATCTTATGTAAGACAAATCGTTTGATTTTGATTTCTTAAAACTCCGGAAGGAGGAACTACCTTCAAATTGTATTCCCTTTGAAACTCTGTTGCCTTTCGAGTTGTACAAATAAAGCGAATCACTGTTTTCAAAACCCAGGATAAAGCAGCTATCATTAAATTTGTTTAAAATAGCGTATGTACTGCGCAATAAATCCTTCTTGAACCTTTTTGGATAAAACAATATTTTATCCTTAATGTAATAATTAGGTTTATCATTTTCAAGTCCGATCCTGAAATAGGCGGTACTATCCAGATAATTTTCCTCCGGTTTACTTATGGCGTAAGGTAAATACAAATAGGGAGAATCAACCTCAAAGCAATTATTATACTGAAATCTAAAAGAAAAATAATTCCAATCAAAAAGGTTTTCAAAATCATAACTGTTTTCTTTTACAATATTTTTTCCTCTGAGCAAATACTTGATCAACTTTCTATTGCTTATATCTAGCAGATATAAATTCATGCCAGAAATTCTTATTGAGTAATACCCCAAATGAGAAACAGTTTGAGAAAAATCAATTTTAAAATCACTATTAACAGATGTGTCCTCAAAATCTCGAAACGATATTTGTAAAGCACTATCTAAGTAAATTAAAAAACATTGCTCCTCTAACTTTACTAAATGAACACCAAATTGTGGGTCATAATATTTGCAGTCTTGATATTTACTGGGCAGGAGAGAGAATGAAGAAAAGTTTTTTTCCTTCCAAATCTTTTTCTTATTAGAACAACTTACAATAACAACTAAAAAATTTATTGCAAAAAATATTCTTTTTACCATAATTACAATGGCCTACCATGGCAGGCCATATCTTCTTATTTAAATCTATTATTCCTTGTTTTTATATACTCTAACCATATTGTCTCCGCTAACAGTAGAATCGTACACTGCTATCGAAGAATCTTGGGCAAAGTATAGTTTATATTCATTCCGGATTAGCTTTTCATATATTGGTGTTTCGCTTTCTAACATTGGGAAAATAACATTCCAGTCGGTATAACTATTAAAAAAATCCTGCAACCTGTTTTGCTCGTAATAGGATTTTAATTGTGCATACCTTGTTGGGTAGTCATATGGATTATGTGGAGGATGTATTGGTATTATAATTACGCAATTACTCCCTTGCTCAGGACATCCGAATGTACTTATATCTTGTACTGATGTATATTGCCCCTTATTACCCGTGGGAGGGAGATGTTGCGGGACAAGCTTCCTATAAAGGTACATTGTGTTAGGATTCCCTTGTGGTTCGTCGGGCCCACAGGAGAATAAAAACAAACCTGCACTAATGATAAACGAAAAAACTATTACTCCTATTTTTAATAGTTTTGTTTGGGCCACAGCTTTTCTGTGATCGGGGGGGGGGGGGGGGTCATAATTTTTTTTTTATGAATGTAAAATATATTTTCTTACTGTCAAATTTTTTTTTGACTTTGATATTTCAAGCGATTAGTCAGAAAGATTCAACATTGAAAAAGAAAGACCGGAAAAAAGATGTGCTGCTACAAACCGGCATGGGTGATATAGTGATCCGTCTTTCTGATTCCACCCCATTGCATCGTGACAATTTTTTAAAGCTGGTAAAAGTTGGGTTTTATGACAGTGTTTTATTTCATCGTGTTATCAATCATTTTATGATACAGGCCGGGGATCCGGAAAGTAAAAATGCAAAAGCCGGAGTATCGCTTGGAAATGGAGGACCGGGTTATACTGTTCCTGCCGAATTCAGGCCAACATTATTTCATAAAAAAGGAGTGATTGCTGCGGCAAGGCAGGGCGATAATGTGAATCCGCAAAAAGTCAGCAGCGGCAGCCAGTTTTATATTGTACAGGGAAAAGTTTTTACCGATGCAGGACTGGATTCGCTTGAAACATTCCGGTTGAACAGAAAAATACCTGCTGCACAAAGAGAAGTATATAAAACCATGGGCGGCACTCCGCATCTTGATCAGAATTACACTGTTTTTGGAGAATTGGTAAGCGGTTTTGATATATTGGATAAAATTGCAACCACCCCAACCAGCAAAGCTGCGGACAGAGACCGGCCGATAGAGGACGTAAGAATCATCAAAGCAAAACTTATCAAAAGAAAAAAGCGATAAAATAAAAAAGAGGTGCCCCTTATTTTTCGGGGCATCTCCATTTAATGTAATACCATTATTGTCCCATCATACCCTGACTGTTCTCTGCTCTTTTCCTTTCATCTTCTAAGCCTGATTGACGCTGGCGGCTGCCTTTTACCTGGCTGCTGCCAAAGCGGTAACTGAAATTCAGTTTTATCTGTTGCTGTTCACCATGTCCTTTAAATGTGCTGTGTACGCCTGCAAAATCCGAAGAACCGGACCACTTCATTGTTTTAAATACATCACTCATAGCTAATTTTACATTGCCCTTACCCTTCAATATAGTTTTTTGTAACCCAATATCTATATTTCCCATCGTTCCTGTTTTTATAACGCCCTGCCATACCGAAGGCGAAAGAAACAGACCGCTTAATTCAGCAGTCCAGGTTTTCCCGAATTTGAATGTGTTTTGCATAAAGTAAGTAAATGCAAAAACATTTTGGTCAACTTTTCTTGTTCCACCGCCAAAGTCTGCCACATAATGGGAGTAGTTGGCGTTCATGGTAGCAAAGAAGCCATACCACTTGTATTGGAACGGATAACTGATATTTAGCGCTACTATATCCTGTGTTGCAAGATTCTTCTTGGTCAAAAACCCTTTTGTTTTATCAATCGTATCCGGTATTTGTGCGAAGATGTCCTTTACATGGCTGTAGTTCAACACAGTTGTCAGTTTATATTTATAAATATTGGTGACACCAAAACTGTTGGTGTATTGCGGCCGCAGCAAAGTATTTCCCTTCATGTAAGTGTACTCATTCAGTTTGAACTCAAATGGGTTCAGGTCCTGGTAAGCCGGGCGGTCAATGCGGCGGCTATAGGATATTGTCCATTGATTCATTGGATTTTTATTAAAAGTAACCGAAGCGCTGGGGAATAGGTCTGTATAATCCCTCTTGAATGTTGAATCGTATGTCACATAATTGCTATTTATTTTTTTAAATCCTGTTGAGGTTCCCTTTGAATGCGTATTCTCCGCCCTTAAACCGAACTGCAGCATGAAACCTTTTTTCATCTGTTTGTTATAATTCACATACAGGGCATTAATGTTTTCGTTATACTTGAAGCGGTTACTTTTTAAAGTATCCAGCACTTTACCACTGGTATAAACATCGTAGCGTTTGAAATCATTATCGGTATTTACAATACCAATCTTTCCTCCAATACCAAGGCGTCCGCCTTTATAGTTTTGTTCGTAGTCTGTTTTGAATGAAAACAGGTTAATGTCTGTAGGCGACAGCATATTGTATATGACACGGCTTATTTCAGTTACTCCATCGGGCTGATAATAATAATTGGGTTGAAATTGATCAGACCTGATCCTAAAAAATCCATAGTCAGCATCAATGTTCAGCTCAGTTCCCCCTGTTACTGCATAACGATAGTTCAGGTTTGTGTTCACATTATTCCGGGTCATATCGTTTGTATTGGTAGCTTTTAATATCCGGGAAACCTGGTTGGTCGGCATATAGATGAAATACATCGGACCGGCCGTTGTAAAATCATTATTGGCAAGATTGCCGCTTACAACAGCACCAATTGTACTTTTTGCATTAATAAAATAGTCAAGCCCCCCCTTAAAACCATGTGTGTTATTTTTGAACCTGATTTTATTGCTCTGATCAAAAAGTGTATCGAATTGCTCTTTCTTTGCAGTAAACTGCATCAGGTTCTTCCCATTATTGTAATTATAATTTCCAAATACATTTACTTTCTTATTACGATAGTTTAATGCCAGCCCGCCATTGAATTTTGGGTAAACACCCTGCACATACCCAAGATTGACTGAGCCATTTGTACCAAACGACTTATTTTTTTTCAATTTGATATTAATGATCCCGGCATTACCGGCTGCTTCATACTTGGCTGACGGATTAGTGATGATCTCTATAGCCTCTATCTGTGCCGATTGCATACTTTTCAGGTAATTGGCAAGATCGGTTCCTGAAAGGGGAGTCGGTTTTCCGTCAACATATATCTGCACACCATTTTTTCCGGCCAGGCTGATATTATCATCCTTGTCTATCATCACACCCGGAGATTTTCGCAAAAGTTCCAACGCATCATTACCGGTGGCATTTATGGTTCCTTCCACATTCAGAATGGTTTTATCGGCTTTTACCTCTATCATTGGTTTTTGAGAAGTAACTGTTACTCCCTGGAGACTGGATGAAGCCTTTGCCAGTTGAATAGCCGGCAATTCAACGGGGCCGGCAACTTCAAATATTTTTGAATATTGAGTAGTATACCCGACATGCGATACACTTACCAGGTATTTTCCGGATTCAGATTGAAAGGAAAACTGACCATTTGTGGAAGTTAGAGCCAGTTTCACCACAGATGAATCTTTGGCACGCAGCAGAGAAACCGTTGTTTTCTCCATCTCTCTTCCGTTTTCATCCTTCACAACACCGCTAACTTTCTGCGACTGAGAGGAAAATGCTAAAAGGATAAGACTTAAAAAAGCAGAAAATAATTTTCTCATTTATAAAGGTTTTTTGATTATTGAACACAAAACTAATCCTGTGTCATGGTACTGTAATAGTGATTACCGACCAATGGTGCAAAACATTCCATGAACGGCACAAAAAATCCGGTGAAATGAAACTCCTGATATTGCCCAAACTGCATATTACCTTGCCACTGATTTCTTTATCCCCGTTTTCCCTTAGGTTTGCAGCCTGCCTGCCGGTGGCAGGTTCAAAATCAATGGATATGAATATTCCTGCTAACCTCCGTTATACAAAAGACCATGAATGGATAAGCCTTAACGGCCATGTTGCCACCATCGGAATTACAGATTTTGCCCAAAGAGAGCTGGGAGATATAGTTTATGTTGAAGTAGATACGGTTGGAAAAGAGCTGGATGCAGGGGCTGTCTTTGGAACTGTGGAAGCCGTTAAAACAGTATCTGATCTTTTTCTTCCCGTAAGCGGTACGATAACTGAGCTTAATCCTTTGTTGGCCGGAAAGCCCGAAGCCGTAAATAATGATCCCTATGGAGAAGGCTGGATGATAAAAATGACCGTAACCAATCCCGGTGATGTTGAATCGCTTCTGGATGCTGCGGGATATGAAAGTCTTGTAGGGTAAATCTTTTCACAGCATTTCCCCGTACATTTTCCCCGGATACATTTCCCGGGTAATCATTGTATCTTAACCAACCATTTGAGCCTAAAAACCACATACAGCGAACAGGAGCTGCTGTATTTGCTGCAACAGCGAAACGAAAAAGCTTTCAGTTATTTGTATGATAACTATTCAGGCGCTTTATTCGGAATAATTAATTCCATCGTAACACAAAAGGAAATCGCCAATGATGTGTTGCAAAATGTTTTTGTGAACATCTGGAAAAAAATAGATTCTTATGATCCGGCCAAGGGGCGTCTTTTTACCTGGATGCTTAATATAGCCCGGAATGCCGCAATAGATGAAGTAAGATCAAAAAGCTACCGTGATTCGCAGAAAAACCAGCCCTTTCCTGAGGACGTAGATGTAAATATAAGTGGGGCTGTTACCAGTAAGGTAAGTGATGTGGGATTGAAAAAGATTTTGTCAAAATTAAAAAGTGAATGGCGGGTGCTGGTTGATCTTTCATATTTTCAGGGATTTACCCATGAGGAAATATCAAAAGCACTGAACATCCCTTTGGGAACTGTAAAGACAAGAATAAGAAGCGCCTTAATTGAATTACGAAATATGATGCAATAAAAGTGAATGTACAGGAATACATATCAGGCGGAATTGTAGAAAGCTATGTGCTGGGACTTGCTTCTGCTGAAGAAAGAAGTGAGTTCGAGCAGATGTGCCGGCTATACCCCGAAGTATTGAAAGCAAGAATTGCTTTTGAAGAAGCTTTGGAAAAACAAGCTTTGGATACTGCCATCATCCCCCCCGCTGATCTTAAGAATAAAATACTTGAACAGATCAATTCGGGCGGAAAGGTAATTTCCATGCAAACGGGGGCCTCCGCAAAAATCAATTGGTTAAAATATGTTGCCGCAGCCTGCTTTATATTATTGGCAGGGAGTTTTTACTGGAATATTTCGCTTTATAATAAAAACAAAAAACTCCGTACCGATAATGACAATACTGTTGCGAAACTGAATACCCTTGAAAATGACATCCGTATTCTTCAGCAAAATCCGAATGTGAAAATGGCTGCAATGAAAGGAATGGATATTTCTCCGCAATCATACACTACTGTCTATTGGGACACTGCATCCCATGATGTTTATTTGCTTGCAAATAACCTCCCGATACCTCCAACAGATAAACAATACCAGCTTTGGGCACTCCTAGATGGTAAACCCGTTGATTTGGGCATGATTGACTTTGATGTAAATCAAAAAAGATTGCTTGTCCGGATGAAGAATGCCCAAAATGCCCAGGCATTTGCTATTACACTTGAAAAGAAGGACCGGCCCGATGTCTCCGCTCCCCAGGGGGATATGTATGTGATGGGCAAACTTTAAGTCTCCCTGCTACAATCTGTCTTTTTTAAACTGCCGTATGTACCATAACAATCAACCATTGCTATAGTAGTTTTGGTTCTATAGTTGGTTAAAGAAAGGGGGCTTTTGAGCCTCCTTTCGGTTTGATACAGCTGCATTAATATTGCAGAAATATATTGTTTGAAAAAAATCAACCCTTCCCCTATTCCGGCAATTATCTGGTTTATCGTTACTCATGTGCTGCTTACATTACCCGGCTCAGCATTTCCTAAAGAAAACTGGCTCGACAAAATTTATGCTGACAAACTGATACATACAGGTTTGTTTGCGATTCTGTCAATTCTTTGCTGTTGGGCTATACTTAAAAGAAATATCTCTACAGATAAGCTCAAAATCATTTTTATACGGATCGGGTTGATTTGCCTGGCTTATGGTATCGGGATGGAGTTCGTTCAGAAATACTGGGTAGCCAACCGTTCTTTTGACCCGGGAGATATTGTGGCTGATGGAGTTGGTTCAGGTATTGGGGTATTGTTCAGCTTTAAAAGGTATATAAAAAAATAGACCCCTGTAGAAACAGGGGTCGCAACCAAAACTAACTGCTTATGAGAAAATTGACTGCTTTTATAATAAGATCTGTAATAGTATAACGCAAATTTACAGCCGGTAGTATGATTATTGCTGTTAATGAAAGTTTAAAAGCTCCTTTTCAGTAAAACCCCTTATTCCCTTATTCGTAAAACCTCATTAACCAAATGCATCTCTACGATGCCTTGAAACTGTTCAATTTCACAACAAAGCTGCCTTATTCTTAAGAACTATAATTTTAGATACTGCAAATATCTTTCCAGTTTCGAAAGGTGGTTGTAGAATAAAATCGTTTGGTAAAAGCCTGAACCCAGGACTTGATTCAGATTATCTCTTTAATTCTGTTTGGTAAGCTTTTCGGAGTTTTCAGCAAACTGTAATGCATCGATTAGTTGCTGAATACCACCGTTCAGCACATCCCCAAGATTATATAGCGTAAGTCCGATTCGATGGTCGGTAACACGACCCTGCGGAAAGTTATAGGTTCTTATTTTAGCGCTGCGATCGCCAGTGCTGACTAAGCTTTTACGATGACGGGCAATTTCTTCTTCCTGCTTTCTTACCTGCTCTTCATACAGTTTGGTTCTCAGCATTTGCATTGCTTTTTCACGGTTGCCAAGCTGTGAACGTTCGGTCTGGCATACCACTACTGTTCCCGTTGGAATATGAGTAAGCATCACCTTTGTTTCCACCTTGTTTACATTCTGACCGCCGGCACCACCACTTCGGGCCGTTTCCATTTTTACATCAGCGGGGTTTAGTTCAAAATCGACCTCTTCCGCCTCGGGCATTACAGCAACAGTAGCAGCAGAGGTATGCACCCTGCCACTTGCTTCTGTATCGGGCACCCGCTGCACCCGGTGAACACCACTCTCGAATTTCAATGTGCCATATACATCATCACCCGTTACTTCCAATTGCACTTCTTTGTAACCCCCAACGCTGCCTTCATTTTCACTTAATAAAGCTGTCTTCCATCCCTTTCTTTCGCAATACCGCATATACATTCTCAGCAGATCGCCGGCAAACAGGCTTGCTTCATCGCCACCCGTACCAGCCCTGATCTCAAGGATAGCATTCTTTTCATCCTGCGGGTCTTTGGGTATCAATAGCTGACGGATATGTGCCTCCATCTGCATTTTCTTTTCTTCCAATGCAGGGCTTTCCATTTTAGCAAGCTCTCTCATTTCTTCATCATTACCCGCCAATGCCTCTTTATAAAATTCCTGATCGTCAAGAATTTTTTTGTATCCAATGTAAGCGGATACAATTTTTTCCAGGCTTCGGTATTCCTTACTGGTTTCTGCAAACTTCTTATTGTTGCTGACGATCTCAGGGTTGGTCAACGCTATTCCCAACTGATCAAATCTTGCTTTTATGGCTTCTAACCTGTCTATCATAAATTTGGGTGGCAAAGTTAATTGAATACAAGGATGAGTTTAAAAAAATTCAGCGCTGATAAAATTTTTGATGGATACAGGTTTCATCATGAAAGTGTATTAATAACAAAAGATGATGGAACCATTGAAGCTATTGTGCCTGCTGCAGATGCAGGAGATGATGTACTTTGTCTTGAAGGCATCATTACACCGGGGCTCATTAACTGTCATTGCCATCTTGAACTCAGTCATTTAAAAAATGTGATTCCTCCGCATACAGGATTGATTGAATTTTTATGTTCTGTTGTTACTAAACGTGGATTCCCGGAAGATTTTATTCAGCAGGAAATAGCAAAGGCTGAAAAAGAAATGTATGACAACGGCATTGTAGCCGTTGGTGATATTGGCAATACCGCTGATACGGCTGAAGTAAAAAACAAGAGCAGGATTCGTTGGCAAAATTTTGTGGAGGTGCTGAGTTTTACGGATGAGAAAGCAGAGGAGAATATTCAACTTTATAAAGACGTTGCCAGTAAATTAGACTCGGCTCTTCAGACTTCCGAACTCCGACATCGGACTTCATTGGTTCCCCATGCCCCATATTCAATTTCGCCTAAAACATTTCAGCTGATTAATCAATTGACCAAAAACCAGATCATCTCCATTCACAACCAGGAGCACCCAGCTGAAGATGAATTGTATAAAATCGGTGGCGGCGAATACCTGAGGCTTTTCAAAATATTTGGAATTGATAAATCACCCTTTCCTGTTACCGGAGAAAGCAGCGTCAGATCTGTGCTGCCCCATTTCAACAATGGTCAAACTATTTTTCTG
Source organism: Sphingobacteriales bacterium (assembly GCA_016235125.1). GTDB lineage: Bacteria > Bacteroidota > Bacteroidia > Chitinophagales > Chitinophagaceae > JJ008. The sequence continues at coordinate 207,161 of JACRLZ010000008.1, read as the reverse complement.
GTGCATAATACCTGTATGACGGAAGAAGATATTATCTGGGCAAATGAATATGCCGCTACAAATGGATTGAAGCTTGTGTATTGCCTTTGCATCAATGCCAACCTGTATATTGAAAATAAAGTGCCGCCGATTGATCTGCTGATGAAACATAACTGCCATATCGTTCTCGGTACTGATAGCTATAGCAGCAACTGGCAATTGAGCATTGCGAAAGAAATAGAATCTGTTCAAAAACATTTTCCGCATATTCCGCTTGAAACTGTTTTGCAATGGGCGACGGTTAATGGAGCTAAAGCGCTACAGTGGGACGGGGAGTTGGGGAGTTTTAAAAAGGGAAAGAATCCAAATTTGGCAGGAATAAAAAATGATCTTTCTTCATCATCAAAAATATTTGATATCTTATCGCTATGAAAAAAATAGTGCTTATCCTTGCCTCATTCTTATTGTTTCAGTATTACAGCTTTAGTCAACCGAAGGATAGTCTTTGGGGTGTTATACAATTTACAGTAAACAACAAAAATTGTCTTGCAGTAATAAACATGGAGTACAAGAATTTTAAAGAAAAATCGAAGTACCCGGTAGCCCTTTTTTTTGATGTTGAAACCCGAGAAAAAGTTGGACCGGACGGCTGGCCTTCACCAGAAGAAAATTTGATTTTTAATTCTTTCGAAAACCAAATAATCAACTTGGTAGATAGCAATTGCATAGCAAAATATATAGGCAGAACGATATTAGATGGAAAAAGAGAAATAATTTTTTATATTGACAAAAAGGAAAAAATTGATAAGGCCCTAAAGGAGTTGAAGCAAAACGAAAAAATGATCAGAGTTTTTGACTATTCGTTTTACGATGATCCAACATGGGAACAAGTTTATATGTTTTACAAATAACCTATCATCCCAATACCTCCCTCAACACCGGCAAACTTTTCATTGTCCCAAAATCCTGTATATGCAGCCGGTAATAATCTTCATATCGCTGCAATAAATGCCGGCGAAAATCATGATTGAGTTTAATATCTTCCAATTCCTTTGGTTGCATCACTTTTAATAACTGCGAGGTCACGGCCGCTTGCTTATCATCCAGAAAATGAGGATGGCCCGGCTGTTTGCTTACGAAAATACCTTCCTGCAGATCAAGAAAAATATTTTGTTCGCTGAAATTATCGGTGATCCTGAAACCAAAATGAAATGGCAGATGCAGGGCAAAAAATAATGGCAGGTTTGCCGCTATTGCTCCCCCACTTTTATCAAGATGCGAAAAACAATCTTCTGCAAAATGAAAAAGTTCCGGGTTGCTTTCCGGTTGTTTTAAACATTTGGTCAGCAGTTCCACCATGAACAATGCCACTGCATTTTTTGGCACATTTGAAAATATATGCTGGTAAAGGATTGCCCATTTAAATTCTTTAATGCGATTCAGATGTTTCAGCTCATTATGATAAACCACCAGGTCCAGTATTGCGGCAGGCTGAAAAACATTGGCCTTGCCCGTTCCTTTTTTGGTGGAAGTTCTTACCCCGTTGATCAGATAAGACTGCACGCCAAATAATTCAGTGAACATGGTAACCACCAGACTGGTTTCGCCATATTTTACTGTCCGCAGAACAACGCCTTTTGTTTTATATAATTTATCAGGCATGTTTATTTCTGAATAAAAAATATTTTTGTTGCCATGTGTTCTTTTCGTCCGTCATCACTCACCAACACCAGGTAAACGCCGGTGGAAATTTTTTGTCCCCTGTAATTTTTTCCATCCCAGATAGCCTGCCCGCCCAATGCCCTTGTCTGGTAAACCAGTTTTCCATCCAGCTCGGTGATTTTTACGATAGCATTTTTCACCAGTCCACGAATAGCAATGGTACCACTAAATCCGGGCGGCACAGGATTGGGAAATACCAATACGTCTTCATTTGTTTCACTCCCTTCTGTTGCAGTACTGCGAAACGAACAAATACCTTTCAATGTAGCGAAATACACTTCCCCCGTTTTGCCATCTATTGCAATTTTCTTTACATCACTGCTCAGTAATGGGCTGTTATCTTCTGTAAACTGGTAAATAATTTTTTCGCCGGAAGCACTGATAAGAAAGACCCCATTTTTTGTGGCTACCCATTTCCGGTCTGCGCCATCCACCGCAATGCTCCGCACTTCCTGGCTTTTGAATAAATAACCGGCAAAATTTCCATTGGGGACAACAGGCCACACAGCATCACAGGATGGATTGCTGAATGTAAGTTCCGGGCATTCAATCACCCCGATCCCATCGGAAGTTCCAACCCAGATAAAACCATTTTTGTCTTTTGTTACACAATGAACATTACCCGATGGCAGATTACCATTACCGGCGCCTGAACTGTATTTTCGCCACTTGTCATCATTCGTATTATCAATGGATGCGCCGTGGTCATAGCAAATCAATCCATTGCCCAAAGGCGAAACGATCCATTTGTAATTGTTATCATCAATGATGATCTGCGATAAAGCGTTTTCAAATAATGTAAATGGTAACGAGAAATTTTTCCAGCTGCCATCATTCTTACGAACCCTCAGAGGTTGCGATGAACCAAAATTTGAAACCCACAAATTATTATCGCTGTCAAATGCCAATCCTGCAACCCGATAACTTGACGGATCACCAATTGTTGGACTCAAAAAATTTTGCTTAAAAATCTCAAAAGCCGGACCGGGTTTTACATGCAACAAGCCTCCTCCGAATGAGCCGGCCCATATAGTTTCATCTCTTTTATCAACAGCAACAGTTACATAATCCAGCAAGGTGTCAATGGCAACATATTTATACCGATTAATATTATCCCAGTTTCCTTCTTTAAAAACATAAATACCATCTCCATTGTACTGATAATTCCAGCTATCATTCACGGAGCCGGCAGTGGCATAAAAAATATTATTATAGACCAGCATTTCACCGCTTGAAATATTCTGCGGCGAATTAAGGATGTATTGCTGATAGGATAAGGAAGAACCAAAATGCGATAGGCAGGCATACTGGTCGGCCACCCATGGTTCATTATTGAATAAAATTGCTTTGCGGGGAAAAGAAACAGCGCCGGTATTTACCAATGTTCTGAAAATGGCTCCATCCGGATTCAAAATAATAATCCGTGCAGTTCCGTTGTTTTGTCTTTCACAAATTTGAATTTTGTTTTCTGTCGTGTTTGTGCTTACAAAAGGCCAAGCATCTGTGTAGAGTAAACTCCAGTTGACTCCGTTCTGCACAAATAATGAATCACTTTTTTCAATCACTGTTTTACCCTGAACTGTCATTACATTTTGACAAGCCCCGGATGGTAACCCATTACTGCCGCTTATGTTCTGCCAGTTATTATAGTTTGCCAGGTTGCCGGCAGTCATGGATGCTTTTTTCAGACCCTCTTCCGTTGCGGCATAGAAATAAGTTCCGTCGCTGGTAAAGCCATTCACCTTCACATAATTCCCGCCATTGCCGATAAACCATGAATCTTTGATTTCATAGCGGTCGCCGTTTACAATGATTATTCCCAATCCTGTTGAGAGATAATAATCTTTTCCCAAAGGATAAATGTTATAAATCTTTTTATCTCCGATAACCGAAGACCGTTTTATATCCGGTACATTGTAAATATCATTTCGGTAAAGAATATCAATATTACTGTTGGTATATGCAATCAATAATTTATTATTCACTTCATCATACTTAATGGCGCTGACCCCCGTTTCATTTAAGCGGCTTACACGGCTGAATCTTTCAATGGAATTGTCAGAAACTGTAACCGCAAACAAACTATAGGGTGTGGCACAGTATATTTTTCCGCTGCCTGCAGAAACATCAATGGCGCTGTTGTAAGGCAAATGTTCCCGCCATTGCCCGATAGGCGGGTTTAAGTTCTGAGCTGAAGAAACAGCTGTTCTCCAAAGTATAAAAATCAAAAGAAAAATTCTCACCGCTCAAAATTACCGCAACAAAAACAACATCAAACTTTAAACCTGTCCAAAAGGACTTCTTTGGAGAAACCCCTTAAACTTTTTTACGTTTCTTTGCAGCCTTACTTTTTTGCTGCATGTGGCATAATCTCGGACGATTTATACTGAAATACAGAATTCCTCTTTTGCTTGTCCTGCTGGCAGCAAGCGGTTTTATGGCATGGCATGCCAGCAAAGTGGAGCTGAGTTATGATTTTTCAAGGGCCATCCCCATCAATAATCCGAAGTATAAAACCTACCAGGAATTCAAAAAGAAATTTGGCGAGGACGGAAACCTGCTGGTAATCGGCATTCAGACAGGAAAATTTTTTGATGAAAAAATTTTTAATGACTATGCCCGATTGATGAGGGACCTTAAAAAAGTCTATGGTGTTGATGATATCATTGCCATCCCTTCAGCTGTTAACCTGGTAAAAATTACGGGCACGGAGCAATTAAAGGCCGACACTATCTTTCCTGACCACATACTTACTCAGGCAGAAATTGACAGTGGTGCAAAAACTTTTTTGAATCTTCCTTTTTATCGCCAGCTTCTATATAATCCAACCACCCAGGCATGGCTTATGGGTGTGCGGGTAAAGAAAGAACTGATGGCATCCAAAATAAGGATCAGCATTGTAAACAATATCAGCAAACTGGCTGATGATTTTGGGAAAGCAAATGACCTTGTTGTTTATAAAAGCGGATTACCCCATATCCGCACCCAATTATCGGTGAGAAGCGTTGGTGAAATGCGGATGTTCATAGTTGCCTCCATCGTTTTATCCGCCCTGATACTGCTGATTTTTTTCCGTTCACTCAGCGCTATGTTACTTTCCCTTACGGTAGTAATGCTTGGGGTAGTATGGAGTTTTGCTACTATTGAATTGTTTGGGTATAAAATAAGTATTTTGAATGCGCTGATACCGCCCCTCATTGTTGTTATCGGCATTCCAAACTGTATTTACTTCCTTAACAAGTTTCACACTGCCTATAATGAAACCGGGGATAAGAAAAAGTCGCTGGCGATGATGGTTGGCAGAATGAGTGTAGTTACTTTCTTCTGTAATCTCACGGCGGCAATTGGCTTTGGTGTGTTCGCATTTACCAAAAGTCAAATTCTGAAAGAGTTTGGAATAGTGGCAGGGCTTAACATTTTTGCCTTGTTTTTTATCTCCCTGATTTTTATTCCCGTAATGCTGAGTTTTTTACCGCCGCCAAAAAGCAGGCATACCAAATACCTTCAAAATCCAAGGCTGCGTAAAATGCTCGACAGGCTGGAAAGATGGTCGCTTAATCACAGAAAATTTATTTACAGAGCCACTGCTATTATTGTTGCTATATCCATTCTTGGTATGTTCAAAATGAAAACGCTTGGTTTTATTGTGGATGATCTTCCAAAAAATGATAAGATCTATACCGATCTGCGCTTTTTTGAAACCAATTTCAAAGGTGTAATGCCATTGGAAATCGTTGTTGATACAAAAGAAAAAAGGGGGGCATCCAGGAATTTCAATAACCTGGTGAAGATTGACTCATTATCACAATTCATCTCTTCAATGCCCGACCTGGCAAGACCCTTAAGCGTTACTGAAGGATTAAAATTTGCAAACCAGGTTTTTAATGATGGCGACACTTCTTACTACAGCATGCCAACCGAATATGCCCTGCCTGCCCTTTCTCAGTATCTGAATATGCGCAGCGATGGCAATAATAAAAACTCATTTGCCAAACTGGTCACTACGTTTATGGACAGTTCCCGTCAAAAAGCCCGGATCAGTGTAAACATGAAGGATGTAGGCAGCAGAAGGTTACCCTTGATTCTTGACAGCGTTTCAAAAAGGGTGGCTCAGCTTTTTCCAAAAGAAAAATACGATGTGCAGTTTACCGGCACCAGTGTCACTTTTCTGGAAGGCAGTCATTATATCATCAATGGCCTTAAGGATAGCATTATCTGGGCTTTTGTGCTGATTGCCCTCTGTATGTTGTACCTTTTCCGGTCGGCCCGGATACTGATTTGCTCCCTGCTTCCCAATATAATCCCCTTACTGATTACTGCCGGACTGATGGGTTGGCTGGGGATTCCCTTAAAACCTTCTACTGTGTTGGTTTTCAGTGTTGCATTGGGCATAGCTATTGATGTTACTATCCGGTTTTTGGTCAATTATAAACAGGAATTGCCCCGTAATCATTTCAATATAAAGAAGACAGTAATTGATACCATTCACAGCACCGGAATCAGTATAATTTATACTTCAATGGTATTGATAACCGGGTTCATCATTTTCTGCTTCAGCAGCTTTGACGGCACCCAGGCTTTGGGCTGGCTTACCTCCCTTACACTCATCACTGCCACTTTTACAAACCTGGTGCTATTGCCCGCCATTTTAATTTCCCTGGAGAAGCTAAAGAAATAACTGATTTCATTACTTTTACGTCATATTTTGCAGGGCGAAAGAAAGGTATTTGAAGCAGCAACCTTTTATATAAAATTGTCCGATAACTTAGGTTAAGGGAAGTGAGTAACTTATAAGAACAGTTGTTTTTCAAAAACCGGATGTTTTTTTTAGTTATTTGTTCAATGTTGTTTAATTTCAAGCCCCTTTGATGCTTGGAAAAAGCTCAGCAGGGGTCCTGATTTCAATTATATATTTAAAAACTAAATGCTCATGAGAAAATTGTTTCTACTCCTTTGGGGAGTTGTGTTTTTTGCCACCCAGGCGCTTGCACAACGCACTATCAGCGGTAAGGTTACCGACGAGAAAGGCAATCCCCTTCAGAACGTATCGGTAATGGTAAGAGGAACAACAACCGGAACTGTTACCAAAGCAGACGGGACATATACCCTTACTGTGCCAGCCAATGCCAAAGCCCTAGTTTTTTCAGCAGTGGATATGAGCCCTGTGGAAATGGCTATTGGTACTTCATCAACTATTGATGCATCCCTGAAAGCTGAAGACAAAACCATGTCTGAGGTTGTTGTAACAGCATTTGGTATCAAAAAGACTAAAAAGGACCTGGGCTATGGTGTCAGCCAGTTGGGTAGTACAGAACTTAGTCAGACACACACTACGAACCTGACAAATGCAATAGCTTCTAAAATTCCAGGTGTAAGAATAAGCGGAAGCGGCGGTTCTTTTTCCGGTTCAAGTGTGCTGATCCGTGGTTTTACTACTTTCTCGGGATCTAACCAGCCATTATACGTAATTGATGGTATTCCCATTGATGGCGGTGGCGGCGGTACTCCCCTTCAAAACGGGCCTGTTACTTCGCCCAGAACCATTGACATCAATCAGGAAGACATTGAGAGCATCAGTGTATTGAAAGGAGCATCGGCTGCTGTACTTTATGGTTCCAGAGCATCAAACGGCGTTGTGCTGATAACAATGAAAAAGGGAAAAGCAGGACAAAAAACCGCAATACAATATTCAACATCCTATCAAATTGAAAGTGTGAACCGCTTCCCCAGTTTACAAAATGAATATGCACAGGGCAATAGCGGTGTTTTTTCTCCAACCGCAAGCACTTCCTGGGGTCCACGTATTGTTGGACAAACTGTAACAAATGCTTTTAATCCTGCCGCTCCGACTGCATTTAATAAAACAGAAATACTTCAGGCATATCCGAACAATGTAAGAGATATCTTTCGTCAGGGTCTTAACTGGCAGAACAATATTTCTTTTTCCGGCGGTACTGACAGAAATACCTTCCGTTTTTCTTATGGTTATTTGCGGAACAAGGGAGTCCTTGAGAATAATGTCTTAACAAGACAAAATTTTTCGCTGAATGCAAGCTCAAAAGTGAATAATTACCTCACTGTAACGGTAAATGCTAACTACTCCTACAACGCATCAAGAAGAACCCAGCAGGGCAACCAGTTAAGTAATCCGGTTTTCCGTGCATGGTTCACTCCTCGCAGTTATAATTTAACCGGAATACCATTTGAAGATGCAGCCGGAAACCAGTTATATCCTATGGGTGAAGACAATCCTTACTGGACCATAAAACATAACCGTTTCCGTGATGAGATCAATCGTTTCATTGGAAACGTATCATTAAATTTCCGTTTGTATAAATGGTTACAGTTCGATTATAAAATTGGCACAGATGTATATTCTACATTCGCCCATGCTTATGACCAGATTGGTGCAAGAGGCGGTGCTAATACAACTGCCAATGCTGTAGGCGGTATCCGTGAAACCAGGAGCAACTATCGCAGCCTTAACTCAAACGGTTTCTTTACAGCAAGCAAAAGAATCAAAAGCTGGAGCGGTACATTTGTTTTCGGAACAGAGCTGCAGCAGATTTACAGCAATGCAGCTATTCTTGACGGCAAGGGGATAATTGTAAGAGATTTTGAACAATTGAGCAATACAACCACTTACACTCCTTCTCCGAGAAACGGGTCAACCAAATTCAGATTGCTTGGTTTGTACGGAGATTTTCAACTTGGCTATAAAAGCATAATTACCGCTAATATTACTTTGCGAAACGATTGGTCATCCACATTTAAGATCGGCAAAAACTCATATCTATACAATGGCGTAAGCGCATCACTTAATGTTACTGAATTGTTCCCCAAGATCAAGAATAAAGTTATTGATGACATTAAGATCAGGGGCAATATCGCAACTGTGGGTAAAGCCGGTACTGATTTTATTTATGCAACTGATTCTTATTATGGCGGCGCAGGTTCTGCTGATGGTTTCGGCCCCACAATTACTTTCCCTTTTAATGGAATTCAAGGCTATAGTTTAAGTAACGGGGCAGGAAACCCGGATCTGGGTCCTGAGTTTACCCAAAGCAGGGAAATTGCAGGTGAAATTTCTTTATTCAAAGGCCGCATAAGAGTGGAAGCTACCCGCTACAAGCAAAAATCAAGAAAACTGATATTTGGCGTTCCTGTATCGGCTACATCTGGAATCACTTCATTTACCCAAAATGCAGGTAATCTTTCTACAAACGGAGTGGAACTCGGCGTAAACATTACCCCTGTAAAATCCAAATCAGTTACCTGGAATATCAATCTTGCTTACACACAATTTAAAGCCATTGTTCAAAGCTTGGCTCCCGGCGTAACCAATATCTTCCTTGGCGGTTTTGTTACTCCGAATATCCGCCTGGTAGCTGGTGAAGAATACGGACAGATTTATGGTAATGCTTACCTGAGAGATCCGAACAAGGGCAATAAGATCGTAGTTGGTTCCAACGGTTTACCCTTCGTTACTTCCAATGTTCAGCGTATCGGCAACCCGAATCCTAAGTATACCATGGGTATTACCAATACTGTTACTTACAAAGCCATCTCTCTTTCCTTCCTGATGGAGATCAGGGAAGGTGGTGACCAGTATAGCCGCAACCTTGCAGACATACAGCGTAATGGAGTAGGTATTGAAACAGCAGAATATCCCAGGTATAATGCAACTGGTGTGTTGCAGAAACCTTATCTATTCGATGCTGTTTACACTAACGGTTTGCCAAACTCAACTTATGTCTCGGCACAGGATTATTTCGGAAACAGTGGTAAATATGCAGCAGCCGAAGGTTTTATCTATAAAACTTCCTGGTTCCGCATCAGAGAGGCATCTGTAGTTTATACTCTGCCTGCCGATTTTTTAAAGAAAACACCTTTCAGCGCTGCATCACTCAGTGTGTTTGGCCGTAATTTATTCCTGCATGCGCCGTTCTATCCTCACCTCGATCCCGAACAGAATGTATTGGGTGTGGCTGCTACCGGTGCACAAGGTTTGGAATTCAACGCCCTTCCGCAAACAAGAACAATCGGTATGGGTCTTAATCTTACCTTCTAATTCTTTAAAAAACACTATTATGAAACTCAGATATCTTAAATTAATTATAGTTTTTGCGGGAGTTGCCGGTATCAGTTCTTGTAAAAAATTTCTTGATATTAACAAGAACCCTGACGCACTTCCGGATTCCAATGCACCAATTGCACAGTTGCTTACTTCAGCGCAGGTAAATATTGGATTCTCTGCGGGCAGTGATCTTTTCCGGTATGCTACTGAAATTATGCAAATGATGTCGGGCGGGGCATCACAACCCAACCAAACCTATGAGTACTACAGGTATAATATTACCGGGAGTGACCAGAATAATGTTTGGAGCAGCATGTTTGCGACAACCTTAAGTGATTTGGAACTTATCATTAAGCAGGGAGCTTCAAGCCCTTATTATACCGGTATTGCTAAAATTCTTAAAGCATTCGAATATTCTAAGATTGTGGATGTTTGGGGAGACGTGCCATATACCGAGGCTCAGCAACTAACCGGCAATACCAAACCTCATTATGATGATGATGCTGTCATTTATCCCAAACTTATCCAGTTGCTCACTGATGCTGTAAACGAACTGAATGCGGCAAGCAGTGTGCTAACACCCGGCACCAATTCAGTTATATATACTAATGGAGGTAACTTTACAAACGCAAGAGCACAGTGGATAAAACTGGCAAATACACTTAAGTTGAGATTATTCCTGCACTACAGTAAGAAAGACCCTGCATTTTGTGTGGCACAAATCACTGCTCTGGTAAATAGCGGAGTTCCGGTAATGGCTTCTAATGCTGATAATTTCTCAATGCAATTTTATGATGTGGCCAGTCAACGCAGCCCGATTTCCGCATTTGAAGTGAGCAGGCCCAATTACCTTTTTTGTGATGCAGCAATGCTCAATATTATGAATGGTAAAGGGGATCCCCGTCGTCCTTACTATTTTACATCTTTCCCTTACCAGGGTATACCTCTGCCAATTAATCTGAGTACTTCTGCTGCAACAGCTGCCGGCAATGTGCTGACGTTTACAGCTACCACCGGCGCCGCTGCGGGTATGGTCATCGCAGGAACAAATATTCCTTTCAATACTACAGCTACAGCAGTTACAGCAACAACCATTACTTTAAGCAATAATGTAACTGGTGCAGGCGTTGGCGCCGGGGCTACACTTGTGGTTGCTCCCAATACTTTTACTGCAGTATCAGCCACAGCATTACCACCTGCTCCAAATAATAACTACAGCCGTATCCATACTTTCCTTCGTGGACTCGTAACTGCCGGAGCAGCGCCTCCATTTACTTACTCAGGCGCTGCGCCTCAGCGTATCTTAACATTTGCCGAGTATAATTTCATCCGTGCTGAGGCGGCTTTAATGGGAGCCCCGGGAAGTGCTCAGACATTCTTCCAGGCGGGCATCACTGCTGCAATGCAGGAGGTTGGTGTTTCTGCCGGACAAATTGCTGATTATATCGCAGCCAATGGCACACTCAGCGGCAGTACAGCAAATCAGCTTCGCCAGATTATCGAAGAGAAGTACATTGCTTCTTTTGGTGTTCCGGTTGAACCCTGGACTGATTATAGAAGAACCGGTTATCCGGCGCTTTCTATTCCAACCAATGCAATCAATGGCGTTACTGCAGTACCAAGAACCCTGTTCTATCCCCAATCTGAAATTGACCTGAATCCTAACTGTCCCGGTCAAAAGGCAATCAGCCTCCAGGACAGAGTGTTTTGGGATAATTAAAATGATAATAAAAAGAGAAACCCCGGTGTAAAAGCGCCGGGGTTTTTTATTGTAACAATAATTTTTATTTTAATACTTCAGCAAGTTTGTCATCCAATGCAGGCCCCCTCAGTCGTTCGGCAATAATTTTTCCTTGCGGGTCAATTAAAATATTATAGGGTATTCCTTCTTCTCCAAAATTATATACAGGCACCACTGCACTATCCCATCCTTTCAGATCACTTACCTGTGTCCATGAAAGATTATCATCTTTTATTGCTTTCAGCCATTTATTTTTTTCACCGGGATTGTCCAACGATACACCCAGTATGTCAAAATTTTTGTTCTTAAATTTTTTATACGCAGCTACTATATTTGGATTTTCCATGCGGCAGGGTCTGCACCAGCTGGCCCAGAAATCAACCAATAGATATCTTCCCCGGTATGAACTCAGTTTTACTTCATTGCCATTTACATCAGGCAACGCTATTTCCGGCGCCTGCTTCCCTACCCAACCCTGAAGTTTATTCATTTGCCCTTCCAGAGAGTTTCTGATAGCTGCTACCCCTGTGTGATCAGGAAATTTTTTTGCCGCACTGTTGATAATGCCCAGTATTTCTTCATTAGAAACCGGTTGCAGTTTAAATCCGGGGTTATTGGCCATTACCTGGTAATTGCCCAATTCAAACATCGTCAGCGCAGGATTGGTTGATTGTTCAACTGATGTAATCAGTAAGGCTTTCGTCTCCGCTGCTATCCTGGCATTTTCATTTTGTATTGCCATAAGAATGCTGTCAGACGCCCCAGCTTTTTGCAGGCTGTCTGCTTTTTTATCATTTACAAATATTTTTTGCATTCCTCCGTTAAAGCCGGTCATAAAATCTTTCAACTGCTGTGATGCTTTGGATCCTTTCACCTCATATGACTCGGGATATTGGATGTTTTCTTTATTGAATGTTACATTCAGGGTAATGGAAGAAACATCATTGATAAATGCTGCCATTGGGTATTCATTTTCATCCAGCCGGATGGTGTAGGCGCTGGCTTCCTTTATATCACCTTTCAATGAATATTCACCCTCTTTGTCAAGCTTCATTGAATCCACCCTTATTCTTTGCATGGTTGCCATAGGAACTTCTTCCAGGTAAATCATTTTACCCGGATTGTTGGTTAATGTTCCGCTTACTTTGAATTGTTTGTCTCCGGATTTGTTGTTACAGGATATTATCACAGATAATATAAGCAGGACAGAAAGATATTTCCTCATCAGATTATTGTTTATTTATTTTTTCCAAAATCATTTTGTTTACAGTTTCAGGGTCAGCCTTTCCTCTTGAGTGTTTCATCACTTCGCCTACAAAAAGAGACAGCAGGCCTTTTTTGCCCTTTTTATACTCAATTACTTTGCTGGCAAATTTATCAAGGGTTTTATCTATCAGGGGTCCGATAAAAGACAAATCCGACACGGATATAAGATTTTCCGCAATGGCAATATCTTCAGGCGTCTTTCCCGGAGTCTGAAGCAGTTTCTCAAATAACCGGGTTGACGCAACGGAAAAACTGAGTTTGCCTTCATCAATCATATTGATCACAGATGCAAGTTGTTTCGGTGCAACCGGAAATTGTTTTATCGTACAATTTTTTTCATTCAACCAGGATTTTACCGGGCCCATCATCCAGTTGGCGGCTGCCTTGCAGTTTTTTGTATGTTGAAGTATTTCTTCAAAATAATCAGCAAAATCTCTCTCATCAGTGATCACTGCAGCATCATATTCAGAAAGTGAAAACGCTGAAATATACTCTTTAATTCTTTCTTCAGGCAAAGCAGGAATGGTGTTACCTATTTTTTCAACAAACTCATTCTGCAGATTAAAAGGGGTAAGATCAGGCTCAGGAAAATAACGGTAATCATCTGCATCTTCTTTCTCACGGATAGTAAACGTATTTCCGGAAACAGCATCAAATCCTCTTGTTTGTTGCATTATTTCTCCCCCCTGATCCAGAATATTCATTAGCCTGATCGCTTCCGCTTCAATTGCTCTTTTTACATTGCGTATAGAATTCAGGTTTTTTATTTCGACTTTGGTACCGAATTGTGCTTCTCCCTTTTTTCTTACGGAAATGTTAGCATCACAGCGCAGGCTGCCCTCTTCCATGTTTCCATCACAGATATCAAGATACCGGACCAGCCTTCTTACCTGGGTCAGAAATGCAAAAGCTTCTTCACCACTCCGCAAATCTGGCTCGGTTACGATTTCGATTAGCGGAGTTCCGGCCCTGTTATAATCAATACAGGTATTCAGGTCATCCGCATCATGTAAACTCTTACCGGCATCTTCTTCAAGGTGAATTCTGTTTAGCCTAATCGTTTTTTCTCCGCTTGTAGTTTTAATCTTAATGTATCCGCTTTTGCATATGGGTGTAGTATGTTGTGACACCTGGTAGCCTTTTGGCAAATCAGGATAAAAATAATTTTTCCGGGCAAAATAATTATGCTTCTCAATCTCACAATGGCAGGCAATACCCATTTTTACCGCCATCTCCAATGCCTTCTTATTCAGTTTTGGCAATGTGCCGGGATGAGCCAGTGTAATGGGACTGATATGTGTATTTGGCTCTGCACCAAATGAAATGCTGTCGCCGCAAAACAGTTTAGTTTGGGTCAATAGCTGTGCATGCACTTCAAGGCCCACCACCACTTCGTATAAATCAGCTGAGCTCATAAAAAGTAAAGCAGCAAAAATAACCCATTTGCATTTAGAGTTGCTTTTATAAAAGTGAGGCCCCCGGTTGACACCAGGGGCCATTTATACATCACAAGTGAAAACTAAAAAATTTCAGAGGTCCGCTGTTTTTAATTTGCGAGGCATTTTCACTTCAACATTCTGTGTCTTTCCGCCACGTTGTAATTTGATCATCACGGAAACCTTGTCTTTACTTTCACGGATAACTTTTGCTATTTCATCTGCTCCATTTACCGCTTTACCATCCACTTCTGTAATAATATCATCTTCTTTTATCCCTGCCTTTTCAGCGTTGCTTTCATCGTCCACTTCTATTACCTTCACGCCTTTGCCATCATCTGTATCCTGAACAGAAATTCCGAGCTTAGGTCCTCCACCCGACCAGTTCCAATTCCAGTTCTGTCCATTGGGAGTCATTACACGAGGCACGGTTTGAATCTTGGGCATTATATGTTCAAAATCCATGTCCGGCATTTCGAATTTAAAATCCCCTTTGGGAGCCGTCATACCAAAAGACCCCACTCCTTTCCATTTGGTTAACTCAGCTGTGGTTTTTTGTTCTTTTTTATTTCTGAGATAGGTGACAGTCACTTTATCGCCCGGCTTGTGTTTTTTTATTGCTGCTGAGAGGTCATCAGGGTCTTCAATCTTAGTATCATCAATCTTTGTGATGATATCATTTTCTTTTAATCCTGCTCTTTCAGCAGCGCTTTCTTTAGTAATGTCCTGTATTTCTACACCACCTTCTGTTTTTTCAGTGGTAACTCCCAGCATCGCCCTGTTGGCGTCACCGGTAATAATGGAAAATGCATCTCCGTTGCGCTGATCCCATGTTCCTACTCCTGGTGTCCTTAAAAAAGTCAATGACTCAAGGTCTTTCAGATTATGCAGGTTCACCCTTATATCACCATCCTTGTCTTTATAATCTTCAAGTGGCTTGCCATTAATGGTCACTTTATCGCCTTTAACTTCCACTACAATTTTTTCACTCTTATCACCCTTGCGGGTAATGATGATCTGTTGCACATCCTTCTTCTCTTTCGCCTCTTTGTCCTTCTCTTCTTTCTGAGCAAATAAAGATATCGGCGCCAGCATCACTAAGGCAAAAGAAAACATTGAAAACATCAGCAGGTTCTTTTTCATGTTTAGTTTTTTTGATTGTCTACGTTGAATTTCGTAGCCAAATATAAAGACTATTTTTGAAATACGAAATGTTTCGGAAATGTTAAAAGCCGGCTATTTTTGAGCGGCTTTATTCTCTGATAAGCGGGTTATAAATATCGTAGGTCTTATGAAGAAGCCCCTCGACAATTTCTTCTCCAATATATTTCATTCCGCATTTTTCCAGTACCCTCATAGATGCCAGATTACCGGGTAAGGCCCTTCCAACTATCCTTAGAAGATTAAGTTTTTCAAACCCGTATTTTATACATGCTGCTGCAGCTTCGGTGGCATATCCCTTTCCCCATGCTGACCTGATAAACCGATAGCCCAGATCAATTTCATTTAATTCCCCGCCTGATGGTCGGGCAAGCGGTCTGTTCTTCAAACCACACCAACCAATAAACTCATTAGCAATCGGATCAATGGGAGACTTTATATGTGCTGCCCAGCGTCCGTGATTATATAAAGCATACTGCGGTAAAATAACCTGCTCAAGCACCTGTTTTGCATGATCCAGATCTTTGATGGGGTCAAGTGTATAACGAATAACTTCCGGATCAAGATTGAGGTTATAAATAAGCTGAGCATCATCCAATGTGAATGTGCGAAGCAATAACCTGTCTGTTTCAATAATAACATTCATGTTTTGCTGACAGTATTTTTACTAACCGGAAAGTGGTATTGTTTAGGAATTTAAAAACAGGATTTTTGAAAATTACTTCTTCATCCGAAAATTATGGTTTACATCGTTTCAGCATTTATTCTTCTTCTTTGCATTGGGGTAAGCATTTTTGCTTATCGCATTTACCAGGAAAACCGCAAGCTTGGCCCACAGAAAAATAAATATCTTGAAGATGATGAAGATCTGTGGGCTCCCTGAACTACAAAAGTTTTCTTACAACATCAATTACCTGTTTCAGTTGACTTACATCCTGCCCTCCTGCGGTAGCAAGTGTTTTTTGTCCGCCCCCTCCGCCTTTGACCAATGGGGCAATGTGTTCTTTAATAATTTTATTCGCATCAAGTCCTTTAGCGGCTACTACGGTCTCTGAAATTCCAACCGCAACAAAGGGTTTGCCCCCGATATTTACACAAAGTACTGCCACATGATCCCGCAAATGATTTTTCAGATCAAAACACAATTTCTTTAATGCGTCGGGGCTGGTTACTTCAATAATATCACCGACAAAATTTACACCATTTATTATTTCATCTTTCTGAAGCAATTCGTTCCGGATGGCAACCAGTTGCCTTGCTTCCATTGATTCCAGGTGTTTTTTTAATTCGGCATTTTCCGCCTGCAGGTTTTCAATAGCTTTTGGGATGTCTTTGGGATTTTTTAATGTCTCCCCAAGATTGTTGAGCAAATTCATTTGTTCATTTATGTATTCCTCCGCCTGCTTTCCACAAACTGCTTCAATACGACGAACACCGGCAGCTACTGCTGTTTCAGTTGTGATTTTTAATAAACCCAGTTCGCCTGTGGCGCCGACATGTGTACCGCCGCATAGCTCAACAGAATAGTTGGGGTCAATAATGACTACTCTTACTACATCGCCATATTTTTCGCCGAACAAAGCCATTGCTCCCATCTTCATTGCTTCATCTTTCGGCATTTCTTTTATCACAACAGGTATATTCTCTCTTATCTTCTCGTTGACCAATGACTCCACTTTTTGCAGTTCTTCATCCGTTACTTTGGCAAAATGAGAAAAATCAAACCGAAGATGCTCATCATTTACCAATGAACCTTTCTGTGCCACATGGGTACCCAATACTTTTCTTAATGCCGCATGAACAAGATGGGTGGCGGAATGATGGAGAGCTATAAATTTTCTTCTTTGTGCATTTACCTTCGCAGTTAATGGCCCGTATGGATGGTCGGGTATATAATCTGTATAATGGATAATGAGATCATTCTCTTTCTTGGTATCTGTAATATTTATTACTTTTCCATTACTAAGAATCAACTCTCCTGTATCCCCCACTTGTCCACCACTTTCTGCATAAAATGGCGTTTCGGCGAGAACCAATTGAAATGATTCTCTTCCTTTATTCATAATTTTTCTATGCTTGACAATAAAACTATTTGCTGCTAATTTATTATATCCAACAAACTTGGATTGAACGTCCTGAGTTACCATTTGCCAATCTCCCGCCTCAATTGAAGTGGCAGCACGGCTGCGGGATTTTTGTTTTTGCATTTCAGTTTCAAACTCATTTTCGTCAACTATGATATTAAATCCGACACTGTCTTGCTGCAATATTAGCTTGGTTAAATCAAGTGGAAACCCATAAGTATCGTACAAGATAAAAGCTTCTATGCCTGAAAAAACAAAATCATGAGGTGATTGCCCAACTTTGAATGGTTGGTTAGGGTCAATTTTGTATATTTCATAGGGAGGTAGTAGATTTTTTCTTCTAACCTCTCTCAAAAATTCAAAACGGTCGTCTATTCGCTTTAACCCTTTTTCAAGTGTTGTTAAAAAAGCGAGTTCCTCTTCCTTCACCGCTTTACTTACAAATTCAACCTGTTTGTACAATTCAGGAAACACATTTTCAAACTGTTTTGCAAGAACGGGTACAAGCTGATGTAACAAAGGTTGTTTATAATCCAAATAAGAATAATAATAACGAACTGCCCTTCGCAAAACCCTTCTTATCACATATCCGGCTCCGGTGTTGGATGGTAATTGTCCGTCTGCAATCGTAAAACAAATAGCCCTTATATGATCGGCTATCACTCTGAAAGCAACACTCTCTTTATCCTCTCCTCCTTTATATACTTTATTTACTTTTTTACTTATTTCACTTATTGTCCCGGTAAAAACATCCGTATCATAATTACTCTGCTTACCCTGTATCACTCTTGTCAGTCTTTCCAATCCCATTCCGGTATCTACATGTTTGGCGGGCAAAGGTTCCAATGTTCCGTCTTTCTTTCTGTTGAACTGGATGAATACATTGTTCCATATCTCCATCACCATTCCTGTATCATCATTGTTCACTAAGGAATGTCCGTCATTGTAAGCATTTGGCCGGGTATCATAATGTATCTCGGTACAAGGACCGCAGGGGCCGGTGTCGCCCATCTCCCAGAAATTATCTTTTTTGTTGCCAAACAATATTCTGTCTTCTGCTATCCATTTTTTCCATTCATTATACGCTTCTTCATCTTTTGGCAGGCCCTCTTTTTTATCGCCTTCAAAAATGGTGACATATAGCCTGCTTTTATCTAATCCATACACTTTAGTCAATAATTCCCAACTCCATTCGATCGCTTCCTTTTTAAAATACCCGCCGGCCGGCGAGGCAGGATCACCAAAGCTCCAGTTGCCCAGCATTTCAAACATGGTATGATGATAAGTGTCCACTCCCACTTCTTCCAGGTCGTTGTGCTTGCCACTTACCCGTAAGCACTTTTGTGTGTCTGCCACTCTTGGGTTGGCTGCTTTTTTATTCCCCAGAAAATAATCCTTGAACTGATTCATGCCCGCATTGGTAAACATCAGCGTTGGGTCATTCTTTACCACAATCGGGGCGGATGGAACAATTTCATGTCCCTTTGAACGGAAAAAATCCAGAAAAGCCTTTCGTATCTCTGCGCTGCTCATCATAATAGCTGCTATAAATGGGTTGATTTTTGCGGTTTATCGGGCTATATTTGTCGTCCCCGTAAAGCGGGGCAAAGGTAAACGATTCAGGCGGCATTTATATGCTGCTCAAGGGTTAGGGCGGTCATGAAAAAAATCAAATACTACTATAATACCAATACTCTCCGCTACGAAAAGCTGGAAACCCCGCTGCGTGTAAAACTGCTCCGCATTTTTGGTTTTATAGCAGCTGCTTTGGTTACTGCCGGCCTTATTTCCTATATCGCTTTTCAGTTTATCGGGTCGCCGAAAGAAAGACTGTTGCAGGAACAAAACGAAGATCTGCAGGACAATTATAGACAGCTCAGAGACCGGGTGAATTCCATTCAGCAGCAAATGCAGGAGCTTGAAAAAAGAGATAATGATGTGTACAGGGCCATCTTTGAAGCTAATCCTGTTCCGGATAGTGCAAGGGCAAAAGCCCTGGCTGACCAGTTAGAAATTGTATCAATCGGAAAAATTAAAGACCATCAGTTGGCAGCTTCTATCACTACAACCTTAAATAACCTGAGCAGCCGGATCGAGGCGCAAAAGAAATCTTATGACGAAGTAAATGAACTGATAAAAAACAAAGAACAATTGCTTTCTCACACCCCGGCCATACAGCCTGTAAGCAATAAGGACCTTAACAGGATTGCATCGGGTTTTGGTTATCGTGTCGACCCGGTTTATAAAACAATAAAAATGCATGAGGGGCTTGATTTTGCAGCTCCGCAGGGTACACCTATCTATGCCACTGCAGATGGAGTGATAACGACGGCAGGTAATACTGGTAATGGCTACGGCAACCATGTAATTATTAACCATGGCTATGGTTATGAAACTTTATTTGGTCACATGGTGAGAGTGAAAGTGAGTGTGGGGCAAGCTGTGAAAAGAGGACAGGTGATCGGATGGGTGGGCAGCACAGGTAAATCCACCGGCCCGCACTGCCATTATGAGGTACATAAAAATGGTGTGAAAGTAGATCCCATCTATTTTTTCTATAACGACCTTTCGCCTGAACAGTTTGACCTTATTTTGAAAAAAGCCGCAGCAAGTAATCAAACTTTTGATTAACTGAATAGCTACTGCTGAGTTAAATTTTCCACACATATTATCAGTATGTACCTTATCGCAGTTACGTTAGTACCTTTACTGTATGGGAAAACCGCTTACGCAGATCACTTTTGAATTTTCATCAACAGAAGAAACTGAGAATGATCCGGCAGAGGCCTCCTCTGTTGTAAAACAAAAAAAACAAGTCAAAGAAGTGAAAGCACCTGTTACTGAAATAAAAGCTGAACCAATATCAACAACCGGTAAAAGAGGCCGTCGTTCATTAAAAGAAATTGGCATCAATGCTGACCCGATAAACATCCCGCCTGATGAAATACTTTTCCAAAAACAATATTATGCAATTGGCGAAGTAGCCGCCATGTTCCGGGAAAATCAATCACTCATCCGCTACTGGGAAACCGAATTTGACATATTGCAGCCCCGAAAAAACCGGAAGGGAGACCGTTTCTTCCGCCCGGTTGATGTAAAAAACCTGGTGATGATCTATGATCTGCTTCGCCGCCGCAAGTTCACTATCGAAGGCGCTAAAGATTATCTGAAAAAAAATAAAAAGGCGGAAGAAAAATTTGCCATGATACAATCGCTGGAAAAGATCAAAAGCTTTTTGCTTGAGCTAAAGGCTAATCTTTAATAAATCTGCAACCTTATTATTTCCTGCTTCATCTTTTGCCTGTATCCGTTTATTTTTGATGTCAATAATAAAACCATGAAGAAACTTATACCGGTTATAGCAACTGTTTTTTTATTCGGTAATATTTCTTATTCGCAAAATCAATATGAAATATTTTCCGAAAGACCCAATGAAAAAACCTTTAAAGGGATAATTTCCCGTGAAGCCCTCGTCAATGACACTTCCTTTAAATGGTATGCAGAAAACCAGCGGACCTATAAACCCAATTCTTTTGCAATAGAAGCCCTGCAAAAAAATAAAGACTCTGTACAGCTCCTTGTCTTCATGGGTACCTGGTGCGATGACTCCCATTATGTCATCCCAAAGTTTTACACTCTTGTTGACGCTGCAGGTTTTCCCGAAAACCGTATTACACTTATTGGCGTTGATCGCAAAAAGGTTACACTGAGTCACCTTGCCGAAGCATTGGACATTAAAAATGTGCCTACAATCATGGTAATGAAGAATGGCAAAGAGATGGGCCGTGTGGTGGAATATGGCAAGTCAGGAATGTTTGATAAAGACCTTGGCGATATCCTGGCATCTCGGGATAAACAATGATCATTTATTAACCCGCACATCGGTATTGGCCCCTGCAATTTCAATTTGCAGATCTTCCAGCAATTTTAATATCTGCATGTTCACTTGTTCTTTAATGCTGTTAAACTCTTTGATGGTAGTGGGTATGGTGTAATAATCGGACTGAAGTACAAAAGCGTTTCCTGTAATATCTCCAAGAAAAGCATTGACATCTTCAATTTCTTTTCTTTCCAGGATTTTTTTAACCCCGCCAAGCAAAGCTTCAAGCTTGGATGAATGTGTTTTTAAATCAATTTCAAGTTTAATATCCACCCGGCGTTGGGTACGCAATGTCAGGTTATCGAGAATACTATCAACCATTTGTTTATTGGGAACAGAAACAAATGTTTTTTGTTCCGACCTTATCCGGGTGCTGCGCAGACCAATTTTTTCAACCGTGCCGGTTATATTATGAACTTTCACAAGATCGCCTGTAGTAAACGGCTTGTCAAAGAAGATGATAAAAGAAGCGATCAGGTTTTCCAGGCTTTCCCGCAAAGCAAGTGCGATAGCGGCGCCGACGATACTAAGCCCGGTAATAAGGCTGCCGATATTAAAACCAAATGCAAAATTCAGCACCATCATTATGCCAATGATCACTATTACCACCTTGAAAAAATCACGGAAGAAAACCACAAGCTGGTTGTCCGTCATATCCGGCGTCAGGTTGGCTTTCTTTTCCAGGATGAGGGCCACAAAATCTATAATGCGTAGCAGTAACCAGACAAATGAACTGATCAGAATAATGGTTCCAATACAATGAAGTATCTCTTTAACCGTATATCCATACAAATCAAAATTCAGATCATCGGGAAAATTCAGTTTATAAAGCGCAACTATGGAAACAAGTATCAGCAGAAAAAATCCAAGCGGTTGTATCAGCAGGCTGGTGAATGATTTTTTATCAACGTCTTTCCATATTTTATGAACCAGCCGGAAAAGCAAACCGGCAAGATACCGGGAGATAAGTTTCTTTAATACAATTACAAAAAGAATAACTCCTGCAACTATGAGGTAGCTTTTTACAGTATTGTTTTCCCATACCTGTTCCAGGAAATCATTCATCGTTGAAGGATTTGAAAATCAAAAATATTGAATTGAATCAAGAAGTGATTAATGTAAAGAGTAAATCTCAATTCCATCTTCTTTCAGGGCATATAAATGAGTGGTTGTAAAGTTAAATGCCTTGCTTTGCATAAGCTGTTCCGGCATTTTCCATTCATCATAGCGAAAAGTATTGATCTCATACCGGTAAAGTGTATTGCCGTTGGAGCCAAAAATATAGTTCCCGGTCACCTTAAGGTTTTGCCAACCCACAATCATGATATTATTTTTAATGGCCCCGTAATAATCAAAAACGTACACACCAAAAAGGGGGTCATAGAGGTAAATAAGTTTGTTCTCATCAAAAATTTTCACCGGCATTACTGATTGGCCAAGCAACAACCGGAAATCTGATGTTTCCAGTAAAAGGGAACCGTCTTCATCAACTTTTTTTAGCTTATCCTCCAGTTCATCAAATACCCAGATCTTGTTATCATACGACTGTCCGATGGCTCTTGCCTGAAGAATATTTTGCTTTCGCAGATCAATTACATTCCGGACATTCAGCAATCTGTCGAGTGTGACAACCGTGGTAAAATCTTTATAGTACAAAAGCACTTTTAAGGGGTTTGACACATCAATAAGGGTAGCTGTTCCGAATTTTCTTACATCGTTGTATACTGCAACTGAATCACCATTGGCATTCAGCTTTTTTACCTGGTTCCGGCTATTGAGTATATAAATATTGTCAAGATTGTCAACAGTAAAACTGGCTATATCCCCTTTAATAGTTTTAACCAGTCTAACGCTTGTATCATTTTGGGCAAATACAATATTTGTGCATGCCACAAAAATCAGTATGGTGAAAACCCTTTTCACTTAATTACGGATAATTTTATCATCTTTCCCTTTATAAGATTTCAGCAATAATTGCTCGCCATCGAAAACAGCATAAGTAAAATAGCGGATCCAGTCACCAAGATTTATATACCGGGCTTCGGTGGGTGATAGACGATAATCAATAGCAAGATGTCTATGCCCGAACACAAAAAAGTCAATCTTTTTTTGCTTAAGAACCTCCTTGCAATAAATAATCAACCATTCCTTGTCTTCTCCAAGAAAAACTTCTTCGGTGGCGCCTGTTTGCGCCCTGCTGCGGCGGCTCAGGTAATGTGCAAGACCCATCCCGAGTTTTGGAGGCAGGATTCCAAAGAGCCATTTGCTTACCGGGTTACGGAAAATCTTCTTCAATCTTTTATAACCATGATCTCCGGGACCTAATCCATCACCATGACCTATTAAAAATTTTTTATTACTTCTTTCGAACTTTTCGGGTTTAAAATAAACCTGCATGTTTAGTTCTTTCTGAAAATAATCCTTCACCCACATATCATGATTGCCGACAAAAAAATGCATGGGTATTCCTTTGTCTGCCAATTCCCCCAATTTTCCAAGTAATCGTACAAAACCTTTGGGCACCACTTTTCTGTATTCATACCAGAAATCAAACATATCGCCCACTAAAAAGAGTTCGGCCGCATCATTTTTAATTTCATCCAGAAACTGAACAATGATTTTTTCTCTTTCAAGACTGCTGGCATGGTCGGGAGCGCCGAGATGAAAATCGGAGAAGAAATAAATTTTTTTATTGTCTGGCAATAACACCCCTAAGATTATTTTTTTTGATTCAGATACTGCATCAGGTCGCCTGAAGCAATAACAGGTCTGCCGCTTACATCGCTATTGTACCAATAGATCCATGCATGTGTCACCTGGTTATTGATATACACTTCCGTAATTTCTCTGCGATACAATTGCATTTCATCAAATTCCACATCCACACCTTCATAATCATCCAACTGGCCGATGGCCCATGAAAATTCTGCCGGATTCTTTGCCTGATATAATTCTCCGATTATAAAATGATTGTCGTTGGTAGGGATGCCCGCAGGATAACTGCCCATATCAATCAGCTTGCCTCTTACTTTGGCAATACCCACCAGGGTAAAAAATCGGCTGATATACTCATAAACTGAATTATGAAAGCCGCTGCGAAGTGAGCCATACACAAATAATTGATAAACGCCGGGGTTTGTCATGCTATAAAGGTAAATACATTGTTTAAAAAAGGATTACCCAAACAATTTCTTTATGGTTTCTTCCTTAGATAATTTAAAATGACTTGACACATCATTTAAAATTGAGGAAAGGGTGCCAAGTTTTATAGGATTATGATCAGGTATAGTAAGATGATGCTCTCCATAAGAAATTGTTGTTAGGCGGATATGGCTTCCTTTTTGACGAGAAATGGCATAACCAAATTTTTTAAGTGAGCTTATTAGTTCCGTTGAAGAGAGGTTTCGGGGTAGCTTCATATTGCGATTACTTCTTCTTTGATCATATGTAGCCTGATAATTTTAGGCATTTCATCTTTATCAAAATGACACTCTACGGCTTCTTTTACATTTACCCTGAGTTCATCCATAGTTTCCGCCTCGGTGAAAATACTTTCCCCTAAGGCTTTAGCTACAAAACCCCCTTCCACACTTTCTTCCACTACAAAAAAAACTTCTTTCATAATTATGAATCTGATTGAGATAAAAATAACCAATATTCCTGAAATTACTTATGCCTCCACAAGGAATAAATAGACCTCCTTTGGCCCATGCACCCCTACTACGAGGGTTTTTTCAATATCTGCAGTACGACTAGGACCGGTGGCAAAGGTGATCAGTGAAGGAAAATTATCCCCGTATTTATCTTTAGCCGCCTGTAATGCATCTTTGATATCATAAACCAATTGACTGGTAAAAGCTATACAAATATGTACAGGTGCATAAACACTGGTGGTGCGACCGCTGACCTGTGCAGAACTCATTACAATGCTTCCGGTTCTGGCCACCAGGTATTCACAGCCGGTGATGGATACATCACAATTGGCAAGATCAGTTTTTACAATTCTGTCGCCGATAGTGGAAGCAGCATAGGCAACCAGTTTATCTTCCACACAAAATACTTTTTGCCAATCCTGTTTCTTTACCAGGCTGGCCAATTGAAAAGCCAGCTCCTGCTGATTAATGCAGTAAATAAATTTACCCTGGAGTTTATTGAACTGCTCGGCAAACTCCACTTCAATTTCCTGCTCAAGAGGTTGAAATACGGATTGGCTTCCCTCACTTTGCGGAAAAGGCTGAGGCGTTGAATGACTCAACGCCTCTCTTATTTTTTTCAGAATATTTTCTTTTGAAGGAGAAATACTCATATTTATTATCATTAAACTGAAGGGGCCAGTCCAAAGTTTCCGGCCTGGTCATCCGCAGGTCTTTCTTCTGTTTTCTTAACCTCTTTTGCAGTTTCAGGTTCTTCGGCAACTGATGTATCTGTTTCTTCTACCGCCAAAGACTTCTTTTCTTCAAATGGCCGCTTGCCTATCAGCACTTCTACATCACTCTGAAACAACACTTCTTTTTCCAACAAAGCATTTGCCAGCTTTTCCACTTCCGCTTTCTTTTCAATCAACAGATTTTTGGTTCTGATATATGCTTCATCAATCAGTTTTCTCACTTCCTGGTCAATGAGTTTAGCTGTTTCATCTGAATAAGGCTTGGTAAATGCATTTTCCTGCTGGGGATCATAAAAACTGATATTCCCCACTTTATCATTCATTCCATATACGGTAACCATGGAGTAAGCGATGCGGGTAATCTGCTGCAGGTCATTTTGTGCCCCGGTAGAAATTTTGCTGAAGAATATTTCTTCGCTTGCTCTGCCGCCCAGCGTCATGCAGATCTGGTCATTCAGCTGATCCGTGTTGTACAGGTATTGCTCTTTGGGTGTGTATTGAGCATAGCCCAATGCAGCTGTTCCTCTTGGAACTATTGTGACTTTTAATAACGGATAAGCATGTTCAAGGAACCAGCCGCAAATGGCATGTCCGGCTTCGTGAAAAGCAATGATCCTTTTCTCATCCGGAGAAATGATCTTGTTTTTCTTTTCCAGTCCACCGATCACCCTGTCCACCGCATCCTGAAAATCTTCCATACTTACCGCTTCCTTCCCTTTTCTTGCTGCAATCAGCGCTGCTTCATTGCATACGTTGGCAATATCTGCTCCGGCAAAACCCGGTGTTTGCTCCGCCAGTTTATGTATATCAAGAGTCTTGGAAACCTTGATTGGTTTCAGGTGTACTTTAAAGATGGCTTCACGACCTTTCAGGTCAGGCTTATCAATAGAAATCTGTCTATCGAAACGACCCGGTCTTAAAAGTGCAGTATCCAACACATCAGGTCTGTTAGTAGCAGCCAGAACGATGATGCCGACATCCGTTCCGAAACCATCCATTTCAACCAGCAGTTGATTCAAGGTGCTTTCTCTTTCATCATTGCTCATCATTACATTCTTTCCTCTTGCCCGGCCAATAGCATCAATCTCATCAATGAATATGATACAGGGAGCTTTTTCCCTTGCCTGTTTAAACAGATCTCTTACCCGACTGGCGCCAACGCCGACAAACATTTCAACGAAATCAGAACCGCTTAAACTAAAGAATGGAACCTGTGCTTCACCTGCCACTGCTTTTGCCAAAAGTGTTTTACCTGTTCCCGGTGGACCAATTAGCAAAGCTCCTTTAGGAATCTTACCACCGAGGTTGGTGTATTTTTTAGGGCTTTTTAAAAAGTCAACTATTTCCATTACTTCCACTTTTGCTTCATCCAGTCCGGCTACATCTGCAAAAGTGATAGTTACCTTAGTTCCCTTATCAAATAATGTGGCTTTTGATTTACCGATATTGAAAATTCCGCCGGGACCTCCGCCACCACCTGCGCCACCACCCATTTTGCGCATCAGCAAAACCCATAAGCCAATAAATAATAAAACAGGAAGGATAAACTGGAGGATACCGCCAAAAACGTCTTTTTGGTTTTGTATATCATCGGGAAGAAGTTGTTTTACCGTTGGGTTTTCTTTAAAATAATCACTCAGCCCCTTGGAAAAAGCATCGGCGCTGGTAATTTTAAAATACATGTGGGGGCCATCCTCGCTTATTCTGCCGCTAATTCCTTTTTTAAGTTTGTCCGCATATTTATCCCTGCCTGCTTTATTGAGGTAGACTTTTACAGTTTCTTTGTTTTTAATAATAATGTATTTGTTCACATCCCCGGCCGCAATCATGTTTCTGAAATCCTGTTCATTTATTTTAGCCATGTTGGCTGAAAGAGCTCCGCCAAAAAGCTGAAAGCCGATCAGCACGGCCAGTATAATGGCATACACCCAGTAAATACTGAAGCGGGGCCCTTTTCGTGGCGGCTGGTTGGGATCATTTCCACCACCCGGGCCACCGGGACCGGGAGGCCTTCCGCCAAACCGGGGGTTCCTGTTATCATCTCTGTTATAAGGTTCCTGTGACATATTTGTTTTTATCAGTGATATGCTAATTACCGATTTTAATATCAAAAGGTTTTAGCAGTATAAATATTTAACATTATCCTTCATGTTCCAGTGCCGAAGCATCGCTCCACATTTCTTCCAGTTTATAAAACTTCCTCGTTTCGGGTTGCATCACATGCACTACTACATTTACATAATCTATCAGCACCCAGTGCAGTTTCTGATACCCTTCATGATGGTAGGGTTTTTCACTGCAAAGTTCTTTTACCCTATCCTCCACATTTTCCGAAACAGCCCTTATCTGTGGCTGACTGCCTGCTTCACAAACAATAAAAAAATCAGCCACCGCTTCTTTTATTTTCCGGAGGTCGAGTGAAATAATATTTTCTCCCTTTTTCTCCTGTATCGCAGCAATAATGGTTTTGATGATTTTTGAATTCCTGGTTAACCGTGTTGTAACTTTTTTTTTCCGGTTGGTCAGTGATGACAATTGTTTCAAATAATGAGAATATTTTAGTTATTGGTTTCCTATATTTATATTGCTGGTTACTTTACCGGTTATGGATTTATTTGACCAAACCGGGAACCGGTAAAATGAAACCAGTTTAATTCCTCAAAAATAGCGATTAATTGCCACAAGCCGACCTTGAAACTGCCCCTGCACCATTCGTTGAACTGCAATCGGTTGACAGTACCAACAACTATGCCCGGAAGCTGATACATGATAAGCTGGCACAGCACGGCATGGCCATTTTTGGCCATGAACAGCTTGCAGGCAAAGGGCAAAGAGGTAAGATCTGGCTCTCGGAAAAAGATGCTAATATCCTGCTCAGTATCCTTTTAAAACCAGGCCCGTTACAGCTTTCGCAGCAATTCCGACTTAGCGCCTGCATGGCCGTGGCAGTTCATGATTTTTTTCAAAAATATGCCGGTGAGGCTACAGCAATCAAATGGCCCAATGATCTTTATTGGCAAGACAGAAAGGCAGGTGGTTTATTAGTTGAGTCGGTAGTCAGGAGTCAACCCTCCGGAACAGGAGTATGGGATTGGGCAATTGCGGGAATCGGAATCAACATCAACCAGACTTCATTTTCGGCACAATTGCCCAATCCTGTTTCATTGAAACAGATAACGGGTAATGATTTTAAAACAGTACTGCTGGCTAAAGAGCTTTATGCAATTACGGAAAAATATTTTCAGGAATTGATCACCGAAGGGTTTGAAGACATTTATTCAAAATACATTTCCCGGCTTTATAAAAAAGGCTCCATTGCAAGGCTGAAAAAAGACAACCGGATATTTGAAGCCACGATCAAAACTGTTTCTTCTTCCGGACAATTGGTTGTTCAGCACTCTATAGAAGAAGAATTTGATTTTGGTGAGGTGGAGTGGCTAATTTAATTCCCGGTATTTATTTACCTCCACAATGTAAACTTCCTTGATAAATTAAAACCCCAACGGAATTCTCCTTTGCCCCAGTTGCTGATGGTACGTGGAAGAAAACGGTTTTCCAAAATCTCCCTCGCATTGGTAAAATTCAGGTGAAAGACGTGGCCGGATGTAAGTATTTCAAACCCGATGCCGAGTGGGTCATAAAATTTCAATCCCCTGGTATTGTAAAGAAAATCTTTGCTTGATTGGTTACGGAAAGGATGGAAATAATCTATTATGATATTGAATTTGGCATTTACTGGAAAGCGAATGGCGCCACCAAGAGCAAACATGGTTTTCTGATCATTTGGCACCACATAGCCCTGGGTCAAAAAAACCGGATTTAATTGCAGGCTTACTTTCCCGATCTTTTTTGCAAGAATCAATTCAAATACCTGTGTGCTCCGGTCGCCCAGGTTTTGAAAATAATTTTCATCAGTCGGGGAATCCGATGCTTTCATGGTAGAAATGCCATTGTTAACAAATAAAGCCAGTGAAACGGGGATACTGTTATCTTCTGTTTGCTGAAGAAACCGGTATTTCAAACCCAGCTCAACTATGCGGGATACATTCCCTGCCGCTTTAGCCCTTGCCACCTGTACGTCCATATTTTTACCAACACCTATCTGGAAGCCGATCCGTACATCCGTGGTATTATCTAACCCAAAAAAATTACGGATACCGCCCCTGCTGCCGCCAATGTCATCGAAATTGTGGGTTACCTGGAAATCCATTTTGCCTTTTCCAACCAGCTCTGTTGTATTGGCATTAATGGTTCTTACAGAACGGAAAATTTCAACCGCTTTTTTCTGAGCCTGTATCTGCATCGAGATAAACAGGATGACGGAAAATAAAAGTTTCTTCATGTTTGAAAGTTGTGTGGTTTATCAATCGTTTATAAGCTAAAAACAGTTGCCCCAATATTTTATAAATAAAATGATCAGTGAATTGCAATAACAGGATTTGCGTAGGTGGGAGTAACCTTCATTTCAGCAGGCCAATGATCTCTTCTGCATGCGCCTTGTTTTTGGGTCGTAAAAAGATCTTCTGAATGATCCCTTTTTCATTAATAACAAATGTGGTGCGGAGAACACCCATATACTTATGTCCAAACATCTGCTTTTGATCCCACACTCCGTATTTGTTCAGTATCTGATGTGAAGTGTCGGCAATAAGTGCAAAAGGCAGTTTGAATTTTGCTTCAAATTTTTTATGTTTTTTTTCATCATCCGGACTTACACCAATAACTTCAAACCCATGTTTTTTTAGCAAAGCATAATTATTCCTCAGGTTACATGCCTGTATGGTACAGGTTGAACTGTCATCCTCAGGATAGAAATATAAAACCACTTTCTTTCCCTTGAACCCGGACAGTGATAACTTTCTCCCATCCTGGTCTTTTCCGGTAAATGCCGGGGCTTTATCGCCTTCTTTCAGCGTAACCATTGTTGCCGGATGTTGATTACATGTAATCTATTATCTTATTTTCCTTTACCTTTTTTCTTTACACTTCCCTTCTTCTTAAGCACTTTTTTCTTTTTTGGAGGCGTATAAGGATAACGCTTAAACCACCATTCTCTGGTTGTACTGTTCCCTACCAAATCTTCCACTGTTACCTTTAAATGATGGATTCCAAAAGGACATCGGTCATCAAATTGATATATCCAGTTCCGGCCCTTATCGTTAGTAAAGCGTATCCATTGGCTGTCCAATTCTGCCCTGAAATTTTTTATTGCACCAAAATTATCTGCAGGTGTAATAATAATTCTTGATGCCGGACTGAGATCAACGGTATCTCCCCCGCCTGTCAGGCGGGCAGGTTTCCCAAGCTCATTTATTTTGGGTGGTAATAAATCTACAAATGCCTGGTAAGTTCCAAAGTCACCAAACTTTGCCGTGAGCCATTGGCCATCCCATATCGCTTTCCGGATATTGTTGCCTCCTGAGTTTCGCTGAATGATGATCTTGTTTTTCCACTCATCAGGAATACCAAAAGTTGGCTTTATTCTTATACTTACATCATTGTGCAATGGAACAGAAGCATCATTTACCCGGTGAATGGCGGAAACCGAATTGGATGCTGAAGAATTATTTCTATAATACAATGCCTGAACAGTATCATATAAAGCAGATGCAGGCAGCATCATTTCAAAATCAGATTTTTCTATTTCATTGGCAATGTTTGGAAAAAATGTTGGAATAGAACTATCTCTTACAGTTTGAACAGCAAGGCTGTCATCATACCGAATATTGAAGTTCAGTTCAGCAATGTTTTTATACGCATCTCTAACTTCAATTTTTACCCGGTGCCGGTCAGTGTCTGAAAGTTCAATTACTCCATTTCCCTTTACTTGTTTATAAACCGACCCATGATCACCGGGCAATTGAGACAGATGCTGTAGCCATGCTCCCCCGCTATGCCTGTAGGTATAATCTGCCTGGGCATTTATATAAAGCGTTTCATCATAATCGATGCTGTCCATCACAAACTGGGTCAGCAATTCATCATCAAAAAATAGTTTTGCCGAATAAATTCCGTCCTGGCTTTTTGAATTATTCATTTTATCATAGGTCTGAATAGCGAAGCTTAATTTATTCAGTCCTGTTTTTATAACAGGTATTTTGGGAATGATGTATCCGCTGTCAGTGCTTTTTATTGAAAAGAAAGTTGGTGATTGGCCATATACACTCCTGCTCCGGTCATACATAGCCAGTTTTACGATCGTTGGCCTTATGTCATCTTCCAAAGGAAAACCAAGCAATAAAGGATTGAGTCTTTTATCTGTTTTGGTATCAAAAATTTCAAAATGAAGATGGGGGCCCTGTGAGCCGCCGGTATTTCCGCTGAAAGCTATAAACTGGCTCTTATTAACCGGGAATTGTTCTTTGGAAAATTTTAATTCAATAGCCCAGCTTTTCTTTTCATACTGTTGTCTTGTTACATATTCTTCAAGCTCAGGATAAAAATCATTCAGGTGCGCATATAGAGTGGAAAGCCCATTGGGATGATTGATAATAATAAACCTCCCGAAACTTTGCGGCCGTATGCCAATGCTGGCAATATATCCATCCGCAGCGGCATACACCGGCTGGTTTTCTTTTTGATCCGTTCTTATATCCAAACCCATATGCCAGTGGTCAGACCGCATTTCACCAAGATTGGCCTGCACTTGCATTGGAATACCAAGCGGGTTGCGGAAATAGTATTTTATCTTATTAAAGTCCACAGGTTGGCTTGTCGCCTGTAGTGAAAACAGCCAACCACTCATTATGAGAAAAAAACATTGCGCCGGATTTTGAACTTTCATTGTACTGCAATTTAGCACATCATTCGCCAGGCCATATAAATAATGATTAATTTTGATGACCTGCGATTATGAAAAAGATTATACAAATCATATTGGTAATGTGTTTGAGTGCACAGATCTATTCACAAAACTGCATTGTGGATAATCTATTACTCCAGGGAACGTACAAAGGCGGATGTAAGAACGGGAAAGCAAATGGCAATGGTAAAGCGACAGGCACAGATTTTTATGAGGGAAATTTTGTGATGGGTTTCCCTCATGGACAGGGAACATACCGGTGGCAGAATGGCAATATTTATACAGGTTGGTTTGTTAACGGGTTAAAGGATGGGGAAGGGAAGTTGGTTTATAAAAGTTCCGGCGGAAAAGACAGTATCATTACCGGTCTTTGGAAAAAGGATTTATATGCCGGGCCTGTTGAAAAAATTTACCGTCTTATCTTTAAAAGTAAACTGGTTACTGATATTGAAACAGAATTTAAAAATGACAGTGCAAATAAAATTACTTTTTTCATTACCAATACTTCCGGCGGCGCCAAGTTGGTGGATGGTGATGAGTTGCCCAGGCTGAAAGTGGATGAAGTAGTGGCGCTGAAAGGTTCATACGGCCGCCTTTATCTGAATGATAACCATGTTAAAAAAACCGAGTCGCTTATAGAAGAAGTAGGCTTCCCCTTCCGTATGAGGGCACTTATCGGTACCGAAGAGGTTGAAATGGAATTTTTGCAACCCGGAAGCTATATTATCAATCTTCGTATCAATGATTAGCCGCAAAACCGGAGATTACGGCTTACAATAAAAGCATTTCAGGTAAAATTTATATCTTGTCTGTTTTCATTTCAGCAAATATGAAAAAACTGTTGTGGTTCTTACCACTTACTTTATTATTGTACGCTTGTCCGTTTGAGTCGAATGTGCCGATGGAAGCAAAGCCTGTTGAGCCCATTGACAGTAGTCTGCTTGGTTATTGGTATGGAATCATAAAAGATTTCAGCGACATGTATGGCATTGAAGCATTAGATATCAGTAAACAGTCTGATTCAGTGTATGCCATCACACGGTATGGCAAAGCCATAAAAGATGATATTATACTCCCCGATACAGCGTATTTCACCGGCTATATTTCTTATATCGATGGGCAGCGTTATTTAAATGTTGAAGGAACGGTATTGATCGTAACACCGAGGAAGAATAAGCAGCCTGAAATGAAAAAAGAAAAAGTGTACTATATGGCTGCAATGGATATGCGTCATGATACTCTGACTGTAAAGACCATTTCAGAAAATTTTTCGACAAAAAAGAATTTCAAAAGCCCGAACGAACTAAAAAATTATGTGATTGATATGCTCGAACAGAAAAAGAACATATATGACGAACTTTATTCACTTTCTTACCGCAAAATTCCAAAGCCCCAGCCGCTCAGGTCCTTCTGAAAGTGTTAGAAAAAAATCCGGTTCATCTCCTGT
Organism: Sphingobacteriales bacterium; assembly: GCA_016235125.1. GTDB lineage: Bacteria > Bacteroidota > Bacteroidia > Chitinophagales > Chitinophagaceae > JJ008. The sequence goes on along the minus strand of JACRLZ010000008.1, from coordinate 173,179 downwards.
CTTTCCCCTTCCATTCCCTTAGTTTTGCTCCCCGGAATACTGCTCGCATTTAATCATGCTCTTCTGCCATGGGCAGGAGAAAAAAAAAATGCCTAAAGACTCCTCGATCAAGTCAGTTCTCATTATCGGCTCCGGTCCCATTATTATCGGTCAGGCTTGTGAATTTGATTACTCCGGCACACAGGCTGCAAGAAGTTTAAGGGAGGAAGGAGTAAAAGTCATCCTCATCAACAGCAATCCCGCCACCATCATGACTGATCCGATGATGGCCGACCGGGTTTATTTGTTGCCTTTGACCGTTGAAAGTATTGAACAGATTTTACAGGAAAATGAAATTGATGCAGTGTTGCCGACTATGGGCGGACAAACAGCGCTGAACCTAGCAAAAGAAGCAGAAGACCTTGGCCTTTGGAAACAATATAACATAAGGCTGATCGGTGTTGACATCAAAGCCATTGACAAAGCAGAAGACAGGGAAAAATTCAGGCAATGGATGATTGCTCTTGGTATAAATGTGGCCCAGGCAAAAACAGCTAACTCATTTTTGGAAGGAAAAGAATTTGCACAGGAAATTGGTTTTCCACTTGTAATTCGCCCCTCATTCACACTCGGTGGGACAGGCGGCGGCTTTGTGCATGATAAAGATGAACTGGACGAAGCATTGAACCGTGGCCTGCAGGCATCGCCGATACATGAAGTGTTGGTTGAAAAAGCAGTATTGGGCTGGAAAGAATTTGAGCTTGAGTTGCTGAGAGATTCTGCAGATAATGTGTGCATCATTTGCACTGTCGAGAACTTTGACCCGATGGGTGTGCATACCGGCGACTCAATCACAGTGGCGCCTGCAATGACACTTAGTGATACTGCTATGCAACTGATGAGGAATACAGCCATTAGGATGATGAGGGACCTCGGAAATTTTGCCGGCGGCTGTAATGTACAGTTTGCATTGAACCCGGACACAGAAGAGATCATTGCGATTGAAATAAATCCGAGAGTGAGCCGTTCATCGGCCCTTGCATCAAAAGCCACAGGTTATCCCATTGCAAAAATTGCTGCCAAACTTGCTATTGGCTACCGGTTGGATGAACTGGAAAACCAGATCACCAAAACAACATCTGCTTATTTTGAACCGGCGCTGGATTATGTGATCGTCAAAATCCCAAGATGGAATTTTGATAAGTTCAAAGGAGCTAATGATACATTAGGCTTGCAGATGAAAAGTGTAGGTGAAGTAATGGCTATTGGCAGAAGTTTTACCGAAGCTATTCAGAAGGCCTGTCAGAGCTTAGAGAACAATGCAGTGGGTCTTGGCTATTATGGCAAAAGCCTGATGCATGCCGATGAGTTGCTGGAGTATATTAAAACTCCGAAATGGGATCGCATCTTCCGTATCAAAGACGCTTTGATGGCCGGACTATCTGTAAGTTCTATTTCAAAAGCTACGAATGGCATTGACAGATGGTTTCTTTATGAGATTCAAAAAATATGCAATCTCGAAAAAGAGATTGCCAAATACGACCTCGGTGATTTGCCGGTTGAATTATTAAGAGAAGCAAAAGTGCATGGCTTCAGCGATGAGCAGATAAGCCGCATCACACAACATGGCGATGAAGAGGATGTTTACAAAAAAAGAAAAGCAACAGGTATAACAAGAGTATATAAAATGGTGGATACCTGCAGTGCAGAGTTTGAAGCAAAGACTCCTTATTTCTACAGTACGTTTGAAGACCTCACCCAAACCCTCTCCAAAGGAGAGAGCCTACCTGCTAATGAATCGAAAGTCTCTTCAAAAAAGAAGATCATAGTTCTTGGTTCTGGTCCCAACCGTATTGGTCAGGGCATTGAATTTGACTATTGTTGCGTACACGGCCTGATGGCCATTAAAGAATGTGGCTATGAAGCCATCATGGTGAACTGCAATCCGGAGACAGTGAGTACTGATTTTGATATGGCTGATAAGCTTTATTTCGAACCGGTGTACTGGGAGCATCTCTGGGAAATCATTGAACATGAAAAACCCGATGGGGTTATTGTACAGCTGGGAGGACAAACAGCATTGAAGCTTGCACAAAAACTTCATGAAAGGGGAATCAATATCATCGGCACTTCATTTGAAAGCCTTGATATTGCCGAAGACCGTGGCCGCTTCAGCGATATGCTGAAAGAACTGGAGATCCCTTATCCCAACTATGGTACGGCATGGACGGTGGACGAAGCCATCGTTGTTGCAAATAAAGTAGGATACCCGGTTTTGGTTCGTCCTTCCTATGTGTTGGGCGGACAACGAATGAGAATTGTTTTGAATGATGATGAGCTGGAAAAAGCAGTGGTGAGTTTGCTTAAACATATTCCCGGCAACAAAATTTTGGTTGATCATTTTCTTGACCGTTGCCAGGAAGCTGAGATAGATGCTATTTGTGACGGCGAGAAATTTCATGTAATGGGAATCATGGAGCATATTGAACCGGCCGGCATCCACAGCGGCGACAGTAATGCAGTACTTCCCGCATTTAATCTATCCCCACTGGAAATACAGGACATGGTGGACTATGCCAAAAAAATTGCACTTGAATTAAAAGTAAAAGGGCTTATCAATATCCAGTTTGCCATCAAAGACACCAGGGTATTTGTAATAGAGGCCAACCCAAGGGCATCCAGAACTACGCCTTTTATTGCTAAAGCATATAATAAGCCCTACCTCAACTACGCCACTAAAGTGATGATGGGAGAAATGAAAGTGGCAGATATTCCTGAAGAAAAAAATCTGGATGGCTTCGCCATTAAAGAACCGGTATTCAGTTTTAATAAATTTCCCGGCGTAAATAAAGAGTTGGGGCCTGAAATGAAAAGCACCGGTGAGGCTATACGCTTTATTAAAAACCTGAGAGATCCTTACTTCCGGCAGTTGTATAAGGACAGGAGCATGTATTTGAGCAAGTAGAACTAAGATTCTCAGGATTATTATATATTATTACGAAAGGGCTGTTCGCAGCTCTTTTTTATTTTAATTTCATTGTATGAATAAAGAAGTGCAATCCATTATTAAAAATCTTGAAAACACTTTAAGCGGTCAACCCTGGTTTGGCCGGGCGGTGTATGAACTGCTGGATGAAATTGATGAAACAAAAGTCTCAATAAAGCCCAACGACAAAGAGCATTCATTGCTTGAGCTGCTCTGGCATATGAATACCTGGGCGGATTTTGTACTGGCTCACCTGGAAAATAAAACACCCGAAGAAGTAAGCAGTATTGAGGCCAATGATTGGCGGGTCATTGACCCTCAAAAGCATACATGGGAAAAGGGAATTGCTGAATTGAAAGCAATTCATAAAGAAATTATTTCGCTGCTTAATGAAAAAGATGACAGCTTTTTAAAAGAAATGGTTCCCGGCCGTCAATTCAATTTCCGTTTTATGCTGAACGGGTTGATACAGCATAATATCTATCATGCAGGACAGATAGCTTACCTTAAAAAGATGCTGGATTAATCATCCTCATCCTTTTTGTCCTTCACTTTAAGAAAAGCAGAACGTCTGGGTCCCGGAAAAGGAATGTTCTCTCCCTTTACCGCATACCAGATCACTTCACTGAACTCAAGATCAGGCGCTGCATCTTCTTTGGTAAAATCGAATGTCTCACTCTTTTGCTGCCACTTATTTATAGCCATATTTTTTTCATTCAGATCAATATTGGCCGGAACCGAAGTAAACGGAGTGAGATCATGAGTGGAAGTGAAACAACGCCACATGGATTCGGCAGCTGCATCATACTGTGTCATGGGCGGAATACCGAGTATCAATTCCATTGTCCTTAACATAGAAGATGTAGAGTACATTGTGTGATCTGTAAATTTTCTTTTTATCAACCCTCCGGCGAGATAAGCCGTGGTGCGGTGTGCATCCACATGATCAGGACCATTTTGTGCATCATCTTCCACAATAAAAATGGCCGTTTCTTTCCAGATAGGGCTTTTGCTTAAATACTCCACAAACAATCCCACGGCCCAGTCATTATCGGCTACATGTGCAAATGGCGTAGGCTTTCCTTTTCGTAATCCCTCGGTATGATCATTGATGAAACGTAAAGAATTGAACCTTGGTACAGCATTTTGCGCCAGCAAAGAATCAAACTCTCTTTTCCATTGATAAAATCTCGTTGTATCCCTTACGCTTTCATCCCAACTCGTATAATAAGGACAGAAATTTCCTTCCAGCACCGGGATGTTCGCTTTATAGTCATCTGCAAATTCACCATAGGTTCTGAATGTTACTCCCGCCTTTTTACAATGATCCCAGATAAAACCACCTTTGTTATTCGCAATTGCTCTGGTACCTTCGGCATTGTAACTGCCACCCCGGCCTCCATAGTTTGTTGGCCAGTTCTTTTCCAAAAAATCTGTTGCATAGGCGCCAAGACTCCAGTTGTGTCCGTCTGCACTTACTTCACCATCCACATAAAAATTATCCAACAGCACAAACTCTTTTGCCAGTTTATGCTGATTGGGAGTGATACGTTCACCAAATAATAACAGGCTGGTATCACCGTTTCCGCCGGGTACATCACTCAGCACCTGGTCGTAGGTACGGTTTTCCTTTATTACATAAAACACATATTTGATCGGGGACTTCCCGCCCACTTTCATGGGTATTGGATTGTCGGCTTCACCTCCTGCATTATTCTCTTTGTCTTTATTATAGGGAGTGTTGCGGTAAACCACCTGCGAATAAATGCTGAGTTGTTTTTCATCCGGTTCATTAATAATACTCATGGTGCCTTTGAACAAACCACCGATATATTCAGTCTGACTACGGTTTTTTTCATAAATAGCCTGTTGATAGCTCACCACTTCCTTTTTATTGACCGGGTTGGGGCCTTTGGCATTGGGTTTCGATGAAAACCCTTTTCCATTTGCAACAAAAATCCGTTTACCAATCACTTTTACATTTGTGGGATACCAGCCCACAGGTATAAATCCCTTGCTTTTACTGAAACCCGGATTCCTAACATCAAAAACAGCGAGGCAATTATTATCAGCATTGGCTACATACAAGGTTTTTTCATCGGTGCTTAATGCGAGGCCATTTGAGGTGGAGCCCGGAGGCGAATCGGGATACAAAGCAGCATTTAATGTTTCGATCACTTTTTCTGTCCGGCTGTCAATAACAGAAACAGAATTGTCGTTGGCATTGGCAACAAAAAGATATTTCCCGTCTTTAGTTAAACAGAGTTCATTGGGATTATCACCAACAGGTATCGGTTTTATTTTTTGATTGCCGGAATCATAAACAATTACCTTATCACAGCCCCAGCAACTGATGTACAGTTTCTTTTTATCTGGTGACAATAGGCAGCTATAGGCTTCGCCCGGCAAGGGTGGCAACTGCTTTACTTCTTTTGTTCCAAGATTGACAATATAAAGTGAATTATCCTCTCTTGTCACCACATACATCCTCTTTTTGGCATCATCAATTTCAATTCCGGCAGGGGCAATTTTATTGGGCCATTTATCCCCAAGTTTGATGCTGTCTTTTAAAATGAGTTTGTTATTGGCGACTGCATATTTCAATATCCAGTTATCATGCCCGCCCGAGACATATAAAAATCTTTCATCAGCCGTAAACTTTAAACCATACCATGCTTTTTTTACTTCAACAGTTGATAATACCTGATTGTGCAGCACATCAATGAGCTGCAATGAATGAACGCTTTGCCCATTGTTGGTAACTGCAATGAGTTTTTTTGACGGCGAAACTGCCATATTCAATGGCAGGTCTCCGAGAGGCAGGCTTTTACCAGCCGGGGAGAGGCTCCAGCCATTGGGAAGATGCACTTTTGTTTTTTCAAACTGCTCCGGGCTTTGACTTTTTGCTATTAAAAAAAAAGAAATAAACAAACCGGCTAAAAATATTTTCTTCATAAATGAAATTGATACTTAAAGGTAAGTAATGACTCAATTTGTTTAGTGTCTTCCTGAAATTCCAGGAAAGGCTGTTGTCTATTTTGATCATCCTTAGTATCTTTTGCCAATGGCCGGATACAGTTCCCATTTTTGGAAGAAAGCTCCGTTGCTGAAACTGTTGCCCGCAATGATCGGCGGCATCATGCTGCAATGGCAATTCCAGTTTGGGGCAACAATTTGGTGGCTGATATTAGTTTCAGGGCTTATCATTTTACTATTGTTTTCCATTATCCCTTTGCTTTCCCGGTACAAACTATTTTTTATCTCAGCAGTTGCTGCATTTTCGGTCTTCATTGCCATAGGGGCTCTGCTGGCAAGAATGAAAGACCCCCGAAATGATAAAGACTGGCTCAGAAATTTTTACAAAGAAAAAGACGGAGTAGTGGCAACATTGAATGAACCGCTATCTGAAAAAACAAAATCATATAAAGCAAATGCCACGATAAACTATATAATACAGGATGGCAAAAAAATTCCTGTAAAAGGGAAAATCATTGTTTATCTGAGAAAGGATAGTTTGCCGCCTTCCGTATCGTATGGTTCAAACATCCTGTTTACAAAATCACTGCAGGAAATAAAAAACTCGGGCAATCCCGGCGGGTTTGATTATAAACGATATGCTTTATTTCAGGGCATTACTCACCAGGTATTTTTAAAATCAGGCGAATACGAAATATTGGATGTCAAGAAACAGGCCTGGTTCAGGAAATTCATTTTTTCAACCCGTGAAACGGTGCTGAACACTTTGAGAAAAAATATCACCGGTGAAAAAGAACTCGGACTTGCCGAAGCGTTGCTGATCGGTTATAAAGATGACCTTGACCAATCTCTTGTACAGTCTTATACCAACACCGGTGTAGTACACATCATTGCTATATCAGGTCTTCACCTTGGTTTGATCTACTGGTTATTGGTACAGCTATTCAGACCATTACAAAAAAAGAAAAAATGGAAATGGCTGAGACCGGTATTCATCATTACCGGTTTGTGGTTATTCAGTTTGCTGGCGGGGGCACAGCCATCTGTACTCAGGTCGGCAGTAATGTTCACCTGCATCGTTATTGGTGACGGGCTCGGCAGAAAGAGTTCCATTTTCAATACCCTTGCTTTTTCAGCTTTTATTCTTCTTTGTATTAATCCGTACTGGCTTTGGGATGTTGGATTTCAACTTTCTTATGCAGCAGTGTTGAGTATTGTAATTTTTATACGGCCCATTTACAATTGGTTTTACATAAAAAACAAGATCCTCGATTTCATCTGGAAGCTGAATGCAGTCACCATTGCAGCGCAGATACTGACAGTGCCGCTGAGCATTTATCATTTTCACCAGTTTCCTAATTATTTTCTGCTTACCAATTTTCTTGCCGTTCCTTTGTCCAGCTTCATTGTTTTGGGAGAAATCTTTCTATGCGCTGTGGGATGGATTCCGGTTGTTGCTGCATTTGCCGGAAAGATTTTAAGCTGGATGATCTGGCTGATGAATACCTGGATCGAAAAAATTGAATTGCTGCGCTTTTCATTGTGGGACGGAATGCAGATAACCCTTGTACAAGCCATCCTGTTACTTGTTTTTGCAGCAGGCATCAGTTATTGGTTGATAGAAAAAGTAAAGAAGGGTTTGTTAATTGGACTGGCTGCCCTGCTCTGCTTTGTCGTGTTTCGTTCTTTTTCATTTATAGCAGCCAATAAGCAACAAAAAATAATTGTATACAATGTGCCTCAACGAAGGGCTATAGATTTTGTGGATGGAAGAAAATATTTTTTTATCGGCGATACGGATTTGCTGGCGGATGCTTTTCTCCGAAATTTTCATCTGAAGCCTTCCCGGATATTGTTTCGCATTACTCCTGATAGTTTGTTACCTGATTTAAAGCATAAAAATAATTACATCCAATACCATGATAAGAATATTTTGCTGATTGATTTCTCTGTAAGTTTTCAACCAACCGACAAGAAGTCAAAAATTGATTTATTACTGGTTTCAGGAAATCCCAGATTTTATATCACAAATCTTGCAGGAGCAATGGATATAAAGCAGGTTGTTTTTGACGGTTCAGTGCCGGCATGGAAAGCTACTTATTGGAAAAAGGACTGCGACTCCCTGCACATTCCCTGGCATGATGTAACAGCCAAAGGCGCTTTTGTGATGAATCTGCGGTAGCTTACCTTTGTCACACTGTGCCACGGTTGCAACCGTGGCACAATTATTCAACCATGAACAGAAAAATTAAATCTGCCCTCATCTCTGTTTTTTACAAAGATGGCCTTGAACCTATCGTTAAGTTGTTGTCTGAATTGGGTGTTACTATTTATTCTACCGGAGGCACTCAAAGTTTTATTGAAAAACTCGGGATAAAAGTTGTTCCCGTTGAATCGCTTACATCTTATCCATCCATACTTGGCGGCAGGGTAAAGACATTGCATCCTTCTGTGTTTGGCGGCATATTGGGAAAAAGGGATGATGAGACCCATGTGGCAGAAATGAAACAGTACAATATTCCCGAAATTGATTTGGTGATTGTAGACCTCTACCCCTTTGAAGAAACAGTTACTTCTACGACGGATGAAAAGCTGATCATTGAAAAGATTGACATTGGCGGACCATCTATGATTCGTGGCGCCGCTAAAAATCATAGAGATGTAGTTGTAGTGGCTAACAAAAAAGATTATTCATTGCTTGAGAATATACTAAAGGAGCAAAAAGGTGAGACTACTTTGGAACAACGCAGAATGTTTGCCATCAAAGCATTTGATGTTTGCACAGCTTATGATACAGCTATCTCCAATTATTTTCATCAGCTGAATGTCACCACTCCATTCAATAAGGAAGAAAAAATACTTCGCTATGGAGAAAATCCTCATCAGAAAGCAACATTCTTCGGCAATCTTGATGAAATCTTTGAACAATTGAATGGAAAAGAACTTTCTTATAATAACCTGGTGGATGTGGACGGAGCCATTCAGCTAATATCGGAGTTCCCGAAAGCCCCCTCCTTCGGAGGGGGTTTGGGGGAGGTCTTTGCAATTATCAAGCATACCAATGTGTGCGGTATAGCCCAAAGATCAACAGTTAAGGAAAGTTGGGATGCTGCACTGGCCGGCGATCCTGAATCAGCATTTGGCGGTGTATTAGTTTGCAATGGGACTATTGATAAAGCAACAGCTAATGCCATCAATGAAATATTCTTTGAAGTATTGATAGCCTCCGCATTTGATGAAGATGCATTGATAGTTTTGAAATCAAAGAAGAACAGGATATTGTTAAGAATGAAAACGGAAGTCAGAAGTCTGAAGTCAGGAATGCAGCGATCTGTTTTAAATGGTGTATTGATCCAGGATAATGATGAGGGAAATTATTCTGAATGGAAAGAAGCCGGTGGCCGGGAAACCAAAGCATCTGAAAAAGAAGATCTGATTTTTGCTAATCTTGTCTGCAAACATCTTAAATCGAATGCTATTGCGCTGGTAAAAAATAAACAACTTATCGGTAAAGGATGCGGGCAAACCAGCCGGATTGATTCTTTGCGGCAGGCAATTGATAAAGCAAAGCAATTCAATTTTGATCTGAACGGCGCTGTAATGGCAAGCGATGCTTTTTTTCCTTTCAATGACTGTGTGAAGATGGGACATGAAGCCGGAATTACGGCTTTCATACAACCTGGGGGCTCTGTCAGAGATAAGGACTCAATTGACTATTGTGTTGAAAATAAACTGGCAATGGTAATTACGGGCATACGGCACTTCAAACATTAATGAACATTTTTGACTTTCATAAAATCATTATTCAATCTTCCGCCGATTCTTTAAAAAAGTTATCGGTCTTTAATCCACTAACCATCCATAAGAAAGGTGAAAAAGCAAAAGCTTTGTTTGCCCTTGCTGCCGTTTGCATTTTATGGGGCACCACATGGATCGCATCCAAAGAAGGAGTAAGACATATGCCTGCTTTGCAGCTGGCAAGTATCCGCCAGCTGATCGCAGGATTATTATATGTTGGTTTTTTTCTGATAAAAGGAGCCAAACTGCCCAAAGGAAAAGAATGGATACCGATACTGGTTTTGAGTTTCCTGAATTTTATTCTCAGTAATGGACTAAGTACATGGGGAGTAAAATATATATCGGCCGGGTTAGGATCTATCATCGGTGCCATCTTTCCTTTATGGCTTGTAGTTATCGGTTTGTTTTCTGCGAAAGGTCAAATTCCTTCAAAAGCTATTTTTGGTTTATTACTTGGCTTTGGCGGCGTTTGTATAATATTTGCTGACCACCTGCAGGACTTTCTTAATGCTGATTTTAGATTGGGAATCATTTTGTCCGTTATTGCCACATGGACATGGGCCTTTGCAACACTTTATACGAAAAGCCAGGCAGCACATTTCAATCCTTATTTCAGCCTTGGCCTGCAAATGCTTATTTCCGGCATCCTGCTTTTTACATTTACCAATATTACCGGCAATGCAGTTCCTGTTACGGAAATTCCGTGGGAATCGTGGATGTCCATCGGTTATCTTGTCATTTTCGGTTCGCTGACTGCATTTATTTGTTACCTGTATGCCTTACAACGGCTTCCTACTGAACAGGCGTCGATTTATGCCTATGTAAACCCAATGGTAGCGGTAATTTGCGGAGCACTGATTTTTAATGAACGCATTACCATTTTTATAACTGTTGGAGGATTGGTGACTCTCCTGGGGGTATATCTTGTCAATAAAGCTTTTAAAGCAGTACCTGCGCCGGAGCAGCCGGAAGCAGAAGGTGTTTAACTCAGAAAATGTCTCTTATCCATTCCTTCATTGTCTATCTGTTGGTTTACATATGGTATCTGGAAATAAATCCGCCTGATAAATTCTTCATACACTTCTCTCCATCCTGCAAATCTCCGGTGAGTTCCTAAAAATGTATTGTGCCAGATGGTAATCATTGTTCCGCCTACGGACTTAATTATTTCAAAATAGTTCATCATTTCATCTAATGCCTGTTGCGAAGTGTTTTTTTGTTCGTAATAGGAATTGGCATCCATAAAACAGAAAGGATGCATTTTTAATTCTGTCTGCTTTTCGGCTTCCAGATCATACCAGTAAAATTCAGATGTAACTGATGCCCTGAAACCATTGATACTTCCATAGCCCATGGAGTAATCATCATAAATACCGGCATCAATAAGTTGGCGGAAAGTTTGCGGCAAAGTAAAACGAATGTAGTGCTGGCGGGAGCCGAGTGATTCTACCCCGATTTCAGATTCCAGTATATCCAACTCCTTTTTAATTAATGATGGATCATCGCCGCTTTGCCAGGATGGATGTAATCCCGCTTTCAAATCGGGATGCGGATTCTTATCCCATTCAGGCATTGTATCAAAGAAACTCCTGATCTTTTCTTTGAACTCCACTTTATATGGCGAAATATTTTTATCGTATTTACTGTTTTTTTTTGCAACAAGAATAAATACAATTCCCTGAAGCTGATGATAGATGGTATGCAGAAACTTTATCCGGTCAAATGAATCATATGGATCCGGCAATAACCCATCCAGTACTTCCTGCCTTTCTTTTACTTCCCAATTCTCATTTTTAAGTCTTGATCTGATATTCCCCCCTTTTGTTTTCCACCATGGCTTATGCAGATAGCAAAACATTTCATCAATATCATAAGTGGGGAGAAAATGGAATTGAGAATTGGGGAAAGTGGAATTGGGAAATTTTTTCCTAAGAACTTCTTTGAAGCTATTAATCCATATATTAATTAATGGAAGATGAAGAAATCCCTCCCTGAATGCCAAAGAGTTTTCATGAGCATAGCGGCCATACATATCTTTTTTATGAGACAAATATTCTTCATAACGACTCAATAAATAAAAAGAAGCTGCAAAAATGTCAAAGGGGCAATCTCCGTCTGTTTTAAAAAAAGCCTTTTGATCGTTTTCGGTAAAACAACTTATCTGCTGGTCTTTAATAGTATTCTCAAACAAAAGCAGATGCGGCTTGATCCAAAGTTCATTTTCATCAATTCTTCTTTCACTATAATTGATCTTAACTCCATCATAGCTTTTGAACTCATCAATATTATCTGTCAGGGTAAGAGTGCTGCTGCCAATCTGGTTTTTGGCAAAATCTAAAATATACTGTAGTCGAAGAGATATGGTACTGCTAAAAACTATCACAGCTTGAAATTACTACCGGTTTCCGTATTTCTCTTGCCACATCTGGTTAAAAGATTTTTTTGGGAATACCATTTTTCCGCGGTGTATCGCCCAGCCCTTTACGAGTGTATTCACCACCCAGTTTTTGGTTTTGCTTCCGGCGATATTCATCCATCTTCTCCGCAGCATTCCCTGCTTCCACATTTTCCAGGCTATTCTTTCTGCAAAAGGGCTATTCCCTTCTTCCACCGCTTCTTGCCTGTTTTCTAAAAGCAGTTCATGTAGATTTATTTTTACTGCACACACTTCTGTACAATTACCACAAAGGGATGAGGCATAGCTCAAATGTTTCCATTCTCCCAGATCTTTTAAATGCGGAGTGATCACAGAGCCTATCGGACCGCTATAAGTGGCGGCATAAGCATGACCTCCGATATTTTTATAAACAGGGCAGGCATTCAAACAGGCACCGCAACGAATGCAATACAGGCTTTCTCTTTGCTTTGAATCTTTAAGAATATTTGTACGGCCATTATCCAGCAATATCACATACATATTATCCGGGCCGTCTGTTTCATTTGGCTGTTTGGGTCCGGTGAGAATAGTATTGTAAACTGTAACTCTCTGGCCGGTTCCAAAAGTTGCCAGCAAGGGCCAGAATAATCCAAGGTCAGTGATGGAAGGAATTACTTTTTCAATGCCTGCAACCACAATATGTGTTTTAGGAAAAGAACAACTCAGTCTGGCATTACCTTCATTTTCTGTTACAGCTATTCCGCCAATATCAGCAATGATGAAATTAGCTCCTGTCACTCCCACTTCTGCCTGCACATATTTTTCCCTCAAAACCTTTCGGGCCGTTAATGTTAATTGCTCAGGAGTTGCCCTGGGATCAGTTCCTAATTTTTCGGCGAAAAGTTTGGCCACATCTTCCTTGCTTTTATGCATGGCAGGAGTTACAATATGGTATGGCGGCTCTCCATCCAGTTGCTGAATGTATTCTCCCAAATCCGTTTCCACACTTTCAATCCCGTGCTTTTCCAGGAAATCATTCAGATGAATTTCTTCTGTTACCATGCTCTTGCTTTTCACAAGAGTCTTGCAATTTTTTTCTTCACAGATTTTTTTAATGGCACTCAAAACCTGCTGAGCATCTTCAGCCCAAATTACTTTGGCTCCTCTTTTTGTAATAGCTGCTTCAAAATTTTCAAGTTGCTTATCTAAGGTCTCAATGGCCTTCCATTTAATATTTTTTGCTCTTTCTCTAGCCAGGGCAACGTCCATAAACTGTTGTTTGCCCTGCGGAACCACAGCATTGTACTTACCAATATTGAAATTGATTTTGCGCCGATGCTCTTTATCCGCTGCTTTTATTGTGCTCTTCGCTTTGAATATGGCGGCTTGTTCTTTCATGAAGCAATTTTTCTCCTTTCATCCGGATTAATACTTAAACCAGCCGCCTGTTCCAGTGCATTATAAAACTCCTGTCCAAACTTTCGTATCAGGGGCTCTTTTAAAAATTCATAAACCAATACCTGTAATTTTTCACCCTGAACACAGGCCGGTTTACAGGCTTTTGTTCTCGGCTCATAGTTCATCCTGTCAAAACTTCCTTTCTTGCTTTTTTCGATAATAATGGGATAAAGATGGCAGCTGATAGGTTTTTTCCAGGAAATCACCCCATCATAATAAGCCTGCTCAAAAGCACACTTGATAATTCCCCTCTCATCTCTTTTACCATATACGCATATTTCCTTATCATTTCCGAGAGTTGGAGTAACCCAGCCAAACTCCCTGTTATAAACATATTTTCCTTTCTTTTCTATTTCAGCAATGGCAGCTTTTGTAAGATAGGGTTTTATCTTCTCATACATTTCAAGAATGATGTCCGGTTCTTCACTTTCCAAAGGAGCCCCGGCATCGCCTTCTTCGCAGCAGGCGCCCTTGCATTTGCTCAGGTCACAAACGAATTTTCTCTCTACCACATCGTCGCTTATCAGCAGGTTATCAATCATGATCATTGTTCAAAGGTAACTTATCAAATTCCTTTAACAAACTTGTAACAGCCTTTCTTTATGAAGAGTTTTTAGCCCCGGCATCTCCGCCGTATCACAAACCACTGTATGCAAAACACAAGAGTTCTCACCCTTCAAAAATCAGTAAAGATTTTTTCCCGGATGTTATTCTGGGTACCAGTAGTCTTTTTCAGCCTGCTGATAGTTTACAATACCCTTCCCTATTTTTCTTTCAGCAAGGATTTTGATTTTATCGAAGAACGGGGTCTCTTATTCAAAAGCAATATTTATAATGCCTGCTTCTACTTACATATCGCTGTGGGTTCATTTTGTATCATCGCTGCCCTTATTCAGTTTTCAAGATATCTCTTAAAAAAATCAAAAGCCATTCACCGTATATCAGGAAAAATTTATGTGGCAGTTGTTTTATTTATAGGTGCCCCCACCGGTCTGTACATGGCCTTCTTTGCAAAAGGAAGTTTTTGGGAAAGATGTCTCTTTATGTTTATGGCTATCTGGTGGTTTGTAACCACCCTGAATGGCTTAACCACTATCCACAAAAAAAATGTGGTGGCGCATAAAATCTGGATGATGCGCAGCTACGCCATGGCCATGACGGCTGTTACCTTCAGGGTGTATTATGTGATGCTCCACCTGCTCAACTGGCAACTACTGGAGAACTACCAGTTCTCTCTATGGGTAAGTGTAGTAGGAAATATGCTGATAACAGAATGGATCATTTACAGGCAAAGCAAAAAATACCTTTTATCCTTTTCCATATAATTTTTAAACCTATAAAACTCATCATCATGAAACCAATTTTGTACGCCGGCGCTGCGTTAATGATAGGCGCAACCATTTATGGTTTTGTTGACTACGAAAAGACAAAACAAAAAAAAGAATTCAGCAAAATGTACACCGATGAAGCCAACAGGAAAGCAGTGAATGCTGATGTAAAAACTGCTACTGATAAAACAGTAACCGTAAACACGGCCGAAGTAAAAAAAGCTGAAATAACTACTGACAAACCGGTTGTGAATTCCAATGAAGAAAAAACGGTGAAGAAAAAAACAAAGCAAAGAAAATTCAGGCTCGAAGAGTTCAGCCGGGCGCCCATCAGGGAAGAAGTAATTGAAATGCCTGCACCCGTTAAAAAGGAATCAAAGGCCAATGAAAATAAAGAGCAGTAAAGAGGCATACAGTTATCTGCTCTGTCCCCGACTGAACAAGTCGGGGATTTTTATTTGCTTGCTGGCAAAACAGATTTCCACTTCAAAGTATTGATCAAATGCTGCAGATCTTTCTTCAGAAAATCATTTACAATTCCCAGCGAATCGGTATTGGGAGTGGCATCAAAATATAAAGCGCCTCTTAAAAAATGTTTGACAGAGTCAGTAAGAAAAAACTGGTTGGCTGTGGCCGTATTGCCCCCAAGATCATAATAAAGTCCACCGTAACCATTCGGAGTCTGCATCAGGCTGTCGGTAATACCAGTGGAAATATTGATGTGCTGTTTGGTCGCCATTTTATAGGCATCATTCACCAATGAATCAAATTTATTCTGCGACCCTATTTCTTTATAACTCACATAAATCCTTCCTGCAAATTGCGGCACATCAATATTGATCCACCAGTCGCCTGCTTTGTCATCAAAAAAGGTAGAGTCTTTTATCACACTGGCGTACACAGGATATTCAAAAGTGTAGGGATATTCCGGTTTATCGAACTTTTGGTATTTTTTTCCCGGAAAATCAATCTTGAAATATCCTTTTTTCTTTCCGGCGGTATAATTACTGTTACAGGACACCAGTAACCAGCAACCGGCAACAATAAGAAAGAGAAATTGGAAAAATTTACTCATTAAAGAACAGGTTGATTAATTAATATTGGGTTTAATAGTAACCTTTACCTGCTGCACCCGGTTATTATCTGCCTGCAAAACTGAAAATTCAAAATCACCACAGGGTATCACTGCATTAGTCGATGGAAATTCACCGGCCAGTTCGAGCACCAGCCCTGCCAATGATTCACTCTCTCCTCTCACCTGGTCAAACGTATTGGTTGGCAGTTTCATTGCTTTACACATATCATGCAGCATTGTTTTGCCTTCGAAAATATAGTTATTGTCATCCAGTTTCCGGTTACCGCTTTCTTCTTCGTCAAACTCGTCCCTGATGTCGCCTATTATTTCTTCCAAAATATCTTCCATTGTCACAATACCGCTGGTGCCGCCAAATTCATCCACCACTACGGCAAAGTGAATCCTCTTTTGCTGAAACTCCTTCAACAGGTCTTCAATCAATTTTGTTTCCGGCACAAAATAAGGTTGACGCATTAGCGGATGCCAGTCAAAATCATCCTTTTCTCCCAGGTAAGGGATCAGGTCTTTGGTATTGATCAGGCCTACTACTTCATCAAGGCTTTGTTTATATACCGGCAACCTTGAGTAATGCAGCTCTTCCACTTTTTTAATTACTTCTGTAAAAGACAAACTGTAATCCAGACCACTTACATCCAGGCGGCTTCGCATAATCTGCTTCACCGAAATATTCCCAAACTTTACAATGCCCTTCATGATATTTTTTTCTTCCGGCGAAGCTTCCTCTTCTGATTTGATATCAATGGCCCTGTTCAATTCCTGTATGTTCATTGTTTCTGTTTTAACCACTCCAGCCCTTCTGCCAATATTCTCGGCCAATGAAACAACCCACTTGCTGATGCGGTGCAAAATCCAGTGTAATGATTCAATGACAAAAGAACAGCCGTAGGCAAACCGCAGGTTATTTTGTGTAGCCCATACTTTGGGCAATATTTTTCCAAAAAAAATCAGGACAAAAGCAATGATAAGAACTTTGACAAGTATTTCAACCAACCCTCCCATTTTTTCAAACAAGATCATACGGCTTATCAGAAAGTTGGAAAGGACAATAATGCTGATATTGATAAATGTTCCGGCTATAAGAAGTGAAGCATAGACCTCTTTGGGCTGTTCCAAAAGTTTTACTATCCGTTTCGCCTGTACATGTTGCTTGGTCTTCAGCATATCCACATCTTTGCGACTCAGTGAAAACAAAGCCACTTCAGCTCCTGAAATAGTAAAGGTGAACAACAGGAGAATAGTTAATGTAACAGCAAGGAAAGTGGTGCCCTGCAAATCAGTTTTCAGAAAAACAGGTGAGAAATAATCTGAAACAAAAATAAATAACGGGTGACTTTCCAAAGCAAGGGTTTTTGTTCAGCAAAAAGGCAGGTCATAAGGCCCGCCTCTGTTGATACAACAAAGTTATTGTATTTAGCATTGAAGTTTAAAAAGGAAGGCTTTCGGATGGGTCGCCCAAAGGCATATCTCCTCCTCCCATTCCTTCCATTCCGCTTTCACCGGATGATGATTGTCCGCTACTATCGGCCCGTTTATCGAGCATGATAAGATTATCGCCTACTACTTCTGTAGCAAACTTCCGGTTGCCATCCTTATCATCCCAGCTGCGGGTACGCAGGCGGCCTTCAATGTATACAAGGCTGCTCTTATGAAGATATTTTTGCGCCAGCTCTGCAAGTCCCCGCCATAGCACTACGGTATGCCATTCCGTTTGCGATACCAGTTTGCCACTGCGGTCTTTAAAGGTTTCAGTAGTGGCGAGGGGAAATTTAGCTACAGCGATATTTCCTTCCAGGTGCTGAACTTCCGGGTCTTTGCCCAGGTTGCCAATCAGCATTACACGGTTTACGCCTCTCATACATTTATTCTTTAGGTGAAGAAATCGTCTTAAGGCTCTTTAAAGTTAAAATATTTTTTTCTTGAAAAACAAATGTGAGACTTTGACGGTTATTTAAAAGCAAAAGGTACTATACGGCAGAATCCTGTTTCAAATAGGTATTGATAAATGCAGGAAAAGAATACCTCCTTAACTCATTGCTATCAATCCAAAGGCAGCTCTTTTGCAATGAGGGCTTTTTCTTCAAACGGATCTTCAGAAACCGTCCTGTTATCAGTTGATGAGAAAGTGGCTGTGTAAATACCGGAGATGTTGATATTACTTCATACTTGTCTTTCGGTAACCAGTTATTCTTTTCTCCTTGTTGTAAAATATTCCTTTCTGTAGCTAATCGTTTCGTTTCTATTAATAAAAACTCATACAGGCTATGCCAGATATCTTTACCGATACGTTTCCTTATAGCAATAGTGTTTTTATATTCCAGTAGCAGGTAATAAAAGCATCGCTTCTTTACAACAATCTTTTTTTCTTTTACTGGCAGTTCATTTACTTTTTTGTTTAAAAAAGCAGAACAGTGTCTATTAAGTACACAACTGCTGCACAGAGGCGCTGCTGGTTTGCAGACCTCAGCACCAAAATCCATGATAGCCTGGTTATATTTACCAGGGTATTGTTTATCCAAAAGTTCTTGGGCCAGTTGAGTAAAATATTTTTTTCCATTAGTTGAATCAACCGGTTTGTTAATCCCAAATACTCTTGATAACAGCCGAAATACATTGCCATCAACAACGGCATGTGGCAGGTTGTAAGCAAAAGAAGCAATGGCAGCGGCTGTATAAGGGCCCACACCTTTTAATTGTTTTATGGCTTCATAATTGTCAGGAAATCTTCCTTTCAGTTCCCTTGAAATATATTTTGCTGAGGCAATAAGGTTCCTGCACCTTGAATAATAACCAAGACCTTCCCATAATTTAAACACTTTTGCTTCTGAAGCTTTCGCCAGTTTGTGAACATTGGGAAAAGCATCTATGAATTTGTTGTAATAGTCCAACCCCTGCGCTACCCTGGTTTGTTGAAGTATGATTTCACTAACCCAGATCTTGTATGGATCCTTCTCGCCCTTCCATGGCATTTGCCGGGTATTTTGCGTCTTATCCCATTTTAGTAATAGTCCCGGAAAGGCTTTTCGGATAAGGCTATAATCTGATTTTGGCATGATTAAGTCTGTGTTACCTGGCTAAATATCCATCATTTCTTGGTGGATGGTGCATATCCGGTTAAAAAAAATTATGCCTATTTGGTTGAATATCATATTATTTTATCATAAATTGGCATCACTAAAACCTGCAACAATGAGAAAAGCCGACCTGGTAAATCAGATTTCTGAGAAAACAGGCATACCCAAGGTAGATGTGCTTGTTACTCTTGAAACTATGTTTAAAGAAGTAAAAGACACCCTTGCAGCCGGCGAAAATATTTATATCCGCGGCTTCGGAAGCTTCATTACAAAGAAAAGAGCAGCCAAAATAGGCCGCAATATCAAAAAGAACATAGCTGTTCATATCCCCGAACATTATATTCCCGCTTTTAAGC
Source organism: Sphingobacteriales bacterium (assembly GCA_016235125.1). GTDB lineage: Bacteria > Bacteroidota > Bacteroidia > Chitinophagales > Chitinophagaceae > JJ008. The sequence goes on along the minus strand of JACRLZ010000008.1, from coordinate 153,754 downwards.
CCGCTAAGGAATTTGTGGCTGAAGTAAAAAAACTAAAGGAGCCTAAACTGGATACAGGACCGGGCGAAGACGCCGAATAAGTCTCTTAAACTCCCTGCTGATATTTATTGGAAACCTCATCGGTTTTGAGCCTACTTTTGCCTCCATAAAATTTAATCAGTGAAGAAACCACAGTGGATAACAGCAGGAATTGGTGTTGTGCTTGTTGCGTTTATTTTATTCTTTGGAAAGATTATTCCAAAAAAGAAACAGGTAGAAACATCTACACCAGCTCAAAACAATACGGCCAATACTATTTCAGCCGATACCATTTTGTCATTAGCCAAAAAACAACTGAGTCCTGATCAAATAATAAGATTAAACAGTCTTGAAAACAGCATTTCGAGAGGGGCTGTAAAGGATCAACAATTACATATTTATCATCAGTTAGCCCGTTTTTGGTTTGATTCCGCCAGGGTTTTTGAACCCTATGCATGGTACGAAGCCGAAGCTGCCAGATTGGAAAATTCGGAAAAAAGCCTCACCTTTGCCGCCCAACTATTTTTGGATAACCTGCAGATTGATGAGATGCCTCAACGCAGACAATGGAAGGCCCTGCAGGCCAAAGACTTGTTCGAAAGATCATTGAAAATCAACCCTTCCAACGATTCGGCCAAAGTGGGACTTGGCGCCTGTTATTTGTTTGGTGGAATTTCATCCACCCCGATGGAAGGAATAATGAAAATCAGGGAAGTGGTTGAAAAAGACAGTACAAATGTCTATGCTCAACTAATGCTGGCAAGAGGTTCGATGATGTCGGGGCAATATGACAAAGCCCTGGGTCGTTTAGAAACGGCATACCGCCTTCAGCCAGAAAACATTGATGCAGTGCTGATGCTGGCCGATCTGAATGAACGAATGAATAATAAATCAGCGGCAATAGGCTGGTATGAAAAAAGCCTGTCGCTGATAAAGCAGGCTGATATAAAAAATGAAATTGAAAAACGAATTGGAGAACTCCGGAAATAAGTTGTTCTCTGAGAATAGATTTAAAACTTATTTATAAACCAGATTAAAAAACTATTTGAACATGCCTTGTGGTAAAAAAAGAAAGCGTCATAAAATTGCGACGCATAAGCGTAAAAAAAGACTGAGAAAGAACCGTCATAAGAAGAGGAACAAATAGCCGGGAGTCATTAGTCAGGAGTCGTTAGTCCGCTTTGCGGGTCTTGACTCCTGACTAAAGACTATTGACTCCAGACTTATTTCCAGTCCGCCGGTTGTTCGCCGTAAAAATTTGCCCTGTGAGTTCCTTTGGAACTTCATATTCAACAGCAAATAATCCTTCAATACAACCCTGCAATTCTACGGATTTCTGCAACTGGTGTTTTACAGCACAAAGCTGATTCATATATACAGGCTGTAATGAACAAAGAACTTATTATTAATTCAGCGCCACAGGGTGTAGAAATAGCCCTGTTGGAAGATAAAAAGCTGGTAGAGCTGCATAGCGAAAAAAGCGATGCCCGTTTTGCCGTAGGCGACTTATATCTTGGCAAAGTGAAGAAACTGATACCCGGCCTTAATGCTGCATTTGTTGATGTGGGCTTTGAAAAAGACGCCTTTCTTCACTACACCGATCTGAGCCCTTATGCTAAATCCCTGCTTAAGTTCACCAATATATGCATGAACGATAAGAGTGAGCAGGGTCTTGATTTTTCCAGGTTCACTATTGAACCGGAGATCATTAAAACAGGAAAGATCAATGAAGTGCTTTCCGGAAAACCAAACATATTGGTTCAGATATTGAAAGAACCAATTGCCGCAAAAGGACCCAGACTAAGCTGTGAAATATCATTGCCCGGTCGTTTTGTGGTGCTTACTCCCTTTAATGATATTGTAGCCGTTTCCAGGAAAATTCATTCTTCCGAGGAAAGAAAAAGATTGCAAAAGATTGTAGAAGCGATCAAGGCAAAGAATTTCGGGGTGATTGTCCGCACTGCCGCAGAAGGCAAAAATACCGCTGAATTGCATGAGGATCTTTCTGCATTGGTGGAAATGTGGAAGGCTATCATGCAAAATCTTAAAGGTGCGGTGGCTCCAACCCGGATATTAAGTGAACAAACAAAAACCACCAGTATCCTCCGTGATTTGCTGAATGAGGATTTCAACAGAATAGTGGTGAACGACCGTACCATTTTTTCTGATACAAAAAATTATATCCAGCGCATTGCCCCTGAAAAAGCCGACATCGTTTCTTTTTACCAGAATGGTTCACCGATTTTTGATTCGTTTGGTATAACCAAGCAGGTAAAATCATCATTTGGCAAAACAGTAAATCTTGATAGCGGCGCTTATCTTATTATTGAGCATACAGAGGCTTTGCATGTGATAGATGTGAACAGCGGCTATAAAAGTGTAAGCAATAACCAGGAGCAGAATGCCCTTGAAACTAACCTGGAAGCTGCGGAAGAAATTGCCCGCCAGTTAAGACTGCGTGACCTTGGCGGCATTATCGTGGTTGACTTTATTGATATGAAACTTCCTGAAAACAAAAGGAAGCTGATGGAAAAAATGGAAGAATACATGGCACCTGACAGGGCCAAACATGCTGTGCTTCCGATTTCCAAGTTTGGCATCATGCAGATCACCCGTCAACGGATGAAGCCCGAAGTAAACATCAATACACAGGAGGCCTGTCCCAGCTGCAATGGCACAGGAAAAATATCTTCCACATTATTACTGGAGGACGAGATTGAGAAAAACTTAAGCTACCTCATTACACATAAAAATGAAAACCTGAAATTGGTTGTACATCCTATCTTATTCGCCTATCTCACCAAGGGCTGGCCATGGAAAACAAAAATGGCTTTTTGGAAAAGAAAATTTGGCCAAAAAACAAGGCTGGAGCAAGACAGCAATTACCACCTGACTGAATACCGGTTTTTTGACAAACACGATGAGGAGATAAAACTTTAAAAAAAAGCCGCCCTATTCAGGCGGCTTTAAATATTGAATTGAAAATCTGCTTCTCAGAGTTTTTGAAGAATCAGTTTTAGATTTCCCTGGCTTGATCCATTATAGGTAACCCGCATTGTTAAAGTAATAAAGCCAGTGCAGGAAAATACATACCCACATGGTACGGTATCGCCAGCACCGCTTGCATTTGCACCCTGCGCAGTTGCAGTTCCCGGATAATTGTTAGCAAAAGTCACTAAGGGCACTGTTGCTACTCCATCAGCAGCATTTACATTTACAATTAAAGGGTTAACAATATTTCCATAAGCCGGATTTGGCCAAACCTGACTTAGGTTTACCTGATTAGCACCAGGTCCATCAGTCACCGGCACTATATCTCCCGGGCTCCAATCCTGCCAATCGTCCTGAATTACCCTGTAATTCCCAGCCATGCCTCCGGTAAACGGACAAGTTATATATGCTTGCCATACAAAAGCGGCATTATAAGCGGAAAGACTGCCTAATGCTCCGGGAGTATTTACGATATCAAAAGAACGACTGTCTTTTGTAATAACCTGATTATAAAAAGTATAAAAATCTCCTGGCTGAATGGATCCAAGCGAAACTCCAAGCGCTGTCGCCATTTCTGCGCCCGTTACTGAAAGCAAGGTTGAATCTCCGGCATAAGTAACGGTCTTTACCAGCTTCCAGGTAGTTTTATCAGTGGAAGTGCCTTTGACAACATATACTTTTATTTTATCAACATCGGACCCGGAATTTTCTGTCTTATACTGTGTTACTTTAATTCCAACAGCAGAGGTTGCAAGCTGGGCATAATTAAAATTCAGATTAACTACCCTCGTCAGGGTTATGTAAGAACCAATCGAAAGGTTGGCTATATCAGCAAGGGGATTTCCTCCTTCTTTCTTACAGGATGTGGTAAAAAGCAGCACAGAGGCTAACAATCCCAAACCGATATTTTTAATTAGTGATTTCATATAAATTACTTTAAATATTGGCAATATTATTTACAAAAATTATCAGGATTATTATCCCAGAATACTTTATTGGCAGCGGCGCCAATATTCTTTTGTGCCGGTGCATTCAGATTCCTGTTAATAAACACTGAAGGATAATAATGAGAACGGGGAAAGAAACCAGGTGTTGCGGTGGTTTTCACCAATTGCATATTCGATGGCTTCCCGGTTCTTCTGTAATTATTATACGCTTCCATGCCATTTCCCCAAAGCGCTATGTAATATTCTCTCATAATTACCTCGAGCCTGACATCATCATTAGCTGCTGCATCGTATTCAGCTAAGACGTTATTCACATAATTATCAATAGCAGACTGTGTAGGCACAAAACTGGCGGAAACAGTAACGCCGATAGTTGCGGGGAAGTTAATCACTTTACTGATAGAACCTCTTATACCTGCTTCTAATAAAGCACGGGGTGTTCCGGCGGTGGTGATACCCATTTTCAATGCTATTTCAGCTTCCAGGAATGAAGTAAAGAAGTATTCCCAGATGGGTTCTATTCCAGCACCCCGTCCACCTAATGATAAGGATACTGAAGTTCCCTGGTTGGCATCAAATTGCCCACCTGCAGGATAAACGCCCCATGCTGTACGCAATTGACCGTCTGGTGGAATACCCGAAGCATCGCCATGATCTCTACCCCAATAACCAGCACCTACCAAACAGAAAGGTGTTTGAGAAGGAACGCTGGGATAATGACCCGGTACGGTCTCATAAGCACATGAAACTGATTGCTGATTTACATCAGCATAATTGGTGCGCTGACGATAAAAATAATACCTCCGTCTTGGGTCAATGGATGAAACAGCGCCGCCTGTTTTAGATGCAGTTACAAGCCACATAAAATAGTTGGCAATAAATTCACCTGCTGTTCCTCCGGAAAGATAGTTAGCTGCATAATGTGGATGTCTTGCATCCGGTGAACTGACATTAGTTCCATATTTAAATTCGAAGTCAGTAGCAGTAGAAGTAATCAAATCATTCTCAGTTAAAAGAGCCTGAATTTTTGCCCCTACTGTATTATCAACCAGTCTTAATTGTGTAAGGAACTTTAACTTGAGTGTCTTAGCAGCTTTTCTCCAGTTTGTTTTATTTCCTGCGTAATACAAGTCATTAGTGGGGCCTGCTGCAGCACCTGTTTTATTAAAATCCGAAATGGCGCTGTCGAGCAAGGTTAATACTCCTGCATAAACTTGTACACCTGGTGTCACATGTGGATTCAGATTGTTCACACCTTGTGCTGCTTCGCTGTAAGGAACATCGCCAAAACAATCCACCAAAGTACCGTAAGTGTAAGCTTTCAGCATTTTTGCTACCCCTGATTGAAAATATTTCTTTTGAGGCCCCGCCAGTTCAATTACCTTATCTGCATTTACAATTACTCCTGAATAGGCTGTAGTCCAAAGACCATCAAAACTGCTTGGCGTATACCCGTTATTATAAAGAGGGCCATACCATTGTTGCTGGCGGGTGAGCTGACCGCCAAAATCTTCAGCACCTGAGAAAAAACCGGTGAAATTGAGCTGAACTGTATTCAGCAAGAGATCAACGTTAGCCGTATTGAGATCCGGCCCGTTGGGGTTTTGCAATAGCGAATCCAGTTTCTTTTGGCAAGAACTCAGGACGGTCATTGCTGCAATTATGATTATACTTAATTTTTTCATATATAATATTTTTTAGAATGTAACACGAATGCTGGCCCCAAACCTGCGGGATGAAGGACCGGTAAAAAATTCAAGACCTCTTCCGTTGCCTACTCCCAATCCATTTGTTTCAGGATCAAAGTGCACATATTTTGGAAAATTAGGTGCATAGTACCACAGATTTGATCCGCTAATGGTAAAAGAAATAGCGCCGAATGGTGTTTTTCGATACAGCTTTTCAGGTATTTGAAATGCAAGAGAAGCTTCTCTCAGCCTGTAAACAGTACCATCATAAATACCCGCTTCATCTGCGGAGCCTCCTGCAACAGTATTATCAAAATAGGCCTGTGTAGCGGAGATTTGAATATCATTTGGAGTTCCATCGGCTTTAACACCCGGTAAGATATAAGGAGCTGCCCGGTCGAAACGGGTATCCTGTGTCACGCCTCTTCCCAGTAATACACTGGATGTAGCAGAATAAAAATCGCCTCCTTTTGTATATTCAAACTGTGCCCTTAACGTAACGAACTTATAGCTTACCTCGGTTATTCCTGTCATTTTAAAATCAGGAGTGGGGTCACCTAATATGCTGATCGTATTATCAATCTGGTAGTCTCCATTGGCCTGAACAACCCGCTGACCGCTTTTAACATCCCTTACATATCCGTATCCTTTAATTACTCCCAGGGGCTGACCATTGATAGCAAAATTTCCAAGTGTTGTATATCCGGCGAAAACTATTTCCTTTAAATCTGTAGGTATATCAGATACATTACTCTTATTTTTTGCAAATAAACCATCCACCTGCCAGCGCCAGTTTTTGTTTTTTATTATTGTATAACCCAAACCAAGTTCTACCCCTTTATTGGAGACCTTTCCCGCATTAATTGTCTGCGATGTATAACCTGTAGCAGGATCAAGGGGCCGGTTCAATATCTGATCTTTAATTTTTCTGTCATAGAAAGTGAAGTCAAAACTAACTCTGTTGTTAACAAGTTTTCCTTCTAAACCAGCTTCTAATTCATTTGCAAGCTCGGGTTTAAGATCGGGGTTGGATAGTACCCTTGGCAAGGCATTAGCATTAACAGGATTGCCGTTTCTATCTATAAAATTTCTTGTGCTTACATTCAATATGCCTCTCGTTTGATAAGGCGAAGGGAAGTTTGCACTGGCAGAATAGCCTAACCTTACTTTCAGATAATTAACCACCTTGCTTGTCTTAAGGGAAGCAAAAGCAGAAGTAGGAATAAATGATAAACTTACATTTGGATAAAAAATACTCCTGTTTGCCTCCTCAAGTGTGGAAGACCAACTGTTTCTTCCCGCAAGTGTAAGATAGGCATATCCCTTATAACCCAATATCCCCTGCAAAAAGGCAGCAATGGTTTGTTGTCTTTCATTATAATCCAGATCAACACCTCCTTCACTCACAATGTCATGTGTAACAAAATTTGAATGATCTAAAAGCCCATAAACCAGTTGATCTCTGCTAAGATTTCCGGAACTTTTATAAGCCAGTTCCCTTGAATTTATACCTGCATCAACTGTAAGATCGAAATCTCCGCCAAAATCTTTTTTATAATTTACCAACAAGGTATGGTCCCAAATTCTGTTGGTTACTGTTGATGTTCTTAAAATTCCGGTTGCATAAGAATACCCTCCTTTATTCTGTGCATACAGTGCGTTTTCAGTATAATTATCAACCCCCAGCCGATAGGTGACGTTGAGATTCTTTATCACTTCATAGGCTACCGACGCCTGCCCATAATAACGGCTGGTATTGTTTTTTGTGAATGAGTTGTACAGTGTCCACCTGGGGTTCTGAATATCATTAGAAGCCCGGTAATAAACATGAGAATGATCGAGGGGGTTTTCCCAGGGCAGATTCATGAGGTCAACGGCAGTGGGAGTATATAATACATCGCCAAAAACTGAAGTAACCGTTGCACGGCTGCCAAAACTGGTACTTGTAGGCGGAGACTTAACATCATTCAATACAAAATTTGCGGTAGTTGATACCGTAAGTTTATTACTTAACTTGGCAGAACCGCCAAAGCCAAATGTATTTCTTCTTGCCCCGTTACCGATCACAAAACCTTTTTCATCCAGGTAGCTGTAACTCAGGTTATAATTTACATTGTCTTTTCCTCCCTGGAAGTTTATACCAGTATTGCTGACTGAACCATTTCTGAAAAAGTTCTTTACACTGTTGTAAAATTTGTATTCATATTTAGCTCCGATATATTCAGGAAACGCTACATTTAAGTTTGCCCGTGAATAGGGGTGATTAACCAAGGCAGGCGGATTTGTAAATTTTGCACCCCAATTACTAAAGAATGTAAGGCCTACACTCAAATCAAAGCCACCGCCATACACATCATTATACTCCGGAAGGTTTGCTACCTGGTTTACAAAATAAGATTGTGTTACGGTTACTTCTGATTTGGATTTTGCCTTACGTCCCGAACCATTCTTGGTAGTAATCAGAATTACACCATTGGCTCCCTGCTCACCATAAAGTGTTGTAGCGCTAAGACCTTTAAGTACGCTGACACTTTCTATGTTATTAGGATCTATATCGAAAAAACGGCTTGTTGTCTGATTGCCATAAACAAAGCTTCCCTTTGTATTGGTACTGGCATCAAAAGGAACGCCATCAATTACAAAAAGAGGCTGGGTATTTCCGGTAATTGTATTAACACCACGAATAACAATATTGGTGCCGCTACCGGATAGGCCACTTGTGTTTCCGATATTCACTCCGGGAGCTTTACCATTTAAAATCCGTGCAAGGTCGGGTTCAGCCCTTAATTCAAGATCGGTTTTGCCAAGGGTGGATACTGCATATCCCAACGCCTTTTTTTCTTTCCTGATACCTAATGCTGTTACAACTACCTCGTTCAGAGAACTGGTAGCCTGAACCATAGATACATTTAGCGTTGTGGATTTACCAACCGTGATGTTTTGCGTTTCATTCCCGACCGCACTAATTATTAATACATCTTTTTCAGAAGCATTAATTTTAAAAGTTCCGTCAGATGAAGTTGCGGTTCCTTCACGAGAACCTTTGATCTTGATAGAAGCGCCGTTTATCGGAGCCCCGTTAGCATCAGTAACCTTTCCGGTTACTTCATGCTGTTGGGCAAACATGCTGTTGCAGAAAAATAACAACATGCCTGCCAGCAGGCAAAAAAGTTTTCTCATGTGATGTTTTTGAAAGATTAAGAAATTGTTAAACCATCCGCAATAAAGATAAAAAAACCATGCAGGCTGCTGCATGGTTTTTAAAATTGATTTAAATCAAGAAACAGTTGTTAGTTTCTGTCCCGACTTCCCAGATATATCATTATATATTGTATAAGGGTGACCACGGCTGCCAGTGCCGCAACCACATAGGTGGTAGCCGCCCATTTTAAGGCGTCTTTGGCCTTTGGATATTCGTCCCGGTTAGTAACATTCGTAGTATTTAACCAGGCTAATGCTCTTTTGCTTGCATCAAACTCAACCGGCAGGGTAATCAGGGAGAATAATACTGTTATGCTCATTAGAATGATACCGATTAAAAGAACGGTTGGGTTTTGGGTAGTTGCCAATACTATTATTCCTGCCAATAAAATCAGGTTCACCAGGTTGGAGCTCACCTGCACCACCGGCACCAACCGGCTCCTTAACATGAGCGGTCCGTAGGCAGTAGCATGCTGCACAGCATGTCCACACTCATGTGCGGCCACAGCAGCAGCGGAAATACTGGTTCCGTTATATACATCCGGGCTAAGATTAACTGTTCTGTTAAGGGGATTATAATGATCCGACAAAAACCCTTCAACTGAAGTCACTTTCACATTATAAATTCCGTTTTCCTTCAGCATTTTTTCAGCTATTTCCCTACCCGACAAACCATTTGCAAGGGGTATCTTGGCATACCGGGAAAACTTGCTTTTCAGTATGCCCGAAACCAGTAAACTGATACCTAAAAAAGCCATTGAAACAATCCAGATTTCTGTTGTCATATTTTATAGTTTTTTGCTTTCACACCCCTGATTTATAACAAATTTGCGACCACTTGAATCAAATCAAATTTCCCCGTCTTTTTGTCATTTTCCAAAAGCAAATTTTTATAAAAAAAACAAAAGAGTTAAATGACTAAAACGAGACAAATATTTATCAACAATTTGATTATTAGGCATTTGTGCCTTAAAAAGCATCCCATTTTAAAAAAATAATTTCGCTGCGGTAGTCATAGGGAACTTATGCACAGAGAGAAAAATTTATTTTGAAATGTGGGGCATAATTGTAACTTAGCAACAGAATTTAATGGGTTAGTAAGTAAGGGGGTCAATCGAAAGATTGGCCCTTTTTACATTTAATAAACAACTGTCTTTATTATCCGGTTCTTTTGTAATCTTTCTCCGCTTTTTTCTAAAATTTATTTACTGAATTAATGATATGAACTAATCATTGTTCAAACATTTCAGCAAACTATTTTCAATCAACTAACTTTAGTGCATGAGCAAAACGAAGACAGCATTCTTTTGTCAGAATTGCGGATATGAAAGTGTGAAATGGGCCGGGCAATGTCCCTCATGCAATGAATGGAATACGTTTGTTGAAGAAGTAGTTCATAAAGACAGTTTAAAAACCAATGGCTGGAAAGACTATCATCAGGAAAAAAGAATAAACCGGACTGTTGCCTTAGATCAAATTAAAAGCAGTGAAGAAAAAAGGCTGCTTACACCAGATGATGAATTAAACCGGGTGCTCGGCGGAGGCATCATTCCCGGAAGTTTAGTCTTAATTGCCGGTGAACCCGGTATCGGTAAATCCACTTTATTTCTCCAAAACGGTTTATTGCTGAAAAATGCAACAGTTCTGTACATCAGTGGCGAAGAAAGTGAACAGCAGATAAAGATGAGAGCTGAAAGGCTGGGTTTGAAAAATGATAAATTTTATCTCCTCACGGAAACATCTACCCAGATCATATTCGAAGAAATAAAAAAATTAAAGCCTGATTTAGTTATTATTGATTCAGTTCAAACCTTGCAAACAAATTACATTGACTCATCGCCCGGCAGTGTGTCACAAATAAGAGAATGTGCTGCCGAATTTCAACGATTTGCCAAAGAGACCAATACTCCTGTTTTTTTAATCGGGCATATTACCAAAGACGGGAGTATTGCCGGGCCAAAGATTCTGGAACACATGGTTGACACTGTGCTCCAGTTTGAAGGTGACCGACACTATGCTTATCGTATTTTAAGAACATTGAAGAACCGTTTTGGCAGTACTGCAGAATTGGGAATTTATGAAATGACCGATAAAGGGATGAGGGTTGTATCCAACCCAAGTGAAATACTGATTACCCAAAAAGAAGAACAGCTAAGCGGTATTGCTATTGCAGCTACAATGGAGGGTATCAGGCCGTTACTGATAGAAGTTCAGGCATTGGTTACACAATCTGTTTACGGCACACCGCAACGCACTGTAAGTGGATTTGATCTTCGTCGTTTGCAATTGTTATTAGCAGTATTGGAAAAAAGAGGAGGCTTTCATTTTGGAGTAAAGGATGTCTTTCTGAATATTGCAGGGGGCTTAAAAGTGGAAGACCCATCTATAGATCTTGCTGTTCTTTGCGCATTGCTTTCTTCTTATGAAGACGTGCCTGTGCCTCAGCATATTTGCTTTGCCGGTGAAGTCGGCTTAAGCGGCGAAATAAGAGCTGTGAACAGGATTGATCAAAGAATTGCAGAAGCGGAAAAGCTCGGCTTTGAAAAGATCATTGTTTCCAAATACAACCTTGCCTACCGGCAGGCAGGCCAGAAGGGATTGGCTAAACAGAAATTTAATATTGAAATAATAACAATGGGTCAGGTAGAAGAAGTTTATCGTTATCTGTTTACATGATACAGCTGAAAGAAATAAAAGAATCGGTTCTCCATCTGCTTTTTCCTCATGTATGTGCGGGATGCGGAAGTGACATACTGAATACTGAAACGGTTCTATGCATGAAATGTATAGATGCAATGCCTGAAACCAATTTTGAATTGCATGCAAACAATCCTGTTGAGAAAACTTTCATTGGCAGATTGCCGCTTGTAAATGCAACCGCTCAATTTTATTTCACCAAAGAGTCGTTGATGCAGCACCTGATGCACCAGTTCAAATACAAAAGCAACAGGGAACTTGGCTTACAGTTTGGAAAAATTATGGGCGACCAGTTGAAACGTTCAGGTCGCTTTGATGACATAGATGCGCTTATTCCCCTGCCCTTATTTCCTGCCAAAGAAAAAAGAAGAGGATATAACCAGGCAACTTTATTATGTCTGGGAATGGCTGAAAGCATGAGGATACCAGTGTTTGAAAAAGCAATAATCCGACCTCAGCACACAGAAACACAAACCAAAAAAGGCCGTATTGAAAGATGGAAGAATATGGAAGGAAAATTTGTGCTTGCTGACCCGGATCAAATAAAGAACAAACACCTGCTGCTGGTAGATGATGTGGTAACTACCGGCGCCACACTGGAATCATGCGGCATTGAAATGCTGAAAGCCGGAAATGTGAAACTAAGTGTGGCCACACTTTGTATTGCCTCTCGTTAATCTCAGATTCTTCTGTTATTTTTGGTATCAATGAAAACCCTTGGAATATTTTCCTTGCTCACAACTTTTATTCTTTTTTCCTGTAAAAAAGATTCTTTTATCATCTCTCCTGATGCAAGAGTGACCATAACGGCTGATACACTTAAATATGATACCGTTTTTGTAACTACCGGCTCTACCTACCGTACATTTAAAATTATAAATGAAAATAACCAGAAGCTGCGCCTGTCATCTCTGAAATTGATGGGAGGTGCCTCCTCCTTTTACAAAATGAATGTAGATGGAACTCCCGGAACAGAATTCAGCAATCTTGAAATTAATGCCAACGATAGTCTGTATGTTTTTGTGCAGGTAAACGTAAACCCCAATGCTTCTTCCCTTCCGTTCATAATCAGAGACAGCATACAAATAAGCTACAACGGAAATAATCGTAAAGTGCAGTTGGAAGCATGGGGAAAGAATGCCCATTTCTTCAGGGATAAAGTGATTGCTGCAAACGAAACCTGGATCAATGATCTGCCTTATGTTATTCTTGGTTCATTAACTATTAATGGCAATCAAACCCTGGCCATTAATAAAGGATGCCAGATCTACGTTCATGCTGATGCGCCAATAATTGTAAACGGGACATTGCAGGTAAACGGATTAAAGGACACTGTGGACAGGGTTTATTTTCAGGGCGACCGGCTGGATGATCCCTACAAGGATTTTCCCGCCAGCTGGCCCGGAATATTTTTTCTTACCAGTTCTAAAGACAATATTCTGAATTATGCCGTAATAAAAAATGCATACCAGGCCATTGGCCTGCAGGATCCCGCTCCCAATGCAAACCCCAAACTGACTTTAAATGAATGTGTGATAGATAATGCCTATGATGCCGGCATCATATCCCTTAACTCAAGTGCAAGAGCCAAAAATTGTCTTATCAGCAATTGCGGAAAAAATGTCTTTTTGGTAAAGGGCGGGGATTATCAATTTACCCATTGCACTGTGGTTACTTATGCCAACCGGTTCATCGAACATAAAGACCCGGTACTTGTGGTAAGTAATTTTATTACGATAAACAATGTCCCCGTTACAGCCAACCTGAATGCCCTGTTCCGCAACTGCATCTTCTGGGGTCAGAATGGATTAGTAGATAACGAAGTGGTGGTTGCTAAAAGCGGTAACACAACTTTCAATGTAAATTTTGATTATAATCTCTGGAAAGTACAGACAGCTCCTTCAAACATTACAAGCAACCAGATAATAAATAATCAACCCCCACTGTTTGACAGCATTAATGCTTCAAAAAACTATTATGATTTCAGGCTGAAAGCAAATTCTCCTGCCATCAACAAAGGGGTGAATGCCGGGGTAATCATTGATCTCGACGGCAAACCAAGACCTGTTGGCCTGCCTGATCTGGGCTGTTTCGAAAAACAGTAAAGCAACCTTTCATACAATTATTCCCGATTTAAAAAACCAGTTGGCTTAACTTTGATGTCCTTTAAAAATCAGAGAAATGAAAACCTTACTTATTTCTATGCTGCTCGCAACAACGCTTACCGGACCTTCCATTTATGATTTTAAAGTCCCGGGGCTTGAAGGAAATGAAATTGATTTTTCTGCCTTCAAAGGGAAAAAAATAATGATTGTGAATACCGCTTCGCAGTGCGGCAATACTCCACAGTACAAAGACCTGGAGACTTTATATGAAAAGTATAAGGACAAGTTGGTTATCGTAGGTTTTCCCGCCAATAATTTCGGACAGCAGGAACCCGGAAGCAATACAGAAATAAAAGAGTTCTGCACTAAAAATTATGCGGTGACATTCCCGATGGCTGAAAAAATATCTGTCCGTGGCGATGATATTCATCCGCTATATAAATATCTCATCGACCAGTCAAAAGAACTGGCAAAAACCGTTACTGGGGAAACATCAAAAGATTATGCATGGAAAAGATTTCTGCAGGACCCGGTTATATGGAACTTCACCAAATTTTTATTGAATGAAGAAGGTAAACTGGTTGCGGTATTTCACAACAAAGTGAACCCGATGAGTGAGGAAGTCCTGGGTTATTTAAAATAGGTTTTTAATTGTATTCCGGGTGATAGTTCAGTTTTATCAAATCGTTTTGTAACACTATCCACCGTTTCAAAAACAACTCTGACACTTGGGTAGGATATATCTCCTGAAATAACGGTCGCAAAAAAAGAATAAATGTGATCTTGTTTATAGGGTAATGGTCTGCATTCTTTGTTTTGAATATCAAGTGTATTATTAAGATATTTCCCATTTATTGTATAGGAAACCTCAAATCTGTCATTACCAGGTATCCAAATAAAGCAGCAACACGGGTCGTTTATATGCTTAACGAATTTTGCCTTACCAGTAATTGTGTATATGCTATCCCAGAGGTTAAAACCAGAGTTTGGCACCCTTTCTTTCCATCTGAATGATAAAAAGAAGGCTGATAGCAGTACTAAGAAAAGCAGACGAAAATTTTGCATATTTAAAATTAAAAAAAATTGCTTATTAAGCCTATTATTAGAGATTTGCAGGAATGAAGTTTGAAGATATAATAGGCCAATCGGAAGTAAAAGAGCAACTAAAAGAGTTGTTCAATCACAACCGCCTTAGTCATGCTTTATTGTTCTTAGGTAAAGAAGGAAATGGCGCCCTACCATTGGCATTGGCTTTTGCGCAATATATTGTTTGTACCCCCAAACCCCCTGAAGGGGGCCTAGGTCCTTCACTATTCGGAGAACCCGAACCAGCAACCAGCAACCCCGTCCGACCGGGTCATCCGGGCGGGCAGCAACCAGCGGCCGACTCCTGCGGCACCTGCCCTGCCTGCATTAAGGCTCAACAATTGATTCATCCGGATATTCACTTCTCCTATCCAACCGTTACAAAAAAAGCCGGCGAAAAACCCATTGCTACTGATTTTATTGTTGAATGGAGGGAGTTTGTCAAACTGAATCCTTATGGCAATTTGTTCGACTGGATCGAAATGATAAAGGCAAAAGAAAACAGCCAGGGAAAAATAACTGCTGAAGAGTGCAATGATATTATCCGAAAACTGAGTTTGAAGAGTTTTGAAAGTGAATACAAGATTCTCATCATGTGGATGCCGGAAGAAATGGATAAGGAAGGGAACAAACTGCTGAAAATAATTGAAGAGCCGCCACCCAATACTTTATTCATACTGATAACAGAAAACGAAGAACTGGTATTGCCAACGATTGTCAGTCGCTGCCAGTTAATCAAAATACCGGCGCTGGAAACAAAAGAAATAGAAGAAGCATTGATCAGCAGAAACAAAACAGAAGTGACGATTGCCAGGCAGGTAGCACGGGTAAGTGAGGGCAATTATCGTGAAGCATTGCAGTTAGTACAGCACGCCGAAGAAGACTGGCAGGCATTGCTCAGGGAATGGCTGAATGCGATTTTGAAAACTGGTCCGGTAGCTCAGACCAAATGGGTGGAAGAAATAAGCCGGATGGGGAGGGAAAAGCAGAAACAATTTCTCCGGTATTTTAATCACTTGCTTGAACAGGCCATCCACCTCCGAACAACCGGCGATGCTCCCGGTGCATTTGGCACCGAAAAGGATTTTGCTGAAAGGTTGAATAAGATAGCAGGTATTGAGCAGCAACAGGCTATTATTGAAGAGCTTGACCGGGCCAGCTACTACATTGAACGGAATGCCCATGGCAAAATGCTCTTTCATGCCCTTACCATTAAGCTGTATCATATAATTCAGGATAAGATTGTATTTTTGATGGAATGAGGAGTTTAGTGAATTAGTTAATCGGTTTATTGGTTAACTAGTGGGAACCCGAAAGTTTCAGGTGGCTTTAGTTATGTCTACAACTACTTCTATATATAGCATTGCTTTTCAAATGCATTCTGTTTTGCTGAACAGCGAACAGAACCCTGAAGTGTGCGACGCAACGGAAGCCCAATAGTGATCCTGAAGCTGGGTTCATAATTTCTCTCCTCAAATTAATTATTACTTATTCATTGTATAATGAGTTGTACAAATTGCGGTACGGGCAAACCGAATGGATGTAAAAGCAACGGCGGATGCAGCACCGGCGGGTGCAACCGCATGAATGCACATGACTGGCTGCGTAACCTGCCGATTGCAGATATGGACAGCGTTTGCAAGGTGATCGAAGTAAGCTTCAGCCAGGGGACCCGTAAAGATTTTTTCAGAAATACATCTTTACAACCTTTTGAGAAAGGCGATCTGATAGCGGTGGAAGGTGTAAGTGGTTTTGATGTGGGTGAAGTTTCACTGACGGGAGAGATCGTTCGGCTACAAATGAAGAAACGTAATGTGAAGGAAGACAACCCCGAAATGAAAAAAGTATTGCGCCGGGCCAGCGACCGTGACGTTGATATCCGCAACCAGAATAAAGCAAGGGAGCCTGAAGCAGTGATACGCAGCCGGGCCATTGCCAGGCAACTAAAACTGGATATGAAGATAAGCCAGGTGGAAATGCAGGCCGATGGACGTAAGGCAACATTCTTTTATATCGCCGATGGCAGGGTTGACTTCAGGGAACTGATCAAAGTGTATGCTTCTGAATTCAGGGTGAAAGTAGAAATGCGGCAGATCGGCGCCAGGCAGGAAGCTGGCAAGGTTGGTGGTATTGGGAGTTGTGGAAGAGAGCTTTGCTGCAGCACCTGGCTTACCGATTTTAAATCGGTGAACACGGCAGCAGCCCGTTACCAAAATCTTTCTATTAACCAGACAAAGCTCAGCGGGCAGTGTGGCCGTTTGAAATGTTGCCTGAACTATGAACTGGATACATACTTAGATGCGCTACAGCACTTCCCTGATAACTGTGATGTGATACAGGTAGCCAAGGGCAATGCCTTCCTTATCAAGAAGGATATTTTCAAAAACCTGATGTGGTACACATTGCCAGACAGCAATAAACAGTATCCATTAAGTATTGAACGGGTAAATAAAATAAAAGCTTTAAACCAGCAAGGCATTAAGCCGGAAGAACTGGAGCCGGTGGATGTAACTTCTTCTAAACCCAAGGAAGCTGAACCGGAGTTTGTGGAACTGGTTGGACAAATCAGTCTGCGTACATTGGAAAAGGCAGACAAGAAAAAGAAACAACAGCAGCAGCAAAGAAATCAACGGCCACAACAAAAGAACCAGGGAGGACAGCAACAAGGCGGTGGGCAGCAAGGAAATCAGCAGAGAAGGCAGCAGGGTTATCAACAGAAGGGGCAGCAACAGAAAGGCGGACAACAGCAAAGAAATCAGCAGCAGGTTAATCCGAACAAAAATGAGGGTAACCAGCAAAGACCAGGTAATCCTAATCAGGGAAAGAAGTAATCATATCCCCAACGCCCTGTAAATCGCATCCTGTATTTTCCCTCTGATAAACATTTGTCCGAGTCTATTATTATCCCTTGTCGGGTAAACACGGTTGGATAGAAACACATAAACCAAACTGTTTTTGGGATCCACCCACACACAGGTGCCGGTAAAGCCGGTATGCCCGAATGTTTGCGGAGAGCAAAGAGAGGACGGATAAGGGTCTTTACGGATTGCATTATCCTTCTCAGGTTTGTCGAATCCGTAACCACGGCGGCTGTTTTTGCTGTGATATGTAGTAAACAAGTTGATCGTTTCTTTCTTTAAAAAATGTTCATTATTAAAAGTGCCTCCATTTAATAACATTTGATACAGCATCGCTAAATCATACGCATCAGAAAATAATCCTGCATGCCCTGCCACGCCGCCAAACATCGAAGCGCCTTCATCATGTACATCACCCTGTGTGGTTTGCTGGCGAAAATGTTTTTCGGTTTCTGTTGGTACCATTTTGCTGGCAGCAAACCGATCTCTTGGTTTAAAGCCGGTTGTTGTCATCCCCATGGGCCGGTAAAAGGTTTGGGCAGCGTATTCATTAAGTGGCATGCCGGTTATCTGCTCCACAATTTTTCCGAGGAAAATAAAATCATTATCACTGTAAACATATTTACCATACTGCCCCAGTTTGCTTTGCAATATGCGGCTGAACATGGTATCCTGCCAGTCATTCCGCATATAAATATTTTCAGCAACACGAACATTGAAACCGGGTTTTGGCCTCTCTGAATAGATAGCAGGGTTAGGGTTGCCGGTTGTTGTATCAATGGTTTCCCTGTAAAAAGCAATAAAGGGAACAAGACCTGCCTGGTGCAGCAGGATATCATCTATTTGCAGCCCCGCTTTATTGGTTCCTTTTACCCAGGGCAGGTAATCGCCGATTTTTTTTTTCAAATCCAATTTTCCCTCTTCATATAGTTTCATTACCGAAACAGTAGTAGCTGAAATTTTGGTGACAGAAGCCAAATCAAAAATGCTTTCATAGCTCATCGGTGGAGATGGTTCATATTTATAATTGCCGAAGGCTTTGTGATAAATGATCTCTCCTTCATGCACCGCCAGCACCACGCAGCCGGGAAATGCTTTTTGCGAAATGGCATCAGTCACAATCGAATCAACTGCCATCAGTTTGCTGAAAGAATGCGCCGGCTCTCCTTTTGCTTTTACAATTCCATCACCAGCTTTGAAGTTGCAAACCCTTACCGGCAGTTTTCCTGTTGCTTCAAATTTTTCTTTTAAAAAGTCAGCCGCCGCCTGCTGAGTGATATTATCATCCTGGTGACAGGCAACCAGTGTCCAGGCATTGCAGAAATTTTTTGTAGCCAGCACATTTCCAAAAACCACAGTGATCGTTTTTATGAAATTTAATTTTGTCCACAGTTCCATCGCTGCTGCACTGATGCCATAGTTATTGGCTGGCCGGTTGCTGAAATCATGAATGCCCACAACAATTGCGTCATATTTTTTCCCGTCTTTGGGAACAGCATTCAGAATTTCAGTTACCTTATCACTGCTGTCCTTATATGAAAAAGTAAATACATCGGCATTAAAATCCTGCTGTAGTCTTTTCCCAAAATCATTCAGCGAGGAAGTCCCGATGCCTACATAAGCTATCTTTTGTCCCTTCCTTAATGGAATGTCGGCATAATCATTTCTTGAAGCGGTTCGGGATGCTTTTGCCAGAACAGTTATCGTCTTTTGCGCCACTTCCATTCGTATGACATCGGCTTTTGCATTCAAGTCGCTTAACAGGTTGGTTGTATCAATCGGTTTCCATTGGTTCAGCCCGACTGTATATTTTGCATTCAGTACCTTTTTTACTTTCCCGTTTATATCATCCCAACTTAGTCTGCCGTCTGCTATAGCTTTCTTTATTACTTCTATTGATTCAGGCACACTGGCGGGCAGGCACAGCATATCATTGCCTGCTATAATGGCCTCCACAGCAATGGTGCCGCCCGGAAAATATTTGGCCACTCCTTTCATCTCCAGCGCATCAGTGAATGCAAGGCCATTATATCCCAAACTATCTCTCAGCAAACCGGTGACATTATTTTTTGAAATGGATGTGGCTTTATTGGCGGTATTATCAATAGCCGGAATATACAAATGAGCAATCATCACACTGCCGATACCTGCATCAAACACCGCTTTGAACGGAACCAGTTCCATCGAATCAAGCGCCGTCATGTCTTTATTGATAACCGGTAAATCCAAATGCGAATCCACATCCACATCGCCATGACCGGGAAAATGTTTGGCACAGGCCATGATGCCTGCATCCTGCATGCCTTTCATGTAGGCTACGCCAAATGCAGAAACTTTTTCTTTATCCTCTCCAAACGAACGGAAACCAATAACAGGATTGTTTGGATTGTTATTTACATCCACTACTGGTGCATAGTTTACATGCACACCGATGCGTTTGCATTGTTCGCCAACTGCTAATCCCATCCGGTAAACAAGATTCTGGTCCTCCATAGCACCGAGAGTAAGCTGATAAGGATATTTTTTTACACTGTCCAATCTCATTCCCAATCCCCACTCGCCATCAATCGTAACCATCAATGGCGTTTTGGCAATGCTCTGGTAATAGTTGGTAAGGTTGGCCTGTCTTAACGGACCTCCCTGGAAAAAACATAGAGCGCCGACATTGTATTTCTGAATATCGTTAACCACTTTGGCCACATGATCGGGGCCAAGGTTAGAATGAGCCCTGATGACCATCAGCTGGGCAATCTTTTCATCATCGCTGAGTGAGTTGAAAACACTGTCAACCCATTGATCTTTGCTTAGTTTACTCTTATACTGAGCTTCAGCCAAAAAAGGAAGGCAAACAAACAGAAAGACAAGCCGTTGTATTTTTTGCATAGTTAACTTTTTCATTGGCGCTTAAAATTAATTCATTCTCCTGTTTATATCCTTGTAAAATTTGTACCTTTTGAGTTCATCGCCACCCCCTGAAAATCTCCGGTACCGGTTTATTCAACAATTAAAACTAACAAGTTATGATACGTCATTACTTATTCCGCTTGTCATTGATTGTTTTACTTTCCTGCATCACCAGTGCTTTACCGGCACAGACTGTTATACTTAAAGGTGTTGTAGTGGAAGAATTTTCCGTAAAAGAAGGTAAGATAAAAGTGTACCTCCCTGAAGATATGCGGACCGGCGATATGATTTCAGGTACTGTGGTAACAGAACCTGCCGGCAGGAATGAGAAAGAAAAAAGCCGGAACGATGAACTGTTGCACAAATACATACTCAATCTGCCGGGTGACATTGAAGGAAAAGAAGTAATATCCGGATTATTCAGAGTTTCTATTAAAAGTCCTGACCCTTCCATCACATTATCAACTGCAAATAATAAAATCATCTCTACACTCTCTATCCCGGTAAAACAAGGCACAGGAACAGTTACAAATATCAACATACCTACTCATGCCCTTACTGGCGATCCGCTCAGAATTACCGGGCCTTTTGATGGTAATGCATCTAATACACAGTGTCGTATTGATGGAAAAGAAATGGAGATATTGGCTGAGTCGCCACGGCAGATAGCCTGCAATATGCCGGCAGCTACCAGCGGGCCGCATACTATTTCAATAACAGAAAACGGAAAGACAATTGAAAAAACTGTATCAGCAGTTAATATGGATGTAAGTACGGGAAGACTGAATTTACAAAAAGGAGAAAAGACTTATGTGGAAGTAATTGTCTCCGGTTTACAAAACCTTCCGTCAACCGCCACACTTACTGTTTCAAATATTACTACAGGTATCGTTACGATGACGGGAGGCGAAAGCCAGGTAATTCCTGTTTTACCTGCCCATGTATCGGGCGCCGGCACTTTCAATAAGCGTTTTGATTTGCAGAGCACAAGGACAGGAAGTTTTTCTGTTACTGTTAATCTTGATCTGCCCGAGCCTGGTTCTGTTGCAAACAGCTCAGCAGCATTATGCAATTGTTACCTGCTTGATCAAACCTGCCTTATACCGGTTCAAACCTGCCTGGCGCTGGGTGGCAGTTTAAATCCTCCATCTTTCACTGCCAGCAACCCGGATATACAAAACCCGAAACCGACTAATACAGCTGTTGTTCCGCTTTCGTCACCTTCCGCTATGAATAATCAAACCGGCCAGGTCATTTTACAACTGAATACTATTTCTGAAGATCTGGCAGGGATAATTTTTTCTGTCAAACCCGCATCCGGTACCCTTTGGCAGCAAACAGGTGCTGCAAAAAATAATGGAAATAACTGGACGGTCAACTGGAATCCTTCTGTCGGATATGACGGCGAATACATCATCAGGGCAAGGGCGGCGGGGAAAAACAATACAGTTTCTGAAGTGTTTACAAGAACACATTTGCAGCTTACCCCGGCATCAATAAAACCATTGCAGGGCGAAAGAATAAATCTGACTGTTACTGATGCTCAAATCAACCAGGCCAATCAGAAAGTAGAGCAACTTGCAGACAGCCTGCGAAGGGTAAATGACAGGCTGGCTGAGCTTAAAAGAAAATACGAAGAGCTGCAGCGCAACCTGGAAAGAAATAACAAGATGTCGGAAGAACTGGCCGCCATTGATAAAGTAATTGAACAAATACCGGGGAAATACAGTGATTCGCTTAAAAAACTAACTGATTCATTAGCGAAGTTAAAAGCGGAGCTAAACGGAAAACCGGACCCGGAGGCGCTGCAAAAAGCCGCTGATGATGCAGCGCAACGGGAAAAGGATTGTGCCGACAGACTGAATAAGTTAAAACAGGAAAAAGAAGATGCACAAAAAGAACTGGATAAACTCAACAATGAGATTGAAGACCTGCTGGATAAAATGGACCAGCTTCACCTGGGTAATGACTGGGTTGGCGGACATGGTTACCATGCCGACGGAGGTTTTTGGTATGGCTATGTAGGAGACGAAAACTCTAATACAAACATTGGGAGTGAGTCCAGTAAACTTGCCAATCAGCTGAAGGGCCTTAAAGGTCCGCAGAATGCAGCCAACAAAAGAGTAAAAGCACTGGATGCGGAAATAGCAAAAGCACAGGAAGAATGTGATAAACTGAAGAAAGAAAAAGAAAAGGCCGACGAAGCGGCAAAAAAAGGAAATATGCATGCGGCCCTTGAAACGCAAATTGATGAGCTGTGCAGGCAAATAGAAGCCCTGATGGCAATGCTTCAGAAATGGTGTGCGGCACACCCCGGCGAATGCAATTTTAACCCTGCTCTTTCGGGCACTCCCCGAACACCCGAAGAAGCAGCGGCTTACCTTGACCAGTTGAATGACATCATTGAAAAGAAAAAACAAAAAGAAGCCGATCTGAAAAATGAAGCAGAGAATGCGGCTGCAGAAGCTAAAGAATTGGAGGATAAGATCAACGCTGCAGAAAGCGATAAAGCAAAATTGGAAGAAGAACTGAAAAAAGCACAGGCCGATGCCGACAAGTTACAGGCAGAACGGGAAAAACAACTGGAAGAAGAAAGGGCAAAAAAGCGCAAACAGGAGGAAGAAGAGAAAGCCAGAAGAAATACACCTACAGCTCAGCCACCCCTTACTGAACCTATTAACCCCGAAGATATGCAGTTGAAGTTTCAGGCAATAAGTTTACTCAGGGGATTGTACCGGGACAAACTGATTGAGAAAGGTCCCTGCGATTGCGAAACCAAGGCTATTGCACTTGCCAATAATACAAACACAGCTGCAACAGATATTATTGGCGGCATGGCAGTTGGTGTGGCATTTGCCCCGATTGAGGCTTTACCAGGTTTATCATTGGGCGCAAGGTTAGGGGTTGGCGCCGCCAAAGCATTGGGCAGCGCCTTATTTGGAGGCGAAAGTTTCTCAGAAGAACTGGGGAAAAATCTTTTTAATGTAATCGGCGGAGAAATTTTTCCCAAACTGGTGGGCGATGAGTTTGCAGGTAACCGAATCAACGAACTTGCCAGCGGCGGATTGGATGCCATACTGAAGGCAGAAGGTGTCCGTGCACAAACCTGGGAAGGCGAAACGGAACTGCGGGACTGTGGAAAAGTAAAAGGCAAAACAACCATGCTGTTTAATCCCAATACGGGCTGGGTAACCCTGATGATAAAAATTGATAACTGTCCGCTGGTGGTCATCAAGTATAAAGTAAATGCGGACGGGGTGCCGATAAGCAAACCAACTGTGCAAAAAGTAACCGGGTAATAAAAAAAGGCAAATGGTTTCAGGCAACGAAGCTTTGCTAACAGCAATGTCGGGATCAATGCATAGCCTTTAAATGCCTTATTTTTGACGGCTAAACCTGATTTGTGCCGGATAAGATTTTATTGCTTCCTGATAACATAGCCAACCAGATAGCCGCAGGCGAAGTAATTCAACGCCCTGCCAGTGCTGTAAAGGAACTTTTGGAAAATGCAGTGGATGCAGGCGCTACTGAAATTAAACTTATTATTAATGATGCGGGCAAATCGCTGGTACAGGTGATTGACAACGGCAGTGGCATGAGTGAGACCGATGCGAGAATGTGTTTTGAACGCCACGCCACTTCCAAAATTCAGACGATTGAAGATCTTTTTCATATCCGCACCATGGGTTTTAGAGGTGAGGCGCTGGCCTCTATTGCCGCCGTTGCTCAGGTAGAACTGAAAACAAAAAAAGCTGATGAAGAAACAGGAACATATATTGAAGTGGAGAATAGTTTGGTAAAAACACAGGAGCCGGTTGCAGTGCCAAACGGCACCAGTATTGCCATGAAGAATTTATTTTTCAATGTTCCGGCCCGGAGAAATTTTTTAAAAAGCAACGCAGCCGAAATGCGCCATATTGTGGATGAGTTTACAAGAGTGGCGATGTCGTTTCCGGAAATTCTTTTTACTCTTACAGCCAATAACCAGCAACTGTTTCACTTAGAAGCAGGCAGTTTAAAACAACGGATTGTTCAGCTCCTTGGGAGTAATTACAATGCCAAATTAGTTTCAGTAAAAGAAGAGACTGATTACATGAACATCTATGGCTTTGTGGGCAAACCCGAAACAGCCAAGAAAACAAGGGGCGATCAGTATTTTTTTGTTAATAACCGCTTTATCAAAAGTCCCTACCTGAACCATGCGGTGATGAGTGCTTACCAGCAAATGATTCCCACTGACAGCTTCCCGATGTATGTGTTATTCATCGATCTTGATCCAACAGTCGTTGATGTGAATGTTCACCCAACCAAGCAGGAAATAAAATTTGAAGATGAAAAAATTATCTACGCTTTTGTACAGGCTGCCGTAAAACATTCATTGGCGCAATTCAGCGTCACCCCGACATTAGATTTTGATCTGGATGCTTCGATACAGCAACTGCCTTCTGTTCAGCAACCCTTCACCGAAAAAAAACAGGAAGCAGCAACGTCCACTTCCATCTTTAAAGGATTTACGCAAAAACACCAGGCGCATTTTATAGAGAAAAATGAGAGAAGTGAATTGAAACATTGGAAAGATATTTATGAAGGAGGTCAGAAGTCGGAGGTCGGAAGTCAGATACCTGAAAGATCGGAGACCTTACTCACCACTCACCACTCACCACTCACTACGGATGCCGAACTCACTCAATTGCTGAATACTTATGTGGTTGCTACTTCAAAGAACGGCTTCCTCCTCATCCACCAGCAAGCAGCACATGAAAGAGTATTGTACGAACAACTGAAAACCGCCAGCAAGGATAAGCCAATGGCAACGCAACGCAGCATGTTTCCTGCAACATTGGAATTAACTCCTGCCGATGCAGCTGTAATGGAAGAAATCATCAGCGACTTACAATATCTTGGATACATTATTGAACCGTTTGGAAAGAATACTTATGTCATTCAGGGTACACCGGCTGATGTGGGACAGGGAAATGAAAAACATGTGATTGACATTTTACTGGAGCAATACAAGCATTTCAGTCCTGAAGTGAAATTTTCCAGGAGAGAAAAACTCATTCGTTCGCTGGCAAGACAGCAATCCATCAAGACTGGTACAAAACTCACTGATAAAGAAATGCGGCACCTGGTAAACGACATCTTCGCCTGTGAGCAACCGAATGTATCGCCGGATGGCAATCCCACTTACTTAGAGTTTAAGCAGGAGCAGCTGGAGAGGATGTTTGGGAAGTAGTCAGCCTCATCGTTTTGTCATACCGAGGAACGAGGTATCTCAAAGTTTGCAAATGAATTATTTTCGTAGTCTCTCAGACTCCTCCTTCGTCGGAGTGACAAGGCTCCGCTAATAGCGGTTTCTTATCCCTTGCAGAAATTTCTCCATTGCTCTCCTGACATCTGTAACAGAAGCCTGGTGATTGGCCCCTTAAATCCCCTGCAGAGGGACTTTGATCTCCTAAAATTTGGAACGGATTCCTATCAGGAATTTTTCAATCGCTTTCCTTATATCAGTTGCCGATGATTGATGATTATTAATTAATGTAGAAAAAATGAGCAGCTTTCCCTTTTTAGTGTACAGGTAACCGCTGAAGGCAACAACACCAGAGAGAGTTCCTGTTTTGCCATAGATATAGCCACTGTCTGCTTTGTAGTAATTACTGATAGTGCCTTCACCGCCGGTAGGCAGGATTACTTTGATGCGTTCCATGCCAAACTCATTCTTCATTTTATTGAGGATAGCTACAAAATCCTGCGGGGTAAATAGATTATACCGGCTGAGACCAGAACCATCCACCCATCTTGGTTTTTGCGGCAGGTCTTTAAAATCGGTTTTCAATAAAGTGTCAATTATTTTTTCATCGTTCATTACACTCAGCATTTCATTGCTTACCATTAATAAAGATTGCTCCGCAAAAAAATTATCGCTGCGGTGCATCATGGGTTTGAGGAGGGAGTCGGTGGATTGGGAATGGATTGTGATCAGACTGTCTTTATAGTCAATCATCTTTCCTGTGGAATGATCGTAAATGGTAGTTCCTATTATTGGAATATTATCATTGAGTTGAAGATTCCTGAAATTATCCCTTAGAATATTTAAGAGCATTGTATCGTTCGGAATAAAAGGAACCGATTGTGAAGAAAATTTTGTTTTGGCTGGCTCCAATATAAATCTATTGTCATCCTTATATCTCCGTACATAAAAGTTAATGTTGTTCTTTGACATAAACCCTGTATCCTCAATATCTATTTTAAAAGGATTTAAGCCCAGCCGGAATCTATGTATAAAAAAAGTGATGCAATTGCCATTGATTGGGAAAGCACTTCTTTCACTTTGGTAGGATTCGTTATAATCATTCCATGTCCATCCTTTTCCCAACCCTTCCTCATCCCAATTATTGGCGGTGATTGTTGCATGTTTTATTCGGGATAAAAATTGATAAACAGGCTGATTTCTAAAGTCGGGATGGAAAAAGGTAGGATCGCCAGTTGGAAATAAATAAACATCGTCACTTTTGAAATACCTCAACCCCACCAAACTATCCCCCAAATATTTCATCGCTGCATAGCAGGTAGGCAGTTTGGTATTGCTGGCAGGAACAAAATATTTATCGCCCTGGTAATTGTAGAGATATTTATCAGCAGCTGGGTCAAAAATGCTGATGCCGACATGGGCAGCGGTAAGGGCTTTGTTGCTTAAAACATCTTCTTTGGCGGAGCGGGCTATTTGTTTGCTGACAGAACAAGATGAAAGAATGAGGTATGAGGTCAGAAGTATGAGGTATGATGTATGTCGTTGAAAATTGAACATTGAATATTGATTGTTGAATATTTGTTCAGCTTTATTGACCCACCCCTTTCAAAAATTTTCTTACTAGCAAACCCTGTGCCCCTCCAGGGAGGGGACGAAGACTCCCGACTAACGACTCCAGACTCATCCCCTCTCCTGTGCCCGCAGCCATCTTTCCGGTATTTCATTACTGCTGGCGAGTAAATAATCTTTATAACTACAGGCGATAAATTTTTTATCCGGCAACTGCATCCACCATCTCCCGGTTTTTTTGCTTTGCAGAAAAGTGGTCTCCACTTCGGCAAAAGCGGTGTGGTATTCGTTGAAGGATTCCCTTTCATCTATTGTTGCTTCTCTTCTTCCTCTGCTTCTTCCATCCAGCACATACCAGAGCATATGAGAAATTTGTTTGGCGGTCAGCTCATCTTTATCATGCTGCGCATCATAACCATAAATGCCGATACTGCTGATGTTAGGACTCATACCGGCGTAGCGCATCAGCACACAGGCTTCTTCGCCATTGAATCCATTAGGTGAAGCCGTTGTTGCTGGTGCATAGGCGTACGCAATGGCCGTCATATCAAAACTCAGCATATTGCTATTACGTATCACTGGTTCCATTTCATCAATATTTTCTTTCACACTGCCCACACGGTAACAATCAAAATGCAGTTTGTCCATCGTCTCCAGCATCCGGGGATGCACATAATAACTCTGGAAGCCAATATGGTTGTAATGCCGGATATAATTCGGTTCACCCGTAAGCATATCCATCAAAAAACTTTCATGCTTGAACGGTGAATCGAGATCCAGATCTATAAGCGCATCTACGCAGCTGGCTTCAATCAGTTTTTTGTTTTCTGCATAAGCGTTGTATTGAGAAAGTGTGAGGTCATGTGATCCGCCGAGGATGATAACTGTTTTTCCATCATTGATCAGTTCCTGCACCACGGTTTTTAATGCTGCATAGGAATCAGTGTATAAAGAACCGGTTTTAATATTACCGATATCAGCGATTTTTATATCATGATGCCAGTAGTAAAGAGAATAAAAATGACGGCGAATAATATCCGGCGCCTTACTTTGTCCGTGTATCAGGCCGCTGCCCCGCAGTTCACCGCAACCCAGCAAAACAATCTGTGCATCATCAATATCGGGAAATTCTTCACAGTGAATAGCTATTGCCTGTCCCAGCTGGCCATCTTTATACCCTTCGGTATGCGAAATTTCTTTCAGGTCAACCGGCAAAAGAAAATCTGAAATATTCAGGTAGTCTGACATGTAACGAAGATAAGAAGAACCAAGATGTGCAGGATTTAATGGATTAAAAGGAAATTAAATTCTCCCCATCTCACTTATTCGGGTAACTCGTGGTTCTTTATCTTTGCCATCTTATGCAACAATTGCTGAATAAGATTGAGGAATATAAAAAAGAAATTTCATCTTTTATTGCTTCGGATGAAAAACAGGTGGAAGAATTCCGCATCAAGTGGCTCGGCACAAAAGGAATGGTAAAAGCCATCATGGGTGAAATGAAAAATGTGACACCTGAAAACAAAAAAGAAGCCGGGCAAGTATTGAATGACTTCAAACTCTTTGTCGAGAACAAGTATGCCGAATTAAAATTCTCAACTGACTCACAACTCACAGCTCATAGCTCACAGCTTGACCTCTCCCTTCCCGGCGATGATCTGCCTGTGGGCTCCCGCCATCCGGTAACATTAATGCGCAACAGGATTGTTTCTATTTTTCAACGATTGGGTTTTGCGGTAGCCGAAGGACCGGAGATAGAAGATGACTGGCACAATTTTACTGCACTCAATCTTCCTGAACACCATCCTGCAAGAGATATGCAGGATACATTTTATGTGCAACAAAACCCTGATTGGTTATTGCGTACACATACCAGCAATGTGCAGATAAGAGAAATGGAAAAAGACAAACTGCCCATCCGCATGATAATGCCCGGAAGAGTGTACCGCAACGAAACCGTGAGTGCCAGAAGCCATTGTTTCTTTCACCAGGTGGAAGGATTATATATTGATGAAAATGTTTCTTTTGCCGATCTCAAACAAACACTTTACTTTTTTGTAAAAGAAATGTATGGCAAGGACGTAAAGGTTCGCTTCCGTCCTTCTTACTTTCCCTTCACCGAACCCAGTGCTGAAATGGACGTAAGCTGTTTCATCTGCGGTGGCGAAGGATGTAATGTCTGCAAAAAAACCGGCTGGGTTGAGATACTGGGCTGTGGCATGGTGCATCCAAATGTTTTATCCAATTGCAACATTGACCCTGAACGCTACACCGGTTTTGCCTTCGGCATGGGCATTGAAAGACCGGCCATGATGAAGTACGGCATTAATGATATCCGTTTGTTCAGCGAGAATGATGTAAGGTTTTTGAAGCAGTTTACCAGTGCCGTGTAATCATCTGAAATTATATTTCATGCCCAGTTCAAAGCTGGTATATTTAAATTCATTAATCCCCTGCTGAAATCTCAGCAGCAAAGTTTTATTGGAAAATTTTTTTTCTGCATTGATGCGAAAGACTATTGGTTTATCGCCGCTTTTATATTCATAACCCAAATAACCCTGAACAGAACTTTGCACCTTCCAGTTCTTCTTATTCCACTCCAGACCGCTGCCAAAAAGAAAAGCATCATTTTGCCGGAGATTGCCCTGATTTATCTGCCACGCATACACCCCCAGCATACCGATCCACTTTAATGATGAAGAAAGTGGTTTTCCAAAAGATACATCAATGGTATAGCCTGTGGCGTCTGTAAACCTTGCCGCCGCCAGCCCTTTGTATGTAGATAATGGCAGACGAACTCCTATCCCGACAGCCAGTTGGACATCAGGTCTCCGTTTGTTCAGGAGATTGACAGTGGTATTAATAATTACATCACCGGCAGCCTGGTTGTAATTATAGTATTTGTAATAAACATGTCTTTCCCTTTTCATCGTATCGGTCATATTATAAAATTCAAAGGGTATCCACTCCCAGCTTATGGAAACTTTATTTTTGGCTATACAGAAATTTCCGGATGCACACAAGTTTTGTGTGTTATCTCCTTTGGAAAAATGAAATTGTGCTGAAAGACCAGCTGTATTTAGACTATCAATACTACCATTGCCAATATAAGGCACTGTAAGTGCATTGGGCCCCATATAGCCTGCACTAAGATGGATATATTTTGAAAAATGCGAAACACCATCCCAGTTTACCAATTGTGCCCATTGCTGAAGGGTTTGCGTCTGCGCATCGTGACAGAAAAATAAAGCAGCAATCAATAAAAGTTTCCTCATACAGTTACTGTGTGCTACATAGCTCATGGAATATTCTTAATGCATGGGCGAAGCATAAAAAAGCTTCTTACTGTCGTCGAACTCATGAGCGCAGTAGTATTGTGGTCTTTAAAAACAATGACTAAAATAAATTATTGGCCGCAAATGGAAACAAAAAAGGCCACCAATGGCGACCTTTGAAAATAAAATTGATTTGAATGTTATGCTTTTGCCTTCGGGTTATAAAATGCCAACACCAAAGATGCAGCAATTGTAGCCCACAAGCCTGCTCCATAGCCTTTACCCAATGCAGAGAAAATATCTCCGAATGCTGCCCCATCAATCAATGGGCTGATGATCACTGTAAAAATGATAGCCAGCAATGGAAGCCAGCAAAGCAGGTTTCTTCCCAGCGGATAGTTTTCATTGTTCACTGCGCCAATCAGCAGCAACACTCCTGATAACGGCACCAGTAGTAAAATATATTTCTGCCAGCCGCCCCCCGAAGCTTTAACCAAATCAAAACCACTCACACCCATTCCAAAAAAGCTAAAGTAAGGTAAGAAGAAACAGCCGATCAGAACGACGGCTAAAACGATGGTGAAAATTTTTCTGTCCATAGTAGTTGTTTTTGGTGATGAAAAATGTTTAATAAAATTATATCAGGTTTTGGAAGACCGCATTCGTAAATAACAGAAAAGCGCTGCCGCTAAAAAAGCCACCACTGCTACATAAAACCAGGGAGTAAAGGCAAGGGTCGGTTTCATATCATTCATTGTGTTGCCAAGTTTATCCAGACCAAAAGTATCTGCTCCTTCCTGTGCCTTATCCATTGCCTGGCTTTTCAGAGACTGAGCAAAATTATTTTTTTCGTCAAACATCAACCCAATGGATGAGCCGGCAGCCAATAACCCGGCAACTATTCCGCCTCCGGCTGTTTTGTTTGAACCCATGCAAAGCAAAAAACCTAAAAGGCCTAATGCCATGGCGCCAATAGCAAAATATTGGGTATTTCCTGTTTCCTGTTTGTCGGGAGACATCGACTTTTCCGTCATGTCATTCTTGTTTAATAAACCCCCGGTAGCAGGTTTCCAGTCTTTGGCCATTGCATAATCAAGACCTGATTTGGTGGCGAGTTTTGTGCCTCCACATCTCACTTCAGATATGGGCAATAAGAATAAAAGAACGCCTACGGCAAATGCAACAGAAGAAGGGATCCTGGTTCCAAACATGCCGGGTGCGGCAGGCGGAGCAGTAACGACTGTTGAAGCAGTTGGCTGGTTGGTTTCCATGCAGTAAAATTTTGCCTTAAGGTAAGTGAAACTTGGCAGAAAAAACAAAATTGCCTGTATGATTCTTGTTATGCCTTTATGAACTGTTGACAACCTTTATCTTTAGGCCGGAAAGCATTTCAAAATGAATATAAACAGTGTTTGTGTTTGCGGGGCTGGTACCATGGGTAGCGGTATTGCACAGGCTGCAGCCCAGGCCGGGTTTTATGTCATTTTGTTTGAACCCAATAATGCTGTGCTGGAAAATGCAAAAAAGGCGATTAAAAAAAGCCTGGATAGTCTTTCAGAAAAAGGTAAAATAGCCCAGGGAGAAAACGAAAAAATATTTCAGCATCTCCGGTTCACCGATGATGTTCAAACCTGCCTTGCCGATGTTTTTATTGAAGCCATTATTGAAAAAATGGACATAAAAGTCGGTTTATTTAATCAGCTGGCTGAACTGAACCATGGCGAATGTGTTTTTGCCAGCAATACTTCTTCTCTTTCCATTACAAAAATGGCTGAGCAGATATTGCATCCGCAACGGGTGATCGGGATGCATTTTTTCAACCCGGCTACAATTATGAAGCTGGTGGAAGTGGTTAACACAAAATATACTAATGAGCAAACAACAGGAATAGTAATTGAATTGGCTAAACAAATGGGAAAACAGCCTGTTATCTGCAAAGACTCGCCGGGTTTTATAGTAAACCGGGTGGCAAGACCCTATTATATTGAATCCCTGAGATTGGCTGAAGAAGATATTTCATCTTTTGAAAAAACAGATGTATTAATGGAAGCTTCCGGTTTTAAAATGGGACCATTCAGATTGATGGACCTTATCGGTAATGATATTAACTATGCCGTGAGCTGTTCAGTTTATGAGCAAATGAACAAACCCGAACGGCTGAAACCTTCCCTTATTCAGGAAGAAAAAGTGAAAAAAGGTAAACTTGGCAGAAAAACGGAGGAAGGATACTTCAGGTATTAAGCAGGAATGATCAATATTCAATAATCAATTATTCAATCTTCAATGGTTTTAGTCACAGGAGGTACTGGTTTTCTGGGTTCGTACATCATTAAACATTTACTGGAGAAAGGCTATAAGGTAAGAGCATTGCGAAGAAACAATAAATTGCCTTTTTGGATTCCAAAAGAAATTTTTGATAAAGTGGAATGGATAACCGGCGATGTATTGGATATTGTGTCGCTGGGAGAAGCTATGGAAGGAGTGGATGCAGTTATTCATTCTGCTGCTGTGGTTTCTTTTGTAAAAAAGAACCGCAGACAGATGTACCAGGTGAATGTGGAAGGCACGGCCAATGTGGTGGATAGTATGCTGGAAAAAAATATAAAACGTCTGATCCACATCAGTTCAGTAGCTGCACTGGGAAGATCCGTTTCCGGCGGACATGTGACTGAGGAAAAAAAATGGGAAAGCAGTAAAGTCAATACTCATTACTCCATCAGCAAGCATAAAGCTGAACTGGAAGTGTGGAGAGGGATTGCCGAAGGTCTTGAAGCAGTGATATTAAACCCAAGCACTATCCTGGGTTATGGCGACTGGAATAACGGCAGCTGTGCTATTTTTAAAAACGTTTACAAAGAATTCAGGTGGTACAGCCCGGGCATCAATGGTTTTGTGGATGTGGAGGATTTAGCAAGAGTTGTGCTCCTGTTGATGGAAAGTAATATTACCGGTGAAAGATTTATTGTAAACGGAGAGAGTTGGCCTTTTAAAAAGATCCAGGATGTGATGTCGGCCGCTTTTGGTAAAAAACATCCTACACTGCAGGCTAATGCTTTTTTATTGGGTATAGCGTGGAGGATGGAAAAAATAAAATCCATTTTTAGCGGGCACAGGCCATTAATTACAAAAGAAAGCGCCAAGGTAGCTATGAGCAAGACCTGGTTTGAAAACCATAAACTATTGAAAGCTCTCCCTGGCTTTTCTTTTACTCCACTTGAAGAAACAATTAAAAGGGCCTGTGAAAAATACAGCCCCTCCAACCTCCCCGAAGGGGAGGCTTAGCAATTTCCACATAGTGCAACTGTCTTTATACTATCAGAGTCTAAAAGTCCTCCCTTCGGGAGGATTTAGGTGGGCCTTTGTCTTTATCTTTAACCGGTAATCATTTTCTATGCAAAAACTCCGTCTGTTTTTTTTCCTGTTATTTTCAGGAATTTCTTTTATCAGCTATTCTCAATTTAACGTCACAGGTATGGTGCTTGATTCCGGCAGCCGTGAACCCCTTGCAGCCGCTTCCATCTTTTGTCAGAACACAACTTTGGGCACTTACACCAATAAGCAGGGTGAGTTTTCCATTTCGTTAAAATCAGGAGGATATGACCTCATTATCAGTTATACCGGTTATCAAACACAAACCATCAGGGTTGGTGAAAATGTGAAACTGGAAGTGCTGATGGTAAAAGAAGATAAAAGCCTCAGTGAAGTGGTGATAAAAACCAGCAATGAAGTACCCAATGGCTGGGAAAAATATGGTGATTTTTTTGTAAAAAATTTTATTGGCGCCACCCCTAATGCCGCTAAAACGACCATACAGAACCCTGAGGTTCTGAAATTCTTTTATTACAAAAGAAGCAACAAGTTGAAGGTGCTCACTACAGATGCCATCCAGATATCTAATAATGCTCTGGGTTACAATATCCGCTACCAGCTTGATTCATTTGTTTATTACTATACCACTGATATAAGTTCATACCGGGGCTATTGTTTCTTTACAGAAATGGAGGGAACCGACAGTCTGAAAAAAACATGGGAGCCGGCACGCAGCAAAACATATTACGGCTCCAAGCTTCATTTTATGAGAAGCTACTACGACAGTACCCTACAGGATGATGGATGGATCATTGATATGCTGGATGAAACGGACAATAAGAAGTTCAATAAGGTAAAAGATGTGTATGACAGCAGCTATTATAATTTAATTAAATACACCCGGGATAGTATTGCATATACAAGGGATAGTGTCGGGGTGACTGATAGTGTTATTCACCAGGTGATGACCGGGCAGGTGGACATAGAGATATATTATCCCAGAAAACTGAGTGTTACTTATACTCCAAAAAGTCCGGAAAAAGAATACATGGTAAAAATGAAATTGCCCAAAAACATGCCCTACCAGATCTCTTATATTGATATGAAGGACTGGATAACCATTACAGAAAACGGCTATTACTACGAACAACGAAACTGGGTGAACCAAGGATACTGGAGCTGGAAAAACCTGGCCGATCAGTTACCGTATGACTATAATCCTGATTAGTTAATCCGTTAATTAGGGGCGCCTTAAAAGTTGGAAATTTCTTCAATAAAAAGTGGTTGTCCTTTTTTCTTACCCAATTCCCAATCAACCAATAACCTAATTAACTATTTTCTCCCCATCACTTTCTCCCAAAGAAGTGGAATCCTTTTTATCCAGACAAATTCTTTCATCTTCTCTTTTGCATCTTCAACCGGTGAACCAAAATAAACCTTACCACCGGCGATTGAATCTTTCACGCCACTTTGAGCATATACAACTGCATCTTTACCGATGGTCAGGGTTTTGCTGACACCTACCTGTCCCCAAAGAATTACATTGTCTTCAATTGTAGTGGCGCCGGCAATTCCTACTTGTCCTGCAAACAGGCAATTCTTTCCGACCACAGTATCATGCCCGATATGAACAAGGTTATCCATCTTGGTACCTGCTCCTATTATTGTTTCACCACTCACTCCCCGGTCAATTGTGCAATTAGCCCCTATTTCCACGGAGTCTTCTATAACCACCCTGCCGCAACTGTTCATTTTTTTATAATGAATGTCCCGGCTTGTTTTTTTATTGTAATAAAAAGCATCGCTTCCGATTACCGTTCCGGCCTGTAAAATGACATTATCTCCTATCACACAATAATCCATTATGGTTACATTGGGATGAATGATGCAATTTTTACCAACCTGTACATGATTGCCTATATAAACATTCGGCATGATAACCGTTCCTTCGCCAACTGATGATGTATCGCTGATCATCTTCATGGAAGGATTGAAAGGGCGGTAATGATTGACGATCTTCAGGTATGCTTCAAATGGTTCATCCACTATCAGCAAGGCCTTTCCTTCCGGAAAACCTGCTTCCTTATTGATGATAATAAAAGTAGCTGCTGAGTTAATGCATGTATCATAATATTTAGGATGATCAACAAATGCCAGGTCGCCTTCTTCCACTTTATGCAGTTCATTAATACCTGTTACCTGTCCATTTATATTCCCGGCAAGTCTTGCGCCGATAAGCTGTGCAATAGTGGTTACCGGAATGGGTTTGTCAAATCGCATAATTTGAATTTTTGCAAAGGTAATAAGCTGCAGTTTGGGCCTGGGTTCAGTTTAAACTTCCTGTTTTTTGTGTAAAATGAAAGATTATTGAAGTTTATTTAAAACCCGTTTTATCAACTCATTCAATTTATTAATGATCATGGATAAAGTTCAATCACTAAGAGTGATGAGTATTTTCATGCAATTCATCAATGAAGAAAAATATTATGGTTGAAATCATTTATTGAAGAAGTTTGATAATGCATCTGTCATTAATGCTAACTATTGTTCGGTTTTCCACAAGAATATTTAAAATGTTAATAAAATAACTTGGAAATATTTTTTGGTTAATGAAAATTATTTCTAATATTGTGCCGGGAAATTTATTTCCCGTACTTACTAACCCATCCATATAAATGATCCCTCCGAGAAATCGGGGGGATTTTTTATTACACGATTTTGCAACCTCACTCCTTTAAATTTTTTATTCATCCATCTCTTTTCTTTAAAAAACAATTTAACCGCAACTTGTTTTAATTAAAATAACTTTACAGACACTAAAAAATATTTCATGCTGAAATCAATGACCGGTTTTGGAAGATCCGAACAAACAGTCGGCAACAAAACTTTTCTGGTTGATATAAAATCATTGAATGGAAAACAATTTGAATTGCAGTTAAAACTACCTTCCATTTTAAAACCATTTGAATTTGATATTCGCAGATTGTTATCAGAAAAACTGGGAAGGGGAAGTGTGGATTGTACCATCAGCTTAAAAGACACCGGCGATGCAAGACCTGTTTCTATAAATACAGACCTGGCAAAAGCTTATTATAAACCCCTGGCTGAACTATCCAAAGCCCTCAACCTTGACCCCTCCCACATCCTGAGTACACTGGTGAAATTGCCGGAGGTAATAACCCCCAGCAGCGAGACACTTTCCGACCAGGACTGGGCTGATTTTCAACGGGTTTTGCAAACAGCGATCGGCAATCTTAACTCCCACCGGCAGCAGGAAGGAAGCATGCTTGAAGAAGACCTTTTGCAACGGATTCATAACATCCTTCTTCAGCAGGATGAGGTAATGAAACTGGAACCCCTGCGGCAACAAAAGATAAGAGAGGGCATAACAAAGTTGCTTGAAGAAAATGTTGGCAAAGAAAATTATGATGATAACCGGCTGGAACAGGAATTGATTTATTATATCGAAAAAATTGATATCAGCGAAGAGCAGGTGCGTCTTAAAAATCATTGCGATTATTTCAAATCCATACTGGCAGAAAAAGAAGAATCAAAAGGAAAAAAACTTTCTTTCATATTACAGGAGATCGGCCGTGAAATAAATACCACCGGCTCCAAAGCATACGATGCTTCCATACAAAAATGCGTGGTGCTGATGAAAGATGAACTGGAAAAAGCGAAAGAGCAGGTATTAAATGTATTGTAACGAGGTACGGGTTTTGAGCCTGCCTGACCGGTAGGCAGGTTACGGGTTACGGGTTGTCAAGATCATATTTTACTGGGTACATTTGTAAAAAATATTTTTTTGAAAAGATTGAAGCCGTTTTGTCTTTGGGTTACACTGGCTTATTGCTTACAACTCGTAACTGTTTCCTGTAATACCATTGATTTGTATGAAAAATCAGTAGCTATTCCCGGGCATTCCTGGAAAAGCAGTTTCAAACCCTCATTTGCCTTTACTATTAAAGACACTTCTTCTGCCTATAAACTGTTTATTGTGCTGCGGCATAATGATAAATACAACTTCAATAACATTTATATTAATCTTCATGTAAAAAGACCGGGGGTAGACTCGGTAAATAAAGCTCAATATGACCTTACCCTTGCTACCAATGAAAAGGGATGGCTGGCCAGCGGTATGGATGATATTTATGAACACCGGATTCCGCTCACACCTGATGACCAACCCGTTTATTTCCGAAAACCGGGTGATTACCTTTTTACTATAGAGCAGGTAATGCGGGAAGACCCACTGAATAATGTATTGGATATTGGCCTGCGAATTGAAAAGAAGCAATAACCCATCTTTGCAGCATGGCAGATACTAACCGCCGGAAAATTTTGCGGACCACCCTCCTGTACTGGATGCTTCTGGGCTACGTTATTGCAGCCCTGGTATGGTGGTTCATTTCGCTTGAAAAACAAAATCGTCAGCTGGCAAAGGAAGAATATGAAAACCTCTTTCACCAGAAAGATTCATTGACAGCAGCCCAGTTAATGGAAAAAAGAGCTGCAATTGAAAAACAACAGAAGAGGAACACTCAAAAATATACAGCAGAGGGAGTTACTTTTTTTATACTCATACTGGTTGGGGCATCCTTTGTTTACCGGTCGGTGAGGCGCCAGTTTCGCCTGCAGCAGCAGCAACAAAATTTTATGATGGCGGTGACACATGAATTAAAAACACCTATCTCGGTTGCCAGGCTGAACCTGGAAACCCTGCAGAAGTATAACCTTGACCCGGAAAAACAAAAAAAATTGTTGCGAAATACATTGGATGAAACTGCAAGGCTAAATTTTCTGACCAATAATATTCTTATCTCATCCCAACTGGAAGAAAAGGGTCATAAGGTTGACAAAGAAGAGCTTGACTTTTCATCTCTACTTAATGATTGCATCAACGATTTCAGAAAACGGCATCCTGACAGGCCCCTGAAGGAAGATATTGAATCCGACGTAGAAATAACCGGCGATGCATTGCTTCTGCAAATGATGATCAATAACCTGCTGGAAAATGCCATTAAATATTCGCCCAAAGAAACTTCCGTTTCTGCTGTTTTGAAACGACACAGGTCAGGTGTTGAAATGCAGATCATTGATGAAGGAAGGGGAATTCCCGATGCTGAAAAGAAAAAGATATTTTCAAAATTTTACCGGATAGGAAACGAAACAACCCGCAAGGCACAGGGCACGGGGCTGGGTCTTTATTTATGCCGCAAGATCTGTAAAGACCACAATGCAGACATTTCGGTGACGGATAATACCCCTCATGGCAGTATTTTTACAGTTGTTTTTCGTGTCTGACACACTGAAAAATAAATAACATGTCACCCGAAAAAAAACCATCTATTTTACTGGTCGAGGATGAAGAAAATCTTCATGAAGCGCTGAAACTAAATCTGGAATTGGATGGTTTTGATGTTACCTCTGCTTTTGATGGAGTGGCCGCCCTGAATGCTGTACAATCAGAGTATTTTGATCTTATCATTCTTGATGTAATGCTGCCGGAAATGGATGGCATTAATGTTACCGAAACAATCCGACTGAACAATAATGAAGTCCCCATTTTAATTCTCAGCGCCAAAAACACCAGCGCCGACCGGGTGCTGGGTTTAAAAAAAGGAGCCGATGATTACCTCACCAAACCCTTTAACCTGGAAGAGTTGCTGCTGCGGGTACATAAGCTGATTGAAAAAAATAAAAAATTACAGGATAAATCCACTGTTGGCGACACCTATAGTTTTGGCGATAATAGTATTGATTTCAAGGCACAGGAAGCCATTGGGAAAGAAGGAAAAATTTCACTGAGCAAAAAAGAAACCATGTTGCTCAAGCTGCTTATCGAAAATAAAAATGAAGTAGTACCCAGGGAAAAAATACTGCAGGCTGTATGGGGTTATAATGTTTATCCTACTACCCGAACTATCGACAATTTTATCCTGAGCTTCCGTAAATATTTTGAAGAAGACAGCCGCAACCCTAAATACTTTCATTCTGTGAGAGGGGTGGGATATAAATATTCAGAGTAACGGCCATTTACTGCCTGTCAAATATCGTCAGTTACTTACCCAATTCTGCAAAGCGGTAACTCCCGGCTTTACCATCACCGGAAAGGATGCAACTTGATTGCCTAAAACGGGTAATCATGAAAAAGATAATCACTTCTCTATGTGTCATTTTCTTCTTTGTTTCCTGCAAAAAAAATAACGGTGATGATACTGCATTACTGGAGACGCCTTATCCTCATCAATGGATTTTTACGGCAGATGCCTCTGCAGATAAATATGTACACCTGGAGCTGATAGGTAATAATATGAAAAGGTCGGAAATACTGAAATCCTACAGCCTGTCCCAATTAACCCTTGAGAGGTTCTGCGAATTTAATGTGGCCGAATCCAGGACTGAGTTTACCAACGAGCTGTGTTACACCATACAATTTGAAAGACAAAGAAAGCGGTGGCTATTTGCAGGCAATTCAAGCAACGGGCAGGAAGTACACCTGAGTACTACATTAGGCGGCAGCGAAACAGCAGACCCCGGAGGCGACGGGTACAAATTTTTTATTCATGAAATGCCAAAAGTGGATGGGGTAAGAACTGTAGCAATAGAGAGTGTAGAAAAACCCGGTTACTATATTTCCACTTCTCCTCCCGGCTTTAATTATTCTCCTACACAAGTAACGCTTACCCAGCATAGCAACCCGCAATCTGCTACACACTGGCAATGCAGATCATCTAAATAATCTTTAAATAAAAATGAAATGAAAAAGTATTTAACAACAATGCCATTTGCAGGAATGTTAACAGGAATTATATTAGTGATTGCAGTTGG
Organism: Sphingobacteriales bacterium; assembly: GCA_016235125.1. GTDB lineage: Bacteria > Bacteroidota > Bacteroidia > Chitinophagales > Chitinophagaceae > JJ008. Next base: position 113,024 of record JACRLZ010000008.1, on the reverse strand, counting down.
ATGCAAAAAAGACAACACCACTAACACCAAAGTAATCGGCGATACTTACCAGGGCGGTAAAGTAGCTTATATATTACAACCTGGCGACCCCGGTTATGATGCTAATGTACAACACGGTTTAATTGCTGCACCTACCGACCAAAGTACAGGCATACAATGGTACAATGGAACTTTTACAACAACAGGCGCAACAGCACAGGCTTTAGGTGCAGGTAATGCAAACACTAATTTGATTGTAGCAAACCAGGGTTCCGGCAGCTATGCAGCAAAACTTTGTGCCGATTTAGTACTGGATGGTTACAGCGATTGGTATTTGCCAAGTTGGGATGAATTAAAAAAGATTTATCCAAACAAAACTACCGTCGGTGGTTTTTCTATAAACGCTACAAGCTTTTATTGGACATCTTCAGAAGTGGTAGCATTAACCCCGCCCAACAGTGGTGTTTTTTGGGTGTCTTTTTTTAATGGCAATAGCGGCCAGGTAAATAAGAATGACAATACATTATTTGTCCGGGCAGTACGGAGTTTTTAAAATAAAATTTATGCCAAAAAAAATCAAACTCATCTGCCTGACAGTACTACTGACTGTTTCTTTTTGCCAGGCGCAGGTTCCTTCCGTAAATCCTTATAACGGAGTAGTGCCGGCTGTTTTAAATACTGCCGGGGCCAGCTATGATAATTCCTTATCCTACTACAGATATGAATGGAGCTTTGGTGAATTGCTGCTGGTGCAGGCCTTTGCTCCTGCTGATAGTGCTGTATTGATAACACAAGGTGTGCTGCAGCCCTGTACAGATAAAATTGGTATTTCACCTTATACGGTTTTGTTTGAGGCCGGTGATTATAAACTCTTTCCCAACCCAACCAGCGGAAAATTTGAAGTGGATTTTTTTGTAAGGACACCCGGCCTCATGAGCCTGCAATTAATAAACGCAGCCGGGCAGGTATTGATGACCAAAAGTTATCACTACGATGGCTGCTGCCGTATTGATTTGTTTGATATATCAAAATATCCTGATGGAATGTACTTCGTAGTAGCTGACCTGAAGCCTGACAATAACCGGCCGGGAGACAACCTGCAGGTTATCCGTCACAGCGGATTGAAAGTGGTAAAACTGAATCAGAAATAAAAACCAAAAAATAAAACCAATGAAAAAGATTTTATCATTGATGGCGGTAATACTGCTTTTCGCAATGAATGCCTTTAGTCAAAGCCCGGCACCGGGTATATTCAATTACCAGGGTGTAGCCCGCAATTCAGTTGGTAATGCATTAATCAATAAAACCATCACCCTGCGGCTCACCATACATGATGGTTCGGTAGCCGGACCGGTGCTGTACCAGGAATCAAGAACGGTTACTACCAATCCATTTGGATTGTTTAATGTGCAGGTGGGCAGTCCCGGAGCAAATAATGTAACCGGAACAATCGCCGGTGTAAGCTTAGGCACCAGTGGTAAGTATATCCAGGTGGAAATTGATCCGAATGGTGGCACATCATTTATCAATATAGGTACGGCTCAGTTGGCTTCTGTTCCTTATTCTCTTTATTCATCATTGGCAAATGATTTAGTGTTACCATTTAATAAAACCCAGGCCGATGCCGGAGCATTGTTTAAAATAACCAACAGCGGTAGCGGCATCACCCTTCATACCACCGGGCCGGTTCGTTTGCAGGGCATCAGCGAAGCAACAAACAGGATACTGACATCTGATGCGGTGGGTAATGCTTCATGGAAAGATCCCGCAGCAGTAAATATTGTAACCGGCAACGGTACAGTAAACTTTGTACCCAAATGGACACCCTCCGCAACAAACCTGGGCAACTCACAAATTGCTGACAACGGTGTTAGCATCGGTATAAGTACCATTACTCCAAATGCATCTGCTCAATTAGATATCAGCAGTACCACCAAAGGAATGTTAGTTCCCCGCATGACGACTGCACAAAGAACAGCCATTGCAGCACCTGCAAATGGTTTGCTGGTATTTGACAATACCACTAATTCTTTCTGGTTTTATAACAGCGCCGCATGGACAGAAATGCTCAGCTCATCAACCGGCTGGGGCCTTACCGGAAATGCAGGCACCAACCCCGCTGTTAATTTTATTGGAACAACAGATAATAACGATGTCATCTTTAAAAGAGATAATATCACGGCCGGAAAAATTGGAGTTACAACCACTTCTTATGGTTTAGGCGCCTTAAACCCGGCAAGTACGGGAAGTTTTAATACGGCCAATGGAGCTTCTGCACTTAGCTCCAATACAACAGGAGATCATAATACGGCCAATGGAAGAGCTGCACTTTTTTCCAATACAACCGGAAAAAATAATACAGCAAACGGTAGCGGTGCACTTTTTTCCAATACAACCGGTGAATTTAATACAGCAAACGGAACCCTTGCACTTAGCTTCAATACAACAGGAAGCGAAAACACTGCCAATGGATACCGGTCGCTTTTTTCCAATACAACCGGAAATTCTAATACAGCAAATGGTAACACGGCGCTTTTTTCCAATACAGTTGGATTTAATAACACGGCCACTGGATATAATGCCCTTTATGACAATACCTCCGGATTTCATAATACCGCTACCGGGGGAAATGCGCTTACCTCCAATACTACAGGAAGTTATAATACTGCCAACGGTGTTTTCGCACTTGGCGCCAATACAACAGGGGTTGATAACACAGCTAATGGCTACCGGGCACTTTTTAGAAATACAACCGGGCAGAATAATTCTGCACATGGTTACCAGGCGCTTTACAACAACACAACAGGAGATGGCAACACTGCAACCGGGGTCAATGCCCTTTTTAATAATTCAACAGCAAGCTCCAATACGGCAACAGGGATCAGTGCACTCTATTCCAATACTACCGGAGACAATAACACAGCAATTGGAAACCAAACACTTTTTTTCAATACAATCGGTGAATTTAATACAGCTACCGGATCCTTTGCGCTTGGCGACAATACAACCGGAAATGAAAACACGGCCAATGGCTACCGGGCACTTGATTTCAATACAACGGGAAGTTTTAATACAGCCAATGGGGTCTTTGCGCTTCAAAACAATACAATCGGATTGAACAATACCGCTACCGGACATCAATCGCTTCGTAACAACACCACCGGAAGTTATAATACAGCCTATGGAAAGAATGCACTTCAGTCCAACACAACCGGAAGTAATAACACCGCCAGCGGCTATCAGGCGCTTTATTCCAACACAACCGGAAGTGCAAACAATGCCAATGGGGAAGGTGCACTTGGTTCCAATACAACAGGAGACAATAATACTGCTACCGGAGAGGCTGCACTTGGGTCCAATACAACAGGAAGCGGAAACACCGCCAATGGTTATTTTGGGCTTTATGAAAACACAACGGGATCTAATAACACAGCCTATGGCCACTATGCACTTTACAATAGTGGAACAGGTTCTAATAATACAGCTATTGGTTATGACGCCCAGGTGCCAAATTCAGCAGTTAGTAACCAGGTGCGCATTGGAAATACTTTTGTTACCTACGCAGGAGTAGAAGTAGCCTGGACGATTACTTCGGATAAAAGAAGAAAGGCAGGTATTACACAAACAGGGCTTGGCCTGGATTTTATAAAGACACTAAATCCTGTTTCTTACTACCGCATTAAAGATGAAAAGAAAAAAACAGAGTATGGCTTTATTGCACAGGAGGTGGAAGAAGCCCTGAATAAGGCCGGTATAACAAATAGCGGCATCATCACCAAAGACGATGCAGGCATGTACAGTGTTCGCTACAACGATTTAGTAGCACCGATGGTAAAAGCTATACAGGAACAGCAAACCATTATACAAAACCAGCAAAAACAAATAGATGAATTAAGAACGCTGTTAAATAAATTTCTGAACAATAATAACCTGAAATAAAAGAACAGAATAACCAGTTCCGGCGCAGCCCCATAAAAAATCCTACATTAGTAGATTGAAGAAAAAATTATATACATATTGCTGGTTATTATTTATTGTATTGCCTGCAAGGGGCCAGTTACCCGACTACCATGTTCAGCTCTTTGATGAAAATTCCGGCATCCGCACAGATATGTTGAAAGTAATAAAGGATTATTCCGGTTTTGTCTGGCTCATGTCTAATGACCGGGTTCATCGTTTTGATGGCAAACACATGAAGGATTATAAATTAGGGGAAAGGGTTTCCTCAATATTTTGTGATTCAAGAAACCAGGTTTGGGCAAATTCAGCCGCTGCCATTTACCGCTTTACAGATGATCACAAAGGGTTTGTAAGGATAGCATTTGACACGGCCGGGGGCATTGTCATTGGCAGGCTGTTTCAATTGCCGGACAAAGAACTTTGGGTGCATACCACAAAAGGGATGTATGAATGGGATCATACCGGGCAGACTTTTAAAAAAATAACCCTTCAGGAATTCGACATTCCTTTTCCAGTTTCTGCCGGAATTTTTTCACAATCCGGTCATACCGTTTTTTTAGCCACCCGTGATTCTGTTTTTGCGATAGATGCTTCAAACCACAGCCGCATGGCAATGGTAAGTGAAAACAATAGAGGCATGTATGCGGTAAGCAATAAGCTTTTGCTGATTACCGGACGGGGAAGTATTTCTTCCTGGTATGATTTTGATCTAAAAAAAATCACAGCAGTAGATGTAAAAAAAGATATCCCCGGAAAAAAAGATGAATTTCTTTTCATCCGTGATGCACAGTCCATCAACGACACCCAGCACCTGCTGGCTACACACAGTGGCCTGATGGAAGTGAACAGCAGCACCCGGCGGTTTAAACAGTTGCAGCTTTATAACAAAGGCAAGCCCCTTGACCCCACTCCTTATTATAATGATCTCTTTTTAGACCCGGATAAAAAAGTATGGCTTATGCATGGATCGGGTCTTATAAGTTTTACCCCTGGTCAGGAAACGATAGGGCTTATCCGCAACAGGGAAACGGTGGATGAAAAGATCTGGTTGAACAATGTGCGGAATTTTGCAGAAGATGAAAAAAGAAATTTGTGGATTTCTACCTCGCAGGGTTTTGGGTACTGGAATTTTAAAAACAATTCCATTACAATGTACCCGGCCAAAGAAGGAGCAACGGACCGGCTCAATCAGCCTTCTGTACGTGGGCTTGTGTATGATGGCCGGAACCTGATCATGGGCACATCAAACGGAGGCGTATGGTTATATGAGCCATCCACAAAAAAATACCGGCGGCCGGTTTTTGAGCCCGGCAGCAAAGGAGATAGCGTCCGCAAAAAATTAGAAAACGATTTTCTGCAACAGATCTTTATACTTCCGGACAAACAATACCTGATCATCGGCAAAAATGTTTACCGGATGAATGACAAAACATACCAGGTGCAGCAGCTTATAATTCCAGGTAGCAATGAGACCTCCAATTTTGCATATTCAGATACCAAAAAAAATATCTGGCTCTGCACGGCCAGAGGAATGTATTGCTTTGACAGCATGCTTTCCTATAAAACTTCAATAAAGTTCGGACAGGAGATTCTTACAATGTGTGAGTATAAGAACGGAGAATATTTTGCCGGTACCTTAAATGGATTATACCGGGTAAAAATGAATGCAGTTAATCCCGTAGCAGTAAGAGACTATTTTATTCCGGAAGATACCCGAATTTCTTTTATTATTAACGATGCAGGCGGTAAATACTGGATTGGAAGTGACGAAGGACTCAGCCGGTATGACCCGGAAAAAAAATTAACAGAATTGTTTGACTATGCCGATAATGTGCAGGGAAATACATACGCATGGAATTCCGGTTATTACAATAAAGCTGGCCAGCTTTTTCTCGGCGGTAACAATGGTATCAATTATTTTCATCCGGAAAAAATCATTCCTCAAAAAGAAAACCTGCAGGTAACTATTCTGAAAGTTGTAGTGAACGGGAACGACAGCAGTTATTTCAACAGGGGCTCATCTTTTTCATTAAAATATTTTCAGAATTCAATTGATGTGGAATATGTAGCGCCTTATTTTGGTAACAACAACCGCCTGCAATACCGGTACCGGCTGCTGGGGCTTGACAGCGCCTGGAAAAACAACGGCAACAGTAACACCATACGGTTTACAGCGCTGCCTCCGGGTGACTACACATTCAGTGTAGCTGCCAGTATAAACGGGGATGATTGGCATGAAAGCAAAGAATCATTTCGCTTTACCATTGCCTCGCCTTTCTGGAAAACCTGGTGGTTTAAAAGCGCTGCAGTGTTACTGCTGTTGCTGTCAGCCTTGTGGTTTTACAGATGGCGCATCAAAAAGATAAAGGGAGAGGAAAAACTGAAAACTGATTATGAAAAAAAGATTGCTGAAACAGAAATGCAGGCATTAAGAGCACAGATGAACCCCCACTTTATGTTCAACAGCTTAAACTCAATCAATAATTTTATTTTAAAGAATGACCCTGATAATGCATCCGGTTATCTTACCAAGTTTTCAAGGTTGATGAGGTTGATACTGGACAATTCAAGAAGCGAATGGGTATTGCTGGAAAATGAACTGAAATCTTTGGAACTATATATACAACTAGAAGCTGTTCGCTTTGATCATGCATTCAGTTATTCAATAGAAGTTAACCAGGACATAAATACTGAAACAGTAATTGTGCCGCCATTGATCGTACAACCTTATGTGGAAAATGCCATCTGGCATGGGCTGCTGCACCGCAAAGAGCCGGGAGGCAAACTTGATATTCATCTCTGGAAAAATAATGGCATACTTTATATAGAAATTGAAGACAATGGAGTGGGCAGGGATGAAGCCATGCGCCAGAAAAGTAAAACCGCCACCAAACAAAAATCGCATGGCATGAAGATTACTGCCGAAAGAATTGACATCGTAAACAAAGTGTATAATGTAGATGCCGGTGTTGCAATTACAGATGTAAAAAATGAAACTGGCGGTAACGGCACAAGAGTTTTAATTACACTTAAATACAAAACAAATGACAGCCATAATAGTGGATGATGAGAAGCACTGCCGGGAAGTAATGGAACACCTGCTTAATAAACACTGCAGTGCTGTAAAAGTACTGGCCAGTTGTTCCAGTGGAGCTGAAGCATTGGCTGCTATAGAAAAACAAAGCCCGGATATTTTATTCTTAGATATTGAAATGCCGGGCATGAATGGCTTTGAACTGCTGAAAAAATTTCATCATCCCGGATTTGAAATTGTATTCACCACTGCATATAACGAATATGCCATCAAAGCCATTAAGCACAGCGCTTTGGATTATTTATTAAAACCAGTGGATAAAGATGAGCTGATCCTAACGGTGCAGCGGGCCAAAGAATATAAAACCATTAAAGCATCGCAACGGGTGGATAGTTTATTAGAAATGCTGAATGGCAAAAAGAAAAATAAACGGTTCGCTGTACCAACCATGGAAGGTTTAATAATGGTGGACTCGGAAACGATCCTCTATTGTGAAAGCTACAGCGCCTATTGCAAAATTTTCTTTATCAATTCAACAAAACCATTGGTTATTTCCAAAACATTAAAGGAAGTGGAAGAAGTGTTACAGGGCACCGATTTCTGCCGCATACATCACAGCTATTTCATCAACATGAAATGTGTGCAGAGTTATATCCGTGGTGAGGGAGGTGAGGTTGTTTTAAACAATGGCATTCACCTGCCGGTATCAAGAACAAGAAAACAGGATTTCTTAAGCCTGCTGGAAAAGATATAAATTGATTTCAGCTAATAACCTCTCCGCCTGTTCCAGTAACTCTTTCTTGTTATTCTCTATCGCATCAGTAAATATTCCTGATTCGCATTCTTCAAGCAGAAGAATAAGCCGGGTGATAGTAGCTTGCAGCAACCCGGATTCATTCATTTTTACTTTCAGCATTTGTTTGTTTATTTCGCTGCCCGATAAGTTGAAATATTGTCCAAAGAAATTCCAGATACATTGATGAAGGATACTATAAAATTCTTTTCCTGTTACTTCAGTTAAAGCAGCTGCCGATACAAGTATTTCATCTGCGGATGGCAGAACTGTCTTTGTTTTCCCTGAAACAGCTACAGGTTCTTTTTTATATCCAATCCAGTAAATCAATATAAGAACTACAAGGGAAAGGATGATGATGGCTGCTATTTTACTGGCCCGGGCATTTTTTTCGGTAATAGGAACTTTCTTTTCCGAAATCCCTGCTTTAGGTTTTTCTGTAGTGCTGACTTCCAGCTCAATTTCCTGTGAGGAAACCGAGTCATAGGATTTTGAAACAGGATTGTAAAAAGAAAAATTTACAGAAGGCAATTGATACTTACCCGGCCGGGTACAAATGAAGTTGTAGTGAAATGTACGGTTACCTGCCAGCGGAAACCTTGATTTATCAAGTGAATCTTTTATTTGCGGAGGAAAAATTTCTATACCATCGGGCCAGTTGATTGCCGGAGCATTCAGTTGGGTAAAATTCCCCTGCCCTTTTATGATTACATCAAAAGATCCCTCCTCATTTCTTGCAATGATACTTTTACCAAGCAACGTGGAGATTTTGAAAATACCTACGGCCCCGTTATAGCTTATAGATTTTTTTACTGCGGGAACTGGCTTCACATTAATGACTACTGGTTCTGTTGCAATGCTTGTTTCAAAAACTTCTGCATTTTCATTCGTTGGTTCATCATTAGTATTATGCAGAACTCCTTCCACAATTTCCTGTTCGGTTTTTCTGTTTACCACACTCCGTGAAAATTCCACCCGGTTCTTTACTTCCATGGCATCAATGCTGAACATTCCCGGCTGCAGCGGGAAAAGCTGAACCTTGCGGATGGTATGCACATCAAAGATTTTCCCGTTTATAGTTTCTCTTGCTCTTTCCTTATCGGCAAGGTTTACCATATCATACACTGTAAATCCATAAAAACCGGGGTTCTTAATGATATCTGATTTCGATTGCAATCTTGAGTATAATTTGAAAACGGCAAGTACCGGTTCACCGACAAAGCAATTTTTCCGGTCAACAATGACCTTCAGAAAAAGATTTTGCCTGATCTTTTCATAAGGGTCTTCACCGGGGCGAAGCATATAAACGGAACGATCTGTTCTCTCAGCCCTGCCGGCTGCTTCTTCTTTCGATATTACTGTTATTACTGCCTCGTTGCTGCCGGCAAGTTTGCCATTGATTATTGCGGCAGCGTTATGTATCAGGAAGTGGCCTGGCTTTATTGCCTCAAGGGTAATAACATAATTTTTGACAGCCTGGCTTCCCTTGTTGCCTTGTATTTTACCGATGTAGAGGTCCGGACCGCTGACAAAACGGAAATCCTCAAAAAAGGGAACCTGGAAGCTGCTGATCTTTTCTGCCCCGCTGATGGCGTATTGCACCTGGAATGACTCACCAACCACAACCGGATGCTGGGGCACAATGGTTTTAAAGCTTACCTGTGCCTGTGTTGCTTTGCAAAACAGTAAGACAAAAAATATGATAGCTGTCTTTCGCATGAATCCAACTGCTAAAATAGAAAGGCTTGGGGAAAGAAGGTGTTTAAATGTGAGGTGGAAGGAAATAAGATGTATGAATGGGGAAATATTCGTCTGCCAACTTAGAAGCAAACCCCGTGTTATCCGCCGTTTTTCGTCCTTACAAAAAGAATTGTGTCAATATTTCTATCCTCTTTTATTATGAGTCTTATTGTGTCACTCAGTTTGTCAACTCCAAAGTTTATTCTTCCCCCGACATAACTTGAGATACCTTCCTCAACTGTGTTCTTAATTATTGGAGCCAAAGTAAAAGAATAAGTGTTGACATCGGAGTTTGTCGTAGTAAAAGGGATACAAATATTAAAGCCGTCTCCTTTTATTTTATGTCGCAGCAAGCATAGTCCTTTGCTAAATTGCCATGTATGTTCTGACCATGCAGAGTCAAAATGAATTGTGTCCCTAAGATCTGAAACCGCATAAGTCTCGTTTAATGGAACATATGTGTCAATATAAAACCCTTCTTCGATTGCAGAAGTTTTGTTTGTCGAATAAGCCGAACATTTACATACTTTTCCTTGATTACATATATATTCCATTGCAATGAGTCCTGCTATAACAACTATTAAACCAACTATTAGAATTTTACGAAACTTCATAAAACAGCAAGCAACTTGATAATAGATACAATATCTGGTATAGATTTCTGCTGATATTTAGCAGCTATTTATACCAACTGTATCATACAAAGTAAAGTTACAAATCCCCCTTCACCGGCCTTATCACTATATCTTCCACACAGGCTGCCGCCGAAAGCTGCGAAGCAGCATAAACCATTTTTGCAATATCATCAGCTTCCATTATTCTCTTTTTACTGTTATCATAATCCCCCCAGCTGTCCGTCATCACAGCGCCGGGAAAAACGGAGGTAACTTTTATCCCATGCGGTTTCATTTCTTCCCGCAGATTTTTACTGAAGCCATGCAGGGCAAACTTGCTAATGCTGTAAGCCCCGCCGTTTTCATAAGCATGTAAAGAGGCAATGGAACACATATTAAAAATATGCCCGGATTTTTTTTGAATCATGTCAGGCAAAATCGTTCTGGTGAGATGATAAGCGCTGTAAAGATTGGTAGCTACCTGGCTCTCCAGCGTTCCGTCAGGTTCATTGTAAACATTACCAGGCTCAAATAATCCGGCATTATTCACCAGTACATCGGGTGTTCCAAAACCAAGGCACCATTTGCCGCAGGCGATGGCTTCTTCTTTTTTACTCAGATCAAATGCCTTGGCTTTAATACTTATGCCAGGATATTTTGCCTGCAATTCTTCCATGGCCTTGTACAAAGTCACTTCGTTACGGGAAGTTATGATTAGGTTATACCCATTGGCTCCAAAAATATCAGCGATGGCTTTACCAATTCCCCGGGATGCTCCTGTGATAACAACGTTCATTGAAAATTGAATATTGACTTATTTAATATTGATTATTTGCCCTTCCTTTGCAAATCTACAACAGCCATGCACTACAAACATCTTTTCTTTGATCTGGACCATACTCTCTGGGATTTTGAAGCCAACAGCCGGCAAACACTGGAAGAATTATATGAAACCATGCAACTACAGGCAAAAGGCATAGATGATTTTGACCTGTTTCATAAAAATTACCTGGCACATAATGAAAAACTCTGGGACCGCTATCGCAATGGTTTCATCAAAGTGGATGAGCTGCGCTGGAAGCGTATGTGGCTTTCGTTACTTGATTTTAAAATCGTCAATGAGCCGCTGGCCCGTGAAATGGGAATAGTATTTCTGGACCTGCTGCCCACCCGTAAAATACTTTTTCCTTATACAACCGAAATACTGGATTATTTGCTTGACAAAAAATATATCCTCCACCTGATCACCAATGGGTTTGAAAAAACCCAGCACAGCAAATTAAAAAACTCAGGACTCGATAAATATTTTACGGAGGTGATAACATCTGAAGCGAGTAACAGCCTGAAACCACATAAAGAAATTTTTGAATTCGCTTTTCAGAAAACCGGCGCTGCACAAAAAGAAAGCATCATGATCGGCGACAGCATTGAAGTGGATATCCAGGGAGCCATCAATGCCGGAATTGACCAGGTCTTTGTCAATCACCTGAATATTGAAACTGCAATTGAACCGACTTATACGGTGAGTTCGTTGAAAGAGTTGGAAGAGATATTCTAATATGCAAATCAAAACATCTGCATATCCATCTACCAGGTGGCGATCAACGTTACTCCTCCCTTTGGCTTATCCCCAATCTTCACATTGATCTTTGCATCAAGCGGCAGTAATAGATCCACCCTTGAACCAAATTTTATAAAACCCATCTCCTCTCCCTGTTTCACTTGCTGACCGGGTTTCAGGTAATTGATTATTCGTTTTGCCACAGCCCCGGCAATTTGTTTTACCAGTATCTCTTTTCCATTTTGCCGGTACACCACAGTATGCCTTTCATTTTCTGTAGATGATTTGGGATGCCATGCCACCAGGTATTTGCCTTTATGGTATTGGCTGTATGCTACTTCGCCATTTACAGGATTGCGGTTCACATGCACATTCAAGGGGCTCATAAAAATAGAAACCTGTATGCGGCGGTCAGTAAAATATTCATCCGCCTGCACTTCTTCAATGGCCACAACTTTCCCGTCTGCCGGGGCTATAATGGCATCGGCATCAATTGTCAGTTTTCTTTTGGGTATTCTGAAAAATGAAATAATAAAAATCAGCAGAATCAGTGTAACGGCAAAAACACTCCATCCTAAAACAGGAGAAGCATAGCTGAAAAAATAAAAAAAGGAAACATTGATAATACCAAATACGATCGTAGTGGCAGCAATCATTTTATAGCCTTCCCTGTGAATGGTCATTTGCGGTTGTTAAGCGCCAAAATTAGGCAATCAGCAGTTTATCGTTTCCGGGGATGTTTGAAGTTGTAGAAATGCCACATGGCTCTTATTCCGCCGTTTAACTGAAGCATAATAGTATTTCCGGCAAACGAATAGGAAGCGGGGAAATGCGGCCCGTCAGAACCTCTGGGCTCTTTACCTCTCACAGGATTCTCTACGTTAGTGAGGGTTGTATTAATAAAGCGGCCCCCGGCTCCAATAAAAACATCGAGTGCAAACCTGCCATTGGTAATAACCGAACCGAATTGAACAGTGGCGGTCATTACCGGGCTGTTAACGGAAGCCTGGCTGTAATAGGTCACACTGTCATCATGCCTCCTATTATAATAAAAATCATTTCTGTTGATGAATTTGCGGGAGGCCCATGAAAGCTGGAATGCTGCATAGTCGTGACTCCATCTTTGCTTTTTACTGAAAAAATGATACCGTAGTTCGGATTTTACTTTGAAATAATGCTTGTCAAATGTGGAAGAGTCTTTACTGTTTTTTTTATTGGCTCTTAACGCAAATTCTGAAAGCAGGCTGTATCGTTCATTGAACCGGTATTCAATTCCGGGTTGAATGCCAAAGCCCGGCTGCCCGATTGGGACAGCGGTTACGGTAAATGTAGCCGCCCATCCCTTTTGTATGCTGTCTTTCTGAGCATGTAAAAAGGATGAAGAAAAAACAAAAAGAATAAGGCAGTATTTCCGCATAGCAAAAGACAAGTATAACGAAAAATTGCTGTACTATTTCGGTAGTGGGTCAGTTTGAAAAATTTTAGTATAAAGCATGATCAAGAATTCTGTGTTTCAGTGTCTCAGTGGCAACATTTAGCCACAGAAGCACAGAAACACTGAAGCTGACCCACTGCCGCTATTTCACAAACAACTGAACGTATAACCACACAAAAGGCGTTGCCAGCAACAAAGAATCAAAACGGTCTAAAAAACCACCATGGCCCGGCATGATTTGGCCGCTGTCTTTTACTCCGGCCATTCGTTTCAGTTTGGATTCAAGCAGATCTCCGAAAGTGCCGGAAATAGCTGCAATAGCCGAGATGATAAACCAGGTTTGCTTTCCAAAATGAAAATGATACCCTGATAGTACAATATCTGTCTGCAGGCTGGAAAATAATATGCCAACCACTATCACACAAAGAATAATTCCGGCTATTGTTCCTTCCCATGTTTTCTTTGGAGAAATTTTTGATAAGGGGTGCTTGCCAATAATTGAACCAATGATATAAGCCATTGTATCATTTATCCAGATAGAGGCAATGATTAAAAAGGGAAACAAATCATTATAAAAGTCAAATGTCCTGAATTGAACAACAATATCACTTAAATAAAATGATCCCGGGACATATCCCGAAAGATTTATCATCAATCCCCAACTCAAGGATATATATATTAACCCCAACAACGCAGTTCCGAAACTTTTTAATTCAATTTTATTCTTCTGAAAAATTCCTGCCAGCAGCAATGCAAAACCCGCTGCCGATACCGGCAAAGAAATATTTTCCTTCAAACCATAATTATTGATGTGATAAGTAGGTCCGCAAAACCAGAGCATCAGCCCATAACCCATTACCATCATTCCCATTTTCAGGTAAGGATGAAAATCCACTTTATGAATTTTTTCCATCAGCTTCAGGTATTCCCACCAGCAGCCAAAATGAATGATGGAAAAAAGAATAAGAAAACTCCACTTATTCCAGAGCAGACCTGTTAGCATTACAGCAACAAACACCGCTGCGGTGAGTGTTCTTGTGCGGAATATTTGCCAGTTGAAAGCCATGAGTTGTGAAAAGGATTAATAAAAAGGAGTATTGCGGAGTTCCTCATTTTTTTCTGCCGGTTCTTCTTTGGGCTTTGCCGCTATTTTTCTGAATACAATAAGCAGGGCTATCACAACAGGCAATGCAAATATCCCCACCCAGGTTGAACTTTTATCTGCAATGGCTTTTTCAATCGATTCTCCCTGCTGCTTCATAACATAAATTGCCGTTACCGCCAGGGCATTGTTGAAAAAATGGCCGAGTATATTAAGCCACAATCTCCCTGAATATTCATACAGCGCACCCAGCATCACACCGAGAAATAATCTTGAAAGAAATCCATAAAAGGAAAAATGCAATGCGCTGAAGAGAATACTGACCACGATGATAGAAAGCCAGGGTTTTCTCGTCCATCGGGTCATATAATTCTGTAATCCGCCCCTGAACAATGTTTCTTCGCACAATGCTGGTAGAAAAGCCATCACTACAATACCAATCATGTAATCGCCAAAGGAATCAAGGCTGAGAATGGCCTGCACCATGCCGTTGTAATCGCTTTCCATTTTATCAAATTGCTTTTTCAACATTTCAGAAATGGGCAAATGCTCATTGATATATGAAAAGAACCCTGTAGCAAATATTCCGGCAAGCATGATGGCAAATACAAGCCCGGTTTGTTTCCAGTTTATTTTTTCTTTGAACCCCAGCAATTTCATAGGCCTGCGGTTCAGCATAAGTGCGGTAACAAGAGCCGGTACCAGAAAACCCACCACAGCCTGGATGCATTGGATCACTTTCACGGCATCGCTGTTAGCAGGATCTTTCATCGCATCTTCCATTTTCAAAGCGCTGATGCCTGTCATGGCCTGCCATACAGGTATGCTGATCAGCGAAGCAATAAAAACTCCAGCTACTGCAAAAGCAATCAGCATGAAAAATCCGGCCGTATAAGAAATACCTTTTGAATCCTGATCGTACATAAACTTCGCAGATTAAATTGTAAATTTGCTGTTCTGTAAAATGGTAAAGATAGGCAACATAGAGCTTCCTGATTTCCCGTTACTTCTTGCCCCGATGGAAGATGTAAGTGATCCTCCTTTCCGTGCTGTATGCAAAGACAATGGCGCCGACTTGATGTACACTGAATTCATTTCAAGTGAAGGTTTGATTCGGGATGCTATTAAAAGCCGGAAGAAGCTTGACATTTTTGAATATGAACGGCCTGTTGGTATTCAGATTTTTGGCGGCGATGAAGAAAGTCTTTCGATGGCCGCAAAGATTGTAGAAGTCACCAATCCCGATCTGCTGGATATAAATTTTGGCTGCCCGGTAAAAAAAGTGGCATTAAAAGGCGCCGGCGCAGGAGTATTGAAAGATATCGACTTAATGGTGCGGCTGACTTCTGCTGTTGTTAAATCAACTTCACTTCCAGTCACTGTAAAAACAAGGCTGGGTTGGGATGATAATACAAGGAATATTGAAGAAGTGTCAGAACGGTTGCAGGATGTTGGCATTAAAGCATTGGCTATTCATGGAAGAACAAGAACACAGATGTACAAAGGCGAAGCCGACTGGACATTGATCGGCAAAGTGAAAAATAATCCCCGCATTAATATTCCCATTTTTGGTAACGGTGATATTGATAGCCCTGAAAAAGCATTGGAATATAAAAATCGTTATGGAATAGATGGTATCATGATCGGCCGGGCAGCTATTGGTTATCCATGGATATTTAATGAGATAAAACATTTTATAAAAACAGGTGAACATTTACCGCCTCCGACGGTAGGTGACCGGGTGGCGGTTTGCCGCAAGCATCTGTATAAATCGGTTGAATGGAAAAATGCCGTGGTTGGTATCAATGAAATGCGCAGGCATTACGCCAATTATCTGAAAGGGTTGCCCAATATAAAAGAATACCGTAATAAATTAGTAATCCTGAAAACAGTGGAAGAAATAGATGATGTGCTGAATGAAATTGTATCCGTCTACTCAGGCTATGAAGTTGAAAATACGCCGATACAACTGATCAATTATCATGAAAAATGTGCTGTGTGACGGGGATGATGGGTCGGGACGCTGCAAGCGGCCTGAACCATCCTTTTAAAAAAGTTTGTCTACTATTATTTCATCAATTTGCTCCATTGTTTTTGCTTTAATATCATCTGCTTTTAATCCCGTCAGGCTATAAAATATTTCAGCTCTGTATAATGTGCCATTTCGCAAACCAATATAATCAGTGTATGATGAATAAGGCCAGTCAGCAG
This sequence comes from Sphingobacteriales bacterium, assembly GCA_016235125.1. Taxonomy (GTDB): domain Bacteria; phylum Bacteroidota; class Bacteroidia; order Chitinophagales; family Chitinophagaceae; genus JJ008. Next base: position 96,595 of record JACRLZ010000008.1, on the reverse strand, counting down.
AATTAACAACTATCCCGGCAACAGCAGGGTTCTGATGAATGTAATGAAAACATTTTTCAAAATAACTTATCCTTGCGTCATTATCTGTTTCATATAAAACTTTCGCCTTTGTTTTTTGCTGAAATAATGAACCCGTAGTTTTATTCTGATTATTTATAGCCTGTGCATAGCTGCTTAGCAGGATGCCGGTTCGATAAGCCAGTTCCTGCATCGGCTTTCCCCCATACGATTCTCTTTCCCCTAATCCCTTTTCACTTGGTCTTAATAAAAAATGGAAATGGTTGGGCATAAGACAATAAGCTATCATATCGGAGTAAGGCAGTAATTGTTCCCTTATTTTCTTCAGGAAGAAAAGATAATTTTCATCATTAAAAAAGATTTTTTGCCGGTTATTACCCCGGTTATAAACATGATAGAATTCATCCTTAACGAAATTCATTGATTTTAAAATGTTGGTTATAATGACGGTTCAGACCCCCGCTTTGCGGGGTTCCGACCCTACTTCCAGTAATCCTTCATCAACTCATGACTCCATTGTGGTTGTTTGATTTCTCCTGCAGGTAAAAATTCTTTCAAGACAGGTTTAATATCAAGAATAGGTGTGCCATCAATGGCATCCAGATTTCTGACCCAAATTTTATTGCCTTCTCTTTTTATCAATTCAGCAATGGTAAGACCGATACTGTTGGGACGGTCTTTTTTTCTTTGCGCAAAGATCCCGACCTCCGGCCAGTTTTTATTTCCTCTCGGATGAAACTTGTAAACCGCTTTCGATTTATCTGCTTTATCGAAATAAAAAATTATTTCAAGGTGAGAAAATTCATCAATGCCATTGAATGCATCCGGAGGAATACCTTCAGCCAGTTCTATTTCGCTGATAATACTGCCCCAAAAATCATCACTTTGGTCAGTTCTTGTATTTTTTACAAAAGCCAGTGGCTGTAAAACGATATTCATATGGTTATTCTTTTATAGCAGACAAAACTTCTTTGCTTACTGGTGAAATGCTTGAACCGAAATAGTGAGTGAGGATTCCATTCTCATTTACAAGGTATTTGGAAAAATTCCAGGAAGGCTTTTTATTGCACCATCCGTTTTTTGCCGAATCTGTGAGCCATTGAAAAACTTCGTTCTGTTCCGGGCCTTTTATCACAGTGCCTTTTTTCATCAATGGAAAAGTGACTCCGAAATTCACTTTGCAGAACTGGGCAATTTCCTCATCTGTTCCTTTCTCCTGTTCTTTAAAATCATTGGCCGGAAAGCCGATTATTATCAGTTTGTCTTTATGTTCCTCATATAATTTCTGCAAGGCCTCATACTGATCTGTGTAGCCACAGTTGCTGGCCGTATTTACCAGCATTACTTTTTTGCCTTTCAGAGATGCAAAGTCGAGCTGTAAGCCATTATTCAGTGTCCCTTTCAGAGAATAAAATGAAACTACCGGTTGCTTCTGCTCGTTTTGCAGGTGAGTAACATTCTTGCCCCGTATTTTCGTCCACCACATGAGGGCCGGATAAACAGCTTTTAAAATTTTTTGACGCACTGTCATATTTTTTGAATTTCGGTTAACATACATTACATATCCTGCGAAGGCAAGCAGCAACATAAAAACTACAAGCAGAAATTTTTTTAGTCTTCTCATTTTATTTCCCTCAAAGACACAAAGTTCACAAAGATTTCCTATAATAGCTGCCCGTATATCTTTCTGTGAATTCCCTCTTTGATAAGGTTTACATTAAAATTGACCAATATTCCAAGCTTAATACCGGAAAGCTTCAGGTAAGTGAGCACAGTTTTGTGGTGGGACTTTTCAAGATGCTCCACCGATTTTATTTCAACAATAAGCTTATTCTCTATAATTATGTCGGCCCTAAACCCTACATCAAGAATCGCCTCTTCGTAGTTTGCAATAATACCCTGTTGCCGTGAATAAGAAATTTGCCTTTTGTCTAATTCATAAGCAAATGCAGCTTCATAAACACTTTCCAAGAGACCTGATCCCAGAGCAGTGTGTATTCTAAAGCAAATGTCAACGGCAATTGTTGCCAATTCATTTTCTGTCATATGTATAATTTGCTATTTAAAATATTTCTTTGTGGTCTTGGTGGCTTTGTGGGAGACCTATCGTATCACCCATTTAAACAACTTCAATTTCCCTTTGAATGGCGGATATTTTATGTTTGGATCAAACCAGGTCGGTGTTTTCATTACCGCTTTCTTATGACTGAATGTTTCAAAGGAATATCTGCCATGATAATTACCTGTGCCGCTGAATCCCCGACCTCCAAACGGAAGATGATGATTGGTTAAATGCCAGCTGGAATTATTGACACAACAACCTCCCGCCGGCACAGTTTCCAACCATTCTTTTTCTTTTTTATTGCTTGAAGTATAAACATAAAACGACAAAGGGTTGGGATGCCTGTCAATAACGGCTTTTGCTTCTTCCATCGTATTAAATGGGATTACCGGCAATACCGGTCCGAATATTTCTTCATTCATCACAGGTGCATCCGGTGGTATGTCAGAAAGAATGGTTGGTTCAATAAATAATTTCTCTTTATCCGTCCTTCCTCCATAAACAATTTTTCCATTTGACAAATATCCGGCCACCCGGTTAAACTGTCTTTCATTGATCATTTTACAATAGTTATAATTCTCTTCCGGCTTATCTGTAAAAAACTTTTGTACCGTCTCTTTCATTGTTGCCATGAAATTGTCCTTTACAGATTCATGCACCAGCACATAATCAGGGGCTACACACATTTGCCCGGCATTGGAAAATTTCGTCATAGCAATTCTTCGTGCTGCTACTTTAATATTAGCATCGCTTTCAACTATGCAGGGGCTTTTGCCACCAAGCTCCAGTGTAACAGGCACCAATCTTTCTGCCGCCATTTTATAAATGATCTTTCCAACGGTGGTGCTGCCGGTATAAAATACATAGTCAAAACTGAAATTATTCATCATCTCAGGCACCACAACAGCTCCATCACCCTGTACATATAATACATACTCAGGTGGAAAAACATCTTGCACTATCTTTTTCATTACTGCATCCGTTGCCAACGCAAATTCACTTGGTTTCAATACAACACAATTGCCCGCAGCAATAGCGCCAATAAATGGATTTATCAATAATTGAAAAGGATAGTTCCATGGACCAATTATCAGCACCACACCCAACGGCTCTTTTATCACCCGGCTGCGGGATGGCATATTCAGCAGATTGGTGCCTGCCCGCTCAGGTCTCATCCATGATCTCAGGTTTTTTATGGCAGCGTTCAGTTCGGCGATCACCATTCCTGTTTCAGTCACCCAGCTTTCTTCGGGGCTTTTTTTCAGATCAGTATATAAGGCATCATATAACTCCTGTTCATATTTAAGAATCGATGCCTTTAATTTTTTTAGTTGGTCTTTACGAAAGTTATAGGGCCTGGTAATACCGCTGTTAAAATGTTGTCTTAATTTTTCCAGTTCTGAAATATTCGCCATTAAGATTAATTTTATACCAAGGTAAGTAAACCCTTCCACAATGACCGATGAGTATTACATGATGCAGGCATTGAAAGAAGCAAAAAAAGCTTTTGAAGCAGGAGAAGTGCCTGTGGGTGCTGTAGTGGTCATCAATGAAAAGATAATTGCAAGAGGACATAATATGGTGGAGAAGCTGAATGATCCTACTGCCCATGCCGAAATGATAGCTCTGACGTCTGCTTTTAATTCTCTTGTCGCCAAATATTTGCCCGAAGCAACTATATATGTAACCGTTGAGCCCTGCTTTATGTGCGCCGGCGCAGTATACTGGAGCAAGATTGGCAAAATTGTTTATGGCGCTGATGACGAAAAAAACGGCTATAAAAAAACAGCGGGAACTAACTGGCCTTTTCATCCCAAAACTGAATTGGTAAGAGGTGTATTGAAAGAAGAATGTGCCAGGCTGATGAAAGATTTTTTTAAATCTAAAAGATAAATATGGCAAAAGTTGAGAAATCAAAAAAAATCACTACTACCCATCCCCGTACCGGCAGCCAATTTGATATTGACTCAGAAATATATGAACCTTTCAAAGCAGCCATCACTCAAAGCCTGAAAGGAAGCAAAGGCAAAACATTTACTGAACTGACGGATGACGTTGTAAAAATTATTCGTAATAAAATGCCGGGTTTTAAAAAATCCATCCCCTGGTATACCATTTCCATCAGGCTTGACCTCGAAACAAGAGGCGTTGTGGAAATATTTACTGAAAAAGGGAAAAAACTGAACAGGTTGAAGAAATAGTTTGCGAAACAGGGAACAAATTGGGTCCAACCTTATTAATAAATCCATACTTCATATTTTTGTTATTCACCTGTCGATAAAACTCATAAACCTAAAATCTAAAATAAATTTTATGGTCTTCACCTTACCTCCGCTTCCATATTCACACAATGCATTGGAACCGCATATTGATACACTTACTATGCAAATACACCATGGCAAACATCACCAGGCTTATGTTGACAACCTGAATAAAGCCATTGCAGGCACAGAGCATGAAACAAAATCGCTGGAGCAGTTGGTAGCACATGCAGGTTCCATCAGCGCCCCGGTAAGGAATAATGGTGGCGGACATTGGAATCATACCTTTTTCTGGGAAAGTTTGTCACCCAACGGAGGCGGGGCTCCATCGGGAAAATTAGCCGATGCCATTAATCATGCCTTCACTTCGTTTGATGAATTCAAAACAAAATTTGCTGCGGCTGGCGTAGGTCGCTTTGGCAGTGGATGGGCATGGCTGATCATTCATGATGGAAAACTAACCGTCACCTCAACCCCCAACCAGGATAATCCATTAATGGATGTTGCCGAAACAAAAGGAACTCCGATACTTGGCGTGGATGTTTGGGAACATGCTTATTATTTGAAATACCAGAACAGGAGACCGGATTATCTTGGAGCTATCTGGAATGTGATTGACTGGAATAAAGTAGCTGAGAGATATGAAAATATTTAGATATAAGTAACCCTATAAAGAATCCTGTCTGATATAACTAACAGGATTTTTTATTTATGGCAAATTTTTATTTGCATTTAGCCATTTCTTCCTGCATTATTTTGTCGGCTTTCTCATTCATTTCCTTATCGGTTTCTTTGCCTTTATATTTTTCAGACATTTTCTGCCTGTAAGCGTCTATCTCAACCCTCAGATTCTCCAGCTGCTTTTTCACTTTTTCATCGGTTTGATCTTTTCTCATCAGTTGCATTTCCTTGCAGCGGTAACCAGCCATTTTCTTTACATCGGCTTCAAAAGAAGATTTTGAGTTGCAAGATGCCAAACAAATGATCAAAACCATTATTGACAGAAAAAAAAATTTTTTCATATTATGATTATTTAATCCAAAATTATCAGAAGAACAATTGCAGCGAAACCATTACAAAATAGAATTATTTTAAAAAATATAAAAAAAAATCAGGGTACCGGATCATACCCGCTTCCACCCCAGGGATGGCAACGGCTGATTCTTTTAATTGCCAGCCACATACCCCTGAATACTCCGTGCTTTTTAAGCGCTTCTGCCGCATAATGTGAACAGGTAGGTGTATACCGGCACTTAGGCCCGATCCATGGAGAAATAACCCACTGGTATATTTTTATCAGGGCGATAAAAGGCAGACTCAATATCCGCAAAAAAGTTTTCATGTCGCCTGAATAAGCTGTTTTATTAATTTATCTAATACTTTTCCCACAATATCAAAAACAGGCTTATACTCAGGCATTTCTTTTCCTGTATAAATAAAAAAAAGATTGAGGCTTTTCTTCTGCTCTTTCAACTTTTGCTGCAGCGAAATTTTTTGCAACCGGTATGCTTCTTTGATGAGCCTCTTTATCCTGTTACGATCAACCGCTCTTTTAAAATTCTTATTGCTCACCCCTGCAGCAAACTGAAGCGAAGAAATTTCATTTCCTGAAAAAAGATAAAGAATCCGGAACGGCGCCTGAACAAATTTCTTTCCTTCATTGAATAATTGCTCAATTTGTTTCCGGCTTTTCAGCCGTTCAGTTTTACCAAGTGTAAATTTCTTTTTCACATTGTAAAATTAAATAGTCCCCCGATGTATCGGGGGACTATTAATATCTAACCCACCCGCCTGTAGCAGGCGTTTCAAAAGGGGCAGGAACTATTTTAGTTTCCTTTCGTCAGACACCGTTAATTTTTTACGGCCTTTTTTTCTTCTGCTGGCTAAAACCTTGCGGCCATTAGCCGTTTCCATACGCTTACGAAAACCATGTACAGTTTTACGGCGTTTACGATGTGGTTGAAATGTACGTTTCATTGTTTCTGTGCTTTTTTCACTTTGATGAAATAAGTCCGGGAGAAGCGGACCGGGTTTCAAATTTCCAACAAGTCACCACACTCATTGGTTTGTGAAAGGACGGCAAAGGTAAGGGAGCAGGGCAGAAGTACAAAGCTGTGAATAAGATTATTTAATCTTAGGTTCAGTATGCTGAAAACCAGCCAGTTTATACTCCCAAATCAATATGTTTTGACTGAACAGGCTCCCCAAAAAATATAGTTGCATGATTATCAAAATCTGCTGTTGAATCGGTGGTATAAAATTCTCTTGAACCCTTCTTTCCGCAGCGGGATTCTATCTCAGGATGCCGCCCCAGGTAATGGGCGAGGCTTTCCGCAACGATTTCACCTTGCGAAATCAATTTGACTCCCAAAGGCAGGTATTCCTCAATTTTTTCTCTCAACAAAGGATAATGGGTGCAGGCCATCAGCACTACATCAATATCCTCTCCTTTTTCAAAAATGCTGTGCATGTATTTTTTTACAAAATAGTCAGCCCCGTGGCTGTGATGTTCATTGTTTTCAATCAAAGGCACCCACATGGGGCATGCTTCCTGGTAAACTTTTAAATCCGGAAAGAATTTGCCAATCTCCATTGGGTAGGATTCAGAAGCGACTGTGCCGCTGGTGGCCAATATTCCCACACTTTTTGTTTCGGAATAATTGCCAATGACTTCAGCAGTTGGCCTGATCACACCCAAAACTCTTTTTGCCGAATCGATGGTTGGCAGATCATTTTGCTGAATGGTTCTGAGAGCTTTTGCTGAAGCCGTGTTGCAGGCAAGTATTACCAAAGGACAACCCTGTTTAAAAAACCATTTCACACATTGGAGGCTGTAATGATATACGGTGTCAAATGACCGGTTTCCATAAGGAGCCCTCGCATTATCACCCATGTAGAGGTAATCGTATTGAGGAAGCTTGTGGATAATATCCTTTAATACAGTCAGCCCGCCATAACCTGAGTCAAATATGCCTATCGGATTTTCAGATGCCATGTTACAAAAGTAAGTACGGTTTTACTTATCTCTTATAAACAAAAACGCCCCGCCAAAGCAGGACGTTTTCAAAGTATGATTTGATTAAATTAATTATTGCCTCCTGTTTTTCCGGGTGTTGCCGGTTTATTGGCAGGGGGATTCTGATTTGGCAGTTTAATACCCAATTTTGTAAGTACAAGTAGTGAAATATCGTCTGCCTCCGGAGCAACTAAGAATACATCAGATGACATTACATGGGTGTATCCTTTTTCTTTAGCTACCTGTTCAATTGCTTTTTTTGCCTTTGCATAATAAGGTCTCAAAAATTCAGCTTGTTTGTTTTGTGCAACCTGCTGAAGATATTGATCAACTCCACTGAGTTCGTTCTGCAAGTCCTGAATTTCCTGAAGCATTATTTTTTTAACCTGGTCTGAAAGCTTTTTCGTTGTATCGGAGAACTCTTTTATTTTTTCATTGTATTGATCTTGCTTATAATTAATTCCCGGCATGATGGAATCCCTAATAAATTTCGCCCCCACAGTATCCATGTTTACTTTTTCCGGCGCCAGTTCGGGCATAAGACCTACAATATCATCAATACGGATAAAAGCAATCTTGGTTTGTGCAGATGCATTTCCTGCTATCAGCATTACGGCTGCAACGATCAGTACTTGTAATTTTTTCATTTGTTTTCAATTTCATTTATGCCCATCCGGGCAGGTTTATTATTATATTTCAAGATTCAGATTAAAAATAGAGGGTTGCGTTGCTTAAAAGACTTTAACAGCAATCATTGCCCTTATTTTCACTTCACCCCCAAATCTTTCAGCACATCTTCACTTTTGTCCAATTTGGGGTCGGCAAAGATAATGGTAATTCCCTCGCTTTTATCCAGTACAAAATCATATCCTCTTGTAACAGCCATTTTCTGCACTGCGTTGTAAACCTTGTCCTGAATGGGCTTTATCAGTTCCTGTCTTTTTTTAAACAGATCGCCTTCAAAACCAAAGCGTTTGCGTTGAAGGTCTCTCAGTTCTTTTTCCTTATTGAACAGCTGGTCCTCTCGCTTTTTCTTCAACTCATCACTCAGCATTACCTGCTCTGCTTCGTATGACTTGTACATGTTATCCAGTTCGGTCTGTTTGGTATCTATGTCCTTCTGCCAGTCGGCTGCAATATCATCAAGTTGTTTTTGAGCCGTTTTATATTCCGGCATCTTATCGAGGATATACCTTGTATCAATAATGGCATATTTCTGTGCGCCGGCGCTGAAAGAAATAAACAGGATGCTGCAGGCCGCAATCAATATTTTTTTCATAATGCTAAATTTTAATAAACAGTGTTGAAAGTTTTATACAGACGCAGTTTGCAATTAAATAGTTTGGTATAAAAGTATAATTTCTTATTGTGCAGTAAGCGAAATATTATTCCGGTTCATACCCCAGCATAAATGTGAAACGGGTTGCCCCTTTTATACCTGATTGCCCGGGTTGAATACGGTCAAGACCTATGCCATAATCAAATCCAAGCAAGCCAAACATCGGCAGGAAGAACCGCATACCTACCCCCACGCTGCGGCGTAAGCGGAAGGGGTTATAATCTTTATAATTATACCATCCGTTTGCAGCTTCAAAGAACCCTAAAGCATAAATGGTGCTGCTTGGATTAGTGACCAGCGGGAATCTTGCCTCCAGAGTATATTTATTAAAAATAGTAAAGAACTGACTGGCGTTTTGGTTATCCGGATTAACTGTTGTGTTGGAAGATTGATAAACCGGATAACCCCGATGCGCAACAATATCATAACCCAGCAAACCAAAATTATTGGTAAGGCCTGCATCGCCTACCTGGAACCGTTCAAAGGGAGAAAAATCAAGTTTGCTGTTATACCGGCCCATAAAACCATACTTGGCAGCCATCTTCAAAACAAATTGCCGGTTTTTTTCGGCGCCCAGCGGTTTTCCTATTGGCACATACCACTCGGCATTGAATTTCCACTTGTGATATTCCGGGTTCTTGTATTTATCGTTGGTATTTGCAATATTCTTATTGAATAATGAGTAGGGAGGCGTAAGCTGAACACTGGCAACGAAATTAGAACCACTGACAGGATAAATGGGATTAAATACCGAAGATCGTTGCAATGCAATTTTAAAACTTACATTATTCGATGTGCCATTTTTGAAATTCTGATCAAAAATGGGATAGTTGCGGAGTTTATACTGGGTAAGATTAATGGAATAAACCAGGCTGAAATAATCATCAGGCCATTTCAGTTGCTTGCCCAACGAAATACTGAAACCGGTTGTTTTGAGATAATTGGTATCGGATTTTGCCCGGTCAATTACTCCGGTATAGGGGTCAAATGCGTTAGAGTATTTACTGTTGTTGAACCCGATGGTAAATGAATTTCTTTTTTTACCTCCCAGCCAGGGTTCAGTAAAAGAAAAACTGTATGATCGATAAGCCCTGCCATTTGACTGCACCCGGAGGCTTAGTTTTTGTCCGTCGCCGGTTGGCAATGGATCCCATGCAGATTTTTTCCAGATATTACGGATAGAAAAATTATTAAACGTAACTCCCAGTGTGCCGGTAAGGCCTACCCCACCGCCCCAGCCTGCAGATAACTCCAGTTGATCAGAAGATTTTTCTTCCAGTTTCCAGTTAATATCCACTGTGCCATCTTCAGAATTAGGCACCACTCCCGGTTCGATTTTTTCCTGGTTAAAAAATTGAAGGTTGGCTAATTCCCTTTGAGAACGGATAATATCAGCCCGGCTGAAGAGTTCTCCGGGTATGGTACGAAGCTCTCTTAATATCACATAGTCTTTTGTTTTTTCATTGCCCGAAACAGTGATTCTTTTATACCTGGCCTGCGGGCCTTCCATGATTCTTATTTCATGGTCAATGGTATCATTGTAAACGGCTGTCTCCACTGGCTCTGCCCTGAAAAAAAGATAGCCGTCGTCCATATAAAGACTGCTGATGTCCCCGCCTTCCTGCGATGCTTCTTTTCCCAAACGTTTATTGAGAACCCCAATATTATAAATGTCTCCCTTGCTGATACCAAGCCAAACATTCAATAAAGAATCGGAATACTTAGAGTTTCCCTTCCATGTAATGTTACCAAAATAATACTGCCTGCCCTCTTCCACTTTGAAGTCGATATTCATATTACCGTTCTTTGTCAGATAAGTGGCTGTATCAACAATCTGTGCATCCCTGTAACCAATGGAATTGTAATAGTTCAGAACTTTCTCTTTATCCTCTTCAAATTTTTTGGGATCAAACTTGGCCGAACTAAAAAGCTTGAAGCGGAACCAGGGATCTAAAATTCTTTTTGTTTTGCTCAATGAAAGAAAGCCCCAGTCTTTGATGTATTCGTTGAAGGAATAGATTGTTTTTTCACCAAACGGGCTTACTCCTTTATCCGGATGAAGGGTCAGCTTGCTCATTTCTTTTGTACCCTTCATCTGTTTCTTCAATCTTAATCCATCCACATTTGTATTTCCATAAAAGCTTATTTCATTGATGTGAACTTTTTTTCCCTTATCAACATATATGGTCAGGGATTTTGAATTTACAAAAGTTGTGTCGTCGCTTTGCTCTGTACGCACCCTTACATTCCGGTAAGCTTTTTCGAAATAATATTTTTTTATCTTCTCATCAATGTCCCTAAGGGTGTTTTCTGTAATGATAGTTTGTTTTGCCAGGTTGATCTTTCCCTGCAGGTCTTCTTCCTCCGTTTTTTTTATGCCAATGAATTTAAAATTTCCGAGGCGGGGCCGCTCCTGCACATTCACTTCTATCCATACATTATCTCCTTCGATCTTTGTAACAAAAATCTGGACATTGGAAAAAAGTTTCTGCCGCCAGAGAGCTGCTATCGATTTGGCAAAAATATCCTCGCCGGGATGCATGAATTTATCGCCTGTCTGCAGGTTGGCAATGGAATGAACAATGGCAGTATCTAAAAAACGAATACCTGTGATGCTTACGGCAGCAATGGTATATTCTTTGGGGATTTTTGCATCGGGCCATGCAAGCAGTTTGGGGTCGGCCGAAGTAGGCCTGGTTGTATCTTCCTGGGCATGTACGGAGGATATAGAAAGAACCGCAGCAATCAGTAAAACGCCAAATCTTCGTAAAAGTAGTAGCATGGTTGTAGTTTCAAAAAATCAATCTAAAGCCTTGCTGGGCAACCTTTTTCTCATTTTTTCAAGGAAGGTTTATCCCGTTGAGGCGGCAAAATAACGGTAAAAAATTGAAGTCTTTGTTAAAGAATAAGGTCAAATGGGCTATAAAAGTTATACAGGTCATATTGATAGGGGATATTTCGCCTGAAATCCGGGGGATTAACTCGCTGTTTATATGACCTCTTGGGGCTAATTATGAAGAGAATTGCTGTCAAACCAGTTGTTCACTTGTTTTGCCAAATCTTCTTTCTCTACCCTGGTAATCAAGGATGGCTTCGTACAGGTTTTCTTTCCGGAAGTCGGGCCATCTTACATTGGTAAAATATAATTCAGCATAAGCCAGCTGATATAAAAGAAAATTGCTTATCCTGAATTCGCCGCTGGTGCGGATCATGAGCTCAGGATCGGGGAAATTACTGGTACACAAAAAATGTTGCAGGGTATTCTCGTCGATCTCCTCCACATTTAGTCTCCCTTTTTGCACCTCATAGGCAATATTTTTTACTGCATTAAGCAGTTCCCAGCGGCCGCTGTAGCTAAGCGCCATAATAAGGTTAAGCCCGGTATTCTTGCTGGTAATTTCAAGCGCTTCATCCAGTTCTTTACGGGCATATTCCGGCAGCATATTCATATCCCCTATTACATGAAGGCGGATATTGTTTTTGTTCAGGCTTTCTACTTCTTTTCGGATAGTGCTTACCAGCAATTCCATCAGACCCACTACCTCATATTCGGGACGATCCCAGTTCTCGGTTGAAAAAGCATAAAGGGTGAGATATTCAATTCCCAATTCGGCGCAGCCTTCTACAATATTCCGGACACTTTCTACACCATGAAAGTGGCCAAACAGCCGGTCCTCCCCTTTTTCTTTGGCCCATCGGCCATTGCCATCCATTATGATTGCAATATGACGGGGAAGTTTTTCCTTATCTATTTTTTCAAGTAATTGTGACATCTGCACTAATAATATACTTATCAAAGTTAAACATCATAAGGCAGATGAAATAAAAAGGCTGTGCCCGTAAAAGACACAGCCCCAAAAATTTTTCCTGTAATAAATTAATTTCTTCCCCAGACAGCTACTCTCGATCTTCCTCTGGCAAATCCTTTGGTTTCGTACCAGAACTCAATTTTTGTTAAATGCCGCAGACCACCGTTCATATCAATAACCCGGCTTTCGCTGCCTTGTGTAAAACGAAACCGCATGGAAACATCCTGCACTTCACCATTGTCAAAATGGATTTTCATGTCATACATTTTCAGCGGGCCATCGGTAATTTTAAGTTTGATCTGGCGAACATCATCTTTCCAGTTGCCAAAGTGAATAACATCATGATCTACCCCGAATCCTACTTTTTTGTCTTCGAGGAAGAACCAGTCGCCGGCAACTTTTTTGGCTGGCTTGAATGCAGTGCCTATTGCAAATATGCTTACAAGGGCAATACTGAATAATACTTTTGTCAGGCGCATAATAAATGAATTATTTGGTGAATAAATAAGGTTTCAGCAGTAGACTACTATCGAAAGATGTTGTTTAATTAAGAACAAATAAAAAACAAATCTTCAATTGTCACTAACCCTTACGGGTGATTTTTCTGCCTGCGTCTGAAATTTCTTATTGCACCGCCGGGCATTTATAGGATTGCAGATTGAAGGTAAGGTGAACCATAGCAGTTACAAAATGGTCTTTTTGTTTACTGTTCCCTCTCTGCCGACCGGGAATGCCAATCGGCTCTCCTAACTCATATGACCTGTCACTTAACAACTGAGCATTAGATGTACTGCCATCGGGATTCAAAGGAAATATAGCCGGATCAACGTATGTTTTACTTACATCATCAAGGTAATCAGTATTCGTAAACCGGTATAGCACTTCAAAAGCAATATTTATTCTGTCATTAAATGCATATTTAACCCCGCCACCAAAAGGAATGCTGATAGCTGTGGAAGTATATGGCTTTCTGTCGCTATAGCGGGGATCTGCGCTTCCCTGTCCTTCAGTACCCAGTTGTCTGAGCATTATTTTTTCTCCCCGCAAAAAGGCATAGGGATCGTAAGTAAACACCCCGGCTCCTAATGTAATGTAAGGAGTAAAGCTGTATTGAGGTTCGCCTGGCATAAAGCGAAAGAAATTGAAATCACCCTGAAGCGTAAGTTCCCACACCTTGGTGTTGAAACTAAGATTACGCTGATACATGTAAGTATTATGCGTATTGTACCTGTCCGAGTATCCCAGTTGGGCAAAACTTGCTCCAATCCTGGCAGCGATATAATTACCAAGATTTTTTCGGAAAAAGACAGTGGCTGCCATCTTGACCCTGTTAAAACGGGCTCTTGTATTTAAATCGCCGAAATAATGGCCTGCACCCAGGCCAAATCCAAATTCACCTTCCTGTACAATAGAATTTTGCGCAAAAAGTTTTTCGCTGGAAACCAATGAAACCGCAGCAATTATAAAAACAACAAGTTTGCTTTTCATCATAACCGTTTAAATGAGTTCGGGTTAATTAGAACGCTAAAAATAGCAATTTCTTTTATAGCGGAGGCAAATTAGTTGCGTTTGTCGAGCCCCCAGGTCAGTTTATTCCTGAGGGTTTGCAGAAAATTGTTTTCGCTGAGCCGTACAAGGCTTACATCAAATTTTTCCTTTTTTACAGCCAGTTGTACTTCCTTGCTAACCAATTCTCTTCTGGAATCAAGGGCGCAGATAATTTGATCTGAACGGCTCTCGATTTCAAAGGATATAATATTGGTGTCAGGTACAATAATTGGGCGAACATTTAAATTATGAGGCGCCACGGGGGTGATAACAAAACTGCCCGAATCCGGAAAAACGACCGGCCCGTTACAGCTTAATGAATAACCGGTGGATCCTGTCGGAGTAGCCACAATCAGTCCATCCGCCCAATAAGTGTTTAAAAACTCGCCGTTAAGATAGGTATGGATCTTTATCATGTTGGCCACATCCCGTTTATGGATTGAAAAATCATTCAGGGCATAAGGAACATTTCCAAACAATGGCAAACTGGAATCCAGGTGTATTAATGTGCGTCTGTCGGTTACATAGGTTCTGTTAGCGATGGCTTTCACCGCTACCCGAAGTTCTTCTCTTCCAATACTTGCCAGAAAACCAAGCCGGCCGAAATTGATACCCATTATCGATATCTTCTTATCCCTTACCAGGGTGATGGTGTCAAGCAGCGTACCATCTCCACCGAGGCTTATGATAAATTCAATTTCCTCAGTAAGCTGTTCTGCATCAGAAAATGTTGTGGTATCCGCAGGCAGATGAATAATAGATTTTATACTTTCAAAAAAAGATTGAAAAATGACCGGCCTGATCTTTTGATTACTGAGCTCATCAAAAAAAAGCTGAACATCTCTTTGCTGGCTATCTTCCATGACCCTGCTGTAAATGGCTGCTCTCATACAAATCAGAAAATTGACTTTCTGTGTAAAAATAATCCGTTTTCACCTAACTGGTTGAAGCTATACTCCAGCTTGAGAGTAAGATCATAAAAAGTAACGATGTCAATTCCAAATCCACCCGAATAGAGCATTTTGTTGCTAAGCCCGTTATCCCCGGGTTGAGGATTATGAACATAGCCGGTATTGCCGTACAGTTTTCCTACAATCCGAAAGGGGATATGCTGGGCTTCTTTTCCTTTTTTCACAGGTGGAATTCTGATATTGAAATTAAATAAGTCGTGGTGATATCCCGCTTTAAGAAAACCTCCCGCTACCCCATCAATAACGTAATACTCATAGCCCTGCATATAAGCATCTCCATACCCCAAAAGTTGCCGGTTGAAATATGATTGCCCGGAAGGAAGTTTTACCGTGGTAAACAGATTTATATTGAAAAAACTTTTAGCACCCATGTGCCAGCTTCCTGAGCCCTTAATAACAAATTGCCAGAGATTAATTGCATCACTGAATCCCTTCTTTGTAAATGTAAATTGTGCTGTATAGCCTTTTGTGGGATAAGGAATAAAATCAACATCAAAGTAAGAAAGATTATAAAACAATTCAGGATAGCTGATCTTTTGAATACCGGTTTTAAAATAAGAGGGGTTCAGGCTTAAAACGGTATCCCCGATTTTACTGCTGCTATAGGCTAATCCAAAACTATGGCGGGTTTTTATTTTTCGCCTGTAAGTAAGCAGAGCAAAAGCATTGGTAAAATTGCCCAGAAATGTATTGTCATCTTTAATAAAAACCTGCTTGTCATTTATGGTATTATAATTCACCTCTTTGTTTTTACCCGTTGAAAAGCCAATCGTAAATCCCCATTTCAGTTTTTTATCGAAATACAGGCGGTCATATTTTAATGAAAACTGCTTTGTATATCCTACCCCAACAATGCCGCTAAGTTTGTCGTTGACCCCCGTTATATTGTAATAATGCAGCCTGAGTCCAAAATTTACCCTGTTAAGTTTTGCTTTTTGTTCTACGATCCATTGGTTCAGGTTACGGTCAACGGGTTTAAAAAAAGGAGCGGGAAACAGATACCATCTTTCTTTAACCTCTATCAATATATTTACCTTAAATCCCTCAAATTCCTTCACTGCTACAACTGCCGAATGAAAAAGAGATGTGTTCATCAACTGACGACGGGCATCTTCAAATTTGCCAACCAGATCCTTTAATGAATAATCTTCTCCCTCGCTGAAAGGAATTTCTCTTAATATGATAAATGATTTTGTTTTGTGATTTCCGCTGATGGCTATTTTTCCGACAGTATAATTAACAGTGCTGTCAGGGGCGGATACAGAATCTGCTTTTTGAATTGCATGCATTAATTCCTGCGCAGACAGCATCGTGCAGTTCAATACCACCGTCAGACACATTAACCAATATATTCTTTGCCTCCGCATGATCTCAGAAGGATATAAAATTACAAGACCCCGTGCCTTTAAAAAAAATGTGAGGTACTAAATTTTCAGGTAATTCATCAGGTTGTCATAGTTGCTCCTCAGCTCATTGGCATACAATTCCTCGCCAAAAAAGTATTTAACCTTGTATTCATGCCGCTGAAAGGCAGCCACTACATCAGAAATATCAGGTTTGTTGATGCGAATGGTAACCTGCATCAATCCTGTTTCAGCATCGTTGCTGGTATTTAACTGTGTAATTTGAGCATTACTACCTTCCACCAGTTTGCTGATCTCATTAAAAGAATATTGATTGGTCTCCATTTCAAGCACAATCAATCCGCCCGGCTCGCTAAGGCTCATAAACTCAGATGAAAACTTAAGAAGATCATTGTAAACCACCGTGCCGATCAATTCATTTTCTTCATTAACTACAGGTACCACACTTAAGCCGTTATCGGCTGCCAGTTGAACAGCTTTCAGAAAATGTTCCTCTTCTTTTACAGACACATTGGCAAATGATTGTTGCAGTTCATCCAGCTGCCAGTGATCATTCTCAGCCTGCAACAGGTCATCTTCGCTGATAAGGCCAATATATTTCTCGCCATCCACAATAGGAAGATGGGCAACATGGTTTTCATTCATTAGTTCCAATGCCTGGTGCACCTTATCATAAAGGCGGAGAGAAGGAACAGACTGTGATAACAGTTCACGGGTTAACATGGATAGCGGCTTTAATTTTCAACAAGACCCCAACACTCAGCTGACTGTTGCAGGCTCATTGAGTTTTTTTAAAAATTTATGCAGTATTGCATTGAACTCTGCCGGCACTTCCATCATCGGGGCATGCCCGCATTTGTCAATAAAATACAATTCACTGTTCGGGATCAGTTTATGAAATTCCTGCGCCACAAACGGTGGGGTAATGATATCATTGTTTCCCCATACCAATAACGTCGGTTGTTTGATTTGATTGAGTTCCTCGCCCAGATTATTTCGTATGGCGCTTTTTGCTAAGGCAATTATCTTAATAGCTTTTAAGCGGTTATTGGTAATACTGTATACTTCATCAACCAATTCTTTGGTGGCAGTTTGGGGATCATAAAATGTAAGCTCTGTTTTCTTTTTAATGTACTCATAGTCGCCCCGCTTGGGATAGCTGTCGCCCATCCCGTTTTCAAATAATCCTGAACTGCCGGTTAGTATCAATGATTTTATCCTCTCCGGATGTTTTAGTGTATGTACCAATGCCACATGCCCGCCCAGGGAATTTCCCATCAAATGAACCCCTTCAAGATTTCTTGCTTCCAGAAATTTATGAACAAACTTGGCGAGGCCCCCAACTGAGGTGTGGAGGATGTCCATATCAAGCAGGGGAAGTATGGGAACAATTACCCTGTTATGCTGCCTGAAATATTCAACCAGGTCTCTAAAGTTGCTAAGTGCTCCAAAAAGACCATGAAGAAGTACCAGGGGTTCGCCATTACCCTCTTCTATGAATTTAAACTTGTCCTGCTGTTTGATTTCGTATTCCATCGGCAGTTAATTCAGTACTTTCTCTCTGATTCAGAAGCTAAAATAATCGTTTTAGCGCAAAAAGCAGGGATTAATGAATAAGAAACCTATGACAGCCTAACATTTGTTTGAAGAAAGGTCAGTAACTTTTATCGGAAGGAAACCCTCAGCGGCCTGAAGGTGCAATTTCATGAGCAATTTTTTCAAAAAATTTTTCCAATTCACCAAACAAATCTTTGAAAACAGGAATGACAGCGCCAAAACCATCGATGACTTTTGGACCCCAGGGTTGAACAAAGGTGTAAGTAGCTGACTTATGAATGGTTTCGGCCTGAATCAACCTCATTTGTTCTGCATAAAAAAGAAGTACACTAAAAACGATGGTATAAATGGCCACATAAAAAATTATCCCGCCCAGCCTGTTTACCCAACCAAGCATGGCTATTTCAATAGTTCTTTCCATGCCTTTTGCTGCCCAGCGGATGATGAGTAATACCAGTAAAAAAACAAGAGCAAAGGCAATCAAAGGCAACCATTCCTGTGAAATATTGATGGATTTTCCGATGTAATCTGCAACAACAGCGGAAAGCTTCATGGCTGCTGCAAGTCCAATGATAATGGCAATCAATGAAAACAGCCCTACAATAAGGCCCTGCCTGTATCCATGCAAAACAGCCAGTACGATAATGATGGCATAAATAATGTCGAGAAGCATCAGGTGGATTTGCTTATTAAAACGATAAGCAGTATGAAGTTAATGCTAAGAATTTGCTAACAAAACTGCAAATGTCTTTAACTATTTTACCAATAGTTCTTTCACCAGTCCGGAAATAGTTTTTCCATCTGCCTTTCCGGCCAGTTGTTTGGTAGCCACTCCCATCACTTTACCCATATCTGCCGGTGATGTGGCTCCGACTGTTGTAATAATTTTTTCCAGTTCCGCTTTAATTTCTTCAGCTGTCATTTGTTTGGGTAAAAATTTTTCAATCACTGCAATTTCTTCTTCTTCCTTTTTTGCAAGATCAGTTCTGTTTTGTTGTTGAAATATTTCCAGCGAATCTTTTCTTGATTTCACCAATTTTTGCAAAATCTTTATTTCATCTTCTTCTTTTAATTCTCCACCGCCGCCTTCCGATGTTTTGGCTAATAATATGGCAGCCTTTACAGCCCGCAGGCTTCTCAGCCCGGCTTCATCTTTTGCAAGCATGGCAGTTTTCAATTCCGCCATTATTTTTTGTTCTAAACTCATATAGCTTAAAGTATAAAATGTTTTATTGTAACGAAATCAGATGGAGTTTGGAAATTAAGGTCACTTTCCGACTTCCGATATCAGACCTCATGCCTTGTTTTCCTTTAATTGTCTTGCCCTGAATTTTTCATAAAATCCCTTGGCAAATGATTTCATTTCCTCTACCTGATCATGATAACTGGTGGCCCGGCCATAGGTATCGGCCATGGTCATCAGGGTCTGATAAAAAAAATCGGCCATTTCATCCATCATCATGTCTTTTGTCCAAAGATCAATTCGCAGTGCTGCTTTTTCAGCTCCATCCCAGAAAGACAGCATCATGGCCTTTGCTTTCTGTGCATTTTCCGCCGAGGTATCTGTTGCGCTCCATGCAATGGAAGCCGGCACCCGGTTTTCATCCATCATCACATCTATCAGTATGCTTGATTTGCTCATAATAAAATTTAAAGGCGCAAAGATAGACCATTGAATACGCCGATGAAAATGATTTAATGGTCTTTCTCAGCAGCTTTCAGGATGGACTGCCAGAGCAGTTCAGCCGTTTTTTCCCAGTTATATTTTGAGGTAATATCTTTTCCTTTTTCAATCATTTCTGTTCTTCGCTTTTCATCTTTATACAGCAACATCATTTTTTCCGCAACATCATTATAATCCGTTGCATCAGCATATAATGCAGCTTCGCCTGCTATTTCACTCATGGAAGAATTGATGGATGTGATAACCGGCACATGGCATTGCATTGCCTCCAATACCGGGACACCAAAACCTTCAAGCAAAGAAGGATATACCATTGCATAAGCAGATCCCGTAACTTTTACCAATTCATCTTCCTGCAAATAGCCGGTCATTACCACATCGTTTTTGTATTTATATGTCTTCAGGCTTTCAGTAAATGATTCATACTTCCAGGCAAGTCTTCCGGCCAAAACCAGTTTCATGTTTGACTGCAACCTTTTCTTGAAAACAGAAAATGCTTTCAGCAGGCTTATCAGATTTTTCCGGGGATGTATGGCGCCGGCATACACAAAATATTCTTTTCCTTCAGTGTATTTATTTTTTATTTCTTTCTTACTGTCATCATTGGCCGGGTTAAATATTTCTTTTGCTGCGCTAAACACAACATCAACTTTATCAGTTTCTGTTTTGTAATGTGTAATAATATCTCTTTTCGAAAATTCAGAAACCGTGGCGATTGATTTCGCCTTAGCTAAAAACTTAGATGTATTTCTTTTGTAGTAAAAAAGATGAGATTTCCGGATAAAATCAGGATAATGCAAAAAAGCAAGATCATGAACCACGAGGCATTGGGGTACTTTGGTTCTTAAGGAACAAAAACCATCGCAGGATACAAACACATCCGCTTTATATTTCCGCAGCACAGCCGGAACTTTTACATCATACCAGAATTTCCAAAGCAATGGATGACGTGCCGGAGGACCGGCAATGACAGATGTCACATTTTTTCCAAACACAAATCGTTCATCATACGGTCTGTCGAAAATGAAGATGAATTTATGTTCGGGATATTGCTGAACTATTCGCCTGAATGTTTCAGAAATAAAATAACCAACTCCTTCAAGATGGTCCGTCAGCAAAAACCGTGTATTGACGGCAATTATCATTTAGATGGATTATTTGTCCGAGTTGTGAAATGAAGCATGGCAAGATCCCCTTTTGCCTTAAAAACTTTATCCATCCATTTTGTAAACCATAATGCAAATCTTTGCAAAAAAACAGAAAATCTTGTTTCGGGTTCACCCTCTTTTCTATTGCACCGATTAAATAACCACCGGACTCCTCCGCATACAAAACCACTTATTCCGGTAAACAGAAACCTTGTTTCTGTAAGGTAAAAGAAATTGCTCTTGAAAAGTGTTTCGTATTCCTGAATTGTTCTCCCTGTATTTGACTCGTTCTTTATTTTTCTTTTTTTAACCCTTTCAAATAGGTATATATCTGTCTGTGTAACCCTGCATAGATTTGCCGTCAATTCAACAAGCATCTTTTCATCTGTTATATGCTGCAGTACTGTTGAGGTAAAACTGAGATCAAATTTCCTGTCGGGAAAGGGAAGATGCCTCCCATCAATTTTAAATAAGTTTATCTTTCTTTTGCCAATAACATTCTTGGAAATTTCAATCATTTTCGTTGATATATCAACACCAAAAAGTTCTTTTGGATCTAACGCATAGACTTCAACCAAGTTGCTTCCTGGCCCTGAGCCCACTTCCAGTACTGTTTTATTTTCAAATTCTATTGAATGGAGAAGTTTTAAAAAATTTGCTCTTTTGTATTCATAAAAAGGTCCTTCATCGCCTGCAAGCAAACTGTGAGAACTTCTTTTTTTAACCCTTTCGGCAATGGCATCCCAATATGGTTCTGGCAAATACAGATATAAATCTTTAGTCCGCAAAGGTATCAGTTGATTAGGTTACTTACTCCGTAAAAAGGCTTTTCCGGCAAGTGTAAAATAAGAAGAGAAAATCCGGCTTATACGTCCTCATTTTACTATTGTACCACTTTATCCTTAAGGCTATTTTTATACCTGAAATAATAATCAGAAACCGAAACTGTGTCTTATGGAACACTCTTATTTTTCTTCATTGCTGGACCTGCATTCTAAAATTGCGGTTGCCATTTTTAGTTCTGAACGGACAAAAAAAAGCAATACTAACAACCGTTGCAGGCAGGTTGGTATCAAATTTGTTATTAATTCAGCCGGAAAATTATATCCTGTCACCGGGATAACTAAAAAATACTATGGGTTTGGGACGGTAGGATATGGCAAGCCACCTGTCATGTGTCAGTCAACTTTTCATTAAACGACCTCTTAGGTGGAAGAGGATGGTGGCTTGTAAAAGGGGCCTTGGTTCGGGGCCCCTTCTTTTTACCCTGACAGCTAAAGAAGAGCTTCTAATCTCCTGCTTCCTACTTCGGACTTCTTTTTCTACTTTTGTTGCCATACCAAATTTGATCCATGGAATATAATACTACAAGAAATCACCTGACCATGCGTGAATACGGACGTCATGTGCAAAAGATGATTGAGCATATTCTAACTATTGAAGAGCCGGAACGCAGACAACGCAATGCCCATGCCGCTATAGAACTGATGGGCTTTTTAAATCCCCATTTAAAAAATGTAGAAGACTTTCGTCATAAACTGTGGGACCATCTATTCCTGATAGCCGATTTCAAACTCGATGTAAAATCGCCTTATCCCATCCCTACCCGGGAAACATTGAAAGCAAAACCACATCCGCTGCCTTATCCCAAGCGCCATCCGAAATTTTCGCATTTGGGTAAAAATCTTGAAGTCATCATCAATAAAGCATTAAAAGAAGAAAACCCCGATAAACGTCTTGGCTTTGCCAATGCAATCGCTTATTATATGAAGCTTGCCTATAGCAACTGGCATAAGGAAACTGCTCATGATGATGCAATTCAAAGTGAACTGACAAATATTACTGATGGCCAGCTCACCTTCACTAATACTCCTTATGTAAAAGCATTCCGTCCGCAACAGGACAACCGTGACCGTGGTGGATATGGCAAACGGGGGGGAAAGTTTCAGCAACGTGGTGGCGGACGCAATGACAGAAGGGATAATCGTGGCGGTGGCGGGTTTAAGAAAAAGAGATACTGAACCCCCAACGCCCTAAAGGGCTTTCTATATTTGCAATCTCATTTAATTTGTAATATCTAAATTCCTCCCTTTAGGGAGGTCAGGAGGGCTCATGCATTCTTTCGAAGTAAAGGGTGGCAAAAGATTAAAAGGCGAAATTGTTCCGCAAGGCGCAAAGAACGAAGCATTGCAGATCATCAGCGCTGTTTTGCTCACTCCTGAAAAAATTACTATCAGCAATATTCCAGATATCACAGATGTCAATCTTTTGATTGAATTGCTCGTTGAGATGAAAGTAAAAGTGGAAAGGATCAGCCGTCATGAATGCAGCTTTCAGGCAGATGATGTAAACATTGATTACCTGCACAGCGAAGACTATAAAAAGAAAAGTGGTCGTCTTCGTGGATCAGTAATGCTGGCTGGCCCGATGCTCGGCAGATTTAAAAAAGCATTCATCCCCAAACCCGGAGGCGATAAAATAGGAAGAAGAAGATTAGACACTCATATTACCGGATTTGAAAAACTTGGCGCTTTCTTTAATTACAATGAACAGGATGGATTTTTTCATTTGGACGCTTCGCATCTTAAAGGAACAAACTTGTTACTTGATGAACCATCCGTAACCGGCACTGCCAATATTATAATGGCATCTGTAAAGGCAAAAGGCAGAACTACTATTTACAATGCGGCCTGTGAACCTTACATACAGCAGTTATGCAAAATGCTGAACCGGATGGGTGCAAATATTTCAGGTATTGGCAGTAACATGTTAAGTATTACAGGAGTTGATTATCTGAGTGGCGCCTCTCACACGATATTACCGGATATGATTGAGGTGGGGTCATTCATCGGTCTTGCTGCCATGACGCAAAGTGATATAACGATCAAAGAAGCCGGCATTGATCATTTAGGTATCATTCCTGAAAAATTTCAGCAGCTCGGAATTAAAATGAATTTCAGCGATGATGACATTCATATTCCTGCACAGGAAACTTATGAGATACAAACCTTCCTCGATGGTTCTGTAATGACCATCTATGATCATCCATGGCCGGGCTTTACTCCGGACCTGTTAAGCATTGTTTTGGTTACAGCCATACAGGCAAAGGGTTCTTTACTCGTTCATCAGAAAATGTTTGAAAGCCGCCTGTTCTTTGTTGACAAACTTATTGATATGGGTGCAAGGATTGTTCTCTGCGACCCGCACCGGGCTGTAGTGATTGGATTGGAAAGAGAGCAAGCATTGCGTGGCATCACAATGAGTTCACCCGACATCCGTGCCGGCGTAGCATTATTGATTGCTGCACTCAGTGCAGAAGGAAAAAGCATTATTCAGAATATCGAACAGATTGATCGGGGTTATGAGGATATTGATACAAGGTTAAGAAAGTTGGGGGCGGATATAAAAAGAATTGAGGGATGAAAAAAATATTTGGCCTGATAATATCATTCGTCACTTCTTTTAATGCATTGGCACAAGAGAATAATAATACTTTCAAAAATGGATATGCTTTGAAAGGGATGGATACTATTTGGTGTAAAATTTTTTTTGACAGCAAGCATGACCATCCGGTAAAAACAATAAAGTTGCTGATCGCCGGTGAAGAAACTATTTTCTACGCAGGCGGAACCATTACAGGTTTTGGCCTGGCGGAAAACGGTGTGGCATATAATTACGGAACAGTGGATGTAGAAACCAGTATTGGTGACCGGCGTATGGCAAATATGCTGTTTGTAAAAAAATTAGTGGCGGGCAGAATTGATTTTTATGAATACTCTTATTCAGTTCATAAATCAACCACAAAAACAGTTACCCGGGATGGAATTCAGCAGCCACCAACCACCACTTCTTCCACTACTCAAACCTTTTTTGATTATTATATTGCCAAGAATGATTCATTGAAACCTGCGCTGTCAAAAGCTGTTCTGCTGTCTTCCTTCAAAATAAAGGATATCGAACCTTATGTCAGCGATTATCCTGATTTATTAACCAAGGCAGAAAAAAGATTCACTATGAAAGAGCTTATTATTTTCTTAAACGAATACAACAAAGAATATTTAACCCAATCAAAGTAGCAGATGATCGCAGATATTTTTGAACATACCCCGATTTTAGAAAACGAAAGAATATTATTAAGAGCACTCCGTAAAGACGATTTTGACCGTCTTCTCCCCTTCTCACTTCATGAACCTGATATCTGGAAATATGGCCTCATTACCTGTGCCGGTGAAGAAAATCTTCGCAACTATATCAATGGCGCAGTGAAGAATATGGAAGAAAAAAAAGAATATGTTTTTATTGTCTTCGATAAAAAAGCCAATCGCTATGCAGGCAGTACAAGATTTTACGATATTCAGCAGGCTTATCTAAGCACCCAGCTTGGTTACACCTGGTATGGTCAGGTATTTCAACGCACAGGATTGAACAGGCATTGCAAACTTTTACTCTTAACCTTTGTCTTTGAAGAATGGGGATTGGAACGGTTAGAGTTCAGGGCACATGCAGGCAATGAAAAAAGTATCACTGCCATGAAAGATATTGGCTGCGTGGTGGAAGGAATCCTCCGCAACCATATGCCTACGGTGGATGGCTCCAGGCGGGACAGCATTGTTCTCAGTATTTTAAAAGATGAATGGTTCGGAGGAGTGAAAGAATTGCTGCGAAATAAAATATATTGACTATCCAGGATAACCCTTCTTATCACTCTTTTTACCCTAAAGTACAGAAAGTGTGATGCTAGATAACAACATTCGATCGGGGTATATCAGCATTGCTCTAAGCATTTATTTATCTTTCAGCCTGATATGGTTCACGCCTTACTGCAAGACATTGTACAAAAACTAAAATAACATATCATGGCAAAAAACAATAAAAAGCAATTGCCGGCATCACAATGTACAGCGCTGCTCAGCACATTGAAAACCCGTTTTGAAAAAAAAATGAACAGGCATAAGCGTCTTGAATGGATTAAAGTGCAGATAAAGCTGAAAGCCAATCCTGAAAAACTATGGTCGCTCAATGAAATGGAAAGTAGCGGCGGTGAACCGGATGTAGTAGGCCAGGACAGGAAAACGGGTGAATATATTTTCTATGATTGCTCCGCAGAAAGCCCTGCCGGCCGCAGAAGTCTTTGTTATGACCACGAAGCTTTGAATGCAAGGAAAGAACACAAACCAAAAGACAGCGCCATCAATATGGCAACTGCCATGGGCATCGAACTTTTAACAGAAGAACAATACCGTGAACTGCAACAATCAGGAGACTTCGATACCAAAACATCGAGCTGGATAAAAACACCTGCCGATATCAGAAAGCTCGGCGGCGCCATTTATTGCGATCGCCGTTACAATCATGTTTTCACGGGTCACAACGGTGCAGAATCTTATTATGCAGCAAGGGGTTTCCGTGGTTCGCTAAGAGTTTGAACCCGCAAACAGGGAGTCGAAAAATATATACAGTAAATTCTCAATGGCGAAGATTAAGATATCAGATTTGCTGATAGCATTTACTTTATCTTTCCTTTTCTTTGCACATGGCTGTCTCTCAAAACAGGATCATCATCATCGCTGCTCCCTCCGGCGCCGGTAAAACATCGGTGACCAAACATTTGCTGAAAACATTTCCTGCACAATTGCAGTTTTCCATTTCCTGCGCAACCCGTCCGCCCCGCGGGCATGAGAAACATGGCGTGGATTATTATTTCATCTTGGCAGATGAGTTCAGGCGGCGTATTGAAAATCATGAGTTCGCTGAATGGGAAATGGTGTATCATGATAAATATTATGGCACTTTAAAAATTGAACTTGAGCGGATCTGGAAGCAGCACAAAACTCCTTTGCTGGATGTGGATGTAAAAGGCGGCATCAACATACAGGAGCAATACAGGGAAAATTCTTTATCGCTTTTCATTGAACCGCCTTCCATCGAAGAACTGGAAAGAAGGCTGAAAGCAAGAGGCACCGAAACCCCTGAATCTTTGAGAGCAAGAATTGAAAAAGCATCCTACGAAATGACATTCAAGGATCGCTTCGATAAGGTTATAATCAACAACATACTGGCAGATGCCTGCAAAGAAGCAGAAGAATACGTAAGGAATTTTCTAAACCCCCTTTAAGTGTTGGAGAGTAACTTCACATCATGATTTCAGTGAATGCGATACTGTTCTTCATTCTTACCCTGGCATTGATGGGTTTTTTTGCCGGTATCGAAATGGCTTTTTACAGCGCCAACCGCCTGGGTATTGAAATAAAAAAGAAACAGGGCGGAGCTTCGCTGCAACTGCTCGCTAAGTTTGTGCAATCGCCGGCAAGGTTTCTTGGCACCACTTTAATTGGTTTTACACTCTTCCTTGTATTTCTTGGTTTGCAGATCAGTGCCGTAATGCGACCCATCTGGCAGTACTGGCATGTGGAAAGCGGCGCCATCCGGCTCATTGTTGAAATCACTTTCACCACATTCATCGTTTTAATAGTTGCCGAATTCATTCCCCGTGCATTTTTCAGGGCGCACAGCAATAGTTGGCTTGTGCGGCTGGCTTATATCACCGATTTTTTCTACCAGATGTTTTTTCCGTTGGCTTCAGTTTTAATAGACCTTGCGGAATGGATACTGAAATGGGTTTTTAATATCCGTCTCAGCAAAAACAAAGATCCGCTGAAACGCAGCGACCTGAAACACCTGTTTCAGCAACTGGCCGATGATGAAAAACAGGAACGCAATGCGCAACTGATGGAGAATGCACAGGAGCTTCCCAAAATAAGAATACGGCAATGCCTGGTACCCCGCAAAGAGATCATCGGTATGGAGAGCCGGAGCAGTATGGAAGATTTGCGGAAAAAATTTGTAGAAACCAAGTTGAGTAAACTGGTAGTGTATGAAAAAAACATAGACCACATCACCGGTTATATTCACCAACTCGATCTGTTTAAAAATCCTGTTTCCATTCAAAACATTTTATTGCCCATACCTGCAGTACCCGAGAGCATGAGCGCCACCGATCTTATCAGCAAATTCACCAAAGAAAGAAAAAGCATAGCCTGGGTGGTGGATGAGTTTGGAGGCACAGCAGGCATTATCACCATGGAAGATGTGCTGGAAGAACTGTTTGGCGAGATACAGGATGAATATGACACAGAGGAATTTGAAGAAAAACAACTTTCAGAAAACGAATATATCTTCTCCGGCCGCCTTGAACTCGACTATCTCGAAGAAAAATATGGCTTTGATTTTGGTGAAGACGAATCCGAAACCCTTTCCGGCTATATCATTAATTACCACGAGACCATCCCCCGTCAGAAAGAACGAATCATCATTGATGATTATGAATTTGACATCATGGTGGTAAGTGATACAAGGATTGAAATGGTGAGGATGAAGAGACTTAAGTAAGAGAGTTGCGAGCTGTGAGCTACGAGTTTATCTATTCACCACTTATCTTTGCTTCCTTCTAAAACATCATAATGGCATTGTTGGATTTCTTTAATAAACGGAAAAAAGAACCCGGCGCCGAAATGTCTTTCATTGACCACCTGGAAGAATTACGCTGGCACCTGATTCGTTCCGTCATTGCCATTGCTATTGGCTGTATCATCGTACTAATTTATGCAAATCAAATAGTAGATCAGGTGCTGATGGCCCCTACAAGAACTGATTTTATATCCGCAAAATGGCTATGCAGCCTTGGGCATGGCATTGGTATCGGGGATGTCCTTTGTTTTAAGGGAGTGGATGCAAAGTTTTTGGAAAACAAAATGACCGGACAGTTCATTTCGTATTTCACACTTGGTTTTATGGGCGGCTTCATCCTTGCCTTTCCTTATATCTTCTGGGAATTCTGGAAGTTTGTAAAACCTGCCTTGTCCGAAAAAGAGTTAAAAAGAACCAGGGGTGTTATCTTCTGGGTTTCGTTCTTGTTTTTTTTGGGTGTAGCATTCGGGTATTTTATCCTCACTCCTTTCATGGTGAACTTTTATTTCAATTTCAAACTCAGTTCGCAGATCGTTATCATGCCTTCATTTTCTGATTATCTGGAAAACCTGATCTATACCACCGTGGGCATTGGTGTATTATTCCAGATGCCATTACTGGTAATGGTGCTGACAAGGATTGGCATCATTACAGCCCGTTTCCTGAAAAAATACAGGCGGCATGCATTTATCGTTATTCTAATTGCGGCTGCCATCATTACTCCTTCTACCGATCCATTTAGTTTAATGATTGTCACCCTGCCGCTGTACATATTATACGAAGCCAGTATTGCCATTGCATCCCGTATCAACAAAAGACAGGAGAAAGAACGAAAAGAGTGGAGCTAAAGAAAGTTAGGGGTTGCGGGTTTTGAGTTACAGGATAACTAACTTTGCGGGGTAATGTTCCCCTATCCCGGATCTCGTAAAACAAATCATTTTTATGCATTCTCCCTTTGATCTTCATAAGCCCATTGCTATCGGCAGCGATCATGCTGGCTATGATTATAAAGAAGACCTGATCTCATTCCTCGAAGGAAGAGGTTTGGCATTCCATGATTTCGGTACTCACGGCAAGGATTCGGTCGACTATCCTGATTTTGCACATCCGGTTGCAACCGCAGTAGAAAAAGGCGAAGCAGCATTCGGTATTTTACTTTGTGGCAGCGCCAATGGAGTGGCCATTACTGCCAACAAACACCAGGGTGTCAGGGCGGCAGTATGCTGGGGAGAAGAGCTGGCGCAACTTGCAAGAGAACATAACAATGCAAATATCATCTGCGTCCCTGCCCGCTTTGTTCGTGAAGGTGATGCAGAAAAAATGGTAGCCCTTTTTATGACGACAGATTTTGAAGGCGGCCGCCATCAGCGCCGGGTTGAAAAAATTGCCTGCGCATAATATAGTCCTCCTTGGTATACATCTCTCTTCCGCAAAAGAAGATTTTTTCTGCTGTTAAACTTCCGGCAACCTGCCGGGTCTATTTTTCGTTATTAGCCCCGTGAAGAAGTGAACCCATCCTTTTGAAAACTTCAATCCTTGCCTTTCCTTATAAAAACAAACCCCGGCGGTACCGTCGGGGTTCAATTTTTATTCTAAAAAAAATATATGTTACCAGCCAAGCACCCATGCAAATATCAAAGGAGCCACAATGGTAGCATCACTCTCTACAATAAACTTAGGTGTATGGATGTCTAATTTGCCCCAGGTAATTTTCTCATTGGGAACCGCCCCTGAATAAGAACCATAGGAAGTAGTAGAATCACTGATCTGGCAGAAATAGCTCCAGAAAGGAACATCATGCCATTCCAGGTCCTGGTACATCATCGGCACCACACATATCGGGAAATCGCCGGCAATGCCACCACCTATCTGGAAGAAACCAACTCCTTTACCAGATGAATTATTTCTGTACCAGTTGGTAAGCCATACCATATATTCAATGCCGCTTTTAACAGTACTTGCTTTCAGTTCACCCTTCACCACATAACTGGCAAAAATATTTCCGGTGGTGCTGTCCTCCCATCCCGGTACAACAATTGGGATATTTTTTTCTGCCGCTGCAATGATCCAGCTGTCTTTCGGATCAATTTCATAATAAGGCTTCAGATCGCCGCTTAAAACTGTCTTATATAAAAATTCATGCGGGAAATATCTTTCTCCTTTTGCTTCGGCATCTTTCCATTGTTTCACCAAATGCTTTTGCAAACGACGAAATGCTTCTTCTTCAGGGATACAGGTATCAGTAACCCGGTTAAAATGATTCTCCAGCAGATCCCACTCTTCTTTTGGCGTAAGGTCACGGTAGTTTGGGATTCTTTTATAATGAGAATGCGCCACAAGATTCATTACATCTTCTTCCAGGTTTGCGCCGGTACAACTGATGATATCTACTTTTCCCTGGCGTATCATTTCGGCAAGTGATATTCCCAGCTCCCCGGTGCTCATGGCGCCAGCGAGGGTGATCATCATTTTGCCTCCTTCATTCAGATGGGCTTCATAGGCTTTGGCTGCATCCATTAAAGCAGCAGCATTAAAATGACGGTAATGATGCTCGATAAATTTTGAAACGGGTCCTTTGTTCATTGTATAAGTTTTAATGTGACCGCCTTCTGATCCCGGCCAAAGTGTCGGGAGACTTTGCGAGAATCGCAAAAATACATGTATTTAAAAATACAAAACCCCGACGTTGCAGCAAATGTGCAGGTCGGGGCTTGTTTTACCACACACCAAAACTTACTTGTGCGACGGAGCTTTATGCGTCGTCGCAGCTATACTTTTTTTACTGTTTTAAATTCTTCCCAGCTGCTTCCGTTTGAAGATCTGAAGATTATTTTTTCATCGGCATTTTCCAACGTGATGTAATAAGTGGTAGATTCATTTTTTGCCACTTCAAACAAGTCGCTGATCCAATAGCTGCCTGCATCTTTTTTCAGGCTTATCTGCAGGTTCATCGGCAAATCAGAAACGCTGATATAACGGGTAAGCCCCAATAAATCTCCCTCAGTGCTGTAATAAGCAAAAACATGTTTGTCATTATAAACAAAAGCGGCCCTGTAATAGTTACTCCCTGCAACCCATTCTACATTTTTGGCAACAGCAAACTCATTTTTAAATGCATCCAGTACTTTCTGATTCACTTTATCTTCCCCGGCGGCAAATGAGGCTAAACTGCTAATCGCAATTGCCAGGGTTAACATCATCTTTTTCATAATCATTTTATTTTGAAGGTTATGGTTAATCTTATTAATTTCTTTGTTATGTGTGACGATACAAATGTAGAACGGGTTACAGCTCCGCCATAGTTATTTATGACCAAAAGGCGGGTATAAATGACCAATGGAATTGAGTGTTAATCGCTGTTAACATAT
Source organism: Sphingobacteriales bacterium (assembly GCA_016235125.1). Taxonomy (GTDB): domain Bacteria; phylum Bacteroidota; class Bacteroidia; order Chitinophagales; family Chitinophagaceae; genus JJ008. The sequence goes on along the minus strand of JACRLZ010000008.1, from coordinate 64,983 downwards.
GTTGCTGAATGTATGCCGCCTGACATCGTTTAATACCGTTTATCAAAGCTCAATTCCTATAATATTTTGCGCTTCATAAAAACAGTATGAGATTTGCCGGACCTGGGATTAAATCAATAATTCATTTCAAAACCCCATCTATCAATTACCTGGCCCATTCATATCTTTCATTTAATCATCCGGAAATACTGGTAGGGAATCTTATCAGCGATTTTGTAAAAGGGAAGAAGAAATTTGATTATCCCACAGGCATTCAAAAAGGAATTGCTCTGCACAGGGCTATTGATATTTTTACAGACGGTCATGCAGCCACTAACGAAGCGAAAGAAATTTTTCGTCCTGCTTACCGCCTATATGCCGGTGCCTTTGTTGATGTAGTATATGATCATTTTCTTGCCTGTGATGAAAATGAATTCAGTGAAAAATCCTTACTTGATTTTTCAAAAAAGGTTTATGCCACGGTTGATGATCACCTGCATTGGTTGCCTGAAAAATTTGCCGGGATGTATCCCTATATGAAAGAGCATAACTGGTTATTCAATTATAGTAGCCGGTGGGGAGCCGGAAAAAGTCTTGGCGGAGTGGTGCGTCGTTCCGTTTATTTAACCGAAAGTGAAACAGCTTCTCGACTTTTTGAAGATAACTATCAACCTTTACAAACTTACTTTCGTCGTTTTTGGGTCGATGTAAAATCCTTTGCCAGGAAAGAATTTGAAATACTAATTCAGCATTGAACCGCCGGTAAAAATTGAATCAGCTATTTTTGCAAATACATAATTTTTTTATGAGAAAGATAATTTTGGTACTCGCAGTAATTTTCTCCCCAGCCTTATTACTGGCACAGGCAAATTCTTTTCCGCCGGTTGATAAATCTCCGATGGACATGAGTTATTACCCGGCCAACTATCCGGTACAAAAAATACAGGATAAAATAACCGAGCCTCTGGTGGCAAGGGTTATTTACAGCCGTCCCCAAAAAGCAGGACGGATGATTTTTGGCGGATTGGTGAAATATGGCGAGGTATGGAGAATGGGAGCCAATGAAGCTACCGAAATACAGTTTTTTAAAAATGTAAAAATCGGTGGCAAGAAAATAAGGTCAGGCCGCTACACTTTGTATGCACTGGTGAATGAAACATCTTGGACAATTATTCTCAATAACGAAACAGACACATGGGGAGCATTTAAGTATGATGCAAAAAAAGATGTAGTGCGGGTAGAAGTGCCCATACAAAAAATGGATGCCGCAGTGGAAGCACTTGCCATGTTTTTTGAAAAAACAACAACCGGAGCCAATCTTGTTGTAGCCTGGGATAATGTAAAAGCATCGTTACCTATTCAATTTTAAAAAATGAAAGCAGCTACCAAATATATTCATGCCGGAGCCACCCCTGACCCCTCTACCGGCGCCATCATGACACCCATCTTTCAAACCTCTACTTATGTGCAGGAAGCGCCGGCAGTAAACAAAGGTTTTGAATATGCCCGCAGCCAGAACCCTACCAGGAAAGCTTTGGAAGAGGCGTTAGCGATTATTGAAAACGGAAAATTTGGTTTATCCTTCAGTAGTGGGGTGGCCGCCACTGATGCCGTAATTAAATTATTGCAACCCGGTGATGAAGTGATCTGCGGCAATGATATGTATGGCGGCACTTACCGTCTTTTCAGTAAAGTGTTTGAAAAATTCGGGATAAAATTTAATTACGTCAACACCACTGCTATTGATAATATTAAAAAAGCGGTAACGGATAAAACAAAACTTATCTGGATTGAAACCCCCACCAATCCATTGATGAATGTTACGGATATTGAGGCTGCTGCTTCCATTGCAAAATCAAAAAATATTTTATTGGCGGTAGATAATACGTTTGCTTCACCTGCATTGCAAAATCCCCTTGACCTGGGTGCTGATATTGTGATGCACTCAGTCACCAAGTATCTGGGAGGTCACAGCGATGTGATACAAGGTGCCCTTGTGATGAAGGATGCTGAATTGAGGGAAAAATTATACTTCATTCAGAAAAGCTGCGGAGCAGTGCCCGGACCGATGGATTGTTTTCTTGTATTGCGTGGAATAAAAACACTGGGTGTGCGGATGAAAGCTCATTGTGAAAACGGAAAGATCATTGCCAACTGGCTGCGTAATCATCCTAAAGTTGGAAAAGTTTACTGGCCGGGATTTGAAGATCATCCTAATCATGCCATTGCAAAAAAACAAATGAGAGATTTTGGCGGCATGCTTTCATTTGAATTAAGGAATGACAGTGTGGATGAAGCCAAAAGGGTTTTGTCTTCTACACATTTATTTTCACTGGCGGAAAGCCTCGGTGGTGTAGAATCTTTGATCAATCACCCGGCCAGCATGACACATGCTTCTATTCCCAGAGAAGAAAGAATTAAGAATGGATTATCGGATTCATTGATTAGGTTAAGTGTAGGTATTGAAGATGCGGATGATTTGATTGGAGATTTAAAATATGCAATAGGATAAACATGATAAAGCACAATATTTTTTTTATCGGATGCTGTGCTTTACTGTTATTTTCCTGTAATGCTCAGGAAAACAAAATATCAGATAACACAGACATTGCTTCTTTTATTAATCAAAAAGGAGACAGCCTGCAAAAAAACAGAAAATTACCTGGGCTCTTTGTAGCCGTTTCCGACAGTGGAAAAAGAAGCTTTTACAATTTTGGATTTGCCGCTCCTGATAAAAAATATGGCTTTGATTCATTAACCATTTTTGAAGCGGGCAGTATTACCAAGACATTTACAGCGCTGGTACTAAAAACTGTTTTAAGGGAACATAAGATTAATGACAGTTTACCCGTAAAAAATTATCTCCCTGGCAATCTTGACGAAAACGAAACTCTTTCAGCAGCCAGTTTTTTAAGCCTGATGAACCACACTTCGGGATTAGCAAGGATCCCCGATAATATGCCTGTGGGTGTTGATAACAAACAGCCTTATGAAAATTACAGAAGAGATAATCTGTTCAGCTATCTTAAAAATGCCCGGCTGAAGCCTGATGGCAAAAGCAATTACTCCAACACCGGGTTTGCCTTATGCGGTATATTGGCCGAAAGCATCTCGGGGAAGAAATATGAAGCCCTTTTAAAACAACTGTTGTTTGATCCGCTCAATATGAATGCATTTCTGAATGTACCCGATTCTCTTACCAATATCAGCCAGGGTTATTATGAAAATATAAAAAATCCTTTTTGGAACTTTGATTGTATGGCCCCTGCCGGGGCAATCAAATGTTCAGCACATGACCTGCTTAATTATCTTGAATTCATGTACTCCAATACCAATGATCCTACCATTCACAGCCTGCTTCAACCAACAGTCACTGTAAATGAAAATATAAAAGTGTGCCGTGCCTGGCACACAATGGAAAGGAACAATAACACGATGTTTTACTGGCATAATGGCGGTACTTATGGCTTTTCAACTTTTGTTGCTTTTTCGAAAGAAAAAAGAAAGGCAGTGGTGGTGGTAATAAATAAATTCAACACAAATGATGCCGGGGACAGGCTGGGAATAATGATAATGCGGAGGCTGCTCAACTGATGCAAAAAGATATTTATCCATTAAAAACTTTCCTTGATAAGGCTGTAAAAAAATACAATCGGCCTTCTTTCATTAAAGACGATCCTATTTCTATTCCACATTTATTTACAAAAAAACAGGATATAGAAATTGCGGGTTTCTTTGCCGCAACATTTGCCTGGGGCAACCGGAAAACAATTATCCGGAAATCAAAAGAACTGATGCAACTGATGGATGATGCCCCTTATGAGTTCTGCCTCAACCATGATTTAGGTGGATTGAAAAGATTAAAAGAATTCAAACACAGAACTTTTACAGCAACCGACTTGCTCTATTTTATTGAGTTTTTCAAATACCACTACAGCCGGAATAAAAGCCTGGAAACAGCTTTTACCCGGCATGGAGAAACAATTGAGAAAATGCTTTCAGGATTTCACCATTATTTCTTTTCACTGGAACATGTGCCGGCAAGAACAAAAAAACATGTTGCTACACCAGAAAGAAAGTCAAGCTGCAAAAGATTAAACATGTTCCTTCGCTGGATGGCAAGAAAAGACAAAAAAGGAGTTGACTTTGGAATATGGAAAAATATTTCTCCCTCTCAGCTTATTTGCCCTATTGATTTACATGTCGCAAGGGTGGCAAGAAAACTCGGGATTCTAAAAAGAAAACAAACTGACCCGATAGCTATCGGGTGGCAAGCCGCTGTTGAGCTCACTGAATTTTTGCGAACTTTGGACAAGAACGACCCGGTGAAATATGATTTTGCCTTGTTTAATCTTGGAATTGTAGAAAAATTTTAGTTCTCACAGATGCCACGGATTATCACAGATTTGATTCCATCATTACGGCAATCGTTTAACATTGAATTGCCCAACAATATTTCAATGGAGTTATTGAAAGAAAAACTTTCAAGGCATATCAACCATTTAATACAGGATGATTTTGAGAAACTGGTTTCTCTTTTATACCGGGTTGATGTAAGTGAAACTAAACTCAAAAATTTATTGCATAAGCATCGGGATGAAAATGCCGGAAGCATAATAGCAAATATGATTATTGAAAGGCAACTACAGAAAATTGAAAGCAGGAAAAAAGCAAAAGACAGCAGGGATATTTCCGATGAAGAAAAATGGTGACCTGCATTTAATTTATCGCCTTCCCTCCCAGCAGCACCGCATAAGCATCCACTTTGTGAAACTCATAGGCCCTTTCAAACATGGCATCAACAGTCGTGCCGCTAACAGAAGAATTCAAAATGCCGCTTGTTAATGGCCGAAGATGCCTCCGGCTTTGCACATATTTGTTGCCTTCCGGAATGATGTTGGTTTCTTTCAGAATCTCGCCGGCGATATTTATGAGGTCATTCGCATTGGCAGAAACTCCGTTTATGTTAAGGCTGGCGATATTCAATACACTGTCAAGTCCCAGCAGCTTTGATAATTCTCCAATCCTGCCCAGATCAGGAAATGCAGGCGCAATATCTTTATCAATAACATATCGTTCAGCGCCGGGAAATTTTTCTTCTATATCCTGCACAAAGGCGGCATTGCCGGAAGCAGGGGCGCCGAATGTGATAAGCTGCAAGTTGTTTTTCTTTTCAGCAGGTAGCTCCTTTTTTAAATATCCTGCCATTGGGTAAGCAAGATTGCCGCCAAGGCTGTGACCCGTAATAACGATATTTGAACCCGCCGGAATTTTTTGCTCAATAAATTCTTTGATGCCTAATCCTGTTGCAATATCCTTTAACTGTAATAAATTACTAAACCCGCTATATGTTCCCTCGCCGATGTAAGCCTCCTTTACCGTATCTGCATATTCCCACTTCTTCATGGTAAAGATGTTGAAATCCTGCATGATGAAATTCTGAAACCCTGCATTGCTAAATTCAATCATGGAGCCACGAATCACTACTGCATATTGATTGGCATCTTTCTTTTTCACAATAATGGCAAGGTTGCCATTGACCGCTTCGGACAGATAAACAATCTCATAATCGGGGGAATATTTGGCAAATGAATCTTTTACGTTGGGTTTATATACAAGCTGGTTAAATAACACAGTTTCTTTGGCCGATAATGGGGCAGTCTTTTCCTGGTTCTTTTCTTTTTTGTGATTACAGGCTGCAAATGCCGCAATAATGAATGCTAAAAAATAAACTGTGGTTCTTCGCATATGATGATTAGAATTACCAAAAGATGAACGGAGCGTCGCAACTCAAGCTGATAGCAGTAATGCAGATGATCAAAATAATATTACTTCTTCTTTCTCTCAAACATCAGCTCCTGCACTTTCTCTTTATCTTCTTTTTCTTTCCTCAGGTCAAACATGGTTCCGAACACATGATCCCATAAAGTGGAACTTACGCCATACCCGTTGTGTTCATTTTTATAATGATGCAGGTGGTGATTTCTCCAAAGAGGTTTCATCCATTTGAAAGGCGGGTTCCATGCATGAATGGCATAGTGCATGGTGCCATACATAAGATAGCCAAGCAAAAAGCCGGGAAAGAACATGAAAGCATAGCTACCCATAATAAGATACATCAACCCGAACAATGATGACGAAATGATCAGGCTCGGCACGGGAGGCATGAACAATCTTTGCCTGTCCCTTGGATAATGGTGATGATTACCATGCAGGGTATAAACAAACTTTGTAGCCCGTGGAGTTTTAGGCACCCAGTGAAAAATAAAACGATGTGCTATGTATTCAAAAAATGACCAGAAAAACATACCGGCAAAGAAAACAAGCAAGATTGTTTTTGTGTTGTGATTATATTTTGTGGCAGCGGTGTAAATAATGAAACTGAGTATCGGGATATACATACCCCAGATCACTAATGGATTTGCCTTTGTCAACGCCTCCAGAAAATCATTCTTGAACAAACGGGCCTGCCCTTTATTATGAATTTTTTCGAAATGCATGTGGCAAAGATAAGGAATGAAATGGCGGGCAAAAAGTTACAGACTTTGATTTTAGTTACTCCTGAGCAATTCATCAACTCTTTGAAAATGATAGCCCTTTTGTCTTAAATATTTAATCAATTCAGGAAGTCGCTTGTAAAATTTATCTGTTCTGCCCGGGCCTGCGCCGATATGCATAAGCAGGATAAAACCATTCAGTCCTGCTGGTTTTGTTTGCTCATAAGTAATGATAGATTGATAAATAGTTTCGCTGCTGCGGTAATTTTTATCCTTATCTGTTGTGTAGTCTGCATGGCTGAGTGTACCGGGGGTGTAACTGATGAGTTGTAAACTCATTTCTTTGGCCCACGTAGAAATCGAATCGTTGTACCATTCATAAGGAGGTAAAAAGTACGGGGCTTCAAATAATTTTTTATTATGAAACGACATGGTGAAGTAATTATCAGACACATCCACAAAAAACTGTGCTTTGGTAAGTAAGAGGTTGTCCCTTTTATTCCAATCACAATACAATAAATGTTTATCAGAATGCCCACCGAGATAATGTTTATCCCTGAGAAGCTTGTCGATCATATTTTTGAAAAGAGAGTTTCTATAAAAATCACCTGTAAAAAAGAAAGAGGCATTTATTTTTTCTTCCCATAAAGTGTTGGTGATAAAATTTCCGCCTTCTCCAAACTCATGACCTGTAAAAACCAATGCAATATTCTTTTTAGTTGAGTCACCACGAACTATACCTCCGTGGCTGTAGGAAAAATTATTCTTTGAGGAACCTAAAGCCTCCCCCTTCGGGGGAGGTTGGAGGGGGCTTTCTTTCGCCGCCAGCAGGTAAATCAATGATGCCGTTCCATCCATCGTCGGTTCGTTGGTGCTGTAATCTCCATAATCATCATGATACACCGCTAGGTCGCTTTGAAATACAGCATACTCATCCGGTTGATAGAGTTTGATGCCGATAAGGTTTTTATAAATACTTCCATAAACAGGGCCATCCACCAATCCACCGTCAATCGGATAATTCTTTAAATGAGTGAATGCTGAATGAGGGTCAACCGGTGTATCTCCCCATGAAGGCAAACCATAGACCATGGATGTGCCCCATGGATTACAACCGAAAAGCCAGTCAAAGCTTGACTGCTCCAGTTCATCAAAAGTTTTATCGCCGGTTAATTGTTTGTACCAGTAGCATTGAATGGCAAATGAAGTAGTGAGGTTATTGCTGCACCAGATAAAAGGGATACCACGGTAGAAAGCATTTTGTTTGGCTTTGTTCCAAACTCTTTGAATCCCTTCTTTGTAATAACCTATGATCGTATCCTTTTGTTTTCCCTTTAATTGTTTAGCCAACTCGTAGTGACCGACATTAATAAAAGGATACCATTGATAATGTTTGGCAGTGTCAGAACCAAGCCATGGAGTTATTTTTTCCATGGGGGCAAACAACTCAATGGATAGTTGTAACAAATCGTTGTTAAAAGAATCAAACTTATCCCCAAAGGCTAAACTTGCAAAAATTGTAGCTAATTCCATGTCGTCAGCCCAATTGTCCTCAGCATATATATAAGGAGATCTTACAGAAGCCGTTTGTGATACTCCAATTTTATCATGAGCAAATGAGTACGCAGTGAGAGTCTTTGATCTTAAAAGATTTGAATAATTGCTATCCTCATTAAAGATAAAATAACCAAGACCAAATGCACTGGCAAACTTCCCCGCTGTTGAACTGGTTCCTGTCGTTGCATTCATAAACTTTCCCCGCTGCTGCGGTTCACCACTTAAAAAATAAACAGACCGCTCCAGCCCTTTTCCATAAAAGTTTGTGTCTTCTTTCGGTATCCGCATACCCATGTGGTCACGATCATCCCCTACCTGGTTGAACATCCAGTCATCTCTCGGGTGCATTTTCAATAACCAGTCCAATCCCCATTTGGCTTCATCCAACACATCTGCCATTCCGTTTTTTCCATCTAAACCATTCGCCAATTTTTCATCCTTAAAAACAGTTGGAAAATCCCTGTATGCCGCCAGCAAATGATACGTTGCATTAGCCGAGGTGGAAGCATACTGCAAATAATCGCTGGCATCATGCCAGCCACCCACCACATCTATGTATGTGCTGTCTTTGATGCCTGCCTTTTCACCATACAATACATAGCCATCATGCGTATGGCAACTGTCTTTTAAAAACGGGTTGAAGCCGCTTCGTTGCTGCCGCATGTAACGCAAGCAAAAATCAGCAGCGCCATTGTACACATCATTGCCGATTTCAAATTCAGGTGATTTCGCAGCTCCTGCCTGCAAATAATATCTTCCCGGTTTTTTGAATGAAGAAAAATTCAGCCGGTATGTTTGTTTAAATGGGCCATAAGCTCCGAATGCTTTCCCGGGTGTCCCCTGATAAACAATTTTATTTGTTCTGGTCTCTATTAATTCCCAATTACTGACTCCAGCTTCTTCCTTACTACACCACACCGCCACCTTCACACCGCCGGGAGAATATCCCAGCTGGTTGATGCGTATCCATGATTGTTGTGCCTGTAAACAGGCAAATACCGGTAATAGTATAAAAAGTAATAGCCCTTTCATCACCCCAATTTACGACCAAGCTCTTTAACTTAGCAGCTCTAATTTTATTCCCATGAAACTGGTTACTTACCTGAAAGAAGAAAGAGAACAACTGGGGGTCCTTATCAATAATATGCTGTATGATATGGATGTGCTGCACCCCGACCTGCCCAACAGCATGAATATGTTTTTGAATTACTGGGAAGACGTTTACCCTACAGCTCTGGCGGGTGAATTGATGCTGAAAGAAGGAACAAGAACCAGTAATAAAGGGGTTTCAATAAAAGATGTGCAACTACTGGCTCCGGTTCCCTTCCCCACCAGTTGTCGTGATGGGTATGCTTTCCGCCAGCATGTGGCAGCCGCCAGAAGAAACAGAAAGGTTGATATGATCCCGGAATTTGATCAGTATCCCATTTTTTATTTCACCAATCATCACAGCATACAGGGACCGGGAGAAATAAGATGCATGCCTGATCATTTTGAAAAACTGGATTTTGAACTGGAAGCGGCCATTGTTATCTGTAAGCATGGAAGAAATATAAAAGCAGAAGAAGCAGATGAATACATCGGCGGACTGATGATCATGAATGATATGAGTGCAAGAAGGTTGCAAATGGAAGAAATGTTGCTGAATCTGGGTCCAGCCAAAGGAAAAGATTTTTCTACTGTCATCGGGCCGTGGCTTGTGACACTCGATGAGTTGGAAGAGTTTGTTGTTCCCTGCAAGGAAAATCATACCGGTAAAAGCTGGAACTTAAGGATGCAGTGTTTTGTAAATGATAAACAGGTAAGCGATGGAAATCTCAGTGATATGGACTGGACATTTGCAGAAATCATTGAACGGGCATCCTATGGCGTTGATCTGTATCCCGGCGATGTTATTGGCAGCGGTACTGTAGGCACGGGCTGTTTTTTGGAATTAAATGGTACAGGGAAATTGAATGACCCTAATTATGTTGAACAATGGTTAGAGCTCAATGACGTAGTGGAAATGGAGATTGATCAGCTGGGGAAATTGAGTAATACGATTATTGCTGAAGAGACAGATTGGAGTATTTTGAACATCAAGAAAAACATATAGCCACAAAGGCACAAAGTCACAAAGAAAAGATTTGGTCAGAACTTAGTGCCTTTGTGACTTCGTGGCAAAAATTAAATAATGATACTTGACCTGAAAGAATTAAAGCCGGCTGAAAAGCAATACTACCTGCAGCATGTAGTTGCGCCAAGACCTATTTGCTTTGCTTCCACAATTGATAAAGATGGAAATGTAAACCTGAGTCCTTTTAGTTTTTTCAATTTGTTTTCATCCAATCCCCCAATCGTAATTTTTTCTCCTGCAAGAAGAGTGAGAGACAATACTACCAAACATACCTTGCAAAATGTGCTGGAAGTGCCGGAAGTGGTGATAAACATCGTTACTTATGATATGGTGCAGCAGGTATCATTGGCCAGTTGCGAATACCCAAAGGGAACAAATGAATTTACCAAAGCAGGTTTTACAGAAGAACCGGCAACGATAGTAAAACCCCCGATGGTAAAAGAAAGCAAAGTAAAGATGGAGTGCAAAGTGATTGAAGTAAAATCGTTGGGCAATGAAAAAGGTTCCGGTAATCTTGTTATCTGTGAAGTGCTGAAAATACATATTGATGACTCATTGCTAAATGCAGAGGGAAAAATGGATCAAACAAAAATTCATCATGTGGCAAGGCTGGGCGGCGACTGGTACTGCAAAGTGGATGAAAGCAATCTGTTTCATGTACCAAAACCAAATACCGAGTTGGGTATTGGCATTGATGCGCTACCAGAAAATATCCGCAACAGTAAAGTACTTACCGGTAACGACCTTGGAATGCTGGCGAATGTAAAACAACTCCCGGATATAGATGCTTCTTTTGATGATAGCCATCTCAAACAAATCATACAGTACTACAACATCAGCCCCGACGAAATGGAAAAAGAGTTACATGCTTACGGAAAAAAACTTTTGGCTGACAACAAAGTGACTGAAGCCTGGCAAGTGTTGCTGGCCGGAAGTTAACCCTTTTGTATCCTTAAGAGATTTCTTTATCTTTAAGAAGCACCGTTGAATTGCAAATCTTATGCTTCAAAAAAAGGTTTCATATCTGCTGATCTTTTGTTCCGTTGCATTATTGCTTTATTCCTGTGTTTCGCAACAAAAAATTCTTACCCATAAACAACAACTTGAAAAGCAGGACAGTATTCTTCATCAATACAGTAATAAGCTGAAAGAACTGGATGTAAAACGCCAGGACAAACTGGAGCAGAATGAAATGACAGATACTGCCAGTAGCCGGATAAAAAAATATATCGGTATGGCATCGGCAGAAGTGGATAAAGTAATTGCCCAGAATTCTATCCTTATCGGTAATACAGAAGTAGACAAGAATGACTGGAACAAGCTCAAAAAAGCCCTGACCCTTGCAGAAGGAACTTCAAGGTTATTCAGAGATAAAATAAACTTTATCAGCGATCTTATCAACCGCAATATTGTTGTCAGGCTGGATCAGGATGTGATATTTGAACCCGGCAAATATGTTGTTTCGGCTTCTGTGGCCAATGCTATCGGAAAATTCTTTGAACCTGCCGCCAAAGAAATTGATCTGTTCACCCAAAAATATCCCGACTTTCCATTGTCATTGGTGATCACTGCCAAAGGTTATGCGGACGGCACCAGCATTGCCGAAGGTTCACAGCTTTACAAAGACCTTGCAGAAAGCATGAAACTGAGCGGTAAAACACCCGACAGCAAAGAACTCAATAAAGAGCTTTCAGTAAAAAGGGCTAAATCCGTTATTGAGCTTTTTGAAAAATACACCAAAGGCCGCTCCGTAGCCGGTGGAAGCGTAAAAAATATTCTTTATCTCTACGAAGGAAAAGGCGAATCAATGCCTAATCCAAAAACACTTGACTATAAAATTGATGATCCCCGCCGGAGAGTAGTGCTTTTATTCTGGAGTATTTTTCCTGAATAAGAAACGCTTACCATTTGGCTCCAAAAACCTTTCGCAGCAAATCCGTTGTTCTTGCTGCAATATTCTGCCGGATGTTTTTTTCTTCTTTACCAACAAGATCAAACAAGGCATAAACAGCCCGGTCAGTAACAAATCCGGGTAAGTCGGGGTTTAATTTTTTAAAAGTGGTAGGAAAATTATTGTATGTATTAACCACATCTCCGTAGTATTTGGTAGCATTTAATTTATCCAGTGAATTTTTAATTACGGGTAAAAAGGCAGCAATCAGTTTATCCGTTGTTTTTACCCTGAAAAAATGTGTGGCGCTGGTATCTCCGTTTTTAACCAGCCCAATAGCATCGCTAAGGGTCATACTTTTAATAGCATCCGCAAAAATGGGCTTTGCCTGTCCTGCTGCATCCTCCGCTGCCCGGTTGATCTGAAGGATAGCTTTATCAACCATATTTCCCATTCCCAGGTCTCTCAGTGTTTTTTCAATCTTCTTTGCATCAGGCGGCATCAGTATCTTATAGAAGGCATCCTTAAAAAAACCATCTTCTTTATTCAATTGAAAAACTGCTTTTATCAACCCCTGGCTTAATGCCTCTTTTATTCCTTCTCCGGCTTCGGATTCGGTAACACCGTTGCCAGTGCCGGGCAGTTGTGATAAAACATTACAGGAGCTGACAAAAAGAAATAGAGATAAAACACCCAGGTTAATCTTTTTCATTTAATAAATTTTTTAGAACGGTGCAAAATATCTGCCAAACTCAGAAGCAAAAATAATCCGGAAGGTTGCAATTATACATGTAAACTTTTCTTTCTGCTTTCAATGCGGTCATTTATTTTTTTGAAGAACCGGGCTCTCTCCTTTTCACTTACTTCGCTGATCCTGGTGGAGCGCCGCATCAGGTTTTGAATATAATTATACAGGTTATCGGAGAATGAGATGTCTCTTGTCATCATATAATTAATAGCTGTATAAGGGATCAGTGACATTTTGTAATCATCAAGTACCGCCATCATACTATTATCCAGCAACACTATTTCATTAAAATAGCAGTTATATTTTCCCAGCGGGCTTTTGGTCGTATCTTCATAATTGAATTTATAACCCAGTTTAGCCTGCTCTTCCAGGTGATTGAAAATTTTCTCCATTACTTCGTATACTCTCAATGCATCATGATCTGATTTGAACATACCCGTATCAATATAATATTCAATCTGCCGCAGGGTACTGTTCAGGCTTTCCATATTCCAGATTTCATAACTGTCCAGCTGGTTATAAAATGCAAGATTTTTTTGACCCAGTTCAAACAGTTCTTCGGGATAATCATCAAGACTTATTTTTTTATTCCTGAATTCAGGGAAAAAAATCAGTGTTCCCATCCAGAAAAAATATTTGAAAGCCGCCAACTCTTTGAATTGGAAGTAATGAAAAACGGGCAGATCTTTCCCTAGATAATAAAATTCTTTTTTCTGAAAACTGTTGAAATAAGCCAGGGTATTCATCATACCTTTCAGGTAAGCATCATAACGATGAGTTTGCGGGTTCAGTATATTGCCCTGGAATAAAAATCCTCCCTGCTGAATACCCATTAACTGGTCAAGTGATATATGATAATGGGTAGCCAGTTTATACAGCTCGTCGAAAGTGATGCTTATTTCTCCCCGCATACGACGATATACGCTGTCGGTACTCATATCCAGCAATTTTGCTACTTCATCCACCACGGACTCTTCTGAAGAGAGTTTCCGTTTTATTCCCTGGAAAAGCTGTTGCTGAATTTCATTTACATTCATACAAGATGTTTTTTTCTGTCCTCAATTTTTGACAGCATGATGCCAAAAAAAATATTCCGTTGTTTTTCGCTGGTTTCGCTGATAAGAGTGCTGCGCCGCATCAATGCCTGCAAATCATCATAAATATCATTGCAGAATTTTTCATCTCTTGTGCTCATGTAGTTGATAACATCATAATTGATGAAAACAGTTTTTACCTGTTCCGTCACTGCCACCAGCGTATTGTCTCCCAGAGTAGCCCGGTTATAGAAGAACCTGTAATTATTCTTTTTGTTCTGCGGGTTTTCCCCCGGCATAAACTTACAGCCATTTTCGGCCTGGTCTTTCAGGTGGTAAATAACCGATTCTAATGATTCATATATTTTTTTAACGTCGGCGCCCGAAGCTATGTATCCCGCCTCACGGTAATACTCCAACTGGAAGATTATACTGTTCACACATTCCGTATTCCATATCTCGGTGGAAGGAATAACATTATACAGTCGCAAAATTTCGGATCCCATTTGTTTAAGCTCAGGAGTAAGGAATTCCATGCTGAAATGTTTGTTCTCAAAATCAGGATGGCGGACAATTGATTTCATCCAGAAGAAATAATGAAAAGCAAATAACGGTTCCGAAAAAAAGTTATAAAAAAAAGGAAGGTCTTTGGTAAGATAAATGATCTCTTTGCGCATAAAACCATTTACCTGCTTCAGACGATTTAATATTCCCTCCAGGTATTTTTGAAAGTTTAATTCCCTGTGATGCCCTCTGTCTGCCTGGAAAAGAGTATATCCGCTTTGTACATCGAGTAACTGATCGAGTGATAAATGAAAATGATTACAAAGTTGTCTTGCCTCTTCCAGCACCAGGGGGGTTTCACCCCTTATTCTCCGATAGGCGCTGTCGCTGCTTACATGCAGAATTTCCGAGATGGTATCCACCATGGAAACCTGCATGGGTAGCATTTCTTTAATGCGCTGAAATAAAAAATCCTGGGCGGAGGTCATGGTAGCGGGTGGTTTTTGAAAGCCATTAGCAAAATCTGCAAACCATTTTTCCGGAAGGAAAAGTTACCGGATTTTTTGCAACCTGCCAATACTACAAATCCGGCATGTGGCAGATTCTGCAAATCAGGGAAATGTTAAGGCAAAATTCAGTTTTAATCCGCCTTACACCGGTTATAGTTTGCTATTCAACAATGGAGTATCCGGAAAATCCTTACAAAAGAGTACGGCGCCATTGCCGAAAAGCGACAGGAGTAGGCACAATAATCATCTAAATTTTTCTGTATGAAAAAGCTTATCATTTTTCCCTTTGCCATTCTTTTACTGGCTTCCTGTAAAAAGGACGAAGACAAGACCTGCAATTTAAATTCGGCGGCTGTAGCAGGTTCTTACAAAATAACGGCCGTAAAGTACAAGCCTGATGCCAGCAGCCCGGAAACAGATTATTACAACCAGTTTTTTCCGGATGCCTGCGAAAGAGACGACATCATTACCCTTAATGCAAACGGAACGTACAACTTTGTTGATGCAGGTGTTAAATGTGTTCCCCCCGGTGACGACACAGGTACATGGTCCCTGTCGGGCAATACATTAACCGTTGATGGCGGGCAGTCAAATGTTGACAATTTCAATTGCAGTACCATGACCCTTTCCTCATCGGATGTATTCAACGCCAGCGATAAACTTACACTGGTTCTCACCCGGCAGTAAAAATCACAGATTAAAATCCGTACCCTATTTAAGTGTCGCTTTAAAAAAAGTCAGTTTACAATAAAAATTTCTGTATGAAAAAAATCATCTTTTTCACGATGTTTCTGACATTGTCAGCCACATCTTTCAGCCAGCAAACCAATAATGGCACTTCAATGGCCAAACAGGATTACCTGCAAAAAAGTAAAAACCAGAAAACACTAGCCTGGATATTGATCAGTACAGGAGCTGTTTCTTCTGTTACCGGTTTGATCATTGGAAATAATAATTTCTATGAAGAAATTGGTTCTGTAATTACTACAGGCCGGGATGACAAAAATTATAAGACGGGTGAGTTTTTATTTTATGGAGGTTTCGTATTGATGGGGGGCAGTATACCCTTATTTATTGCAGCCAGAAAGAACGGAAAAAGAGCAAGAGCAATATCAACCGGATTTAAAATGGAAAATGCTTCTATGCTTTCCACAAAGGGATTTACAAAGAAATCTTACCCGGCAATGGCATTCACAATTAAGCTGTGAACACTCTTGCATAATCAATCGTAATCACTTTTACTTATATTACTAAAACACTTAAGCAATGAAAAAAACACTCATCATTTCAGTTTTGATTGCCATAACATCCAATTCCTTCAGCCAGCAAACCAATAATGGTACTGCAATGACCAAACAGGATTACCTACAAAAAAGTAAAAACCAGAAAATGGCCGCCTTTATCATGCTCGGAGCCGGAATCACCTGTTTTGCCATAGCCGTCCCCGGAAATGTTTCACTTGATATTGTTCCCACATTGGTTATTGGTGGCGGAGTTCTGGTTATCGGGAGCATTCCCTTATTCATTGCATCGGGAAAAAATAAAAGAAAAGCAATAAGCCTGTCATTTAAAAATGAAATGATATATCAGTTGGAGGATGGCGGTTTTGTAAACACCCCGGTTCCGTCGTTAACCCTAAAAGTCAGTTTATAAAACCGCTATCATACAGGAAGCGCCGGCCAAAGCAGAAAAATAACCTGCTACCTGCCGGTGATGATGCGACAAGCCCCTGGCTTTCAGTAGAAAGCCGGGGCTTTTTTATTTGCCTTTCTCCCTGCTTCCCCTATCTTTGCCCGCAGCTAATCATTTTTAACGAGGGCTGGTCATCTTCAAAAACCACCTTCAAAAAAGGTAGCTGAAATTTCTAAAAGTCCTTATTTTTAAGCTACTTTTAGGCGTATTGAAATGGGGCTCCCGAAACCCCATCACAAAAAAGACAAGGGCGCACCTGCCGAAAGCGATATTAGTAGGCAACCGAAAATAACTGATATGAAAAAAGTATTACTGTTCCTGTTTGCTTTTGCTCTGATAATGCAAACCGAGAGCTTCGCTCAAAAAACCAAATCGAAATCTAAAACTAAAACAGCAAAGACAAAAGCTCCTAAAGACAAGAAACCCAGGTTTGATGCTGAACCCCGAATCGGTTTATCTGCGGGTCTTTCTTTTGCTAACCTGAGCCGTACCATCGGTGGATTGGATAAAGACGGAGATTATCGTATTGGTGTGGCCGGTGGAATGCTGGTAAATGTTCCTTTCGGCAAAACAAAAAGATTTGCTTTCCAGCCCAGTGTTGATTACGTACAAAAAGGAGCCGCTGAAGTTGCTCTGACACCTGTGAACAGAGCCTATACGGCTTTACGCTATGCTGAATTGCCTCTCAACTTTGTTTATAACCTGAAATGGGGCAAGAATGTATTGTATTTCGGAGGCGGTCCTTTTATTGATTTTGACCTGCCTTCGAAAAAGGTATCCAAGATACCCGGAAATAAAATTGAATCGGATGTAAGTTTTGGCGATCAGGTGGCCGATGATATGAACGGAATTGATTTTGGCGGCAATGCAATAATCGGATTCCGCACATCCATGGGTTTTTTTGTTTCATTGCATTATACCCAGGGAGCAAGAAACCTGATACCGGTTGAAAACTCCAATAATGACAGAATTAAAAGTATAGCCTTTGGTATCCGTATTGGCTATCTGTTTAAAGCCGCAAAAAAATAAATTATCTGCGATAAATTTACTGACCCCGTCCCGATATAATCGGGACGGGGTTTTGTATTTGTATGCTTACCTGTAACCAGTACCTTTGCTTGCCCTTCGAAGCTTCCAACTTCGATGAATCTTCGTTGGATAAATCAGCGAAGAAGGGCAAACATCCATTACAATCAATTTGTTCATGAGCACTTCACATTTATCAGAACAGGAACAACTGCGCAGGGAAAAATTAGCTGAATTAATTATGATGGGTATTGAGCCTTACCCGGCTCCTTTGTATCCTGTCAATAATAATTCAACAAATATCAAAAAGAGTTTCAGCGAAACAATTAAAAATGAGTTTACTGATGTGTGCGTTGCGGGGCGCATCATGAGTGTAAGGGATATGGGCAAAGCCAATTTCGCCGTTATACAGGACAGCCATGGCCGCATACAATTGTATATCAAAAGAGATGATATATGTCCGGGTGAGGATAAAACTCTCTATGATATCGTCTGGAAAAAACTGCTTGATATTGGCGACATCATCGGGGTGAAAGGTCATGTGTTTGTTACCAAAACAGGAGAAACCTCTGTTCATGTAAAAGAGTTGACCCTGCTGAGTAAATCGCTCCGGCCTTTGCCTGTGGTAAAAGAAGCCGAAGGCCATACGTTTGATGCGGTAACCGATCCTGAATTCAAATACAGGCAGCGATATGCAGATCTGATCATCAATCCATCGGTAAAAGAAACTTTTACTAAAAGAACCCGGCTTATCAGTTCTCTTCGTGAATTTTTAGACAGACATGGCGCACTGGAAGTGGACACTCCTGTTTTACAAAGTATTCCCGGCGGCGCTGCAGCAAGACCCTTCATCACACACCACAATGCTCTTGATATTCCTTTGTACTTACGAATTGCCAATGAACTTTATTTAAAACGTTTGATCGTTGGCGGATTTGACTGGGTTTATGAATTCAGCCGCAATTTCCGCAATGAAGGTATGGACCGCACCCATAATCCTGAATTCACCATCCTTGAATTTTATACAGCATATAAAGATTATTTCTGGATGATGGAAACCACCGAGCAGATGATGGAAAAAGCGGCAATGGATGTTTGTGGCACAACAGATGTACTGGTTGGCGACAAGACGATCTCTTTTAAAGCTCCTTTTAAACGCATCAGCATTTTTGATGCGATAAAAGAACATACGGGCACCGACATAAGCCGAATGAATGAAGAGCAGCTCCGTTCTGTAAGCAGGCAATTGCATATACATGTTGACAATACCATGGGCAAGGGAAAACTGATAGATGCCATTTTCGGCGAAAAATGTGAAAAGAACTATGTGCAGCCCACTTTCATTATTGATTACCCGGTGGAGATGAGCCCCCTCACCAAAAAACACCGGGATAAACAGGGGTTGGTAGAAAGATTTGAATTGATGATCAATGGAAAAGAAATTGCCAATGCTTACAGTGAATTGAATGATCCTGTTGACCAGCGGGAAAGATTTGAAGAGCAGGCAAGACTAATGGAACGGGGCGATGATGAAGCCATGTTCATTGATTATGATTTTCTCCGTGCATTGGAATATGGTATGCCGCCCACTTCGGGCATTGGCATTGGTATAGACAGATTGTGTATGTTACTTACCAATAGTTCTTCAATCCAGGATGTATTGTTGTTTCCGCAGATGAGGCCGGAGAGGGGAAGTGAAGCGGAGCAGGAGCAGGCGTAAGAATAAAGTAAAATATGTGCCTTTGAATGAGTCATAAGTTTTTTTAAATTTGGATAAATAAAAATACATGTCAACTCTGACCATTGATAAAAAGAAATACCGGATTATATCCGAAAAAGAATACCAGCAATTAAAAGAAGACCTTCGTGACCTTCGCATTATACTCCGCCGCAAAAATGAAAAAGGCGTTGAAGCTGAAAAATTCTTTGCATCACTGCAAAAGAAAAAGAGGTGAGGAGGAAATATACAGTTATTATTAAAGAAACAGCCCAAAAACAAATAAAGCGGCTTCCCATACACTATCTCACCAAAGTAAAGCAGGTAATACTGGGACTAGCAAATAACCCGAGGCCGCACGGGGCTATAAAACTACATGGTGGGGATAATGAATACAGGATACGGGTAGGTGTTTACCGGATTCTGTATTCCATCCAGGATGATGTATTGATAGTGTATGTTTTTGATGTTGACCATCGCAAACAGGTATATCGATAGATACTTAAATAGAACTGTTTTCATAACCAGTTTCGCATGCTACTTACCAACCAGGTTTCTATACGGGATGTATTGCTCTTTCCGCAGATGAGGCCGGAAACCGGGCAGGAAAATTCCTAAACATATTTATGTTTTCATGTTGCCAACTTTGATATTCACCAAATATTATTGTTCATCATATAAGGCGGGAAACTTTCACACATTCATATTGTTACCAGCAATTTTTTGACAACCTTTTAAGCCGGCAATTCCGACTAATTTTTTTTACTACCTGAAAAAAAATTTGCGAAACCGAATAGTTGCATATATATTTGCAACCGATTGGTTTCTCAAGAAAAATTTAAATAATATGAGACGAGATATTTTCCAGGCAATAGCCGACCCGACAAGACGGGCCATTATTACGCTAATTGCATTGCAGGCCATGACACCGAACGCCATTGCCGATAACTTTCATACAACCCGGCAATCTGTTTCCAAACACCTTCGCATACTTACAGAATGTGAACTGGTAAAGCAAGAACAACAAGGCAGGGAAATTTATTACTCACTTGAGATTAAGAAAATGAAGGAGATTGATAATTGGCTTGAGCAATTCAGAAATATTTGGGAGAATAAATTCAATCAATTGGACAAAGTATTAGCAACAATTAAAAAACAAAAAAAATGATACCCAATTTATTATTTGACTTTACGGTTGACAAAGCAACAAAAACGGTATTTGTAATAAGAGAATTTGCAGCCGGACAATCATTAGTATGGGACGCTTTTACTAAACAAGAACTACTTGACCAATGGTGGGCTCCCAAACCTTTTGTTTCAAAAACAAAAGTTATGGATTTTAAAGTTGGTGGCAGAAGATTTTATGCTATGGTAAGCCCCGAAGGGCATGAGATGTGGGCAATTCAGAAATATACTTCCATTACTCCAAAAACCAATTTCAAATATTTAAATGCTTTTGCAGACAAAGATGAAAACCCTCAATTGCCAGGTTCTGATTGGGATTTAACTTTCACCGGGCAAAATGGTATTACAAAAGTGAGTATTACAATTTACAACGATTCACTTGAACGCATGGAGAAAATGATTGAAATGGGTTTCAAAGAAGGTTTCACTGCAACATTAAATGAACTGGAACAATTATTAAATCGCATAAAAGAATAAAAAATGAAGAAGCATAAAATCATCTTTTGGACTGCAACAATAGTTGCAGTATCAATCTTAACAAAATCTTGTAATAACAATAAAAAAACCAAAACAACGACTGATACAATTCAAAAAATTACTCCCTATTTGTGGGTAGAGAAAGACGCAAAAGCTGTGGCAGATTACTACTTATCCATTTTCAAAAATGGTAAGCTAAAAGATTTTCGCAAGTTCGATAGTACCGAAAGCGGAAATGATGCAGGTATAGAAACTGCTGTAATTGAAATAGAAGGAATAGAGTTTATCATATTAGCAGCAGGCCCACTATTCAAATTTAATGAAGCAGTTTCTTTTGTTATCAATACAAAAGACCAGGCAGAAACGGATTATTATTGGGAAGCTCTTACTGCTAATGGTGGTGAAGAAGGATCTTGTGGATGGTGTAAAGATAAATATGGATTATCCTGGCAAGTTATACCAACTGAATATTTTGAATTAATACATAGCGATGACCCTAAAGTAAGGGGAAAAGCAATGAAGAATACATTGAATCAGAAAAAAATAATACTTTCAGAACTCAAATGAACTAAATAATATCAGCTTTTTGTTTCCTCAGATTTTCCCTCTTGCAACCCTGCGATAATAATTACAAAACTAAAAAACAGCAGAGTGAAGAGACTCCCGCAAAAGCAATTAGACAACTTTTTCTCAACAATAAAAAATATGGCACAAATAAATCCTCACATTAACTTCAATGGAAATGCCGAAGAAGCATTTACCTTTTATAAATCAGTATTTGGCGGAGAGTTTACAAAAATTATCCGTTTCAAAGACCTGGAAACCCCTGAGTTTCCGGTAGCTGAAAATGAAGCAAATAAAATAATGCACATTGTTTTGCCTATTGGCAAAAATTTTTTACTGGCCAATGACGTTCCGGAAAGTATGGGAAGAACAAATGAAAATGAAAACAGGTCTAAAATATATATTAGCGCAGAAAGCCGTGAAGAAGCCGACAAATTATTTAACGGTCTATCAGCAGGTGGCACTATTGAGGGAGATATCGGAGACAGCCCCTGGGGTTCATATTTTGGATGTTTTAGAGACAAGTACGGTATTGAATGGATAGTAGATTTTGAACCGAAGAAGTAAAAAGGTCAATCGGAAAATAAATCTGATACCGGCCTGCCTGCAGACAGGGTTATCCGGAGAGTCGTTCAGTTCCTTCTGCTTAACTATTTCTCTGAAAATATTCTTATGGTCTGATTAACATTTTCCCAGTTTTTTCTTAACAGGATGGTTTGTTCCTTTATGCAAAACCACCCAACATGCAAAAAAAACTTATCCTGCTGTCAATTGCACTTTTCTTCAGCATCATCAGCTTTTCACAATTTCAGAAGGGAACAACCAGCATTAATTTCAATATCGGCGATATCCGGTATTTTAGTATCCGTAACAAAAGTTTTCATAAAGACAATAGCCTAACCTTTAACCCCGCCGTTGGCCGTTTCATTAAAAACAACTGGGAGGCAGGTGTGGGTATGCACTTCAACAGTATTCACCTGAATGATTCTTCTCATGGGTTGTACTATCAAAATAGTACAACCTATGGGGCATTTGTTTATACTAATAAATATTTCGGGAAAGGAAACCTGAAACCCTATCTGACTTTCCGGATGGGGTGGGATCATTTATCGGGGAAATACATCTACAACAACAGTCCTCTTTTTGATTTTAATAGAAATGAGTTTTACTATGCCATTGGCGGTGGCCTGAACTGGAATATCAGCCGGCGGATTGCACTATTCACTGAGGCAACTTATTTAAGAACCTCTCCTTTTAACAGAAATGGTTATGGCCGCCTGAACCTGACTGCAGGGATAAGGATTTTCTTCAATAATAAAAAACATCGCTGATCATACAAACAAATCAGTATATAGCTGTGCTCCCGGTACCACTGAATATTTTTCTAAATCAGTAATGCCTTCTTTGGCCAGTACCTGCTCATCAATGAATAAATTGCCGCTGCATTCCCCGGAAGGCTGGCGCAGAATATAATACGCTGCGTCGGCAAGTATGTCAACAGTACGACTCATATTGGCAAGCATTTGTCCGCCCAGTAAATTTCTTACGGCAGCTGTATCAATGGTTGTTCTTGGCCAAAGGGAATTGGCGGCAATACGGTCTTTCTTTAGTTCCCTCGCCCAGCCAATGGTCATCATGCTCATATTGTACTTGGTAAGGGTGTAGGCCACATGTTTTTCGAACCACTTCGGATCAAGATTGACCGGCGGTGATAAAGTAAGGATATGCGGGTTAGCCGCTTTTTTTAAATGCGGGATGCAGGCTTTTGTTACAAAAAATGTTCCCCGTACATTGATATCATGCATCAGATCAAACCGTTTAGGTTCTGTTTGTTCAGTAGTAGTTAAAGAAATAGCTGATGCATTGTTGATCAGTATATCTATTCCTCCAAATTTTTCAATCGTTTTATCAATCACATTCTGTATCTGGTCTTCAAACCGTATATCGCATTGCACCGCCAGGGCTTTGCCTCCTGCTGCTTCCATTTCTGCTGCTGCAGTAAAAATGGTACCGCCGAGTTTGGCATTTTCTTCCACACTTTTTGCAGCTATCACAATATTGGCTCCTTCTTTTGCAAGGCGGAGGCCGATAGCTTTGCCTATTCCTCTTGTGCCTCCGGTTATAAGAACTGTTTTATTCTGAAATGACATGAACTGCTGATTTTAATGATTGAATTGATTTCAGCGATGAAGATAATCAAACTGTTCGTTGTTTTACCTGCACAGCAGGTCTTTCTACTTAGTAAAACAGGTATGAAGAACCTGGTTTAAGAATTTATTTCATCTCTGGCAAAGGGTTTGATTAAATGATACTGGTTAGTCGTTTCCCGTTTGATGAATCCATATTCTGAAAGAAAAACTGCCTTGAGTTGTAACCTGTGAAATGAAAAACCAACTGGTGTACCCTCAACGGAATTGAAAGCCCCGGAATAACTTTGGGGTTTTCTTTTTATAAGAAAGGCCTCACAAATTACACGGATTTTCACAGATGGTTTCACTCCTTCTATACAGTTTCTGTGTACATCTGTGTCATCCGTGAGAAAATTATCTAATACTCCGGTAAAACGGGTTTTGTCTGAACAATATCATCAATCTGCTGCATTACATCTGTAGTTAATTTATCTATTGCTGCCTCAGCTTTTAAATTTTCAATTAGCTGCTCTTTGCTGGTAGCGCCAAGAATAACAGTTGATACATTGGAGTTTTTAAGACACCATGCAATGCTCAGCTGTGGCATACTGATGCCGAGATTTTGCGCAAGACTGTTCAGTTGTTTCACCTTATCCAGAAAATGTTCCCTCATCCATCGTTCTCTCAGCCAGTCGAAGCCCTTTAATCCGAGACGGCTTCCTTCGGGAACACCTTCATTATATTTTCCACTGAGTAATCCCGATGCCAATGGACTCCAGATAGTAGTACCCATACCCACCGTTTTGAAGATCATCAGGAATTCATTCTCCATTTTGTTTCTTTCAAACAGATTGTATTGCGGCTGTTCCATGGCCGGGGCAATCAATCCATACTGTGCTGCCACCCGATGAGCTTCCATTATTTCCACACCACTCCATTCACTGGTGCCCCAGTATAAAATTTTTCCCTGCTGAACCAGGTTATGCATCGTCCACACGGTTTCTTCTATTGGCGTGCCTTTATCCGGACGATGACAGAAAAACATATCGAGATAATCCAGTTGTAACCGCTGCAAAGCTTCATGGCAGGCTTCCACCAAATGTTTGCGGCTTAATCCTGTTTGATTGGGCTTATTATCTTTTCCCCTCCATCCCCAGAATGCTTTGGATGAAACAGTATAAGATGTTCTGTCCCAATTTTTCTTTTTCAATACCCTGCCCATCATCTTTTCGCTTTCACCTAATGCATACACTTCGGCATTGTCAAAAAAATTGACTCCATTATCATAGGCAATACCCATCAGTTCATCAGCAATGCTGTCATCAAACTGTTTGTGAAATGTTACCCAGCTGCCGAATGAAAGTGCACTTAACTGCAGGCCGGTTTTTCCCATTCTTCTGTATTCCATCTCGAAGTTTAATGTTTAAAGTCTAAAGTTTGAAGTTAATTAAAGATGCTGCAATTATCAAAGAAAGAAGCTTCACTTACTTTGGGAAACCAGTTTCTGAAACCTGCACCACCCCGGTGGGATCGTTGAAGATAACACTGTTGAGATCCTGAGTTGCGGTAAGCCCCTTGCCGCCATAAATGCTTTTGCCAATACCATGATAAGTGGCAAACTTATCGGTATAAAAAATTTTTGTGTTCTGATCCCACCACAGGTCTGGACTTTTAAGCGTATCTCCTTTGGCGGTGATCACCGTCACACTATCTTTCAAATACACTTTACTGAAAGTTTCAAAATATTTTCCATAGCGGCTGTCGAGCCATGTTTCAATTTTGGAGGAACTGTCTCCATAGAAATCCACATGCAATGATTGGGGAAATTCAACATAAACTGTATCTGATTGCACCCGCAGCATCAGGGGCGCTGTCAGTTTAGCTTTCATCTTTCCTCCCTGGCTCAGGTAACTTTCTATGTTGATAGCCTCTTCCTTCATCACCACTTTTTTAGTAAGATCATAGATCTTCTTTTCATCGTTCTCGCAACTATAAAGAAAACAGCAGCCTGTTATAAAAGCTGCTGCAAAAAAGAATTGAGATATGGCGGTATAAGATATTTTCTTTTTCATGGAGACTTTCTCAAGCCCCCTTTAGGGGGTTGGGGGTTAATCATATTTCCGTTTACCAAACCAGATGTCACTAAGTGAGAAACCGAGTGAGAACCTGAACAAATTTTCCTTCAGCAAATTATCATTATTTCCTCTTTTACCATATTCAAATGCCACATTGAGCAAAGTATATTGGTTAGGCGCCTGCCGGTTGATAGATATAGGTAATCCCATTCCAAACGATCCGCCAAACCTGGGAAGGTTTTTGCCGACCTTGATATAGTCAGGTCCCATAAACAAGCCGGCCCTGTATGTGATATTGCTGAAATAATTTTTCTTCGGTACCGGGTTGAACTGCCCTCCTATTCTCACCTCCCATGTATTTCTGACAGAATCCCTTTTCCCGTATAAGCGATAGCTATCCCAGTTTTGTACCGAAAAATCAAGCCCCACAACCCAGCCCGGCTCTTTCCTGTCTTTTTCAATTACAACAAGTTTTTGTACAATAAACCCGATCGTGTAAGAAGACGGGATAGTGATCTTTCCTTTTACATCCCGCTGGTCTGAAACACTGTCAAGTCGTACTTCACCAAGATTTTCATCATATACAAATGTTTCCCTCAAAATGTCCTGGCGGCTGTTTATTTTTTGTCCCCAGTTACCATAAGCCCCGAGTGTTAAATTAACATACTTATTCAACGGAGTTTTGTAGTTAAGACCGGCATTGAAATAAATATCGCCAAAAGTGGTTTTTGTTTGATAGTTGGCCTGGTAATAATTCACTGAATCATTGATAAAGCTTCTGCGGGTGCTGTAGTCTTTTTTACCAAAAAAATATCCGGCATTGATGCCAAAGCTCAGTTTTTTTTCCATTCCCTTCATTGGCCCTTCAGTGTATTCTTTCCTGAATATGCTGAATCCCGTCCCCAATGAAGCAAGAAAGGAGCCGCCATCGCCTTCATATCGTGTAATCACACTGTCAATCGGGTTGCCGGTAAGCGGGTCTTTCAATCTTTCGTAATGAAACATTTTATAACTGATCCTTGAAACGGGGCGAAGACCAAAAACTAGCCCCCACTCTTTTCGTAAAGGAACACCTACCTGCACATAAGAAAAAAGGGCGTTGCTGGCTGTAAATTTTTTGGGATTGGAAGGCTCTCTTAAACTGCGGCTTTCAAAATCCAAACCCAGGTCCAATATAGCCCGGCCCGAAGTAATTTTTTTTGACTTCGTTTCTACGCCTGTTTGAAAACCGGAAAAGGTGGCGGGATTGCTGAAGTTGATTGAAAGAAAATCGGAATAAGCAGCGCTGATGCCACCCATGCCACGGGTAATGATATTGGAATGTGGAACCAGATTGCCGATACCATACCTCGAATAGGGTGAATTATCCTGTGAAAAAGCAGGGTTAAAAGCAGTAAAAAGTAAAACCAGGATCGTCAGTCTTTTGCAGTGTAACGTCTTGGTTTTCTTAGGGGTTATTGATTTCGCTGATAGCATACAGACCTTTAAAGATTAAATCAGGGTCTGCAAATATCTTGCTTTTGATGTGTGGAGCCAAATACACTATATCGCCCCCGGTTAATAGGACGTTAAAGTTCCTGTACTTCTCCCGGTATGCTTCTATAAAACCATCGATCTCTTTGGCCATTCCCATGATTACTCCCGACAAAATATTGGTATTGGTATCATACCCCATCAATGGAATATTGCTATCCGGTTTTACCAAAGGCAGTTTTGCAGTATAATAATTCAGTGATTTTAACCGCATTTCCAAACCCGGAGAAATAGCACCTCCGATAAACTCATGATACTTGTTAATGAAATTGTAAGTGACACATGTGCCAAGGCCAATAACAAAATTATTTTTATCGGGATAAAAATGAACAGCTGCTTCCGTTAACGCCAGCCGGTCGGCGCCGATGGTTTCGGGTTTGCCGACAGGTGTGGTAAACGTCACTTTGGTCAAATGACTGAGCCTGTGAAATTTTGTATTGACAGTAAGTAGTTCTTCAATCGCCGGGTTATGATCAATTACAGAAGACAGAATGGATTTTTGCGGTTGACACTTTCTTATCAGCCTTTGGATGGTCTCTACAGTATCATCGGGCAACACAATTCCTTCTTTCATTTCTGCATCATGAAAGATGGCCGCTTTTTTCCTTGTGTTTCCAAAATCAAGACAAAGGGTTGTAATCATATTTTCCGTTTCCTGTTATTTTATTTCCTTCCAGTCAAACCCACCCAGGTTTTTAAAATGCCCGTTTAATTTTATTTTCTCCTTCAGTTGTTCCATGCTGTTCACCATGGGTATCACTTTATTTAAATGACGTTTCAGATATTCCTGTCTCTGCCTTTCATCCAGCAAACCCAGCAATTCATATTCTTCTCCCAGGGACAAACCGACATGATGAGCCACTTCATAAGTAGTTACTTCGCTGTCTTCTTTTTTAAAATCCTTGCTCACTTTCAACAGGCGGTGCAGGTCACGGATGCTTGTCATAACTTTGCGCATTACATCAGGATTCCCTTTTTCATAGGTATCCGGATAGTTTACGATGGCGCCGCTGTATAATTTGTCAGGTACTTCTTTTATCATTTCGAGGATTCGGAAAATACGAACACCTTTTGTTTTTATGTCCATCTCGCCATTGTCATGCACTTTAAACAATTCTGTTATTTCTACCAGGGAACCGAAATCCTGCACCTTGTTTTCAATAACCGTAGGAACACCAAATGCTTTGTTCGCAGCATGACATTCACTGATCAACTGTTTATACCTTGGCTCAAAAATATGCAGGTTCAGATTTTCACCGGGATACACCACAAGGTCGAGGGGAAATATGGGAATGAAATTGGTCATAAAGGCAAAGGTACAGGGCACAAGAGACAAGGAGTAAGATTCCGTTTATTCTCTTTTTTTTTCTTTCAATAGTCCGGCAAGTTTTTGATACTTCATTTTTGTATAACCGGCTATCATTTTTGCACACTGGTAACCTGCCTTTCCATCGAAAAATCCAAGCTTCAAAACATAAGACCTGATAAAACTGAAAGATGGCGAAAAATTTCGTTTGAACCATCCCGCCCTTTTCCCCTGTTTAAAATATTTTTCAGCGCCAAGCAATGCATAGTTCTGCATTTTATTCTTGTAATCATCTGCATTTCGCCAAGTCCGGTGCAGCACAAAGTTTTTTAGCTCTTTAATAACAACATCAGCAGGTAAAATAAGTTCTTCATGCACATCCGCTTCATTCCACTGTACAACTTTCCTGTTGTATAATCTGACATGATAATCGGTTCCCCAATCACCATGTTTCAGCATTTTATTGCCGATAAAATTCCGGAAAGGAAGTTTGTAAACTGTTTTTTCATTGTCCGGCTGCCATTGCATCAGCTCATTTTTTAATCCCTTGCTGATGGCTTCGTCCGCATCAAGGCTGAGAATCCATTCATGCTTTGCAAGAGCTGTTGCATTATTTTTTGTTTTGCCAAAACCTTCCCAGCTACCCTGCTGAAGATGAACATTGAATTTGTTGATTTCTTCAAGAGTATTATCCGTACTGCCATTATCATATACAACAATATCATCCGTCAGTCCCTGCAGGCTTAGCAGTGTATTGCCGATAATATCAGCTTCGTTCTTACAGATTATAACTACTGATAATGATTGCATAAAACTGTTACAAGATTACAGCTTTTCGGGATGAAGCCATTTGTAAAACCACAAAACAGTAAACGAATAAATAAAAACTCCAAATTGCACTTCAAGCCCTATATCAAATAAGAAACTAAAAGCTGCTGTGCTATTCAATAAATACCAAAGCAATTTGTTTTTTGTTTTAGCAAAAAAAGGGATCAGTATTGCTAATGAAAAGATCAGCAGTCCCGGCACACCACAGCCTGCTCCGTACATCATCCATTCACTGGCAGGAAGAATTTTATCTGATTCAATCATCTGAGGATAATTTTCACCATACCATTCCCGGGTTTCTCCAATCACATTGCCGAAGCCAACTCCTGTAACCGGATGCTTCTTCATAATATTCCAACCTGCTTTTATCGAAATGACCCTTACGGCATCGTTAGCACCGGGTAAATAGTGTGTCTTTTTTAAATATTCAAATTCGTACAAAAAATATTTTACCCGGTTGTGAAAGCTGGGTAATGTTTTATAGGCGACAAACGGCAAAGCAAGCAAAAGAGTAAAAAGTGTAATGCTATAAACCGGCTTTACTCTCTTTATCAGTAACCAGATGATTGAACCTGCCAACATAATATAAAAAGAAATCAGCCCGGTTCTTGCAGCAAGCAGGTGCAGAAAGATAACCAGCCATGCTGCGGCGATTATCAAAATCCACGACAGTTTTTTATTTTCTTTCCTTGCCGACCAGCCTAGCCATAACGACAGCAACACCGCCATACTTACCAGCCAACTGAAACGTACATGGTCATTTTGCAACGGAGTAATGATGCTTTTTGCTTTAAAATAATCGGCGTTGATAACCGCTGCATCGGGAACATATTGAAACATACTCCATATCGTCCCCCCGGTGATGAGAAGAAGAAAAACATAAGCCAGCCGGTTCCATTGAGTCTTTGAAAAATTTATGGGCCCTGCAAAAGCTAACGGCAATAAGAACAATGGCAATTTAATTATCATTATTTCCCCCCACTGTTGTTTATCCCCGCTCCATAACCCTGACAGCAGCGGAAGAAAAAACAAGAGGCTCACTCCCCACAGTAACGGTGATGAAAAAAAATTTCTGAAGTGGCTTCTAATGTTGGTATGAAAAAAGGAAAGAGCTATGAATGCTGCCATGGCAATGGAAAGTAATGCTCTTGAGAAAAAAAGTCCTGCCAGCATTGCTATCATTAAAATAAAAATGATGTTGCTTCTCCGTGAATGCTGTAACTTTCTCTCCATACATTTGTAAAGTACAACATCCCTTTCATTTCATGTGGCAGGAACTATTAAATCAAATACAGCAAGGCGATACCAAAGCATTGGCAAGAGCTATTTCTTTGGTGGAAAATGAACAGCCAGGTTATGAAGAACTGCTACAGTCGATTCCCTTTTCTCCTGCAAAGATCATCGGTATCACCGGGCCGCCGGGGGCCGGTAAAAGCACCTTGGTAGATTCTTTAATTGGTTTATTAGTTAATTCGGATAAAAAGGTTGGAGTATTATGTGTAGACCCTTCTTCTCCTTTCAACCTTGGAGCTGTGCTGGGCGACCGGATACGAATGAGCGACTGGTACACCCATCCCAATGTTTTTATCCGCTCATTGGCAACAAGAGGTTCGATGGGTGGCCTTCATCCAAAGATCATTGAGATAGCCGACCTGATGAAAGCCTTTCAATTTGATCATATCATTGTGGAAACAGTGGGTGTGGGACAAAGTGAAATTGAAATTGCAGGTCTTGCTGATGTAACTGTTGTAGTGGTCGTTCCGGAAGCCGGCGATGAAGTGCAGACGATGAAAGCCGGGCTGATGGAGATCGCCGATGTGTTTGTGGTGAACAAGGCAGACCGTCCTGATGCAGATATGTTTGTAAAACATTTGAGGCTGATGCTGGCCCCTGCTTTCAGCAGACATTATAATGAAGTGCCGGTGCTGAAAACAACCGCTTCACAAAAAGAAGGTGTGAAGGAACTGCTGGATATTATTCTGCACCAGTTGCAAAAAGCTCACCTTACCGATAGAAAATTCTGGCTGCTGGCAGAAAGAGCCTATTATTTGATTGAACAGAAAAGAATGAAAGGGGTCGATAAAGCGTCGTTGAAAAAAGAAATTGAAACCGTTTATAAAAAAGGAAATTTTAACCTCTATAAATTTATTGCTGATAAATAATATGGAAACAATACCCAATGAAGGATTGCCCCGTATCTCAGACTGTGAACCTATTGCTGTGATGGTGGAACCAGGTAAAGTATATTCCTGGTGCAGTTGCGGGCTGACGGATAAACAACCTTTTTGCGACAGCAACCATAAAAGGATCGAGGGCACACCTTTCAGAAGTGTAAAAGTGTTATTTGATAAAGCAGAAGAGATTTTGTTTTGCCAGTGTAAAAGAACAAAGACACCACCGTTTTGTGATGATAGTCATTTGAATATTTAAAAATAATTTTTATCTCTACCACTCATCTTCTATCGGTTCGCCGTGGGTACAAAATCGGCACTCTGCAAATATTTTACGACATTGCATCAGCATGAAAGTTATTGACGGCTTTACTTTCTTCAATGAATTGGACCTGCTGGAGTTTCGGCTGAAACTGCTGGATAATGTAGTGGATCATTTTGTTATAGCCGAATCAGGGCTTACTCATTCAGGCCAGCCAAAGCCCTTATATTTTGAAGAAACCAAAGCAAGGTTTGATGAATGGAAACACAAGATTATTTACATAAAGGTAAATCAGTCATCAGAAGGTTTGCTGTTTAATACAGAAACATCCTACAATCCGCAAAGCGCTGCCTGGAAACTGGAGAACGGACAGCGAAATGCACTCAATGATTATAATGCCCATATCGGCGATAACGATCTTGTCTTACTGAGCGACCTGGATGAAATACCGGACCCTGCTTTACTGAAAAAAATAAGACCCCGAAATGAGCCGTTGGTATTGTCACAATTATTCCACTATTATTTTTTGAACTGCCAGAATACCGGCCATGAAAGATGGTGGAATGGTACAATTGCTGCAAGTGGAAAACAATTCAAAGAAATAACAGCACAGGGGCTAAGAGACAAACGCAATGACTATAAACGAATCAAAAACGGGGGCTGGCATTTTTCTTATCTCGGTGGACTTGAAAAAATAAAAACCAAGATCAGATCCTTTGCTCATACAGAATTTAATAAAGAAGAATTTTTGAATGATGCCAATATCCTGAGGGCAATGAAAGAAGGAAAAGATATTTTTAACCGGCCCGGGGTGCACTACAAATTTTATCCGTTGGCTTACTATCCTGCTTATATGCAAAAAGTGATGCGGCAATATCCCGGCCTGCTCCATTTGAAACGTAAAGACAGTCTGTGGGATAAAATGTATTTTGGCATCAAGAATATGCTTCGCTAAATGACTGACAATAACCTGCAACATAATAACCCCGCATTGGTATCTGTTGTGATGTGTACATATAACGGAGAAAAATTTTTGCATCAGCAGATCGGGTCTGTTTTGTCTCAAACATATTCCAATATTGAGCTGTTGATTGTTGACGATGCCTCTTCTGATAACACTATTCTGATTCTGGAAGAATACAAGCGGAAAGACAGCCGGGTAAAATATTTTATGAATGAACGGAATCTTGGCTACAATAAAAATTTTGAGAAAGGTTTCAGCCTGGCAAATGGTGAATACATTGCTCCATGCGACCAGGATGATATCTGGTCGGCTAATAAAATTGAGATAATGATGAAGGAATGGCCGGAGGGTTCTTTGTTTGTCTATTCTTTGTCCGGCAGTTTTATTGGTGATGATTTTGAAAACAGAACAGATGCACCCAAGGTTTATTACTCCACTATTGATGATGTGCACAAATTAGTATTCAACAGTCCTGTGCATGGTCATGCCTGTATGTTTAAAAAAGAGCTGATTGCCGGCTGCCTGCCTTTTCCTGCGGATATTTTTTATGACTGGTGGATCAGTATGCATGCGGCCAGCACCGGCGTTATCGGTTGCATTCCACATACACTTACCTGGCACCGGGTGCATGAAAGAAATTTTTCAAGAGATATCACTTCAATCAGGAATAAAGAAGAAAGAGAACAGCAACTCCGCAATCAATGCGCTTATTTCCTGGAAACATTTTTTCAACGGCCGGTGGCAAGAGAAAAAGAAAAGCAATCCTTGTTGCATTATGCCTCGCTGTTGCGGCAGATGGATGGCAAAAACTTTTCCAAACCAATGTTTAAATATGTAATGCAATACCGGAAACTTATCTTTCACTATAAAAAAAAGCCATTTGTATTTTTTTCACATTACAAGTATGTAAGAAAAATGGCAAGGAAGGGGTTGCTGTAGGTAGATTAAGCAGATTCTTTATTTTTTTTCCACCAGCGAAAGGCAACGAAACCAACAATGGCAAAGGGAGCAAAAGCAAGATAGAGGATACCAGAGTTCATCCCTTTCGCCGGCCCTTCTCCTAATTGCTGAGCGGTTTTGGTGCAAATAGAGCACTGGGCAGAAGAGTCAATGGGGAATAGTGAATAGTGAATGACGAATAATAAGATCAGTCCGCACTTTTTCATTCCGCAAAGATAATGTTTCATCTTTTTTCTTTTACAAGTCTTTCGGCTATTTGCTGAAACTGACGACCCCACAAATCCCAGTTCAGATTTTCTTCATAATATTTTCTGGCGGAATGTTTTAGATTCTGCATCGTCTGTTTGTCTTCAAGCAATTGCCATATTTTTTCTGAATACACATCAGCGCCAGCCTGCAGGGGAAGTGCAAACCCGTTTATTCCAGTCTTTACATAGGTGCTGACCCCTCCGGTATCTGTTGTAACGGATGGAATAGCATAAGCCGAAGCTTCGCTGAAAACTACACCGGCACATTCAGCTCTTGTTGGCAACAACAAAAAATCTGTTTGCAGAAGTATCTGATTTAATTGTTTAAGGTCATCGGGTTTGTTTTTATCCAGAAAAGGAATGACAGTTACATTTTTTTCCTCGGCTAAGTCAACAGGTGGCACACAACCAATAATATGCAAATGAGGATTGGCTCCTTTTTGTTTCAACAGACGAAATGTTTCGAGTGCAATATCACCACCCTTTCTCTCCCACTCCACACCAAGAAATAAAAGACGACATTGTCCGGATGCATTCATGTTTAAATCTGATGCTGCAGGGATTGCATCAAGATTGGCACCACAGGGAACAACTGAAATTTTGTTTGTATCAATCCCATAGTCATTGATAGCTGAGTTTTTATTCCATTCGGATGCCAGCATGCAATGTG
Source organism: Sphingobacteriales bacterium (assembly GCA_016235125.1). Taxonomy (GTDB): domain Bacteria; phylum Bacteroidota; class Bacteroidia; order Chitinophagales; family Chitinophagaceae; genus JJ008. The sequence continues at coordinate 30,341 of JACRLZ010000008.1, read as the reverse complement.
CTGTTTTCTGAAATGCTTTTTTATCGAGTTCAATCCCCTGCTGCACATTATATTTTGCAAGGTTACTAAAATAAGGATAGTAGCCCTGCAGTTGCTGAAACGTAGCATCCGTCATATAAATAACCGGAATATCTGTTTCAAGATAAGCGATGAATTGTGATGAAGCAGAGACAAACAATACATCCACGGGTCTTTTCTTCAAATCTTTTTCCAGTTGCTTACTGAAATATTTTGCATAACTCCTGAGAAATTCAACTGCCGTATTTTTCTTAAATAATCTCCGGTTCAGGCTTTTTTGCATCGTTAGCCATTCTCTTACTCCCCATGTCCATTTGAAATTGAAAATTTCGACTTCGTAGTTTTTTTTGATCTGCTGATAAGTATAATAAGTGGTCCCGGACCATGACCGTTTATCGAGTGGATTCAATCTGGATGCAAATCCGATCTTCATTTATAAATATTTTCTGGCAATAAGATTATAGGTCGTATTCTCTGTCATTATCATTTCTATAGTAAGCTTTGAAAGATATTCCCATGAAAATGATTCCCATAAATGATGAAGATACGCTTCAGGAAATTCAGTTTGTTCCTCAAACATTGATTTTAGCCCCGCTTTATCATACAAAGGATAATGAAAAGCATAAGGGCTTAACTGAGTGATTTTATCAGGGTGAATCGTAGCCAGTCTTTCCGGCACCAGTACCGAATGTTCATTCCAGTATTTATCTCTTCCTGTTGAACGGAATGTTTTGTATTCCTTCAGCCACAGGTTTACGAATTCGCTGTTCTTCTCTGACAACAACACGGCATTGCACAAACCGGTTGCTCCTTCTTTCACTCTTATTATTCCCAAACGATGCTTTAATCTTTGTCTCCAGTTTTTTGGAGTATACGCAGGTTTTAATTCCTGCCCGATAACAAAAGAATGATTAAACAATTCAGTCAGGGGTTTTACACTGATAGTGTCAAGGTCAAGATAAATACCACCTGTTTCTTTTAATGCCTGCAATCTCACTACATCGGCTTTATGTGCTACATGATAAAATGGCCGGCCCATAAATGAATCAGGAGCAATGATTTTATTTAAAGTAAGAAATGGTTTTGCTTTCTCCCAGTATTCTCCCTGTGGCTCATATTGATAATGAATAATAACAGTAGTTGGCTTGTTTAATTCGACAGCCGACATCACGGAGAGGTAATGCACCAGTGAAAATGGTTTGCCCCCAAAATCAGGCGCCATGCCAAAAACAAAATGTAGAATGTTGGGGATCATCAATTGACAATTACTATAAAGCTAAATAAGTCTTTCCGAAAATATCATTACAAAAAAATACCAGCCTATGAAGGTCTGGTATCAATAATATGAACAACTAAATGTATTATATCGCTTCTGCTTCTACTCTTTTCTGCACTTTTTTTCTTTCATCCTCGCTCAGTATCACCTTCCTCATGCGGATAAAATTCGGTGTTACTTCAATACATTCATCCTGCTGTATGTATTCCATACATTCTTCCAGCGACATTTGTGTTTTCGGCGCAATACGGGTGGCGTCATCACTGCCGCTTGCACGGTGATTAGTCAGTTTCTTTGGCTCTGTTGCATTTACCACCAGGTCGCCGGGTTTAATATTTTCTGCTATGATCTGACCGGCATATACTTCTTCACCCGGATCAACAAAAAATGTTCCCCTGTCCTGCAGTTTATCTATTGAGTAGCCGGTTGTTCTTTCCTGAAATTTTGAAAGCAGCACACCGTTATTCCTTCCGGGTATCTGTCCTTTCCATGGTTTGTATTCAACAAAGCGGTGGGCCATCACGGCTTCGCCAGCTGTATTGGTCAGCATTTGTGAACGAAGACCGATCAATCCTCTTGAAGGAATTTCAAATTCAAGATGCTGCATCTCACCTTTTGTTTCCATTACATGCATCTCCCCTTTGCGTCTTGTCACCAGGTCAATTACTTTGCTGGCATATTCCTGCGGCACATCCACCACTAAATTTTCATACGGCTCGCATTTGGTGCCATTCAACTCTTTTACCAGTACCTGTGGCTGGCCAACGGTCAGTTCATATCCTTCCCGGCGCATTGTTTCAACTAAGATACCCAGGTGCAGGATGCCACGGCCATACACATTGAAGCTATCGCCACTGTCTGTATCTTCTACTCTTAATGCAAGATTTTTTTCTGTTTCCTTCATCAGCCTGTCACGCAGGTGCCGGCTTGTTACAAATTTTCCATCCTTGCCATAAAAAGGAGAATTGTTAATGCTGAACAGCATACTCATGGTGGGCTCATCCACACTTATTACCGGCAGCGCTTCAGGATTCTCCATATCAGCAATGGTATCACCGATATTAAAATCTTCAATGCCTACTACGGCACACAGATCTCCTGCAATTACTTCGCTTACTTTTTTCTTGCCCATTCCTTCAAACACATACAGTTCTTTCACTTTCGATTTCTTTATACTTCCATCTGCCTGCATCAATGCCACCTGCTGATTTTCTTTTATCACACCACGACCCACCTTGCCGATGGCAATACGACCAAGGAAGGATGAATAATCCAATGAAGTGATCTGCATTTGTAAATAACCTTCATTCACTTTTGGCGGAGGAACATGTTTCAAAATTCCATCGAGCAAAGGGTCAATGCCTTCTATCTCTGTCAGCGAATCATTAAACCAACCGTTTTTGCCTGAACCATAATAGGTAGGAAAATGCAACTGCTCTTCTGTGGCATCCAGGTTAAAGAATAATTCAAACACCGCATCATGCACTTCATCAGGACGGCAGTTGGGTTTATCCACTTTATTGATAACGACAATCGGGTGAAGATTCAGGTGCAATGCCTTTTGTAATACAAATCTTGTCTGGGGCATTGGTCCTTCAAAGGCATCAACCAGTAATAACACTCCATCCGCCATTTTCAATACTCTTTCCACTTCACCACCAAAGTCAGAGTGACCCGGAGTATCAATCACATTAATTTTAATTCCTTTGTATTCTACGGCTGCGTTCTTACTGAAGATAGTGATGCCTCTCTCCCTTTCCAGGTCATTACTGTCCATGATCAGTTCACCAGTTTCCTGGTTATCCCGAAATACCTTTGTGGTATGCAGGATTTTGTCCACCAAAGTGGTTTTACCGTGGTCAACGTGGGCTATTATTGCTATGTTTCTTATCTCCATAATCTCATTTTCAAACGAGCGGCGAAGGTACGTTAATTAAGCGGGGGGAGCAAACGAAAGAAGTTAATTCAAAAACAACTGTTCTGCGTAATTTAATCAACAAATTCTGCCGGATAAACAGAAATGATACTTTTAGGAACCGATTATGACATCTTTACCGGGCATATTTAAAAAACCAGTCCATGCTATTCTTATTCTTGCCTTATTACAGGTACTCAGTTCCACCTGTTTATTAAAGATTGACGGATTTCATGCGGCCAACAGTCTTCTTTTTCTTCTGTGTGGCGCAGGCATCAGCTTTTTTCTTCTTAAAGTTCCTTCCCTGAAAATTGAAAAAAAATTGCTACTGAATAAACAGGTTTTTGTAAAGCTGATATTTATACTCTTATTATTACCTGTAAGCTATTACTTGTCGCAGCAAATAATGAATAATACCCCGCTGGAAAAAGAGCATGCAGATATGTTGCCCATTATGAAAGTGATGGGAGAAAGATTTGTGGGAGGCTACAGCGGGCAGGTGTATGAGCCGATTCCTGAAATCTGGAACGGGATACAACCCATCTATCTTCCTGCAATGTGGTTACCTTTTACGTCATCATTGCTTTTTCATTTTGATATGCGCTGGGTTACCGTATGCGGTATATGGATAAGCGTTTTTATCAGTATATGGCCGGGTAAATGGAAAGGAAATGTATTTTCCTTTTTATTCATAGCAGGGATTTTTTTATTGCTGGCATGGCTTCATCTTGAAAAAACAAATAATGTAATCCGGCTTACAGAAGAAGGCGTTATCTTTTTTTACTACTCCCTGATGGCTGTTGCCATTATTTCCGGGAATCCGTGGCTCTTGGGGCTGGGTGCGGCGCTTTGCCTGCTGAGCCGCTATGCGATTATCGGCTGGATACCGTTTGCAGGCGCCTATTTATTATTTAAGCAGCAATACCGGTTTTTCTTCAAAGCATTTACAGCGGGACTTGCAACGGTTGTCCTCCTGCTGTTACCATTCGGTATAATGCCACTGTTACTTCATCTGCACTTGCCCGCTGAGTATATTCACCAATCGGAAAGGGTATGGACTGAAAACCCGGAATTTTTCTACCAGTCATTAGGTATGGCGAAGTTTTTTGGCGCTGGTAATACCCGCCTGCTCCATTACATTTTGCTAACCGGAACTTTTGCGATTCCCCTTCTTTTCCTTTTTTTTATAAGAAAAAGAATAGTTCCGTTAAACATTGCCCTGCTATCCTGCTTTCAGTTAAGTATTACTTTTTTCTACAGTTTTCTTGATGTTAGTTATCTCTACCTGTATTATACCCCAGTGTTTATCAGCCTTACCATTGCAGGCTGGCTATTGGCTGCTGAAGGCAATAGTGAAAAAAGAAGCATGGGGTGACTGCTGAAAATTAATATCCCCTGTTCAATTGCTTTCAAAATAGTTTTCCTGTAGCTTTATAAAAAAACGCTGCCATGAAATTTCTAAAATGGCTTGGTATCTTCTTTTTACTACTGATTGTGGTCTATTTTTTAGGCCCGCAACCGTCTGCGCCAACATTCAGTAAAGACCTTCCTTCTATTCCTTCCGAACCTGCTTCATTGGAAAAATATATCAAAGACAACGAAGCCAAACACAAACTAAAGCCGGATAATGAAGCAAGGATACTTTGGTTCAATGATTCCCTGAAACAGAAAACAGAGTATGCTGTTGTTTACATTCATGGTTTCAGTGCATCACAGGAAGAAGGCGACCCGGTGCATTACGATTTTGCACAAAAGTTTGAATGCAATTTGTATTTGTCAAGACTGGAAGATCATGGTGTGGATACAACGGATCCACTTGCAAACCTTACAGCCGACAGGATGTGGAACTCTGCCAAAGAAGCTTATGCAATCGGAAAGCAATTAGGAAATAAAATTATTTTGATGTCCACCTCCACCGGCGGCACATTGGCACTGAAACTTTGTGTTGAATATCCTGATATAGCGGCCAACATCATGCTGTCTCCCAACATAGCCATCAACGATCCCTATGCGTGGATGCTGAATAATCATTGGGGATTGCAGATTGCACAACTGATGGAAGGAAAAACAAGAACAGTGAAAGATACCACGGCAATCTATGCCCAATACTGGAACAACCGTTATTCCACAAAATCATTAGTGCAACTGGAAGAGCTGATCGAGCAAACCATGAAGGAATCAACATTCCGAAAAGTGAAGCAACCTTCCTTATTGCTTTATTATTATAAAGACCAAAAACACCAGGACCCCGTGGTGAAAGTATCGGCCATGAAAAGGATGTTTACACAATTGGGAACTCCGGATAATTTAAAAAGAGAGGTCGCTGTGCCAAATGCCGGTGACCATGTGATCGGTTCTTACATAAAATCAAAAGATTTTAAACCGGTGGAAGATGAATGTGAAAAGTTTGCGAGGGAAATATTACACCTTTCTCTTAAATAGTTTTTGAAACAGTTGTTATTTGAAACAGTTGCATTTGCCTTGTATTTCCTATCTTCCTCGTTCAATTGTCTGCCATGCTAAGAAGTAAGATTTCCGGTATCGGTATGTATGTGCCCAAAAATGTTTTTACCAATAATGACCTGGTAAAATACATGGATACCAGTGATGAGTGGATACAGGAACGTACCGGCATCAAAGAAAGAAGATATGCCGACCGCACCGGCGAAACCACCACTACGATGGGAGTGGAAGCCGCCAAAATTGCTATTGAACGGGCGGGCACTACTGCTCAGGATATTGATTTTATTGTTTTTGCTACCATTTGCCCTGACTATTATTTTCCGGGTTGCGGCGTTTTGTTGCAACGGGCTATGCAAATGAAAGAGATCGGCGCTTTGGATGTAAGAAATCAATGCAGTGGTTTTTTATATGCCCTGAGTGTAGCAGACCAGTTCATTAAGACCGGCATGTATAAAAACATACTGGTGGTAGCCAGTGAAAAGCATTCTTTTGGTTTGGATTTTAGTACAAGAGGAAGAAATATATCTGTGATCTTTGGCGACGGTGCAGGTGCGGTAGTGCTGCAACCAACAGAAAATGTCAATAGTGGGATTTTAAGTACACATTTACACAGCGATGGAAACAATGCGGAAATACTGGCCATGTACAACCCGGGTACGCATGCCAATCATTGGTTAAACGGAAAAGAATTAGCCGATTTTGAAAATGCAGAAATCGGCGACATGTTTATGAGCCATGCCATGATAGATAAGGCACAAAATTTCCCTACTATGGACGGGCAGGCTGTTTTTAAAGTAGCCGTTGAAAAATTCCCGGCGGTAATTAAAGAATCGCTGGAAGCCAACAATCTTCAGACCTCAGACCTCCGGCTTCTGATCCCCCACCAGGCCAATCTTCGTATATCACAATTCGTACAAAGGAAAATGGAATTGCGTGACGACCAGGTATATAATAATATCCAGAAATACGGGAACACCACAGCGGCATCCATTCCTATTGCTTTATGCGAAGCATGGGAAATGGGGAAAGTGAAAGAAGGCGATCTCGTTTGTTTAGCTGCCTTCGGCAGTGGTTTCACATGGGCCAGCGCTTTGTTGCGGTGGTAGAATAACTTTGCCGTAATGTCCCGCCATATACTTTACATCATTAATCCTATTGCTGGTACAAGGACTAAAAAAGGCCTGCAACAGTTGATCGAAAAAGAAACAGCGGCAAGACAAATTCCTTATGAAATTTTTCCATCTGTTGCCGGGGGCGATTATTCCTTTCTTATCCCAATAATCAAAGAAAAAAAAATAACCGATGTAGTTATCGCCGGGGGCGATGGTACTGTAAGTCAGGTAGTAGGAAGCCTGATGAATTGTAATGTCAACTTCGGTATCATTCCCTGTGGGTCAGGAAATGGATTAGCTCTTGCTGCAAAAATTTATAAAGAACCAGTCAAGGCGTTGGATATTGTTTTTAATGGCAAGGCCTCTGCTATTGACGGATTTTATATCAATGATCGCTTTGCCTGTATGCTTTGCGGATTGGGCTTTGATGCAAAAGTGGCTCATGATTTTGCCGACCAGCCCAAAAGAGGATTGGGTACCTATGCAAAGATGACACTGAAGAATTTTTTTTCAATGAACCAACACAGGTTTCTGATTCAATTGGAAAATACATCAATTGAAACATCCGCATACTTCATAAGCATTGCGAATGGCAACCAGTTTGGCAACAATTTTACCATTGCTCCCAAAGCCAGCTTATCTGATGGATTATTGGATATTGTCATTGTAACCAACAAAAATAAAATCAGCTTTCTGTTACAAACCTTAAAACAACTTGCAGGGTGGAATAAACCGCATCCCACATCGCTGATAACCGAAAAAAGAGGAGTATTGTATTTTCAAACTGATAGCCTTACGGTGAAAAATATTTCCGGAGCTCCTTTACATATTGATGGCGATCCTGCAGAAACAATGGAAGAGTTAAAAATAACAGTCAGCAAAAGTTGTTTCAGGTTGCTTCAGCCGGCTTAGTAACGGTTACCAGAATAATTTTGGAATTGCAGTACGGATTGTATCGGCTTCCCCGTTCTTATTAAAAAGTTCGATGGTCTTCCTGAAACTTTCCTGGTTCTGTACTGAGTTAATGGATGACATGATATCTCTCTCTTCCCGCCTTGTAAGATGAAAATTAAGGGCGGCTTTATTTTGTTCTGTTGTAGCAGCATATTGAAAAGAAACTTTGTAAACCGGGACTCCGCTGTGGGTAACAAAGTAACCCAGCATGTCATTCTGAAAGTACTCCATCATCTTAAACCAGTTATGCTGCAAAAGCAAAAATGGTTTGGTGGCATGGTCGCTGATATCATCAGATAAATAAGGCATCTCCCACCCGCCTGCTTTGCGGTCCTTGATCTGCAAAATCAAAACACCGCCGGTGTTTTCCCTGATCCAGTCCTCAAAACAGGATAAAAACCGCAATGTAGTTTCCTGCCCATAATTATCTCTCAGGCCTGCATCCATCACATCAATAACCGGATCAGAGGGAAGCCAGACATTGGGTAAAACAATCGGAAAAGTTGCATTCATCCGGAGTGCTGTTAGTATCCTGAGATTGTATGGGTCTTGCCTGGCAAAGAATGAAACAAAATCTACTCCATCCGGATCGGATGATGGAATGTTGGATGTATCGGCAGGTTGCTGCATCATGAAACGTACCGGCTGAGTGCTGATGATCATTTTACGGCTGTCTCTTGTAACAACAGAGTTGAAAAAGATCAGGGGTATGTTAGCCGCCTTTTCATCTGCCACATAATCCTTCAGACTTATATTTAGCAGGCCTCTTGTATTTTCTCCCAGCTTTAATTCAAACGCATAGCCCCTGTCTTTTACATAGCGATAATGTCCAATCCTGAACTTCTGGGCCGGTGAAATCAGATCTCTTGCAAAAAAAGAACCGAATAGAGGGTTTAATAAATCTCCGGCAATATCGTCTACATACCGTTTATCCTGCAACCATATTTTTTTTCCCAATTGCTGCTGGCGATACAGTTCACGGAAATAAGTGGCGCCTATCATACCACCCGATGCACCATTGATAAGAAAAGTTTTTTTCATCATTGTGCCGCCCGACATACTATCCAACTGCTGCAATACGCTGAAAGTAAATGTAGCGCTTCGGTTTCCACCGCCACTGGTATTGATAAGCACCAAAATGGGTTTATTACTTCCCTGTTTTTTCTTCCACGCATTTAATATGCGTATCATATTTTGACGGTCGTTCTCTACATTTTCTTTGCTGCAAAGCGATAATAAGCCTTCTTTGGAATAAGGCGGTCGTTCATCTTTGTTCCAATAATTCAAGCCATATGCCTTGTTGCGGGGATCAATCCAATCCTGCTTATAAAAGAAGTTCAGGATAAATATCAATCCAATCAGGTATGGAATGCTCCAGCTTTGAAGAAAATAAGTGACAGCGCTGGCTACCCCGATTAAAATGGAAAAAAAGATTGTGATACTTGCCGCTGCCGGCAACTGGAAAAAGGTGTGATCAAGAAAAAACCCGATAAATATCAGGAAAAGGAAAGCGGCAAAAACCGAAATAATGGCAGCAAAGTGATGGCGTTTAAAAATAGACTCTATAAACTGGTTGGTATAGTGCGAAACATTTCTGACCGGTCTCAGTTTTATCGGGGATTCAAAATAAGATTGAACATTTATCAGCGGCAGATCATGATAAACCTCTTTTACTCCACTGAGATGGGTGATATAAGATCCGGGGTCTTTTATCACCGGCATCATTTTCCGCTGAATGGTTCTGTCGGCCCGGAAAAAATAAAGAAATGAAATAGCAAAAAGGAAAATAAGACCAATAAGAAATCCGCCAAAGAGAAAGATTATCTCTGTTCCGGGTATCAGTTCTTTGTAATGATCAAAGCGGTAGGCTTTAATAAAATAAAATAGCACAAACAGCCCGGGAATGACCGTATTGTTAATACAATACTTCAGAAAAGGGTTGGTGGTGGCTGCAAGAAAACGGAATTGTCTGCTGAAAAGAATGAATGTCGCAATGTTCCAGCTCATGATGAACATACCGACAGAAACACCGACAATAGCAGCGCTCAATGCATTTACATTTCCCAGGTATTCCGGGGCAAGGTAAAGTGAATCGGCGCCGAAAGTTTTCATGAAACTTCCGTTAACCGTACTGAACAGGACAAACCAGAACAATAACAAAACCTGGTACTTTCTGAAATGAAGAAATACCAGTTGAATGGGGAAGGAATGGTAAAAGCCTTTCAGCCAGGTTTTCATCCGACAGGCGATGGTTCAAATAAAAATAGGGATAATTAGCTGGCTGGTCAAATGAAGATATTAATCAGAAGTGGACAATGATTTATTTCGTACAATAAATATCATCCAGACCAGCGACAACAATAAAAACATTGCGGTCAATTGATGCGCCTCTGCTATCCACAGGAAAATTCGGGGGCTGGCGACATTTAAAACGGTAAATATTCCCAGCAGGATTTGTAACAGAACAAGAAACAGGGGAATCATTTTGGTCCTTTGAAAGAAAGTTGGGCCCTGGATTTTTCTCACCTCCCACCACCAAATAAAAATCAATAAAGCAATAATATATGCCAGGTTGCGATGAATGAAATGCAGCATCAAAGGATTATCAGTTAAAAAAGAAAGGCCGGAGAATCTATGGTCGCCGATTGAATAAATATTTTCCGGAAGAAACTGCCCATTGATGGAAGGCCAGGTAGGCGCTGCAGAAGCAGCTTTCAATCCTGACATAAATGCTCCATAAACAAGTTGAATGCACAGCAAGGTAATAAGCCAGCCTGTAAATTTTCTAAAGGATTTTTTTTCGAATACCTGTTCTTTAGGCACTAATAATTCAAGAGCAAACCAGAAAGCATAGCAAAGAAGAGCCAATGCAAGGATAAAATGAATTGCCAGTTTATAATGGCTCACATACACCCGTTGAGAGTCATCCAATCCGCTTTGAACCATTATCCATCCTATCAGACCCTGCAATGCTCCCAGCAGAAAAAGGATAAGCATGGGCTTTATCATTTCCTTTTTGAATCTCTTTTGAATAATGAAAATGATAAAGGGAATCGCAAACGCTACTGCAATCAGCCTGGCCCAAAGCCGGTGAAACCATTCCCAGAAATAAATAAATTTAAAATCATGTAAAGTGAAATCCGGATTGATGTATTTGAACTGGGCTATCTGTTTATATTTTTCAAATGCGATATTCCAGTCATGCTCATTCATGGGCGGCAAAGCTCCCATTATAGGTTTCCATTCGGTAATGGAGAGACCGGAACCGGTGAGCCGGGTTATTCCGCCCAGCAGCACCTGGATCATGATCATTCCCACGCCTATCAGTAACCAGATTGCCACTGGTTTGGAAGATTTATTGGAAGTGATTTTCATGCTGGTGGCGCAAAGTTAAGTTCCATTATTATGCCTTTTTCGGTTCAAATTATAAAAACTACATCCGTTGTTTCAATATTTTTCGTAGCTTATCCGGCTTTTTGAAAATATCGATTCGTTAATTATAAAATCAAATCAAAATGGCAAACAAAAACCAAACAACAGACCGGCGTCGTTTTCTGACCACTCTGGCAAGTGGCGCTGCAGCAGCCGGTCTTGCTGCAATTCCTTCCGTAAATCTTCATGCTGAAGAAACTTTTGATTCCGCTACCGATGACAATCCGGATTTATGGTTTAATAAAGTAAAAGGAAAACACAGAATGGTATTTGATGCTACCCAGCCGCATGAAATTTTACCGTTTGCCTGGCCCAAAGTTTTCCTATTGACCAATGCTGCTACCGGAACTGCAGAAAAAGATTGCGGAGTAGTTGTGGTATTGCGGCATTCAGCTATTGGATATGCTTTGGATCATAAATTATGGGAGAAATATAAATTAGGCGAATTATTTGAAGCAGAAGACCCGAAAACAAAAAAACCTTCTACCCGTAATCCTTTCTGGATGCCCGCAAAAGGAGATTTCCAGGTGCCCGGTGTTGGCGAGGTACAAATTGGCATTAATGAATTGCAGGCAAGCGGTGTAATGTTCTGCGTATGTAATATGGCTATTACAGTTTATGGTAATGTGGCTGCCGGAATGATGAATATGGATCCCGCAGAAGTAATAAAAGAATGGAAAGCTGGATTATTACCGGGCATACAGATAGTTCCTTCAGGTGTATGGGCAGTAGGCAGGGCGCAGGAAAAAGGGTGTAAATATTGTTTTGCAGGATAAACAAATTCAGCATTAATTAAAAAAAGCAGACATCGGTAGTTGTGTCTGCTTTTTATTTTATTCCGGATTTTATTTTTTCAATTTCTGCTTTTATTGGAATAAATGGCCCAAACTTATGCTGTTGTTCGGTAAAACGATCAGCATAAGGCCCAAAAGGATAATCTGGTGGCTTGGTTTCCATCTTTGGCCAATCCTGTGAAAATTTTTTATCGGGTCTTGCCTGCGAACTGATGAAGGCTGCTACATCCCATGCGTTCTCATCACTTAATTCTGGTGATGATTGTGCAAGATCAAAAGGCATATTATACTTTATAAAAGGGGCAAGTCTTGAAAGCCTGTAAAGGCCTGCGCTTACATTATAGCTTTTATCACCCCACAAAGGAGGATACATATAACCGTTTGAATCAACCAGCATCACTCCTTCCCCGTTTGAGCCATGGCAGCGTACACATTTACTTTCAAAAACTGATTTTCCTTTTGCGGGGTCCGCTGCACGGGATAAATAAGGTATCTCTGTAATGCCGGAGCCGGCAGGTTTCTCACCTTTCTTTACATCTTTGCCCACCCATATCAGGTAAGCTACCATTGCTTTCATTTCATTGCTATTACTGTCGATGATTTTACCATTCAGGCTTCTTTCAAGACAATCATTAATTCTGAATTCAATTGATTCCACTCTGCCGCTTCTATCCCTGTATCTTGGATAAGTGGAAGCAACTGCGGAAAAACTGTTCCCAAAAGGTTTTAATCCGGCCATTACATGGCAGTTCTGACAATTCATTCCATTTGTGATTGCAGCAACTTTTCCTTTGGGGCCAAAATATGCAGCGGTGTTTACGATAAGTTCTCTTCCATATCTGATCAGATCGCCTTCTGTAGTATGCGGTAAAAGGTTTATATCCGGCCATTTGTTTTTATTATTTTCTTCTTTGCTTTTTAACACCTCAGGATCATTGGTAACCTGAAGGATGAAAGCAACCGAGAAACCGGCTCCCAGTAATACCGGGAACCATGAAAAACGAAAAGACTGCACCGCCTGAGTTTTTATTAATGTGGTAGTTTTTCCCGTAGCCGTCCATATACCCATGTCCCGGCCACGGCACTTAATAAAGTTACAATAATCACCAAAGTACCATTGCCAATTAACGCAAACAAGGGACCGGGGCAGGCTCCGGTAATGGCCCAGCCAAATCCAAAGAGCAGCCCACCGTAAATCTGGCCCTGGCTGAACGGCTTTGGGTGCAAGGTGATTTTTTCTCCATGAATAGTTTTGGCATTATATCGTTTTATCAGCCATACAGAAATGATTCCGACCGCCACTGCTGAACCAATTACTCCGTACATATGAAAACTTTGCAGGCGAAACATTTCCTGTATCCTGAACCAGGAAATAACTTCTGATTTCACCAGTATGATTCCAAAAAGAACTCCCGCAATCAGGTATTTTAAATTATACCACCATGAGTGTCTCAGTTCCGATTCATTAATACAAACTGCGTCCAAAGACCGTACTTCAAAATCAGTATTTGTTTCTTTTAATTCTGTACTCATTGATCAAAGTTTTAGTAAGTAAGGAAGAATAAAATTGGCCATAATAAATCCGCCGGCCATAAAACAAATCGTTGCTACCAGCGACGGCCATTGCAGGTTTGATAAACCTGCAATGGAATGCCCCGATGTGCATCCGCCGGCATAGCGGGTACCGAAACCCACCAGAAATCCTCCTGCTACCATAAACAACAGACCTTTCACAGTAAGCAGGTTGTTCCAGTTAAATATTTCTGCCGGAGCAAGATGGCTATAATCGCTGATGCGATAACCGGAAAGTTCATTTGCCAATTTTGAATTTACCTGAACGGGCTGCTGATCCGATAGAAACTGATAACTCAGCCATGCCCCCAATACAATCCCTGCTACAAAAACGAGGTTCCATATTTCCTTTTTCCATTGGTATTTAAAAAAAGAAATATCAAAGGGAAAACAGGCAGCACATAAATGTCTGAGTGATGAGGATACTCCAAATGTTTTATTCCCCATAAATAAAAGCAGGGGAACCATCAGTCCGATAAGGGGGCCGGCCACATACCAGGGCCAGGGTTGCTGGATTGAATGCATTGTTGGTTTGTTTTTGAATCTTGTGCGAATTTACTGAATCAGGATGTTTGTAAATGTTATATACGGAAAAAACCAAACACCCTACTTTTGAAAAAAATACCTGTTGCAACTTTTTTTCCAGGATAAGCTGACTGAAGCCGGTTGTGATGAGGCAGGCAGGGGTTGCCTTGCCGGACCTGTCTTTGCTGCTTCTGTTATTTTACCCAAAGATTTTTTTCATCCTTTGTTGAATGATTCCAAACAGGTAAGTGAAAAAAACAGGGACGAGTTAAGAAGGGTTATAGAAGCCGAAGCCGTTTCATATGCTGTTGCCAGCATAGATAATGAAGAAATTGACAGGATAAATATTCTGAAGGCCTCGTTTAAAGCCATGCACCTTGCATTGGATAAACTCTCCCAAAAACCGGGGCTTCTTTTGATCGACGGGAACCGTTTTATCCGCTATAAAAAAATTCCTCACCAATGTTTTGTTAAAGGCGATGAAAGATTTTCCTCTATTGCTGCAGCCAGCATTCTGGCCAAAACCTACCGGGATGAATATATGAAACAAATGCATGGGGAATTTCCTCATTACGGCTGGGATACTAATAAAGGTTATGGCACACCTGAACACCGTAATGCTATTGAGCAGCATGGGCTTTGCAAGTATCATCGCAGAAGTTTTCGCCTTTATTCCATACAAACTGAGCTATTCTGAGTTCAAAAAGGCTCATGCTGCATTAAACTCCGGGGCAACTCTTTTGTCCTATCTGCAACTTTTAAATTAATAAAAACAGACGTATGAAAAAGATATTAGCATTAAGCCTTGTCCTGATAGTATTAAGCGCCGCCGCATCCGCACAGGCAGGCCCCGGCAGTCAGTTCCGTAAATATCGTGTACAAAGAGGTTATAATAATGGCCAACTGACAAGATCTGAAAAATTTGAATTGCGTAAAGATGTTGTTCGTTACCAGACAATGAAACGCAGAGCAACCCGTGATGGTGTAGTGACTCCTTTTGAACGCAGAAAACTCAGAAAAGCAAAATGTGAAGGCCGCAGAGATCTGTTTCGTTTCAGGCACAATGGCCGCCGCAGGGTGATATAATAAAACAAACCACCATACATAAGAATCCGTGATGGAATGTAAAGCATCGCTTATAAAAGCGGTGCTTTTTTATTTTGAACAGCCCGATAAATATTTGTCCGGTAATTGCTGTTTTTTTCTGCCCTTTATCTTTGTGAAAAATGGAATCATGCAGTTAAGGCCGGTAGCTACTTTTGATACAATTGATCCGGAAGAGTTTCGCAAAAACTATTATGAACCTGGTGTGCCTGTAGTGATCAAAAAATTATCACATGACTGGCCCGCCTATACAAAATGGAACTGGGATTATTTCAAACAACTGGTCGGAGATCAGAAAGTGCCGCTTTATCACAATGAAAAAAGCGATGCCTATACACCGGTCAACAGAGCCGATGACTATAAAACTTTTGGTGAATATATTGACATGATCCGAAAAGGTCCGGCTGCCTGGCGCATTTTTCTTTTCAATATTATGGATCATGCTCCTCAATTAGTAAATGATTTTACATGGCCCGAGCATCTTATGAAGGGCTTTTTAAAAAAATACCCGATGCTTTTTACGGGTGGTGCCGGAAGTATAACACATATGCATTTTGATATTGATCTCTCACATATTTTTCATACCCAATTTGCAGGAAGAAAAAGAGTGTTGATGTTTCCTTTTAAAGAACAACATAAACTATACAGAAAACCTTTTGAAGTGTTGAGTCTTGCAGATTTTTCTAATTATTATGAAGAAGGAAAAGTGAATTATGAAGAATTTCCTGCTTTAAAACTGGCTGAGGGGTTTGACTTTATTCTGGAACATGGAGATACTCTTTTCATGCCATCAGGCTATTGGCATCATATGGAATATCTTGAAAGCGGATTCGCCATGAGCCTCCGATCCATGCTACCCTCATTGAGTGGTAAATTAAAAGGTGTTTGGAATTTATTTGGAATGCGCAGCATTGACACTGTCATGAAAAAAACAGCCCCCGGGTGGTGGTATAAAAGAAAGGAGAAAAGAGTATTTGCTAATGCAGAAAGGGAATTAACAGTTGCCGGTTAATTAATTACCCATACTTCATTACCCCGCAGCAATTTATCCAGGTCAGCAGGTTTTTTTGCCTTTGCTTCATCAATCTGCATTGCCATGGCATCTTCATAGCAGGGTCTGTCGGTCTGATAAAACACCCCAAAAGGTCTTGGCAAGTGTCCTTCCATTTTCGGATCATCAAATATGCGGACAAGTATCTGCGCCTTGTACATATCAAATTCATCATGAACCCAGCAGTCATCGGCACTGAAGCCATCGCTAAAGCTGATTACTTTGGGTGTAAAGCCGTCCAGCTTAATTCCTTTATCAGCATTGGGGCCAAACACTAAAGGTTTATCCTGTTCAAGAAATAATGTTTCCTGGCCCTTGGTTCCTTTTTCAGTAAAAATCTCAAAAGCCCCGTCATTAAAGATGTTGCAGTTCTGATATATCTCCAAAAATGATGCTCCTTTATGCCCATTGGCTCTTAGCAACATGGCCTGCAGATGTTTGGGGTCACGGTCCATTGTCCTGGCCACAAATGTTGCATCCGCTCCCAATGCCAGAGCTAACGGGTTAAAAGGATGGTCAATGCTACCAAACGGTGTTGACTTGGTGATTTTATGTTCTTCTGATGTAGGGGAATACTGTCCTTTTGTCAAGCCATAAATCTGGTTATTGAACAACAAGATATTTACGTCAAAATTTCTGCGCAATAAATGGATAGTATGATTACCCCCGATACTTAATCCATCGCCATC
Organism: Sphingobacteriales bacterium; assembly: GCA_016235125.1. GTDB lineage: Bacteria > Bacteroidota > Bacteroidia > Chitinophagales > Chitinophagaceae > JJ008. Next base: position 13,436 of record JACRLZ010000008.1, on the reverse strand, counting down.
ACCTGTAACAATCCATACACTCAGTTCAGGTCTTGATGCTTTTAAACCGCAAGCCACAGCAGTTGCCCTTCCGTGGATCGAATGCATCCCATAAGTATTCATATAATACGGGAACCGGCTGCTGCAGCCAATTCCGGATATGATCACAATATTTTCTCTTGGAATTCCCAATGTAGGCATCACCTTCTGCACCTGGGCAAGAATGGAATAATCGCCACATCCGGGGCACCAACGAACTTCCTGGTCGGTTGCAAAATCTTTGGCTGTCAGGGCCGGGGCTGTTGTCACTTCACTCATACAATTCAGAATTGGCTGCAAATTTAATGAATCCGGGCCTTGTTTATTGATTGATTTCTGTCAGTTCTTCCCAAAATTCAGCTGCCCTGCGGGTATGAGGAATGACTATTGTTCCGCCAACAATATTAGCCACAGCAAATACCTCATACATTTCTTCCGTACTCACCCCTAATTCATGGGATTTTCCCAGATGATATTTTATACAATCGTCACAGCGAAGCACCATGCTGGCAACCAGTCCCAGTAATTCTTTCGTTTTTACATTCAGCGCTCCGGCAGCATAGGTATTGGTATCAAGGTTCCAGAGGCGTTTGATTACAAGATTATTCTTGCTAAGGATCACTTCATTCATTCTGGAACGATAATCATTAAATTCTTTAACTAAAGTACTCATGGTATAAATTTTAGGTCATCAAATGTAGAAAACATTCCCTTTCATCACTTACTGAGAGATAAATAGAGAGGATTCTGTATTTTCAATACTGTGAAAACAGGCGGCTGTTAAAACGACAATAATTTAATAGCGAAGCCACCATAAGAAACAAAAAACCGTCAGTAAATCATGTTGCAAAAAAATAAATTGCTTGTATATGCTGCCCTTTTAATCTTTGTATGGCTTGGCGTTGCCGCTGTACGCCACCCTTACAACAAAGAAAGAAACCTCCAGGTACTCCCTAAAGATATCAGCGATAAAAAGCTTGACAGCATTATGCTCTCTTATAATGCAGCCCTTGGGGTTGATTGCAAATTTTGTCATCAACCTGCTAACAGTTTAATTTTTGGCTCTAAAGACAGTCTTGATTTTGCATCAGACAAAAATCCAATGAAAGAAAATGCAAGGGATATGATGCGAATGGTTATTGATATTAATAAAACCTATTTTTATTTCGATACCACCCAACGGCCCGAATACCTGCATACAGTCACCTGTATAACCTGCCATCGGGGCCAGCCCATGCCTCATGAATAAGTCATTTACAGGAATCCAGCCACCTTTTAATTCCATCAATGATCTGGCAGGCTACCGCTTTATGAAATTCCGGATCCAGGATTAATTGTTCATCTTCTTTATTGCTTAAGAAAGCTACCTCCACCAGGCAATTCGGATAATCAGTGGGGCCATTAAGCGAAAAATTAAAATTGCCGACATTCCCAAATTCATTCAGACCAAGCTGAACCATGCTTTGCAGGATATATTGTGATAAAGCCCGGAAACCGATATAACGATAATAAGTGCTTACTCCCTTTATACTATCTCTCACTGAAGAATTCAAATGTATGCTGATCAGGAAATCGGGGTTTTCTTTTTTTAACAATTCCGTTCTTTCAATCATACTGAGAGAAGTGTCTTTGCTTCTTGTCATAAACACATTGGCCTTTTGCATTGCCAGTTCCCTTTCGAGTTCCTTAGCCATAAGCAGGGTGTAATTTTTTTCCAGAATACCGGTAGTAGCTCCTTTTGCTCCATCATTCTCCCCACCATGCCCGGCATCAATGGCAATTTTAAGCCTTTGAAGATTCAGGTGCTCGGGTTGCCTTTTTATTTTAATAATCAATTTTTTATCCCTGTAAAAAATACTGTAACCCCAGTGTTGGGAATGAGTTAATTCAATGATTATCCGGAATACATCATCTTCTGTTTGCTCATAGTAAGCATTTTTTATTTCCCTGGCCGTTGAACGTTGAGTTATCCAATTGGTATTGCTTGTAGCGCCAAAAATATCCACTACAATTCGGGAAGGATTAATTTGCTGAATGCTTCTGTAAGGGAGTTTTTCATCGAGGGTTATTGATACAAAGTCAGCACTATCATTCCCATTTACCAGCCAGCTATTGGTGAGATAATAGGGTTTGGATAGTATGGTACTATCTCTAAAAAAATTTGACTTCGGCAAATACGCAAAGTGATTTTTTGACAATTGAATTTTATAATTGATAATAGTACTGTCGACTACTTTTATAACCACAGCTGTGTCTAAGTAAGTCATTTTTGCTCCGCCCAGGCGATCTTCACCCAGTCCATATTCAAGATAAGGAAGTGAGCCGGCGGTTTTACCCATAATAAATTTATTCGTATCGCTTACGTTTAGTTGAGCAGGTGCAGAGAAATAAGTGAAAACACTTAAAAAAAAGATCAATCGTAACATCTCAGAAAGATAACACAAAAACCCTCATACCCGATTTCAGTAATATTACGGAGAGACAAGACGGTTTTACTGAATTTTGGTATAAACCCTTATAAAGAGGTACTATACGCAAATAACTCTCGTTAATATTGTATGCATTGCACCAGGCAATGTAACGAACCAAATCCTTGTGAAAATCCAAAAGATATGACCTGGAATTCTACCATGGGGCTGATTTCTTCTATCGCACTTTTTTTACCTGTCTTTTTTATTTTGATATTGAGATTGGGCGGTTACAGAACTTTTCCAGCATTACTTATTTATTACCTGATAGTTCTTACTTATAATCTGTTCAGTTTACAATATATCAATCCCGGAAAAGATATTCAGCATTACTGGGGAATAGCAAATAACCTCCTTGACACTCCGCTGATGCTTATTTTTCTTACCTATTTCAGTACGTCGCAATTGCTCAGCAGGAGAATGAAAGCAATTATTATTGGTTTTCTTGTTTTTGAAATTGCGGTAATATCCTGGAAGGGGATTACAGTAGATGCGATTACAATTATCATGGGACCGGGACTTGCCGTTGTTGTAGGGTTTTGCCTGTATTTTTTTGTACGGCAATCCAAAATTACCATCATGCACGGAAAGGCAACCGGGAAAGCAATCATTTCTGCATCTCTTGTTTTTGCCTATGGATGCTACTCTATTATTTATATCATGTACTATATTTTTAAAACACAGCATGTGGCAGATACTTTTTTGATTTATTTTCTGGTAACAACATTTTCATCTTTATTAATCACTGCCGGTATTATTATTGAAAGAAAGAGGGTGCAAAAATTAAATGAAGTAAAAATTGCCAGAAAAGAACTGGCAGCTATTTATAAAGATGCCGGTCCCTCCCGCCCGTTCAGGGGAACACCTATGCTTGATTTCGACAAAGAACCCTGGAATAATTAATAACAGTATTTTCCTTCGGCTATCATTTTATCAGCAATTCTCCTTCTTGCATCCTTGCTGTTAAATGGTTCTGCTTTTGTAAACCGTTTCAATCCCATTAATATCATTTTTTGTTCATCGCCCTCAGAAAATGAGTTCACAGCGTCTTTCCCGGATTTATTGACCTTGTCTGCTGCGTCATACAAATATGTACGCATAATATCAAGATAATGCTGACATGCTGCTTCTCCCCGTTGATCAGCCATCTTCATTACCCTCAGCAGAACACTTTCGGCATTAAATGTTTCTATTGCCATATCTGCAAGATTCATCAGGACCTCCTGTTCATTTTCTATTTTCATCATCAGCTTTTGCACAGCTGCTCCGGCCACCATCAGGATAGCTTTTTTCAGATTGGCAATTTGCTTTTTTTCTTTTGCAAATGGCGCCTCATCCTCATTGCCAAAATCAGGAATACTCATCAGTTCTTTTTGAACTGCCATTGCAGGTCCCATCAGGTCCAGTCTTCCGCCCATAGCCCTTTTTAATGTCATATCAAGTGTGAGCAACCGGTTGATCTCATTTGTTCCTTCATAAATCCGGTTGATCCGGCTGTCACGATAAGCTCTTGAAATATTATACTCTGCGCTGAACCCATTACCTCCATGAATCTGGACTCCCTCATCCACCACATAATCCAGCGCTTCACTGCCATACACTTTCAGCATGGCACATTCAATGGCGTATTCTTCGGCTCCACCAAGAAGCGATTCATTAGAGGGTTTACCGGAAGCAAGTAATTCATGTTCCTTATCATCTACCCATTTTGCTGTTCTGTACAAAGCTGATTCACCAACAAATATCTGAATGGCCATTTCTGCCAGTTTGTGCTTGATGGCGCCAAAGTTGGAAATAGGTTGTTTGAATTGCTCCCTTGTTTTTGCATAGCTCACCGTTTCGCTTAAAGCCTTTTTGGAACCCCCGATAGCTGCAGCAGCTAATTTCAAACGGCCAATGTTGAGAATGTTAAACGCAATCTTGTGTCCTTTTCCTATTTCACCCAATACATTTTCAACCGGTACTTTGCAGTCCTGAAAGTATAACTGAACAGTGGATGAGCCTTTAATACCCATTTTATGTTCTTCAGGTCCTTGTGTAAATCCTTCGGTCCCCCTTTCAATAATAAATCCGGTGAATTTATCGCCATCCACTTTAGCAAACACAGTATACACCTGGGCAAAACCTCCGTTGGTTATCCAGCACTTTTGACCATTCAGGATATAATATTTTCCGTCTGCACTTAGATTGGCGGTAGTTTTAGCTCCTAAGGCATCGCTGCCGCTGTTCGGCTCTGTTAAACCGTATGCTCCGGCCCATTCGCCGCTTATAAGTTTGGGAATATATTTTTGCTTTTGCTCCGGAGTACCGAAATACAAAATAGGTAATGTGCCAATGCCTGTATGCGCTGCGATGGCAACCGAGAAAGAATGGCCTGCGCCCAGATATTCATTTACTATTGTTGATGTAACAAAATCTTTTCCAAGACCACCGTATTCCTCCGGAAAAGAAGTTGCCAAAAGTCCCTGTTCGCCAGCTTTTGTCACTAATGATTTCATCAAACCGGGTTCAAGATTGTCAATCCTGTCAAGTATAGGATAGATCTCAGCATCAAGAAACTGATTACACATATCTTTTATCATCAATTGCTCCTCACTGAAATCTTCGGGAGTAAATGTTTCAAAAGAAGAAGATTCTTTTATAAGCCATTCACCACCTTTCAGCACTTTCTTTTTTAATGTTTCAGTACTCATAACTAAGGTTTTTAAGCTTTTATTTTTTAAGATCGCTGTTTCTGTGAGACTCCAGAAACCCTCTTCGGATGGGTTTGAGGAGGCCATTATTTCAGGTTATCGTATACTATTTGCAAAACCTCTTTACATACATCCACTTTTTCAGTGGGTACTGTTTCCAGGGCCTCATTTAATGTTTCTTCAGCTAAAGCCATTGTTTCCTCCTGCAACTTTTGTGCTGGTTTGGTTAAGTATATCAGGTTAATGCGCCGGTCATTTTCAGAAGGCACTCTTTTCACCAAGTTTAGTCTTTCAAGATTATCTACCAGTCTTGTAATGCTTGGTTTATCCCGGAATGTGGCATTACACAATTCCTGCTGACTGATACCTTCCTGCTTCCATAAATGATATAACACACTCCATTGCTCAATGGTCAGATTCAACCCGGATGAATTGAATTTTTTTTGCAGCCGGCGGGCAATAGCTGTAGAAGCTTTCCCGGTAATAAAGCTGTATAATTCCCCTTTTTTAAATTGGTTGTTTGGCATATAGTTGTTTATACAACTATTCAAAATTAATACTATATTTGATATGTCCAACTGAATTTTTTAGAAATATTTGATCTCTCTTATAGTTATGGAACCTAACCGGCTGGCTTACAGAAATTCCACCATTGGGTATTATCGTTTTGGCTCGGGCGATAAGAGAATATTCTGTTTTCACGGCTATGGCGAAGAGGCCCGGGCTTTTGAATTTCTTGAAAAGTATGCCGGCAGTAATTACAGCTTTTATGCCATAGATCTCCCCTTTCACGGAAAAACAAACTGGCAGGAAGGATTAAATTTTACCAATGACGATCTGATACAAGTTGTTGAATCACTGATTGACAAAGGCAGTCCCGAACAGAGATCGGCCTCAGAAAAAATTACCCTGATGGGATTCAGCCTTGGTGGCAGAGTAGCATTAAGTTTATATGAACTAATTCCCGCCAAATTTGAAAAAATAATCTTATTGGCCCCTGACGGATTAAAAGTGAATTTCTGGTACTGGCTTTCAACACAAACCTGGTTAGGGAACAAGCTTTTTGCTTTTACCATGAAATATCCGGGATGGTTTTTTGGATTATTAAAATTGCTCAACAGTCTTCGCCTGGTAAATTCCAGTGTATTCAAATTTGTGAATCATTATGTCGAAAATCCGGGGATAAGAAAATTGCTGTACCAGCGATGGACAAGCCTTCGTAAACTGAAGCCGGATTTGAAAATTATCAAAGCTCTTATCAGAAAAAACAATACTCCCGTCCGGCTTGTCTATGGAAAACATGACCGTATTATACTTTCTGTTGTGGGTAAAAAATTCAGAAAAGGAATCGGGGAGCAATGTAGTTTATCTGTTATTCCATCCGGCCATCAGGTACTTCATGAAAAAAATGCAGAATACATAATAGAAGCCCTGCAACGATAGCCGCTCCATTGATTTTCCAGTAGATTTGTTGCTGATGATCTTCACTATTGCCTGTATATTCATTTTTACTTTGTATGCTGCAGCAATGCTTAACTACTGGTTGGCCTGGAAACATATTCCTGTTTTTGTCCGAAATGAAAAAACCGCACCTGTAAAAATTTCAATTGTGGTGCCTGCAAGAAATGAAGAAAAAAAAATTGACACTCTCCTGCAGGATCTGCAAGCACAAGCTTATCCTAAAGACCTTTTTGAAATCATAATTGTAGATGATCACTCTTCTGATGCAACTGCAGAAATTGTTAAAAGCTTTCCCGGAATAAAACTGGTGCAGCTAAGTGGTTTGGCCATCAATTCATATAAAAAGAAAGCAATCGAAACAGGAATTATGGTAGCTGAAAAGGATTGGATTGTTACCACAGATGCCGATTGCAGGGTAGGTTCGAAATGGCTGGGTAATATTGCTGGTTTTATTGAAGAAAAAAAACCTGTGTTTGTGGCCGCCCCTGTCATGTTAAACTGCAATCATTCTCTGTTACAAATTTTTCAGGCCATTGACTTTATGGTTTTACAGGGCGTCACCGGTGCGGCAATTCATAAAAAAATGCATAGCATGGGCAATGGCGCCAATCTTGCCTATGAACGAAAAGCATTTTTAGATGTAAAAGGATTTACCGGCATTGATCATATTGCTTCGGGTGATGACATGTTATTAATGCATAAAATAGAAAGGCAGTTCCCGGGTAAAACAGCGTATCTGAAATCAAAAGAAGCTATTGTTTCGACTGAGCCGATGAAAACGTGGAAATCTTTTTTAAATCAGCGTATAAGATGGGCCAGCAAAGCAAGACAGTTTGAAGATAAACAGGTTTATGCAGTGCTGATGCTGGTGTATTTTTTTAACCTGCTTTTCCCGGTCCTGATTATAGCCGGGTTTTACAATTATTTCTATTGGCAATTGCTTGGCGGCTTTTGGATTGGAAAAACCCTTTCAGAATGGCCGCTTGTTTATTCCACGGCTTCTTTTTTTGATAAACAAAAATTTCTGAAATATTTTTTCTTCTTTCAGCCACTTCATATTGCTTATACAATTCTTTCCGGCTTCCTGGGACAGTTGGGGAGGTATGAATGGAAAGGCAGAAGGGTAAAATAAGAAGCCTCCCCAAACCATTAGCCCATAATCCGGATAAGAATATATTTGTACATCACTCTGTTCACATTAGGTAATTAATGAATAATAACCAATCATTCCAGGCGGCGGCATGGCGGCGTTTGAAAAAAAACAAAGGCGCTGTTTTGGGTATTGTTGTAATTGTGCTGGCAATTTTAGTTGCCGTATTCGCCTATTTCATTGCTCCGGACCCTTCACCATTTGCCAATCGGATCATTCTTGAAATTAGCGGGGAAAAGCCCGGCTTCAAACAAAGCTTTATCAAAATAAAAAAGGACAAAGAAGTTGCAAAAACCGGTTTGCTAAAACAACTTATTTCAGGAAAAGAAGATGCTTATTTATTTATCCCTATAGTAAAACATGAAAAGAAAGGCGATAGCATCGTTGTTCAGAAATACATTGATGAGGGTATAAGTGAAAGACAGGCATTTCATCTTTCGCAAACAGCGAATGACCCTGTGGTAACAAAAAAATTTTTACTGGGTACAGATAAATATGGCCGGGATATTTTAAGCCGTTTGGTCGTTGGCACAAGAGTAAGCCTGAGTGTAGGATTAATCACTGTTATCATATCTCTCAGCATAGGTTTGTTATTGGGTTCTCTCGCCGGTTATTATCGTGGCAGAACAGATGATATTATCATGTGGTTTATTAATGTGATCTGGAGTATTCCCACTTTATTATTAGTGTTTGCCATCACCTTAGCATTAGGAAAAGGTTTTTGGCAGGTTTTTATAGCCATTGGGTTAACTATGTGGGTTAATGTAGCAAGACTTGTTCGTGGCCAGGTATTATCGGTGCGGGAATTGGAATATGTAGAAGCAACAAGAGCCCTGGGATTTTCTGATCTGAGAACAATTGTCAGGCATATTTGGCCCAACATAATGGGGCCAGTTATGGTTATTGCAGCCAGCAATTTTGCTTCTGCTATCGTAATTGAAGCCGGACTTAGTTTCTTGGGAATCGGTGTGCAGCAACCGCAACCAAGTTGGGGATTGATGATAAAAGACAATTACAATTTCGTTATCACACACAATCCGATGCTAGCTTTTGCGCCCGGCTTTGCTATTATGTTGCTGGTTCTGGCATTCAATCTTCTTGGAAATGGGTTAAGGGATGCTTTGAATGTGAGGGGCAGAATCTGAATTTTTTCTGGTATGGATGTCGGCTGATACCAGCGTTGCGATACATAAAAAGAAAATACTCCCGATTTTATCGGTCTCGATCAGGTCGCTCAGGAAGATCAGTGTGATAATCATTGTCGAAATTACTCCTGTCGTTATAACAACTGTTTTATAAAAGCTATCATTACACCTGTGATAAATCCTTTGAGCATAATAAAGCATGATTCCAAAAAATGTCAAAAGAATCAGCAATCCGGGGATGCCTTGTTCTATAGCCGTAAGTAAAAAATAATTGTGTACCGTTGAATGGTCTTTGTTATCACTTACCCATGTTTTGAATGCCGGTATGCCATACCCCTTATAATTGTCATAAAATGTATTAGGACCATACCCTGTCAGCCAGTTATCTTTTATCATTCTTACTCCTGCAATCCATCGATAAAACCGCTCTTCCGTAGAAACATCTTTTAATTTATATGTGGCAATTAAATGTTCACCAAAATTTTTATGAAAAATGGTGGTTTTGAAATCGGGAGCATATTTCAGGTATCGGTCATTGTTTTTTAACCAGAAAAGTGTGAAAAAAGCAATTAACACAGCAATGATGTAAAAACCAACAAGCAATCTCTTCTTTATAAGCCAATATGTACTTCCCCCGATCAGTAATGCCAACCAGGCTCCCCTTCCATAAGAAAAAAACAATGCCATGAGCAATGTGAAAATAAAAATACCCAATAAGATTTTCTGATTATTGTTTTTGCTGCCAGAATAAAACGCAAACAAAACGGGCGCTGTGCACACAAGCATTGCAGAATAGTTTACATGGTTACGAAAAAAAGGGGATAGTGAGTCATTTACAGCGGCAAAAGAAAAACCGTTTGCTGAATGGCGTATCAATGCAGTACATGCGACCAGTAACATGGAAACTGATAAGATAACAGCTGCGGTTACTATTGTCTTTCTCTGCCTGTATAATATTAACGGAGCCAGTACAAAGGCTCCTATATACCATGTTTTCGCAAGTAAAAATTTTACCGATACCAATGTGCTTGTTGAAAAAACTACAGTAATTGTCAACCAAACAAAGTATATCAATAATAAAATCAGGAGAGGGTGTGTCAGCATTTTTCTCAATATGGCTTCCGGGTTGTAAATCCAATAAAGCAAAAACAATCCTGAAACAAAAAGCATTAATGCTTCGTCAGGAATATCTGTTCCAAGTGTCGAAGAAAATTGATATTCAAATGAAAAAGGAAGTGTAAAAAGTAGCAAAAAGAAAACCGTTTGCCTGTATAGCCATCCCAGGTAAAAAAATATTACAGCAAAAGGAATGGCAACAAGAAAATAATTTTCAGTAAAAATTGCCGGCACAATAAAGCCGATAAACAAAGCTGAAAAAAAAAGGAAAAAGAGATTTGATCTTGTAATGGAAGCTGTCACTATTATGTTTTTTTACGTCTTTCAATTGCCATAGCAACCAACAGAGAAAACAAAAAACTTAAAAAGGCTGTTGCAATAAGTATGAGAGTTTTCTTCGGTTTATCTGGCCAATCGGTGGCTTTTGCTTGTTCTACTATGATCAATACAGGTGGTTTGCTGTCAACCATCAGTTGATATTCGTTAATAAGTTTATCATATTCTTTTACCTGGGCCTGCATAGTATTTCCGTATGAAGTGTCAGGAAACAGGCTATCAGCGTTTCGCCAGGCCATTCTAACACTGTCTGAAATATTTTTTGCTTTTTCCCTGTTGATCTTAAGGCTTGTTAGAACCGAAAGGTTTCCCTCCGCCTGCAAGCGCTGATGTATGTTGTTCAATATGTCGATTATTGCGTTGGCCAGTTGCGGCGCAAGGTTTTTATCCGTATCCCAAACTTTTACTTTTAATTCTCCATATTCACTTTTCATCACTTTTGTATTCTTCTTTAAAAGAAGCGCCGCTTTTCGAACCGCCGCATCTCCCTGTTCTTTCACCTTATAATGATCATAAAGATTAAACTGCTCCGATACCGCCGTATAAACAGTGTCAAGTTTGCCGGTACCTACCACCAGGTCAAGATCATCTGTGGTGCCCAATGTAGAATACAAGGCCTGAATATTTTCATTAAATATTTTCGATTTGTCTGAAGCAAATGAACTGGCCGGCACTGCAGTAGCTACTGATAAATATTTTTTTGGTCTTAAAAAAGTAATGATCCCGACTACCAGCAAGGATGACACAATCAATCCCAGCATCTGCTTCCATCGCCTGGCAATAATGTCAATAATATCCGGCATACAAATTTTTTAGATTTAGTATAAATATACAGCAGGCTGTTTATATCACCTTTACGTTCCGGCTAAAACTCTCTTCGAGAGATATAAAAGTTTCAGTTCTTTCAATTCCTTTTATTTTTTGTAATTGATCGTGTAGAACAGCTTTCAGTTCCGTAATATCCCTGCAAACAATTTCAGCAAACATGCTATAATTCCCCGTTGTATAGTTTAATCTGACAATCTGTGGCAGCTTTTGAAGTTCTTTAGCAACACTGTCGTAAAGTGAGCTTTCTTTTAAATAAATGCCGATGAAAGCAATTACATCATAACCGAGTTTTTTAAAATCGACATTAAACCTTGTTCCCTTCACTACACCTGCATCCTGTAATTTTTTTATCCTGACATGAATGGTGCCAGCAGAAACAAAAAACTTCTTCCCCAACTCAGCATAAGAAACATTGGCATCATGCATCATGTGATGAATGATAAGATGATCCAGTTTGTCAAGATTTAATTTGGCTGTCATATTGATATTAAATTTTATATTTATTTCAATAAATATCAAAAATATTAAACAATGTCTAATTTTTTGAAATATTTATTGAATAATTTGGAACAAACATGATTACTCCTCTATTTTTGTTCTATCAGTTCTTTTCAATGCTGATCATACTGTGGGGTGATGAAATGGCGAAAGCCCGGCAGACATGCCCTCTCGTCTCGGGGGTGGAGATCACAGGATAAACGAAGTGTAGAGCCGACGTTACCATTGGTAAGGCCGACCAGGGTTGACCACTAAACTTTGCACTTTGGCTAACTGCTCCGTGCAGGTTCGAACCCTGCCCCTACAGCTAAAAGCCTTCTTGTAAACACCTGAAGGCTTTTTTTGTTTCTATACCTTTGCCGCTCATGGCACAAAAAAAACTCATCCGTTTTGCTGAGTTAAATACTTTCGCCAATGTGCTGCAGTTTCCAAAAAATATGGAAGGCAAATGGAATCTTTTTTTCAAAAATTCATGCCCCATTATCCTTGAACTTGCCTGCGGCAAAGGAGAATATGCAGTTGGCCTTGCGCAATTGTTTCCAAATAGAAATTTTATCGGTGTCGATCTCAAAGGCAATCGCATTTGGGTAGGGGCAAAAAAAGCATTACAGCAAAATCTCTCCAATGTGGTATTTCTCAGAACTCAAATAGACCAGATAGCAGAATACTTTTCAAAAGATGAAGTAGCTGAAATTTGGATAACATTTCCAGATCCTCAGCTTCGTAAATCAAAGGCAAAAAAAAGGTTGACGCATCCGAAATTTTTACGCCTTTATCAACAATTTCTTGCTTCCGGCGGGCTGATACATTTGAAAACTGACAGCCCCGATCTGTATCAGTTCACCAAAACCGTCATTAAAATGTACAATTGTTTACCTATAACTGATATTGAAAATGTTTATAGAGAACAATCTGTTACAGAGGAATTGAAAATTAAAACTCATTATGAATCCCTGGATATAGCCGGAAGCAATAAGATTCATTACCTGTGTTTTTCTCTCCCTGAAATATTGCCGGACAAGAGAAAGGATGATGAGTTAAAGGAAATTCTGAAAGGAGATGAAATAGCAAATTAAAATTATGCCAGTAAAAAGAAAACGAAATTTAACAAGGGAAAAATTAAACCCCATAAAGCCTTCAGGCAAAAGAGAAGAAAGTTTTTTTGAATTGGTTTTTGAAATTGCACGGCAAATTCCAAAAGGAAGAGTTACTTCTTATGGAGCAATTGCCGCTTGTATTGGCGCAAAATCATCTGCCCGTCTGGTAGGCTGGGCAATGAATGGCAGTGGAAAAGTAAGGCCAAAAGTCCCCGCCCATCGTGTGGTGAACCGAAATGGGATGCTTTCAGGAAAACATCATTTTTCTTCTCCTGATATGATGGAAAAACTGTTAAGAAAAGAAGGCATCAAAGTAAAAAATGATCAGGTGGCTGATTTCAAAAAATTATTTTGGGATCCGGCTCTTGAATTGGGATTTTGATTTCCTTGTATTACTCCAACAAAAAAACCATCCCGCTTCAGGCGGGATGGTTTTGATTTATTGATTTATGGTTTATCAATAATGATACACCACAATTTTCTTAGAGCACACGACCTGTCCTGCACTGTTGTAGATCACCACCAGGTAGGTTTCTGATGGCACATTGCCCAGGTTCACATCCATACTGCTGTAGGCATTGGTGGTATTGTACTCCTTAGTGTACACTTCCTTGCCATGTTCATCA
>JACRLZ010000007.1 GCA_016235125.1 Sphingobacteriales bacterium | reverse complement strand
TTAAGACCAAGAGTGGCGCATACCGGCACAGCCCGGATATTGGTAATTGTATCAGCGTCATAGAATCTTGCTGCTACCGCACTAAATATACCCGGACATACTTTCGGCGCTGCACCGGTGCTTACCACCCCAAACCTGTTGATCCTTCAGGTTTGCTGCGGACCGCCTGCTCCCAATGAACCATTGAAAACATAGTCAGCAACATTTACATATACATCGGTGGAAGTTGTTGAACAGCCAAACTGGTTGGTGACAGTAACCCGGTACAGACCCGACGTTGTTACTGCCTGTGTTTGACCGGTACCCATATTTACCCAGGGTTCCGTTGCCAAATGTCTTGCCCACTGATAAGTATAATTCGGATCCGCCGGTGCCGATAGTGTTACCGTCGTTCCCTGGCATACCGTTACATTACCTCCACTGATAGCAGGAGTCGGCGGGTTAGGATTCACCACCACATCCACTTCATCGGATGAAGGAGGACAGGGTGCATTAGTGATCGTCCACTGGAAGGTATAAGTACCGGGTGTAGTTAAGCCTGTAATATTTGTAGTCGGTGAATTGGGCGACACGATGGTGGCAGCAGGACCCGCTACCTGTGTCCAGGTGCCTGTGCCTGTTACCGGCGCATTACCGGTCATGGCAACCTGGCCAGTACTTGCACATATTGTCTTATCAACCCCGGCATCAGCAGCGACGTAAACGCTGGCTACTACATCAATTCCTACACTTGCACTATCGGTAACACCACATCCGTCTGTATAAATACAATTATAAACTCCGGTGGCTGTAGCATTATAGGTTGAATTTGTTTCACCCGGAATGGCTACACCGTTCAAATACCATTGATAATTTCCGGTACCTCCGTTAACGACCAACGGCACTGTAGCAGGTGTACAAACAGTGGTCGGCCCGGCAGCCGAAATAGAACTGATACAGGATTCACGAACCAAACCCCGGAGGTCATCCGGAGTGTTTATTAATACAGGATCTGCTGTCTGTGCCGGGATATTCCAATATCTTATAGTAGAGGCAATATTGCTTATCCATATATTGCCACCTCCGGCATATAATGCGCCAAATACCTCTCCATTAACAGGAGTGGTTAAAGGCTGAATGGGATCAAGATTATTCTGGAATCTTTCCCAAACAACAGTACCGTTACCGGACCAATGATAGAAATAACTATCATCGGGATTGAAAGCAATGACCTCGCCATCTAATCCATTGCCTAATGTTCTGTAAAATGTAGGAAGTCCTGTCAACGTATCTATTGTGTACATAGTTTCAGGAGTAGTGGCTCCATCACCTGTAACTCCAAACAGTTGTCCATCAGACCGGAAAGCAAGAGTAGAAAAATTATCACCCATGTTTCCTATTTGGGTACATACACCGGTTTGAACATTTACTTTTGCAAGCACCCTGCCGCTAACGGCGGATAGTTTCAAAATAATATAATGTTCCCCTGTTAAGGGGTTTGTCGCTATTCCGTTCATACCTGTAATAGTAAAGCCTGCAAGGGTTGGTGATAACCTCCTTATAATGGAGTAGTCTGCAATATTGATCGTCCACATGGAATCTTGAAAAGGTGAAGCCCCTACCAGAATATTGGTTACCCGATTTTGTGCATTGCTGATCGTAGCTGCAAAAAAAACAGTAAGCAGCAGGAAGTAAAGTTTCCTCATATAACAGTTTTTGTGATGGTTGTAGTGTTAAAGAACCTCCTGGAGGTTCAACGACCTAAGGTATTCTTTTTTTTAATCCGAACAATTTTTAGGGCTTTTTTTATTCAATTCTCCGCATTTTCTGCCCCCGAAGAAGTACCAGAAAATGGCTTTAAAATAAAAATCCCGGTCACCTGAATGACCGGGATTGATAAAAGAACAAATTTTGATTTAATATCTTAATTTCTCTGAATTACTATACTCTGACCTCTCTTAATAAATCCATGTTCTTCATTATACAGGTAGAGATGATAAACCCCATTGGGCAATACTGTAAGATTCATGGGAATCACAGTTCCGAATGAAAGACCATTAAAGAAGTATGTCCGCAAAAGCTTTCCGTCGCTTCCATATACTTTCACCCCAAGATTTTTATACAGGTCTGAATTCATCCGGATACTGAATGCGCCGCTATTGGGATTCGGATAGATGAATACAGCCAAAGGATCAGTAAGTATTCTGTGCCGTTCAGGACAATCATTCACCTGTATCGTGGCAGACTGCGACCTTGAACAGGTTCCGTTATTAACGGTATAAGTTACCGTTTTGCTGCCAAGCCCTGCAATTGCGGGGTTAAAGCTGTTGCCTGTTACTCCTGGTCCGCTCCATACCCCGCCCGGTGCGGAAGCGGTTAATATGATAATGGAATCCGATAAACAAACTGTTGACGGAATGGCTCCCAATGTAAATGTTGGCAAGGGTATTACCGTTAGCAGCAATGCTACAGAAGTCAGATTGCCGCAGGCGCCGCTGATCACACAGCGGTAGCGGTTATTGTTCAGGGATGTGGGAGTAGAAGCAATGGAAAAAGTAGAAGACGTGGCGCCGGATATATTACTGTAATTGGCGCCGCCATCTGTACTTACCTGCCACTGATAGCCGGTTACCGTTCCGGTCACAGTTACACTGAGAGTAGTCGGGTCGGATTCGCAGGTAGTTGTATTGCCTGTTTGCCCGGTAATAGACAAAGGCGTGTTCACTACAAGTGTTGCAGCATTGGAAGTAAGCGGCGTAGGGCAACTACCGATCACACAACGGAACTGGTAATTGTTCATTGATACTGTCGTTCCGGTAATTGTCATAGTCGCCGTTGTTACTCCGGAATAGGGAGCGACATTGGTCAAATCGGTAAATCCGCTTCCGGTATTTACCTGCCATTGATAACCTGCGGCATTTGTGGCATTGACACTGAAATTAACATTCACCCCCGGACAAACATTACTGTTTGCAGGACCGGAATTAAGTGTGGCCACAGCGCCTACACTTAAGGACGCCTGATTAGAAGTTATGGAAGGTGTACAACTGTTCCCAACGATACATCGGTATAAATAACCATTCATACCCGCTGTGATATTAGTAATGGTCAATGTATTGGTATTGGCTCCCGAATAAGGCGGTGCATTAGTAATATCTGCAAATCCACTTCCTGTATTCACCTGCCATTGATAAACAATATTGGTTCCATTTGTAGAAACTGAGAATGTAGCGCTGCCACCTATACAACCATTGGTATTGGCAGGGGGAGTAACTATTGAAGCCACAGCACAGCCCACAGTGATTCTTGTTATAGTATCTGAGTATGATTGGCGAACATTGGAGCCATTAAATAAGTTAGATCTCATTAAAACTGCCGGCTCGCTGTACAAAACAATATCATCGACCCACCACCCGGGTGTTCCTGTTGGAGGGCCGGTATTATCATCTGAAGCAAACCGGAACCTGATCAAAACAGATTGCCCTGCATAAGATGACAGATTAATTGAAGATTCGATAAAGGCGGCAGTGGTTCCGGTAAAAGCAGATCTACCCCCAATAGGATTATTGCTGCCGGTACCCATTCCACCGTTATACCCATTCTTAATAAAATAAGGCCCCAGATCTGTCCAGTTGCCTCCATTATTTGTACTTATTTCCACTACTCCTCCATCCCAACCCTCTTCAGTATTGTATCGATGCCAGAAAGTAAGTGTAGTATAATTAGAAACTGAATTAGGATTTATCGTAAACTGAGATGTAGTTGCAATTCTTAAATCATTTCCCAAACCAGGACCAAGATCGGGGTTATAAAGAGCTGCAAAAGAATTAGGCGGCGTATGACTTACAGTGGTTGAAACGGTCCACTGTGTTGCATTGATTGAACTGGTAGTCCATGATGCCGGAATCGAGGCACTTGCAACGGGTTCACTGAAGTGAGTTACCGGGGCAAAATAGGTTCCCGGATTTATTTGCACTGTGAACGGATAAGTTTGCACTGCACCTGCACCAAGATTTATAGGCCCGAAGCTGACAGTACGGTTGCCCGCATTATAAGTACCACCACTTACATAAGTAACATTGGTGGGTAGTGTATCCGTTACAAAATAATTGTTGATAGCTCCACAGTTATCTACAACTACTTTATTTGTATATGTTACATTAAAATTTTCCTGCTGGCTTTGCAGGTTTTCATTCAAGGTAGTAGTGCCGCTGCTAACAACAAAACTTGGAATCTGATCAGACACACTGGATGAAGAACCTTGTGAAGCTCCTCTTCCCATTCCTCTTTTTGCAAAAGCAGTCCAGATAGCACAACTGTATTGTCCGCCAAAAAACAAAGTATCGGCTTTTAATATTGCATTTCTTCCATCAATAAATCCGGGGCTGCAAGGCTGGAGTTTCATGGCTTCAGTTACCAGTTTGAATGCTGCTGAATTTCCACCAATGCCTGCAGGGTTAAATAAATTAGGATTGATACCGTTTTGCTGGATCATGGCCCATGTAATTTCCCATAAAGCCACACACCAGAATTCCCCTCTGTCATGCGGCGTCGAAGGCAGCACGGCCTGATACACCCGGGGATTAACAGCAAGATTAGTTGAATAAGGAAAAACCCGAATGCCTGATCCGGTGGTTGGTTGTCCTAAAGCATATGTTCCGATGGGTCTTGGCAAAGGTCCGTCGTTTACTGTAGCAGTAGACCAATCTGTAGTCACCATCAAAGCATAATAATCACTCCATCCTTCTCCTGCCTGTTCGGCATTTCCCAGGCAGGAACTATTTGCCGGGCCCCCGGTCAACCGGTTACTGATTCCATGTGCAAATTCATGAGCAACTATACCATTATCCGCATCCCCATCCCTGTCGGGATTGGCGGCAGTCCATATGTACATTTGCATCCTGGGCCTGGTACCATCAACAGGTGTGCTGAAATTTGCATTATTTGTACCACCGCCGTCCTGTGCATCACCGATCACATAATCTGAACCTAATCCTCCACGACCCTGGTTATCATTCTGAAAATTTCCTGACACTTCATCAAAACCATAGAGATAAAGAACATCATGCATGATGTTGTTCATATAGAAAAGATTCGTGATATTAAATTGCTGGTTTGGCGGAGTAGTTGCAGTAGGGATAGCAGCGAAATCAGGTACATAATCAAAAGTAAGGTTGGGCTGAGGTGTTTGCGAAACTGCTGCTTTGTCAATTACTGAATTGGTGGCATTTCTGTCTTCAGCTGCCCACACATTATTTCCTCTTGTACTGTCATGCTCCAGTGTTCCATCATTATGCCATTTTAAGGAAGTGGCATTTCCGGGAGCCATTACCCATGGATCAATGTGTAAAGTAGGAGCTCCCCCTGGGTGTTGCGGACTTTCAGCCGGGTATCTTACAACCCTGTAAGTGGCTGAAACAACTACAGGCAGTTTCTGAATTTGAAACTTATTGATCTCAGCAACCCCCTTATCATAATAATTAAACTTGTGAGATAGGGTATTGCAATTGGCAGCAGACTGATCATCTTTGTGCCAATTACAATAAACAGTATAGTTATCTTTTCCTAAAACAGTTCCGTTTGCGGCATCCACTTTTACCGACAACATATCTGAAGAGTTATCAGGCGCCAGGAAAACCTGCCAAACCAGTCTGAAATCTTTTTCATTTACGGGATACCAGAAAAGTTCTGCAGTAATATTTTCACTTGCCACTCCCAATTTTCCGAAATCCAATTTTCCCAGCGGGTTAGTTACTGGTGAATTAACCGGGCCCACAATCTTACTTGCGGGTATATGAGCATCCGATATAGCAGAAAGTACAGCCTCCCCTGCGGGCAAAGAGGGAATTCCGGCAGGATTATTTACCAGCTTATCAAAGGCTTTGATTCTGCCCCCGGCATTTGAAACCAGTTTTTCATCTTTGAATGCCAGCACATGCATTTGATTATATACCGGTATTCCACGGTAGCTCTGGTAGAGATACACTAACCTGATACCTTCAGCGGTTTGATAAGTGGAAGAGAGAACAGTGTTGTTAATATCTTCGGCTGATATACCGATGGTTGCAGCATTTTTGCTTACCAACTGACGGGCAAGAGTAGCTTCTGCGTCGCTAACCTGGGCCCTGATCGTCAGAAATGAAAATGCAGCAAGAAAAAAGAGTAAAAGTTTTTTCATACACAATTTTTTCGGATAAAACCGGGGGTTTTAGAAATGGCTGTAAAAATAAGGAATACAGTTGAAAAAAGGTTATGTAGCTGTATCACAAACACCTGTGCTAAAGTCCTTAAATCATTAAGAATAACAGTCTCAATGACTCACTTACTCACCTCTTTTCCCCAACTGTCTTTGAGGGTGACAATCCTGTTAAATATCAACATGTCAGCAGTAGTATCAGGATCGAGACAATAATACCCCTTTCTTAAAAACTGGAAATGTTCCGAAGATTTTGCCTCACCGACGGTCGGCTCTGCAAATCCCTTGACAATCTTAAGTGATTCAGGGTTGATATACGTTTTAAAATCTCCTTCCTCACCTGATGGATCTTCCACCCTGAATAACCTGTCATACTCCCTTACTTCTATTTCAACCGCATCCTCAGCATTTACCCAATGCAGTGTTCCCTTTACCCTGATATTTGAAGTGTCATTTCCACTCTTGCTTTCGGGAATGTAGGTACAATAAAGTTCTTTAATGTTTCCTGAAGAGTCTTTTTTTACCTCATCGCATTTAATAATGTATGCACTCTTAAGGCGAACCATCTGCCCCGGAGCCAGGCGAAAATATTTTTTTGGGGGATTTTCCATAAAATCATCCCGTTCAATAAAGATCTCTTTACTGAAAGGCACTTCTCTCTCGCCTCCGGTTGGATCTTCAGGGTTATTTTCTGTTTTTACCAACTCTTTTTTATTGTCCGGATAGTTTGTAAGTACAACTTTTACCGGATCAAATACTACCATTCTTCGCAAGGCTATTCGGTTCAGATGCTCTCTTACACAGAATTCAAGCAATCCCACATCCACGATATTTTCTCTTTTGGCAATCCCAATCCTGTCGCAAAACTCCCTGATGCTTTCGGGAGTATATCCCCTGCGACGGAGTCCGCTGATAGTTGGCATTCGGGGATCATCCCAGCCTGACACATATTTTTCATTTACCAGTTGCAACAGTTTTCTTTTGCTTGTAACAGTATAATTGATATTCCTTCTTGCAAATTCATATTGATGAGACGGATAAATCTCCAGCTTTTCAATCAGCCAGTCATATAATTCTCTGTGGGGCACAAATTCAAGTGTGCATATTGAATGAGTGATATTTTCAATTGAATCGCTTTGCCCATGTGCCATGTCATACATTGGATAAATACACCATTTATCGCCGGTGCGATGATGATGTGCATGTTTGATCCGGTACAAAACAGGATCCCTCATTAACATATTGATATGTGCCATATCAATTTTGGCTCTCAGCGTTCTTGAACCATCTGGAAATTCTCCGGCCTTCATCCGTTCAAAAAGGTCAAGATTTTCCTCAACCGGTCTGTCTCTGTACCGGCTGTTCTTCCCCGGGGTTGTTGGTGTTCCCTTCATTGAAGCTATTTCCTCACTGCTGCTGTCATCAACATATGCCAATCCTTTTTGAATCAGCTTTGCTGCATATCCATACAATGTTTCAAAATAGTCAGAAGCATACAGCTCATTTTCCCATTTAAACCCAAGCCAGCGGATATCATCTTTTATGCTTTCCACATATTCTACTTCTTCGGTTACCGGGTTGGTGTCATCAAAACGAAGATTGGTGTAGCCGGGATATTTTTTCGTAAGACCAAAATTTAAACAGATACTCGAAGCATGGCCAATATGCAGGTAACCGTTTGGTTCCGGCGGAAAACGGGTAATGATATTTTTATATTTCCCTTCTTTTAAGTCGGCTTCAATTATTTCTTCAAGAAAATTCAGACTCCGTTCTTCTTTTTTTATCTCTTCATTCATAGCCGGCAAAGATAAACACTCTGACTTGAAGAGCCGGTTTGAGAACCGAAAGCAGTAAGTGCGGTTTGAACATTGTTACTTTTTGAAACAACATAAGTGTTTACGTCTATTTTATCGAAACTTTCCTGAATTATTGTTGGTAGATATCCTATAATCAACCTGATTATGTAAGAAAAAACAAGTCAGATTATGAAAAAGAAAAACAGTTCTATATTTTGGTATTGAAAACAATTTTTAAATAAAATTAATCCACCTTATGAAAAAAACAGTTCTACTTCGCTTTGCAGCGATTCTTCCTGCTTTGATGCTTATCATTAGCAGTTGCTCAAAAGATGCACTTCCAAAACCTCCCGAAAAAGAACAAACTGCCGGTACCCAAACCGGGGGAAAAGGCATTTTCAATGGAGGCATAATTGGGGTACCCGGTACAGCCGGACTCGATGCCACCATTTTGCCGCAAAGAGCAATGCCGGCAGCCCGGTTATTCAGTCCGGATTACATCAGTGATGAGGTAGTGGCGGACGAAAATGGATATATCCTTTTTAACGGGCTTCAGGAAGGATACTATACACTTGAAGTGTATGCAAGAGTCCCCGGTTTTGTAAGTCAAAGAATCACAAACATCTTCCTGCTTGATGGTCAGATCACAAACATTGGCACCATCACCCTGGAAGCCGATGACGGCACTGATTATTAAAACCAGAAAAAATAAATAACCAGATTCCTCCTGAGTATTCAGGGGGAATTTTTATTAAAAGTGTTTTAAAATTCTTTCTCAAGTTTCACCGTGGTCGTTCCATTGAATTGTGTTATCGGAACCTGGAGTTTGGTTATTGCAATCTCAATTTTTCTTATTTGAGGAAACGATAAATGAATAATTTCAGTGATTTCCATTGCCAGGGTTTCGAGTAAGTGGCGTGGTTTGTTCATTTCTTTTTTTACCAACTCGTATAACCTGCCGTAGTCAACCGTATCAGCAATATCCGTAATGGTTCCGGCGACGGGTACAAAGGAAACAGTAAGGTTTACCTCAAACTCATTTCCTGTTTTTTTCTCTTCGGGATATAATCCATGTCTGGCCCGGAAACGGAGTTCATTAAGTTCTATACTGATCAAATCATTCATGAAGTAATTTTCTAATGAATGCCTTTGGCACTAAGATATCTTTCTGCATCAAGGGCAGCCATACATCCGCTTCCTGCTGCCGTTACAGCCTGGCGGTAAATTTTATCCTGCACATCTCCTGCTGCAAACACCCCTTCAATATTTGTTCTGGATGTTCCGGACACTGTTTTTATATATCCAGCATCGTCCATATCAATCCATCCCTTGAAGATCTCCGAGTTTGGCTGATGCCCGATAGCTACAAAAAAACCCTTGATTGGAATTTCCTTTGTTTCGGCGGTCTTATTATTTCTGATTCTCACGGCTGTAACGCTTTTATCACCCAGCACTTCATCGGTATCTGTATTCCAGTAAACTTTTATGTTAGGTGAACTCAGCACTCTTTCCTGCATCACTTTGCTTGCCCTCATGGCATCCCGCCTGATGAACATATGAACTGTTGGGCAAAGCTTGGATAAATACAAAGCTTCTTCCGCAGCCGTGTCGCCGGCACCTACTATTGCCACTTCTTTTCCTTTGAAGAAAAATCCATCACATACCGCACAGGCGCTGACACCATAGCCATTCAACCGCTGTTCGCTTTCGAGACCCAGCCATTTGGCTGATGCCCCCGTTGCTATTATTACTGAATCCGCATCTATCCATTTTTCCTCATCAATCTGCACTTTATAAGGCTGGGAAGAAAAATCTACTTTGGTAGCAATTCCATACCGGATATCAGCTCCCATTCTCACTGCTTGTTTTTCAAAATGCACCATCATCTCAGGCCCCTGCACTCCATCAGCATAACCGGGATAGTTTTCCACTTCTGTTGTAATTGTGAGTTGACCCCCTGGCTGAATTCCCTGATACAATACCGGTTTCAGATTTGCTCTTGCAGCATAAATAGCAGCAGTGTATCCTGCAGGGCCAGATCCTATAATGAGGCAATGAACTCTTTCATTATTTTCCATCATCTATTGTTTAATTCCAGTGTTACCGGCAAAAATAAAGCAAATAGACTAGCCGAAAAGTCTGATAGGTGACCTGTAAGTAAGCTGTTAGAAAATTCTTTACCGGGGAATGATGATTGTTCTGTATTGAGAGGCATATCCGCCAAAATATCCCAATGCCCCATTACTGATATTGCCTATAACTTTTGTGGGAGAAGAAAAAGGATTGCCCACACTTGAATAAGTATATTCCATTGTTCTCCAGAAATCAAAAGTGGGTTTATCTATATTGCAAACTTTCAATGTCACTGTATCACCTTTGTCAAAAAAAGAATACCCATCAGGATGATCTGCATTTCTGTCCACTCCTCTTTCCACCTGCACTTCATAACTGCTGCCGTCAATCACCTGGTCATCATAAACAGAAATAAGTCCGGCAAAAAAGGGTTCACTATTTCTTTTGGTAAAATACCGGATATAATCACCAAAGCCTGGTTGATCAAAAGCTCTTACCATTAATGCTACTTTTTCAGGAGCATTGCCCGGAGGCGCCGGCTTCCAGAATAATGAATCGATACGCCGTGTAATATCAGGAATGGTTGTTACGGCATCATATTCCTTTCCATCTAAAACAATTCTTAAACTGTATTGCTTGTTCAACTGACCGTTGAATGCTGTAGATGGACTTGACGGGTCGTTGCTGTAATAATAGAAGTTGTAACCCCCGCCAAGTGGAATCGAATATTCCTTAAGCTTGTGAGTCAACATGCCGTTTGAAACATAGACCTCAGCGTTATGCACAAAACTGCCGGCTAATATTCCCTGGTCGATTTTAGAAAAGTAATTAAGACTTTTAGATAAATAAACAAGGGGAGCCTGGCCATTTTCAATGCTGGCTTCCACCACCAGTTTTGGCTCAACAATGTCTAATTTAAAATCTACAGCCTTTTCACAGGAAGTAATAAGAATCAGATTGAACAGAATTATGACCGAAAATAAAATCTTCATTACAACACAAAATTAAACCGGCAAATCCAAAAGCCTGCATAAAAAAAACACTCCCGGCAAAAAATACCGGGAGTGTTTATCTTTAACCCATCATTTTAAAATTTGTTTAGCCGAGATATGCTTTCAATGCGCTGCTATACCTTGCTTTCTGCAAACGCTTAATGGCTCTTTCTTTGATCTGACGAATTCTTTCTTTTGTCAGATCATATTTCTGGCCAATCTGCTCAATGGTCACACCATTTTCACCATCCAGACCAAAATATGCATTTACGATCTCAGCTTCTCTTGGAGACAACGATTTAAGCACCCGACGAATTTCATTACGCAGTGAATCTTTCATCACATCATCGTCGGTGTCATCACTTCCTTCCAGCAGATCGCCCATGGCCACATCTTCTGCTTCATGCACCGGTGCATCCAGTGAAGTGTGACGGGTGTTGCTTTGGAAAATGTTATTGATCTCTGTTTCACTCATCTCCAGTAGTTCAGCTAATTCCTCAGTTGATGGCTCTCTTTCGTGTTCCTGTTCAAAAGCCATATAAGCCTTGTTGGCTTTGTTGTAAGTGCCAATTTTGTTTTGAGGCAGGCGGACTAATCTGCCCTGCTCTGCCAACGCTTGCAGGATGGACTGGCGGATCCACCACACAGCGTAAGAAATAAATTTGAAACCTTTGGTTTCATCAAAGCGTTGCGCCGCTTTAATCAAGCCGAGGTTACCCTCGTTGATAAGGTCACTAAGTGACAAACCCTGGTGCTGGTATTGCTTGGCCACAGATACTACGAAACGAAGATTGGCCTGCACCAGTTTATCCAATGCTCTCTGGGAATCAACCGGATTCCTGTTAAACATTTTGATACGCTGTGCAAGGGTAGTTTCTTCCTCAGGTGTAATCATTGAAATCTTTGATATCTCCTGAAGATACTTTTCTACCGCCTGGCTGTCCCTGTTCGTAATCTGGGTAGCAATTTTAAGCTGCCTCATAATACTTAAAAATTACAAGTTTAAAACGTAAATAAGAGTTGGTTTGTTCAAGGGAAGTTGCAAAGGGTAAGTTAATTACTCCGTCCTCGTCCGCCTGCAAAAATACTAAGCAATTGCCGTTTCTCATAGCGTTTCGGCAATTTTTCTCAGCCTCACTTATCCACGCAAACGATTTCATCTGTGAAAAAAGGCTGAAACCCTTGCCAGAAAGGAATTTGAGCTTACTTGATCTGAAACTATTTTCTGAAATTTTAGGGGAAAATTTCGTTAGGCACCGGGTTTTACGGTTGCAGCTTTACGTTTCAGAAAAATCCATATTCCCAAACCGGTCAGGAAAAGAAAAGTTGAAATGACCTCGGCCTGGGTGGGATGAAAGCCAAAAATATCAAGGCGATTGTTAACCCTTATTTTCTCAATAAAAAATCTTTCAACTCCATTCAACATCAGGTAAAATCCAAATAGGGTTCCCGGAACTTTGAATTTTTTCCGAACCGACCAGATAATAAGAAAAAGGATAAAACAGACCACTACTTCATAAAAAGGCGTGGGATAGACCCCAAATTCCAATTGATTGCAATATTTTCCTTCACATCCGGGTATCAAAACCTGGGGGTCCATCTCATTTACATTATGAGGATACCTGTATGACCACATCCAATCGGGTAGAAAACCAGGCTTGTTTGCAAGATCACTTCTTATGCCCCAATCGCCATCACCGGCCACCTGGCAACCGATGCGGCCAATAGAATAGGCAATCATCAAAGCCGGTGCCGCCGCATCGTTCAGATGCCATAATCCTATTCTGTGTCTTTTTGCATACCACCATATGGCAAGTGCAGCACATATCAGCCCTCCATAAAAAGTAAGCCCCTTTGGTGAAAAAATATAATCAGATGGATGTTTTACAAAGTCGCCCCAATTTTCAAAAATGTCAAAAAGCTTAGCGCCAATTAGTCCAAAAACCAAAGCCACAATTGTTATCTCTCCCACCCTGTCATGCGGCCAGATGCGGACAATTCTTTTTTCAGGTTTTTCCAGTTTTTGTTTGTTCTTATCCCACCATTTCAATCCTGCGAATAACAAACCCAACCCAATACCTGCAGGCCAGCTCCCTAATGTAGAAAAAATAAAGGCCTGCGGATCATCCGTGGCAGAGCTACTCATAATGAATAAAGCAAGGATTTTATAACCCAAAAGAAAGCCCAGCAGAAAATTCAACCCGAGGTCAAGAAAGGTAGCCGGTTGCCCAACCATTACCTGCATTTCTGTAGGCTGAAACAAGCCCTGCCTGCTTTTCCTCCTTAACTCTCTTGACAAAATGATGGCAGCGATAATAAAAGCTATGGCTACGAAGAATCCGAAAGAATTTACAAATCTTAAAAACTTCCATTCTACCCCAAAAATGTCCCTGAAAGCATAATAAAGATTAGGATACATGAATAGTCGGTTGGTTAGCAGCGAATATACATGAAAGCTGCGAGCTATCAACTGAACCCTTATTAATTACAATACTCATTAAATGCGTTCAGCAGGTTTTGAGCTATTACCGGCGCTGGCCTGCCTTCAATCTGATGCCTTTCTATAAAATGAACCAGCTGCCCGTTCTTAAAAAGTGCAATTGAAGGTGATGATGGCGGAAAAGGCAATAAATGCTCTCTTAGTTTTCTTACTGCTTCTATATCAAATCCGGCAAATGTTGTGGTCAGATAATCAGGTTTAATTTCTCCTGCATTAGCGACAGCCATTAAAACTCCGGGCCTGGCGGTGCCAGCCGAACAACCGCAAACAGAATTGATCATTACCAGCGTAGTGCCTTCTTTGGCTAATTGCGATTCAACTTCAGCAGAAGTCAGGAGTTCTGTAAATCCATTGTCAGTTAGCTCCTCTTTCATAGGTACAACTATCTCTTCAGGATACATATTTATTTTTTTTAGGTCACAAAAATACAGAAAATGTTTTCTGACCCCATGATAATTAGATTACAAAAGAAATTCTGACAGAATGAAATTCCTTTTTTCGGAAATTCTGTCCCTGATTTGAGATCAATGTTGCAGTAATGTCAGATTTGAACTATAAAAAAACAGGTGGTACAAACTTTGACAAATCTTTACTGACAAAAAAACTAAATAATCATGACAAGCTTAAAACTATTCAGGAAGCCATATGCAGATTCATTTGACTTCCTTGTTAATGACCTCTTTGCAGATATGCCGACCTTATTCAAAAACGTTAACAATTATGAAACAAAGGGTCTTGTTCCGGTAAACGTCAAAGAAACAGACAAAAGTTATCAATTAGAAGTGATAGCTCCCGGTTTTGAAAAAACTGACTTTAAGGTGGACATTGACCATGATCTGTTGACCATTGAAGCAGAAAGAAAAAAAGAAGAGAAAGAAGAAACTGAAAAGCAAATCCGTACTGAATATAGCTATCGTTCTTTTAAGAGATCTTTCACAATGGATGAAAAAATTGATGCAACGAACATCGAAGCATCCTACATCAATGGTGTGTTGACATTAAACCTTCCAAAGAAAGTGGATGTCAAAACCCCGGCAACAAAAATTGAAATTAAATAAGTTCTTACCATAAAAGTTTTCTCATAAGCAGTTGGTTTTGGTTTACACCCCCCGTTTCTACGGGGGGTTTCTTATTTACCAATCCCTTACTGGCTACATCCCTGTCTTTTTCTTGTATCAATAATGTACTGAATTTTCCATTGGCCATTAAACCGAACCAATTGGAAGGAATTTACACCACAGTGGCTGAACTGTCCCTTATAATAAAAATTGTAGGGTGTCCAGGCTATAGCAAGCGGCCCGTCAACTTTCACTACATCAAAGATTATCTGCTCATCCGCATTCCCGGGTATTTCCTTGCTGATGAAATCAATAAACCCCGCCGCCGTTTCATTTCTCACAAACACTTTACCTTCTTTATCCCGGGCAATGGTTTGCAAAATCATGCTGTCAGCAAAACTGCTTTTCAATAAATCTACATCAGCATTCTTCATTCCGGTAAACATTTTGTTGATGACAGCCTTCACCGAGTCCTCTGCAGTCTGTGCTTTCATATATAACGAACATAGTGCTGCTGTTAAGAGAATGAAAAAATATTTCATGATTTTCCTTTTTATGATTTTATGGCAAATGAATTGAAATACAAAAGCGTTGACTAAAGAATGTAAAAATAAAATTCATAGCCATGCAAGTGACAAGAATAGTACAGGCGGTTGTACTGATGCTGATAGTGGCGCTGGCTGCCAGTTGTGCTGCCAGCAAAGAATACAGCAGTAAATTGTTTAAACCCCGCATAGAGACACCAGTAGATTCTCAAGCTGTTGCTCTGAGGTTTCTTGAATTGGATAAACTGGATGCAAATAAGGAAGATTGGGTAAGCACAGATATAATTATGGGGAGAGATACAACCAGCAACACTTTTGCTCTTGATAACCTGGCAAAAATTTTCCCGGCTAAACAGGCTACAAAAACATCCGATTCAGTTACAAAAGATGAAAACAAAGCTGAGGTGATAGTTGCTAAAAAAACAGGAACTTCACCTGAATCAAACCAGTCCGGCACATCAATAAACAAGTCAACACAGATTGTTACAGAACCTAAACCGTCAATTCCGGTTGAAAGTAAACCTGTAATAACTGAACCGCCTGTTGCCAAAAACAGCAATGGAACCAGAAATAAAAAAATAAGAGGTGAAAAGCCTTAAGATACCAGGCCCTTTCCTGAATTAACCTATTTTCAAACAAACCTCGTCAGTGAAAGGGCTTCTTTATTTGTTGCGGACAGATAGTTCCCCAAGCACAAACCAGGCACTTGCTCCTCCATACACATCATTAAAGCTCATTCCGATATGCCCAACGGAGTTTTTAAGTGGCTTGCTGAATTTTTGAATTAGTATCCCCGCCCTGTTATCATAATTGTCCCTTGCAGTATAAGATGTAAAATCTGTTTTATTAAAAACGATTCTTGTGTAAAACCATTCCTCTGTGAAAGGAATTTCTTCCGACTCATCCCACTGGTTGCGGGTGGAGAGATAACTCAGTATCGTATATCGCCTATAAAAGTCGGGATCTGCATTTGTGTCGGGGTAAAGAATAGCATGGATATCTGCAAAATCATACTGTGCATTTACTTTCCATTTCATATAAACTGTTTTCCCCGCATAATTCATTTTTCTTTTCTGCATAAGCCAGCCTCCCCTACGATAGGCGCTGGCATATACTTTCAGACCGTCGTCCACTTTTACAAACACTCCCGGCTTAAAGACTGAGTCTTTAACAGGCGTCTCCATTTTTCCACCCTTAAAATGGATTACATACCATCCTGAAGAAGAAATAGCAGGCTCCCCTTTTTTGATTATCCGAAATTCTCTGCTGATTAAATCCTGCTTAGACCCCGGCGAATGAACAAATGCAGTAAACAGGCTAAATAATAAAATGACTGTACCCCTGGCCATGTTTATTATTTATATCCCAGAATTTTCAACATGCTCTGAGCAGATTGCTGCTTAGCATAAAGCCAATCAGTCAGTTTCCCGTTTTTGTCGTAGCCAACAATTACATGTTTTGGCGAAGGAATAAGACAATGTTTGATGCCCCCATAGCCGCTTATCTGGTCCTGGTAGGCGCCGGTATGAAAGAAGCCTACATAAAGCGGCTCACCATTATTGATCTTTGGAAGAAAGACTTCATTAATATGCTCTTCCGAATCGTAGTAGTCATGGCTATCACAGGTCATACCACCCAGCACCACCCTTTGATAATCGGAATCCCATTTATTAATGGGAAGCATCAGAAATTTTTCACCGATACCCCATGTATCCGGTAAAGTGGTAATAAAAGATGAATCAATCATATACCAGGTTTCCCTGTCATTCTGTACTTTTTCGGAAACTACGCTGTAAATGTGAGCCATACTTTCACCTACTGTATAACTTCCGAACTCAGTAAAAATATTCGGCATTGGCACTTTGGCTTTTTTACATGCAGTTTTGATATTACCCACAATTTCATTGATCATAAACTGGTAGTCATATTCAAACCCAAGGGAATGCTTGATAGGAAAGCCGCCGCCAATGTTAATTGAGTCAAGTTCAGGACAAATCTTTTTCAGTTGGCAGTATAAGTTGATAAGCTTGTTCAGCTCACTCCAATAATAAATATCATCCTTGATTCCCTTGTTCAGAAAAATATGCAGCATTTTAAGCTGGAACTTGCTTTCATAACCCTCGATCCGGTCAACATAAAATTCAAGTATGTCTTTGGCCCTTATACCCAGGCGGGAGGTATAGAAAGGAAAAGTGGGTTCTTCCTCCGCAGCTACCCGGATGCCAAGTTTAAAAGGCACTTTAACTGATTTGGCGTACTCTCTCAATTCTTCCTTGTTATCAAGTACCGGAATTACATTGGTAAACCCTGAATTCAACAAGCCTGCAATACGGCGGGTATACCCTTTTTGTTTGAACCCGTTGCAGATAATATGTGTCTCCCTGCTGATCTTTTTACGCTGGTACAGTTTTTTGATGATCTCTATATCATAGGCATAAGAAGTTTCGAGATGAATATCATTTTTTAAAGCCTCTTCCACTACAAAACTGAAATGTGAACTTTTGGTACAATAGCAATAAAAATATTTGCCTTCGTATTTATGTTTTTTAAAAGCAGCAGCAAACATTTGCTTGGCTTTTTTAATCTGCATACCGATCTTGGGCAGATAAGTAAGTTTCATCGGCGTGCCGTATTTGGCAATCAGGGCTTTCAGGTCAAGTCCATTGAAATGAAGATTGCCTTCCTCTACTTCAATACCCTCCTGAGGGAAATTAAATGTTTGTTTGACGAGGTCGAGATAGGAGTTTGTCATGTTGTCTGTAACGGTTGGGTCAGTAAATACTTTGACGGGACAAATGTATAAGATTGGAGAAATTTTGACCAGAAAATATTAACTTGGTTGTATGGGTGTATCTGTCTCGTTCTTCGACAAAGGCGAATACCTGCTTGTAAAATCTACCGGATCAGTGGCAGGGGTAGAAGATATTGTGAACCATGCCAAAATAATCTTCAACGAAACAAAAAAATACAAGTACAAAAAGCTGCTTGTAGATGTGACAGATATCAGCCGTCCCAAAAAACTGTTTTATTATTATGAAGTAGTACAGCGTTTCAAAACAGAACTCACGGAAGATATCAGGTCTTATACAGTAGCCCTTTTTATAACAGCCGAATACAATGATCTGGGCAAGTTCTTTGAAACCGTTGCCGTAAACCGGGGCCTTCAGTTTTACACATTCACTTCAATGCAGGAAGCGATTGAATGGTTGACCAGTAAATAGATACTTTTATCCGAGCTTCATATCAATAGGTTGTTTTTTTTTATATTGCGCCTCTTACTAAAACAAACTATATGAAAAAATCAATGGTATTTTTATTTTCAACCAGTTTTATTATTGCCTGCGGCAGCAGTGATGGCAAAGATGCTTCTAAACTGGCCAATGAGGTTTGCGAATGCTACAAAAAAGCCAATGGTATGGATGCGGCTGACCCTAAAAGAGCCAGTGCTCAGGATGAATGTTTAAAAAAGCAAGGAGAAGCCTGGAACAAAATAAAGGATGATGAGAAAAGATCAGACGAATTCAACAAGATTATCGGAGACTGCGGCAAGGATATGATCCAGAAAAGCTTTGGTCAATAATTAAAAAGCCCTCCGATAAAACCGGGGGGCTTTTGCTTAAAGAGATTCTGTTGGTTATTTCACTGTTGCTACAAGACTTTTGAAAGTTTCAGGATTATTCATTGCAAGGTCAGCCAGCACCTTACGGTCCAGTTCAATTCCCTTATCCTGTAATTTTTTAATAAAGGAAGAATAGGTCATTCCTTCTTCACGAACAGCAGCATTGATACGGGCAATCCACAACGAACGGTATTCCCTTTTCTTCAGCTTACGGCCCACAAACATGTAGGTCATCCCTTTTTCTACAACGTTTTTGGCAACGGTGAGTACATTTTTACGTTTGCCATAGAAACCTTTGGCTTGCTTTAATATTTTTTTGCGGCGGGCTTTGGAGGCCACTGCATTTTTTGAACGAGGCATATCTTAAAAAGTTTAAAGTTGAAAGTTTGATGTTTAAGGCTGAGGTCGGAAGTCGGAGATCAGATATCAGACTTCTGGCTTCAGACTTCTTACTTCAGTCTAAGCAGACGTTTTACAAAATCCATTTGAGACTTTGCTACTTCGCCGTCTTTCCGCATGTTACGTTTACGTTTTTTTGATTTCTTCGTCAGGATATGACGTTTGAAAGCTTTCTGATGCATGATCTTTCCGGTGCCGGTCACTTTGAAGCGTTTTTTGGCACTGGAGTTTGTTTTTACTTTAGGCATTCTACCCGGTATTTAATATTACTCCTTTGAGGCATTCCCCACCGGGGGACCTTTGTCGAACCTCTTCAGGAAATCCTCCCGATAAAATCGGGATTGGAAGAACTTCCGTTTTAGAAACGGAGCGCAAAGATAAGGTTGTATAACTGTCCGGCAAAGGGCATAAAAAGAAAAAAGCGGGAAAATTCCCGCTTTAATCAATATTAAAAGTACTTCAAGTTAGTTCTTAGGATTCAGCGCTTTATCAATCCTCCTTGATATATCCTGTAGATGGTATTTGGTCATAGGGTCTGCAATCACCGCTGCGGCTGCATTTACCTCGTTTCTCAAAAAAGCAAGATGGGCTCTGACCACACTGGTTATATCTGATTTATCATTCGAAGTTGATGTGATCGTTATTCCCGGAGCAATGCTCACAGACGTAGCGGAAGGGGGATTAATCAGATTGCTCAGAATGTTGACATAAGATTTCTGAAGATTACGCCGGAAAATATCAACCGGTTTTTTGGCTGCCAATTCGGTCCATATTCCCTTTTTCAAATCACTAAATAATTCTACCACCTGGTAAGCATTATTTCCCAATGCAGCTTCAGCATCTACAAGTTTAGTTAATGTACGAATGCTAAGCAGGCGGTTCAGGATATTATCCTGTATGTTACCAATCACTGAAAGACCGGATAAACCCGTTTTACTATAAATTTCTGTGTTGATAAGCCAGGAGGGAGTTGCAAATAATTGCTTGTTCAGGAAGTCAACAGCCTCTTTTTGTTTTGCTTCAGGTTCTGTTTCATAAACCGGTCCGGCATCTTCAACCATCTTGGGAGTTTTATAAATACTACCAACATGTCTTGCTACATGCCCCATATACCGTGTAAACTGGCTGGAAACCTGGTTATACATATTATTCAGATTGGAATAATCCTCGTTGTCTTCTTTTGTCCATTGTATTAATTGCGGTAAAATGCGCTGAAGATTTTTTATACCATAGGTGCTTGCTTTCACGGCATCCTCACTCAAATCTTCTGTCTGGGAACGGGAATCATCCTGGTTGCTTTCCCCATCTCCCCACCAAAGCCTGTGATTTTTTAATTTCTCGCTTATCCATTTATTGATATGTCCTTTTTCGGCTTCAGCATCCTTGTACTGCGGAAATAGTTTATAACCCCACTCAATGGCCCAGTTGTCGTAATCACCAATGCGGGGAAACAGACCAACCTGGCTGATATTATCTTCAGGCTGCGCCACATAATTGAAACGGGCATAATCCATGATGGAAGGTGTGTGACCATTTGCTTCAACCCAGGTTTTGTTCCTGAGATTTTCGGTGGGCACGGATGAACTGGAACCGAAATTATGACGAAGGCCGATGGTATGCCCTACTTCATGTGATGAAACAAAGCGAATGAGTTGCCCCATCAATTCATCATCATATGTCATCTTTCTTGCCTTAGGGTCAACAGCGGCTGTTTGAACAAAATACCAGTCATGTATCAGTTGCATTACATTATGATACCAGTTGATATGGCTTTCCATTATCTCGCCACTGCGAGGATCGGAAATGCTGGGACCGCTGGCGTTAGGAATATCCGAAGGCTTATACACTATTGCTGAATTACGGGCATCTTCTAAACTCCAGGTACTGTCTTCGGCTTTCGTTGGCGCCAGTTTTGCCATGATAGCATTTTTAAACCCTGCTTTTTCAAATGCAGCTTTCCAGTCATCCACACCCTGCATCAGGTAAGGCACCCATTTTTTAGGAGTAGCAGGATCAATATAAAAAATGATGGGTTTCCGGGGCTCTACCAACTCTCCTCTTTTATATTTTTCCATATCCTCTTCTTTCGGTTCCAGCCTCCAGCGTTTTACTATGGAAATGTTTTTCACACCCTGGGGATTAGCATCGAAATCGGTGTAGCCAACAGCAAAATAACCGACCCTGGGATCAAAATACCTTGACTGCATCGGCAGTTTGGGAAGCAGTACCAGTGAACTGTTTAATTCCACCGTCATGTTTCCCCCACCGCCAGTCGGGAGTCCGGGAATCGCAGAAGGAGCAGCACTGCGGGCATATGTTTTTACGGTTTTTATTTCAACATTGATAGGATAAGATTTTACGGAAGAGATATAAGACTTGTCGGATTGGATAGCTGCAAAACGTAAACTTGATTTTAATCCGCTGTTGAAAAACAATACATCGTTATCTCCATTGATGAAATCAGTGATGTCAATGACTGCGCCGGTTGAATCTTTACCGAGTGACTTTATATCAAATGACGCAACAATTGGCTGAACATTTGAATTATTCACAGAAGTAAACATTGGCGAAGTGGAATCTTTTGCATACTCCGCATAAGAAATGGTGCGAAGGAATATTTTGTTATTAGGTCCTTTTTCAAAACGGATCACATTCTGCCCTATCTGGTCGCCGCCGTAGCCAAAAAAACTCCCGCTGCGCATACCGGCAGCTGCTTTGGAAATACGGTTCACAGCAAGTATGTCACGGTTAAATAATGAATCGGGTATTTCAAAAAAATATTTGTCTTCGACCTTGTGTACCCAAAACAAGCCTGCATCCGAAACCGCTTTGGCGGTAATGACTTCCTTATAAGGTTTGGGGCCATTAACGGGGCCCGTAGGTTTTTTAGCGGTGTCAGCTTTGGGCATCGTTGGGTTTACAGGCTGCTGCGACATAGCCGTAGAAGCAATGAATACAGTTATCGCCAGCGTTGTAAAACGACAAAAGGATCTTATCATAAAATTGTGTTTGATGATTTATAAGTGGACAAGATACGGAAAGGAATGGTTCAACACCGAAAGGAGAAATATTTTGTATTAGCGGTGAAAATTAAGAATAAAAGTACCCTGGCTTTTTTGGCCGGAGTAAAAGAAATGAAAACCTTTGATCCCTTACAATACTTTTTGCCTGTTATTAAATGATAGAATCCGGAATGAGTTGATCATAATCTGTCGGAAAGGGATATCAGTTCATTTATTTTACGAATGGAAATGGACCCTTTGTTCAAATAGCCCGGGGTTTTAAGTAGCCCCCGAATGGAGCCTTGCATCAGCAGAAGCAGCAAAACCACCATCAATCCATCAGTAGCATCTATATTCAGACCATGACCGGCCATAAGCCATAAGGAAAAACCGATGATAGCAAATTGAAAGAAACGGGCAAGAGATTGAATAAAACTTTCCATCCATCCATTGGCAAGGTTGGTATCAAACAAATGTTGTGACCGGATCTGAAATCTGTCAATGACCCTGTCTTCTCTTCCTTCCCTTTTGAGGAAATCAAAGCGGCTGAAATTTCCAGCCACAAAAGCCAGCAGTCTGCTCCGCTTGTCCCTGCTTTGCCGGATAGTTTTTTTCTGCCACCGGGAAAGTATGATAATGACAGCAGCGGAGATCAAAAAAAGACAGCAGATTATCGATGCAAGAATCCAGTTCAGTTTAAATAAAAAAAAGATGCCCAATGCAATAAAGAGCGACTGTTTGATACTTTCGAGAATTCCACGAGTAAGGTATTGCTGCACTGCTTTCAGATCATTGCTGTACCGCAGCAAATATTTTCCAAACGATTTTTTACCGAATTGCTCAACAGACGATCTCATTTGTGATGTAAAAAGCTGAGAACGTATTTCTCTTACAAAAGATTCGCCGTGCCTGAGTGATAAATACTTTTCATAAAAGCCGGCTACAAACTTTATTACTAACAGAAACCCGAATGAAAGGAAAAAAGCATCTTTTGTCTGCAACTGCACGCCCAGCCATGCCAATAACCTCCCTTTACTGCTACCGGTTTGAAATTGCAGCATAAAAAAATCACCTATAATAACTGTAAGCATAAAACTGGCAATGCTGCTTACAAGACCAAGCAGGATAACCAGCAGTAATCCCCTTTTGCTTCGGAATATATACTCTCTGAGAAAAGAAGGTCGTGACGCTTTTACAAGAGGCCCATTATGTTCTTTGCCTTCCTCGTTAACTACATGGGTGATATATTCTGTTCCGGCTATCATCAGTTAATTGCCTGTAATAGTTTTCGGGAAAATAAGCTTCCCGCCACAGTAGCAGTTGCCAGTTGGTCAATATCATAAACAGGTACTGTAGTATTTTCTTTTACTTCACGAATCAGCAGCGGACTGGTTGTAAACAAGCCGCTTAATGCAACCGGATACAAGCCCCAGCTATGAAGAGTGTTCACTCCATTAATTGCTGCCAGGCTATCCCCGGCTGAAAAGATTACCGCCTCGATAGTTTGTTTAAAAGTTTTGCTGGTAAGCAACATTTTAGTTTCTCTTTCATATAAGCCATCCGCAATTTCCATGATAACATAATCAGGATTTTTTATCAATACCCTGGAAAGAACAGATTCATACAAATCGAGCAATTCGGATTCATCACACATATAGGTGGAAGGAAATCCAAAATCTCCAAAGTCACTTACTATATCCGCCCCCAGATCACTTGCCAGATCGGCATCTTTGGTATATACAGTGCCGGTTAGTTTTATATAAGCCACCTTGTATCCTGCTTTTTTTAATCCATGAACGAGGTAAGCCGCAGATGTGGTTTTACCACTGTCCATTGAAGACCCTAATGATAATATGACTTTTGTAGCAGAAGCAGCAGCCCCGGAAAACTTTAATTGCTGTTTCTTTTTCAGATTTTTTGTATTGACGATGTTACCATAATAATCTTTTACAAAACCTGCAAAACGCAGAGTAGTTGGACCAATATCTTTAAACTTATAATGCATACTCGCCAGCACCCCTACTGTGCCGCCGGCCCCCAGTATATGCAATTCCTGGTCTATATCAACAGTTGCAGGCAGGTATCCTTCAAATTGTTCTGTAGCATAGCGGGTACCAAATGCTGCCATTATTTTATCTCCCGGCACTATTGCCATGTTTCTCTTGCTTTCTCCCTGCACATTGCGATGCTTGCCGATGTGCAATACCTCAAACACTGCCACATCACCGGCCACGGGCAGATAATCAGCGGGTATATCCCTATCAATACTATGTGCATTTACTTCCTTGCAGATATAGGTTCTTTTAATCCTGGTTTCCATTGTTATATTTTTATTATTGATAAAATTTTATAAAATGTTTTTTATTTTTTTGCCCTATATAAATCCAGGTCGCAGGTCAGTGTAAGCCCGGCTACATTGAAGTCGTCAAAAGGCCTGATAATTTTTCCATTAGTGGGTTTTATAATATTCATCCTCCTGTTTTCGGGAGTGAATAAATTAAACTCCCTTTGCGTCATATAGAAAACAGATAAAGAGAAGACGCCGCTCAATTTTGAATTAAGAGTAAATGTGAACCGCCCTCTGTGAAAGCCATCAGGTGTTTGTTTTACCGTTGGGGCGCCGGTCTTGCTGTCGTAATATTGTAGAGGGTTCCCGCCGATATTATAATAGAGTGAATAAGCCGCCGAAGGAGAAAGTTTCAAAAAATTAAGCCTTTTCTTCGGAGATACTCTTGTACCAAAGATCACACGATGGTGATACCTTGTCTCATTTTTAGAATGTATTTCTCCCTGGATTGAATTCGTCCAGTTTAATGCATCTGCTATTTTTACCTTATATCCTGTTTTTACTGATACCCGACTGCCGCCATCGCTGAGCGATATAGAGCCACCAAAAGTGTACCCTGCATTGATGTCCCATTTTTTTGTAATATCATAACTGAGGTGTATTGACGACTGATTAAAATCATTGCTGAAACCATTTGAAATATTAAATGCCCTCAGGTGCGAGATACGCAGGTCGGTTTTTTTTGAAAGGGAAAAATTAAGTTGAGCTGTGTTCCAGTTTTTCCACTCCCGTTGTGCAGGGCTTACAAAAGGTTGCAGCACCAAGGTTGTAAACAATACTGAGGCCAAAATTGTCTTCATAAAAGTGGTTATATATACATATGTAACCACACAGCAACTCCTTGTAACCATTGCAAAATCTTTTTCAATTATGAGCTGCGAACTCATGACAATTTTCTATTCTTTATCAAGTTTAATGGGGAAATTCAGAAAAAGGAGTTTCAGTCCAGCTTTCCTGCATTTCTATATCATTCAAAAGCAATTAGAAGGCTATGGACAACCCGGGAATAGAAGCGGGGCTGGTTGTAAGGTGGAAAGTCAATAAAAAAGCCTGTCAGATAATCACTGACAGGCTCATTCGTTTAAAAAATTATTCAGCTATCCTTTCTTCTTTCCCTTGGGAGCAAACATGGCAAGCATACGGCGGCCTTCCATTTTTGGCATACTTTCCAATACACCTACTTCGCCAAGGCGTTCAGCAAATTTGAGTAGTAAAAGCTGGCCCCTTTCCTGGAACTGGATGGCCCTTCCCTTGAACTGCACATAAGCTTTTACCTTATTGCCTTCCTTTAAGAAGTTTTCTGCATGTTTGGCCTTGAAATCAAAGTCATGATCATCTGTATTGGGAGTGAAGCGAATCTCTTTTACTTCAGAAACTTTTGATTTCGCTTTCATCTCCTTTTCTTTCTTCTTCTTATCGTAGAGAAATTTGTTGTAGTCAATGATCTTGCAAACGGGAGGATCAACCGTAGGAGAAATTTCCACCAGGTCGAGCCCCTGCTCCTGTGCCATCTTTAATGCCTGCTGTGTGTCGTAGATGCCTACTTCCACATTTTCGCCGACAAGCCTTACCTGTGGCACCCTTATAAAATGATTGATACGATGTTCTGCTTCTTTGCGGGGAACAAACCTGCCCCTGAAACCGCCTTTGTTGAATCCGCCACCGCCGGGCTTAAAGCCTCCGCCGGGTGGCCTGTTGAACCCGCCTCCGGGTTTTTGTGGTACTGCCATTTAGTTCTTTTGGTTAGTTAATTGTTCTGTTTAGCTATTTTGAAATTTTTGAATTGGGAGATTGAAATTTCAAAATTTTACAATTCCACTTTTCCCAATTCATCTATTCTGCTCTTCTTTCTTTAATTTCTGCCGTTGCCTCTGCAATGAACTCATCCACTCCTTTCACTCCTGCATCACCTTTGCCCTGCCTGCGAACAGCAACTTTGTTTTCATTCATCTCCTTCTCTCCTACCACCAGCATATACGGCACTTTCAGTAACTCAGTATCCCTTATCTTCTTCCCTATCTTTTCATTGCGATCGTCAACTTCGCTACGAATATCTGCTTTTTTTAGTTTATCCGAAACAGCTTTTGCATAATCCAGAAATTTATCGCTGATAGGCAACACTTTTACCTGTACCGGCGCCAGCCACAGGGGCAGTTTACCGGCATAATGCTCCAGCAGGAAGCCGATAAATCTTTCATGGGTGCCCAGCGGGGCACGGTGAATAATCAATGGCGTCTCAGTGTGATTATCCGCTGTGGTGTATTGCAGTTTAAAGCTTCTGCCCTGGGAAAAGTCAACCTGGTTGGTAGCCAGTGTAAACTCCCGCCCGATCACACTCCATATCTGTACATCGATCTTTGGCCCGTAAAACGCAGCTTCATCCTGCACTTCTACATATGGAATATTGGATTCCTTTAAAACATTTCTTACCATAGCTTCGGTTTCCAGCCACAGTTCCGGTTCGTTTACGTACTTGATCCCCAATTTTTCCTTTGAATGCAATGAAAGTCTCATTACATATTTATCAATACCAAAGATTTTAAAATATTTCAGATACATATCATTCACCGCCCTGAATTCATCATTAAACTGTTCTTTGCTGCAATAAATATGCGCATCGTTCATATGCAGGCAACGAACCCGCATCAGTCCAAACAACTCGCCACTTTGTTCATAACGATATACTGTTCCATATTCCGCCACACGATAAGGCAGGTCACGGTAGCTTTTGGGAGTGGCTGCAAATATTTTGTGATGATGCGGACAGTTCATTGACCTGAGATAGTATTTTTCTCCCTCCATTTCCATGGGCGGATACATACTTTCTGCATAGTAAGGCAGATGGCCGCTGGTGATATACATGCTTTCCTTAGCGATATGCGGTGTCACCACTCTTTTATATCCTGCTTCCAGTTCTGTCTCTTTAGCAAGTTTTTCCAATTCTTCAATCATCACAGTTCCATTAGGCAGCCACATAATGAGACCCGGGCCTACATCATCATCAAGGGTATAAATGCCAAGTTCTTTGCCAAGCTTCCGGTGATCTCTTTTTTTGGCCTCTTCCAGCATCTGCAGGTATTCATCCAGCTCTTTTTGCGAGGGAAATGTAACTCCATACAAACGAGTGAGCATTTTATTCTTTTCATCGCCTTTCCAGTAAGCGCCGGCAATGCTCATCAATTTTATGGCCTTAATAAAGCCTGTGTTGGGAATATGCGGTCCCCGGCATAAGTCAGTAAAATTTCCCTGGGTATAAAAAGTGATTTCGCCATCATTCAGGTTTTGCAAAAGATCAAGCTTGTATTCATCCCCTTTTTCTGTAAAATATTTTACCGCTTCAGACTTGGGCATTTCTTTTCTGATGTAACTATTACTTTGCTTTGCCAGTTCATTCATCTTTTTTTCCAATGCCGTCAAATCTTCTTCAGTCATTTTTTTATCGCCCAGGTCCATATCGTAGTAAAACCCATTTTCCACGGGAGGGCCAACCCAGAATTTCACGCCTGGAAACATGGTCTCAACCGCCTCCGCCATCAGGTGAGCTGAAGAATGCCAAAAAGTGTTTTTACCATCCGCATCGTTCCAGGTAAGCAGTTTCAAAGTTGCATCTCCGGTAATGGGTCTTGCGGCATCCCATACCTGCCCGTTCACACTGGCCGATAAAACTTTTCTTGCCAGTCCTTCCGAAATGGATTTAGCGATATCGAGTGAAGTAGTGCCTTTTTTATATTGCCTCACCGATCCATCGGGTAATGTAATATTGATCATTAAAAATTTTTGTTTTCAGGAGTTGCAAAGCTAACAAATAAAGGCTAAAGATTATGAATCACCAGCCTGTTTATGCGGTTCATTTTTTCATGAATCTTTCTGAGCCTGATGAAGAATTTTGGTTTATTACTGAAGTAAAGGAGGGCCAGTTCAATTTGCCTCTTCCGCCATCTCCCAAGCATTAATTTTCCATATAGCTTATCGAGTCCGCCGGTAGCACTGCTCATTAACCTTATTTTCCTGTTCGATTCAAATGACTCATTATAAAAATCCCTGTATATTTTTATAAGACTCTTTTCAAATTTGTAGTAACTCTTTCTGCCTGCCCTTATTTCATCCGGAGTAAACCCGGTTGTAAGGGCCTGCCAGATATCTCCGTTGATATGAGCATTAATGCCAAGAAGTTTATACTGAAGCGGCGACAGTGAATCGGTATAATACGACTCCCATTCAGCCGGTATCGAATTTCCGCTTCGATAAGCCTCTGCTGAGCGAAGAAAGAAGGCGGCAAATCTTATTTCAAACCTATGGATGAATTCCCTTTCCTTATTTTCTTTTTCCAAAAAAAAATTAACTGCATCCGCAGTCGTTTTAAAATACAGGCTGCCAAAATATTTTGAAACAGAATTGCTGTTTTGAATGGAATCAAGCTGTTTCAACAGGTTAATCTCATCATCACTGACCTGCGATGATGATGGAATGCCAATAGCCATAATAATACCGGCAAGCAGAAAAGGTTTTACTACAGGCAAATGAATGTGACCTATCATTCGTTAAAATTAACAAACTCTTTCTGTCAGAACATTTATCCAATACGAACCAATTCGTTAGTTTTGAGCCCTGATGAAACGGTCATATTACAAGCAATTAATATTATTGTTTCTGCTTCCTTTTTTCCAATCTTCCCTCCATGCCCAGGATCTTAC
Organism: Sphingobacteriales bacterium; assembly: GCA_016235125.1. GTDB lineage: Bacteria > Bacteroidota > Bacteroidia > Chitinophagales > Chitinophagaceae > JJ008. The sequence continues at coordinate 465,560 of JACRLZ010000007.1, read as the reverse complement.
GGGTATCTGGAAAGGATATTTTATTTCTGACGACGGCGAATATTATAAACTCGAATTCCAGGTGGCTCAAAACGGAGCTTATGGTGTAACCGGTGTTTCCTATTCATATCTCGATGTGAGGTTTTATGGCAAAGCCACCATGACCGGCAACTTCATCAAATCAGCTTCCTCATTTAAAATAAGAGAAATAAAAACTGTAGAGGTAAAAAGCACTCTTGGCGGCGCCACCTGTATTATGAATTACAATTTCCGGTATTCCAAATCAGGAAAGGAAGAATTTCTTGAAGGATCATATTTAGGGAAATATGAACCGGCTTACCAGTTAAATCCTCCCGGTAAATGGGGCGACTGCGGCGGTGGAAAAGTGTTTCTCAGAAAAGTAACGACCACTGATTTTTATATAGAGCCATTTCTAAGAAATAAGATAAAAGACAATAAGGTTATCGTTAATGAGCCGCCGAAAAGAAAAGATACAACAACAAAGAAGGAAACTGTAACCAACCCTGCCATAAACAAACCCGTGGTGAAGAATACGAATCCGCCCATTACCAAACCTGTAATTAAAAAGGAAAACCCGCCTGCCAACAAACCTGTTGTAAAGAAAACCAACCCTCCTGTAACAAAAACCAATAACCTTCCTGTAATAAAACCTGTGATTGATACCACACAAAAAAATAAACCCATAACAAAAGTTGAACAGCCTAAAGTAACAATACCTGATGTACTGAAAACAAGAACCAATGAATTGGTAAAAGTGCTCACCGTTCATTCGCCGGAGGTTACAGTAAAGTTGTATGATAACGGAGAGATCGATGACGACACAGTTTCCGTATTCTTAGACAAGAAACTGGTTCTTGGCTCCAAACGCCTTACAGCTTCTCCCCTTACAGTGAAATTCAAAATTGACGAAGATAACAGCGAACATGAATTGGTAATGGTGGCTGAAAACCTTGGCCGGATACCACCCAATACTTCATTGATGGTGGTGGAAGCAGGCGAACAACGTTTTAATGTGTATATTACATCAACAGAACAAAAGAATGCCATGGTAAGATTTAAATACGAGAAACCTGATTAATCCTGCTTTGATAAAAGGTTGCCGTTTCTGTAATCCCGCAGCCGCGGGACAAGTTTTTTATTTTCCCCTGAGCATTATCAATTATTTTTCCTGAATAATGAACCGCAATTTTCTCTTCCCGCTGCTGCTATGCTTAACTGTTGCATCCCGGGCACAGGATATTAATGGCGTATGGAAAGGAAAACTGGTAATGGCGGCCGGGGGCTGTTTCCCTGTTTACAATGTGGAAATGCAATTACAATCAGCAGGAACAAAAATAACGGGAACTATTTATCATTTTTCCGATTCGCTTAACTATGTAAGAGAAAATTTTGAAGGCTCTTTTAAAAGAGACAGCAATCTGATACATATTAAAGAAATCGGGATCATCACATTCAGGATAAAGGAAGACTGTGTACCCTGCATCAAAACATACAATCTTACTTATCACAAAGGAGGCGGAGACCTGGTAAAAGAAGAACAACTGAGAGGAACATGGTCAACACCTACAGGAAAGGCCATGGATGGCAAAACAATTTGTGACCCGGGAACAATAGTGTTGACCCGGTTTGAAAAATCCACTTTCAAGCAGGAATTACGTTTACCACCATCTCTAACCAAACGAAAGGTGGAACTGGTAAAAGAAATAAAAGTGGATACAGGAATTATCAGAATTGATTTTTACGACAATGGCCAGATTGACGGCGATACCATTTCCGTTTATGTAAACGGAATGCCGGTTGTTTCAAATAAAATGCTTACTGCCAGGCCTCTTTCCACCAGCATAAAGATAGACCTGAAAAAAACCGAACAGGAAGTTATCATGGTGGGAGAGAATATGGGTTCCATCCCGCCCAATACGGCTCTCATGATTGTAAATACAGGGGATAAACGTTATCAGCTTTACCTTACATCTGATGAACAAAAGAATGCCATGGTAAGGTTTGTGTATGAAAAGCCGAAATAGCTCTATTAAAATTAAGTTGCTTTGCAGGAAAATTTCTACCTTGCTTCCCTTCTGCCCCTCTGAAACAGAAATACGGTTTTCGTATTAATAATCCCCCTGAAATATTTATTCTAAACCAAAATAACACTCAACATGAAAAAGTTACTGTTAATTGTCTCAGCAGGAAGTTTTTTGCTGCTTTCATCCTGCGACTCCAAAAAAGAAAGTGGTGGTATGTCAGCTGCAGCCAAAAAAAATCTTGAAGTGAACGAAGCGATTGCCAAATGCTTTGACACCAAAGATTTTTCTAAAATCGGCGATTATTTATCAGAGGATTTCGTGGATTATGCAGGCCAGATGGGACCGGTAAAAGGGATAGAAGCAAACAAAAAAGAATTTGAAAGAATGATGTCAATGATGGATAGCAGCAGTTCTAAAATTGACCGGGCTTTTGGAGATGACGAGTATGTCCTTTCCTGGATGACCTTTAAAGGGAAGCTCAAATCCGATATGATGGGCATGAAGGTGGGAGATTGGATGGATTCAAAAGCAATTGAAGTTACTCAATTTAAAGATGGCAAGGCCATTGCACACTGGTCATATATGGATGTGGCTGAGATGATGAAAATGATGGGCGGACAGAACACAATGCCTATGCCTGACTCCACTATGAAAATGGGAGATAAATAAGATCAGGGAATTGATTGATACAAGGAAGCCGGGCATTGCCCGGTTTTTTATTTACTGACATTAACTGCAAACACAGGATCCTGTCTGCAGGTAGTGTTTTTTGCACAAACATTCGACATGCTGAGTGTGATGGTTGTGGCCTGCGTTTCATCAATAATTTCTTCCCATGTGGGTGATGTTGTTTGAAATTTACTCAGGTATTTCTCCATTGCCGTTACAAAATTGGAGGTGAAATACCCCCCCACATCGGTGTTGCCATATGCAAACTGTCCTTTCTTGGCTGCAGTTGCAATAATGGAACCCTTTGAATTCATGAATAAATTGTAGCAATATGTTTTGTCCCAGCTTAGCAATGATTTGGCAGTAAGAGCAAAGGTTTTTCCTTCAGGTTTCAGCATTCCCAGATTGGAATTGCAACAATCCGATAACACCAGATTTAGCCTTGCGTTTTTGGCTTTTATCTTATCCATTACATCAGATGCATTGAGTGTGGCCACTAATATATCTTCGAACCTGCTTTCACGCAGATCAAACTGCGGATATTGCTGAGTAGTGTTCTGTTCAATACTATAACCATGCCCTGAATAATAGAAAATCACAATATCATTGGGTCCCGGTTTCAGATTATTGATGGCATTTTCCACATTCTTCTTATTAAAATTTGCACCGCTTACCTCAACAAAATTCAACGGGATCTTCAGAAAAACGGAAACATCTTTTATCTGGCTGGAAAGATTAACGACATCCTTCTGAACGCTGTACCCGATTCTAGGATCATTTGTATTTGCCACCAGGATAAAATGCAGTTTTACGGGGGTATTGACATTAATATAAGGCTGTGGTTTGGTCGGGCTGACTGTCACATCACTATTGCCCGAAGGATTATTGCTGCCATTGGGTTTCGTTTTTACCGGCGGTTTTGTTGAAGGAGGTATGTTCGTACTGGCAACCGGGCTTTCCTCAACCTTAAAAAGATTTACATAAAAACTTTCCGTTAACAGAAAATACTGCTTTACATAAGTTTTAGTGAGGTCTGCCGTATTCAGCACTTTAACATTAAGAATTTTTCCGTATTCAAAAGTGCCATCCGTGTTTTGTGATGTAACCCCCCATGGCTTAAAATTTTTATCATCGGGTCTTTTTTTAAACCAGAGAACATCGGGATTATAAGCCTCATTATCTTTTTTACCGGAAGTATTAATAATATAGCGGGGGCTTTTGCCTTTAAACTGTAGTGTAAGCTGAGGCAAGCCGTCAATCTTTGATCTGCCCTCCACTTCATTAAACTCCATATCCACCACGTAGATTTCAGAGCCGCTTTTATTCATATACCTGACCCTCATAAAACCCGTACCATTGCCATACCTTACCAGGAAAGCAGTGTACTTGGGGAAGTCTGTAAGATTTTTAAACTCATAGCTTATTTCATAGATTGAAATAGAAAAACAATTGATGCTGAACAAGGCGCCAACCGCAAGCAGGCAGATTTTTTTCCAGGGTCTCATGTATGATTGTTGCATGGTAACGGAGTATTAACAGATAAATTTAAAATAATTCTTTCAAAATACCTGCAAATACCCGGTTTCACATTCTTCAGTTGCAATAATAAGGGTCATCAGCCTTGCCGCTATTCGATGGATAGCAGAAATGAAGTTTTCTGCTGCTGATACCTGTAATAAAGGTTTTTACATTATTTCCTTTCTTACTTCCAGATGCTTTGCCATTAATTCCCGATCCCGGAGGAATATTATAAATCGTTATTGTTTCTGACCCAACTACCTTTTTATCCTTTTTCATATAGTCCACCCTTACCGTTACTTTATCAATCATGGCATTAGTGCCATTATAAACCGGCACATTAAAGGGTTGTATGTCGTCATCCTTTGTCTTAAAATCAATGGAGCCAAAAGTGATATACCCGGGCCAGTTGTTCCGGTATTCTTTTTCTTTGGCCGCTGCCGCTGCCTGGGCAGCCAGTTGTTTTTTCTTTTCCTCCTCTGCTTTTTTCTGAGCTAATTTTTGTGCATCATTTGGCTGTGTTTTTGTAACAGGTGTGCTGGTCTTTGCTTTTTCATTCACCACTGCAGGCGGATTTGTTTTGCTGGTAACAACTGCAGGCGGCTGGTCTTCCTTTACCTCAGTTGAAACAGTTGGAGCGGTGATAGCTACGGAGTCAGTTTTAGTTGCTTCATCATCCGTTACAACAACTTCATGAGTTTCCGGGTTGGTTGTTTGGGTTTCAGTTGGATTCTCTGCAGCCGTACTATCTGTCATGATGTTAATTGTTCCGGTATTATTCCCCTTATTGCCTTTATTCTTCTCCATATCCTGGTAAATGAAATACCCTACACCTCCAAATACAATAAGGTAAAGTAACCATGACGCCCAGGCAGTCTTTTTCTTTGAAGACCTGGCTTTTGTGGTAGCTACTGTTGATGCAGCAACCGATGCCGGAGTAACGGTAGTTTCAGATGTTATGGTAGCAGGAGATGTTTCAGTTACTGTGACCGCTGTAGTTACTTCCACTGCAGCAGTATGAGGGTCATGAAATGGCGGTGGGGTATGAACAATGATATCCTTTAATTCGTCTACCTGTCCGGCTGTTGTCCAATCGGCTAAGCCATCATACCATACGGGTGTATCAGCCTTAATGTTTTTCAATTGCAATTCCTCAAGTGTAAAAGGCCCCTGCTGGGCAGTGCCGTCACTAAAAAAATACTTCTTCATTTTAGCGGTTTAATGATATGATTAATAAAAAAGGGGACGAATCAGGGGGATTTAAAGGGGCAGGATGGCCTATAAAACTAACGCCTTTATGAGTAAAGGCCAAATTGTTGACCACAGCTTCCAAAGCCTCATTTCATATACCTGTAAAATCTGAAATCCTTTTTTGTAAGTGTTATACCTGATTTCTGCTAAAGGATAGCACCCATTTTCTGTGAAATTTTTGGGGATAACAGGTATCCTGCTTTTCAATTTACCCCACAGTCTCTAAATTAACTTTGCAAACAATATTTATTCGAATCGATTTACACCTAAGAGCCCTGCCAAAAGCCGGGCTTTTTTGTTTCCGATAGATCAGAATTTAAAATTCCAGGTTACAGATGGAAGTATCGGGAACAAGGAAACCTGTCTTGCTTCCACTTTTAAATCCCCGTTAACAGGGCTGCCTGTCTGATCAAAATAAATAAAGTAAGGATTGAGACGGCTGTAAAGATTATAAATGCTGAACACCCAATAGCCGCTTAGTTTATGTTTTTTCTTCGGCGTAGGTGTGTAAGTGGCCGAAAGATCAATGCGGTGATATGCCTTCATTCTGTATTGGTTTAGCCGGCTGTATTCTTGCGTCAACACTCCATTGATCACATAAAATCTTTCAGGCAATGTAATGGCATTGCCGGTGCCATATACAAACACCGCCCCGAATTTCCACTTCTTGCTTTTCTCATAATTTGCTACAACCGATAAATCATGGCGGCGATCATATTTAGCAGGATATCTTTCTCCTTCATTTAACTGAGAAAATTTTCTCCATGTCCATGATAAAGAATATCCAACCCAGCCAGTAAATCTTCCTTTTGTTTTATTTAAAAACAATTCAGCTCCGTAGCTCCAGCCTTTTCCAAAGACAAATTCCAACTCAGGATCTCTTAATGATGGCGTATACCCTTCCTGGTAATCCACCTGGTTTTGCATGTCTTTGTAATAAATCTCCAATGACGTTTCGTATTTGTTGTCAGCAAAATTTTTAAAGAATCCGGCAGCGTAAAGCCAGCTTATTTGCGGTTTTACAATATAGGTACTCGGCACCCAAAGATCAGTGGGCAATGTAGTGCCTGCATTGCTTACCAAATGTATGTATTGAAAATTCCGTGTGACCGATGCTTTCACCGATGTTTCATCGCTTATTGCGTATCGCAATGTAATTCTCGGTTCAAAGCCACCATATACTTTTACCGGTTCAAAGCTTTTGTACGCTGTACTATCAAGTTTGTTGCCATCAGCATCACGAATGTATTTGGTGTAAGGTCCGACTTGTGAAAAACCACTCCACCTCAGTCCGTAATTTATTTTCCACTTCTCTCCTATCTCCCAATCATCCTGCAGGTAAAGCGCCGTTTCCACTGCGTATTTTGTTCCTTCGTTATTGGGTTTGAAAACAATTGAATCCTGCCTCCCGCTGACTACATTGGGTACAAATTTGTGATAAGTGAACAAGCCCCCGAATTTCAGTTTATGGTTGGGAAAAGGATAATAATCAAAATCGGTTTTGATGCTGCCGTCACGGATGCCGGAAGAAAGACCTATCTCAAAGTTTTCCTGTATTGCGGAAAATCTGAATTTATAATCATTATAAAGTAAAGTTGTGTTGGAAAACAACCGACGGTTAAAAACATGATTCCATCGCAACGTTGCCGTTGAATTGCCCCAAGGGATATTTGTTTTGAATGAACGCTTTGCATTATTGAAATCAAATACATCTCTTCCAAAATAGCCGCTCAGGTACAACCTGTCTTTTTGAGAGAAACGATAATTCACTTTTGCATTGAGATCGTAGAAAAAATATCCTGAACCATAAAAGCTGCTGCTCTTTTTTACAAAGGGTTTTACCAATGCATCCACATAGGTTCTCCTTGCAGAAATAATGAACGATGCTTTTTCCTTTTTCAGTGGTCCCTGAATAGAAAATCTGGAAGCAATTACACCTATACCGCCATCCATCTGCAGCTTGTTCATATTACCATCCTTCATTGCAACATCCACAACAGATGATAAGCGACCACCATATTGTGCCGGCATTCCTCCTTTTATCAACGATACATTTTTAATAGCATCGCCATTAAAAATGGAAAAGAAGCCGAATAAATGGCCGGTGTTGTAAACAACAGCATCATCGAGCAATATCAGGTTCTGGTCGGGTCCGCCGCCACGAACATAAAATCCTGCATTCCCTTCTCCTGCATTTCTCACCCCCGGAATTAGTTGTATGGCTTTCAGCAGATCCACTTCGCCCATAAAAGCGGGAATATTTCTTATCTGCGTCATGGACAGGTCTACTCTTCCCATCTGAGCATTTTTCACATTCGCATCTCTTCGTTTACTGTAAACAATCACTTCAGAGTTAATAAAAGATTTCGGAACGATATCAAAATTGTAGGACTGATTATTTGTTAAATCAACCGGAATGGATTTTCCCTGGTAAGAAATATGAGAAACATTGATTGTATAAATTCCGCTGTCAAGAGTAAGGGAATAAAAACCATACTGATTGCTCAATACTCCTTTAGATTGTCCGCTTACAGTAATGCTTGCGCCAATGACCGATTCACCGGAAAGACTGTCCCGAACATAACCATTGAGTGAAAAACGACTGGGTTTAGCTTCCGGTAATTGTTGTGAAAATGCTACACCGCTTATTAAACTTAAAACAACTGCACTAAATAATTTCATCATGATTTATAAAACAACTCACTGTTTTTTTGTTGTGTCCGCCGGGGGATCAAATTTTATTGTGTCTTTAGGCCCGCCACATTCCAGCATCTTATCACCATACTGCGGATCCTTAATGCCCATATAAGGATTCCTTACTTCAATGGTTCTGCTAAGCCAGTTGCCCGGCCTGTCTTCCCCAAAAGCCATCGGGCATTCCTGCCAGTAAATCTTTTCACGGTCGTATTTTACAACCACCAACAGGTTGCGGAGATTATCAGACAGTATATTCAATGAACCTCTTTTTTCCGCAATGGACGGATCGGCGAGTATTGCATTTAATTCAGTTTTTGCATTAGTATAAGGATCAAGCACCGTTTCGTAAATAATGCTATCTTTTTTTAATTCCTCTATTTTCAAACTGTCCAGTGCCAATCGCAACTCATTCCCCGAATTATTGATAACAGCCGTATCCCAGTTCACAAAACCCTCTGTCATTTTATAATAAGCAATCAGCACTGCACTCATTGAATTATTAAAAGCTTCACTATGTTTACTCACATGTAATGATTCAGGTTTTGGTCCTGAGTCCTTTGAGCCTCCGCCTGCAAAAAAAAGATAGCGAACAACCCCTATCAGCAGCAACAGAATGGCAAACAACATCGTAAAACCATTTACCCCCTTGGTTTTTTTTACAAAAATCCTGATAATACCCAGAACGATGATTAATACGGGTAATACGATACCAAGTATATCAATGATCTTTTTCAGCATCAAAAAAAATTTATGCAAAGATAATAGCCGCCCGCTGCAAGTGGTAATCCTTTATTTTTGCAAACTGTTAAAAAGTAAGTGGTGAGTAATGAATGGTGAGTGAAACCTCAAAGTTCGTTCATTCCCTATTGAATACTGACCACTCACAACTCACAACTCACCGCTATGCTGGCAGGATTACAAAATGTGACATTCGAATTTGGGGCAAGAACTATTGTGGAAGATGCCACCTGGCATATTCAACCCGGCGAACGCATCGGGCTGATCGGTTATAACGGTACAGGCAAGTCTACATTATTAAAATTGCTGGTTGGCGAATACAGCCCTTCTAAGGGAACAGTGGAACGAAGCCGCAGCACTTCCATCGGTTACCTGCATCAGGACCTGCTTAGTTTCGATACCAGCGATTCGATTTTGCGGGTAGCACTTGGAGCATTTGAAAAGGTATTGTTGTTAGAAAAAGAAATTGAAATACTCGGGAAGGAATTAGAAAGAACAGGCGATGAAAAGACACTACACGACTACAGTGATAAGCTACATGAATTAGAAACACTCGGCGGTTACAATATCCATCACCAGACAGAAGAGATCTTGCAAGGTCTTGGTTTTGCCAATGCTGACCTGCAAAGACCTTACAAAGAATTCAGTGGCGGATGGCGAATGAGAGTATTGCTGGCAAAAATGATTTTACAACAACCCGATTTGCTTTTGCTCGATGAGCCAACAAACCATCTTGATCTTCCTTCTATTGAATGGCTGGAAAAATATTTGCAGCATTATCCCGGCGCCGTGGTGATAGTAAGTCACGATAAATATTTTTTGAACCGGATGGTGACAAAAATTGTTGAGCTGTACCAGCAACAATTACATATTTATAGTGGCAATTATGACTATTATGAAAAAGAAAAAGCATTGCGCATAGACCAACAGCAAAAGGCTTTTGAAAACCAGCAGGACTTTATCCGCCAGCAGGAAAGATTGATTGACCGGTTCAGAGCCAAAGCAAGCAAAGCCGCCATGGCGCAAAGTCTGATAAAAAAACTGGACAGGCTCGAAAGAATCGAAGATGCCACTTTAGAAAGACCCAATATCCGTATCAACTTCAGGGTAGATAAAACACCCGGCAAAGTATTGGTGGAATTAAAAGATGCTTCAAAATCTTTTGGCAACACAAAAATTGTTGAACATAGCCATGCAGAGATTGAACGGGGTGATAAGATCGCATTGATCGGCGCCAATGGAAAAGGGAAATCCACTCTACTCCGCATTATTGCCGGAACAGAACCTTTCAATGGTGAAAGAAAATGGGGACACAATGTTGAGGAAAGCTTTTATGCTCAACACCAGTTGGAAGCATTAAATATCAACAACAGCATTATTGATGAAATGAAGGAATGCGGCAGCCAGATGACGGAACTGGAATTAAGATCACTACTCGGTTGTTTTCTTTTCAGCGGCGATGATGCTGATAAGAAAATAAAAATTTTAAGCGGTGGTGAAAAGGCAAGAGTGGCGCTGGCAAAAACCATTATCAGCAAAGCGAATTTTCTTTTACTCGATGAACCCACCAATCACCTCGACATACACAGCTGCGAATTGCTGATCGAAGCACTGAACAAATACCAGGGCACTTATGTGCTGGTAAGCCATGACCGGTATTTTATTTCAAAAACAGCCAATAAAATATGGGAGATTGACAATTATCAGATAAAAGAATTCAAAGGGGGGTATGAAGAGTGGATGCAGTGGAAGGAAAGAATGGAGAAATCAGAGGTCAGAGGCCAGAAGTCGGAAGCCGGAAGTAAGAGGCCGGAAAAGAACACCGTAAATTCAGATAATAAAAAAACAGCAACTGAAATTACAGACGTCGCTCAGACAACTGATCTCAGACCTCAGGCCTCCCCTATAAATAAAGAGGCAAAAAAAGAGCTTCAAAAAGCCCAAAAACAATTTCAACAATTGGAAGAACGAATTGCCAGTTTGAACCAAAAGAAATCAGAACTGGAGGCAGCGCTTATTGATCCGGCCACTTATTCAGACAAAACAAAATTTCTTAACGCCGAATCAGCATATAAAAATGTTGAAGAAGAATTATTGAAACTAAACAAGGAATATGAAAGATTGTTTGAAAAGATCCTTGAAATGGAACAAAGGCAATCCTGATGTTCTATCCTTTTCCCCTGATCTCAAGTGAAAGAGAATACTTGCCGTCTTCAAAATAAATGCTTACCCGAAAGGTTGCCATCGATGTTCTTGTTTCTTCAGCACTGGTAAATAAATAGGTATTGGTCAGGGGACGGTTTTTAATAATCACTGTTTCCGATCTTAAATATAAAGGTTTTTCAAAAGCGGTTAAGATTGCTTCCTGCAGGCTCAGTGCCCGTTGATCCACTTTCAATCTTACTTTGGAAGGTTCGAAATAGTAAATCACATAAGGATTGCCCGTATTTGGAATAACAATTTTGCCGGAATCAGCCAATGGCAGTATCAGGGTTGTTTTATACTCTGATTGCAGTTCTTCATATTCGCTTATCCTTTTTTCCCCCTTGCAAATTGCAAAGCCATTCTGGGCATCAGCATATATTTTTTTGAAGTCATTATAAAATGCAGTGGCTGCAAATTCATTCTGGCAGCAAGCTTTCATAGAAAAAAAGCCAAGGATCAGAATGACCAGCTTTTTCATGACCTGAAATTACAAAAACTAAAGCTCCGGATGGTAAATTAATCCTATTGATTGACTGATTCCCTCGCTTTTACAAAATCACTTACCAGGTAACTTACCAGTTTGCCGCTGGTAGCATCACTGCGGCCGTCAGCCAGCCTTGTTGCTCCTTCGCAAATGTGCAGGTAAGCCGGTTTACTATCGGCCGCCACAAAGGAAATATACTGGCGGGCATGAATTGGCAGAATGCCCACCGGCGTCATGGCGCTGCTCAGTGTATGTTCGATACAATCAATATCAACATCAATTCCGCATAAAGTATCTTCTGTAAAACCGGTAGCATGAGCAACGGATTGCATGAAGGTTCTTTTTTCATGCACAAATATGTCTTCAAATGTGATGCAGTCAATAAAAGGATTGTTTACTATGTCTATCCAAATGTTTTGAGGAATATAATTTTCATGCAGACCCACCACGCAATACTTCTGCAGGTAGCCGTCTTCTTCTGCATAGCGGAATGCATTTCCGCTATGTCTTCCTTCCATTGGTCTGTAATCGGCATGTGCATCCAAATTGATGCAATTGATTTGTTGTAACGGAATCATGTCGGCCTTATACCAGCCTTTTGCAGCTCCTTTTATCAGGGGATAAGAATTATTATGACCTCCCCCGATTGCAACAGGTATCTTCTTATTTTCTGTGATCACTTTCACCAGGTGCTCCACTTCATCATCAATTGTGTTCACAGCATGGCGGTAAGCTTCAATTTTTTCATCATCCGTTTTTGCAGTATTGTCAATCAGGTATTGAATGTCGCCGAAATCAAAATGACCGATCAGCAATATTTCGCCTCCATCAAAAAAATCATTGCTCTGGATATTAAGAAAAGACTGAAGAAAAGGAATCCATAAAGTATCTGTGCCCCCGATGCCGAGATTACCTTTTGCGCCAAGGTCTTCCGGTATGCCAAACAGAACATACTTAGCCGAAGAAACACTTATTGATTTTGCAATGTCCCCGGCATCCTGAACCACCTGTAATCTTTCACCCAATTTGGTTTCGAAGCGACGAATTTTGGTGAGTGAGAGAATATCCTGCTTGCTGTAAATTTTCAGATGCTGCATTCCATTTTGCTTCTTTACTGATTCAGCAACCTCATTAACTTCCGATTTTTTCATTGACTGTCTTTATAATTTCAGATTCTAAAGCTATTGCTTTATTCTCTATCTCTTTTCCTTTTGAAAGAATATCGTTTACAAAATTTTTATCGTCATATCCTGAAGCATTTATCCTCACATTCATAAATGCTCCAATCACGGAAGTTCTTGCACATAAAGCTCCTACTCCTGCATCTGTTACTGAATTAGGGTTACCTGTTTCCACCATCGCTTTTATCACTTCCATGCTGGCATATGCTGCCTGCATTACTTTAAAAGGAATTTCAATCGCATATTTTGTCGCTTCCTGTATCGCCTGTTTCCTCATTGCTTTTTCCTCATCGGTTCCTTTCGGCAAAGCCATCGCCTGCATGATGCGGTTAAATGCCTTTGTATCTTCATCCACCAGTCGCAACAATTCATTTTTATACTGCTGTCCTTTCTCCGCCCAATTGCTGAACTCTTCCCATCTGTCATCCCAGCCTTTTTTATGCGAAGAAAGATTGGCAACCATAGTTCCCAATGAAATTCCCAATGCAGCGACATATGCAGAAACAGAGCCGCCACCCGGTGCAGGACTTTCACTTGCTGTTTCATCAGCAAAACCGGTAAGCGACATGCTCACCAGTTTGTTGTCATTTTTATTTTGCAGCATATACTCAATAATTTTTTCTTCCGGTTTAAATGGGGTCAGTTCGTCAAGCCCCAGCGATTTTACAGCAATTTTAATCAGCTCTTTTTCCGACACACCGGTTGAACGTTTCTGTTTTCCTAAAAAATACTTACCCGCATCTGTCATTGCTTTCAAGGGGATCAAACCGACTAACTCACTTCCCGTAACCCGCATCCCACGGCTCGCAGCGCTTTTGCACACTTCATCAAAAGCAATGTGCATGGGAGTGACATTAATATTGGTAAGATTGATACTTATTTGTGCAATCCCATATTCTTCAATATACCAGCCGATAGCTTTCACGCATTTCAAACTTCCCGGTTGTATTTTCTCCACTTCTTGCTCCTCTCCTCTCTCATCCTTAATCTTAACCTTAACCTTTCTCCCAGCTTCCCGCACATCAAAAGCAATGGCGTTGGCTCTTCTTGTGGAAGTAGTATTGAGGTTTACATTATATGCCACTAAAAAATCTCTTGCGCCAATAACAGTTGCTCCTCGTTTTGCATCAAACTCAGTCGGGCCAAAATCTGGTTTCCATTGCGGTTCTTTTATTTTTTTAAAGAAGCCTTCATATTCTCCCGCCCTTATTACCGACAAATTGCTTCTTTCTTTATCAGGCTGTGCTGCTTCATATAAATAAACAGGCAATTTCAATTCCTCCCCAACTCTTTTTGCCAATTGCTGTGCATACTTTGCGGTTTTTTCCATCGAAATATCAGCGATGGGAATTAATGGACAAACATCCGTTGCTCCCATCCGGGGATGTTCGCCTTTATGTTTACTCATATCAATCAACTCGCCTGCTTTTTTAATGGCTCGGTATGCCGCTTCGATAACTGCTTCCGGGTGACCAACAAATGTTACCACCGTTCTGTTGGTTGCCTTACCGGGATCAACATTTAATAAACGAACACCTTCTACCGATTCTATCTGGTCAGTAATTTGTTTAATTATGTTCAGGTCGTTCCCTTCGCTGAAGTTGGGGACACATTCTATAAGTTGCTGCATGCTGCGAAGATATTGTTTCTATAAATGTCCTGTAGGGACATATCGTCGGTAACTAACCTGCTGTCTAATGAAAACGTTCCGTAGGAACGTCTGGTGCAATCTGCGAATTAGAATATCAGCACCATGCGTCCCTACGGGACGCTTTAGCTATTCTGGCATATATCCTTTTACCCAACATGTGTCCAGATGGGACACATTACTTTAATGAATCTATCCAAGTCCGTAAGAACATTTCATGGGTAACCCGTTAATAGATGTTTTTTACGTTCCGTAGGAACGCATGGTGCTCTGAGAGAGGTTTAGTGCTAATCCGTACATTTAATAAAATAAATAAGTATGGCAAACACCTACACCCAGCTGCACATTCAGTTAGTATTTGCGGTGAAATACCGGGCAGCGATGATTCAAAAAGAATGGAAAGAGAGATTACACCAGTATATTACCGGCATCTTTCAAAACAATGAGCATAAGATGCTTCAGATAAATAGCATGCCTGACCATATACATATCTTCATCGGGCTTAGACCACATCAATCCATATCTGCAATAGTGCAAAATACAAAAGCAGAAAGTACTAAGTGGATTAAAGAAAATAAGTTTTGTAAATCAGCCTTTGCCTGGCAGGAAGGTTTTGGAGCATTTTCCTACTCCAAAAGTCATGTGGACAGAGTTATCCGATACATACAAAACCAGGAAGCGCATCATAAGAAAGAAACCTTTTTATCCGAGTATCGGCGTCTGCTGAAAGCTTTTGAGATTGAGTATGATGATAGGTATATTTTTAAGGAGTTGGAGTAGGCTTGCTGAAGTTGGAAATACATTCGATGAGTTGCTGCATGCTGCGAAGATATTCTTTCTCCGATTGTACCGAAGAGACAATTGATAGACAATAATTCATGAGATAAGTCCGCTGCCCCTTACATATCTCGGCCTTACCGACCAGCTTATTCTTTCTTTTTTACGGATAACCATCCACCAGAAGAAAAACAGGGTGGTGAGAGAAGTAAACGCAGTGATACTCCATCCGGGAATTGTGTTGCTGAGGTCAACCAGCATGCCATGAGTTTCAAGTTTTCCAAAACCAAACAATATCGGAAGCCTGAACCAGTAATAACAGGATACGGCTGCTGTAGCAAATACTCCTATGATAACTTTATTATGTTTTTTGAAAAACCAGTTCAACAGGAAATAAATAAGCAAGCTGGCTGCTGCGCCAAGCAAGGGATACCCGTATACAATATTCAGCCGGCTCCATCCTTCAGCACCGGTATAATCAGGAGTATGAAACCATCCCCATACATAGCCGGGAAAACATCCCAATAACACCAATTCAGTAGCTTTGGTAACCGCATTATTCTGACTCAGAAAGGGCTTGCTTACCTGTGTGGAATCAGGGCAAGGCACCGAACACCTGACACATTCACTGCAATGTGCGTTGGGCAATGAAAAAGCAACCCCGGAACCATATAACTTTTCTACAGGATGAACAGGACATAATCCGGAACACCATCCGCTTTTTCTTTCAAACATAAACCCGGTGAACATCGCCATCACTCCCAATCCCAATATGATCAGCGCTGTAGCCTGTCCATCCTGGTTGAACAACACATGCCGCAAGGGAATTATCAGCAGCAACAGGAGAACGGCAATAAGATGAAGAACTGCCTGCATTTTGGAAGACAGTTTTATTTTTTTTGAAAATCCTAACCGGTCGGGCAATAATGCGGTAGTACCCAGCGGACAAACATTTCGCCATACACCTGTACCAATTACCAGCAAAGCAGGAGCCACAGGTATCAGGATATTCCAGAAAATCATAACCCCTGTCGAAGGATTCACAAACATTACAAGTAATAAAGCTATTCCTGCCAACCAGCAGATGACCTGGAATATTTTCCAGAACATAAGTGAACGGGACATGGGTAAAAAAGAAGATTGTGAGTGATTCTGGGTCATAAAATTTTTGAAACTATCAGGATGATATTAATATGGATATGATTTTTATCAGGAAATAATATGATTTTATCTTCACCTTATTTAAAAATTTCTTTTATAGCGGTTCGTAAAACTGACAATAACAAAACAATAAGCAACCTCTTTTTCTCTATCATTTACCCAGCATTGACGATAAAATATCAAACCGGAATTTTTCCCTGAAGCGCCGGGAAATATCAAGCATGGGCATAGATGAACGGTCTTCCCTGATAATAAGTGTAAAAAACTGTGGCGTCGCCTTTGATAATTTTTTATCGAAGTAATCGGGATTCCACCGGATAAGCATATTGGCGTTTCGTTCCTTAAAATCATCTTCAAACCCTTTGAATGCAGTGGCAATCTCCGATACTACGGCGGGCTTTTGCAATTCTTCCTCTGAAAGTTTATCCAGTAAATCATTCATTAGTTTCAATGTGGCCTCGTATTGGGCAGTCATTTTATCAACAGCGGTCTGCAGCCTTTGTTCATCCGTCTGGTAATCTTCGAGGTATCGCTGCCAGCGGCGGGGATTATCAGGGTAGCTTCTCTTCAGATAATCCAGTTCTTTTTGCTTGGCTGCTTCCTGCTCAGCCGCGGGCCGGATGATGGTATATTTTTTTACATCTGCAATTACTTTTGCTTCTGTCTTTGTAACCTCCTGCCTTGCTTCCAGTAAATATTCTTTTCGGGTAACGGGTATATAAGGAAGTTTTCCGGGGTAGATGATCATCCATGCCCGCACCCAAAGCCCTAAAGGCTCAGGACTGCTTGATGACTGAGGATACTCATAGTACAAGCTTCCCTCCTTTACTTCAGTAGGCCGCTTGATTGTCCAGTAGTCTTTGCCATTAACAGTGTGTGAACCTGACAAGGTTCCAAAATGATTGGCCCAGATATAAATCCAGTCATCGGTTTCAGAACCCAGGAAAAAATCTTTCTTGTTTCCTTTGCAATAATACATCAGGTAATAAGTAATCAATTGATAAGGTTCTGCCATAACTATTTCCCTTGATGAACCATAGGAACCATACCACCGGGCTTCACAACCTTTTGGATCGGGATAAATATTTAAAACAAGCTTATAAAGTGAGTCAACGGTTTTCATAGATTTTCCTTTGAACCCCGCAGGAAAAAGCCGGAAAAAAAAGTCTGTGGACTTTGTCCAATGCCCCTGCTTTTGTGCAAGTATCTCCGGGGTGCAGTCCTGGGCATTTATACAAGGTTGCTGTAATTGTAAAAAGAGCACCCCAAAAAATATATTGTATTTCTTCATACACTCATTTTTTAAAAAGGATAAACAGTGCAGATTCCATTTTTCAGCATTCAATTTCAAAACTTCTTTTTGCTTTTTGGCTGATTATGGTCATGGTTACAGGCAGCTGTCTGGCTGCGATTTTTAATTAAAGCCGAAATGAGTAGCTTTAAGAAAAGAATTTATGCGCAGTATTATCCTCGGCCTTGCGGTAAGCCTTGATGGATATATTGAAGGCCCCAACGGCGAATACGACTGGTGCTTTACCGACCAGGATTATGGCATGAAAGATTTCTTTAAACGGGTTGACACAATATTTATGGGTCGCAAATCTTACGAACTGGCCAAATCAATGGGAGATGCACCTGCCGGATTCCCAAAATTGAAAACTTATGTATTCTCCAATACGTTGCAGAATGTTGAGAAAGATGAAGTGCTTATCGGCCATAACTGGAAAGAAAAAGTGCAGCAAATAAAGAATGAACCGGGAAAGGATATATGGTTATTCGGCGGCGCTTCTCTTGTATCATCCTTTCTTAATGAAAAACTGATCGACGAATTCTGGCTTGCTGTTCATCCGGTAATTCTGGGCGGAGGCAAGCCGCTGTTCAGCAATGTAGCCAACAAGGTATCGCTGAAACTGATTGAATCAAAAACTTATAATACAGGATTGATTTCTTTAAAGTATATACCTGCCTAAAAGTTTTTTACCTAACATCCATTAGCTGAACAGAATGGAAAATTCTACCATAATCTTTGACACCTGTTTTAAATTGAAACTTTTCTTTACCATACTGCGGTCCATTATTTATGTTCCTGCATTCATCCTTGCCTTTGGCTGGCTTGCCTTGCAGGTACGGGTATATGACAAAGACATTGGGATAAAGTTTCCCTGGGAAACGAGGTGGCCGGGCATTGTATTGATGATTGCAGGCGGAATACTTGTATTACTCTGCGTGGCAGTTTTCATTGTCAGGGGAAAAGGAACCCCCGCTGTGTTTGACCCGCCCCGGGAATTTGTTGCCACAGGGCCTTATGCTTATGTTCGCAATCCTATGTATATCGGTGGTTTCATTTTATTGGCCGGGTTTGGCACTTATCATCACTCCGTCTCCATTCTCATTTTACTGATAGTGCTAATGTTTATGTTTCACCTCTTTGTTGTGTGGTTGGAAGAGCCCACCCTTTCAAAGCAATTCGGGAAAAGCTATATGGATTATAAAAAAGCAGTAAGGCGCTGGATACCTAAAAGAATGAAATACATTCCGTAATACATAAGCTAATCAACCGGCTTTTTACTGATTAAAAAAAGACACTGGAAAATAACAGACAAACTGCTATTTTAATATTTGATTTAGCTTTATGACGATGCAGGCAGTACAGGACAAAGACCAACAAATAAAGGAACGAAGCTTTCTGCTGATGGTGCCTCTCTTCGCCATTGCCGGCTTGCTTTGGGCGGGGATGTATTATTATTTTGGGGCTAAAGATTCTGCTCTGATCCCGGGTAGTTATTCAATTATTGCTATTGTCTCACTATTAATTTATAAATGGAAAAGAAACTTTTCGGTTTTCAGAGCAACACAATTAATACTGATTCTGCTCCTTCCCTGTCTTCTTCATCTGAGCCTCGGAGATTTTATTTCTTCCAGTGCGGTAATCATCTGGTCAACTCTTTGCCCTTTGGGGGCACTTGCATTCCATAACATAAGAACAGCCGGTTATTGTTTTCTATTGTTTATTATCGCTATCACCACAGTATTTCTTATTGAAGGCAGGGTTTTTCATCCGGATAATAAATTACCCGTTGATCTCATCCGGATCTTATTTGTTTTAAACATAGCAGCAGTCACTTTTCTTACCTTTTTTGTTCTGCGTTACTTTGTTAGCCAAAATGAAAAAGTAAAAAGCCAATTAAAAACCGAACAAAAGTTGCTGGCTGCTGAAAGAGAAAAATCAGAGAACCTGTTGTTAAATATCCTTCCCTCATCCGTTGCCAAACGACTGAAGGAGGGTGAAAAAGTGATTGCCGATGAACATAATGAAACGGCAGTTCTATTTGCGGACATAGTGGATTTCACAAGCATTTCGCAAGGCATTTCTCCTGCAACACTTGTAGAAAACCTGAATAAAATATTCACTCACTTTGACAGGCTCGCAGAAAAACATGGTCTTGAGAAAATAAAAACGATCGGGGACTCTTATATGGTGGCTTCCGGTTTGCCCGAATTCAGACCCGGGCATATTAAGAAAATAGCCGACCTTGCTTTAGCCATAGTTTCAGACATTCAGAATTTCAGTCTCGACGGAACTTCGAAGTGCAATGTAAGAATAGGGATTCATGTGGGGCCGGTGATCGCCGGTGTAATAGGCTCTAAAAAATTCACCTATGATATCTGGGGTGATGTGGTGAATACCGCCAACAGGATGCAATCGTCAGGCGAAGCGGGGAAAATACAGGTCACAGAAAAATTCTATCATTATATCAAAGATGAATATGAGTGTGCTTACCGGGGACAAATAGAAATTAAAAGCAAAGGGCCGATGAATCTTTATTTCTTAATGAAGAAAAAAGAAAGGGTTAATTAAACTCTCCGCCAATCATTACCTTATCAATCATATTACTTCCAAAGGAATATGGAAGATAGGCAAGTGAAGGAACAGGTTTGGTAAAGATCAGGTTTGCCTTTTTCCCAATCGTAATGCTTCCCAGTTCATCCTGCAGTTCCATGGCATAAGCGCCGTTGATAGTAGCAGCATTGACTGCTTCTTCAGGCAGCATCTTCATCTGTATACAACTCATTGCAACCACTAAGTTCATATTACCACTTGGCGATGAGCCAGGATTAAAATCAGAAGCCAAAGCAACAGCACAGCCTGCATCAATCAATTGTCTTGCCGGTTGAAAAGGCATACGGAGAAAAAATGCAGCAGTGGGAAGAAGCGTTCCAATAGTTGAAGAGCTGGCAAGCTTCATGACAGTTTCTTCATCCATTGTTTCGAGATGATCAACTGAAACAGCGCCGAGTTTCACTCCGGTTTGCACACCTCCTGATAAATTCAATTGATTGGCGTGGATCTTTGGCTTTAGTCCATAGCTCATCCCGGCTTTGCAGATTGTTTCCGTTTCTTCAGGTGAAAAGAAACCGGTTTCGCAAAAAACATCTATATAATCCGCCAACTCTTCATTTGCAATTACAGGTAGCATTTCGTTAATGATAAGTTCAATATATCCCTGGTGATTTTCTTTATAAGCAACCGGGTAAGTATGTGCTCCAAGAAATGTGGCTTTTACCGGAATGGGCGAAAGTTCTTTCAGCTTTTTTATTACCCTCAGCATTTTCAATTCTCCTTCCACAGACAGGCCATATCCACTTTTAATTTCTATTGCCCCGGTTCCGAGTTGCATCGTTTCGTTTAGCCGCATCATGGCCATCCTCAACAATTCTGATTCAGAAGTCTCATTCAGTTTTTTGGCAGAATTTAAAATTCCTCCGCCTCTTGCAGCTATCTCTGCATAATTCAATCCTTTTATTTTATCAACAAACTCTTCTTCCCTGCTGGCAGCAAATACAAGATGAGTATGCGAATCGCACCAACAGGGTAACACAAACTGGCCGGTTGCATCAATCGGGTTGTCTGAAAATTTTGGCGCAGCGGCCATTGAGCCATAGTCTGCAATCACTCCATCTTCAATTACCAGGTAAGCATTTTCGATGCAGGGTAGTTCGGCCAGTTCTTTTCCCCGAAGAAGCCTGCTATCCTGCCTGGTATTTACCAGCAGTTTGATATTTGTGATAATTGCGACAGCCATTAGCTGCTAATTTACTTGTAAATGTTGAAGTGAGGACATAAAAAACCGTCCCGATATATCGGGACGGTACAATATTTTTTATTCCTTAATCAATATGGTAGTAAAAAGGAATGATTACCGTTAGGGCCGGTCAATTCTATCTTCATATAATAATAACCAGGACCCGGGCAGGGGGCGGGATTGCCATTTGCATCAAGCCCGAATGTAGCAGTGGCATTGAATAAGCTGGTATGGTGTGCTACTTTTCCGCTTCCGATTCTGAAACTACAAGCCTGTCTTCTTATTATGGGATCAATAATAGCTGTTGTAAAGGAATGTCCGAAACGGTTGGTTCCCCATTCTGCAATACCTGATACGCCTCCTTCAGAATGAAGGCCGGTAACGGTAATGACGATACCATTGTTATAGGTAAACAGCCTTTGCCTTGCCAGCTGCCATGTACGCAGGCTGCTGTTATCAAACGAAATTGACATATTATTGCTGGTAATGGTATGCGTTATGCTGCCAAGTGAGGGAAGATCTATCAGCAAACCACCACTGACGTTGGTATGTGTTTGTGTGCCATTGATCGTAATACTTTTATTATCCCTGAGCCGGGTAATGGTAAGATTTTGAAATGAAACATTCAGCACTGCTCCTGCATCTCTCCAGTGAACACCCTGCGCCATCGAAATAACCACGACTCCTGTACGGGTACGATTGCCAAGACAATTATTGCCGTTGAATGTAATGGTGATGGTTCTGGGATTGCTAATTGTATCAACCACAACGGTGGCATCACAAATCAATGACTGCACCTGCTGACCACGACCAGAAAAAACTGCTGTTGCTTCCACCTGCAGGTTTATATCGCCGGCCACGGCTTCCACTTCATCCGAAAAACGGGATTGATCATCCGAATGGGCGGAACTTTCAAACTTAAAGTCTTTCAGCTGGCCGGCATTTTTCTGACATGAAGTGAACAGAATGGCAACCGAAAAAACGATAGCTGATAACAGAAGAAATCTGGCTTTCATAAAACGGTTATTAAATTTTAAAATCAACAGGCAGGAAATATTTTTTAACCACACGGTCTCATTTATATTACCTGCTTATTGTATGGTAGCAGTATAAAACGGGAATAAAAGAGTTTTAGTACAATAAAAATTCCGAAAAACTACGCAGCGGATGTCTGAAATTTTACGAAGTAATTTCTCAGTCCTCATCTGTCCAGTCAATCCGCAGCTTGCGTCGCATCAGCTCGGTGGCAGGGTGGCCATCTTTGTCGTATTCCTTTACAGCTATAAAGAAAATATAAAGCGGAGTGCTGATATCCCTGAGCCGGACAAGGCTGCCATCTGCGGTGCTGTACAATTGTTTTATGGCTTTGGTACAAACAATCTTATTTCCTCCCAATGGCATCACTTTCCTGTTGTACGGGTGCCAGTCGGCACTGTCATTATAAAACCAGTATGTCCATCCCTCTTCACTTATGTTCAATTCCCGGTTACTGTTGTACCGGTCCTCATCCCTCAGCTCAAGCAGTTTCAGGTATGAGAAGTCACGGATGGGACTTGTTTCGGTATAGCGGTAAACAGAGTCTTTAATGCTTGCAAAAACATATACTCCGTCGGTGTTCTCCAGCATTACTTCAAACTTAAAAGGTTTTTTCTTGAGTGTGATGTTTGTTTGAAATTCGTTCAGCACAAAAGATTCATCCTGCCTGATCCTGATAAGAACACTTTTTTGTGAAAAGCCGGTAAAGGATGCCAGCAACAGGATAATCAGAAATATGTGAATCCGTTTGTTCATTTCAGATATTAGTATCACAAATTTAGCCTTAAAGTTTGAAAGACGGAGAGTATTAATCCCCGGTTGCAAGTTCTTTCTTCATCAGCCAATCGGTTTGCGGGTCATTGCCCAGCAGAAAAACATGGGTGCCGAATTTCTCAAAACCCCATTTCCCGTAAAATTCAATGGCCCGTTGGTTTTTTTCCCAAACTCCAAGCCAGATGGTCTCTTTATCCATTTCACCGGCAATTTCTATACATTTTTTTATCAATGTGCTGCCCACACCCTTACCAATAGCTGAAGCAACAGCATAAATTCTTGCAATTTCAATAGATGACTTGCCATCAAATTCAGGCCTTAGCTCTCCTTCCCTCATCCTCGCATAACCTACAGGTATTTCTTCATCATAAGCAAGCAGGAAATAATTTCCGGCTGCTCCTACTTCTTTCATTAAGGCTTCCTTAGTAAATGTTTCATTCATGAACTTATCCATGTTCTCTTTGGTATTTTGGGGAGCAAATGTTTCAAAAAATGTTTGCCGGCTCATATCGGCTATAAGTTCCGCATCTTTAATATCTGCTGTTCTTACTGTTATCATTTTAAATATAAAGCCCCTGCCAGCAGAGGCCAATTACCGAAGTATCAACACTAATTCCTGATCCCAAATTCCCAATTCACAAATTCTCAATCACCATAGCTGAAGCGCCACCTCCCCCATTACAAATTCCAGCCGCACCATATTTCGCATTGTTTGCCTTAAGCACATTGATAAGGGTAACAATAATTCTCGCACCGCTGCAACCCAGCGGATGGCCAAGCGATACTGCGCCACCGTGCACATTCACTTTTGACGGATCGAGTTTCATTCGTTTAGTGTTTTCAATGCCGACAACAGCAAATGCTTCATTTAATTCCCAGTAAGAAATATTCTCCATTTTCAAACCAGCTTTGGTAACTGCTTTTGGTACAGCCAATGAAGGAGTGGTAGTAAACCATTCCGGCGCCTGTTCAGCGTCAGCATAAGATTTTATTTTGGCGATGGGTTTCAATCCAAGTTCTTTTGCTTTCTCTGCACTCATAAGAACCAATGCAGCAGCGCCGTCATTCATGGTGCTTGCATTGGCAGCCGTTACTGTTCCGTCTTTTTGAAATGCAGGATTGAGTGTTGCAATCTTATCAAATTTTACATTAAAAGGTTCTTCATCTTTTGAAACCACAACCGGGTCGCCTTTGCGTTGCGGAATTTCCACCGGCACCACTTCATTGGCAAACTTTCCTTCATTCCATGCTGCCTGGCTGCGTTTATAGCTCTCAATTGCAAATGCATCCTGGTCGGCACGGCTGATGCCGCATTCTTTGGCACAAAGTTCAGCAGCATTGCCCATGGCTTTGCCATCATAAACATCCGTCAATCCATCCTTGGCCAAACCATCTATCAAAGAAACATTGCCATATTTATTGCCCCAGCGAAGACTGTCGCTGTAAAAAGGAACATTGCTCATACTTTCCATACCACCGGCTACTACAATATCTGCATCACCGAGCATAATGCTTTGCGCTGCCTGTGCAATAGCTTTCATACCGCTGGCGCAAACTTTATTTACGGTAGTACAATTCACTTCGTTGGGCAAGCCGGCAAACTTAGCTGCCTGCCTTGCCGGCGCCTGACCAAGGTTGGCTTGCAATACACAGCCCATTAATACATCTTGTATTTGTTCCGGCTTTATGTTTGCTTTTTGCAAGGCTGCTTTTATAGCTGCTGCTCCTAACTGTGTTGCTGATAAACTTTTTAAACTCCCCCCGAAACTGCCCATGGGTGTACGAACGGCGGAAATGATATAAACTTCTTTCATATGATTTTTGAAATTGAGTCACAAAGTTAAGAATTATGGGCTTGCTATTATTGATAGAAATCATGCTCTTCACTGCCGCCTGAGTCTCTTATTCGTCAGCGAAAAAGTAAGCCATAAAGATATCTGCTGATCAACATCAACGTAAAATCTGACAGCCATCAGCAGGTAAAACTTCCGCATGGAAGAACTTGTGCCGTTGTATGACAAACCAATCAAAGCTTATTGCGATCAAGCTGCTCCATACTGCGATATGGATATTTTATAATGTCGTCATATTTTATCTCCTCTATGCGGTAATCAGTAACAAGATCGATAAATGGATATGGATCGGGTTCGGGTTCATTGCATTGGAAGGTTTGATACTGCTGGCCTTTAAAAAGATTTGCCCGGTCACTCTAATTGCCCGCCGCTATTCTGATTCCACAAAAGACAATTTCGACATTTACCTACCAAACTGGTTGGCAAAGTATAATAAGCCTATCTATACAGGTATAGTTGTGATTATCCTGCCGTTCTCGCCTGGAGACTTATCTGAAATAATTACCAAATATCTGTTGCACTTAAATATCCGTTAACATCCGGCTTTTTATACTTTTCTGTAAAATCGTTCGTTAGTTTTAGATTGCAAACAACTACAAATGAAATTGTTCTTTTTGTTTCTCATCTTTTCCCTTAATTCTTTTTTACTATTTGCACAGCCTGCGGCTGAATTATCATCACCTCTTATCCATCTCACCGATTCCGTCCGCTGCACAGCAGTAAAAGACCAGAGCAGCAGCCCTACCTGCTGGGTGTTTGGCG
Organism: Sphingobacteriales bacterium; assembly: GCA_016235125.1. Classification (GTDB taxonomy): domain Bacteria; phylum Bacteroidota; class Bacteroidia; order Chitinophagales; family Chitinophagaceae; genus JJ008. The sequence goes on along the minus strand of JACRLZ010000007.1, from coordinate 439,699 downwards.
CCAATTCATTGTTTGAAAGCGATATATTAAAAAAATCAGGCAGGCAGTTTAACCTCTCTGAAATGTTCATAGCCCGATATGCCTATATTGATAAAGCAAAACAATTTCTTGCCAGCCAGGGGAAAACCTATTGCGAAGGCGGCGGCCAGTTTCATGATGTGATCCGTATCGTTGATAAATATGGTATAGTTCCTGAAGAAGATTATACCGGCAGACCAAACGGAGAAAAAAATCATACCCATGCGGGATTAGATACAGCAATGAAAAAAATTATACACGGACTATTGAAGCAGGGGAAAACAGGACTAAATGAGAATGATCTCCGCCAGGTGAACGACACACTTGATCATTACCTTGGAAAAGTGCCTGCCAGTTTCTGGCACAATATGAAACCATACACAGCCAGGACTTTTGCAAAAGAATTGATGCCTTCCATAACAGATTATGTGGAAGTGATGTCTTTTGCCGACCTGCCATATTATAAAAAATGTTTGCTGGATGATAAATTCAACTGGGCGGGAGATAGTTTGTACAATATACCACTGGAAGATTTTCAGATGCTGGTTGATTCTGCATTGACAAAAGGCTGGTCCGTTGGTTGGGAAGGTGATGTAACGGAAACGGGTTTTAATTTTTGGAGCGGATATGCTATTATAAACGATTCAATCAAACAATATACAGAGCAACGACTGCAGAGTTTTAAAAATGGAACCACCGAAAGAGATCATATGCTTCATCTCGTGGCTGTTGGCCGCGATGATCATAACAGGAAATGGTATTACCTGAAGAATTCATGGGGATCTGAATGGTTCAGCAAATTCCATGGCTTCCTCTTTATGCAGGAAGATTATTTCAGACTAAAGACAGTAGTAATGATGGTAAATAAGGCTGCATTATCAGAAAGCCTGAAAGAGAAACTGGGATTTACACCCTAACACTGTTAAGCAACATCACAGTCTGATTTTTTGCCACTAAGACACGAAGGCACTAAGCTACACAAAGTTGTCTTCGTGAATCCTTCGTGACTTAGTGGCATTTTCCTTGAACCGCTACACTACCCGTATTTATTTTCATACCTCCTGATCTTATCTTCAAAAAAACTTACCTTTAATAAACTCTCCCCACCCTAAGAACTGTCTTATTTTTTCATTCAAAAAACAGCAATGAAAAATTTTTTCCGCCAAAGGAAGACAGCTTTTATCCCGGTGTTTATAATAATACTGCTACTACCTTTCCGGCTGATTGCCCAGGACAAGCTGCTGCAAAATTGCGTCATCAAAGCAACCGGCACCGGCAAGACCACCGGCAGTGTTGTGGCGATGTCAATATATAATCCTACGGATAAAGAAATTAAGGGTCTATTAGGCCCGTACTGTATCCCATCAGACGGGCAATACCAACCTTATATTGTTCCGGAAATAAAACTGGTAACTGTTCCGTCGCACGGCACTGTTGATGTGAAGTTGTATGGATTTTGCACAGACATTACAAAACCTGCCGCTACTGAAAAAGATGAACTTAAACCTGCTGAATGGATAATGATTGACCCCACTGTGGGGCAGGATGTTTCTTTAAGAACAGTACCAATGCCGGAAACAAATCCTCGGGCAACTGCTCCTTTTTTACTAAAGGCGCTTATAGATATAGGAGATAAATATGATCAATTAAAAAATGAAGGAAAGATCACTACACCCTTCTCCGGCAATCCGGAAAAAGAAAGAGAAGCCATCATACAACAAACATTCTGGATCTATACATCAGAGTTAAGACAGAAAGCATATACCAAAGAACAATTCGGTACCCGAACTTATGAGCAGTATGAAGAAAAGACAAACATCAAACCCATTACACTTCCAACGGATAAGAAACAACAATTAGATAAAGGCATTGATGATTTCTGGAATACATTCCAGGCTGTAGGCAAAGAAGCAAAAGTGCTGGAAACAAAACCTGAGGAAAAACCATTTACACCACAAATAAGTGGACCTGAAGTGAAACCCTGCGATTGCGGTGAATGCAGGTTAGTGGAAGGTCAACGCATACAGGTATATCTTGACAGAAATGGTGAAAGACTGGAAGGAGATTCCATTCCATGGTGTAACGACCAGGTTTTTATTGACAGGCCGGAAGTTCTTTCTACCTGCACTCCGGAGGAATGTCCGCCAACAAGAGTTTTTGATATAAGGTACACCATTACATATAAAGACAAACAGTATTCTGCACCTCCGTCTGCCTGGCAAAAGTATGGATACTCCCTTGTGTCCGCCCCTAAAATGGAGCATCAGGGAGAAATGCTGATTGAGTTCCGCTACAAATGTTTTTGTGCCGGTAAGTTTTGTGCCTCTGAAACAATAACCCGCAGGCTCTATTTTATTGAAAAAAATAATTGTTGTGATAGTATCAGGACAAAAAATAATGGCCAACTGAAATTCAACATCAACGGCGGCAGCGTTTCAATAAGCGGCAATAAATTAACAGTGAATGTTCCTCCTAACTCACCGGAATCCTTTGATTTTGATTTTAACCTCGAAGCTATTTTCTGCAATCTTACAGATGACCTCGTATTCTCAGAGCTTCTTAAACTTATGGAATCAAAAACAAGTGGCGGTAAAACAACAGAGTTTCACAGTTCAAGGAGTGTTGGTATGGGCGGGCCTTCCACCGATCCCGGCATGAGCCGTTATTATGGCTTTGGATTTTCCAAAAATGTCAACGATCATGAGATCTCTGTTTTTTTCAGTGTGGATGAAAAAACATGCTCGTTTGATGTATCCGTGTTTATTGATGACAAGATATATGAGTTTTCAGCACCTCCCTACCTGTCGCCTGCACAGCTGATGACCATGTCAAATACATTGGGCTACCCTTTCAGCAACCAGACCTGGACAAATGCTATGCTGATACTTTCTCATCTTTCAAGAGCACATCAGTATAAACAGGATGCAAAATATATGACAGCGCTACGTAATTTCCTCGGCATGCTGTCAACAAAAGCCAATGGTCTGATGCAAACTACCAATAACCAGCAACTAAAAAACGATTTAAAGACTTTGATTGATGCAATACCTGATGCTATTGCTCATGGAGATTTTAATGCATTGCATGACATAGCAGACAAAATGATGCCCATATTAAACGCAACAAACTGATGAAAAAGATAAATATAATATTCTCTGGTATTTTATGCTCCTCACTTCCTGTTCAGGCGCAATCGGTATGGAATAACATTAGCCTGGTGGGCAATGAAGCCAAAATATTAAGTATCCCCGCAATAAGAGAGCCGCTGATAAATTATTCGGCGTTTGAAACAAAAGAAGGTAAAATAAATGTTTACCTGCCGCCACTTTCTTCATCTGTTACTTTATCAGGCACTGTTTATTCAGAACCCAACGGAAGAAATGGTAAAGACAGCAGCAAAAATTTAGAAGCGTTGAAATCATACCTGCTCAAACTCGGGGACATACTTATCAAAGCAGAAGGGAGTTCATTTAGTTTTCAATTACCCGCTGCCAGCCCATCCGGGGTTCCATTACAATTGCAAAGCAGCGCCGGACAAGTCATAAATACACAAACACTGCCCTTCACACAAGCCACGGTTCCCGCCCGCAATTTTTCCGTGCCGCCTTATATGGTATCCACAGATGCTGCTACTATTAAAGGAAATTTTGATGGCAACATCACTAATACATCGGTTACTGCTAACGGACAAAAAGCAACATTGCTCGCAGAATCACCTTCCCGGCTATATATAAAAACACCCGACAATATTACCGGCCCGGTTACTATACAATGTAATGAAGGAGGAAGCACACAAAAAGCAAGTACCAATATTATATCACTACAACTTTCTGCAGACAAAACTAATTTGCGGAAGGGAGAAAGTACTCAGATCCACATCAAAGTGGCCGGGTTGGAAGGATTGTCAACGAATGTTCCGGTCAATATTACCAATGCCAGTCAATCAGTGATAAATATTGAAGGAGGAAATGCTCAGCAGATAGTTATTGTTCCGTCAAGAGATGCAGCATCCGGTGTATATGAAACCACCCGGGCTATTCAATCTCTGAAAAACGGTGGTTTTTCTGTAACTGTGAATGTGATTCCCTTTTCTGCTGCCAGGCAATAAAAAACCGCCTCGTAATGAGGCGGTCAGAATTATTGATGGTCTTTCATGGTTATTTTGCCTGTTCAAATTTTATAAATGCTCCTGAAGCGCTGAAAGTAGCCTCATATTTTACAGAACCTCTCATGATATGAGCTCTCCAGGTTCCGTCATTTCTCAACTTCCACTCATATACATTATCTGTCGGAAATCTTGAACGGAACGCATCCAGTACCACCTGCGGAACCGCTGCTTCAAGACAAATGACAGAATGAGATGACTGGTGACCGTTATCATCAAAACCGGCGCTGTGGCGCTGGCTGCTGTGGTTAAACTGTACTTCAAAACTGCTGCTGTGGCGCTGCCATTCTGTTTCTGTGGCATTACTGAAACTGTTATTAAATGAGGTCATAACAGCGGAAGGAACGGAAGAAGCCGGTATCACATTGGCAGTTCCGCTTCCATTATTATTATCAAGGGCTGATTTACTGCAGGCAGAAAGGGAGAATATGCTTAAAGCTGCGATGATGATTCTGTTTTTCATGTTTTTAAATTACGTTTTAAAATTCTGATACATGGATTGGTAAACACCTGAAACGGTGTTGTAACCCCGGATTGTACTTTTTTTTGGAAAAACTAATCAATAGCAGTATTACATCTGACCCTGGTCATTTTTTTCAAACATGAACTGATGAAACTTTGAAGAAAAATGTTATGAAAAAGTGTTTCTTCTCGGCATTACTGCTGCTGAGCATGGCAATTTTGTGCCAAAGCCAGAATACTTATACTGGCAAGTTTAGAGTAGTTGGCCCTAACAGCGACAATGTTGCTGTTTATTCAAACAGTCTGACACTCAATATTTCTCCTGAAAATGAGGTAAGCATCAGCCTGCATTTTAAAGGAGGCAGCCGTACCGAACCTGATGATTATATTGATCTGTCGGGTACTATAACCGGCACAATAGAAGGAGGCCAATTGGATGTCTCAGGTTCTGTGGCTTCAGAAATGAAGGATGCCGGAAAGATAAAACAAAGTCAGCAGGGCATGACCATATTGGGTTCGTTAAATGGTAATAAGATGGAAGGAAAGGTGTACATGGGTCCGATAAAAGACGGAGCCTTTTTCGATTTTACTGCGGTAGGCGGCGAATTAAAGCCTGCCCTTACTTTTCCTGCCGGCCCCAGTCCAAAGGTTTTCAATAAAGGCTGGGTATTCGGCGCAAGTTTCAGTGTTACTGATAAAGACGGCAACGAAGTTGACCTGTCAGATAAAGTGGAATGGAGCGGAACCGCCACATTTAAACCGGAAAAAGGCAAACTCAGTCGCCCGGTTTTTAACTCGGTTGGCAGCAATAAGATCATACTCACAGTTAAATATGAAGGCAATACTTATAAAGGAGAATACCCGGTGACAACAGTAGATGTAAGTAAGTATGCATTTCAGGGTTGCCGGGTAGAAACAAAGGGGGATTCCCATGGATGCCCAGCTTGTCCGCATCCAGCGGTTGGTCCCATCACTACCGGAAGCCCTGATATATTAATTTATGGCCATCCTGCTGCACGGGTTGGTGATGTAGGTTATCACATGGTGTGCTGTGGCCCCAATACGTTTACTATACTCAGTGGTGACGATGAAGTACTGATTAATGGAAAAGCTGCCGCTTTATTTGAATTCTCAAAAACACAGCATTGCGGAAGCATAGGTAATATTTGCAAGGCTTCGGGCCAGCGTTCATTGATCAGGAATAAAGATGTAACTGTAAACAATAAAGAAGCAGGCGGAGAGATAACCCTCATGAAAGATGATGAGATCAAAACCGGCGAGAAAGGTCTCCTTAGTTTTTCCAATGGTTCACAAGGCATGGTTTCGCTGATGCCTTCAACGTCAATCAAAGTGCTGGAAAATATTCCGGAGCAATTGAAACTGCAATTATATTACGGTACCCTGGCAGCAAATGGCGATGTCAATGCAGGTAAGAAACTGCTTATCGAATTAAAGAAGCTGGCAATTCGTCCGAAAGGAACGAAGTTTATTGTTATCACAGACAGCCTTCAATCAATGGTCAATGTTTATCATGGCAGTGTAACAGTAACAGATAAAGCCTCAGGCATAAGTAATGATGTGGATTCGGGTTTTAGTTACAGGTATGAAAATGGTAAAATGGAAATTTTACCCCTGGAAGAAAACTCAGCCCGGGAGATCATAAAAGAAAGAATAGCTGCTGTGGATAATACAACTATCAAAACAACATTTTCTGCCAATACCGAAACAGAAGAAACTCCGGAAAGCAGTACTTTTAATCCGGGGACTTTTTTGCGGGAAAATATACTGTACATAGCCGGGGGGATAGTAGTACTGGTGATAATCATTGTGCTGTTTGCAAAAAAGAAAAGAAGCAAAGCATAAATTGAATAGATTTATATATAAATTCAAACATGAAACCGAAACATAAAAAGAAATTCGAAGAGCTCAACAAAGCTACTCTTGAAAAACTGGACAGCTATATTAAAAAGAAAGAGCCGCTGAAAGACGAGCATAAGGAACAGGTACATACCGCCAAACATGAATGGCAAAACGCCTGGAACAAACTGATGGAGGCGATGCTGGTGCTGGAGCGGATTGAGATTTGAATTATCGGTATACAGGAAACGATACGGATCATACCGCAAACAATCCCTGAGAGCAGATGATTCATTCGGAGCTAGCCATTGGTTTTCTCACTTATTTCATGGTATTTTATATTTAAACTGCCCACGAACAGTAACCGTCTTTTTATAGTAGTTATCATAAGCATCAAAAGTGAAAGCACCTTCCAGTTTGCCCTCGCCCCATTTTGTAATGATCAATTGTGCATCGTTTTTCTGGTTAACATAGGTCCCGTATGTGTCATCATTTATGCTTGAGGAAAAGGAAGCAGAAGCATCGTTATATTCTCCTTCACCATTAAATGTATTACTGGTAATTTCCATATTATGGCGCAAATCTTTTGCATTTCCCCAAATGGAAAAATTACTGGAACCATTGGTGTTCCGGGCATGAAACTGTAATCCTTCAAGAATGATCGTCTGGCGGTTTACATAAAGTTCTGCATTTAAGTAGCCCTCAACCGGAAGAAGGTCCGGCGGTAGCGGTTTTTCTGCCTCCTTATCCACTATTTTAATTTTGGCTCTTTTGAACCCGATCCACTTAATATTGGCTAAGTCCCTGACATAGATCCCTATTCTATGTTCGCCTGCTGTTACCCTGAATGTACTTTCGGTAATATAATTTCCCTGGTCGCCTTTTTTTACATTTTTAGAAATAACCGGCAATGTCGCTGTCTCTTCATACGCCACGATCTCAGCCGGAACAGCGCATTCAACTGCGAAAGAGAGAACATCCCCGTCTTCTTCTGTAGTAAACCCATCTTCGAAGGGTACAAATTCTTTATTGTTATAGACCTTGATAGTATATGCCGGGAATTTATTCTGACCCAGTGTACCGTCTTCCATATCCTTCCAGCATTTTTCAATCACTGAATTGGATAATAATGAGGTGGTACCCATATAAGTAAAAGCTTTGTAATCCTTGCCTGGTGCACCAGCATTCACGGAGGCCCTATAGTAAAGAAACTTATCAAGCTTATCATCAAATATGATCCTCCTGGTCTTATTACCCGGATTATTCGGGTCAGCTATATAAAGAACATAATCTTCGATCTTATACACCAGTATCGCATGTCCTTCCCGAACATTCCAATCCTCCCGGATAGAGATATATTGGGGCTCATGAGTGAGTCGGATGGCATAGCTGAATGCATACAGCGTCATCAGATCAGTAGCAAACATCCCGCCAAGCACAATCAATCCACTTAGTTCCTGCTTGAAAAAAGAAATATTTTCTTCTGCATTTTGCAGTAACGAGGAAAGTCGTATGGCTTTCGTATCATCCTGCCAGAATCCCGGTGTCGGCGGCCCACCATCTGCTTCAAGAAAACTATATAAGCCGGATGCTCCATTCTTTTTTTTGTTCGCATAATACCACATCATCAGTTGGCTTTGGCCCGAACAATGCCCATCGGGCATCAAAGCAGAGCCCCAATTGGTGCTGGGAACATCATCCACTCCCGGCCGGAACCCTGAATCATATTTATCCAGCCGCAGTTTTTTTTCATCCACAGCACTCATTACAATTTTGGTAACAGGTTCCGCATCGGCGCCGGCAACCTGTGCGGCCATTGCTGATCCCCGGGAAACTGAATGCTCAAAGTTTCTGAATGCCACCACCGCCCTGTCTTTTTCCAGTTTAAGAAGCGGCATGCCTTCCAGTTTGCCGGTACGTTCATCATATAAAAAACCCATAGCAAATTTTCCTTCGGGAAGATGGATGGGAATCTCCATTGTAACAATTGAATCAGAAAATCCGCCGCCGCATGAAATAGTGATCAGCGGACTGATAGGATTGAAATCGGGCCCGAATGTATGACTGGTTATCGGGGCATAAGACATTCTGAACCGCCGGGATGAAGCAAATGCTGCATCAGATACATACATCAGCAGTCCGCTGAGCGAATCACCAGGCTTATCTACATACAGGATACCCGTTTCACCAATTTTTTGATCTGTTAGTGCAACAGTCTTACCAGTAATAATGGAATGACCCGCTGCCGCCTGCTCTTTACTTTTGCAACTGCTGATGGCAATGAAGATATTTAAAACCACTGCACCGAAAAATGATATTTGAAATGTCTTTCTCATAAAACATTTTTTGGCCCTGGTAAGGTACTGTATTTTGCAATACATAAAAAATCTGCAGTGGGCCCCTCGCCCGGTTACTTATCCCGAAAAATTGTTGTTTATATTATTTCTTCCTAACTTCTCAAAAAAAAATCATGGCCCGTTCACATCATCGCAAAAAACATAAAGAACATGTCCGTCAATTCAAACATGTCCATGATACCTCTGTTTCTGCAACAGTAACCAAAAGCAGAACCAGCGCCAAATTGGTTTTTGGCATTGCAGGTATCATCGTTGGATTTGCTGTTGGATATTTCGCCTCGTCCGGAGATATGATTTGGATGGCAGCAGGCACTGTGGCCGGTGCTGTTGCCGGATATATCATTGGCAGGCGAATAGATGCAGAAAAAACAAACTGATTTTTTTACTCCTGGTACATAATGCTGCATGAATAAGCATCAAGCCGCCAGTAACCTTCATAGCCGCCAATGGTTTCAGAAACCATATTGCCGGCAACAAAGCATTTGTAGCTCCCCGGCTGTGCAGTAATGGAAATGTCCTTACCTGTTCCGTTAAAAGCAACAAAGATTTTTTTCCATTTATCAGCAACAGCAGAGCCATTCATAGTATAAGCAATAACTCCGGCAGGCAACCCCTCAAGAAATTTTATATTGGAAGCAATCTGTTTGGCTGTTGTCATACGAAAAGCAGGATGTTCTTTACGCATTTTGATCAATGCTTTCACATACTCAAACACATTTTTATTCTTTGTCTTCAGGCTCCAGTCAATGGCATTGATGCTGTCAGGAGATTCAAAACTGTTCTCCACTCCTTTCTTGCTGCGCAAAAATTCTGAACCGGCATGAAGAAAAGAAATTCCCTGTGACGTAAGTACAATGGATAATGCCAGCTTCTGCATTTCTTCCCGTTCGGCTTCTGTTGCATCTTTATTTGAGATAGCCAGTTTATCCCAGAGACAATGATTATCGTGACATTCAGCATAGGTAATTGTCTGGTAAGGTTCGGCGGCATAAGGCTTCTTTGAATAATTTACTTTCTTATAATCAACCTGAGGATGTTTACAGGCAGCAACGATTCCGAACTTCACACTCTCTTCCGTACCCGGCTGCCCGCTGGCGAAACCCTTTGCATCATATGTAAAAACATGTCCTTTTATTCCATCCCGTATATCATCGCTGAAGACTGCTATGCGGTCAAGTTTGGAAACATTCGCTTTTAATGCCCGTAAGGAATCGGGCAATGGCGATGCGCCGGCTGTCCATCCCTCTCCATATAATAATATATCCGGTTTTATTTTGTGCAGTTCTTTTGAGATCAGGTTCATGGTTTCAATATCATGCACTCCCATCAGGTCAATACGGAAACCGTCGATATGATATTCCTGTACCCAATATTTCATTGACTCCAAAATAAATTTCCGCATCATCGGTCTTTCACTGGCGGTTTCATTGCCACAGGCAGTGGCATTGGAAAATTTGCCGTCTTTAGTTTGCCGGTAATAATAATCCGGCACCAGCTGATTGAAATTCGATTTCTCTGTTAATGCGGTATGATTATATACAACATCCATCACCACCCTTAATCCATTTTTATGAAAAGCCTGTACCAGTTGCTTGAATTCTTTTATCCTTGCAAGCGGATCGTTTGCATTGGTGGAATAAGAACCTTCCGGCACATTATAGTTCAGGGGATCATAACCCCAGTTGTATTTTGCATCCGGTTTTGTTTCATCTACAGAGTTATAATCATAAAAAGGAAGTAAATGAATATGTGTGACCCCAAGTTCCTTCAAATGATCAAGTCCTGTTGACAACCCATCTGAATTCTTTGTTCCATTTTCAGTCAACCCTAAAAATTTTCCTTTGTTTTTTATTCCTGAATTAGCAGCAATGCTGGCATCTCTTACATGCAGTTCATAAATCACAGCATCGGTTGGGTTTTTGAAAACAGGGCTTCTGTCTTTTTCCCATCCGGGAGGATTGGTTTCTTTTAAATTGACCACCATTGCCCGTTTGCCATTTATACCTATAGCTTTGGCATAAGGATCGGATATATCATCAGATGTTCTTCCGTCTATATTAACCCTAAAAACGTAAAATGTCCCTTTAATGTCAAAATATGCCGAATAAGACCATACGCCATTGGCTTCTTTTTCCATTGACACAGCATTACTCATGTCTTCTATTGTTCCCGCAACCCCTTTTTTATAAAAATCTAGTTCTACTTCATTTGCGGTAGGTGCCCAAATCTTAAAAGTTGTTTTCCCTTTTGTATAAGTTACTCCCAGATCACTCCCCGTATAAACGGGATATTTATCATACTCACTCTTCTGTGCTTTTCCTGAAAACAACTGGATGATGAATCCGAAAATCATAATGCCTTTCTTCATGAAATGATCAATTTACTGTTTAAAGATACACAAACAGGATGTGAAGAAGTTCCTGTAAATAATTGCACGGATAAAAAAGCAATCCTGTAAATTGTCACATCTTTTTTTAAAAAACCTTTCTTGCTGTATGGGAGATCTCCAGGTAAAAAAACAACCAAAGAAATATGATGCCGTCATTGTAGGCTCGGGTGCCGGCGGTGGCATGGCTGCTTATGTTTTATCAAAAGCCGGATTGAAAGTCTGTTTACTTGAGGCTGGTTATATGTACGACCCGCAAAAAAATGTAACACAACTAAAAAATCCATGGGACTCACCAAGAAGAGGAGCCAGTACAAAGAATCGTCCTTTCGGCGATTTTGATGCCTGCTATGGCGGATGGAACCTGGAAGGAGAACCTTTTACCAAAGAAAAAGGAACCGACTGGGCATGGTGGCGGGCAAGAATGCTGGGAGGAAGAACCAATCACTGGGGAAGAATTTCTCTACGCTTTGGCCCAAAAGATTTTAAAAGAAGAAGTATTGATGGCCTCGGCGACGACTGGCCCATCAGCTACGAAGATATAAAACCATATTACGATAAAGTGGATCAGCTCATTGGCATATTTGGCACCAATGAAGGTTTGGAAAATGATCCCGATGGTTTTTTTCTTCCTCCACCAAAACCAAGACTGCATGAACTATTTATTAAGAATGCAGCAACCCAGGCGGGGGTAAAAATAATTCCTTCCCGTCTTTCTATTCTTACAAAGCCAATTGAAAATGATGCAGGCCGGGGCGCCTGTTTCTTTTGTGGTCAGTGTAACCGCAACTGTAGTATGGCTAAGGCAGATTTTTCATCAACCAATGTTTTAATATCTCCTTCTCTTAAAACAGGTAATGTTGATATAGTTGCCAATGCTATGGCAAGAGAAGTGCTGACGAACAATGAAGGTCTTGCCACAGGTGTTTCTTATATCAACAAAGAAGATATGCAGGAATACCAGGTGGAAGGCAATGTGGTGATCGTTGCTGCCAGCGCCTGCGAAAGTGCAAGGTTGTTGCTCAATTCAAAATCACAACGACATCCGAATGGATTGGCCAACAGCAGCAATGTTGTTGGAAAATATTTACATGACTCCACCGGTGCTGCATTGGGTGGAATTCTTCCGCAATTATTTGACAGGAAAAGATATAATGAAGATGGTGTGGGTGGCATGCACATTTATTCTCCGTGGTGGATGGATAATAAGAAGCTTGATTTTCCAAGGGGTTATCATATTGAATACTGGGGCGGCATGAGCCAGCCTTCTTATGGTTTTAGTTGGGGCATTGAAGGATTGAATGGCAAATATGTAGTGAAAGGAAAGAAAAAGGAAGCCGGCGGATACGGTGCATCACTGAAAGAAGATTACCGTTACTTCTATGGCTGCGGAGTGGGCATGGCGGGCCGGGGTGAAGCCATACCGCTTGAAAGCAATTATTGTGAAATAGACTCCAACACGGTTGACAAATATGGTATCCCTGTTTTAAAATTCAATGTGAAATGGAGTGAGCATGAAATAAAACAGGCGAAGCACATGAAAGAAACTTTTAAGGAAGTAATGCATAATATGGGCGCCATCATCACATGGGGTGGAGATGATGATGAAAAAAATCAATGGGGTCTTGCCAAGCCGGGAGAGATCATTCATGAAGCCGGAACCGTTCGCATGGGCAATGACTCAAAACATTCTGCACTGAATAAATGGAGCCAGGCACATGACTGCAAAAACCTGTTTTGTGTAGATGGAGGGCAATTCGTTTCGCAGGCTGATAAAAATATTACATGGACGATACTGGCGTTGAGTATGAGAGCCAGTGAATATATTATTGAACAGAAAAAACAAATGAATTTGTAAACCACGCAAAGACGCTAACCCGCAACGGGTACTTTGCGTCGTTGCGTCTTTGCGAGAAACAATTTTATATGGATCGTAGAAAATCTTTAAAACTGATAGTTACCGGCGCTGTAGCAACGCCTATTGCCATTGCAGGTTGTAAAACAGATGATAAAAAATCCGACCAACCAAAAACTTCAGAAAATAAATTCAATCTTGACCGCAACCCGGATGAATTGAAGTATGAGAATGAATTGCTGGCAAAAGAAAAATTTTTTACCGAACATGAAATGGCAACGATCACAATTCTTGCTGACATCATTATCCCCAAAGATGAAGTGAGCGGCAGCGCTTCCGATGCCAGAGTGCCGGAGTTTATTGAGTTTATTGTAAAAGATATGCCATCGCACCAAACACCCATGCGGGGCGGACTGAAGTGGCTCGACATGCAATGTCTGAAACGATACGAAAAATCATTCAAGGATTGTTCACATGAACAGCAGATTGAATTGGTTGACCAGATCGCTTATCCCGATAAGGCAAAACCGGAAATGAAACAAGGCGTTGCATTTTTTAACCTGATGCGAAATTTAACAGCGACAGGTTTTTATACATCAGAAAAAGGAGTTAAAGACATCGGGTATGCTGGTAACACTACCACACAATGGAACGGCGTGCCGGAAGATATTCTGAAACAGTACAATTTGTCTTATACCGAAAAAGAACTGAATGAATGTGTGAAGTTTGGAAGTTAATAAAGAAACTTTCTTACCTTTCTTGTACTTCTGCAACCATTAAACTGATTTTTATGCGCAAGAAAATATTATTCCTGGCAGTGTTCAGTTACCTGTGTTTGATCTCATCAGCACAAAACTTTGTTACACTTTATGAAGACTGCAATTACACAGGTAAAAAACATTACCTCGAAGCAGGAACCTATCGTCTTTATCAAATGAAGATCGATAACGATCTGCTCTCCTGTATGCAAATACCTTCGGGCATGAGGGTAACTATTTATGAAAACGACAATTTTGAGGGCCGCTCAAAAACTTTTACCTCCAGTATGGCCTGCCTCGATGGTGAATGGAACGATATGGCATCTTCCATTGTGGTTGAGAACACCAACTATCAGCCGGGATATAATCAGAATGAATATGTAGTGTTTTATAACGATTGTTATGGCAATGGCTATTCACAAACACTCAGGCCAGGGACTTACTCCGGCGCCAGCCTGGGTATTCTTAAGAATAATATTTCATCCTTCACCATTTATGGCAACCTGCGGGTAAGAGCCTACACTACCAGCGACAATGCTTCCGGTTATTATTCAACATTTGATGCCAGTGAAAACTGTCTCAGCAGCAGTTATAATGATAAGATCAGATCAGTGATAGTTGAATACAAACCTGCAGGCAACTATGGAGGAAATTATGGCAACCAGTTTGCCTCATTCTATACAGATTGCAGTTACGGAGGCAACAGCATCCGGCTTCATCCGGGTTATTACCAGGGTGATAAGCTGGGTTTGTTCCGGTATGATATTTCTTCTGTTGAAATTCCTTCCGGTCTTCGTGTAAAGGTTTATATGAATGAAAGTCTATCCGGCTCTTATTACACACTTACCGAAAACAACAGCTGCCTCAGCAGTTCAATGAATAACCGCATCGGTTCATTTATAGTTGAGGAAACAGGATATGGTAATAATAATAATTATCCACCCAACAGCAACAATGCCGTTATCATTTATGAAGATGCCAATTACCAGGGCCGTTCTGCTTCCCTGCTTCCCGGCACATACAGCACCATGGCGCAGGCAGGTTTTTTTGACAATGCCTTGAGTTCTCTCACTGTTCCGCCAGGTTACAGGGTTGTTTTGTACGATTATGAAAATTTCGGAGGAAAGTTTTATACCATTACCCAATCAAAACCCGGTTTTATAATATCCGGCTGGAACGACAGGACTTCTTCCATCATCGTTTACAGGGACAGGTAGTATGGATAAGAAGCCGAATTTGTTTTTGAATGCCCTTCTCACTCCCGGCATATTGTTCACTCTTATCCGCAATGTAAAACGTCAGCAAAAGTTTTTACAAAAAGAGCTCGGGCCACAACTTGCCGGGGCAATGAAAAATAATGATAGCAGCCTCGATAATGATGATATAAAAAAGATCACTCATTATTATGGGCTTGCTGTTCCTTGTATCCTTGGTGAAGCTCTTTGTGTTTTAAGAGGTTCAAAAATGACTTTGCAGGAAAGGCTGGCCCTCACCTACCAGGGCGCCATGACAGGTCTTTTTGATGACTTCTTCGATAAAGAAATGATGACGGATGATGCTGTAAAAAATTTTATGGAATCACCGGAACAAATTAAAGCTGCTTCAGCGAGACAGCAACTCTTTCTTGATTTCTATAAAAAAGCCCTGCAGTACAGTCATAACCCGGAACTTACTCTTCACTATCTAAGAAAAGTATATGATGCACAGATTGAGAGTAAGAAACAAGCTTTGCCGGGAGCATTATCCCCTGAACAAATAAAAAACATCACCATTGATAAAGGCGGCATGTCTGTGTTGTTTTACAGGGCTGTGCTGGCAAACCCGATAAGCAATGAAGAAGAAACCGCCTTATACCAGATGGGCGGCCTGATGCAGTTTGGCAACGATATTTTTGATCTGTATAAAGACTGTCTTCAGCATATTGATACATTAATGACCACTGCTAAAAAAACAGATGAGGTAAGGGCTATGTTCGGACAAATGATGAAAAGCAGTTACAACTCTGTTTATAAAACAAGGTATGCCCGGAAAAATATTAAGAAATTTCTCCGGCTCTTTTCCATGAGTCTTTGTGCAAGATGTTTTGTATGCCTTGATCAACTGGAGAAAAAAGAAATGCAGACCGGGACATTTACACCTTATCAATACAACAGGCAGGATCTGGTTTGTGATATGGATAAAAGCCGGAATAAATGGAAATCTGTTCATTATTTCATGAATACTTCTGTTTAAAAAAGGAAATCATTTATACCCTTAACATTTATGCAACAGTTCCCCGTAACCTGCCGTCTGCCCAAAGCGTCTGAAAAAACATTGGTTCATTAAAAGCAGCTTTATGAGATCAATATTTATTCTTCTGCTGTCATTTACTTTCTTGTTTGGCAACGGCCAGGATTGCAAAAAGTTTCAGATCACTCAGCAATCACAGATACCTGCTGCCTGCACAGCCATCAGCATGACGATGCTGCATGACCAGCAGGGTCTTCCCTATCTCTATGTGGCCAATAAAGAAGCCGGTTTAAAAGTGTACGACATCAATGATATAAAAAAACCAAAGCTTGTAGCAACGGTTTCCACCAAATCATTTTCCTCACTGCATGTAATGAACCTGGCACAAGAGGGCAATTATGTTTATCTCGCCATCGGCAATCATTTTAATAATAAGCAGGCATCGGGAATAGCTATTGTGGATGTAACCGATCCTGCCAGGGCAACATTTGTTTCTTTCTGGACATTGCCCTCGTCATCCGGTGGCAGTGGTATTGTGAAAGTACAGGGAAACTATGCTTATCTCGGCGCCATGGGCAATGGCCTGGTTATTCTTGACATAAGTGATAAGAAAAAAATCAAATTCATATCACAATTTATTCCTGACATCAATTATCCTGATCCCAAACCAAAGAAATCATTATTCAATGCAAGAGGCATGCAGGTAAAAGATGATCTGGTATATCTCTGTTACGATGCAGGCGGGCTTCGCATCATCAATACAAAAGATAAAATCAACCCGGTTGAAATTGGCCGCTACTCCAACCCTGTTATGAATGGCAAGCCCCGTGCTTACAATAACATTGTTGTGGATGATGACCTTGCTTACATCGCAACCGATTACTGCGGCATGGAGATACTAAATGTAAAAGATCCTGCAAACATCAGATCGGTTGGCTGGTGGAATCCTTATGGCTGTCCCGCCAACAACTGGTTCAGCAGCCCGGTTCATGCCAATGAGATAGCATACAATAAAGATTGCAAACTGATATTTTTATCAACAGGTAAAAGTGACCTCGATGTAATCAAAGTGGCTGATCCTGCTAACCCAACATTATGTAAAGAATATGGCGGACCCAATAATGGAATGGGCACATGGGGAGTAAGTTTGTATAAAGACAGGATATTCCTTTCTTATATCTGTTCTTTCATTCCCTTTTCTTCCAACTGGACAGGAATTAAACTACTTACTTATAGCAATTGCCAGTAACAGGCGGATCAAAACATGTCAATTCTCCTTTGAAAAAAATGTAGTTGATTTACTACGTGCAGCAAAAAATATAATTATTTGCTTCATTTATAAGTTTAAATACTTATCAACCCCTCAGATTTCTGTCACTCTATTGTCATTGGTAAAACTCAGTTCATCAAATGACACAAATCATCAACACAATTTCAGAAGATGATTAGGTTGCATTTCTATTTTAACTGTAACCCGTACCCTCTGAAATAACCAAACTTCCATTAATTCGTTTTCTATGCAGCCACCAGCATGAAAAAGAATATAGCTATAAAACCAACCCGGCCGAAAGTTATCAGGATGGATAACTTCACTGAGAAAGAACACCTCTTAAATGACTCTGAAAAAAATCTGAGAGTCATTATGGACAATACCCCCGATGTATTTGTTCTTTTCGACAGGAACCTTAAAGTAATTACCGGAAACAAAACATTTGCAGGGATAATAAGGAAAATATCCGGAGAATCTCCCGAAAAAAATTTTGACATCTTCAGAAATGCCATAAGACCTGAAAGAAAAAAGATTGTAAAGGGCTATTTTGAAAATGTGTTAAAAGGAAAGGTAATAGAGTATGATACATCTTTCAATATCCCGGATGAAAAATGGTTTCACATAATTGCTCACCCTGTTAAAGATTCATCCGGCAAAATAAACAGTATTTGCGTTACCGCAAGGGATATTACAAGGCAGAAAAAAAATGAACAAAAACTTTTGTTTGACAAAACCTTGCTGGATAATCTTCATGTAGCTGTTATCTCACTCAGCAATGATCTGAAAATAACCGGGTTTAATAAAGCAGCAGAACTGCTGTATAGTGTACCGGCTTCGAAAGTAATCGGGAGACCGCTGACCGAACTGAAACATGAATTTATCACAACAAGTTTCGAAGAAGCAAAGAAAATATTTGAAGTCACCGGTCACTGGGAAGGTGAGGCTGTTTTTCATGAAAAAGACGGAAAAAAAATATTGGTGCACATCAATGCCAACAATGTGTGTGATAAGGATAATAACGAAATCGGTATCGTGGCAGTAAATACGGATATAACCGCACAAAGGGAAATGGAAGTAAAGAACCGGCGTTCCGAAGAACATATGAAATCGATACTTGAAAGTACACCGGAAGCCCTTTTGCTTATCAACCTGAGCTATGACATTATCAGTTTCAATCCCCGTGCAAATATTATTATATCAAAATTTATAAAATTATTTATCGAAGAGGGAATGAACCTGGTTGAAATATTACCTGATTTTCGCAAAGATGACGCCAGGCAGAAACTGGATTATGCCAGCCTCGGAAATTTTATTGAATATGAAGTGCAGTACCCCGATGGCTCATGGTTGCTGGTTTCCGTTAGCCCGGTAAAGAACAGCGAAGGAAAGGTAACTGAAATATGTGTCGGGTTGCGTGACATCAGCCGCCGCAAGAATGTGGAGCACATGCTTCGTAAAAATGACCAGCAGTACCGTTCCCTGGTTGATTCTTTATCTGAGGGGGTTATTTTTCAGTCTTTCGACAAACGCATAATTACCTTTAATGACAGCGCCATTGAGATCCTCGGTGTCAATAAAGAAAACCTGCAGCGCTTTGGTTTTCCACTGCCCGGTTGTCCTGCTGTGGATGAAAAAAATCAAAAACTCGATATAAAAGAAATAATAAGAAACCGGGTCTTTGAAGGCTTTTCTGTAAGGGGGCTGATCGCCGGGGTTGAAAACAGCGGGGAAATAAAATGGCTGTCTATTAATATCGAACCCGTCAGAAATGAAGAAGGTCTTGCCTATGCTTATGTGATCACATTCAGGGATATTACTGCTGCTTTCAAAAACAGGGAAGAATTGAATTTATTATCAAAGGTGGTAAAGGAAACCTCCAATATCGTTGTTATTACGGATCCGGATGAAAGAATAGTTTGGGCAAACGATGCATTTACGAGGATAAGTGAATATACCCTGCAGGATGCATTACATAAAAGACCGGGTTGGCTTCTGAAAGGACCTGAAAAAGACAAAAAAGAAATTGACAGGATAAAAGCAGCTATAAAAAAACAGGTTCCGGTGCAAGGCAACATCCTTAACTATACCAAAACGGGGAAAAAATACTGGTCACACTATAATATTCATCCCGTGCATGATGAGAATGGTAAACTTATCAGATTTTTCTCCATACAAACTGACATCACCGAATCCAGAAAATTACAGGAAGAAATAAGCCTGCAGAAAGAACTCCGGCTAAGGGAAAGAAGCCGGGCCACCATTAAAGGGCAGGAAAACGAACGTAATGAAATAGGAAGAGAATTACATGATAATATCCAGCAGATACTGGGAGCAGCAAAACTTCAGCTGGATTGTGCCCTGAGTTACAAACACAATAGCAAAGAATATATCCGGTACGGGGTTGAAAATATTTCTTTGGCCATTGATGAAATAAGAAAGTTCTCCAAACGGCTGGTGGCGCCCCGGTTCCAGGACAACAGGCTGACAGATGAAATAAATGAACAACTCATCAATCTCGGGATCAGTAATATGGCGACAATGGATTATAAAAAATTCAATGAAACCTTACCTGATCATTCAACCAAACTGGTATTATTCCGGGTTATACAGGAGCAGCTTACCAACATTTTAAAGCATGCAAAAGCAAGTTCGGTTCATATCCGTCTTGAAAGCGATCATGCCGGTCTTATGCTTGAAGTGAAAGATAATGGCGTTGGATTTGATCCGTCGCAGAAAAGAAACGGGATCGGCCTAAGCAATATTTATAACCGGGTTGAACTATCCGGCGGCTCTGTAAAAATTAATAGCGCTGAGGGCAAAGGCTGTAAACTCACTGTCGCAATACCTTTGAAAAACAATAACAATCACAGCGACTGATCCATTATCCCTCATTTGAAAACCTTTTAATAAAACAGTCACTGCATGAGTGACTGTTTTGCGTTCGGGTCAGTTCCTCCAGGTGGTTTATTCATAACAAGATCAGCGGCCGGGTCATCTGTTCGGTTCACTTAGTGTGCTGCCCGCCATATCAGGAATACATTTACCAGTGTATATAAACCGATAAGCGTCCAGAATGTCCATTTATCCAATTTCAGCGACTTCCTTTTTTTTCTTTCATCTCCTGAATTAAAAAGTGAAAGCGATATGATGATGATCCCTACAATGACAAGTATAAAAGCAAAGGTCAGGTTATGTACATCATCCATAAGCGTATTGATGGTGGAGGATGGCACGGTTGATTCCACGATGTATTTATTACCAATGGCTGCAAACAGACCGCCCACACATAAGCCGAATCTTGAATCCTGGCATTCTGAGGAAATAAAGAAAACAAAACAGGAGATCAAAAAAGCCACATAGGCGCCGGTCAGCATCTTTACCAGCATCAGCCATGAGTTATGTCTTTTTATTACAAACTCAGCCACCACCCTGGGGTAGCTGCTGCTGCCCATCAGTTCCGGGTTGCCATAAGTGGTCTGGTAGCTTTTTTCTCCTCCGTTTACCGTAAACGACTTCATCCGCCATTCTTTTGAGTTAAAAGCGCAGTCAAGTTTTGAATTGGCGCTGTCGGCAACATATATCAGTTGCGAAGTATCGTATTTGGCATCTTCCAGTTCAATCGTCAAACGCTGTTCATCAAAAGGAAATTTTGAAACATCCCACTGGTGCATTATCTGTGCCCTGCATTTCTGCGTAGCCCAGTTTATATCTCCTTTTTTCTCCACGCTGTAGTGGCTGAACTCAGTTGATTTGCTGTTGGGAATTTCAATGGCATCATCCAGTTTCAGGCTGTCGTTTTTATAATTCATCCACATCCAGAAGTCAGACATAAAGCTCTTGCCTGCCATGTCAAAGTCATACAGGCAGTTCACATACAGCCCGATCTTACAGGTATCTTTTTGTGCAGAAGCTGCAAAGGAAACAAAAAGGCATAACGACAGCAGCAGGGTGCGGTATTTCATAACAAGGATATTGGCTCCGCCACAGGCGGGCTGGTTTCTATTGGTTACTCATCAAACGAAATCAAAACTTTGATAGTATGCTATAAAAAATAACTCTTGTGTAATTCTAAAGGGATACACTTATTTATTTGAGCTGATGTCAACGGGCAATGCTGACCAGTTTACTTCCAAGTTTCTCTCCTTTTGAATTTCGCACCTCAACGATATAATATCCAATTGTCTTGCCAGTGTTAAGTTCGATTTCAATGCCGGCATAAGATGATGTTCCTGACATTGCTTTTCTGCGGGCAGCCAGCTTTCCATTTGAATCAAAGACCGTTATTTCTACTTCCTCATTCATTGTATTATAAAATGTAACCCGAAAATGACCATTATTCGGATTGGGATGGATAAACAGTCCGGGACTTAGTTTTGCATACACATTAAAGCCGGCTGATGTATTCACACAACCATTCGGGTCAGTATAGGTAACAGTATAAGTTCCCAGGTCATTTACTGTTATCCCTGTAAGTGTATTGCTTGTGGCACCGGGAATCACTATCCCGTCTTTGTACCAAACAAATGTACCTCCCGGCGGAGCTACCACTGCGGTTAATGTCATAACCTGTCCCGGTAATAGTGGTGGTGGAATATCCGATATGATAGATACAGATGGCAATGGGTTTACAGTATAAGTGAATGTTGTTGGAGAACCTGTGCATATAACAGTTCCAGGCATATCAAATCTAAGTGCCCATCCGTTGTTGATAGCACCACCGTTTCCGTTTACCTGGTCGAAAATAAATAGTGACCATTGACCGTTGGGATTACCTGTGAAAAGATTTAATGATGGATTTGACTGAGTGATCACTCCCGGACCAGGTGCCGGCCATTGATCAGGGACTCCATAGTTTGTGCAGCGATAAGTACCGCTAAGGATAAACCCATTGGGAGGAACTGCAACTGCGCCATCAGCGAATATGATATTCGGACTGTTAGCTATACCACCCGCATCTGACATAAGGATCACAGGCTGACCTGTAGGCGATACCAGTACAATATCAAGTTCAGTCGTTGCTGCATGTATAATAGTATTCAAGTCTACGCCTATCAATCTTGCATTTACAGGCAAACCATTCACATATATGGTTGAGGGATATAACGATGCGGTAGTTGGTCCGTTTGTTGGTATTGTGATTGGGGCTGGGTTTATAAATATAGGTGAAATGTTACCCGTAAATGTCGGTGTTACTGTAACTGTACTGGTTATTGGTGCATTGCCTGTATTGGTTGCAGTAAAAGATGGGATATTTCCTGTGCCACTTGCTGCCAAACCAATTGATGTATTACCATTGGTCCAATTGTAAGTAGTTGTTCCTCCGGTTGCATTAGTACTGAAATTTACTACGGTCGTTGAAGCACCATTGCAAAGTGTTTGATTGGAAATAACATTGACGGCAGCATTAGGATTAACAATGACAGTTGCGGTGATAGGAGCTCCGATACAAGAGTTACCACCAGTAGAAAAGTAGATCACATCATCAACTCCTATTTCCGGCGCATTGCTATTATTGCCTACAGCGTTAGAAAAGTAACGGAATGCAATACGCCCCGTTGTACCTGCAGGTACGTTCGGTATCTGCAAATCTATTGGGATCCATATCCATGGATACTGGACAGCAGTCCCCCAAAAAAGATCTAATAGTAAAGTGCTGAAATCCCCGACACTCGTATTGCTGTTTCCAACATTGAGACTATTACCATTTATGCTAAGCCTTACCTGCATCCTGTCTGAATAAGCAGTATTGTTTGAAGCCCTTGTAGAAAAATGAAATATATCCCCTGTCTTTATCGGTATCTCCGGCGTAAAGAGCCAATTGCTGGCGATATTACCGATAGTGGTGCTATTGTAATTAACTGCAATATAACCTGGCGGCATCATGGCAGTTCCGGCAAACCAGGTTGGTTGTGTACCAACCGGTGAACTAAGATTTTGTTGCGCCCATCCGGGTGGCAAAATCGTATTGAAAGGTTCGTTGATGACCGGTGTTGTCAACCCTGTTGTTGGCGTTATGGTAAACGTCACTGTTACCGGCGCATTAGTAGTATTGGTCAATATTCCACTGATATTACCCGAACCATTTGCCGGGATCCCTGTTACTGTAGTCGTGTTGTTTCTTGTCCAGGTATAAGAAGTTCCTCCAACATTACTGCTTAATATGATCGGTGTAATTGATGCACCTGAGCAAATAGATTGCGATAGAGGTGTGGCTGATGCAATTGGATTACCCCCGCATTGACTTCGGCCCACAAAAGGTCCGCAAAGCAATGCCAGAAATAAAACAATCCTTGGAATGATAGGTAAAGGTTTAATCAAGTCAGTCTGGTTTATCTTTCTAAGTTATTACTATTTTTTCTTTCAGCAAAAAATACCACGAACCTGTCACCAAATCTCTTCTTTCAGAAAGATTGAAGCGAGGTCAGATTTTCTTTCTATGCTTTGTAAATAAATATATCTTAATAATTAACGGCTCCCACTTTTACAATCTGATTCAGATTTGAAATATCGTAAATCAGCAGCCCTGTGGATACATAACAGATAAGCAGGTTCCCATACGGTATTACATCATTAAAATTATTACCCGATACTGTGTACATTGGCTGAGGCGATGAAGGATTTTTTACATTCACCAGTGTCAACCCGGAATTGCCACGGCAAACAAAAACCACCGAATCTTTTATACCCAAACCTGAAGGAGTAGAGAGTGCAAGGATTTTCTTCAGTACCGGCGCCATAATGTTGGTTATGTCATAAATATACAGGCCATCTGTTGCAGGTCCGCAAGCCGTTCCTCTGAGAGTAACATAAGCCGTTGTACCACTTGCAACCACAGGGTCGCAACTTCTCACATGCCTTGCTTCGCCAAGTTTTACAGGATTATCCGGGTCGGCAATAGAATAAATGAACATACCATTCATTGAACCAATGAAAAGTTTGTCCTCGTACGGAAAAATGGTTTCCACACCAAACCCTGCATTTATGCTTCCTTTATTTACAGGATTGGCCGCATCAGAAATGTCATACACTTCTACAGTAGAGTAATCAGCCAGGTATAAATGGTTGGCTGCAATGGTAAATCTGGCTAATGATCCGCCGGTTCCCGTACTGCTGTTATTACTCACATCAGCACTTCCTCCCTCTTTTGAACAGGCAGCAATGCAAAACCCAAGCAAACTTAGCAATATAGAACTACGGAATTGTTTCATATTTTCCTATTTAAAGAAACACATGTTATAAACAGAATCCTGTACCCATCCGCTTTGCAGCATTCCCGGCCGGTAGCCCGTTAAGCTGCAATCATAATATACTCCGTGAACAGGCGGAGGTATATAATAATACTGGTAATAGCCTGCATTGATTCCCTGCTTAAATGCATCAGCTATTCGTTTTACTACCCTAACATTTTGCCAGTCTGAAATATCCAGCACCACAAGGGTTGTAAAGGAATTCACATACATGTTGTTACCGGTAATTGATATTTCGGAACTGCCATTTACTTTGATAAAGCCCACCGGTCTTGCCTGTGAAGGTGTGCTGTTATCAATAATATGGATACCGTAACCTATATCATTTTGAAAAATAAGATTCCCTCTTACATATATTTTCCCTGGATTTCTCATCTGCCTGGGTGCTTCCGATTGCACTTTTAAAAAAGTGGTATCCTGAGTGAATACCGGCTTATAGCCCCAAACTTTTTTGTAGGTAGATACTGGTTTTCTTGTCCAGTCCCAGCAGGCAGATAGAACAAATGTGCTTACAAAAAGAACAAGCAGTAGTTTTCTCATATTTATCATGGCAATCAGATCAGGCGGTTGGCTGCATGACTGGCAATTGACTTTAAGTTCTGAAAAAGGTTTAAACAAAAGCCCCGCATAGCGGGGCTTTGTTTGTGGTGCAGTTAGTATTGATCCTATGCGTACTCTTCTTTCGCTGTTTTACTGTAATCATCTATCAGTTTGCGCTGCAGTTCAAAGGGCACCGGCTCATAAGCCTGGAAATGCATTTTGAATTTGGCTCTTCCCTGTGTTATCGAACGAAGTGATGATGAATAGCCTTCCATTTCAGCCAGCGGCACTTTGGCTATCACTTTCTGAAAATGTCCTTCACTGTCTATGCCTTCCACGATGGCCCGTCGGCTTTGCAGGTCGCCCATCACCGAACCGGTAAGGTCATCGGGGCAAAGCACTTCCACATGATAAATAGGTTCCAGTATCTGCGGGTCAGCCTGCTGAAATGCATGACGAAATGCCTGCAGGCCTGCGATCTTAAAAGAAATATCATTGCTGTCAACCGGGTGCATCTTGCCATCATACACACATACCCGGATATCTCTTGCATATGAACCTGTGAGGGGACCGTTGTGCATTTTTTCCATCACTCCTTTCAGGATGGAGGGAAGAAACCTGGCATCAATGGCGCCGCCAACAATGCAGTTATAAAAAACTAATTTACCACCCCAGTCAAGTTCGTATGTGTCACGGCCACGAACATTGAAGTCAGTTGGTTCCGGCATTCCCTCATACCAGGGTTCTATCCGCATATACACTTCTCCAAACTGCCCTGCGCCACCACTTTGTTTTTTGTGGCGGTAATTGGCATCAGCCATTTTACGGATGGTTTCCCGGTAAGCGATCTTTGGCTTTACAAACTTTACTTCCAGCCGGTGCTGGTGTTCTATTTTCCATTTAGCTACAGCAAGGTGCATATCGCCCTGGCAATGTATCAGTGTTTGTTTCAGTTCAGGCGAAACTTCTACCTGCAGAGTGGGGTCTTCTTCCCTTAACTGGTGCAATGCCTGAGAAAGTTTTTCCTCCTCTCCTTTCTTCAGTGTTTCAATTGCCACCGTCATGTTATGCGAAGGAAATGCAATCGGGTTCAACTCATAATTTCTGCCTTTCGCATGCAGGGTGTTGTTTACATGAGTGTTCTTCAGTTTTAATGTGGCGCCAATATCTCCTGCCACCAGTTCATGAGTGGAGTTTCTTTTATTCCCCTCTACTAAAAACAGCTGGTTTATTTTTTCTGTTACACCGGTGCCTTCGTTTTCCAGTTCCATCCCCAGTTTGATGGTGCCTGAATACACTTTAAAGAAAGACAGTTCGCCAACATGCGGTTCTGAAATGGTTTTGTAAATAAATATGCAGGCAGGCCCATTGGCATCGCAGCTTAGCTTTTCACCACTCCTGGTAACCTGCGGGGGCATTTCATTTGCGCTGGGGCAAACATTATCAATAAAACCCATCAGCCTTCCGCTGCCCATATTTCTTTCTGCTGATAAGCAGAATAATGGAAACAGGTCATGGTTGATCATGGCTTTTTTCAGTCCTTCCTTCATTTCATCTTCATCCAGTTCGCCCTTGTCAAAATATTTTTCCATCAGGCCCTCATCGTTACTCGCTATGGCTTCAATCAGTTCTTTGTGTAACTCTTCAGCTCTTGCCTTTTCATCATCAGGTATGGGCAGTTTCTCAGGCTTTCCACCCCCTTCTTTGAACTTATACATCGTCATCCGCAGCACATCAATAATTTCATGAAACCCTACGCCTATCTGGCGGGGATACTGAACCACCACCACTTTACTCCCGAAATGCGCTTTGGCCTCTCTTACTGTTTTGTCAAAATCAGCATTATCATCATCCAGTTTATTCACCGCAAATATCATTGGTGTTTTAAACTTTTCGGTGTAATCCCATATGATATCAGTGCCTACTTCCACTCCCATCACCGCATTTAACAGCATCACCCCGGTATCAGCCACTCTTAATGCGGAGATCACTTCTCCTGCAAAGTCATCATAACCCGGGGTGTCAATAATGTTGATCTTGTAACCCCTCCACTTTGTGTGAAGGAGCTTGCTAAAAATAGAATTACCACGTTCCTGTTCCAGTTCGTGGTAATCTCCGGTGGTGTTTCTTTCGGCAATGCTGCCGCGGCGGTTAATTATTCCCGCTTCATATAGCATGCACTCCGCTAAGGTGGTCTTACCTGAGCCGGCATGGCCCAGCAAGACAATATTTTTTACATGTGAGGTATCAAATTCGGGCATAACAATTCAGTTTAAAAATGAGGACAGTTTTGTCTTTTCCCTAAGGGATCCCTCAGGGAGAATTTAATGGGGAGACAAATGAAAAACCGTTACGTTGATAAGTTGACAGGAAGGGTAAGTAAATAGTTCCTTGTTAACTTTTATACATATCAACTTGTCAACAAACTATTGCGTTCGCTTCAGGAAATCACTGAACTCTTCACGCAGGTCATGCAGGGTCTGCTCCAGCGACTGAAATTCTTCAAACAACTGCTCATGACGGGTAATACTGTCTTCATTGGCCATGCCGTTAAAAGCCGCTTTTTCAAAGTTGATCTTGCGGTCATGCACTTTGATGGATTGTTTGAGATCATGAATGTTGATAAGCTGGATGTGAAACTGGTTGTGGAGATGTTCTACGTCCTGTAACTGTTCTTTGGAGAGTGGTTGTCCTGCTACTTTCCGGAGCTGAACTTCGTTGCTGTTAAATTCTTCACGGTAATTACGAAGTTTATCTCTCCAGGCATTGCACTCTCCGGAGAGCTGTGAGATGTCTACCTGAACCATGGCATTTAAAATTTAAAAGATGAAAAAATAAAAGAACTGAATTTTTTCACGGGGTCACGGATTGGTACAGGCGGGTTTAATGAATGGTAGTAAGTTAATGCCAAATTCCGGAAAAACAAATATTTAAAAAGGTTATTTATCAAAAAAAATTGCACAGGTGTTGCCTGTGCAATTTTTAATGGTTAATGGCGGCTTTCTGCTTCAGGATTTTAATTTTATCTTTACGTTGAACTGGCCGCTGACAACTCCACCCGGTGCAGCCACTCCTATAACGATGTTGTAAGTATTTTGGGTAGGGTTTTGAAACTCAATAACCCGGTCGCTGGTCTGCACTTTGCCTTTTACGGGTCGGTCCCATTTATAATCGGCCTCACAGGTAATACAACTGGGCAGATCCGGAACCACCCTGTGATCGTCGGCCCCCATCATATACCCGTAAATGCTCAGGTTGCCATTTGCATCAGTCGGAGTAACGGTGATGGTCATAATAGATCTTGGCGGAAAGCTGGTGGCAAATAACACATGATTGCCCTGGTACTTTGGCGCCTGAAAGCCGACAAAGCAGGCATTGGAACTGCTCCATGCCCAGCTCAGGTCACTTATAACAGCTCCATTGGCCAAATCGCCCGATACAACGACTGAGTCATTGGCTTTGCTCGCTGCAAATGTTACGTTTGATGGCCATTGGGCGAGAGATAATAATGGCGCTGCCATTATCAGCATTGCGAGATAGATTGATTTTTTCATATTGCTTTATTTGTTTGGGTCATCTAATATTTCAATAGTTGTCTGGATGGCATCACCAAAAGGCTTACCCATATAATACAACTGGTAAACCAGGTTATATTTCCCCAGATAAGAAGGGCCTTCAAAGTCATAAACAAATTCCTCGGTGTAACCATGAATAATATCACGGTCATTCTTGGTCCATCTTGAAGGAATCAGCTCATCCCGCTGGCAGACCGAACCGCTGGGACATCTTGATATTCTGACCCGCAGTTCAACCTCCCCATCGCCCCAGATACAGGTGCCTGTGTTCTCAGCTTTGACGTAGGCCTTATAGGCTTTTTTCTCATAGAGTTTTGAATTTGAAAACCGAATGGTGGATGAAATACTTCCATCATATGTGCACTCACAGGTTTTCTTGACTGTGATGGTCTGGCTGTTTCCCTGATAACTAATGACCAGTAGAAAAAGTAACCAAATAAATTTTCCTTTCATAATAAAAGTTTAGTGGTAAAAAAAATGATCGAATAAAAGTATTAGCCGATAGGAGCAGTTTGTTCACCCGTCAGGGTGATTTTGTAAGGAAGGCTATTTAAGCATCAGTTCACGCAGCCGCATGATAGCGCTATAACGGCTTGCTGCATCCAGTTTGAGATATATACTTTTAAGATGCGTTTTTACAGTGTTGACAGAAATAAACAGTTTCTCGGCAATCTGGGTATTGGTAATCCCTTCATACAGTAACTTAACCAATTCAAATTCCCTTTCACTTATTGCTGAAAGAAGATGCCTGTTTATCTTTTCAGGATTAAGAGGCGGCAATGAATGATTTTTCTCAGCAGCAAAGTTTGAGATGGCTATTTCCAGCGAAGCAAGTAATGTTTTTTCATTAAATGGTTTTACGATATAACCGTTGGGTTTCACTTTCTTGGCCCTTTCAAGGGTTTCTTTATCTGAATAGGAAGTAAGAAAAAGAAAGGGCAGTTGAAATTTCTCATTGATATGCTGCGCAATATCAATGCCGTCTTCCTCGCTTCCCAGGTTCACATCGAGGATGGCGGCGTCAGGTGTGTTGTGTATTAATTGTTCCCTGGCTTCTGTGCTATCGTAAGCAATGCCACTGATCTCAAAATCGGCATTATCGAGGTACATTGAAATATTTTCCGCAATCACCGGCTCATCTTCAACAATCAGGATGCGAAGTTTGCTCATGCCATATTGTATTTAGTGATCAGCATTTCTGTTACAGCCCCGTCATTATTATAAATATTCAGTTTTGCCCTTAGTTTTTGTGCAAATGCCCTGATCATCTTCATGCCGAAGGATTTTCCTTCCCTGATATTAACTCCCCCGGGATATCCGGTTCCATTATCACTGACCCGCAACAGCAAATGCTCAGGTTGTTTTTTTAACACCACACTTAATTCTCCATCACTTCTTTGCCGGAAGGCATATTTCAGGGAATTGCTTACCAGTTCATTGAGTACAAGCCCAAGTGGTATCATGGTATCTACATCCAGCTTCAGGTCATCAATATCCGTTTTCACTTTCACCCTGTCATTGGTAACATTGTACGACTGACACAGACTCTGCAAAAGGTTGTTGATATATTCTTTTGTCCGAATTCCTTTTATATTGCCCTCGCTGTATAAGTTTTGGTGGATCAGCGCCATGCTTTGTACCCGGTTCTTCCCCTCCTTTACTGCCTCACTTGCCTGGTCGTCGGCAATGGTCATACTTTGCAGATCAAGCAGGCTGCTGATCACCTGCAGGTTATTTTTTACCCGGTGATGTATTTCTTTCATCAGTACCTGCAGGTCATCGGATTGCTTTTGGATCACTGCATTTTTTGACCTTTGCCTCCTGTACTGCAGCAAAATAATCCCCCCGGCAATCAGCAACAAAGCGGCTCCGCTGATCAAAACATTACGGAGTTTTCTCTCCTTCACTAGTTCGTTTGATCTTAAAACATTTTCACGGCCGAGGGAAGCACTCAGGGCAGCCTCTTTTTCCTTTTCCCTGGTGATTGAAAGATTGTAAGCCTTTTCATTGTTTATTGCCGAATCCATCAATAGGTTTTCTCTTGCCAGCGATTGTTGCATTTCTATTTGCCGGAGCAATTCAAAATCAGATAGTTTCTTTTGAGAATTCAATAAAGCAATAGTTTTTATATCAAGCTCCTTTTGAGAATTTAACAGGGCAATTTCCTTTCTGGCCAGTTCATTATTGGTATTTAACAGAACAATTTCCTTTTCCTTTTTATCATTCTGGAATTTTGCCTCAAGAAAATTTACCTGTTCTCTGCGTTGAAGCGAGACAATACTGTCTTTCAGCGCTATCAGCCTGTCAACAACAGCAACGGCCTCCTTGTCCCTGCCCAGCTTTTTCAAAAGACTGTATTTTAATCCAATGCTCAGGTACATATTATAAACACTACCGGAGCTTTCTGATAACCGTTCATTTTCTTCGGCATACTTTATCGCCTCAGCAAACTGTTTGTTCTTTTCGTAATAATTAATTATATAACCGTTAGCAAGTATTGCCTGTTGATAATTACCGCCTGCCAGGCTTGTCTCCCTCACTTTTATCATGAATGCCATCCTTTCCTCAGGATTATTTTTCGTCCATGTGATGTATAAAAGATTATGAGAAGGCTCACTGCCATTGGCCTTTTTTCTTTCAGCCATCAGATCATTATATTCAGCCAGGAGTTTACCAAATTCTTCAGCCCGGTTCCATGAAACATAAAAATTGGCAAACTGGGTTAATACAAATCCATGATCCGGTTTTCCCTCTTTATTTTTGGTAATGTTGTACGCTTTTTGAAAATACTGTTCGGCCTGTTTAGGATCATCTGCATGATTGAACAATTCACCTATTGCTGAATAAACCAGCCAATTCCGGTATGGAAATTTGATATTATTATACGTTTCACATTGATGAAAATAGTATAAGGCAGAATCGTTCAGCATCAGGCTGCTGAAACAATTTCCCGCTATCAGCATAGCGCTGTTGTGAAGATCATAGGATTCTGTATTGGATAAAAAAGGCTTTGCTATATGAATTTGTTCTGTTCCTTCTTTAAACCGGCCCAGCATATAATACATATTTCCTTTTTCCACATAGTACCTTGCCTGTGTTTCAGGGTTACCAGATTCTTTTGCAAATGCCTGTCCTTTATTAAGCCAATAGTCAACACTATCAAACCTTCCCTTACGAAAACTCTTGCGGGCAAATGAAAAAATAGTATCAGCTTTCTGGAGTGATGAAAGGGAACTGCCTTTTATAGCATCAAAGTCCTGTGTGGCAGCGGTGAGCGGAAGTACCGGCAACAGAAATATCAAAAGTCTCCTACAGTTCATAAAATGCCGTTACTTAAAGTTAATCCTCTTTTCAATTCAGTAAAATTAATCTGGCTGTCAGTCAGTTATTCACCCCGCCGGGTGATTTTAAAACAGCAAAAAGGGTGGCATTGCCTTTTGCAATAGCCACCCTTTCCTGATAAATTCAGTTAAAGAACAAGTAATCATCAGTTACTGTCCCTGCCGTTATGTTTTTTTCTGGCAATGCTGCGGGACGAACGGTTTTGTGCCGCATTAATCCTTGCCTGCTCTTTGTCTGTAACTACACCGTCTTTTTTTGCTTTGTTCTCCAGCTTCTGAACATTTTCCTGCTGATGATCAATGCGCCGTTGTTCCCTCCTTGTAAGTTCACCGCTTTGCACACCGTTTTCAGTTCTGTTTTCCTGGTTATCCTGCCGCACATTTGTTTGTGCATGGGCGCCGGCAAAAATTACAAATGCGATAGCCGCTGATAAGAATTTCTTTTTCATTTTTGTTTTATTTTATGTTGGTGATTAAATGATTATGGCAAACTGTATTGTTTAAACCATGCCCAATGCACCCTGGCCCCTTCCATCCAGTGATTATCGCCATTGGGATAGGCATGTCTTAAATTTTTAACCATCACAAACCTGAAATCATTTACTGAACCGGGAGTTAACGATTTGTAGGTGGCATAAGAAACCGAGTTGGTGTCGCCACTGATGGTAAAATTTGGATTAAGGCCAAAGCTTTTTATATGTGTGCTGGCTATCCTGTAATGCTTACCGTTCAGCAATGGAATACCGGGGGTGCGAAGCAGTGTATCCAGCTTGCTGAGGGGAATTTCCGGGCCGGTATTGCCGGGGCCATAATCCTCATTGCCCACCTGGAAAAGAAGGGGTAATTTTCGCTTTGGAATGTATGAAGTGTCTAAGTAGAAGGAAGCGGCATTTTCACAAACAGCAGCCAATTTATCACTTAACTCAACGGCACACTTTGCAGCCATATTACCCCCGTTTGAAAATCCGGTCAGATAAATACGTTTGCTATCTACTTTATATTTAGCTGAAATCTCTGAGATGATTGTGTTCAAAAATTTTATATCATCCCTGGGAGTTTGCCCTGAACAAAATACAAACTCGGCATCAGGAGGCGTATTCCATTTGGTGGTATTTTTTGTCTCACCTTGTGTAATAATACAATACCGCCATGATGATGGAAAAACAGTAATAATATTTTCATCTTCCCCTACCTCCTTCCATCCGCTGCGCTCCCACATATCCAGCCCTGTGCCGCCGGTACCATGTAGCATAAACATCACCGGCACCGCTGCACTTCCGTTATAGCTTTGCGGCACATGTACATAGTATTCCCTTTCTACTCCATCTACGGTTGTAGTAAACCGGTTTTTACCTTTTGTAATAACGATTTCCGTATTGCCACCGGCATCTTCTTTCTGGCAACTGAAAAAAACAAGTGACATTGAAAAAATGAGGAAAGCGATCAATTTTTTTTGCTTCATAAAATGTATTTAATGATTATAAAGCAAAAATGTATTTATTGGAGAAGACCGGATTAGAACCAAAGGGTGATTTTTTATACGCCGAAAAACTATTGCAGCATAAATCCTCTTAGTTTTGCTATGGCTTCAGTGCGGCTGGATACATCTAATTTGAAATAAGCATTGTTGATATGTTTCTTCAGGGTGTTCATTGCAATAAATAACTCACCGGCAATCTGCTGATTCGTTTTGCCATCGTACATCAGTTTTATCACATCAAATTCCCGGTCTGAAAGGGGGGTAACGAGCTGTTTGTTGATTTTATCAAACGACAAAACCGGTATATGCTTATTGGCCTGTGCTGCATGATTGGATAATGCTATTTCTATTGTGGCATAAAGCGTTTTTTCGTTAAATGGTTTTACAATAAAGCCCGAGGGGTTTGTCTTCTTGGCCCTTTCCAATGTGTCCTTATCAGAATAAGAGGTGAGGTAAATAAAAGGGATAAAATTATTTTTATTGATGTATTCGGCAACCTGGATGCCATCTTTATCACTTTCAAGATTGATATCCAATATGGCGAAATCCGGCGGTTGTCTTTTAAGCTGCTGCAGGGCTTCGTCTGCATCATAGGCAATGGCTGATACCTCATAGTCATTATTGTTCAGGTACATGCCGATGTTTTTTGCTATCAGCGGCTCGTCCTCCACAATCAGTATTTTTATCCCGGTCATTGTATCAGACGGTTTTAAACTTTGATATGATAAGCTGTACATCTGTTCCATTATTGCTTTCTATATTTATTCTTGCTTTCAGTTTCTGGGCAAATGCATTAATTATCTCATATCCGAACGATACACTGCTTTGCATATTAAAATCGTCCGGAAGCCCTACCCCATTGTCTTTCACCTGCAACAGCAATTCACTATTGCTCCTTTTCATGGTTACCCAAATATCACCCTTATCCTTTCCCCTGAATGCATATTTTAATGAGTTGCTGATGAGTTCGTTTAATATCATGCCAAGCGGAATGGCAGTGTCTGTGTGCAGGTTAAAATCTTCTATCTGCGTATGCAGGTGAATTTTTTCCGGCTGTATGTTATATGATTGAAACAAATGATTGGACAGCATTTTGATATATTCATTCATATTCACACTATTCACCGCATTGCCCTGGTAAAGGTTTTGATGAATGAAGGCCATTGATTGCACCCTCTGGATGCCTTCTTTAATAATAGCAGTTGCTTTTTCATCATGCAATGACTGAGATTGCAAATCCAGCATACTGCTTATTACCTGCAGGTTGTTTTTTACCCGGTGATGTATTTCTTTGTTCAGCACTTCCAGTTCGCCGGATTGCTTATTGATAATCCTGTTTTTCTTTCGCTGCCTGTTGTACTGGTAAAAGATAATTCCGCCCAATAATCCCATCGCCCCTATTCCAATCCATAGCAATTTTTTATTTTTCCTTTCATCATTCAGCAGTTGTTGCTTTAGCTCGTTTTCCCTGCCAAGAGAGTAACTTAATTCTTTTTCTTTTTGCAGTTGTTTGTTCCGCAAGTCAGATTCCGTTTCAAGCGCCGCCATCAGCAGTTCCTGTTTGGATAGTGATGAATCCTTTAAAATATTTTCCCTGAGCAATGCCATCCTTTTTAATTCTTCTTTGCTCAATTGCTCTTCTTTTAATTTATTCAGCAGGTTCAGGTATTCTATTTCTTTTTCTTTCAGCCCGGCTTCGGTGGTGTTTTTTAGTTCCGCAGCTATTCTCTCCATATTTTCCGTGCGGAACATATCCTTATACATATCCATCAGCTTCATCATCCGGTAGGCGGTTTTAAAATCCTCATTTCGGCTGCTCATTTCTTCCAGCAGGCTTAATCCAAAAATGGCAAGTTCGGGGCTTTTTGCATCAGATATCATCGCTGCTGCTGAATCAAAATATTTTCCCGCCATTTCCTTATCCTTCAGCGCCATGTAGTAATTGGAAGTTGCAGTCAGCAATTTTATTTTAATGGAAGAGTTGTTATGTACCGCTTCGGATTGCTCTGCAACTTTCTTTATTTCCGCAGCTTCTTTTAGCTTTCCCTGTGAAGAAAGAATAATGAACTCATCAATAACAGCATCAGTATGTGCATCTGCGCTCTCTTTTGACAAGCGCTGTGCCTCTTTAGTGTAATACATTGCGCTGTCATATTGCTTCTGTGAAAAATATAGCTTGGAGAGTTTTGTATTGGTGGTTACCAGCCCCGAAATATCATTAAGGCCGTTTTTTATTATTAACGACCGTTTAAAATGAATGATAGCGCCATTTGTACGGTCATTATCCATTGCAATATTCCCCAGTGCATCCTGGCATTCATTCAGCAATTTTAGTTGCCCTGTTTTTCTCAAAAGAACAGTTGCCTCCCGGAAATTATCAGATGCCTGCCGGTAAAGTATGCGGATGAGATAAATTTCACCGATGCTTTTATAAACCCTGCCGAGCTGGTATTCATCATTTAAACTGATCAATAAAGATTTTGCGTTTTCATAATTGCTGAGGGCAGTCATGTATTCTTTTCTCTGGAAATGAATATTGCCCAGTATCATATTACTTGCAGCAAGGCCCTTTTCGTATTGTAACTTATTGGAAAGAGCCAAAGCCTTTTTTGCCAGTTGAGATGCTTCCCCCGGATTTTTAGCCTGTATCAATTCACACTGCTTAAGCCATTCTTTTACCTGCATTGAATCATCTGCCGGAACAATTGGAGGCAGATGGTTATTTTGTCCTAAGGCTATACATGGCAATGCCATCAGGAAAAATAAATAAACTTTCAGTCGCAGGTTTAGCGCCATAATGAAGCATTTGCCGGAATAATACATAAAACTTTTCCCGGTAATCCAAAGTTGCGGAAACTGCATAAAAAACGGGTAATACCAGGGGGTTATTTTTCTATTTTTGAGAGGATTTAAAGTAATAACTTGCCTGTCCAATTTTACAATTGATTTCCCCCAATACCATACAACAGATACTTGGCCGCCTTGACATTATTGATGTCATTGGCGGCTTTGTAAAATTGAAAAAACGGGGTACTAATTATCTTGGCCTTTGCCCTTTTCATAACGAAAAGACGCCTTCCTTCACTGTTTCTCCAAGCAAGGAACTGTACAAATGTTTTGGTTGCGGTAAAGCCGGAAACACTGTCAGCTTCATTATGGAGCATGAAAAGTACAGCTATGTAGAAGCATTGAAATGGCTGGCGAATAAATATGGGATTGAGATAGAGGAAACTTTCCAGAATGATGAGCAACGTCAGCAGATGCTGGTGGCCGACAGCCTTTACATCGTGAATGCTTTTGCTCAGCAATTTTTTAGCAACGCCTTATTTGAAACTGAGGAGGGACAGGATATTGGCCTCAGCTATCTGAAAGAAAGGGGTTTTCGGGAAGACATCATTAAAAAATTTCAGATAGGCTATTCCCCTGAACAAAGAGATGCTTTTACCAAAGAAGCAATTGCCAAACAATATAATGCTGAAATTCTCATCAGGGCCGGGCTCTCTACCAACCGAAACGAACAATTGGTTGACAATTACCGGGGCCGTGTCATTTTTCCTATTCACAACCATAGTGGCAAAGTGCTGGGTTTTGGCGCCAGGATTTTAAAAAGTAATGACAAAGCACCGAAATACATTAACACACCGGAGAATGAAATTTATATAAAAAGCAAGGTTCTTTATGGTTCTTATTTTGCCCGTCAATCAATAGATAAGGCCGATGAGTGTTTATTAGTGGAAGGTTATACAGATGTAGTATCACTTCACCAGGCAGGAATTGAAAACGTAGTGGCAAGTGGAGGCACTTCATTAACTCCTGATCAACTACGACTGATAAGGAAATATTCAAACAACCTCACCATCATCTATGATGGCGATGCTGCCGGAGTGAAAGCAGCTTTGAGAGGATTGGACCTTGCATTGGAAGAAGGATTGAATGTTAAACTGGTCTTGATACCCGGCAACGATGATCCTGACAGCTATGTAAATAAAGTTGGCGCTTCTGCTTTCAGGGATTTTGTACAGAAGAATAAAAAGGATTTCATTCTTTTTCAGCTGGAAGTGTCGCTGAAAGATGCAGGGAATGATTCTTCAAAGAAATCAGAAGTGGTGAACCGGATAGCTGAAACCATTTCCCGTATCAACAAAGCCGAGGATTTTACAAAGCAACAGGACTACATAAAGCAATGTGCCGAGATACTGAAAATAGATGAAGCAGGGATGCATTCGCTGGTCAATAAATTCATCCGTGAACGTATTTCGACACTTGAAAGAAAACTTCCTGCTGAAGAGGCAAAACAGTTCGGGGAGAATGCCAAACAGACTGAAGAAAAGGATTACGACGATGCCACATTCAGCCTGTTGTTCAAAGATGAATTACAGGAAAAAGAAGTAGCGAGGATTTTGCTGGAATATGGCATTAAAAAATGGGATGATACCCGCCTTGTGGCAGATTATATTTTTGAGGAACTGATGGATGAAAGCCTGATCGACAATGCTGATGTTGTTCGCCTGATAGCCGCATTTAAAGAGTTATTAAAAAACAACCCGGAGACTGCCGGGCAGAACTACTTTATTTATCACACCGACACAAAACTCAGTACTTTGGCTGTTTCACTGCTTAATGCTCCTTATGAAGAAAGCGAACATTGGCGCAAGGAATTCAGCAATGCAAGCGGTTATCAGAAAAAACTTTTTGAAAAGAACTATGAAGATTTCATCAACACCGTGTCAAGGGAAAATGAAGAGAAACTTCTTGGCTACCTGAATATGGATGAAGACAGAACAAATGAAGAAGTGGAGTCAGCTATTCATTACCTGAAGCTCAGGAAAATCAAAAGGATGTTACTTGAAAACCAGCTTGACCTCGAAAAACAACACAGCCCGGAAGAATATCATATGCTTCACCAGACCCACGACCATTTAAAGAGAATGGAAATGGAGCTCACCAAAAAGATGGGAGCTGTGATTCTTAAATAGTTTTTTCCAACAACATATCACAATACGATACTTCTACCAAGTCTTCTTCTTTTATCCCCAATTCTTTCAGATAAAAATCACATTGTTTCTTTAATTCTTCCGGCAAAAGATCAGCCAGCCTGTTGCCAGCTTCTATCTCCACGAACGAACCCAGCCCCGGAACTTCATCAATATGAAATTTTACGTTTCCGATATAATAAATTTCCCTTCGCTTCTTCACCACTACTTTTACACCATTGGCATTCGCCAATGCATTTTTCAATCCCTTTGCATCTTCGACTTTAACGAGATTAAAATGTGATTTCTTTGGCCCTGCCTGGTTGGTTCTTTCATACCATATCAGGTTGTTCTCAATATTACCCTCTCTGAGTTTGAGCCTTCCATTTAATACATTAAAATACGTATCAGTCTGTTCATCTGTCCCTTTAAAATCAGCTCCATGCGTCAATAGATAATTCCTGATAAAAGAGGCATCATTACACTTTGCTTTGATTTCAACATTCAGAAAAGCCATACTACTTCGCAATGTTTAAAGCGGGCAATTTACTGAAAGGAGTTGCTTCGGAGTATAAATAAAAAAAGGTTTGCTGCTTTCACAGCAAACCTGCCTGCCGACAGGCAGACCTAAATACATTTTTCACAAGAATACTTCACTCTGCAATGGCAGTCGCTTCCCTTTGTCTTGCATGGGGAACTTCTTCGCCCCTGCGGCAGTCGCCTTTGCCAAACCGCATGGCGCTCCATACATGGTCGAGTTCCACCCTTTCAAGGCTTTCATAACCCTCGCAGGTGAGCCGGTTCCAGCTGCGTTCCCTGTTAAGGTCAGTAACAATTTTAGAAGTGGTTTTGGGATAAGCCACCCAGAATTTGGAATCTCCTTTCAGTGAAGGCATAATATCCTTCAGGATGCCATTCAGTTGATTTTCGCTTACGGCGAATACCAGTGCAAAATCAATCTTCCGGCTTTTGAGAAGCGGCGTCATGTTTTTGGCAAAGGACAGTTTACTGAATTGTTTTTCGATGGAAGAAGGCAAACCCTGGATTAAGAGATTTTTTTCGTCTGCCAGTTGTAATTTTTCAAACAGCGTTTGTGACATACCTGGTAACTATTTAAAAGGTTCCCGTCAATTATTCTTTGTTGCGAATATCATTAACGGAGTTCTCAATAGTAGGGAGGGCAAAGGTATGGAAAATAACCGGGTGCAGCAAGCCTTCATTCAATAAAAATGTCTTCCCATAAGGCTTTGAGCATATTTTTTATTTAAAACCAATGAATTAATTCGACACGGGTTTGTAGAACTGAAGCGCCTCAGGCATAAATTTTTGCAATTGCTCAATCCGGTTTCCTTCAGCGGGATGGGTACTGAGAAATTCAGGAGGTCTCTGTCCATCACCTGCCTTTTCCATCCTTTGCCAAAGAGGTATAGCTTCCTGCGGATTGTATCCTGCCATAGCGGCCCACCACAATCCGTAATGATCTGCTTCATATTCATGTTTCCTGGAAAAAGGAAGTAAAACACCAACAGCTGTACCGACACCGTATGCTCCGAGAAAAAGATTCTGTGTTTCCTGCGGTTTATTGGCAACTGCAACTGCTAAAGCTACGCCTCCTAATTGTTGAATCAAACCCTGGCTCATTCTTTCATTACCGTGAGTTAAAATGGCATGGGATACTTCATGTCCCATTACAACAGCCAATGCAGCTTCATTCTGAGTTATGGGCAACAAACCGGTATAAACAACAATTTTTCCGCCTGGCATGCACCATGCATTCACATCTTTGCTGTCAACCAGGTTATATTCCCAGTTATAGCCTTCCAGGTCTTTTGAAAGACCTTTGCTGACATAATAATCCGTAACGGCTTTGGTAATGCGCCTGCCAACCCTTTTTACCATCTCTGCATCACGGTTGGTATTGGAGGTGATCACTTTGTTCTTTGAAAGAAAATTCTGGTATTCGGTTGTGGCCATAGCCTGCACTTCAGTCTCGGGTAATAATTTGAATTGTTTCCGCCCCGTTATTGCATTTCTCGAACAGGCAACAATAAATGCTGACAGGATGAATATTGAAGTGATAATTCTTGTCATGACTAAGATTTTTTAACTGATGTTCAATGATTGTGCCGGGTTGGCACAATAAAGAATTATTTCACAAACTTAAAAAAGATTATTTATCCCTGATCCTGCTGATGCAAAGAGGCGTTTTTCCGACGCTGGCGCCGACGGTCACGGTTTTTCAGAATGGGCACTTTGCTTTCATTTCCTTTAAGCAACCGGCCAATATTTTTTTGATGGGTTAATAATACCATCAATGCTACTGCAATAGCAAAGACACGGTAAGTGGGATTATTTACATTAAAGATCACAAGAATAAAAACCGGGAATGCAACACTTGCTAATATGGAACTTAAGGAAACAAAACGGGTGAGATAAAGCACAAGGGCAAAAATACCGACACAACTTAAAGCTGTCCAGGGAGAAATCCCCAGCACTATACCAAATAAAGTGGCTACTCCTTTTCCACCTCTGAAGTCGGCCCAGATCGGAAATATATGACCCACTACCGCTGCGAAACCCAATCCCAATTGAAGATTCTGAAAATTAACTTCATTATCGGCATATTCAGGAAGCAACAAAGCCAGCTTAACAGCTGCAATGCCTTTCAGCATATCAACCGCCATTACAAAAGTGCCCCAAAGTGAGCCTAAAACCCGGTAAGTGTT
This sequence comes from Sphingobacteriales bacterium, assembly GCA_016235125.1. Lineage (GTDB taxonomy): Bacteria > Bacteroidota > Bacteroidia > Chitinophagales > Chitinophagaceae > JJ008. Next base: position 398,460 of record JACRLZ010000007.1, on the reverse strand, counting down.
TGTGGCGCCGGGATTACCGCTTCCAAAATCACGGATATCAATATTAAAAAAATGATTACTCACCCAAACAGAAGTGGGGATGCTGCCAATCAGATATGCAAGAACAACCAATAACAGTTCGTTCATAGAACCCTGAATAAAACCTGCCTTTTGAGAAACAGGTTTGAGGGAGGACAAAAATATGAAAAAACAATGGTAACGATTAGCTTGATGTGGAAATAACAGGGTCTTAATGGGAAAACTTTAAACAAATCCAGTTATCCTTACTTGTTTTTTCCCTGAGTATCAATGAAAATTTACCCGTTTCTGCTAACATGTCAGTTTCATCTGGCGTCAGTAAACCGCTCAGCAACAAACTTCCATTTGCTGATAAATGTGATTTCAAAGACCTGATATTATCAAGCAAAACATTTTTATTAATGTTGGCCAGTATGATATCAAATTGCTGATTATCCGGAAGGCCATCGGCCTTCAGCAACTGAATTCGTTTACAATTATTGCGATGGAAATTTTCTTCCGCATTTGCAATACTCCAATCGTCATTGTCAACTGCTACAACTTTATCTGCACCCAGCTTTTCCGCAAGAATGGAAAGTATCCCGGTACCTGTACCGAAATCAAAAACTGACTTATCCATAAAGTCAACCTGCCTCATCTGCTGCATCATCAACTCTGTGCTGGCATGATGACCTGTGCCAAAACTCATTTTGGGAGTAATGATTATCTCATGTTGCACATGTTTTACCGGTTCATGAAAATCGGCACGGATGGCAACAAAATCATCAATGATCACCGGTTGAAAATTGGATTCCCAGACAGCGTTCCAGTTTTGTTCAGGAATTATTTTTTCTTCAAATGAAAGTTGATATTTGAAAGCTATCTCTTTCAGTAACTCTTTGTCATAATTCTTTTCCGGTATAAACGCCTTCAATACATTCTCACTTTCATCAAAGCCTTCAAAGCCAGCTTCGTCAAGATGGGCGATAAGAAGTTCCTGCTGTTCGGGTTGGAGGTTGGAAAAAGTAATTTGAATATGACTTGACACTTGTTAAGCTTAAGGTGTTTCATAAAATTTGTCTTCAATATAAAAAACTGTATCAATGAAAAACAAAAGGCCATTATTGGTCAGCACATTTTCATCATGCAGATCCTCAATAATTATTCCCAGGTAAGGATGATAATAATCATTATTTCGCTTATGCATGAACCCATTCTCCAATAAAAATTGCTTTACATTTTCAAGGTTTGTTGTTTCAGTAGAAACAATTAATGGTTGCTGAAGCACAACACAAATTTTTTTATCCCTTTTCAGAAAGCCTTTTAAAATATATTCTGAGGAAGGGAAAAAAGAATTATGAAGAAGAAGATTATTAAAATAATCAAGCCAGGATGTATAAAATATTCCATCAGCCAGCTTAATTACAAAATTTGAACTCTCTGTAAAAAATATTTTTTGTTCAGCCCCCTCGGTTATATATATGCCAAGTGCATCTTCATCAATCCATAATGAGTTTTCGTTGGCCAACTTTATTAATTCCCCTTCTTCCTCTGCCCTGTTTTGCTTTTCTTCTTCAGATTTTGTACTTGTCTGCGAAAGCCTTCTAAGGTGAGTTTGGGCTGTTTTGATAAATTTGCCTTTCCCAAAGTATTCATCTGAGTTAATGATATTTTGTAGTTCATGTTTTAAAGATTTTAAATCTCTCACTCCGTAAAAATAATTTTATTTAAGCTAAATAAAAATAGCCTCAAAAAGAGGCTATCAAATGTATTATCTTCCAAAACTACCCTTTTCCCGAAGAAATGCCTTTCCAAAGGAATCCTTTTGGATCGGCAAGGGGTTGGGGGTTTTATCCCTGCTGCGGAGGAGTTTGTTGTTCCCTCGGTTTATGCTCCGGTTTTGGTATCAACACTTTTCTTGAAAGTTTGAATTTGCCGGACTTAGGGTCAGTGCCAATCAGTTTCACCTTCATCGAGTCACCTTCTTTTACAATGCCATCCAATGTTTCCAGGCGCTTCCAGCTTATTTCGCTTATGTGAACCAGTCCCTGCTTACCCGGCAGAAACTCTACAAATGCACCAAAAGGCATTACCGATTTTACAGTGGCATCATATACATCCCCAATGCTGGGCACAGCTACTATTCCTTTTATCCATGCAACAGCCTTATCAACACCTTCTTTATTCACACTGAAGATGCTCACTTCTCCCCTGTTGTTCACTTCCTCAAGATTGATGGTAGTTCCGGTTTCCCTCTGTATTTCCTGTATCACCTTACCACCGGGCCCGATAACAGCGCCGATGAATTCCTTATCAATGAACAACTTCACCATCCTTGGTGCATGGGGTTTGATGTCGGCTCTCGCCTCAGGCATACAGGCATACATGGCATCAAGGATATGCATACGTCCTTTTCTTGCCTGTTCCAGGGCTTCTCTCATCACATCCATGCTTAATCCATCCACTTTGATGTCCATCTGCACACCGCAGATACCATCTCTTGTTCCGGTTACTTTAAAATCCATATCACCCAGATGATCTTCATCACCAAGGATATCAGTTAGGATTGCATATTTATTTTCTTTGGTAATAAGCCCCATCGCTACCCCGCTTACATGCCTGGGAATACCCACCCCTGCATCCATCAGCGCCAGTGAGCCGGCACAAACAGTTGCCATCGAAGATGAACCGTTTGATTCAAGTATATCACTTACTACACGAACAGTGTAAGGAAAATCACCTCCCGGCATCATTTGTTTCAGTGAACGCATTGCCAGGTTGCCATGTCCAACCTCCCTACGACCGGGACCACGCATCATCTTTACTTCACCTGTAGAGAACGGAGGAAAATTATAATGTAAAATAAATTTAGAGTAATCAGAGATCGCAGCGCTTTCGATCAATAAAGAGTCCAACGGAGTTCCTAAAGTAACGGTAGTAAGCGACTGTGTTTCTCCTCTTGTAAATAAAGCAGCTCCATGTGGTGAGGGCAGCACATCCACTTCCATATTCAGCGGACGAACCTCATCCAGTTTGCGGCCATCGAGACGAACCCTGTCATTCAGAATCATATCTCTTACCACATAGTATTGCAGGTCGTGGTAATAGGTCTTTGCAAATTTTACGATATCTTCTGCAAGCTCTTCTCCCTCGGGAACTTTATATTCAATTCTCAGATGTTCCAGCAAATCTGTTTCTATCAATTCAAATCTTTCGGCCCTCTCATGTTTACCCAAAGCAGCTTTGGCAACTTCATAAACTTTTGATGTGGCATAAGCATTTACTTTTTCTCTCACTTCTTCGTTCTGTGCAGGCTTTTCATATTCTCTCTTTCCTGTTACACCTTTCAGTTTTCTCAGTTCTTCCTGAGCCTTCACCTGTACACGAATGGCATCATGTGCTATTTCCAAAGCTTTTACCAGGTCTTCTTCCTGGCATTCCTGCGCTTCTCCCTCTACCATCATGATATTTTTATCTGTTGCGGCTATCATGAATTCAAGATCAGCTTTTGCCAGTTCGCTTCGGAGAGGGTTGATCACAAACTGACCATCTACTCTTCCTACCCGTACTTCAGAAATAATCTCTTTGATGGGAATGTCTGAAACAGCCAGCGCAGCTGATGCAGCCAGGCAGGCCAATGAATCAGGCATTACTTCAGCATCGCTTGAAATGAGGGTTACCAATACCTGCACTTCGCATAAATAATCTTCCGGGAACAAGGGGCGCAACGCCCTGTCAATTAATCTGGAGGTAAGGATTTCATAATCGTTAAGGCGAGCCTCTCTTTTAAAGAAAGAGCCGGGAATACGGCCTGCAGAAGCAAATTTTTCCTGGTAGTCAACTGACAGTGGAAAAAAGCTTTGCCCTTCTTTAGGGGTTTTGTTGGCTACCACTGTAGCAAGGATGATACAATTGCCCTGGCGAACAGTAACAGAGCCATCGGCCTGGCGGGCCAGCCGGCCTGTTTCGACGATCACTTCCTGATCATCTCTTATGGTGAATTTTGATTGTAATGGTTGTGTAAGCATATAAAAAAATTAATATTGAATATTTAAGTTGTTTTTTAAAATAAAACATAATACAATCCATGCCTTGCATCGGGAGAGTAATTCTGAAAACTATTCCTTCCTTAATGAGATCTCAAAGATTTACGGCTTTCCTTACTCCCCTTCAAGGGATGGGCGGTGAGCTTATTTTCTCAATCCAAGTTTGTCAATCAACTGGCGGTAACCAGTGAGGTTATGCTTTTGCAGGTAGTTCAGCAAACGCTTACGTTTACCAACCAATTGCATCAGCCCGCGGTGAGTGGAGAAATCTTTTTTGTTTTCCTGGAGGTGATTGCTGATCTGGCTGATCCTTTCAGTGAGGAGGGCAATCTGGCCTTCGATGGAGCCGGTGTTTTTTTCAGCTCCGGCAAATTCTTTTACTACAGAAACTTTTTTTTCTTTTGTTAATGGCATCTTTTTTAATTTTTAAATTTCATCCGATTTTTTCATCTCTTTATTAAGGCGGCAAAGGTAAGGCAGCAGGCCATAACGACAAAGGGTTTTGAAGCTTATTTTTGCGCAACGGCCATGCAATAAGGCTGGTTTTCAACTTGTAAGTTATTTTTACAGCATGGAATTGTCCCAAGACACAAAGAATATCCTTCGCCTGCAGCTTCCCACTGATCCCCGTTGGGTGAACCTGGCCGAAAAATCACTGGAAGAAATCCTTACCGACCATGCTTATTGCGAACAAAAAGCAGCTACTTCCTGCATTTCCATTATTCAGCGGTATAACGATAAAGAAAAACTGGTGAAAGAACTCTCTCCCATCGTAACGGAAGAATGGGGTCACTTCAGGCTCGTACTGGCCGAACTGGAAAAAAGAAAATTGCAATTAGGTAAACAGCGGAAAGACGAATATGTAAATGCCCTGATTCAATTTCAGCAAAAAGGCGGTAATGATGAAGGTCGCATGCTTGACCAGTTGCTAACTATGGCTTTAATCGAAGCCAGAAGTTGTGAACGATTCAAAAGACTCAGCGAGGGATTGAATGATGAATACATGAAAAAATTTTATCGCCGTTTCATGGAAAGCGAAGCGGGACACTACACCCTGTTTATTGAGCTGGCCGAAACATATATTGATAAAGAAAAAGCAAGACGCCGCTGGAATGAATGGCTGGAATATGAAGCAGGTGTAATTAAAAACCTCACTGTAAGAGGCGACAGGATACACTAAGCTAAACAGGACAAACGATTGACACCGTTTTGTAACCGTCGATTCAATAATTTCATTACTGTTGGCCACAGCACCCTATAGTGAAGCACTTGCTGCTTCCGCAAATTACAGCGGAGATGATGTAGCTGTTATTCCTTTAGAGGGAGGTTTGATAAACCGCACCTATAAAGTAACCATCAGACCGACCGGTTACCGTTATATCCTTCAGCAGATCAACAAAAAAATTTTTCCCGAGCCGGAAAAAATTGCGGAGAACTATAGGCTGATTTGGGGATTTTGGAGTAATGAGTGTCCGCAGTGGATACCTTTTCCTGTAACTGTGCCCCCGCCATTGAGATTTACAGATGGTAATGATCTTTTCCGGGATAACCAGGGAGAGTGTTGGAGGCTGATGGAATTCATGGCCAATACAACTTGTCTTACACAACCGGTAACGCCTAAACAGGCAAAAAGTGTTGCAAAGACATTTGCCTGTGCTACAGCAGGGATGGAATATTACCCGCTGGAAAAATTTCACACAACCATACAGGGCTTCCATGATCTGTCATTACGGTATAAGCAATTTAAGGAATCGCTTAGTGTCCGGAATTTTGAGAGGCTTCATAAAGCTGCCCCACTTATCAACGAACTCAGGCAAAGGGAACGGTACGCAAGTTTTTATGATATTATAACCGAGTCCGAAGAATTTGAAAAAAGACTGATGCACCACGATGCCAAAATATCCAATATACTTTTTGACGATGAGGATGCTGATAAGATCGTTTGCATGGTTGATTTCGATACCTGCATGCCCGGTTATTTTTTCTCCGACCTTGGGGATATGATCCGTTCCATGGCTTTCAGTGAAGATGAAAACAGCGTAAATACAAACAATATATGCATCCGCAAAGAATACTACGAGGCTGTTGTGAATGGGTACCTGGGAGTAATGAATGAATACCTTACTGACGCTGAGAAAAAATACATCCACAGCAGCGGGCTGCTTATTATCTATATGCAAGCACTACGTTTCCTCACCGATTATCTTAATGGAGATATTTATTATAAAACCAGCTATGAAGAACAAAATTTTGACAGGGCTCTCAATCAACTAACGCTTTTGCAAAGGCTGGAAGAATTTTTGGCAATGCATTATCAGTTCAGGCTTTAAGTTCAGCAACTCCGTCTTCTGCCGTTACTGCAAAAATATCCGGGGCATATCCTATCGTATGCTGATAATGTTGAAAAAGTTTTTCAGAAAAATCATCAAACATATTCTGCTGCACCATTGCAATGGCGCAACCGCCAAAGCCGGCCCCGGTCATCCGGGCGCCAATACAACCCTGAAATGTTTTACAGAAATCCACGATGGTATCAAGTTCCTTGCCGGTAACCTCGTACAATTCCTTTAATGATTGGTGAGATGCATACATCAGTTTTCCAAAAACTCCGGGGTCTCCTGTCTGCAGGGCGATGGCTGCATCTTTCACTCTTGCATTTTCGCTTACCACATGAAGGGCTCTTTTCTCCAGTACAGGATCGTTAATAAGGTGTTTTGCCAGCTCATATTCTGCAATGCTCAGCTCACAGAGACTGTTTATGACTAATTCTTTTTTTAATGCTTTCAGCGCTGCACCACATTCGGCAAAACGTTCATTGTACTTTGAGTCAACAAGTGTTCTCGGTTTATTGGTGTTGATGACTGCCAGCACATGATTGCCGGTATTAAAAGGGATGTACTCATATTCCAGCGAATCACAGTTGAGCAGGATAGCTTTATTTTTTTGACCCATGGCCACAGCAAACTGATCCATGATGCCGCAGTTAACTCCTATAAATTCGTTTTCCACTTTCTTTGAAAGCAGCGCCATTTGTTTTCCGGAAATATTCAACCGGAAAAGTTCGTTGAAAGCAAATGCTGTAAGTACTTCAATGGATGCAGAAGAAGAAAGACCTGCCCCAACCGGCAGGTTGCCATAAAAAAGCATATCAAGCCCTGAAAGATTATGCCCGTCTGCCAGCAATTGGTTGATGATACCCAGCGGGTAATTGAACCATTGCTTTCCGGTTCTTGAATAGGACTCCTGCAAGTGTAACTCGGCCACTTCGGAAAAATTGAGACAATGAAACCGAAATTTCTTATCAAGGTTTTTTGAAACAGCAAGAAAGGTTCCTCTTGAAATGGCGCAGGGCATCACCTGTCCCCCGTTGTAATCAATATGCTCCCCGATCAGATTAACCCTGCCCGGGCAAAAGAAAATATGTTCAGGTACTTTCTGAAAACGATTGCGGAATTCTTTTACCAATTCACCGGTCATCATTCAATTTGTATTATTTTCATTCCTTATGTCAGTACAAAAGCAATTTTGCTTTACTCATTCTTCCGGTGAAGATATTTATTTGTTCACATTGCGCAATGCAAAGGGAACAGAAGTAATGATCTCAAATTACGGCGCCGTCATCACTTCATTCAAAATAAAGAATGCAGACGGCAGTATTAATGATATTGTACTTGGCTTTGATAAAATGGAAGATTATTTCGAAGAAGGTTATCTGAAGCAATATCCATGGTTTGGTTGTGCCGTTGGCCGCTATGCCAACCGCATCAAAAATGCGGAATTTGAACTGGATGCAAAGAAGTATATCCTTCCGAAAAATAACGGCAATGAAATTCTGCATGGCGGGCACAAAGGCTTCGACAGAAGGGTTTGGCAATTCGTAGCCTCCGGTGAAAGCCCCAATCCTTTTCTTGAACTAAAATACCTGAGTGCGGATGGCGAAGAAGGTTTTCCCGGCAATCTTGAAACATTGATCCGGTTTGAACTAAATGAGGATGAGCTAAGCTATGAATACAGAGCAGCCTGCGATAAACCCACAGTCATCAATCTCACCCATCACAGTTACTTCAATCTCAACAACGGAAAAGGAACTATTCATGATCATGAAATAAAGATCAATTCATCCCAAATGCTGGAGCAGGATGCTAATCTTGTTGCCACAGGTAACATACTACCGATAGAAAATACTCCTTATGATTTCAAAGATTTTAAGAAGATCGGCGAGGGACTGAAACAGATAGACGAATATGACAAAAGTTTTGATTGCGGGAACAAAGAACTTTCACTGATGGCAGAGGCAAGGTCACTGCAATCAGGAGTTCAGTTGCAGATCTATTCCACCGACCCTGTTGTTCATTTTTATTCCGGGAAATGGATACCGTCAGTGAAAGGGAAGTGTGGTGAAAGCTACGGGCCCTTCTCCGGGTTTTGTTTGGAAACACACAAACATCCGAATGCCATCAATATTCCCCATTTTCCGAGCACAGTTTTAATACCGGGGGAAATTTATTACCAGGAAACTGTTTACAAGATCACTCAGTCGTAATATTTTTCGGTGCGGATTACCCTGCCTGATTCAAAGGTTATCAGCAGCCTTTCAAAATCAATCCATTTTACCCCTCCCGTCAGGTATTGTATTTGAAAATTCTTTGGCGCCTGTGTGCTGTCGGTAATAACAACTCCGTGTGAAAGATAACCATGTCCAAGCAAGTCTTTTACTTCATCAAAGGATTTACCAATCAGGATTTTTGAATCAACGAGGTTATCAACCTGTTCATTTCTTTTTTCATCAGCCTTCCATTTTTCTGAATCAAATTTTTTCCCAGAACATGAAATGAGGATTGTCAGACAACCAACAATAAACGATCTTTTAATAAGGATGATCACAGTCATTATTTATTTGTTGTTCGTTGGTCTATTGTTAATTTCATTCGGCCCGTAAATCCAGATTTATTCAGCCTGAAGACAGCAGTTATAATTTCCCTGATCATGTTTGTGAAAAATATTTCAACTCCTCTGCCAGATCTAAGAAAGGATATTTTTCTTTTAGTTCTTTTGTTTTAAGAAAATTAGCTGAAAGAAATTGCTGGTGAGCTTTTGTATCTGGCTGAAAAGGTCTGTGCTTCCTGGCTCTCACAATTTGCTTTATCTCTTTCATTAACTCTCTTGTTTTTTCAGCGACGCATGATTCTGCAAACTTCTCCAGCACAAACTCAGTAGCCGGGTAATTGGGATGCACCAGGTCAATATCATAAAAACGGTAATCCCGCAGCACATCAATAACTATTTCGTAAGCTGGGAAATAATACACTGAATCGAATTTTGAACAAATAAAATGCACTGCCTCAATCAATCTTGCTTTGCTCCTATTGTTTTCTATAACCCCATCTCTGATATGCCGCACCGGGCTAACTGTGAATATGAATTTCAGTTTTGGATTGAACTGTTTCAACTTCCTCAAACATTCTTCCAGCATTGATTTTATATCATCGATCTCCAGCATTTCTTTTTTAAACCAATTGGCGGGGGCACGGTGGCAGTTTGCCACACTCCCTCTCTCCTCCCGGATAGGGGGTTGGGGGCTAAGATCGGTCAGCCGGTAAACAAATGAAGATCCTAATGTAATTATCAACCAATCTGTCTTTTTCAGAAATTTATGTGCATTCTCCTGCGACTCATTAATAATCCGAACCGCCTCCGCCCTGCTGATATTGGAAAATCTTGAATGATGATCCCAACTGTGCCATACTTCATTCAACTGAAACAGATCATCTTCCTTATACTTTTTGTTGACAACATAAGAACCAAAGCTCTTGCAAACTGCATCAGGCCCAAATAAAATACCATTGGGGTTTTGAACCACCGAAAATTTTAATTCCTCCAGCGCATTGCCAATGTGTTCAGTAAAACAGGAGCCGACCAGTAAAATTTTATCCTGGTACCTTATTGGTTCAGGCAATTGCTTTATATCTATGGGTAACTGAAACTGCATAATTAATATCAAATAAATATTTCCCCGGCTATCCGCAGACTTTCCTGTAAGGCTTCTTTATCTAGTCCTTTAAGTAAATTATTTTCTTCGAAATAATTTATCATCCATTCGCTGTTCATATTACCTACCAGTTCATCATTTGCCATGGGGCAACCGCCGATGCCTTTTAATGCCCCGTCAAATCTCCTGCAACCGGCTTTCACGGCAGCTTCCAGTTTTTCTTTCCAATTCTGAGGAGTGGAATGCAGGTGAACCCCAATTTCGATTCCCGGTAACGATTCAATCAGATAGCTGGTTATATCATAGACCTGCTCTGACGTGGCTACGCCAACCGTATCCGCCAGTGAAATAATTCCGATATCCATCGCCACTAATTTATTCACCCATTCAAAAACAATTTCTTCATCATAAGCATCGCCATAGGGATTGCCAAAGCCCATAGAAATGTAAACAACCAGTTGCTTGCCTGTTTTTATGCAAAGATTTTGAATCTCCTCCACCCTGCCCAGCGCTTCCTGAACAGAAGAGTTGGTATTGCGCTGCTGAAATGTCTCTGAAACAGAAAAAGGAAACCCGAGATAAGTGATTTGCTCAAATGTGACTGCTGTTTCTGCTCCCCGATAGTTAGCAATAATCGCAAGAAGTTTTGACTTACTGATTCCCAATTCCAGTTTCCCGGTTACTTCACCTGTATCCGCCATCTGCGGGATGACTTTCGGTGAAACAAAACTTCCGAAATCAATGGCATCAAAACCAACCTTCAGTAATGAATTTATGTATTCAATCTTTTTTTCCGTAGGAATAAAATGTTTCCATCCCTGCATCGCATCACGGGGGCATTCTATAAGTTTGACGGCAGGAGGATTCATCTTGTTTTTAAAGATAGTCAATAAGCGTCAACTTCAGAGTGATAACCCCGTAACGGAGCAGCAACGTATTAACAGTGTATCGGAGGTCCTTAAAAAACTAAATTTTTCAGTGTAAAAATTTATCTTTTATCTTTATCAGTATTAACAGTGGTGGGGGATGATAGTGACCTGCCGGGCTTATTAATAAATGAATTCTTCATTCAAAAAACAAAACATGAAAAAGATTATCGGATGTTTTGCTCTGCTGATAATTGCAAGTACATTCTATGGCCAGCAAAGTAAACCTTCTCCTGTACTTACCAAACAGGACTATCTGAAAAAAAGTAAAAAACAAAAAACTGCCGCCTGGGTATTTATGGGAGCAGGAATTACCACCTTCCTCCTCGGGACCATGGAAACTGATTCTGAACTGGGTAAGTCTGAACGTACCCGCAGCGGCACTGCCATTGTAGTGGGTTTGGCTTCTATAGGCACCAGCATTGCATTTTTTATTTCTGCTACAAAAAACAGAAATAAAGCCGCAAGTCTTGGATTAAAAATGGAAACAAGCCCTTTGATTCAGCAGAATAGTTTTGTACATCGTTCCTTTCCGGCTTTATCAGTGCGGTTAAATTTATAAAAGCGGCAAAATTTAAGAAGCATTTCTCTGCTTCATTGCTTCATACAATAGCATGCCTGTAGCTACCGACACATTCAGGCTTTCAAAATCCCTTTTCATGGGGATTTTTATTTTTTGATCGCATACTTTCATTAATGCCGGGTAAATTCCCTTTTCCTCACTACCCAACACAATTGCACAGGGTTCCGTAAGATCAATTTCCCCAATTGACTTATCCGCTTTCATTTCGCTTGCAAAAACTTTAATACCATTCAGATGAAGTTCATCCACAGCTTTCATCAGGCTGCTTACCCTGCAAACCGGTATTTTCTCCAATGCCCCGGCCGATGTAAGTATAGCATCCTCATTCAACGCTCCCACTCCTTTATCGGGAATAATAATAGCATGCACGCCTGTACAATATGCCGTACGGGCAATGCCGCCGATATTTCTTATATCGGTTATCCCGTCAAGAATGAGAAACAATGGTGTTTCACCGCTTTCCGTTACCAAAGAGATAACGTCTTGCAGATTTTGATACTGCACTTTAGCAATTTGCGCTACGCAACCTTCATGATCTGTTATGTTGAAACTATCCAGCTTTGCTTTAGGCACATAATTAACCGGCACCGCATGTTTGGAAGCCAGTGCTTTTATCCCGTTGATGACCTGCCCCTGGGCTTTTGCGTCAAGATAGATCCTGTCAAGCTGCTTATCGCCATGCAATGCCTCCATCACAGCATTGCGCCCTATCACCAATGAACTTTTTTTTGGCCTGTGCTGATGTCTGAAATTTTTCACCTTTCAAATTTAAATCTTTGCCGCTGAAGCACAGAAACACTGAAATAAAAACTCCGAATGATCTTTCAATCTTTCGGAGTCATCCAAAGATCTCTTTCGGAGGGCCTACCTGCCGGACAAGGAGGGTTGGAGGGCTTTACAACCCAAATGCTTTCTTCACTTCGTTCACCAAATCCAGTTTCTCCCATGTAAAAAGTTCCACTTGTACTTTCTTCTCGTTGTCCTTTCCTTTATTAAAAACTTTGGTTACCACTTTCGGTTCCCTTCCCATATGTCCATAGGCTGCTGTTTCGGCATAAATGGGGTTGCGGAGTTTCAAACGCTGCTCGATGGCATAAGGCCGCATATCAAATATCTTCTCCACTTTCCTTGCGATCTCGCCATCTGTCATCTTCACTTTGGATGTACCATTGGTATCTACAAACAATCCACAGGGTTTTGCTACCCCTATCGCATACGACACCTGCACCAGCACTTCATCGCATACACCTGCAGCAACGAGGTTCTTTGCAATATGTCTTGTGGCATAGGCAGCGCTGCGGTCAACTTTGCTTGGGTCTTTACCGCTGAAGGCACCACCGCCATGAGCTCCTTTGCCCCCATAAGTATCAACGATGATCTTGCGGCCGGTAAGTCCGGTATCGCCATGCGGACCACCGATCACAAACTTACCTGTCGGGTTGATGTGATAGGTGATCTTATCATTGAACAATTTCTGAATCGAAGGTTTCAATTGTTTCTTTACACGGGGAATGATAATTTCAATGATATCTTTCCTTATCTGCTCCAGCATTTTTTTATCTGTATCAAAATCATCATGCTGGGTTGATACTACGATTGTGTCAATCCGGATGGGATTGTTTTTATCATCGTATTCAATCGTCACCTGGCTTTTGGCATCGGGCCTGAGGTATTTCAATTCTTTTCCTGCACGCCTTGTTCTGGATAGCTCCTGTAAAATTTTATGTGCCAGATCAAGTGGAAGAGGCATGTAGTTGTCAGTTTCCTTTGTAGCATAACCAAACATCATTCCCTGGTCACCTGCTCCCTGCGCATTGGCTTTTGCATCGAAACTTAATGTTTTAACACTGCGATCCACACCACGGTTGATGTCGGCGCTTTGCTCATGAATAGCAGAAAGAATTCCGCAGCTGTTTGCCTCAAACATATATTCTGCCTTGGTGTACCCGATACTGCGGATCACTTCACGGGCAATATCCTGCACATCCAGGTAGGTCTTTGATTTTACTTCACCTGCCAGCACCACCTGTCCTGTTGTCACCAAAGTTTCGCAAGCCACTTTGCTGTTCGGGTCATAAGCAAGAAAGTTATCGATCAGTGCATCTGATATCTGGTCAGCCACTTTATCAGGATGGCCTTCGCTTACAGACTCAGAAGTGAATAAATACGGCATGTATTAAATTTTAGGCGGCAAAGATAAGGTCGGTATTTGTATGAAAAAAGCCTGTCAGCATTTAATGACAGGCTTTTGAACATATCTTGATAAATATAAATGAATCAAAGCTTAGAATAGATCAATCTCAACCGCATCCTTTGTGCAGGATGATTTCCGCCCCCGACCCTTATTCTGCCTTTTGCAATAGTTGGGTTAAGGAACAGTCCCGGGTACACCACATCAGCTGCCGGTGGTATGGTATACACTTCACTTAATGTGAAAGGCGCCGAAAGCCGGAGATCATAAAGGGATTGTGTTTTGGTAAGCACATGCTGCACATATCTTGAGATATTAAATCGCCAAACCCTGATGGGATTACCCAATGCATCTTTTTCATTTAAAGGCAGGCAGCCTAAACTTCTGAAATCAAAACCCGTTGGAGTATAGGCAAGATCATAAGGAATAGTGCGGAATTTATAATTTGAAACAGTGATCGAAGGGTCAGAAGCATCAAGATATAAAACTTCAGGTGCATAAAATGTACTGTCGCTTAAATCATAAAGCTGTTCTACAATCAGCTCAGCCCGGTGAATTAAACGGTTGCTTAATGTAGCAAGAGCCGGGATCCTGATATTGGCAAATGTACCCGGCGAACCCTGCATATACACTATCGGGTCTTCCGTTGCTCCGCCAAGAGAAGCCTGCAATGGGGTGCCTGAATAATCTCTTTTTACATATTGCGCCCCTGCTGATAATGAAGTGAAGAAGAAATAATAAACAGAAGTATCCCGGCCTCCGCCACCCACTTTAGGATGATTATAGTAAATGGCAAGTTTGGTATTTATGCTCGCAAATTCAAAACCCATAATGGCATTACCTGCTCCTTCTGACCTTAATGCAAACCCCTTAAAGTTTGTTTTGAAGATTGAATCTGATTTGTAAGCATTGCTGGTGTCATAATTAAAGAGGCGACGGGCAAAATTAGTGTCCAGTTTTATCCTCAACTGGTTTGTGGTTGTATCCCTGAAAGCCTTCACGGAGTCATTAAGATTACGGGGATAAAAAAGCTGACCGGGTACACTCAAGGGCGCCGCAGTGTTGTAAGTAAAATTTTCTTTACGGATAAGATATGCCGAGTCGTAGGTAAAATTGTTGCTCTGATCAAGTTCATATACTTTCAATTGCTGGGCGGTGTTGGTATCACCATATGTTTCCAGGTAGCTAAGCACCAGCACAATGGAGTCAATCTTTACACTGTCTTTTCTTGCAAAGGGATAACTGCCATACAAAGCTGGTTTTAACTCGAAGAACATCTGGGCATCCGTTTTTCCAAAAAACGGATCATTATTGATTAGCCCCACAAAATGTTCTGCATTCCTGGCCAGGTACTGTGAATCATTGGCAAGCCCGAAAGTATCATTAAAGCTCTGTACCGATATTGTAGTATCAAAAGTGGTGATATTATCCACAGGCGGAATTAATCCCCCGCCCAATTCTGTGGAATCATTGATCTTTCTGCAGGCTGAAAAAAATAGGGTAATGGCGGCAACAGCAGTTGCGAAAGAGATTGCGAAATGTCTGTTTCTCACAAAGTAAATTTAGTTGTCGGGTTAGAATTTTTTACTTGCTTGCAAGGTCGCTATAGAGTTGTAAATAGTCTGTTAAATCTCCCTCGGGATTATAAGGCAGTGTTTTCTTGCCCCTCACTTTGGAAAATTCTTCCCCTAATTTCTTTTCTATCTTTTCTGCGCCGAAGGTTATCGCATCAGCATAGGTGGCGCCACCACGGAACATGGCTGTGTTATTGGCATCCTTATATATCTCAAGATCCTTTTCTTTTAAGGAAGCATGGATAAGGGCTTTTTTTGTAAAATCACTTCCCAGCTTTTCTTTAAAAGTATTTTGGCCAATAGTGAATACAATTTTGCTGTGTGCAAAAACAGGTTCTTTTTTATAAACCGTTTTTAAATAAAAAGGGATCAGCCCTGTCATCCACCCGCTGCAATGAATAATGTCGGGGGGCCAGCCAAACTTTTTTACCGTTTCCAATGCCCCTTTGCAATAAAACACAGTCCGGAGACCATTGTCATCAAACCATTTTTCATTTTCGTCGTGAAAAATAAATTTTCTTTTAAAAAGATCTTCGTTGTCCAGGAAATATACCTGCAGCCTGGCGCTGGGCAGTGAAGCTACTTTTATCTGAAGCGGCATGTCCTCATTATCTACAGAAACATTGATGCCCGAAAGTCTTACCACTTCATGCAACCTGTGCCTGCGTTCATTAATGATACCAAACCGGGGCATGATGCAACGCACTTCGAAATTATTGTCGTTGGATTTGATAGCCAGTTTATTGGCTGTTTCTGCAAACTCTGTCAACTCCAGGTAGGGCGACATTTCATTGGCGATAAATAAAATTCTTTTCTTTGCTGACATGGGCTCCTGTTTAAATTAGATCCTGACCCGCCTGAGCAGGCTACTGATAAAGGCGGGCAAAGGTAGCCAATTTAAACTTAAGAAGGAAGACCTTAAGACATTGAATAAGCAAACTGATCCTGTAAATGATTTTATTTAAAAAAGCAGCAGACTTGCGTAAGTGGCTTGAAACTCAGCGAAAAGCCGATCTGAATATTGGTTTCGTTCCGACCATGGGTGCATTACATGCCGGTCATATATCCCTTCTCAATACTTCCAAAAACCGAAACGATATTACTGTCGCCAGCATTTTCGTAAATCCAACCCAATTTAACGACCCGAAAGATTTTGAAAAATACCCCATCACTATTGAAAAGGACATTGACCTGCTGGAAGAAGCCGGATGCGATGTCTTGTTTCTCCCATCAGTTTCTGAAATATATCCCCATGGTATAGAAAAGGCAGGCCATTTTGATTTAGGTTACTTTGAAACAATTCTCGAAGGCAAATACCGTCCGGGTCATTTTCAGGGAGTGTGCATGGTAGTACAACGCCTGCTTGAAATAGTAATGCCTCATAAACTTTATCTCGGACAAAAAGATTACCAGCAATGCATGGTTATCGGAAAATTAATTGAGCTGACCGGGTTAAAAGGATCAATTACTATGACCGTCTGTCCCACCCTCCGGGAAAAAGATGGGCTTGCCATGAGCAGCCGCAATATGAGGCTGAATGAACAGGAAAGAAAAACAGCCATCCAGATTTTTAAAACCCTTAGCTTTTTAAAAGAAAACATCAAACCCGGAAATCCTGATTCAATAAAGAAAGATGCAAACAGGATGCTAATACAGGCAGGGTTTAAACCTGATTATGTTGAAATAGCTGATGCTGATAACCTTGCCATCGTAAATGATTGGGACGGGAAACAGAAACTCGTTGCACTTATCGCTGCCTTCTTAAATGAAGTAAGACTTATTGACAATATGCTTCTGAATTGACAATCCTGCCTATTTGACTTATATGACCCATTTGACTTGTTTGACTGTCTTTGTCATTTGTCTTCTCTGCACTTTTATCTATTTTCGGCTTTCATGAACAAAAGGATCCGCACTATACTTCAGTACCTGTTTTTTCTTGGCCTGGGTATTTTTCTGGTGTGGTGGTCTATAAACGATCTTACTGCTGATGACAAATCCCGAATTAAAGAAGCATTACAAACAGCGAGATACTGGCTTATACTTCCTGTATTTGTTATTTTATTTTCCAGTCACCTGATAAGAGCAATCCGGTGGAGGTTACTGATGCAATCGCTGGGTTATCACCCTTCCATTGCCAATGCTTTTTTTGCCGTATTGATCGGCTATCTTACCAACCATGCTGTGCCCCGGCTTGGTGAAGTGGTAAAATGCACCATGCTGGCCCGTTATGAAAAAATTCCCGTAGACAAGCTGATCGGCACTATCATTCTCGAAAGAATCATTGATGCCATTACTTTATTGCTTGTATTCGGAATTACGCTGATCATTCAACCTGACCTATATTCAGACCTTACGGAAGCAATCTTTAATTCAAAACCCGACCCGGCGCATAAAACCGTTTCGTCATCAATCATACTGCTCGTCATTGCAGGAATCATCATCCTGTTGATCGCAACCTGGATGATCAGGAAGAAGAAAGATTTCAGGGACCTTGGCCAGGCATTAAAGAAGATCGGTCGCCGCATATGGGAAGGCATCAGTGCCATTCAGCATTTGAAAAAAAGAGGGCAGTTCATCTTCCTTACCGTGCTTTTATGGACGCTATATCTCATGGGCGGCTTTCTTGGCTTCCTGGCTTTTAAAGAAACTGAACAGTATGGCATCCGGGAAGCCTTTGCAATATTATCAGCAGGCAGCATCGGAATAGTGGCCACACCCGGTGGCATCGGCGCCTATTCATACCTCGTGGAAAAAACCATGGTTGTGTATGGACTCAATGAGGGCATCGCAACTGCCTTTGGTCTTATCTTATGGGTGGCGCAGACAACAGTAATTTTAATAGGCGGTTTGTTTAGTTTTGTAGCCATGCCCTATCATAATAAAAGAAAACAAATTGAAAAGAGCCGACCTGATACCCAATAAAATTTTTACACTGCCGGCATTGTTGCAAGGGATTGCCCAATGGCGGCTTAAAAATAAAACCATCGCCTTTACCAATGGGGTGTTTGACATACTGCATCAAGGGCATATCTATTCACTTTCAGCAGCAGCAAAAGAAGCAGATTATTTAATTGTTGGATTAAACAGCGATGCATCAACCAAAAGATTAAAAGGCGATAGCCGTCCGGTGAATGATGAACAATCAAGGGCACTTGTACTTGCTTCATTAGTATTGGTGGATGCCGTAGTATTATTTGAAGAAGATACCCCGCTTGAGTTAATAAAAGCCATCATGCCCGATGTGCTAGTAAAGGGCGGCGACTACACGGTGGAACAAATTGCAGGAGCAAAAGAAGTGATGGCGAATGGTGGAAGGGTGGTGATAAATCCGGTGCTGGAGGGGTTTTCGACGACTGGGGTTATTCATCAAATAAAGAGATAACAGCCAAACTTTGAAAGCAACGATAAGTTACTTACAATTTCACTTTTTATATTGCTGATTACCTGCGATAGTCAAAGTAACCTTCTGTAACAGTTATTTTTTTACCTGTGTTGATATCTGTTCCAGTAAAGAAAAATTTGCCTTTTATTCTGTTTGCGCAGGTATCTAATAAAACAATATCCACTCTTCCGGTATCAACAGAGTTTGTGACATATGTTTCACTCGGTGTAAAACCGGGATACCATCTTGAAAACGAAATGTAGTCCTGTGGATAGAGATTACATCCATAAGTACTGGTGTTCTTATTAAAAATATAATAGGATTTATCATAAGGTGGATTGATAAAAAAATTTATGGATTCCCAGCCACTGCCAAAACCGATATAAATGAATTCATGCCCGTTATATTCTTTATAAAATCCACCTCCGCTTTCAGTTGACTGCCATTCGTAACCATTGATTTTAAAAACAAGTCTATTGTCCAATGTAGCAAACGGGTCAGGAGGAGGAAAATCATTTTTTTTACAGCTTGCCGCCATTAACAAGCAAACCAGTATCAACAAAGACAAAGATTTGGAGATTGGTTTCATATTCATATTTTTTTATGCTGTTAAATTCCGGAATGATTTTGAAAAATGAATTGACAAATGTCACTAAATGAGTATTTTCAAAAAGTTGAACAATCAATCATAAAGTTTAAAGTTACTGTGCTATCTAAGGTAGTGCGATAGGGTATGATTTTTTGATGTGTTACAGGATTGGGTGAAGCGTAATTAACAGTGTAATAGAAAATGATACTAATATCGCTGTTAGGTCTTGATCTTAAGATATAAGTTCCATTAATGTTTTGCTGATAAATACTTTCAACATTTAGTAATGTTTGATGAGTTGCTGCTAATTCGTTCCTGATATTTAAAGGAGGAATGTTATTATTCATTACCTGAACATTTAATTTCAGCTCTACGGGTTTCCATGCAGTCATGTTTATGATATTTGTGGCTCCCCCAACGATCGGTCCAGAACCCGATGAGGATTCATGATAATAAGGAGTTCCATAATACTGTTCTTCTAAGTAATAGTCTTGCCCTGCTTCTACTTTATAATTGAATTTGATCAAATAATCACCATTATTATCAGTATACGTCTCAGCTATTTTCTCGAATACAGTTCCACACAGCCAGCCTGCGCAATCCATACCAACTTTTTTTATCAACACAATTTTATACCCGCTGATATTGATTCCTCTGATGGGATCTTCAACATGCCCTTTAATGACAGTCGAAACGCCATTACTGGTATTATTCTCTTTTTTACAGGACATACAACTTACTAAAGCCGTAAGGCCGACAATTAAAAACATTGATTTCATAATCAGCTATTTTATAACAAATCAGAAATACATTGCATATAAATAATTTTTAAAAATCTAAAAACCGAATGCTGCCGAAATCATTAACATCACAACTTCAATTTCCTTACCGGGTATTGAAAGCCGGGAGACGTATTCAATTCGCCCTCTTTTGCCCATCCCAAACAGAGGGAACTGAAAACCCAAGCCTCCTGTAAAGCCCGGAAGTATCCTGTATTTATCTGTTTTCTGATAAATTATTGTATCATGTTGAAAGCTTTGAATATAATCATACCTGACCCTGAATGGAATTACATTCACCCCGCCTTTAAAATAAAAACCGGTGTTTCGTTGTTTATCCTTACCGGTAAAAAAGTAAGATAGAAGATCAAATACGGGCAGGTTTTGTTTGTAATAATTTTTGTAGTCAGAGAAAACATCAATATTGGAAAGGGGTTCGTATTGATAGGAAGGAATAAGGGATATATTAAATCCCGCATGAATGTTCCCGATCTTAACTATTCTTTCAAAGCCAAATTGAAAAAAGGAAGAGTTAGTAAATCCGAATGAATAAGCTGAAGTAATATAGCTTTGGGGATTCTTTATTCCTTCCTGGCAAAATAATAACTGAGTGCTCAGTAAAACTTGTATAATTACCAAAACCCGCTTCATAAACTCTACTTTACTTTGAGGGTCACTAATCACAATAAAATTACAAAGGGGAATGACGATTCTCCATTGACATTTGTCAAGAAAGGTCAGAAAAACATTTTTTTTGACATTTGTCAATTCATATCATCAGGAGTGACGTTTAGCGAAGTTGGCTCTTACCCGGCTCAGGGTTTCCTGATTCATGCCAAGATAGGAGGCAATGTGTTTCAGTTGTGCCCGCTGCATTAATGATGGGTGCAGTTGAATAAAGAGTTTGTACTTTTCTTCCGCCGTATGTTTGCGCAGCAATTGCGTCCGCTGCTCTGAAAGATAGAAAGCATGTTCCACCTGTTTCCGAACCGTAGTATTGAATTCCGGGAAGAGAGCATACAGTTTTTGTATGTCATCATAGTGAAGACTCACAATCGTGGTATCCTCAACGGCCTCTATAAATTCGTTTCCCGGTTTTTGGGTATAATAACTGATCCACGCCGTTACAATAGACCCTTCTTCCATAAACCGGGAAGTAATATCTGCATCTTCATTGAGATAATATGACCTTGTCAACCCCCTTGCAATAAAAGAAGCTTTTCGGCAAACTTCCCCTTCTTTCAGAATGATATCTCCGGCATTGAAAGATTCAACGACAGCCAGCAACCTTATTTTTTCCGACAGTTCCCCGCTCATCGGGGAAAGACTGTTCAGCTTTTCAATCATTTTCTCAACCATGTAACTAAAGTACGACGATTTCAAAACTTTATTTCTTACTTCATCACCGTTTATTAATTTTAAGGCATGGCCCACGACAAACGAAAAACAATTGCAAGAGATATAAGCTGGCTTTCCTTTAATGCAAGAGTGCTACAGGAAGCCGCTGACCCGACTGTTCCCTTGCGGGAACGCATCCGCTTTCTCGGCATTTTTTCCAATAATCTCGATGAATTTTTCCGTGTTCGTGTAGCCACACTAAGGCGGATGATACAGCTCGGTAGCAAAGCCAATATGCATCTTGAAAACAATCCGCAGCAGATCATTGATGAGATACAGATGACGGTGCTGAACCAGCAGGGCGAATTTCACCGGATATGGGAGGAGGTAACGGCACAACTGAAAGAACAAAAAATATTTCTGCTGACGGAAAAAGAACTGAACAAGGAACAGCAGGAATTTGTGCGCAACTATTTTGAAGAGGAAGTAAGCTCCGACGTAATACCATTAATGATTGAGAACATACCCGAATTTCCGGCTTTACACGACAGGTCCATATATCTCGCCGTGGTGATGTGGAAAAAGGAAAGCGCCTTAAAAAGAAAATTCGCTTTGATCGAATTACCGGAAAGAACACAGAACCGGTTTATCATACTGCCCTCCCCTGCACCTGATGAACACCATATCATTTTGCTGGAAGATGTGATCCGTTTTAATTTACCGGATATATTCTCCTATTTTGGTTACGATCAGTACCATTCGCATATTTTTAAAGTAACCCGTGATGCTGAAATTGATATTGATGAAGACATTTCCACCAATATCATTCAGAAGATTGAAAAGGGAATTAAAAACCGCCGTAAAGGAAAACCCGTAAGGTTTGTTTACGACAGGGAAATGGACCCGGGCTTGCTTGAGTATTTAGTCAGAAGACTCAATCTTTCCAAAAGAGATAACCTGATACCGGGTGGCCGCATTCATAATTTCCGTGACTTCATGGAATTTCCCGAACAGGTATTTAAAGAAAAGCGGCAACGGAAAAAATCTTTTGACCACCCGATGCTTACTACCCGTCGTGTCAGCGATGTGATACTTGAAAAAGATGTGATGCTGCATTTTCCCTATCATTCCTTCTGGCCTTTGATCGATTTGATCCGGGAAGCAGCTTTTGACCCGGATGTTACTTCCATTAAAATCACCTGTTATCGTGTAGCTCCGCAATCAAAGATCATTAATGCATTGATCAATGCAGTACGAAACGGAAAAGAAGTGATAGTGATGCTGGAGTTGCGGGCAAGGTTTGAAGAAGAAGCCAATATTGAATGGAAAAACAGGTTGGAAGAAGAAGGCGCCAAAGTGCTGGTGGAAATACCGAACATGAAAGTGCATTCAAAGATCTGTGTGATCCGGAAAAAAACAAAGGATAACAACTCTGTTATGTATGGTTTTGTAAGCACCGGCAATCTTAGTGAAAGAACGGCAAAGCTGTATGGCGACCATTGCCTGCTCACCGCCAATCAGAAAATAATGGCTGATGTGAACCGGATGTTCAATTACCTGGAGCAGCCCAAGTCAGGAATGAATTTTCTGAAAGATTGTAAGGTTATCGTACCAAGCCCATCCATTGTGAAAAAAGAAATGCTGAACCTGATTGATGAAGAGATACGGCAGGCAAGAAAGAAAAAACCGGCAGCCATTACCTTAAAGATGAATTCGCTTTCAGATGATGATATGATAGCCAAGCTGTATGAAGCAGCAAGAGCAGGCGTGCAACTGAAACTGATTGTAAGAGGGATCTTCTGCATGTTCTCAGAGCATAAAAAATTCGAAAAGCCCATCCGTGCCATCAGCATCGTGGATGAATACCTGGAACATGCAAGGGTGTGGGTATTTCATAATAAAGGCAAAGAGAAAGTTTATATATCTTCGGCCGACTGGATGTTGAGAAATCTGGAGCACCGTGTGGAAGCCACCTGCCCCATCTGGAATGAGGAAATTCAGCAGGAGCTGAAAGATATATTGAACATCCAGTTGCAGGATAATGTGAAAGCGAGATGGCTGGACAATGAGTTGAGTAATGAATACGTCCGCACCACTAAAAAGAAAATCCGATCACAGGTAGAAACCTATAATTACCTGTTCAAAAAAACACAAACTGAAAAGTGAGACTGGCCGCTATCGACATTGGAAGCAACGCAGCAAGATTATTGATCACAGATGTTATCGCCGGCCCGCAGGCTGTTCCGGAATTTATCAAGGTGGTGTTAGTCAGGGTTCCGCTTCGTCTTGGCTTTGATGTATTTGACAAAGGTGAAATTTCAACAGCCAAAGCTGAAAAAATCATCAAGACCATTAAGGCCTACAAATTATTGCTTGATGTGTACGATGTAAAACACCTGAAAGCCTGCGCCACATCCGCCATGCGGGATGCCGCCAATGCAAATGAAATCATCAAAAAAGTAAAAGCAGAAACCGGTATCGAGATCCGGATCATCAGCGGACAGGAGGAAGCTTCTTTTATCTACGAAAATCATATTGCAGAAAATATGACTGACGCTGAATCTTATTTATATATTGATGTCGGCGGCGGCAGTACTGAGCTTACCTTCTTCAGCGATGGCAAATTAGTTTCCAAAGAGTCATTCAATATTGGCACCATTCGCTTACTAAAGAACCAGGTTACGGAAGCTGCATGGGATGAGATGAAAGAATTCATCAACAAAAAAACAAAGGGGTATCATCATATTACAGCGATCGGTTCCGGCGGCAACATCAATAAAATTTTCAGCCTTTCTAATCGTAAAGAAGGTAAACCACTTACACTTGACCTGCTGAGAGATTACTACAAAGAATTCAGCACTATGTCACTGGCACAGCGAATAAGCATGTATAAACTTCGTGAAGACAGGGCCGATGTGATTGTGCCTGCCTTACTTATTTATATCAATGTTATGAGATGGGCTGATGCACAGGAAATATTCGTACCGAAGATCGGTTTGGCAGATGGATTGATACATACGCTTTATGAAGAGGTGAAGTTGAAAGAAATTGAGGTTTGATGAATGGAACAGAGAAATACGGGATTGGGAAATTACTTATCTTGTTTAAAATTTCTATAACCGGGGTCTTGTCACTCCGACGAAGGAGGAGTCTCAAAGTCAGCAATTAACAAGAAAACCAGAATTTCTGAGATGCCTCGTACCTCGGCATGACAATATTCCGGGCATTTGATTTGTCATTACAGTTTCTCATCTGACACAATTCCAAAATCAAATTATGTCTATTAACAAAGAAATCAAAAGAATCACCACCAACACTCTGCAGAAAATGAAAGCTGCAGGTGAAAAAATCACTATGTTGACGGCTTATGATTTTTCTTTTGCAAAAATCATTGACGGGGCTGGCATCGATGTGATACTGGTTGGCGATTCAGCATCGAATGTAATGGCCGGAAATGAAACCACTTTACCCATTACGATGGACCAGATGATCTATCATGCACAATCCGTAATCCGTGGCATTGATCGTTGTCTTGTGGTAGTAGATATGCCGTTCGGCTCCTATCAATCCAATTCTGATATAGCCCTTGCCTCTGCCATTCGTATTATGAAAGAAACAGGCGGACATTCTGTAAAAATGGAAGGAGGTGAGGAAGTGGTGGATGCGATCAAGCGGATTGTATCTGCCGGCATCCCGGTAATGGGCCACCTTGGGCTTACTCCTCAATCCATTTATAAATTCGGAACTTATACTGTCAGAGCAAAAGAAGAAGATGAAGCAAATAAACTCCGTAAAGATGCAAAGTTGCTGGAAGAAGCCGGTTGCTTTGCTATTGTACTGGAAAAAATTCCGGCAGCGTTAGCCAAAGAAGTTTCTCAGAGTTTATCAATTCCCACTATCGGCATTGGAGCAGGAATGGATTGTGATGGTCAAGTGCTGGTAATGCATGATATGCTCGGCATCAATACTGAATTTAAGCCAAGATTTCTCCGCCAATACCTCAATATACATGAACAGGCCACCAGAGCAGTGCAGCAATATATCAAAGATGTAAAGAGCAAGGATTTCCCGAATACAAGTGAGCAGTATTAAGAGAAAACAAATACTTACTGGTATCATTATCCACTTTCTCTTCTTTACCTTTGCACCCTCAAAAGAAAAATATGGATTTTCTGAAAGCATTGAAGATTGAATCAGTAAATAATGGTGTGAGCACCGGCACCAATTGGATAAAATCAAACGGCAAAATCATTGACTCGTACTCTCCCGTTGACGGAAAAAAGATAGCATCCGTAATCCTTGCTGATGAAAATAGTTATCAAACTGTTCTTCAAAAAGCGGAGGAAGCATTTAAGGTATGGCGAATGATGCCTGCTCCAAAAAGAGGCGAAATTGTAAGACAGATCGGTGAAGCGCTAAGGCATTACAAAGAACCTCTCGGCAAACTGGTTTCCTATGAAATGGGTAAAAGCCTGCAGGAAGGCTATGGTGAGGTACAGGAGATGATTGACATTTGCGATTTTGCTGTTGGTCTTTCCAGGCAATTATATGGACTTACCATGCATAGCGAAAGGCCACAGCATAGAATGTACGAACAATATCATCCATTAGGGATTGTTGGAATTATTTCGGCATTCAATTTTCCCGTTGCCGTCTGGGGCTGGAACAGCATGCTTGCATGGGTATGTGGTGATGTATGTGTGTGGAAACCCTCAAGTAAAGTGCCTCTGTGTGCCATAGCATGCCAGAACATCGTGGCAGAAGTGCTTGCAAAAAATAATGTACCCGAAGGTGTGAATTGTTTACTTGTGAGTTCCCGTGAAATCGGAGACCTGATGCTGAATGATAAAAGGATTCCATTGATTTCTGCCACCGGCTCCACAGCGATGGGCATAACTGTCGGAAAAGCTGTTGCTGCCAGGCTGGGAAGATCATTACTCGAACTTGGAGGAAATAATGCAATAATTATTTCCAAGGACGCTGATCTTGATATTGCAATTCCGGGAGCTTTATTTGGCGCAGTGGGAACGGCTGGTCAACGTTGTACCAGTACAAGAAGATTAATCATCCATGAGGATATATATGAAGCAGTAAAGGAAAAATTGGTTTCAGCCTACAACCAGTTACGCATCGGCGACCCGCTTGATGAAAAGAATCATGTGGGTCCGCTTATAGATAAGAGTGCAGTAACCATGTATCTGGATGCAATTGAAAAATGCAAAGCTGAAGGGGGGCATTTTGTAGTTGAAGGCGGAGTTTTAAGCGGCGCCGGTTATGAAAGCGGTTGCTATGTGAAACCGTGTATAGCAGAAGCAAAACCAAATTTCAAGATAGTGTGTGAGGAAACTTTTGCTCCTATTTTATATTTATTGAAGTATAAAACCATTGATGAAGCAATAGCTATTCAGAACGAAGTACCACAGGGATTGTCTTCTTCTATTATGACTTTGAATTTAAGAGAAGCAGAACAGTTTCTTTCTCATGCAGGCAGCGATTGTGGTATTGCCAATGTAAATATCGGCACATCCGGCGCTGAGATCGGCGGGGCATTTGGCGGCGAAAAAGAAACCGGTGGCGGCCGTGAAAGCGGCAGTGATGCATGGAAGATCTATATGCGCCGGCAAACCAACACCATTAATTACAGCAACTCTCTCCCGCTGGCACAGGGGATTACATTTGATGTATAAATCCATCGGGACGCTTACGGCGGCATGATGGTTAAACCTTATCATTTCGACAAGCAACCGATTGATCTTACCATCCGTCAAAAAAAACCTAAAACACCCTGATAAGGCTGTCATTATTTGTGCAAAATGTATGAATGGTAATCTGTAATTTCGCCATCTTTATCAACTTTATACTTAAATCAATCAAATGAATCAAATAATCAAACTTACCTCATTGCTTAGCCTCAGTGCAATGATCTCCTCCCTTCTTTTTGCTCAAGAAGTGCCCAAAGGCTGGCATACACTGGACCAGTCTGCAACAGGGTATTATGGCCTGAGTGTTGACAAAGCCTATGAATTCGTTAAGGCAAAAAGACTAAAAAGTAAAACGGTTGTGGTGGCTGTTATAGATTCAGGTATTGATACTACACATGAGGACCTGAAAAATGTATTGTGGCGCAATCTAAAAGAAATTCCCGGGAACGGTATTGATGATGATAAGAATGGATATGTAGATGATGTGTACGGATGGAATTTTATCGGGGGCCGTGATGGCAAAAACGTAGAGCAGGATTCTTATGAGGCAGCAAGAGTTTATCATGGACAAAAAACAAAATGGAATAATAAAGACATAGATGTAAGCACTCTCTCTCCCCAGGATCTTTTTGATTACAAAGCATGGAAAAGGGCTGAAGAAGAAATTACCGGCGGTGATTCTCCTACGAGCAGCCTTGAGCTTCTGTTTATCAAGAAGGCCTATTCAAATTGTGCGAAAAGTGACAGCATACTCCGCAAGGCAATGGGCAAAGAGAAATATACAGGTAAGGAGTTGGACGATTTCAATCCCACCGAAGCAGATGCAAAGAAGGCAAAAGCTACTTTGTTTGGCCTGATGTCGCAAAACGGGGCTCTTGAAACAACTAACCAGGAGTTTCTGGAAGGTTTTGGCGATTATGTAAACAGTGAAGAAAAGAAAGCGGAAGCTGCTGACACTCCTCCCGAAGAGTACAGGGCAAAAATCGTGAAAGACAATTACAATGATTTCAATGATAAATTCTATGGCAACCCGGATGTAATGGCAAGTAACAAATCTGCATTGCACGGCACCCATGTTTCCGGTATTATTGGTGCACAAAGAAAGAATGGGGTTGGAATGGATGGTATTGCCGACAATGTAAAGATCATGATGATCCGTGCCGTACCCGATGGCGATGAACACGATAAGGATATTGCATTGGCCATCCGATATGCGGTTGACAATGGCGCACAGGTAATCAATATGAGTTTTGGAAAGGGCTATTCTCCCGAAAAATACTGGGTGGATGATGCAGTGCGCTATGCAGAAAGCAAAGGAGTGCTGATGGTGCATGCAGCAGGCAATGATGCAAAAAATATTGATACCACTTTTAATTATCCCACTCCCCTTTTCCTTGACAACAAAAAGCCCAACAACTGGATCACTGTCGGCGCCAGCGGGCCAAAAAATGATGCGAATGGAAATGGCCTTACCGCCAGTTTCTCCAACTATGGAAAAACAGAAGTGGATGTTTTTGCACCGGGAGTAAGAATCTATTCTACTGTTCCCGGCGGCAATACTTACCAGAATCTGCAGGGAACCAGTATGGCTTCCCCGGTTGTAGCAGGACTTGCGGCATTCATTATGGAATATTATCCCACATTAAGTGCAAGACAGGTAAAAATGATAATTGAAAAATCAGCAGTAAAAACTACGGTGCAGGTTAAAGACCCGGGAACCGGCGATCCGGTAAACCTGGCTGATATCAGCAAGACTGGTGGATTCGTAAATGCTTATGAGGCCATCAAGCTGGCATCAATAACTAAGGGGGAAAAGAAAATCACACCTGTGAAACCAGTAAAATCTATTGTGAAGCCGGGAAAAAACGGGTAGTTCTTGTATAAACCTAACAGAAACTCTGTTTTACCTCATTTACTGGTTTAATATTATTTCTCAGCTATTAAAAAGTTGAGTAATTTGCTATTCTCTCTAATTACAAAACCAAAACACAGAAATGAGAACTCTTATTTTACCGGTCCTGTTAACTGTTATAATATCAGGCTGTAATAATTCAGCCGGTAATAAATCTTCTGAGACAAGCCTTGATAATGCAAAATTTCCGGCAAATCAAACACTTATTATTCCATCCGGTAATAATGCTCCTGTTAACAATGTAATTATCCCTTCTGGTGATACCGGTAAACCTGTCTCTGTTCCGGTAATTACAGCTGCCAAAGGACTTAATCCGGCTCATGGTCAACCAGGTCATCGTTGTGATATTGCAGTGGGGGCCCCTTTGGATAGTAAGCCGACTACTCCCGTTGTAGCGATGACTCCCGCTTCAACTACGGTTGAAACAAAACCTGTTACACCCGTTGCTCCTGTTACCACCTCCATTTCGACGACAAATACAGTAGCTCCTGGAATGAATCCTGAACATGGAAAACCGGGTCATCGTTGCGATATCGCTGTCGGAGCGCCTCTCAATAGCCAACCAACATCTCAACCTGCTATTATTACTCAACCTGTGCAACAACAGGAAAATGTTGCTACAAAATCTCAGTTAGTAAAACCAACCACAACCAGCGAGGTTGCCCCGGTAGTTCCCACTACCGCCTTGAATCCCGAACATGGAAAACCTGGCCATCGGTGTGACATTGCAGTTGGAGCTCCTCTCAACAGCACACCAACTAATACCCCCCCCAAAAAAGATTAACTATGGCAAGAGCAGATCTCAGCAGAGTGCCTGAATATTTTCATAAATATATCAACCAGGTGGAAGAAGATGACCTGATGGATGTATTGGAAAAACAAACCCGTTCATTTGTCAGATTTCTGAAAGAAATTCCAAAGGATAAAAGAAATTATCGCTACGCTGAAGATAAGTGGACTATCAAGGAAGTATTGCTCCACATCATTGATGCAGAAAGAATATTCGGCTACAGGGCTCTTTGCTTTGCCAGGAAAGACCCCACTTCCCTTCCCGGTTTTGATGAAAACAGTTATGCCGTTAATTCCAAAGCAGACCAGAGAAAATGGAAGGATCTTGTAAGAGAATTTGAATCGGTAAGAGAAGCTACCCTGTCATTGTTCGGCTCATTCGACAATGATCAACTGGAAGCATCCGGCACAGCCAATGCCAAACCAAATTATGTACTTGGTATTGGCTTCATTGTTGCTGGTCATGTGAATCATCATGTAAATGTGATAAAGGAGAAGTATTTAACCTCCCAATAATACTAAACAGTAACCCCTTTTCTCTCATTCCCAAAAGATGATCTTTCATGCTATAAAAAAAGCAACCCCTCCTTAAGGAGGGGCGAAATTAATTGGTCTGCTGCTTTCCGAAAACGGGAAGATTCTTAAAACGCTTTCTTTCCTTCATCAGTCGCCTTATTCTTAACCAGGTTCTGCTGGCTGATCATATCATTCATCACTTTCACGGCCTGATCGAGATAAATATCTTTTTGCAGATTTTTAATCCATTGGGTGAAACGGTCTTGCTTGTTTTTATCGCTTTCAAACTTATTGGTCTCACCGGGTAAAGCCGTAACATCCAATGAATTTTCAAGCTTCAGTAATGTTTCAAGCTGCTTGATGGTGGCACGCAATGATGCCTGTTCTTTACGGTACTTATCAATCTGAAGGGAATATTGCTTGTCGTTTTGCTTAGATAACCAGTCGGTACTTTCCCTGATGGTTTTAAAAGTAATATCTGATTCAAGCCGCTGGTTACTCAGTTGCTGAATCGTTTTCAGATCATAGCCGGATTTCCATGAGTTATAAGTAGTTTTTGAAACCTCATCCCATGGCAACGCATCCGGATCATCTTTTTCTCTCACTTTCAGATACTCAAGATTATCGGGTAAAACGATATCCGAACTAACTCCTTTCAATTGAGTGGAGCCTCCGTTGATGCGATAGAATTTCTGCAAAGTCAGTTTAATAGTACCAAGGTCAGAGTTAGACATGGAAAATCCATTCTCGGCATCAAGCCCGATATTACGCTGCACCGTTCCTTTGCCATATGTAGAAGTGCTGCCGATAATTACACCCCTGCCATAATCCTGGATCGCCGCTGCGAATATCTCAGAAGCAGATGCGCTGAATTCATTCACCATTACTGCCAGCGGACCTGTGTATAATACATTCCTGTCCTTATCCTTTAATACACTGGGTTTGCTTTCCCTCTCTTTCACCTGCACTATCGGACCTTCATCAACAAACAATCCAGCCATCTGTACCACATCATATAAAGATCCGCCACCGTTATTGCGAAGGTCAATTACAATACCATCCACTTTTTGTTCTTTCAGCTTGTTTACTTCCTTAGCTACATCAATATAGCTGCGTGGCCCATTGGGATGATCAAAGTCGGCATAAAACTCAGGCAGAAATATATATCCGATTTTTGACCCATTGTTTTTTACAATAGCGCTGCGGGCAAATGTTTCATCCTGTACTATTTCATCCCTGATAAGAGAAATAATTTTTATTGTGCCATCCAATTTTTTTATCGTTAGCCTTACTTCCGTGCCTTTCTTGCCACGAATAACTTTTACAGCATCGGTAACAGTATAGCCGGTAAGGTCAAGCGGCTCTGCTTTTCCTTCTGCCACTTTCTGAATAATATCGCCGGCTTGTACTTCACCGGATTTGGATGCGGGACTCCCTGCCAGCACACTGGCAATTTTAATATTACCATCATCGTATTGAAGAGAAGCGCCTATTCCATAAAAACGGCCGCTCATTTCTTCATCAAAGTATCTTTTATCAACCGGCGGGAAAAACTCGGTATGCGGATCCATCGTCGTAGTGATGGCATTTACAAAAAGGTTGAATTTATCATCATCACTGAATTTCAGGCGGAATCTTTCAAAGGTTCTGTCAATGATTCTCTTTACCTTATCACGGGCATCTTTCTCAAGCTCGGCGTCTGTTTTTACAACAAACCCTTCCTTTCCTTTATTTTTTTCACGGATGTCCACCAGGTCAGTATATCTCTCCAGAGCCATGTATTTTAATTTTTTTCTCCACCTTTCTTTTCTTTCGGCATCTGATTCAGCATAATTCAATTTGTCACCGTCCAGTATTACTTCTTCGTCAATTGTAAAATCAAAAGGCTTTGAAAGTAGCTCGTCATACATTTTGGCCGCCTCATCCAACCTGCTGTTAAATGTTTTGCCGGCAGCGAGGAAAAATTCCACAGGTGCTCCTTTTATTTCATCATCGATCTTTGTCTCATATTTTTTCATAGCATCCAGATCGGCTTGCAGGTAAATATTTTTTTCCGCATCAAGGTCGCCAATAAATTTCCTGAAAACCTTCCTGGAAAAAGCATCATTGATATCCTGCGGGCTGTAATGAGCCTGCTGCAGCATATCACCCACCAGTTTCAGGATTTGTTCATATTTTGTTGGAGGTACAGATGTGTTCCGGGCACCGGTTCCGGTGGTTTTAAAGGCAAGAAAGGATCCGGCAACCAGCATCAGAATCACAATAGGAAGTCGTTTCATATTCAATAGGTATTTTATTGCATCAGACATGATCCAAAAATAACGCAAAAACCTTGTTTTTCTTGCTTTTACAACCATTTAACAAGTGTTTTTGATGAATGGAGGAGAAGAAATACGATTGCAATTCATTTTATCAACACTTATCACTTACTCATATCCTTTTATTTTTTACAAAAACTGCTTTTGCTTATTTTTGCCAACACAAAAATGGTGGCTGTAGCTCAGTTGGTTAGAGCATCAGATTGTGGTTCTGAGGGTCGCCGGTTCGAGCCCGGTTAGCCACCCCAACCAACCCCGACAGAAGCGTCGGGGTTTATTTTATAAATGCTGTAATGAATTACTGGTTATTCATCATTCCCATTATTTCAGCTTTTATCGGCTGGGTTACCAATTGGGTGGCTATCAAAATGCTTTTTCATCCGAGAGAACCAAAAAAGATTTTAGGAATCACATTCCAGGGTATTTTTCCAAAACGTCAGCAGCAGTTTGCCGAAAAACTCGGTAAGATCATAAGCAACGAGTTTCTTTCGTTCACCGATATTGAACAAAAGATCAGCAGCCCTGAAAACCTGAAGAAAATTATGCCGATGATAGAACAGCATGTGGATGATTTTCTGCGAAATAAAATGAGTGATGAAATGCCTGTCATCAGCATGTTTATCGGAGACAAAACTATCAGCAAGCTGAAATCAGCTTTCATGAAAGAAATTGAATTATTGTTTCCGGTAGTAATGAAGCAATATGCCGGTAACCTGAGAACTGAATTGGATCTTGAACATATCGTTATTCAGAAAGTATCTGGGTTTTCTTCAGATAAACTGGAAGAAATTCTTTACCAGATCATGTCAAAAGAGTTCAGATTTGTGGAAATAATCGGCGCTG
This sequence comes from Sphingobacteriales bacterium, assembly GCA_016235125.1. Classification (GTDB taxonomy): domain Bacteria; phylum Bacteroidota; class Bacteroidia; order Chitinophagales; family Chitinophagaceae; genus JJ008. The sequence goes on along the minus strand of JACRLZ010000007.1, from coordinate 364,983 downwards.
TTATTGGTTTTATTATTGGCCTGCTGCAGGTGCTTATTACACTGGTTACAACCTGATTTCGGTGAACAATATTTCAAAATAAAAGCTATTCCCTTTCATGTCAGCCATAATGCCATTCATCAAGTTAATAATCAATTGTCAGCAGGTTCTTTGACCTTTGCCCGTCTAAAAAACAAAACAAGAATAATGAGAAGAATATTGGTCGTTTTAAGTTCAATTTTAGTTTGTTACACCCTTCAGGCCCAATCTCCTGCCGGCGCCAACCGGGGAGCAAACGGGAGGCAGATGCCTGCCGGCACTCTTTATGGAAAACTCGTGGAAGCAAGCACTTTAAAACCCATTGAATTTGCTTCCGTACAACTGATACAAAATAAATTTGACAGCATATCTAAAAAAAGAAAAGATGTGGTCATTGGAGGAATGATAACCAGGGCTAATGGAGAGTTCCGTTTGGAGAATGTACCGGCTTTTGGTCCATTAAAACTACGGGTTTCGGTTGTAGGATATAAACCTTATGAGCAAAATGTTTCTTTTGACTTAAAGAGGCCTGACAATAATGCAAATAACAATGGCGATATGAGCGCCATGCTCGGCATGCTCGATAAAGATCTGGGCAATATTAAGATTGACATCGCCGATAAGGTACTGGAAAATGTAACCGTTACTGCATCCAACCCGGGTTTGCGGCTCGGAATCGATCGCAAGGTTTTTAATGTTGATAAAGATCTTGTATCTGCAGGAGGTACAGCAGTTGATGTGATGCGTAATGTGCCCTCCATCAGTGTGGACATTGATGGTAATGTAACGATGCGGAATAATACTCCTCAAATATTTGTTGATGGTCGCCCTACAACCATGACTCTCGATCAAATTCCTGCAGATGTAATAGAAAGTGTTGAGATCATTACCAATCCTTCAGCAAAATTTGATGCTTCAGGCGGCACGGCTGGTATTTTGAATGTTGTTTTGAAGAAGAATAAAAAAGTAGGTTATAATGGCGGCACCCGATTTAATCTTGATTCAAGAGGAAGGGTCGGCGCCGGGGGAGATATCAATCTTCGCCAGGAGAAAATAAATGTATTTCTCAATGCCAATTATCACCAGAGAAAATCCATCAGCGATGGCACCACTGACCGTACCACATTAATCGGAACACCGCAGACCAAACTTTACCAAACCGACCATAGCATATCCCAGGGGCGTTTTATGTTCTTTCGTGGTGGTTTTGATTATTTTGTTGATAACCGCAATACCATTTCACTGGCGGCTAATATCGGTTCAGGAAATTTTAAACCCGTTACGACCAGTAACATTTATGTTGATTCCCTCTACAATCCCGTTACTTCTTCTCTCAATATCAGAACATCGAATAATAAAAGCAAGATGGAGAACAAGGGTATAATGTTGAGTTATAAGCATAATTTTCCCAAATCGGGACAGGAGTGGACGGCCGATGTAACCTATAACAGAAGCGAAAGCAACAGCAGTAATTTAATACAGACTGATTACTATAAACTGCCGCAAAATACACTTAGCAGCGTCTTCAAACAGCGCCAGGATGGCGCTGGAGACTTCAAGAATTTTATCGCACAAACTGATTATGTGCAGCCAATAAACGATAAATCGAAGGTTGAAGCCGGTCTTCGGGTCTCAGTAAGGAAAGTGGACAGCAGAAACAGTTTCTACTTTTTTGATCCTTCCGGAAACGCCATCTATAATCCTTTATTGTCGGTAAACTATAATAGCACCGACAAAATATATGCGGCTTATACCACCTACTCCAACCAGGTTAAGAATTTCGGATACCAGTTGGGTTTAAGAATTGAAAGTTCCGATTACCAGGGCAATCTGCCTGACAAAGGACAAAGTTTCAATATCAAATTTCCTGTCAGCCTTTTTCCCAGCGTATTTCTCAGTAATAAAATGAAGAATGACCAGGAACTGCAATTGAATTATACAAGAAAGATCAATAGACCGAATTTTTTTCAACTGTATCCTTACACTGATTATTCAGACTCTCTTAATATCAGTCGTGGTAATCCTGATCTGAAACCTGAATTCACCAATTCTGTGGAGCTATCCTACCAGAAAATATTTAAAAAGAACAAAGACAATTTTCTGGCATCATTATATTTTAAGAATACCAACGACCTGATAACCCGTTACCAGGTAAAAGAAGTAAGTTCAGTTACAGGTAAGGACGTTTTGGTAAACACATATATCAATGCCAATTCAGCTTATGTTACCGGTCTTGAAATGACATTGAAAAATAAAGTAACCAAATGGTGGGACCTTACCAGCAACATCAATCTCTTCACTTCAAAAATCAACATTCCTGACCAGGCTTCACAAGACCAGTTTGCCAGCTGGTTTGGAAAGCTGAACAATACATTCAAGTTGCTAAAGAACTTCACCCTTCAATTGTCAGGAAATTATCAATCCAAAACTGTATTGCCCCCCGGAGGAAGTGGTGGAGAAGGCGGGGGTCGTGGCGGCGGTGGCATGTTTGGTGGTGGAGGCCCCGGCGGTGGCATGTTTGGCCAAACCACAACATCCCAGGGTTATGTAAGAGCCAATTATTGGGTTGATGCAGCCTTTAAATACGAGTTCCTGAAAAACAAACAGGCATCCATTTCATTAAACATAAATGATATTTTCAGAACGAGACGTTCGGATGTACATTCAGAATCTTCTTACTTTATCCAGGATGTGTTCCGCCGACGTGACCCGCAGGTATTACGATTGAATTTCAGCTGGCGTTTCGGAAAATTTGATCCCAATCTGTTCAAACGCAAAAACATGAGGAATCAGAGCGACGGTTCTGAGAATATTAATATGGGACAATAACATTCCCGGGATTAATAGTTTAAAAGATTTACCGAAGGCATCCCTTTGGGAAAGGTTTTGCATATTTGCAAGACCTTTTCTTTTATTAAAGTTGAAACAGATCTATTTTACAGTTACCAATGATCTTTCTTTTGACCAGCGGATGCAGCGTATCTGCACATCGCTGGCCGAAAATGGTTATAGCATTACATTGGTTGGCAGAGAGCTTCCCGCTTCTTTGCCCCTGCAGGAAAAAAAATACAGGCAAAAAAGGCTGCACTGCTGGTTCAAAAAAGGAAAATGGTTCTATGCTGAATTCAATATCCGCCTTTTCTTTTACCTGCTGATAAAAAAAATGGATGCTATCTGTGCTATTGATCTCGATACCATCTTGCCCTGTCTGAAAATTTCAAAATGGAAGAGCATCCCCCGCATCTATGATGCTCATGAGTTATTCACTGAATTAAAAGAGGTTAGAACAAGACCTCATATTCTGAAAGCCTGGACAAGAATTGAAAAAAGGGCAGTTCCCAAATTCAAATTGGGTTATACTGTGAGTGATGGCATTGCAGAAGAATTTAAGCGCCGGTACAACGTAGATTATAAAACCATTCGAAGTATTCCTCTTCTGAACGAACTGAACTCCGTTATTCCGGCTACTGAAAAATTCATTCTCTTCCAGGGAGCAGTAAATGAGGCAAGGGCTTTTGAATACCTTGTTCCGGCCATGCAAGAGGTCAATTGCAAACTGGTTGTTTGCGGCGATGGAAATTTTATGCCCCAATTAAAAAGACTAATTGCTGATTATAAACTGAAAAATAAAATAGAACTAAAAGGAATGTTGCCACCCGATAAATTAAAAGTAATAGCACAGCAAGCTACTATTGGAATTGGTTTGGCGGAAAGGGAAGGTTTGAACCAATGGCTTGCCCTGCCCAATAAATTCTTTGATTACATTCATGCGGGTCTGCCACAAATAACCATGAATTATCCTGAATACAGGAAAATAAATGAACAGTTTGAAGTAGCTGTGCTGATAAATGATTTAATACCCGGGAAAATTGCGGAAACCATTAATAATTTATTGGCTGATGAAGTCAGACTCAGAAGCTTAAAAGACAATTGTTTGAAAACAAGACAAGTGCTGAACTGGCAAAGTGAAGAAAAAAAATTACTCGATTTTTATCAATCCGTTTTTATAAGTTGAGCCGTCAATTACATATCGTTTGTCTTGATAATCCCTGGCCCGCTGATTACGGCGGGGCTATTGATATGTTTTGTAAGATTGAAACGCTGTACAAAGCCGGAATAAAAATTCACCTTCATTATTTTTCTTATAACCAACGAAGCGATTCTGATGTTCTTAAAAATTATTGCGAGTCCATTCATGTTTATGAAAGAAAAATGGGCAGCATGGGAGTCTCAAGAAGGCTGCCGTACATTGTTGCATCAAGGATCAATGATGAACTGATCAGCAACCTGAATAAAAATGAACACCCTGTTTTGCTGGAAGGTATACACTGTACCGGTATTATTCCCGGCATTAATAAGAACAAAAAAATCCTTGTACGATTGCATAATGACGAGAAAGAATATTACAGGCAGTTGGCTGATGCTACCGGCAACCTGTTTAAAAAAATTTATTTCAAAAGGGAAAGCCGTCTCCTGGGAAAATACCAGCAGTCTCTTCCAAAAGAAATTGCTTATGCCAGCATTACTGAAAAAGATGCAGCTACATTCAGGAATTATAATTTGAAAAATGTTTTTTTTCTGCCCGCCTTTATTCCTTATAAAGAAATAAACTCTCTTGAAGGAATCGGTAATTGCTGTCTTTATCACGGTAATCTTTCTGTACCCGAAAATGAAAAAGTAGCTCTCTGGTTACTTAAAAATGTTTTTTCCAAAATAGCTGTGCCTTTTGTGATTGCAGGAAAGAACCCTTCAAAAAAGCTGGCAAATATTTCTTTTAGAAATAAACAATGTAGACTCATAGCAAACCCAACAGAAAATGAAATAAATGATCTGCTGAGGCAAGCGCATATCAACGTATTGCCCTCCTTCAGTAGTGCTGGGATAAAAATAAAGTTACTGCACGCCTTGTTTGAAGGCAGGCATTGCATTGTGAATGATACCATGGTTGTAGGAACAGGGCTTGAAGCAGCCTGTCATATTGCAGGCAATGCAGCTGCTTTTGCATCAGTAGTGATGCAATTGCTTCACCAACCATTTACTACAGAAGAAATAACATTGCGGAAAAAATTAATGGAAAATACATTCAGTAATGAAAAGAATGTGCAGCAGCTTATTCAATACTTATGGTAGCATTATCCGAAACCACTCCCCTTTCCGTTCTTATCATCCTTGCAGGAAATTTTTGCACCACGATATAATCATGTGATGCCATCACCACAGCCGATTGATAATCCTTTGCTACCTGAAACAAGAGGTTCATGATCTCATCAGAAGTTTCAGGATCAAGGTTACCGGTAGGTTCATCAGCCAGTATCACTTTAGGTGAGTTCAGCAATGCTCTCGCTATGTCAACTCTTTGTTGTTCGCCACCACTGAGTTCAAAAGGCATTTTAAATCCCTTTGCTTTTAATCCAACTTTGTCAAGCACATCCTGTATTTTTTCATCCATCATTCTTTCATCCGTCCAGCCGGTAGCCTTTAATACAAACTTCAGGTTTTCATTTACGTTTCTGTCGGTGAGCAATTGAAAATCCTGGAACACGACACCCAAATTACGGCGCAGGTAAGGAACTTTTTTCCAATCAAGGTCTCTGAGATTGAATCCAGCCACCGAGCCCTCTCCTTCCGTCAATGGCAATTCGCCATAAAGTGTTTTCAGCAAACTCGATTTACCGGTGCCTGTTTTACCAACGAGATAAACAAATTCACCTTTATGAATGGTAAGATTCACATTTTGTAAAATAAGGTTATCGCCCTGGTAGATATTGGCTTGCCTGAGTTCAATGATTGGTTCGGCCATCAGTAATGGGTTTGTTGCAAAATAAAGAAAGAAGAGTCAGATAAATCACTTTTTTTGATTTATTTCGTTGGCGGATCCGGCGATGTAACTTTTATTTTACAAATACAATTATATGACCAAAATTATCTGCTTGCTGTTGTTATTGTCTGTTTCAACGATTTCAATAGCGTCTGGCAATGCTGTTGATACAACCAAACCAATATTCAGAAACTCTCAACAATCAAAAGATTCGAATGTATTGGTCGTTGTCGACGGAAAAGTGATAGGAACCATAAAAGAAATTAAGCCAATAGATAGCCTGGTAAGTGCCGATGCAATCAGCTCTATCAATGTTCTGAAAGGAAGTCAGGCAACTGATAAATATGGTGAAAAGGGAAAAGACGGGGTAATTGAAATTTTTTTGAAGGAAAACATGAAAGAAGTAACTATCGCAGATCCGGAACTAAAAGATGTTTCTGATGATGACAATATAACCTTTGATAAGGTTGAGGTGGAAGCTTCATTTCCGGGAGGAGCACAAGCATGGCGAAATTTTCTTGAAAGAACTCTTAATGCTAACGTACCGGTTGAAAATAGCGCCCCGGCAGGGGCATACACTGTAGTTATACAGTTTGTAGTGGATAAAAATGGAAATATCAGTGATATAAAGCCGCTTACCAATCATGGGCATGGAATGGAAAAAGAAGTTATAAGAGTTATTATGAAATCTCCTAAATGGGTACCTGCAATGCAAAATGGCAGAGTGGTAAAAGCTTACCGAAAACAACCTGTCACATTTATGATAACTGAAGAAGGACCCAGAAAAAAGAATAAGAAAAACGATTAATAGAGCATGTCGCCAAGTTTTGTTTTTATACTGAGGCTTTTCTTCTCAGCCTCCCCCACCCTTCCAATCACCTGTGCATCCACACCATATTTTTTTGCAACGTCGATAATTGTGTCAGCGTTTTTTTCTTCAGTATAAATCTCAAGCCTTGTACCCATATTAAATACCTGGTACATCTCTCTGTCATCAGACTTGCTGGCTTCCTGTATAAGTTTAAAAATAACCGGCGGCTCAAAAAGATTGTCCTTAATGATACGGACATTCTCTGGTACATAGTTCAGGCACTTGGTCTGCCCTCCTCCGCTACAATGAATCAATCCGTGAATGGCATCAAAATGGTTTTCTAAAAGTTCTTTCATCACAGGGGCAAATGTTCTTGTTGGACTTAACAGCAATTTTCCGACTTCCGACTTCCTGCCTTCTGTTTCAATTTCATCCGTAACCTGATGCGGCCCTATATAAACAACATGCTCATCCAGCGTAGTATCATATGATTCATGAAACCTCGCCCCGTATGTTTTATGCAGCATGTCATGCCTGGCACTTGTTAAACCGTTGCTGGCAATACCGCTGTTATATTCCGTTTCATATTTGGATTGACCAAATCCGGCAAGACCAACAATTACATCGCCGGATTTTATGTTTTCGTTGGTAATTAATTTTTGTTTGGGCCATCTTGCTGTCATAGTTCCATTCACGGCAATCGTTCGTACCACATCTCCCACATCTGCCGTTTCGCCACCCATGTAAGTGATATTGATACCCAAACCCTTCATTCTATCAAAGAATTCCTGTGTACCATTGATGATGGCTTCCAGCACTTCGCCGGGTATCACATTTTTATTCCGGTCAATAGTGGAAGAAAAAAGAAGATTGTCATATATGCCCACACAAAGCAGATCGTCGAGGTTCATTATAACGGCATCCTGTGCAATTCCCTTCCACACCGAAACGTCCCCCGTTTCTTTCCAGTACAGGTAAGCCAGGATACTTTTGGTGCCAGCGCCATCTGCATGCATCACATTCACCCATGCATCATCACCACATAAAACATCGGGGAAAATTTTGCAAAACGCTTTTGGATAAAGTCCCTTGTCAAGGTTTTTAATGGCCTGATGAATTTCTTCTTTTCGTGCAGAAACTCCTCTCTTAGAGTATAAACCCATGGAAAATGTTGAGTTGCGAAATTACTTGAACATTGAATATTGAATATTGAATATTGAATATTTATTTTTGCTCCTTATGCAAGTACACTACGACATTGAAAACCTGCCTTCATTCCGCAACGCCATCATCACCATCGGCACATTTGATGGAGTACATATGGGCCACCGCCAGATCATTGATAAACTGAAATCCGAAGCAAAGGAAAATAATGGTGAAACAGTTATTATCACATTTGATCCGCATCCCCGCAAAGTGATCAGCTCTACCATTCTTGGCATCCGGCTTATCAATACGCTGAACGAAAAGATTGAAATACTGGAACAGCTTGACATTGACCACCTCGTAGTGGTCCCTTTTACCGATGCTTTTGCCAACCAGCCTGCTGAAGATTATATAAAAAACTTCTTAGTTGATAAGTTTCATCCTCACACCATCATCATCGGTTACGACCACCGCTTTGGCAAAGAAAGGCTGGGTGATTACCGCTTGCTGGAAAAAAAGGCGAGGGAATATAATTTCAGGCTAAAAGAGATCCCCAAACATATACTGGAAAATATTTCCATCAGTTCCACCAATATCCGGGAAGCTATCCTTCACGGTGACATAGCTACTGCTGATACTTTACTGGGCTATGAATTCTTTTTCTCAGGCGTTGTGGTACATGGTGATAAGATCGGCAGAAAACTCGGCTACCCCACTGCCAACCTTAAGATAAAGGATGAAGAAAAAATAACCCCCGGCAATGGCATCTATGCGGTGTATGCAGAACTTCCTTTTATTAATGAATATCCCCACTCGCCGCTGGCTACCCCTCACTCCCGCCTCAAGGGGATGATGAGCATCGGCTTTCGCCCCACTGTTGACGGAAAGAAAAGAGTGATTGAAGTAAACATCTTTGATTTTGATGAAGATATTTATGACCAGTCACTGAAAGTATATGTAAAAAAATACCTGCGGCAGGAAGTTAAGTTCGACGGCCTTGATGCCCTCATCGAACAAATTGGCAAAGACAAGATTGAAAGCCTGAAAATTTTGTAATAATCAAAACTTGACTTTGAACTCCAATGACTCCGGGTGATCAAAGAAATCGTCCAGGCTGGTAGTTACCATCACTTTCTTTTTGTCTTCAGATAGTTTTACATTCCTGCCTTCTACTTTTTCTGCAGGTCTTGGCAGATTAATTATATAAGTATTGGAAACAGGTATCCCAAATTCAGCAGCCTGCTTCATCCCTTGCAATACCTGGTCGCTGCTTACATTGGCATATTTGTCCTTGTTGAGTTTCTTTTCCAGTTTGTCATTGGAAAATTCAACCTTGTAATAATCTTCTACAGAGGACATTTCAGGCATTTCCCCACCCTGCATTCCTCCCATTGGCATACCCCCAGGCATCAGTGTTTTTAGGGACTCCATCATCAGCTTTGCAGCCTCCATCGTTAGCTTTGGAGACAATTCCCTGAATTGGCTTATTTCATCCGGCGAAGTGAAAGAAAAATTCATTGAGGTCACAAATTTTTCATCTTCCATACTCATTTTAATATGCATGGTTCCTCTCTTCATCATTTCCTTTTCCGGTTCCGTCAAACCTTCCATTTTTTCAGCCAAAGAACCAAGCGAAATACTGGAATCCATTTTCTGTACCGGCATTTTATCTATGCCGCCTCCTCCCATGTTTTTGGCAATGGAAATAGCGTTGCTCATATCGCTGGAGGTACTGTAGGTCCCCGTTCCGTCCTCATTAATTGTTACCTCTTCCGTTGTTTCGAGACATCCGCCTAAAAATATTGTGCCGGCGGTAAGAAGAAGGAGTAATAATCTTTTCATGTTTGAAGATTTACAAGTAAACAAGATGAATATTTATTTCCGAAAGTTGTCTTTATTTCTCCCGGGTGCAAAGAAAAGCTTTTTGATGCATCCTTTATGTTAAGATTCAGTTCAGCATTTTTACGATCATCTCTTTCAGCAATGACGCATCCTCTGTTCCGGCATCATTTACACCCACAGACTTCAGGTTATATTGATGCAGCAGCAACAAAGCATTTTCTACTCCCGGGTAGGTATAGAGTTTGGCTGCCAGCATATATTCTTTCATAAAGTAGGGATTCACCCCAATATTCGCTGCTATGGTTTTTTCATCTGTAGTGGCTGCCCCGAATATCATAAACACCTTGCTGAAGAAACTGTACAGTGAAGGAAGTACCAATTGTACAGGAGCAGCTTTGGGATTGGCTTCAAAATATTGAACTATACGCATTGAACGGGCAAGGTCTTTGGCTGCCAGCGCCGATTGCAACTCAAATACATTATAATCTTTACTCACTCCTATATAAAGCTCGATATCATCCTCAGTTATTTCTGTTCTTTTCCCCAGGTTCACACTCAGTTTGTCAATTTCATTTTCAGTCCGGATAAGGTCATTACCAATATGATCGGTGAGTAGTACGAGACCCTTTTGAGAGATCGTCAATCCTTTTGAACGAAGCAGTTCCTGTGTCCATTGCGGAAGCTGACTATCGTACATTTTTTTTGTGGTAAGCAACACTCCTTTTTCCTTGATCAGTTTCGCAAACTTCTTTCTTGCATCCAGTTTCTTTTCCTTGTAAGAAACAATAAACACGGTGGAGTCAAGGGGATTTTCAACATAAGATTCCAGCTTATCGAGGTCTTTCATCTGCTGGGCTTCCTTCAGCAGCACTACCTGCTTTTTGGCAAACATGGGATACCGCCTGCAGGCATTTATCACTTCGGCCCAATTAGCATCCTTACCATAAAAAATGCTGAGATTGAAGGAGGATTCGCTTTCATTCAGAATATGGTGTTCGGCATAATCTATTGCTTTATCAATAAAATAATCTTCCTCCCCCTCAAACCAGTAAACCGGCTTGAATTTTTTTTGTTCCCAGTCGTCTATTATCTTTTCCACACTCATAAGTTGCTAAGATACAGGCTTAAGCCCTGTTTTCTTTTTCTAAATATAAACTCTTAGTGCACAATAAAAACCAGTCTGGCACGGTTTTAGAAAATTACCAGAACGACAGCGGTTTTATTTTAACAACATTTAGCAAAACCGGCTGATAAACACAGTTTAACTTGCGGCCGCTTTTAATTCATAAAAATCATTATTAATTTTAAAAGGTAAAATCTAAAATCCTTTTGTATGACAGACACTAATTATCCTTCGGCAACACCATCCTGGCAAAACCAGTCCCCAAAGAATAAGAACTATAAAAACCTGATGATAGGTTTGCTTGCAGCAGGCCTGCTTGGCACCTGGGGTTATTTGCTCTACGACAAAAACAAGTCGGGTGACAAAATAGACAAGCAGCAAACTGTTATTGAATCACAGGATTCCAAAATCTCAGACCTGCAGAAAGATTTTGACAATGCATTGGTAAGGCTTGATTCACTGACCGGCGCTAATAATACACTGAGCGGCCAGAATGCTGATTTAAAAGCTAAATATGACAAAGACATCGCTGCCAGGAAAGCAGAGATCAGAAGAATACTGAACGATAAGAATGCAACTGCCGCTGAGTTGGCAAAGGCAAAAACACTTATAGCAGATCTGAATGATAAGATCACCGGTCTTGAAACCGAAGTGGCAAGGCTGACCGGAGAGAATCAGCAGCTTACCGTTGCCAATACCAATTTGAAACAGGAGAAAAGCGACCTGGAGCAAAACCTGGCAACAACTAAGACAGAGAAAGCAGATCTTGAAAAAACTGTTGATGTAGCATCCACCTTCAGCGCCTCCAACATACAGGTGATGCCGATGAATGAAAAAAAGAGTGGAAAAGAAAAAGAAACTGTTTCTGCCAAAAGGGTTGACAAACTGCTGGTGTCGTTTGATATTGAAAACCGCATTGCCAGATCAGGACCTGCCGACATGTACCTGATCGTAACAGCGCCTGATGGAAAAGTGATTTCGGAAAACAGTAATACATTAAACACCCGTACAGACGGCGACAAGCCATTTACTGCCAAACTTCCTGTTGATTATGTTCAGGGGCAGCGTAAAAATGTACAGTTCCCTATTCGTCAAAATGATTTTATGACCGGTGATTATAAAATTGAAATATATCATAATGGCTTCAAGATAGGTGAAGGCATCAGAAGCCTTAAAAAAGGTGGTTTATTCGGTTAAAAGCAGTTAACTCCTGCAGTAAAAGCCGTCCCAATACATCGGGGCGGCTTTTCATTTTAATCACATTTTCTTCACAAGATTCAGGCTCCGCAGTTAATACCGAATAAAGGGGTAAGTGGTTGCGTAACTTTATACCTGAAAATTACTATCCCATGTTTTATAAATTTCTGTGCCGGGTTCCGGTACTTGTAATAGTGTTGCTGGGTGCCATCTCTGCTTTTTCCCAAACAAGCCTGAAACCAAAGTACAGTAATTCATCCATCTACACCGGTATTGAGGTCGGTTCAAAAGGTGTAAAACTGAGTGTGATCGAAATAGGAAAAAATGCACAGAGCAGCGGCGCTTTCCGCATCATTAAAGATAGCTCTGTGAATACAGACTTTATAAGTTTCACTTCTTCCACTTTTTCTGCAACGCTAAACGGGCTTTGCGGTTTGTATTTTACTGCATTGAAAGATTACGAGATCCCCTCAAAACGAATCTTTACAGTTGTAAGCAGCGGGGTGAAGATGCAGGCTGAAAAAGACAATAAGATGGATTGGGTGAACCGCCTGATCGATTCGTTCAGAATAAAAATATATGAACCCTCCCGCAGAGTAGAAGTGGTAGATGTGACCCAGGAAGCCTGGCTGTCTCATCTTGGTATAGTGCCGGAGGCAAGACGCTTTTCCACTTTCCTGATCGATATCGGAAGTGGGAACACCAAAGGTGGTTTTTTCCCCTATGGCAACATGGACTACTTCAAATTGTTCCAGTTGAACTGGGGTACCAAGAGTGTAGCGAATGCTACAGATAAAAGGTGCGAAGGGGATAACAGCCTTGACAACTATAACCGCCAGATGTATCGGGTGTTGGGTATTGCTGAAAACTCAGAAATTATTTATGCTGTTAATTCAAGCGGCTCTTATCCTTTAAGCGATTATATAGCTATCAGCGGTGGCATCGCCTGGGCAGTTGCCAATTTACTGCATCCGGAAATGATAGATAATCCCGTTATCACTGTCAGCTATCCCGAAGTGGAACAGTTTTGTCAAAAACTGTACAGCAAGTTTGAAACTTTATCGCCTGCAAATCTTGCTGCTACAATCGGCTCAGCAAAGGAAAAAGAGGCAATAATAAAAGAAACGGCAAGAGTGCAAAAAGTGTTTGACCAGAAATCATTGATGGCGGGAGCGGGTCTGCTGCTGAAAATCATGCGCCAGTTTGTTTCAGCTTATGAAACCAAACAATTTTATCTTGTCAAAAATGGCCAGGTAGGATGGGTATCGGCTTATGTGGACCAAACGGTGAATAAATAATTGTCTCTGATCATAAGATGAAGGATACCAAAACAATTTTGCTGGCACTTTTATCCATCGGCCTTGTTGCTACATGGGTGTATCATATTTATGATAAAACCAAATATTCCGGAAGCAAAGCCAATACTGAGAAACAAGAACAGAATGCTGTAAAAAAAATACAGGATTCGCTGCAACAGGTTTATAACACTACGTTATATACACTGGGAGTTCAATTGGATTCTGCAAAAAACACAGCCGGCCTGCTCCAGGGCGAACTGACTGTGAGACTTGATGAAATAAACCAATTGAGAACAGAAATTGCAGGTCTGTTGAAAAAAAGTTATTCCCGGAAAGAAGACCTTGACCTTGCCGGCAGAAAGACTTCAGAACTTCAGCAACTGGTGGCAGGTCTGCCTGGAAAAACCAAAACCGGTGCGGAAGAAAAAAAGACAACATCACAATTGCACCCTGATACACAGTTTTCATCTCCAGGCGGCGATAATACAAAAGATAATCCCGTTTCGCTGTTTACAGCATCTGATCTGAAATTTACACCTCTTACAGTTTCAGATGACGAAAAAGAAACTGAAACAAATGACGCCGAAAAAACAAACAAACTGTCCATCTCTTTTACCGTAAAAAACAATTCTACCGGTTTTAATAATGCCGAGGTCTTTGCCATTATTACCGAACCGGATGGCAAAGTGATGCAACCTGATGTGTGGGAAGCAGCTACCATCAATACCCATGATTTTGGCAAAAAGCCCTACACCAGAAAAATGAGATTTGAATACCAGAAAGGCGAGCTCAAACGGCTGCAATTGACACTAAGCCCGGAGGATTATGAAAAGGGGAATTACCGGCTACAGGTTTTTCACAACGGTTACCTGATAGGGGAAACAATCAAAACACTCAACTAATGAAAAGGCCACCCGGGTGGATGGCCTTTTGCAGGTTTGCTTGCCAGTTAGTATTGGTTACGACCTATAATTTTACAAACCTCAACTTCATAGACTCTCCATCATCCTTTTTCGCTGCAAGGAAATAAATCCCAGCCGGTAATTTATTTATATTTATTTGCAGGTTTTTGCTGCTGATAGTTATCTGCATCACTGTTTGTCCCTGTAAATTGGTGATATGAATAACCTTTCCTATCCAGCGGCTATCGTAAGTCAGGTCGAGAGTAATGTATGAATTGGAAGGATTGGGATAAAGTTGTGGGTGCAACCACTGTGGGTCGGCCTCTGGTAAAGGCGCTTCAAATATCAGAGGCGGATTCAGCCCTTTTGAAGAAAGGAGGGAATATCTTGGTCCACCCGGCTCAAACAATGCCTTTATCCTCGCCTTCTGCCCTTTTGTAAACATATTTGTACAATCGTCACGGGTAAAATCCATATAGTTCATGTACATATCGCCATTGGGACCGTTGCTGCATGTAATGCGAACTGTGGTTGGACATCCACTGGTGTAGCTGGCTTGTTTCGGGGTATCATCGACTCCATCATCACCGCAATAAGCATCACCCCACAAATGTTTCAGGCCCAGCCAATGCCCTATTTCATGTACAGCAGTTTTTCCCATTCCATAACCTGTATTGCTGGTAACACCGAAAGCTCCAAAGTCGAGCACTACTCCATCCTTTGTTACTTCGGCACCTGGCAGGCTTGAATATCCGGCCAGCTTGTCCATATTGCAAACCCAGATATTCAGATAACTTTTAGCATCCCATGCATCATCGCCCATTTCAGCGGAGAATTTCATTTTGTCATCCATCGCCCATTTGGTAACCGGAGTGTACTTTCTTACAATACCTGTTGTATATCTGCTGCGGCTATCCGAGGTTGCCAGCTGAAATTCTATTTCGCAGTCTGCGGCCAGTGGCTTGAATGCAGCCGGTGTCTTTACTGAATCAGCATTGCGGTGACGAAAGGATCGATTCAGCACTTCCAGTTGGCTCATTACTAATTCATCGCTGATTTTCTCTGAAGATGTATGATATAATATGTGCACTACTACCGGGATGCGGATAATATTGCCCTCTGTTCTGTTTATAAATCCCGATGAGATATGATTACTGATAAAATTTTCAACAGCATTAAGCTTCGTAGAAAACGAAGCATCTCTTTTGATTTGTTCCTGCTGGTATGTAAAGTTTTCACAATTCTGTGCATGCAGGTTGTGAACACAAAAAAAACCTGATAATAAAAAAAGCAAAGCCGTCTTCATAGTTTCCAATTCGTTTGTACGTTAGTTCTGGCATGGCAACAACTTTACTGCCACGAGTTGATCATGAGAATCTGGAAATAAAAACTACTTCGCTAAAGCTTCGTAGTACAAAGAAGGATAAAGGGAAGTCAAAAACGGCGTCTCAGGGAAAGGATTTATCCCGGTAATCACGGGAGAATTTTCTGGAACAAGATCAAAAGGTTCTCAAATATAACTCTTTTAACGGATTGTGCAAGAGCCAGCTGTATCGTATTTTCCCTATTTTCATATTTACCGTTAAATGTTTAACAACCGCAAAGGATTGCATCACTTATTTTTGCTTTAAATCAATTTTTGTTCATGAAAAAAGTACTTGCCGCTACTCTTCTCATCAGTTTTATCAGCTGTAAAAACAAAAACTCAAATAATGGCAACGGTGGTCAAAAGCCGCCGGAGGGACCGAAAATTCTGAGCTATTCTATAGTCGGTACTTACCCGCATGATACTTCTTCCTACACCCAGGGTCTGCTTATTTATAATGGTGAAATGTATGAAGGCACTGGACTGGAAGGTCGTTCCAAACTGATGAAGGTGGACTTAAAAACCGGGAAGACCTTAAAAAGTATTGATCTTGATAAAAAGTTTTTTGGTGAGGGGGTAACCATTCTCCGTGATACCGTTTACCAGCTTACCTGGAAAAATAAAAAAGTGTTTGTCTACACTTTAAGAGATTTCAGGAAAATAAAAGAATTTGATGCAGATATTGAAGGCTGGGGACTTACCAATGACGGAAAAAACCTGATTGTAAGTACCGGCAGCAGCGAACTGAATTATTATGAGCCTTCCACTTTCAAATTACTGAAGACTCAAACTGTAACAGAATCCGGAATGCCGGTAGCAAGTATCAATGAACTGGAGTATATCAATGGATTTGTGTATGCCAATCAATACCAGCTTGCTTATATTTTTAAAATTGATCCAAGTACTGGTGCTGTGGTAGCAAAAGCAGATCTGCAATCCATGTGGGACAGAATAAAAGCCATCGATCCCGAAGCGGATGTTCCAAACGGGATTGCTTATGATACTGCTACTAAAAAAATTTATATCACTGGTAAGTGGTGGCCTGAATTGTATGAAGTGCAGTTCAGTCAGTAGAAGGCCTTCCGATCACATAAATCACCGAACTGCATTTCCTCACATCACCGAATGCTTTCAAATTAGAACGAAGCCCATTGAAGAATGAAGCAATAAGATTTGTTTTCCCATTTTTATACCTGCTGCTCAGCATAGAGATATAAAAACTGTCGTACCACATGGGCTTATGCTGTAAAATCTTTAAACCATGTTTCTCCATCAAAAAATGCATTGACCGGGGAGAGAAATGATACAAATGTCTTGGCACATCATAAGCTGCCCAGTATTGTTTATAAATAGCTGCATCCTTTGAAGTGTAATTTGGTATGGCAATAAAAAGCTTTCCGTTTTCCTTAAGTAAGTTTCTTAACCGACTAACATAACAAGGAAGATCATGCACATGCTCCAGCACATGCCAGAGGGTGATGGCATCAAACGATCCTTCTTTCAATTCATAAAACCAGTTCATTTCATACAGCTCAATATTATATGATTTTTTTGCCCCTGCTCTTGCTCCTTCATCCGGCTCCAGCCCCATCACAAACCATCCATGTTCTTTCATTTCATTTACAAAGGCGCCGGTACCACTGCCCACATCCAGCAAGTTTCCCTTTTTTATCCCTGTCACTTTTTCCACCAATTTTCTTTTCTTCCTCAGTGTTCTCTTACGTACCCAGCGATAAAGGCGATTGATAAGCCCTTTTGACGTATCAGTATGTGAAATATAATCTTCCGACTTGTAATATGGGCCAATAGATGCAGCATCGGGTACATCCTGTGTAAAACGCAAAGAACAGTTCAAACATTCCACAACTGCGAATGATTCACCACTTACGGTATAATCTTTTACGGGAAATTTATTTTTGATCTCAGCAGAACCGCAAACGGGGCAATGGGTATAATGAACAGGATTCATAAGAGGGCAAAGTAAATGATTTGTAAGCAGAGATAAAGCAGATCATGATTTATGGTCGTGGATCAGTTTCCCACAAAGACACTAAGTACACAAAGATAAAAACTGATTTCCTTAGTGATCTTTGTGGCCTTTGTGGGAAATGTTTTAAACTGTACCACTACCTGATTTATACATCACACAGCAAGCTGCACATTTTGAATGAAAAGGATTTACTCCTAGAAAGTTTATGGCAATGCCTCAGAAGGGCAAAGTTTACTCTTGTTACCCATGCCGGAAACATCAAAACCATGTTCGGCAACATGCCAGCCAATAAAAGCTGCTGCAAGCACTCCTATGATCAGAGGTAACACCCACCAGTATGATCTTTTTTTCACCGGCCTGTTAAGTATCTCTGACATCTCCACTGAAGTCTTCTCATCCTCTCCCACCCTTACCATGTGCTCTGCTTTTTCCCTGATCACTTTTTCTGCTGTTTCGGGTTGTTCAGCGGTAATAATTGTGGCAGGCGAGAATTTCACTTCGTCACCAAGACCTTTGGTTAATGAACCCACTCCATTCCAGTTAATGATATTGCCATTGCTGATCTGTCTTTTGGTTTCAAAAACAAAATCGTTGAAACGGATCACCGCATCCCTGTCGGTTATGCCCAGTACATTGCCCAGCCATTTATAAAAACCCGTGCCGGGAGAATCGGTGAATTGTTCAAACGATATGGAAAAAGAAGGCGGCTTTATCTGTTTGTTCAGAAAATCACTTTCAGCCGGTTTCCGGTTCAATAAAAAAGTGCCGATGCCCGGCACTGATAATTTATTATGAAGTAAAAGGTATTGATACAATTCAGCGTACATCAATTATTCTTTTGGTCGAACGAAAATACGACTCCGCCTACAAAGTTGAACCCATACACCGGATATTGGTTCCAGCGCTGGTAAGTTTTATTGAAGATATTGTTGAATTGTGTCCACAGGTTAAGGTTCCTGGTGATCTTAAATTCCAAACCTGCATTCAGGTCTGCTGCGCCGGACAATGTGCCGGCACTGCCGTCTTTTTTCAGATACTGCGGGCCTGTCCATGCATAAAGATCGGTTTTCAGCCAAAGGTCTTTTATTACCTGCAGACGCATATTGGTCTTTAATTCCAGCGGTAGCATTCCCCATGCTTTATCATTCACTTTTAACCCGGAATACTGATTAAAAGTAAGTCCGCTGATAAGGGAAAATTTTTCACCGATATTATAACCCAGTTCGCCTCCGAAGTTCACCACCTTGATCTCGGGTTCATTCACTACTTTAAATGATCTGCCGCCTGTGCCAGCTGTATAATCATTCACAAACAGCGGTTGATTGTTAAGCTTATTAAAACCAACTTTTGCTGCATAGCTGAAATGATCACCAACGGATCCTTTAAATCCTGCAAATCGTTCTTCGATCCATGTATTGGTTAATGAATTGGGCACATAAAGCCATGGGTTTTGTGATGCTAAATACTGGTAAGTTGTTTTGCGGATGTAACCTGTCCATCCTGCCTGGAAGAAGAAGCGTTTATCATTTGTTCCAACATCCACAAGCACATTCGGGAACATCTTAAAGGTCTTGTTATCCCATGAAGGACGGATACCCGCCTCTGCATTGATCTTCGGAGTTTTGAACAACACCGAAGGTGAGATATAGTAAATAGTGTTATTGATTACCGATTTATTCTGCGGGGTAAACCTTGTAAGATCAAAAGTGATTCCAAGGTTTACGGCAAAAACTTTCCCTACCGTTTTCTGCAGAGGAAGATCGAGTACCGTATTGCTCTCATTATTTTTAAAATTATCATTGAACACATCAATCTTTACCTCGGGCCAGTAGGTAAGGCCAAATTTTGTTTTATTGATATTATGCATGGCTACTCTGCCTGCAATTGTCTGGAAATTTTGTTTCAGCGAATCATTGGCAAAAACGAGAGTAGCAGGTTCATAACCGTATTTGTAAGTCCGGTATTGATTCATACCTATCCCGGCATCCCACTGCAGGTTATTCCCCGATTTGAAATAACCATCCAGCTTTACATCCGTGCTGGTGAATTTCTGAAAATCCCTTTTTCCGTCGGAGCCCACATGCTTTGCATAAATATTCAGGCCCGCAGTTTTACCATCGCCCAATGAAATACCTGCCTGTATATAAGGAGTACGTAAACTTCCAAAACCGGCTTTCACATAGCTGCTGTTATCAAACCTACCACCTGTATCAATATCCAGGGCAAGTGGCTTCAATGAACCGGGTTGATAAACGAATAATAAATTTTGGTTGGGGATATCATACTTCAGTGGGGCCCTGGAACTGTCAACCGCCGGTGGTGATGCACTGAAATTAATTTTAGCCGATTGCCTCAGCACTGGCTTGAAGCTTGAAATAATCTCAATCCCCTTCTTAGTTGTATCTTTTTGAGAATAGGAAACTCCAAATACTGAAATCGCTGATCCCAGAAGTAAAAACCGACTTACTATTTTCAACTTATTATTCATCTCAGGTTGTTAATTCATTTTCAATTTTAATGTTTCTCAAAGCCCCTTCAGGGGTTTGGGGTATTGTTCACTTTACTTGATTTGCCTTCCTCATCAGTTACTCTTGCCAATTTTTCCTGCGCCTCAGCTTTCAGTTCAGCATTAATTGTATTATCCACTACACTTTGCAGGGTGGCTTTCGCATTGAAATAATCTTTCTGTCTGAAATAAATATCACCCAGCAAGATATAAGCTTTCGTTATCCAATAGTCATACGAACCGGATTTATTGATGGTCTCCATAGCAGCTTTTTCTGCTTCTGCCAGTTTATTAACCTGGAACCAGCAATTGGCAGTCTCATACCTTGCTTCGGCTGCAAGAGCAGCTTTGTTTAACTGAACAACAGATTTAAAGTTGCTGATGGCAAGATCATACTGTCCGCTTACTTCATAAGATTTGGCAATAGCCATATTGGCTAATGATTTATCATCTGCGCTGCTGCCTTTGGCAGCTGTAAGTTCTTTGGCATTCTCAACAGCTTCGTTCCATTTTTCCTGCTGGTACTGGCAGCGAAGTAATCCCCGCATGGCTTCCAGTTTGTTTTCCTGGCCAACAGCAATTTGTTTTAATTGCGCATAATAAGTTTCTGCCTTGGCATAATCTTTCAGTTCAAAGAAACTGATCCGTGCTGCTACCAAAGCAGATCTTTCTGCATATTGATTCGGTGCATTGCCTGTCACTGTCTCATAAGCTGCCAGGGCATTGTTCCAGTCTTTCTTTGAATTGTATATCTCAGCCCGGTTAAAATTGGCCTCCAGCACATGGGCTCCATTGGGAAATTTCTGCAAATAATTATTGAAAGCAGCCAGCGCTTCATTTATTTTCTGATCGTCATATAATTTTTCTGCAGCGCCATAAGTAAGAGAATCTTCTGTACTTACACTTAAAGGCCTGCCCATCTGCCGCATGAAGTTGGCATATTCTTCCGGCTTACCATCTTCGATATAAATTGTCTTGATGTTGTCGAGTGCATCTTCTGCCTCAGGCGAGTTAGGGTATTTGTCCAGCAACTTTCTGAATTGCTTCAATGCTTCTTCATTGTTGTCAATATTATAATAAGCCGTTCCCATCTTCAGAATGGCCTGTGGTACCAGCGGGCTGTTGCTGCTGTTGGTAATGACATTATTCAGATATGGAATAGACTCTCTGAATTTTTCTTCTCCCATATATGTATTGGCCACTTCCATATTGGCATCTGTAACAAGTGGCGAATTAGAAAATTTCCTCATCATCGTATTCATCAGGGAAATTTTTTCGGATGGGCTTCTCACACCTGCCAGCATTGCATTCTGGAATGTGGCATAATCCTCTGCCGGCCATGAAAGTTTTATCACATTATCGTACATACTCTTTGCAACGGTATAATTCTTCTGCATGAAATAACAATCTGCTGTTCTGATGTATGCATCCTGGGTAAAAGCGTCTGTATTCAATGCAGGATTTTTGGCCAGTGGTTCGAAATAAGTTTGTGCCACCGGATAATTTTCTTTCCGCAAATAAGAGTATCCAAGATTGTATCGCACATTCACTGCATTGGCTTCACCACTTGCAGGGGAGCCGGCTGTAACATATGCCTGGTAATATTTTATGGCCGTATCCAGCTGATTATTGCGATAACCAATCTCCCCTTTCCAGAAATAAGCCAATGGCCGCACTGCCGCATTATTTGCATCGGTCAATACTTTTGTCAGCAACGCATCCGCATCTGAAAGCCTGCCATCGTTTATCATTTCAGTAGCCCTACCGTATAAAATCCTCGGATAAAGCCTTTTTGCATTCTCAGAAGGTTTATCCATGCTCTCCAGCATGGCCTGTGCATCTTTGAAGTTGTTGGTCTTTGTGAGCATGTCAATCATCAACTCCTTCGCTTCGGCATTATATTTTGAATCCGGATAATCAGCGAGGAAAGAACTTAGACTGTTGATGGCTTCATCCTGGTAACCGAGTTCGTAAGAAAGTTTTGCATACTGGTATTTTGCAATCTCTTTCTGTTCAGGATTGCTGCTGTTGGATGAGCAAAAGAGAAATGCATTTCTTGCATTTGATTTCTGTCCCGTTTTCAGGTAGGCATCGCCCAATAGGTACATGGCATGCTGGCTGAGAGAATCATCTTTGCCGCTGAGTTGCTTGAACCCATCGATAGCTTTTGTATAATTATTGGCCTGGTAATAGCAGTAAGACAGTTCATACAGATCTTCCCTTCTCACTTTTTTGGAACGGCCCACATAATCTTCCAGGTAAGGCAATGCTTTGGCATATTCCCTTTTTTCAAAATAGGCATGGCCGATCAATTGCTTCAGTTCAAGATCATAATACTGTGAACTGCTGCCGGATGCCAGTTTCTGTTGAATGTAATTGATGGCCTCGTCTTTTTTTCCCTGTATGTAGTATATCTGTGCGATGTAATAAGGAACCACCGTGCCGTAGTTCTTTTCCTTTTCCACAATCATGAAACTTTCCAGGGCATCGCCATACTGTTTGTCCCGGAAAGCAAGAAAACCATAGTAATAATTTGCATCCATGTAGTTAGGATCATCTTTTATTGAACGGATGCTGTTAAAAAGAGGTTTGGCTTTGGTAAAATTCTGCAGGTTGAAATAAGAATACCCCTGGTGAAATTTCATGTCGGCTATTTCACGGTTGCTCAGGTTTGCCATATTGGTCTGGCCGTATTGCTCAATTGCCTTACCAAATCTTTCATTTCGGAAATAATATTCTGCCAGGTGAAAGCTCATCATCTGCACCCGGGCATTGTTTTTTTGCAGGTTGATATATTCCTGTGCTTCATCTTCTGCCCTTTCTTCGTTTTGCTTCAGGGCACATACTGTTGTGTAATAATTTATCTCCTGAACTGTAATTGCTGTATTGGCTTTGTCGGTTTCCCGCACATCATGCTGCAGTTCCCTGAACAAAGGATAAGCAAGACTGTATTGTTCTTTCTGAAAATACTCCTTGGCCTCTTTAAACTTTGTTTCGGGGTCAGTATAAAAACGGGTCTGCTGTGCAAATAGGGAAACAGAGAGGAGGATGGCTATACAAACTAAACTAAGATTCTTCATTCCAATGTTCTTTAAACCGTAATCGCTAAACGCTGCGAATATTCAAATTATTTCAGGGTAAACCAAACATCATTCCAAACAGGTGTGGATAAAAGAAGCATTGAGAATCCTTTAACATTTTGTTGGTTTTATTTGAATTTCATTTGCTCCAATAACTGAATTCAAGGATAAATATTTAGTTTCGAAAAATGTTTATTGCAGAAACACAGGTAAGGGTTCGCTATGCGGAGACCGACCAGATGGGTGTGGTGTATCACAGCAACTATTTCCCCTATTTTGAGTCAGCCAGGGCCGAATCAATAAGGGACCTTGGTTTTACCTACGCCGATATGGAGAAAATGGGTGTGGTGATGCCGGTGGTGGATGTGCATTGCCGCTATCTTCGCCCCGCCCGGTACGATGACCTGCTTACCATTAAGACCATGCTGAAAGAATTGCCGACCCATCATAAAATTGAATTTCATCATGAAGTGTATAACGAGAAAGATGAACTGCTGGCGGTTGGCAAGATCATTCTTTACTTTATAGAATCGGCAACTATGAAGCGGACGACAATGCCTGCCCAATTACTTGAAAAAATGAAACCTTATTTCGGATAAATCATTCCTATGGAAAACTCAGAAGAACAATTACCCGTGACGGATCATCCGGAAAATTTTTCGATTACTGAAGAAGTAATTACTTACCCCCCGAAGTTTGAAAAACCGGAGCAGCAAGCCAACATCTGGCTTCGTTCCATTGTAAGTCTTGGTCTTTATCTTTTAGTCGGCTATTATATTTTTCATTCTTTTGAAATGCTCGTCATGATAACACTTATTGTTATCCTTCATGAACTGGGTCATTTTATTGCTATGAAATTTTTTCGTTACAAAGACCTGGGCATTTTCTTTATTCCGCTTATCGGCGCTTATGCACAGGGAACAAAAAGGGAAGTATCTCAAAGAGAATCGGCCATTATACTGCTTGCAGGACCTCTGCCGGGAATAATTCTCGGTATTATTTTATATCTGCTCTACCAGGATAATCCCTTTTTGAATATAGCAGGGATCTCTTATTATACTATTTCGCTTTCGCTGATCATATTAAATCTCATCAACCTGTTTCCGGTGTATCCGCTGGATGGCGGGCAGTTGCTGAACCGGGTATTTCTCGATGAAGAAGGATGGATAAGCAAAGCATTCGTTATTCTGTCTGCCGGTTTGCTGAGCTGGTTTGCCTGGGAAAATAACTTCTATGTATTGTTCATCTTTCCGCTGATGATGTTGCTGCGGCTGGCAGGCGATTCCAGAATGAAATCAGTAGAAAAGAAAGTGGAAGAAAGCGGTATTGATATGGATAAGTCATATGAGGAACTCCCTGACAAGGATTATTGGGCTATCCGGAATATCCTGATTGAAAATATGGTAATGTTTAAAGATGTAAACCCCGCCCCGCCCTACGAATACAGTCATAAGGAAGAAAAGATAATGACGGTGATACAAAGTTTATTGCACCGGCATTTGGTTCAGGATGTTTCAGCAGTTGGCAAAATATTTATTTTCCTTATCTGGGCAGTTGCCATAGCTTCTCCGTGGCTGCTGAATGTTGATATGTATTTTCTGCACCGGTTTGGGCTTTGACCCACCCCTTTCGCAAAATTATTTATAAGAAGAACTTTTTGCCCCTCCGCGGAGGGGATGAACAGCATGAATATCGAAATTTATGCTCTGTTGTAATCAGCCCGCCAGTTTTGAACAGCCATCTTGATTTGCTTCTGCGATAAATTTTCATCTACAGCTCTCTTGGCAAGACCTGGAAACTCTGCATCGCTTGCAAAACGAAGGGCAATGATCTGGCTCATCCGTAAATTTTTATCCAGCGGTTTACCTGTAAGGAGATAATGACGGAAATTTTCTTCTGCACGGATAGCCCTGTCCTGAGCTCTTAAGGCAAAAGCCCTGGCATACCAAAAAAGAATTAAAAGAACAAAGGAAATACACAACAGCAATGCAGCCGAATAATGTGTATGTGCATCGGCATGAATAAAGTTTACTATGCTGCCACCAAAAATTGCTGTCACTAAAAATCCTGCTACATAATGATACAGCGGGACGAACCTTGTGTGGTTCTTAAAATTTTGTTCACTCATAAATTAATTTGGCTGAAGATAGGCTTTTCTTTGACTTCAGACCAAAGACTCTCTACTCGGCAGTGGGTTAGTATAAAAACCCGATATTCTTTGCCACTAAGACACGAAGGATTCACTAAGAATACTTTGTGCGGCTTAGGGTCTTTGTGCCTTAGTGGCAAAAATCTTAAAATTGACCACTACCCTCTACTCCCGACTATTTCAATTCATCCAACACTTTATACATCTTATTCACCACTCCTGATGTTTTTCCGCTGTAGTTATTAACAAGGAATGAAAAGATATACTCTTTGCCATCTTTTGATTTGTGATAACCGCAAAAGCCTTTTACATCGCTGATGGTGCCGCTTTTCATCTTCATGCCGTTGTACTCCGGCAAGGCATCATAGAAATAAGGAAACCAGTCTTTGGTCTTTGCATACTTCAATATCTCCACTTGTGCATGTGAAGTGATGCGGTTGAGGGGTGAAAGTCCAGAACCGTCGTACAAGTTGAATTCTTCATCATCAAGACCTTTTTCTTTCCAGAATTTTCTGACGATAGCAACGCCGCTATCTGTAGAACCAAAGCCTTGTTTCTCGTAAGCAAATGTTTTAACCAAGGCTTCGCCATAAAGGTTGATGCTTTTTTTAAGGAACCAGTAGATGATGGAGTCGAGAGAGGGGGAATAGTGGGTGTAGATTAACTTATCTTTTGTCTTATATGGCCATGATGACATTCCTTCACTATGCCCGATTGTCGAAAACATGGGATCACTTAGCTTTCTCTTACCTAATTCATTAGTAAAGAAAGTAAAAGGATGTGCTACAGTTATGGATATTTTAAAATTCTTCTCATCAACAGGAATTGTTCCTTTAAGCAAAGGGTTTGATAGATAATAATTGCCATATTGAAAGTAATAGTAAGCATTATCGCCTGAGTTTTTTTGGCCAGTCCTTAAACGGTTATGGATAAATCCTGTACCTGCAAGAGAGTCAATTGATTTTACAGACACAAAGTCATTAATTAATGAGCCTGACGACAGCACAATATCTGATTGATTTTCTTTCCAGTTAAATGCACCAGCACCAGCGCCATAATAATTCCCTATATCTTGCCAAATCCATCCATCGGGTATATTCTGAAAATCGAATTTCTGGGCTAAATAATCGATATGGACATTCTGAGGTTTGATCTTATTCTTATTAAGAGCTTCTGAAAATTTTTTAAAAAAAGAATCCGCCTTTGTTACCATATACCGAGGACTGCCAAATGTTGGATCTCCTGAAGGCCTGATACAGATAAGCTCATCATCCGATAGCTCTTTAAACTTAGTCTGCCAGAATTCTGTTTTATACCTGTAATCCTTCCCCAACAACTCAAAAGCAGTTGCCGCTGTAATTATTTTTTGCGTAGAAGCACCAGCCAAACCCACCTGCGAGTTTTTATCAAACACCACCTTCCCTGTGGCAGCATCAATCACATACAAAGAACTGATGGCATGTTTCAACTGGCTGTCGCTTTCAAACTGCTGAAATACTTTTTGCAATTTCTGTGTAACCGTTTGGGCAGAAGAATCCAAAATGAATAACCAGTATCCGGCAATAAGAACTATCTTTTTCATATATCATTCAACATTATGACTTCAAATTTAGCCATCTCCTACCTTTGCTGCGAATTTTGAGTCCATGAATACTGTTAATGCTTCTATCATCACTATCGGAGATGAACTACTGATCGGACAAACTATTGATACCAATTCTGCTTTTATAGCACAGGAGCTTAACAAGATCGGCGTCTGGGTAAAACGAAGAGTGGCAGTAGGCGATAATTATGATGATATTTGGAACGCATTGGATGATGAAAGCCAGGAGTCGGATATCATCATCATTACAGGCGGCCTTGGTCCGACGGCTGATGATATTACCAAGCCACTGCTCTGTAAATACTTTGGCGGCAAATTAGTAGTAAATGAAGAAGTGCTGGCCCATGTAAAGTATTTGTTTGAAAAAGTGTTCCGTAGACCGGGGCCAATATTAGAAAGTAATCTGAAGCAAGCGGAGGTGCCGGATAATTGTGTTGTGCTGCATAATAAAAGAGGTACGGCGCCGGGGATGTGGTTTAAAGCCCCCCTAAATCCCCCGCAAGGGGGGACTTCAGAGCCCAAAAGTTTGAAGGGTGGTCATAGTTATCCCACAGCCGATCCTATTACATATAGTTTATTAAAAGAATTCGTCGCTGAACACCGGAGTAATCCCACTGAAGCGGAAAAAGTTTTATGGGAAATAGTAAGAGGAAGAAAGATGGCTGGATTTAAATTCAGAAGGCAACACATTATTAACAACTACATTGCCGATTTTGTATCAATAAGAGAAAAGTTGATCATTGAAGTAGATGGACTACATCACCAACTTCCTGAAAATAAAAAAAACGATGAAGAAAGAACTAAAGATTTGAATAGACTTGGTTTTGAAGTTATACGGTTTACTAATGAGAAGGTTTTACAAAAAACTGATGAAGTAATTAATACCATTGTTCTTCGGGTAAAAGAAAGAAATATTGAACTATCGGAGACCAAAGTCCCCCCGAGAGGGGGATTTAGGGGGGCTGTATTTGTTTCCCTCCCGGGTGTCCCTCATGAAATGAAAGGTCTGCTGATAAATGAAGTGATTCCCCGGTTACAAAAAGAATTCAAACTGCCCGCTATCATTCATAAAACTGCTTTTACTGCCGGACAGGGCGAATCCATGCTTGCAGATATGCTGAAAGATTTTGAGCCCACACTACCAACCAATATTAAACTGGCATATCTCCCCAATTATGGAATGGTGAAATTGAGATTGACAGCACACGGAGATAACAAAACAGAAGTTGAAAAACAAGTTCAGCCCTACTTTGAAAAGTTACAGGAACTGGTAAAGGATTACCTGGTGAGCAATGAAGATGAAGGATTGGAAGTGATCATCGGAAAAATATTGAAAGCAAAAGGTAAAACAATGGGAACCGCCGAGAGTTGCACCGGGGGATATATCGCCCATTTAATTACTTCTATTCCTGGCTCATCAGTATATTACAACGGAAGTGTAGTTAGCTATTCGTACGAAGCAAAAGAAAATTTGCTTGACGTAAAAAATGAAACATTGAAAAACTTTGGAGCAGTAAGTGAGGAAACGGTAAAAGAAATGCTTCAGGGAGCACTCAGGATACTAAATGTTGATTATGCTCTTGCCGTTTCAGGCATTATGGGTCCGGATGGGGGCACGGAAGAAAAACCCGTTGGAACTGTTTGGATAGCTGCCGGAAATAAAAATAAAACCGATACTATAAAACTCAACCTGCGTTTTGACAGGCAAAGAAATATTGAGATGACGGCAGCTGCTGCCCTGAATTTTCTAAGGAAGTTTATACTTAAGAACTAAGATTTAAGTGATTCAGGAGATTAATGAGAAACATTTACCTTTGGCCGGTTAAAATTGCTTGTCATCCTGCCCATCTGTGTTAATGCAGTACAAGTGTGTGACGCAAGGGACGATGAACTATATTCTGTAGCCGACTAACAAATAAAAATATTTATGGCAGTAGTTGATTTAATAATGCCTAAACTGGGCGAAAGCATCATGGAAGCCACCATACTTAAGTGGCATAAGCAACCGGGGGACTCTGTAAAAATGGATGAAACAGTTCTTGAGATCGCAACGGATAAAGTGGATAGCGAAGTGCCCAGTACTGCCGCAGGTGTTATTGAAGAAATTCTTTTTAAAGTGAATGATGTGGTTCCAATCGGAACTGCTATTGCAAGAATTAGAACTTCAGTTACGGGTGATGAGTTGCGGGTTACAGGTACAACTCCAAAAGTGCCAGCATCCGAAAAAATTCAGGAAGCTGTGGTAGTAGAGACTATGAAACCAGAATTCAGCCCTTCGACAAGCTCTTGGCAGCAACCAGCAACCGGCAACGGTTCCTCCAACCGCTTCTATTCTCCTCTTGTATTAAACATCGCTGCAAGTGAAGGCGTAAGCATGATGGAACTGGAAAATATTCCGGGTACAGGAAATGAAGGCAGGGTAACGAAGAAGGATATCTTACAATATGTGAGCGGAAGAAAGTCGGGAGCCGGGAGTCGGGAGTCAGGAGTCAGAACAACTGAAATAGTAATACCAATCTCGAAAGTTCAACCCGAACAATCAACAACAAGCAACCTGCCTACCGGCCAGGCAGGCCAGCAACTAACAACCTACACAGGTAACGTAGAAGTGATAGAAATGGACCGGATGCGTAAACTGATAGCCGACCACATGGTTCGCAGCAAACATACCAGTCCGCATGTAACCAGTTTTACTGAAGCTGATGTCACCAATCTTGTGATGTGGAGAGATAAAGTGAAAAAGGATTTTGAAAAAAGAGAAGGAACGAAAATTACTTTCACTCCATTGTTTATTGAAGCTATCGTTCGTTGCATCAAAAAATTCCCGCTGGTTAATTGTTCATTGGATGGCGATAAGATAATTATTAAGAAAGATATCAATATCGGGATGGCCACTGCATTGCCTTCGGGTAATTTGATTGTACCGGTTATTAAAAATGCTGACCAGTTGAATTTAGTTGGTTTAGCCAAGCAGGTAAACAACCTTGCAGATAATGCCCGCAACGGAAAACTGAAAGCAGATGATACCGCCGGCGGCACATTCACACTCACCAATGTTGGCACTTTTGGAAGTTTAATGGGAACACCTATCATCAATCAGCCGCAGGTAGCAATTCTTGCAGTGGGAGCCATTAAGAAACGTCCCGTTGTTATTGAAACGCCACATGGCGACAGCATTGCCATCCGACACATGATGTACCTGAGCATGAGCTATGACCATCGTATTGTAGACGGAAGCCTTGGCGCTACGTTCCTAACAGCAGTGGCCAAGGAATTAGAGCATTTTAATGGTGATAGGGAATATTAAACCCCTATCCCCTAACGGGGAACTAGGATGTGCCTTTATTTGGATGATACTCCATATTTCTCATTCTTAAACTTATAGCTACTCCCTTTCCTTTTCAATACGTAAAGGTTATCGTATTCAAAATCTTTTAGATCACCGGGAATAATTGTTTGGCCACAAAGTTTATTCACCACATCATCCACCGTATTGGAATGCCCCACAATCAGCACATCCCCTTTCTTAATACTTTTTACCTGCTGAACAAATAATGCAAATGAATCCGGTTTCATACTGTAAATAGTGATGGGCATATCAAGAAACAGTTCTTTGAGTGGTTTGGCAGTGGAAATAGTTCGCAAAGTATTGGTGGAATAAATATGTTTTATGTTTTTACTCCCCAGTATTTCTTTCAGTTTTAATGCTCTCTCCTGCCCGGCAAGCGACAAAGGAGGGTCGCCAACAGTTTTCATTGTTACCGGGTCAATACCGGTTTCTTTTTCCGCATGGCGAACCACATAAATAGTATTGCCGCAGGAAAATAAAACAAGAGTAAAACCAATAAGCAAAAGACGCATAAACTATGTTTTTAACAATCTAAAGTAAAACTTCCTTTTGTTCTTTTCGTCTTTTTTGTAAATTACAATATAAAATTCGCCGCTATGAAGTCATTATCCGAAACCTGGTTCGCTGAAGGCCGTATTGATTTTGAGTTAAAAAAATATACCCTGCTCGCCTATCTGCAGGAAATCAATAAGTATTTTAATGAAAACAAACTTTACCCTCAACTGGCCGACATTATTTTCCATTACAACAATATTGTTGCTTTCCGGGAAAACAAAAAATACCTGCAGGAACATTTTCCTAAAAAACTGAATGGGCTTCAACTGGAAAAGCTTCAGTTGCTGTATGAACAAATGATCGGTGATGATGAACTGATGCAGGAACTGGAAGACATTATTTACTATTCAGCCGGCAAAATGAAAAGCACCATCCGGAGCGGAACAGATATCTATGAATTCGTGGAAGTGAACCTGGATATTGCCCCGGTGGGCATCATCCCGCTTGACACACAGGAAGGTTATTTCTTTTTAAGCAGTGGCGATGTGCATTGTACAAGAGTTTATCATTACCGGCTTTCTATTTTTGAAAAACATGATGAAAAATACCGGAGTATCCGGACAGCTTTTATCGACCGGTGGCAGCGCAGCATCAGCAGTACTTATGAGCATATAAAATCTGAATTGATTCGTTATAGGAAAGAACTCCCAAACCCGGCCGTTTATTCAATAGAAACTGAATTAAGTTTTCCTGTAGATGAAACATTGTTGCCGATTGCGAAAAGGAGTTTGGTGAAGTTTATTTCGGCAGCCGCTTAATAACGCATGCCACGGTTTAAAACCGTGGCATGATTCTAATCCACCAACTCCAACCCCCAATCCTTTCCTTTCTTCACCGCAGGCACACCTTCGGTGATCCATTTAGCAGGCTTTGCTCCTTTCAGCATATAGTCGAAAAACTGTTGCATACGGATATGATAATCCAGCATATCCTGTCGTTGCGTTAATCCATGTCCTTGTCCGTTGTAATTAAACATCCATACTTTTTTCCCTAACCTTCTTAATGCAGTAAACATTTCTATTCCCTGATACCAGGGAACTGCACCATCCGCATCGTTGTGCATCATGACCATTGGCGCTGTTACTTTATCCAGATGAAACAGCGGAGAGTTCTCCAAGTACAATGGAAGTTTATCCCAAAGTGTGCCGCCGATGCGGCTCTGACCTTTTTCATATTGCCATTGCCGGTTCACTCCGCTCTCCCACCGTATGCCGCCATAGGCGCTGGTCATGTTGGCAACAGGGGCACCGGCCCAGACTACTTTAAAGAGTTTTGTCATAGTCGCTAACTGTGCTGCCTGATAGCCTCCCCAACTATGGCCTTGTATGGCAATTTTTGTACTGTCAACCCATCCTTTTTTCACCAAAGCCCTTGAACCACTTACTATATAATCATAAGCACTCTGACCGGGATGGCCCACCTTGTATTCAATATCTGGCATAAAGATGATATAGCCATTGCTGACGAAATATGGAACATTCACTGCACTGCGGATGGGGGCCGGTTCTTTATAATCAAATAATCCATCACTCAGCTTTTCATAGAAATAAACGATCATCGGGTATTTCTTCTTTGGGTCAAAATTTTCCGGCTTGTACACAATGCCTGTGGCATCTTTTCCATTGTAGGCTTTCCAGTTCACCAATTCAGCTGTTCCCCAGAGATAGTTGGGTTGTCTGGAGTTTATAAAAGATAGTTTTATTTCACTTTCAACCCTTTTCATTTTAGAGTGTGAGCCGGTTATTTCAACCCTGTTGTTATTAAAATATAGATCAGGCGACTGTATATAGTTTTCTTTTGCATATATAATATTATCAGAGTTCTTGGCTTTACCTACCATGCTATAGCTATATTTACCAGCATCAATTGTAGCCATCATCGGAGCATTTTCTGAAATTGCCCCAACTACTAAACTTGATTCTTTTGTTTCCTGATTTTGAGTACGAAAGTGAAGTGGCTGAGTAAAGGTTATGAACTTTTCATCTTCATTTAACTTCAAATAACGGTATGAGGATTTAGATGGTCTTCCAAAGCCTGTAATATTTTTTGATCCTGTTTCATTAAAGCTTACCCTCCACACATCATATCTGTCATACACATACACCGCCGAATCTCCTTCATGCCATCCCATCACCCCATAATTATTCGGCTCATCGGGTTGGTCATATTCTTCATTCCATAATGGCACTTTTATTTTCTCAGTAATATTTCTGGTTGTACTACCATCCCAGGCAAAATAGTTTCTGGCCTTACGGTCATACCACATAATATATTTTCCTGTTGAGGATGGATATACCTGTCCAAACAGATTTTCTTTCACCAGTTTCTTTTCAGCGCTGTTTACATCTATTGCATAAATATTTTTTAGTGTATTTCCCCGCCACTGGCTTTCCACTCTTTTGCCGAAGTCTGTTACTCCCACAAATGTATCGCCATCGCCTTCATTGGTTTGCAACACTTGTAGAATCTCTTTGCTGCCTAATTGTTTTATAGTTTTTGTTTCAAGATCATAAACAGCCAAAAAATTTTCTTCCCTTGCAGCCTTCAATCTGGCAGGATAGTTTTGTACAGTCTGCAAATAATCATCATTATAATGCCAGATATCTACTTTGGCATGCTCAAACTCCACCAACGAAGTGTCCTTAGGAGGTTGAATAGGAGCAGTACCAAAAAATAATCTCTTGCCGCTTTTACTGAAATTCAGATTGCCAAATTCACTGATGGTCATGCCGAGTTTCATTCCAACAGAAAATTTATCAGCCAATAATGTGGCGCTGTCCATCTGTTCTTTATAGTACCATAGTTTATAAAACTTCTGTAGTTCTTTAGGCTTTGCCTCCCTCTCTGCCACATAAGCAATTTGCGAACCATCATCTGTCATGGCAAAATTTCTGAAATCATTCCCCGACTTGCTCAATGAAGTTGACTTGCCCGTTTTACAATCATATAATAAAACCTGCGGCACACTGAATGAGTCTCTTGGATTACGGGTCATCTCTACAAGCAACTTATCATTGGTCTTGCTGAAATAATATTCAAGTACATTGTAAAAGATGATCTCCTCCCCGTTTGAAATATTGCGAAGCACAAGATCGTTGCCTTTGTCATCTGTTGGACTACTTATTTCATCGCCATCAGCATCGCTGTAGCCGGAAGTCAGTTCTTCATCATCATCCTCCTTTTTCTTTTTCTTCTTTTTTGGCTCGGGCATTGTCTCAATCACTTTCTGTAATGAATCAACAAGCCGGGTAAGACTGTCGTTGATTTTTTTTGTGCTATCCTTCCACCTGTCTGTTTTTGCCGGCAATCCCGGCTGGCTGATGGGGTCTTCCAACAGATAGGCCACCCAGCCAAAAGATTTCTGTGGCGTTTTATATGCCTTCACTTTTTCTTTTTTCCAAATTTCCTCTTTCCCCAGTTCTACGATTGCCAATGAATCTTTCGGCATATCAGCAGGTTTCTTTTTCTTAATCCTGGCATCCCTAGTGTCTTTATAAAAAGGTTTGATCTTAAAAATCACATAGCGGCTGTCTTCTGTTATCAAGGCATTGTATCCTCTCGGCACTGTTTTCTTGTATTGAGCATCGGATGATTGAATCACCAGTTCATTATCACCCTGCTGTGGGTCAATGGTATAAACCACCCATTTGCCATCATTGCTGATCATCCGTTCACCGATATGCTGCCAGCTGTCGTACACAGAATGGTCAAGCGGTTTTTTCTGGGCAATTGAATAATGAATTGTGAATAATGAGAAAACAAAAATTATAACCCGTTTCATCATAGAAAATTTAATTACCTAAGTTAATGGAATATGGAGAAACAGCATCATCGTTTTGTTCCCACTATTAAGCCATATTGCCATAATCCTTTCTTCATGCCCTTGTACTGGAATTTGCAGGCCCTGATATTCCTTTTCTGCATATCAGTTGCCGGCCTGGAGAAATTTATCTTCTTCCACAACAGATAAAGACTGCCAAGAAAATAATATTTATACAACCTTCGTGAAGAATGAGCAGTTTCTTTTGAAATATTTTTATAAACAATACCAGAAAATCCTTCCTGCTTCATAAATGCTTCAAACCGCTGTGGCGATTCCAGGTAATTTACCTGCCAACCATCCAGCCATTGGCGGATGATGGAGTTTTGATTATTGGCAAAATCGGAAACAAACCCATCAGCCACTACCAACCTGCCACCCGGTTTCAGCAAACGGTATGCTTCTTTGATAAATTTTTCTTTATCATCAGCATAGCAAATACTTTCGCAGCCCCACAGCACATCAAAACTTTCATCGGGAAAAGAAGTGTTGGAGTAATCCATCACCTTAAAATCGACTAAATCACTGACAGCTTTTTTCTGAGCATTAGCAGTAGCTTGTTGAATTTGCCGTTCACTGAGTGTAATACCCGTTACCCTGCAGCCCAATAAAGAAGCAAGAAAAATACTGCTTCCTCCCACCCCACAACCAGCGTCCAATACCCGGTCGGATGGTTTTATGTCCGCCGCTTGCATCATCACAGCATTCATTCTTAGCAGTGATTCGGGGAAAGATTTTACTCCCTCATCCCAATACCCATAATGAATAGCAAAACTGTTTTTCAGATCCCAGGAATCCTTATAAGCATTTTCAGTATCCCGGTAATAGTCAATAATTTTCTGATGGTACTCATTCTGTTGCATGTTGGGTCAGTTTCTTTTCTGTTTTTAGCAACATGATAATATGTATGATCAACGAAACGGCAATAATGGCAAAACCAAGAAAGAACCATTTGCTTAATAATTCATTCTCTTTAAACACAACAAATGCGAGGATGATTCCATATACCGGTTCAAGATTAAAAGTGAGATTGACAGTAAATGCTGAAAGCCTTTTCAGCGCTTTGGCCGATAATTGAAATGCAAGTACAGAACAGAACCAGGCAAGAACCAGCAACCACATCCAGTCATTAGCGGTGGGGAAATAATAACTGGCGGGGAACCAATTCAGGTATAGAGGTAAAAAAGCAGTTAACGTCAGAAACCCGCCGCTGAGCTGGTAAGTAAGCAGTGTTTCCGAATTGATACGCTGAACGAACTGGCGGATAAATATCATTACAAAGGCCATCAGCAAAGCGCAGATCAAACCAAGGATGATCCCGGTTTTGTATTGTGCGTCGAAATGAAAAATAATGTAGATACCGCCTATTACCATCAACCCGAGCAATACTTCTACCCACTTGATCTTTGTTCGCAGAAGCAGCGGCTCTACCAGTGCGGTAAAAAAACCAACCGCTGAAAAACAAACCAACGCTACGGAAACATTGGCATAATTAATAGCACCATAAAATGCTACCCAGTGCAACGCTGCCAGGAAACCAATGCCGGCAAGTTTCAAAATATCCCTTGTAGCTATTCGCTGAAGCTTTTTGGTAAGAGAAAACAAAATCCACATGGTTGCAGAAGTAATCAATAGACGATACCAAACCAGCAGCCCTTCATTCAGGTGAATGAGTTTGCCAAGAATACCTGTGAATCCGGCGAGAAATACAGAAATATGAAGATAGAGAAAGGCTTTTTTCATCAGTACTGCAAACTAATCAAAAGATTGAAGTGGCAAATAGTTTATTCAGCCAGTACCTCGTTTGATGATGCTTTTTTTACAGAAGAATTTCCGGCTACTTCGTTCTTTACTCTTTTGCGATAGTTCTTGAACAGGCTGTGCCAGCGTAGTTTTAACACACCAAGAATTCCTTCTTTTACTATACTTTTATTCATCTTGGAAGTTCCATAAGTTCTGTCACGGAAAATAATAGGAACTTCTTTTATTTTAAAACCCAGTTTCCAGGCTGCAAATTTCATTTCGATCTGGAAAGCATAACCCACAAACCTGATCCGATCGAGATTAATAGTTCCCAGCACTTCTTTTTTATAACACATGAAGCCGGCAGTAGGATCTTTTACAGGCATCCATGTTATTAACCTTGTATAAAGTGAAGCGCCTTTTGACAATGCAATCCGGTTCTTTGGCCAGTTTACCACTCCTCCCCCTTTTACATAACGGGAACCGATGGCAAGGTCAGCTCCTTTTTCTTTACAGGCTTCATACAACCTTGACAAATCATCGGGGCTATGAGAAAAATCGGCATCCATCTCAAAAATATAGGAATAGCCTTTGTTCAATGCCCATTTAAACCCATGTATGTATGCGGTGCCCAAGCCTAATTTACCTGTACGTTCTTCCAGGAACAATTGGCCGGAGAATCCGGACTGAAGATCTTTTACGATTTGGGCGGTCCCATCCGGCGAGCCATCATCAATCACCAGTACATGAAAACCCTCTTTCAGATTGAAAATAGCATGAAGAATATTACTGATATTCTCCTTTTCATTAAAGGTGGGTATGATGACCAGTTTATCCATTCGCAAATAAAGGGAAGCACCGAATTTACAACAATCAGTAAAGACAGCCTGTTAAAAATTGTTCACCGGCCTGCCAATCAGACAAGCAGGTAAAATCAGCTTTTTTTCAGCATGGTACGGGTAAATATTTCTGTAAGCTTTTGTTTTGTATGCTGGGGAAAATCGCCTTTCATCATCCAGTCATAGTATTGAGGTTCTGATCTTAATACATCCGAAACAGGCCGGCCTTTATACTTTCCAAAATTGAATACTTCTACCCCATTTTCAAAAACAAAGCGGCGGGCAAAATCAACGACCTGGTCTTCTCCTATTTGTTTTAAGACAGAATCAATTGTGTTTCCAAGCTCAGGATATTTTTTCAGCTGAGCCTCCAGTATTTCAAATGTTGCAGATGCATCCACCTCGGCGCTGTGCGCACCATCGAGGTTCTTGTTACAATAAAACTTATAGGCAGCACCCAATGTTCTTGGTTCCATTTTGTGGAAAATATTCTGCACATCGAGCAGTTTGCGGTTTTTCATGTCAAAATCAACCCCGGCTCTTAAAAACTCTTCCATTAAAAGCGGAATGTCAAACCGGTTTGAATTGTAGCCTGCAATGTCACAACCATCCAGCATTTGCTTCAGTTCATGTGCCAGTTGCTTAAAAGGGGGAGCATCTTTTACCATTTCATCCGTTATTCCATGAACATCGCTGGCTCCTTTAGGTATTGGCGTTTCAGGATTAACAAGCTTCCTTTTCACACTTCTGTTCCCGTCCGGAAGAATTTTTACTATGGCAATTTCCACAATCCTGTCTGTGCCAAGATTAACGCCGGTGGTTTCAAGATCAATAAAAGCCAGGGGTTTTTTCAGTTGCAACATCGGGTAAGTAGTTTCTCTTAACTTCTGATTTTAAAAAAAGCAAAGGTAGTTGTTTATCGATTGTCAAATAAATATTTTGACACAAAGTATTGCATTACATAAAGATAGCCAGATACAATCTTTAATTTGGAAGATATATTTCTACTGTCGAATTTTACGGAGAGTTTTTACCTTTGTTCAGATAAAATAAATAACTATCATTATCGTTTAAATACTTAAATGTCCTGAAAATGAAGACCAAAATCCTTACCACCTTAGCCATCATCATGGTAGTTATTTTTATCAGTTCCTGTGCATCTCAGAAATACGGTTGTCCCAACAATCCGCAGTTTAGCTACAAGTTCAGAGGCTGATCA
The DNA here is from genome assembly GCA_016235125.1 of Sphingobacteriales bacterium. Lineage (GTDB taxonomy): Bacteria > Bacteroidota > Bacteroidia > Chitinophagales > Chitinophagaceae > JJ008. The sequence goes on along the minus strand of JACRLZ010000007.1, from coordinate 326,609 downwards.
AGAAACCTTATAATAATTGCAACTGAAGAAATCTTTTCTGAAAGATCCTTCCTTTGATATGCATTTACACCCTTTGCTGACAAAGGGTTTTTGTGTTTATGTTAATATCCGCTTCCTGTTGCCTTAAATAAAAAAATCGTCCCATTCATTTGACAAAGCAAATGACGGGACGAAAAATCAAGCTATGAAAGACGAAGTTGAAAGTATGGGAATTGATTACTTTTCTATCAGTATCTGCTGTCTGAAACGGGTTTCGGCGTTTTGAATATCGAGGGTGTAGATACCCGCTGCTATAGAAGCCGGTAACGGAAGCCATGCTCCCCCATTATTTTCCATATTCACTTTGCCCGATATTATTAATTGCCCGGCAGGGCTGTATACTTTATAATCATACACTCCCGATTTTCCAGACCGGTTTAATATGGTTATACCATCATGTGCCGGGTTCAATACTACAAAGCTTCCTGTCAGATCATCATACTCCGATACCGCTGCAATCCTGGAATAACTGAACCTTCCATCCACATCCACACTTCGGATACGATAATAAGCTATGCCCCTGAGCGGGGAAGGATCTTCATAATTATAACTCTCTCTTGTTCCGCTGTTTCTTGCCGATACATTACCCAAAACAGAAAAATTACTACCATCATAACTCCGCTGTACTTCAAAACGGTCAACATTATACTCATTATCAGTTACCCAGTTCAGGTAACTGATTCCGGATCTGCGAACGGCTGAAAACGAAAGTAATTTTAATGGAACAGGGAAAGATTTATACCCCAATGTAAATGGGCCAAAAGTACCGGTTGCACCGGATGTAATGGTACCCGTTGTCGTTACATTACCACTGGCGCTGCCGCCGCCATCTGTCCACAAACCCCCGGTATATAATGATGCCAATATATCTGCCAGCAACACATTATCCATCGCCACTTTGGAGTGATCCCAGTTCAATGTTACCTGTGCCGTTCCCCCGCTAACCTGGTTCAGCTGCCAGTATTCATTTGCCTTTACTTTCACAATAGGTGAAGAAAGATTATTGGTATTCGTTGTGGGAGTATAATAACGGCAGTTAAATTCTGAACTGGCTGATAAGCTTGAAATGGCTATGCTTCGCAAATAGGTCGCATCTCCTGCGGGGAAAGTGAAATTGCTGCTTCCGGTTTTTTTTACCCATCCGTTTACATGCCGGCTATCAGCGCTGCCGCTGTGAGAAGAACCTGACTCATATATCAGGTAATTGGGGGTAGCAGATGTAGTAACTAACCCTGCTGTAAAAGTGTGGGCACCCGATACACTCAGATTTATATTGAGAGTGATGCCGCTGCTGTTATTGGTTTCAAGGTTATATGTCTTAAACGCCTGTGCGCCCCCCAGGCTCTGTGCACTGCTGCCATTCAAATATAATGTACCCGTGCCTGCTGACATGGACGACTGGTCGTTGGTAATGTTACCTTTTACATACAAGCTTCCGTTATTTACAAGTACAGCAGAAGAATTGTTTGTAAAATTTCCAAAACCGGTTATTGAGGCTCCGGAATAAATTTGCAGGTTACCGCTATTGGTAACAGCCTGCTGGGCAAACGCAGCTGCACAAAAAAATATTGATACAACACAAATTATTATTCTCCTCATTGAGCTGTTTTTATTGAGTGTTAGCAAGCCACTGAATATCCTGTATTTTAACTACTTTACTTCCGCTTGTAGCATTTGAATAATATATTTCAAAATAATCACCCGGAGCTATATCTGCCAAATAAGCAATAAATGAAAACTGAAATGGTTGGTCTGATGTTGTGACCCTGAGTGTTGTTTCTCCATATCTTACTGAGCTATTCCCGTTTTTCACAATGCCAATCGAAATATTCTGACTACTGCTGTTGACAGACAAATTGCCGGAAACAGTAAATATGCCATTCCTTTTGTTGTTGGGCTGATAAGTTATTTTATTACTGGCAATAGTCCACTTGCAGGTTTCGGAAGATGTGTTTGATCCCCAATCAGCAACGTACCAGGAATTTTGGGTAGTTAATGTTTTTGTCGTAGAACTATTTAAAACATTAATAAAGCAATTAGGTTTTTGATCTCCCATGCCTGCGTTGCTTTCTAATATCACATTGGCATCTCTTCCATCAGTCCGGGTAAAATCAAATCCTTCAATATATTTCCCTGTATTATTCCAGGAATTCCCTGTTATTGACATGCTGATATAGTTAGTAAATGTGGATGGCTGATAAAATATAGCCGTATCACCACTTGCACCGTTGTAATAGCCCCCTGATGCTAATTGAATGGTAGCCTTACTGCCTTTACTTAGGTTTATTCCATAATTACAGCCTATAAAATCGGTTTCTGCCACTTTTACTGTTACGCTGTCTTCCGCCCCATGAACAAGTATTCCACTACCCTGGGAATTGGATATATCCGTTTCAAATACCCATATTTCTGCGTCTACTGAGTCCAGGATGGTATTATAAAATCTGTCGAAGGAGCAATCTTTTACCTCATTGTATGACCCGCTTCCCAAAAAGCGAATAGCATCTTCGCCAGTTGCAGTGCCATAGTTTGTCAGAGTGGTGGCATCAAAATTCAGCATTTTAAAGTAGCAATCCGAAAGACACCTGAACATAGGAGTACCGGCAAGTCCGGAAGCTGCATTTATTGAGGCATTGCTGTATGATGAGCCTTGTATAGTCAGGGAGTAGGGCAAATCTATATCTATAGTAGCTGAAACATCATATGTCTCTTCTGTCAGGCGCAGTATGGAAGGCCCGGACATATGCAAGCCAAGAAACTCTATTGCCTCATCAATGGTTGTCCAGCTGCTATTAGCATTAACATCCAGTATATTTTTAGAACCCGGTATTTTGTTTTTTACCACCCAGTTACCTCCATAAGCAGTGAAGGTCTGGGCCATATGTCTTGTAAGGTCAGAAGAATCTACGCCATCAATTGTAGCCGATCCGTTACCCTTTACAGTCACAAGGTCGGTGTGAGATCCGATGTTCTTTATAGTAATCTGCAAACCGTTATCAGATGAAGTTACAGTTGGCAGCGTAAGAATAATGTCATTGCTGGCAAGTACTATTCTTTCAGATTTTGTTAATGTAGCAGTAGCTGTCTTTGTTACAAGATAGTCATAACCATTCTCTATTTTTTTCCATTCGCTTCCATCCCAATAATAATAGCCATAAGATAACGAGCCGGCAGAGTTATAAACCATCATTCCCGCAGGAACTGTACCGGTTAGTGGCGAAACTGAAGTAAGGCTGGTTAAGGTAACTCTCGGCGGGAGAAATCCTTTGTTGGTAGCTTCCAGCTCAAGCAGGGAGTTGGCATCAATAGTGCCTGGGTTACTACCAATTTTAACCTGTGCCTGTGCAGATGCTCCCAGCAATAAAAATAAAGGAAGTAATAGTTTTTTCATAGCATGGATTTTTGGATATTCCCGATTTAATCAGATTAAAAAACTGATTTATGAATTAAATATTTAAATTTCTGCCTATTATAACATTCAATTATTTGATACTATTTAGTTCCAACTAAGTATTATCATTTAGTTCCTATTTCCTCTTTTTCAAATTATATTCAAAAATCAATCCCAATACAATATATTGCCCGGATGAAAAGGGTTTAAATACATAAAAAGGAATAGAAAAATTTTTAAAATTAAGACCGGCAACAAAACCGGGTTCTGTATTGGTTTTTCCTGCCTGAAGGGTGTATTGAACTGCAGCCCCGGCAAATAATGTTTTAGAAATATTATATCCCAGCTCCGACCAGCTGAAAAAGAAGTTCTTACCATCAGTTTTAATATTAATACTATACTGCGTCTGACTTGATGCATAAAAATTCTTCCAATCCAATTCTCCATTGGCTGCAATTGAAACACCCGAAAAATTTCCGGCAGATAATCCAATCATCGGAGTTATTGAATATTCCATCTTATTTCCACCTGAAAAAGACCTTCCGGCATAAAGTGAAAAAGTATTCACATCTTCATAATTGTATCTGCATTCCGTATATAATCCTTTTGCTGACTGGTAATGCATAACAGGCATCCATAGATATTCTTTCCCCTGGCTCAGAAGGTTATAACTTTCCACGCCACTCTTTGCCTGTGCAAATGCTATGCAGGGAAACAGGCACAGCAGTGCAAGCTTATTAAGATGCCTTTTGCTTGTCTTTGCCAATGATTTTTTGTTTTTCGATTACATTTACCTGTGCATTTGCAAGCCGATCCAGCAAATGGATATCTTTTTTAAAAGGATTCCAGTAGAATATAAGCCTGTCTATCGGCTTCCACATGATAACCCAGCTAAAAACATCCACAACATTATGGAGTGACGCAGCCAGCCTTTCATCCATACCTTCAATAGCAAAGGGCACCAAAGCCTGTAAAGACAACACAATCGTCAGGCTTGCACATAATAGTTTAAATGTTCTTCTCTTGAATTTTTTGAATTCCAGTTCTTTCAAAAATTTTTTGAGACTAAAGTGATTCCGTATGGCTTGTGTGATAGGCTCTACAAAACGTTTATCAGCATATTCGAGGCATACCACCTGGTATTGGATTACCGCATTTCGTTTGGTAGTTAATATGGAGTTGTAAATGTATTGCTCAAACGCCTGCCCCAATTGCCTTTTATATAAAGGCGCAGGATCATGATGATTGAAATAGTCGTAGACCGTTTCTTCATCGAGCCGGATAAAAATGCTATAGCTGTCAGCCAGCGATTTGTTTACCATGATTTTTCAAGGACTGGATTACTAATTTCCTGCTACAGTTAATTCACCATAACAGTTTACACATTACAACGCAATTATAATCCTGTTAAGCCTGATGAAGAATAGGGAAATTACCTTTTTAAGTGTTAGTATAAACTATTCTAATGGAATCCCCTTAGCAGTAGTGCACCAAATATAAGCAGTTGTTTATATGATAAATTTAAAATACGGGAATTGATATCTCCACTTTACAGCCTTTGCCGGGAGCGGCCTCTATGTTTACTTTTCCATCATAAAACCTGGTACGTTCATAGATATTGGAAAGCCCTATACCTCTTGTTGTCTGTTTAATATCAAATCCGATGCCGTCATCTTCAATAATCAAATGTGTTTCTCCTTCTTTTGACCGCAGATTTATCACGGTGTTTTTTGCTTTGCTGTATTTCAAAATGTTTTTAATCTGCTCCTGAACAATCCTGAAAAGTGTGATCTTTTTACCCGGGCTCAGCAATTCGCTTTCATTATCATGTTCAAACTTTATTTTAATAACATTTGAGAGTTGAATATCATCTATTAATGTCTGGATACTGTTCACAAGGCCATTGCCGATTAATTGTGGTTCTACCAGTTCTTTGGATAGCTTGCGGATTTCTTCAATTGCACACCCCAGGTAATCAAGACTTTTTTCTTTCAGATCAGCGCCTCCTTTTCCGGAAGGGTCTAACATATCTATAAACAGTTTAACGGTAGACAAAATCTGATTTACATTATCATGTAACTCATGGCCAATCCGGGTTCTTTCTTTTTCCTGTACACGGATGATGGTTTCAGAGATCTCTTTTTGTCTTTCCAGTTTTTCTTCCATCAGTAAATTTTCCATCTCCTTCAGATGCGTCATATCCTGTAACGAACCGATCATTCTGACAGGAAGACCATTTTCATATACAACAAACCCCCTGTCATGCATGTGCTTATAATTACCATCGGCACATTTGAAACGATACTCGTCTTCCCATGACTGAAGATACTTATCCGTTGTCTCTTTTACCTTATCACTAACCCTGTTGCGGTCCTCGGGATGTATCCTTCTGAGCCACCAGGAAAGTCCTTTAGGTCTTTCCAACTGGTATCCTATCATATCCATCAATGCATCATTTCGAAAGATATTTCCCGTTTGCATGTCCCATTCCCAAATTGCATCTGTTGTAGCTTTGGATAGCATCATCAACCGTTCATTCGCCTCTTTCAATTGCTTTTCTATTCTGAACTTATCAGCAAGATTTACGGCATGACCCCCGAGCATTTTCCTGCCGGTACCTGAATCAATAGGGAAAATATTAATGTGAAAAACAAACTCAGTGCCATCGGCCCACTTTACTTTTTCCACTGTTTCCAGCGGCATCCCTGATTGCAGCACCTGGATATGTTTATCGTACAATGCTTCGGTAACAGAAGCAGGCACCAGATCAACTGATTGCCTGTTTATTGATTGTATTTCCTGCAAACCGAAATATTTATAAAAGGCTTCGCTTGCAAAAACGAGATTCCCCGTTTCGTCTACCACCCAGATAAGATTGGGAGTTTTATTCATAAAGGCTGAAAAGACCGCTTTTCTTTCTTTTAATTCAAGAATAAGTTCTTTTTCATGTGTGATATCTGTAATGTTGGAAACAACTGAATAGGCAATATCCTGTCCCTCTTCAAATAAGGGTTGCGAACTAAAGCTGATCCATCGATCTTCCCCGTTTCTGAGCCTGACAACAAGCACTTCCTGCTGAAACCGCCCGGTTCTCAGTGCTTTCATAAACGGCGTATCATCAAAAAGTATTTTTTGTCCCTGGTCTGATGTAATTGTCCAGCTTGCATTCCAGAGACTATTAATGTCTTTTAATTGATAAAGCCTTTCAAGTGTAGTACCGAATATTTCTGCAGTTTTACAATTAGCTGCAATCAGTTCCCCTTTTATATCCTGAAACAATACCCCTGCATTAATGCTTTCTACTATTAATTGATAATTTTTCTCACTCAGTCTGTTAAACTCATTCAATCTTTCATCATCCACTAAAGTGCTCCCGATGCACAAATAAGTCTGTACTTTACCGCCTGCATTTCCCATAGAATTAATTTCCCACTTCATCGGATGATAATACCCGTTTTTCAGGTATAGCTCAGTAGTTTGCGGACCTTTGCCCTCTCCGCATTTCTGTATTGCCTGCCGGAAACCATCTACATGTAGGGGATTTACAAAGTCAAAAAAGCTGATCTTGCCCGACCTGGGGTTGGGCAAATGCATTTTTTTTATTAATAAGGCATTGGCAGATAATATGGTTCCTGCACAGTCCATCAGAACCAGGAAATGCCTCTTGCCTTTTTCCCCGCTATTAATGATTCCCTTAATGTTCTGCCACTGTCTGCTCATACTTATTTTTGCATTTTATAACTGAGATAAATTCGCTTTTCCCTGTAAAAAAATATTGTCATCACTTACTATTGCGTTGGCCGATGATATCGGCAACGAGACCAAATTCACTTGATTTATCAAGAAAATATCTGGCCCCCAATTCCCTGCATTGGTTGCGATAATATTCATCTGTATGATTGCTTACCATGATCACCTCACATTGCCATCCATTTTTTTTTATTGTTTTTAAAATTTCAATTCCGCTTCTTCCGGGAAGATTTATATCCAGCAAAAGGAAATCCGGAGTTCTCTTACTAATCAGATGAACAGCCTTTTCATAATCTGACGCAGCATCTATACGGCCGATATTATCAAGCTCATTCAGCAGGCCTTCCATCCGGTTAATGAAGTTGATATTATCGTCAACTATTAGTATAAATAGTTTTTCTTTCATAGAGGGCAATGGGATAAACAAAGAAAACAGATTCAGCCAATCTATTTTGTCCTTAATGCAATTGTTATTATGTAGTGAAAAAACTACTGCTACCACCCGCACACAAATGGAGCTCAGAAAAGAATAATGTCATTTTTTCACAGATATTGTTTGCAGGCTGGTTGGCCCGGTTCACGCCGCAATGCAAATTGAAATTACAAAGGACCGGCGGGAGAAAATGTCATAAAGAAAAGAGAGAATGTGTAGTGTTTATTCGACAAAAAATATTCAGGAAAGATTGTTCTCCAGGGCATAGCGGGTCAGCTGTGCATTTGTACGCATGTTCATTTTATTGAGTATCCGGGCACGGTAGGTGCTAACGGTAGTGGTGCTCAATGATAAACTAAATGCAATCTCTGAAATGGATTTACCGGAAGCAAGCAGCCTGAAAACATCAAATTCTCTATTGGAGAGATCTTCATGAGGTGGGCGGCTGGAATCTGAGTCCAGGGCATTTGCCAATTGCTCAGCGATGCCCGGTGTTATAAACTTTCTTCCCATTCTGACAGTTTCAATCGCTTTTATCAAATCATCATGAATGGTGCCCTTTCCCAGATAGCCGGATGCGCCTGCTTTTAATACTCTTATCGCATACTGATCTTCAGGATACATGCTCATCATCAGCACTGGTAGTTTAGGACTAATTTCCCGGATCTGTTGCAAGGCATCAAGACCGCTTCGGCCCGGCATACTTACGTCACAGATAACAACATTCCAATCCTGTGTCATTACTTTAATAATGAGGTCTTCGGCATCGCCCGTCTCACCAATAGAGGCAGTTGGATATTCCTCAAGCAGTATTTGCTTAAGCCCCCTGCGTACTACAGCATGGTCGTCTGCAATTAAAATACGAATCATAATGGTTCGTTTTTATCAATGCTGACCTAAAGGAATTTTTACTACTACGCTGGTGCCTTCGCCTGGTTTGCTGATTATTTCATAGGTTCCTCCCATCATGGAGGTTCGTTCCCGCATTCCTAAGATACCTAAAGTTTTTTTATTACCCAGTATTTTTTTCTCAAATCCGGCGCCATTATCGTTGATAGACAGTATGAGGGAGTTATTTTGAACAGTTAATGAAACAGCCACTTTTTTGGCCCTGGAATGCCGGGCCACATTTGTCAATGACTCCTGAAATATTCTGAACACGCCGGTTTTTATTGTTTCTCTCAACTGAATCTCTGAATCAGTATGTGAGAAAGATGTTTTTATCTCAAATCTTTTCTCAAATTCCTTTAATTGCCATTCGATGGCTGCCACAAGACCCAGATCATCCAGCAAACTGGGTCTTAACTCTGATGATATGCGGCGGACCGATTTTACGGTTTCATCAATCATGGTAAGTAAATCCTTTATCCTGGCTTTTACAGGCTCATCTTTAGTCCCAACTTTCTTATTTATCCAACTCAGATCCATCTTCAGAACCGTCAATTGCTGTCCCAGTTCATCGTGAATTTCACGGGCAATATGTGCTCTTTCTTCTTCCCGTATATTCTGCAGATGTTCGGTAAGTGTGCGGATGGCTTTGAATGATTCCTGTAACTTCAGTTCTGCTTTCTTTCTTTCTGTTATGTCTCTGCCGATCACCATAATATTCCCATCCGGCATCATTTTGGAATTCAATTCAACTATCATTTCAGATCCATCGTTTTTCCGGATCCTCCGTTCATCATGTACGGCTAACCCTTTTTTAATTAATCCAAAATGTAAAGGACGTTTTACCAGGTCTTCGGGGAAGAACAGGTCAACTAACTTCATTTTTTTTATTTTCTGCCTTTGATACCCTGTTACTGTGATAAAAGCATTATTATAATCAATCATTGTTCCGTCCAAAGAATAAATAAGAATCGGATCCGACGCCTGTTCTACTAATGTTCTGTATTTTTCTTCGCTGGCTTTTATAGCCAACTCTGCTTTTTTCCGCTCACTGATATCAACAATGCTGCCCCGTATAAGAGTCTGCGTTTCCGATGGCAAACGCACCAGCCATATTTCGCAGGGAATTTCTTTGCCATATTTATCGCAATGTGTCCATTCAAATGAAGGAGTGCCACCTTTAATCGCTTCATGGATTTTTTCATATGCCAATTCGGAAGATGGTCTGCCGTTTGGCTGAATCAAAGGGCTTAATTCTACCGGCCCCACTTTCAATAATTCTTCCTTTGTCATCTTAAAAAGACTTTCGGCGCTTTGACTAACGCTGACGAACTTCCGTGTATTCATATCCATTACTACCAATGCTTCAGGAGCATTTTCCACCAGGGTTCTGTACCTCTCTTCGCTTTCCTTAAGTGTTGATTCCGCTTTTCTTTGCTCTGTTACATCTCTGAAACTCCAAACCCTGCCCGTATTGATCCCACCAAGAATCAAGGGTGTTGAGTATCGTACAAAAACACGATGGTCTTTGAAATAGAGAGTATCAAAGCTGCTCTTGTCAGACTTGTACAGTTCCTGCACTTTTTCAAGAAATGCTACGGGATCCTGCAACTGATTTAAAACAAACTGAAGAGACCCGGAATCATCTTTTGATGCTATAATATCCTCGGGAATATTCCATAACTCAGTAAATTTTTTATTGTAACGGATAATTTTTCCCATTGAATCAACCACTAATATTCCGTCGGCTGTGGATTCCAGTGTAGCTTCAAGCACTGAATAAGACCTTTCTAGAGCAATGGCAGTTTTTTTCTCCCAGATAGCAAAGGCAACATTTCCGGCAATGTTCTGAGCAAACTGAATTTCTTCTTCTGTAAAACTGTGAGGGGTTTTAAAATATAGCATAAACTTACCCAACAATTGCTGCTGGTGTATAAGCGGGATGAAACCAAATGCACTAATACCTTCTTCCTTTATTGCCGGCAACAAATGTTTCAAAGAAAGTTCATTTGATGCATCCGTTATAAAAACAGGTTCTGCATTTTTTTCATCCGGTTTCCAGGGACTATGGCCTTCTGTAGCAATCCTGTATTTTTCGGAAAGATTTCTGCAGGCAACAAACCGCATTATATTGTCTTTGTCGAAAAGCAGGATAGATGCTTTGTGACACCCGATTGATTCCATTAAGGTATCCAGCGCCAGTTCATATACTTCTTCCGGATGTTTCACAAAACTTATGCTCCTGTTAAGGCTTACCAGCCTGCTCTGCAAAGCCATTGCCTTTTTTTCTTTCAGATCGGATAGCTTTCTCTCGGTAATATCTCTTAAAATCACACAGGTTTTTTCTTCTCCGCTTATATCTTTAAAAACTGCTGAACTGACTTCTCCTGAAAACGTTTCTCCTCCTTTTCTGATAAACCTGAATTCTCCTTTTGTTTTACCCGTAAGCCTCCGCATTTCCAGGAATTTTGCAAATCTTTCATCCGAAAGATCAACAATCCCTTCCCGGCCAGCGGCACATATTTCTTCTTCTGACATCCTGAATATTTCACATGCAGCAGGGTTTGCAGCAAATATTTTTCCGTCTGTTGAGGATATTAATATCCCGTCGAGGCTATGCTCAAAAAAAGCCCGGTATTTTTCTTCACTTTCTATTATCTTCTTTTCGACGGATTTTCTTTCACTGATATCCCTGATAAATGCGCAAAAGAAATGCCTGCTATTTTCCGACAAGGGTATGATGGTGAGTTCAACAGGAAATTGGCGGCCGGCACGGTCAATTGCAGAAATTTCCGCTATTTTATTTATGAAAACACCTTCGTTGGTTTCGAGGTAGCGTTGAACTCCTTTAATATGCCTGTCCCGGTATTCGGGTGGTATAATGGTTTCCGCAACCGTTTTACCAATTATTTCCAAAGTAGTCCATCCAAAGAGTTTTTCTGACTGAGGGTTCCATGAAAAAATTTTTCCTTCAGCATCCATGAAGATGACAGCATCCATGTTGCTCTGAAATATTGCTTTGTACTTCAGGTCATCTTCTGAAATTAAACTGCAATTATCAGTTATGGAATTCATAAAGCAATTCTGGTTTTGAAGATGGCAGGGAAATAACACTGGCTACGGCACCTGAAATTACTGAAAGTAATTTAAAATACGGCAGGTAATTAATGTAATGACAGATGGGTTGAAAGAAGTAATATTCAACACCGGAACGACAAAAACCCGGGTAATAATCAGGAAGCTAATTTCGGAAGCTGGGCAATTGAAAACCAGAATGATTCAATTGCATTTACCACATCCATAAATTTTCCGAAATCAAGGGGTTTGGTAATAAAACAATTGGCAGATTTTTCATAGCATTCCGCTATATCCGATTCTGATGAAGATGTTGTCAGCATCACAACAGGTATTTTTTTCAGCTTATCGTCTTTTTTTATAAAATCAAGGACCTCGATGCCATTCAGCCTCGGCATATTGATATCGAGCAGAATAAGATGAGGTAAGATAGATTCGTTGAAACGGCCTTCTTTTTTTAGAAATTCAATAGCCTCCGCCCCATCCTTTACTACGGCCACATGATTTTTCACCTTCATCTCTTTAAATGCCTCCAGGGTAAGTAGTATATCGCCTTCGTTATCTTCTACCAATAAAATCTGTACTTCATTCATAGGATTGTATTAAAATGAATTAAAATAAAGAAATTTAATCTGTTATTCAAAGCAATTATCATACTGAATATGCCGATTTTATGAAAATTCCGAAGTACCCTACAGGAAATTTTCTTAACGGTAAGGGTTAATGCTTAGCCGTTTTATGATAAGGTACAAATGAAACATAAAATGCTTCTATCTCATGCATCACCTTTGTGTACTTTTCATAATCAATAGGCTTGGTAATGTACCAGTTTACATGTTTATCATAACATTCACTTATATCTGCATCGGCATCCGAACAGGTAAGCATTACCACGGGTATTTCCTTTAAATCCTCATCCTTTTTGATAATTTCCAGTAACTGTTTGCCATCAATTCCGGGCAGGTTGATATCCATCAGGATTAGCTGCGGAGTGTCTGCACTGGCATACTCATCCTGTTTTTTCAGGAATCTTAAAGCTTCTTCCCCGTCTCTTACAACTGATATTTTGTTATCCAGCTGCATATCTTTAAATGCCTCGGTGGTGAGGATAATGTCGCCCTCGTTGTCTTCTACAAGTAAAATGTGTACTTCATTCATAGTTATTGATTTTAGAATTATTTAATTACAGGAATTGTAAAATAAAAAGAACTTCCTTTTCCCGATTCTGACTCTACCCATATAGCGCCTCCATGCAGTTCTGCAATCCTTTTACACAATGCCAGCCCTATGCCTGTGCCTTTGTATTTTGACTCATCACTATATAGTCTTCTGAACACAATAAATATTTTTTCAAAAAAAGCGGGATCAATCCCTATCCCGTTGTCCTTAACGCAAAATTTCCATTTATCATTATCTGTTTTTACTGAAATATTTATCTCCGGAACTGATTCATTGCGGAATTTCAGTGCATTATCAAGAAGATGCCCGAATAATTGTATCATCTGCTTTCTGCTCGCATTTACCACCGGCAGTTTATCGCAATGCAGGATGGCTCCTGTACTTTCACTATCTGCTTTGTATTTTTCCTTTACTTCCGCAAATATTTCATTCAAATCAACTTCCCCTGTTTCCTTTATTGATGTATTCAGCCGGGAATATTCGAGAAGATCAAAAACAAGTCTTTGTACTTTGACAGTGCCTTTTACAGCATAATCAATATACTGCCTGGCTGCATCATCCAGTTTATCACTATACCTTTTTACCAATAACTCCATAAACCCGGTGATGGTTCGCAAAGGCGCCTGCAGGTCATGAGAAACGATATAGCTGAACTGGTTCATCTCCTGGGTCATTTTTTCCAGGCTATTTTTCAATGACTCGTTTTCCATGCGTAGCCTGTCCTGCTCATCCGACAGATGAGTTTTTACACCATTTATTTGTACTGTTTCATTCATGCTGCCTGGCTCATTAATAGTTTAGGTAAAGTAAAATGGAAGGCTGTGCCTTTCCCATACTCTGATGTCATCCATATCCTGCCGCCATGTACTTCCACAATTTTTTTACAGGTAACAAGTCCGAGGCCTGTTCCGGGATATTCATCACGACGGTGGAGGCGTTGAAAAGCATTGAATAATTTAGGCTGATCTTCTTCTTTTACCCCAATACCATTATCCTGCAGGGTAAACTCCCAGCAGTCATGGTTTTCCTTAGCAGTCAGCCAGACCTCAGGCGCTGTATCCTTCTTCCTGAATTTTATTCCATTACTGATCAGGTTAAGGAATAAGCGATACAATGCACTTTGCGTACCTGTAACGGTGGGCAATGAGGGTGGCACATGAAGTTTGGCAGAGGTGTCTGTCATTACAATACTCATATCCTTATTTACCAGATCCATTACCTGGTTCAGATTCACGGGTTCTTTCTTCGCAGCTTTGTTGCCTGAACGGGAATATTCCAGCAGGTCTCTGATCAGAATACTCATCCGGTCTGCGCCATCCTTGGCCCGGTAGATATAAGATTTACCCTGTTCATCAATAACGTCTGTATATTTTTTATCCAGTAATCCAAGGAAACCGCTAACCATACGGATAGGTTCCTGCAGATCATGTGCAGTGATGTTTGCAAACTGATCAAGGTTACGGTTCAGTTGCAATATTTCCTCTTCAGCCAGTTTCCGCTGTGTTATATCTTCGTTGGTTCCGATCATTCGGACCGGGTTGCCGCTTTCATCCCGCTGAACCAATGCATGGCCTCTTATATAATGAATGCTTTTATCTTTCCATATAACCCTGAATTCTGAATCAAATTCCCGCTCACCGTTCATAGCTGCTGCCAGTTCCTCATTCACACGGTTAAGATCATCCGGATGAACGGCCGACTCCCACTCCCCGGTTATAGTTGTATAATTATTTTTATCGACATCATACATTTTAAACATCTCATCATCCCATATTGTATTATTATTAATAATATCCCAATCCCAAATACCAACACTGGTGGCTTTCAGGGCGAGCTGCAGCCGGCCCGACAGATTCTTCAATTGTTCTTCTGCCCTCTTCTTATCTGTTATGTCTTCCAGCACTCCCTCAAAGTAGTTTATCTCTCCTTTTTCATCTCTGACTATCCGGATATTGGCGCTTACCCAGATTATTTCGCCGCCTTTTTTCGCTACCTGCAGTTCAAAGTTCTCAATATGACCCTCTGCTAAAATTATTCCCACCATTTTTTTACGTTCGGCAGGATCAGCATAAAGCTGCTCCCCGATATTTGTAACGAGATGTACCATTTCTTCAGGTGAATCATAACCAAATATCCTGGCCATGGAAGGATTCACCATAATAAATTTGCCATCAATGGTGCTTTGATAAATCCCATCTGCTGTATTATCGAAAATAGCCTGGAATTTTTGTTTGGTATTCATCAGATCTTTTTCTGCATTCTTTTTCTCCGTTATATCCGAACGAATTGTTATAAACTGGCTGGGTTTACCATAGTCCCCCATCAGCGGTACGATGGTAGTATCCGTCCAGAATAATGAATCATGCTTAGCCTTATTTAATACTTCGCATCTCCAAACCTTACCACTGAGTACGGTGGACCAGAGATTTTGATAATGTTCTTTTGTATGATATCCTGATTTCAGGACCCTGTGATTCAACCCTTTGATTTCATCCATGGAATATCCTGAAATACGGGTAAAGTTCTCATTCACAAACTGAATATTCCCTTCCCCGTCAGAAATATCCACAATGGAAGATTGATTTAATGCAAACATCAGATCAGTAACTTCTTTTTCAGCCTTTTTTCTTTTAGTAATATCCCGTATGGTTCCTTCAAAATATTTGATGGCCCCGGCACCGTTTCTCACTACTCTTGTACTTTCACTTACCCAGATAATACTTCCCTGTTTGGTTACAAGCGGAGCTTCAAAATTTTCAACATGATCGTATTGGGCCAGCAATTCGGCCATTCTTTGCCTGTAAGCCGAGTCTGCATATATCTGTGCCCCGATGTCTGTAACAGACTTTATAAGTTCATTAGGAGAACTGTAACCAAATATTTTCGCCATTGCAGGATTTGCCATAATGAATCTTCCATCCACCGTGCTTTGATAAATACCATCAGCCGTATTATCAAAAATTGCCTGAAACTTTTGTTGCGTCAGTTTTAATTCCTGCTCAGTCTTTTTCTGCTCAGTAATATCCTGCGTGGTTCCAAACATACTCACAGGCCTCCTGTTCTCATCAAATAAAACAGTTCCCTGCTCAAATACCATGATTTTTGTGCCATTCTTACGGATAATTTCATGCTCAACCGCATAATTTGATTTGCCCGCAAATGCATCATTTATCAATTTCTTAGTTCGTTCCTTTTCTGCAGGCGAAAAGTGTGAAAGATATCCATCATAGGTTACCTCGAATGAATTTCTTTCTTCCCCGAAAAGGCGGAACTGCTCCTGGCTCCAGGTAATTTTATTTGCAGCAATATCCCATTCCCAACTACCGATCTTAGCAATCCGCTGAGCTTCCTGGAATCTTTTGTGATTCCGGATAATTTTTTTCTGCGCCCTTCTGAATGTTCTCACAGCTGTAAACATCAGCAAAACAAAAATGGATATAAGAATAAGAAGACCCGTCAAATTATGATTGCTCCTCACATTAATCTCAGCTGTATTTTTATTGAGTTTTGCAAGAAAGCCTCCTTTCAGGGCATCAAGATTATTATTAAGTGATTCTCTTATACTTTTTTTGCCTTTTAGCTGCATAAAATCAATTGCCGCCTGAAAACCCTGTGTGGTAAAAACAACTATACCACTGTCAAGATTGGCAATTCGTAATTTCAGCAGGGAGTCAAGCCGCTGAAAAATGGTCGTATCGGTTCCGGCAACAACATTTTTTTTCATATTAAAAATGTTGCTGTTGCAGTTTCGCTTTATGTTATAAAAATTTTTGAGATAGTTTACATCGCTGGTAAGCTGAAACCCTCTTTTATCCGACTCGATCTGCAGCAGATTATTGGAAAGCGAATCAGCCTGGATGAGGTTCGCTTCAATTTTCAGTATCTCATTCTGTAACTTCACCTGTTTTCTGAAATTGAAAAAAATTACAGAAAAGCTTCCCAGAACAATCGCCAGTGAAACATAGAGAAAAACTGATATCTGCTTTTTATAGTTTTTCATGTTTGAATCAGTTTTTGGCAATGGTGAAATAAAAATTGCTTCCTTTTCCCTCCTCCGACTCCACCCAAATTGTTCCATTGTGCAGTTCTACGATCTTTTTGCATATGGCAAGCCCCACCCCGGTACTTTCATTGTTTTCGCTGCCACTATGAAGACGCTGAAAAAGAATAAATATCTTATCTGAATATTTTTTATCAATGCCAATCCCGTTATCACTAAAACTGAAAAGATAATGATCTTCATTTTCATCACATCTTATTTTGATCAAGGGTTTTCGTTCGCTCCTGTATTTTATGGCATTGCCTATGAGGTTCTCCACAAGTTGTGTTATCAGCAACGATTTCCCCCGGACTACCGGTAATACCGGCACATCAAGTTCTACTTTATTATCTGTGATTTCTTCATGAAGGTTTTTACAGGCATCTTTAATCACCTTATTCATATCTGTTTGAGTAAACACTTCCCTGTTACTGCTGAATTTTGAATATTCCAAAAGATCAAGAATGAGTTTCTTCATGCGGGTAGCGCCATCCACAGCATAATTGATGTACTCAATCGCCTGATCATCCAGCTGTGCTTCGTATTTCTTCTTTAATAATTGTGTAAAACTGCTCACCATTCTCAGTGGCTCCTGCAGATCATGTGTAGCGAAATGTACAAACCGCTGAAGATCGTTATTGGAAGTAGCCAGTTCCAACGCCCTGCTTTCGAGACTTTGGTAAAGTGAAGTAAGTTTTTCTTCAACTGCTTTGCGTTCGGTAATATCACTAAAACTGCATATCACCTCTTTTACTTCGCCCTCCTCATCTATCAGTGGCTCCGCATTTACCTGCATCCATACCCTGTCTTTTAACGACGGACGATAAATCCCCATTATTACATTTCTCACTGTTCTTTTGGTTTCAATCGCTTTTCGAAACGGGTATTGGTCTTCGGGAAATGGAGATCCGTCTTCATGAATTACATCCCACTTTGTATTACAGAAAGATTTTTCGTGAAGTCCCTCTTCGGTCAGGCCAAGCATTTCCAAAGCAGCCTTGTTACTAAAAAGAATCTCTGATTTGGGACCTTTTAGTAATATACCGATACGAAGGCCATTGATCAGTTTGTTGATCCTTTCCTCACTGGCTGAAAATGAGAAAGTGGAGTACGTTCCGTTTTTCATTCAGAATAAGATATTGGCATTATGGATTTCAATAAAGCAGTTTACGCTGCTTTATTTGTCAGGGTACGATATTACAAACCATGTGCATTTGTGAAATTCACCAATGCGGCGGTATTTTTCAGGTTCAGTTTCTTCAGAATATTATACCGGTGCACCTCAACGGTTTTTAGTGAAATATCAAGACGACCGGCAATCTCTTTAGAAGATAAACCTTCTTTAATCAGCTGAACAATGTCAATTTCCCTGCGGGAAAGCACATTGAGGTCCTGGTGACCCTTGTCATCTTCCAACTCCTGCTGGGCAAGGATGTTCTTTACTTCATCGCAAACATACTTTCTGCCACCATCCACCTGGACAATAGCAGAGATCATTTCATCTTTGGAAGAGTTTTTTGTGACGTATCCCATAGCGCCCATCTGCAACATCCGCCTTGCATAAGCAGGCATAGTATGCATAGACACGCCAATTACTTTTGACCCCGGTGAATACTTTCGTATCATACGGGTGGCATCAAAACCATTGACGGGAGTCATGTTGACATCCATCAATACGATTTTGGGCCGTTTTGTTTTTGCTAATTCGACAGCTTCTCCGCCGTCACTGCTTTCCCCGATTACCTGGAAGCGGGGATCACTGTTAAGAATGTATGACCATGATTCTCTTATGAGTTTATGGTCATCTACAAGGAGGATGGTGATTTTTTCCATGCGGATATGGGCTTGTTTTGGTTTAGATAAGGTTTTTTGTTATCAAAAATTAAGCAATATTTCTTAGGATATAACACAGTTTGGTTCGTAAATTTTATAAACAGGGTGCTGAAAAAATTGTTTTTAAGTATATTCTCTTATTTGTCTTTATAGATTACACTGAAAATTTTTACCTGTCAGTCATTGATCTGTTTTACAACTACCTCACAAAAATTTTTTAAAAGGGTACAAACTAAGAACTTTTACAGGGTAAAGAAAGATATACGGTTTTCCTTTTCTCTACTTTCTCTTTACAAAGAAAAAAAAATATGTGCCTGAAAAAAATAGAGTATCCACTCAATAAACAGTAATACTAAATTTATTCAATTTGTAGTATACCAACTACATTCCTTCATTAAAATTGAAGTTTATCGACAAGTTATCAACAAAAATAACAGCACTCCAAGAATAGTAAAACGTCGGATGACAAAGCCATAAACTAAGAGCCGCCTTCGCTGAAGCTACGACGGCCAAAGGTGAAGGTGAGGAGGCTCCCCGCCTGAACGACTTCAGCCGGGCAGGGAACCGATAATGTGGAGGTGAGGAGAGTCGAACTCCTGTCCAAACATATTCTTCAAAAGCTTTCTACATGTTTATTTTGTTTTATTGTGTCAGGAATCAACTGGGAACAAACAACCGATTCATTCCTTAGCTGAATGGTCTTAAGCAACCAGCACAGCCTTTGGATGCAGCAGCCTGTATTGTTTTGTTGATTGGGCGGGGTAACGGGCTACAAGCCAGCCTTTCACCCGGCCATAATGACTACTTAATCACTGATTAGGCAGCCATGGCAAATTGAGTATTGCCATTTATGGTTTTCGTATTCAGATTAGGCTGCTAATTACGCAACGCAGCACATGCTTACACTCTCAAAGATCTATGCTGTCAAAACCAGGCACCCCCTTTTTGAGTCGTAGTCCTGAGTCTCGCCGGTGACTAACGACTGTGCCTTTATTTAAACATCCTAAATATATCCAATCCTAATGCGTAGGCCATTAACCCCAATAATAATACCATGCCCACAATCTGAGCATATTCTAAAAACTTATCGCTGGGTTTGCGGCCTGTTATCATTTCTGCCACAGTAAACAATGCATGCCCTCCATCCAGTCCCGGAATCGGAAGAACATTCATGAATGCAAGTATGATGCTGAAGACAGCTGTAAGTGTCCAGAATATATGCCAGTCCCAATTGCCCGGATAAATACTCCCAATACTAAAGACACTTCCTACTGATTCACTTGCTTTGGCTTTGCCATTAAACAATTGCTTCAATCCCTTCATGTAGTTCCCCAATGTGGTCCAGCATTCATTAAATCCGGCAGGAACAGATTCAACTAATGTGTATCGTTTTACTTCAAAAACAAAACCCAGCTTTTCAAGATCTTTTGGATAAACGCCTATCTGGCCTTTGCTGTTCAAAGCAACGGGTAATAATAAAGTATCGTTATTCCGCAAAACTGTAAAAGAAAAAGTAGTATCCTTTTTCCCATCCAGCATTTTTCTGAATTCATGAGCATATAAAGTGGGGCTACCATTCACAGCAATGATCCAATCCCCTTTTTTCATCCCTGCTTTTTCTGCATTTGAATTTTTTCCAAACTTGTCAACTATAAAAGGAGCTCTTACCCCTGCAAAGTCACTGGCATCACGACTGTTGAGTTTCCGGCGAAGATCATCACCATACGAAAGTTCAATAATGCTGTCTCCCCTTTTTACAGTAATAATATCATTCCCTTCATTGTAAACAATATCTCTTCTTACACTCAAAAGGTTCTTCACTTCCTTTTCACCCACTTTCAGAATAACATCTCCATCCCTTAATCCAACTTTCTGCGCAAGGCTATCGGCAACGATACCGTACTTAGCATTTTGTGGAGGCATATATTCCTTACCCCAAACCCAGAGTATCACAATAAAAATCAAAATGGCAAGAATGATATTTACAATAATGCCGCCCAGCATGATGATGAGCCGCTGCCATGCCGGTTTACTGCGAAATTCATGAGGCTGCGCCGGTTGTTTCATCTGTTCCTTGTCCATACTCTCATCAATCATTCCGGAGATCTTCACATATCCGCCGAGAGGAATCCAGCCTAAGCCATATTCGGTTTCTCCTTTTTTCTTTTTCCAGAGAGAGAACCATGGATTAAAGAACAGGTAAAATTTTTCAACCCTGCATTTAAACCATTTTGCAGTGATATAATGACCGAACTCATGCAGCAGGATAAGGATTGAAAAAGACAGTATGAATTGTGCTGCCTTCACTCCAACAGTACCCCAGTCAATGGCTAATAAATAATTCATAGTATTAAAAAACATCCCGCCAATGGCGGGAATTTAGAGTTTGATTAAGTCGGCAGCAAAGTTACGGGCCTCTCCATCGCTGTCAAAATATTCCTCCAGGGTGGGTTTTTCAATGAACGGGATGTTTTGCATTGTTTGCTCAATTGCTGACGTCATATCCAGGAAATTAATCCGGTTTTTCAGAAAAGCATACACTGCAATTTCATTGGCAGCATTCATTACACAAGGCAGGTTACCGCCCCTTATCAACGCTTCCTGTGCCAATGCAAGATTTCTGAAAGTTTTAACATCAGGCTCTTCAAAACTGAGGGTGCTGACCTTCCTGAAATCAAATCTTGGAAAATCATTTTTTATTCTTTTCGGAAATGCCAGTGCATATTGAATCGGCAGTTTCATATCCGGTAATCCCATTTGTGCTTTAATGCTTCCATCTTCAAACTGTACCATGCTGTGAATAATACTTTGCGGATGAATGACCACCTGTATCTGTTCAGGCCTGAGGTTGAATAACCACCTGGCCTCTATCATCTCAAGACCCTTATTCATTAATGTAGCTGAATCAATGGTGATCTTGGCGCCCATCGCCCAGTTGGGATGCTGAAGTGCATGCTCCCTTCTTACATTCACCAGGTAATTGGGTTTACGGCCAAGAAAGGGTCCGCCCGAAGCAGTGAGAATTATCTTTTCAATCCTGTTTCTTGTTTCGCCTACAAGGCATTGAAAAATGGCCGAATGTTCTGAATCCACAGGAATGACAGGCACCCTGTTCTCCACCGCCTTTCTCATTATTATATCACCCGCCACCACCAAAGTTTCTTTATTTGCCAATGCAATGGCTTTACCGCTTTCAATTGCATTTAAGGTTGGCCGCAATCCGGCATATCCAACAATAGCCGCCAGCATCAGATCATAACAGTCCATAGCTGCTACTTCCTCCAATGCTTTTTCCCCTGCAAATACTTTAATATCCGTTGCTGATAATGCTTCTTTTACTTTTCCATATTTCTTTTCATCGCCGATAACAATAACATTGGGATTAAAACGCAAAGCCTGTTGAACTAATAATTCGTCATTATGATGCGCAGTGAGCACTTCGGCTGAAAAAATATCCGGATTAGCAGCAATCACATCCAGCGCCTGGGTACCGATGGAACCGGTAGATCCAAAAATGGCGATACGTTTACCCCCGGCCCCTGAAGGGGAGTTATGTGAAGTTCCTATTGTTTGATTCTCGATCATCAGGGAAATATCAAAATTTAAAACTTTATCAGACTTCTGACTTCATACTTTCGTCTTCAAACTTCACCAATTCATCAGCAATCTTACGATCATTGCTCAGTCTCGGCACTTTATTCTGCCCACCCAATTTACCGATTGATTTCATGTAATCAATAAAACCATTTTTTTTGACCGGCGTTATTTTAAGCGGCTGAAGAATATTTCCACCTACCAGGTCTTCATAATATGAATTTTTTATCCGGAGGTTGTTATCCAGTTTTTTGGCAAAAACAAAAAGATCAGCCGGCATGGTTTCAAATTCCACAAACCACTCATGATATGATTTTCCTTTATCGGCGCTTACAAAAGGCGCCACTGTAAATTCAGTGATGTGTACATTCTCCTCCGCTGCAGCTTTCAGCATGCTCGCCTCCACTTCTTCACCAATAACATGCTCGCCAAAAGCTGAAATAAAATGTTTGGTTCTTCCTGTAACAACAAGACGATAAGGATCCACAGAAACAAATTTCACCGTATCGCCGAGATTATATCCCCATAAACCGGCATTACTGTTAATGATCATTGCATAATTCTCTCCCACTTTCACATCTTTCAATGAAAACCTTGTTGGCATATCATTAAAAATCTCCGCAGCAGGAACAAATTCAAAAAAGATACCGCTGTTGGTATTTAATAAAAGGCCTTCTGCATTCTGTGAATCCTGGAAAGCAAAGAAACCCTCACTTGCCGGGAACAATTCAATGGTATCCACTTTTCTTCCGATACTTTCAAAGAGCTTTGCTTTGTAAGGATCAAAATTCACGCCGCCCTGCACCATCACACTAAAGTTGGGGAACAACTCTCCTACTTTCTTCCCACTTCTTTTTATCAGTTCATCAAAATACATCTGCATCCACGGTGGTATGCCGCTGATGAGGGTCATATTTTTATCTATCGTTTCATCAACAATTTTTCCCAGTTTGGTTTCCCAATCTTCAATACAATTGGTTTCATAGGATGGCAGTTGATTACTCCTGAGATATTTTGGCACATGATGGTTAACAATGCCGCTCAGCCTGCCGGTAGGAATACCTGCTATTCTTTCTAATTCAGGTGAACCGGAAAGAAAGATCATTTTGCCATCGGCAAACTTTGTGTTGCCCGTTTCAGCCATATAACAAAGCAATGCATTGCGGGCTGTGTTTATATGGTTTGGGATCGAATCTTTGGTAATGGGTATGTATTTCGTACCGCTGGTAGTTCCCGATGTTTTGGCAAAATAGATCGGCTTGCCTTTCCATAGAACATTATGCCGGCCTGCCTTGATTTTCTCAATCCATGGCTTCATTTGTTCATAATCCCTGAGTGCGACGGCATCACGATACTCAGCATAGTCGTTTACTTTATCGAGACCGGCCTCTTTTCCAAAATCTGTATTTCTGCCAACCTTGATAAGGTTTTTTAAAATATTTTCCTGGTCGGCAATGGCGGTGCTGATGCCCTTGCGGATACCTTTATATATATATGCGGCAAAAGGTTTGGCTAAGAAAGACTTGATTTTCATACTTCAGCAAAAGTAAACCTGAAATTGGCCTACAAATATAATATTTGGCCCGGCCAACCGGCCTCATTTCCTGTTTATAAATCTTTGATTCCCTGTTTGTCAAAAAGGATTTTCCCCTTACCTTTGCCGTCCTAATTTTAAGACTATGGTAGCTGTAATAAAAGTGGCCGGACAACAGTTCAAGGTAGAAAAAGATCAGACCTTATACGTTCCTCATGTTGAGGGAAAAGCCGGTGATAAAGTTGACCTGGAAGTATTACTGGTGGATGCCGACGGAAAGCTCTCCGCAGGACCTTCTGTAAAGGCAAAAGTAAAAGCTGAAATAGTTGACCAGGTAAAAGGCGACACTGTGATCGCTTACAAACAAAAAAGAAGAAAAGGTTTTCATAAAAAGAAAGGACATCGTACGGCTTACACAAAAATTAAAGTGACAAGCATCGCTTAATCTTTTTTACTGATTAACCAATTAACTAATCAACTAATAACTAAATATCATGGCACATAAAAAAGGTGAAGGCAGTGTAAAGAATAACCGTGACTCACAAAGCAAACGCCTTGGTGTAAAAATTTTTGGTGGCCAGCCTGCTGTTTCAGGAAACATTATTGTTCGTCAGCGTGGCACTGTTTATCATCCCGGCAAAAATGTTGGTGTTGGAAAAGACTACACATTGTTTGCATTAACAGATGGTGTTGTTGAATTTCGTAAAAGAAAAAACAACAGAACTTATGTTTCAGTAACTGCAGTTGAAGCATAAAACAATTTTCCGGTTTAGAATTTTGTGGAAAAAAAATTTGGGTAATATGAAATTATTATTACCTTTAATGTCGTTAACCCATTTTTACTAACATTAAATTCTAAAAAATGGCTACTAAGAAAAAAGCTGCTAAGAAAAAAGCTGCTCCTAAGAAGAAAGCTGCTAAGAAAAAGAAATAAGTTTAAGCGAAACTTAAACATCACAGAAAGTCCTCCGAATATCGGGGGACTTTTTTTATGCTTTCCCCCAATATTTGCTCACAGATTTCACAGAAAATCACAGATTATATTTTTTTCTGTGAAAATCTGAGTCATCTGTGAAAACCTAAAATCTTACTTTAGTGACATGGATAATGCAGCCATTGCCGATAATTTCTCCCTTCTTGCCAAACTGATGGACATCCATGGCGAAAACTCCTTTAAAACAAAAACCTATTCAGTAGCAGCATTTAATATTGAAAAGCTACCGATGCAGCTGAAAGATACCCCGCAGGAAAAACTTTTTTCTATTAAAGGCATTGGCGACAGCGTAGGTAAAAAGGTGATTGAAATGCTGGAGACAGGCAAGCTGCATGCACTGGAAGATTATATCAGCAAAACACCACCCGGTGTCATTGAAATGCTGAACATAAAAGGCATTGGCCCCAAAAAGATCCATACTATCTGGAAGGAAATGGAAATTGAATCGCTGGGTGAGCTGCTGTATGCATGCAATGAAAACCGGTTGACACTTTTTAAAGGCTTTGGTGAAAAGACACAGAAGAATGTGCAGGAAGCTATCGAGTTCTATTTTCTGAACCAGGGACATTTTTTGTATGCACAATTGGAGGAAATATTCCCGCAGGTGGAAGCCTATTTGAAAAAAATATTTTCGGCAGATAAAGTAAGAGTAACCGGCGCCTACAGAAGACAGGCATTGACCATCGAAGAACTGGAGTTTGTGATCGCTGAAACAAATGAAACAATAAAGCCAAAGTTTCAGACAGTACAACCGCCGGAACTGCTGGAAGAAAAAGACGATACATTGCTCTACAAACTAAAGAATGGCCTTAAACTCCGTCTGTATACAGGAAAACAAAATATTATTGAAAGGCAATTCCTGACAACCGGGAACCAGGAATTTGTAGATGCATTTAAAGCATCGTTCCCTAAAATAAACAGGGAAACCCTGACTGATGATGCAGCAGTGTTTGATGAAGCAAGAATGCCATATATCGAACCTTGCCTGAGAGAAACAGCAGGTATCATTGAAAAAGCAAAAAAAGGAAAGCTTCCAAACCTTATTCAACCCGGGGATATCCGTTCCATCATCCACAGCCATAGCAACTGGAGTGATGGACTGAATACCATTGAAGAAATGGCGCAAGAATGTATTAAAAGAGGTTATGAGTATTTAGTTATCTCAGACCACTCCCAAACGGCTTTTTATGCTAATGGATTAAAAGAAGACCGGATAAAAGAGCAACACCGCTACGTTGATGAGTTAAATAACAAACTGAGGCCATTTAAAATCTTTAAAAGCATTGAAAGTGATATTCTCAACGATGGCAGCCTTGATTATCCCGACAGAATACTGAAAACCTTTGACCTTGTGATCGCCTCTGTGCACAGCAACCTGAAGATGACGGAAGAAAAAGCGATGAAGCGTTTGATAACCGCCATTGAAAACCCTTACACAACTATTCTTGGGCATATGACAGGCAGGTTATTGCTGAGCAGAAACGGTTATCCTGTTGACCACAAAAAAATCATTGATGCCTGCGCTGCCAATAATGTAGTGATAGAAATAAATGCCCACCCAAGAAGACTGGACATCGACTGGAAATGGATAGACTATGCATTGCAAAAAAATGTTTTACTCTCTATTAACCCTGATGCGCATTTCCTGGAAGGATTTGATGATGTGAAGTACGGTGTGCTGGCAGCACAAAAAGGCGGATTGACAAAAGAAAATAACCTGAGCAGTTTTGGATTAAAGGAGTTTGAGGAGTGGCTGGGGAAGAAGAGAAAGATGAAAGAGATTTACTGATGTTGCAAACCCGCATCAAAACCATCAGGCTTTATTGGAAACGACAAATATGTGAACATCTCCTCTCAAACCGGTCTGATTTTTTACTTAGATTTGTCCATATATTTTATCAATTGCAAACGCATCACAAAATAATAAACGGCGACAGCAGACAGATGACTGAATTGCCCGACAATTCAGTTCACTTGGTTATCACATCTCCACCCTACTGGCAACTCAAAGATTACGGGTCAGACAGCCAGATCGGCTTTCACGACAGCTACGAAAACTACATCAATAACCTGAACTTAGTTTGGAAAGAGTGCTATCGTACTCTTCACAACGGTTGCAGGTTGTGTGTGAATATCGGCGA
Source organism: Sphingobacteriales bacterium (assembly GCA_016235125.1). Classification (GTDB taxonomy): domain Bacteria; phylum Bacteroidota; class Bacteroidia; order Chitinophagales; family Chitinophagaceae; genus JJ008. Next base: position 299,719 of record JACRLZ010000007.1, on the reverse strand, counting down.
CCAATTTGCGAGAGCAGTTTATTACGGACGATACAAAGTGATTCCCATTCGGGAGGAGATCATCAAATTTTGTGAGAATATCGGCCTTGATTACATGGGTGCAATCATCTGGCAGAAAGTAACCACCAGCAACACGACAGGTGGAGGCGTGCAGATGGGTTCGTATCCATATCCCAGGAACGGGATTCTTAAACTAGACTACGAGTTCATTTTGACTTTTAAGAAACTTGGCGATGCTCCAAAGCCAACCAAAGAGCAAAAGGAACTTTCAAAAATGACTGCCGAAGAATGGAACACATACTTTGCAGGACATTGGAACTTTGCAGGGGCAAGACAAGATAATCACATTGCAATGTTTCCGGAGGAATTGCCAAAGCGATTGATAAAAATGTTTGCGTTTGTTGGCGATACAGTGCTTGACCCGTTTGCAGGAAGCGGAACAACGAATCTGGCTGCAAAAAATTTTGGAAGAAATTCTGTTAGTTACGAAATCAATCCGGAGTTCATCCCAATCATCAAACATAAGTTGCAAGTCAATCAGAAAGACATTCACAACACTTTGTTTGAATTCATCAGGCAAAAACCATTGAAAGTTGATTTTGCAAAAGATATTGAAAAACTCCCATACATTTTCAAAGACCCTCATACACTTGACAAGAAAATTGATATAAAAAAATTGCAATTCGGCAGCAGGATTGACAAGAATGGTTCAGGAAAACGGGAAGAATTTTTCACGGTGAAGGAAATTATTTCACCTGAGAAAATTTATTTGAGTAACGGCCTTACTGTAAAACTTATCGGCGTCAAAGAAGACTCCATCATCAATGGAGAAGCAACAAAATTTCTCAATGAAAAAACGAAGGGCAAAAGAGTTTTTCTGAAATACGATGCAGTAAAATACGATAGCGAAAACAATTTGCTTTGCTATTTGTATCTTGAAAATAAGACTTTCATCAATGCTCACTTAATTAAAAACGGCTTGGTGCAAGTGGACTGCGATTCGGATTACAAATACAAAAGTAAATTCCTAAACCTTTCTCAATTACAGCATGGCTAAGGAATGGATATTAAACAGTGCGATGAATCGCTTTCAACTCAACTTTAAAAGAAATGTTGGGCCAACTTCAGAATCAATAAGAAAATGCTCTCCGAAAAATCTTGATGAGTGGCGTAATTACTATTTTGACAACGTCAAGTCAAAAGAACACATCACTGAACTAGGCAAAAAACTCTACACAAAAATCACTGAAGTAATTCAGTCGGAAGTAGCAGAAGTAAGCGAACAGGATTGTATTGACTACATGATACAGTTGGTTATTGACCGAACTTATGATGGTTATGTAACAGAAATCCAAACCATCTACGGACAACTGCAGGGCATTTTAAAAGTGAAAATAGAACCTGCTCCTGATGAATGGGACAGATTGTTCAATGTAGATTTCTTTATAAAAGTCGGAGAAAAATTTATCGGACTTCAGATCAAACCTGTTTCGTTTGGAAGCGGCGCTCAACTACCAGAAATTTTCAAAGAGAAAAATATTCAGGAAGAAACGCATAAACAATTTACAGAGAGTTTTGGAGGCAAAGTATTTTATATTTATTCGGTGAAAAATGGCGAGAAGAAAGAAATTTATAATAAAGAAGTCATTGACGAGATTGCTGCTGAAATCAAACGCTTGAATGGCTGAGGTGAAAAGTCTAACCATTTACAGAAAGTTTAAAGCAATAATTTTCCAATAGCTGACTCATCACCACCCAATCCCATAATCCTCTCCGTTATTACTGCTGCCGCCCCAAAAGCTGCCATGCTTCCAGTCAAAATATATGGCATTGATGGGGCCGCTGGTGCGGTTGCCGGCGGTTACCTTATAACCCATCTTTATCAATTCATTCTTTACATCTTCTTTGGTAGTATTACTTACCAATATTTCTCCTGGTCTTGGTCTGCGGTCATTTGTTTTACTCCCCCCCAATGAAAGCCAAAGCTGGTTGGTATTGATATTCGCTGCTTCACATGCCTGCTGTATCGTCATTCCAAACTCCACCACATTCAAAAAACACTGCAGCAGATTCTGATCCTGTGTATCTCCACCCTGCACCGCCCAACTCAGAAAAGGTTTACCATCCTTCAATGCCAGTGTGGGTGTTAACGTAACTCTTGGTCTTTTTCCTGGCTCCACTACATTAAATGGGTTAATTATTTTATCCAATACAAAACTCTGAAACCGCTGGCTCATGCCCACACCTGTATGCCCTGCAATGCATGCCGGCAACCAACCACCGCTCGGAGTGATGGACACCACCCAACCTTCTTTATCAGCCGCTTCAACAGAAGTGGTGCCTCTCCACATCCGGTCCATATAATCCATGTCATTGAAAGCAATTGTTGAATCATGTACCGGAACAAAATTTCTATTCCCATCTCCTCCTGCATTTCGTTGTTTCAGCAGATCAGGATAAGGATTGGTCTTTCCTTCAAAAGGATAAGGGTCCCCAGGCCCTATGTTCGGATCATTCATATCCCATTTTATCTGTGCGGCTCTTTGTTTTGCATAGTCCTTGCTCAATAAACCTTTCATGGGTTCTTCCGGCGGAAAGTAAGGATCACCATAATAAAAATCACGGTCGGCAAATGTCATGCTCATTGTCTGGTAAATGGTATGAATATATTTGGAAGAATTATAGCCCATTGCTTTCAGATCAAAATTCTCGAGTATATTCAGCGATTGCAGCAGCATCGGCCCTTGAGTCCATTGCTGCAGTTTGTACACATCAATACCTTTGTAATTTACATGCAGCGGTTCTTCTTCTATGGGTTTCCATTTTGCCAGATCTTCCATAGTGATCAGTCCGCCCTGCTCCTGGCAACCCCGTACAAATTCTTTTGCGATATCCCCTTTATAAAACCGGTCGTATGCAGCCATGATGGCGTCTTTCCTGCTTTTCTTTTTCTTTAATGCATCCTGTTCAGCTGTAACCATTTTTTTAAGTGTTTCCAATAAATCTTTCTGTACAAAAATTTCTCCCGGCTCAGGTGCTTCTCTTTTCTCACCCAGATGCGGATAAAAAACTTTTTTACTGTAAGGCCACTGCATCAACCAGTCCTTATTTCTTTTTGATTCCATTGAATTGGCAGTCTGTGCCTCTATCGGATAACCGGCTGCCAGTTCCATTGCCGGTGACAATACTTCTTTCAAACTCATTGTTCCATAATTAGCCAGCATATAACATAAGCCTCCAACAGTTCCTGGCGTTACTGCTGCCAAAGGACCATATTCAGGAGGAAATTCATAGCCTTTACTTTTATAGAATTCTGCCGTCGCACCGGAGGGAGCCACACCCAGTGCATTGATGGCAATTACTTTTTTTGTTTTGGGATTATAGATAAGAGCCTGTGTCTCTCCTCCCCAGCTAAGCACATCCCACATGGTGCAGGTGGCGGCCAGCATGGCACAGGCAGCATCCACAGCATTGCCTCCTCTTTGAAAAATCATTGCGCCGGCTGCAGCAGCAAGGGGTTTACCGGTAATAGCCATCCAGTTTTTGCCATGCAATGGCGGTTTCTGGGTTGGTTGTGCAAGAGATGAAATAGCAAAAAACAATGTTGCCGGGAAGATTGCAAGTCTATTCATAGCAGAAGTTTGTTGTTTAAAGATAACAACTGATTTTCAGAGATAAACAGTTCTGTGAAGCATGGGGTGCATTTCAAATATATCTTAGTAGTGTCCCGCTTGAAGTTTGTGCCCTTAGTTTTTTACCACATAGGCATCCCGATAGCTATCGGGAAAACATAGGGAGCACATAGCTAGTTGTCCTATGTGTATCTATGTGCCTATGATTCTATGTGGTAAAATTTGAAATGAGACACTGGCTTACTTTTAATCAGCCACAGGTAATTCAACAAAAAAGCTGGTGCCTTTGCCGGCTTCTGTTTCAAACCAGATCTTTCCTTTGGCCTGCTCCACTATTCCCTTACACATAGCCAGGCCTAATCCGGTGCCGGATGATTTGGTAGTAAAGTTGGGAATGAATATCCGTTCCTGCATTTCAACCGGTATGCCTTCTCCATCATCTTTTACACTCACAATGATCTTATCTTCTTCTTTTCTTTCATTCACTTCGATGCGGCAGATACCGTTTTCCCGACAGGCTTCTGTTGCATTGGTGAAAAGGTTTGTGAACAAACGGTTCATCTGGGTTTTATCAGCCATTAACATCACTCTTTCATTTACAGGGAACCAAACCAGCTCAACATTCTGATTCGGTTGGAACAGATCTTTCAGCGAACCGATCACATCATGCAGATCAAATAATTCAACATGAGTGTTACCGATATTGGCAAACTGGGAAAAGTCAGCTGCAATTTTAGAAAGATGATCGATCTGTTCAACCAACGTATTAGCCACATTACCGGATAGCTCTTTTACATTCGGCTGATTATTATTAATAGCTTTCTGTAAATACTGGATGCTGAGTTTCATCGGCGTCAGCGGATTTTTAATTTCATGAGCCACTTGCCTTGCCATTTCCCGCCATGCCCCTTCCCTTTCACTTTTTGCAAGCATCGCCGCACTATCTCCCAATTTGGCTACCATTTTATTATACTCCTGTACCAGTTCGCCAATCTCATCATTACGGTTCCACGTAATGGGTTCATTCATTTTGCCAAGGTTCACTTCCCTCATCTTATCGCTGATGATGGAGAAAGAACGGGTAATTCGGTTAGTGATAAACAATGCAATCAACCCTGCTATCAAGAATATAAATGCGTTCAGAATTATGATAGTGACAAGGAAGTTTGAAATTTCCTGCCGCAGTTCAGGCTTTGAAGTGAAATAAGGGATATTGATATACGCATACACTTTTCCTTCTTCATCCCTCACCGGAGAATAAATGCTGAGATAGGAAAAATTCCCGATCTTTTCTTCCTGTGCATGCTGAACCTGTCTCAGCCTGTTCAGATGATAAAAGGCCGTTGGATCCATTTTTTTACTAAGCACCCCCTTGGTATACACATTTGCCTCTGATGATACCTGCAGGTCGCCATTCAGATCATACACATTTACATCCACTCCATGTATGTCTGAAACCTCATCCACCAGTTTTTGCAATCCCGTATTGGAAACTGAATCATAGATTTTTACTACATCATCAAAAGTGTAATGATCCGAAAGTCTTTTTTCCATTTCATTCACCATTATCTTCATGGTGCGGCTCAGTTTATCGTTATTATTCCTGTTGTACCGGCTGATGAAAAAAGAAATGGTGGCAATGCCGATGATAAGAAATGAAAAGACACTGATAAAAATAATGGTGCTGTGCACCTGCCTGCGGATATTCAGCTGCCATATCTTTTTGAATCCCTTGCCGCTGAAACCTGCTTTCAGGATAAATGAAATAAGTTGTGCCAATGCAACGAGGAAAAGGAAAGAACAGAAAATATAGGAAAACAGTGTAATGGTTTCAATCGTCGTTTCCCTTTTCCGGGCTATCACCACTACTTTATCATTGCCGGCCCGATACCAAAGCTCATCAAAATCGCTGTTCATCTTTCTTGAGAATTCCTGTTTAGGAATTTCTTCATCCTTCAGCCATGTGGCAAAAGGATAATTGCCGGGCGGCGAAACCAACCGCCTGTTCACATACACGGCATTGGGATATATCGGGGAATTTTCCGGATCATTTTTTTTGAACTGCCTGAAAAGTTCCGGGAACAAAGCCTCACGACTGAAGCTTTTTGGATTGGATACAATAAAGAAAGAACCCATTTTTTTATCGGCTGTATCACTTACTTCCCTTCGGGTGATATAATTAAATTTATCAAAACTTGTTTCGTAATAGTAAAGGCCCTCAATTTTGGTGGGTTTGGATTGCACATTGAGAATTGTATTCAGCGCATTAAAAGTAATTGCATCTTCATTGTGAACAGATTGTCCGGCAGAATCATACACATATAACCGGGTATCGTATTTATTCAGGTACCCGCTGTAGTTCTCGGTAATAATGCTGTCGCGGAGAATTTTACCTTTTTCAGGATCAGCAAACCGGTAAAAATTATCCCGCAAAAAATCATCATCAAGATACTGGATAGCTATGCTCATTAATCGTTCGCTTGATGGATCAGTTTGTACGGCCAGTTTATCGGCCATTCTTTTTCTTTTGTCCCATTCTACCTTGCTGTTTTCAGTAAACATGATCGCCGAAATGGAAACGGAAAAAATAAATATCCAGGAAAGAATGCCGGCAATATTGATCCGGATCTTATTGAAGATAACTCCACCCCTGTTGGCAAGCCATGTGTATATCATCAGCCAGCATAAAACCGGGATATAAAATACCACGGACTGATGCCCCGGGCTGATAGTAAGGTAAGTGAGGCCTGCCAGCCCGATGCTGAAATAGATAAACAACTTCCGGTGGGGGAAAAGCGGGAAAATGAATCCAAACAACAGCTGGGTGAGATAATAATAAGACAAGGAAAGGCAGGCAAGGACAAAAAAACCAATGACCGTGTATAGATTAAGCCCGAAGAAATTGGTTACATCAAAAGAGATCTTTGAATCTGCCACAAGGCTTTTGATAACTGTTGCCAGGATAAAAGTTGAAAAAATCAGAAGACACAGCGAAAAAATCCCTGCTGTCCATTTCAACCTTACTGAAAACCCTTCGCTGAGATTCTCCCGGTGTTGCAGTTTTGACCAGGCAAATAAAACAATGCAGCAGAAAAGAACAGCATTCACCAACAGGTCACCCAGGGAACGCTGCACCAGGTTAGAACCATAAATCACCGGGTTGAAAAGTTCAAACTGGCGAAGATTGAATATTGACGGGAAGAAATAGGTTATTAATCTGAAAAGGATCAAACTGCAAGAGAAAAAAAGTATTGCTTTCCAAACTCCCCTCTTCTTTACAATGGATTCAGCAAGAAGATAAATAAAGATCAGCAAAAACAATGCAGCTGAAAACCGGAGCAGGTTTGTTCGCCAGTCATTATATGAAACGGCAGCAGTCGTTTTTTTATCAAGATAAAAAAGAGTTTTGCCTGACAAAGACCTAACCGGAAAATCGGTAACCTTTTCACTTATTAAAACTTTTTTAGCAGCCGTCTTGCTGTATGCAAATTGCCGGGGCAAATAATCTGTTTCAATAAAAAATTCTGAACGCACCGGTATCAGTGCATAAGAGACCCCCTGGCTGAAAACGTCATTTACTATACCACTTTTTTTGATGCAGAGGTACCAGCCGTTAGGCAAGTGTAAAAAATATTCCCCGTCATTAGCTGATAAAAGCTCAGGGGAAGGGGCAACCAACTGGTCATTCCAAAACCTCATCCGTGAATCGCCAAATTCATTGATCGAATAAAGGAAGAAGCTATATGATTTAGCAGCAAGTCCCGAAAACTCCCGGAGCGACTCAGTATTCCCCAGCAATTTATTTACCCGGGAACTATCATTCAGCAAATCCTCAAAATCTTTTTGCTGTCTGTTAAGGTATCGTTCCGCCCGGTTCACCTCCTGGGTTACAGAGGACCGGCCATTGTATAATTTGTTCAGGAAAAAAGAAAGTACAAAAAACAGGATCGCTGCAATCAGCAGGATGTTTTTGCTCCATAAAATATTTTTTAGAGTAAACTTCACTGGCCAGAGTGCTGTTTTTTTATGGTATTCCAGATGGCATCCATTTCTTCAAGGGTCATATTGCGAAGGTCTTTACCGCTTTGCAAAGCCTGCTGTTCCATCTGAGTAAACCGGTGGATGAATTTTTTATTGGTCTTTTCCAGGGCATTTTCGGCATCCACTTGCAAAAACCGTGCATAATTGATCAATGAAAAGATAAGATCGCCAAACTCCTCTTCTGTCTTTGCCGGGTTTCCGTCCTTTATCGCCATTTTTAGCTCCTCCATCTCCTCTTCCACCTTTTCCCAGACCTGTTCCTTATTGTCCCATTCAAACCCTACCTGTTTTGCTTTTTCCTGCAACCGCATGGCTTTAACAGTAGCCGGTAATGAGGTCGGAACTCCACTGATAACAGACTGTTTTCCTTCCTTCAGTTTCAGTTTCTCCCAGTTCTTTTTCACTTCCTCAGCATCTTCCACTTTTACGTCGCCATAGATATGCGGATGCCGGGCAATCAGTTTTTCGCAAATGCCATTGATCACTTCATCCAGTTCAAACTGCTTTTGTTCTTTCCCGATTTTAGCATAAAAAACAATATGCAATAAAAGGTCGCCAAGCTCTTCCTTAATATCGGCCCAATTCTCCTCAGTGATGGCATCTGCCAGTTCATAGGTTTCCTCGATCGTCATTTGGCGAAGGGATTGAATTGTCTGCTTTTTATCCCAGGGACATTTTTCCCGCAGATCATTCATTATGTCAACCAGTCTTAAAAATGCTTTTCCTGTTTTTGAATCCATAAATTAAATATTAGAGTGTGGCTGCTGAAAAAAACATGAATAGCAGCAGCAAGATAAGTATCATAAATAAAGAAGAAATTGCAACAATCAGAAATTTAAAAAATGTTTTTGCCCATCCCTGCTGATAAAAATTTTTCATGGCCCTGAAAAGATAAAACAGCAAAACAAAAACAAGGATGGTTGATAAAGTGCCGATAAAGCTCCAGTGATATTTTTCTTCAATGGCTCTTAATGTCAAAAACAGTAACAACCAGATGAAAGTAAAAACATAAAGATGAATAGTGAAAACACCATGATCGGCATAATAGAACTGTTTCCGGCGCAGGTAAACCAGTTTTAATATCAATGCAAAAAAAGGCAACGAAATAAGCAAGAGATAAGGCAACCTGTGTAATACGCTGTCCACAAATTCTTTGGTCACCTCATCCGGATTTTCAGAAACTTTTCGGCGTATGTTGATGTCCATTCTTACAAGTCTCCGCACAACCCAGCCATCTCTTTTAGATGGGGGTAAGGTTTTTTCCATCGAATCATACTCCTCAAATGAGTTATAGTTTGTTCCAGTAAAGTTTATTCTGAGACCATTGTTAAGTTCAAATTTCAGAATATCGGAAGCCATAAGTGCATGGGTGCTGTCTTTTGCAAATGCTATCCTTTCTTTCAGCCATGGGTTTGAAGAATCTTTTGCAAGCCGGAGCTCCAGCTCTTTAACATAATCAGCCCTCTGTTCTGCAGACACAGGTTTATTCACCCGGGGGCTTATTGATTCAGATGAAACAAAAAAACTAAAGAACAGTAAAAAAAATATTGCAGATGTAAAAACATACACTCTTACCGGGTGCAGATAGCTTACCCTGCGGCCTTTCATATATTCCTTCGATAAAAAACCCGGCTTGAAAAGAAGGTCCTTTACCGTTGTAAAAAAATTACTGTCGAAGTGGGTTATGTCATAAAAAAAATGAGTGACCATGTGCCAGAAGGTCTCTTTTGGTTCCACATTTTCCTGTCCGCAGTTATGACAATATTTTCCCTGAACGATAGTGCCGCAGTTGAGGCAGTCCTTCTCCTTGCGATGTGGTATATGCGACACGGTAATTTTTTCTTAAAAATAACGACAAAAAATACAAGCAGCCTTTCTTTTTCGTTACCCGTCATCCGATAGTTATCGGATTCAGGTAACTTTGAAACTGTAAAACACAAACCCGGGCATGAAAATCATCTTCCTTTCCCCATTGTTATTATTCTCATTTTATCTGAATGCTCAATATTACTATAACGACATCACCGGCACTGAAGAAACAAACCGGCTGATGCAAACTTATCTTGCCAATAAAGTGAAGATGGCATCAGCCGAAGGATATACTCCGCAGGGATCAAAAGCAACTGATTTTTCAGAAGTACAGGAACTAAAAGAAAATGGAAAGACATTAAAGATTACAACCATTGCCAATCTTAACAGAACTGTTCATTACAATCGTTTCGACGAAAAGAACCGCCTCATCAGTATTACTGACTCCTCATTAGGCATTCAAAATATCACTACTTACGAATATGACATCAATGGGAAAATCAGTAAAGTGCAGAACAGTGTAAATGATTCCGCCAGCGAGATCAGCCAGGTGGAGCAACATTTATGGATGTATAACAAAGATGGCAAAGTGGAAAAGATGTGGCGGATCACCAATGGTACCGATAGCCTTGAGATCCGTTTCATCTATGATGAAAAAGGAAATCCCGGCGAGGAAGTCAGTTACAGGAAAGGAACGGAAACAGACCGGCTTTACTATTATTTTGATGAGCAGGGACGCATCACAGACATTGTAAGGTATAACGAAAAAATAAAAAAGCTGGTGCCGGATAATATTATCAGCTACGATGACTCCGGAAGAGTGGTACAAATAATAACCAGCACACCCGGTGACAAATATGGCAGGATCACATGGGTGGGATACCAGATCTGGAGATATGTTTATAATGAGAAAGGGCTGAAAACCGCTGAAGCTCTCTTTAACAATGCCCAGGAAATGACAGGCCGCATCCGGTACACCTATACTTTTGGCCAATAGCTGAATTATATCATTATTACTGCTGACAGACCTCACCTTCTTTCAGCAGATTATTATTCTACCTTAGGGTAAAACTTTTCATGCTTGGAAAGTTAAATGACAAACAGATCGATACTTTTTTATTCAGCCAGGTGCTGGGCAGACTGGGTTGCTATGCAGATAACCGTACTTATGTAGTGCCTGTAACTTATGTATACGATGGCAAGCATATTATTTGCCACAGCCGGGAAGGAATGAAACTTGAAATGATGAGAAAGAATCCGGAAGTGTGTTTTGAAACGGATGTTATGGAGAATATGGCCAACTGGCAAAGTGTGATTGTTTGGGGTACATTTAAAGAGCTTACAGGCCAGGAAGCAAAAGTTGCGATGGAAAAACTGATCGACCGTGTAAAACCTATGCTGACAAGTGAAACGGCTCATCCGCAGGAACCGGGAGAAAGTCATGACCGGAGAGAAAACATTGGCTTTACTGCAATAGTTTATGAAATTGAAGTAAAAGAAAAAACCGGCCGTTTTGAAAAAAGATAATCATGAAAGGAGGAAAATCATGGCAACTAAAAAGAAAACATGGCTGGAGAAATTAAATGACAGCAAGGACCTGCCCAAAGTGGTAAAACTAAATGCACAGCAAAGCAGGAAATGGGGAAAAGGCACCATGGCAATCCCCTCTCCTCTTGAAGTAAATTCCATTATGAAAAAAGTACCTTCGGGAAAGCTGATAACTATCAATCGCATCAGGGAAAAGATTGCCAGAAAGCATCATGCTACGATTGGATGTCCCATTACTACGGGTATTTTTTCATGGATAGCAGCCAATGCAGCAGTTGAAGCTGAAGCGATGGGTAAAAAAAAGATGACTCCGTACTGGAGGACATTGAAGCAAGGCGGAGTTATTAATGAAAAATATCCGGGTGGCATAGAAAAGCAGGCTGAACTGCTGGAACAGGAAGGTCACTACATTGTTCAAAAAGGGAAACACTGGATGGTGAAAGACTGGGAAAAAAGGTTAATGAAATAAATGGAAGATATTGATCTCATATATCAGCATTGGAAAAAAGAACAGCATGTCTTTAATCAGAATCTTGCCATTCTGAAAAAGCATAATGAAAAAGATGCCGTTCATGATCTTCGTGTGGCAGTAAAAAAACTGAGAGCCTTTATTGAATTATATGTATTGCTTACAAAGGAACCTCTCTGGGAATATCCCCTAAAAGAAACTGAAGAACTTTTCTCTGTTTCCGGCAAACAAAGAGATATTGAGATTGCCCTTGATGTTCTGGGCACATTAGAAAAAGAAACCGGCAATAAATTTCCTGAATTAAAGAAGTATTTACAAAATTCACTCGCTGCTGCATTAAAATGGACAAACATAGCTGTGGCAGAATACAAAAAGAAGGAACTGGAAGCAATTGCCTTGCTTCTAAAGGAAGATAAATCAGCAGCCATTCGGGAAGAACTGAAATTTAATCTTGCTTCATTGATCAATAAACAACTCGGAGAATCTAAAAATTATTTCAGGGAGCCTCACAAACTTCGTCAATATCTTAAAGAAATATACTATTGGATCAAAATAGCTCCTGAGAACTGGACCGGCATTACCGATTATGATAAGGAAATGCATTTGCTGCTGGATGATCTGGGTCAATGGCAGGATCTGGAGATGTTTAATACCAAAGCCAGGCACTTCAGAAAAGATCATCTTCCTAAAACATTTCCGGAATATCAGTCAATTAAAACCTTGCACAAAACAATAGCAGATAAAGAACAGGAATTATTAAAGGCAGCTTTATCCAAGGCAAGGGAGGTAATCAAAAAAGCAATGAGGGCTGAAAAAGAAAAAAGCGTCACAACTGATTTGTGACGCTTGTGCCCGAGACTGGATTACCTGCGATGATCCTTTGCTGATTGGTCTTACCCAAAGCCTTTGCCCCGCCTTTGGCGGTGCCCGGCGTTTTTATTTGTTCACTTATGCGAACAAGTTCGCACCGTTCACAAATAAAAACGCCTCTCCAACTATGTTGGAAAGGCATTTGTGCCCGAGACTGGATTCGAACCAGCACACCCTTTCGGGCGCCACCACCTCAAAGTGGTGCGTCTACCAATTTCGCCACCCGGGCTTTAAGGATTGCAAATGTAAGCGGTTTACTTTTTCAGAACAATTCTGAATGTAGTCCCTTTGCCCGGGTCGGAATGTTTTACAAAAATTTCTCCTCTGTGATACTGCTGAATAATCCGTTTGGAAAGGCTAAGTCCTAATCCCCAGCCCCGTTTTTTGGTTGTGAATCCCGGTTTAAAGACCAGAGGTATGTTTTGCCGGCTGATGCCCTTGCCGGTATCTGTGATATCAATAAAAACTTTTTTATTGTCTTCAGTGATGTCTGCCGTTATACTGCCTTTTCCTTCCATTGCATCCAATGAATTTTTGAGAAGATTTTCAATCACCCAGTCGAACAATGGAGCAGATACTAATGCAGTAATTGCTTGTTTGCCGTGACTATTTACCGAGAAATTTATTTTTCCTGTAGCTCTCTTCCGCATGTAATCCACCATAATGTTTACCTGGTTTATTATATCAACTTCCTCAAGTTGAGGAGTGCTGCCAATCTTGCCGAATCTGTCTGATATCAGCCGCAAACGATCAACATCCTTTTCAAGTTCATGAGCAATCTGCTGGCTTTCGGATTTTTCTTTCAACATTTCCACCCAACCTTCAAGAGAGGATACAGGAGTGCCTAACTGATGTGCTGTTTCTTTAGCCATACCGGCCCACACCTGGTTTTGTACAGATCGGTAACTACTACGTATCGAAAAAATAGTAATTGCAATAAAAAGGGCTACGATGCATAATTGCACAATGGGATAATATCGAACTTCCTTTAATAACCTTGACTCCCCATAATAATACCTGTTAATTTTCGAAGGATCTTTTGGGTCGGTCCATTCAATTGGTTTTTCATGTAAAGATTTGAATTGCCTTAACCTTTTTTCAAGATATGATTTATTGGTTTCGGCTTTTGCCGAATCAAGATTAATGAAAGAAATGATACTGTCTCTTTCATTGGTTTCAATTACAGGCACATCGTTTTCATTATCCCGGATAATTTTCAAAGGAAGCCTGGTATCAGCATCGGGAGGAGATGTAAAAAGAAAACGGCCGGCTTCTACCCATTCTTCCACTTTTTGTCTTTCTTCTTTTGCAATTTTATTTGCCAGGTAGCGGGTATAAAAGATGGTACTGATCACAATGGCAATTGCGATCAATGCCAAAACAGTCTTCCAACTGAGCACTTGCCTAAACATATTTCGAATTTAGCAATGAAACCCCGGCTTACCTTATTTTTGAATAAATATTTACAGTACAGTGAGTTCCTCTCCCAAAGTTGCCATCGTAATTCTGAACTGGAACGGGCAAAAATACCTGCAGCAGTTTTTGCCATCTGTGCTGTCCACATCCTATTCAAATTTTGAAATTATAGTTGCAGATAATGGCTCTAAAGATGATTCTGTTTCCTTTCTTCAAGGTAAATATCCAGAAATACGAATAATCAGGTTCCCCAAAAACTATGGTTTTGCAAAAGGATACAATGAAGCATTAAAACAGGTGCAGGCTGAATATTATGTTTTATTAAATTCTGATGTTGAAGTCCAATCCGGTTGGTTACAGCCAATGGTTGACTTACTTGAGGCGAATAATACTATAGCCGCCTGTCAGCCAAAAATACTCTCTTATAAAAACAAGAAGACTTTTGAATATTCAGGCGCTGCCGGCGGCTGGCTTGATAAATATGGCTATCCGTTTGCCAAAGGAAGGGTGTTTGATATCTGTGAGGAAGACCATGGACAGTATGACCAAAGTGAACCGATCTTTTGGGCCAGCGGAGCTGCTTTATTTATCCGGTCAAAAGTTTTTCATGAAATGAAAGGGTTTGATGAATACTTTTTTGCCCATCAGGAGGAAATTGATCTGTGCTGGCGGATGCAGTTGGCAGGTCACAAAATTTATTCATGCCCCTCATCCGTAGTCTATCATGTTGGCGGCGGCACATTGCCAAGGGGGAACTCATTAAAGACCTTCCTGAATTTCAGGAACAACAGGATCATGTTGTCCAAAAACCTGCCTTTGGGAAGGAAACTCTGGGTAATGTCTTTCAGAAACTTACTGGATGGCATTTCCGCATGGAAAGGTTTGTTGACGGGAGATGGTGGATATTTTATTGCTATTTTAAGAGCACAGGTGGCATTTCTGAAATGGTGGTTGTTTAATAAGAAAAAAAGTGTGTTCCCTGCTACTAAAAAAGGGGACCTGTCTGGTTTACTGAAAAAAAATATGGTATGGCAGCATTTCATCAAAAAGAAAAACCGCTTTAGTGAAATTGTGGGTAAAACAAAATGATTTTTTATACCGAACCCCTATTTTTGCACTGCCTTCGCTAAAAGCTACGGCGTGTAAACAACAAAATTCCGTTATGCATAATCACCAGGAATATCAACAGGAACTGAAAAAGATACAAGACAAGGATTTTACACATAGTTGGGTATCTTCATCCGGTTTTCTTTTTTACCTGCAGGTGGCCTGCTTTGTAGCCTTTGTGCTGGGCGGCTGTTATATGCTTTACACCAAGCGGTATGACAAACCCAATGTAAAAGTTCAGGAAAGCACATTATATACTCCCAAGTACAAATAAGGCGGTTGAAATTTTTTTAAAAAGGGCATCTGCCCTATTTTTGCGTCCCCATAGTTCTTTGGAAATCGGAACTCTGTTCCGATAACTTTATCAACGGAACAGAGTTCCGTTGTCCATGCGGAAGTAGCTCATTTGGTAGAGCACGACCTTGCCAAGGTCGGGGTGGCCGGTTCGAGCCCGGTCTTCCGCTCTGATAATCCTCTTGCCACACAGGCGGAGGATTTTTTTTGAACTTTTGAGTTTAGGAAATTAGACCTGAATAGTTGACATTGTTCTCTAAGAACCTGAAACTATTAAACCTAAAACCTTGAACTTTTTTCGCCCTGGTGGTGGAATTGGTAGACACGCAGGACTTAAAATCCTGTGGCCCGCAAGGGCCGTAACGGTTCAACTCCGTTCCGGGGCACATTTAAAAGCGATTCAGTACAATGAGTCGCTTTTTTATTAGTGTCTGACGTCTCTCCAGAGCGTCTGACATCTGTATTATTTGTAGATTTGAAACAAAGAGAAAAAAAATGGCTACCGAAATAAAATGCCCGAATTGTGGTCATGAGTTTGAACCCAATGATCTTATCCGTGATGAGATTCAGAAAGAAGTCAATTCAAAAGCGGAGGAATGGAAAAAGAAAAAAGAAAAGGAACTGGAAGAAAGTCTTAGAAAAAATATTTCTTCTGATTTTGAAACCAAACTCCGTTTACTCGAAGAAAACAATAAAGACAATGAAGAAAAACTAAAACAGGCTCGCCAGCAGCAGGTTGAAATTCTGAAAAAAGAACAGGACCTAAAAAACAAGGAAGTTGAACTGGAGTTGTCTGTTCAAAAAATGCTGCAACTGGAAAGGGCAAAACTTACCGAAGACATCCGCAAACTTGAAGAACAAAGAATTGCTGCAAAAGAAACCGAGTTCCAGCTACGATTAAAAGAAAAGGATGAAAAACTGGATGCCCAGCTTAAATTAATAGAAGAAATGAAGCGTAAAGCCGAGCAGGGTTCTATGCAATCGCAGGGCGAATCACAAGAATTACTGCTGGAAGAATTATTGAAAACTACATTCCCTTTTGATATAATCACCGAAGTCGGTAAAGGTGTTCGGGGCGCTGACTGTATTCAAACTGTACGAAACAGTTTTGGACAGGAATGTGGCAAGATCATTTTTGAAAGCAAGCGAACAAAAGATTTTGCTGCGGACTGGATAGAGAAATTGAAAGCCGATATGCGCAGCCAGAATGCAGATGTGGCGGTAATCGTCACCCAGGCAATGCCCAAAGACATGAATGGCTTTGGTGAAAAAGAAGGAGTATGGATCTGTGGCTTCAACGAGGTGAAACCGGTAGTGCAAATGCTTCGGGATGGGATCATTAAAATCTCATCGGCTTTGAAAAGCCAGGAGAACAAAGGCGATAAAATGCACCTGCTTTACAATTACCTCACCAGCCGTGAATTTGCGGAGCAATGGCAGGCTATCCGGGAAGGGTTTATGAATATGAAACTTTCAATACAAAAAGAAAGAGATGCCATGGAAAAATTGTGGAAAGCAAGGGAGAAACAATTGGAGAAAGTGTTATTGAATGCAGCACACATAAGAGGAAGTATTGAAGGCATTTCAGGTAATGAAGTTGATCTGAACTTGCTTACTAACGTCTCTGAAGATTTGGAGGAATAAATCAGCCACTGAAACACTGAAGTAATTTTCTGTCCTTCTGTGTTTCAGTGGCAATCAGTTCAACACCCAGGCCAACACCAAATGCTCAAATTGCCTGTAATGAATTGTGAGGTCAGAATTTGTTTTTGAAAAAAAACATTCAATCGTTTCATTTTCTTCATGCTGTTTTAGAAGATGAATGTGCTCCCTGAAATCCACTCCCCCATCGCCATACCATTTGAAAACGGATTCTTTTGCAGACCAAAGAAGAGTCGTGAGTCGTGAGTCATGAGTCGTGGACCGGCTTTTATAAAATTGTTGTTTTTCCTCCCGATTGAGAAATTTATGCATGATAGTTTCAACTTTGGAAGTCGGAATTTCAATATCTATCCCTACCCTGCTGTTCCTGCTTACAATCGTCGCTGCATAATCACCGCAATGTGAAATGGAGAAATGATATTGCTCATCGGGCAAAAAAGGTTTGCGGGTATCGGCGATCTGAATCAGTTCAAAAGGAAAATCCGGAAAAAGATATTGCAATAAAAATCTTCCGGCCAGATGCTGCAGCCGCTTATGAGGATGTGTCACATCCCGGTGCTGGGGCACATTGCCTTTAAAGAATTCCTCTGTTTCCTCAATCTTCCAAACACCTAATCTTGTGTTTTCGTCAATCTTATGTTGAAAAAATATTGGCATTAGTTACTCTTTCATCTTTACTTTGCTGCAATAATAAACCGAAGATAGAGAATGATACTTTCTGATACACGGATACTGGAAGAAATAGAAAAAGGCTCCATCAAAATCGTTCCTTACGAAAGAGAATGTCTCGGAAGTAATTCTTATGATGTTCACCTTGGCAAAACACTGGCCACTTATAAAGAACATATGATTGATGCTAAAAAGCACAATCACATTGAATATTTTGAGATACCTGAAGAAGGCCTTGTATTATATCCCCATATTTTTTATCTGGGTGTGACGGAAGAATACACCGAAACCCATGCACATGTACCTTTCCTGGAAGGTAAATCATCGACAGGCAGGTTAGGAATAGACATTCACGCCACGGCCGGCAAAGGTGATGTTGGTTTTTGCGGCCACTGGACCCTGGAAATTTCAGTAAAGCAACCTGTGAAGGTTTACAGAGGAATGCCGATAGGTCAGCTTATCTATTTCCCTGTGGATGGCGAAATTGAAATCAGATACGACCAAAAGAAAAACTCCAAATACAGCAATCAACCCGATAAACCGGTGGAGAGTATGATGTGGAAGAATAAGTTTGCCCCCTAAAGGGGGAATTTAGAGTGCGTCAGTTCCAAACTTTTTATAATAGGCGATCAGCCAGGCAACTACTTCATTGTAACTTCTTTTTCCGGCAGGTTGGTTGTTGGCTTTTAAAAAATTTCCATAGCCCCACAACACTATATCCTGAACAAAATTGTGGTATCGCTTATAAAAATCCTTGTACTCTTTTACATCCTTTATTAACTGCGGATGTCTTTTTTCCTGAAACTTTTTTGCCAGCGATGTATCCCTGAGAAAAATTTCTCCAACTGTATAATTGTACATGTCATAATAAGTGGAATACCTGAAAGCATTTGATTGATACGAACGACAGGCAAGAAAACCAACAAAATTTGCCTCGCTTTCTTTTGCATAACCGAGCTGGTGTGCCATTTCATGTGTGGTAACATAAGGTTCAAGAAATCTCGGAATGGTAGTATTCACCTGCCCTTCTCCTGAGAATGGATTGTAATATCCCTGGAAACCAAGGTAATTTCCAAGATAACTGTAAATAGACGGCTTCATCGACATGGATCTATAGTTCAAAAAAGAATATTTTTTTCCCAAAGCTTCATAGGCTTCCTGTGCGGACCTGAACAACCTGCTTTTTTTATTAAATGAATCTCTTTGCGCTTCACTTACAAACTGTGCATAATAATTTGTCCGGTCAAGAATAACTGTTGCCAATGTATCCAGGTCGGCTAGTGTATAAGGCTTTACATCCAGCTTCAACTGATAGGCAATACCTTTCCGGTCATAATTCAATCCCCAGAAAAGATTGAAAAAAACATAGATGAAAAGAAAAAAGAAAATGAACTGTTGCAAACCTGATTTGAAATACTGCCGGGTAAATCTTTTTTTGAAGATGGCTTTGAAAAACTGAAATGTTTTAACCAGGATAAGCAATGTCAGAAAGCCATAGAATATATCGCCAATGCTGAAAGGTATCCAGCCAAAAAGAAAGCGCTGGGCTTTGGCGATCCACGGAAAGAAGCCCTGGCTATAATTTCTTTCCACCCAGGCAGGATACCAGGATGCCCATTTAATAAGTATGCTCAGGATTATCAACAGTATCCAGCTCCAGCTCTTCATTATCCGGGCAAATAAACGGGTAAGAAATTGTTGCAAGTACTTAAAAATTAGAGATTAAGAATGGTGCTAAAAGTAATAAGATTTCAATAAAAAACCCTAATAACTAGTTCCCGGTTAACCTGTTTCCCCCTACCTTTGCACTCCCGAAAAAGTCGGGACTTTTAAAAGTTGAGAAATGAGCCGCCGGAGGGAATTCGAGATAGCTTTTGTGGGACTAAAACCCGGTGTTCATGAATACAACTATTCAATTGACGACAAGTTCTTTGAGCCTTACCAGCAACAGGATTTCCGCAACTGTAAGGCCAACATCAAACTGCTGCTCGATAAAAAGAGCGGTTTTATGCAACTGAAGTTTGAGATTGGCGGCAGTCTTGAAGTTACCTGTGATCGTTGTAACAATTCATTGCCGATGGAGCTCTGGGATGAATTCAACATTACAGTAAAAATGGTGGAAGAGCCTGAACTGATGAACGGCCAGGAAGATGACCCGGATATGTATTACATCGCCCAAGGTGAAAGTCATATAGATGTGGCCAACTGGATATACGAGTTCATCAACCTGAGCATCCCTATGCAGAAGAACTGCGGCTATGAAGAAATGAATGGGCCGTATTGCAATAAGGCAGCGATAGATGCTCTGAAAAAAATGGAGCCCGAAGAAAACGATCCGGATAGCCATCAGGAAAAGACAAACCCGATCTGGAAAGGATTGGAAAAATTTAAAGATTTAGATTAACGCTTAATATTGAAGTTATGCCAAATCCAAAACGCCGGCACAGCCAGCAAAGAAGTGCAAAACGCAGAACACATTATAAAGCCACTGCAGCCACATTGACGACTGACAGTGCTACGGGTGAAACACATGTTCGCCACAGGGCACATGTAAGCGAAGGAAAGCTGTATTACAAAGGCAAGGTGGTGGCTGAAAAGTCGCCGGTAAAAAAGTAATTAAACTTTCAGCGCTAATCCCGAACCTGATTTAATTTATTAAATTGGGTTCTGGATTTTTTATTTGTACTAATTTCTGTAAATGATTATTGGAATAGATATGATGGGTGGCGATTATGCCCCGATGGAAGCAGTGAAAGGAATAAAACTCTATTTATCTGCAAACCTCCGGCCGGGCAGGTTACTCCTTATTGGTGATAAAGTGCAAATTCAAGCTCTATTGAAAGAACACAGCATTTCAGAAGATCTTATTTCCATTGTTCATGCGGATGAAATAATAGGCATGCATGAACATCCTACAAAAGCATTAAAGGAAAAACAAAAATCGTCGATAGCCATCGGTTTCCATCTTCTTGCCTCGGGCAAGATGGATGCTTTTATCAGCGCCGGTAATACCGGGGCAATGCTCGTAGGCGCTCTTTTCAGCATTAAAGCTCTGGAAGGGGTCATCAGACCGGCTATTTCAAGTATTGTTCCCAAAACAGGTGGCGGCACGGGATTAATCCTGGATGTAGGCCTGAATGCTGATTGCAAGCCTGAGCATTTAAACCAGTTTGCCATAATGGGCTCAGTGTATGCACAACTGGTGCTTGATGTTGATAATCCAAAAGTGGGTTTGCTGAATGTGGGTGAAGAGGAAGGCAAAGGAAACCTTCTTACCCAAGCAACCTATCCCCTGCTGAAAGAAAACAAGCATATCAATTTCATTGGAAACATAGAAGGCAGGGATGTATTACTGGATAAAGCCGATGTAATCGTTTGTGAAGGCTTCACTGGCAATGTCATTCTCAAAATGGCTGAAACTTTATATGATATAGGGCAAACACGGAACATCAATGATGAATATCTCAACCGTTTCAACTTTGAAAATTACGGGGGCACTCCTGTACTGGGCGTTGCCAAGCCGGTCATCATCGGCCATGGCATTTCCGGCGCCAGAGCTTTCATGAATATGATTCGCCTGGCAGGAATTATGATTGAAAAGGAAGTGATGAAGAAAATGAAAGAAGAACTGGCCTGATAAACTGCACTATATTTTTTCACAATAAGTTAAATACGGGTGCTTACCTGCTGAAGTTCTCAGTTATCATTTAATTTTATACCAAACCTGGATTTTGAAACTACTTTTCATAATCATTTTTTCCTTTCTACTATCTGTTGCAGGAGATTCACAACCCGATTATAAAGAAACTACCCAAACAGCCAATAAATATGAACCCGTTGAAAAAACCATATTTTATAAATTGGGCGACAGGGATATCCCCATCAAGATCCTTCAGTATGGTGAAGTAAAAGATATTGTGTGCATGAGCCTGCACAGTAATGAATATACATCGGTACAGGCGGCCATGTCAGTCCTTGAAAGCAAAGGTGGAACCCTTATTAAAGTCGAAAACGGAGACCAGCGGGTCATCCGGTTTCGTTTCCGGGGTAAGGAATATGGGTTCGACCCCAACCAGATGTTTTCAAGAATTGGTATTGGGCTAACGCTGAAAGAAAACGGCAGGTCAAATCCTTTGGCTATTTCTGAAATAGAAAAATTTGCCACCCGTTTACTCATACTGATACCTGAAAAGACTACCTGCATAGTTGCCCTACATAATAATACCGATGAAGCCTATTCTGTAAAAAGTTATCTGCCAAAAGGCGACAGAAGGTCTGATGCAAAGGCAGTGTATGCCGATAGCTCGCAGGATGCAGACGATATTGCTTTCACTACCGACAGGTATCTTTTTCAAAAAATGGCTGACAATAATTATAATTCTGTATGGCAGGATAATTTAAAAGCGAAGCGGGATGGATCTTTAAGCGTTTATTGTGGTGAAAAAGACCTGAGATATATCAATATTGAAACCCAGCATGGCAAAGTGCAGCAATACCAGGAAATGCTGGAAAAGTTGTTGACGATTTTAGCTGATGAAAACAAAAAACCCTCCGGCAAACCGGAGGATTCTCAGTGATCCCGCTGGGACTCGAACCCAGGGCCCCAACATTAAAAGTGTTGTGCTCTACCAACTGAGCTACGAGATCAACCTACCTTTTTTGGGAGTGCAAAAATACGGTCTGGGGCCCATCGTTCCAAAAGTTTTTCAATCAGTTATCAACAGGATAGCTATCCTCAAATGGCTCATGCCCCCAGTTTTTTAAAACTAACTCTCTTCCCAACTTCTTCAATTTTGAAGTAGGTTTGTAAGACAAGCCATTACCATGCGAAATTATTTTAAAGACAAAGTAGTAGCTGTAACGGGTGGCACCGAGGGCATCGGCAAAGCACTTGTGGAAGAGTTGCTTCAGCAGGGCGCCAAAGTATCCACCTGTGGCCGCAACCATGATAAATTATATCGTCTCCAGGCTGAGAATGCAGGGGCACAACTGATAACAACGGTTGCCGATGTAAGCCATGAAAATGATTGCCGCCATTTCATTGAAAGCAGCATTAAAAGTTTTGGTGGAATTGATATACTGATCAACAATGCCGGAATATCCATGCGGGCATTATTAAAAGAAACTTCCATTGATACCATAAAAAAAGTAATGGATATTAATTTTTATGGCGCTGTTTATTGTACCAGGTATGCTTTGAATTCGCTGATTGAAAGAAAAGGAACCATCGTAGGTGTTTCTTCTATTGCAGGATACCGTGGGCTTCCCGGCCGCAGTGGTTATTCCGCCAGCAAGTTTGCATTACAGGGCTGGCTGGAAGCCATTAAAACAGAATTGATGAACGATAAAGTACATGTGATGTGGGTTTGTCCCGGCTTTACCACTTCCAATATCCGCAATGCTGCATTAAATAAAGACGCCCGGTCGCATGGCGAATCGCCTATGGATGAAGGCAAAATGATGACAGCAGAAGAATGCGCCAAACATGTTTTGAGAGCTATTCGCAAAAAGAAAAGAACATTGGTACTTACATTCACAGGCAAGCGAACCGTATTTATGCAAAAGTTTTTTCCAAAGCTGGCTGATAAACTCGTCTATGGGTTTTTCTTCAAAAGCGGGAAACTCGTAAAATGAAGATGCAGAATAAAACAGCCTCAAGCTTCATTAACTTTACATTTAAATCTACATTCTTCATTTTACAATTATAAATGCCATTACTAACCCTCACATCTGACATTGGCAGTCCCGATTATTTAGCAGGAGCCATAAAGGCCCAGCTCCTGCAAATCAACCCGGAATTTCAGATCATTGACATTTCACATAATATTCCTCCTTTCAATTATCCGCAGGCAGCCTATGTATGCAGAAGTGCAATAAAGAATTTTCCTGAATACAGCTACCACCTGATACTGGTAAACCTTTTTGAAAAAAAACCGGAACAATTGCTGCTGGCATTTCATAATAACCAGTATCTGCTTTGTGCCGACAATGGTCTGCTCACTATGATACTGGAAGAAACCCCGGAGATCATGATTGGTATACCGCTTGAAAAAACAGCTGTGAAGAATACGACTTACATTACTTCAGTAATGGGCAATGCTGTGAACAAACTGGTAAAAGGCGACTCCATAAAAAATATCGGTATCCCCGATGTAAAATACATAGAGAAAAGACACCTGAGACCTGTGCTTGACAGCAATTCTATTGAAGGCCAGATCATTTTCATAGATAGTTTTGAAAATGTGATCGTCAACATTACCCATGAGCAATTTGAAGAACAAAGAAAAGGCCGAAGTTTTCGCATTGTCTTTAAACGGGATGAAGTAATTGACCGGATAAGCGAAACCTATGCTGACGTAGCAGAAGGGGAAAAACTGGCTCTGTTCAACAGCGCCGGTTATCTCGAAATTGCCATCAACAAAGGAAATGCTGCAGGGCTTTTTGGATTAAAAGGTTATTCGGAAAAACAAAGACAGGGACAGCTCTCTTACCAAACAGTTCGGGTGTATTTTGAATAGCCTTTGTTCCTGGAATTCTTTAAGATTTCCTATTGAAAAACAGGCAACTGCCTGCTGCTGACCATCAACTGAATATCCCTATTTTTGCCAGCTACAAACCAACCCTTTATGAACTTCAGAAAAGTCAACAACATTACCGGATGGGCTGTCTTCATCATTGCCTTTCTTACTTACTTTTTTACCCGTGAGGCAAGAGGAAGCTTGTGGGATTGCGGCGAGTTTGTCTCCAGTGCATATAAAGTGCAGTTGCCCCACCCTCCCGGCGCCCCGTTGTTTGTTCTGCTTGGTCGTTTCTTTATCATTCTTTTTGGCGATAATGGAAACACAGCAGCCAATGCGGTAAACACCATGAGTGCTTTGGCCAGCGGCGCCACTATACTTTTCCTTTTCTGGAGCATCACTCACTTTGCCCGTAAGATGTTTGTAACGGTAGGCGAACAATTAACCGGTCAGCAAACTTTTACTGTAATGGCTGCAGGCGTTGTGGGAGCATTGGCTTACACATTCAGTGATTCTTTCTGGTTCAGTTCTGGTGAAGGCGAGGTATATGCGTTGTCCTCTTTCTTTACGGCCCTCGTATTCTGGATGATGCTGAAATGGGAACATGCAGATGAGCATGCAGGAGTGGATCCATTTGCAAGGGCAAGAAGCGACCGCTGGATTGTCGGTCTCTTCTTTATGATGGGTTTGTCAATCGGTGTGCATTTATTAAACCTGCTTACTATCCCGGCAATTGTAATGATCTATTATTATCGTCGTTACAAAGCAACGACCAAAGGCGCTATTCTTGCATTTATCGTCGGTGCTTTGATAACAGGTATTGTGCAGCTGGGAGTGATACAATACTCCATGAAGGCAGCCGGCTATGTTGATATTTATTTCGTCAATAATCTAAAGCTTCCGTTCTTCTGGGGTTTTGCTTTTTACTTTATTGCGCTGGCAGGTCTTATTTTCTGGGCTTTGAGATTTACGGAAAAGAATATTTCAAAAGTTAAATTGATTATCTGGTTTGTTTTATTCCTGTTTTTATCGGCATTACCCTTTGTTATTATCCCGGGGCAGGGATTAAAATTCCTTAGGTTATTACTATTACTGGCTATAGGCGGCGCTGCCGGTTATTTCTTAAAGGCAGGAGCCTTACGGGTAGTGAAGCTTTCATTATGGTGTTACGCATTTATGATGCTCGGATATTTTGTCTATTTCACTGCGTTGATAAGATCAAATGCCAATCCATCGATTGACATGAACAATGTGGACAATCCGATCAATCTTGTTTACTATCTGAGCCGTGAACAATACGGTGAAGCGCCATTATTTTATGGACCGCACTTCGCTGCTACTGTTCCGGAAGATATTGACAGGGAAGACCCATACATCTACGGCGAGATGAGGTACGTAAAAGGAAAAGACAAATACATACCTATCGGGAAAAAGATCGATTATAAATTCAACAGCGATGTCCAACAATATTTCCCAAGAATCTGGGATGGAACCAATGACCAGGGCCATGCAGACTTCTATGCCGATTGGCTGAACCTTGGAAAATACCAGGATCAGCAAACCGGAAAAATAAAATATGAAGCCCCTACCTATGCCGATAACTTTGAATGGTTCTTTACTTACCAGTCAAGCTTTATGTACTGGCGATACTTCATGTGGAATTTTGCAGGCAAGCAAAACGATATACAGGGGTACGGCAATAAACGGGATGGCAACTGGATCAGCGGCTTCTCCTTTATGGATAATAAACGATTGGGAGATCAGGATCAATTGCCCGACAGTATCAAAAACAATAAAGCACACAACAGGCTTTTTATGCTGCCATTCGTATTGGGCGTACTGGGCTGTGTATATCATTTTCTGAAGAACAGGAAAGACTGGATCGTAAACTTTCTGTTGTTCTTTATGACAGGTATGGCTGTTGTGTTTTACCTAAATCAGCCGGGCAATCAGCCCCGTGAACGGGATTATGCTTATGTAAGCTCCTTCTTTGCATTTGCTGTGTGGATCGGGCTTGCGGTGGTAGCCATTGTAAAACTTGCCCGTGAAAAAGCAGATAAGCTCAGTTTTCAGAATACACTGATCTACGGCAGTGCTCTTACTTTCTTTATTACACTCATGAGTTGTCTGCCCGGTAATAAAGGTGAAATTGTATTGCTGACATGTATTTATGCAACAGTTCTTTTTGCAGCAGTTACAACAGCCATAACTTTCCTCGTCAGAGCAGTATCATCCGGAGGGCAGAATGACCGCATGCTGAACATTACCACTACGGCTCTTTGCATGATCATTCCCCTGTTAATGGCTCAGCAGGAATGGGATGATCATAACAGAAGCCACAAAACAATAGCTCCTGACATTGCAAAAGATTATCTTGAAAGCTGTGCTCCCAATGCTGTGATCTTTACGTTTGGCGATAACGATACATATCCGTTGTGGTATGCACAGGAGGTAGAGGGAGTTCGTCCTGATATCCGGATCATCAATAACAGTTTATTGGGGATAGACTGGTATATTAACCAGCTCAGGTATAAAGTAAACGGCGCTGATTCTCTCGATGTGCTATGGACACCTGAACAGATTGAAGGGAACAACAGGGCAAGGGTATATTACCAGGAAGACTCAAGAATTGACAAAAATAAATTCTATCCGCTTCGTGATTTTATTGACCTGCTTGGAGAAAAATCAATTGATCCGAAAACGGGAAGAGATACAGGACCGGATACCTATCCTGTAAAGAGGCTCATGCTTTCAGTTGATACAGCAGCAGTTTATAAAAACGGAACTATAAGTAAAGGAGATACGGCGGTGACAGAAATGTATTTTGAAATCAGTAAAAATTATCTTGACAGAAGCGACCTCGTAATTTTCAATATCATCTCATCAAATGCAAAAAACGGATGGACCCGTCCTATCTATTTTACTTCCCCTTATGGAGATTTGGGAATTGGTCAATACCTGAGAAAAGAAGGGCTTGCTTACAGGCTGGTGCCTGCACAACCCAGGAACCAGGCTGATAAATGGATAGTGAACATTTATCAGAAAGACCATGACCTGGACAATGAATACAACTCCATGATGAACAAATTTGTGTTTAACAGCCCGAAAGGAGTGTATTTCGATGAAGAGAACAGAAGACATATCATCTCATTAAGAAATGCATACGGCGAAGCTGCAGGAACACTTGCTGATGAAGGAAGAAAAGAGGATGCATTAAAAATAATTCAGAAATGTGAGTCAATGATAACACCTGAGCAATTGCCTTATGCCATGGTAAGCCGTGGCAATGCTCATAACATTAATGGCCTTGCTTACCTGGAAGCCTGTTATAAAGCAGGCAATATGCAGCTGGCACAGACTGTAAAGGCTGCTCTGCAAAAAGATTTCGAGCAACAGAAAAAGTATTATGATTATATAAGAACCGAACGTCCTGAACTTTCCGGAGGATATGAAGGAAGAGACGGCGAGGCTTTACGAAATGAATATTTCCTTCAGCTGCTGGGTGATCTTGTAAAAAGATATGAACCTGAAAAAGAAAAGCCCGCCGTTGAAGGCCCTGTAAATATTATCAATCCTCCGCGACCAGGTGATAGTGTAAAGCCAAAAGACAGCAATCGGTAAATTTCAGTATATAATTGCAGATTGAACCCTCCCCGATTCATCGGGGAGGGTTTAAATTTTTCTAAGGTCACTATTTAGTCAGATTGTCTTTAAACGAATCCCCTGACAAAGTATTTGTCGTAACTTGTAAAGCCATGAAAGGTTTTCACTTTACAAAGTTTGACCCTAATGCAGAAGGCAAAAGCCGGTTTGAGCAATTGCTTGATCTCTTTATGCAACTCCTCACTTATACCAGTGGCGATGTGGCTGAGGCCCTGCAATGGTTGAATGAACTGGATAAAAAATACCAGCTCACCGATGATGAATATGGCATGGGTGATTTTATTGATGAACTGAAAGAGAAAGGATATATAACTGATGACAACGAGAAAGGACAAATAAAGATCACACCCAAAACAGAACAGGGAATCAGAAAAAGAAGTCTGGAGGAAATATTTGGGAAACTAAAGAAAACGAAACAAGGCGACCACCATAGCTTCAAACCGGGGCAGGGAGATGAAATAAATCCGGAGACAAGGCAGTTTCAGTTTGGCGATATGCTGGAGCAGATTGACTTTACCGAAAGCATCCGCAATGCACAGATCAATCATGGTATTGATAGTTTTCAGATGCGGGAAGATGATCTGAGTATCAGGGAAACGGATTTCAAAGCTCAAACTTCCACGGTATTGATGATTGATGTTTCTCATTCCATGATCTTATATGGTGAGGACAGGATCACTCCTGCCAAAAAAGTGGCGATGGCCTTGAGCGAACTGATAACTACAAAATACCCTAAAGACACATTGGATATTGTAGTGTTTGGCAATGATGCATGGCCGATTGAAGTAAAAGATCTCCCCTATCTCCAGGTTGGCCCTTATCACACAAACACGGTAGCTGGTTTGGAATTAGCCATGGATATTTTAAGAAGAAGGAAGAATCCGAATAAGCAAATATTCATGATCACGGATGGCAAGCCAACCTGTCTGAAGATCGGAAAGCGGTATTATAAAAATGCTTTTGGTCTTGACAGAAAAGTGGTGAACCGATGTATCAATCTTGCAGCGCAATGCAAGAAATTGAAAATACCGATTACTACTTTTATGATTGCAACCGATCCTTACCTGCAGCGGTTTGTACAGGAGTTTACTGAAATGAATAATGGTAAGGCATTTTTTGCCTCGCTTGACAAATTAGGAGCATTTATATTTAAGGATTTTGAAAGCGGGAAGAGAAAAACGGTTTATTAAATGTCTGAACCATGATTTGGGGAGATGGTGATGATTTAAAAGAGAAATATGGCTGAATATAAATTCAAAGAAATTACCGAGAAAATCATTGGCTCATCAATGAAAGTACATTCAGCGCTGGGCAATGGCTTTCAGGAAGTAATTTATCAAAGAGCTTTAGAGATAGAGATGCAAGAGGCAGGCCTTAGATTCGCAAGAGAGCTAAGTATGCCTATCTATTATAAGGGGAGAAATATTGGTGAAAGAAGAGTTGATTTTTTTGTTGAAGAAAAGATCATGGTGGAGTTAAAGGCAATTATACAACTGGAAAATGTTCACCTGGCGCAGGCGAAAAACTATCTTGAAGCATATAATGTACAGGTTGGCCTCCTAATAAACTTTGGAAGTATCAGCCTTGAGTTCAAAAGATTGGAAAATCAAAAATTTAAACCTTCTGTTACTCATGAAAATCATTAAATCCACCCCAATCATGGTTCAGACAATAAAAACCCTCGGTAAATTAAAGGCTTCTGGCTACAAACCCAAAAGCATCAAAGAAGAGATTCGCCAAAACCTGATTACAAAACTGCAAAAGGGTGAAACGACTTTCCCTGGTATTGTTGGCTATGAAGACAGTGTGATACCCGATGTGGAAAGAGCATTGCTCAGCAAACACAATATTCTTTTTCTTGGAT
The DNA here is from genome assembly GCA_016235125.1 of Sphingobacteriales bacterium. Taxonomy (GTDB): domain Bacteria; phylum Bacteroidota; class Bacteroidia; order Chitinophagales; family Chitinophagaceae; genus JJ008. The sequence continues at coordinate 270,157 of JACRLZ010000007.1, read as the reverse complement.
TAAGGGGACAGGCTAAAACAAGAATGGCAAGGCGGATGATTGACTTGCTCGATGAATATATTCCCTGTGTTGCACACAGCGAGATCAACGACGATCCCATCAACCCTGTTTCAAAATTCGCACAGGAAGAAATAGCAACGCATGGTGATGAAACCGCTATTCACTGGATTCATCGCAGTGAACGATACGGAGAAAAATTAGCTACGCCTGATGTAAGTGTCGCAGATCTTATCGGTGACATTGATCCTATCAAAGCTGCAAATCTCAAATTAAGTTTTGCTGATGATAGAGTGATACATTACGGTATCATACCAAGAAGCAACCGTGGAATCTTTGTAATTAATGAGCTGCCCGATCTTCAGGCAAGAATACAGGTGGCTTTGTTCAATATTTTGGAAGAAGGCGATGTACAGATAAGGGGTTTTAAGTTAAGGTTGCCGCTTGATATCTTATTTGTCTTTACCGCCAACCCGGAAGATTATACCAACCGTGGTTCAATCGTTACTCCGTTAAAAGACCGTATCGAAAGCCAGATACTCACTCATTATCCAAAATCATTGGAGAATGCACTGGAAATAACTGAACAGGAATCTGTAATTGCAGCAGAACAAAAAGAAAAAGTAAAAGTGAGTGACCTGGTGAAGCGATTGATTGAACAGGTGGCTTTTGAAGCAAGAAGCAGTGAATTTGTAGATAAAAAAAGTGGTGTAAGTGCAAGGCTCAGCATCTCAGCATTTGAAAATGCCATCAGCGCTGCAGAAAGAAGAGCAATCATGAACAATGAGAAAAAGACGCAGGTATGGATCAGCGACCTGGCAGGCATCATACCATCCATTACAGGAAAAGTAGAACTGGTGTATGAAGGTGAACAGGAAGGACCCTACCAGGTGGCAATGAACTTAGTGGATAAAGCCATCCGTTCCCAGTTCATCAACTATTTTCCCAATCCGGAACAATTGAAAAAAAGAAGGACTACAGGCAAACCTTCACAGGAAGAACAAAAGGATGATAACCCTTATCGTTCCATTACCCATTGGTTTGATAAGGGCAACAGCCTGAATATCTCATTTAATACTTCTGATAAGGACAAAATATTACTGCTGTACAAAGTTGACGGTCTTCATCCCCTGGTAAAAAAGCTTTTTCCAAAAGCCAATGAAGAGCAGGCTGCTCTGCTGATGGAGTTTGTTTTACATGGTCTTGCCTCCTACTCTCTTATCAGTAAAAAAATGTTTGAAAGCAAAGTGGAGTTCAAAGACCTTGTAGGCAGTATGATGAATTTTAATGAAAAGGATTTTGAATTTGATGAAGAGGCATAAAAAAGCCCCGTAAACCGGGGCGCTTTAATGAAATTATTTTTCTTTTTTATTATCCAGTAACCATCCGAGTTTTATGCCCCATGTAACTGATAAGCCGGGGCTTTTACCTCCCCTTGCATTCACATAATTAAAAGCTGTAAGATTTTCATAATAATAAGGACCCTGATTAAGATACTTGACACCTTCTTTTTTATTGTCAAAACCGATACCTAAGCCGGAATAGGTATTCAAAACAAAGTTATCGCCCAATACCCATTGTTTTCCCAATTCCAGTTGCAATGCCCCGAAAGTTACATTCTGCTTGCCGACAACGAATAAATTGTTGGCCTTTTCCTGTACCTGGTTTTCTTTGTATGAACCGAAATAAAGAGCAGGCTTGGCATAAGTTCCCTGCATCAGGTGTGTAAACCTGGTTTTGCCAAACAAAATAAAGTCTGGCAGCTTGCTGAACTTAAATCCTCCGGAAACGAAAAAACCGAAGGGACTTCTTTTGACTTCGCCCAATTGATTGAAGTCGTAATAAAGTACGCCTGCCTTTCCGGCTCCAATTATTCCCAGCGACAGTTCAAACCCCTTTCCTACGCCGGTACTTTTTTCAAAACTTATTTCAGAATAGCCATAAAGAGCAGAAAGAAAATTTACTTTAATCGCAGTATTTCGTTGACCCGTATATCTTTCAGGGTCTTTCATGGATTCTTTGAATTTTTCTTCCTTGCCATTCTCATAAACAATTTTTTTTATCAAGTCTGTTTCCAATACATAAACAGGGCCATCGGGATTATTGTAATCCTTGTATTTTACTTCAGTCGATCCTACTTCTATAATTTTAGCCTCTATTACTTTACCGTTATTCCGGTAAATTCTATCCTGTGATTTGGCTGTTGCAGAAATAAGACAAAGAATAAGTGCAGATAAAATAAGCTTTCTCATAACAAAGGTTTTTGATTGAGAGACAAGTTAGGAAAACAAACTGCTGCTTTAAGAGTTTTAAAAAATATTAACTTCCCGTTCAAGAATCACTCCGAATTTTTCTTTTACACTCAATAAAATTTCTTCACTTAAACTATATATTTCTTTTCCGGTAGCATTCCCGTAGTTTATGAGTACAAGAGCCTGTTTTTCATAACAACCTGCATCGCCCTTTCGGAATCCTCTCCAGCTTGTACCGGTCTTATCTGGGCCACATTGATCAATCAACCAGCCGGCTGCCAGTTTCATTCTGTTACCGGCAACCGGATATGCAATAATACCGGGAAATTTTGATTGCAGCGATTGACATTTGTCAATTTCCACAACAGGATTCTTGAAAAAGCTTCCGGCATTGCCTATAAGTTTTGGATCGGGCAGTTTGGAGGTGCGGATATTGATAACAGCATTGGAAATAGCTTTAATGGAAAGCTCTTTCACTCCCATTCTTTCCAGCTCCGGTTCTATAGCTCCGTAACTGGTATGAAAGATTGGTTTTTTTCTTAATTGAAAAGTAACAGTAAGTATTACAAACTGATCCCTGAACTTCTTTTTGAAAACACTGTCCCGGTAGCCAAACTCACAGTCAGCCTTTGTAAAAGTTATCAGCTTTTTATCGTGGAAATGATAGGCTTCAAGGCTGTTGAACACATCGTCTAGCTCCACACCATATGCTCCGATGTTCTGCATAGGTGATGCACCGACGTTGCCTGGTATCAGCGAAAGATTTTCCAGTCCACCCCAGTTTCTTTCAATACAGTATAAAACGAAATGATGCCAGTTCTCTCCAGCCCCTGCTTTCACATACACATATTCACTGTCTTCATGTAGTTCTTCAATTCCGGTAATATCATTTTTCAACACAAATCCGTCGTAGTCTTTTGTAAAGAGAATGTTGCTACCGCCTCCGAGGATGAGAGTCGTGAGTCGTGAGCCGTGGGTTGTAAGTTCTTCCAGCTCGTCAATGTCTTTGAATTTTGCGAAATACCTGGCCTTTGCGTCAATGCCGAAAGTATTGTATGGCCGGAGTGAAATATTTTCCTGAACTTTCATAATGCAAACATCCTGAATTTTAGTACACTTGTTTCACCAAAAGCAAAAATCATGATTACCGGAGTGCATACCATGTTTTACAGCTCTGACCCTGCAGGTCTGAGAGCTTTTCTGCGGGATAAACTGGGCTTTAGAGCAACCAATGTGGGTGATGGCTGGCTGATCTTTGACTTGCCTGAAGCCGATATGGGTGTACACCCGGCAGAGAACAGCGGAGAAGAAGGCGCCCCCTCCGGCACTCATGATATTTCATTTTACTGCGATAATATTCATCAAACCGTGGATGAACTGAAATCAAAGGGTGTTGTGTTTAAAGGAGAAATTGAAGACCATGGTTATGGATTTGTCACTCATTTTAAAGTGCCGGGAGATTTTTATGTGCAGTTATACCAGCCGAAGTATAAAAAATAGTATGTTTTTAGGCCTGAATGTGTTTGTTCTGATTTTGGTTGAAAATGATTTTCCATTTTAGTCCAGTCATTTAAGGGGCTAAGACACAACCCGACCGAACCCGATAACAAGAAATGAACGAACAAGAAAAAATAGAGACTTTTAGACAATTCACTGACTTCAACGACAGCGAATTGAAAATAATTATGTCCTATTTTGAACCCAAGAAGTTCAAGAAAAAGACAAAACTTTTAGACATTGGAAAAGTTTCTAACGAAGTTTTTTATTTAATCAAAGGTTGCATTAGACTTTATTGCGAAAAAGACGGCGAAGAACTTTCAACATACTTTTTTACCGAAAATATGTTTGCAGGTTCGTATGACAGTTTTCTTTCACGAAAACCAAGTAAAGTGGCAATTGAAACTTTGGAAGAATGCCAAGTTTTAGTTCTTACTCATAAAGGACAAGAGAAGCTTTATGAGATATTTCCGAAGATGAACGAATTTATCAGAAAAGCAATAGAACAAAGATTTATTTTACTACACGACTTATTTATTTCATATTTATTGAACAGCCCGGAAGAAAGATATTTAATGCTTCTCAAAGACAGACCAGAATTGTTACAACGGATTCCACAACACCAAATAGCTTCATTTCTTGGAGTTACAAGAGTATCTTTAAGCAGAATTAGAAATCGGTTAGCTAAAAAATAAAGCCACTTCAATTTTGTATCTTTTGTTATCATTCTGACCAGAATGATGCAAGTACCTTTGTACCGTGAACATAAAATCATGGTAAAAATGGAACATCAAAAAGGTATCATCAACCCCAACCCCGTTTATGAAAATGTTACAACTTCTGTAAAAGTTAAGGGACAAGAGGTAAAAATTCATGGACTATGTGTGGGAACAGTTGCTGTAAAAACCACATTCAAAACCAAAAAAGGGAATGGTTTTTTATCCAAAATAAATATTTTGCTTGCAAAATATTACACAGAGTATATGCCGATTTGGGTTTGGGCTATTGAGCATCCACAAGGTAACATTTTGGTGGACACAGGCGAGAATGCTGACAGCACTGAAGTTGACAAATACCTTTCAAAAGAAAGTTGGTATGCTCGTTATCAATTCAAAAATGCTTGTACTGTAAAAATTCAAAAAGAAAATGAGATAAATAACCAATTAAATAAAATAAATCTTAAAACCGAAGATATTAAGTTGGTAGTTTTAACGCATATGCACCTTGACCATATTGACGGGTTAAAATATTTTCCAAAACAAGAAATTATGGTTGGAAATTTTGAATACAATCATCCAGATAATGTATTTAAAAGCATTCTTCCATCTTGGTTTAACCCAAATAAATTGGATTATAGACAAAACAAGATTGAAGTTTTCAATCAGGCATTTCCTATTACTCAAACGGAAGACTTACTGTATATACCTACGCCAGGGCATACACCAGGACACAGTTCATTGGTTTTTAAAACAGACGATTTTGATATTATTTTTGCAGGAGATTCCTCTTACGACCAAGCACAGGTTATAAATGGAGAATTACCCGGAGCTAATACAAGTTATATAAAAACTGCCGTAACTTACACGAAGTTGTTATCCTATGCCAATTTAAGGAAGACGATTTATTTACCAACACACGATGCAAACTCCGGTAAACGACTTGTTGGTAAATCATTTTTAGTCTAACAAAATCTTTTCGGACAATAAGGGCAGCAGCTAACAAGGGTGGCTGATGCACAACTCTGATAAAAAATTTCTGAAAAATAATTTTGTTGCTGTTTTTTTTGAATAGATCAATTAAAAAAAGGAAACCGGTTGCAGATGATTATAATGATTTGTAATGCTACACCTGCACAAAGCCCTGCTCGTTACACCACATCCACATCCGCCACTATCGTCACACTGCGATAGCTTTTATGCTGATGCAGGATGGCGATCTCTTCCAGTAAATCTTTTTTGCATTGATTGATCATCTTTGCATCTTTTGGCAGTTTCAGCAGCAATTCCATTAAGAATTGGTTGCGGATGCGGCCGATAACCGGCTCGGCAGGGCCAACAATATAATTACTGTATCTGTTTTTTAATGCATTGGCAAATTCATGCGCTGCCCTTTCCACAATGTCTTTCATTTTATGCTTGAATGAAAGATGAATAAGCCTTGAAAAAGGAGGATAGAAAAACTGTTTCCGTTTTTCCAGTTCTTCAGTAAACATTTTTTTATAATCATGCTGCTGCACTATCTGTAAGATGGGATGAGATGGATTTGCCGTTTGTATCATTACTTTTCCTGTTGCCTCCTTGCCCTCCGAAGTCTTGACGGAGGAGGGTTTGCGTCCTGCCCTTCCACTTACCTGCTCCATCAGCTGAAATGCCCTTTCGTTCACCCTGAAATCGGCAAAATGTAATAAGCCGTCCGCATCTAATATTCCGACCAGGTCCACATTATCAAAGTCAAGTCCCTTGACCACCATCTGTGTACCCACTAAAATGTCAATTTTTCTTTGCTCAAATTGCTGTATCAATACATCATGAGCATTCTTTCCCCGAACGGTGTCAATGTCCATTCTCGCCACTTTGGCATCGGGAAAAATTTCCTGCAGTTGTTCTTCTATTTTTTCTGTTCCAAAATTCCGCTGAACAAACTTGTGATTGCCACAGGCGGCGCAGGTGTGCACAGGCGGGTAAGTACTACCACAATAATGGCAAACTAATTTATTCGTCAGCTTATGAAAGGTCAGTGATACATCGCAGTATTTGCATTGCGGTATCCAACCGCAAGTGGCACAAACCTGGTATGGTGTATAGCCCCGGCGGTTCTGGAAAAGAATCACCTGTTTATTGCGGCTGACAACTTCATTGATGGCTTCTATCAATGCCGGTGAAAGAATGATTTTGTCATGCTGAGCCTGGCGAAGCATATCCTTTGAAACAACTTTTCTTGTATCAATTATTTCAATTCCCGGCAAATGAACATCACCATATCGTTCCGGCAATTCAACCAACCCATATTTACCTGTCGTACCGTTGTAATAACTTTCTATAGATGGGGTGGCGCTGCCGAGTATCACTTTTGCTGCAAATAATGAAGAAAAGTAAATAGCAGCATCCCGGCCATTATATCTCGGTGCAGGGTCCTGTTGTTTGAAAGATGTATCATGCTCTTCATCACAAATAATAAGTCCAAGGTCATTAAAAGGAAGGAAAACGGATGACCGGGCGCCGAGAACCACCTTCAACTCCCCTGTCTTTACTTTATTCCATATTTCCACTCTTTCATTCTGCGAAAACTTGGAATGATAAATACCGATATATCCGCCAAAATGTTTTTGAAGACGGCGAATGATCTGTGATGTCAAAGCAATTTCAGGTAACATATACAGTACCTGTTTCCCCTGCCTGATGTATTGCTCGATCAGTTTGATATAGATCTGCGTTTTGCCACTGGAAGTAATGCCATGCAATAAACAAACGGCTTTACTTTTCAGTTGCTGCAGTATTTCGTCAAATGCTTTTTGTTGTGCGGCCGACAATTCAAAATCTATCTTTACGTCTTTAGGTAAATATTGAATCCTGTCCACCTGCCTTTTCTCGGCTTTCAGAATATTTTTTTCTATTAACCCCTTCAGTTGTGCATCGGATGCACCCGACTTCTTCAAAAGATTCTGCCTGATCACCTCTCCCTCTGTTTTCATTAAATGGAGATAACTCAGCAGCAACTCCATTTGTTTCGGGGCCTTGGTCCAGTTATTTAAGAGATCGGAGAGCCGGTCTTCATTGTGGTATTCGGAGTTCAGTAAGATGTAAGTTTCTTTTTTGGGTACATAGGTTTGTTTCAGCGATTCCCATACATGGCAAACTTTCTTACTGACCAGCCGGCTGATGACGGGATATGTGTGTGATGAATCCAATATCTGCTGCACTTCGGTCAGCTTCAGTTCTTTTTTCAACAGCAATGCTTCGGCTACCAAAAATTCATCATGATCCAATGCAGAAAAATCATCGCCGTACTCTTCATTATAAACAAGAATTGTTTCACTGGACAATTTGAAATGCGCAGGCAACGCTGCTGCCATTACTTCGCCTTCGCTGCACATATAATAAGAAGCCATCCATTCCCAAAGCTTCAATTGTTCTTCATAAACAACAGGTTCGACATCTAAAACATTCAGTATGTCTTTTGTTTCAATGAACTCGGGTTTTTCTTTCAGCAATTTTTTCACAATGCCTGCATACTTTTTGCTTTTGCCGAGATTTACTTCTACCCTGCAGCCGGGTTTGACAGAATCAATCAAATGAGCAGGAACAGACCATGTATAATTTTTAGGAAGGGCAGCAGGTATGATGATCTCAGCGTACAAACCCTCTGCCCCTGAAGGGGAGCTGTTATTCTCATTATTGAAACTACTTTTTGACATCGAGCAGCTAAGATAGTTATGAAATAAGAAGAGTTTCGAAATTCCCCTTTAGGGGTTAGGGGTGATTTCTCCACGCCGCATCATATTCTACCAGCTTCTTTTCCATAATAACATACACCTCATCTTTCAGCTTACCAACATCTTTAAGAGTATACCCATCAACAGGGATCTCATTCAAATAAAGGATCCGGCTACGTCCTGGTGTCATTCTGAATAAACTTTCGTAGGGCATTCTTCTGTAGGCATCAAGAAATAAAACAGGCTTGACAGGCGTTTGGGTTTCTATTGCCACTCTGAAAGCGCCGTCATAAAATTCTTTTAATGGAGTTATTCCCATATTAAAAGTGCCTTCGGGAAAAACAACAACAGAAATTCCTTTGCTAATTAAGGATTTCAAAATTCTCACACTTTTTGAACGGTTTGCAGAATTATTCCGGTCAACAGTCACAATTGCATTCCGGTAAATAAATCCAAACACAGGCACCTTACTCATTTCCACTTTGCCTAATGGCCGGATGGGCTGACGATAGGCTTTGGGAATAATTGCTGCGTCAAGATATGAGATATGATTGCTGACAAAAATGTATGCCTTTCTTTTATCATGCGGGGCCTCATATATTTTTTTATGCCAGATAAAGACTAATGGGAACCAAAGGTCGGCCCATAGTATGCAAAGCCTTATCATCATGTTTCCGCCTGCGATACGTCCAAACAAACCGGCGATAAGGGCAAAAGGGAAGATCAACAGCATTATACCAATGAAAGTGACAAAAGCATAGATGCAATAAAGCCATTGCAGTGGTTTCAAAAAGACTTTCATCAGTTCCGGTTTTTGTATTTATCATCATCGCCGGGACAATCACATTGCCACTCTGTTTCCAGATCAATAACCGTCACCACTTCTGTTTTCTCATTGCATTGCGCAAATACAATCCTTACATGTTGCCGGTCCTCTGTATCACCTTCCACTGCATAACGGGGGCAACGGACATTTTTTAAATCACTTTTATTATAATTAATATCCCCATTCTGCATGATATCTTCTACCTCGGCCTGTGTGATATGACGGCATTGCATCCGGCATTTTGCATGCTTACTGTATTCGAGATAAGAAATGCGCCGGTCAAAGCCCCTGTCACGGTTGATATTCGAAGATGGGTTGTTATTGGTAACCTTCGGTTTAGGTGAAGACTGGTTTTTATTTTTACAGGTCTTAATGACAAATAACAATGCTCCCAGCACAAGGATTAATATGTATGGCGCCCACTTATATAATTTATTATTCACCCTCAGACATTTGGCTAAAAGTAGAGAAAAAGTTGACAGGTTTATAAGTTAACCAGTTAACAAGCAGACTTAGGAGGTGGGCCAGTTTGAAAAATTTTATTGTAACGCATGATCAGGAATTCTGTGCTTCAGTGTCTCAGTGGCAAAATTTAGCTACAGAAACACTGAAACTGACCCGCAACCCAGACCTATCAACATTTCACCCTGTCAACATATCAACTTACCTTTGCCGGCTCTACTGTGTACTGCGAAGCTTGAATTCAGGAGTTTTGCAAGTTGAAACCAGTAGGCGAAGCAGTATGGCTGAATCAAGAACAGTGGCGTTTCATACTTTAGGTTGCAAGCTCAATTTTTCCGAATCCTCTTCACTTTCCCGCATTTTGGAGAATGAAGGATTTGAAAAAAAAGAGTTTGACGACAGAGCCGATGTGTATGTCATCAATACCTGTTCTGTTACCGATAATGCCGATAAAGAATGCAGGCAGATCGTTCGCCGCATTCAAAGGAAAGCCCCGGAAAGTTTAGTGGTGATCACAGGATGCTACGCACAATTAAAACCAAAAGAGATTTCCGAAATACCCGGAGTTGACCTTGTACTTGGCGCTGCAGAAAAATTCAATATTGCTCAACATATCCGTGAACTGTCAAAAGCTGATTCGGCAAAGATCTGCAGTTGCGATATTAATGAAGTAGCAGATTTTCATTCGTCATGGTCAGTAAATGACAGGACAAGAACTTTTTTGAAAGTGCAGGACGGCTGCGATTATAATTGTTCTTTTTGTACTATCCCGATGGCAAGAGGAAAAAGCAGGAGTGACAGTATCGCCAATGTGGTGAAAAATGCAGAAGAGCTGGCAGCAACTGGTGTGAAGGAAATTGTATTGACGGGGGTGAATCTAGGGGATTTTAAAACCCCCAACCCCCTAAAGGGGGCTTTAGGAAGTTTTAAAGAAGATAATTTCTTCGCACTCATTAAGGAATTGGAAAACGTAAAAGGAATACAGCGCTACAGAATCTCCTCGATTGAACCAAACCTGCTGACAAACGACATCATTGAATTTGTTGCCAACAGCGACAAGTTCATGCCGCACTTTCATATTCCGTTGCAGAGTGGCAGTAATAAAATACTCGGAGCCATGCGCCGCAGGTATAAAAGAGAATTGTACGCCGACAGGGTGAGCCTGATAAAAACATTGATGCCACATTGTGCCATTGGGGTTGATGTTATCGTTGGTTTCCCCGGCGAAACGGATGAGGAGTTCAAAGAAACATTTGACTTCCTGCACTCACTGGATATTTCTTACCTGCATGTGTTCACTTACAGCGAAAGGGACAACACCCATGCCTTGTCATTAAAACCTGTGGTACCGATGAACATTCGCCATGAAAGAAATAAGACGCTTCGCAATCTTTCCTACATGAAAATGCAGTATTTCATTGGACAGCATGTGGGACAAACAAGAAAGGTGTTGCTTGAAGGGCATGAGAAAAACGGTATGATGGAGGGGTACACTGATAATTACATCCGCATTACAACTCCTTATCGGCAAGAATGGGCAAATGAGATTGTGGAGTGGAAGATTTAAGTAAAGCTCTTATTTTTATAATATCGGAACGTTAGCTCAGTTGGTTCAGAGCGCCGCTTTGACAGAGCGGAGGTCACTGGTTCGAGCCCAGTACGTTCCACTTTTTCATTAGCTGTTATACCTGGAACAATGAAAATTATTTACCTGCAGATTCTTGCCTTTCTCCCTTTCAGTATATTGGCTCAGTTGCCTGATACTACCCTGAACTGTTTAGCTAATTGGCAAAAAGGAGAGAAAAAAGAACTGGTTATTACAAGAAATAAAGAAAGAATAGAAAAGGGTAAACAATCTCAGCCTTTTAACTTTACCTACCTGGCACATATCAGTATTCTTGATTCAACCGATGAAGGATATTCGGTACAATGGGTACTGGATATCCCTGAAGAAGTAAAAAAAGCCAGCCCGGGAATAGAAAAACTGATGCCTGTTTATAATGGCCTCAAAATAATATTCACAACTAATAATGTTGGTTCGTTTAAGAGTCTAATCAATTGGGAAGAAGTAAGAGATGTTTATTTTAATATGATGAGCAATTCGGCGCCAGAAGAGGGCGATAGTATTAGAAAAGCTTCGATGGATAAGGCAAGAGCTATGTTTAATTCACAACAATTGGTGGAAGGATCTTTAATTAAAGAAGTTCAGTTGTATTATGCTCCGTATGGCGGAGAGTTTACAACAAAAGAGATAACCAGTTCAACCTCACTCCCAAATCCATTTGGTGGAGAACCGATGCCTGCAATCTCTATGCAGAAAATAAAAAAAATAAATCCTGAAAAAAAATCATTTACGGCAAAATTCACTCAAAACCTAGACAGTACTGGCATCCGAATTCTTATGAGTAGCATGTTTCAAGCAATGCATATATCGATTGACAAAATTGACAGCGTTAATAAGTATACAGAAGATATGCTTTCAAAGTTCCAAATAGAAGACGATAGTGAATATAACATTACAATACCTACTGGCTGGATCACTACCTTGAAATATAAAAGAACAGGAATAACCGGGGAAATAAAACAAACTGAAACATATAGTTTCCATATGAGATAAAAATTACTTAGGCACAATTGTAAAGTTCAGATTGAATATCGTTCCGTTTTGTGTATTTATATTCCCCCCCCCTCTTGTACCCATTTCATTCACCTCTGCATCCTTAAATATTTTTTCCATATTTGATAAAATACTCCTTGTCCCGGTTTGCTTATTACCTGTTAGCATTTCTTCCAGGTCAATCTTACCTGAAGAAAGAAATACTTTGAATGTCTCTTTTCCATACGGGGGATAAATGGTTATTCCGTTTTCTTTAAAAAAAAGCAAGTTGCTTACTTCCACTTTACAATCATCAGCAGTAATCTTCAGGCCTTTATTCGGAATAATAGGATTGATTATCCCATCGGGTTGTATATCCACGATATTAATATAAAAAGGCTTGCTGCCGGTGTTGGTTATTTTCAGGTTTACAACATCGCCTTCCTTTAATACCAGTTGGCCCAACTTTGTTCTTTCCCTGATCTTACTGCTGTCAATACCTCCATTCTGATCAAGAAAAACCAATTCCACATTTGCAGACAGACCCGGCTCATCAAACCGAAGTCCTTTTAAATACCGATACCTGTCATATCTTTTTAAAACATTTTTAATAACAGTTGGGTTATCTGCATCAAGAGTGTCAGTAAACATATCGCCGGAAGCAGGAAAGAATAATGCAAGCTTACCGGAAGAAGGCGGTCTGCCAAAATATAATTCGCAGTCTGAACTCATTTCAACCAACTGGAACCCTTTAAGGTTTTTCAGCATTTTCTCTTTGGAAATGTTATCCAGCGAATCAAGACTCAATTTTATTTTAGCGGTGCCATATGAAACCTCCGAAATAAAAGCTTTGACAGGACTCTTTATAATTGAAGGATTGGGCTTCTCCAGTTTAACGGTGCTTGTAAAATTCTGGGCAGCTGTTACTTTCCCTTTCAGTATCGGAGTTTTTCCGGCAGGATCAAGAACATTGTCAGGATAAAAACTGATCACTGAACCAACAGTGATTCCTGCAATAGTTCCTCCGCTTATTTCTACAACAGAACTATTGCTTTTACTTTTATTGATGCTGAAAAATGCTGCCTGTTGCAGGTATCGTCCGCCAAAAAATTCCCTGTCAATACCATCGCCTTCCAAAGCAGGGTTTTGTTTGCAATTGGGATGGGGCTTTTCGGAAACTTTTTGCTGAAGCAGATCATTGATCCTGTTAAACAATGTTCTGTATGTAACTGCTCCTTTGAGGGAGCCCAATGTTTTTCCAAAGGCATAGGATAAAGAACCGATTGCCTTGCGCTGATCATCGTAACATTCACAATTCAGTTCCTGCGCCAGCGCTGCGGAGATCAGTACAAATGAAGCAGCATCCTCATTCAGTTTTATATTATTGCTTTCCTTAAATACAGCAACAGAGTCTTTTGCTTTTGATTTTCTGTCATCAAATCCTGCACTTACGATCGGCGCCCTGCCTCCTCTTACTTTTGCCCTGCCTCCTCTTGTGCCACTTGCCGAATGACAGGCATCAATCGTTACCAACACATCCCCCTGTCTGCCCAATTTATTTCTCAGCAAAGTAATTTTTTCGCCTATCAGGTCATCCCTTAGATAACTTGCCGCCACTTTTGCAAATGCAGCTTTATCATTAGAGTAAATAGCATCGTAAGGCACTATGCATTCATCGAGTCCATCGGCTTCATCTCCATTATCATCTTCCATCTGTTCGCCATGAGATGATACATGAAAAACAACAATATCATCTTTACCCGATTTGCTGATCAACTGATCTAATGCATCAATGATCCCTTTCCGGGTTGCCTGTGCATCCGTAAGAACAGTAATATTTGCAGGTAAAAAGTTTTGTTTTAATAATGCCCCCTGTATCACCGGCACATCGTTCAGGCAATTGAGGTAATCCCAGCCACTTTCTGCCGGATAATTGCCAATAGCGATGATCAGGGCTCTTTTAGTTTGCGCCTGGCCATGAGCAAGAACGAAAGAGAAAATCAAAAAAAGAGAAAATATTTTTTTGAGTATTTCCATAACTCCAATAATTGAATTATTTTTTCTTACCTGCCCATTCCGAAACCTTTGCAGCAATCAGCTTTGCCAGTTCATCCATTTTATCTTTTGCACCGGATAACTCTAATTTCTGTTCCAATCCTTTATTGCTGCGAATAAATATTTTAATATTTACTGTGCCTGCACTTATCGTATATCTTCCGCTCAGCGTGCAGGCATCGGGTGCAGCTGTGCCGGACACATACGCAATGGTTGCGTTGCCACCCCTTAGTGAAATATCATTCAATTGCTGATCGGTCAGCAGGTTCAGCCCCAGATCATCTGCTGAAATATTTTCATCCGCATTTTGAAAATTACAATGAGTAAACAAAGCTTTTTCCTGAGGTAAAACAATATTCTTCATCACTTCTTCATCCACCATGCCGATATTAAAATTGGTGGTGGTCACCATCTGTGGTTCCTGCCTGTTGCCGCTTTCTTTTGCTAATTCTGTTACGGCTTTTTCTGCCGCATTGAACCACCGGCTTATATTAAGATACTTGCCATCTTCAAGGATGTCCGGCTGTTGCTTGATGGCTTTTAATAAAGAATAAGTAAGCAAGCCCTGTGAGTATCTACCCATTTCATACGCATTCTGATCGCTTGCAGAAGCAGACAGAATAAAGAGCCCTGATTTTTCATTCAGTTTGTCGATGGCTTTTACCTGCTGTGTTTTATCATCTGATCTTGAAGCCAAAAAGCCCTGGCCCTCTTTTCCCATTTTTACTAAATCATTTATAGCCTGGCCGCTGTTACAGGCATCAAAGATCAATATGCGTTTCTGCGCTTTAATATTTTGAGGTTTCATCCATTCCGAAAGTTCATCAGTGCTGATGCCCACATCTTTTACTGCATCGGTTGTGGATAGAGTGGATGCATCGGCAGTTAAAAAATAAAATTGCTTTTTGTCGGCCACCCCGGTCATCACTCCGTGACCCGCAAAAAAGATCATCAGTATATCATTGGCTGTGGCTTTTTTACCTATCGAATCAAATAATGCTTTGATCGTTTTCTTTTCCGGCAACTGGTAACGGTCGGCTGCGGTGGTAAGTTTATAAACAAAAACATGTTGATTGCTATCTGCATTCAGCAGCTTCCTTGCCGATAGGGTCATTGCATTGGAAATATCGGTCGCATCTTTGGCCGCATATTTAAGATCCAGTTCATTGCCTTTGTAATCGCTGACACCAATCATTACTGCATATAAATTGGGCCGAACAGTTGACTTCTTTGTATTATCCGCCTGCACTATAGCGCCACGGGAGGATATTGAATTATCGGCTGTAAATGTTTTAACGGTAACGGGGTTTTCCATTCCATCAATAAAAAATTCTTTTAATTCATTCTTATTGATGACCAGTTCATAGCCGACAGTATCTTTTCTCAGTTGTTCGGGTTTATATCGCTTTGCCTCGATGCCATTTACAAACACAACTGTTTCTCCTAACCCGCCCCGTTGCACTTTTATTTTGAAATGATATTCCTCTTCGTTTGAATTTATTTCTTCTATTTCAGGAGTCAGATGAAACACATTGAGTTCCGGAAGTGTTTTAGCATTGATCGTTTCACCTTTATTGATCCGTTCTGCAAGATTGGGCACCCAAAGCTGATCTTTTAACTGATTCAATTCTATTATTTCACCTTCGCAGATAAAATAAAGCAGTTTTCTTGCATCCTGGCTTCCGTCATACCTGTTATCCTTATCAACAATGAGATGATTGCCTTTGTCCACACTCAGGAAACTGTAAAGCAGGTCGCCGGTTTCTGCATTCCATACTCTGCATGTATTATCTTCAGAAGCGGTAATAATTTTTTTTTCATCAGGACTAAACCGGGCCGAATTAATGCCATCTTCATGACCAGTAAAGGTGACCAGCACTTTTCCCGTCACAGCATCCCATATTTTTGCTGTATTATCTTTTGAGGCCGACAACACTTTCTTTCCATCTGCACTGAAACATACACCATATACCCAATCTTTGTGTTCATTAAAAAACAATATCATTTTTCCTGTAGCAGCATCCCATATAACAGCCGAATTGTATCCGGTGCCCGCAACAATTTTTTTATCATCCGGACTGAACTGAGCTGAAAACACAACATCACTGTATGATTTAAGTGACAGAATCAGTTTCCCGGTCAGTGCATTCCAGACCCTTGCAAAACCATCGGACGAACCGGTCACTATTTTTTTCCCGTCATGACTAAACTGTGCACACTCCACCAAAGCAGGATGATTAATTGTCATAAGCAATTTTCCTGTATTGGCATCCCATACCCTGGCCGTTTTGTCCCATGATGCGGTTACAACTTTAGAAGCATCAGGATTAAACTGTGCATCCATTACCCAATTGCGGTGACCTTTCAGAGTAACTAATAAATCACAGGTGGCATTACTCCAGATCTTTGCTGTAGAATCTGCCGAAGCCGTAACTATTTTTTTCCCACCAATAGAATCCCGTTTATTAGCAGGGCTGTATTCGGCAGAGAAAATAACATTGTTGCTTCCCCAATAGCCAAGCAGGTCGCCTGAAAAGCTATCCCATTTTTTAAATGTAAGATCGTAATTGGCAGTAAGAATATTTTTCCCGTCAGGACTAAAAACAGCAGATTTTACCAACGAACTGTGCCCCAGCATATCTTTCAGCACTTTGCCGGTGGCGGTTTCCCAGATAATGGCTGATTTATCCGAAGAAGCAGTAGCGATCCTTTTTCCATCGGGACTGAACTGCGCATCGTTGACAACATCAAAATGAGCCCGGAGGCTTTTGAGCAATTTTCCCGTACTGGCATCCCACACTTTGGCATCGCCATCGGCAGATGCTGTAACAATATATTTTCCGTCGTAGCTGAATTGTGCTCTTTTTACCTCAGCTAAATTTCCACTCAGGTCAAACAGTAATTTTCCAGTGGATGCATCCCACACTTTGGCAGTCATATCATCTGAAGCGGTTACAACTTTTTTCCCATCGTGGCTGAATCCCGCCTGCCATAAAGGAGCTTTATGTCCTTTCAGGGTAGCAAGCAGCTTTCCATTTCCTGCATCCCATACCATGGCCGTTTTATCAAATGAAGCAGATACTATTTTTTTCCCATCGCTGCTGTATTGTGCATCCCATACTTCATTAATGTGCCCTTTCAGTTCATATAGAGCTTTCCCGTTTTTTGCATCCCATATCCTTGCTGTTTTATCAACGGAAGCAGTGAGAATTTTTGCCCCCCCTGCAAGGTCTTCATCAGTAACAGGACTGAACTGTGCTGTGATGATAGCATCTTTATGACCAGTAAGCCGAAGCAGTAATTTTCCTGTACTCACATCCCATATCCTGGCCGTGCTATCAAATGAAGAAGTAACGATCCTGGTACCATCGGGACTAAACTGTGCTGAGGTAACATAGCCGGTATGACCTTTTATATCAAATAACAAGTCGCCAGAAACAGCATTCCATATTTTGGCAGTACTATCATCGGACGAAGTGACTATTTTCTTTCCATCGGGACTGAATTGGGCCGAAGTGATATTATCCTTATGTCCTTTCAGATCGGCCATAATGGAACCTGTGGCAACATCCCATATCTTGGCGGTCTTATCATCTGAAACGGTAACCAGCCTTTTTCCGTCCTGGCTGAATATTGCAAAGTTTACTTTTTTGGTATGCCCGATTGGCAAAACCAGCCTGGGTGTTTGTGCCAGCGCTGTTGTATAAATAAACAACAGTAAAAAAATAATAAAATATCGGAGCCCGTTGGACTGCATAAAATAATGACAACTGTTGATACCCTGAATTCTGCTGTTCAAGTTACCGATTTATCCGCTTCCTGATGATGCTTTGCTGATATTCTTTTATCACCGGTGCAACTTTCCTGATTTTGAATTGTCTTTTATTTGTATGCAGAAATACCAGGTGACTATACAATTTGAAATGAGCGATGAATTTAAGGAACTGGTGCCTCCGCACCGTACCTACATCAACTATCTTATCAATAAAGGAACGATTGACCATTATGCGGTGAGCATGGAAACACAAAGAACATGGATAACTTTGAATGCGGAAAACAAAAAAGATGTGGAAAAGCTGCTTAAAAAATCCCCGCTATTCAAATTCTGGAATTTTGAAATTGATGAATTGTTTGTACTGGATGGGCAACATTATCGTTTGCCGGCGGTTCAGCCCAATTAAAACCATAAGTGGTTCCTTTTCTTACCACTCACTGCTCACAACTTACAACTTCCCATTAGCCCATTTTGGTTTTTTCTTCATTACTTTTTTATAAACAGGGCAAGTTGTTGCATGTGCGCCGGGCAGATAACCAGTACTCATCAGAAACTCATTAACTATTTCACCGCCTGTAAACCTGAAAGTTTGTTTAAAGAGTTTCACCCACTCGTCTTTTGTTTTCGGATGATGTCCATCAAGCCATTTTTTAAATGATCCTGTTTCCTTTTGAATTATCCTTATACATTTTGCATTGTGAATTGCAGCTTCAATCTTAAGCCTGTTGCGTATAATGCCTGCATCCTGCAAAAGCCTGTTCTTTTTCTTTTCTGTATAGCGGGAAACTTTATCCAGGTTAAAATCATCAAAAGCCCTGAAGAAATTATCTTTCTTCTTTAAAATTGTTTCCCAACTAAGACCTGCCTGGTTTATTTCAAGCACTAATCTTGCGAACAATAAATTGTCATCATCAATAGGAAACCCATATTCATTATCATGGTAATGGCGATGAACAGTTTCTTTTCCGGCATTCAAAACAAATTCGCAGTAAGTAGTTGCCATAAATGAAAAATCCCGCATGAAACGGGACTTGGTGGGAGTTGACGGGCTCGAACCGCCGACCCTCTGCTTGTAAGGCAGATGCTCTGAACCAACTGAGCTAAACTCCCTTTAAATTTGGGACGGCAAAGATAAGGTTGCGAGGTTTTGCAGCCAATTTTTTTTAATTATTCGGGCGGCTCCCACAACTCAATCTTGTTTCCTTCAGGATCCATTATCCAGCCAAACTTTCCATATTCCTCATCCATAGGTTCTCCAACAACTGTTACCCCTTCTTCTTTTAATATTTCTAATAAAGTAAAAAGATCTTTTACGATAAAATTCACCATCACCTGCTTTTCACTTGGTGCAAAATAGCCGGAATCATTCTTGAAGAATGAAAATACATTATAGCCAACTCTCGGGCCGCCATCCGGATTGCTGAACTGCCAAACCGTATAAGTTGAGCCGTTAAAAGAAATCCCAAGATGCTTTTCATACCACACGGCCAATGCCTTGGGATCGTTGGCTTTAATAAATGGCCCGCCAAGACCTGTAACTCTTTCCATAAAAGTGATTTGGCTTAAAAATACGGGAATGAACTGTCAATATAACCCGTATCAATCAATAATTTTTTAGTTTTGCAAAAGATGAAGAATGTAAACCCCGCCATAAAAACGGAAAGCCTTGAAGACAGCGAATTGCTGACCCTTAATGAAGAGCCCTGTCATCTCATTGTATGGAATGATGATGTAAATACTTTTGAATGGGTGATCGAAACACTGATGGAGATTTGCGGCCATAACTACGAACAGGCTGAACAATGCGCCTACATCATTCATTTCCGGGGGAAATATGCCGTGAAGCATGGCACTTATGACGAACTGAAACCTAAATGTGATGCCATTACTGAAAGAGGTATTAATGCTACAGTAGAAGAAATGGCAAAATAATTCACCCCTTTTTTCAATGAACGATAATGCCTCTTTTTGCACTTGACAAAGAACTTGCATTCCCTCCTGTTCATCTGGCAGAGCCCGATGGATTGCTGGCAATGGGCGGAGACCTTTCTCCGGAAAGATTATTACTGGCCTATCGCAATGGCATCTTTCCCTGGTACGAGGGAAATACAATTCTATGGTGGTGCCCCGACCCGAGATTTGTTTTATTTCCGGAAGAAATAAAGATCAACAAATCAATAAAAACATTACTGAAAAGAAATGAGTATGAATTTACCATCAATAAAGCATTCAAAGACGTCATTCATCATTGTAAAGAAACAAAACGGCCCGGGCAGCAGGGAACATGGATAACTGATGAAGTGGAAAAAGCTTATTGTAAAATGCATGAGCTGGGATATGCCCACAGCGCCGAAGTGTGGAAAGAGGGAACCCTGGTTGGCGGCTTATATGGCCTCAGGTTGGGAAAAGTTTTTTTCGGCGAGAGTATGTTCAGCAAACTGAGCAATGCTTCCCGGTATGCTTTTGTAAAGTATGTTCAGTTTCTTAAGGATGATGCTGTCCGCATGATAGACTGCCAGGTTTATACGGAATATCTTGAAAGTTTTGGCGCCCGGATGATTGAACGTAAAGATTTCATCCAACTCCTTCAGACATTGTTATCCGCCTACTCTCCCCTTTTCCCGTAGGGATGCCTTCGGTAAGGGGCGAAGGAAATCATCAACTATTAGCGATTAGTTGGGGGTTCAAAATTTGGTTCCAAGGTAATGAGGCAACATAGCCCGCCATGTATCCCAGTCATGCGGCCATTCCTCTCCCCATACATCCAGTTCGTACCAGATGCCCTTATCGTAAAGTACTTTGGCAAAACGTCCGCTGGCACCCGGGTCTTCATACGAACCACTTCCCGTTACGATGTGAATATTTTTACTGCGCCTTATCTGCTCCAGGATGGAATGATCGGAGAGGTTTGGAATATAATGTATGGGGCTGTTAAAATATACATGGTCATCGTAATGACCTTTGGTATACTCAGTAAGATCATACACCCCGCTCATGGCAATAACACCGTTAATGATATCGGGCCGCTTTAAAAAAAGGTTCATGCTGTGCAATGCTCCGAAAGACGCCCCACAGGTGATGACAGGGGTCTCGGCGCTGGTATTATTTCTTATAAACGGAACAACCTCCTCAAAAACATAGTTATTCCACTGCTGGTGGCGTACGGATTTCATCCAGGGTTCTATATTATTATTAAGCCAGCTTTCATTATTAATACTATCTATAGAAAAAACTTTTACCTGTCCTGCATTAATGAATGGCTCCAGGTGTTTCATCAATTGAAACCTTTCGTATTCGAGATAATCTGCGGCAGCCGTGGGAACCAGTAAGAGTGCAAATCCATAATCCCCATACGCAGCGATAGGCATTTCCTTATTCAGGGAAGGGCTATACCACGACGTTAATTCTTTATTCATATCCTGTATTCTTATAAATAATAAAGGCTTTAAAATTTTTGCGAATATAGATGGAAATCATCAAGCGGTCAGCCGGCCACTTTCGCCCCCTGCAATCTCAGCTAACACCTGTTAATAAATAATTAGTAAAAACTCTTGGTGGTTTCATATGGTAATATTACTTTAGATTTTCCGTATTTTTACTATTTATAGCTCTTACCCCCTTATCCATCCATCGGAAACATCCCTCCGGAGATCAAAGAAAATGAGAATATCAAAAGATTTTTTCTAAGGGACGGAGTATAGTCTTTCTGGTATTACATGGGCCATTTGGAAACAGGCTAAGAGGAATCCGACATATTGAAAAAAAAACACACACTAATGCTCAACACCCCTATCCGGATCATCCTTGTTGACGATCATAAGGCGGTCCGCAAATCATGGAAAGCGCTGCTTGAAAACAATCCCCTTTTCAAGATCATTGCTGATTGTGAAAACGGGGATTCGGCCATTAATGAAGCAGAAAGACTGCATCCGGATATAATGCTCGTAGATATCAACATGTCTCCCCTCAACGGATTTATGGTCACTCAAAAAGTGCTTGAAAAAGTTCCGGATGTTAAAATAATCGGGCTTTCCGTAAATAACCTGCCGAAATATGCCGATAAAATGATAGCCCTCGGAGCCAAGGGCTATCTTACCAAAACCTCCGCCCTCGAAGAAATATTTTACGGAATTATCCGGGTTTATAACGGCGAAATATTTATCTGCGAAGAAGTAAAAAAACAAATAAAGACCCCCAACAATTAACCCCTCTGAAAAAACCCGGTAGTTTGGGTGCATTTCAAATTTTCGTAAGTGGGACCCACCCCTTTCAGAATTTCTTTTTGCGAAATTACTTTCACCCCTCCACCGGAGGGGAAGAAGCAGTTTCTAATTCGGATTTCGTAGAATTGCCATCAGCGGAAATTTGAAATGCACCCGGTAGTTTCTGCATCAGGGTAAAACCCGGTAATTTTGCGACCTTACTTGAATAATGTAGCCAACTAATTAACAGGCTGCTGATTTAAAACAGTAAGCGAAGTGGTATGGAGTTGAGCAAAAACTTTGAACATAAAACGGCTGAAGAAAAATGGTACCGGCACTGGCTTGATAAAAACTATTTCCACAGCGAACCCGATGACAGGGAACCATATACAATCGTCATTCCCCCTCCAAATGTGACAGGTGTGCTGCACATGGGTCACTGCCTGAACAACACAATCCAGGATATATTGGTGCGCTGGGCAAGAATGCAGGGCAAGAATGCCTGCTGGGTTCCGGGAACCGACCATGCGTCCATAGCTACCGAAGCCAAAGTGGTGCAGATGCTGCGTGAAAAGGGAATTGCCAAATCTTCACTTAGCCGGGATAAGTTTTTGGAATACGCCTGGGAATGGAAAGAAAAATATGGTGGAATCATTTTGCAGCAATTAAAAAAACTGGGCTGCAGCCTTGACTGGGACAGAACCACTTTCACCATGGACCCTCATTATTATGATTCTGTCATAAATGTTTTCATTGATCTGTATAATAAAGGCTACATCTACCGGGGCAAGCGAATGATAAACTGGGATGTGAAAGCTAAAACAGCGCTGAGTGATGAAGAAGTGATACGAAAAGAAACAAAGCAGAAATTATATTATTTGAAGTATTTTCTTGATACAAAGTCGGAGGCCGGAAGTCAGAAGTCAGATTTCAGGCCTCATACCTCAGACTTCGTTACCATTGCAACCGTAAGACCCGAGACCATTATGGGTGACACAGCCATCTGTGTGCACCCGGATGATGAACGATATAAACACCTGCATGGAAAATTTGCATTCGTACCTCTCATCAATCGCCGCATTCCCATTATTGTTGATGAATATGTAAC
Organism: Sphingobacteriales bacterium; assembly: GCA_016235125.1. GTDB lineage: Bacteria > Bacteroidota > Bacteroidia > Chitinophagales > Chitinophagaceae > JJ008. The sequence goes on along the minus strand of JACRLZ010000007.1, from coordinate 246,955 downwards.
GATGGACTTCGGCACCGGTGCATTAAAGATCACCCCTGCTCATGATATGAATGATAATGTGCTGGGGCAAAAACATAACCTTGAAGCAGTTGATATTTTTAATGAAGACGGAACATTGAATGAAACTGCACAAATATTTGTCGGGGAAGATCGGTTCGAAGCAAGAAAAAAAATTGTAAAAGAACTGGAAGCCAAGGGGCACTTGCTGAAAACAGAAGACTATACCAGCGAAGTTGGCTATAGCGAAAGAACCGATGTGGTGGTGGAGCCACGACTTTCCATGCAATGGTGGGTTGATATGAAAAAAATTCACGGACCGGCATTGAAAGCTGTGGCAGATGAAGAAATAAAATTCTATCCTGCTAAATTCAAAAACCTGTACCGGCACTGGATGGAGAACATCAGGGACTGGTGCATATCAAGACAACTCTGGTGGGGACATAGAATACCGGCATGGTATGATGAGGAAGGAAGGTTTGTGGTGGCCGCAACAGAAGATGAAGCAAAAAAAATATTCAATAATCAATATTCAATAATCAATGGTCAGCTGAAACAGGACGAAGATTGCCTGGATACCTGGTTCTCTTCCTGGCTATGGCCTTTTGAAGTTTTTAAAGGATACAGCAACCCGGATAACAAAGATGTAAACTACTACTACCCTACCAACACTTTAGTAACGGCTCCGGAAATTATTTTCTTCTGGGTAGCACGGATGATCATGGCGGGTTTTGAATACAAAAAAGAAAAACCTTTCAGCGAAGTTTATTTCACCGGCATTGTAAGAGACGAATCGGGAAGAAAGATGAGCAAGCAGTTGGGCAATTCTCCCGACCTGCTGGGCCTGATTGATAAATACGGGGCAGATGCAGTTAGGTTTGGCATCATGATATCTTCCCCGGCCGGAAATGATCTGCTCTTTGATGTAAAAGAAGAGAGTACCCTGAAGCAGGGAAGTTTCTTCATCAACAAAATATGGAATGCACTGAAGCTGGTAAAAATGTGGGAGAACCGTCAGGTCGCCGATAGCGCCCTGACGGATTCAAATTTTGCAGTTCAATGGTTTGAAAACCGTTTGAACGAAGCAAAGGTTGAACTGGATACACAATTCAAAGATTTCCGTTTAAGTGAAGCTTTAAAAACCCTTTATTCCCTCATCTGGGACGATTTCTGCAGCTGGTATCTTGAGTGGGTGAAACCATCAATGAATGAATCCATCGACAAAGATGTGTATGAAAAAACAGTCGGCTTCTTTGAAGAGCTGATGCAGTTACTGCATCCTTTTATGCCATTCGTTACGGAGGATATTTATCATCAGCTGAAAGAAAGAAATGACGATCTTGTCGTAAAACAATCTGGTGCACTTCAAACAATTGACAACAGGATTATTCAAAATGGCAATTTGATGAAAGAAGTAATCACGGGTATCAGGGATGCAAGGAATAAGAACCAGCTGAAACCAAAAGAAACCATTAAACTGCATATTCAAACCGAAAACACATCTTCTTATAAAACAATTGAGGATATTCTTTGCAAACAGATAAATGCAGAATCCGTCTCTTACACTGACAATGTTATATCCAACAGCATCACAGTAGTGGTTCAAAAAGACAAATTCTTTATTGAAACAACAACTGTATTGGATACCTCTTTACAAAAAGAGCAATTACAAAAAGATCTTGATTACCTGAAAGGCTTTCTTGCTTCGGTTGAAAAAAAACTCAGCAACGAAAAATTTGTTCAGAATGCCAAACCAGAAGTGATAGACATTGAAAGAAAAAAGAAAGCGGATGCTGAAGTAAAGATCAAAGTCATTGAAGAAAGCCTTCTTAACCTCAATCAATAATCCCTGTTAAAAGCGGGTAACCAGGTTTATTTTCCATTCAAACAGGTTTGAATACTTATATTGTGTGTTTATTATTAAAGATCAAACCATACCGGCATGAAAAAATTCTTGTACCCGGTTATAGCCATCGCTATTCTTATACCCGGAACCTCCGCCTTCAGTCAAAATGATTATGCAGGACTCACTTATCTGCACAAATTGCAGGATAAAAGAACCGACAGTAAAACCTCATTTTACAAGCTGATGTCGGGCACCGCAACCCCTGTAAGTTTGGCAACACCCTTCAGCTATTGGGTTGCCGGTATGATCACTAAAAACAATACATTGAAAAAAAATGCCCTCTATGCATTGGAAGGTCTTGCCTGTTCACAGGTTCTGACTTTTGGTATAAAAGCCATTTCAAACAAACCCCGGCCGCATGAGGCCGACCCAACTCTTATTGCTTTGAAAAATGCGAAGAACAGTTCATTTCCTTCCGGCCATACGTCCGAAGCCTTTGCCACGGCCACCTCATTAACATTGATAACTCATAAATGGTATGTGGCTGTACCCGCCTACACATGGGCAGGTCTGGTAGGATATTCAAGGCTTTATCTCGGTGTTCATTATCCTGTTGATGTGTTTGCAGGTGCATTGATCGGAGGCGCCAGCGCCTGGCTATCCTACAAGCTGAATAAATGGATGCATCACAGCAAAAAAGAAAAACAAAAGAACCCTAAAAGCTAAAAGCAACCAATTCATCGCCAGTAAACTGGTTTCATACATTTTAAGCGGCTGTCTCAAAAGTCAATTTGATAGCCTTCGATAATTCCGATAACTATCGGAACAGGCTGACAACCTTTTTGAGTCAGCCTCTTTTATTATCTCGGTATAATGTTCACGGGCATGATAAACTCATACACCATTCCCCTGAATCCATCAAACTGATCCTGGTCCAGTAATTTGCTTGCCCTGAATCCAAATGTAAGCGGATACTGGTTCCACCATTTGGTATCGAAATATATTTCGCCGCCAACACTTCGCTGGTTTCTTGTTTGCGTTTTATCTCTCGAATACACTTTGGTGAAATCATAAAAAGCATTGGCCCTGATACGTTGTATGTATAAAATATTCCCAAAGCCCCAATCAGGATGCCAGAGAGGCAAATGATAATTGGCCGATAATCGCCACATTCTTGAAAAATATCTTCCGGTATATCCTCTTGAATAAGCAAAGCGGTTGCTGAAACCAACCTGTCCTAATGTGTCCCGCTGCTGGAATGAACCACTGAGAACAATGTTATGATTGGATAAAAAGCCCGGTACATATACCGTTCCGCTGATGATGAACTGGTTGCCGCTGTAAGTTGAAACGGCATAGCGGTGTGCAAATGATACGGCATAGCCCAACCTTGGGTAAATATGCTGTACCTGCTGTTGCACATATTGACTCCATGATACATAATGATGCAAATAGCTGAATGAAGTGGTTCCAAGAGTGTCCTTGTAAGCTCCCTTGTTGAATTCCGCCTGGTAACCAAGATTGGTACCAATATTGAAACTTTTATAGGTCTGCCCGCTGGTTTTACTGAGTGGAATGTTTAAACCTATACGGGAATCCAACTGGCTCCATTTCCTGACACTGTTTACCCGGATTCCCTCCTCATCAAAAGTGTATTGAGTTCCCAGATTCAGGTAAGGAAACCAGCCTCCATAAATAGTACTGAACCCTACAGCATTGGTTCTGCCGTTGCGATTGTATTCATAATACAATTCCGTTTCAAGAGTGTTCAGAATATTTTGGCTGTAAAGTGTGAAATTAAAGATCGGGTCATCATAATAAGGCCGCCAGCTGTGAATGTTCAGCAGGCCATGGCTTTTCTTATAATCACTTACCGGAAAATTTCTTTGCGGCACTTTGGTCAATAAAATATCGCCGGATTCTTTTGCCTGGCTCACGGAGTATCTTCCTTCCGCTTTTTCCATCCTTTCCGGGTTTACTTCCACAAACCACTCATAATCCTTTTCATCCACCTGCTTTAGCTGATAGCCTTCGGCGGTAAATTGTGACCAGGTTAATTTTCCATTGCCGGCATTTACAAAATATTTTCCCATATAACCGGAAGTGATCTGATATATTTTTTTATCCTTATCGCTTAATTGAAGGGCAAACACATCATCGTTGCCCCCAATGCTTGCAGTGAAATAAACCGTGTCACCCTTTACGCAGGGATAACCCACCACATTATAAGAAGGCGAAGTAAGCCGGATAGTATTGCCGGTGGATATTTCAGCAATGGCCAATGCCATCTTTCCATCTTTCAACCGCACGGCTGTAACGAGGTTATTGTCATCAATGAATTTTGGATCGGTGAACACTGCTATCTCAGATGATTTGATCGTCTTTATTACTTCTCCTGTTTCTGCATCCAGTATATGCAGTTCACTTTTACCATCGCTGCTGTTTTGCACGGCTGCTATCCGGGTTCCGTCCGCAGAAATATCAGGAGTAAAATATTTTGTCTTATGAGTGATGGTTTTCTGTTCACCTGTTTTTATATCCAGCACTTTTATCACTCCATAATCCAGCCAGTTCCGGCGGGCATCGTTCTCATAAGCAGCATACACAATTTTTCCATTGCGGTAGCTGAACTGCTCATCAATGGAGATATCTCTTGTTTTAATTCTGTGTTCGCCTTTGGGATCTTTCAGGTAAAAGGCCGGCCGATGCCGCATACTTGTTTTTAAATAGATCAGCGAATCATTCCCTGCGCTGTAAGGAAAATAATAACTTACCACATAATCTTTTTTTATAGGAAACAGGAAGTCCTTGTCTGAAAGCCCGGCTTTTTCGATACTGCTTTTATAAGAATCAAATGCATCATTGATGAAAGTTTTGTAATCAACTCCTGCATACTTTTTTACCGCAGCCTGGAAAGGATAGAACAAGCCTTTAAAGGCGCTGGCATCGGTGGTCACTTTTGTCCAGAAGTCGCTGCCATATTTTTCCCGGCCATAATTCACCAGTAGGTAACCGAGATAATAATGATTGGGCACATAATCTTTCCATGAACCATTGCGCAGTTTCATCCATGAATATTTTTTACCCGCCTGCCACAGTGATGGATAAGCATTCGTAAAAAGCGGCAACCTGCCCCTGCCCTGGTTGCTTAATACGGTTTCATTATAAACGGCATCGCCTTCAAAGAACCAATCGGGAATGGCAGCATTAGTGGCCACAGTAAGTCCATCATCACCGGCAATGACAGACATAAGTTTACTGAGGCCATTACGGAAATTATTGTACTGCATCACATGACGGTATTCATGCAGGGCAAGATTATCGATCCATGCAAGGCTGCCTTCTGAAAAGTTATTGGCATCGGGAGTGGTATAAAACTCGCTGCGGAAAGGGCCAAGGCCCACATAGGCATTGGGTATTGTTGTCTGGTTTTGTAAAACGATATTCACTTTGCGAAGCTGATTGCCCGGTGATACGGGTTTCTCCTGCTGCAGGTAATGCACAATAGATGCCACCCGTTTGGCCTGGCTATCCATACCTGCCGGAAAAATAACTCTTGCCGAATCTGTATTGATCTGTTTCCATTTCAGTGATGGCGGGTTGCCGCCGAAGACCTGGGCTGATAAGGCACAAGGAATAAAGAACAAGACACAGACAGTAAACAGTTTATTCATCAGGGAATATTTTGAGGGAAGTTACGGAGGAAATTTTTTAGCAATATGTTTGTTTACTAAAATACATTCGATTTTACCAACTCAATCATCTCCGTCATCTGCCCCAACCGAAACCACTTTATCGCTTCGTCTTTCCTAAACCAGGTCATCTGCCGCTTGGCATATTGCCTTGTATGTATTTTAATTTGCTTTACAGCCTCTTCTATTGAAGCTACACCATGTTGAAAAAGAAATACACTATTCGAATTTTGTGTTAATCTCATTTCAGGTACCATACATTCAAACAACTCGGCATAACCAACCGTTTGCAATGCATTCAGGTTTTTAAAAGGTAACAATTGTTTTACTTCATTCAGTAATCCTGCCTCCATCATTTTATCCACTCTTGCATTAATGTTGCGGTGCAATTCTTCTTTGGGCAGTTCAAGTCCGATCTTTATGGTATTGAAATCTCTTTTTGCTTTTGCTCCCTTGCGGAAAGAAAGAATGGATTGCCCCGTGGCTTCCAGCACTTCCAGTGCCCGCATCATGCGTTGGGGATTTTGTATTTCCCCAGTGGCAAAGAATGCAGGGTCTTTTTTCTCTATTTCATCCTGCAGCCATTCAAGGCCTTTTAATTTGTAGTTCTCTGCTATCTGTGTTCTGATTCCATCACTCACTTCCGGTATCTTGTCCAGTCCTTCACAAAATGCCTTGATATAAAGCCCCGTGCCACCCACCATCATTACCACATCATGCTTTGCAAATAATTCTTTTGTTTTTCCCAGAGCATATTGCTCAAATGATGCAGCGGTCACTTCTTCCTGTATGGAATGAGAAGCAATGAAATGATGTTTTATTTCTTCCAATTCTTTTTCGGATGGTCTTGCCACACCGATGTTCAGTTCTTTAAAGCACTGGCGGCTGTCGGCTGAAATAATTTCTGATTTGTAATGTTGGGCTAATTGAATGGCAACAGAAGTTTTTCCAACTGCCGTTGGTCCGCAAATAATAATGACAGTCTTTTTAGGGGGGGAGCTCATGAATACAATCAATTACCGTATAATCAGAGTCTTGTCATGCCGAGGTACGAGGCATCTCAAAGACCCCACTCATTTATCTATTGGAATCTGTGAGACTCCTCCTTCGTCGGAGTGACAAGACCCTGAGTGTTGTTTTACACTTCCTCTTCACCCTCGGCTTCAACACCATCATCACCTAACCCGATGTCCTCTCCTTCTTCATCTTTTTCCGCAAAACCTTCGCCTGCCTGTGTGAGGTCGTATTTCTCTTCCACGTCGGCAAATTTTTCTCCCAACAATCCCTTGGTGCCGTACTGGCTGGGGGCAATACCTTCCGTTCTTATCATGGAAGGATAGCTGATCTTCGGGTTTTCTTCTTTCGCCACATTTATCAGTTCCAGCAGAAAACTCCAGTTCTTATTGAAGTCGTAGAGATAGATGAACCGCTGATTGGGGTCCCTTATCTCTGACCCGACCGTTGCTTCACGCATCAGCAGCGGCGGGGCTTTGTATTCCCTGTCATCATACTTTTCAAGAGAAATCTCCCGGCCTCTCTGCCAGTGATCATTGCTGCGGAAGAAAGTAGCCTTATGCTTATTGTCAAATTCATAAGACTTCAATATCGTTTCATGCAGATCAAAAAAACTCTGGGAGTGACGTATCACCACATCCCGGTACACACTTTCGTCTTCTTCAAAATAAACCCTGAATCGCAGAATAGCCATGCAGCAAATTTAGCCGAAATTATGTATCAGATATACTTCCTTTCGGGAATAATAATTTTACCACATAGGCACATAGCACACAATAGTATTTCACATAGCCGTCTATGTGTGCCTATGCACCTATGTGTCTATGTGGTACAGGGTTTTTTATAAAAGTTGATTACGACAAACGATTCAGCACCTGCAAACCCATTTCCTTTCCTTTTTCAATCACAAACTGCAAGGCAGCTTCTTTGGTATTGGGAATAATACCGTCAAGCATGGCATCTTTCAGCGAATCCTTCAATATACCAACGGGTTTTGATGGCGCAAGGCCAAACATTTCCATGATCATCTCTCCGTTCACCGGGGGCTGCCAGCTGCGTATATGATCTTTTTCTTCCACTTCTTTACAGCGCTGACGTACCAGTTGAAAATTTTCGAGAAAGCGTTTTACTTTTTGCTTATTCTTTGAAGTAATATCAGCATTGCAAAGCAGCATCAGTGCATCAAAATCTTCTCCTGCATCAAACAATAATCGGCGTATGGCGGCGTCAGTAATATTTTCTTTGGTCAAACTGATTGGCCGAAGATGCAGTTCCACCATTTTTCTTACAAACCGCATCGCTTCATGTTGCGGCAGTTTCAGTTTATTGAAAATCTTAGGCACCATTCTTCCACCCACCACTTCATGCCCATGGAAGGTCCAGCCATGTCCGTCTTCAAATTTTTTCGTAACCGGTTTGGCAATATCATGCAGCACCGCCGCCCAGCGAAGCCAGAGGTCATTTGTTTTTTGGGATAAATTATCAAGCACCTGTAGTGTATGATAAAAATTATCCTTGTGGCCAAGACCATCTTTGTATTCAGCCCCGGCAAGATCAACCATTTGTGGAAGGATGATCTGCAGCAAACCACTTTTGTACAACAGCTCAAAACCAACGGATGGTTTGGGTGATAAAATGATCTTATTCAGTTCATCCGTTATTCTTTCCTGCGAAATGATTTTTATCCTCTCCTTTCCGTCTTTTATTCCCTGCCATGTTTTTTCTTCGATAGTAAAACCAAGCTGTGCTGCAAAGCGGATGGCCCTCATCATCCGCAAGGGATCATCACTGAATGTCTGCAAAGGTTCAAGTGGTGTCCGGATGATTTTATCTTCCAGGTCTTTTATTCCATTGAACGGGTCAATGAGTTTGCCATAGCCTTTTTTATTCAGGCTAATGGCAAGTGCATTAATGGTGAAGTCGCGGCGGTTCTGGTCGTCTTCAATTTTACCAGCCTCCACTTCAGGCTTGCGGGAATCGGAACGGTAGCTTTCTTTTCTGGCGCCTACAAATTCGAGATCGAAAGCTCCCCCACCCCCCGAAGAGGGGATTTCCGAAGAATCATCAGAGTTTGAAATATCTGTTTTAAAATGAGCAGTACCGAAATTTTTGAATACATCCACATGTGGAACCGGGGAGAATTGTTTTGCAGTTTCTTTTGCCAGTGCAATACCATCGCCCACACAAACAAAGTCTGCATCTTTTGTTTCCCTTCCCAGAATTTTGTCTCTTACAAATCCACCGACCAAATAGGTTTCCACTCCCAATACTTCGGCAGCATTGGCGACTTTTTTAAATAAAGACAATTCCTTCCTGGTACATTTTATTTGCATAAACGGGGCAAAGATAACTGGAAGAAGGAACAAGAAGCAAGCTACAAGACGCAAGACTTAATGTCGAAGCACTTCCATTGTTCCGTTGCTCCATTTAATAACAGAAGAAGGTTCGGCAACCGTTTCATCATCCTGCCTGTAACGGACGATGTAATCAACACCCTGTTTTATTTCGTCTGTTATTTCAGAAAATGTTCCGGCAACGGGTTCGCCGGAAATATTCGCCGAAGTAGAGACGATTGGCTTACGAAATCTTTTGATAAGGTGCCGGCAGAATATTTCAGAACAAATACGGATGGCGATGCTTCCATCGGCAGCTACCAGATTATCAGCAAGACCAATAGGGCTTTCATAAATAACAGTCGTGGGCTTTGTTGTTTTTTCCAAATAATCAAATACCTGCAGGTCCGGCGCTGCCACATGCTGCAATATTTCCTGCTCGGTGGCAACCAGGACGATCATGGCTTTATTATCGGGTCTTTTTTTTAACTGGTAAATTCTTTCAACCGCTTTTTCATTCGTAGCATCACAGCCGATGCCCCAAACGGTATCGGTTGGATAGAGAATGAGACCGCCATTCTTTAATACCTCAAGACATTTTTCAATATCGTTTTCAAAATTTGTCATAAGAGCCCACCCACAATAATTTTTCGCCACAAAGACGCAAAGGCACAAAGTTACACAAAGCCTTCTTCGTGAATCCTTCGTGACTTAGTGACTTTGTGGCATTTTTTTATTAACGTAAGACACTTTTTAATTTAGAAGAGGATTTTATAAACATTCATCACCGACTCCGCATGTTTCTGCGGCGTAAACTTCTGTGCATGTTGCCAGCCTTTTTCTTTTAATGAGTTTGCAAAATCTTTGTCGCTATAAATCTTTCTCATTCCCTCTGCAATTTCTTCAGGACTTGTGGGATTCACATAATAAGCCGCATCTCCTCCTGCTTCAGGCAGGCAGGAAACATTGGAAGTAATGACCGGCAACCTGCTCCACAATGCTTCCAGCACCGGAATGCCGAAGCCTTCAAAGAAGGAAGGATAGATCATAGCGATAGCGGATTGATAGATGGCAGGGAAGTCTTCAGCGGTCTTGAATGATAGCAGCCCTTTTACAGTTTCCGTTTCGGAAAGAAAAATTATCCTGTCTTCTATCCCACTCTGCCTGATATAATCTTTTACCTGTTGTTTATATTTTCCCCCTTCTCCAATTACTACGAGTGGAATATCCAATTCATTTTGCAAAAGGGAAACTGCTTTGCAGATATTCAACAAATTTTTTCTTTCTATGACAGAACCGACATGTAGAAAAAAATTATCCGGGAACCCATATATTTTTTTTACCCGGTGTTTTTCTTCAGTGCTTACTGTTGCCCCAAAGACCTGGTTACAACTCTGGTAACAAACAGTGATTTTTTCTTCCGGCGTTTTGTAAAATTCTATGATATCTTTCTTTGTTTGCTGACTGATAGCAATTATCTTATCCGCATTGGCACAGGCATAACGAAATTTTCTGCTGTAAATTTTTACATCAATAGTATTGTATTGCTCAGGGTATCGTTCATGAATCAGGTCATGAATGGTAACAACAGATTTAATACCAGTTTTATGAATGCCAACCGGTATCTCATGGCTGAGGCCGTGGTATAAATCAATTTTCAATTTCTTTAAATCCTTTTTCACCCAACTGCTGCGCCAGGCGGATGTGAACAGTTTATGAAATAAAGATGTTGGCTGTACCTCATGCATATTTATAGCAACTGGCTTGAAAAGTGTTGAGTGAGACGGGTTGAACAAATAATACTCATGTCCGGGATAAAATTCAGAAAGTGCCGCCAGCAGGTTGCGGCTGTAATGCCCCAAACCTGTTGTGTTGTGAAAAGCCCGTTTTGCATCAAAGCCAATGTTCATACCAGCAAAAATAACTGTGAATGCTGAATAGTCAATAGTGAATACAATCCCAATTTGTTACGCTTATTGACCATTGACCATTCACTATTCACTACATTCGCAGCATGAAAGAATTAATAAAGGCAGCCTGGTCCATTCGTGACTTATTAAAGGAGGACAGATACAGGAATGGGGTGAGAAATGTAATAGAGGAATTGGATAAAGGAAGATTAAGAGTGGTGAACCCACCAGACCCTTCGGTTCCGTCGGGTAGCTGGCAGGTGAATGAATGGATTAAACAAGCCATCCTGATGTACTTTGGTATTCAGCAAATGCAGACATGGGAAACCGGCCCCTTTGAGTTTTATGATAAGATGTTGCTGAAAAAAAGTTTTGCAGAGCTGGGGGTAAGAAGCCTGCCAGGCTCTGTGGCAAGATACGGTTCATACATTGCAAAGAATGTGGTGCTGATGCCTTCCTTTGTCAATATAGGCGCATATGTGGATGAAGGAACGATGGTGGATACATGGGCAACTGTAGGTAGTTGTGCCCAAATTGGAAAGAATGTTCATTTAAGTGGCGGTGTAGGTATTGGCGGTGTGCTGGAACCGTTACAGGCTTCTCCTGTAATAATTGAAGATGGTTGCTTTATCGGAAGCCGTTGTATTGTAGTGGAAGGTGTGATAGTGGAGAAAGAAGCAGTACTGGGCGCCAATGTCGTTTTAACCCAATCCACAAAAATTATTGACGTTAGTGGCCCTGCACCCAAAGAAATGAAAGGCCGGGTGCCTGCAAGAAGTGTGGTGATACCGGGTTCTTATACAAAAAAATTTCCGGCGGGTGAATATGGCGTGGGATGTGCATTGATCATTGGCCAGCGAAAACCAGGTACAGATCTGAAAACAAGTTTGAATGATGCGCTGAGAGATTTTAATGTAAGTGTGTAATGGTGAATAGTGAGCAGAACTTATCTCAAAAGTATTATAACCCACAAAGAAATTTTTACTGTTAATAATGCTTTGTGTTCTTCGTGTCTTTGTGGGAAACATTAAATTTAACTTTAGATAGCTTGTAGCCAATAGTGAATATTTAAAAAAGCCCCCCGATTAACCGGAGGGCTTTCGCTAATGACAAGCAATCATTAGTCTTTTACAATCTTCAATATCTCTTCCTTACCAGCATTCATCACTCTTATCAAATATAATCCGGAAGAAAGCCTGGACATATCGAGTTGTGTAAGGGGCTGACCGGTGTTTTGCTGCATTACCATTCTTCCGTACATATCAAATACACGGATGGCAGCGCTGCCCTGTAATTCATTGATCCTTACAGTAACCTTATCAGTAGCCGGATTGGGGAATACAGTTACATTGCCTGCTGTTATCAGATCTTCCTGGCGGCTTGCAGTACCCAGTTGCACTTTCAAAGTATAACAGTTGGTTGCATTAAATGCGCCACTCCATCCCACCACTCTTGCATAATAAGTATTGGCAGCAGCAGTATAGTTAATGGTTTCACTGGTAGTACCGCTATTGGATGAACTGGCTACCACGGTGCCGTTTCTGTATAACCTGAGATCATAATCTGCAGGCAGTGTAGTCAGTGTGAGGGTAATAGTGCCACCCGTTGTTATTATAAATTTGTAATAATCCACATCGCCGCTTGGATTGATCAATCCTTTGATATCCGTATTAAACGGAATGGTAGCAGCTCCGCCACGGGACCCGTTTGTGGAAACATCATAAGGACCGGGACAGGTTGATGCTGCAGATGTAGTAAACTGTGCCTGGCTGTATGCGCTGCTGCCGGATGCTCCGCAATTTGCTCTTACCCTCCAGTCATACAGAGAAGAAGCTGTGAGGCCTGTAATATTTCTTGACGTAGCAGTTGTACCTGTAATTGAGTTTATCCAGGTTCCTGAACTTGCCAATTTATAATCCACATCATAGTTTGCTGCTCCGCTTACAGCAGTCCAGCTAACGGTAGCAGAAGAAGATGTAATGGCAGATGACGTTAATCCTGTCGGCGCATTACATGGCGCTGTGGTAGTAAACTGTGCCTGTGCATAGCTGCCTGAGCCACCGGAACAATTTGCTCTCACCCTGTAATCATATGTTGTACCCTGCGTGAGGCCGGAGAGATTTACTGAAGTGGATGTAGTGCCGGTTGCAGAATTGACCCATGTGCCGGATGAAGCGGCTTTGTAATCCACATCATACGATAAAGCCCCGCTTACAGCTGCCCAGCTTACAGTGGCTGATGTATTAGTAATAGCTGAAGCAGCAAGGCCTGTAGGTGTGCCGCAGGCTGAACCGGCGGTAATGGTAAAGTTGGTATTGGAAATATCAAAAAAGATATTACCCACCGCTTCCACTTTTACTCTTGCCGTAGTACTGGGAGTATTGGGAATGGTAACCACTTCAGTTCCATCATTGGGTGTACTTGCCACTAATGTGCTGAAAGTATTACCGCCATCGGTAGATAATGAAATTTTTACATTGGCGCAGCTTACCGGCGCAGCCGTAGTGTTATTTACCGACCATGTTACTGTCTGTGCTGAATTACCGGCCCATGATACCGCTGTATTAGGTGCAGTAACAGCAAACGGCCCCGAAGTATTGGTAACAGTAACCACCATATCATCAAACTGTGTTTGTCCCACAGAAACAGGTGTTGTTGAACTGTAAGGCGCATTATCTCTTACCGTCAGTCTGAAATTAAGGGTTCTTGAAACAGAACTTAATGCTTCAGTGTTAGCGCCAGCATCACCTCCCGTCAGCGGGCCGGATATATTTGAGCCGGCAAGTATCGTTGCCAGTTTGGGCATCAATCTTGTCGCTGATGTGGTTCCAACGAATGATATCCAGTTGGGACCTGTAGCTTTAGTTGCGCTAGCCACACTGTTTGCTCCTGTTTGTGATGAAGAAGCATTGTCATTTTGCTCCCAGCAATAAGTAAGCACATCACCGGCATTCGCATCTGTGGCCGAACCGGTCAATGCAAATGGTGTGCTGATGGGAATTGTATAATCAGCGCCGGCATTGGCAGTGGGTGTTGCATTACTGATAGCGGTGGTTACCGGGCAGGTTTTGGTTGCCAGGTTAGATTGTATTTGTGCAATTGATGCTTCGTGGAATATATCAATTGAATGAGGGGCCACATCCTGGCTGGTGATACCTGCATAACCCATAATGGTAATGCCGGAACCTACTTCTTTATTCACTCCTGTTCCTTCATTACTCATAGAGAAAGTGTGGTTGCCTCCCAACTGATGGCCGACTTCATGTGCCACATAGTCAATATCAAAATTGTCTCCCTGCGGAATACCATCAGCCGGTGAAGTAATACCGCTGCCTTTTGAACCATTCACACAAATACAACCAATGCAACCTGCATTGCCACCGCCGCCGGATGCACCGAACAAGTGGCCAATATCATAGTTTGCCTCGCCAATTACAGACGTCAATGTTGATTGTAATTGCGCATTCCACTGGCTCATCTGGGATGCAGGAGAATAGGGGTCGGTAGATGGATTGTAATAAAAAACACTGGTAGTGTTTGCTATAAGATTAAGGTGTAATGCAAGATCTTTTTCATACACCCCATTGCAACGGGTGAGAGTTGCATTCACCGCAGCAAGTACTAAAGAAACCTGTGCAGAACTTGTAGCGCCAAAATAATTTGAATACTCAGCTGTGACTGATTGCGCCAAACGTATTGTTTTCAGATCACCACCGGACCTTGCCGTAATGTTTGCAACCTGGTTATTTAAACCTGCTGCTAATTGCTGATCGGGTGTTGAACAGGTCCAGGGTAAATCCCCTTTCACTCTTTGCGATCTGAATACTGCATAAACAGTGTGATCTGCAGAATAGGCTTCAATAAATTCATTTGATTTTTCCGTTCTGAAAACCATTGCCTGGATTCCCTGCGGGGAATAGCTCAGTTTCAGCGTAGCATATTTATCAGTAATCCCTTTTCCCGAAAAAGCCCTGATGTCGGGGAAAAGGGACTGCAATGCCGGTTCAAAATTGGAGGCTTCCATTATTTCAAACTGCTCCATCTGTCCTTCGGCATTGGGCAATGAAATAACAGTTGAATGCTTTTCGGCATTACCTGCTGTCCTGAATAATTCATTCCTCAATAAGCCTGCATTCAGATCGAATAATTTGAATTCTTTGGGAAACGAAAGCCTTGCTACGGATTTGTCGGTTGTGATTTTTGCCGCATCGGTATGCGAAGACCAGTAATCCTGCGCTGTCACAGTATACATAATGGTAAATGACAGCATGCACAGTAAAAGTTTTTTCATGATCCTTTTGGTTTAGTGTAGTAAGAATTTTGAGTTGCCGAATTTAAAGCAATATTCTAATCTTCAATTAGTATTATTACGATTCACCGGCGGTTGTGAACATTTTTTTATGGATGTTGGAAAATAATATTCGGGTATCTGCTGAACTATGCCGGAATCTGCGGATTTCAGACTTTCCTGTGAGTCATTTATATTTGCAGCCCCTTGCCCGGGTGGCGAACCTGCCTGCCGGCAGGCAGGATTGGTAGACGCACTATCTTCAGGCAACATGAGTTCTTTAATATTGATATATGATTATTGTATATGCGATAAAAAGTCTTTCTAAGAATTATATCTATGTTGGAATGACAAATGATGTGGAAAGACGATTGACAGAACACAATAATGGAGAAAATAGATCAACGAAGGCATATAGGCCGTTTGTTCTCATTTATTGTGAGGAGTTCCCAGATAGGACTACGGCAAGGCTTAAAGAGAAATATCTTAAGTCTGGTGTTGGAAAAGAGTTTTTGAAGTCTCTTGATAGAGTATAATTGCCCGGGTGGCGAAATTGGTAGACGCACTGTCTTCAGGTGGCAGCATCCGAAAGGTTGTGCTGGTTCGAATCCGGTCCCGGGCACAAAGACCCTGCCCCGATATATCGGGGCGGGGTTTTTTATTTGGTTCAATGATAAAGAGTGAATCCGGAACAATTTCCTATTCAAAAATCAATTACAATATTTCTGTATCAATTCCTTCGCCTTCTCCAAACCCAGTTCCTCTGCTTTCTTTAAATCTGCACAGCCCTTGTCTTTTTGACCATCGGCAATTTCTGCAAGCCCCCGGTTACTCCATGCAACGGCAAACACCGGATTAACCGATATGGCTTTATCAAAGTCTGCAATGGCTCCTTTATTGTCCAGTAAAGCAAGTTTATCACCTCCACGATTGTTATAAGCATCTGTATACTTTGGGTTGATCCCGATGGCTGTGTCATAATCGGCGATGCCGCCTTTAAAGTCCTGCAGGGCATCTTTGGCAAGACCCCGGTTATAATATGCATTGGCCATTTTTGGATTGATCTTAATTGCTTTATTAAACTCGGTGATGGCGCCTTTATAATCCTTCAGAGCATGTTTTGCTCCTCCCATATTTATATATGCTTCTGCATTGTTTGGATTCATTTCTATAGCCTTTTTATAGTCTGTGATGGCGCCCTTGTAATCCCGGAGATAATTCTTTACCAGCCCGCGGTTATAATAAGCATTTGCAAATTTTGGATCGATCTCTATAGCTTTATCAAAATCTGCTTTGGCGCCGGGAAAGTCCAGTAGATTAAGCTTTGCTGTTCCCCTGTTGCAATAGATCATTGCATTCTTAGGATTCAGTCCAATTGCCTTGCTATACTCTGCTATTGCACCACGGTAATCCTGCGCATTAAGCTTTGCATTTCCATTATCAAAGTATTCCTGAACGGTCTGACTATAGTTCTTGATACATGCATTAATTAAAAGCAGAAATAAAAATATCTTTTTCATATCTAAATAGATCTTCACTTTCTTCTTACTTTTTTGGTTCGATGAATTGCTTTAAAAGTACTTAATAAAAAAATCATCAAATCAGCATCAGGCTGCAACCCCGCAAATCACTGCCATCCACCCGGCCCATTACTTCAAAACTTCCGTCATCTATCAGTTTACCCACATCATCAGTAGCAATAAAGCAGCAGGAATGAATATTGGCAAGGTCAATCACATTGATCGTACCTGTAACGGGTGCCATGGTTCCGAACCGTGGCACCGATACTAAAGGGTCTTCTACATCTCTTATCAATATCTTCATCCACGGCGGGCAAGTAAATATCCCCTCTCCCTTTGAATATGCCTGAGATAAAAGTTCTGTCATCCCATATTCAGAATGAATTGTGTTCAGTGTGAAAGATTTTTTTAAAAGGGCATGAACTTCTTCCCGGATCATTTCCTCCCTCCTGCCCTTCATGCCTCCTGTCTCCATTATTATTGTGTGCTTTAATGGAAAAGAAAATTTTTCAGCAAAATCAAGCAGGGCAAATGTGACCCCTACCAGCAAAACAGGCTGCTTTTGTCTTTCAAGCTCTTGTAGTATTGCCGCCAGCTTATCAAACTCATCAAGGTAAAATCCGCTTTGCGGATGTTCATTCCAATGAATCAGTTTATCAATCATGTAAACCAGTGATGAATTCTGCCTTTCGAGATAAGAGGGAAGCAACCCGATAATGCACCAATTTCTTACTGTACCGTAAAAAAGCTCAAATCCTCTTTTAAAACTTTCTTCATATAAAGAAAGGTCTTTGACAAAATGTTTGCTGCTGATACTACCCGTGGTTCCGCTGCTTTCAAAAACGGTCTGTGCAATATAACTTCCTGTCTTTACCTCATGTGATTTAAAGAAGCGAATCGGTAAAAAAGGGATTTTGTGGACGGATTTTACAGAAGCCGGGTCAATCTTCAAAGCCCTCACAAAATCGCCATACACCCGGTTATTCTCATACTGATAATGAAATATCTCAAGAGCAAGGGCATCAAAGTCGCCTGAACCTGCTTTAAAAATTTTATCATACCATTGATCCTTCATCCTGTTTTTTGTGTCGGTTAAATCAGTAAATTTGTTTATATCAAACAAAGCCCATGAAAGTCTCGATCCTTGTGCTGTCTGTTCTCTCTGTCCTTATTCTTGCCTGTAACAAAGATAAGTTTCAGACCAAACCCAGTATCAGTATCAAATCAATCAGTACTGATAAAGTACCTCTCAACAGCAACCTTGTGATAACGCTTGAGTGTACAGACAAAGAAGGCGATGTGCAGGATTCAGTGATCGTTATAAAAAACAGGCTGAATAAAAGAGTAGTACCGACTGTCCGTGATACGCTGCGTTATACCTTCCCGTTTTTTCCTGTTCATAATACCACCGAGATAGTGCTAACAATGAATTACCAGGATATTCTTTCCGCATCCAATCCACCTTTTATCCCCGGCTCCACTCCTCCCACCCGTGAATTGGATACCCTGATCCTCAAATTAGCTGTTCGTGACAATGCGGGACATACCAGCGATACTATCACCACCAAACAGATTTATGTGGTGCGGTAGTACCTTTACATGATGTGGAAAAAGTTTGTCGATTTTATTATTTACAGCAACTTATTTATTGCCGCTTGTTCCCTTGCACTTACCTATGAAACTTTTTGCCTGTTTCGTCTTCCCGCTTCACTCAACTGGTATTTGCTGCTGATGTTTCTCTGTACTGTATTTGTGTACAGTCTTCATTATTTTGTAAAAAGTAAAAAACAAAAAAATGACAGCCGCCTTGCCTGGTGCCGTCAAAACAGGCAACTGCTGTTAACACTTATCGTCCTCAGTTTTATTTTTATTGCCGGAGGCGTCGTTTGGCATTACCGCTCTATTTTCATCAGCCATGATAAATTCAATTACCGCAACCTTATATGGTTTATTGTCATTCCTTTATTATCGCTGGGTTATTCTTATCCCCTTAATCCATGGAACAAAAAAAGTCTGCGCCAGACCGGCTGGCTAAAGATGGCATCGCTCAGTTTTATCTGGAGCTTTACCACGGTTGTATTGCCGGTGCTTATGTGGCCCGAAGAAAATATAACCGGAACAATTCAATTAGTTGTTCTCTTTTTTCACCGTGCCTTTTTTATTGCAGCTTTAAGCATCTTGTTTAATGTAAGCGATTATGATGAAGACAAAAAGGATGAAATAAAAACAATAGCCGTGATGGCCGGGCCGGAAAAAACTTTGCAATACGGAAAATGGATAATGACAGCGCTGAACAGTATAACTGCATGGCTCCTGTTGTATTATTTTCAGCTCTCACATCCGGTTTATATCGCATCCGTGTTTTTACCTGTGTTGTTGCTTTTTTTGCTTTACCATTTCTTTCATTCGGGAGAGGATAAAGCTTCTTTTGCACTCCGGTACGACGGGCTGATGATTCTTAAAGCCCTGCTTCTTATCTTCGCTGCACTAAGCCTTTCTTCATAAACAAGGAATCATGGCAAAAGCTGTAAAAAAGAAAAAACCCGTTATTACCGACAGATCATTCCAGTTTTTTAAAACGTATATCAACAATGCTTCTCCCGTTGGTTTTGAAACATGGGGTCAGAAGTTGTGGATTGAATACCTGAAACCCTTTGTTGACAACACTTACGTTGACCCGTATGGCACTGCTGTTGGCGTAGTGAATCCTGATCATAAATTTAAAGTGGTGATAGAAGCCCATGCTGATGAAATAAGCTGGTTTGTTAACTACATCACACCCGAAGGGCTTATGTACTTAAAAAGAAACGGTGGTGTGGATTATCAGACCGCACCATCATCAAGAGTGATTATACATGGGAAAAAAGGCCCGGTGAAAGCTGTGTTTGGATGGCCGGCCATACATACAAGGATGGCTGATAAGGAACAGCCAGCCAAGACAGAAAATCTGTGGCTTGACTGCGGTGCCCGGAATAAAAAAGAAGTGGAAGCATTGGGAGTGCATATAGGCGCTGTGGTTACTTACCAGGATGGATTTGATGAACTGGCAAACGGTAACTATATCGGCCGTGCATTTGACAACCGTGTCGGCGGTTTTATGATCGCTGAAGTGGCAAGATTATTAAAAGAGAATAAGAAAAAACTTCCGTTTGGATTATATGTAGTAAATGCCGTGCAGGAAGAAATTGGCCTGCGTGGCGCTGAAATGATCTCAAGAAGGATAAAACCCAATATTGCCATTGTAACGGATGTAACGCATGATACTACTACCCCGATGATCAATAAGAATATTGAAGGCGATATAAGCACCGGCAAGGGCCCTTCTCTCGCCTATGCTCCTGCTGTACATAATAAATTGCTGGGACTTGTTGAAAAAATAGCTACTGTGAAAAAAATCCCGGTTCAGTGGCGGGCACTCAGCCGCAGCACCGGCACCGATACGGATTCTTTTGCTTATTCCAATGATGGTTGCCCTTCGGTTTTAATTTCCATCCCTCTTCGCTATATGCATACCACGGTTGAAATGCTGCATAGGGATGATATCGAAAACACTATACGGCTGATGTATGAAACTTTGTTAACTTTGACCCCGAAAACTAATCTGAGTTACCTATGATGACTGATTATTTGCTTTATATAGATCCGGGAAGCGGAAGCTACCTGGTACAGGTGATTGTGGCTGCAGCATTGGGTGTTGCTTTCTTTTTCCGGAACATCAAAAATTCAATCAAAGCTTTTTTTACCCGTCGTCCAAAAGAGCCTAATGATAATACCAGGGACTGATGTCAATACCTTATTTTCAACATCCCTCTTCCTTCAGAGATCCATCAGGATTTGTGTTTGAAAAAGACAATGTCGTTTACCGCCAGGTCAATCAGGTTTACAAGCAGCACTTTGATTTTTTTATCGGCTGTGGATTGTATGAAAAACTGGTAAAAGAACAATTACTGATTCCCCATCAGCAAATCAATGAAAACCTTACCGGAAGCAATGACAGGTATGCAACTTTAATACCTGCGCCTGTTGAATTTATTTCTTTTCCCTGGGAATGGAGCTTTGATATGCTGAAAGACGCCGCACTGCTCACCCTGCGCCTCATGAAAGAGGCCATTGCATCAGGAATGATACTTAAAGATGCGACTCCTTACAATATTCAATGGCATAACGGGAAGTTTATTTTTATAGATACTCTTTCATTTGAAAAATATAATCCTGATGAACCCTGGATCGCTTACCGGCAGTTTTGTGAAAGCTTTCTTTCCCCTCTTTTATTAATGCATTATTCCCGGCAATCATTGCAGCAGCTCTGCGTTGCCTGGCCCGAAGGCATTCCATTGACAGTTACCAGATCATTGTTGCCATGGCGGAGTAAGTGGTCATTTCACACTTACCTGCACATACATCTGCATGCAAATATTTCGAAAAGAAAAACTAATAAGACGGGTACAAATACAAAATTTTCGAAGCAGAAAATGCGGAACCTCACCGGCAGTCTTGAAATGCTGATAAAGAAACTGAAAGCGCCGGATATGGCTACTGCATGGTCTGAATATTACGATGAAGCATCAAAACGGAATAATTACCTGGAAGATAAAAAGAGGATAATAGAAAGATGGGTTGATGAATTACCGGAAATTAAAACGGCAGCTGACCTGGGAGCCAATGAGGGTGAGTTCTCCGAAATTTTAGCATTAAGGGCAATAAAAACAATAGCAACAGATTCTGATGCGAATTGCATCAACAAACTTTACAACCGCATAAAATCTGCAGGCAAAAAAAATATACAACCTGTAATCGCTGATCTTTCAAACCCTTCTCCTGCAGTGGGTTTCGGAAATACTGAAAGGAGTTCTCTTGGTACCCGGCTTCATGCTGACCTCTGTCTTGCATTGGCATTGATTCATCACCTCGTTATAGGAAAGAACATCAGCTTTGAAATGATGGCCCGGTTTCTTTCAGGGATCTCAAAAAAGCTTATCATAGAATTTGTGCCCAAAAGCGATGAAAAAGTGAAACTCATGTTACAGTCCAAAAAAGACATTTATAGTGTCTACACAAAAGAAAGCTTTGAGCAGGCATTCAAAAAACATTTCCGTACAGAAAAACAACAAGATATTGCCGGCTCCGGCAGAACCTTATACCTGATGCAAAGAAATGAAGAATAAAACAGCGTCTATATTAGAAAAACCTTTTTTTCTCCTTTTACTGCCCCTGTTCTTTTTCCTCCATGGATTGTTGGCAAACTACAATGTTATTATTATAAAAGATGCTGTTCTTCTTTTCTTCTTTTATACAGGAGTAGCAATCGGATTCGCCTTTTTATTCTGGCTCTGGTACAGGAATGTTTTAAAGGCATGCCTGGCTGCTTTTGTGCTGATGTCAGCTAATTTCTTTTTTGGAAACGGCTATGAACTTCTGAAGAAACTGACCGGCGATTCTTTTTTTATAAAATATTCTTTTCTCCTGCCGGTAATAGCAGTGACGCTGACAGTAATCATTATTGCCATAAAAAGGACAAAATATAAACTGCTTCAAATAGCAAAATACCTCAATTTGATTTTTACCCTGTTTATCCTCATTGACGCAGTATCGTTATTTTTAAAAATTAGTAAGAGTAAAAAAAATCATGTAACAAATCTGTCCGGTCAATTCAGCAGATGCGACACCTGCACAAAGCCCGATATTTACCTGATAGTGGTGGATGAATATGCCGGTAAAAAAGAATTACAGGATTTGTTTTCCTTTGATAATACAGGTTTCGAGACAGAATTACAAAATAGGGGCTTTCATATAGTCAATAACACGGTGGCAAATTATAATTCCACAATCTATTCTATGGCATCCATGCTGAATATGGATTACCTCGCTAATCTGCATGTCCCGGTATACGAAAATCACAAGGATGTGCTTATCTGCCGTGAAGTTATTAAGAGCAGCCAGGTTGTAAAGTTTCTGAAGCAGGCAGGATACAGCATTCACAACAATTCATTTTTCGATATCAATGACAAAGAAAAGGCTGTTGAAAACATGTTTCCCAAAAATGCTGAACTGCTAACCGACCAAACCCTGATCAAGAGAATTATCCGTGTTTTCGGAGCCAGGATTGTATCAAAGCGTCAACTGATAAATTTCAAAAAAAGGGAATTAAGTGATAATATTAAAGTTGAACAACTAACTGACGAGGCGATGTTCTTCAAAAGCAAAGAGCCAAAATTTGTCTATTCACATTTTAATATGCCCCACTGGCCTTACTTTTTTGACAAAACCGGAAAAGAAACCCCAATTGATAGCCTCACCGATGAATACAAGGATAATAAAAAAGCTTACACAGAATATTTGCAATATTGCAATGAAAAAATGCTTCAGATCATTGACAAGATTATTAGAAGTTCAACATTGCCTCCGGTTGTAATACTGATGAGTGATCATGGCTTTCGCCAGTTCCATAAGGCACAAAAAGCAGACCGAAAGTATTATTTCATGAATCTTAATACTGTACTCCTTCCATCAGCTAATTATTCGGGGTTTTATAATGGCATGTCAAACGTAAATCAATTCAGGGTAATTCTGAATACAGTGTTTAATCAGAAACTACCCATGCTTAAGGATTCGGTAAGCTTTCTTTGGTAATAATGACCCAGGCAAAAAGTGCTAAAATCATTTGGGCTGAAAAGATTAAACAGCTGCTCTCAAGCCGCAAGACCGGTTATATTATTATTGCTGTGATCATTCTATGCCGGGTATTACAGCAACTATATTTCTTCAATACCCGCAATGATATGACATACCAGATACTGGGAGCACAGTATTTACTGGATGGTCATGGTATCAGCACTGCCAGCATCGTTTCTTCAGATCTTTCTCATATCATTTATCAGCCAATAAATCAATGGCCGCCCGGCTTTTCTATATTATTCATCCCCTTCTATTTTCTTCTCGGCAAAAATTATATTGCTGCTGCCCTTGCATTGGGTATCGCTTGTGCCATACTGCTCGTTTTTTTCGGCAGGGCAATTCTTAAATTACTGGAAGTACCTTATTACCTGGTAAACCTGTATTCTCTTTTATCCGGCTTCTTCGGCTATTATTTTTACACAAAGCCATGTACCGATGCAGTTGGCATTACTTTTTTGTTAATAGCTGTTTATTATGCATTACTGATCATCAAAAAAAATAATTTCTCTGTTAAAAACACTTTGCTTTTAACACTCACACTGATCCTGAGCGGTTTTATTAAGTACCTCTTTATCCCTTTGGCATTTATAATACCGGCCTACCTGATCGTAAAAGGTCTTGGAGATAAAAAAAAATCATTAAGTAAAACAGGCCTGATCGTTCTTGTCTCCCTTATCGTCTTATTCGGTTCATTCCTGCTTTTTCAAAAAACAACCAGCGGTACCGTTGGTTATGTTAAACAACCCGAACGGGGCTTTTACCCTGAAAACCTGAAATCCACATTTCCATTCATTACCGGCTCATTCATTAAACCGGATACTGTTGAACAATTACTTCCGGGGCAAACAAAAGCCAATGCACTTCTTTTCCGGAGTTTTCAAATCATAAGCCTTGCTATATTTGCATTTCTGCTTTTTTACTTTTTGAAGAGAATCCGGAAAAATAAATTGCAGAAAACCGCCCTGCATGATGATCTCTTTAGTATCTCGACGCTTGCCTCTTTTCTCATAGCAGCTATCTTAATTTTTCTTTCTTTAAGAGTGGCTAAAGAACCGCTTGACTTCGGACAGTTCTGGACCTATGTGGAAGAACCCCGGTATTACGGATTAATAAATGTGCTGCTGCATATAGGAGTATTTGCACTATACTATTTGTATAAATCAGCAAAAGGCAGGTACTTGAGATTACTCTTTCCTCTGTTACTATTTTTAATGATACCTGAAATGTTCAGGGGAGTGGTTTTTACATCAAACCGCTTATTAAAAATTAAGAATGAGAAATATGGATGGCAATACGAACAGGACTTTCAGAAAAAGGGTGACAGCATTATTGAAACGGTAAAGAAAAGGCAAAGTCCCAAAAAAATTATTCTTACCGGCACTTCCGACTGGATGACCTTAAGAGTAAGCCTGTACAGCCGTCTTCCTTTTTTTACAGAGGTAGAGAAACTACTGTCAATCCCGGAATTGAAAACCTCAGAACCAATAACATTGATTGCAATTATCCGGGAAGACTATCAGAACAAATTCAAACCATTTGTATCATCGCCGGATGTAAGGCCCGAAGGCAGCGGATATGGGTTTTTCTTTTATAGCTTTGACCTCAAGCCGTAAAACAATTGACCTCATTCTATCATACTATTAAACTAATATTATCGGACAAAAGAATCTCTGTTGTCATAGTATTACTGGCAATCGTTGCCCGTATAGTACAACTGACTTTCTTTTACAATATCCGTGTGGATGGCATGTACCAGGTATTGGGCATGCAAAACTTCGTAGATGGGCATGGCATCAGCACATCACAAGTGCTGTCTTCGGATCTTTCTAAAACCGTGTATGAACCATTGATCAACTGGCCCCCGGGGTATTCATTATTGCTATCGCCGTTTTATGTTTTATTCAATCACAACTACATTCTTGCAGGAATAGTGCTGGATATACTGGCAGCCATTGGATTGATATTTTTTACAAGGCGGATATTGAGAGTGATGGATGTCCCGACACATCTTATCAATATTTTTACCCTGCTTACCGGCTTTTTCATTTATTACTTCTATTTCATCAATTCGTCAGACGCCATTGCCATTAGCTTTTTTGTGATGGCTATCTATTTTACATTACTCTTATTAAAAAAGGATACTCTTTCCCTGAAAGCGATCTTGCCACTGATCTTATGTTTGTTCCTGAGCGGGTTGATAAAATATCTTTTTATTCCTGTTGTGTTTATTGTCCCCGTCTTTCTTTTTCTGAAAGGAACTGCTGATAAAAAACGGGCAATACAAAAATCGGGTATCATCCTCTTTTTTTCTTTAACCATTATGCTTGGTTCAGTTTTGATATGGCAAAAAATGACAAGCGGTTCCGCCACTTATATCAGCGAAAGTACCCGTGGTTTTTTCCCGAAAAACCTCACTGACAGCTATCCTTTCATTCCTGCGTCATTTATCAATCCTGATAGTGCAGGTCTTGTTGCTTCCAATAACAACGACTTATATAAAATAGTTTACCGGACCTTTCAGGGCATAACTCTGCTGCTGTCTTTTGTTGCACTTGCTTACGTTGTCAAAAGGGTTATAAAGAAAGGTTTAAAATTTGTCTCACAGCACGGTAATTTCTTTTATCTCTCATTCTTTCTATCGGCAGGCATTGCTCTTGAACTAATTATTCTTTCATTAAGGATAGGTAAAGAAGAAAATTATCCCGGTCACTGGTGGACGTATGCAGAAGAGCCAAGATATTATGGACTTGTTGCTGTTTTAATACATCTTTCTGTTTTTTTATTATACCATTATCGGAACAGTTTACTGATCAGGTCAAAATATATTTTTATATCCCTTATTCTTTTATTGCTACCCGAAGCTTTCAGGGGAATCTTTTTTACTGCAAAAAGAATTGTGAAAGCGGGGCAGGAAGAATACAGCTGGCAATATGAAAGGGAAATACAGGATTATGCTGACCATATTATAAAAAAAGCATTAAACAGGCAGGAGGGAGAAATGGCGGTTGTCACAGGCTCTTCTTATTATATCAATTACCGGGTTGGGCTGTACAGTCATATCCCTGTATTTAGCAAAACAGAAAAAATTAATAGCCCGGCATTATTAAATACTAAAAAACCTGTAATGCTGCTTATTATTTTGCAGGATAATGATCTTCCCGGCTACGGAGCATTTCCCGATAATAATGAAAACGAACTTGCAGGATATGTAAGGGGATTTTACTTTTACACTCTCCATGTTAAACCCCATTGACCCAAAAGATGTTTATGTTGTTGTTCCTGCTTTTAATGAACAAGCAATGATAAGGCAGGTAGTAAATGAATTACTATCCTTTAGCTATCACATTGTACTGGTAGATGATGGTTCAGAAAAAAATCTTTATTCTGAAATCAGTGGTTTGTCAGTTAATTTTCTCAGGCATGAAGTGAACCTTGGCCAGGGCGCAGCGCTGCAAACAGGAATTGATTATGCTTTATCAAGAGGCGCAAAGTACATAGTTACATTCGATGCAGATGGACAGCACACGGCAGCAGATATTGAAAAACTTCTTCAGCCACTTGCAGACAATGAGGCAGATATAACACTCGGTTCAAGGTTTTTACCAGGAGCAAATCATAATATGCCTGCAGGCAGAAGAATGATATTGCATATCGGCCGGGGGCTAAACTACCTGCTTACAGGATTAATGCTTTCGGATGCTCATAATGGCCTGAGAGCAATGAACAGAAAAGCGGCGGGCTTCCTTTGCATAACAGAGAACGGAATGGCCCATGCCACAGAGTTGCTTACACAGATCAAAAAGAATCAGCTTCGCTTCAAGGAAGTTCCTGTCAATATCAGGTACACGGAATACTCAAAAAAGAAAGGACAATCAGTGTGGGGCAGCTTCCGAATTTTTTTTGATTTACTTTTAAACAAAATTTTCAAATGAATGGCATCCAGGTATTACTGATCGGCGGTGTGCTGGCGATATTTGTATATTATATTTCCCGTTTCCGCAGCGCATTCATTGACCTGTTGCTGCTCTTTGTTTTTGCCGGTCTGGCCATTTTCTTTATTCTTTTCCCTGATTATTCAAATGTAATCGCAAACAAATTGGGAGTAGGCCGTGGCGCTGATCTTTTATTTTATCTATGTATCCTCTTATTCCTGTTTATTCTTATTAAGCTGTTTGCCCGCATCCGCCGTTTGGAAAAGAAGCTGACTGAACTTGCAAGAAAACAGGCAAAAGATGAAGCGAAACTGCCAGAGTAGTATTTATTCAATTTGACAAAGCGTATTATTCTTCTATTTTTGCCTTTCTGATAATAAATATGTTCAATCCAAAAAAGATATTAGTACTGGCTCCTCACACCGATGACGGCGAACTGGGTTGTGGTGGCAGCATCAGTAAATTTTGCAGCCAGGGAAAAGAAGTTTTTTATGCTGCCTTCTGCCTTTGTTCAAAATCATTGCCCCATGGCATGGCAGAGAATACACTGGAGGTTGAATGCAGGAAAGCAACTTCAGTCCTTGGTATTCCTGCCTCCAATCTTATTCTTTTTAATTATGAAGTGAGAGAACTTCCTGCTTCAAGGCAAAAAATCCTGGAAGAATTACTGCAACTGAATAAACAGATCAGCCCCGACCTTGTATTACTACCGGCGGTTTCAGATATTCACCAGGATCACCAGGTCATTCACCAGGAAGGCATCAGGGCTTTTAAGAATACAACTTTTGCAGGATATGAGTTGCCCTGGAATAATTACAGTTTCAGCACAAATTTTTTCATTACTCTTTCAGAAAAAGAAGTTACCCAAAAAGTGAATGCATTAAAAGAGTATAAATCACAAGCGGCAAAAAATTACATGAAGGAAAACTTTATCCGTTCACTGGCCAGGGTAAGAGGCGTGCAGGCCAATGCGGAATATGCAGAAGCATTTGAGATTTATAAATGGATCGTGTAAGATTTTACCATCCGATCTTTTCTCCAAATTTTCCCAGGCCGAAATACTGGTTTAGCTGCATATTTATTCCAAACTGATTAAAAGCAGAGTTGCTTTGGTAATATGCTCTTGCAAAGCGAATCTGCAGTTTGCCAAATTTTGCGCCAGCACCAATTGAAAAGCCATTCATGCCATTGCTACCATTACCGATATTCAGTTCCTTTCGCCTGAGAAAATTATAGCCCGCCTGAACTTCCACCCTATCACCAAGATAAATTGTTGTGGCGAGTACAAAATGATCTATCAGTTTGCCAAAAGAAAACTTTTTGGCGCTGCCGTTTTCAAAACCATTCTCGTTATTGAAAGCAGTGTCATTAAAGCGAATATCAAATTGATGAACCCGCCGGGCGGTAAGTGAAAAACTAAAAGGAGCATGTTCCAATCTTTTTGTCAAGCCGATCTGCAAGTCAAAAGGCAGGTCGTCTGCGCTGCTGCCATTATATTTTCTCAATTGAAATCCCAGGTTCTTTGCCGCTAAAGATGCCGAAAACAGTTTTGCAGAATCCTGGTACAAAATACCGACATCCATTGCAACGCCGTTGGAACGATATTGCCCGTAATTGGAACTGATAAATTTTAGTGTAGCTCCGTAATTCCATTTTTCCATATAATTTCTGGAAGCCGATACCTGCATCACCCAGTCTGTGGGTTTGAATTTCCCCAGCACATTTCCGGCAGCATCGGTTTCGGGTACATTACCATAACTGAAATAATTCAGCCCCCATGAAAAATTGGTATTGAGTTTTGTATGGTAATAACCCATTGAGAGATGATACACTTTTATCCCCCCATAAAAATCATTAAACACCGCATTCATCTGTGTGTGCATTCCGGGTTTAAGCAATGACGGATTATTAACTACCAATCCAACATCGTTTGAGGTCTGCGAAACATTTACCCCGCCTAATGCAGTTAGTTGCGGGGTGTTGGAAATTTTTAGAAAATTAAAAACGGAACTGCCGCCGAGGGTTTGGGCAGAGATATTGGTCGAGAAAACTAAAACTGATATCGTAATGAAACTACGCAATGCTCTACGAAAATAAGCATTGCATTTGTGAACAGTTTTCAATTCACCAATGCCATCTCCAGCACCTGGCTCATCGTTTTTACATAATGGAACCTGATCCCTTTGATGAAATCCGATTCTATTTCTTCCACATCTTTCTGGTTTTGCCAGCAAAGAATGATCTCTTTCAGTCCGGCTCTTTTAGCAGCTAATACTTTTTCTTTAATACCGCCGACAGGTAACACCTGTCCCCGCAATGTTATTTCTCCCGTCATGGCAAGAAATGGCTTTACTCTTTTTCCGGTAATGGCTGAAGCAATAGAGGTCATCATAGTAACCCCGGCGCTGGGGCCATCTTTGGGCACGGCACCTTCGGGTACATGTATGTGAATGTTTTTCTTTTCAAACAAAGTTGAATCAATGCCGTACTTTTTGGCATTAGATTGAAGATAGGTCAGCGCCGTACTGGCACTTTCTTTCATCACATTACCAAGATTACCGGTAAGCTTCAGCTCTCCTTTGCCATCGCTAAGACTTGTTTCAATAAAGAGTATATCTCCGCCAACATATGTCCAGGCAAGTCCCACTGCCACGCCGGCCATATTGGCTGTTTTATAAATATCATTGCTGTATTTGGGCTTGCCGAGTATTTTTTCAATATCATCCGGGGTTATTGAAGCTTTCAGTTTGCCTTTTAATGCCAGTGTTTTTGCCTGGTTACGCATTATTGATGCCAGTTGCCGGTCAAGTTCCCTCACACCACTTTCTCTTGTATAGTCCTGGATAATTTTTTCCAGCACTTTATCGCTGATCTTGAAATGGCTGCTTTTCAGGCCATGCAATTCTTTTTGCTTTGGTAAAAGATGGTGCTTTGCTATTTCTATTTTTTCTTCCACAGCATAGCCGCTCAGATCAATTATCTCAAGCCGGTCTCTCAAAGCAGGTTGTATGTTCTGAATATTATTGGCTGTAGCAATAAACAAAACTTTACTCAGGTCATACTCAAGTTCCAGATAATTATCATAGAAAGTGTTGTTCTGCTCCGGATCAAGCACTTCCAGCAGGGCCGAAGAGGGATCGCCGCGGAAATCATTACCTACTTTGTCAACCTCATCCAGTATCATCACCGGGTTAGATGATTTTACTTTCCGGATTGATTGTAAAATTCTTCCGGGCATGGCGCCGATATAGGTTTTGCGATGACCTCTTATCTCGCTTTCATCATGTAAACCGCCAAGGCTTAACCGGACATATTTGCGGCCAATGGCGGATGCAATGCTTTTTCCCAATGAGGTTTTGCCGATACCGGGAGGACCAATAAAGCAAAGTATCGGGCTTTTCATATCGCCTTTTAGTTTCAGCACTGCCAGGTATTCCAGTATTCTTTCCTTAATCTTATGCATGCCATAATGATCGTTGTCCAATGTTTGCTTTGCTTTCTTTAAATCATAACGATCTTCGGTATATTCTTCCCAGGGAAGGTCCAGCATCAGGTCAAGATGATTATACACCACCGAATAATCCGGTGTGCTGGGATGCATCCTTTCCAGTTTTTCTATTCCTTTACGGAACAATTCTTTCGCAGCGGCAGACCATTTTTTGGTATCTGCTTTTTTCTGCATTTCTTTTACCTCCTGCACATTTCCATCGCCGCCTAATTCTTCTTTAATGCTTTTCAATTGTTGTTGCAGAAAATATTCCCGTTGCTGTTTATCGATCTCGGTTCTCGTCTTGGTGGTTACTTTATTTTTCAGTTCTGCAAACTGTAATTCTTTCTGAAGCAGTTTCATCAACAGGTCGGCCCTTTCCCGGATATGGTTTAATTCCAGCAGTCTCTGTTTGTCCTTTATATCCGTATTCAGGTTACTGGAAACAAAGTGAATGAGAAAAGCCGGGCTTTCGATGTTACGGAGGATGATGGAAGCCTCCGAGGGAATATTCGGAGAGAGTTGTACTATATCCGCAGCAAGGTCTTTGATATTGGCCACATAGGCATTGAAGTCCTCATCCTTTGGTGATTCTTCTTCATCCAGCTTTTTTATTTTGGCCTTGAAATAGGGTTCATCTTCAAAAATCGACTCAATGAGAAACCTGTTTTTCCCCTGGATAATAATGGTAGTGCCCCCATCAGGCATTTTGATCAACTTAACAATTTTAGCTACAGTTCCTATGTTCTCCAGGTCCTTTATTTCGGGGTCTTCAACATTGCTATCCTTTTGTGCTATTACCCCGATAAGCTTGTCGCCTTTATAAGCATCATTTACAGCTTTGATACTTTTATCCCTCCCTACGGTAATGGGCAGCACAACGCCGGGAAACAAAACCGTATTACGCAAAGGAAGCAGGGCAATTTCGGCGGGTACCTCGATGCCATTCAGATCTTCCTGCTCACTCTCATTTAATGGAATGATGGGAAGAAAATCCATTTCATCTTCGGATCTCAATAAAAACTGATCAAAACTCATAACCGTGTCATCTTTAGTCAATCTGTCACAACCGCTCCAAAAGAGTCCTTACGGATCGGGTCTGAACAGAAAGGGGTTAAAAATAGGGCGGGAAATCAGTATTGTCAAGTTTCATACCACCGGAAATTTACTGTCAAAATGGAAGTTTGTAAGTAAGGGTTTACAATAAAAGACCCCGCCCCGATATATTGGGGCAGGGTTCCTGTTCATCAGGTAACTGAATTTATAAGGCTAATCCAACGGATAATTGAAATCCCTGGCTCTTCCACTTGTCCTGGTTGCCAAGATCATTAATATCACTCAGGCCGATTACATACCTCCCATTTAACCGGAGAGAACTCAGCTTTACCTGCACACCCCCTATCATGGATAAATCGCCGTCTTTAAAAGCATTACCGCCGTTTTGCAGCAATGTTTTATTCTTGTTGATCAGGATACCAAACTGGGGGCCCGCCTGGAGTGAAAGAAAATTTCCGAATAACTTATAATTAAGCAGTATGGGAACCGACAGGTAATTAAGTTTTACGTTATTGTTTTTGAATGCATTCTGGTAGATATGATTGAAATTGCTGTCAACAACCGTTGCGTACTGGTTAAATAAAACCTCAGGCTGAATACCAAGTTTGTGGCCAAATCCGATTTCGGCAAAACCGCCAACATGGTACCCATATTTGAACTGGTCTTTAAAAGATTTACCGTCAATTTTAATGATGTTGGCCCCGGCTTTGGCCCCGATATGAAACTGAGCCATCATGACTGAAGATACAAGCAGTGCTGATAAGAGTAGAAAGAGTTTTGTTTTCATGATTCTTTGATTTTAATGAGCAATCGATTTTATAGACATCCGTGAAAATTTCAAGTATAGTGCCAGCAATTGAATCCGGCTGTTAAATTCTATTAACGGTGAATTGGTATTTACCGTAACAATCTTTGTAACCGCTTTATTGCAGGTAAAGGCATAAAATTTTTCCTAAATATTCCTTTCAGAACATTAATCCCAGATTAAGCGAGAATACCGTGTTGAAATTTTTACTGCTGGCGGGGAAATAGTAATCAAAAACAAGTTGTGGCTGAATAAAAAATTTTCCGATTGAATATTCTCCCCGTAGATACATAGTAAGAGATAATGGTTGAAATTTCAGCTGATCATCCAGGTAAACATTATCTGTACTATACAGTACATTGGATCCGGTGCGGGCCACTGTGGCGTAAGTGCTGGATGATTGATTGAAACCGAATTTCTGGGTACCGCTTGTCAAAGCAAGTTGAGGCGTAAAACGGATATGATCATTGAATGTAATTACATCAAGCCAGTAAAAATCATGACGAACTGATGCCATAAGCGAAAAATCGCTTACTGACTCTTCAGTATTGATATAAGTGTAGCCTCTTCTTCTTAAACGAATATCCTGTATCACCGACTCTCTTTTCATATAATCTGAACGGCTGCCCCAACCATAACTTACGGCGATGGTAGGCCTGATCCATGTTTTCCGGTATGTGAAATAAGCATATAATTCGTTTTGCAGCGGCGATGTATAAAAAGGTAAAGAATCTTTGGTGACAAATTTTGTAAAGGAAAAACCGGTTGCAAAAGATTTGTTTTGCAGATAATCAAACGATGGTGTGAGAGAAAACTGGTAAAAATTCATGTCAGATCCGTCATTAATAATATACCCGTTAGAAGTTATTCCAATACCGCTTTTATGATAATATCCCAGGGTAGGAGAATAAGTAAGTTTTTTAGATGTTTCTATAAGCGAAGCCGTGTTTTTTGTCTCAAAATTATAGTATCCTTTTACTGCCGACAGGCTTGCAAGAAAATAACTCTGTGGTGACAGAATGGAATCCATAAACGCATCAAAATCCTGAAAGAGATCATCATAATTGATCGTATCGGAGAGTGTGATTTCCTTAGCAGAGGCAATAACAGAATCTGCCGAACTTTGCTGCGATAATGCACCAAAACCCAGCGATAAAAAGGCCATCAGTATCGACCATTTTTTTATCATCAGGCAGTTGTAATCGGCTTCAAGGATATTGGCGGCTCTGAAGCGTTGATTTTTAGGACTTAAAGGTTAAAAAAAAGTTTAAAAACTGCCAAAATCAATGACAAAACGAAATCGGGGAGAAAATATTGAGAAACAGGAAAGAAAAAACACTAAGAGAGCTCAATTACAGTGATTTCTGGCAGAATGCCAACCCTGCCGGGATAGCCAAGGAATCCAAAACCCCTGTTTACATAGAGTTTTTGATTCTCTTTTTCATAAAGACCCGCCCACTCTTTATAAACATACTGTACCGGGCTCCATTTTAATCCGGGTATCTCCACCCCGAATTGCATACCATGAGTATGGCCTGCCAGCATCAGGTCAATATCATTATATTCAGTAAGCACTTCGGCTTTCCAGTGAGAGGGGTCATGGCTCATCAGAATTTTAAAAGCATGTTTTTCAGAACCCGTATAAGCCTTTTTCAGATCCCCATATTTGGGAAATCGGTTTTTGGCGCTCCAGTTTTCAATACCGAGCACTGCAATGGTTTCGTTCTCTCTTTCCAGTATCACATGCTCATTCATTAACAACTGCCAGCCCAGTTCAGCATGTATTTGCTTCAGCCTTTCAAGATTGGCATTCTTTTGCTCAATATTTTCCCATCGAACATAGTCGCCATAATCATGATTACCGAGTGTGGAATAAACTCCCATGGGAGCCGAAAGTTTATTGAACACATCCATGTAATCTTTCATTTCGTCGGCCACATTGTTTACAAGGTCGCCGGTAAAAAGGATCAAATCAGGCTTTTCTTCCAGTATTCTCTCCACCCCTTTTTGCACGGCAACTTTATTGGCTAAACTGCCTGAATGAATATCTGAGATATGAACAATTTTTAACCCCTTAAAAGCCTTTGGAAGCTTGTCAAATGCCAGCCGGATCCTTTTTACATCATACCGGTATTTATTA
Organism: Sphingobacteriales bacterium; assembly: GCA_016235125.1. GTDB lineage: Bacteria > Bacteroidota > Bacteroidia > Chitinophagales > Chitinophagaceae > JJ008. Next base: position 212,260 of record JACRLZ010000007.1, on the reverse strand, counting down.
TTAAATCCGTACACCAATGAACCAAAAAGACCGCCTCCGGCAACTAATCCCATCCAGCTAAGCAACATAGACCGGGAGAGTGTTCCTGAAGCCAGCATTTCGTTTAAAGTCGCTTTGGATGAAAACAATTCGGCCCCCAACCATTGTACCGAACGTCGCAAATCATCAGCCACAAAAAAGAGGGAGCCAACAACTTTTGCAAAGAACAAACCTGCAAATACTGAGAATATCGTGGTTCTAATAATTTTCGCCTGCCTTTCAAAATGCAAATAAGGAAGCAGCAGCAAAAACGTCAATGCTGTGACCGATATCCCCCAGTAGGCAGTATAAATGATTATACGGGTATTATCATTAGCCGTGGAAGTAACAGTACGAAGTGCCTGGAAAAAATAAAAATCCAGCAACAACATAAATATGACTATAACCCACCAAAAACGGGAATGACGCATAACAGACTACAAATTTAGACACTTAATCCGGTTCATTTTTCCTGAAAATTTTCCTTAACACTTATTTTTGCCCAATGTCCGGAAGAATGGGCAAAACTTAATTTTGTGTTCTTGGTTTCTGAGGGCAATTTTACCAATAACAATTATTGACAGATAAGGAATTTCGGCAATATGGCAAGAATTATCGGTGTAGCTAATCAAAAAGGAGGTGTAGGCAAAACAACAACGGCCATTAACCTGGCAGCCAGTTTTGCCGTATTGGAGTTTAAAACCTTGCTGGTGGATGGCGACCCGCAGGCCAACAGTACCACCGGCGTGGGATTCGATCTGCACAATGTTACTCAAAGCCTTTATGATTGCATGGTGAATGAAGCAAGGGCTAAGGATGTGATCCTGAAAACAGAAATTCCCAATCTTGATCTCATTCCCTCTCATATTGACCTTGTAGGCGCCGAAATTGAAATGATCAATTATCCCAACCGGGAAATGGTCTTAAAAAATATTCTTGAATCAGTAAGGGATGACTACGATTTCATTATCATAGACTGCTCTCCTTCCCTCGGTCTTATCACCGTGAATGCATTAACTGCAGCCGACTCAGTGGTAGTGCCGGTGCAATGCGAATTCTTTGCATTGGAAGGATTAGGAAAATTGCTAAACACCATTAAAATTGTTCAAAACAGGCTGAATACTGCTTTAGTCATTGAAGGAATCCTCATGACCATGTATGATGGACGCCTCCGTCTCTGCAACCAGGTAGTAAGCGAAGTGCGCCGCCACTTTGAAGACATGGTATTCAGCACCATTATACACCGCAATGCAAGATTGGCAGAAGCCCCCAGCGCCGGAAAACCGGTAATTTTATACGATGCCAACAGTAAAGGTTCAATGAATTACCTTAACCTTGCAAAAGAAATCCTCCAGAAGAACGATCTGACCAGGATCAAAAATGAAGAAAGGATCCTGGAACTGTAAGACGTTTCATGTTTAAAGCTTAAGCATCATTGCTGTTTAGTAAGCAGTCGCCTTAAACTTTAGACCTTAAACATTTAACGATGTCGACTCCCAAGCAAAATAAAGAACTCCTCGGCAAAGGCATACGTTCCCTGTTGCAGAATATTGATGCAGATCTTAAAACCACAACAGGTTCATTAAAATCTTCCGTGGTTGAATCAGCTACAGGGATCAATAGAATTCCACTTGTTGATATTGAAGCCAACCCTAAGCAACCCCGCCGTGATTTTGATGAACAATCATTGCAGGAACTGGCTAATTCCATAAAACTTCATGACATCATTCAGCCCGTCACGGTTTCTAAATTGCCAAGTGGAAAATATAGACTCGTATCCGGTGAACGAAGGTTGAGAGCAGCAAAGATTGCCGGTATCAAAGATATTCCTGCTTACATCAGGCATACCAATGATTCACAGTTGCTCGAACTGGCTTTGCTCGAAAACCTGCAGCGGGAAGACTTGAATGCAATGGAAATTTCACTCAGCCTGAAAAGAATGATGGAAGAACTGGATTTTACACAGGAGCAGGTGGCCGAAAGAATGGGTAAAGACAGAAGCACCGTCGCCAATTTTATCCGTTTGCTTAAACTGCCTCCCGATATTCAACTGGCTGTGCGCAGCGGCGAACTAAGCATGGGTCATGCAAGAGCACTCATCAATGTGGATACAATCGACAAACAGCTTTTCATTTTCAGGCAGATTAAAGACAGAGGATTATCCGTAAGGCAAACAGAAGCTTTGGTGCGAAATCTTTACCGGGATGGCGTTGTTAAAAAATCAGCAAAAAATACATTGCCTGCTACCTTTCAGAGAATAGAAGATAAATTAGCATCGCATTTCAGTACCCGGGTAAAACTCAGGCATAGCCGTAACGGAAGCGGGCAGATCATTATCGAATACTATTCGCAGGAAGAACTGAACAAAGTGCTCGGGCAAATGAATGCACAGCTTGATTAAAACACCCCCAATCACTAAAGGGGAGAAATTAACATGCTTCAATATCTATACAGTCGTTTTTATAACAAGATTTTCTTACCCGCAGCTTTTTGTTGTTTCAGCTTATACTCCATTGCACAGGAAAATGAAAAATTTATTTCTCCTGCGAAAGATTCCACACCTGCCGTAATTAAAAAACAAACGGCTAACAAATACGATTCTGCATTCAAAGCCCATAGTCCTAAAAAAGCTGCATTGCGTTCTGCCCTCTTGCCGGGCTGGGGACAGATATACAATAAAAAATACTGGAAGCTGCCGATAGTGTATGGAGCATTGGGAACCTGCACTGGTATTTTCTTTTATAATCTTGGCAACTACAAAGACACCCGGTTTGCCTACAGGGTAAAATACAATATGAGGGTGAACCATACCGACTCGGCATTGTATAATGATATAAAATCGAACCTGAAACCCATTGATGAAGAATCGCTGAAATTTTACCGGAACCAATTCCGGAAGGATATCGATTACACCGTACTCGTCTTTGTTTTATTATGGGGATTGAATGTGGTGGATGCCGCAGTAGATGCACATCTGATGAGCTTTGATGTAAGCCCTGATCTGAGCTTTCGAATTAAACCGGGACATAGTGAAATGGCGGGGACAAACGGCCTTAGTTTAGTTTTAAGTATTCGCTGAATAAAAGCAGTTTAAAGTTTAATGTTATCTATAACTTTGAGAAAATCTCAATAACCGGAGTCTTGTCACTCCGACGCAAGCGAGGAATAAGCAACGCTTATTACGAAGCTTGGGGGCGAAGTCCGGGAGTCTCGAAAGGTACATTGAAACCCAAATTCTACTTTCTGAGATGCCTCGTACCTCGGCAAGACAAGATTCTGAAAAGTTGAAACGACATTTTATCATCAATCTGTAATAAATCTTAAACATTCAACATTGCGATTAGCACTCATTGGTTACGGCAAAATGGGCAAAGCCATCGAAGAAATAGCAGTTCATCGTGGCCATGAGGTTATTTTAAAGATTGACCAGCCCAACCTGCATGATTTTACCAAAGAAAATTTACAGAAAGCTGACGTGGCCATTGAATTCACCGGGCCGCACAGCGCTTTGGAGAATGTGAAGAAATGCCTTGAGTTTGCTGTGCCGGTGGTTTGCGGTTCCACTGGGTGGACGGAGCATTTGGATGAAATGAAAAAACTCTGTGCCGAAAAACTGGGTGGCTTTATTTATTCCAGCAATTACAGTGTGGGGGTAAATATTTTTTTTGAAGTAAATAAAAAACTGGCCGCCCTGATGGCCCCCCACAAAGCATATGAAGTGATACTGGAAGAAACCCACCACACACAAAAGAAAGATGCACCCAGTGGCACAGCCATTACTTTGGCAGAACAGATACTGGAGCATATAAAAAGAAAAAAGCAATGGGTGAACGACCTGAGTGATAATCCAGAAGACTTAGAAATCATCAGCCAGCGAATTGACCCAGCACCCGGCACGCATAGTGTTAAGTATTCATCTGCTATTGACAATATTGAGATCATACATACGGCCCACAACCGAAAGGGTTTTGCCGGCGGTGCAGTACTGGCTGCAGAGTTTTTAAAAGACAGGAAGGGATTTTTTACGATGAAGGAAGTATTGGGATTGTAAATTGCAGAGTGTCATTGCCAGCACCGACAACCTGCCTTGCCGGTAGGCAGGTACAAAAATGCGAATATCAAGTTGCTGAAAATCAAGGCCCGAAATTTTGATAAATTGGGAGGAGTGCGGTATATTTAATTGATGGTGGCAATTATCTTCGACACTTTACATTTATGAAAAATCTGACTATGCTGCATCTTTTCTAAAACGCTTATGAAAATTCAAGCCTTCTGTTTTCTTTTTTCCATTTTAATCAAATGTCAAGCTCAAATTAGGCAATACCAAAACCTGCTTGACACAGCATTTGCCAAACAAGGTGGCATATTTGTTCATTCGAAGCCTATTAAAGACTTACGGCTTGACCCAGACGATATGTGGCAGTATCATGATTTTCATGGAGACTACACAGGCGGGGATCTTGACACAGTAATGCTTCTTCAAATTATTAAAAACTCAAAAACCATCGACACAACTGATTGGAGGGACAAAGAACTACCAAAATATGTACTCGTAAACAGCCGAGGCGAAACAGTTTTGAAGAAACATGCACTTAAAAAATTAGCATTTACCGACAAGGAAAGAATTAAATTCTATAAAAAACAAATTAATCAGTTCAACTTGACGGACACTTATCACAGAAACCTTTACTATTTTTCAAGACCCGTCTTTGACAACTCGCAAACATATGCGATTGTTCAATGGGACAACGGACATAGCGGACTTGGCGATGGCGGCGGAATTGTTCTTTATCATTTTCAAGATGATATCTGGAAAGAGGTCGGAACAATAATGAATTGGAAATATTAATAACTGCCACCAACAAGGGGTTTTCTATGCTGGCTGAAGAATATAAACTGATCGTCCCGTTCGCTAATCATCTGCAGTCCGGGCTGGACGAATAACGCCCAGCAACAGAATATAACATCAACTGATTAACTTTACTCAGCGACAGTTCGGGGCTGAAGTAACACGGAATATCAGCACAGCAGAAAGCCCTGGGCGTTGGCGCATAATCCTACATTTTCGAGCCGTACATTCGTCGAAATTTTTTGGTTGCCATGTACTACTTTGCCCGTTGGGCAATTACGACAAATAATCAACACTTTAGAAACCTCAGCTTCCCCTTCTTTCCCAATGTTTTAATACCCTCTGCACATCCTGAAAAATTATCATAAGAAATCAATGGGAATTGTTGTAGTTTTTCTAAAATTTTTAAAATGAAACAACTGCTTATATCCGCTTTATTGGCAGTATTCGTTTTAGGTTGCAATAAAGTCAAAAATACTGCCAGCGACGACCCGACTCCAGTCGCTAATTTCAGAATAGTAAATACTGTTGAAGATGGCACTGTGATGGAAGGCACCGCACTTCAATTTGAAAACAATTCTCAGTGTGCAGATTCTTATGAATGGGATTTCGGAAATGGTACGATGTGTTATGACAGAACTCCGACCAATATCGTTTACAGGCAATGTCCAACAACATACTGTATCCGGCTCACTGTAAGAACCCGTCATGGTCGCACTGCAACCTATTCATATTGTGTCCGGGTAAGATGCAGGTGATACTGAAAAATTATCAGCATTCAGGAAGGCTAAGCGGTACATTCACTGCCAACCCGCCATCAGCAGTTTCCTTGTATTTATGATTCATGTCTATCGCTGTATCCCACATCGTTTTTATCACAGCATCTAAAGATACTTTGGCAAAATCAGGTGTGCTTTGCAAAGCCAATTGAGAAGCAGTAATGGCCTTAATTGCTCCCATAGTATTTCTCTCAATACATGGTACCTGCACCAATCCTGCAATCGGGTCGCAGGTTAATCCAAGATGATGCTCCATCGCTATCTCGGCTGCCATCATCACTTGTTTTTGTGTACCTCCCATGCATTCAGTCAATCCCGCAGCCGCCATAGCTGATGACACTCCTATCTCTGCCTGGCATCCGCCCATTGCAGCAGAAAGAGTTGCTCCTTTTTTAAATATGCTTCCGATCTCTGCAGCTGTCAACAAAAACTGGATGATCTTTTCTTCTTTATCACCATCACAAAAAGCAATATAATATTGCAGCACGGCTGGTATCACCCCGGCTGCTCCGTTGGTTGGCGCTGTCACCACTCTTCCAAAAGATGCATTCTCTTCATTTACCGCCAGGGCAAAACAACTTACCCAATCCAATATATATTTAAAATCACGGCCACCTGCTTTGATGGCTTCCAGCCATTCACCATAACTGCTATATGTGGCATTGCCCAGCAATTTTTTATTGAGTTCTGCGGCACGACGTTTTACATTCAATCCGCCCGGCAGTATTCCGCTTGTATGGCTGCCCCGGTAAATACATTCTTTCATCACCTGCCATATATTCAGCATCTCCTCTTTAATTTCCTTTTCACCTCGCCAGGCATGTTCATTCTCCATCACCACTTCATGAATGGTCATACCCGTCTTCATGCACCAGTGCAGGAGGTCATCGGCTGTATTGATTGGAAAAGGAAGTTGTGCTGTTTGTTTGGCTGATCTTTCTTCACCCTCTTTAATAACAAATCCGCCGCCAATAGAGTAATAGGTTTCTGCAACGGAATCAGCATTCTTCAATGTGGCAAGAAAAGTGACAGCATTGGGATGATAAGGCAGTGTTTCGGTAAATAAAAAATCAATGTCTTCATGCGGGTCAAAAGGAACTTCATGAAGACCGTTCAGCAATATTCGCTTCATCGCAGCAATGTCATTGATCTTTGCATTGATCTGTTCTACTGCAAACGTAACAGGATCATCGCCGCACAAACCCAGTTGCACTGCCACATCTGTTCCGTGGCCTTTCCCCGTTTTAGCCAATGAGCCATACAACAGTACTTTCACTTCCTGCACATCAAATAATTCATGATGCTGTTGCAATGTCTGTAAAAATCTTTGCGCTGCACGCCATGGGCCCAGTGTGTGTGAGCTGGATGGCCCCACTCCTATCTTGAAAATATCAAATGCTGAAATGGCTTCGTAAGTCAAGAGGAATATTTTAAAACAAAAATGCAATATCCCACAAAGACACTAAGTACACAAATAAAATGATTTGCATCACAAATACTATGTGTTCTTTGCGGGCTTAGTGTGAAATAGTACAATTAAAAACCCCGTCTTGCCTAAGGCGAAACGAGGTTGATAGCAATTAGAATCGGTTTAATTAACATCTACCAGGTCAATTTCAAAATACAGTATGGAATTGGAAGGAATAGGCCCATAGCCGGTGCATCCGTATGCAAGGGAAGATGGTATGATGAGTTTGATGCTGCCGCCCTTTTGTATCAATGGTAACCCCAGTTGCCATCCTTTGATCGTCTGGCCTAACTGAACGGAAACAGGTGTGGCAGTTTGCGAATCAAATACCTGTCCGTTAAGAAACTTGCCGGAATATTTTACTGAAACCGTGGAATAAACCGTGGGTGCAGGGCCGCTGCCGGCGCTCATAACCTGGTAAAAAATTCCGCTGCTGTGTTCAGTAGCTGTAATACCATTTGCTGCTGCATAGGCCGTAATTTCTCCTCTTTCACTGTCAATCGTTTTGTTATTGCAAACCTCATTCTTTGAACAGCTGTTGTTCCCGAATAATAAAGCTGCAAAAACTGATACAAAGAGTATTTTTTTCATTATTCTTTTTTTAAACAATCTGTAAGACCACCTTTAAAATTAAATTGCTGCAAAGATGAAAATATTTTATGTCCTGTTTTTCCGTGCCATTAATTCATTATAGCGTTGCTCATTTAAATCCCATCTGTGCCGGGCTGAAAAAATGACAATAAAAGCCACAATCAGTAAAGCTCCGCCTATCAATACGGGTATCAGCGTCTTTTCTTCGGCACGGAGCTGCATATCGGCTCTCTTGTACCAGCCTGAAAAAAAATTGGCAAAAATGGCAATGATAAGCACTACGGCAAAAGGAAGACCTACATATAATTGCTTCAGCACTTTTTTTTTGCGAAACCGGTTTTGTTCCCAGTATTCAATAAAACTATTTTCCTCCTGGTTCAGCATAAACGGCAAAGTTAAAATACGGGGAGCAGTTTCCCTTGCAATGGCCAATCAAAATGTCTATCTTACGGAACTTAACCGCAGGCTTTGAAGATAGCATCCTTACTGGCACAGTTTCTTTATACAAACAAGCAGCTTTACCTGCCTGGTATAGGTAGTTTTATTATTGACTCATCCGCAATACCCGATCCGGAAAATACCAAAAGCGGGAAAAACATTCCGTCAGAAGCAATTCAATTCGAGAACAATCCTTCTGTAAAAGAATCAGCTGGTCTTGTTCAGTATATTTCTTCTGAAACGGGAAAGATTAAAGCATTGGCTGCCGCCGATCTTGATTCGCACCTAAGCCTGATGCAGCAGTTTCTGAACATCGGAAAACCTTTTTTACTGGAAGGCATCGGTAGCCTCGTAAAAACAAAATCGGGAGAATTTGTTTTTACTCCCGGTGAAACATTGTCCGAAAAGATGCAGGACTATTCATCCAAAGAATCATCCGTAACTCCTGCTACTGAAGAATCACTGGCTGATTATAAAAGTATTTTTTATAAAACCGGAAAGAAAAACATCAATCTACGCAAGCCAATGCTTATTTTATTCATTGTTGCAGGCTTAGCCCTTGCGGTATGGGGCGGGTATAAAGTGTATAAGATGACTACGGGTAACAACAAATCTGCAAATAATGAGAAAAAAAATGAAGACAAAGAAAGTACTTTGAATGATAGTGTAACAAATATCAATACATCTCCTCAGGATACATCTGTCAGCGTTATTCCTTCCGGAACGTATAAATTTATTCTTGAGATTGCCAACTCCAAAAGGGCTTTTGAAAGATTTGGCAAACTGAAAGCTTATTGGTGGAATGTACAAATGGAAACAAAAGATTCTGTAAGCTACAAACTGTTCCTGCTGTTACCCTCAACAGTTGCTGATACCAGCCGCATACTTGATTCCCTTAGTATGCTGAACGGAAGAAGGGTTTATATTGAGCAATAAAAAAAGCCATCAATACTTTGATGACTTTTTTGAGGTCCCTGGCGGATTCGAACCGCCGTAGCAGCTTTTGCAGAGCTGAGCCTAGCCACTCGGCCAAAGGACCATTCATCAATGAGCCTATCCGTCCCGATAGCTATCGGGACGGACAAAGGACCCTTTGATAAGCAGCGAAAATAAGATATTTTTGAGAATTGCCTTAGTCAATAACCAGCAAAAATCATTACATGAGTCGTATTGCAGAATCGGAATTAATCATCAACCCCCGCGGAGCCGTTTATCATCTTGATCTTCGTCCCGAAGAAATTGCCAACACTGTTATCACTGTCGGCGATCCCGACAGGGTGAGAGAGATCAGCAAACATTTTGATTCGGTAGAGGTGAAAAGACAGCACCGTGAATTCATCACTCACACCGGTTATGTGGGGAAAAAAAGACTGACCGTTTTATCTTCCGGCATCGGGCCCGATAATATTGATATTGTCATCAACGAACTGGATGCACTGGTGAATATTGATTTTGAATCAAGGGAAATAAAAAAAAAGCTGGGTTCCATTAATATCATCCGTATCGGCACTTCTGGCTCATTGCAGGCAGATGTGCCGGTGGATAGTTTTGTGGCATCCACTCATGGCCTGGGTGTTGATAATCTTCTGAACTTTTACCGGCATGAACAAAACGAGGAAGAAAAGCAACTGCTTCATTCATTCGTTACGCATACGCAGGTGCATGGACATATTGGTAATCCCTATATCAGCAGCGGGGCTGCATCGCTTCTCAAACATTTTGTAACAGACTTTCACCAGGGCATCACGGTCACCTGTCCGGGTTTTTATGGCCCACAGGGCAGGATACTCCGTTTGGGTATCCGTAATCCCGAATTCGTTGACCGGCTCAGCGATTTCAGATTTGGCCAGCATCGCATCACAAACTTTGAAATGGAGACATCTGCCATTTATGGCCTGGGAAAATTGCTGGGTCATCATTGCCTTGCCATCAATGCCATTGTAGCAAACCGGGTAAAAAAAGAGTTTTCAAAAGATGCAAAAATGACAATTGAAAGATTGATAAATAAATTTCTTACGATATTTTCAGAACAAATTTAAATTCGCAGTCGCCAATTTCATCAAATGAAAATTCCTTTCTTTAAATACCAGGGCACCGGCAACGACTTCATACTGATCGACAACAGGAAGAACGAATATTTTCTTTCCAAAGAGCAGATAGAAAAAATTTGTGAAAGAAGGTTTGGTATCGGCGCCGACGGATTAATGTTGCTGAATGAAAGACCCGGTTATGATTTTGAAATGAAATACTACAATGCCGATGGCAAAGAAGGCAGCATGTGTGGCAACGGGGGCCGGTGCATGATAAAATTTGTTTACCATCTGGGCATTCACCGGGAGCAATATAAATTCCTGGCAGTTGACGGGCCGCATGAAGCAGAAATAGATATTGATGGAATTGTTTCACTTAAGATGAAAGATGTAAGAACAATTAAAAGGTTTCATGGCGACTATATTGTTGATACCGGTTCGCCACATTATATAAAAATGGTGAACCATGTGATGGAATACGAAGTGTATAAAAAAGGAAGTGAAATAAGGCACAGCAAGGAGTTTGAAGATGAAGGTATCAATGTGAATTTCGTAGAACTGACGGATGAACCGGATAAGATCATTGTCCGCACTTATGAACGGGGAGTGGAAGATGAAACACTCAGTTGCGGCACCGGTGTTACTGCCTCTGCCCTCGTTTGCTATCATAATGAAAATGGTTTTAACGAAGTGGAGGTAAAAACACTGGGAGGCTTTTTATCTGTTGAGTTTGACAAATCAGATGAAACCCGCTATGAAAATATCTGGCTTTGCGGACCGGCTGAGAAAGTTTATGAAGGAACCGTTGAAATTTGATCATGGCGGATACTTTAAACATTGATGAAATAGTACAGAGGCTTAATGAAGCAAACACTGCCTTCATTGGTTATTGTGCTTCCTTAACGTATGAAATTTTCTTCTGCCAGCCGGTTGATAAATGGTCGCCGGCACAACAAACAAAACATCTGATAGCTGCTACTAACACAGCAAGGCTTGCATACAGTTTGCCTAAATTCATCGTCCGTTGGTACGCCGGTAAACCGAACCGGGCATCCAGAACTTTTGATGAACTGGTAGCTAAATACAAACTAAAACTGGAACAGGGAGGCAGGGCCAGCGGAAGATTTGTACCCAAACCGGTACCCGCATCATATGGAAAAGAAAAATTGATAGAAGAATTTTCAAATGCCATGAAAAAATTTGGTCTTGCAGTTAAAAAGAACTGGAAGGACTCTCAACTGGATCAATACATAGCCCCACATCCCCTGCTGGGAAAAATTACTTTGAGAGAGCTTTGTTATTTCACCATCTATCATACATGGCATCATCTTGAAAACATCAGGGCATTGACAAAAATCAATCCCCCGGGCTTATAGTTTTCATTTCCTTTTCATCATAGCCGCTTACCTTTGCTTGCCCTCAGAAATAAAATGAAGGAGTGCGGCCGTGATTCAGTATTTTAAAAATATCAATCAACAGACAGTTGAGATCAGCAAGCCCGAAACGGGAGCATGGGTAAATGTATCACCGCCGTTGAAACAGGAAGAATTTTCTGAACTGTCAGAAAATCTGGAGATACCCATTGACTTTCTTACCGACTCACTGGATATCGATGAAAGAAGCCGCTTTGAAGAAGATGACAATGTAAAGCTCATTGTCATCAAAACCCCGACTGAAAACAATTCATTTAACGAAAGCGATGCTTATTACATAACTATCCCCATTTGTATCATCCTTACGCATAACCAGATCGTCACCGTCAACTCGTTTGACAACCCGGCCATTAAGAAATTTTTGAATACCCTTCCCAACCGTGATACAGAGAAAAAGAGCATGATGGTGCTGAAGATATTTGAAAAGGTGACACAGGCTTATATGCAATACCTGAAGGAGATCAACCAGCGGCGCAACCTGATGGAGCAAAAGCTTTATGCAAGCAGCCGCAATGAAGAATTGCTTGAGCTGATGAAGATACAGAAGAGCCTGGTGTATTTCGTTACAGCGCTGAAATCAAATGAAATGTTGCTGATGAAATTGGCCCGCACCAATTTTCTGAATCTTAACGAAGACGAAACTGAACTGCTTGAAGACCTTATTGTAGATATTTCACAGGGTCTTGAGATGGCGAATATTTACACAAACATTCTCAGTAGTACATTGGATGCATTTGCCAGCATTATTGCCAATAACCAGAACCAGGTGCTGAAAAGACTGGCTGTTATCACCATCGTTCTCACATTCCCTATCCTCATCGCCAGTTTATTTGGCATGAACGTAAAGAGTGGATTTGAAGAGTCTAAATATGCGTTTTATATCGTAGCACTTCTGTCGCTGGGTATTTCCCTTATCGTTGGCTGGTATTTTTTCCGCAAGAAAATTTTCTGAACAATATGTTTAACCTGAGAGTGTATGGTGTGCTTATCAATGACCACAAACAAGTGCTGGTAAGCGATGAATACATCCGGGGAAATTATTATACCAAGTTTCCCGGCGGTGGTCTTGAGTTTGGAGAAGGGACAAGAGAATGTCTGAGAAGGGAATTTAAAGAAGAAATGGACCTTGAAGTGGAAGTAGGTGAACATATTTATACGACTGATTATTTTCAAATGTCAGTTTTCAACCCGGAGCACCAGATCATTTCCATCTATTACTTTGTAAAAGCGCTGGAAGAAATAAAAGCTCCCCTGCGCCAAAAACCATTTGATTTTGATGAAAGACAGATGAAGCTGTATGAAGCCACCAAAGAAACCGAAACTTTCAGGATGATTGACTGGAATGATTTTTCTGCCGATGCAGTAACCCTCCCGATTGACAAGATCGTTGCAACGATGGTAAGGGAAAAACTTTAGCTGCCTTTCATTGCAGCTGCTTTCATTGCGGCTGCCTGTTCATGTCCCAGATATCTTTCAATCCAGCCATGCACTAAATAAATGACGGGAGTAAGCAATAAGGCTACAAAGAATTTATAAATATAATTCACTATACAGATCGCAATCAACTGATCAAAAGGCCATGGGTCGCCCTGCCCCTTAACTAATTTCGGATAGATATAAAAGGCAATGATGAGTACAACGAAACTGTCGATCAACTGGGAAATAACAGTGGAACCTGTGGCCCTGAGCCAAATCTTTTTTTCACCGGTAACCTTTTTTATGCGATGAAAAACAAATACATCCACCAACTGCGCAATTAAGAAAGCTGTCATCGAGGCAATAATTATTCCCATACCCTGGCCATAAATACCATTAAAGGCAGTGCTCATATTGTCAATACCTGCCGATTGCTTGCTGGTAACCCACCATGCATTAGGCTCTGTTTTAATGGCTCCAAAAACCATCAGGAAACCAAAAGCGATTAAAATGATCGTCATCCAGCTCAGGAACCTCACTCCTTTCACTCCATAATATTCATTGATGATATCCGTCATCACAAACACTACCGGCCATAAGATAACACCGCAGGTAAGATTAAAAGAATATACTCCTCCAAATAAATGGATCTCCGCTGGCTTCAAACCCAAAGTGGATTCAAGAGAAAATATTTTTACACCGATAAATTCAGCGATCAGTGCATTCACGGTAAAAATGCCCGCCAGTATAATAAACAACCGGGTGGGTTTATTTTTGATGATAGTATGGATCATTCAGATAAAAAATAAAATAGATTAAAAATAAAAAGAAAAACAGGTTGGCCATGATCAGCCAGAGCGGCACATATTCCCTGATCTTCTTCTTTGCAATTAACACTCCCAGGTAACAAAGCAATGTACCCGGCACAATGATGGCGCCCATCACAAAACCAATTGTTATAATAGTTGACTCAAAGTCATGCTCAGCAGGTTTTCTCATGATGAGTAAAAGAAAAGAAAGCAGGGAACAAACACCGCAGATAAAAGCCAGTCTTGACAAAAATAAAAGCCAGCGCATCGGGATTTTAGTCTAAAATAGCATTATTTTGTCAGCCTAATATCAGATTTATCATGAACAGTCCATTGCTGAAAAAAATTCTCCCCCATTTTATTGCCATTGTTGTTTTCATTATCGTTTCTGCTCTTTTCTGTAAACCCATTCTCGATGGTAATGTAATGAACCAGCATGATACAGTGGGCTGGAAAGGCATGGCGCAAAATTCTTTTGAATATAAAAAAGCACATGGACATTTTCCTTTGTGGAATCCCAATCTTTTCAGCGGTATGCCCAATTACCAGGTGGCGATGGAAGGCAAGACCATTTTACCTGATACCACAAAAATCTTTTCACTCGGTTTACCCAAGCCCATCAACTTTTTCTTTTTAGCCTGTCTGTGTTTTTACATTCTGTGTCTTGTGATGGGCATTAAACCGGTTATCGGAATGCTTGCCGCACTGGCTTATTCATTTTCTACATACAACCCGGTCATCATTGCTGCAGGTCATGATACGCAAATGCTGGCCACGGCATTCATGCCGCTGCTGATGGCAGGACTTATTTCCACTTATGAAAAAAAATACTGGCTTGGGCTCGCATTAACCACTTTCGGAACCTACCAGCAGGTGGCCATGAATCATTTGCAGGTGAGTTATTATTTCTTCCTGATTGCTGCCTTTGTTACAATTTTCTACTTAGTGAAGTGGATTAAGGAAAAGGACTGGAAACATATCGGCATAGCCGGTGCTATCACGGTTGTGTCAGGCATAATCGGCCTGGCAGGAAATGCTATGGTATTAAAATCAACTTCTGAATACAGCAAATACACCATGCGGGGAGGAAAAAATATTTCCATAGAGGGCGATTCAGTAAAAGCAGTGAAGACAAAAGGACTTGATACAGCCTATGCTTTTGAATACAGTTTGGGAAAAGCTGAAACATTTACGCTGCTGATGCCAAATGCTTTTGGCGGTGGCAGCTATGCAAGATTAGGCGAAGGTTCCAAAGTGGCTAAAAAACTTATTGCAAGAGGAATTCCTGATTCAAATGCAGAACAGGTAGCTCAAAGCATGCCTAAGTATTGGGGAAAGATATTTACTGCCGGACCTGCCTATCTCGGTGTTTTGATCTTTTTGCTGGGCATTGTGGGTGTTGTCATTTTAAAAACTCCGTTGCGCTGGGGATTACTTGCCGCTACATTGCTCGGTGTTTTCATGACATGGGGCAAATACTTTGCAGGCTTTAATGTGTTCCTGTTCGAAAATCTGCCATTATACAACAAGTTCAGAGCGCCGTCTTTTGCACAGGTAATTCCGCAACTTGCTATGGGTGTATTAGCTGCACTTACCCTGCAGCAATTATTATTTTCTGAAACAGCGAGGGAACAACTGAAAAAGAAATTCAAACCTATTCTGTATTCCGTTGGCGGAGTCTTTCTGTTATTAGCCTTGTTATATATTGGAATGGACTATGGCGCCCCGGTTGATCAGCAGATCATTTCAGGTTACACGGATAAAAACGGTTCTGATGAAATGGGGAGGCTGATCGTTTCAGGATTGAAATCTGAAAGACAAGCCATGTTCGGAGGACAGATCATGAGGGCATTGGGAATCGCAATCCTTGCGGCTGCTATTTTCTTATTGTATGCAAAAAATAAGATCAAATCACTTACTTCTGCTATCCTGCTGCTGGTAATAAGCACAGTGGACATCACTCTGTCAAGCTATAAATATTTCAATAATGAAAATGACCAATACCGTGACCGGCCTGATAATGAAAAACTCTTTGTATCAAAAGAAGATTATGCAAGTACCAATTTCAATCCCAGCCCTGTTGAGAGTGTTATCTTAAAAGACAAGGACCCCAACTTCCGGGTGTTTAATATGCTTGGCACTTCCAGTGGCAGCCCATTTGCTGAATCACATACTTCTTATTTCTTTAAATCCATAGGTGGCTATCACCCGGCCAAACTGCGGACTTACCAGGATATTATTGAGAAATATCTATCCGCTTCACCCAATCAGCAGGTTCTGAACATGCTGAATACAAAATATTTTATCGGCGCCGATCCGCAAACACAACAACCTCTTTTAATGCCCAATGCGGAAGCTTATGGAAATTGCTGGTTTGTAAAAAATGTAAAATTGGTAGCCGACCCCGTTGAAGCTATTACAGTACTGGGCAACACTAATTTAAAAGACACCGCCATTGTTGAAAAATCATTTGAGAAACTTGTTACTCAACCTCAAAGGGATTCTGCTGCCACAATTAAAATGACAATGTTTGATAATGATGCAATAGAATATGAATCCAACAGCAGCGCCCCGCAGTTTGCCGTTTTCAGCGAGATATATTATCCGGCGGGATGGAATGCTTATATTGACGGAAAGAAAACGGATTATGTAAGTGCCAATTATATCCTGAGGGGATTATCCGTTCCGGCTGGAAAGCACATGATAAAATTTGTATTTGAACCCGCTTCGGTAAAACAGGGAAGGTCCATCATGTTTATTGCCTCCATTCTCATAGCGCTGATCTTTATCGGCGGTTTGTATATGACATGGAGAGAAAGCCGTAAGACATCATAGAACCAAAAATGAAAAAGGTTCTTGCCATAGCCCCCTACCCTTACCTGCCTTTTTTTTCGGGTGGGCAAAAATTCATTGCAAATTTTTTTGAACATCTCAGTAATGAAGCCAGGCTGACAGTTATTTCTGTTGCTTCAAATGATACAACACTGGCAAAAGGCTATCATATTATTCCGATGCTGAAAAAATCTTTTGCCCGCTACTATGACAGAAGTCTTATCGCTAAAATCACAGCACTGATACAAAAAGAAAAATTTGATGCTGTTATCTGGGAGCATCCCTATTACTGGTGGCTGGCCAGGAGAATCAAAAGAAAAACCGGCGTCAAAACTATTATTCATACACATAATATCGAATACCAGCGTTTCAGAAGCACCGGAAGGTGGTGGTGGCCCATCCTGAGGAGATATGAAAGAAGATGCCTGCAACATGCCGATGCGGTGTTCTTCATCACCCCGGAAGACAAAAATTTTGCTATCTCAGACTGGAGGCTTCAAAAAGAGAAATGTATTGATGTTCCCTTTGGTATTGATGTTAAGGCCAGCCCTTCAGATAAATCATCTGCAAGAAATTTGGTTTGCCAGAAACATCATATTGATCCATCTGAAAAAATTTTACTGTTCAACGGCCTGTTGAAATACAAACCCAACTTCGATGCTGTAAAAGCGATAACAGAAAAGATCAATCCTTTGCTGCTGCAATTATCATTCAGGTATAAGATCATTATCTGCGGAAAGGACCTGCCGTTGGAGATGAATTCATTAAAAGAATATGCTGATAAAAACATTATTTATCCCGGCTTTGTTGATGACATTGAAACTTATTTCAAAGCAGCAGATATTTTTCTGAACCCGGTTATCAGCGGTGGCGGTGTAAAAACAAAGATGGTAGAAGCGATTGGTTTTGGCACAACCGTTATTTCAACAGCAACCGGCGCAGCTGGGGTTGATAAAAATGTCTGTGGAGATAAACTGATAATACTTCCCGACAATGACTGGAGAGGTTTCGCAAATGCAATTATTGAAACAACTAATAAAGTTTATGCTGCTACACCGGATCAGTATTACCAGCTCTATGCGTGGGAAAATATTATTCCCAGGATTGTTTCAGCTATTTAATCTTTAATTTGAATCCATCTCTTAACCCACTTACCAATTTCCTTTTTCCATCCTTATTAAATTTCAGCCAGAAAGCTATTCTTGAAATTAACGTATAGCAAATCGCAAAAACTTTCTTAACTCCCCTGAGGTTTTTACGGATAAAATAAATCTTATTCCGGTTGGAATAATAGATATAGAATGACGAAGCATCGCCACCACCCGAAGAAGAAACTTTGTGCAGAATGCTTACTGAAGGCTCATAGAATAGTTTGTAGCCCGCCATCGTTGCCCGCAGCACAAAATCTGTATCGTCGTAGTAAGCAAAATATTTTTCATCCATTACCCCCACTTTGTCAAAAACTTCTTTGGCAATAATCATAAAGCAGGTCGGTGCATAGCTGATATTTTTTGCCTGGTTATATTTTGCGCCATCATTTTTTTTGTAGCCCTCATGCACACCTAATGCCCGCCAGGTGTCCATATACCCGCCCGCCATCCATAATTTCCGGGTATCATAATAAAAAATCTTTGGTACAACTATTCTTTCCTTATTCACCTCACAAACTGAAATGATTTTTTCCAGGGCATCGCTTTGCTCAATCTCAATGTCGTTGTTCAGCAGCAGCACATAATCACATTCGTCTGCCAGCGCCTGTTTGATACCAGCATTATTGCCGGCAGCTACACCCATATTTCCATCTCCTTTTATATGATTATATTCTGCAACGGGATAGGCCTGTACCAGTTTTGCTATCAAGGCGTCTGTGGCATTGTTGACAGAGTTATCAATTAAATAGAGAATATATTTTTTGTAAGACTGGATGGAAATACTTTTAAAAAAACCTTCCAGCACAGTATCGCTGTTGTACAGAACGGTAACTAATCCGATTTTTGCCATGATAATTACTTCATGAGTCCTTTTTCCTTCATCTCCTGTATTGATTCATCGTATCGGCTTTCGCCGATTTCCTGGCTGCTTACCCAGTCGGTAAATTTTTTCAACCCTTCTTTGAAAGAAACAGAAGGTTGAAATCCCAGCCGCTGCTGAATCTTACTTATATCAGCATAATTATGACGAATATCACCTAAGCGATAATTCCCTGTCACATTCAACGGAACTTCTATTCCGTAATTTTTCACCAGAGATTTTGCCACTTCCATTACTGTAGTGGAAACACCGCTACCAACATTAAACACTTCTCCGTTGGCTTCCTCTTTCTTAATACCCAGCGCAGTTGCTTTCACCACATCATCAATATAAACAAAATCACGGCTTTCTTTTCCGTCCTCAAATATGTTGAGGGGTTTGTAATTCTTTATCAAAGTAGAAAAGATGGAAAGGATACCGGTGTAGGGATTGCTTAATGATTGGCCAGGTCCATATACATTTTGATACCGGAAAGCTACAGCTGCAATACCGAGAGCTTTGCAGACCAGCATCACTATCTGCTCCTGATTTTGCTTGGTAATACCATACACCGATGAAGGATGAATTTTTGAGTCTTCATCGGTGGCCACCAGTTTTAAAACTGAAGAACCGGGATAGGTCACTTCAAAGTTTCCCTTATCCATATCTTCAGCCCGGCGGTGCGAAGGATAAACAGCGCCGAGTTCAGCAGATAAATATTTTCCTTCACCATAAATAGCTCTTGAAGATGCAACAATTACTTTCTGAACTTTTGTTTTATTATTCGCTAAAATATCGAGCATGATAGCTGTGCCTCCGATATTGGTATCAACATACCGGCTTACCTCATACATGGACTGGCCTGTGCCTGTTTCAGCAGCGAGATGAACAATTATTTCGTTGTCAGCAATTGCCTTCTGCCAATCCTCTCCTGAAGTAACAGTGCCTTTGATAAAATGCACTTTGTCCCGGATGGAAAGATAAAGCGGGGAACTTTGCTCCGGGTTTTCTCCATGGATTTGTTTTAACAGGTTATCCAGCATCGTCACCGTATATCCTTTCTGCAAAAGATATAAAGCAAGATTAGAACCGATAAAGCCTGCACCGCCTGTTATTAAAACTTTTTTCATGGGTCAGTTTATGAATTCGCCGTTCTCATTTGTCTTCAGCCACTCATTTTTCTCAAATGAATACCGTTTGATGATCTTTGCAGGAGCGCCGACTGCTACACAATGATCAGGAATATCTTTCATTACAACCGAATTGGCCCCCACCACTGATTGCTTGCCTACACTGGCGCCGATAACACATACATTTTCGCCAAGCCATGCTCCGTCACCTATTACAACTCCGGTGGTTTGCTTTATGGGTTGGTCGATCACCGGCATATTTATATTTTCAAACTGGTGAAGATTGTCGGCGATATACACCTTATCGGCCATCAGCACTTTTCTTCCTATCTCTATTTTTGATGTGGCATAGAAATGACAGAACCTGCCCACATAAGTACCATCTCCGATGGTCAGCGAACAATTATTGTTGCCTGTAAGCGGCAGACAGGCCAGCCAGCCTCCGTTATTTATATACACAGCTGTTCCAATAGAAATCCTTTTTGCACCGTCCACTTTTGCATTGATCAGTTTGGAACGGGAACCGAGTTTTGCCAGCGACAGTTTATAAAAAGGATATTTAAACAAATACCAGGTCAGTAAATGAAATAGTTTCCGCATAGACAGTGAACAAAGTAACGAATTTCCTCTCAGACAGTTAAACCAGGCTAAGCGAAAAACCGCTACTTTTGAAATCACCTATTTACTTATGAACGGCCTGAACATTTTTCAGCGGCTTTATATCGCCCTATTCAAACAGAAGGCTAAAAGAAAACTTTTTTCAAAGGCTCTGTCAAAACTGGAACTGCCTAACCTGCATCCCAAAACAGCTGGCGATGCAGTTCATTTCAAACACTTCGGGCTGTTAGGCGATATCATTTATGCCATACCTGCCATGAAAGTGCTGGCAGAAGGCAGAAAGATCCATTTGCATCTGCAGATCAATCAGAAATCTTTGTACAGTAAAAAGATGAAACATGAGAACAAGGATAAGATACTGACAGAAAAAAATGTGCTGATGCTGGCGCCCCTGCTGTTATCACAACCGGGTTTTGCAAGCTGCGACATTCTTTCCGATCAGAAAATTGATTACGATCTTGATGAGTTCAGGAAATATCCTTTTGATTACAACACAAACCATATCTGCCGCTGGTATTTTCATATGTATGGAATAACAACAGATCTCAGCAAAGCATGGCTGACAGTAAAACCTGATGCATCATTGAACAATGAAATAGTGATTGCAAGGAGTTTCCGCTACCGGGCACCGGGTATCAGCTATGATTTTTTAAAAGCATATCCCAACACAAGTTTTGTGGGCACTAAGGAAGAATATGAGGATTTAAAGTCAGCGATCCCGGCACTCAAACATAAACAGGTAAGCAATTTCCTGGAACTGGCGCAGGTTATTGCCGGATGTAAGTTTTTTATCGGCAACCAGTCGTTCCCTTTTGCCCTGGCAGAAGCATTAAAAGTGAAAAGGGCATTGGAACTTTGTTTTGAATGCCCGAATGTGATACCTGAAGGGGAGAATGCCTATGACTTTGTTTACCAGCCACAGTTTGAAAAAGTGGTGAAGGAACTGGATACCATGTAGTCTCTTTGGAATAAACACCCAATATTTATATCTTCGGATTTCATACGCTAAAACCATTTTACCATGCGAACTGTTATTTTAATTTTATCTTTAGTTATAGTTATAACCAGTTGCAAAAAGGATAAAGACACTCAACAAAACACCAATACTTCCACACTTAATAATGGTCTAATTGCCTATTACCTTTTTAACGGCAATGCGAATGACGCAACATCGAATCAGAATCATGGTACTGTAAACGGGGCTTCATTAACAGTTGACAGGTTTGGTAATGCTAACCAGGCCTATTTATTTAATGGAGCCAGCAGTTATATCCAGATGAATAGCAGTGTTTCTCTTGATTTAAAAGAAAGTTTTTCAATCTCTGCCTGGATTCGCCCGGATAACTATCTGTCACCGGGCATAGTTATTTGGCATGGGGACGCAGCTTTTGCAAAAGATCCTTTTTTACTTTATTTTTCCAACCGACCCGGCTACAATAGCCTTGGAGTTCGTAAAGACGTAGTCGATGGCCTCACTATTAATGAATGCTGGGCTCCACCCGGTACAATATTTTCAGGTGTTTGGTCTCATGTCGTTGGGGTATGCGATGCAACAACAAAAAAAATGAAACTATATATAAACGGCGAGTTAATGAATACGGTCACATTTGCTAATATGTCAATCGCCTATAGTACAAATAATTTTATTACAATGATTGGCGCTGCACTCAGCACCTCAGGAATAGGGCAGTATTTTCAAGGCAAACTGGATGAAATAAGAATATATAATAGAGAACTGACTCAAAGCGAAGTGAAAGAAATTTTCCAATTATAACAAACAACAGAAGACATAAACAAACTGTAATGACAGAGGTTTCAACTGACGATGTTAAGAAGAGTACATATTTCGCTAACCGGAATGTCAATGAAGAACTCTATTCTGATTATAGACTTCCCCGCTATCTTTCTCCATACTTTTCAGAAAATGATAAGCAACTCAACATTCTTGATATAGGTTGTGGCCTCGGCCAGTTATTAAGTAACCTGAAAAAAAAAGGATTCAAAAATCTTAACGGGGTTGATATTAATGAGGAATCTATTTCAGCCTGCAAAAAGAATGGCCTTGAGGTTGAAAAGATCAACGATATCAGGGAATTTGCACTACAGTCAGGAAAAAAATTTGACAGGGTAGTAATGAGTCATGTTCTGGAACACATAGACAAGGAATCAATTATTGATACCTTAATTCATATCAAAAAATATTTATTAACCGAAAATGGAGTTTTCCTCTTAATGGTTCCGAATGCACAATCTTACACCGGCTCCTATTGGCGTTACGAAGATTTTACTCACACAGTTATGTTTACGGCAGGCTCATGTATTTATGTCCTAAAAGCTGCGGGTTTTACAAATATTGAATTTATTGATCCTGATGGTACCAAACATATGAATCCTATTAAAAAAATAGTCATCAAATCACTGATAGGTTATCACAAATTCAAAGAAAGCTTCTGGAATAAGGTATTACAAACATCTTTTCACAAAACAAGTCCAAGGATTTACACCTTTGAATTAAAAGTTGCTGCCAGATAAATATGTTTAAATCACTGAAGAAGCTCCTGATACAGATATTCTTCCCTCACAGAAGATCAAGCTATTCCCAAAGTGGCGAGGATATTATTATTGCTGATCTTTTCTCAAGACTTGGCATTTCTCGACCTTCATATCTTGATATCGGGGCAAATGAACCAATGGCATTAAATAACACATACAGGCTCTATGCCAGAGGCAGCAAAGGCGTTTGCATCGAGCCCAATCCCATACTTTATAAAAAACTGAGGCGAAAAAGAAAAAGAGATACCTGTATCAATGCAGGCATTGCATTCAATGAGAAAAAAGAAGCCGATTATTACCTTTTTGAAAAAAAAGCACATGGGTTCAGTACATTCTCAAAAGAAGATGCAGAATTCTGGCAATATACCGGAAATGAAAAAGTAGGAAAATTTAAAGTTGAAAAGATTTTAAAAACTCCTCTTTTCAACATAAACGAAATCATTAAGAATAATTTTTTCTCATACCCAAACTTAGTTTCACTAGACGTTGAAGGATTAGACCTTCAAATTTTAAATACTCTTGACTTCTCTAAATACCAACCAGAAGTTTTATGTATTGAAACATTGGTTTATCAGCAAAACAATCTTGAATCAAAAAACAATGAAATAATCAAATTCCTTGAATCAAAAGGCTATTTCATTTACGCCGACACATACATCAACAGCATTTTTTGCCGCAGGGATGTTTATAAAAATCTTCCTGCTTAACAACTACTGGTTCCGGGTTACTTCAAGAAAATGCTGCATTCCTTTTCTTTTCGCATCATCCAGTTTATAACTCAGGTGAAGGCTGTAATATTTCTTCAGATCGTAAAGTTCAAAGGGAGTTTGCTCAATAATTTCGTCAATATGCTCCAACCCCATTGCATTGGCAGCATCGAACTCAGCAATAAAATCAGGAGAAAGTTCCTTTCGGCTGACCCAGGCGGCAAAAACAAATGGCAGTCCCGTGATTTTTTTCCATTCAGAACCCAGGTCATAAATAAAGGTGGATATCTTTCGTTGCTCAAAAGCCCTGTCGCCAATAACCAAACCGGCGGTTGTTCCCCTGATCTCCTTTCTGTAACTATCGTCTGTTGCCAAGACCAGTTCCGGATCAACACCCCAGTATTCCTTCATGAGATATTTTAATAACGCAACAGAACTGCGGCTCTGGTAATCAAGATAAACTTTGCTGATCTCATTCATCGGCACTTCGCTGAATAATGCTACGGAAGCGATCTCACCTTCGGTGCCGATACAATAATTACCGGCTATAAAATGAGATGGCAACCGGGGAATAACTGCAACAGGTACCAGCCCCACATCAATTTCATTGTTCATAAGCTGTTCAGCCAGCCGGGCCGGGTAATCTCCTGTCAGTATTATTTTTTCGCTGATCGGTGGACGCTTCAGTCCATACAGCAATGGCGCTGTATTAAGGTAGTTGACGATGCCGACCCGAATCTTCTCCAATTGGATTATTTTTGCCCGCAAAGGTAACAGAACAAGCAACAAGCAACAAGCAACAAGGAACAAGCAACAAGAAAAATTATGGAACTTACCTCACTTACATCTATTTCCCCCATTGATGGCCGCTACCGGAAACTGGTGCAGCATCTTGATGAATATTTTTCAGAATATGGGTTGATGAAATACAGGGTGCTGGTGGAAATAGAGTACCTGTTATTCCTTGAAAACAAAAAATTCTTCAAACTCCCCGGTAAAGCTATCAAGCATCTGCAAAAACTACTGGAGGATTTTGGCCCGGAGGATGCACAGGAAATAAAACAGATCGAATTCACCACCAACCATGATGTGAAAGCTGTTGAATATTTTTTAAAAAATGAATTGGAAAAATGCGGAGCTAAGGAAACGAAAGAATGGGTGCATTTTGGATTAACATCACAGGATATCAATAATACAGCCATTCCCCTGCTGTGGAAGCAGGCAATAGAATATGAATACCTGCCCGCCCTGCTGAACCTGAACACAGAATTGAAGCTGCTGGCAAAAGAATGGAAAGATATTCCCATGCTGGCTCACACACATGGCCAGCCTGCCAGTCCCACACGGCTTGGAAAAGAGATCATGGTGTTTGTGGAAAGGATAGAGAACCAGGTAGAGCAGTTTATCGGCATACCTTTTAGCGGAAAATTTGGCGGCGCCACCGGCAACTTTAATGCACATCATGCGGCGTTTCCAAAAGTTGACTGGATAAAACTTTCCAATGAATTTCTGAATAAGCTTGGCTTGCATCGCCAGCAGTTCACCACACAGATCGAGCACTATGATAACCTGGCAGCTCATTTTGATTGCATGAAAAGGGTAAACAATATTCTCGTGGATTTATGCCGTGATGTGTGGACCTATATTTCGATGGAATATTTCAGGCAGAAAACAAAAAAAGGAGAAGTGGGTTCTTCCGCCATGCCACATAAAGTAAACCCGATTGATTTTGAAAATGCCGAAGGAAACCTGGGAATGGCCAATGCAATATTTGAATTCTTTGCATCTAAACTGCCGGTGTCAAGATTGCAGCGGGATCTTACAGATTCAACCGTATTACGCAATATTGGGGTACCTGTTGCACATACCATGATCGCATTTCGTTCGATTGAAAAAGGCCTTGGAAAATTAATTGTGAACGATCAGAAGATATATGAAGACCTTGACAATAACTGGGCGGTAGTGGCAGAAGCCATTCAAACGATCTTAAGAAGGGAAAATTATCCGAATCCCTACGAAGCGCTGAAAGAACTGACAAGAGGTAAGGATAAGATTGACAAAAAAGCGATCCACCAGTTTATTGACGGGCTAAAGGTAAAAGAAGATATAAAGAAGGAGCTGAAAAAAATCACACCTCATAATTATACAGGAATGACAGGTTTTAAATAAATTGTGTTCGTTTAGCCTTATCTCATGAAGAAGATTCTGATAATATTTTTATTTGGCTTTCAAACTGCAATTGCTCAGGTAAACCTAAATCAAGGTCTCATATTTCACCATCCTTTTAATGGAAATGCGAATGACATAAGCGGAAATAATATTAATGGTACAGTTGTAAATGCTACTTTAACAACGGATAGAAATGGCAATGCAAATAGCGCCTATTATTTTAACGGTTCAAATACATACATAGAACTCCCATTTTCGAATCTCTACAATTTTGCTCCCCAGGATTCTTTTTCTATATCTGTTTGGGTATTGCCAGATCAGGGTTATGCTTGGCCTGCTCAGGCAGTAGTGGTAAAAGCACCTCCTCATCCGGATTTTACACTATCACAATGGAATTATGGCTCATATATTTTAAATTATAAGGCTATGAGTGGCTATGCTTATAATCATATTTTAAATGGCACAACAACTCTTATTAATAACCCCTGTTGGTATAATATCGTTACAACTTACAAAAATGGAATTTGGAAATTATATGTAAATGGGGTTTTAGAATCTTCCGATCTTTCTCAAACCAAGTTTATTTTGCAAGATGGTTTCTCTAAAATAGCATTTGGGAAAAAGGGGGAATCGTTTGGAGATTGGTATAAAGGCAAGATGGATGAGGTTAGGCTATACAATAGAGTGTTGAATCAGGCCGAAGTGGATACTATTGTTGGAACCTGTTACACTCCCTGTCCGCAAAAAAATGATTTTTCCATAAGTCGAAATCCTTGCACTCCTTATGAAATATCTTTGCTCAGCAATTCTTCGGCCTTTAATAATATTAAATGGGATTTCGGTGATGGAAATTTTGCCTTAGGATCAACCAATACAACTCATACTTATTCAAGTGCTGGCAACTATCTGGTTACAATGATAACTGATTACCCTTACTGCTCTGATACGGTTAAAAAGACAATAACAGTAGATATTCAAAACGATAATTTGCTTATTTCGACAAATGATACCACTATTTGCTTTGGAACTACAAAACAATTGTTGACAAAACCTGCATTGAACTTTTGCTGGACTCCCACTACCTTCTTAAACAATCCTAACTCCGCAAATCCTATAACATCAACACCACAAAACATCACTTATTATTATACTGCTGAAGTCACAGGTAACAATATCATTACAAATGGCAATTTTAATGCAGGAAATACAGGTTTTACTTCCCAATATACATACGCAAATCCAAATGTGACAGAAGGACAATATTTTGTAGGCACTAATCCGCAGGCATGGAATACATCATTGAGCCCCTGTGTTGATCATACAACGGGCAATGGTAACATGATGCTAGTAAATGGATCACCAATCGCAGATGTAAAAGTGTGGACACAATCAGTGACTGTTACCCCCAATACCAATTATGCTTTTTCTACCTGGATACAGGCTCTATGGCCGCCAAATCCTGCGCAACTCCAGTTTTCCATTAATGGGAATGCTATTGGTTCCCTGATTACTGCAAGTCTGCCAACCTGCACTTGGACACAATTCTATACAACCTGGAATTCCGGCAACAGTTCATCTGCTTCTATTTCAATCGTAAATAAAAATACGCAAGTACAGGGAAATGATTTTGCCCTTGATGATATTTCATTTGCTCCTGTATTCATGAAAAGGGACAGCGTAAAGATCACTGTTGATAAACCAACTGTTGTTACAAATAGCAACACAACTGTTTGCCAAGGCACATCAGTACAGTTAAACACCACAGGAGCATCCACTTATTCGTGGTCTCCTGTAGCAGGCCTGAATAACCCAAATATTGCGAACCCCATTGCCACTCCGGTTATCACTACCCAGTACATTGTTACGGGTACAACTACGAATAATTGTGTAGCAAAAGACACCGTTGTCATCACCGTTAATCCCGCACCTGCAATTACCAAATCAAACGACAGCACTATCTGCACCAATGGATCAGCACAATTGTTTGCATCCGGAGGAGTAAGCTATAGCTGGACACCTGCCGCAACACTAAATAATCCATCCATCCCCAACCCCATTGCTTCTCCCGGCAGCACTACCACTTACTATGTAACTGTAACGGGAGCTAATACCTGCACAAAACTTGATTCAGTAAAGATCACTTTCAGGCCATCAGCAACATTTGCTGTTAATCCGCCGGCGAATATTTGTCTGAACAAGTCTGTACAGCTTAATGCTTCGGGCGGCCATGTATATAACTGGACTCCGGCTGCAACATTAAATAATGCAGTAATAGCCGACCCGGTAGCCAGCCCGGCATCTACCACTACCTATTCTGTTTCCATTAGCGATACTATTTGCCGCAATACCGGTAATCTGTCCACTACTATAACAGTACTGCCATTGCCCCTGGTGAAAGCCAGTAAATCAAATGATGTGGACTGCAGTTCCATCCAAAGCCAGTTATCCGCATCCGGAGCTGTTACATACAGCTGGTCTCCATCCGCAACACTGAACAATGGTTCTATTTCCAACCCCATTGCCACCCCCATTGTTACTACGCAATATCTCGTTACCGGCACCGATTTATCCGGCTGTGTTAATTATGACAGCGTTATTGTACTGGTATCAGTATCCGGCCAGGGAAGTTTCCTGATGCCAACTGCTTTTACTCCCAATAAAGACGGGTTAAATGATTGTTATGGTATAAAATACTGGCCACAGGTACTTGAACTGGAATTCAGCATTTACAACCGATGGGGCGAAAGAGTATTTTATACCAACAATGCAGGAGATTGCTGGAATGGAAAATACAAGGGTGTACCGCAAACATCAGCAGTATTTGTTTATATGATAAAAGCTAAAACAAACTGCGGTGAAGTTTTCTGTAAAGGCACTTTCGCACTGATCAAATAACAGAACCCCGGTCTCAGTAAAATTTACTCACATTTTTTTTCTGTCAGGCTGCTGAGAAAAAGGAATCCCTACATTTACAATGCTACCTTTAAACCAATTCCTTTATGCCCCGCAAAAAAAATCCCGTTCATCCGTTTGACAAACAGCGCAGAAAAATCCTGAAACTATTGGGACTTGGCAGCGCCGTAGTTATTGGCAACTCG
This sequence comes from Sphingobacteriales bacterium, assembly GCA_016235125.1. Taxonomy (GTDB): domain Bacteria; phylum Bacteroidota; class Bacteroidia; order Chitinophagales; family Chitinophagaceae; genus JJ008. The sequence continues at coordinate 183,312 of JACRLZ010000007.1, read as the reverse complement.
GCTGCCTCACAGATAAGAGTGAATAACCAGGTGTTGGATAACCGGGCCATCCTTGCAACACAGCGGGAGAATTTTATCCGGATAAAATTACTTAGGCCTGAAGATCTTCTTTCACTGGAGCTTCGATATTACAATTTCACTTTATCAGGAAATGTGCTGCAGAAAAAAGGCAATCCTGCCTATCTCGTAGTGATATTTCAACCCCAATCCATCAGCGAACAGGCATGGAATGAAACCGAAGGAGGACTGGAAACTCCCACCGTTCCCGGCCGTATCATGATCGGCGGCGATAGCCGGCTTGTTTTTGAGATCCCCGCTTCCATTTCATCCATTCCGCTTGATATAAAAGAATTACTGGCATGGGAAAAATATAACCTGGTAGTGAATGAAAGGGCCAAACAGGCACCCGGGCCGGTAAGGATAATGAACCCAAACATCAATTCCAAAATAATTGCGGTCAGGGGAAAAATAAGTGCGACAGAGTATAATAAAAACCTTCCCGCTGTAAGAGGCCTTTCCAAAGATGAAAGAAAGATCATCAACACCATGATTGTTCCTGAAGCAAACAGTAACGATCGCCGCGAAGTGATTGCCAATATCGTTCCGGGTGTTATAGGTCTTGCCCGGGACCCTGTCGGGCCGTTAGGTGAGATGGAAACATCACTGGAAGTGCCGATGCGGCTCTATCTCTCCCCTACCAAACTGGCAGGCTGGAAACACCTGAAAAAAATAACCGCTGATAAAGGAATTCTTAAACAAACCAATAAACTCTTCGAGTTGTGGCATACCCGGATGGGAACCAAAACTGCAAAAGGTATTGATGAAAGCAACCTCACCAATGAACAAAGAATACTACGGGCTTTGTGGGCCGATGATGCCAACAAAGATTACAAAGCCGTGGTGAATGCAAAAAACGATCCCATCCTGTTGCTTACCTCTATGACCAATAAGGACCGGCATCGCATTGTGCATGAATCATCTAATTTCCAGATACCCCGGTTTGTTCCCCAGCCCATCAAAGCGTATAAATTATTTCTCACCGCTCTCGGCGCCTGGCTCGACAGTGAATTTGTGGTAGAAAGAAAAAAACTGGAAGAAGCTGGTGTTTTGTACGGCGATAACAATGCCCTTAACCTTTTGAAGTGGCGGCATATTGAAACACTCGGCAGGGAACATTATGTGGAAATAGTGGAAGCAGGCAATATCATGCCTTTTGGTCATGAAGCAGTACTAATAAAAATTACAGAGAGAAAACCGCACAGCGGAACAGGCACAGCTGCCAACTTTCAACGAAAGATTGTAGTGATAACAGAGCCGGTGAAAGAATACAACTACCGTGACAGCAAAGGCGAATTCATGAACTTTTGCTTCAGCAGGGTGGAAATGATCACAACCGTCTCCCCCATTCTCGACCCGGCTAAGAAAAAGTTAGTTGATCCATCCACCATGAATGCTGATGACCAGTTCGTCATCCGCAGCAGCAACAAAGATGTTCTTTTCAAAATAAAAGCAGAAGACCTTGATGGTAATTTTGTTGACTTCTCTCTGCCGCTTGCTTTTGTAAGCACCAATGTTCTTGGAAGCGCCTCTAACCGTGACGCCCTTATCAATGCTTATAATGCAGGCATGAAGCTGAGCACCGGAACAGACTTCAAAGGTCAGCGTTTCACTTTGGCTCCGCAGGCAGCCAATGCTACGGATACTGCTTATGTGGCCCAGCAGGTTTCATTTCAGGTAAAAAATTATACCAATGCCGATGAACCACAGGGATTTTTACCAACACTTGGCGAAGCCCATATTATAGAGCCATCTTATCAACGCCTCACCGGCATTGCACAAACTGTTCCTGTCTCGCTGGTAGATGATAATAACCAGGGACATGTATTTGCCAGGTTCAATTTCGCCAAGGGAGTAAACTTCGGAGGTCAAACGGATAAGACAGGTGGCCTGGCTGCACCTAATTTTAATCTTAGTGGTTTATCAAAAGCAGCCGGCGCATTTGGCGGCAGCATTGATAAATTTAAGTCGGCAACTGCCAGCGCCGATGACTTTTTTAAAGTAAGCAGCCTGCCCGACCCAACACTCTTTGGTGTCTTTAAACTGAGTGATATCCTTGATTTCATTTCCGGCGATAAAAGTGCATACGACCTGTCAAAGCCACTGCTTGACCGTGTACCAAAAATCCCCAACCTCGTCACCCAGGAAACAGAAACAGAATACATCACTTCCTATGTTATCAAACCGGCACTGAAAAATATTGACCTTGGGTTTGCTGGCTTCGCCAAAAAATCAGGTGCTGAGTTTGCCATAACCACACAGGTAAAAGCAAAGAAAAAAGACCCAACATCGCCTGAGTTTTCCGCAGCAGCATGGATAAAGAAATTTACCATCGGTATTGTAAAAGTGGATGATGCCACACACCCTTATCTTATCGGAATCGATTTCAATGAAATAAAATTCCTGGTGGAAGCCGGTAAGAAAGCGGATGTAAATGTGGATATGGCCGATCCTTCCATTGTTTTTGGCGGGCCGCTTAGTTTTATCAACGTCATCAACAAACTGATTCCGCCCACCGGCTTCTCCGATCCGCCTTACCTCGATGTTTCTCTCACCGGTATTAAATGCGGATACACACTGGCATTGCCCAACCTGCAGATGGGCGCCTTTACGTTAAGCAATCTGTCACTCGGCGCTGAAGTAAATCTTCCCTTCACTGGCGGGCCATTGACATTGGATTTCCGGTTCTGTGAAAGACAACAACCTTTCACTCTCACTGTTTCATGTCTGGGAGGTGGTGGCTTCTTTGGACTCCAACTTGACCTGAATGGCATAAGGCAAATTGAAGCAGCACTTGAATTTGGCGCAGCAGCATCCATCAATCTTGGCGTGGCCAGCGGCGCTGTAAGCATCATGGCAGGTATCTATTTCAAGATGACGATGGTGGATGATCACAACTCCACCCAGCTTACAGGTTATGTGCGCATTAATGGCGCTGTAAGTGTGCTCGGCCTCATCACCGCCAGCATAGAGTTGTACATGGCGCTTACTTACCTGATGGATCAGCACAAAGCCTATGGCGAAGCATCATTGAAAATAAAAGTGGAAGTGTTGTTCTTCAGCACATCTGTTACGCTGCATACACAACGAACATTTGCAGGCAGCGGCAGCGATCCTAATTTCCAGATGGCGCTGACACAGGGTGATTGGGAAGAATATTGCGGCGCTTTTGCAGCATAAAAATTAACAACCAACTGAATGATACATGATATCTCATCTTTAGTACTCTAAAAACCTCCTCTCCTTTGGAGAGGAGGTTGGAGGTGAGGTCTAAACAGATTCAAGATGAAACAGAAAATAATCGTAACAGCATTACCCAACGGAGTGGTAACACGAAGCGGCCTCAACTACTGGAAAATATCCGCAGCACTTGGGCTTCAGGTGGAAGATGCAGATACCACATTACAGAATGTACCAGATATGATGAAGTGGGCAGAGCTGGTGAAGAATGCGAAATTCATTGTGCAATTAAACGGAAATACTGTTGAAGCAAAAGTGGTGAGCAAACCGGTGGACACAGCGCTCTGGAAAAATTTGTTCTATCCTTCTGTGAAAGTAAAATCTTTTGTGCAGGAAGACCTTGCCGGCAAACCGATTGCTTCCTACCCCGTAAAACATGTGCTGGCATATATAAAAGGAGTGGTAGAGCAAACAGGGAAAAATTTCAGCGCCGACCTGCCCGACAGTAATTATTACACTGAGAATCCCATTCTTACAGCCATCTCTGATTATTCAGTAGCTGAATTTCCCAAACAGGGAAGAGAAAAAATTACCCTGAAACAACTGGCCCGGAACAAGCAAACGGGCAGCAGGATAAAAGCAATGTTGGAAAAAAATAAATCCATCCCCTTTGGTTCTGCTCCTGATCCTTCCATGGATTTTGCCCAGTTGAAAAATTTTCATGGCCTTTACGATGCAAAAGAAGTGAAGAACTTCAAACAGGTGGAAAAACCGGAATTTGAATTTCATAATATCCTTTCTGTTCTTTCCGGTTATCCGCAGCTTCAAAGGAAACTGGGGCTTGTTGTTGATCTTGAGTTTACTCCGCCATCCGGCTTAATGGTAATGCCGGCACAACCTAATATCCGGATCATCCCATCCGGAATCAATTTCAGCATCTCCACCACTTATGTTTGCCCTGCCACTGCATATACCAAAACCACTAACGGTTTTTATTCCAAACCATCTGCAGGAAGTGTAATTGACAAAGGGCATCTTAAAATAAACAGCGATGCATTTACTGTTTTTCAGGTAGACACAGATGGAGCTGCATTAAAAATTTGCCAGCAGGTGGATGCACTGCAACTGAAAAAAGCCAAACATATTTTTTATGCTGCCAATGCAGGTATGCCCAATGCAGCTGCGATACCATTTTATAATAATGAAGCCCCGAGAAAAGAAGGTTTGCCCAGCCATCGTACAGCAGGCATAGCCGTAGCAAGAAATGGCATGGCTGATAATCTAAGCAAGAAATTTCAGCGGATGAACGATCTAAAAGCATTGCTCATTGCAGGTGCAGCAGCCCCCGCCGGCGTATCAGGAAGCAATGCAAGTTGGGTGCTTACCAACGAAATTTTGTTTGCAGATGATATAAACATGGGCTATCGTATGGATGTGCAGCCGGAAGACAAACCAGGGAAATGGGTTAGCCTGCATAAACGGAATAATAAATATTCTTACCTGAATATTTCAGGAACAAGCATAGACATTCCCGGCACAGAGCCGGATGAAGGCTTCATACAAACATCTGCCTCCGAAGAAAAAACCGACAGCGGCACACAATTAAAAGTGGGCGAAGCTATTGCCCGCTGGGAAGGTTGGAGCCTGAGTGTGCCAAGACCGGGCAGTGCACTGAACGACCCGATGCTGGATAAAGAAGAAGTGTATGACAAAACAAAAGCAGGCAATGCTGATAAAGAAAATGCGAAATATAAAACACCCGGCACGGCAGACTTCCGTCTGAATGTGAAACCCGGCATTGAAAAAGGCACACTGCCAATGCTTCGCTTTGGGAAAAAATATGCCATCAGGATAAGAACTGTTGACCTGGCCGGCAACAGTGTTGATTTATCTCTGCAACCCGAAACACCCGGTGATGCTGTGATGGGCAATATCCGCTACATGCGGTACGAACCGGTGGATGCCCCGTTTCTTGTATTGGGCAATGTTGTAAAAGACGGAGAATCTGCCGAAGTGATGGCCATTAGAAGCAATGAAGGTCTCACTACAGAACAATATGAAAACGCCAATATTGACAGTAAGTATAATACCGCATATAAGCCCGAATCAGTAAGGCATGTGAAACCGCCGAGAACATCGGTGGAAATGTCAACCACACATTCCATGCTTGACAAAGGCATCGGGCCTGCCAATAGCGCAGAAGCGGCTGCTATTTATACCAAAATAAAAAATGATAAAGACCCGCTGGTAAAAGAAGAAGATGCTACATCAGAAATGAAAGTAGTAGATGGTTCCCTCTTTAATATTCCGGTTGAATACCTCGCCGACCCAATGGCTGCAGGAGTTACTTTCTTTATCTCAGCAAACGATCCCAACCCGAAAATTCCTGACCCGGAAATCCTTACCCGAAGAATAAGTTTCTATTTTGATTCTGAAGTAACCGATGCATCGGCTAATGATACTGCTGACTATAATGCATGGATGAATCCCAAAACATTCCGCATTACTTTAAAAGAAGGCTCGCCGAATGTTAAATGGGATGCTTCATCAAGAACACTGGTAGTGACTCTGCAAAAAGGAGTGATGTTCAAAATGAATTATGCCTGTTTCTGGCGGCCGAATGATATTCTGAAATTATCCGGCATACTTGATATGATGGGCATGACGGGTCTTGCAGATGCTGTGGGAAAAAGAATTGCAAGAGGCCAGCACTGGATGTTTTCACCATGGAGAGAGATAACATTTGTTCATGCAGTACAACAACCCATCAGTAAGATCGGCACTCAGAACTATCCGGACATTGCTGCTATTGTACCCGACAGGGAATACGGCGCCAATACTGCGAAACTGAATACAAAATTATTTGTACACGGACCTTCAACCGGTCAACTGGACATGGAAGCTGACTGGACGGAATGGGTGGATGATGTTACCAAACCGGAGTTGGAAAAAATTCCAACCAAATCAAAGGTCTTTCATTTCACTACTCTGTATGCCATTTTTGAATATGTGTTTGGCGAAATCGTTAAAGGAAATCCTTTCCCTGCCATTCAGCATATGTTCAATGATACCAAACATCGCATGGTGAATTATAAAACCATTGCAACAACCAGGTACCGGGAATATTTTTACCAGCTGATAGCAGATAAAGGCGCTGCTTTTTCCCTGACCCGTGAAAGCAGTGTTATTAATAATGTCAATATACTCAGCAGTGCAAGACCATCGGCGCCACAGGTAGAATATGTTATTCCGACATTTGAGTGGGACAGGGTGGAAAAAGGAAATCTTACTTTAACAGGCAGAGCATCGGGATTAAGAATTTACTTAAAACGCCCCTGGTACAGCAGCGGCGAAGGAGAACAGCTGGCTGTAGTGCTGCCCGTTCCAACAATAAATTTTGCAGCCGGTTCTATTTCATCTGCAGGCGCACCGTATACCACATGGGGAACAGACCCTACAAAATTATCTGCCCCGCTTCTACAGCAACAGGGAACCGTATCGCCAATCCCCGATAGTTTTGTAAATGTAAAACCGGAAAACAAAGACCTTAATCTTTCTGTAGCAGAACATGCCACTGCAAAAGTAAATATTGTAGCCTTTGATGTAAAGTATGATAAAGACCGGCAATTATATTATGCCGACATCATGCTGAATATCCTTACTTCTTATTATCCTTTTGTCCGTTTGGCGCTGGCCCGCTATCAGCGCCACTCATTAAGAAAAGACGGAACGGATTGTTGCCTCTCGCCAATCGTGGTAGCTGATTATATACAGATACCATCAACAAGAGCAAGTTCCATACAGTTTGGCGCTTCAAAAAATAACATTACTGTAGCCATATCCGGTAATCAGGCAGGTGTGGATACCTATAATCCTTATTTCAGATCAAAAGTTGAATTCGTTATTGAACCGATAGACGTTCCATCATCTGAAGGCGCACATATCACTATCAGTTCAAGACCGATTGACAGTTATAATTATGTGCTTACAGCTGCGGATGTAAAAAACTTCGGTTTTTATCACAGTCATGTATTCAACCTGCCTGCTGAATATGCCGGCAAACCCTACCGGGTAAAAGTGCTGGAGTATGAAGTAATTATTTATGACCCGCTGAAACCAAATCCCAATCCTGCAGGGGCAACTATGAGCACAATGCCAATGAAAGACAGGCTGGTATTTGCTGATGTATATGAAGTGAATAAATGAGATGCGGGTTACGAGTTACGAGTTTCGGGTTTCGGGTTCATACCCCTAACTCACGGATCACATATCCCGTATCTCACATCCCGCATCACTTGTGTATCTCACTCGTAAAATGAAACTCAATTTCCGGGTTATTGGTTTTCTCTGTATTTAAAAACCATTCGCTTTGTGCCAGGTAAACAGGATGACCATCTTTATCTTCTGCTGAATTGGCGCCTTTAAATCGAAGAAAATCTTCCAGCTTCTTCGGGTCGTTGCTGGTAAGCCAGCAGGCTTTGTAAAAAGGAAGATTGTTGAAGACTACTGAAGCGCCGTATTCATGCAACAGCCGGTATTGTATCACTTCAAACTGAAGTTCACCCACACATCCGATGATCTTTTTATTGCCCCCAAACTGTGTGAACAACTGAGCAACTCCTTCATCTGTTAACTGCAACAATCCTTTTTCAAGTTGCTTGGTCTTCATCGGGTCTTTATTCACTACTTCCTTAAATATCTCCGGGGAAAAAGAAGGAATGCCGGTAAAATAAAAATCTTCGCCTTCTGTCAGTGTATCGCCGATCTTAAAGTTGCCTGTATCAAACAAACCTACCACATCACCGGCATAAGCATCTTCAATAATGCTTTTATCCCTTGCCATAAAAGAATAAGGGTTGCTGAAACGAACATCTTTATCTAACCGTACATGATGAAAATATTTATTCCGTTCAAACTTACCCGAGCAAACCCGGAAGAAAGCGATCCTGTCCCTGTGCTTGGGATCAAGGTTGGCATGGATCTTAAAAACAAAACCGCTCAGTTTGTCTTCATCCACATCCACTACCCTTGCCGTTGTTTCCCGGCTGCGGGGCGTAGGAGCAATGCGGATAAAGGTGTCTAACATTTCCTTTACGCCAAAATTGTTGATGGCGCTGCCAAAGAAAACCGGCGCCACTTTTCCGGCGAGATAATCCGCCACTTTCAACTCACCATGTACTCCATCCACTAATTCCACATCTTCCCGCAACTGCTTAGCATCTTTTTCACCCAACTTTTCATCAAGCACAGCATCATGCAAATTTGAAATCGAGATCACATCTTCATCAGCAGCTTTTGTATTGGCGGTAAACAACAATAAATTTTTATCATGCAGGTTGTAAACGCCTTTAAATTCCTTGCCGCTGTTGATGGGCCATGTCATCGGGTGCAGGTGGATGGATAATTCTTTTTCTATTTCTTCTAACAGGTCAAACCGGTTCTTACCATCCCGGTCCATCTTATTAATGAAAACGATCACCGGGGTATCTCTCATCCGGCAGACTTCCATCAGTCTTCTCGTTTGTTCTTCCACACCATTCACACTGTCCACCACCAGTATCACACTGTCAACCGCTGTCAGTGTACGGTAAGTATCTTCCGCAAAATCCTTGTGACCGGGAGTATCCAGCAGGTTGATCAGGATCTTATTGTATTCAAAACTCATCACCGATGTGGCCACAGAAATTCCACGCTGTCTTTCAATCTCCATAAAATCGCTGGTAGCAAATTTTTTGATCTTATTGCTCTTCACCGCACCCGCCACCTGTATAGCGCCGCCAAAGAGCAGGAACTTTTCCGTCAGTGTCGTTTTCCCCGCATCCGGGTGACTGATGATCGCAAATGTCTTCCGCCGTTCTATTTCGTTGTGATATTTCATAAAGAGGCGCAAAGGTAAGGCGGTGAAATTAAACTCACATTCTTAAAATATTAAAGCCCTTTACGTTTATCCCTTAACTTAGCAACATAAATTTTTTAACCATGAAATTTCTATCAGTTCTATTACTTTTCTTATTCGCAGTTGTTTCCTGTAAAAAGGACGAGAACAATACTACTCCTGTTGTAAAAACTATTGAAGAACTCTTAACCGGCAAAACATGGAAAGCTGATGAAATAAGAGTCCAGCTGAGCAATAATACTACCCAATACTATAAAAGAGGCGTCTCGGGAAATACTTATGACACCGATTCACTTAAATTCAGCACAAACAATACAGGCACTTATTACTTTTCAGGTTCTTCTTATGCAACCACCTGGAATTTTACTGATGCTGCCAAAACTAAAATGACAGTTATCATCAACCAACCTCCTACCCCAATTACCGTTTACCTGGAGAATATCCAGATCACAGAAACTTTTTTCAAATATGCTCAATACAGTTCAGCAGGCGGCATCAGCTATCTTGCATCCTGTACAAGGTTGCCAAATTAATGGCTTCAGAAAAAAGATGATCGTTTTGTTTGCGCTAATCTTTCACTCTGCCGGATCTTCTGATATTTGTAAGGAGTGCAACGAACGAATTGAGAAAATCCCAAGGTAAAGCATTTGGTGAAGCCAATGCACAGAGGCTTGCCCGCAACATCAATCGGCATAAAAGGTAAGGGTTGGAAGAAAATCATAAGTGAAGCCGAAGAAGCTTCTTTCAATCACCCGGATAGAAATCATCCCCCCGTTTTATATATCCTTACCAGCATTTCATATAAATCCGGATGATTGGTTTTTAATAGATCAGGCTGCTCAAAAAAATATTCGGAAATAACAGCAAAAAACTCCACCGGGTTAGTAGCACCGTACATATCAATATCAGATCCGTACATTTTCATTTGCCCGATCGCTGAATCCATCATATTCTTCCATTGATTCACATATTTTTTCTCTAAAATTATTTCAGGAACACCATCCATCGTGCCATCCATTTTATCTATCAGGTGCACAAACTCATGTATAGCTGTATTGTGAGCATCATGATTATTAATGAACCCCTGCCGCAGTTGCCATTTGTTGATGATCATTACATTTTGCATAGCGCCACTGCCTACCATGCCTCCGATAGGGCGATTTGAACCTGCCTGGTCAAAATCTTCATTGAATGCGCCGGGGTACAGTAACACTTCATGCAGGTTGATATATTGCCAGTCGGGAATAGCAAATACAGGAATAATAGCCCCGGATGCAATTAAGAGTTTATCGAGGTCTTCGACAACAGCATTTACCCCGGTTATTTTCACTGCCGATAAGAAATGTTCTATCCTTTTTTCAAACCTTGGTTTTCCCTCCTCATCCAGTTGCTGATAAAATTTTACATAATCAGCAAGCAGCTCCCTGTAATTCTCCGGTAAAAGAATAATTTCTTTTACGATACTTAACCTGAAAACAAAGAGTGTGATTAAAACAACCAAAAAAAGTCCGATCAAGGCCTGCCAGATAGTCAACATAATCGGATGAAGTTAAACAGTATTTATTAACTGGTGAACCCGTATTGTATAACACCTGGAAAAACATTGTCTTTGTTTCCGGAAAATCATTCCTCATCCGCACAATCCCAGTTCTTAACTTTGCTCCATGATCCGGCGGACATTGGAAATAGTAGGCAGCAGTTTTAAAATGGCCCTGCAGGAATTATGGAAGAATAAACTCCGCACTTTTCTTTCTTTATTCGGTATCACCATCGGTATCTTCTGCATCATCGGTGTACTGGCAGTGGTAAACAGCCTTGAACAAAACATACAAAATGAAGTAAAAGCTCTCGGCACCAATACCATCTATCTTGACAAGTGGGATTACAGCGCCGGTGGCGGCCCCGACTATCCCTGGTGGAAATATGTGAACAGGCCTTCTCCAAAATACTCTGAAATGAAGCAGATAATGGAACGTACGGCTTCAGCCAAATACGCCGCTTTTAAAATTGATGTACAGGCCGAACTGGATTATGAAGACAATCGTTTATCCAATGTTCAGTTGTATGGCATCACGGAGGAGTTCAGGGATATACAGCCTTTTGAAGTTTCTTTCGGTCGTTTTATTTCTGATGCAGAATTCAATCTTGGCAGCAATGTGATGGTGATTGGAATAACTGTGGCAGAAAAACTTTTTGGCAGTTCTGAAAAAGCAGTGGGCAAGTTGTTATCAGCCAGGGAAAAAAAATTCCAGATAATAGGTGTAATAAAAAAACAGGGAAAGCAGATGATCGGTGGATGGAACTTTGATGACAATGTGGTGTTGCCCTATCGTTTTGCAAGAACGGTTATGGATGAAAGAAGAGCAGACCCCCTGATCATGATCCAGGGCAAAGAAAATATATCAAGTAAAGCGTTGAAAGATGAGCTGACCGGAACAGTAAGAGCTATTCACAAACTTAGCCCTACCAAAGATGATAATTTTACTTTGAATGATGTTAACGATTTCAGCGCCGCTATCAGCAAAGCATTTGTAAGCCTGAATATCGGAGGCTGGGCTATTGCTGCCCTTTCGCTTATTGTTGGAATGTTTGGTGTAGCTAACATTATGTTTGTATCTGTAAGGGAACGTACCAGCCAGATAGGATTGAAAAAAGCAGTCGGCGCCAAACGAAGAGTGATATTAGCCGAATTCCTTCTTGAATCAGCATTTCTTTGCATCATCGGTGGGCTGATTGGTCTTACACTGGTCTTTTTGCTTACGCAGGTGCTAAGCGGTGCACTGGATTTTCCTGTTTTTATCTCTACCAACAATATGATACTTGCTATCCTTATCTGCATTGTCACCGGAATAATGGCCGGGTTTATTCCGGCTTCGCAAGCAGCAAGGATGGATCCCGTTGTAGCCATTCGATCATAGTGTTGCTGAAAAAATATTCAATAATCAATATTCAAGTATTTTTGAATCTCAAAACAGAATATTGGGTATTTCCATTTTAGCTATAGAGTCTTCCTGCGATGAAACATCGGCAGCAGTATGTGTTGACGGTAAAATTTTATCCAACATCATTGCAGAGCAAAAAGTGCATGAACAATATGGCGGTGTGGTACCCGAACTGGCATCAAGGGCACATATGCAGCATATCATCCCGGTAGTTGACAAGGCGCTGAAAGATGCTGGATACGGGATACAGGATATAAATGCAATAGCTTTTACCCAATCACCCGGTCTTATAGGATCATTGTTGGTTGGTGCCGAGTTTGCTAAATCTCTTGCTCTGTCATTGAATAAACCTCTCATTGCAGTTCATCATATGCAGGCCCATGTGCTGGCGAACCTGATAGATGACCCCAAACCATCTTTTCCTTTTTTATGCCTTACCGTAAGCGGCGGGCACACTCAAATTGTATTATGCAATTCCCCAACCGATCTGAAAGTTATCGGAGAAACGATTGATGATGCTGCCGGCGAAGCTTTTGATAAATCAGCAAAGCTTTTGGGACTTCCCTACCCCGGTGGTCCGTTGATTGATAAACTGGCCAAAGATGGTGACCCACTCCGCTTCAAATTTCCCGAACCCAATATCCCCGATCTTAATTTTAGCTTCAGCGGACTGAAGACATCCATACTTTATTTTCTACGCAATGCAGGTAAAAGCAATCTGTATAAAGAAGAATTTGCTGCAAGCGAGGAAGAAAGGGAACAATTCATCAAAGAAAATCTGCCGGATATCTGTGCTTCCATACAAGAACGGATCATTACCATCTTATTAAATAAACTGAAAAAGGCATCGCTTGAAACAGGGATAAATGATATGTGCATTGCAGGCGGAGTTTCTGCCAACAGCGGACTAAGGAAGGCTTTTTTGCAAATGGGAAAGAAATATCACTGGAATACTTTTATCCCTGCTTTTGAATATTGTACTGACAATGCAGGCATGATAGCTATCACTGGTTATTATAAATATCTGGCCGGCCAGTTTGCTGACCTGTCTGTTACTTCTTCTGCAAGAGCCGAATGGTAAACTCAATATGGCAAATAGTTTTTTCCAGTTCAAACAATTTATCATTCACCAGGATAGATGTGCCATGAAGGTAACGACGGATAGCTGCTTGTTTGGAGGTCTCATCTCAAATTCTGCCAAAGAAGAAAAAGTAAAGGCTGTACTTGACATTGGAGCCGGTACAGGTTTATTATCTCTCATGTATGCTCAAAAAAATCCAGAGGCTATTATTGATGCAATTGAACTTGATAAGAAAGCTGCAGAACAGGCTGCAGAAAATATTGTAGCATCCCCCTGGAGTGACAGAATAAAAATTATTCATGCCGATGCAAGAACTTTTCCTTATCAAAGGAAATATGATATTATCATCAGCAATCCTCCGTTTTATGAAAAAGAGTTGAAAGCAGGAGGTTCTCAAAAAAATATTGCCCATCATAACGAAGGGTTATTACTCCATGAATTGCTTGAAATAATAAAAAAGAATCTGAAGCCGGATGGAACTTTCTTTTTATTGCTGCCATATAAAAGAAATAAAGAATTGGAAACACTCATTAAAAGGCTTGAGTTATTCATTCAGCAGATTGTATTTGTCAAGCAGTCCGTGAATCATGATTATTTCCGCATGATCATTACAGGAAAGCCTAAGAATAATGAAACAACTGAAACAACAATTGATGAACTACCCATTACAGACAAAGACGGGAATTACACTTCTAAATTTAAAACCCTGCTCAGAGACTACTATCTCTATCTTTAAAAAGTAAAGAGGATTCTTATTTGCCCTCAGCATAATCCTGCAAATAGGAAAAATGAGATGTCAGTTTTCCGGCTTTCGTCATTGTTGCCCTGTCTATAATTTCTGAACCATTGCCCACAAGATCTTCCAGCACATGCTTTATCAGTTGTTCACCGAAATACCGGCTTGCATCTCTCGGCAATTCATTCGGCAGGTTTCCGACCGCCATAATATCAATAGAATTTTTCAAGTAGGGAGCTGTTTTCTCCAAAGTGTTTCTGTCAATACCATAAACCGGGTCTTCAATGGCCTGGTCGCCTGTATTTACCGGCACAGACCCATTCGCATCATCTGTAATATCAGCGATTGTCTGGATGATGAACGTATCTTCCTTTACATTTTCCTTTTCAAAAAGCCTGGGAATATTCTTTTCCCAATACACTCCATTCATCAAAATATCTGTTTGTTCCGTATAAGGCAGAAACTTACATCGGTATAGTTCCGGCTGTGCATGAAATTCTTCCCTGCTATATTTTCCTGTACTTTTATTTTCGTATAAATCAAATCCTTTTAATTGGGTGTATACAGGATAAGAAAACCTTCTCTTGAGATAATCATCCGGCTCCACTTCATGTATGCCCATCAGGTTCATTATTTCCAGTATGCCATGCGCCACCCGGCCTGAACCTGTAACTGTGATTTTCACATTGGGTAAGCGAAGACCAAAATAAGTATGTATCAGTTCCCGGAAACTTCGTTGCTTATAAACCCTGTCCAATGTAAAAAGACCGGTTCTGTTACCATAAGCCATCATACCATTATGTGCCCCAACCACTCCGGCAAAAAAGCCAAAACCGATTATACGTTGTCCGTCCTCATGCTCCAGGCATTCGTAGTCAATTAAAGTGATATTTTTTTCCAGAATGGTCTGAAGTAATTTCTGATTATGAGGTTGTTTCTTCTTGGTATGTGAAAAGAAAAGATAGGTTTTATCCGGAATGAGCTGCGAAACGGGAACTTCCTTGATGCCCAATAGAATATCACATTCGCTTATGTCGTCCCTTACTTCAGCACCGGCTAATAAATATTCCCTGTCTGAAAAACAACGAACCAGTGATGACTGAACGATGATCTGAATTCCGGGTGCATTTTTTTGTATCCATTTACATTGGGCGGGAGTTAAGGCCACTCTGTTGTCGGCAGGGATCTTTCCCTCCCGGATAAGTCCGATTTTATGATTCATATGCCTTTTTTTACGCAGGTACGGGTCACAAAGTAAATTTTTAAAGCAATTCGGGAGAAACTGATTTTAGTCAACCCTTTTGGCCGGATTATTGTTGTAACTTCGAGAATCTTACAAAATAAACAACCGGGGGTTACATCCTTGCGTTTTGAATTGACAGAAGCAAAAGAAAGGCTATGAAAGGAGTTAATCAGATACTTATCGGTTTATCGCTATTGACGATAACCTCTGTATGGCTGGCCTGTAACAAGCCTGCTGACGGAACTATTCCTCCTTATAATCTCAGTTACGGCGATTCCATTTTATACCTGAAACCATCCGGAAATAATATTATTTATCCAATGGAACACCGAAGCGGTACTTATACAGCGTTTCCGGAAGGTATTGAGGTTGATGAAAATACCGGGGCCATTAATCTTGATAACAGTGAAACAGGGCTTCGTTACCGCATCACGCATACGGCGCCCGATGGAACAAAAACTGAAGCCAAGGTTGTATTATCCGGCATTACGTTTACAGATAAATTCTATCATCTTTCAACCGGAGACTCTATTGCCCCACCTGTTTATAATGCCAGCGTAAACAGGGTGTTGCCTCTTAGCGGTTCCAATTTTGACGAAGGCAATGTTGCCAATGGTGGCGGTTGCTCTGTAAGAACAGATAATGGAAAAATAAACCTCGCCGAATCCATCCGGAATGGTGTTTTTGGAAGCCCAAACCCGAGAAATGATGATAAGATAGAAATCGAAATCAAATACCGTATAAATGATGGCAGCGGTAAATCTCTGAACAAGTTAAAGGTGAAACTGTACTGGTACAATACCATGGCTGATGTACCGCAATATCTCTGGGATATTTTAAATGACCGCAGCTCACAAGGTGTCTTTCTCCGGGGTGCTATACAAAGCGGAACAGAAATAACAAATGCTGCGGCAAAACCCAGACCTCCCTGTGTCGTCATCATTGCTAATTAAATTACAGCCACTAAATTTGATAAGCTTTCCTGCTTATCATGAATAAATTCCTTCTGTCGTTTGCATTAATGATTTTTATAGTACTGTGTTTTTCACAGACAGGCCCGGGTTATAACCAGGTCACACTGCTAAAATCATTTAATGAAGCAGAAAAATTATTTTCTGAAGCAGAAAAACTTTCAGATGCGGCGGGAGAAAATGAAGAGCTTCAGGCGAAAGCAGACATAACCTATGAAAAAGCATTGACTGCGTTTACAACTCTGTTGCCGGATATAAAGAAAGCAGGGATTGATTCACTTCAACTGATGGCAAACCTGCGGGCTGCCCTTATTGCCTACTATATCGGCAAAACAGATATCGCTAAAGAGAACTATCTCTCCGCAATGGGTATTAAATCACAGGTTCCTTCTCTTCCAGACTCTGTATTCTTCATTCCATTTATTTATACCGGAGGTATTTATTATGATGAAAACCAGTTTGATTCGGCCCTCTATTATTATAAGAATGCTGAATTGATCAGTAATCATTACACAAAAACTTTAGATCAATCACAACGGCTTTTTAACAGGCTGGGTGTTATGTATTATGAAAACGGGAACTACAGGCAGGCAAGAAATTATTTTGAAAAGGCAATTGCCATCTTGACCTCAACGGGCACTATTGATAATGGTCTGTTAGCAAATTTCAAAATCAATATTGCTTCACTGCTGGTGAAACTGGAAGAATACAATGAAGCTGAGACAGTGTATGAAAGTCTTTTGCCATCTGGTTTTTTCCCAGATGAGATCAATCACAATCTTGGAATAATAAGCCTGAAACAGAAAAAGTATCAAAAAGCCATTGAGCTTTTCAAAAAAGTGAATTATAGCAACAGCAATAAAATAATTGAGCTGTATTATAATCTTGGAGTTGCCTGGTCGGGCCTGGGCGAAAAAGATTCTTCAACCTTCTATCTTCAGCAAGCTCTTGCTGAAAATATTAAATGGAACGGGCAGAAAAAGAATACTTCGTATGGCCTCATCCTCCGCTTCGAGGCTGATGAGCTGGCAAAACAGAAAGAATATAAAAAAGCCATTGAAATTTATCAGCAAACCATCTCACAATTTGATGCCTCTTTCAATGAAACAGATTATTTCAAAAACCCCAATGAGTTCGGTACTGTCTTCTCTTATATAAACCTGTTTAATACACTTACAGCCAAGGCTGATGCAATGGCACAATTATTTGAAACGGAACAAAAAACAGAGTTGCTGAAAGGTTCGCAGGAAGCTTATCGTAGTGCATTCAGCCTTGCTGACTATGTGGAGAAAACCTATACTTCAGATGAAGCCCGCCTTTTCCTGAATAAGATAAAATATACTGTGCATAGCAGGCCCATAGATATAAGTCTGCGTCTATACGAACTTACCGACGAAAAAAAATACCTTGAAGATGCTTATGTCTTTGATCAGCAAAATAAGGCTTCCATCCTTTCACTGAATGTGCAGGAAAACGAATTGAGAAAAGAAAATTTATCCAGCCAGGAGATCCTGGAAGAAGAAGCATCCACCAAATCCACTATCACAAGACTGCTGCTGAGGTTATCAAAAGCGGTCGATAGCCCGGAAGTGCAGTCCCTTCAGGCATCCATCCGTGATTATGAAATAAAACTCGGTAAACTCCAAGAAAAAATAAGAGAAGATCCCAATTATAAAAACAAGTATTTCATCACTCAGATACCATCCGTTAGCAGTCTTCAGAAAAAATTAGATGCCGGTTCAGCTCTACTTTCTTACCATCTGTCAGATAGTGAACTGGTGACGATAGCGATAACAGCCAACCGGATTGAGTTCATTAAAACAGGTATTGATGAGGACTTTTTCAAAACCACCGATTCTCTGAAACAATTACTTCAAGTGGTATCAGAAGAAAACAAGTACAGCGGATCATTTCTTTCAGCCAAGATGTATCAATTGCTTATTGAACCGTTTGCTTCAAAATTCAGTAAAATAAACCGCCTGATAATTATCCCTGATGATGAGCTTAATTATTTGCCCTTTGAAGCTTTACAGGATGGTTACGGAAAATACCTGGTTGAAAAATTTTCGGTACAATATCTCTATTCGACTGCCTTATGGGCCAATGCAAATCCCGGTATTGAAAATAAGTCCGCAGGTCTTTGGGCCTTCGCCCCCTTTGCTTCATCCGGCTACTCCGATACTGCGGGAATATCCTATTCCCCCCTGCCGGCATCAAAAGAGGAAACAAGCGGCCTGAAAGGAAATATCCTGACGGACAGCGCTGCCAAAAAAGATGATTTTATTCTTTCGGCCAATAAATATGGCATCATCCATCTGGCCACACATGCAAGTGCAGATAATGAAGAGCCACTCCGGTCATTTATATCCTTTTATCCCGAAAAAGGAAAACCGGCAGATGATTCCAGGCTATATGCCCAGGAAATTTATAACATGAAACTTGACTCAACCGACCTTATTATTCTCAGCGCCTGTGAAACCGGTACAGGACAGTTAATAAGGGGCGAGGGACTGATGAGTCTGTCAAGGGCCTTTGCCTATGCCGGATGTTCAAATATTATTACTTCACTTTGGAAAGCTGAGGATAAAACCACTGCATTCATTACGCAAAGGCTGCACCGATATCTTGATAAGGGCCTTTCTAAAGATAAGGCGCTGCAAAAAGCAAAACTTGATTTGCTTAAGAATGATCAGATAGATCCCCGTTTTAAAACCCCCAATTATTGGGCACACCTGATTTTCATTGGCAATTATGAACCGGGTCGTGAAAAAAATAATTGGTGGTGGATAGCTGCGGGAATAATCATCGCTGCTATTGTCTATCATTCAATAAAACCGAAGAACCTGCCCGCAAAAGGCAGGCAGGTTCATACTTCATAGCAAGCAAAAATTACTGGTGTAAAGTAATTAAAGGCAAATGTGTGTCTTCCCTGTTTCTGACAACTACATTATTAATGGTAGTATCAAGATACCCGTTTTGCCCATCATAAAGCACTTTGTATGTGCCGGCATTTAATCCGACAATTTTAAATTCACCATCCGTATCAGGAATAGCGGTAGCAGTATCCGAACCTATTATAGCTTTTACTATTGGATTTGCAGCCCGTGGCAATACTCTTCCCTCAATTCTTCCTGAATTGCTCCGTGTAAATATTTTGATATGTGATTTAAGCCTGTAGCCGTTATTGTTACCGGAACCACTGTTGTTGACCTGGATAGAATTGCCGGCATCAAAGTCAATCCAGAATAATACCTGCCCCGCAGTTGTGATTTCGAAATTGTTACTTTCAAGATTCGCCACCACCTGGCGGTCCTCGTCTTTTACCAGCAAATTAAAAGTCTGGCCATTCAGCATGGCGGAATTGCGGGTACCCAGGGTCAGCCTTATTTTTTTAATCCTTGCATTGGGCAGTGTACCCGTGGCAAATAATGTATCTAACCCATTGCGAAAACGAAGAATATTATAAACCCCGGGGCGAATGGTAAGATTTACCCAGCCGCCATTGGGTAAACTGTCATCCTCCAGTTTCACCTCAAGCTGCTGCAGGTCAATGAACACACTGTCGAAAATGGGGGTTTGATGGTCGGTAAGATAAATGGTAACGGAATGTGGTTTGTCAGGATCTGCAGGTGTATTACTGCCTATATCTTTCTGACAGGCTAACAATAGAATACTTGTGATAACTAAACCAATTCCCGCAATACGGATAATGTTTTTCATAAACTATGTTTTTATTTCCTATTTGTAACCAGCGAAGCGGTCTTTGTAACCAAAAAAATCCCCCGGATTGCTCCGGGGGATTTTGAGGACACCATTAACCACTCCTTAACCACTAACGCCATTTCAGCATTTTAACCTGGCGGATCAATTTATTACCTACTTTATCATGATATGTATGTTGACTGTCATCGTTAATTTTCCGCAAAAGTTCAAAAGCAAAATCATAATCACCATTGCGTATATAGGTCAGTGCCAGATAATATTCCGCCTCATCATTCATACCATTTGTACCGGCTGCCTGGTTCACTGCCAATACCCTTTTAAATCCTTCAATAGCTTTTGTATTGTTGCCAAGCTCAACATAAGACATGGCGCTTAAAAAGATTTCCTTTACTGAATTATCAGCATCCTTTTCAAAAAGGATTGTTACTTCTTTATAATTTTTCTCTCTGTATTTTTTTTCAACCTGGGAAACCTGTGCGGTATCTCCATCTCTCAAAGTGCTTAATTCGTAAGAATGATAATTGGATGCAAAAACTTTTTGTGAAGAAAGGGTATAGAATTTCAAACCCATATATCCGCCAATAATTAAGACCAGGCTGGCAGCAACCGCCATACTATAGCGGAAAATGCGGCGGGATGAGTTGAGTTTCTTCACCGGCTGGGTCATTTCTTCCATCATTTGTTGATGAATGGCTGTCACTTTCTGCTGTAATCCAAACTGTCTTACAGCTTCACGGGTTGCTTTCAGGCTTTGCAATTCATCCTGTAAGGCCTTATCAGATGCAAGTGATTGCTCAATGCTTTCTTTTTCAGCGCCTGTTAGTTCGCCATCAATGTATTGAACCAGTTTTTCAGACATATCAGGAGTAGAGTTATTCATGTAATAAGTTTTTCAGGGTTTGTTTCAAATATGGTTTTTCATTAAACATCTGTTCCAGTTGTTTCAGGCATTTATATTTTTTATTCCGTACCACCTGTTCGTTTTCATAATGCAGTGTTTCCAGTATATCTTTCATTGACAGATTCTCATAATAAAAAAGCAATAAAATCTTTTTACATGTTTCGCCAAGCTCTTCCACCACTTTCATCACCTGCTTTCTGGCCTCTCTGTCCGCAATCACATGACCGGTATCGGCTTCTATTCTTTCCTGTCCTTTCTCAAATTTTTCTTCTCTCGCCAAAGCCCTGCCTCTTCTTTTTAATTCATTGAGCCATATGTGCCGGTTAAGTGAGAATAGAAATGTTTTGACAGTTGATTCTCCCCTGAATTTATCTTTTTGCACAAGGTCAATAAAATTCACCACCACTTCCTGGAACACATCTTCGGCATCCTCCCTGCTGCCGCTGTTGTTCAGCACATACCAGCTAAGGCTGTCGAAATGGCTCCTGTAAATAGCTTTGACCGAATCATCCATTCTTTGCCCGGAGCGGAGGTTGGCCACCAGTTCCGAATCCGGGAAGTTCCTGATTGCCTCCATGCTTAATTCGTAGATTTGTAAGTTTAAGATCCTGTTTTGTAACCCAAACTAAGGATTATTTTTTAAGAAAAAGATGAGCATACACAAGCGGTTATGAATTATTTTGACTTATTTGAAATACCGGTTCAGCTAAAGGTGGATAAAACCCGGCTGCCAGAAAAATATTTTGAACTGAGCAGGAAATTTCATCCGGATTTCTTTATCAATAACCCGGAAAAGGAGAAAGCAGAAGCTCTTGAAAAATCTGCTTTATTGAACAAAGCATTTAAGACTTTTCAGAACCCCGATGAAACGATAAAGTATGTGCTGCAGTTAAAAGGTCTGCTCCGGGAAGAGGAAAAATATGAGTTACCGCCTGATTTTTTACTGGAAGTGCTGGAACTGAACGAACAACTGATGGACGGAGATGAAAGCGTTAAAGAAAATATTCAACATTCAATTGACAATATTCAATCTTCAATATATGAACCTGTTAAAAAAATTGTGGAGGGCTATCAGGAAGGCATTACTTCCAAAGAAGAATTGCTGCAAGTGAAGGAGTATTATTATAAGAAAAAATATCTGGATCGTATCCGGCAGCAATTAAATGGAATGGCTTAATATTGCAGCCCGTATAAAAAGCCCGAGTGGCGAACCTGCCTGCCGGCAGGCAGGATTGGTAAACGCAAGTTCTTTATGTATTATGTGTATGCAATAAGAAGTCTTTCAAGAAATTATATTTATGTTGGTTTTACTAACAATATAGAAAGGCGTTTAAATGAACATAACAAAGGTGAAAACAGATCAACTGCCGCCTATAAACCTTTTGAGTTATTTTTTAAAGAGAGATTTGAAACCAGGATAGAAGCAAGAGCAAGAGAAAAGTACTTAAAAAGCGGAGTGGGTAAAGAGTTCTTAAAATCAATAAAATAATTGCCCGAGTGGCGAAATTGGTAGACGCAGCAGACTCAAAATCTGCCGTCCGCAAGGATGTGCTGGTTCGATTCCGGTCTCGGGCACAAAACCTCATCAGTTGATGGGGTTTTCACTTTTTAGCAACCTCACTTGCAAAACCGCAATTCTGATTTCGTAATTCTACCTCCAAAAATTGAGTACTTCTGATATTGACCCCCAATCAGAAATGAACTTGCTTTGTATAAGCAAATACCAGTTACCATGCAATTAATGATGTATATCGGCAATGACCTCATAGAAGCCATACCCCTTGAAAGCTCAAGAGTACCCAAACCCGGATATGTAGGCCAGTTTAAAAGAAATCTGAAAATTAAACACAGGGATCTGATCCGGAAATGCAAAACGCCTCCTGAGTTTTTGGTAACTATTCCCGTTATGCAAAACAATCCACCGGTAAATGGACCTAACACTGAAAATTAGCACCAGATTTGTTCTGTGATAACATTCCACCTGCCTGTACTTAGCTTCAGTAGAGAAATAGTTTTTGCCTGAAATTGCTCAGCGAAACCTTTTCTGGAAAAATGTATAAACGCTTTATCAAAATCAGAGGGCCTCATGTCACGGGTAGCAATGGTAACATGCGGGTGAAAAGGCCGGTTTTCCTTTTTGATCGTCCCGGGGAAGTTTTCTGAAAAATAGTTTTCTGTTTGAAGCTTTATTTCTTCCAGTGCCGGGTTTGCCATCACGCCAACATATAATACCCTTTTGCTAAAATGTGAGAAGCCGGAAAGGTTAATAATTATTTCCTGCAGATCAGGCCTGAAGTGTTGGAATGTTGCTATCAGGCCACCCTCTCTTTCTTCTTCGAGCCAGAAAGGCGGCAGCAAAGTGATATGAGCCGGCGATTTTAATGCAACCGTACACCCAAATTGTTCTTTCATCCATTGCTTGCACTGAAATATCTTTTCATCTGTTGCCGGGGGGCAAAGAATTGCAATAAAATACATGCTGTGGGATGCAGAAGGATTTTTCAGCAGTCTTTTCATTTTCAGCTACAATTTAGTTTAAAACAGTGTTTCGGTTTGAAGACTTAACCAATATCTTTCCTTTTACTGACAGGCATCAGATTTTCTGATTCTTCCTTGTGTTAACTTGTATTGGTAATGACCAGGATAAAGGCATCCTTAAATCACAATAAAGAGTTGGCTGTCATTTTCCACCAGATGGCAGATTGTTACCGGTATCTCGGGGCTGATGAAAGGTTCAGGGCCTTGGCCTATGAAACTGCATCCCGGACACTCAGCAATATGCAGGAGCCTGTTGACACATTGGCCCCGGATATTAAAAAGCTGGATGAGTTGAAAGGTGTGGGAGAAAGCATCGCCGAAAAAATTATTGAATACCTGCAAACCGGTAAAATAAACACCTTTGAAAAACTAAAAAAGCAAGTTCCTTTTTCACTGCTTGAATTAATGAACATAGAAAGCATAGGCCCTGCCACCATCCGGTTGTTACATGATAAACTGGGTATTTCTACAAAAGAAGAACTGGTGGCTGCCCTGGCAGCCGGCAGACTGAAAAATGTAAAAGGTTTTGCCCACAAGAAAATTGAAAATCTGAAAAAAGTATTGAAGCTTGAATCAACGAAGAAAAGAATCCCTCTTGAAAGAGCTGATAGAATTGGTAATGGTATTCTTGGAGAAATAAAAAAAATTCCAGAGGTGCAGCAATCTGTTTTGGCAGGCAGCCTGCGCCGCCGTAAAGAAACCATTGGGGATATTGACATTGTCATTACAGCAGAACACAAGCACTGGAAAAAAATCATCCATGTCATTACCCATTTACCACAGGTAAAAAAAATACTGGCAGCAGGACAAACAAAGGCAAGTATAATTCTGAAAAATGATGTACAGGTGGATATCCGCATCGTGCATGAGCATGAGTTTGGAGCGGCCTTGTTCTATCTTACAGGTAGTAAAGAACACAATATTCAGCTCAGGACCATTGCCAAACAAAGAGGATGGAAAATAAATGAATATGGGGTATTTGATGTAAAAACAGGAAAACGGCTTGCAGGAAAGACGGAAGAAGATATCTATTCCCTCTTTGGATTAAAATATATTCCTCCCGAAAAAAGACTGGGAAAAGACGAATTGCAAAAAGCACGGATAAAATAAATTCCAATACAACTTATGCCGTTGCTGCTTTTAATTGACGGCGATATGATCTTCTTTTGTCCCTGAAATTTTTGCTGCTGAAAAAATCCATTACTTTTTCTTTCATCTGATTTTGGGTCATCCGGTCAGTCGTTTCAATCGAAATAACTTTTGGCCAGGCTTTATCTAATTTCTCAATTGCATTATTCAATTCTTCTTTCCCTTTTCCCGGGCCAAACAGGTAAAGAAAATCATCATGCTCCACTTCCCTGATAACCTCCTTAAAATATCTCAGTCTTTGCTGCTGCTGCCTTCTTTGTTTCTTTTCTTCATCATTCACATAGGTTTCGCCAAAACGGGTAAAATTCTTGCCCTCACCTGCGATCCGTATTCTTGATTCTACCCCGGATTTTATTTTCATCATTATCGTTTCAGCACCCTTATGCCGGATGATATAGGCTGTTTCCTGGTCAATCCAGATGCCGGTGTTTGCCTCAGGTGGTCTTATCTTTTTCATATTTCAGCGTTTTCTTATGCTAAAGATAGCTGTGTAACGGGCCAGTCCGAATGAGATTACTCAAAACACAGGTTGATAAACCTCATTACCGGCTAAGAAATAAAAAAAATAGCTTTGATAAATGCATGTCGGGCCATAAATCAATAAAAAGATCAGGCTATACTTTCCGTAACCGGGTCAGCCTTGTAAAGGGAGGAAGCGAATACTTCAGTCTGCTGAAAAAGCTGATTGAGAATGCTACCATCTCCATCCACCTGCAGTTTTACATTTTTTTAGAAGATGAAACCGGGAAGATGGTCATGGATGCATTAAAGACAGCTTCAAGCCGGGGGGTGCAGGTGTTTCTTCATCTGGATGGCTATGCTTCCCAGCGATTGCCCCGGCATTGTATAAGGGATATGAGAGATGCGGGGGTAAGAGTAAAACGCTTCGAACCGCTATTCCGTAGCAAGCATTTTTATTTCGGTCGCAGACTGCATCATAAAGTGGTTGTGGCAGACGGACTGTATTCATTAGTGGGCGGGATCAATGTGTGCAACCGCTATAATGATATGCCCGGTGAACCTGCCTGGCTTGATATGGCGCTGTACTGTGAAGGAGAAGCTTCATTTGCATTATATAAT
Source organism: Sphingobacteriales bacterium (assembly GCA_016235125.1). Lineage (GTDB taxonomy): Bacteria > Bacteroidota > Bacteroidia > Chitinophagales > Chitinophagaceae > JJ008. The sequence goes on along the minus strand of JACRLZ010000007.1, from coordinate 157,815 downwards.
GATTGCCGTAATCTGTGGGGTGAAAAAGAGAGATATCCCCATATCAGTTGGAATGAAGTTGATAAATATTGTCAGCAAATTCCTGCTGATGAACAAATGCAGGTAAGAGTAAGAAGAAATGACTGGGTAAAAAGAAAAAATGAAGTGTGGAGAACCTACCTGGAAATGTTTGCAAAGGCTGAGCAACAGATAACCATCATGTGCAGTTACTTTCTGCCGGGAAGATTATTCAGAAAAAAACTGGCATTGGCTTCAAAAAGAGGCGTAAAGCTAAAAGTGATCCTCGCCGGCACATCAGATGTAATGATGGCAAAACATGCTGAAAGATACCTTTATGACTGGCTCTTGAAAAACAGGATTGAAATTTATGAATACCAGGAAACAGTATTGCATGCAAAAATGGCCGTATGTGACAGTAGTTGGTTGACGGTTGGCTCTTATAATGTAAATAACATCAGCGCCTATGCAAGCCTTGAGTTGAACCTGGATGTAAGCAATACCGCATTAGCCCATCACTCAGAAGAAATGCTGGACGAAATAGTACACAATCATTGCAAAAAAATAACCCGTGAAAATTACTTATCATCCCAGAATATTTTAAGAAGATTCTGGCAGCGCTTCTGCTATTGGTTCATCAATAATGCCCTTAATCTCTTTACTTTTTATTTTAAACAGGAAGAATAATAATAATATTCTTATCAATTCCCTTTTATTCTTCTTAGCAGTGACTTAAAGGAATTTTCATCCCAACCTGCAAAACGGCCCCGTTGTACAACAAACTTGTTGTCTCCCGGATGTTCCAGAAAATAATGAAATACAAACCTGGCATCCGGATTTTGCCAGCCGGCCATCTGGCCAAAACGGATATCGTTGAATACAAGTGTGTCATGCCATTTTTGTACTGAGTAATATCCTTTTGAAAAACGGATCAGCTTTTGAAGATCTTCATGACCAGCAACAGGATCCAGTAATGAATCATTGCGGGGAATAAACCGAAATTCAATTTTTCTTTCCCTGTCAAAAAGGGAACGATACCCAACATTGTACCCCGAATCATTGGCCGCTACCACATACCAGAGCCAGTTATTCAGGGGTGTGGGTGTGGTAAAATAATGGGTGTAGGCAATCTGTTGTTTTTTGAAAACATCCCTGACATCATGATCGATTTTTATTTTATTCAGGCCGCAGTATAAAAGGTAAATACTGCTCATACCTACTCCAAACTTCACCCACCAGTTTCTTTTTGAATTTTTCTTTTTTAAAATCAGTAAGGCAACAAAAGCAATGCCCAGCCAAATAGAATAAAACGGGTCGGCTACAAAAATCCAGTTATAGGCTACCCGGTGATGACTGAATGGTTCGAGCCAACCCACTCCATATACATTCATTCCATCAATCAGCAGATGAATGAATGCCTGTACACCGAAAAACAATATCCATTTCCGGATAGAAATATCATGTGGCCTGTGCCATCGTTCCGCCACTAATGCCAGCAAGGGTGTTATCAGAACGGCAAAGAGTATGGAATGAGTAAATCCCCGGTGAGCCAGGAGACCCTCAGATGTATTGGTCCATAATGCGGAAACAAAATCAATATCCGGAACACTTTGGGCAACTGCGCCAAGAAACATGGCTCTTTTTCCCAATTGTTTTCCTGCAAACGCATCTCCCATGCAGGCGCCCAAAGCTATATGTGTAAGAGAATCCATGAATAACCTTATTGTCAATTCTATTCAGGAATAGTCGTTTACCTGATAAACCCCGGCATTTCATCAAAATAACGGGATTCATCTTTACTAAACAGGAAATCTTTAACGGCAAACACAAATGACTTAAATGCTGTAAAAATCTCCCGGTTGCAATTAAGCATTGTAGTTATCTCTGCTTCATTTACAGAACCTGCAATGCTTTCCCGGTATAATTGCTTTAATGAATCCGTGTAGCCCCGGATAACATCTTTATAAAGCGTAACAAGATCTTCTACAGACTGAACGGCAGTGTCTGAAAGTAATCCGTAAAAGCGATAAAGAAACCCGTTTATCTCGTTTTTTGCCTGGATATAAAAATGATACTTAACATCATTGGAAGAATTCCGGAGCTGTTCAAGGTCGGGAACAGCATCCTTAATGCTTTTGGCTGCATACATACTATTTCTTACTGACGAAATTATTCTGTCGAGTTTTTCGATATCATCTTTTTCCAGTACATTTTTCTGCACCTGTATATAATAGCTATGCAGTTCACCGTATAAAAATTTGATGTAAGAGTATTTATCCATGAGCGCCTTTTCAGAAAAATCTTTGCGAAGATTCATTTTTGCAATTTCCTTATTTTCTTCTGAGAGGCAGCTCCACGAAAAGTCCATTACCGAGTATAAAAAGTGTAAATTTTCTTTTTCCATGGCAATAAGCGCTTCGATCGGTTGTGCAGGTGATTTTTTGTGAATATAAACGGTTTCTTCATCGCTGGCGGTAAAACGCTTTTCAAGATATCTCCCAAAAACATTGAGAAAAGGATAAAACAACAAAATACCAATAACATTCACCAGCGTTTGAAAAAGCACCAGTGCAATCAGGTTGTCCCGGATATTAATGACATCTGTAATAAATTGCTGAAGTGGCAGCAGAAAGAGAAGTATTAACCCGGAATTAAATACGTTAAAAATAAAATTACCAACCGCTACTCTCTTTTTATCTGCGGTTCCTTTAATGCTTGCGACAAATAGCTTGATAGTGGTACCGACTTCCGAACCCAATACTATGGCCATGGCTGCCGGAAGCGAAAGGATTCCTGAATAAAGTGCACTCAGTGTAATAGCTATAGTGGCTGAGCTGCTTTGTATAAGTGTTGTGATAATAAACCCGATTCCAAAAGTTGCTATTAAAGGAAGGTTTGCAAACTGTTCTATTGCAATTCCATTAACGAAGGTTGCCATTCCGTTTTTCATATACCCTAATCCCACAAACAATAAACTAAACCCAAATAAAAAGCGGCATAGATTAAATGCTTTTGTTTGTGGCCCAAACACTGCAAATCCCAGCCCGGCCATCCCTGCCAGCGGCAATGCAAGATTCTCAATATTCAGTTTAAAGCCGATCAGCGCAACGATCCAGCTGTCAAGGGTGGTTCCAAGGTTTGCCCCCAGAATAATGGCGAGGGCATTTTGCATTCGTATGATCCCGGCGCCTACAAAAGTCAATACCAACAGGCTGACAACAGAACTGCTTTGCAAAACACCCGTAACTATAGCTCCTCCTCCAATGGCTTTTATTTTATTTGAAGTTTGCTTTTTTAGAAATAGCTTAAATTTCCTTCCCGACAAAACCTGAAGCGATTCTTCCATAAACCTGATACCTAAAAGAAATAATGCAACTCCGACCAGCAATCCCCAAAAACTAATGGCTTCATTCATATTGGTAAATTAATGAATTTACATCCACAATTGACCTGATCTCTATTAGTTCATTTAATTAAACTGTGGAATGGAGGTTCATAATCTGCTTTGGTATGTGTAACTCAATAAAGAAATGAAAATAGTTTTGAAAACTTACCAAAAAATAAACTCATAATTTTTAATTTCCTTTCAGCCTAATCAATATCCGGGCGATATTAACTGAATCATCTATAGTAATTATTTAATCAGCCTCTTTGCAGTTGTAAAACTGATCATTATCATTCTTAACACTGAATCTGCTCACACAAACCCGGTATATCGCCAAATTACATTTGAAAGACAGTAATTTATTATTCACCCTTAAATGCAGCGGTATGAAAAATACAACTAAGATCCTGGTAGCACTGGGAGCCGGCATGGCAATTGGCGGGCTGCTGGGTGTTTTGTTTGCACCCGACAAAGGTTCCGTTACCCGGCACAAAATTGCTGAAGGAACCAAAAAGTTCACCGATAAGATCAAAGCCAAAGTAAAAACCGGTAAGGAAAAAATGGAAGAACAATTCAGCAGGGTAAATGGCGAAATGGAAGAAGTGGTATAGAAAACCCTATAAGCCTTTATTATGTCTGAAGAGTTCGGCAAAATAGAATCCTTACTGGATAAGGCTAAAGAGTACATCAACACCAGGATTGCACAGGTTAAACTATCCGTGGCGGAAAAAATTTCAAAAACTCTCTCTGTAATTATCGCCGCCTTTGTAGCAGTCCTGGTGTTCTTGTTCTTCCTGCTTTTTGGCAGCATTGCCCTCGCCATTGTGATAGGAAACCTGGTTGGGAAATTGTGGCTTGGTTTTTTAATAATCGCAGTAGCCTGGTTATTATCCGGCATACTTATCTGGAAAACAAAAGAAAGGCTGCTGCAGATACCGATCATGAATGCTATTCTTAAAGCCTTTTCTGGCGGCAAAGGAGATAATGAAGAAGATTAAAAACATAAGAGAATTGAGAGAAGAGAAGATGAGGCTTCGCATCAGGCAGCTTGAACTGGAAAAAGAAATAAAAAGTACCTGGGCGGGATTAAAGGGAAATCTTAAGCCCGTTACATTTTTAAAAAACAGGTTATTGGATATCGCACCGGAAGAAATAAAAGAAAAAGGAATGTTCAGCGCCGCTCTCAGTCATGGAGCGGCTTATCTTACCCACCGGTTTATAAAATCAGGTGGCGAAAAATTAGAATTCAAAGTACGGCAGGGTGTAGAAGATATAATCGGAAAGTTTGAAAATATTTTCAGTAAAAAATGAATAGCTTAAAGATCAAAACACCTTTTTAAATCATACCCCCTGTAAATTAGCCTATTAAAAAAATTCCGGAGAATGTACTATCTCCGGAATTTGTATTTTACCAGACTCAGAATAATCTATACATGTCCTTCGGCCAGCATGGCATCGGCTACCCGAACAAATCCGGCAATGTTGGCGCCTTTGACATAATCAATATTGCCATCTTCATCTTCGCCATACTTCACACATTGCTCATGAATATCCCGCATAATAGACCCGAGGCGGGCTTCCACTTCTTCCCTTGTCCAATATAGCCGGATAGAGTTTTGTGTCATTTCAAGCCCGGATGTGGCAACACCTCCTGCATTGGAAGCCTTTCCGGGAGAAAATAATACATCATTCTTCTGAAACACTGTAATAGCATCAGGCGTAGAAGGCATATTGGCGCCTTCTGCCACCAGCATACAACCGTTGCTTACCAGCATTTCAGCATCTTCTTCGTTTATTTCATTCTGAATGGCACAGGGCAGCGCAATATCACAGGGTATCTTCCATGGTTTCTCACCCTCGAAATATTCGCACCCGAAATGTTCTGCATATTCTTTTATCCGCCCCCGTTTGTTATTCTTCAGATCCATCAGGTAGGCCAGCTTCTCTGTTGTTATTCCGGCAGGCTCATAAATAAATCCATCGCTATCGGAAGCAGTGACAGGTATGCCGCCAAATTCAATTGTTTTTTCAATAGCATACTGAGCCACATTGCCGCTGCCCGACACAAGAACTTTTTTTCCTTTTATTGACTGTCCTTTCCTTTTCAGCATTTCTTCCACAAAGAATAATAAACCATAACCGGTAGCTTCGGGCCTGATAAGACTGCCCCCATAGGCAAAACCTTTTCCGGTAAGCACTCCGGTAAATTCATTTTTTAATCTTTTATATTGGCCAAACAGGTAGCCGATCTCACGGGACCCAACACCCACATCACCGGCAGGTACATCAGTGTCCTTACCGATGTGATGGTAAAGCTCTGTCATGAAGCTCTGGCAAAAACGCATTACTTCATTATCTGATTTTCCTTTAGGGTCAAAATCAGAGCCTCCCTTTCCGCCACCCATCGGCAAGGTAGTCAGTGAATTTTTAAAGGTTTGCTCAAATGCAAGAAATTTTAAAACACTGAGGGTAACTCCGGGATGAAAACGTAATCCGCCTTTGTAAGGGCCGATTGCGCTGTTCATCTGTACCCGGTATCCCCGGTTTACCCGGAAGTTTCCGGCATCATCTACCCAGGGTACCCGGAAAATAAGAATACGTTCGGCTTCGATCATCCGTTCCAGGATTGCGGCTTTTTTGTATTCAGGATGTTTCTCAATGAATGGAATTATGGCTAAGGCCACTTCGTAAACGGCCTGGTGAAACTCCGGCTGGGCCGGGTTTCTTTTTTCCACCATTTCCATAAATTTTTCAATGGCGGAAGGTTTTGTTGCAATCATAAAGTAATAATTAATTGTTAAGCAATCGTATCCGGCCGGGGGAGACCCGGCAGGTATATCAATACAATGTACTAAAATATCCCGGACTTGCTGATAACAAAATGACAAAAATCAGCCCTGGAGCAAATAAACAGCAACCGGAATAAACAGGATTAGCACTAATGAATTTTATCCGTTTTCGCCCAGCAATCATACCATTATGCTACATTCGTTATAGTTCCGTAACAATAAAAAATAAACCACTTTGAAAAAAAGAACCGATTACATTTCATGGGATGAATATTTTATGGGGGTGGCCCTGCTTTCAGCCAAACGAAGCAAAGACCCCAGCACACAGGTAGGTGCCTGCATTGTGAATGATAAAAATAAAATTGTTGGAGCAGGCTATAACGGACTTCCGATAGGTTGTAATGATGATGAATTCCCCTGGCATCAGCAAGGTGAGTTTTTGGAAACAAAATATCCTTATATCTGCCATGCAGAACTGAACGCTATTTTAAACAACATTGGTATGGATCTTCGGGGATGCAAAATCTATACAGCCCTGTTTCCCTGCAACGAATGTTCGAAAGCAATAATTCAATCAGGGATTACGGAAGTGATCTACCTCTCCGATAAACATGCTGCAAAGGATATTTTCAAAGCATCCCGCATCATGCTTGAAAAAGCGGGAGTGAAATGCAGGAAAGTGACCCCAAAAATTTCAAGCCTGGTGCTTTCCTTTAATGAAGAACATGTCTGAAATTAATTTCACTTTTTATTTCTCATAAAACTAATAGCCTGGTTTTGAAGTGACGCCTGAGAGTTCTAACTTTCCTGTTTAAACAGCAAAGCAAAACCGAATTGATGAATAACAGTATTGACAAAAGCATTACCAAACACTACATGGAAGAAGGGCAGGGAGATGTAATAATTCTTTTGTATGGTTTGTTTGGTTCAGTGAATAATTTCAGGTACCTGGTTGACCATTTAAAAAAAACACACCGGGTCATTGTTCCAAAATTTCCATTTTATGATTTGGGGTATTCTGTTACTGTTTTCTCACTTACTGAGTTCCTTCAGCAGCTTATTCTTGAACTAAACCTGGAAAAATTTCATCTGCTGGGAAACTCAATGGGAGGACATATTGCATTACTTTACACATTACAATATCCCGAAAAAGTAAAATCACTTATCCTTAGCGGAAGTTCCGGGTTATACGAAAGTGGTATGGGCGACAGCTATCCAAAAAGAAGCAGCTACGATTTTATAAAGAATAAAACTGAACTAACCTTCTATGATCCGGGTATTGCCAGCAAAGAACTCGTAGATGAGATTTATGCTACAGTTAATAGCAGGAAAGCGCTGCATATCTTATCTCTGGCAAAATCCACCATTCATAATAATCTTGAAAAAGAGCTGACAAAAATAAAAACAGATTGCTGTTTGATCTGGGGGCAAAATGATACAATAACACCTCCGGAAGTGGCCCTGAAATTTAATAGGCTTATCCCACATTCAAAACTTTTTTGGATTGAACGATGTGGCCATGTACCCATGTTAGAAACTCCACAAAGTTTTAACGTAATACTGGACAATTTCTTAGATGAATATTCAAACTCCAAATCAGAAGAAATCTCTTCTTCATCTCATATAACAGTGTCCAAAACAATTAATTCACCTCAAATAAAATCAATATTTAATCCTGTTCGAATATGCCGCTGCGGCTGGTAAACTCAACAAAAACTCTCTTATTTCCCGATTTCAGGTTTCTTCATGCTGCCAACGCATATCTTATACTCAGGACAGGTTTTTACCTTAAATAGTATCATAATCTGCAATTATTAAATAACTTTTCCGTCTATTTATCTTACCAAACTAAAAGTTATGAGAAAAAAGTTCATCCTTATTGCCTTTTTCATCAGTTTGATAAACACAGCAATTGCCCAGACTGATGCCACTGATAAAATAAAAAATGAAGGCCTGAAGAATTCCAAAGTGATGGATTTTGCTTTTCATTTAACGGATGCCAGCGGCCCCCGGCTTACCAACTCACCCGGATTTTTCAGAGCAGCTAATTGGGCCAAAGATGAATTAACCAGGATGGGATTGACAAATGTGGCGCTGGAGCCATGGGGCGAATTCGGAAAAGGCTGGGAGCAAAACAAATGCTATCTCGCCGTTACCTCTCCGTATTATTTCCCTATAGTGGCCATACCAAGAGCATGGACTGCAGGAACTCAGGGGAAAAAAAACATTGAGAAAGAAGTGATGCTTATCAAAGCAAAAGATTCTGCAGAACTGTATCAGAACTATTCCGGAAAAATTAAAGATAAGATTGTGATGGTTTATTCACCGGATACATTGAAGCCTTCCTTTGAACCGGATGGCACAAGGTTTACAGATGAAGAACTGGGAAAAATGGCCGATAAAAAAATAGACACAAGTCGCCGCCGGCAGGGCTTTGGCAACTTCACGCCGGAACAAATAGCTGCTATGCGCCAGCGGCAGGCATTGCAAAGACAAATGGGTGATTTTTATAAAAATGAAAAGCCGGCATTGGTGCTTAGCATGAACCGTGCAGGCAATGATGGAACATTGTTTGTGCAGGGCGGCGGCAGCTATGCAAAAGATGGAGAAAATAATTTTGCTTACGTCATGCTTTCGAGTGACGATTATTTAAGGATACAGCGGATCATTCTTTCAGGACAAGCTGTGCAGATGGAAGCTGATGTAAAAACTACTTTTTATGACAATGACCTTCAGGGATACAATGTGGTTGGAGAAATTCCCGGTACTGACCCCACATTGAAAGATGAATGGGTAATTGCAGGCGGGCATCTTGACAGCTGGCAGGGGGCCACCGGGGCTACAGATAATGCAGCCGGCTGCGCTGTGATGATGGAAGCATTAAGAATCATTAAAGCCTCCGGGCTTCAGCCACGCAGAAGTATCCGCATTTGTTTATGGGGAGGTGAAGAACAGGGTTTGCTCGGTTCGAGAGGCTATGTAAAAAATCATTTTGCCGATCCTGTAGATATGATACTGAAACCTGATCATGGAAAAGTGTCTGCCTATTATAATCTGGATAACGGAACAGGTAAGGTTCGTGGAATTTATTTACAGGAAAATAAAGATGCCGGGCCCATTTTCCAGAAATGGCTGGAGTCCTTTAATGATATGGGTGCAAAAACTGTGACGATTGACAACACTGGCGGCACTGACCACCAGGCATTTGATGCAGTAGGTATTCCGGGTTTCCAGTTTATACAGGATGAAATAGAATACGATACCCGTACGCATCATACTAATATGGATACCTATGACCATCTCGTTCCGGCCGACCTGATGCAGGCAGCTACTATTGTTGCCTCATTTGTATATAATACAGCACAGAAGGATGAAAAAATTCCAAGAAAAGCATTACCCAAACCAAGGGGGCAAGGCGCCAGGGGATTTTAAAATATAGTTGACTAAATAAGAAAGTTCAGCCTCTGGTTGAACTTTTTCTATTTATCGCTTTTTACTGTATCACCGTATCAGCCAGGTGCATCACACCATTGGAGATTTTTGCTTCACGGGGAAGGATTTTAATATCACCGATACTGATAGTGCCATTTCTTTCCTGCATCAGCAATTCTTTACCGTTTATGGTGGTAAGCTTGTCACCGTCTTTCAGTTCCTTAAAAGGATATTTTCCGCTAACGATATGGTTGTTGAGCAGGTCGGCCAGCTGCGTCCTGTTATGCGGTTCCAGTAATTTTTCAACCAATCCTTTTTCCAGTTTTTCAAAAGCGAGGTCATTCGGTGCAAAAAAAGTATAGGGGCCTGTGCTGCTGAGCAATTGGTCCGTATCGGATGCATGCACAGTTTTCTTTAATGTTCGTAAGGTTTTATCTACGTTCACTACTTGTGTAAGATTTGACATTTTGATTGATTTACCCGCCGGCAATATTGCCTGCAATTGCGAGAAGGTAGTCTTTTCAGGCTGGCTTTGCTGTTAATGTTTCGCTTCTTCTTCTTTCCCCGATAAATGAAATAGTTAATCCGGTAAATAAAGGTTACATTACATACCCTGCAGATCATGCTGTCTGCAAAAACCCCCAAACAAGATGGCAACTATTTTAGACATTGCGAATGCAGACAGGAATCTTAGTTCTATGATGAAAGGAATAAAAGCGGCGAAGCTGGAAGAATCGTTAAGTGGTATCGGGCCTTTTACCATCCTGGCGCCTGTGAACCTTGCCTTCGGAAATCTTTCCGCACCCGATACTTTTGAGAGTATGATAAAGCAGAGTAGCAGCAACAGCAAGCTTTCGCAATTACTCAACTTTCATGTAATTACGGGGAGAAAATTAGTAAGGGATTTCCGGAACGGGCAAAAATTACCTACCGTCAATGGTGAAGAGCTTGCTGTAACAGTATCTGATGGCGAAATCCTTATTAATGGCGCCAAAATATTAGCCAAGGACAGACAGGGTTCTAATGGTGTTGTTCATACAATCAATATAGTTAACCTGCCAACCTCATAATATTTTCTGACACTGCATGATTAATATTTATGCGCAAATAAAAAAAAGATGAAAGATTCTATTGTTCAGTTCGTTTGCTTTGCAACAAATCTTACTCCTGATCTCTTTATACCCGAATGGGAATCATTTGCAAAAAAACTGCGGCATAAAAAGCAGGAACCGAATCTGCTGGAACTGGCCAGTGAAGCAAAAAATAAATTCAGGTATATATCACAACATGTGTGGCCTGACCGGGATTTTCATTTTTCTTTTATGAATGAAAGAAAATCAGAACATTTCCCCGAACATAAAGTGCGGGTCGTACAGGCTGGTGGCTATGTGCCCTTGCTTTCTGAAAAAAAATACCAGCAGGAAGATGCTGATGTCAGATTGATGGCATTCGTCGGCCATAAAGAAACATATATAGATGCTTATCGCCGCATGCCTCATTTTCATCGTCTCGATATTCACCAGGCTTATTATGAGAGCTGTGCCTATGGTTATATACTCGGATTTCATGTCCCGGAAGCTAATGCAGATGAACTGCTGCTGCTACTGCAGCAAAGACCAGGCGTGGAAGCAGGCATTTACAAAGAATGTGCTGTAACAGCTTAATCCGGCTCCTTACCAACTCAATAATGAATAATCAATTTGACCTGCTGATCGACAGTTATCTCGATAAGAAAGTAGGGATCGACAGCAACTTTTTGACTAAACGTCTGTCGGATGGATTGCGGAAAAACATACTCCAATTACAAAAGAATGAGTTACTGACTGCTGCAGGTATCGGAAATGAACCCATAAAAGATCAGCATCAAAAAATAAGGAGTGACAAGATATACTGGTTGGATAAATCACATGAGAATATCTATGAGCAGGAATTCCTGCAATTGGCCGAAGATTTTATTGAACACCTCAACAACACCTGTTACACCGGCATCAATGGCTATGAATTTCATTACGCCGTTTACGAAGAGGGAAGTTTTTACGGGAGGCATAGAGACCAGTTTAAAAATAACAGCAGCAGGAAATACTCTCTCATTAATTATTTAAATGATAACTGGCTGGAGGAAGACGGCGGGCAATTACTAGTTTACCAGGATGAAGGGGTGCGAACAATCTTACCACAATCACAAACAGCCGTATTCTTTAAAAGTGATGAGATGGAACATGAAGTAACAAAAGCAACCCGGCAGCGAATGAGTATCAGTGGGTGGCTGAAGGTGCTGTGACAGGCCAGTAACCCGAAAGTTTACCTGCCTATTGGCATGCAGGCACCAACTGATATATGTTACTTTTTTTGAACAACTGCTGCTGGGTGAAATCATTGGATTTAATAAAGTTATTCCGATTATTAATATTACCTACTGCTCTTATAACCAAAAAAAATATAATTATGAGAATCAAACTAAGATTTGCGGCTTTAATCGGAATAGCCGCATTTATTTTTTCTGCCTGTACTTCAGCTAAAGAAGAAACAAAACCTGTAGATATGGAAAAATTAAAAGTCGAAATACAGGCCATGGAAGATGCTTTTTCAGCAGGCGAAAAAGCAAAAGATGCCGATGCAGTTGCTGTATACTATGCAGAAGACGCCATCAGTTATAGCAGGAACAAAGCTCCAAGTGTTGGTAAAGCGGCCATAAAAGAATCTATTGCAAAGGGCATTGCTGAAGATACAACCGGGCAAATCAACGTTTATAAAGTGGTTGATCTTTTTGCTGAAGGAAATATGGTGGTAGAAATTGGATCATGGACTACAACTCAAAGTGACGGAAAACCAAAAGACAACGGCCACTATATGTCTTTATTCCAGAAACGTGACGGAAAATATGTTTGTGTAAGGGATATGAATGTTTCTTCAAATCCTGCAAAGTGATAAAGCTGGCTACAAAATCAATTCACATACTTTCATATTGGTGGAGTCTATTTATAATAGGCTCCATTTTTCATTACAGACAAGTCTGCTATGAAGCGATTATGAAGACACGGAAGGGAAGAAATGGTCTTGTGTGTTGGTCCTACCAACGGCCGGAGTTAAGTTTTCCTCTATTCGTTTGTCATGCCTTCGGCAGATAAATTGGTGATCGCCTGCTCACATCTTGTTCCGCTTTTGCGGGATGGCTTGGCGCAGCAGCAACAAAGGCCGTTTACTCTTTCGAAGACCGACAAAGGCGAAAAATAAACGAGAAAGCTGTGATGCGTGTCTCCACGCATCACTTTCCTGCATTACAATAATTCCGATGCGTGGAGACACGCATCGGGGCATTTTATCTTATTTAGTTACGGACACGAACCAAGGCGGAGGAAAATATTTCTGAAAGAAGACCCCGCAGGAAGAAATTCAATGTTAATTAAACTTCAGGCCGGGCATATTCAACGAAACTTCATTTTTGTATAATTGACCAACCTGCTCATCCGTCAAAGCAGCATCGTAAATACGAATGTCATCCAGTTTTCCTTTTAAATATCCAACATTCATATCTGTATATGGGGCAGCTCCATTAACATAAGTTATTACACCCAATGCAAAATCTTTTCCCGCAACCACAGTATTGCTGCTGAAAGTATTCGTAGTACTTTTCAACTTACCATTTACATATATTTTCTGTTCATTACCATTAATAGTCATTACCCAATGGTTCCAGCTATTTACAGGAGCAGTTGACCAGGTATATGCTGCAGCATTTTTTAAACAGTGCCCTTGCACATTATATTGCCCTTTGCCTGATAAATTCAATGCCATGAAAAAGGTTGTACCACAACTTCCATCTCCGCCATATCCTAAAAGCCCCGGCCTGTTAGTTACATCGGGTACATTAAACCAAAGTGAAATAGTTCTGTTTGTTTTGGGAAGCAAATCAGCCGGCATACGCATATACGAACCCGCAGCCCCGTTAAAATTGTATGCTTTACCAGCAATGCCAAACCGGTCAGGAGTTAAAGTAACCCCACTGCCAATATAGGTTGGGTTTATGGCATTACCGCTTTCATCATTTGCATTTCCATTAAAAGGATAATAAGCTGCCAGATTCATACCCTTCGCACTGTTATAAAGATTCTGCACCTGTCCGGCTGTCATGGCATTATCGTAAATACGGATATCATCCAGTTTTCCCTGAAAGTAGTTACCATTTACATCAGTATAAGGTGCCACACCTGCTGCATTGACCATTACCCCTATAGAAAGTTCTTTGCCGGATACAAAAGTATTACGGATAAAGGATCCCGGAACGTTGGCTACCAGCTTACCATTCACATACATTTTGGTCGTATTTCCACTGATAGTTACCACCCAGTGTATCCATTGATTTAATAGAAAGGAACCATAGGAATAACTCACCCTGTTGGTATTATAATGTGCCTGGGTTTGATAACATCCGCAGCCTGACGCATTCAGCGCCATCAGGAAAGAAGTACCATATCCCAAAAAACCCTGACCTCCGTAAGCCAGTAAAAAAGGGCGGTTTGTTACTGATGCTGCATTGAACCATAAGGACACCGTCCTGTTGGCAGTTGGCAAGCTACCGGCCGGCATCCGCATATACGAACCCACGGCTCCGTTAAAATTATAAGCTTTGTTCGCATTGCCAAACCGGTCAGTAGTTAAACTAACCCCGCTACCAACATAGGTGGGGTTAATAGCATTGCCGCTTTGGTCGTTTGCATTTCCATCAAAAGGATAATGAGCTACCAGGTTCTGTGAAAGAGCAGGCGCAGAAAGTGATAGCCAGGCGATGAGCAGAATAATCGTACGCATGGCTTAATATTTTGGAAAAGTTACTTCTCCCCTGCGCTGAATTCAAATGATATACATCAAAATAAGTTTGATAATTGTCCTTGCTGAATATCTTTTTCTGCAATACCTTTAAAACAGTTCATTCGGATCGGGTTAAGTTTCCTCTATTTGTTTGTCATGCCTCTGCCTTCGGCAGACAAGTTCGGCAGATAAATTGGTGACCGCCTGCTCACATCTTGTCCCGATTGTATCGGGATGGCTTGGCGCAACCCCGAAATAATCGGGGCAGGCACCAACAAAGGCCATTTACTCTTTCGAAGACCAATAAAGGAAAAATTAAAACAAAAGCTGGCCGTCAACGATTTATACCAGAATCTTCGTTGAGTTAAAGCCCTATTCCTACCCTTTTTAATTAATTTATGACTTTTAATAAAAGTAATACTTTTTTATTTCGTCCTACTTTTATATCTTCGTGTCATAAAATTAAAAATGTATGGAAACTTCGGTATTGACAACAAAGGGACAACTGCTAATTCCCAAGAGGATCAGGAATAAGTATGGTATTAAATCGGGAGTAAAGATTGTATTTGAAGAAACTGACAAAGGTGTTTTAATAACGCCGATGAATGAGCATTACTTCAAATCTTTTGCAGGCATATTAAAAAGCGGCAACCTGAAAGAAGACATGAGAAAAATGAAACAAGAAGAAAAAAGATTGGAGGACAGGAAGCTGAATCTTAAACCTTCTAAAAAATAACATACTCATGGCTCATTTTGTACTCGACAGCTATGCTATGCTGGCCTATTTCCGCAACGAAGACGGAAGAGAAAAAATAGAACAGCTTTTAAACGATGCGGTAGCCGACAAGCATGAATTATATATGAGCTGCCTTAATGCCGGAGAGGTTTATTATATGGCTTACCGGAAAGATGGCGCTGACAAAGCCGCCCTGGTATGGAAAGCATTACAGCAATTCCCCTTACATATTACTGAAGTTGATATGGCTTTTACCCATAAAGCTGCCAATCTAAAAGCCCGGTATAAACTAAGCTATGCAGATGCCTTTGCTGCAGCATTAACTATTAGCAAAAAGGCTGTGCTGATAACAGGTGATAATGAATTTGAAGCTTTAAGTAAGGAAGCAAATTTTAAAGTAAAGTATCTCTGATTCTTCACCAGCTACACAAGTTAAGTTTTCATCTATTCGTTTGTTGGTGTCTCTCCTGCTCACATCTTGCCTGTCCCGCATACTTGCGGTGGTCCCGATTGTATCGGCATGGCCTGGCACAATCCCGGAATAATGCCGAAATTAAGATTTCCTCTATTCGTTTGTTGGTGATCGCCTGTTCACATCTTGCCTGTCCCGCAGTTTTGCGGTGGTCCCGATTGTATCGGGATGGCTTGGCGCAACAACAAAGCTCAAATTCTATTTTTCTAAATTCTCAATATCGCCTAAATCCTGGTGACGACCACTTGCCTTTTTGTTTTTTATCAGGTCGGCATAACCAATGAAGTTTATAAGTAGTCCATCTATTTCGATTGTCTTTCTGTTTGGGTAACATTCATTGAAGTGAACACCGTCAATACTGGTGAGAAGGTCAATGCGGAGTGGTGGATAGCCCAACTGAATGATGCTGTCTTCTTTTGTTAAGTCAGCTTCTTTTATATCCAATGAACCAAAACCAAATGCTTTGATGACTTTCAATATTTTTATTGCATTGGCAGAATCAGGGAGCAGCCATATATCCAGATCGCCGGTGTAGCGGGGATGGCCATGTATGCCCACGGCATAGCCCCCGACAATCATGTATTGCACCTCATGCTTATTTAACAATGCGACAAACTCTCTGAAATCGGGGCTGAACATTTCCGTATTTGTATTTGATGTATTGCTGGCGAAGGATTTCAATGGCTGCCAACCGCTCCGTTTCCGGCCTTGATTGCCAGTAAGTAAAATCTGTTTTTTTATCTTTTAGTGACCGTATCGTTATCACTTTTTCCATCTTTCAAATTTACTGTTTTTATATGGCTTTATGAAATGGTATGAGGGAAAAATGATGGCCCCACCAACAGCCGGACGTAAGTTTTCCTCTATTCGTTTGTTGGTGATTGCCTGCTCACCTAGCTTGGCGCAACAGTAACAAAGGCCGTTTACTCTTTCGAAAACCAACAAAGGCAAAAAAAATGATAGTCCTTAGTTCATTCGGTTGGTGGAAGAAAACACCAACCGAGGCGTGTTACTTTTTTGGAACACCTGCCAAGGCGGAAATGAAGGAATGGAAGAGGTTAGAGAATTAATATTCCTTTGGTTCCATGCTTGTATGTCTTACTCGTAAAATTCTTATTTCAACCGAAGACACATAATAACTGACACGGTAATGATACAATTCAAATGCCCGGAAATTACCGTCATTATTCTTTTTGTATTTATCAGGATTATAGAAGGCAGGATGAGTTTTTAAACGGTCTACCTTTTTGAGAATGCCCTGCCTTACCTTCTCAGCACCCTGCAAAGAATCACGGGCAATGTATTTAATAGCTGCATTAAATTGTTGTAAAGCCTGTGTATCCCAGCTTATCTTTCTATTTGCCATTCACCCATGTTTTCGATATTTCAATTACCTGTTCATGAGTATAAGATTCGCCGGCATCCATGCGGGCCATTGCCTCATCTATTTCTTTATTGTATTGTTCTATACTGATGCGCTGACCGGGTATTTCAATACCGAATGATTCTACGAGGGCAATCAATGCTTCCTTTTGCTCCCATGTTAATTGTTGCAATATTTCCATCGGCAATCCACCACTTTCTTTACTATACCCAGCTTCAGGTTCTTGTAGTTCCTGGCTCTTTGTATCTGTTGATTGCACAAAAGATTTAATAATACCCAAAAGAGATTCCTTTTGTACAGGTGTTAATAGCAACCAGTATTTATTCAATTCAATATCTGATGGGGAAGCTGCCATAAAATGTGTTTTCACAAATTTACTCTTTTCCGGTAGAAATATATAGCTCTTTATGGAGCCAAATTTACGCCGCAGTTGGTGTTGAGCTTGGCTTTGTGTGCTGGCCGCACCAACTGCCGGAGTTAAGTTTTCCTCTATTCGTTTGTTGGTGATCGCCTGCTCACATGGCTTGGCGCAACAGCAGCAAAGGCCGTTTACTCTTTCGAAGACCAATAAAAGCAAAAAAAATGATAGTCCTTAGATCATTCGGTTGGTGGAGATATTTCGACAAGCTCAGTACAACAACCGAGGCGTGTTACCTTTTTGGAACACCTGCCACGGCGGAATGATTTGCATCACTTTTTTGTCACCCATCTGTTTTTACCGGCAGCCTATTGGATATCCGGTTCTGAAGGGACATGTCAGTTCCTTTTTTTCCACTCATTATATGCTTTCAGTATTTCCTCCGCTTCTGTAAATTTTGCCTTTTCATCAATAGTGTTCAGAAATGCTTCTTCCATAGTCAGGTATTTCATCAAAAAATCCTTCAGTTTTTTGTTAGCGCCAAAATTTGCAGGCGCCACTTCCACAAATCCAAGGTCTGCGGTATGTATATATAGTTCCGTTATTGTATTCTCAGTTTTGGCACCGGATAATCCCAATGCATTCCCTGCCATTTTGAAATAATCCTTATAAATTGGAATCGCCCCTTCATAAGCCCGGTGTATAAACAGTGTAAGCTTGTTCACTTTCCTTTCAAATGCAGTGGTATTTTTTTTCCAGTTATTTTTTGGCCAGTCCAGCACCACAAAATGAAACCAGACACTACTGTAGTTAAACCCATACCCAAGCACATCAGCAGCTTTTATTTTTTTTGACTTACCGTTGTTTTCCGTGAATGAGATTTCCTGTTCCATATCGGCCAGGTCAAGTTCTTTTTTACCAAAGACCACTTTTTTCATTTGCACATCCACTTTTCCCCAAACCGAATCGCCATAATTTTTAATGATATACCCTTCATGGTCTGTAGCTGATACAGTTTCCAACCTGCATGCAAGAAGCAGCAAAAAGATTAGATATTTCATAACAGATGTTTTGGTTTGGATGAAAAGGTATTATAAATTTTATAAACAATCGATATTTCAACCCTGGTTTTATGTTACTGTCTGGGTTTATGCTAATTATTGAAATGGTTTGAGGTGTCTGATTGTATGTTTCCTTATTTAGTTTGCTGAAACAGGATTTACGCCGCAGTTGGTGATGAACAAGACCGGATGTTGGCCCCACCAACGGCCGGAGTTAAGTTTTCCTCTATTCGTTTGTTGGTGATCGCCTGCTCACATCTTGTCCCGCTTATGCGGGATGGCTTGGCGCAACCCCGAAATAATCGGGACAGGCACCAACAAAGACCGTTTACTCTTTCGAAGACAAGCAAAGACAAAAAAAATTAATCTACCTGTTCGGAAATTGTTTAACAAAAAAATTAAGATTCATATCACAATAACCATATTCAAGCATGTAAGGACAAAAAGACAAATCATTATAAATGGGCCTTGAGAAAACAAATGTTCCCGGATTAGCAGCCACAAATCGTTCCATTTCTCTATATGGTTTGCCATCGGGTTTCCATCCTCTATTGATATCCCGGCGTTGAGGAAATAAATTGACATCTATTGGCCCGCCAAAACCATGGGCAATGAAATGACCTTTATCATAGTTGTCACCATAAAAACCAAAAACCTCAGAAGTTTTGCCAATCCATTTTCGCATCGTCTTTCTGTTATTCTGATTGACGCTAGTATTTGAGATGCCAAAGGCTCCAACAACCCGGGATTCTAATATTTCTTTTGGCAAAGCGCCTTTACTCACATGTTGGTTTCCATCGTCAATTATAAAAGCATAGCCATAAAAATTCTGTAATGTAATTACGCCATGTTTTTCGGACATTCCTTTATACTTTTCTATCCAGTCAAAAGCAATTTCATCCCAGAAGAGGGTGTTAATATCTTTTATTGATTTAATGCTGTATTGTTCAATAAGTTGCTGATAGTTAAACATAGAAATCAAAGGCAAAAAGGCCGTTTATTCTTTCGAAGAACAACAAAGGCAAAGCATTAATGATTTATTTTATTACCCTTTCAGTAATATTCTTTGTACCGAAGCAAAAATAACATTTTGTATGAAGTGTTCCATCGCAGACATCACATGGAATTTTGCCAGTTGCACGACAAATCCTGCATTCAAAATAACCCTTGGTTTTACAAGCTTTACAATCCAGATAACCAATGCCACGACATGAAATGCAACCTTCTTTGTTTTTGTCTTTACAAATTAAACAGGGATTATTTCCAACACCCTTGCAGTTTGTACACTTGTGTGAACCGAAACCTTTGCAAGAAGGACAATCTTCTATGCCGGAAGTGTTGCAATCTGTACAAGATTTCGTGCCTTCGCCGTTGCAATTGTAACATTCAATATCTGTGTACACTATTTCACTTGATGGGTCTTCAATTATAGAAGGGGATAGAGCAGCGACAGCTATCCAGCCAATCATATCATCAACCTGCACTTTGTACCAGCCCTGAACTTCACCCCGGACTAATACCCACTGGTCTTTCGAAATAGTTTTGTAGAGTTTATAAGTGCCCCCCGGTCCGCTACGCAATTCTGCTCTTGCAAGTCCATTTGTTCGAAAAATCCTAAAAGGCAGATTGTCTATGACACCAGTTTGCATACATCTCACCGTGTTTGAATTAATAAGTTCATAGAGCGGAGCAGAACCTTGCTCCGGTAAATAAATGTATTTTTTATTTAAAGCCCCAGTTCTTATCCGAAGTCTTGCAAGGTTTCGCATAGCAAGAGCTTCATTGGTAATAGCTAATCTTGTTGTGCTACCTGCTAATGTTGTTCTCATTCCGGCGGTTCGTACAAATGCCATTTCGGATGTGCCGAGTACCCTTGCTAACATGCAGCCTGATAAGCATAAAACAATTGCAACAAAAAATATATTTCTACTTACCTCCATCTTATTATTTTAACAAACAAGTTTCCTCAATATTGAATTTCAAGAGTTCCAGCCTTTCCACTAATTACTTTTATTTCCTTAACTTCTTTTTTTACTTCTCTACTTTGGTATAACCAATCAATAGTAATCTTATAAATCCCAGCAGCTAAATCATACATACAACTTGTTTCTTCATTCCTAACATTAATCGTTTTAATAACTTCATTTTGTCCAACTTTTGTAATTGAAATTTTAGCATCACATCCCGTGCATTCTTGTCCTCGCATATTTTTAAAACAAAAATCTCCATAAGTTCCCGTATTCACATTTGACTGGCTATTATTTAATGGACTTGGATTTTGATTTGGTTGTACCACAGATTGTCCCCCTTTCTTAACTACTACTTTATTCAGATTCTCCAATGATGGAGTTTTTACAAAACTCACTTTGTAAGAGCATAATGCATCTCCATTCTTTGTATCAAGCATTTTTATCACTACCCGATAATACCCGTCAAAATCCGTAATAGTTGCAAAAATTAATGCATCAGCAGCATCAATTTTCCCTAATTCTTTTGCTAAACCTGAAGGATCGGCAAAATTTACAAGATGCTTCTCTTTAAAAATCTGGTCAAGGTTTGCTCGTTCAAGAACCCTGAACTTTGTTTGGTTATCGGTAAGATTGGCTAACTCAGATGATACTTCACTACTCAAGAATGTTCCAAGTTGTGTTATAGACTCGTCAATATTAAGGAAGTCTGTAATGGCAATCTTCTTTTTGCCAGTAGTCATTATCTTTTTAGATAAAGTATCTGATGTCTGAGTAATAAGTGTGTTAAAGTCTTGTCCAAAAGATGCAGAACCACATGATAGTGCAATAAAAAAAATAAAAACTCTTTTCATAACAATTGTTTTGGTGACTGTTCGCATAAATATACTTCTTTTTGATAAAATATATTCTTATACCAACCGGGCCTCTGCCGGGTAAAGGGCCCTACCTACTGCCGGAGTTAAGTTTTCCTCTATTCGTTTGTTGGTGATTTGCCTGCTCACCTGGCTTGGCGCAACAGCAACAAAGGCCGTTTACTCTTTCGAAGACCAGCAAGGGCAAAAAACATAGTTATTCTCATTTATCTTCTTTTTGATATCTTTACAGGAACACTTATTAACCCGTGGCTATCAAACCTATAGACTTTAAAAGCTTCCCAACTACAAGATACCAAGGTAGTAAAAGAAAAATTTTACCCTGGATATATGATTCTCTTAAAGAGATACGTTTTCGCACAGCACTTGACGCATGTGGGGGTAGTGGCAGTGTCAGTTATTTATTGAAAAAAATGGGCAAGTCTGTAACATACAATGACAAGCTACATTTCAATTATCTTATTGGCAAAGCCATCATTGAAAATCAAACTTATAAATTAACAGATGAAGATATTGCTGACCTAAATGGCATAAATCCAGAATTTACTTACAAAAACATAATCGATTCTACCTTCAAAGATGTTTACTATTTGCCCAGAGAAAATCGTTGGCTGGATAAAGTAACAAATAACATCATAAACATGAATCATTATCAGCAAAATGTTCTACAATATAAAAAAGCTCTTGCCTACTACGCCCTGTTCCAGTCAAGCCTGGTTAAACGACCTTTCAACCTCTTTCACAGAAAAAATCTTGAAATAAGAACCAATGACGTAGAAAGAAACTTCGGAAATAAAACTACATGGGAAAAATCATTTGACCATTTTTTCAAAAAATTTACGGCAGAAGCAAATAGCTTAGTATTTGACTCCGGAACATATTGCAGGGCTACAAATGAATCCATTTTTAATATTGACCCATATTATTTTGATTTAGTCTATATAGATATTCCCTATATCCGAAAAGATGGCTCAAATGAATCTTCAAATTATCTTAAATGCTATCATTTTTTAGAAGGGCTGTCCCGCTACAACGATTGGGAGAGCATTATTGACTATGAATCAATAAATCTACGGCTCAAAAATATTGAGCAGCAGAATGATTTTTCTGAAGAAATGATTTACGAATCAATTGAAGAAATATTACTTAAATTTAGACACAATAAAATTGTTTTCTCATATAAAGCTGGAGGAGTACCTTCAATTGAATTTATAGAAAAAATAATGAAGAAGCTAGGTAAACGAGTCCATAGAAACAGTATGCACTACAAGTATGCCCTCAATCATCAAAATGGTGATGCAAAAAATAATCGAGAAGTTTTAATAATTGGAACTTAATGACAGAGCAACAAAATATATGGCCAAAACACATTAGTGTTGATAAAAGAATTGTAAGAATTCTTAGCGCATCGACATATGATAATTTTCCTAACGCATTAAAAGAAATAATAACAAACAGCTATGATGCCGACGCTAGTACAGTCGAAATAAAAATTAATTTAAAAACCGAAACAATTGTTATTGAAGATAATGGAGTTGGGATGTCTGAGAGCGACTTTTCTCTTTATTTAAGAATTGCGGGAATGAAGAGAGAAAAAAAACAAAAAACCGATTCTGGTAGATTCATAGTTGGTCAGTTTGGGGTGGGATTTTTGTCTGTGTTTCCTTTTTTTAAAAATTTTTCAATTGAAACAAAAGTTAAAGGATCAAATGAAATTTTAGAAGCAGAAATTCCATGCTTTCTTTATTTTGGTTCCACCTCTATAGATATTAGTGACATTAAAGTTCAAGGAGGCTTAAAATACGATAAGGCAAAAACTAATAAAAATTATACAAGAATTACCCTTACCGGATTTACAAATCTTAGCAAAGCATTTTTTTTCCCTCCAAATAAAAGAAAACCAAGACGAAACTCAATTTTAAATGAAACGAGTCTTAATATTCTTAAATGGAGGCTATCCGAAGACTTACCTTTAAAATACATCGAATCTAAATTAAACAATCGCTTTGATAAATTTAGCCCAAATGTTCCTTTTACCGTCATTCTAAATACCGAAAAGCTGGTTAGAAAAACTTATGGAAAAATTTTATTAGAAACCAATAAAAAAGATTTTGATCAAATTGGTAAAATCAAGTTTAGATATTTCATATGTACAAACAAAGAAGCAATAAATGAGCCGTACGAAGGACGATATTTAAAAATAAGAAATCTGAATGTAGGCGTAGGAGATCGAACTGCCTTTGGCTTGGGGACAGAAGTAGGTGGAGCAAGATCCAGACTACATTGGCTATCTGGAGAAATTCACATACTGGAAGGCATGAACAATTTAATTACTACTTCTAGAGATAAATTTAATTATAATGAGGACTACGAAAAATTAAAGGATTTATTTGTTCAAAAATTATCGTTTCATTCAACCAAACTTGAAAAAGAAGAGGAGATAAGGGAATTAAAAGATTCAGTTGAAAACAATAGATTAAAAAACATTAGGCTTATAGAAAGATTAGGATCAGTTGAAATAGAAATTGAAGGGAAGCTTTACACTGTCACAGTAAACAATTGGAATTTTGAGAATGATATTTTCATGGCTTGTAAGATTAATAAAAACAATTTGATAATTAATCGCTCATATCCATTATTTAAAAGCATAAAATATACTGATATATTTATTAAGCTTCATGTAATGTTAATTAATCAATTGAGCAGTGAGTTATTAACTGAAAAAAGCTATTCAAAAATATCAAAAAAAATTTTAGATGTTTACAATGATTATATAAAATAATTTTTATGAGAATAAAAGAGATTAAAATCGAAAATTATAAGAGTTTTAAAAAAATATCTATCCCGGATTTACTAAATGTAAATATGGTTTATGGATATAACAATTCCGGGAAATCTAATCTCTTAAAATTTTTACAATTAGTTTTTTCCACTGCAGAATCCGAGGAATCCATCCCTATTGAAGAAAAATCTGGCGTTAGATCCTTTCAAATACAAAAAAAGAAGCAAGATTTTTGGAGGAAAACAATTTTAAATCAGCCATTTATTTTTCGTAAGGAAAAAGAAAATATGTATGACATTTCTTTTTCAATAACACTTGAATTAGATAAGCCGTTTATAGAAAAAAACTTGCCGTCTTATATAAATTTTGAGAAAGAATATATCAAAAAAATAGATACTACTATTGAAATCGTTTATAGCGGCGTTATTGAGAATGTGAGTAATTATCAAGCTCAGCAAAAAACAACTAACATAACATTAAATGGCAAAAAAATATTTACTTTAGATGCAACAGGCTCAACTAAAACATTTGAAGGGTCGAAGATTTTAAACTTTACTGATTTTGAATCTCTAATGACATTATTTAATGATTGCGTTTTATTATTAGATAATGACAGATATTTTATAAATGAACCTGAAGAAAAGAATGATGATAGTATTACAGCTAAAAATTTCAAGAACAAAATGTTCGATTTATCGCTAGCATATATTAAAGAATCCGAATACGAAGGACTGAATAATTTTTTAAAAGCTTTTTTGATACAATCTACAGATTCTGTTTTTAATAATAATGAGAAAAGCAGTCCTTTTAAAAATTTCCAGTTTGAATTTATAAGAGTTGGAAACCAAATTGAGATATTATTGGCAAATGACTTTGGAAAATTTCCTTTAAGTAGTTTTGGCACTGGGGTTCAACAAATAATATTTATATTATCAAATATATTCTTAGCAAATAAAAAGATTATTTTGATTGAGGAAATTGAACTTAACCTTTCTCCAAAATATCAAAAAGAATTGATTGATTTTATTTATTTGAAACTAATAAAAGGTAAAAGAGTAATCGATCAATTATTTTACAGCACTCACAGCCCTTTAATGTGTTATAAAACTGGATTTAGAACATTACAGTCAAGGATTGATGCTGACGGGGTTTCAACAATCGAACCAATCACTCCTAAAAAAGCCGATATTGCAAAATTTGTAGAAGTGATAAAATTGTTAGAGCATTATCATCCTCCTGTAGTAAAGAAAGTGCCAATTAAAAAGGCAGCTATTAATGCTTCTATTAAGAGATCCAATGCCCGAAAAGCGGCCTATAAAAAAGGGGGAGCTAAAAAATAAAGAAGACTGATGTATACATACTTTGGATAACAAGAAATTGTCTTGAATTAAATGCTTTTCGATTTAGTCAGAATAAAACAGAGTATTCGATAAATGTTCAATAGAATTACAGAACGTACAAGAGTGCGACGCAACAGACGATGATAGTAGCACTGTCGCTGGGCCCCAAATACAAATCCCTCCTATCGTCGGTATGACAAAGGCAGCGTTCCCTATCTTTGCCCCCTAACGAAACCCCACATGAACCTCGAATTCAACCGCAACGAAGACGTAATGAAACAAAGCCTCGGTGAGATGCGCCGCAGGCTGGAAAAGATATATGAAGGCGGCGGTAAAAAAGCTATTGAAAAACAAAGAGAGAAAAATAAACTCAGCCCCCGTGAACGGATTGATTACTTAATAGATAAAGACAAACCTTTTATTGAGATCGGCGCTTTTGCCGGTTATGATATGTATGCCGAACAGGGCGATTGCCCTGCGGGTGGCACGGTGGCGGGTGTGGGTTATGTAAGCGGCCGCCAGTGTGTGATACTCGCCAACGACCAAACGGTGAAGGCGGGTGCATGGTTTCCCATCACCGGTAAAAAGAATTTGCGGTTGCAGGAGATAGCGATGGAAAATCATCTGCCGGTTATTTACTTAGTGGACAGCGCCGGTGTGTTTCTGCCGATGCAGGATGAAATATTTCCCGACAAAGAACATTTTGGCCGCATCTTTCGCAACAATGCCGTCATGAGCGGCATGGGCATCACACAAATAGCTGCGGTGATGGGCCCCTGTGTGGCGGGCGGCGCCTATCTGCCCATCATGAGTGATGAAACACTGATGGTGGAAGGCAACGGTTCTATTTACTTAGCCGGGCCTTATCTCGTAAAAGCTGCCATCGGAGAAGACATTGACAACGAAACCCTCGGCGGTGCGGTAACGCATACGGAGATATCGGGCATTGCCGATTATAAATTCAAAACCGAGCAGGAATGCATGGACCATATCAAAAAAATGTTTTCGATGCTGGGTGAGAAACCGAAAGCCGGGTTTGATAGAATAGCATCTGCTGCTCCGAAAAAAAGTCCGGAAGAATTGTATGGATTGTTTCCACATGATGGCAAGCCTTATGATGTGGTGGATATTATTAACTGCATCGTTGATGGTTCGGAATTTGAACAGTTCAAAGAAGATTATGGTAAAACGATTGTGTGTGGTTACGGAAGAATTGATGGCTGGGCGGTGGGTATTGTGGCGAATCAGCGATTAATTGTAAAAACGAAGAAAGGTGAGATGCAGATGGGCGGTGTGATATATAATGACAGCGCTGATAAAGCGGCCCGTTTTATTTTGAATTGTAACCAGAAGAAAATTCCATTGGTGTTCTTACAGGATGTTACCGGTTTTATGGTGGGCAGCCGCAGTGAACATGCGGGCATCATCAAAGATGGTGCAAAGATGGTGAATGCGGTGGCGAATTCTGTGGTGCCAAAAATTACAATCATTATTGGTAACTCTTATGGCGCTGGTAACTATGCCATGTGTGGCAAGGCTTATGATCCACGTTTCATCTATGCATGGCCTACCGCAAAGATCGCAGTGATGGGTGGTGATGCGGCGGCAAAAACACTTTTGCAGATAGAAGTTGCTTCGCTGAAATCAAAAGGAAAAAAGATAACACCTGAGGCAGAAAAAAAATTGCTGGATGAAATTACGGGCCGGTACGATAAACAAACATCACCATACTATGCAGCGGCCAGGTTGTGGGTGGATGCGATCATTGACCCGGTGGATACGAGGAAAGTGATCAGCGAAGGAATTGCGGCGGCGAATTGTAATCCACATATAAATGATTTGAAGACCGGCGTATTTCAGGTGTAGCCACGAAATCACACGGAAAGACACGAAAAAACTGCCTTCGGCAGATATTAGGTTAGCCACAGATGAACACAGATTAACACAGATTATTTCTGTCTTCGACAGAAATAGAACTTCAAGAAATAAAAATTACTTCGTGTGATTTCGTGTTAATTCGTGGCATAGAAAAAAGATTGCGAAGCAATCCATCTGTGTTAATCTGTGTTCATCTGTGGCCAAAAAAAATTATGAGTACTGAGATTACAATATATACAGATGGCTCATCGAGAGGCAATCCAGGCCCGGGTGGATATGGAACTATTCTTATGAGTGGCACTCATAGAAAAGAATTATCACAAGGCTATAAACTCACCACCAACAACCGCATGGAACTGATGGCGGTGATAGCCGGGCTTGAAGCTTTAAAGAAACAAGGCTTGCACATAAAAATATATTCCGACAGCCAGTATGTGGTGAATGCTGTAGAAAAGGGCTGGCTGAACACCTGGATCGCTACCAACTTTAAAGGCGGAAAGAAAAATAAAGATCTCTGGCTGCGTTATTATCATCTGGCCAAAACTCAGTTTATCCGTTTTGTATGGGTTAAGGGGCATGCCGATAATCCTTATAACAACCGTTGTGATGAACTTGCTACCGAAGCGGCAGATGGAAGTCATCATACCTTACTGGCTGATGAAGGATATAATAACAGCGATTCAAAGCTTTTTTAAACAGCCCGTTTATTATGACTTTGTCATGCCGACGAATGGAAGCATCTGAGACCCCTCGTACCTCGGGGTGACAAGACGCTAAAAGGACACAGAGTCATAACAGATTCGCAAAATAAAAAACCCACCAGCAAACACTGATGGGTTCAATATCTTCAAATAATAATCTTAAGCCAGTTTCAATTCCGCTTTATTCCTTGTTAGGTAATTATAAGCAACAATTATCAACGGCAGAAAAACAACTGTTGCAATCAAAGAATTTCTGTAAAAAGGAATGCCTGCATCATAACATGCCATCAGGCCGTTAAAAGATCTTGCATACACAGCTTCGCTGGTAGCCTGCCACACCATAAAGTTTGATACAAGGAAATATAAAGTGGGAGCAGCAATGGCTCCGGCAGTCAATGTGGAATAGTTTCTTCCTTTTAATATCCAGCCGATTGCTGTAACGGCAAGCAACAACAAATAATTCTTCCACTGTCCACCATAAAAGCCGGCAAAGCCAAATAAATTATTCAGGTACAATATGTGAATTACAGCATCGCTGATAAAAAGAGCCAGCAAAGGCAGCAGGAATGACATATTTTTTTCCTTCACAATAAAACCTGAAAACAAGGCTATGGCAACAAAAGGAGAAAGTCCTGACAGGTCAGGATTATTGGCAAATAAAAGTTTGCAGCAAACCTGCAAGGCTATCAGGATAATTGTAAAAAGAATTAAACGTCTGTTGATATTCATAACTATTCAATTGATACGGGCAAAAATAAATGAATTACTGCAATTATTATCCATCGGGACGCTTTCAGCGGCCTGATGCTTTTGAGGGAACAGAAGCCCTGAAAACAACAGCACCACCGGGGCTGCTGAGCTTTACATCCCTGCCCGGAAAAACTATTGCCGAGGCGTGACCTGGTTCAAGCTTCAATGACCCGTTGCCATTGCTGAGTTCAGCCATTCCTTCTGTCAGTAAAATGATTTCAGTGGTTACGGGTGAAAAAGTAACCCCATCACCTGCATGCAATTCAAACATGCTTAACTGAAAATCCGGCGCTGCTGTGCTATATACTTTTTCAAAATTATTTAACGGCTCTCCTTTAAGTATCTGCACATGAGTGGGTTCGCATTTTACATGCTTCAATAATTCTTTTACATCAATGTGTTTGTTCGTCAGTCCACCACGCAATACATTATCCGAACTTGCCATGATCTCCACATTCTGTCCTTCCAGGTAAGCATGTGGCACACCGGCATTTTGAAATATCCCCTCCCCTTTTTTTAAATGCACAAGGTTGAATAAATAAATTGAGAAAATACCCCGGTCAATCTTACCATTATGCGGAAAACTGTAAGCAGCTTTGGCCGCCCAGAAATCTTCATCATATTTATCCGGCTGCTTGTCTCTGTAAACAGTTGCAAGATTATTGATCAGTGGTTGCAGTATCCGGTTCACATCCTCCTGCGGCATTTCCATTACATGCCTATACAATCCTTCATAACCTGACTGGTTGAATACCGGCAACAGTTCCCTCAGTTCTGTAACATTTAATAATGTATAAGTCATTTCTTCCGGTGGCTTAAACCCATGCAGCAGCCAGAAATTACTTAATGCCACCATCAGTTCGGGCTTATGGTTATCATCTTTGTAATTTCTGCGAACAGAATCAATCGGGATGCCTTCTGCATTTTCTCTTGCAAACTCTTTTTCTGCCGCAGCTTTGGATGGATGAACCTGGATGGAGAGCATTTTATGAACATCCAGTACTTTGAACAAATAAGGAAGATGACCAAATCTATCCTGCACTTCTTTACCCAAAAACTCAGGATATTTTTTCAGATAATCTTTCAGCACTTCAGGATGATGGCCGGCCAATTCAATTGTACAATTATCCTGGGGATGAGTACCCATCCAGTATTCTGCGAAAGGCTGATTGTTTTTATTTTCCATCCGAAGTAATGAAGGGATGAAAGATGCTCCGCCCCAGTCATAATGCTTTACAGTTCCTTTTAAACGATAGATACCCGGCATGTTTATAATTCATTAACTTGGGTAAAGATACACAAGAGTCAGTTGTGAGTGCTGAGTAGTGAGTAAAAACCGTAAGCTTTGTATTCATTCACAACTAACAACTCAACACTCACAAATAAATGGCGCTTCACAACGAACTGGGAAAAGAAGGTGAACAAATGGCTATTCAATGGCTGAAGGAAAGAGGATATGAGATACTTCATCTCAACTGGCGGTATTCCTATTTTGAAATTGACATTATCGCCAAAAAAGGAGAAAAACTTCATTTCGTGGAAGTGAAAGCAAGACAGGGTAATCAGTTTGGCAATCCGGAAGACAGTGTGACCAGGAAAAAATTCAAAAGACTTCAGAAGGCAGCAGATGAATTCTTATTTCTCAATCCTGGTCACAAATGGATACAGTATGACATCCTTGCCATCACATTATTCAAACAAAAAGAACCGGAATACTTTC
Source organism: Sphingobacteriales bacterium (assembly GCA_016235125.1). GTDB lineage: Bacteria > Bacteroidota > Bacteroidia > Chitinophagales > Chitinophagaceae > JJ008. The sequence goes on along the minus strand of JACRLZ010000007.1, from coordinate 127,379 downwards.
TATTGGAAGATGTTTTTCTATAAATGATGATTCAGATGCATCATCATTTTCTCAATCATCTTAAAGGAAGCAGGACAACATTCAATGTTTTGCTTGTGAACATGGCCATAATCTTTCATGGTCTTTTGCAGATGGGGAAATCCGGCACAATCAGCAGGCCTTACCTCATAAATGCTGCATTTGTTTGTCTTTAGGTCAAGAAACTGGCAGGGATCTTTTTTGTTTAGCCAGTCCCTGTCGCCGCCTCTTTCTCTGCGGAGGCGGGTTTGTTTAAATTGTTCAGGAGTTTCTCCAAGATGTGCAGCAATACGTTTGATATCCTTTTCAGTAAATGTCGGAGTCATCGTTTTGCAGCATCCGGCACAGGTCAGGCAGTCCACTTCATGCCACACTTCTTTTTCAAGCCGGTTTGTCAATGCTGGTAAGCCTTTGGGCTGTTTTTTCCCCAACCGGGTAATAAATCTTCTGAACTTTCTTTTATGATGCTCTACTCTTTGCTTAAATAATTGCAGATTAACTTCCCTGTTGCCGATCATGCGGCGAAGATAATGTTTGAAACCATAGAAATAATATTATTACCTGTCAAAACGATCCAATAGCTATTTTTGCTGCACACCAAATCAATGAACATGAAAAACTGGGTTTTGCCTTTTATTGCCATTTCAATTGCATCTGTCAATTCCTCCTGCAAGTCTTCCGGTTCAGGGCAACCGACATTTTGCGACACAACTTGTTTCAAAGACTCTTTAAAATTTACCAGCGATGCTAAACTGAAGCCCTATGTATATATCAGCGCCAGCAACTGTATGGCAGACTCACTTGCCTGGAGCTATAAGGGAATGGGGGTAAACCGTAAGGTTGGTCTTACTGATTTTCTAAACAACGCCGTTCATTTTAATAAGAATTATGTACGCTGTTATATTAATGACACAGCCTATGCATGGCTTCTTTTCAATGACTGCGCCACAGGAAGAGGATACCAGCTTAAACTGCCGTTTAATAAAACCGCAACCATAGGCAGGAAAAGCAGTGGGATAAACAGTCTTGATCCGAAATTTTTCATTGCAGATAACATGGTAGCTTATACCGACAGGGGAAATATATTTGTGGAAGATATGCTGACGGGTAAAACCGCTCAGATGACATTTGGCAAGGCCCTGGAAATTGACTACGATGCTTTACATGAATACATTGATTCAGTAAATGTGACCCCAACGAGAATATGGGTGAAAGTAAAGATTGATAATGAGTGGAAGGAACTGGAGAAGAATATTACACTAAAATAATTTTGGAATTTTGGAATTGGGAAATTTAGTAATTTCTTTCCCGAGCTCTTCTCAATTTCCCAATTTGATAATTTCCCAACCCGCCTGCCGGACGGGCAGGTTTCAAAATCATCTCATGTGGGAACCCTACAAAAAAGGATTCAAAGCATGGCTGCAACTGGAAAAATCTCTTTCTGATAATTCGGTAGCAGCGTACCTCAGGGATATTGAAATGTTTACTCAATTCCTCCAGGAAAAAAGCCTGATGAAAAACCCTTCTGAGATCAGGCTGAAAGATCTGCAACAATTCATAAAAGCAATTGCTGAGCTTGGCATGAGTGATACTTCTCAGGCAAGGATCATCTCAGGCATCCGGTCGTTTTATAAGTATTGCCAGCTTGAAAATATTTCAGCTACAGACCCTACCACCCTTCTTGAAGCACCTAAACTGAGAAGAAAACTGCCTGATGTGCTAAGCTTTGAGGAAATCGAAAATATGATCTCAAAAATTGACCTCAGCAAGCCCGAAGGCGGCCGCAATAAAGCTATCCTGGAAACCATGTACAGCTGCGGCCTGCGGGTAAGTGAAGTGGTGAACCTGAAAATATCACAGTTATATCTTGATATTGGTTTTATCAGGGTATTGGGCAAAGGCGATAAAGAAAGATTGGTCCCCATTGGGCGAAGTGCATCAAAATATATCACTATCTATAAAAACCACATCCGGGTTCATGTCCCGGTTAAAAAAGGTAATGAGGATATTTTATTCCTGAATAAAAGGGGTAGTAAACTTTCAAGAGTGATGATCTTTTATATTATTAAAGAAATGGCGAAGAAGGCAGGGATAAAAAAAACAGTTTCACCTCACACATTCCGGCATTCCTTCGCCACACATCTTGTAGAAGGCGGCGCTGATCTGAGAGCTGTACAGGAAATGCTGGGCCATGCCAGCATCAGCACTACGGAGATTTATACGCATCTTGACAGGGAGTTTCTAAGAAAAACACTTGAACAGTTTCATCCTGGCTTTAAATAAAAACCCCTTCCAAAACAGAAGGGGTAGTATAAGTTTGAAAAAAAAGTTTATCAGGGCATTATCATGAAAGCCTGGGGAAGCTGCGAAGTAATGGTTCCATTGATCGTAGTAATATCAGAATATAGTGAAACCGTGGTTTTTATACCCGTTGACAAATCAGCCATAGGGACAATAGCGAAATATACCCATTGTCCGTTTAGATCTTCCGGAACCTTCACACCATAATCTGCTGCTGTTTCTGCTGTCATCAATTGGTATCTGTTGATCATTTGATTGCTGTCATCGTCCCACAATATTAAATTAGCCTGCTCGGCGGGCAACTCAGAATAGTCATAAGATACGACCACAAAAAAAGCCGCAAATTCATTTCCGTCGGTATGAAGGATTGAATTATCCCCATCTCCAAGCATAAGATCGTAAGGTTGATTAATAAATGGGAAAAACTTTGATTCCCCCCATTCGGCATTCTCGCCGGGAGCAAATCCGTTTAATAATCCATTTGGATTCCTGTATTTTGAAGATTTACTGCTGCTTTGCTGATTGGCAGCAAGATCGTCAGCCGATTTTGAACATGACGAAACAGAGATGATAAAAAGGGACACAATGCCCAGGTGGAAGAGCTTTTTCATAAGGTATTGTTTTTAAAAATTAAAAAATGGTACTACAAAGATATTCTCCTGCATTGCCTGCGCAATAGGAAATGACACATGTACGGTAGGGATATTAACTGTGGTTGGTACGTTTGTTATCCGTTATCACATAATCAGCGTTAAGCAATAACTCTTACAGAAGAAATTTTTACTGTATGTGTTGTCTCAATGAAACCTTTTTGGCACTTTACTTATCTATTCATTTAATCGTTTACTCATCGCTATCAGCGGTCAAAAAAAGAGGAGGCCGGTAGAAACCGGCCCCCGTTATCACTAACCGGCTGTTAAATGATTAGCTATTTTTTTTCTGATGCTGCTGCATCGAAAATTGCATATCGTTATGTATAGATAATATCAATAAACAGGTGGCGGTACAGAAAACCGGGCTGGTGATGCAATGATGGCCATTCCAGCTTCCATTCTGGTTTTGGATATTTACCAGTTTTCCGCTCATCATATCATACCATTTTTTCCAGTCATTGCCCCCCTGCATTAAAATGCTTTCCCCCGTCATTAAAAAACTCATGAACTCCTCGCCTCCGTTATTTCCGAATCCTTGCATCACATCCTCCCTCAAAGCCTGCGCCTGCGACGCTTTGTTTATGGAATAGGCTGTGGCCAGTTGTTTGGCTTCCACAGCATCTACCCCGGCTTTTCTCAGGTTCTCTTCATTCACTGTCTTGTCTTTTATAGCACCGCTGCTAAATCCCCTGACAATAATCTCCTGCGCCTTCATTGATTCTTTGGCACTGGCTCTTGTGGTGCTTGACAAGCCATAGAGCATTACACCTGCTGCCTCACCCGTTACAGCTGAGTTTGTCTTCAGATCAAAATTGCTGTTTTGGTATTGGCGGCTGCGGTTGAGAACAGCCGTGTCAACTTTTCTTCCCACATCATCTGCACTTTCAAGAGCATTATTTGCCAAAGCTGATTGTAATACCGGCGCCCAACCACCATCTCTCCAACTGCCATCTGTACCCTGACCTTTTTGAATTCTTGCCACACATTTATCCAATGCTTTCTCAATTCTTTTTTTCAATTGTGCATCGTTAATATCATAACGCAGCATATTGGTGAAGAACTGGGCTGTCAATATCACATCAATATTCCTTCCGAGTTTGATCTGTGGCTGTGTGTTTTCCAGTTTGGTGAGATAAGGCTGGCTGTCAGGGCAGTTTTCAACCTGCTTTAATAAAAATTCCAATCCATTCTTCAGGTTCTTTGAATATTCTCCTTTCGTCAATGTATTATCCGTTCTCAGCAGCGACATTGCAACCAATGAGGTAGTAGCAGGATCGCTGGGTACTGCATGTGGATCCATCACCCCCTGGTTATAATGACTGCCGGCACCCCATCCCCCATCATTTCCCTGTGCCTTATCCGTCCAGGCCAATCCTTTTTTAATGGACTCCTGAACTTTCTCCGGTGTTTTGAATGTGCTGATAAAATTTTGTTCCTGGCTGGTGTCGAGACCAAAAATGGTTTTCATAATACAGACGTGGCTGACATCGGGATTGTTACATCGTTCCACTTCTTTTGATACATTGTCACTCTTTTTCGAAGTCATTGAAGCAAGCAATCCGGCCAAAGCCAGTGCAGACACAGACAACAATAGTTGCCTTTTTCTCCAAATGGATCCCTTCGGGACTAACATCATTTTCATAGCTTAATTGTTTAGGGTTAAAAAAAGAATTGTAGCCGGAAAGGACCTCAGCCTTAACCCCTCTCCATCCCGATAGCTATCGGGAGAGAGGGGGAAAAGGCGATTAAAATTTATTTGTTCTTACTTACTGGAAGTGATTCTACCTCTTCATCATCCATTTCAGGTTCATCTTTTTCCGGTTTTGCTTTAGCAAGCAACTGTGCACTTTCCACCAGTCGTACAAACTCCGAACGATAACCTTCTTCATCAGCACCCTTAGCCTTACGGGAAAGACCTAATACACTACTGTAGGAGGCATCTGATTTAAACTCAGAATTGCGAAGCAGCATACCAAATTGTGCAACGGCTGCAGCAAAACGGAAGTTCTCAGAAGTCCTGGCAATAGGTATTTGTTTATCCAAAACAGGATGTTCGATCAGCTTGCTTACATCGCCATCGGGAGCTTTGTAACGGAATTTCACCGTCATGATCTCATCGTTGTGTGATGATTTGCTTAGCGGAACAACATTTTTCTGATATTTCAATGTATCCACTTTTTTCAAAAAGTCACTCTCCACTCCCACGGGTATCACTTCATACAAAGCCGTAACAGTATGACCGCTGCCGAGTTCTCCGGCATCTTTTTTGTCATCGTTAAAATCTTCTTTAGCCAGCATCCTGTTTTCGTAACCGATCAGGCGGTAGCCCTGTACTTTAGCGGGATTGAATTCAATCTGCAACTTCACATCTTTGGCGATGGTGAAAAGAGTACCGCCAAACTCATTCACCAGTACTTTTTTTGCTTCGGTAATGCCATCAATGTAGGCATGGTTGCCGTTTCCTTTGTCAGCAAGTTTCTGCATTTTGGCATCCTGGTAATTGCCCATACCATAGCCCAACACAGTAAGGAACACACCACTCTTTCTTTCGTTCTCAATTAATCTCTCCATTGCATCATCGCTGCTTTCGCCAACATTAAAATCACCATCTGTGCAAAGAATAACACGGTTGTTACCATTTTTTACAAAATTTTCTTTAGCGGTTTTATAAGCCAGTTTAATACCGGCCCCACCGGCAGTTGATCCACCGGCCTCCAGTTTATCTATCGCATCTTTGATCTTTGTCTTATCAGCGCCGCTTGTAGAAGGCAATACAAGACCTGCAGCTCCTGCATATACCACCATTGAAATTTTATCCTGCTCTCTTAATTGATCCACCAGCATTTTCATTGAAGCCTTCACCAAAGGAAGTTTATTTGCATCCCACATGGAGCCTGAAACATCTATCAGGAAAACAAGATTTGAAGCGGGCAGATTTTCAGTTGGTATCTTTTTACCCTGCAGACCAATCAGCACAAGTTTATTGTCTTTATTCCAAGGACAATCAGAAATTTCAGTGTTGATCGAAAAAGGATCATCAGTTTTTGGTTGTGGATATTCATAATGAAAATAATTTACCATTTCCTCAATTCTCACAGCACCGGCCGGCGGCAACTGACCCTGATTCAGGAACCTCCGGATATTACTATATGAAGCTGCATCCACATCTATAGAAAAAGTGGAAAGAGGATTGTCAGTTACTTTCAGGAACTTGTTTTCAACGATATTATCATACCCCTCTCTTTCAAATTCATCATAAACACCATCACCATCAGAGTCTATTTTTACACCTGCAACCTTTCCACTTAAGCCATTTTGTATCCCTGAATAATAACCTTGAGAAAGATCCGCTGATTTTACTTTTGCAATACTATATCCCAATTCTTTCGCCTGTCTTTTTTGTCCATAAGCAGTAACCACAACCTCGGTGCCGGTCAATACAACTCTTTTGATAGTTACATTGATCGTTGTACGACCCCCTATTTTTTCTTCTTTCATTTCAAGTCCGGCTCCGGAAAACACCAGCACACTGTTTGAGTTAGGCACCGTTATTTTATATGTGCCATCATGTGCCGATGCCACACCGGTACGGGTGCCTTTTACAAATATGGATACACCGGGAAGGGGGCTGCCGGTTTCATCGGAAACAATGCCTGAAACAGTAAATGATTTTACAGGACGGAATGCCAGCATTATTAATAATACCGGGGCAATCAGAAGGAGTATGCGTTTCATGAGATACATTTTTTGAGATGAAAAATTATGTTCAGCCACCTGAGATGCTGCATTTTTAGCAATTGCATAAGAGCCTGTCTGAATTTATTTGCTAATTTTATCCTTTGGCTTTTATCACTAACACATACCATTCATCACTCACCGACAAGGAACTGGTTGCCCTGTATAAACAATCGGGCGACATGTCCGTATTGGGAGACTTATACCAACGATACATGGAGTTGGTATATGGCGTTTGCCTGAAATATTTTAAAGAACCTGAGACTTCCAAAGATTGTGTGATGCAGATCTTTGAAGAACTGGTATCAAAATTGAAAAAGCATGAAGTGGATAATTTCAAAGGCTGGCTGCACCAGGTAGCTAAAAATCATTGCCTGATGAAACTCAGGACGCCAAGAAACCTTAAAACAGTGGAATTCAAAACAGAACTTGTGCAATCGGAGGAAAATGTGCATCTGAATGGCGTGCTGGAAAAAGAGGAGAATTTTAAAAAGCTGGAATACTGCCTCGGAACACTGGCAGAGGACCAGCGGGAAGCCATAAAGCTCTTTTATTTAGAAGGGAAATGTTATAATGAAATAGCAGAAATAACCGGGCAGGACTGGAACCAGATAAGAAGTTTTATACAGAACGGAAGAAGGAACCTGAAGAATTGCATGGAAAAACAGGAAGTCGGAGATCAGAAGTCAGAGGTAAGAAATAAAAATTGAACTTTGTAATGCCAAATGGCAACGGATAACAACATAAAGAATTTTAGCGCTGCTGATATTGAAAAATATCATAAAGGTTTGCTTTCCGACAAAGAAAGGCATGACCTTGAAAAAGCGGCATTGGATGACCCCTTTCTGACCGATGCCTTGGAAGGCTATGCTTTTGCCGGAACAAATGTAACAGCCGATATCAATGATCTCAGAACAAGGATTGCAGAAAAGTCACAGGATGCCAAAGTGATCCCGATTAAAGGTGGTTCCAAAACATCTTTCCCATGGCTGAGGGTGGCTGCAGCGGTAATAATTATTGGTGGGCTGGGATTGTTGGCAAATCAATTTTTATTTACAGATAAAAAATCAAATGAGATTGCAAAATTGAATACTTCAGATAAAGAAGAAAGCGGGGTAAAAGATTCTGTAACCGGTACTTCAACTACTGCTCCGGGCAATCTGACATTAACTGTAAAAGAAAACATTTCATCGTCGGAAGGGAACCAACAAAAAGATGATAAAATCGTCGCTGCTGATGAGTCTTTAACCGGGAGAAAAAACGAATCTTCTAAAAATCCTTCTTCTGAATCAATAAAACCTGGTGAAAACGTAGTTGTAGTTAATACAAACCCGGCCTCAGGCAATGTTCCTCAACCTGCAAAAACCGGTGAAGAAGAAAAACTGAAACAGGTTTCAGCAGCCAGAGATGCCAAAGAAATCAATAAAGACGAAGCAAAAGGTTTGGTTGTTTCCGATAATAAATCAAATATTGACAGTGATGGCGATGGGGTGGCAGATAAATTTGAAGCGGCAGCGAATGAAGACCTGAAAAAGAAAAACGCAGTTGCCGCTAATCGCAGAGCAGTTGAGCCACAACCAGCGAACAATGCAGCATTTAGCAACCAAACAAATATTTTCCGTGGACAGGTCACTGATTCAAATAATATAGGGCTCCCATTTGCACGGGTATACAACCCCAGTGATAATAATGCAGGCACTTACACTGATGTAAGAGGTTATTTTAATCTCGTTTATCCCGACACTGTGTTGAATGTGCAGGTAAAATCAATTGGCTTTGAAAATAATAATATCCAACTAAGAAGTAGTGTAACAAACAACCGGGTGGTTCTTCAGGATGACCGCAGAGGATTATCTGAAGTGGTGCTAAGTAACCAGAAACCCAATTCGGCAGCACGCAGCATGGATGCCAACATAAAACTGGAAGAACCTGAACCGGCGGATGGATGGGACAATTATGATACATATATCGCCAATAACCTTGATGTGCCTGATGAAATAAAAACAAAGCCAAATGCTTCAGGGCAGGTACAGGTTTCTTTTGAAGTAAATAAAGATGGTGAGCCTTTTAAATTCAAAATTGAAAAATCTCTTTGCGGCAAGTGCGACAAAGAAGCCATCCGCCTGATAAAACAGGGACCCAAATGGAAACGCAGCACAAATAAAAATGGCAGAACCACTGTCACCATCAACTTCTGATGCCATCATATTTCTGACCAGTATCAGAACTTTATTCCCTTAACTTTGTCATCCTTAAAAAAATTAATCATGAGAAAACATGTCTTAGCGGCAATTGCTGCCTGTTCATTATTTATTGCTGATGCGCAATTAAAAACACCTGCGCCCAGTCCAACCCAAACACTTAAACAGGATTTTGGACTGTCATCTGTTGAACTTTCTTATTCCCGTCCCGGAGTAAAAGGAAGAAAAATTTTCGGCGACCTTGTTCCCTTTGGAAAAGTATGGCGTACGGGAGCAAACAATGCCACCACCATTACTTTTGCCGATGAAGTAAACATTGGCGGAACAAAGATCAAAGCCGGCAAATATGGTCTGCTGACAATACCCGACAAAAAAAGCTGGATCATCATCATCACCAAACAAACTGATGTGACAAGCCCTGCCGATTACAAGGCCGACCAGGATATTGTAAGAGTAGAAGCAAATACCATGGACATGGAGAACAAAACTGAAACATTCACCATGCAGTTTGCCAATGTAAAACCCTCGGCCTGTGAACTGCATATCATGTGGGATAAAACCGCCGTTGCATTGCCCATTTCAGCGGATGTGGAAACAAAAGTGATGGCACAGATTGATCAACTCATGAATAAGGACAACCGCCCCTATTTCAATGCCGCTATGTACTATATGGACAATGGCAAAGACCTGAACCAGGCTTTGGCATGGTTTGATAAAGCAGTGGAAATGCAACCCAATGCTTTTTGGATACACCATCAAAGAGCAAATTGCCTTGCTAAACTTGGTAAAAAAGACGAAGCCAAAGCTGCAGCAGAAAAATCGAAAGCACTGGCTGCCGAACAAAAGAATGACGACTATGTAAAATTGAATGAGAAATTATTGGCTGAGCTGGAAAAATGATCCCTTATAGTGCTGGAAATAAAATCAAGAAAAAGAGCTTCCTATCCCGGAAGCTTTTTCTTTTGCATCAGCTTATTAAGTATGATCGTAAAAAATACCACACCTAATGCTCCTATCGGATTAAGCCACAAGAAGCCCATTTTAAAAACCCCTTGTTTAGTAAGAATAAATACAGTTAACACTAAAAACTCAGCCAGCACTGCGGCCCAGAATACTGCATTGCCATTTACCACTTTTTTCATAAAGAATGCCACAAGAAAAACTCCCAGTATCACTCCATAAAATAAAGAACCCAAAACATTCACCGCTTCTATCAGGCTGTTGCCGATATTGTAGGTAAACATGGCAACCACTATGCAGAAAATGCCCCACCCAAGCGTATAGATTTTGGAAAGCCTGTATTCCTTTTCAGGAATTATTTCCTTCTTACTTACCCTGCGGTGAACATCCACCATGCTGCATGATGCCAGCGAATTAATGGCGGCAGCGATACTCCCCCATGATGCAAGGAAAATAATTGCAATCAGCAATCCCACCAAACCAACAGGCAAATTATCAACTACAAACCGGAGAAAGATATAGTTTGTATCATTGCCATCACCCTGCGGAACTTTGTTATTAAGCCAGCCAATAACTTTTTTTCTTAAGCTGTCAGACTGTTTTTGAAGACCCCTGAGCAACTCCAAAGATTTTGCAGAAACCGCATCATCTCCACTATGTGATGCCGAGGAATATTCAACAACGGCCTTTTGCTTTTCTATCGAAATTTCATCATACCTGCTTTTTACAATTAATAAAGAATCTCTGTATGAAGACTGTTCAAGTTTTTTCAACTGAACATCGTTAAAAAATATCGGCGCTTTATTGAATTGATAAAAAGTAAAAACCAATACACCTACCAACAGAATAAGAAACTGCATGGGCACTTTTACAAAGCCATTCATCAATAATCCCATCCTGCTTTCCCGTAACGATCTGCCGGTAAGATAGCGGCCCACCTGGCTTTGATCGGTGCCGAAATAGGACAGGGCAAGAAAGAAACCGCCGATTATGCCACTCAATAAATTATACTGGTCACTCCAGTTAAATCCTTTTTCAGTAAACCCGGTTGTAATTACATTCAGCTTACTCAGTTTGCCGCCAACTTCCAACGCATCTTTAAAGCCAACATTCTCCGGAAGCATTCTTACCACCATGTATGCGGCAAGAAACATACCTACGAAAACTATGATCAGTTGTAATTGTTGTGTGTAAGCCACGGCTTTGGCTCCTCCGGTCATTGTGTAAATAATTAACAGACCTCCCATAAACAGGTTGGTCCAGATAATATCCCAGCCAAGCAGTGAAGAAAGAATAATGGAAGGAGCATATACACTGATGCCGGTTGATAATCCTCTTGAAAGAAAAAAGAGCAACGAGGTCAATGTCCTTGTTTTCCCATCAAAACGGTTTTCAAGGTATTCATACGCTGTATAAACTTTCAACCGTCTGAAAATCGGCACAAAGAATATACAGATGACCACCATCGCTAAAGGGATACCAAAATAGTATTGCACAAAACGCATCCCGTCAGTATAAGCCTGGCCCGGAGCTGAAAGAAAAGTGATGGCACTGGCCTGTGTACCCATGATGCTCAGCAATACCAATCCCCATGGCAGACTTCGGTTTGAAAGAAAATAACCATCCAGGTTATGAGATGTACGGCTTTTATACAACCCATACACAATAATGGCAAGCAGTGTGATGATCAGTACTATCCAATCTACCTGGCTCATGCAAACCGTTTGGTGAATAAAGTAAAAAGAATGATAAGTAAAACAAGAAATAAAATCACCAGTACATACCAGAAATTCCAGTTTCGGAAAAATGGCGCCTTATCATGTTCGGGCAGATTCATTAGTTTATTTTCTGGTGGTGCGAAGCCAGCCTGTAAAAACTATCACTATCCCCAAAATCAAACCAAGGATGATCCCCAGTCTTATCTTTTTAATGGCCATCCCCAATACAAGTCCAAGCACAATTGCAAAGATGAATGCCAGTTCACCTCTTTTTACGTTTGGTTTATTATTGCTTGCCATCAGAATCCTTTCCTTTTGTTTAGGGCAATAATATTTGCTATTAACCTGTATGCCCCCGGAACTCCGGCGGGAAGTTCACGGAAAAATACAAGCCCGGTATAAGTAAACCAGCCTTTTCCGTATTTAGCAACTAATAGGCTCCCATCATCTGATTTTTCGCCCGGGTCAGCCATGCTGATGAGTTTTTCAAACTTACCGGATGTATCGCTGGCATGATAAATACTTCTTTCCTGTATCCATCCTTTAAAATCCTCATCCGTTATTTTATTCGGGAAATTAAATACAGGATGCTCAGGTTTTAGGAAAGTCACTTTTGCATTTTCATCTGTCACCCTGTTTCGGGTTATGTTGAAATCATAAGGCCCTATTTTAGCCCTTACCGGACCGATCTGGTTACTGGTATTGTATTGAACGATCAGGCTACCTCCTTCATTCACATATTTCATCAGTTTTTCATAGTGCTTATTCAGCCAGGCATTTGTGTTATATGCCCTGACACCGGTGATAATAACATCGAATTTATCAAAGTTGTTTTTAGAAAGCTCTTTATCGCTGAGTAATGTCACTTCATAACCCATCTGTTCCAATGCAGCCGGGACTTTATCCCCGGCGCCAACTATATAGCCGATTTTTCTGTTATAAGTATCAAGCTGAACATTTTTTATCGCCACTGTTGCATCATGATAATAATTTATCCAAGGTATGTGATCGTATTTGATTTCATGCTTATCATTTGACAACATTTTTTCGTCGTTTCCTGTGATACCAAGCCTCATTGCTGCAACTGACTTACCATTGCTTCCCTTATAACTTAGATTGATAACCTGATTTCGGGAACCGATAGCTGCATCAGAATTGCTGAATGAAAATCCATCAAGCCTTTTGTTACTGCCTTCATCAATTGCTGATAATTTTCCACTGAAGCCTTTTTTCATTCCTGAAAGTGTTAAACTTCCTTCAATGGTTGTTTTATCATTAATAACGATTTGCAAATCTTCATCGGGGGCTACCATTACCGGTGGCACTACAACCAATGGCTCATACAACTCACCCTTTACAGGATCAGTAAATTTATATTTCACCGGTTTAATAAAACTGAAGATCTGTCCGTAAATTTTTACCTGAACTGAAACCTGGTATGCCGGGTCCGCATCAGCCTGGCCGATCCTCAATTGCTCATTCACATTAAAATAACCTTCTTCCATTTTATTGGCGAGCCAATAAGGCTGGGTAAGGTCTTTATCTGCTGCTACGGGAAATGTTTTGGAAAAATTGAAATTCTTATTCCTTTCAAGCGGTTTTGAAAACACAGAATCAAAATCGTCCATCTGAACTTTTTGCAATACTGCATCAGTCCCCAACCGGTTATTAAGTGAAAAATTAATTTTAATTGAATCGGTTTGCACAGCAAACTGTTCTGAAGTGGTGGCATCCAAAAACAAACCACTGCATTGCTCGATCAATTGTTGCGTTTCAGCCGTTTTTTTATTTCTCCAATAACCTGGTGGCATGGATTGTAGTTGCTGATAAAGTGACACTAACCCCTTTACTGATTTTTCAGGATGCAGAAAATCAAACGAAGCTGATAAGCTGTCAATCTTTTTTTCAATTACATCCCCTCCGGGAATTTTTTTCCAACTGAGATCAACATCATCCATCAGCTCATTACCGGGTGCACTACCTCCTGTAGTTTTAAAATATTCTATTGCTTCGCCCCTTGTGGCCGGCACGCCAAAACCCTGGCTCTTGTGCTGGCTACGGCTGTTTGCAGCTATCTCGCCATAACTTTTTCCCAACAAAGGATTGTAACCACCCACATCAAAATGAAACTGGTCATTACTCTGTGTATTGGTTCCCCCAAAATTGAAAGTGTTCCATAAAATCCTTTTGACCTGCCATGGGCTTACACCATATTTAAATTGTTCAGGAAAGCGATTGGGATCTGCTGCTGCTGCAAATGCCTCATTAGCTAAAATGGCGGAAGCCGTATGATGACCATGGCCACCTTCACCGGTAGTTGGAAATCTTGTAATGATAACATCCGGTTGAAATTTCCTGATCACCCATACCACATCACTCAATATTTTTTCTTTGTCCCATTTGGTAAAAGTTTCCTCCGGGCTTTTCGAAAAACCAAAATCATAGGCTCTTGTAAAAAATTGTTCTCCACCGTCAATTCTTCTTGCCGCAAGCAGTTCCTGGGTTCTGATCAATCCCAGGTCAATTCCCTGTTCATCGCCGATCAGGTTTTGTCCGCCATCGCCACGGGTTATGGAGAGATAACCGGTACGGTATAATTTGTCTTTGGATAAATAAGCAATAAGTCTTGTATTCTCATCATCCGGATGGGCAGCAACGTATAACACAGAGCCCAGTACATTCAGTTTGCGCAGCGCCTGGTACATTTCGGCCGAAGTCCAGCTCTGTGGAGCCTGAGAGAAGGAATAAGGAACAAGGAATAAGACACAAGAGATAAATAATATCGCTTTTCTCATTGAATAAATTATTCAGCGAATATAACTGCTATTTATGAAGCTGCCCGAACCGCTTGTCAATTCATTTCTTTTCGAGCCTGAAGCCGTTGGCATCGGCAAATTTTTTCTGGGCTGATTGCAGATCGTTTAATGCATCCTGTTTTCGGTTCACAATCTTTTGAATGTCCAATGCCACTTCGGTTCTCTTCTCATCTGTATCTGCCAATCCGTATTCTTTGTAATCAGTATAAAGGCTTTTAATAAACTTAAAATATTCGATAACAGCAGCCTTGAAACTGCTTATGCCTTTTGCATCCGGAGTTGACAGGGCATTGATCTCGTCAATTTTCTTTTGCACAATTCTTTCCATATGTTCTCCTGCCAACGCAATACTGTCATACTGACCCGCATCAAAAAATTTAGCAACTTTATTTTCCGTTGCTTCCACATCCGGCTGCAGGCTGTTTTCCTTGGCAATAATATCATTGTTATAATTAACAGCTGACCTGGCTCTTGATTTACATGCAGCAATGCACACCGGCAATGCAGCAAGAACGATTAATTTTTTAAGCATTGGTTTTGTTTGTGGTTTAAAAAGTACTGCTACGCTTACGCTTTAGGTAACATTGCGATACGCTTTCCGCATGGTAAATCGATTTATTCTGTTGCATGAGCTACGTAGTACGCAGTAAATTAAACATTATTGGCCAACCAGAAAAACTGCGTTGCAAAACATCAGTTTCCCGTTTTCCCAGAAATTTCTGAACAATACATCATCTGCAAAACAGGTTACAGAGCCATCGCCCATATTTTGTACGCCGATCAGCAAGCCATCTTTCAGTTTGTCTTTTAATTTTGCGCCGACAAAGCCTGCTACCTGGTTGTCTTTTTTTATTACTCCCACATTCCAGCCGCCATCCTTAAAAAACTCATATACCTGGTCGTCCTGTTTTAATGTATAATAATATCCGGGATAACCAAAGGCCAGCGGATTTGTATTGTCCAACTCTACTTTGAAAATAGACCCGGGTGTAGTGCCTGATACAAAATCTCTTTCTCTGTCTTCAAATTTTTTCAATGCATCATAGCCGGCAGTTTTGTCCTTATCTTTTTTATCTGCGTCATCATCTTTCTTCATCTTACAACCAATTTCTGCTTTCGAAAGCTGGGCTACAGTCCCTTCCAATGCTATCACCCTGCCCCCATTGTTTATCCAGTTCTTAAATGCTTCCAAAGTTTCTTTGTCATTCAAAAAACGATAATTGCCATCGGGCATTATCATTACATCCACTTCATTCCAGTTGATACGCTGGATATCATTGGCAAGAACCTGGGTAACGGGATAATCCAGCTCCTGTTCAAAAAAACTCCACACCCCACCCGCTGCACTGCTGCTAATGGCATCACCCGTTATCATTACTACCCTTGGGGCTTTTAACGGATGCACCATATCGCTTCCAAAATCTACTCCTTTATCCACCATTCCCGATGAAACAGGGTACAACTGTATATTATTTGCATCGGCCACTTCCCGTACTGTAGCCCACAAATTATTTCCGGCTCTTTTATTTGCAGTTTTTAAAATGATAATGGCTCCACGGTCAAATTTGTTTCCGTTTATTTCAAAAGCCGTTTCTGAATAACGAAGCAATATTCCTTTCTTCAACAGCTGGCCGGTTGCCCTTGCTGTACGAACGCCGTTCCATGGCATCACATAGCCATAACTTGTTTCAGTATTTGTTGTTTTTACTTTTGTTACATTTCCACTAACAACGATTTTATCCTTTGTTGCAAATGCCGTTAATCCATAAGCATAAGGAAGTGACCATGCTGTGATATCGTATGTAACAGAATCAACCAGTTTGGATTTCGGTTCAAATAAAACTTTTACCATGGCTGATCTGGGCTGGTAAGAACTGATCACAATATCATTAGCATTGAGTGTAAAAGTTTCTTCCTTCCCTGTATTATAATTATATCCCTTCCCCGTACCTGAACCGGTTCCATATTGAACCCCGTTTTTATCCATAAGATCAAGCAGCTTGTCAATTTTTTGCGCATCGGCTGCATCATATTTTATCACATAACTTTTATACTCGCCTATTCCATTTGTCATTGCGTTGCTGAAATACTTTCTGAATTCAGCTACAAGTTTTTTTCCATTCAGCGAGGATATTTCAATCGTACTTAAAGATGTGGTGAAATGATGCATCGCCCTGTCAGCAAGGGTAAGTGTATCTGCTTCATCATTTATCACTCCAAGCCCGGCTGATATGCCGCCTTGTTCATAGGTCATGCCGATGGAGCCATTGAAAGTTGGATACGTGTCGCCATAAGAAGGATAAAACAAATCGAACCTGATTTTAGTGAAGTATAACCAGTTGCTGGCATCAAAATACTTTGCATTGTTTTTCCCAATGGTGTTTTGAAATTCCCGTTGCCAGGGAGTGATGACTTCATGAAAAGGTTCTGCTGCCGGGGCAAAATAATAAGGTTCATTAATACCCTGCTCATGATAATCCACATGCACCTGCGGCATCCACTGCAGGTACACTTTTATCCGTTGACGGCTTTCCGGTTGAGTTTGCCATGCCCAGTCACGGTTCAGATCAAAATTGTAATGATTGGTTCTGCCCTGCGGCCATGGTTCACGGTGCTCTCTCGCCAGCCTGTTGGGGTTATAATTTTTTCCCACAGCAGAATTATACCAGTTCACATAACGGTCTCTGCCGTCAGGATTGATGCATGGGTCAATGATCACCACTGTATTTTTCAGCCATTCTTTTGTTTTGCTGTTTGAAGGATCGGCCAATGCATACAAAGTAAGCATTGCAGCTTCAGATGATGCGGGTTCATTACCGTGTACATTATAGCTAAGCCAAACTATCGAAGGCGAATTTTCTTCAGCTGCAGTTTTATCATTCATTAATCCCGTAAGACGAAGATTATTTTTGCGGATATTTTCAAGATTGGAAATATTTTCTGCCGAAGAAATAAAAGCCAGCAAGAGAGGGCGACCTTCATTGGTTTCACCGTACTGCTGCAGTTTCATTACCGAAGGTGAATTGGCGGCAACATGATTAAAATAATTCACAATTTTCCAGTGCGGCGTAAAACGGGTGCCGA
Organism: Sphingobacteriales bacterium; assembly: GCA_016235125.1. Classification (GTDB taxonomy): domain Bacteria; phylum Bacteroidota; class Bacteroidia; order Chitinophagales; family Chitinophagaceae; genus JJ008. The sequence goes on along the minus strand of JACRLZ010000007.1, from coordinate 109,893 downwards.
CCTTATAACCCAAAAAATCTTCAGGTGATTTTAGCTGGCCCAAAGAAACAAGGAATAATAAGCAGAACCCGGTAACTCCCGATAGCTTTTTCAGCATGACAAAAAATTTAAGCCGGCAATATAAGCAATCTTGTTTTTTCCGGATTTAAGTACCTTTCCGCAAAAGAATGACTGAATGAAAAAATTCTTCCTGTTCCTGCTCTTTTCTTCATTAGTGTTTTCCTGTGCTGTCAGTGAAAAGAACAAAAGCAGTTCTGTTTCGATAAATCCTTTTCAGTACTCCACTCAAAAAACAATTACCTGTTCCAATGGCGCTGTAGTGTCTGCACATCCGCTGGCGAGCAAGGTGGGAGTTGAAATTTTAAAAATGGGCGGTAATGCTGTTGATGCGGCTATTGCCACTCAACTTGCATTAGCCGTAGTATACCCGAATGCAGGAAATATTGGCGGTGGCGGTTTTATGGTAGCAAGATTAAGCGACGGAAAATTAATTGCATTGGACTACCGTGAAATGGCGCCCGGTAGAGCACACCGTGACATGTACCTGAATGAAAAAGGCGACCCTATGCATGAAAAAAGCCAGGAAGGACATTTATCAAGCGGTGTGCCGGGAACAGTGGCAGGGCTATTCAGTTCGCATCAATATGCAAAACTTCCTTTTGAAAAACTGATACAGCCTGCAATCGACCTGGCTGAAAATGGGTTTGCCATTACAGAGAGAGAAGCCAGCTCATTCAATGCTTTGCAGAATGATCTGAAAAACTATAACACGGTAACACCTGCTCTGGCAAAAGAAAATTGGAAGAAGGGAGATACTTTAATTCAAACTGATCTGGCCAATACCTTAAAGCGAATAAGGGACAAAGGCCAGGCTGGATTTTATGAAGGCGAAACTGCAAGGTTGATTATGGAAGAAATGAAAAGGGGTAATGGCATTATTACACTTGAAGACTTAAAAAACTACAAAGCCATAAGCAGAGAGCCGCACACATTTAATTATAAAGGTTACAAAATAGTTGGTATGCCCATGCCAAGCAGTGGCGGATTATTGCTGAACCAGATGATGAAGATGATTGAAGACAGGGATATTGGCAAAATGGGTTTTCTTTCGCCGCAGGCAATGCAACTGATGACAGAAGTGGAACGCAGGGCTTTCGCCGACAGGGCAAGATATATGGGTGATGCTGATTTTTATAAGGTGCCGGTGGCTATGCTGTGCAGTGATAAATATTTACAGGAAAGGATGTTCAATTACGACCCGGTAAAAGCAACACCCAGCAGTATGATACAACCCGGAAAACTTGCCGGATATGAAAGTGAAGAAACAACACACCTTAGTGTGATCGACAAAGACGGTAATGCTGTTGCTGTAACAACAACGCTTAATGATTCTTACGGCAGCAAGACTGTAGTTGGCGGTGCAGGATTTTTTCTGAATGATGAAATGGATGACTTCAGTATAAAACCAGGTGTGCCGAATATGTACGGTGCTGTGGGTGGCGAAGCCAATGCAATCAAACCCGGCAAAAGAATGCTGAGTTCTATGACGCCGACCATTGTATTAAAAGATAATTATCCCTATCTCGTAGTAGGCACACCCGGTGGCACCACTATCCCCACTTCGGTATTTCAAACAATTGTTGACATCATTGAGTTTAATATGAGTACACAAGATGCGGTTTGGAAAGCCAAATTTCATCATCAGTGGTTGCCGGATGAAATAATGATTGAAAGGGCAGTGCCGGAAGCTACAAGAGAAGCATTGAGAAAAATGGGATATACTGTAAAAGATAGAGGACCGATCGGAAGAACTGAAGTGATAAAAGTCTTACCTGATAAAAAAATTGAAGCTGTAGCGGATGTAAGAGGTGATGATGCAGCGGAGGGATGGTGAGAGGGAGATACGGGATGTGGGATTTATTAGTCGGGAGTCGTTAGTCCTTAGTCAGAAGTCTAAAAAGAAGAATTATGATTACAATCGGAAAAGAATATCTGCAAACAGTTATACGCAGATTAAAATATTACAAAGACATTGCTGAAAAGGCATTTGAGCAGTTGGATGAAAAGGACTTTCATTATATGCCCAACTCAGCATCGAACAGTGTAGCCATCATTGTACAGCATATGGTTGGTAACATGCTGAGCCGCTTTACTAATTTTCTGACGGAGGACGGAGAAAAAGAATGGCGGCAGCGGGATGATGAATTTGAAATTCATAATTATTCAAGGCAACAGGTAATTGATCTTTGGGAAAAAGGTTGGAAATGCTGCCTGGATGCACTGGAATCACTTCATGAAGAAGATTTATTAAAAACTATTTATATCCGCAAAGAATCATTAACTGTTATTGATGCTCTTAACCGGCAACTGGCGCATTATCCTCATCATATTGGTCAGATATTATACATCGGGAAAATGCTAAAGAGTGAAAAATGGAAAAGCCTTTCCATTCCCAAAGGGCAGTCGCAGCAATACAACCAAAGCAGTGAAATAAAAGATCCGGCGAAGAAGTACTGATAGTTAAGTTTTTCTTCAGTGTTTCAGTGCTTCTGTGGCAATAATATTTATGCCACTGAAACACAGAAGCACAGAAACTAACACTTGCATACCCCGATATTAATAGCTACTTTTAACGCTTATGCCATTCCCAACCACCATGAAAAAAGCAGGTTCACTTTGCATAGGGCTGTTTGTTTTTCTTTCAGCCAGCAGCCAGTTTGAAGTAGGCCTGTTTGCCGGGCCACAAGCCACAGCTGTCCGCTACACCATCCTGAACCAAAAACAAAAGAATGAACTGAAATATGGTTTCCAGGCAGGGGTTGGTTTTAAAGTGCCATTTGAAAACAAACTCTATTTTGCTCCTGCAGGTTTTTATAGTTTAAAGGGTTATAAGGTCAGCTTTACAGAATTCAGGTATCCGCCCGACACCGGAGCAAAAAATAATAACACCACAATACACACATTCGAACTTGCTGCAATGCTTCAATATGATTTCAGCGATAATCCAGGCCATGCATTTATCAAAATTGGTCCTTCACTTGATTTTCATTTATTCGGTAAAGAAAATTTTGATTTAAAGAACGGAAATTCTGTTAGTCGCAATATGAAATTCAGCACCGAAGGCGAGTATGGCCATTTTTCTGCCAATATGCTGATGCAATTAGGATTTGAAACCGGGAGCGGATTTTTCATGTTTACACAATACACCCACGGCATGGCCAGCACCAATAATGAAGACAATGGCCCTAAGATCCGCCACCGGGCATATGGCATCTCACTCGGCTTTTATTTAAACAGAAAGAAGATTGTGATTGATACGAGGAATAAGGAATAGTTTTTCTTAAAACAAAAGTGAAATCTTTACTCTATAATATCCCCCGCACAATCTTTGCTCCTTCCCCAGTCTTACCACCCACCCCAATTATTGGTATTGAATTTGCCTAAAGGGAACGATTAATTACTTTTACAACACAAATTGCTGAGCCTGAAGAGATTTAAAAAAATACTGCTCTGGTTCTTTCTGTCGCTGCTCTTTCTTATTGGAGCGGCCTATATTTTTCTGCAAACTCCATGGGGCCAGAAATGGATCGGGGGAATAATCACCAAACGCCTCAGCCGTGAATTGCATACCAGGGTTTCTGTAAAGCATGTTGACTTCTCCCTGCTCAACCGCATGCATCTGGAAGGGCTGATGGTAGAAGACCAGAAAGGCGATACATTATTATATGCAGGTGACCTGAAAGTCCGCATTACCGACTGGTTCATCTTTAAAAAAAATGTGGAACTCAAATATATAGGCTTGGATAATGCACTGGTGAAATTTCAAAGAACCGATTCTGTCTGGAGTCAGCAGTTCCTGATGGATTTTTTTTCGTCCCCTTCTTCCGGGTCAAAAAAGAAGGGCGGCATGCAGATGAATCTGAAGAAAGTGGAAATGCACAATGTCAGTTTTTTGAAAAAAGATGGATGGGATGGCAATGATATGACTGTGCGACTGGCTTCACTAAACCTAGATGCCGATGAAATAAATTTTTCAAAAAAAACAGCTGATATAAAAATTCTTACCGTCAGCAAACCTTTTGTGCTGATATATAATTATACCGGGAATAATCCTGTAATGATTTCTGCTAACCCTCTTACTGCAGATTCATTATCGCAATGGAACCCGGCAGGATGGGCCATGCATATCGGGATATTGAAAATCGAGGATGGCATCTTTAAAAACGACAAACAATCACCCAAACCATTGCTGGCTGGCTTTGATGGCAGGCACATTGAGTTTGCTAATGCCAATGCTGTGCTCACTGATGTCCGATGGAACAAAGACACTATCAGCAGTCATCTTGAAATTTCAACGAAAGAACGCAGTGGTCTTGATGTAAAAAAATTATTGGCTGATGCCAAATTCACTCCGAAGGAAATGGCTTTCAGCAATCTTGATATTACGACCAACAAAAGTCATATTCATCATTACTTCAGGATGAGTTATGATGATATGAAATCTATGAAGGATTTCATTCATGCAGTAAACATGCAGGGCAATTTCGACGGCTCCGAAATTGACAGTGATGATATTGCCTTCTTTGCCCCATCATTAAAGACATGGAAAAAGAAATTTATCGTTACCGGAAAAGTGAGAGGAACTGTGGATGCGCTGACCGGAAGAGAAATGCTGGTGAAAGCAGGTACTAACACTTTGCTGGACGGCGATATCAGCCTGACGGGTTTGCCTGATATCTATACCACTTTTATAGACCTCAGGGCAAATGATTTCCGCACCACTTATGGAGATGCCGTAACGATCATTCCTGCCATGCGAAGAGTAACGAATCCTGACCTGCGAAAAATACAATACGTAAACTTCAAAGGAAATTTCACAGGTTTTATCCGTGACTTTGTAACATTCGGCAGCATACAGACAAATCTCGGAACCCTCGTTACCGACATCAACATGAAATTACCTCCCGGTCATGAGCCGGTTTATTCAGGAAGTTTTTCTACCGACAATTTCAGGTTGGGTGAGTTTTTAGATAATAAAACACTGGGTGCTGTTTCTGTATCTGCCACCGTAAAAGGAACCGGTTTCAGCGACAATACAAGAAATACAATGGTGGATGGAACGGTAAGGTTCATTGATTATGATAAATACCGCTACCAGAACATCGCTATTAAAGGAAGGTTTGATAAAAAGTTATTTGAAGGTCTTGCATCCATGCGGGATGATAACGCCGATCTCGACATGAATGGAAAAATAGATTTCAACAAGAAACCCTTATTCGTTCTGAAAGCGGATGTAACACATTCCAACCTGAAGAAGCTTGGATTCACAAAAGACAATATTACTTTCAAAGGCAAGCTTGACTTCAATTTCTCCAGCGATAACATTGATAATTTTCTCGGCACTGCCAAAGTGAGCAATGCAGAATTGCTGAAAGACGGAGCCCTGATGCCCCTTGATTCACTGACCATTGCTGCATGGTATGATGACAGCGGGGCGAAAAACCTGTTCGCCACATCCAATGAATTTGACGCCAAAGTTTCAGGCAGCTTCAAAATAAATGAACTGCCCCGTGCATTCTCTTTTCTTTTGAATAAATATTACCCGGCATATATAAAAGCTCCCGAAATTCTTCCCCGGGATCAGTCAATCAGTTTCAGCATTAATACACAATATGCAGACGAACTGCTGCACCTGGTTGATTCCAATCTTTCCGGTTTCAACTTCAGCCATATTGAAGGAAACCTGGACCTGGCCAAAAATGAATTGAACCTGACAGCAAAAGTTCCGCAGTTCAAATACCGGCAATTCAATTTCGACAGTGTAAATATTTCGGCTAATGGCGCATCAGACAGGCTTGTGCTGAAAGGGAATGCCCACAACATCATTATCAACGACAGTCTCAATATCCCCATGGTGCTTTTTGCCGTTGATGCCAGAAATGACTCATCAAAGATCAGCATCATTTCCGGAGTTAACAGGAAAGTGGACACCGCCAATTTGAATGCCCTGCTGCTTACTTATAAGGATGGAGTAAAGATCGAGTTCGATCCCTCTACATTCACCATCAACAGCAAGACATGGGGTATTGATGAAAATGGCGTACTTGAATTCCGGCAAAATAATCCTGCAAGAGGTGAATTGACACTGAGGGAAAGTGATCAAAAAATATTAATTAAAACCCAGCCTTCATCAAAAGGGAACTGGAATGATGTGAAAATTGAACTCACCAAAGTAAATCTGGGCGACTTCTCCCCTTTCTTTTTACCACAAAACAGATTGGAAGGTTTGATATCTGGCAGTATCCTGGCTGAAGATCCGACAGGGGATCTGAAAGTAAGTTCCAATGACATCAGCACCCAGTTTCTCCGGCTGGATAATGATTCACTGGGTGAAGTAAAAGCAAGTTTGAATTATGATAAGCTGACAAAAGAATTAACGTTTAAAGGCAATACCGTAAACCAGGAAAATTATCTTGGTTTTGACGGGCATATTTTTATTGGCGACAAGGTTAAAGCCAGAGAAAACAATATTGCACTCAAGGCAAAGAATTTCCAGATAAAAGTGCTGGAACGTTTCCTTGGTTCATTGTTTTCTGATATGCGGGGTTATTTAACAGGTGATATAGACCTGGATGGCGATTTTAAAAACCTTGCCATCAGCGGAAAAGGAAGGCTGAAAGATGCAGGGCTGAAAGTAAATTTTACCCAATGCTTCTATAAAATTAATGATACTATGGTTGAACTCAGCCCGCAGGAAATAAATCTTGACGGGCTTGTACTTACCGATACAGTAACCCGCAATCCTATATATATTAACGGAGCCATAGAACATGAATCATTTAAAAACATGTTCTATGATATATATATAACTACCCGTAAACCCAATACAAAAGGTAATGAAAACAACAGGCCCGTACAGCTCCTCAATACCACTTTCAAGGACAATAAACAGTTTTACGGAAATGTAAAAGGAACAGGTTCACTCACTCTTGCCGGCCCGCAGTCCGATATGGTTATGATCATTGATGCATTTGCCTCGGCAAAAGACAGCAGTTATATTACCATACCGCCTTCCAGCAGCCGTGAATCAGGCATTGCCGATTTTTTGGTAGAAAGGAAATTTGGCCGGGAAATGAGTGACAGCGCCGTTAACAGAAACCTCACCAACATCACATACGATGTTAATCTCACCGTAGATCCCGCAGCCGCACAAATGGTGAATATGAAAGTGGTGCTGGATGAACTGACGGGTGATGAAATAAAAGGCAAGGGAGCCGGCACATTGAAAATAATATCCGGAACATCTGAAGCCCTGTCTCTTCGTGGCCGGTTTGACATTTACGAAGGAAATTATCTTTTCACCTTCCAGTCATTCTTCAAAAAACCGTTTGAACTTAAAAAAGGAACTGATAATTATATAGAATGGAGCGGCGACCCCTATGACGCAAAGGTAAACCTTACTGCTACCTACACTGCCAATAACGTAAGCTACACACCCCTAGCAAATGCATTTAAAAATATTGATCAGAAGATCGCCAATGCAAGAGGCGATGTAAATGTTATGGCAAAACTTACCGACAGGCTTTTTAATCCTAAAATAAACTTTAGTCTTGATTTTCCGCCTTCCAGCCCGGTTAATGATGACCCTACTTTGTCTTTCAGCCTGCAGCAATTACAAAAAAATGATAATGAAATGAACAAGCAGGCAACATTCCTGGTGGTTTTTGGCGCATTTGCACCTGTTGAAAATACATCGGGTAGCAGTCCGGTGCCTGAATTGGTAACCAGCAGTGTGTCAGGCATCTTTTTTAATGAAGTCAATAAGCAGGTGCAAAAAATAGTATCCGAGATCTTTAAGACCCAGAATTTAAATTTCAATTTCTCAAGCTCTGTCTATAACAGAAATGTGGTTGATCCGCAAAGCAAATTCAATCTGGGCAGCAATGTGAATGCTTCAGTGGGTGTGCTCATTAATAAAAGAGTTATTTTTTCTCTGGGCGGAAGTGTAGAAGGCCTTTTACAAACAGGCTCCATCCAGCAGGACGTACAGTTGTTGCCAAATTTTTCCGTAGAACTATTATTAAATCAGTCAGGTACTTTCAGAGCCAATCTTTTTTACAAGCAAAACCTGGATTATCTTACCACAAGTACTTCCGGCCCCGGCCGAATGAACAGAACCGGAGCCGGCTTATCCTACCGGAGGGAAGCTGATACCATCTGGGAGCTTATTTTCGGAAAAAAGAAAAAAAAGGCAGACACGCCGCCAACGCCTCAAAAAGAGGAGGTCAAGAAAGAAGATGAGCCAAAAAAAGAGTGATTTCCCAATATGTCTCAGGGGAGTTTCCAGAATGATAAGAGACCGGGACAGACCGTCTAAAACCGTCTTTAAAAGGGCTGCCTCCTAAGGCAACCCTGAGGCAGCAAAATTATTATCCGATTTGTCATTATAAAGCCTTATTTTTCAGGCTGGATATTGTTAATATTTGCCTATATTTAATTTGGAAATATTCCCTTTCTTTGCAACCGAAAACCAATCTTTATGCTTAAGAGAATACTCTTTTTGATTGCTATGGTCTTTATGGCCAGTCCGTTCTTGTTCGCACAGATCACTACTTCAGCTATTAATGGTAAGGTTACCGGCACCTCTGATGAAGCTCTTGTTGGAGCAACAGTAGTAGCCACTCATGTACCATCCGGTACCAAGTATGCCACTACCAGCCGCGGAGGCGGTGCATTCAGCATACAGAATATGAAGCCTGGTGGTCCTTACCTGATCGAGATAACTTATGTAGGATATGATGCTGAAAAAATGCAGGACATCTATCTGCAACTTGCCGAATCATTTGTACTGAACCCAGTATTAAAAAAGACAAATGCGACGCTGGAAAATGTAGTGCTTACTACCGGCCGCAGAAATGTTTTTAACCCCAACAGAACAGGGGCCGTAACCAATATTGGTTTGCGTCAGATCACTCAGTTGCCTACTATCTCCAGAAGCATAAATGATTTTACCCGTGCCACTCCTCAGTCAAATGGCCCTTCTATCGGAGGTGGTAACTATCGTCAGAACAACTTCACGATTGATGGAGCCGATTTTAATAACAGTTTTGGTATCGGTACTAACCTCCCGGCTAACGGTTCACCGATCTCGGTTGATGCGATTGACGAAATATCGGTGAACATCACACCTTATGACATTCGCCAGTCCGGTTTTATCGGCAGCGCTGTTAATGCCGTTACCCGTTCCGGAACAAACACTTTTTCCGCATCTGTTTACAAATACTTCAGAACTGAAAGACATCGTGGCCGCAAAGTTGAGAAGACATATTTCGTAAGGCCGTTGGAAGAGTTTAGTCAGTATGGAATCAGAATTGGCGGACCCATCATCCGGAACAAGTTGTTTTTCTTCCTGAACTATGAATCAGAAACACAACCTAAAACCATACAAACAAGATTTGCCGCCACAGCAGCTGCTCCATATGGCAGTTCACCCAACATTGCAAGGCCGACAGCAGATTCGTTGAATTATATCAGCCAGTACCTTCTTACAAAATATGGATATGTTACTGGTCGCTTTGATAACTACACACCGGATATTACAAGGAAAAAGGTATTGGCCCGCATTGACTGGAACATAAGCAAAAATCATCGTTTCAACGCCCGTTACAGCCAGGTAGAAGGTGGCGAACCCAATCCCCCAAGCACCTCTACAAGTGGTTCCGGTGCAGCTTCAACGCCAACAAGACAGGATATCACTGCACTCTGGTTTGAAAATTCTAATTATTTCCAGGGTGCCAATTTTTATTCTTTTGCAGCCGAGTTGAACTCGACTTTTGGCAAGTTCTCAAATACATTCCGGGGTACTTATACTTTCCAGAACGATTCCCGTTCAACAACAAGCCCCAAAACTGACCCGGCTCTCACCGGTGCCGCTTATGATATGCCCTTTGTTGATATCATGAGTTCAACAGGAGTATCAACTCCGGCGCCTTATACGTCATTTGGATATGAACCATTCAGTTTTGGTAACCTTCGTAGGGTGAATATGTACTCATTCGTTGATAACCTCAGCTGGATTACCAACAAACACCACTGGACAGTTGGCGCCCAGGTAGAATACAGCAAAACCATAAACGGTTTCCAGCGTTTTGCCACCAGCTATTACCGCTTTGCAACCTGGAATGCTTTTGCAACCGGACAAAATCCTACTGATTTTGCCATTACATATTCCCTTTCCAAAAACTTTGCACCTGCATTTTCATCATTCAAATTCAATCAATATTCATTATATGGCCAGGATGAAATTACCATTACAAAAGATTTTCGTCTGACCATTGGTTTACGTCTTGACCTGCCAACGTTCCCCAGCGTGCCGCAGATAATGACAAATCCGCTTGTTGCCAGTTTGACCTTTGGCAATGGTGAAAGAATCAACACCGGCCTTTTACCCGGCGGTCGTACTGCAGATGGTGGAGCCAAAATCCGATTCAGGGATATCTTATGGTCGCCCCGCTTAGCATTTAACTGGGATCTTTATGGTGATCGTTCATTACAGATCCGGGGTGGAACCGGAATCTTTACCGGAAGAATTCCATTTGTATGGATAGTTAGCCAGTCAGGCGATGCCGGTATGATACAGGTAACCCGAAACTTCAATTCACCATCAACAGTTCCCGGTCCGTTTAACCCTAACCCGGCAGCTTACCGGCCTTCTACAGTGCCTCCTGCAGGAACCGTTGTTCCGGCTTCTATAACCGCACTGGATAAAGACTTTAAGTTTCCGCAATCATGGAAATCAAGTCTTGCTATGGATACAAAACTTCCCTGGGGTATTATCAGTTCGCTTGAAGTAATCTTTAATAAAGATTTGAATACTGCATTTTTCAGGAATCCAAACTTCATTAATCCCCAACCCCTGAATGTTGCCGGTTATCCGGATAACAGAGTGATGTATGGTTCCACTGTAAATACTAGATTTATCAATACACTGAACTCTGCAGGTGTGCCTACCGTCAATGGAGGTTCAGCCTTTAACCCAATTGTGATTGACAATGCCAACAGAGGTTTCTACTTTGCATTTACTGCCAAATTTGAGAAACCTTTCAGCAAGGGCCTGTTTGCTTCGATTGCTTATACCAAATCACTCGCCGGAAACCTGTTTGATGGAAGTGGTGACCAACCGCTTTCTGCCTGGCAGATCACACAAACTGTAAATGGAGCCAACACTTCACCTCAGGGTTATGCAAGCTATGTATTGCCTGACCGTGTAGTGGGTATGATATCTTACCGCAGGGAGTACCTGAAACATCTGGCTACTACCATTTCCTTGCTTTACCAGGGTTCTATTGATTACAGATTCTCTTATGTTTACAATGGCGATTTCAACCGGGATGGTGTATTTGGTAACGATATGATTTACATTCCGACTGTAAGCGATGTTCAGTCTATGCAATTCACTAACCAGACAGTCAATGGTATTGTATACGATCAAACTGCGCAGAGGAGTTTGTTCGAATCTTATATCCAACAGGACAAGTATCTGAACAAACACCGTGGTCAATATGCTGAACGCAATGGCGCCCAGGCTCCCTGGCGCAACCAGGTTGACCTGAAGTTCATGCAGGACTTGTTTGTAAAAGCCGGTAAAGACAGGCACACTATCCAGTTCACTGTTGATATCTTCAATTTTGGTAATCTTATCAACTCAAGCTGGGGCAAAGTGAAGTCAGTTAATGCCAGCTCCATCCTGATTCCCCAGAACCAGAATTCGCTGATACCGGGTGGTACTGTTGTTCCGACTTTCCGCCTGGCAACTGATCGAGGACAGATCGTTACCAGAACTTTCCGTGACAATGTAAGTGTGGCTTCTACTTACTCTGTTCAGTTCGGTCTGCGTTACCTGTTTAACTAAGCAATAGTTACTTTCAATAAAAAATCCTCTCACGCCTATGGCATGAGAGGATTTTCTTTTAAGCAATCCCCAAACTTTATTTACTTATTACTTCATATGCCTCTTCCTCTGCACTCCAACCCCATTTTAAAAACTCGGGCATTGCCTTTCCCCATGTAAACACATCATGATGACCGTCTTTGATCTCCATATAATGAATGTCCTTTCCGGAATCATACCCTTTTCTGGTTAGTTCGTCAATCAAATCCAGTGTATCATCAATTGAATCAATGATACCGTTCTTATTCCGGTCTTTTGTTTCATCCATATTGCCGCACTGAAAAAAGAATTTCAAAGAAGGAGCAAATTTTCCTTTTCGTACTACCTGGTGTATGATGCGATGTGTATTGTCATCATACTCCGGATCATGCTGATCAAGACTTCTCCACCAGAATGACGAAGAAAAACATCCTGCTTTGGAAAATTCTTCCGGATGATTCCACACAATATCCAATGCACTGAGTGCCCCGAGTGAGAATCCTGCAAAAGCCTTTTCTTTAAAAGAATATTCAGGATACCTGCTATAAATTAAAGTGAGCAATTCCTCCAGTATAAAAGATGTATAGAGAGCCGCTTTATCTCCCCTGCCTTTATAATCCGGAAGACCGGCCACGCCATATTCTCTTTTTCTTTCCGGTCCGCAATGAATGCCCACCGCTATTAATGGCTGTATTATTTTATTATCCCGGTAAAGATCATCCAGAATGGAAACAAACCGCATTTTGTCAAGATCCTGTCCGTCGTTGATCAATAACAGGCTAAATGTTGTATTGTTTTGAAATAAAGATGGGAGATAAATGTCGAGTTGTACTTCCCTTTTCAGGTATAGGGAGGATATATGCAGCCTTTTCGTGAGGATGCCGGATACATTCGTCATTTGCATGGCTTCAAAAGTAAGGATAATACCGGTCTGTTCGTTCCGGTCTGATCAATAGGGTGCATCGCAAATTTTCGCATACCCAAACCCACCCCCTTCAACATTTCCTCATGCAAAAAAGTCTTTGGCCCCTCCGGCGGAGGGGATGCAACCGAACTATAGTTGAGGAGAAAAGAAAATTCAGCCTGCAAAAATTGGGATGCACCCGACCACTGCTGCAAACAACCAAACTGAGACTGCCGGACACGGCACTTAATTTTTTTTATTTCAGCCCGACAAAATACATTTGACAAAGCCCCTGTCAAACCGAAAGATATTGCTGTGGCTGAATTATTAAATTATCTAAAATCTTTTTATGAAGAAAATCGGAATTCTGCATGGCAAGGAACGTTCGTTTCCCGAAGCTTTTGTGGCAAGGGTCAACAGCAAAAATGTACCCGGCATCCTGGCCGAGCCTGTCCGGATAGATAAAGCCATGCAAGGTGTCGACAGCGGTTATGCGGTTATATTCGACAGGATTTCACAGGATGTGCCATTTTACAGAACATGGCTGAAAAATGCTGCGGTAACGGGGGCTGCGGTTATCAACAACCCTTTTTGGTGGAGCGCCGATGATAAATACTTCAACAATTGCCTGATGACAAAAGTGGATGTGCCCGTACCGAAAACAGCCATCATACCTTCAAGAGATCTGCCAGATGATACCTCCGATGATTCATTCCGGAATCTTGCCTATCCCCTCGATTGGGATTCCATATTCAAATATGTTGGATTTCCTGCTTATATGAAGCCCTTTGCCGGTGGGGGGTGGAAACATGTCTACAAAATCAAAGATGCTGAAGACTTTTTTCAAAAGCACGGTGAAACAGGGCAACTGGTAATGTTGTTGCAGGAAGAAATTATTTTCACTGAATATTATCGTTGCTATTGCATCGGCGGAAAATATGTTCGTATTATGTCATACGAACCCCGCAATCCGCACCATCTTCGTTATGTAGCTGACTGGAAGCCTTCAGCAGAAAAGATCCAATTGATGACAGACATTGTTCTTCGGATCAACAAATATCTTGGCTATGATTTTAACACTGTGGAACTGGCAATCAGGGATGGTGTACCTTATGCTATTGATTTCTGTAACCCGGCTCCTGATGCTGACAAAGCCAGTGTGGGTGACGAGAACTTTGAATGGGTGGTGGAAACATCTGCAAATTATGCTATCGAAAAAGCACTGGCTCATAAACCCGGAGAAGATAATCTTACCTGGGGCGAATATGTAAGAAGAGGCAGTAATAAAATGGCGTTGGTGTGATTCGGGATATGAGATGCGGGATGCGGGTCTCGGAATACGGGTTTGAGATGATTCAGCATCTAAAAAACTTCATTATATGAGTTACAGGAATCTTGAAATATGGCAACTTGCCAGAGAAGTTGTTATCGAAATACATAAAATGTCAATGGCTTTGCCAAAGTTTGAAATGTTTGAGGAAGGTCAGCAGATCCGAAGATCAAGTAAATCTGTAAAAGCAACAATTGTTGAAGGTTATGGTAGAAGAAGGTATAAAAACGAGTATATCAAATTTCTTGTTTATGCCCATGCCTCCAATGATGAAACAATAGATCACCTGGAAACGCTTTTTGAAACCGGTTCACTAACTGACGAATCATTGTATAAGTTGTTAAGCCAAAAACTTGATAAGCTGGGAAGAAAATTAAATACTTTTATACAATCCGTAGAAAGAGAGCATATGAGTGTTAAGTGATTTTCGTATCCCGTATCCCGAATCGCAAAAACAAACTGAATGAATTTAAACTACAAAACCTTTACCCTTGGCGTAGAAGAAGAGTACATGGTGCTTGATCCTAAGACCCATGAATTAAAAAGCCATGAGCAAAGAATAGTGCAGGAAGGACAAAAAGCCATCAAGGATAAAGTAAAGGCAGAGATGCACCAGGCCGTGGTGGAAGTTGGTACGGATATCTGCGCCGATATTGATGAAGCCTTTATGGATGTATCCGCATTGCGCAAAACTATCAGCGGGATTGCTGATAGTCTGGGTTTTGCTATGGGAGCAGCCGGTACTCATCCTTTCAGCCATTGGGAAAGCCAGTTGATAACCGACCATATCCGCTACAGCGAAATAGTAAATGAACTGCAGGAAGCAGCCAGAAGTAATCTCATCTTCGGCCTGCATGTGCATGTGGGTATGGAAAGCCGGGAGATGGCCAACCATATTGCCAACAGCACCCGTTATTTTTTACCGCACATCTTTGCACTCAGCACCAACTCACCTTTCTGGGAAGGAAGGATGACGGGCTACAAGTCTTTCCGCACCAAAGTTTTTGATAAATTTCCCCGTACCGGTATTCCGGATGCGTTTGAGAGCATTGAGGCGTATGATAACTATGTAAAGCTGCTGATAAAGACCAACTGTATTGACAATGCAAAAAAAATATGGTGGGACCTGCGGGTGCACCCATTCTTCAACACCGTTGAATTCCGGATATGTGATATACCGATGACGGTGGATGAAACCATCACTCTTGCAGCCCTTTTCCAGGCCATCTGTGCAAGGATATATATGCTGCGGTCAAAAAATTTAAACTTCATCCAATACTCAAGGGCATTGCTGAATGAAAATAAATGGAGAGCCAGCCGCTATGGTGTGGATGGATACCTGATTGATTTTGGTAAAGAAGAAGAAGTGAATACGAGGGCCTTGATATATGAATTGCTTGATTTCCTGGACCCGGTACTCGATCATCTTGGCAGCCGTCACCGCATAGCTTATGTAAATAAAATGCTTGAGAATGGCACCGGCGCCGATCGCCAGTTAGCTGTGTTTGAAAAAACAAGGAACCTGGTGGAAGTGGTGAAGTATATTGAAGGACAATATCTGGCTGGAGTATAATGTATTCTATTTACGCTGAAAGCCAAAGGATATTTAAACAAAGAATGGCGTAAGCACAAATGTTGACGATAATTATAAATACAGACACAACCCAATCAAAAGACAAGAACCGGAATGCGGACAATTATTTTGACAATATCATTTATTTTTTCTCTGATCAATATTTTTGGACAAACAAAAGAAGTGAAACTTAAAATCTCACATTTGGCAGGCGATTTTTATATTTATACAACCTACAACACATACGAAGAAAGTCAGGTGCCTGCAAATGGGATGTATCTCGTAACTAACAGTGGTGTTGTAATGTTTGACACACCCTGGGATACAACCCAATTTCAACCCTTGCTTGACAGTATCAGGTTAAGACACAATAAAAGCATAGCAATGTGCATTGCAACACATTGGCATAGCGACAGAACTGCCGGACTTGAATATTACAGGCTACAGGGAATTAGAACCTACACAACTGCTCTTACGGATGAATTGAGTAAAAAGAACAACAAAAAAAGGGCTGAATATTTAATTGAGAAAGATACTGTCTTCAATGTTGGCCACTATTCTTTTCAAACTTATTATCCCGGACAAGGACATACAGCAGACAATATAGTGATATGGTTTAATAAAGAAAAGATTCTCTACGGTGGCTGCCTGATAAAAGGTGCTGATGCTGAAAATTTAGGTTATCTGGGTGATGCAAATGTATCAGAGTATGAAGCTACGCTGAAAAGAGTTCAGGAAAAATGCCCTAATCCGAAGTTTATTATCATTTCACACAGCGACTGGGATAATATAAAGTCATTGAAGCATTCTATAAAGATGGCAAAGAAACTAAAAAAGAAAAGCTACCGTTAAACTTGCTCACCAATATCCTTTACGCTGCTGTTTTATTATCAATCAATATTTGCTCACCCCAAAAAGTTCCCATTCCCCCGGTATCCCTTTTAAAAAGAATTTTCCCTTGCTCTCAAATTGAATGCCCGAACCAGCCACAAGGTCCTTCACCGTACCGGAAACCCAAACCTCATTGTTGCCCGCCTTCGACATTACCCTTGCACCCGTATGCACAGCGATTCCTCCCACATTGTTTTGCATCAGTTCACATTCCCCGGTATGCAGCCCGGCCCTTATCTCTATTCCCAATGAACGGGATGAATCCCGAATAGCACAGGCGCAGCGAATGGCCCTTGCAGGACCATCAAAAGTGGCAAGAAACCCATCACCGGTAGTAACGATCTCTTTTCCTTTAAACCGTTCAAGTTGTTTTCTAACCAGGTCGTAATGATTTTGCAGCAGGTGATGCCACCTGGTATCGCCTAATTCATTAGCGAGGTTAGTGGAACCCACAATGTCAGTAAACATAACGGTGGCAAGAATACGTTCGGATTCTGCATGTTTCAATTCACCTGTTAAAAAAACTTCTGCCTCATCCAGAATCTTTTGATAATCGCCTGCCCAGGGTATATGATCGTTTCCTTCCAGTTCACTGAATTTTGCACCGGGTATCCTCCCGGCGATATACCGGCCTTCTTCCACTTTCATATCCATATCCTCCCTGCGATGTATGATCAATGCAGGCACACTAATGACAGGAAGAACATTCCTGATATCAATGCTGGTATTCATTTTTAATAAAGCCACCGCATCTCCCGGGCTTGCACTTCTTCGCAAATAAGTGGCCCACCAGTTTTTAAACCGTTCATCTTTTGCGGCAGAGGGAGCAAGCGATTCAATGCCTACGGGACCTCCCCAGTTTTCTTCCACTTCCTTATACAGTTTTTCTCTTTCTTCATATGTGGGCGCCCAGGGATATTCGGGATCCCGGATCCGCCTGGCATAAGAAGCGTAGATGATGAGGGCCGATGTCCGTTCGGGATAAGTAGCCGCAAATAATGCACACATAGGCCCGCCTTCTGATACGCCAAAAAGCGCCGCACATTTTGAGCCTGCAGCATCCATTACTGAACGAACATCATCCATGCGCTGCTCCAGTGTGGGGAGTTCAGAAACCCGGTCGGAAAGACCGGTGCCTCTTTTATCAAAAATGATAAGCCGGGAGAAAGAAGATAATCTTGTAAAAAAATTGCGAAGGGAGGGTTCTTCCCATGAATATTCCACATTGGAAACCCATCCCATTACAAGAACCAGATCTATGGAACCGCTGCCAACTACCTGGTAAGCAATATTAACATTGCCGCTTTTTGCATATTTGGTTTGCGGAAGTACCACCGGTAAAAAATTATATCTGCAAAGTAAGTTGCTTAATGGATACCCTCATGAGTATTTTTAAAGAACCGGGTTCAATGCATTTTTTCCTCCAACTTCCGTATATTCATTAACGCATTCAGAAGCCAATATCCTTTCTTGAACCCCGGCCCGCATTGTTCACATTAAAACCCCAATCATGTTCCGCAATCTGAAGATGTACCTGATCCTCGCAGCTATCATTGCTGTTTCGCTGGTGCTTATACTGAATAAGTTTATAGTCTATGGTGTTATTGTTTTTGGTGTGGGAGCTATAGCCGTCGGCGCCTACCATCTTTTAATAAAACAAAAAGATGATGAGATACATAATTTAAAAACACGACTAAAAGAAAGCGATAAGACCTCCACATCCCTTAAAAGTGAGAATACAGAACTGCGCAACCGTAAACTCAATATCTCCGAAATCAAAAGTGTGGTGGACCTGAGCCTGATGGAAGTGAACACCAATTTCACCCGGGTGTGGAATGAACCCTCCGAACATGAAAAAAAGAAGATACGATTCCTCGGCGCTTTGCAGGTAAGCATTGTTGCCAAATACGGACTTGACCTGAAAGACCTGAGGGTTAAATTCAATGAAGAAAAAAATGAACTCACAGTAGCCAATATCAACCCAAAGTTTCTTTCATTTTCAGATCTCAGTTATGACTGGAAGATAGCTGAGGTGTTGGAATACAGCATACCGCTGATAGGTGAAAAGCACTGGGAAACAACCAAAGACCTTGAAGCGTTGAACAGCGAAATGAAAGAGAATTACCGCAAACGCATCAATGAAGAAGTAAAGAATGGGCCGGCAGAAATGGAATGGGTGCTTACCCCGCTAAAAAAACAAGTGGCCGGCGCACTGGAACTGATGCTGGGAGCCAATGGAAGAAAAATAAAAGTTGTTGAAAAATTCGACGACTCATTCCAGACTTTAAAGGAATTGACTAACAAGGAAGATTAAGGGCTGTCGCAAACATTCTTTTGATGTCACATTGAGCTTGCCGAAATACCGACAATCAAAAGGTCATCCTTCGACAAGCACGGGCTGACACAGTTTTGCACTTCCTGTAAAATACTGTTATGATTAATCTGAGTCTAAGAGAGGTATGCTGACTGTAACCTCACAGCCTTTGCCGGGTGATGCAATGATTTCTGTTTTCCCATTGTAAAAATTGGCCCTGTCCCTGATGCTTGCCAGGCCGATACCCGGGTTTGTTTTTTTCATGTCAAAACCAATTCCATCGTCTTTAATACTGAGCTGCACCTGGTTATCACGGGTTAACAGAAGTATCTCAGCTTTTTTTGCTTTACTGTATTTGATGATGTTCTTTAGTTGTTCCTGAACGATGCGGTAAAGGGTGAGTTTTTTCCCGGGACTCAGAATTTCATGGTCACTGTCAAATGCAAACCTGATCCTAAGACCCGATGATAATTCAATATCAGAAATAATTTTCTGAATATTTTCTGCCAGGCTGTCTCCATTCAGTTGCGGCGACACCATTTCCCTGGAAAGTTTTCTAATCTCTTCAATGGCAAGCAGGGTATATTCCGATGCTTTCTGTTTTATTTCCTGTTCTTGTGCATTGGCAGGAGTCAATAACCCGATAAACATCTTGATAGTAGAGAGAAGCTGATTTACGTTGTCATGCATTTCCCTTCCCAGCCTTGTACGTTCCTGCTCCTGTACCCGCATGGCAGCTTCGGATATATTTTTATACTGGCGAAGCTTTTCTTCCATTAAAAGATTGGTCATGAGCTTTTCATTTGTAATATCATGAAGCGAACCAATCATTTTTACCGGCATACCCTTCTCATAAATGACATAGCCCCGGTCGAGCATATTCTTGTATTCGCCATCCGTACACAGAAAACGGTATTCGCTTTCCCACGACTGAAGACTCTTATCAGTTACTTCTTTCAGTTTATCGGTAAGCTGATCCCTGTCTTCGGGATGCACACGGCTTATCCACCAGGCCAGGTTTCCGTGGTCTGACGGAGGACACCCTATCATCTCAATAAGTTTTTCATTCCGGAAGATCTCACCGCTCAGCATATCCCACTCCCAGATGGCATCGGAAGTAACCCGTGAAAGTTGTGAAAGTCTTTCATTGGCTTTCTTCAGGTTCTTTTCAGCATAATATTTATCTGCATAGTTAATAGCTATACCGGCTGCCATTTTTTTCCCTTCTATCCCATCTACCGGGAAAATGGCTACCCTGAATACAGCTGTTGATCCATCTGCCATTTTTGTTTTTTCCAAAACCTCAAGAGGCAGACCTGTCTGAAAAACTTTTATATGATGTGCATACAATGCATCCACCACTGACAGCGGGATTATTTCCGCAATTTTTTTATTTAAAGCATCTTCAGTGAGCCGGAAATAATTCAGAAAAACAGGATTGGCCATCAGTAATGTGGCATCCTCATCTATCGCCCATGCCATATTGGGAGTGTTTTTCATAAAGGCCTGAAGAATGGCCGCCTTTTGTCCAAAACCGGCAACCTGAATGGCATCGGGTTTTTTCCCGGCAGCAATCACATTGCCAACGCATATAAAAGATTTTGAATAAGGACCGGCAGTTAAAAAATTTACCTGCCAGTTCATGGGCTGGATGTGGCCATTCTTCAGGACCAATTCCACAGGATAAGGGTTGCTGTTTTGAGAGGAGTACCGGAATGCGTTTTTAAAGTTTTCTATATGTACAGGATGGATCAGGTTAAAAAAATTGCTTTCGGCCTGCCCCGGGTTTTTCAGATTAAATTCTTTTAACATCCTTGAATTGGCTTTCAGGATGTTTCCGTTTTCATCAAGGATTATCAGGTATTGTCTTTCCTGCATCCCGGAAGAAGAAAAAATGGACCTCAGATCTTTCCACAATGTTCCCATAACAGGATTTTGGTGATAAAGGATGATGGTGGGCAGCAAGTAAGTTTTCAAAAAAAGATACCGGATAATTTATTCGTTCAGCTTTTCAATCAGCGACGGTAGTTGGCCAAAATCCCTGGATTTATCCAGGAAATAATCAGCTCCCGCATCCATACATAATTTGCGGTAGCTTGCATTGGAATGGTTGGTTACCATAACAACTTTGCAATTCCAGCCCCCTTCCCTTACAAACCTCAGCACTTCAATTCCGCTTTTTCCGGGCATATTCATGTCCAGCAGGATGATACCCGGTTTTCTCTTTGCTATCTGCTTTATTGCCCCTGCATAATCGTTTGCGGCAATCACCGTATTGGGATTGCCATTTTCCTTCATCATTTCAATGAGGCGGTCAATATAGCTTTTATTATCATCTACTATCAGTAACACAGGCTTCTCCTTAACCATATTTTTCGTTGTTCAAGATACAGAGGAGCATAGATGTAAAAAATAACAGTATTATTGATTTAGCTGTCGTACTACTTACCCGGCTTGTAGAATCTTTACGGCAAATACAGTAAGGAGAAATATTTAATTGCAGTTAAATAAGCTTTTGCTCCAGTGCATACCGGACCAGTTCTGCGTTGGATTTCATATTCATTTTTTCCAGTATGCGGGAACGATAGGTGCTTACGGTTGTAATGCTGACAGAAAGCGATTCTGCAATGGCTGAAACGGATTTTCCCGAAGCCAGCAGCTTCATTACCTCAAATTCACGGTTTGAAAGATATTCATGCGGCAGTTCCCTGTTAGCTGTTTCCAATGAGCTCACCATTTTTTCGGCTATAGAATGTGTAATGAATTTTCTTCCGCTTAATACGGTTTTGATGGCATTAATAAGATTAAAATGAACTGTTTCCTTGCCGAGGTAACCCGCAGCCCCGGCTTTAAAAGCCCGCATGGCATATTGATCTTCCGAATACATACTCATAATAAGCACCGGCAGTGAAGGTTCCATTTGCTTTATCTGCTGAAGTGCATCAATACCACTGCGGCCCGGCATATTGATATCGCAGATCACCAGGCTCCATTTCTTCTGCATCACCATTTTTAATAACTCTTCTGCTGTACCCGCCTCGCCAATGAACACAGCGGGATATTCTTCCAGCAATAACTGTGAAATACCCCTCCGGACGATGGCATGGTCATCCGCTATCAGGATCCTTAATTCAGCATTGTCTTTCTTTTGCATCTTCAACCATTTTATTTCACCGCCAGCTTTACGGTTATGGCGGTACCCTTTTTCTTATTCCCGGTAATGATATATTCACCCCCCATCATAGCGGCTCTTTCCCTCATACCCAAAACACCCAATGTTTTTTTGCCGGCAACTTTGCCTTCATCATATCCCACGCCGTCATCCGCTATGGTTAAGATAATATTGTTCCCGTCTTTTTTCAAACTTACACTTACATGTTTTGCCCTCGAATGCCGGGCCACGTTGGTAAGTGATTCCTGGAATATCCTGAATAATCCATTTTTGACCGTCATGTCAAGTGCGGGTTCTGACCTTGGAACAGCCAGTTTTGTTTTTATCCCTGACCTTTTCTCAAAGTCTTCCAGGTGCATTTCCATTGCTGCTATCAGGCCCAGGTCATCCAGTACGCTGGGACGGAGTTCAGTTGAAATCCTTCGTACCGTTTTCACCATCTTATCAAGCAGTGAAAGAAGCACACCAATTTTTTGTTTTACTTCGGCATTATCCGGGCTCACTTTCCGGCTCAACCACGACATATCCATCATCATCACCGTAAGCTGCTGGCCAAGTTCGTCATGTATTTCACGGGCAATAAATGTTCGTTCCTCTTCCCTTATATTTTGTAGGTGTTCTGTAAGCCTTCTGACAGACAGGTATGATTCGTCCAATTCCTCTTCAGCTTTTTTTCTTTGCGTTATATCACGGATGGAAGCAGTAACCAGCACACCCTCGGCTGTCCTGAATGGCGAAAGGCTTATTTCCACAGGTATTTCCAGACCGTCTTTTCTTATAACAACAAGGTCTCTACCCCTGCCCATGGGTCTTGTTTTAGAACTATGAGTAAATTCATAACGATACGTTTTGTGTTTTGGTCTTGATGACTTTGGCAGCAGCATTTCCACAGACATGCCGATAAACTCAGTTTTACTATATCCGAGCAATTTTACTGCCTGCTGGTTGGCTATCTGAATAATGCCTTTCTCATCAACAATTACAGTGGCATCGGGGGCGGTATCAACAAGCGACCTGAATCTCTTCTCCTGTTCACGGATTTTTTCTTCTGTTCTTATCCGCTCTGTCACATCTCTTACTACTCCAAGATATTTACCATCCGGTAATTTTTTGGAATGTACCTCAACCTCTACCGGCGTACCATCTTTCCTTTTAAAAGTTCTTTGCCGTATTACAGATTCTCCTGCAGCCAACAGGTCAAGACGGATTGGATTATTGACCATGTCTTTTTCAAATACTATATCATGAACAGACATTTTTCCGAGTTCCTTTACTGAATACCCGAGAAGTCGTGTTGCAACTTTGTTTATATCCAGGAAATTACCCTTTTCATCAAAAATAAAAATGGCGTCTGCAGATTGTTCAAAAAATGAGCGGTATTTTTTTTCTGAAAGCTGAATTTCTTCCTGCGCTTTTTTCCGATCCCTGATATCTCTGAAAAATGCCAGAAATCTGCCGTCAGGAATCATCTTTACATTTTCTTCCACATCTATAATAGTTCCATTTTTATGCACCAGCCTTCGTTCCCTGATCAGGTTTTTGCCCTGTAACAGCAGATCAATACGCATCGGTTCTGTCTTCAGTTGTTCAGGGTCCATCAGGGTTGCTCCATTACGATTTATTAATTCCTTTTCAGAATACCCGAGTAGTTTGGTGAAACTGTAATTGACATACAGAATAACTCCTTCTTTGTCTGTTATCGCAATAGAATCGGATGCCTGCTCAATAAGCGACCGGAAACGCTGCTCACTGATCTTTAATTCTTCTTCCGTCGATCTTCGTTGGGTGATATTGATCACCACTCCTTCAATCACCCGGCTTTTATCAGACATATTGGTCTGGAGATAGCAGTTCTCAATCATGTACACCGGGCTGCCATCCCTGTGCCTGAGTTTTATTTCCCTGTTGCTGATTTCACCTGTTTTCAGCAATTCTTCTATAAATTTTATCCTGTCAGACTTTGAAAAATATAAAATGGCAGCATTCTGGTGATGCAACTGCCCGATAGTATAACCCAACATACGGGCAAAAGCATCGTTACATGTAATTATTTTTCCTTCCGGCGTAGTTTGGTATATCCCTGCAAGATTTCGTTCCACTATTCTCCTGTATTTTTGTTCGCTTAGCCGAAGCTCCTCTTCTGCTTTTATTCTTTCTGTCAGATCTCTGCCGACACCGATAAAAAAGCCATTAGGAAGTTTACGGGAATGGATTTCAACTACGAGTATCCTGCCATCTTTTGATCTTATTCTTCTCCTGTTAATGGTGGAACCTCCTATGTTTAATGCTTCAAGCTGTAATGGGTTTTCCTTCAGGTCTTCTTCCGGGAAAAAATCTTTCAATAACTTATTCTTATATTCTTCTATATTGTAACCAAGTAATTTTTCTGCACTTTCATTTGCTTCAATGATCCGGCCCGAGCTGTCAAACAACACAATTAAATCTCCTGCCTGCTGCATCAGGGTGCGGTATTTTTCCTCGCTTTCCTTTATTTTTTCTTCCGCCAGTTTACGTTCAGTAATATCTTTTTCCAATGACTGTGTCCCTATAATTTTTCCATCCTGCACCAGGGTGGAAACCCGGCATTCGATCCATATTTCCCTGCCGTCTTTCCGCAACGCTTTGTATTCAAACTCTTCCGGCGTCTTAAGCCCTTTCATCCGGTTATTATGCCGCTGTAAAACTTCTTCATAGGATGCAGGTGAAGTATAATCCTTGAAAGACAGGTTTCTAAATTCATCTTCTGTAAATCCAAATATTTTAGTGAACTCTGAGTTGGCATAAATAAGGCGGCCTTCTGTGTCCTCCACTATCAGCGCCTCGTGAATGTTTTCAACCAGGCTTTTAAATCTGGCCTCGCTTTCCCGAATCCTTTCCTCGGCCTCTCTTGTTTCAGTAATATCGAGGATATTCCCTGTCCTTACAATCGTACCATCTGCCAGTAAAACAGGATTGGAATCACTGCGTACCCATATATATTTCCGGCCTCTGATCAATGACCGGTAAATAATAGTGAGGGGTTCCATTTTTTTATTCGATTCGGCAATAGCCGACATCAACCTGCCCATATCTTCCGGATGCACTTTGGAAAACAGCAGGCGGCTGTCCTTATAAAAATCTTCAATGCTTTCGTCCTCAAAATTCTTTATGCCCTCGCTTATGAAAGTAAATACCATCCTTCCATCCGGGGTTACTGTATATTGATACACGACTCCCGGAACTAATGAAGTAACTTCTTTTAACTTGGTTTCGCTTTGAGCCAGTTTTTCTTCTACCTCTTTAGCCGCCGTAATATCAATCAGGCTTCCATTCCTTACTATGGACCCATCTTCCATTAAAACAGGTACCGAATCGCTTCGCATCCATATATATTTTCCGTCTCTTGTTAATATCCTGTACATAAAAGTAAGCGCTGACATTCTCCTGTTCGACTCTTCAATGGCAGCTAAAAGCTTACCGATATCTTCCGGGTGAACTTTTGAGAAAAGCAGATCACTGTTATCATAAATATCTTCTACTTTGTCGTCCTGGTATTGATGAATGCCCTCGCTTAAAAAATTAAATTTAATTTTCCTGTCGGCCCCGATCGTGTACTGAAAAACGATGCCCGGGAGAGATGAAGTGACTTCCTTAAGTTTACTTTCGCTTTCCCTCAGCGCTTTCTCAGCCTCTCTTCGCCTTGTAATATCAAGAATAATAGCCATGAAAACCGGTTGACCATCATAGGTTATATATTGCAGGTGAACTTCCACTGGGTATAAGCTCTCATCGGCTCTTTTATGAACCGTTTCAAATACAATTTTTTCTTTTTCCCGGTTTATCAAAGGTTTTAGAATCTCCCGGAATGTTTCTTGTGTAAACTCCGGTTTGATATCGAGCGGTGTCATGGTTGACATGGTTTCCATAGAATACCCGAGATTTTTCAGCGCCCCGCCATTTACATATTCAAATTGAAGAGTAGCCGCATCAAAAATGTATATCTCATTCTGGCTACTCTGCAGGATATAAAGCAATCTTTCCTTTTCAATGGTCGCTTTTTTCCTTTCGGTAATATCTCTTGTTACTGAAAGCAATTTTGTTACTTTCCCCTCTGCGTCTTTCAGAGGTACTGCATGAGTTTCCAAATAACGGTGTGTTCCTTTTAATCCCCTGATTTCAAATTCTAACATTCCTGACTCGCCTTTAAAAACAGTTTCTGTCAAACGGGAGAATGCTTCCTGGTATTCCGGGTACACAATGCCGAGTACCGGCTTATTCTTTACCAGCTCCAGGCTGTCGGCTTCAATCATAGCTAAACCGGCAGCATTCATATCCAGTAATTCCCCTTTTTCGTTTAATATCTTTATACATTCAGGCTCTGTTTCAAATATGGTACGGAGATAATTCTCGCTTTGCAGTAAAGCCAGTTCGGCTTTTTTCCGTTCAGTAATATTCATTACAAAACAGGTGACACCGGTTATTTCGTGGTTGTGATGAATGGGATAAAGTGATACTTCAACAAATTTTTCCTCGCTTCCAATTGAATAATATCTTTCAAACCTGATGACATTTCCTGCCAGTGTCTCATCAACCTTTTCCTTCCAGTAAGCTTCTGCCTCGGGTCCGAAACTCTTGTAATGAATGATACCCGGCTGAGGCGCTGATCCGGTAAAGAAAGTATACTCATCTTTGAAAGCCTTGTTGAATGTGATCAACCTATGTTCTTTGTCCATTGACCATATTATCTCAGCAGAATTATCCATTACCTGCCTCAGGTTTTCCCCGCTTTTCTTCAGTTCCTGTTTTGATAATATTATTTCTGTAATATCATTATGAGCAATAACAGCCATCCCGTCGTCGCTGGTAAGTTTCATTACCCGCATAAGAAACCATCTTTTGATACCCGGGGAGTGGCAGGGATATTGCAACTCAAATTTTTCTGCTTTATCATGAATTACCGATTGAATTCCTTTCAATGCTTCACGGGCAATATCGTCGCCGGCTTCAGCAGCTTTTTCGCACACTTCAAAATAGTTGGTGCCTTTGCATACCCTTTCAAGGGTGGTGGTCCCATTTTCTTTTGCAAAATTTTCCCATGCCTTATTTACCGCAATTATTTTTCCATCATCGTCAATAACCGCCACACAGGAGCTCAGCGATGACAGGATATCAAGGATAAACTCCTCGCTTTTCAGCTTCAGATTATAGAGCTTGTCTTTTTCTTTCTCAAAAAAGTTGAGCTTGCCAACACCAGACCTGATTATAAAAAAAATGCTTACAATAAATACAACCACCATCATGCCTATCTCAAACTGCTCATCATAAACCTTCTTTCCTACACCTGCCCTGATAAACCAGCCGGATAAAAGTAAAACGGCAAAAATGAGCAGTATCTGGCGGGTTGCTACCTTAGCAGCTTTAGTTTGCTCATCGAAGAAGGCCATTATTCCCAATCCCGGTTTTGAAAAAAGCATTGCCAGTGAAATAAAGATCAGGCAGAGAGAGGCCGGGAATGACATATAAGAAATACTGTTCACCGGATAGAGAATCTTTGCATTGTACAGGTAGCCCATAAATGCAATAAGCCCGATTACAAAAACCACTACGGCAAAAATGTCAGACAACATCTTTTTTCTTTGCCATGAAGATGAAAAAAGGAAAAGGGAGATGCTTGTGAACAGCAGCGCCAAACCTGTAGAAGGCGCCATCCTGCCCGGGTAAAGATCAGCGGGAGTATCATGATCTGCGAAGATCAGGTTGTCAATCCCTGCATCCCAGGTAAATATAAATTCGGATAGGGAAACAATGCTTATCAGGAAAACCAGTGCAGAAAATAGCCAGGCTATTTTGTTTTTCCGGAGTATCAGAATAAGGGCAACTGAAGAAAACAATGTACAGATGGCGGCATTTACCATCATGCAATTCCATCCCTGAAAAAAAGATTTCAAAGGAAAAACTCCCGATACCCACCCGGCCAAAACGGTTAAACTGATTAATGCAACAGCAAAGATCAATATTACTGCCACCCGGGTAGTTCTGAAATATTCATTTTGTTTAAATGGCATATCCTGGGTTTGAAAGCTGTTTTATTCCATTACCCCGGTACAAAGTCCTTTTTTCAATTTGGTATGCACATAGCACCGGGCTTCCGGAAGTGTAATAAGGGCAATTGGCTCAGACTTAGGGAAAGTTATTTGTTCTTTCTAAAAAAAATCATGACTTGACCTGATGAAACTAAAAAAAAATCATTCGTGAAGGCGTAAACGCCTGAATTAAATTAATGTAGTAGAATTATGACAAAATGAAGGGAATGTTCTATTTCAATTCAAATCCTTCGAGAAATTTGGTATTAAAGTCCCCGCTGCGGAAACGTTCGTCCTGCATAAGCTGGAGATGGAAAGGGATGGTGGTTTTTATTCCTTCAATCACATACTCGCTGAGAGCCCTATACATGGTCTGAATGGCTTCCTGTCTTGTTTGTGCCACGGTGATGAGTTTGGCAATCATCGAATCATAATATGGAGGAATGACGTAACCGGCATACACATGACTATCAACCCTGACTCCATGACCACCGGGCTGATTCAGTGAAGTTATTTTTCCCGGTGAAGGACGAAAATCATTATAAGGATCTTCGGCATTAATGCGGCATTCGATAGCATGATTTTGCGGAATATAATCAGAGCCTGATATTCTTTCACCCATTGCAATTTTTATCTGCTCCTTGATAAGGTCGTAATTGATCACTTCTTCCGTTACACAATGCTCCACCTGTATCCGGGTATTCATTTCCATGAAATAGAAATTCCGGTTTTTATCAACGAGGAATTCAATAGTGCCTACGCTTTCATAATTGATGGCGCCTGCTGCTTTCTTGGCGGCTTCACCCATTTTATAACGCAGTTCATCCGTCATAAAAGGTGAAGGTGACTCTTCCACTAATTTCTGATGGCGGCGCTGAATAGAGCAATCTCTTTCGCTGAGATGACAAACCGTTCCGTATTGATCGCCGGCCACCTGTATCTCAATATGCCGTGGCTCTTCCACAAATTTTTCCATGTAAACACCGTCATTCTTAAATGCAGCAGCAGCTTCGGCTTTGGCAGTGTTGTAAGCCCGTTCCATCTCCGCTTCTTCCCATACGATCCTCATTCCTTTTCCGCCTCCGCCCGCAGTAGCTTTCAGTATCACCGGATAGCCCATATTCTTTGCCAGCCCTTTCGCTTCGTCTAAGTTTTGCAACAGACCTTCACCTCCCGGAACAACAGGAACACCGGCTTTGATCATGGTTTCTTTGGCTGTGATCTTATCGCCCATTGCATTTATCATTTCGGGTGTGGGGCCAATGAATTTTATTTCATGGTCATTACATATCTGTGAAAATTTTGCATTCTCTGCAAGAAACCCATAACCCGGATGAATGGCATCTGCATTGGTGATCTCCGCTGCAGCCATCAGGTGAGCAATATTGAGATAGGAATCTGCGCTCTGCGGCTTACCGATACAAACCGCTTCATCAGCAAATTTTACATGCAGGCTGTCACGGTCGGCAGTGGAATAAACAGCCACCGTTTTTATGCCCATTTCCCTTGCAGTACGTATTACACGAAGGGCAATCTCTCCACGGTTAGCTATTAATATCTTCTTAAACATGTATCAATACGATAATTGGATAATGTGCTGATCTGCTAATGCAGGCAGCAGCTATCCTGTTAGAAAATAAAAAAACTAAGAAAGTAACTAAATGGGTTTCTTTTCTTAGCAGTTCCCAGAATTTTGTTTAACACTTTTTGTATCTCTTCTAATTTTTCTACTAATACTTTACAATCAGGATATTTTTTTGAATGTTCGCATAAGTACAGCCAATACTGGGTTTCATCGGCTTCTTTGGCAGCAATTTTAATTTTATGAATGAAATCAGGTTTGCTTTCAGGATTCTGCGCTTCCATTGCATTGGCCCCGATTGAAGTTCCTGATTTCAATAATTGCCGGGCAATAATGTATTTTTTTTCCTGTTCTAATTTCTCGCAATATTCAATTACCCTCAGGGAAAAATCAAAACTCAATTTGAGTATCAGGTTATTTTCCAGCAATTCTTTCTGCATGATAGTAATTATTGAAGATATTCGGAATACAATTAGCACATAAGCATATTAGCTTATTAGCAAATTAACTGGGCTCTACCAGGAAAAGCGGCTGATCATACTCAACAGGCGAAGCATCTTCCACCAGCACTTTTACAATCTTTCCTTTTACCTCGCTTTCAATTTCATTAAATAGTTTCATTGCCTCTATAATGCAAACCACCTGGCCGGGAGATACATCGCTGCCTACTTCAACAAAACTGGGTTTATCTGGAGACGACTTACGATAGAAAGTGCCTATCATCGGGCTCTTTATCGTTACCAGGTTGGATGCAGTTTCTGCTTTTGGTTTCTCGGTTGCAGTGCTCCCCGCTGTTGTTTGTGTAGCTGACAACTGAGGGGCAGCTACCTGCATTGGTGCAGCCTGAACAGGAGCAGCGGAAACTACCTGTGTTATATGCTCCTCCTTTTGTTTTATGGTAACCCTGAAATCTTTTTGCTCAATGGTCAGCTCTCCAATATTTGATTTGTTGACCATTTTGATCAACTCCTGGATTTGTTTGAAGTCCATGCTTTTCAATTTTGGATTGTTTTGGTTTTGGTGCAGTGATCTCCCTTAATGGGGAGGCTAAGGTAGTAAAATCAAATTCAGAAACTCAATGATTTTTCAGTGATTTTGGGCAATATTCGGGCTAAATTGGGTCAAAAAAGCCCGAAATCAGATGATTTCAGGCAATTTTTAAAAATCGATATCTTCTATTATTTCACCCTTTCCACATACTCACCTGTTTTGGTATTGATGCGGATAAGTTCTCCTTCATTTACAAAAAGAGGTACGCCAACAGTGGCCCCGGTTTCAAGTGTAGCAGGCTTTAAGGTGCGGGTAGCTGTATCTCCACGAAGCCCCGGCTCAGTATAGGTAACCAATAATGTTATTTTATCCGGAAGTTCAGCTCCCAGCACCTGGTTATTATCGGTATTGATTAATACCCCTACTTCCTGTCCTTCTTTCAGGTATTGAGGAGCGTCTATAGTATCCTCCTGTAAGGCTATTTGCTCAAAAGTTTCATTATCCATGAAATTGTAGCCGGTATCGTCTTTATAAAGAAATTGGTAATACCGCCTTTCTACCCTTACAGGGAAGATCGTATCACCAGAGTTCCATGTCTTTTCAATACTCCGGTTATTATCCACCCCCTTTAGTTTAGCCCACACTTTAGCTGCTGCACGGGCTGTTTTGTTTTCACCGAATTCAACCACACTGTATAGGCTGCCGTCAAGATTGATGATTAGTCCCCGGCTTATGTCTGCTGTATTTGCCATTAGTTTAATTTTTTCAAGGCCGCAAAGATAATGCAGGATGCCTGCCCGGCAAAGAGAAATTGTCAGTGATCCAGGCCTGGAAACAACTCAGGAAAATTATTTTGCACCGGTTACTCATTTATTTCAGAGTTTAAAACCTTTTCTTTGAGTTATGAGAAAATACCTGTTCTTTTTGAGCCTTACTTTGATTGCTGTCCCGGGTTTTGCCCAGGTGGATAGTATTCAGCCCCCTTACAAAAAATTTCCTTTTTTCCCACCGGTAAAATTGTTTACGGCCGACAGTACAGGCTTTACAAAAGAGCAGCTTCCCAAAAAAAAGCCTGTCATGCTGATGGTCTTCAGTCCCATGTGTGAGCATTGCCAGCATGAAACGGAAGACCTGGTGAAAAGCATTGATAAATTCAAAAATATTACAATCGTTATGGCTACCATGATGCCCTTTGATTCCATGATGAACTTCAGGGCAAAATATGGGTTGGCAAAATATAAGAATATCATCATGGGCCAGGATATACAATTTTTCCTTCCACCTTATTATGATATTCACACCCTTCCCTTCCTTGCTTTTTATGATAAAAGGGGCAAACTCATTTCTGTCTTTGAAGGCAAAATGCCTATCAATAAAGTGCTGCTTGAACTCAGCAAATAAAGCTGGTTTTATCAGTTTATTGCACTCATGTTTCCTCTACCTTTGCCGGCAGATAAAATTTCATCTATTCATAAAAAAATTTCTCATGAAAATTACTGTTGTAGGTGCAGGAGCCGTGGGAGCCACCACTGCCGATAATATTGCCCGTAAAGAACTGGCTTCTGAATTGGTTTTACTTGATATTAAAGAAGGCGTTGCAGAAGGCAAAGCTCAGGATTTGATGCAGACTGCCACCCTCCTTGGATTTGATACAAGAATCACCGGAAGCACCAATGATTATTCCAAAACTGCCAATAGTGATGTGGTTGTAATCACTTCTGGCATTCCCCGCAAACCGGGAATGACGAGAGAAGAACTGATCGGTACCAATGCAGGTATTGTAAAAGGCGTTTGCGAAAATATTCTGAAACATTCTCCCAATGCCATCATCATTGTTATCAGCAACCCAATGGATACAATGACCTACCTGGCATTAACGTCAACTGGTTTACCAAAGAACCGCATCATTGGAATGGGTGGCATACTCGATAGTTCAAGATTCAAATATCAGTTAAGTCAAAGGCTTGGTTGCAGTCCTGCAGATCTGAATGCTGTGGTTGTTGGCGGGCATGGCGATACCACGATGATTCCTTTAATTCGTTTGGCAACATGGAACAGTACTCCCGTTGCTAACTTTTTATCAGCAGATGAACAAACACAGGTTGTAAATGACACCATGGTTGGCGGTGCAACTCTTACAAAACTTTTAGGCACATCCGCCTGGTATGCACCCGGCGCTGCAGGCGCTGCATTGGTAGAAGCAATTGTAAGAGATGAAAAGAAACTCTTCACTTGTTGCGTAGCATTAAATGGTGAGTATGGTCAAAAAGATATTTGTCTTGGAGTGCCGATAGTGATTGGAAGAAATGGCTGGGAAAAGATTATTGATTTCAAACTCAATGAAACCGAACAGGCTGCTTTCAATAAAAGCGCAGATGCCGTGAGGAGTATGAATGATGTGCTGAAGACGTTATAAGGTTCAAAAGTTTAGAGTAGTGTCAGAAATTTCTGGCACTACTTTTTTATTACAAAACAAACCCTGGAAAGTCTTCCTTCGAAATCAAATGGAGTAGTAGCCTTTGTAATGTCTTTAATTCTTGCTGCTTTTATCTTATCATTATCCAAAATAAATTTCCTGTAATTCGTACTAAAATAAAGAGTTCCGCCCTTTTTCAATCCCGCAAGACAATCATTAATCAATGCCACATGATCCTGCTGTATATCCAGAAAATCTTTCATCCGCTGGCTGTTGCTGAAGGTGGGAGGATCCAACACAATGATGTCAAAATATTCAACCGGCAAAGTTTTAATATACTGCAAAACATCAGCCTGAACGAAACGGTATTTCGAATCGTCAGTAAATCCGTTTAATTGCATGTTTCTTTGCGCCCAGTTCAGATATGTTTTTGATAAATCAACGGTTATCACTTCATCTGCCCCTTCCGCCCTCGCTGTAGCCCCTGCAGACAAGCCAGCGGCTGCATACACCGAAAAAGAACCGGTATAGGCAAACAGGTTCAGCACTTTTTTTCCTGCACTCTGCTCTCTTACCATTTGCCTTGTTATACGATGATCTAAAAACAACCCGGTGTCCAGATAATCACTCAGATTCACAATGAAATTCAGGCCGGCCTCTTCCACCTGAAATTCATTTTCTGATTTATTCAGTTTCTGATACTGGCCTAACCTACCTGGTTTTCTTTGTCTCAACTTCAGGAAAATATTTTTCTTATTTATTGATAATACTTCTGAAATAACTCTCAGGCTTTCTTCCATCCATACATTATGTTCATGCTCCGTCATGCCATGCTGTCTTTTATATTCTGCCACATAGATTTTATCACCATACAATTCAATGCAGAAAGGGAATTCGGGCAGATCATGATCATACAGGCGATAGCAGCTTACAGCTTGCCGTTTGGCCTGCTTGCTGAGATGACGAAATACTTTCGTCAACCGGTTCCGGAACATCAGAAACTTTTCTTCATTCATTGCCAACAATAAAACTTTTGCGAAATTTAAAGTTCCAAAAGTCTGTAATAAACTTCAAACTTTAAACCTGGAACCTTCATGTTTGCAATTGTGGATATAGAAACTACCGGAGCTTATGCTGCTGCAAACAGTATTACCGAAATATCCATTCACATATCAGATGGCAAAAACGTAATAGAAAAGTTTGAAACACTTATCAATCCCGGTCAGCCCATACCCCGTTATATCACCGCCATGACGGGTATCAGCGACAAAATGGTTGCCGATGCCCCCCCATTTGGTCAGGTAGCAGGAACCATACATGATTTTTTACAGGATAAAATTTTCATAGCCCATAATGTGAACTTTGATTATTCATTCGTTCTCGCAGGTCTCCGGGAACATGGTTTTGAGCTGAATTGCAAAAAGCTCTGTACTGTTCGCCTGAGCCGTAAAATATTCCCGGGTTTTCCATCATACAGCCTGGGGAATCTCAGCCGCTCATTGGGCATCAGCATCAATAACCATCACCGTGCAGGCGGAGATACAGAAGCCACAGTAAAAATTTTTCACCTGCTGCTGCAAAATGATAAAGAAGGTCATATACAAAAAAGCCTGCAGCGAAATTCAAAAGAATGGATACTTCCGCCCAATGTGCCCAAAGAACATTTTGACGCACTGCCTTATACACCCGGAGTATATTATTTCCATAATGAAAAGGGAAAGGTTGTTTATGTGGGCAAAGCCACCAATATCCGCTACCGGGTCAACAGTCATTTCAGCAATAACTCTGAAAGCAGGCAGAAGCAAAATTTCATGCGGTATGTGCATGGTATCAGCTTTCAGCCCTGTGGCACAGAACTGATGGCCTGCATACTGGAATCGGCTGAAATAAAACAACGCTGGCCCATCTTCAATTCATCACAAAAAAGATGGGAAGATGTGTATGGCATATTTGTGTATGAAGACCAGAATGGTTATCAAAGACTCGCAATAGATAAAAACAGGAAAAGACTGAACCCGGTTTATACATTTCATTACATCGTGGATGGCCATGCCATCATCCGGAAACTCATCAAAGATTTTAAGCTATGCCCAAAGCTTTGTTTTATGCAACGGGATAATTCAACATGTGAGGGCATAAATGAGGGATATTGCAGAGGAGCCTGTGAGCATAAAGAAAAACCCGCCGCATATAATAAAAGAGTAAAGAAAGCTGTTGATTCACTTTTGGCACAGCCTACTTATACCATTATTGATAAGGGCATCAATGCTGATGATCAGTCCTGCATCCTGGTTAGCGAAGGAAAATTCTATGGCATGGGATATATCCCTGCCGGTGCCATAGTACAGGATGCAGAGTCATTAAAAAATTATCTCAGCATTTATAAAGAAAACAGTTTCATCCGAAATCTCATTAACGGCTATGCTGCCCGATTCCCGGACAAGATCAGGTGGATCAAAAATGAAGCTCCTGTTGTTTAATCCAGCCATTGAAAATTTTCATCAAACGGCATCTGCCGGAAAATCTCCGATACTTCAGCCGGGGGAATAAATAATTTTCGTTCCGTCACATTTATCCATGCCCCATCAATGGTAAGAACAGCGCAGACCGTATCTCCATTCTTAATTATTTCATGGGTAATTGACCATCGGGAATAATCTCTTCTGCCCTTTACCAATTTTAAATTGATGCTCACCTGCTCTTCGTATTTTATTTCTTTTTTGAAAATACATTCCTCCCGGAAAATGACGGGCCCGAACTGTAATTTTTGCATCATCGCCGGAGTCAGACCCCTTTCTTTAAGAAATTCCAGCCGGCACATAGCTGCCCAGTCATAATAAACGGAATGTCGGAGATGAAAATTGGAGTCAATATCAGCCCAACGTATTTGTATTGGCAGTACAAATGCTTCCATATTGTATGATTTTTAAAACGAAACTAAAATAAATTAATGTTAGCTTGTCAAATAAGCCATTCGCCTTATTTTTGACCCCTCAAATCAACAACTCATGAAGAAACTATTTTTATTTTTCATTCTGCCGGCTGTTGTAAATTCATTACATGCCCAGCCGGGTAAAACAACTGTTACAAAAGCATCTGTTTCGCCCCTGAAAAACATGAAGGATTCCGCCAGTTATGCTATCGGTCTTAGTGTCATTAATTTTTATAAACAACAGGGTATTACCAAACTGAATTCAGCCATGGTGACAAAAGCCATGAATGATATTCTTGGCAACAAAAAACCTTTGCTTGACGATGCCACTGCCAATGGAGTATTGAACAATTTCATGATGGCGCTGCAGGCTGAAAAATCAAAACCCAATATTGATGCCGGGAAAAAATTCCTGGCTGAAAACAAAAAGAATCCGGGTGTGATAACAACTGCCAGCGGTTTGCAATATGAAATACTGAGGGATAGCGCCGGCGCCAAACCAACCGCAGCTGACAGTGTAACCTGTCATTACAAAGGCACTTTATTAAATGGAACTGTATTTGATAATTCTTACGACCGTGGCCAGCCTATCACATTCTCACTAGGTGGGGTGATAAAAGGATGGACCGAAGGATTACAACTGATGAGTGTGGGATCAAAATATAAATTCTGGGTGCCTTATGAACTTGCGTATGGCCCGAATGACTATGGCCCGATACCAGGAGGTTCCATGCTTACTTTTGAGGTAGAGCTGCTTGAAATAAGAAAACTAGCTCAGCAATAAATTTAAACAGCCATGCGCCGGGTTGAGACCTCTATAGAGATTCATCAGCCTGCATCAGCCGTTTTCGATGCATTTGTTGAACCTCCGGTATTAAAAAAATGGTGGGGGGTTGAAAGCTGTCTTATTGAAAAGAAACAAGGGGGTCTTTATTCTCTTGCATGGGAAACATGCCCAAAAGGGTATCATTATGTATCCACAGGTATCATTACAGTTTTTATTCCCGGCAGGGAGTTGCTGATCGATCATTTTGTTTATTTCAATCCCGAAAAACAAATCCTGGGACCTACTTACCTGTCCTTAAAAATTGAAGAAGCAAATGGAAACACACAATTACATCTTGTGCAGGGAGGTTACCAGCAGGGAGGCGACTGGGACTGGTTTTATGAATCAGTAAGAGATGCATGGCCCAAAGTGCTGCAGGATTTAAAAAAATTTCTAAACGGGTGAGAATAATTCAACAAATGGTTTTCAAAACAATTTTTTAATACCTGAATACTACTACCCTCTCTGTCAGCTGCTCTCCCGTTGACGGAGCTATGACCCTGAGTGTGAATATACCAGCCGCCAGATTCTCAATTGTAATATTTGTGGATTTAATTCCTTTTATATGCCTGACAGTTCTGGCACTCATGTCAGTTATCAAAATATCCCGGGTTACTGTATTGTCGTCAAACAAAACCGTCATCCTGCCGTCGCTGCAGGGATTCGGATAGACAATGATAATGTTTTTCTGATTCTCGCCTCTCACAAAACGGATTTCACTGTACTTTGATCTTCCATCAGAATCCACCTGACGTAAGCGATATTGAGTTACCGAATTTGCATTATTAATGTCAGTATAAATATAGGTCAGAACGTTATCACTGTTCCCTCCTGGCGCAAGCGCCGGCACCCATGCCACCTGTTCCCATATGCCATGGATATTGCGTTCAACCGCAAAACCAGAGTTATTCCTTTCCGTACCTGTTTTCCATGTAAGTTTTACCTCCTTACCCATCCTGGCTGCCTCAAACGAAATATAGCGAACAAATAACGGTTGATTGATAGAGCAGTTATTGTTAATAGCAACAGGAGTAACAAATGCATTCATGTACATGCGTATGCCATTGATATGGTTATAATCAGTAGTACTGGTGAAAGTATGATTGCCAATATAAAATACCATGCCGCCGGTTCCCGGAATAAGCTTTGCTACTGTGGTGCCGACGGTATCATCCTGTGTGCTTCCATCGCAGGTATGATACATATTATTAATCGCTGTACTTCCTGTAGCAAGTTTCCATGTTCTTACGCTTCCCCCCTGCATGGCGTTGAAACTACCTTCAAACTGGTTATATGCCAGATCGGGGTTTGGAAATGCAGTTGAAGTGCTAAGACTTTTATTTACAACAGTAATACCATTTGTAGATTGAAAACGGCCTAATGGATTGTTCTCGTAATTATTAATTGCTTCACATTGCGCCAGGAAATTGCCTCCGCCCTGAACAAAGTTCCGTATTCTTGCAATGGTAGTATCTACCGTAATACCTGTATTCCCGTTGTGAGGCTCCGATGCAAAAGTGAAACACAGATCCAGCAGATTGGCGCCGGAATTAACTGCATAGTTCATTGTGGTAATACCGGCGAGTGTCATATAATTAACATGAATAGCCTGGTTACCTCCATCGTCAAGTATGGCAGCTTTGGGTACAAAACCGGAAAGAGTATGTCTTACATCCACTGTTACGTCTGCATTAGTGACATACAGGCTTACATAGTCAGCAGCCACCTGTTGATTATTAAATCCCTGAACAAGACCCGCCACACCTGATGTATCGGTTGCAAAAACCACAAAAGGTCCTGCTTTAAAATCCTTAACACCCGAACTTCCGGACACAGGCAATATCTTCGTTGCATCCACGCTGAAATCAATTGCATCTTTTGCTTTACCTGAAAGAATGACTCTTTTGACTTTAACGTACTGATTTAGCAAATGAACAATGAGACCGTATGATTTGAGATTAAAAAAACCTGATGAATTCAACTGGTTGGTATTGTCCATTGCAATTACATAGCTGCCTGAAGGAAGAATTTGTAAATTAGGAGTGGGTCCGGGCAGATCCTGCGAAATGAGGTTTTCTACGGATAAAAAAATAAGAGTAAGTACGAATAAAGGTCGTTTCATAGATACGGTACCGGATTCATGAATTTCAACGAAAAAAAATACAAAATATTTCGGTGATTCTATTGCATTATAAAATAAAAAAAGGGAATAGCTGTAACTATTCCCCTGAATTCTTGAAAAAACCCTGAGCATTTATCGTTTATTCACTACGATCTTGGTCACTGTCTGTTCACCGGTAGCCGGAACCACCACTTTTAATGTGTACATACCCGGTTGCAGATTTTCAATCTGTAAATTATTATTTGTAATTCCTTTGTATTGCTTAACTAAGCGGCCATTCATATCCATTACTGAAACATCACGGACAGATAAAGCATCTTCAAAAGAAACTTTTACTTTTCCATCAATTGTCGGATTAGGATAAACAATTACTGTTCCTGCCTGGCCATCTCCACGAACAGAACGTATTTCGCTGTATTTTGATTTACTATCAAAGTCAATCTGCTTCAGACGGTACTGGCTGATGCCTTTCAGATTGTTATTATCAATAAACTGGTAGCTTAAAACATCTGTACTGTTGCCACCCGGGGCCTGTGAGGCTACAAAGCCTACCTGCTCCCATGATCCATTTGTATTTCTTTCAATAGCAAAACCGGTGTTATTAACCTCAAAAGCTGTTTCCCATTTCAGCAATACATTCGACCGGTTTCTGGTAGCAGTGAATGACTTGAAATCGACAGGAAGAGAAAAACAACCGGCTGAAGAATTAGAAATATAGGCAACTGTCGTATAGCCTGAACTGGGAACTATGACTTCTAACCAAAGGCTGGCATTTTCACCCGGAGTAGATGACCCGGCATAAGCAAATTGAAATTCAGAATGAGTGGCACCTGCTGCTAAAACAATTGAACCGCTGGTATTAATTGCCGAACCATCCTGGCCGCTAAACGGTTCAAAAATTCCGTCTCCATCGTCCTTGTAAAGTTTCCAGCTTGTTGTGAGGCTGGATGTCCCATTATTTTTATACCCAAAAGTTACACTTCTTGGACTGCAAACCTTAAATGCAGCAGTAATAAAAGGATTATTAATATCAAAGCTGAGTCCCTGAACCGCACAATGAACATTCTTCCCATTTGCAGCCTGGCTCGCCCAAATATCTCCTTTAAATGTAACAACTCCGGTACATGGAGAAGATGTAAGAGACAATCCTGAAATGGTTTCCCTTTCCGTTACGCCTCCGGGTAAAATTGTTTTGACTATCGAAAGCCCCGCCGAAACCGGTGTAACAGTTGGATCAGGATAATAAGTTGTACCAATTACCGGGGTTGCAGTGCCGTTAAATTCAATTGCAATTGTGGCCAGCGCATTTACCAGTTGTGCAGACTCCGGATAATGACTCGGCCCGCTGTAAATAACTCCGCCGCCACTGGTTGGCCAGGCAGATGCCGGCGTATGATAGGCAGTGCTTCGCCAAAGATGAATATAGGCAAACTTATTTCCGCTGTTCACTTCCTGCTCAAAACTAATATTGAAATTAATCTGACAGGTACTTGTATTGAAGCTGGTAACTTCAATAGCCAGGTTTGATACAGTGCATTGCGAATGTAATTTGTGAGTCATCCCTGCAATTGTCAGAAGGGAAAGAGAAAGTAAAATCTTTTTCATGCTTCAAGGTTTAAGGTTTATAATAAAATAATGTACACACCAGATATATAATGAACTATTTCATCCACGATTAATGTGGTGATTCAAGGAAAGGACATTCCGGTAATTGTAAGGATGTGAATTGTTGGTTTACGAAGGGGTTGGATAGAGCTCTGAGAAAAACTTGATTTGAATCATAAAGATAATAAGCTTTTTTTGCTAAACTTCAATATTTACCCTTCTTTTTTTGTCAGGAAAATAAAAAAAAGGGGGACAGCCGAAGCCATCCCCCTGGTTTAATTAAAAACCCTGAGCATTTATCGTTTATTCACTATGATCCTGGTCACTGTCTGTTCACCGGTAGCCGGTATTACTACTCTGAGGCTGTATATGCCGGAAACCAGATTTTCAATCTGAATATTATTTACGGTTATTCCTTTCCATTGCTTTACAGTACGTCCGCTCATATCATAGAGGGCCACATCACGGATAACTCCTGAATAGTCTCCAAACAAAACAGATACCTGGCCATCGCTTGGATTAGGAAATACCAATACCTGGTCTTTCTGGTCTTCACCACGAACCACCCTGATATCGCTTAACTTGAAGCGTCCGTCAAGGTCTGTCTGCTTTAACCTGTATTGTGAAATACCTTTGAAATCATTGGCATCGGTGTAATTATAGGTTAGTTCTGAACTGCTGTTTCCTCCCTGTGCCTGGCTGGGAACAAAGGCAATTGTTTCCCAGTTTGGATTGCTGCCAAGTGTTCTTTCAATGTAATAGCCACGGTTATTTTGTTCGGATGCAGTTATCCACTTAAGATTTACCATGGCACTGTTTCTTTTTGCAGTGAAAGAAATCAGATCAACAGGAAGTGTAGAACAGAACGACTGCAGATATTTCGGTTGCAGGCAGCCGCTGTTTGGACGTATTGCTACAACATAATTCTTCTGGCTGTTCTGAAGCGCTGGAGCAGTTATTACAGATATTCCACCCTGTGCTGTATTAGGCGCTGTGAAAGTAACCACATTGCCCAATTGGGGATCACCCACATTATAACCTGCAGGAGCTAAATCCTCATATAAGGTAAATGTAAGAGGATAAGCGTTTGTTGGACCGGCGCTTGACCCGCAATTAACTGTAATCGGGTTCGGGTAGGAAGCACATACTACAACCGCAGATGACAGAAGCGAACCCTGCGGATTGGTAGGTACCAAAAATGCGTTCAGATACATTCTATTACCATTTCTCCCATTTTCTGAAGTTGTGTTGTAAGAATGTCCGCCAAGATAATAAACCATTCCACCAAGCTGGTTTGATGGTAATAATTTAGAAACACTGGCGTTTGTCCAGTTTTTGCTCGGGTTACCATCCAAACCGTTGGTATGATAATGAAAAGAAGCCACAGGATTGGCTCCGTTTGCAACAGTTGGAACCTCCCAACTTCTTAAACTGCCTCCCTGCGACATATCAAAAAGACCATGTGTTTGAAAATATGCTAAATCAACATTTGAATAGGTTGGAGGTGAAGCGGGTTTCCCGTTTTCATCTGTAAAGCCATTTGCTGTTTGAAATCTGCCCTGGATAAAGTTTTCATAGTTCCTTACCGCAGCACATTCTGCTAAAAAATTTCCTCCATTTTCAACAAATGTTCGGATACCCTGAACAACTGAAATCACGGGATTATCATTATGCGGCTCTGAAGCAAATGTAAAGCAGTTTGTAACAAAATTAGGAGATGTCTCAACTGAATAGTTGGTCGTGGTAATGCCAGATGATACCATATAGGCCGTATGGATAGATGCATTACCCCCATCATCAAGAATAGCAGCCTTCGGTTTCCAAACTACTCCATTAATAAAATAGTCATACCGAACATCCACCTGGCCGTTTACAGCATCCGGATAAGTCGGAAGTGCTGTGGTTTTGTATAGTTTTACATCATCTGTAGATGCTGCTCCATTAAAAGAGTTAATAAGAGCTACAACGCCACTAGTATCTTGCTGAAAAATCACAAATGCTCCGCTGATAAAGTCATTTGATCCAACATTTGCAGTTCCTGTCATTTGAGTATTGGTAACTGTAAAATCAATGCCGTCTTTGGCTTTTCCTGGTCTGATAACCCATTTAACTTTAATATTGTTATTAAGCAAATGAACAACAGCCCCATAAGCTCTTAGATTGAATGTACTTCCGCTATTGCCTGTTCGCTGATTTAAATTGTCCATGGCGATAATATAACTGCCAACAGGTAAGGTCTGTCTTCCATAACTGGTTGCTCCCCCGGAAGGTAAATCGGGTAGTTGCGCAGATATATCTGCTATTGTAATAGCAAATAAAACGAAGAAAAGTAAAGTCTTTTTCATGCCTCAAGGTTTTTGTTTATAAAAAATTATTATTTCATCCACAACTTTGTGGTGATTCAAGAACCTGGATCTTGCGGCATTCAGAATAGGATTGAACTTCGGCTATCCCGGGATCAGGATTGCAGCGTTTTAAGAAGGAGTTTGGATAGGGCTTGCTTATAGCTGTTTTTCAACAGGTTTAAGCTGGTTTGAGGTTTCAGAAGAATCGAATTTTCAAGAAGGGAGTGTAAAACTATAAACTTTATCCCGATAATACAATAGCTACTTAATAAAATGTCGGAAAAAGATATTCCAAAGTGCCTGGCACTGGTTATCACATATATATGACCCTGATATACAAAAAACTGGCTCCCCTTGCGGGGAGCCAGTTTCAGCTGTATAACCCTGAGCACAAACTCAGCTGAACTTTTAATATTCATCTTTACAAAGCCTCGCTTTGAAGAAGATGGTTTTTCGAAGCCGTTATACAATCGACAGAAATGGTCGAAGAGAATATTCTCCTAAACCTTATTTCTGAAAAATAACCCTTTCAACAAATGTCTCACCGTTGTTAATGTTCCTTACATTGATAATATACATACCGGTTGCAAGGCTGCCTTTTTCAATATTTACATACTCAACGGATGATTTGATTGTTGCTTTTATACTCCTTACTTCCTGGCCCGATTGGTTCAATACCGAAATCACATAATCACCTTTAGCATTTGAGAACTCCAGGTTCAGGTTGTCTGTTGCCGGGTTCGGGAAAGCTTTAATTCCTTTTATACCGCTTGTTTTCCTTACAATCGCAACATTGCTGTAAGTATATTTTCCATCAAGATCCACCATCTTCAGGCGATAATAGTAAGCGTTGGCGGTCATACCAGGATCGGAGAAATAATAATATACCGGCGCTGTGCTATAACCGGCAGCTGCTTTTACC
This sequence comes from Sphingobacteriales bacterium, assembly GCA_016235125.1. Taxonomy (GTDB): domain Bacteria; phylum Bacteroidota; class Bacteroidia; order Chitinophagales; family Chitinophagaceae; genus JJ008. Next base: position 65,978 of record JACRLZ010000007.1, on the reverse strand, counting down.
CCTATCTGGGTGTAGTTAATACCATCGGTGCTTCTTTCAATCTCAAATTGCTTGCTGTTCAGCTCGGTTACTGTTTTCCAGTTCAGCGAAACATCATTGCCGTTAAGGGCAGCAGTAAGAGTGGTGCCGGTTACAGGAAGGGTGATGAGCTGTGAAAGTTCTGAACTGACAGACACACCCCAAATATCACCTGTAAGAGGATTTCTTGTTCCTCCTGAAGCCGAACCAAGTGCAGACCAAGGAAAATTAGAAGTGGTGCATCCTCTGAGATATACCTTAAGTGTTATTGTTTTTACAGCAGCATTAATTCTTACACTTCCCGATGCAGCCCCTATTTCATCAAACAAGGTGCCACTGCCAACTGTACTTACTGACGCTCCGTTTGGTGTAGCTGCATTATTTGTAATAGATGAACCTGAAACAGTGAAATAAGTATTTCCGGAAAGTTTTGTTCCTGTAAAACCCACTATGTCAAGTTCTGTTGAAAAAAAGGTTGACAACCAGTTTGCAGTATTAGTGGGGTCCAAACCAGCAGGACAATAGCGATATGAGCCTCCAAGACCTGCAAAATGAATTACCGGATTGGCGATAAACCGGTTAAAAGTAATTACAAGATCTCCGTAATAATACCTCGTTGTTGAATTATGAACAGAAGGTCCTCCCGGAATGTTAAATTGCCATTGTGCATTTGTAAAAAGAAAAGCAGCACCATTTGGTTCCACCGTTGGGAATACAAAAGTGGCTCCTGTAACTATCCCTGTACCTGCTGAGAGAGGAGATGCTGCGGTATAGAAGTTATCTGTAGGCCCTCCGGGAGAAACAAGAAAATCGCCTAATTTGGCATAAATATTTCCTGGATCAACTTGCTGGGTGGTACCTCCGGTAGCAGTTGTTGGCTGTGCCCCAAAAACCAGACCTGTAGAAATATTACTGTAAGGCAATCCTGTGTATTGCTGATTGCTTAGTGCCATTGTAACAGTAGTAACATTAGATCCCGTTAACGGAGTAAAGACATTAAGGAGAGGATTATTGTCCCTCATTAGAGAAATTGGTCCCTGGCTTGAAGTAACAGGCCCGGAACCTGGGGCAAAACTCCCGCTGGTAGTTGCTAGCTCGGCGGTCTGTGCATGGCTGGCGGCTCCTGTCATAAACAAGAGGCCGGCGATTAAGTAAATTTTAATTTTTGTGCTCATTGTTTTGGGTTTAAAGATTTTAATTATGTTTTGAGACCCTACCTGCCGTTAACCGACAGGCAGGGTTATTATTATTATCCGATTACAACGTCGCCTCCAGTTTTCCTGATACCAAAATTGACATTGATTACATCACTAGTGCCAACAGGTGCAATCAGCCTGCCATCATTTAGTCCATCATGACCAGGGACAACTGGCGATCCTAACTGTTGACCTGTATGGAGCCATCCGCTTGGCAATGTGGACGGTGGAGGCGGTACATTCAGTACACCAAAAGTGGTGCTTATTAAAACATAATAAGTTGTGTTTGGTGTTACATTAGTGAATGAATATTGCCCATTAGCCGGATTAACAGGAGTTATTTTTTCAACTATACCTGAAGAATTAACCAGATAAGCTATAATATTAGCAGGAATTGGGACAGCAGGCGGAGTTTGCAATGGACCTGTATTGTTTACCATGTTGTCTGTCATTGCATTCACATCATGCCAAACATTACCGCTAAGGTTGATCAATTTATACAGACCTGCATCAATATCCAGCCTGATTTGTCCGGGGTTAAGGGCAAATGGATCAGTAAGACCAGTTACCGGATCTGCATTGCTGTCATTATCTGGTGTACTGCCAACAGCATTTTTGGTAGTAATCACCATTCCCGTCGGGGTATCAGTAAAGCCGATGGTGAAATTAGCTCCGCCAATTGGTACAGGAATATTGTTTATTAAATAATAGCCCTTTGCATCTGTTACTGCGGAGGCCACTGCCACATTTGCACTGTTATAAAGAGTAACAGTTACACCAGCTACAGGCGGCTCACCAGCATCCTGAATGCCATTGCGGTTTAAATCATTCCACACATAATCTCCAACTGCAGCAAGAAGTGAAACCAGACCTGCATCAATATCTGTTTTTGCCTGACCGGCTGCTAAACTAAAGGTTGCAGTTCTACCTGTAGTAGGATCAGGATCACTATTGGTAGCAGCTGTTGCCACTCCTGCATTCTGAATGGTAAATGATGAAGAAGCAGGTATGTTGCTGAACCCTACGCTATAAGTTCCGGGCAACAGGTTAGAAAATAAATAGAAACCATTTGCATCCGTAACGGTACTTGCCACAGCCACATTGCTGCTGTTATATAAAGTAACTAAAACCCCCGCAACACCCGTTTCCCCGGCATCCTGGCGGCCGTTCATATTTACATCATTCCATACAAAATCTCCTAATGAAGCCCTGGTGGTTGTTACAATTCCCATATCCCAGGTAAGATCTGTAGTGGATGCCGGTAAAATGATGACATCAGTTTTGGATGTACCAATATTAGCATCGCTGTTATTTGCAGAAGTACTGCCGGCAGCATTCTTAGTTCCGATTGAATAACCGGCAGGCAAGTTTGCAAAATCAATAAAGTAATTACCTGCTGCCAGGTCAGTAAATAAATATTCACCTGCTACATTAGTGGTAGTTGTCTTCACAATGTTTCCGGCCATGTCTGTAAGCCTTACAGAAATACCAGCAGCGCCCTGCTCACCGGCATCCTGGATACCATTATTGTTCACATCATACCACACAAAATTTCCAAGAGCAGAAAGGCTGGCAGTATTCCGGGCGCCTGCATCAATAGTCAGGTTTATTTCACCCGGCGCCAAAGTGATCGGTGCAGTTTTTCCGGTAGCCGCATCAGCATCACTGTCCTTTGCATCATCGGCTCCTGCATCTTTGGTTGCAAATACATACCCGGCAGGTAACCCGCTGAAGCCAACTACATAGCTTCCTGCATCCAGGTTGGTGAAAAGATAATTACCCAATGCATCCGTTGTGGTTGTAGCCAGCACGGTAGTTCCGTTGGCTGCATAAAGCGTAACGGTAACACCGGGAATACCGGGTTCACCTGCATCCTGGATTCCATTATTATTAAGGTCATTCCAAACCCTGTCACCCAGGGTTGCTTTACTGTCAAAAGTATTCGGAGTGATGATAAGTCCTGCATCCACATAAGTGATCGTTGTTCCTGCAGCACCTGTTGTTGCCACTCCGGTTCTTCCGGTTGCAGGGTTCACATCGCTGTTGTTGGCAACACTTACTGCGCCGCTCTGCAGACTGAATCCATAACCGGAAGGAATATTAGCAAAACCAACTGTATAATTTGTTGCCGCTGTTAATCCCGTGAATAAATAAAATCCATTGCTATTTGTAGTGGTGGTTTGAACAACCACATTAGAACTATTATACAATAAAACTGTTATACCCGGCACTCCCACTTCTGAACCACCATCCTGAATTCCGTTCTTGTTCAGGTCATACCATACATAATCGCCCAGGGATGCGGCAGCAACCGAACGAACAAGGCCTGCATCTAATGTGGTGTTGATCTGGTCGTCCACTAATGTTACAGTAACAGTAGTTCCGGCTCCATTTGTACCATCAACATCGCTGTCAACAGCATCATCGGCTCCCACATTTGCTGTGCTTAAAGTAAATCCGGCCGGCGCTGTAAATTTGACATAATAACTTCCGGGTGTAAGTCCGTTGAACATATAATTACCAAAAGCATCAGTTGTTAAAGTGGCCTGCAATACATTACTGCTGTTATATAACTGAACAGTAACATTCGCAACGCCTGGTTCACCTGCATCCTGCAGACCATTATTATTAAGGTCTTCCCAAACCCTGTCGCCTAATGAAGCAGAAGGGCCGGTTGTGGAAGTAACATTCAGACCAGCATCAATGGTAAGATTATTTGTACCCGCAACCACGGTGATAGTTCCCGTTTTCCTGGTCACAGGATCAATATCGCTATCGAGGTTATCAGCCGTTGCATCTTTCGGAGACACCTGGTATCCCGGAGGTGGCGAAACTTTTACATAATAACTTCCCGGCGCCACATCATCAAAGAAATAATAACCGTTATTAGATGTTATTGTAGAACGATAAAGTACATCAGCAGTGGTATAAAGCATAACTGTTACACCGGCAATACCCGGCTCGCCTGCTTCCTGAATTCCGTTTTTGTTTAAGTCGTTCCAAACATAATCACCGATCCTTGCAGGAACAGAATAATACATGCCCGCATCCACATAAGTAACATTGGGAACTGCATCTGTCAAAGTAATCGTTCCGGTGCGGCCCGTTGTAAGATTTGCATCACTGTTGTTGGTTACAGTTACGGCGCCACTATTCGGGCTAAACTGGTAACCGGGAACCAGGCTGAAACGAACCTGGTATTTTTTACCGGCGGTATTTGTTTCAAGATTGCTGAATTTATAATTGCCATAACCATCTGTTATGGTGCTGGCTAAAACTGTATTTGAAGTACTGTCATAAAGAGTAACAACAACGCCGGCTATCCCCACTTCCGTAGCATCCTGGATACCGTCTTTATCAATATCATTCCATACATAATCGCTGATGGAGCCGGCAGCACAAGGATTATGAGTGATGATCTCTGTATTATTTCCTGTTTTGCTCGGGCTGGCATGCACAGATGCAACATCTACAAATCCAAATCCGGAAGCGCCAAATACAGAAGCTTTAACTGTTACTTCATACCAAACATCAAATATCCAGTTTGGCTGGGCAGGGTTTGGAGTATATGTGGCATTCGTTGCCGGTGAATTTGTGGTGAGAACATAACCATAATCATTAAAATTTGTTGACAAGGAAGTTCTGAAACTCAATACATCTGTTGCCAGTCCGGGGTTTGGTGTTCCTCCATCGCCGCTGAAACCAAGAGTTCCGTAACCAGAGGGATAATTATATCCGCTGCCATTGGCAGAAATATAATCCTGTTTAAATTTTAGGACTTCAGTACCGTTACCATTCTTTAAGGACCATTGTAAATGGTCTGAGCCAGTCAGGTTACCAAATGTATGACCCGAAGGCCAGCCGATAGCGCCTGTTCCATAAGTATTATCAACAAATGCTTTAGAAAAAGTTACACGGATCGTAACAGTTTGTGAGTTTGCATTTACATTCCAGTAACTTTTGGCATAAACTATAGGATTAGTTCCTGAAAAACAACTTTGTCCTCCATTGGGCGGTGCAATCGGATTATAGAAACCAAAATCATACGTGTTATTAGTATTTCCACCTGTTGGTTCAGTTCCTGAAGCTAATGTAATTGACATCCCCCTTGCTTCGCCACTTACAACAGTTGTAGCATTATTATCATCATCAATATTATTATCTGGATCCCCACCATTTATCACCGTAATGGCATAGGTAGCAGGTATTGCAACACCCACTATATAATTGCCGGCTGCAAGGTTGGTAAATGAATATTCGCCTAATGCGTTTGTTGCCATTGATTGTATAAATGCCCCATCAGGGATATTATCATTGTTGGCATCGAGATATAATTTCACGGTTGCACCCGCAACAAAACCATCACCGGCGTCAAACATACCGCTACGGTTAAAATCATAAAACACTTTATTGCCTAATGTGAGTGGAGATGTGACAGGAGTTACAGTGAGGCAGAATCCATCCACTTTTAATGTATTGCATGTAATGGATCCCTGTACCCTTACTTTCACTGTGCCGGCAGGGGCGGTTGCATTAATAGTATAAAGAGCCAACTGGTTGCCCGAACCAACATCGAAAGTGACAGCAGCATCGGACTGGGAAATAACTGTATTGGATGAATTATAGAAAATAAGGCTGAGTTGGGGACTGCATGCCAATCCGGGATTGTGTGTACCTGCATAACCCTTAAAGTCGACAACAGACCCTGCAGAAACAGCTACCTCCTGCCATACTTTGGCTGTTCCGGAAGACCAGTTCAGGAAGCCATTGTAGCTTCCGCACATTACATATCCAGTTCCGAAAGTGAGTGAGCCGCCGCTGACAGTCCAGCCACTGGCGCTGTTTTCAAAACTTCCATTGGTTAGTAAATTATTGGGACAAGAGCAATCATTGGTAAGGATGAATGTAATGGTTGTATCATGACAAATACTGCCGCCGGCATTCGATAAGCTATATGCTTTAATATTTACACTATAGTTACCCGGTGAACCTGTCCATGGGCCGCTTCCTGTTGCCGGGCTGTTATAAGGAGCTGAATTCTCAATATTATTGCTTGCTGATGGACCAGTAATAGTGAACTTAACACTGCCTACCGTACCCGAAGTGCCGGCTTCCAGATTATATAATGAGCCCAACTGGGCTGAAGTAAAAGTGGCTCCGTTTGTAATGGGAATATCTGCGCCTCCATCCAGTTTGTTGAAATAAAGACTTGTAATGTGTGCATTGCAGGTAAAGTCACTATTTCCTGGTGACCCGCCACCCGGATAAGCAAAACTGTGAATTGAAATCACAAGGGCAAAGGCAATTACAAATATCTTTTTGAAGTTTTTACCAAAAGAATCTGAACTGCTACGGATGTTGCATAAAATCCTTTTCATGCTCGGGAGTTTAAAGTTTTCTCAGGCCGGGATTAATACCAGCCAGTCAATTAATAAATCAACTGTTTAAGGAACTAAACGGTAATCCTCGGATACAGAATTGAGGGATCTTTTACAGGAAAGAATTTTTGTTTCAGGAAATTCTTAGGAAAAATGGAGGCTTTTCTACAGATGGGGTGCTAAGGTAATCAGCAATCTGAATTTTTGCAAGTTTTTGTAGAATTTTTTCTACATGCCCTCTTTGAACCATTTTAGCGCCGCTTCAAATTGCTCGTCCGGGGTAAGGTAGGTATTATCCAGCACCAGTGCATCCTTGGCCTTTCGCAAAGGGCTTATTTCACGGTGAGAGTCTATATAATCCCTCATCTCGAGGTTATTCTTTACTTCCTCAACCGTAATATTGGGGTTCTTGGCATACAACTCCTTAAACCTTCGCTCCACTCTCACAGCATTATCAGCCGTCATAAATATTTTGAGTTCAGCTTTTGGAAAAACTACGGTACCAATGTCCCTGCCATCCATAACGATCCCTTTTTTGGCGCCCATTTTTTGCTGCTGCGCCACGGCAAACTCTCTTACTTCTTTTATAGCTGCCACATCACTTACTTTCTCAGCCACCACCAATTCACGGATCAGGTATTCCACATTTTCACCGTTCAGGTACATTTCGCCCTGCCGGGTCTTTTCATTTTTTATAAACTCAAGCTCAATGCTTTTCAATGCCTTTTTTACTTCTTTTTTATCCGTCCAATCCACATCATTACGCATAAAATAAAGTGTGATGGCCCGGTACATGGCGCCACTATCAACATATACATAACCCAGTTTTTTTGATAGTTGTTTTGCCAGGGTGCTTTTGCCACAACTGCTCCAGCCATCAATGGTGATGATTATTCTTTTTGCCATGAACCAAACCCCCAAGGGATGTTTTTTTATATCTGGTAAGACAATAATAACAAATTCGTATTGCGTTATTTTAATTATTAATAAAGAAACTATGTTTTTCTCTCACAGATTACACTGATGTACACAGAAAAAAATGTAGCATCTGTGGTTTTCTGTGGTATCTGTGAGAAATTCTATTTGAAACTAAACAGGTTAAGAAATATAGGTTCGTTTCTTATCAACAATACATCACCGCAAAAATAAACAGGAGTACCATCAATTGGCACTCCTGTTTCACTTTATTGATAAATTAATTTATGCCTTCGACTTTTCTTCCACTTTCTTTCTAAAAGAAAAAACAAGTTTGCTGTTCTCTTTATCAAGATCTGCCACAAGTATGTCGCCGGCTTTTACATTCATATTCAGTATTTCTTCGGCAAGAGGGTCTTCCAGGTATTTCTGAATTGCTCTGTGCAAGGGTCTGGCTCCAAACTGCACATCATATCCCTTCTCGGCAAGAAATGCTTTGGCTTCTTCTGTCAGTTCGAGGCTAAATCCAAGATTGGCCAGCCGCTTCATCACACCTTTCATCAGTATATCAATGATGCTGAAGATATGATCCCGGCCCAGGCTGTTGAAAATAACAATATCATCGATCCGGTTCAGAAATTCAGGAGAGAAAGTTTTCTTAAGCGCTTTTTCAATAACAGCCTTATTGGCCTCATCCTCATTTTCAATTCTCGCAGAAGTGGCAAAACCGACGCCTGCACCAAAATCCTTTAACTGGCGAACCCCAATATTGGATGTCATGATAATAGTAGTGTTCTTGAAATCAACCTTCCTGCCAAGTCCATCGGTAAGCTGACCATCATCCAGCACCTGTAATAATATATTATATATATCAGGGTGTGCTTTTTCTATCTCATCAAGCAAAATGACACTATAAGGCTTGCGTCGAACCCTTTCGGTCAACTGACCGCCTTCTTCATAGCCTACATAACCGGGAGGGGCACCTATCAGCCGGCTGACAGTGAATCTTTCCATGTACTCACTCATGTCGATCCGGATAAGTGAATCTTCAGAATCGAACATATACCTGGAGAGTGCTCTCGCCAACTCTGTTTTTCCTACCCCTGTTGGTCCGAGGAATATAAATGTGCCAATTGGTTTTTTTGGATCCTTCAATCCCACCCTGTTTCGCTGAATGGCTTTCACCACTTTGGCAATGGCTTCATCCTGGCCTACTACCATGCCCCTCATGTCTTCAGCCATCTTACGCAACTTCTCGGTTTCTGCCTCCACCATCCGCTTCACGGGAATACCTGTCATCATACTCACCACCTCTGCAATATCTTCCTCTCCAATAGGGAAACGTTTATGTTTGCTTTCCTCTTCCCAGTCGCCTTTTGCTTTTTCCAATTGCTCCTGCAAACGCTTTTCGGTATCTCTTAATGATGCCGCTTCTTCAAACTTCTGGCTCTTCACCACTTTATTCTTTTCAACCTTTACATCTTCGATCTTCTTTTCCAGGTCAACAATATTCTGCGGTACATTAATATTCTTTAAATGCACCCTTGCTCCCACTTCATCCATTACATCAATTGCTTTGTCCGGCAGCAGCCTGTCTGTAACATAGCGGTCGCTTAGTTTAACACAGGCATCAATGGCTTCCTGGTCATAAGTTACATTGTGATAGTCCTCGTATTTGGATTTAATGTTGTTCAATATCTGGATGGTGTCGTCCACACTTGGCGGATCAATCATCACTTTCTGAAAACGGCGATCCAAAGCGCCATCTTTCTCGATATACATCCTGTACTCATCCAAAGTGGAAGCGCCGATGCATTGCAACTCACCTCTTGCCAATGCAGGTTTAAAAATATTGCTTGCATCCAATGAACCACTGGCGCCACCTGCTCCAACGATAGTATGTAACTCATCAATGAACAGGATCACATCCCTGTTCTTTTCCAGTTCATTCATGATGGCTTTCATCCTTTCTTCAAACTGGCCCCGGTATTTGGTACCTGCCACCAATGCAGCGAGATCGAGAGAGATAACTCTTTTATCAAACAAAACCCTGGATACTTTTCTCTGAACAATCCTTAACGCAAGCCCTTCCACAATCGCTGTCTTACCAACGCCTGGCTCACCAATAAGGATCGGGTTGTTCTTTTTGCGGCGGGATAGTATCTGGGAAACTCTTTCTATTTCTGATTCACGGCCAACGATTGGATCCAATGCTCCCATCTCGGCCATCTTGGTAATGTCTCTTCCGAAATTATCAAGCACCGGTGTTTTGCTTTTAACGCTGCCTTGTTGTTTGCCGCCCTTGGATTGTGAATATTTTTTTTCTTCATCAAAATCATCATCATTCTCATCGGTGTACTCTGCACGGGGGTCGTTGGATTTTACAATACCCAGTTCCTGCCTGAACAAATCATAATCCACATCAAACTGGTTTAGGATCTGTGTGGCAATATTTTCTTTATTCTTAAGAATGGAAAGCATCAGATGTTCCGTTTCCACAGTGGCGCTTTTCAGGGCCTTTGCTTCCAACACCGTAACACGGATCACTTTTTCGGCCTGCTTTGTAAGTGGCAGACTGTTAATGTTGGCAATGTTCTTCCCCGTTTTATCTTTTACTGCCAGTTCAATTTCCTTTCTTAATTCATAGAGGTCGATATTGAAACTTTTAAGGATACGGACTGCGGTATTATCACCTTCTCTTATCAGGCCGAGCAAGAGATGCTCGGTGCCGATAAAATCATTGCCAAGCCTCAAAGCCTCTTCCCTGCTGAAGGAGATGATCTCTTTTACCTGTGCTGAAAAATTATTATCCATTTTTAGATAATTGGTTGTGACACAATATTAATAAATAATTTTGGTTCCGGTTCTGACGTAATTATAAACGGAATGTTGATAATTTAAGTTGTTTGAGGCAGATCATTTTAGCACTTTTCAGGCAATTGGAGTAATGAGTTGTCTCAACCAGCCAAATCAGGAATTATGCAAGTCAAAACTGATACCAAAGAAAAATTTCATGTCGTAACGCTGCCCGGCCCCTCACTTTCTGCTACAATGACAGAGGAAATCGCCGATAGTTTGCTCCCCTACCTGCAAAACAATGTCAAAAACCTGGTGCTGGTCTTAAAAGACATTGAAACGATTGACATAGCTGCCGCCGAAAAACTGGTTTATATCCAGCAAAAATTTTATGAAACCAACGCCTCTTTTGTGATTTGCGAATTACGGAAAGAGGTGGAAGATTTTCTTGACCGGAATGAACTTCTGGAAATGATGAATGTGACACCCACTCAAAGCGAAGCTTGGGATATTGTGCAAATGGAAGAGATAGAGAGGGAGATGTTTGGTGGAGAAGAGGGATAGGTTGAGGTTGAGATTGAGGTTGAGTATTTATTGTGCAGCTATTTTGAATTGTAATCGGTCTTTAAGTCAATCACTCACCAAAATCGCAGGCTGTTCATGTTCGCTGTTACCATACTTGGCAATAATTCTGCTGTTCCGGCTTTTGACCGGCATCCCACCAGCCAGGTAGTAACCTATGATGGCAATAATTATCTTGTTGACTGCGGCGAAGGCACACAGATACAAATGATCAATTACAAGATCCGCCGTAGCAAAATATCCCACATTTTTATCTCCCATCTTCACGGCGATCATTACTTTGGACTGGTTGGCCTTATTAATAGTTTTGGTTTGCTGAATCACCAGCAGGAATTGCATGTCTTTGGCCCCTCGCCATTAAAAGAGATAATTGAACTGCAATTAAGAGTAGCTGACACCAGGTTGCCTTATCAACTGCACCTGCATACAATTACAAAAGCAGATAACCTGCTTGAAACCGAAAAATTGTCGGTAAAATGCTTCCGTACCAACCACCGTATAGAATGTTATGGTTTTGTGTTCACTGAAAAAAAACAAACGAGAAGACTGGATCCCGAAAAAGCAAAGGAGTATGAAATACCCATAGCCTTTTATGAAAGATTGAAAGACGGTGAAGATTACACCCGTAAAGATGGCTTTGTGGTAAAGAACGAATGGGTAACAGAACCTTCCGGGCCTGCAAGAAAATATGCTTTCTGCGCCGATACCAAATATGATGAATCACTGATACCGCACATACAAGGCGCTGATCTGATCTATCATGAAACAACTTATCTCGATAATCTTCGTGAAAGAGCCGAAAGCCGGTTTCACTCTACCAGCAAACAGGCTGCATTGATCGCTAAAAAAGCAGGTGTAAAAAAATTATTGATCGGTCATTTCAGCAGTAAGTATGATACATTGGAGGAATTTGAAAAAGAAGCGAGGGAAGTTTTTCCAAACACAGAGTTGGCGTTGGAAGGAACAGCGTACACTATTTAAGAGGATATTTTCTATCATCCCTCACAAATGAAAACATATAAGAAGGGGATTTCTCATCCCCAACAATTACTATAGAAAGGTATACCTTGCCCAGTGTGAAATCCTTTACGACAGGATCATCATCTAGTCTTTTGAATCCCATCTCACTTACCTGTCTTTCCAACTGCTTATATAGCTTTTTATTGGAAGTAGAAAAATTTAAGAAATGTACATGCCGGTACTTTGTCATTTGTACACTTACATAATCGCCATCGTCGCTGGTAGTATCACCAGCTGAATAATGGATTCTGTTTTCTTCAAGATGAGAACTATCCAGTTCGTAATCTGGTTTGTTTACTAATGCGATAAATTTTTCAAAACTACTGTCCCGTATAATGGCAACAAGCTCCTGTATAGAAAATGCAGTTATATTATTTTCCTGGTCAGCCTTACTATTACTGCAGGCAAGGAAAAAACAAATCTGGATGACTAAAAACAGTTTCATTATTAACTCATTTTACAAGCCACTTGTAAAACGCCGGAAACTCTATTCGCCATCTTGGTTCATTGTGTTTCCCATCATCCCTTATCACGGTCGTCATTTTTGATGTGGAAACCTTTGACATTTCATCAAACGCTTTCTGCGTATCCGGCACCATCGATTCACCCTCCTGCCCACCTGCATAGAAGTAAATTCTTGATTTTACCTTCCCGCCTTTTGATTTGATATCATCAAATATCTTCGGCCCTACCCAGAATGCGGGGGAAAAAACACCGGCTCCGCCAAAGACTTTCGGATATTTCAGCACAGCATACAGGGAAATAAGGCCCCCCATAGAGCTTCCGGCTACAAATGTGTTGTTTTTGTTCTTCAATGTCCGGTAATTCTTATCAATAAAAGGTTTCAGTGTGTTTGCAAGGAAATCAACATACAGACTTCCTTCTCCCTTATTTGAACTATATGCTGCTGCAATACCGGTAAGGGAAAAATCGTAAGGGCAGTATTCATTCAACCTTTTTAAGCCTCCATTGTCAACAGCTACAACAATGCATTTGATCTTCATCGAATCCAGGCATTCATCCACTCCCCATTCACCTGAAAAAGAAGTAGCATCATCAAACACATTTTGTCCGTCGTGCATATACAATACCGGGTAGCGGTTCTTTGTTGCATCATATCCTTCCGGAAGATACACCCAGATCCTTCTCACCCTGTTCAGTTGTGGGATAAGAAAAGCAGTATCCATAATTTTTACATGGCTGCATGCAGAATGTGCTCTTGGTTTTACCGGAAACCGATCCTGCCATTCTTCTATATTCAATTGGATAGTTGTGTCACTATTTAATTTCAGTACCCGGTTAGATATACCTGCGCCGTTTTTCTGACATTCCACCTTATCCCATCCGCCACGGGTAATCTTATATTCATACGACCCTGGTTCAAGTTTCAGGTCGAGATAATAATTCCCACTCTCCTCTTTTTTAAACCTGTACTGTTCATTCTGCGGATTCCAGCCATTGAATGAACCAGCGATATAGACAGTAGCGCCGGAAGGGTGATTGGGAGGAAGAGATCTTATTTCCAGGTGAATATTGTATTGCGCTGCAAGTGATAGCCCCGATAATAATAAATAAAAAAAGAAAATCTGCTTCAGCATCTTTGAATTAATAACAATACTCTTTTATTATCCAATTATAAATTTTTTGAGCTCTTCGGGCCTTGGGCCATTCTGCAAAAGTTTGACTAAAATCTGGCATTCGGCTACCTCTTCGCCTACCCCGGGCTTATTGATAAACTTGAAATCAATAATTCCTTTTTTTAGTTTGGCATCACTTAGTATGCCCCTTATGCCTCTCCACTCGGCTCGTCCGAATTGCCTGATCCTTTCCTGCTGGCGGGTTGAAACGTAATTAAAATATTTTTCTATAAAAGCCCTGGTATTGCTAATAGCTTCGTCATACGGTCTTAAATTATTTTCCTCATTACATTTTGCAAAAAAACGGTTGAGTGCCCCATCAGTCAAAATGGGTTTATCTTGATTATCAATTTCCTTTTTCCTGCCAAAGGCAGCCCAGTTTACAGCAAACAATGAAAGTGTTCCGGCAATTGTCCTTTTAATAAAATCATTCCGTTTCATATGAATAGTCTTATTAAATCTGAATTATAAATTCAACTATGCATTGGAAAGCTACTAAACCTTTGAAATAAACGGGGAATTATTTTTACACCGTCTTCATCAACTCCCTGATCTTCTGTTGATGCTTCTCACTCACTTTCCATACCGGCAGCCGGAAAGTATTTTTGCAAAGACCCATTTCGCTGAGATAAGCTTTTACCCCGCTGGGGCTGCCTTCGGCAAACATGGAAGCTATGATATCAATATATTTGTAATGTAGCGGTTTAGCAGTATCAAAATCGCCTTTTAGACAAAGACGTACCATATTCGAATATTCCAATGGGTATGCATTAGCCACCACAGAAATCAATCCTTCAGCGCCAGCTGCTATCATCTGCAAAGTGATTGGGTCATCCCCGCTGATGACCATAAAATCATCCGGTTTGTTTTTGATAAGCTGGTTTATCAAATCAAAATTTCCGCTGGCTTCCTTAGTTGCAAAAATATTTTTCAATTCATGTGCAATACGCAGTTGCGTATCTGCCGTTACACTCATGCCTGTGCGACCGGGTACATTGTACATGATGATAGGCAATGGCGTAGCTGCATTCAATGCTTTATAATGCTGAAATATCCCCTCCTGGTTGGGTTTGTTGTAATAGGGAGAAACAGAAAGTATTGCATCATATCCTTTCAGATCAAATTTTTTAAATCCTTCTATCACTTCATGGGTATCATTACCGCCAATACCTGCTACCAATGGTTTTCTGCCAGCCACGTCTTTGGCAACAAAGGAAAATACTTCCTGTTTTTCTTTTCCATGCACGGTGGCGCTTTCACCTGTTGTTCCCAGCACAACAAGGTATTCCACCTGTCCCTTTATCCAGAACTGGATCAGGTTGCTGAAACTTGCCCAATCAATTGAACCATCTTCATTGAATGGTGTAACGATGGCGATACCTGTACCGGTGAATTTATCTCTTAATGACATTTATTTGTTTTTAAAATGTTCAGTCAAAATAGTAAACGTCAATTCTTTTATTCTCACTTCAAAGCTATTAAGAATTGCAATAAATTCTTCAGGCGTAGCGCCGGTAAAAAAAGCTTTGATCATTTGATCGGAGGAATTAAAAGGAGCAGTTGTTACAGCTTCCAATCGTTCAATCCTTTTTAAGATGGCAGGATTAACGGTACATTCACGCATGCGCCGGAAAATGATCAGCAATTTGCCATAAACTACTCCCGAAGTATTAACTCCACTTTCGAAATAATCTTTCAGAACAGCCGGGTCATTTTTTTTATTCGCAGGAATTCCCTCCGCGGTACTATCTCCCGCAAAACGGTAAAAACGGGAATGAATATCCCAAAGAAAGGCATGAAAATCCTGGACCTCATAAAACAATTGCTGCGTCTTACTATCGTAAGCGAACAACACAGAATCATACTGTTCATCGCCGGGATAGAATAGTGTATCTGTCTTTGTAAGGATATTATTAACGCTGTCAAACTCATGCATGATGTTATCCCTTTCGGAAGCAGAGTTTTTGCAGGCTACGAAGCAAATAATGACTATATAAAAGATTATTTTTTTCATTGCTGAGTAAAGAACCGAACGATGAAGTGTGCGACGCAACAGACGATGCCATGAAAAACTTTAGCTGGTAACAAAAATGCCCACTCCGACTTCTTAAAGCTCAATGTTGTCCTCAATTCGCCCCTCCAAGGAGGGGATGACTCAAGAACGATGGCTCACTAAACCTCTTCCCAAAATCCCATCTTCCCGAACTTTTCAATCCGGTCATTGATTCTTTTTTCCGGATCAATCTTTTTTAGCTCTTTTATAATTGGGATCAAATGTTCTTTCAGTATGCGGGCTGATTCATCATAATCCCAATGCGCCCCGCCTGCCGGTTCGGGTATGATGCCGTCAATCAATCCGAAGTCAAGCATCTTGGTTGCTGTAAGTTTCAGTTGCTCCGCTGCTACTTCTTTTTTATCCCAGCTACGCCAGAGAATAGAAGAGCAACTTTCCGGGCTGATGACAGAATACCATGTATTTTCCATCATAAACACTTTATCGCCGACCCCAATACCCAATGCGCCACCACTGGCTCCTTCACCAATGATGACAACGATCACAGGCACTTTCAGCCTGATCATCTCATAAATGTTTCTTGCAATGGCTTCACCCTGTCCTCTTTCCTCCGCTTCCAGTCCGGGATAAGCGCCGGGAGTATCAATTAAAGTAACAACAGGTTTATTGAATTTTTCAGCCAACTTCATTAACCGCAGCGCTTTTCTATAACCCTCGGGATTGGCCATTCCAAAATTTCTTAATTGCCTTGTCTTTGTATTGATGCCCTTCTGCTGACCGATGAACATTACAGTTTCGCCGCTAAGGCTGGCAAACCCACCCACCATGGCTTTATCATCTTTCACATTCCTGTCGCCAAACAACTCCACAAAATTATCAGCCATTTTATCAATATACTTTAACGTATAAGGCCTGTCGGGATGGCGGCTTAACTGAACTCTTTGCCAATCGCTGAGGTGCCGGGTTATTTCCTTTCTTTTGTCCAGTATGCCCTGCTCCAGTTTAGCAATCGTGTCACTAAGGTCCAGTTTGGTTTTTTCCTGGCGATGCCTCATGCTGGCTATTTCATCAATGAGGTCTTTGATGGGTTTTTCAAAATCGAGGAACTGTCGGTTGGCATCAGATGGCATATTTCAATTTTAGCTCTGGAGTTTGAAACACCAGAGAATCGCTAAATTAAGGATTAAATGATAATGCATTGTTTGAGCAGGATCAGCTGATTTTCAGTGGATAAATGGCGAATCCCTGGCAATATTGCCAAGGCCTTTGCAGATCCGACCCCCGATGGAATGGGGCAACCTCCATCACATTGAATAAGTCTCTTAAAAAACAAAAGCCCTGCATTTGCAAGGCTTTTTGCGGACCGGACGGGACTCGAACCCGCGACCTCCGCCGTGACAGGGCGGCATTCTAACCAACTGAACTACCGATCCTCCTTCTTCAAAATGACCCGAAAACCGGTTCATTTTTCAGGACGGCAAAGATAGCCCTGCCCCCTTTTTTAGCCAAATGTTTTTGTCCCTGCTCAAAACATTAATCACAATGAATGCACAGCCACTTTACATGCTATTGTTTTCATCAAACAATATTTTCAGCGCCGAAAGAACCAAACTTACTACCACAAACAAAGACCCGCCTCTTTCTTTTCAATCGTTTGCATACTTTATCATTAATGATCCTCCTCAATTTTTACAAACTCATGAATTAATTCTACACCAATATCCAATATCGGGGGTTAAATTTGCTGACTGCAGATAAGTGATCAAAAATTTATTTGCGGGCTGAACAAATAGAAAAAATCAGAAAGAGCTATTAACAAAAAAATAAAACCGCCCCGATAAGAAGACTTTTACTTTGATCGTTTATTCAAAATTGGTTAATCGTTAATTAGTAGTAATGAGGAAAAAGCTCAGGGGTTTCTATCTTCTCGTTTCGTCAATCGTAATCGCTATCCTGCACCTGCCATTTGCTTTTGCCAAATCGGCCTCAGGAAATAAATTATTTTTCCACAGGGATCCGACGACTAAAAACACAGTTGACTCACTTCAATTTTTACCAACAATAAAATCGGCATATGATAGCCTGCATTTAAGCCTTGCAGGTCTCAGTCACCAGGCTTTTGAATTTGCAAAAAAAGGATTGAATAAACTGGTAGAAGAAGGCAGGCTGCTTAATGACTCCATTATTTCCATAATTGACTTCAGCCAACCCAGCAATAAGAAACGTCTGTTTATTCTTGACCTCAAAAATTATAAGGTGCTTTTCAACACACTGGTTGCACACGGCAGAAATACCGGCCGTGAGTGGGCCAGCTATTTTTCCAACCAGGGTTCATCTTACATGAGCAGCCCCGGGTTTTATATTACAAAAGAAACCTACGAAGGGAAAAATGGCTATTCACTAAAACTGGAAGGTGTGGAAAGAGGCATCAATGATAATGCTTACGACAGAGGCATCGTGGTGCATGGAGCAGGATATGTTTCCCATGAGCTTGCCAATGCACAGGGTTATATTGGCCGAAGCCAGGGTTGCCCTGCCGTTCCAGCAAATACATCAAAGCCTATTATTAATACTATTAAGAACGGGACCTGTCTTTTCATTTATCATCCTTCATATATAAGCAGGTCTGAAGTGCTGAGATAACTGACTTGTTCAAAACTCATCTCTTTCTCCCCCAACCAATTTTTACTTCGTACTGAGAAGCATTGGCAATGTTCAGCACCCAAACCCGGTTAGCACTACTGCGCTCATGCTTTGTATGTCACTTGACCCATGTAGTACACAGTAACCTTTGCCTGAAGGAAGCGTAGTAGTATCTTTGATGATTAATAAATTGTTATGCTTAAGATCGGCGTATTTGGCGTTGGGAGATGTGGTGGCTCCTACCAATTTTCATTTCGAACTCTGCGAAAAGGCCATTAAAAAAGGTAAACATGTTTTCGTGGAAAAGCCATTGGCCAACACAATGGAAGAAGCAAGACTATTGGTAAACCTGGTAAAAGAGTCAGGAATAAAATTACAGGTGGGACATGTAGAAAGATTCAACCCCGCCTTCCTGGCAATAAAAGATATGCCGATGAACCCCATGTTCATTGAAGTGCACAGGCTGGCGCAGTTCAATCCAAGAGGAACTGAAGTAAGTGTGATACTTGATTTAATGATACACGACATTGACATTATACTTAGTCTTGTAAAAAGTGATGTAAAAAATATATCTGCAAGCGGTGTGGGGGTGATGACGGAAACACCGGACATCGCCAATGTGCGGATCGAATTTCATAATGGTTGTGTAGCCAACCTCACCAGCAGCCGTATCTCTATGAAAAAAATGAGGAAGATCCGCTTGTTCCAGAAAGACTCGTATATCGGCATTGATTTTTTAAATAAAAAAACCGAAGTCATCAAACTGAAAGAAGCGCAGGACTCCAATGTTTTTGCTTTTGATATCGAAACCCCATCCGGCAAAAAAACCATTGCCATGGCCAACCCGGTAATTCCTGAAGTAAATGCCATAAAAGAAGAATTGACTGCATTTAAAAAGACGATAGATAATAATACAAAACCTGTTGTTTCTGAACTCGACGGGTTTATGGCAATGGATGTGGCACACCAGATATTGGAAAAGATCGGCAATAACATCATTACCCGCTGATGCAATCCGGCAAAAAAATATCGCTGGTATGGTATGCTGTCACGGACTATATCATGGCATCCCTTGCATGGTTGCTTTTTTATTTTTACCGCAGCGATGCATTGAATGACCAGGGCGCCTATCCTGTCAGTTGGCTATCATGGCTTTTAATTCTTGCTGTAATTCCTTCCTGCTGGCTTGTTCTTTACACTCTTGCAGGCACTTACTCCCGCCTTTATAAAAAATCAAGGCTTGAAGAGTTTACTCTCACTTTTATAAGTACACTGCTTGGCGGCACAGCGCTGATGCTGATTTTTGTTCTGAACGATCCGCATAAGGGCAGTGCTTATTTTTTTCTCTCCTTTGCCATGCTTACAGGTATCCATTTCGTTCTTACTTTTTCAGGAAGACTCTTCTGGCTGAATAAAGTAAAAAATCAACTGCTGAAAGGCAAAGTTTATTTCAATACCCTGATGCTGGGCAGCCAGGATAATGCTATCCGCATATTCAGGGAAACAGAGAAGAACCTGATGGATGGTGGTTACAGATACGCCGGCTTCGTTACCCCTGACAGCAACGGGAAAAACGGAATACATAAACTGATCCCGAAATTGGGCACAGTGAATGATCTTGAAAAAATCATTGACGGCAACAACATCCGGCTGGTAGTGCTGGCCATGGAAAAAAATGAACAATCGCTTCTTGAAAATATTATAAGCCGGTTAAGTGAAAAAGATGTGGAGGTAAAAATTCAGCCCAATACTCTTGATATTCTTTCAGGCTCGGTGAAGACCAGTAATGTAATGGGTGCAGCGTTGATTGATCTGCAAACCGGCCTGATGCCCGAATGGAAACAAAACATTAAAAAATTAATTGATATCGGGTTTTCTCTTTCAGGTCTTGTCCTTCTATCCCCCTTGATTCTTTATGCTGCCATCAGGGTAAAGTTTTCTTCCAAAGGCACGGTATTTTTTTCTCAGGAAAGGATCGGGTATAAGGGAAAGCCTTTTACCATGTATAAATTCCGTTCAATGGTGGCTGATGCAGAAAAAGACGGCCCCGCCCTTTCATCCGATAACGATCCCCGCATAACAAAATGGGGACGAACGATGCGGAAATGGAGAATAGATGAATTGCCACAGCTATGGAATATTCTGAAAGGAGAAATGAGTCTGGTGGGGCCGAGACCTGAACGAAAGTTTTATATAGATCAGCTTATTCCCCGCTGGCCTTATTATAAATACCTTTTAAAAGTGAAGCCCGGTCTTACCAGTTGGGGCATGGTGCAGTTTGGCTATGCCGAAAATGTGGAAGAGATGATCGAACGAAGCAAGTTTGATCTGCTGTACATTGAAAACATTTCGCTTTCACTTGATCTGAAAATCATGCTGCACACACTGCGGATCATTTTTAAAGGGAAGGGCAAGTAAGTGATATTAGATTTTTGTCCCGATAGCAATCGGGAGCAGATTTAGTTTTATTTTTGAGTAAACTCCAACCTTTTGAGAAAATTCATTTTCTTCCTGCTCGCAGCTCAAAGCTTACAGCTCACAGCTTTTCCTCAATACTGGCAACAGCAGGTCAACTACACTATCGATGTTACACTGAACGATAAAGACAATTCTATTGATGCGTTTGAAAAAATTGAATACACCAACAATTCTCCTGACACTTTAAAATTCATCTGGTTTCACCTCTGGCCCAATGCTTATAAAAATGATAGAACGACATACACCGACCAGACATTAGAAAACGGCAATACCAAATTCTATTTCTCAGATAAGGAGCAAAAAGGATACATCAACCGGCTTGATTTTAAAGTAAACAATATCACCACAACTGTTGAAGACCATCCGCAGCATATTGATATCGTAAAAGTGATTTTACCATCTCCTCTTCTTCCCGGGCAAAAAATTATTATTACTACTCCCTTTCATATTAAACTTCCTTATAACTTTTCAAGAGGGGGGCATGACGGGCAGAGCTACCAGGCGACACAATGGTTTCCGAAGCCAGCAGTATATGATAAGAATGGCTGGCACCCGATGCCTTACCTTGACCAGGGAGAATTTTACAGTGAGTTTGGAAACTTTGATGTCAGCATAACTGTTCCGAAAAATTATGTGGTGGCAGCCACTGGTGAATTGCAGAATGCTGAAGAAAAAGAATGGCTGAAAACAAGATCATCCTCTATCTACAAAACAGAAATACAAAAAGGGAAAAACGTAACAGTAATAAATCACATAGCCCCTATTGCATTTCCGGAATCTTCCACTGAAACAAAAACTCTTCAATTCAAACAAAACAATATTCATGACTTCGCCTGGTTTGCCGATAAAAGATTTGTAGTGAAACAGGATACTTTACTGCTTCCTTCAGGAAAAACGATTGATGTGTATGCCTATTACATTCATGCTGACCATTCTGCATGGCATAATGCTGTTCAATCCGGTAAGCATAGCATTATGCACTACTCAAAACTGGTTGGCGAATACCCCTACAATGTGGTAAGTGTGGTAGAAGGTCCTCAAAGTTTTGGCGGCGGCATGGAGTATCCGACCATTACAGTTATCTCACCAAACACAAATGTAAGATCACTTGATTTAACTATTGCACATGAAGTAGGCCATAATTGGTTTTTTGGCATTCTCGGCAGCAATGAAAGAGATCATCCTTGGATGGATGAAGGGCTCAACAGTTACTATGATGCCAAATACGCTTTAAACAAATATGGCGGACAGCCACAGTTTGAAAGATTAGCTTTCGAAACAAAAGCGGTAACCAAAACAGACCAGCCCATTGAAACCAGCTCAGAAAAATTCAATGAGATCAATTATAATCTCGTTGCCTATTACAAAACAGCAGAGTGGATGCGTTATCTTGAGTATGAGCTTGGAACAGAAGTATTAAATAAAGCCATGCAGGAATATTTTCGCCGCTGGCAATTCAAACATCCGCAACCGGAAGATTTTAAAAAAGTACTGGAAGAAAGCAGCGGGCGGAATCTTGATTCGGCGTTTGCATATCTGAATAAAACCGGAACATTGCCCAATCAAAAAAGAACCGGCACAAAGACCAGCTTTCTTTTTGATTTCAAGTCGTTGATGAACTACGCAAAGAAACCATCACAGAACCTGATTGTTTATGGGCCCGCCATCGGCGTAAATAGTTATGACAAACTGATGCTGGGTGGTTTTATTACTAACGCAAAGTTACCTCCGTCAAAATTTCGATTTTTTCTTGCGCCAATGTATGCCACAGGCACTAAAAGCATTCGGGTGGCCGGATTAGCTGCTTACAGTTTCTTTCCAAATTCCGTATTCAGAAGAATTGATATTGGCGTTAGCTGCTCCAGATTCAGTATGGATGAATTTCAGGGAAGTGACGGCCCTAAAATCTATTTAGGTTTTGAAAAATATGTGCCTGGGATACGGTTTACCCTGCATGAAAAAAATCCCCGGAACAACTTTACCCGCTACATACAGTTTAAATCTTTTATCATCAGTGAAGGGACTTTACGCTTCTACCGGGATACCGTCATCACATTACCCGGCCCTGATACAACCATAACAGATAAATACAGGGTGGTGTCTGAAAACAGGGTGTTGAATCAATTGCAACTGGTTATTGAAAACAACAGGGCATTGTATCCCTACTCAGGCAAGTTGGTTGCGGAGCAGGGCAAGGATTTTTTCCGTACAACTTTCACAGGAAAATATTTCTTTAATTATCCGAAAGAAGGCGGTCTTGATGTAAGATTCTTTGCCGGTAAATTCTTTTATAACGGATCAAAAACCTTTTCGAAACAATTTGCAACGGACAGGTATCACCTGAACATGACCGGCGCCAATGGTTATGAAGATTATACCTACAGCGATTATTTTATTGGCCGCAATAAATTCAACGGCTTCTTAAGCCAGCAGATCATGGTAAGAGACGGCGCCTTTAAAGTAAGAACCGACCTGCTTGCTGATAAAATTGGCAAAACAGACAACTGGCTGATGGCGGTAAATCTTACCAGCACTATTCCAGCAGAAATAAATCCGCTGACGATGCTGCCGGTAAAAATTCCATTGAAAGTATTTCTGGATATTGGCACTAATGCCGAAGCCTGGAAAAACAAAGAAGAAAATGACCGCTTTCTTTACGATGCCGGACTTCAGCTCTCTTTGCTGAAGGAAACAGTAAATATTTATTTCCCTTTTATCTACAGCAGTGTTTACAAGGATTACATACAGTCAACGATCATCAAAAAAGAAAGATTCTGGAAGAAAATTTCTTTCTCCATTGATATCTCCAACTTCAGTTTACGGAAAATAGATCGCAACTTTGCTTTCTGATGAATGGTACGGTCAACATAAAATATTTTACCAACGATAAGATTGATAAAGTAAAATGGGATGGCTGCATCTCCTCTGCCGGCAACGGGCTTATTTATGGATATTCATTTTACCTCGATAAAATGGCCAAACACTGGGATGCATTGGTACTTGGGAATTATGAAGCAGTAATGCCCCTGACCCGGAACAAAAAATTCGGAATAAAGTATTTGTATCAACCCTTTCTTTCCGCCCAGTTGGGGGTTTTTGGAAATAATATTGATAGCCTGACCCTCGAATCTTTTTTAAAAGCAATTCCGGAAGATTTTAAGTACCTGGACATTTACCTGAATCATGGAAATGTTTTCGCCATAGATACATTTAAATTGTATCAACGAAACAATTATGTACTTGACCTGGATAAACCCTACGATCAGCTTTATAAAAATTATCGTGAAAACATTCAACGAAATATCAAAAAAGCTTTACAGCTGGGATGCAGGTCTGGAAAAGGATTTGATGTTGAAGAGGTGATTGCATTAGCAGTGCAGCAAATGAGAAACCGTGATAAAGAAACGAATGACAATATTGACAGGTTCCGCAAACTCTACCGTTTGCTTAATGAAAAACAAATGGCAACCACCTATGGTATCTTTTCAGCAAAGGAACAATTACTCGCTTCAGCAGTTTTCTTTTTCTCTCACAGCCGGGCTTATTATGTCCTGGTGGGCAATCATCCTGACGGCAAAACCATTGGCGCCTCACATGCACTGATTGATGCATTCATAAAAGATTATGCGGGGAAAGACATACTGCTTGATTTCGAAGGCTCCGATATCCGCAACCTTGCTTTTTTTTACAGCAGCTTTGGGGCATTGGAGGAGAAATATGCAGGATTGAAACTGAACAGGCTTCCTTTTTATTTGAAATGGCTGAAAAAATGATGTCGGAGGCCGGAGGTCAGACATCAGACCTCAGACCTCTGTCTTCAAGTATTTTTTCTGCGATCAGCAAATCCACCGGCCGGGTAATCTTAATATTATTCTCCTCCCCTCTCAGCAATGAAACTTTTATACCCGATGCTTCCACTACGGTTGCTTCATCAGTAAAGCCTTCTTTGTATTCAGTATTAAAAGCAGGGAGAAGAATTTTACTCTGAAAGGTTTGCGGCGTTTGCACCAGCAGTACTTTATTGCGGTCAAATGCTTCGCTACCATTGGAGTTTACAAGACGTATACTGTCCTTTGAAGTAATAACAGGAATAGCTGTCCCGGTTTTAACAGCCTGTTCATAACAACGATGAACCAGATCTTTAGATAGCAGGCAACGAACCCCGTCATGAACAAAAACAATGGATTCTTCTTTCACCAAAGCAAGGCCATTTTTTACAGACTGAAAACGGGTATCACCGCCTGCTGCAATCTGAATCCTTTTTTTCTCAAAATATCCATTTACAATTTCCTGTCCTGTGCTGATATATTCGTTTGGAAGAACAAGTATTATTTCCAAATCATCATAGGCGTCCAAAAAAGTTTTGATGGAATAATAAATAACAGGCTTGCCTTTCAGCAACATGAATTGTTTGGGCAGGTTGCTGCCCATCCTTGTTCCAGTTCCCCCGGCGACTATGATGGCGCATTTTTTCATTTATAAATTGAAATTTCGTTCTCACCATTATTACTCTTCATTCCCCGATACATTCCCTCACTATTAAACATCATCGCCGCATTTCCTTTTGCATTCACGCCAATCATTCCGCCCTCGCCGTCAATTTTTAATAATTTATCATGCACAACAAATTGCATGGCTTTTTTCAGGCTCATTCCTTTATATTCCATCAGGCAGCTCACATCATAAGCCGTTACGGCACGGATAAATGGTTCGCCATAACCGGTGCAACTGATAGCACAGGTTTTATTATTGGCATAAGTACCAGCGCCAATGATCGGGCTGTCGCCTATTCTTCCGAACTGTTTATTCGTCAGTCCGCCAGTGCTGGTGGCTGCGGCAATATTTCCATAACTGTCGCAGGCCACAGCGCCAACTGTTCCGAATTTATTTTCTTTAATCACCACATCATGATCCAATGCAGCTTCATTAGTACCCTGTAATTTTTTCCACTGATCATAACGAAGCTGTGAAAAGAAATATTCATCGGGTTCTGTTTTAATACCATGCAATTTTGCAAAATCATAAGCTCCCTGGCCATTCAGCATTATATGCGGGCTTTTGGTCATGATGGCATGCGCCAACTCCACCGGGTTGCGGATATTTCTGACAGCACAAACTGCGCCGGCCATTAATGTTTTTCCATCCATGATGGAAGCATCCATTTCCTGTGTGCCATCTTTGGCAAATACAGAACCCTTACCTGCATTGAAAAGTATATTGTTCTCCAGCGAAACCACAGCTGCCCTTACTGCATCCAATGCAGCACCTCCCTTTTCCAATAATGCAAAGCCAGCTGCGAGTGCATCATTCAGCCCCTGCAGGTAAGCATTCTCCAGTTCAGGCGTCATATTTTTTTTGCGGATAGTACCGGCCCCGCCATGAATGACTAAAGTGAATTTTGCCATAGGCCGAAATTAGCTATTTTGCCGCCTATTATTTCTTTGCCACATGTTTAAAAAGAAACTTTCCGAATCAGATTATTTTTTGATTGCCGCCAACCTGTTGCCTGTGGTGGGAGTGTTTGCCTGGGACTGGAGTCCGAAAGAAGTATTCCTTGTTTATTGTCTTGAAACTATCCTGCTCGGAATTTTTACATTGGTAAAAATAAGAATTGTTACCGCCGTCAGAAAAAAAGATACCTGGTACAGCAATGGCGGCTCCTCAAAACAATCAGGATTGTTCTTTATGTTTTTCTTCCTGATGCATTATGGAATATTTGTGGGTGTGCAGATGGGAATTTTCTTTGGCGTTTCAGGAATTGGCAAAGGAACGAACATCACTGCTTTCAATTTCTTTTTTAAATGGCCTGAACTTATCAGCAATGATTCTCTTATCATGCTGGGAGTATTTGTATTCTGCTATCTCTTTAAGATGCTGTATGATTTTGTATTTAGCGGGCAGTACAGAACCATTTCAATGATGAGGCTGATGTTTCAGCCCTATGGCAGGGTTTTTATTCAGCAGATAACCGTAATACTTGGAAGCATGTTCCTCTCCTTCGGCGCAGGCAAAATTTTTATCCTGATCTTTGCCTTCGTAAAAATATTCTTTGAAGTGTTTATTGATTACGATACCATACTCAACCGGACAATGAAGGATATTAAGGAAGATGCCTCTTCCGGAATCTGAATTTTAAACACAGAGTAAAAGAGATAACAGAGCTTCACAGAGAAAGTATGATTGTAATTCAATTCTCTGTGTTACTCCTCTACTCTGTATCTCCGTGTTGAAAATCATTTTTATAAATCTTTCTTACAGGGCTTTCAGGAAAGCAATAGCTCACATTCATTCAGCAGTTTCTCTTTATTGATAGCCACCGTTCCCACTTCTTCACAAACAAGGCCACCGGCAATATTGGCTATCTCAGCCATCAGGTGAACACTTTTAGTTGCCGCATATACAAGCGATGCCACCGCAATAACGGTATCACCGGCGCCGGATACATCTGCAATACTCCTGACATGAGAAGGAACAATAGCTGATTTTTTATCTTGCTGATAAAAAACTCCCTTTTCTGAAAGAGTGATGAGAGAAATATTATGATGCAGCAGTTTTTGCAATTCAGCATGAATATTTTTCAAAGTTGATTGATTCGCTTCCTCAAAAAGCATATTCAATGCTTCTTTCACTTCTTTCAGATTGGGTTTTAAAATATCTGCCTGCTGGTACGAGAAGAAATTTTTTCTTTTAGGATCCACAGCCGTAAGCACCCCGGCCTGCCTGCACAATGCAATTACTTCCTTTATCAGCCTGTCGGTCAGCACTCCTTTATTATAATCTTCAAAAATGATTATATCCGGGTCTTCTGCTGAAATATACTCCTTCACTTTTTCCAGCAGCAACTGTTCATCTTTTTTATCGAGGTCTTTTGTTATTTCAGCATCCAGCCTCATCATCTGCTGGTTGCGGCTGATGATACGGGTCTTACTGGTAGTGATGCGGTCTTTGCTCTTTACTAAACAGGATGTATCAATGTTGCTGCTTTCAAACAATTCTTCCAGCAGCAACCCTTCCGTATCATCACCTGTTACTGATAATACCGAAACCTGTGCACCGAGTGATTTACAGTTCAACCCCACATTACCGGCCCCGCCGATCCTGTATTCTTTATGATGTAATGAAACGATGGGGACCGGCGCCTCCGGCGAAATTCTCTCTACATTTCCCCACATATAAGTATCGAGCATCACATCACCAATCACTCCAACCCTGAGGGATGAAAACGATGCGAATAATTTTTTGAAATCTTCCATGCAGCAAAAGTCGGGATTATTTTTTCTGCCGTGAAATTGCCATATAATAAAGCGGTACGCCAATCAATACGATGATCAGTCCCGGCCAGGTAAATTCTGGTTTATATTTTATCAGCAATCCACAGAATGCAGCTCCCATCAGTATATATAATATAGGCAGTACCGGGTACCCAAACGCTTTATAAGGTCTTTCCATATCCGGCCTTTTCTTACGAAGAATAAAAATTCCTGCAATGGTGAGCACATAAAAAAGCACAACTACAAAGGATATCATATCCAATAGTTGCCCATACTTTCCACTAAGGCTCCATATGCAGGCAATAACACACTGAACCCATAAAGCCACCTGCGGAACGGCATTCTTATTTAATTCTCCGACTTTCTTAAAAAACAATCCATCCTTTGCCATGGTGTAATAAACCCTTGCCCCGGCAAGTATCAACCCGTTATTGCACCCGAAAGTGGATACCATAATGAGTATGGCGATCATAATAGTGCCAAATGATGGGAAGATCTTATTGGCTGCTGCCACCGCCACCCTGTCGTCAGCCGGGAAAGCCAGTTCATTTAAGGGAAGTACATTCAGGTACATCAGGTTTGCCGAAACATAGATGATGGTTACAATTAATGTCCCGAGAAACAAACTCATCCCGATATTTTTCCTTGGGTTTTTCATTTCCCCTGCGATGAATGTCACATTATTCCATGCATCGCTGCTGAAGATGGAGCCTACCATGGCTGCAGCAATAGCTCCCATCAGCGCAGCGCCGCCAATCTCATGCCAACTGCCTCCCGATACAAAATTTCCTGCTGTATCTTTTTCCATCTGCATGGCAGTAAATCCGGTTTTCCAGTTATCGCCCCAGAAACTTTCCCTTGCCAATAAAAATCCAAATGCGATCAATCCGAAAAGTGCAAGCAGTTTTGCTGAAGTAAAAATTATCTGGATGGTCTTTCCTTCTTTTACTCCTTTTGAATTAATATAAGTGAGTAAACAAATGATCACAATCGCCACTATCTGCCCGGAATAAATTTTTGTTATGCCTGCATCAAACAAAAAATAATTATTCCCGAGCTCAGGGACCAGGTAAGCAAGAAATTTGGAGAAAGCAACTCCTACCGCTGCAATAGTTGCCGTTTGAATCACTGAGAAGAAGCTCCATCCGTATAAAAATCCGATCAGTGGATTGTAGGCTTCTTTCAGATAAACATATTGGCCGCCAGCCTTAGGAAACATGCCACTCAGTTCACCGTAACTCAAAGCTGCCGTTAATGTCATAAATCCTGTGATCACCCAAACCGCCACCAGCCAACCGGCGCTGCCTACATGCCTTGTTATATCTGCACTGACGATAAAAATACCTGACCCTATCATAGAGCCTGCTACGATCATAGTTCCATCAAATAATCCGAGTGTAGGTTTAAATGCCGGTTGTTGGCTTTCGGCAGAAAGTATGTTTTTCTCACTCATGAGCTGGTTTTTGAAATTCAAGATAAGTATTTCAGCTCACTTAAGGGCACCGGCTAAAAAAGAGGAAGGAGGGTTATTTATTCTTCCCTGGCTTATAGAATTCGTTAAGCCCCTTTATCAGGTCTGCTGTGATATTATACGCAGTATCTCTGAAATAAAACAGCCCCTGTTCGTAGGAAATGATGTAGGAATAATTTTTAGTCTTGTTGTATTCGGCAAGAAACTCTTCTATCTTCTTCTTTACATCGAGATTTTTGCGCATTACAAATTCCTGGTATTTCTGGTCAAAATCCTGTTTTTGTATTTTTAATTTCTCCCCCAGTTCCCTGAGAATATTTTGCGCCTCATCCTCCTCTTCTTTACTTGTGTATTGCCGGGAAGCAAGCTCATTGTATTTTCTCTTATACGTTTCATCAAGCTGGTTAAGGTTGCTGGAATATTCTATTTCCCTGGTGTTAATCTCTGCTTTTACATCTTTCACCATATTGAAATTCGCCTCTACAGAGTCCATTTCAAAATAAGCAATACGAAACTGCCTGTTCACCGTTGTATCCCGAGCAGAGACCTTGCCATTTCCGGTTTTATTCTTTTTAGGGCCTAACTGTAAAAAAAGAAGTAACCCCGCCACCAGGCTGAGTATTACATTCCAAATCAGCAATCCGTTTTTCATCATCTTCTTTTTTGCAAATTAAGCATGAACAGGCGGGCAAATATAGTGATTCGGTTTACTTTAGGAAAGACTTAACAGCGACTTGAACAATATGCAAAGGGTAATGTGCAAAGAGCAGTTGACAAGCAGTAAAAAGGAGCAAGATCACTCTCACTCCTTAATCATTTTATTACTGAATAGTAACTGTTGTTCTCTTACTCCCGACTAACGACTACTGACTCCAGACTGACTTACTCTTCTTCATCAAAAGCCAATGCTTCACGGGTTGTTTGCAGCAATTCATATTCTTCTTTGCTTCCAACGATGATATTCTCAAATTCCCTGAGTCCGGTACCGGCAGGTATCGGGTGGCCGGTGATTACATTTTCCTTCAACCCCAGCATTTCATCGGTCTTACCGTTGATGGCTGCGGATGAAAGTACTTTTGTAGTTTCCTGGAAAGATGCAGCCGAGATCCAGCTCTGCACACCCAAAGATGCTTTGGTAATACCAAGCAATGTAGGTGATGAGGTAGCCGGTTTTGCATCCCGGTATTCCACCAGTTTTTTATCACTGCGGCGAAGCAGTGAATTTTCCTCCCTCACTTCACGAAGACTAACGATCTGTCCTGCACGAAGCTTGGTGCTGTCGCCGATATCTGTCACAACTTTTTTATCAAAAATGAAATCATTCTCTTCTACAAATTCAAATTTGTCGGTCAGGTCATCTTCAAGGAATCTTGTATCACCCGGATCAACGATATTTACTTTACGCATCATCTGGCGAACGATGCACTCAATATGTTTGTCATTGATCTTTACACCCTGTAAGCGGTATACTTCCTGTATTTCATTCACCACATATTCCTGAACGGCAAATGGCCCTTTGATCGAAAGAATATCAAATGGAGCAATCTGTCCATCACTTAATGAAGCGCCGGCTTTTACAAAATCACCATCCTGTGCGAGGATTTGTCTTGTAAGGGGAACGAGGTATTTTTTCTGCACCCCGTCTTTAGCTTCAATAATGATTTCCCTGTTTCCTCTTTTTACTGCTCCCATCATAACTACACCGTCAATCTCAGATACAACAGCAGGGTTGCTGGGGTTCCTCGCTTCAAACAACTCTGTAACACGGGGAAGACCACCGGTAATATCTCTCAGTTTTCCGAGTACCCTTGGAATTTTCACAATAACCTGCCCAGCTTTTACATCATCCCCTTCTTCCATAATAATATGGCTTCCGGTAGGAAGGTTATATGATTTTTTATCTTTCCCTTCTACAATGATGGACGGGATTTTTGTTTTATCTCTTGTTTCGATCACCACTTTTTCACGGTGACCGGTTTGTTCATCAGCTTCTTCACGGTAAGTAATACCTTCAATTACATTATCAAATTTTACCGTACCATTGATTTCGGCCATGATAACATTATTGAAAGGATCCCATGTACAGATGATATCTCCCTTATTCACTTTCTGGCCATCTTTCACACCCAATGTAGCTCCATAGGGAATATTATTAGTGATCATTAAACGATCATTCTTGGTGTCGATAATACGGACCTCGCCTGTACGTCCGATAACCACCTGTGATTTTACCCCTTCATTATTTTCAATACTTACAGTACGCAAACCGTCAAACTGTATGGTCCCTTCAAACTTTGCTGATAAGGTAGATTCAACTGATCCGCCGCTTGCAACACCACCAACGTGGAAGGTTCGCAGTGTAAGCTGTGTACCCGGTTCACCGATTGACTGGGCAGCAATAATCCCCACTGCATCACCTTTCTGCGCAATATTCCCTGATGCAAGATTTTTACCATAGCATTTTACACAAACACCACGTTTGCTTTCGCAGGTTAGTACGGAACGGATCTCTACAGTTTCAATACCTGAATCTTCAATTTTCCTGGCAAGGTCAGCTGTAATTTCATCCCCGGCTGAAATGATAAGATCATCAGTGATGGGATTATAAATATCATGAAGAGAGGTGCGGCCAGCGATCCTGTCACTCAACGGTTCGATGACATCCTCATTATCTTTCAAGGCTGAAGTAGCAATGCCACGGAGTGTTCCGCAGTCTTCTTCAGTAATAACCATATCCTGGGACACATCCACCAAACGGCGGGTGAGGTAACCGGCATCAGCTGTTTTCAAGGCTGTATCTGCAAGTCCTTTCCTGGCACCGTGTGTAGAAATGAAATAATCCAATACATTCAATCCTCCTTTAAAGTTGGAAAGAATAGGATTTTCAATGATCTCACTTCCTGTTGAGCCGGACTTTCTAGGCTTGGCCATCAATCCCCTGATACCTGCCAGCTGTTTGATCTGCTGTTTAGAGCCCCTTGCACCGGAGTCAAGCATCATATAAACAGAATTGAAACCCTGTTTATCATTGCTCAATTCTCTGATCAATGTTTCTGTGATTCTTGTATCCACACGGCTCCAGATATCAACGATCTGGTTGTAACGTTCGTTATTGGTGATCAAACCCATGTTGTAGCTGTCCCACACTTCATCCACTTCAACTTTTGCATTATCCAGCAGCTCTTCTTTTACATCGGGGATAATAAGGTCATTGATGTTGAATGACAAACCTCCCTGGAAGGCTGTACGGAAACCAAGCTGCTTGATATCATCAAGGAACCTGGCTGTTTTGGGTACATTGGTGATCTCGATGATGTCACCGATAATTTCCCTTAAATTCTTCTTGGTCAGTAATGCATTTACAAAACCAACTTCAGCAGGCACATACTGATTAAAGATTACACGGCCTACCGTTGTTTCAAGAAGTTTATGCTCAAGTAATCCGTCTGCATTACGGATATTGGCTTTTACTTTTATCCAAGCATGCAGGTCTACTACTTTTTCATTGTAAGCAATGATTACTTCGTCTGCTGAATAAAAGATCTTTCCTTCCCCTCTTACTTTTTCACTTTCGGTTGATTTTTTTCCCTTCGTAATGTAATAAAGACCCAACACCATGTCCTGCGAAGGAAGTGTGATAGGTGTACCATTCTGAGGATTCAGAATATTGTGAGAGGCCAGCATCAACAATTGGGCTTCCAAAACAGCCGAATGACTTAATGGTACATGCACCGCCATCTGGTCACCGTCAAAGTCAGCGTTAAACGCTGTACACACCAATGGATGTAGCTGGATAGCTTTACCCTCGATCAATTTGGGCTGAAATGCCTGGATTGATAAACGGTGGAGTGTCGGGGCACGGTTCAGCATAACCGGATGACCTTTCAATATATTTTCAAGGATATCCCAAACTACAGCTTCTTTTTTGTCAACAAGTTTTCTTGCAGACTTCACTGTTTTTACGATACCTCTTTCAATCAGCTTGCGGATGATAAAAGGCTTGAACAATTCAGCAGCCATATCTTTTGGCAAACCACATTCATGTAATTTCAGTTCAGGGCCCACCACAATAACAGAACGGCCTGAATAGTCAACCCTTTTACCCAAAAGGTTCTGACGGAAACGACCCTGTTTACCTTTCAATACATCACTCAGTGATTTTAATGCCCTTCCACCTTCTGCTTTCACAGCATTTGATTTACGGCTGTTGTCAAAAAGTGAGTCAACTGCTTCCTGCAGCATCCTCTTTTCATTACGAAGGATCACTTCGGGAGCTTTGATCTCCAATAATCTTTTTAAACGATTATTCCGGATAATAACACGGCGATAAAGGTCATTCAAATCAGAAGATGCAAAACGACCACCATCCAGCGGCACTAACGGACGCAATTCAGGTGGAATAACAGGAATATATTGCATCACCATCCACTCAGGACGGTTGGTTATTCTTGTGTTAGCATCACGAAAAGCTTCCACAACACTCAAACGCTTTAACGCATCTGCTTTTCTTTGTTGTGATGTTTCAGTAGCAGCGGCATTTCTCAGATCAAAGGATAACTGGTCAAGGTCAATCCTTGCCAGCAGGTCATGTACTGCCTCAGCGCCCATCTTAGCGATGAACTTATTGGGATCATCATCGGGCAGGTACTGGTTATCTTTCGGCAATGTTTCAAGTATGTCAAGATATTCCTCTTCGGTAAGCAGGTCTCCTACATTTTGTCCTTTATCAGCCCGGATGCCTGATTGTATTACCACAAACCTTTCATAATAAACGATTGTCTCAAGTTTCTTGGAACTTACTCCAAGCAGATAACCGATCTTATTGGGCAATGATTTAAAGTACCAAATATGCACTACCGGTACTACGAGTTTAATATGACCCATTCTTTCACGCCGAACTTTCTTTTCAGTTACTTCAACCCCGCAGCGGTCGCAGACAATACCCTTGTAGCGGATACGCTTATACTTGCCACAGGCACACTCATAATCCTTTACCGGTCCAAAAATCCTTTCGCAAAACAAGCCATCTCTTTCGGGTTTGTAGGTACGATAGTTGATAGTTTCAGGCTTTAATATTTCACCATAGCTTCTTTCAAGGATATTATCCGGCGAAGCAAGACCAATGGTAATTTGTGAAAAAGCCGCTTTGGGACGATTTTCTTTTCTGATTGCCATGTTATTTTTTAGCTTTTAGCTTTTAGCTACGAGCTGTGAGCTGGTAACTAAAAAATTGTAATGTCTTTTTAAATTAGATGAGCTTGCAGCTTGTGGCTCGTAGCTCATATCTTTTCTCACTCAAACTTCAGGTCCAATCCTAATCCTCTCAATTCATGCACCAATACATTGAATGATTCGGGCACACCGGCTCTTGGTACATTTTCTCCTTTTACTATTGACTCATATGTTTTAGCTCTTCCGATAATGTCATCGGATTTAATGGTCAATAATTCCTGAAGAATGTTGGAAGCGCCATAGGCTTCAAGCGCCCAAACCTCCATTTCACCAAAACGCTGGCCACCGAACTGTGCTTTACCACCCAACGGTTGTTGCGTAATCAAACTGTAGGGTCCGATTGAACGGGCATGCATCTTATCATCAACCATGTGATGAAGTTTGATAACATAGATGATACCAACCGTAGCTTTCTGGTGAAACTTTTCACCGGTTTCGCCATCGTACAGATATGTATGGCCGTACATGGGTATCTCTGCCTCTTTGCAGTAACCGGCTATTTCATCCACCGTTGCCCCATCGAAAATGGGTGTAGAAAATTTCAATCCTAATTTTTCACCTGTCCAGCCAAGAATGGTTTCATAAATCTGGCCAAGGTTCATACGGCTTGGCACACCCAGCGGATTCAGCACAATATCAACAGGAGTTCCATCCTCAAGGAACGGCATGTCTTCCTGGCGAACGATCTTGGCAACAATACCTTTGTTACCATGGCGACCCGCCATTTTATCTCCCACTTTCAGCTTACGCTTCACTGCGAGATAAACTTTAGCAAGCTTCAATACTCCTGCGGGTAATTCATCCCCGATACTGATGTTGAATTTTTCTCTTTTATAACGTCCCAGCTCTTCGTTGAATTTGATATTATAATTGTGTAAAAGTGTATTGATCTGCTCATCCACTTTTTTATCACCTGTCCATCCAAGAGGGTTGATATTGGCATAATCCAAACCACGGAGGTTCTTTTCGGTAAACTTTGCGCCTTTACCTATCTGCACTTCTCCGAAATTGTTACTCACTCCGGAAGAAGTATGATTGGCAAGTAAAGTGGTTAGTTTTTCCAGCAATACTTCCATCAGGTCAGTTTCGTTCTTTTCGTGGGTCTTTTCCAGTTTTTCCATAAAAGCCTTCTCTCTCACTTTGGCATTTTTATCTTTTTTGGCCCTTTGGAAAAGTTTTTTGCCAATTACCACTCCTTCTACTCCATTGGGAGATTTTAAGGATGCGTCTTTTGCATCACCGGCTTTATCGCCAAAGATGGCACGGAGCAATTTTTCTTCCGGTGTAGGATCGCTTTCGCCTTTTGGAGTGATCTTACCAATCAAAATATCTCCTTCCTTTACCTGTGCACCGATGCGAATGATTCCATTCTCATCCAGATCTTTTGTAGCTTCTTCAGAAACATTTGGGATATCCGGCGTCAGTTCTTCTTCGCCTAATTTAGTATCCCGCACTTCCAGTTCATATTCTGAAATGTGAACCGAAGTAAACATATCTTCTTTCACCACTCTTTCACTGATAACGATGGCATCCTCAAAGTTGTACCCCTTCCATGGCATGAATGCCACTTTCAGGTTTTTACCCAATGCCAGTTCACCGTCTTTTACAGCATATCCTTCAGTAAGGAAATCGCCTTTCTTAACCTTTTGTCCTTTTCTGACAGCCGGCTTCAGGTTAATGCAGGTTTCCTGATTTGTCTTGATGAACTTGGTGAGCCTATATACTTTCAGATCGTCTTCAAAACTTACTAATTTTTCCTGTGCATCACGGTCATAGCGAACATGTATTTCATTTGCATCCACAAATTCCACCACGCCATTACCATCAGAATGTATCTGGATCCTTGCATCCCGGGCTGCCTTTCCTTCCAGGCCCGTACCTACTACAGGAATGTCAGGACGGATCAGCGGCACTGCCTGGCGTTGCATGTTTGAACCCATCAATGCCCTGTTGGCATCATCATGCTCAAGGAAGGGAATCAATGATGCGCTGAGACCAACGATCTGGTTAGGCGCCACATCCATGTACTCCACTTCATTCTTTTCCAATATGGGGAAGTCACCGGTTTGGCGACTAACAATTCTTTCTTCCACAAACTCCCCTTTCTCATTCAATCCTGAGTTGGCTTGTGCAATTTTTGCCAGGTCTTCTTCTTCTGCACTGAGGAAAGAAAGTTTCTTCATGTCCACTTTACCGTTCTCAACCCTGCGATAAGGTGTTTCGATAAAGCCCATCTCATTGATCTTGGCATGAACACAAAGTGTAGAAATAAGACCAATGTTTGGACCTTCCGGTGTTTCAATCGTACATAAACGACCATAATGAGAATAGTGTACGTCACGAACCTCGAAGCCTGCTCTTTCCCGGCTAAGTCCACCGGGGCCGAGTGCTGAGATACGACGTTTGTGAGTGATCTCACTCAAAGGATTTGTTTGATCCAAGAACTGAGACAATTGTGATGTACCAAAGAACGAATTGATAACAGAACTCAGTGTTCTGGCATTGATAAGGTCAACCGGAGTAAATACCTCGTTGTCCCTTACATTCATTCTTTCACGGATCGTTCTTGCCATACGGGCAAGACCGACTCCGAACTGAGCATATAACTGCTCACCTACCGTTCTTACCCGGCGATTGCTCAGGTGGTCTATATCATCAATCTCGGCTTTCCCATTGGTAAGCTTAACGAGATATTTGATGATAAGTATGATATCTTCTTTGGTCAGCACTTTCTTAGTAAGCGGCTGATCAATATTCAATTTGCGGTTGATCTTATAACGGCCTACTTCACCGAGATCATAACGTTTGTCACTGAAGAATAATTTGTCAATGATGCCACGGGCCGTTTCGTTATCCGGCGCATCAGCGCCCCGGAGCTGGCGATAAATGAATTGCACGGCTTCCAATTCACTGTTCGAAGTATCCTTGTTAAGTGTGTTGTAGATGATGGCATAATCGCCTCCCACATCTTCTCTTTGAATAAAAACACTCTTTACATCAAGTTCGGTAAT
Organism: Sphingobacteriales bacterium; assembly: GCA_016235125.1. GTDB lineage: Bacteria > Bacteroidota > Bacteroidia > Chitinophagales > Chitinophagaceae > JJ008. The sequence goes on along the minus strand of JACRLZ010000007.1, from coordinate 28,316 downwards.
TGTATGAATAGCCTCTTCATCGAGTACTGTATCCCTTTCCATCACAATTTCATTTCTCTCGATGGATACAACCTCGCCGGTGTCTTCATCCACAAAATCTTCAACCCATGTCCTGAGTACCCGTGCAGCTAATCTCCTTCCAACATATTTTGACAATGTCTTTTTATCAGCTTTTACTTCATCTGCCATTCCAAACAACTCAAGAATATCTTTATCCGTCTCATAACCGATAGAACGAAGTAAAGTTGTCACCGGGAATTTCTTCTTACGATCAATGTAAGCATACATTACATTGTTGATGTCCGTAGCAAATTCCATCCAGGCTCCTTTGAAAGGAATAACCCTTGCAGAATATATTTTGGTTCCGTTCGGGTGAACAGACTGGCCAAAGAATACACCAGGTGAACGGTGCAACTGTGACACCACTACCCTTTCGGCTCCATTGATAACAAAAGTTCCTCTTGGAGTCATGTAAGGTATATTGCCAAGAAATACATCCTGAACAATGGTTTGGAAATCCACATGCTCTTCGTCATTACAGCTCAAACGAAGTTTGGCTTTCAGGGGAACTGCATAGGTCAGTCCTCTTTCCATACACTCTTCGATAGTATAGCGGGGTGGATCAATAAAATAATCAAGGAACTCTAAAACGAAAATGTTCCGTGTATCAGTGATCGGAAAATTTTCTTTAAACACCCGAAACAAACCTTCAATATTCCGTTTGTCCGGAGTGGTTTCCAACTGGAAAAATTCTTTGAATGACTGGATTTGAACTTCAAGGAGATCAGGTGTTTCGGCCAGATGCTTGATTTTTCCGAAATCCACCCTTTGATTCATTTTAGTTGAAGACATATGCGTAATTCCTGTTTTATGAGAATCCGGGACGTACAAATCACTTACAGGCCTTCATTTCATTTGAAACAAAAACCTGTGACTATCAACTATTTAAACATGATTTGGAGCGTCAAAATATTATTGGCCAAAATAAAGGATGGCAAAGGTAAGGATTTAAATTTGCTGAACAAGAAAAGTTTGCTAACAATAATCCGGCCAAAAATACCACTAACAGGCTATTTTGGGTTCCTAAAGGATGCAGTAATTTGAACCAAAACATAGCCATGTCCTGGAAAGAATTTGCATCTGACTATCTGACTTTCAACCGCAGAGACAGGATAGCAATTGTTGTGATACTGTCCCTTATTTTATTGATATTCATTCTACCAGATTTTTTTTTAAAACAAACATCTTCAAAGCAAACCAACAACGATACTGCATGGATTGCTTCGCTAAAAAAGCTTGAAAAAAAGGAAACTGAAAATGGAAACAATGAATTCAACCGTTTTAATGATGACAACAGCAGTAATTATCAATATGACCGTCCGTTAAAGGATTATAGGTCTGCAAAAGGAACACTGTTCTATTTTGACCCCAATACTTTATCGACTGAGGGTTGGCAAAAACTCGGATTAAGGGATAAGACAATTCATACCATTCAAAACTATTTGAGTAAAGGCGGACATTTCAGAAAGCCGGAAGACCTGCAGAAGATCTATGGTCTTTTTCCCAATGAATATGAAAGAATAGCTCCTTATATAAAAATTGCTGACGTTGTTGAAACGGGAAACAAAGAGTTTACAAACATGCCTGTTACAGAAAACCAACCTACAAAAACTTATACCTCCAGATATTCTGTCATTGATATTAATACTGCTGACACAACAGCTTTTATTTCTTTACCCGGCATAGGAAGCAAACTGGCAGTAAGGATCATAAACTTCAGAGAAAAATTAGGAGGCTTTTATTCTATCAGCCAGGTCGGAGAAACATTTGGTTTGCCTGACTCTACTTTTCAAAAAATAAAACAATACCTGAAACTGGAAAATGCAGCAGTCAAAAAAATCAATATCAACACTGCAACGATTGATGAATTAAAAGCACATCCTTACATCAAATGGAGCATCGCCAATCCAATTGTTGCATATAGAAATGAACATGGTCTTTTTACCAAAATAGAAGATATAAAAAAGGTGATGGCAGTGACAGAGGAAATTTATACCAAGATTTTTCCCTATCTGACTACTCAATAAAAAACCCCTCGCCTGGCGAAGGGTTTCAAAATATTCATGTAATCAGAATTATGCGATCTCAACGTCAGCACCTGCTTCTTTCAGCTTGTTAGCGATCTCTTCCGCTTCAGCTTTAGAAACACCTTCTTTGATATTCTTTGGTGCGCCGTCAACAAGGTCTTTCGCTTCTTTCAAACCGAGGCCAGTTAAATCTTTTACGATTTTAACTACGTTCAGTTTAGAAGCCCCACCACTCTTCAACACTACGTTGAATGCAGTTTTTTCTTCAGCTGCTGCTGCACCACCACCATCGCCACCGCCGCTAACAACAACTGCTGCAGCTGCCGGCTCAATGCCATACTCTGATTTTAAGAAGTCAGCCAGTTCCTGTACTTCTTTTACTGTAAGGCTTACTAAATTTTCAGCCAATGCTTTTACGTCTGCCATTTGATTTACATTTTTACCGCTTTCATTGTCCTTCGTCTTTGCTCAGGATCTCCAGCGGATGATTAAAAAAATTGTTTATAGTAAAGCTTCGTGTTTCGAGCTATGAGCTTCGAGACTTAGGCTCGTAGCTTATAGCTCAAAGCTGAATACTCATTACTCAACAGGTGCTGTTTCTCCTTTCTTTTCTGCATTATGCAACAACGCAGCAATTACTCTCTTCGCTGGCGACTGCAAGAGGCCAATAACCTCACCGATCAGTTCATTCTTTGTTTTGATCTTCGTCAATGTTGCAAGCTGGTTATCACCCATATACACATCCCCATTGATAAAAGCTGCTTTCATCACCGGTTTTTCGCCATTGCTTTCTTTACGGAAAGAGCTGATGATAAGAGCTGGCTCCTTAGGATTGTCAGAAAACATGAGGGCCGTCACATTATGTAATGAATCATACATACCTGCATACTTCTGGCTATCCAGCGCTTCAAGAGCTTTTTTAATCAAAGTGTTTTTTGCCACTTTCATTTCCACCTGCTTGTTAAAGCATGCACGGCGCAGTTTGCCAACCTGTTCTACAGTCAGCGATTCTGTATCGGTAACATAGAAGTTATTATACTGAGAGAATTTTCCCTTCAGCACTTCTATCACTTCGTTTTTTTGATCTTTAGTCATTTTATTTAAAGTTTGACTTTATTAATTTTTATAAACATTCAGACCGCTTTCAGCGTTCTGACTGCTTAGTGTACGAACGCTTTTGCATCAATAGCAATGCCCGGGCTCATGCTGCTTGCCATGCTGATACCTTTCAGGTAAGTACCTTTTGATGAAGAAGGTTTCGCTTTGATAATTGCATTCAGCAATTCCTGGCTGTTTTCAGCAATCTTTTCAGGAGCAAAACTTACCCGGCCGATGGAAGCATGGATGATACCTACTTTATCAACTTTGAAAGCAATCTTACCACCCTTTACATCGTTGATTGCATTAGCAACATCGTTTGTTACAGTTCCTGTCTTGGGATTCGGCATCAGGTTACGAGGACCTAATACTTTACCCAGCTTACCGATCTTCGGCATCACTGAAGGTGTAGCGATAATAACATCCACATCAACCCAGCCTCCTTCAATTTTTGTTACAAACTCTTCAAGTCCTACATAATCAGCACCAGCACCTTTTGCTTCCGCTTCTTTATCGGGAGTGCAAAGCACCAATACTTTTTTTGTTTTGCCCGTACCATGCGGCAATGTTACAGTACCACGAATTGCCTGGTCTGCTTTTTTAGGATCCACACCCAAACGGATATGAAGATCAACTGAAGCATCAAACTTGCAGGTGGTGATTTGTTTTACCAATGCAGAGGCTTCTTTTAATGAATATGCTTTGTTTGCATCAACTTTCGTTTCCGCAACTTTTCTTTTTTTACTAATGAATGCCATTGTAGTTCTTTTTGAATTCAAGAATTAATTTTCCCAGGGAGCTTTACCCTCTACTGTCAAGCCCATGCTGCGGGCAGTACCGGCGATCATTTTCATTGCACTTTCAACAGTGAAACAATTCAGATCAGGCATCTTGTCTTTGGCAATAGCCTCAACCTGTAACCAGTTCACTTTACCCACTTTATTGCGGTTGCTTTCTTTGGAGCCGCTTTGAATTTTTGCAGCTTCCATCAACTGTACGGCAGCAGGCGGGGTTTTGATTATGAAATCAAAACTCTTGTCAGTGTAAACAGTAATTAATACGGGAAGAACTTTCCCTTGTTTGTCCTGGGTTCTTGCATTGAACTGCTTGCAGAATTCCATGATGTTGATACCCTTGGAACCCAGCGCCGGACCGATCGGAGGTGCAGGATTGGCCTGGCCACCCTTGCACTGCAGCTTTACAAAGCCGCTTACTTCTTTAGCCATGTTAAATCTTTTTTGGTGTTAACGACTTTTCTCCGCCAGCTGGCGGATACTTAGTCTCCCAATCCGATAGCTATCGGATTCTTCATTCCCGATTTTATCGGGGTTTCAAAAGAACTAATTGGGGCGGCAAAGATAGGGGCAAACCCGGGATTTTGAAAGAATTCATTAAATTCTTTTCTATATTCTGAATCAATATTAATTAGGTAGCTTACCTGGTTTATGAACGATAGCCCTGAAACTTATCTTTACTCCTGTTTAATGCGCATTAAAAATGCGGGTTTTTATTCTTTGTGTATTACCCAAATTAAAATCAGCCTGAATGAAGCTGTTTTTTTTCCGTTATTTTAAAAAAGTATTTATATATCTGCGTCTGCATGTATTCTTTAATTTATTTTCAGGGATCAACTCCAATCTTTTTTATCTTTCAAAACTCTCGTCCTGGACAAGAAAAAACAGAAAAGTTGAATACAATGATTTCCCTTCCAAATGGAATTATGAAAAAAGATATCCTCTGTATAAGTGGGTGCTGGAAAAAGAGAATTTAATTGACTCCCCAATAAATTATCTTGAATTTGGAGTAGCGGCAGGTCAGTCTTTTCGATGGTTTCTAAGCCAGAACAACAATCACCTGAGTTGCTTCTATGGTTTTGATACATTCACTGGCCTACCTGAAGACTTTGGGGTGTATAAGAAGGGGACTTTCAACAACAACACCGAACCACCGAAAATCAATGACCAAAGAGGCAAATTTTATCAGGGGTTATTTCAACAAACTCTTCCGGGCTTTTTATCAGTATTTAACAACGAAAAAAGGAATGTATTAATGATGGACGCTGATCTTTATTCAGCTACTCTTTATGTATTAACGACCATTGCTCCTTTTTTGAAAAAGGGAGATGTTATTTTCTTCGATGAATTCGCAGTACCAACACATGAATTCAAAGCATATTACGATTTTGTTCAGTCTTATTATATAGATATGGAATTAATAGCTGCAGCAAACAACTATTATTTTGTGGCTTTTAAAATCAAGTAATTTCCCGGTTAACTTATCTTTTCCACCTGCATATAATTTAACTCCACGGGGGTAGAACGGCCAAATATCTTTACGGTTACTTTCAGCTTTTTCTTTTCATCATTTACTTCCTCAATCACCCCATTAAAGTCATTGAAGGGGCCTTCAATGATCTTGATGGTTTCGCCTACGATGAAAGGTTCTATCATACTTACACCGCCTGCCTCTGCCATTTCATCCATCTTGCCCAGCATTTTATTTACTTCGGCTTTACGAAGGGCAATGGGATTTTCTTTACCCAGGAAATGAATGACATTGGTTGTATTTTTCACTATATCTCTGAGGTCATCTGTCAGTTTTCCATTAGCGATCTCGATCATCACATAGCCGGGATAATAATTCCTTTCCCGCATTACTTTTTTGCCATTGGCCACTTTATACACTTTTTCTACCGGCAGGAAAACCTGTTTTACCTGTTCCCAGCCGCCACGGGAAATTTCTTTGTCAAGATATTCTTTTACTTTTTTTTCCTTACCGCTTACCACCCTCAACACATACCACTTGGTATCCTGCTGAACATTTTCGGTATTTACTGTTGTTTCCATTGTAATTATTTCAACAGGTTATAAATAAATTTCAGACCATTACCGGCAACAAAATCCATTCCCAGCACAACAAAAGAGATAACTATTGTCGCTACCAGCACAATCATAGTGGATTGCTGCAACTGTGTCCATGTAGGCCAGCTTACCTTTTCAGTCAGCTCTTTGTACGATTCTCTGAAATAAGTTGTGATCTTGTTCATGTTCCTGATTTTTAAAATTAACGCAGCACGGGCACTAGGATTCGAACCCAGATCTAAGGTTTTGGAGACCTTCATTCTACCATTGAAATATGCCCGTATAAAAGCTCCTCCAAACCTCCCCTTCGGGGAAGCTTACGAAGCCTCAAATATGTAAGAACTTTCTTAAAGAACAAAGCACTTAGGATATCTCACCTAAGTACTTTGCAAAATTATAAAACTGTAGCTAAGTCTCCTTTAAGGGACTCGGGTTTTTACTTCAAAATCTCTGTTACCTGACCGGCACCTACCGTACGGCCTCCTTCACGGATCGCAAACTTCAATCCTTTTTCCATCGCAATAGGTTGTATCAGTTTTACAGTCAATGTGGTGTTATCACCGGGCATTACCATTTCTGTTCCTGCTGCCAGTTCCACCTCACCTGTTACGTCGGTTGTACGGAAATAGAACTGAGGACGGTATTTGTTGAAGAACGGAGTGTGACGGCCACCTTCTTCTTTGCTCAGTACATAAACCTCGCATTTGAATTCAGTGTGTGGAGTAATTGAACCTGGTTTTACGATAACCATACCACGACGGATCTGGTTCTTTTCAATACCACGGAGCAACAAACCAGCATTGTCACCGGCTTCACCTTCATCAAGCAGCTTGCGGAACATTTCCACACCTGTTACAGTAGAAGCAAGAGGTGCTTCAATAAGACCTACTATTTCAACTGCTTCGCCCACTTTAATTTTACCTCTTTCAATACGACCGGTAGCAACGGTACCACGACCTGTGATGGAGAACACATCTTCAACAGACATAAGGAAAGGTTGATCTACCGGGCGGGGAGGCAGCGGAATATAGGTATCAACTGCATCCATCAGCTCATCAACACTTTTCACCCATTTTTCATCACCGGCAAGGGCTCCTGTAGCAGAACCCTTGATAATGGGAGTATTTGCTCCATCAAATCCGTAGAAAGTAAGAAGATCACGGATCTCCATTTCTACGAGATCAAGCAGTTCAGGATCATCAACCAGGTCTACTTTATTCATGTATACAACCATGCGGGGTACGCCTACCTGGCGGGCCAGGAGGATATGTTCTTTTGTTTGAGGCATAGGACCATCTGTAGCAGCCACAACCAGGATAGCTCCATCCATTTGGGCCGCACCTGTGATCATGTTTTTAACATAATCGGCGTGACCGGGACAGTCAACGTGGGCATAATGACGGTTAGCCGTCTGGTATTCCACATGGGCTGTGTTGATGGTGATACCCCTTTCTTTTTCTTCGGGGGCTGCATCAATTTCATCATATTTTTTGGCTTCAGCCATACCTTTCTTGGCCAGAATGGTGGTGATAGCGGCAGTTAATGTTGTTTTACCATGGTCAATATGGCCGATGGTACCAACGTTAACGTGGGGTTTGTCCCTTTTGAAGGTCTCTTTAGTTGCCATTGTTATCTGTTTTTTAAGTTGTGTTGACTAATTGTCTTTTATAAATAAGAAGCTGCTTTGGTAAACAACTTCTGATATTAAATTTTTAAGAGCCGTTAATGGGAATTGAACCCATGACCTCTTCCTTACCAAGGAAGTGCTCTACCACTGAGCTACAACGGCTTTTTATGAGTCATTGAAGTCAGCGGGTCATATAGGCCAAATAAGCAAGTCCTTGAACTAAATGACTTATTTGACTCATTTGACTGATATGACTCAATCGGAGCGGAAGACGAGGCTCGAACTCGCCACCTATAGCTTGGAAGGCTATCGCTCTACCAAATGAGCTACTTCCGCTTGTGTAAAGAACTGTGGGCAAGGATGGATTCGAACCACCGAACTCCGAAGAGGACAGATTTACAGTCTGTTGCCGTTGGCCACTTGGCTACTTGCCCGGATATCGAATCTTCGATTCGATTCATTAGCAACGGAACCGAGTTCCGTTGTCCGGAGCCACTTGTCGGAATCCCCGCCTGAACGACTTCAGTCGGGCAGGGAACCAACGACCTACTGAGATTATCAATAGATATGTGGCTTAATGAGCCACTTGTCGGAATCGAACCAACGACCTACTGATTACAAATCAGTTGCTCTACCAGCTGAGCTAAAGTGGCATTTAAAAATGCCCGCCTTGCTCCTTCAGATCATTCGGTCGCTGCCTTCGTAAAAGCTTTCGCTTTTATTGCGCCGGAGCTCAGGATATTACGGCGGTCAAAGCAATAAAGAACTACCCCATTTTTATTGGGGAGGCAAAGGTAAGGGAAATTGATAACCGGAAAAATTTTGCCCGGGATTTTTTTGCTTGTTTTCAGTCAGTTGTGAACAAACAATCAGTAACTCTTAAAACTATCCGATCAAAAAATTGTATCAATAAAAAAGACCCCGGTATAAACGGGGTCTTGAAGATTTTTCAGGCGGCTTTTCTTTCTTTATTTTTTTTTATTTGTGTCACCAGCGAATCGAATGCGTCATCAAACGACTCTTCAAATGACTTACTTGTTGATTTAACAAAAAAATTGTGACGGGGTACATGTACTCTGATCTCTGCGATCTTGTCTTTAATGGCATGAACCACATTGTCGAGTTTCAGAAACACATTTACCTGGATGATGCGGTCGCTGAATAAATTCAGCTTTTGAAGTTTACGATTAACATACTCGATCAACTTAAGATCCGCAGCGAAATGAACAGTCTGAATGTTTACGTTCATAGTCATCATGGTTTTAATCAGTGAAACAATATATAAAGAACTTAATGAAACCTTTCATTGGGTCCGGGATTCTTTGTGCAAAGTCAAGTTACTGCAAAAAGAAATTTTTCCAAAGAATTTTTCCGGTATTTTTTATTGTGCAAAGTGGAAAATTTCATGCTTTTGGGTGGGCTTTTTTATGAATATCTTTTAGTTTCTCTATTGAATTGTGCGTATAAATCTGGGTTGAAACAAGACTGCTATGTCCCAAAAGTTCCTTTACAGCATTCAGATCAGCGCCATTATTCATAAGGTGAGTGGCGAACGTATGACGAAGAACATGCGGGCTTTTTTTATCCAGGCTGCCTGCTTCGCCAAGAATCCGATTGACAAGCAGATATGCATATTTTGGATAAAGTTTTTTCCCTTTTTCGGTAACCAGCAGCCGTTCCTCCCTTTCTTCAAAATACTTTTTCTTCAAATTCCTGTAATGGTCAATCATATCCATTATCCCTTTGTTCAGGGGTATAATTCTTTCCTTATTTCCCTTTCCGAGAACTTTCAATTGTGATCTTGCGAAATCAACCTGCTTTTCTTTAAGATTTATTAGCTCACTCAGACGAAGTCCGGTAGAATAAAAAATTGCAATTAGCATTTTAGTATTTAAAGACTTCCAGTCATCTGTCGAACTCTTTAGCGCTTCAATTATTTTTTTTGTTTCCTCCTCTTTCACAAAAACCGGCAGGCGTTTACCAACTTTCAGACTAATTACTTTTGCCATAGGAGTGGTTTCCATCACTCCCATTTTTAGCTGGTATTTAAAAAAAGATTTCAGACTTGAAATTTTCCGGTTGATGGATTTAGCCGAAAGTCCTTTATTTTTCAATTCTGCTAACCAACTGCGGACCATATTATGATCTATTTCCTTTATTGAAATGCTTCCAAATCTTTTTTCGAGGAAACCAAAGAAATCAATTAAATCATTCTGGTAAGAAATAAGCGTATGATGAGAATACCTTTTTTCGTATCTCAGGTAATTCAGAAAGGTTTGGACATCCGGTGAGGTTGACAAGACCATATTGTATCATAAAGCTACATAATGCTGCGAAAAAAAAAGCTATCCTCTAATGGATAGCTGTGCAAATATTCAGGCTTGTAACAATTTAACCTTCAATCTTGCCGCTGGCAATCTGTTGACGATAGATTGCTTTCAGTACTTTACCACGCCGTCTTACGGAAGGCTTGGTGAAGCTCTGACGTTCACGCAACTGCAGAAGAACTTTTGACTTCTCAAACTTCTTTTTGTACTTCTTCAGGGCTTTGTCTATGTTTTCACAATCTTTAGAATCAATGATCAGCATATTTTTTATACCTCCTCTGGTATTTTTAAGGAACGCAAAGATAAGTGCCAAAAGCGAAACCAGGAAATGGAAAAAGAAATGATTTCCCTGCAGCCAATTAATGGGAGAATTACCTTTGAAAAAGAAATAATTAACCCATTAAGTTCATGATAAAACCCGCACAACCCAACCTTGCCAACCCGCAGACAGGCAGGCAATATTTTCCTGCCCTCGATGGCCTCAGGGGCCTGGCAATACTGCTGGTGGTTATCTATCACAATTTCGGGTTTATCGAAAAATATTTCTTCTTTGGCTGGCTGGGCGTTGATCTTTTCTTTGTGCTCTCAGGTTTTTTGATCACCAATATTTTGCTTAAAGAACTAGGAAGTAAAAATTATCTGAAAAATTTCTATGTAAGAAGAATATTGAGAATATTTCCCCTGTATTATCTCTGCCTTATTCTTTTTCTGATACTGCTGCCACAACTGAACACCTCCCTTGACTTGAAATACTACACCGATAACCAGGGATGGATATGGGCTTATTTGCAAAACTGGCTGTATATTTTTAAGCCGCCGGCTGATACCAGCACCTTAAATCACTTATGGTCCCTGGCTGTGGAAGAACAGTTCTATTTATTATGGCCTTTGGTCATTCTGCTACTGAAAAGGCCAAAATACTTATTCGTTTTTATTTCATTGCTTTTAATGACAGTATTGGGATTAAGATTGTGGATCTGGATGCATCATCTTTCTGATTTTTCTTACTACAATCTTTACACTTTTACACGAATCGATGGCATATGCATCGGTAGTATGGTGGCACTGCTTCAGCGTATCCATCCCGGTTTTTTAAAAAAATATACGTCTGCAATTGTACTTTTCTTTGCAGCTTTGAATTTTGCTTTTTTCTTTGTCAACCGCTTTTATCAATTCTCTTTTCCTTACCTCGCATTGGCAGGTTACACCACATTTGCGATGATATTCGGATTGTTAGTGAATGAAGCTGTAGCCCGGGAAACAAAGCTAATTAACCTTATTTTTAATATCCCGTTACTGAAATTTTTTGGCCGGATATCTTACGGCTTTTACATGTTTCATTGGCCGGTGTACCTGTTATTAAGCCCTGTTCTTTTCTCCTGGATTCAACAATTTTCAAGCGGATGGATCACTCATTTCTCCGTATCAGTTATTGGAACCCTGGCAGCTGTTTTACTAAGCTGGCTAAGTTTTAATTACTATGAAAAACATTTCCTGAAACTGAAAAATCGCTTTGCTTAGCATACAGCACATTTCTTTATCATTTTTTTGATTGTATCTTTAAGCCTTCACCTTATGGCTGAGAAAATTATCATATTACTCCCCTTTTTAAATGATGAAGAATCATTGAACCGGTTACTGACAGAAATGGGTGATACGTTAAAAGAATTCCAGGAAGCCGCTTTCTCAGTATTGATTGTAGATGATGGCTCATCAGACGATTTCAAGATAGCGGCACCTACCTTTTTTTCTGTCCAGGTACTTCACCTGCAGCGCAACATCGGTCATCAGAAAGCAATTGCGGTAGGACTTGCCTATATAAAAGAAAATATTCCCTGCGGGAAAGTGTTGGTTATGGACGCCGATGGAGAAGACAGGCCCCCGGATGCTGCCTCTCTGTTAAAAGAATCAACAGGCAATCCTGACAAGATCATTTTTGCACAACGCAAATCAAGACAACAAACAACGCATTTTAAATTTTTTTACCGGCTATACAAATTTGTTTTCCGGCTTTTAACAGGGAAAAAAATTGCTTTTGGAAATTTTATGGTATTGCCCAGGCGGTCACTCGAAAAAATTGTTTATTACAGCGAAATATGGAATCACCTGGCAGGCGGTATTTTGAAGGCCGGGCTTCCCTATTCAGCAATATTGACTCATCGTGGCAAACGTTATGCAGGAAAATCCAGAATGAGTTTTCATTCTCTGCTTATGCATGGTCTTGGCGCCATTGCAGTGTTTACTGAAGTAATTGCAAGCCGTCTTCTGGTTTTTTCACTTGTCCTGATAGGCATTTCATTGCTGGCCATATTGGCATTGATAGGCACTAAATCATTTACTGATCTTGCCATACCGGGCTGGACATCCACCGTAATTTCTGCTATGCTGATTATTTTATTGCAAAGTTTTTTGCTTTCACTTTTTACTATATTTCTCTATCTCTCATCACAATCACAACGCAAATTCATTCCGGCGCAGCATTACAAGGACTATACAGGCCTTGCGGAAACAATTCAATAATGAATGAGCCTTTCAAATATCAGGGTGATGAGTTGACCCTATTTCAGCATGCAACAAATTGGAAAAAGTATTTTTCAAAAAAAATCAAACCTTTTATAAGCGGTAATGTACTGGAAGTGGGCGCCGGTATGGGGTCAACCACTGCCCTATTGAATGATGGCACAGCCACGCATTGGATATTGTCAGAGCCTGATGAGCACTTATGCATGCAGCTTCAAACTAAGCTTGGGCAAAAAAAGCTTCCGGCGAATTGCAGCATATTGAAAGGAACTATGGAAGATGTCCCGGGTACTTTTGACACTATTATATACATAGATGTACTGGAACACATTGAGGCAGATGCAAATGAATTAAAGAAAGCGGCTTCAAAACTTAACCCCGGGGGCCATATCATTGTACTTGTGCCGGCTTTTCAGCACCTGTTTAGTCCATTCGATAAAGCCATTGGCCATTACCGGCGTTATACAAAAAAATTATTAAGAAATCTGACACCTAAAGAAGTTGAATTGATACATGCCAGGTATTATGACAGCATGGGATACTTTGCTTCTTTTATGAATAAGGCTTTTTTAAAACAAAGCTACCCAACTCAAAAACAAGTCAATTACTGGGATAAGTTTCTTGTGCCTGTATCAAGATTTACAGACAATCTTTTTTTTCACTGCTTCGGCAAAAGCATAATTGCCGTGTGGAGAAAGTGAATCTGAAAGCTTATAAAATTTTATCTATTTTGTATCTGCCAAACACCCGGCACCTGCATGAGGCTACTTGTAAATTTTCAGCAAAACAAAATTCATTACAGGAATTACCTATGGTTGCTGGTTATTTGCCTGCTTGCCTATTGGCCCCTTACATTTGGAGTCTTTAGTGTAAAGAATGATGCCATTCATTATTTTCTCCCTTATCGTTTCAGTATCAGTGAAGCTATCCGAAACGGAGAATGGCCATTCTGGAGCCCCTATATTTATTTAGGAAATCCTGTTTATGGTGATATGCAAAGCGGGGCATGGAATCCCATTGTCTGGTTCTTCTCACTTATCGGCCGGTATGATATTACCTTATTTCATTATGAAAACCTGCTGTACATTTTCCTCGGCGGGGTCGGAATGTATAAACTAACTCATCGCCTCGTACAAAATCAGCAAACCTCCTTTCTCATAGCAGCAAGTTATATGCTCAGCGGTTTCATGTTAAGCGGACAACTGATCAACTGGCTTGCTGCTGCAGCTTTTTTCCCATTTGTGATTCACTATTATCTTAAAACACTTTCTTCAAACAGCTATGGCGATTCAATAAAATCAGGAGTTGCCCTGTTCTTTCTTTTTACTGCAGGATATCCTTCTTTCTTCATCACTACAATATATATCTTATTATTTCTTTTTTTCTTAAAGCTGACAGATCAACTTAGAAACAAGGGTGAATTAAAAAAATCCTGGAAAATATTTTCATTTCAACATCTATTAATAATACTGATTTTCGCAGGCCTTTCATTGCCGGCTATTATTTCATATATTGACCTGCTTCCCTATTATCAACGGGGATCAGGAACTACGTATGCAAATGCTGTGCATAATTCTTTTGAGTGGCAACATCTGGTTTCATTTGTTTTTCCTTCTTCCATTAAAGCCAATGATATCATTTCAAGCACCGACGTAACATGCCGCAATGTTTATCTCGGAATATTCTCTCTGATAATCCTGTCGGCTGCGCCCCCCAAACTAAACAGGAGAAATATTTTGCTTTTGCTTCTTGCCCTTTTTGCTTTCCTTTTCAGTCTCGGCGATGCCACACCGATCAGAAAAATTTGTTATAGTTTTCTTCCGCTAATGGATTCTTTCCGGCACCCTTCTCAAATGAGATTATTTTTTATAATCGCCGTTTTACTGCTTGTAGCTCCGGGTCTAAAAGCAATGATGGAAAATAAGATCCCTGTTCAAAGAATCAGATCTGTAACATGGCTTGCCTCCGGAACTATCCTGACCATTACCGTTCTTGCTGCATTAGATTCAGATATTTTGTCGCAATTCAGCGGGCTTGGTTTATCTCAAACGGGTGATAAATTCAAAAACCTGATAGAAAATATTTCTTTTGCCGACACAGTCTTTGTCAATGGACTGATTCAGCTTGCTTTTATTCTTTTATTTCTTCTATGGATTATTAAGTATCCGGGTAGAAAAAAAGGATTCTTCTTTTTATGGCTGGCAAATCTTATTATCATGGCCCAATTAGTATTACCTCTCACTTTCGTAGGCCAGACAGCAGCAAAAGAAATTAATACGATTATTCATACTTCACCAAAAGGTTTTCCTGCAGATGGGCTTGAGAAAACTATTGGTGAAAACAGCAAAGATGCTACTGACCATTTTGATAAAATTGCCCTGACCTTTTTCTACAACAAAAAAATAGGGCTTAGCCGCATCAGTTACTCGCCGTCCTTCCTGGATGAACAGCACCAATTGTTCGGCGGCAATGCTGTTTATAATTATATCTTATCAAAACCGGCAGTTTATCTTTCAGATTCGATTTTACAACTAAAAGACACTGCTTTGCTAATAAATGCTTCCGATTGCAGTTATTTTATTGCTGAGTCGCCAATATCAATCAATGGAAATTGTTTAGCAGATAAAAATGCTTCAGTTAAAAAAATGTCGGCAAATCATTTTGAGATATCTGCACAAACCAATACTGCCTGCTTCCTTGTTTTAACCCAAAGCTATCATCATTACTGGGAGGCATGGCTGGATGGAAAAAAAGAAAAGATATACAAAGTCAATACTGCCTTTATGGGAATCCCGCTGACAACAGGCAATCACACTATTATTTTCAGGTTTGTTCCTGCAAATACAATTAAAGCAACACGGGTAATGGTTGCAGCAATGGCATTACTTCTTATTGCAACATTGGTATCCCTTTACAAAAAAAGACGGAGCTAATTAAATGAGCCGCAAAAAAATCATACTCCTAATCACCTTGCTTTCGTCGCCGATAATTTTATTTGTAGCACAGCATTATTTTATTCACAGCCCGGATTTAAAACCAACCGGCATAACCAATTCCGAGAATGTGTTGTATATGTCGTATGCACATCAGTATCTGGATCAGGAAAAATTTTCTTTATTTTATTCCAACCCGTTTGACGGGGATCCGCAATCTCCCAAAATATATTTTCAACCAGCCATTATTGTTCTGGCTGGCTTTTTAAACCTTGGGATGGATCCCGGCCTGTGTTTTTCCCTCTTTGGTTTAATAATGACATTACTTTGCGTATGGATTGGTGTCCGCATTCTACTGCACCTCATTCCTGAAGGAAAAAACATTTCGTTGCTATCGGTACTCTTTACCTGGGGTGGCGGGCTTACTGCCATTGGAGGTTTGATGGGCTCAGCTATTTTGGCCGGCCACCAAACTTCAACCTGGATTGATGGAATTTATCTGGCTGATCCCAATAACGGCTGGTGGGGACTTAACTGGGGCCGAACATTTTTTTTACCCCTGGAAGCATATTATCATTTTCTTTTTTTGCTTGGAATATTTTTAATGCTGACAAAAAAATGGAAATCAAATCTGATCATTGTCTTATTGCTTTCCATCTCGCATCCTTTTACAGGAATCGAATACCTGTTAATTGCAAACGGGTGGATACTTGTCGAAAAATATTTATTCAAAAACAAGGACATACCTTATTGGTATTGGATATTTCTTTTACTCATTACACTCTTTCATCTTTGGTATTATCTTTTTTACCTGAATAGCTTCCCCGAACACAAACAGATCTTCACACAATACAGAACCGGATGGACTTATAGTTTGTTAATTGCTGCAGCGGCTTATTGCCTTGTAGCAGCATTAACAATATTTAATATTTTTTTTGAAAAGCCGGTAAAAAAAGTATTTGCTTTTCCTCATCAGCGGTTATTTATATGCTGGGCCATCATTGCTTTTCTTTTATCAAAACATGAATGGTTTATCAAACCCATGCAGCCAATTCATTTTTCCCGTGGTTATGTTTGGGCAGGATTGTTTTTATTCTCTTTACCTGCATTACAACGGATCATCGGCTTTTTGCGACAAAAGTTAGTCCGCAAAGGATTATTGTATGTACTGGTTTTCGTCTTTCTTTCAGATAATATTCTCTGGACGGGTAATTTGCTGCGGGGTAAAAATGACACTGAATGGGAAGGGCATATTTCAAAAGACACAGAAGATGTTCTTTCTTTTATTGAAAAAAAATCAACAACGAATACTCTTCTTGTTGGCAATGCTCCGCTGATTAATTATATAGCAAATATGTACAGCCCTGCAAACAGTTGGGTATCGCATCCATACAACACACCCGACAGAGAAGGCAGATTTATGCAAATGCAGGACTTTCTAGCCTCAGGTAAAAAGCCGGATACCTGGAAGGACAGAGAAATATTTATTGTAATTGACAAGAAAAACAGGACAACCGTAATTATGCTGCCAGCAAATGCTAATAAATTATTTGAGAATAGTTCTTATCTCATTTCTGCTTTATGACAGATCCTTACCCGGTCTTCTGACCATTAGAATTACGCTTTGGTTTTAAAAATATGTAGAGCATCAAGGGCAGTAACGCAGCGAAAGCAAAAAAGAAGAATTGCTTTACCCTAAAAAGAAAATTTGAATGAGAAAGCTGCGGGCCATACACTTCATACCATGGCGATGAAAGAACATATCGTTTGATCTTTTTGGCCAATGAATATGTTTCAGAAAGACTCATGCTATAATAATACCTTAGATAATGACTTTTATTAAAGTATATATCCTGTAGCTGCTTCTCCGGAGACTGGCTCAGTGTTTGAACTGAATCTCCTGACAGGGAAGTAACAAAAAGGTTTTCAGGCTTTCCCTTCAGCCAGTAATTTAAGTACCCTGCTGCAGAAAAGAATTGATCATCCCTCTTAATCAAAAAATTATTCCTGCTGACATCCACCATTACCCATCTTTTTTCCAGTGGTAAATACACTTCATTTACCTCATGATAACCGGTATTAAGATCATTCTTTACCGGAACAATTTCCACATACCTGTTTTTAAACCCGGCAACTGTGCAAAAGAAACCAAACATAGCCTGAAATTGTCCGCACCAAAGTTTTTTTTCACGGCCCGTTTTCAAGTATTCATATTGCTGAAGCGGAGTAAGCTTCGAAATAAAGCTATCAGGTGTCCCCGCCTGATGAGAAAATGATTTATGCAGCCAGACAGCAATATTAATTATCTCATCTCTTTCATTTGAAACAGTATCAATCCCCGTATGGTTTTTTAGAAGAATCAAACCCTTTTTTATTTCCGAATCACCCCATCGTTTATTGTAGCTGTTCCACTCAGTTAAGAAAGATGTATCCGGATTTTCGGGATACAATTCCTGCAGATCCGAATATTTTACATACTCAAATCCATTATTCCGGTAAATAAAAATGAGGACATTGCCGGCACTAAGCAGTATAAAAACTCCCAGAAGTAATTTAGAGTTGATCTTCATACCGGCATTAGTTAATAATATTCTTCCCCTTCATAGTCTTACTAATGGCTTCATCCATCAGTCTTTCGGCATAGGGCCTTGAGATTTCATTCAGCCCTTCAATGCTGCGGTGTATTTCATCTTTGGTTCCCGTTTCAAGGATTTCCTTTAATGATCTTATGGCAGTTTCTGTTTGTGAAATCTCCGGCTCAGTCAAAAAAGATCTGTTCTTAAAAATAAACCGGGTGGTTGCATCAATTAATTGCAACGCTTCTGTTTTGGCCTCAACTAATGCCCTTGTCTGCATATCATCTTTTGCATGGGTTATGGAATCCATCAGCATTTTTTCCACTTCTTCATCGGTCAACCCGTATTGTGGTTTCACTTCAATACTCTGCTCAATACCACTTCGCAGTTCTCTTGCTTTCACAACAAGAATACCATCTGCATTCACCAAAAAAGAAACTTCAACCTTGGGTAAGCCTGCCGGCATGCCGGGAATGCCAGTCAGGTTAAACTCCGCCAGCTTTCGATTGTCTTTAACCAGGTCTCTCTCGCCCTGGTAAACGGAAATACGCATACTTCCCTGGCCGTCTTTTTGAGTCGTATATTGCCTCCCTGTTTTGGAAGGAACTTTGGAATTTCGGGGGATCAATACATCCATCAATCCTCCCATCGTTTCTATTCCAAGTGATAATGGCGTTATGTCAAGTAATAAGAAATCTTTATTGTTGCCCGCCAGAATATCTGCCTGTATGGCTGCACCAAGCGCCACTACTTCATCGGGGTTAACGGAGTCATTAATTTTTTTTCCGAAAAAAACGGCTACTTCTTTTTTAACAAGCGGAACTCTTGTGGAGCCTCCAACCATTATCACTTCATCAATTTCACTTATGCTCACTCCTGAATCCTGCACTGCGTTTCTACAGCATTGAATTGTTCTTTCAACAAAATCTTTTATTAATGATTCAAATTGCTCTTTCGTTAATGAAAAATCATAACCTGCCACATTCCCTTTAAAAGAATCATTTGAACTAAGATGTATTTTGGCATTCTCCGCCATCAATCTAAGTTCCTGTGAAAGATTTTTATTCACTTGCAGCTCTTCGTCCGTTAAACTGACCCGACCCGACCAATATTTAACAATAGTTCTGTCAAAATCATCGCCACCGAGATAGGTATCGCCATTTGTAGAAAGTACTTCAAATATTCCGCCTGTGATCCGAAGAATGGAAATATCAAATGTGCCGCCGCCCAGATCATACACAGCAATGGTTTTTGACTCATCTTTCCGGAGCCCTAATCCATAGGCAAGGCTTGCTGCAGTAGGCTCATTCACTATCCTTAATACATCCAGTCCCGCAAGCTTGCCGGCATCCCTTGTTGCCTGCCGTTGCGCATCATTAAAATAAGCAGGAACGGTTATTACCGCTTTTGTAACCGGTGTTTTTAGAATATGCTCTGCCCTGTTTTTTAACTCCTTTAAAATATAGGATGAAAGTTCAACAGGAGAATAAAATCTGCTACCAACCTGGATCTTTACAAGGCTTTCCGTATTATCATCAATTATTTTATAGGTAAAAAAAGAGCCATGATCTTTTACATCGTTATACGATTTGCCCATGAGTCTTTTTACAGAAAAAATCGTATTGTGCGGTTCTGTGACAAGAGATTTCTTTGCTTCATCGCCTACTGAAATACTACCGGCTTCCCCAAAATGAATTACAGAAGGCACCATCGCCGCACCATCATGTTCTTTTAATATCACCGGTTTTTTTGTATCAGGATGTATGATAGCAACAAGGCTATTGGTAGTGCCAAGATCAATCCCTACTATCATTTCCTGTTGTTGTAAACTCCCGGTTGCTATGTTAATCCCGATTTTAGCCATTCCTTTTTATAAACGCAGCAAAGCTAACAAAATAATAAAGGCTGCCTGATCCAGACAGCCTTGAAATGACTTTCGAAATGAGATATTTATCGCATCAGGTACATTTTTCCGTAACCTTTATTAAAGAATTTATCAGTTTTATTTATTCCTTCTGAGATAACTTCCCCGTTTGCGTTGGTACCATTATAATTATCAAGAGATTTTCCATTTAAGTTGGTAACCACCCGGTATATATAAACACCATTGGCAAGTTTTTGACCATATTGATCCGTACCATCCCATTTAAATTCTGTGATGTTTTGACCGACATGCAAAGGGCCTAACTCATCTTTGGTGATCTCTCTCACAATCTTTCCGGTAATGGTCATGATCTCAATTTTGATATTCTGCGGCACTTCACTACCCGTGATGGTAAATACAAAAGCTGTAGAAGTGGTGAATGGATTGGGATAATTCAGCATATTCGAGATCATCGGTTTGTTAATTACATTAAACAAGACCCTGTATTGAATATTTCCGGCAGCATTATTACTCCTGTCTTTTCCTGTCACAATCATTTCATACTCTCCATCGGCAGCAAAATACGGCTTGAAATTGATCATGGCAGTATTATCGGGGTTCGGCGCCTGGCCTGCCGGAGTGAACCGAACTGTATCATTATTAAAATAAAATCTTCGCAATTGCCCACCCGCCGATGGAGGATATCTTACCTGTAATGTAAGCAATGCCGTATCGTCGAGTATCATCCACCTTGCTTCATCTTTGAGTTTGATGATAATGTCCGGTTTGGATGCCACGATATCCCTGTTCAGGATATGCACCCCGTCAAATGTCACATCAAGTAACGGATTCAAACTGTCTGGTTTTACATAAAGGCTTCTGAATGCAAAATTGTTGAAATGATATTGTTCCAGCTGATCATTATCCGGATTGGCTTCCAGAAATGTGGTATTGTGACCAGGGATGGTACTGGTATTGATTAATGCCCCGATTTGCAACGTATCGTTAACCAATAAAGGTCTTCGCTTGGGTATTGGCACAATATGTTGAACATTATTCTTATCCGTAACAACAAGTTTTACTTTCAGGCTGTCAAACGGTGCGTCACTGATATTTTTAAAAGCAATCTTGTAATCCAATGGCTCGCCGACATCTACTGAATCTTTTACCTTGAGATAAAGGTTAGCCGCTATAGCTCCTTCGGGTACAGGTGTATAAGTAATGCGCCAGTAGCGAAGCTGATAAGGGGTAAACTTCGATGTATCTCTTGTCCTTAATTTCAGTTTAACGAAGGGATAAGTAACAGGATTAATAGAAGAAACATCAAAGTCCTGCTGGCTTGTTGAAAGATTGCTGTATAAAGTAGCTTCCGATCCGTCTGCCTGAACGCCAATAACATCCACCGAAGCATCTTCAAATGCATTTGCATCACCACTGCCTCTCCACTTAAGTTGTTTCCATGCTTTGGCCGGGCCGAATAATGGTGAAGTAACAAATCCGAGTGTGTCCGGAGTCGGGCAATCCACATTTAAAGTCGGATTATCAAATGTTCCCTGCCCTACCACCCATCTTGGGGTAAATGACGGATCATTTTTCTTATACACTAATCCGAAAGGTCTTGCCCTGTAAAAAGAATCCACCCCCGAAAATCCTGCATTTTTCAGATAATGATAAAGAGATTGTCCCGAACCGTAGAGCGCCGTATCAGCCGCCCATTCAGCCGCCCATGCAATGGGGAATGTAGGGAAGGCAACGGGATCCAGTGTAAAGTTTCTGACAACTACATAATACCCGTCTGGTATACTATCCCGCATCATATTCATAATCTTTCTTCGGCTGGCAGTATCAGTATACCGGTATTCAAAATTGTACCGCCTAACCTGTCCAAAACAATCGACGGCTGTACTTCCGAGTAACCCTTCGCCAAGATATGTGGGATAATTGGCAGGAGTTATAGTTTGATTTTGCCAGATATCAAATGTCACCGGGTTCAGCACATTAAATACCAATGAGGAGAACCAGCAGGTAAGCCTTGCTTTTGACGCACCATCAACTGACAGGGCAAGTGATGATTCCTGTGTGGCGCCGCTGCTTATCCAGGTTCCCATACGCAGAAACAGGTTATGAAATACAGAGCCAAATTGTAATCTGCGGGCTGCTGTATCAACTATTATTCTGTTATAAGCAGATTTTGTTTGCTGATGGAAATGCGATTGATTGAAACCATAATCGCTTGCATTGGGTCCGGAACTGCTTAAATAAATAAAGGATGATTTATTCCATGTGGGCTGACCCGAAGACGGGATATAAGCTACCCTCCAGTAATAAACTGTGCTGTCGCTGAATGATATTCCCGGATTGAATTCAAGCACCCCCCCTGTTGAAGTAACCGAGCGGCTTATTTTGAACGGCGAGTTGAATAATTCCGTAGTATCCATTTCCATTGTATAATTCTTCAACCCGCTGAACGGATTGGCCGTGGAAGCAAACAATTTGATTCCGGGGTCTTTTACAATCGCATAATTGTACGGGTAAACAGGCCTTGCCTCATCTTCATATACAAATACATCCTTTGTAATGCAGTTGTTGGTTTCATATAATTCGTCTGCTTCATTATCCGCATCAACACAAATACTGATTTTATTCAGTCCTTTATCTCTTGTAGGAACGATGGGCAGATCATAGGTAAGCGAATCCATATAGCGGATCCCGGGAATAGTATCCCGTCTGACGACTTCGGTTGTCAGGTCCGGATAAGTTCTTTTTAACTCAACTACTATACTTTTGTTGGGAGCTCTACCCAGGTTCATCATTTTTGCATCCACCTTAAAATGCGTTTCTGCAACAGAAATAAATTGCGGTGAAATTTTTACCAACTGGTCTTCGATAACATAATCAGGTTTGGGCATGGATACATCAAGCCGAAGCGCAGGGTCGCCATGCAGTGTTTGCTGCTCACAATGAAACCGTGCATAATAATCATTTTGCGTGGTAAGATTATAAACCTGCATAACAGTTTCATTCATTAGCTCACCCAGTGTTTTGCCATAATGCGTTGTGCTAAGGGCATTATAAAATTTTGTACTATAGATATCCAGATAGTGTACAATACCAAGGTGTGTGCTGGCAATATAGGCAACAGATCCCCTTTGTGGAGCCAGTACAAATTTTTCGGAAAGCGTTTCCCTGGTTTGCAATCTCAAAGCACTTAATCCGAAAAAATTTCCGGCATTGCATCCCAGTACCATCATCATTGGATACTTGCCTGGATTGTTATACTGATCCGGATTATCCAGATTGAATTCAAGAGTGGTGGCAGACGAATGGCCGAAGTAGGTTACGATGCTGATGCCATCCTGGAACAGGCCGCTTAATTTGGCGCTGCTCGCCTGCTCTATCGGTGCAGCAGATACTTTACTGAACGTATTGACATTTCCACCATATAAAGTATCGGCAGCAGTCTGCGTATATTTATTCATGTTGGTTTGCAAGATGATGCCGAGGCTAGGATCGCTGGCACCTACGGCATGCACCACATTTTTCATCCATGCCTTATCTGCAATAAGCGGCGACTGCAAAGCCTGCTGCTGCTCATATTGAATTACCTTGGCAAGATAAAGAGCTACCTCGCCGCCATTGATGGCCGAGATACGTCCGATCGAGATCTTAGGTGTTTCATCAAGACCCGGATCGGCAGCAAACAACATATCTGATGCGGGGCTACCCCATGTGGGAATGAATGAGAGAAGGTCGATGTTTGGATTGCTTTCACTACTACGGTTGTTTACATAGTTTGCTCCTTTACCAATGAGCAAAACATTTTTTGGCAAAGAGCCGAATGTATTTCTTGCAAACCTTATAAAATTTCTTACGGCCAGTGGATTTCTTTTAATGCCAAACCCAAATTGATCCACCAATTCATCGATCATGTAAATCTTAGCAGTATGATCTCCGCCAACTGCCGAGTTTCTGTATGCCCGGTAATCTTCAACAGGGTTAGAACCTCCCGGGCCGGTGGTTAATGCCGGATGTGAGATTATAAGATAATTTCCCTGGTTGGCAGCAAGAGAATAATTGATAAAGTTTTTTTGCTGCAATGAAGTAACAGCTTTCATCACTGCCGGATCCTGGCTGGCTAAAAGCAATTTTCTTGTTGTAGCAGAAGGATCCAACTGAACTTTTACAATAGCAGGATTGGAAATGTCGCACACATATCTTTTTCCATTTGTAAAATCAAATACAACCGGATTGACAGTACCATAATTGAAGCCGGTTATTTCAAGATAATTACCTGCAGCATTTGCCGGAAGTTCAAATGAAATATTATTGGTCAGATCGCCAGAGGGGAAATTAAAAGTTCTGGCATAGGTTAGTTCAATCCTGGCAATTGCCATCCTATCATTCGGGCTAAGGCAATTATTTTTTATTTCTATAGCTGCTGATCCACTGCTGATATCCGATACGGCAATAGGGATATTTGCTTTTACATAATCGAAAAAGTCCATTGTCTGGCTGGCTACCTGGTTGCCATTCACTTTTACAGAAAAATCTCTCGGGTTAAGGGCATTGCCGGTTGCATTAACTTTCAACAAAGGTGCAGGCGCCCCCGGACCGGTGTAAGTACTCAGATATGGAATATTTTCTGTTCTTGCGCCGCCGGTGCCAAGATCGGTCGAAGTATATCCCTCTCCCTGGTCGTATGCAGATGAGTAAACATATTCCCCCACTACTGCAGCATAGCCGGGATTGATCTTCTCTTTATAATATTTTCCAACAGTTGATATAAAAAATGGCTCAATGGGCAAAGCGCTGGGCAGGCTATTTGCGGCTGGTACCAGGCGTAAATTGCCACCCCCGGGATTTATTGTCAGATAAAATGCAGCAGTATCTGTCTCAAGGCTCCATTTATCATTCAATTGAAAATCCAAGACACGATACAAAATACTGTCAGGTTTTCCATCATTCATTTCTCCCCAAAATTCAATATAATCGCTTGCTGACATGGGCCCTGTTTGTACAGTTGTGTAAAGTGGTACTTCCCTTCCGTTTCTCCAAAGTTGAAATTGCTCGGCGGCTGTGCTGCCAATTCCCAGCGCTGCAAGCACCGGCTGGCTAATGCGGTAGAAACCGGTAGAGCCAACTTTGAACTTATAATAAGTGCGGCTATAATTTATCCATTCGTTATTATATGCCTGGGCCCCGGTCATAAGCCCGGAGAATAATAACAGCGGAAGTAAAATTTTTTTCATTGTCAAAGGTTTTAACAGCTACGGATTGGTTATTCATTTTTCTTTTTATCAGCCACCATATTTAGTTTTAATGAAAAAATATGTGTAAACAAAGGATTGGATTGATTGGCAAGATTGGTAAAAGCATAATCAACAGTTACATTCCCGATCCTGAAACCTGCACCGGCACTGGGTTGATAAATCCAGACCTTCTTCTGGTTTAATGTGTCGCCATCAGCGAGAGCCTTTTGAAAATTATTAATCCCTCCTCTCAGGTAAAAAACATTATTGATGTTCAGCTCAAGTCCAAGTTTGGGATCTGCGCTTACAGGATCTGCACTGATCAAAGTGTTTCTCTGCCCATCGAAAGTCAGGTCCACATTGGCTTCAGCCAGTAAACTCATTTTTTTGCTGAGTTTAAAATCTCTTGCCACACCCAGTACAAGTCTTGGAGCCGTAAGTTCACTTGATTTTACAGGTATCTCATTATTGGTAAGGTATAATACTTCTTTTTCTTTTTCAGTAAAACTAAATGACCAGGCATTAAAAGTCGTGGTAATATCACGGCCGGAAATCCCGAACTTCCATTTCTTATGATATATCTGCAATCCTGCATCCAAACCAAAACCCCATGCTTTTGCAAACCTGCCTACACTCCGGTGAATCACTTTTGCATTTACACCAAAGTGAATATTCTTTTTTTCACTCTCTTTTAGTTTTTGGGCCAAAGAAAAAATGAATGCATAATCTGCCGAAGAAAATGCCTGAATGTTGTTATAATTGATGGAGCCATCAGGTTCCACAAGAAATAATGTGTTCATGATATCATCTACCGCAAACCGGAGCCCGGTAATACCAATCGTTCTTTTTTTATTGGAAGTGGGGAGGGCAAAGCTTACATAATCATACTTGCCGATACCGGCAAAATATTCGGCATGCATCAGGTTTACCTGGGGATGATCTTTTATACCTGCAAGGCCGGCAGGGTTCCAATAACCAGAGGTGCCATCATTTACAGATGCCACCTGAGAACTGCCCATAGCAAGTCCTCTGGCTCCGGCGCCAATGTTTAAAAATTCATTTGAATATTTTCTGAACTGGGCTGAAGAAGATATTGAAATAGCAGTCATCAGCAGGAGCAGACAAATAGTGGTTGGTTTCATTCGGACAGTTTTCTGTAAGCGTTTGATTAAGACTCGCTTTCATACGTACGGGCTGCTTGTAAAATTAGTCTTTATCGTCCGAAAATCATAGGTATATTGGACAAAAGACTAATAACTGAAAACGAATTATTTAGAAAAATATTGCCTTCAAAAGCCGGCAACCTTATTCTGCCTTACTTTTGTCCTGCCTCCGATGAATCATCGGCGGATAAAACTCAAAACCAGCGATTTACAAATGAATTTGATTGAAGAATTAAGATGGAGAGGCATGATTCAGGATATTATGCCCGGAACAGAGGAACAGCTTAATAAGGAAATGACCACTGCTTATATTGGCTTTGATCCTACTGCGGATAGCCTGCATATCGGAAGTCTTGTGCCGATTTTATTACTGGTTCATCTGCAAAAAGCCGGGCATAAACCGATTGCATTGGTGGGTGGAGCTACGGGTCTTATAGGTGATCCATCAGGTAAAAAAGAAGAAAGGCAATTACTAACCGAAGAAGAAGTTGATCGCAATGTAGATTGTATCCGTAAACAATTGAGCCGGTTTTTGGATTTTAATTCCGAAAAAAATCCAGCAATACTTGTAAACAATGCCGATTGGTTCAAAGGAATATCAACAATTGCTTTTTTAAGGGATGCAGGAAAGTATCTGACGGTTAGTTACCTTTTGAGCAAGGGTTTTATTAAAGACAGGATGACTGATGATCAGGAAATTTCTTTCACTGAATTCAATTACATATTGATGCAGGCTTATGATTTTATGTGGCTATACCAGCAATATGATTGCAAATTACAAATGGGGGGTTCTGACCAGTGGGGCAATATAACAGCCGGAACAGAACTTATCAGAAAAAAACTAAGGGGAAAAGGATTTGCCTTTACCTGTCCGCTGATTACAAAAGCAGATGGAGGTAAGTTTGGTAAAACAGAGAGCGGTAATGTGTGGCTTGATCCGAAAAGAACAAGTCCTTACCAGTTTTACCAGTTTTGGCTCAATGCAAGTGATGAAGATGCAGAAAAGTGGATCAGGATATTCACTTTCCTATCAAAAGATGCAATTCAAATGCTTATGCATGAACACAAGATGGATGCTTCGGCAAGAGTGCTCCAAAAAACACTGGCACAGGAAGTGACAAGATTTGTGCATGGCGAAGATGGTTTGTCGGAAGCAATGACTACTACTGAAAAACTTTTCAGCAATCAAAATGCTCCTGCTGAAAGTCTGTCTGTTGAAGACCTGGAAGGCATGGAAGGAATTATGAAAGTTGATTTTGCAAAAGATAAAATAACTGCAGGAATTGAAGTAGTTTCTTTACTGACAGAAACAAATATTTTTCCCAGCAAAGGCGAAGCAAGAAAAATGATCCAGGGAGGCGGCGTCAGCATCAACCGTAAAAAAATTGACAATGTGCAAATGTCAATCAGCCATTCAATGCTCCTGCATAACGAATATCTGCTGGTACAGAAAGGCAAAAAATATTTCTACCTGATCAGGGTTTCGTAAAATAATTTTTTTTGAAAAATGTTTACTTTATCAGCGGACTTGGGGCAGACAAAAGAGCTTTTTCGTTGCTTGATTTGTCATTTTGCAATCCTGTATTTATTGAATGGATAAAGCCGCTGAAAAATGAATCACTCCGGCAATATGCCATAAGGCTGAAAGAACAGATTACAGATCCGGAGCCTGTTATAGTTGGCGTCTCTTTTGGCGGAATGCTTGCAACTGAAATTGCCAAAACCGGTTCAACCCGGAAAACAATCATCATTTCAAGTAATAAGACTAAAATGGAGTTCCCAAAAATATTACTTACCGGTAAATATTTACCACTTTACAAATGGCTGCCATCCGCTTTCTTAAGAAAATCTGCTCTGATCCGGAAAACTTTTCTAGTGTCATGTCAATCTAAAATTGTCGGATAGAGTCTTTTCAGCTTCAGCCTTGCTTTATCGTTAGTAAACTGCCAATTAATTTTAGCTTCTTTGTTATTTCGTTCTTGCTGCCAGGCTAATACTTCGCTTTTCATTT
>JACRLZ010000006.1 GCA_016235125.1 Sphingobacteriales bacterium | reverse complement strand
GTAAGCTACATTGAAGATATTTGTCCCGCAATTACTGTTAAGACCAATAGTGGCGCATACCGGCACAGCCCGGATATTGGTAATTGTATAAGCGTCATAGAATCTTGCTCCTACCGCACTAAATATACCCGGACATACTTTCGGCGCTGCACAGGTGCTTACCACCCCAAACCTGTTGATCCTTCCGGTTTGCTGCGGATCGCCTGCTCCCAATGAACCATTGAAAACATAGTCAGCTACATTTACATATACATCGGTGGAAGTTGTTGAACAGCCAAACTGGTTGGTGACAGTAACCCGGTACAGACCCGACGTTGTCACTGCCTGCGTTTGTCCGGTACCCATATTTACCCAGGGTTCCGTTGCCAAATGTCTTGCCCACTGATAAGTATAATTCGGATCTGCAGGTGCCGATAATGTTACCGTCGTTCCCTGGCATACCGTTACATTACCTCCGGAAATGGCCGGTGTCGGCGGGTTGGGATTTACCACCACATCCACTTCATCGGATGAAGGAGGACAGGGTGCATTAGTGATCGTCCACTGGAAGGTATAAGTACCGGGTGTAGTTAAACCCGTAATATTTGTGGTCGGTGAATTGGGCGACACAATATTACCAGCAGCAGGACCTGCTACCTGTGTCCAGGTGCCTGTACCCACCGAAGGTGTATTACCTGTCATAGCAACACTGCCCGGATTGGCACATATCGTCTTGTCTAATCCCGCATCAGCAGGGGTGGGTTGTGCAGTCGCAACTCCACTGACTGCCACATTTTGTGTGGTAGCGCCTGTAGATGTACATGCAATATTTCCCGAAGGTGATCCAACTGCTGTTGCAGCCATTCGTACATAAATTGTTGTAGTGGGAACCGTTCCGGACGAAGGAATCAATGTAACACTGCTGCCAAAACCGCTACCTGATGTAGTAGACACTTCAAAATCGGCAGGTGCGGTAACCACAAGGTTAGCTGTTAAATCTGCTCCAGAAACAGTAAATGTTTGTTCTGCCGATGCTGTACCACTACAAGAAGTAAATGGCGAAAGCGTACCTGTGGTTGTAATGGTTGGCGGCGCCGGACAAGGGGTAGAACAAATTTCTAATCCCCAGCTGTCCAAAGTTCCTCCATCACCACTTGCAAAGTCCTGTACTGTAAGTGTCCATGTGCCTGACATATTTTCCCCATTAAGCCCTGAAAGAGCACTTATAGGCTGGAACGTACCGCTTATGGCAGGAAGATTTCCGCAGGTATTTTCAAAATTAGCGGCAGTCAAAATCGCTGCATCATCAAAATTTAATGCCAGATTATCTCCGCTACAACCAAATGACGAAGCAGGTACACCCGGCCTGTCAAAAAGTGTGATTATTGTTCCCACCGGCGAAGTAAGTGTAACTCTCAAATCTCCCACCCATGTATGTGTAATATTCAGGTTTTGGACTTTTACTCCTGTTATTGTACCGCAGGTTGGTATAGCCAGAGTTGATGTTATTGTTGGGGTTCCTGATGACGAAATTGTTACAGGCACATTTGTACTCGGAGTTGTTGCACATGTAACATTAGCGGTGGTGAACGAGAAAACTGAAGAATAATTTCCAATTCCACAAATATTCACCGCCCTGGTTCTCCAATAATAAGTAGTCAGGTTTAGCAGACCGGCAGGAGTATAATTAGGACTAATGAGTCCTGTAGCACTTGCGACAATAGTAACGAAACCTGCGTCGGTAGCAACCTGTACTTCATAAGTCTCTGCGGCCGCCAGTGCATTCCATGTTAAAACTGGATTCGCAACATTCACCGCTCCATTGGCAGGCGCCGTAAGAGTTGTGGCAGCCGGGGCGGCGCTTTGTATGGAAAGTGAAAAATTGTCTGAGTAAGTTAATGAACCATCCGTTCCGCTAACAGTGATAGGATATGTGCCTGCAACAGCTGCACCGGTATTACCAATCGTTAATGTACTGGAAGATGGTCCTGTAACTGGATTAACAGAGAATGATACTGATGTACCAGCAGGGTTTCCGCTTACACTTAATGTAACGGGTCCGCTATATCCATCCCCAACATTGATTGTTGCTACAGCGTTGTTGGGCTGGCATACTGAAATTGTGGTAGGCACAGCATCAACAAAACAGGTAGGTGGCAAATCAAAAGCCTGAGTACCATCACTCCTGCTTGATGAAAGTCCCTGGTTGGCGCTAAAGCCCAAGCCTCTTCTGGCAAAAACCCGCCAGATCAGGCAACGGTTGGCGCCGCTATAAAGCGACAGGTCAGCAGCAAGGATAGCATCTCTTCCATCTACAAATCCCGGACTGCAGGGTTGTAACTTCATACCTTCGGTTACAATATTCATTGCCACATTAAATCCGGCAGCCATACCATATTTTGCTATTAATTCCCAAGAAAGATCCCAAATCATACTTGCCCATACATATCCAACTCCATGCGGAACAGCCAATGTTTTAATATCATCATAAACGGCTGGATTTACAAGCATATCGGTAGTATAAGGCGCTGGTCTGATACCAGGACCAGTGGTAGGTTGACCAAATAAATAAGTTCCTACTGGTCGCTGGGTTGTTGCAACGTCCGTTGGCTTCATTGTCAACATCAATCCATACCAGTCACTCCAGCCTTCACCCATTTGCTCCTGGTTGCCAAGACAGCTAACATTTGCGGGTCCACCGGTCAAACGATTAGAAACACCATGGCCATATTCATGAACAATTACCAAATTGTCAAGATCACCATCAACGTCAGGTGTGGGGTTTGTTCCAATAAACATTTGCATCCTGGGACGGCTGCCATCGGCCGGAGTGAAAAAATTGGCGTTGTTAGTGCCGCTTCCATCCTGCGCTTCTGCCCTCACATCATCATTACCCGTGCCGCCGTTTCCATAATTATTAACCTGAAAATTGCCACTTGGCTCATCAAATCCATAACCATACATAAAGTCATGAAAAAAATTATTCCAGTAGAAAAGATTGGTAACTGCCGCCGGCCTGTAAGTGCTGGGGGCCAATGTAAGATCTATCGGAAAAATAAAATCCAATCCGGCACCTCCGTCAGGGCTGGATCCTGCATCAGGTAAATTGTCTGCATCTATATCAGTATAAGCATGAACATTATTACCCTGTGTGGTTGTAAACTCAGCGCCAACAACACCATTTGTATCATGCCAGCCAAAAGGAGAGCCTGCAGTTGAAGGTTCATTAACTGTTACACGACCATCAGCTGGCGGTAGAGGCACCGTATGATTGGGGCTTTCAACCGGATAGGGATAAACTGAATAGCTACTTCCATCCGCAAAAAATGGAGTAAATTTTTTCTTTGTGATATTATTTGATTTATCCATTGTCGGAAGCATAAACATCGGAGTGTGAACTGCCGGTGTTTCGCTAATCTTTTTAAATGGAGTGAAGCCATGCTTGCAAGTTCTATTGCCTGAAACGCCAAAATCACAAGAAACCACATAGTTATTTTTATCTAATAACTGACCTGTGGCTGCATCAATCCGGACTACCCAATAATCCGTTTGCTTTACGGTATATATCTCTACCTGCCATGCCAGGCGTATACCCTGCTTATCGGTTGGCTGATAAATCAACTGAACCTTTATATCCTCACAAGCAACTGAGCCTTTATCAAAAACGGTATACTTTATCGGACCTGTACCTGGCTGTTTCAACACTAATGGCGCTGTCGATTTCAGATTCAGTGCCGTGATAGCCGACTGAACCGCCTGTTCCGGAGTAAGTACAGGATTAGTAACCAGGTTGTCCTGGCCCTTTAATGATG
Organism: Sphingobacteriales bacterium; assembly: GCA_016235125.1. Taxonomy (GTDB): domain Bacteria; phylum Bacteroidota; class Bacteroidia; order Chitinophagales; family Chitinophagaceae; genus JJ008. Next base: position 388,266 of record JACRLZ010000006.1, on the reverse strand, counting down.
CAAATCTGCTATTATAGATAAGCAATTTATTATCCCTGGTTACATGCACTCCCATGATAGCATTGTACACCGGAATTTCTCCGATATGCTGTTGAAAATAAACATGTGATACACCGTTGTTTCTGCTATATGTTTCAACGGATAATTTCATTGCTGACAGATCTTCATCCGAAGGGCGATCTGAACCAGTAATTGTGGTTATCAGTTGCTTCGCAACCTGGGCTTTGGAGGCCACTTGTGCCTTTACAGAAGCGCCGACAAAAACAATAAAAGTAAGGAGTGTAAATACTTTTCTCATAAAATAGAATTAGCAGTTAATACAAGTTTTTAAATATCAAAAGGGCAGGAGGTTTACATAGGAAATCGTCAAATATGGCCCGATGAAATTAAAACGAAATTTTTGAAAAGAGGGTTTTTTATTCAAAAAAAGATAAGAGCTGATTTTTCTTGCCTTTTTTTAAAAAAGTCAGCTCAAAGTGACCCTTAATAATAGGGGCTGATCATCCGGTAAACAACCACCCCCGTAACCGCCACATAAAACCAAAGTGGCCATGTGATACGAACCAGTTTTTTGTGTTTGTCAAATTCACCTGTAAGTGCCCGATACGCCGAGAAAAGAATAAAAGGGAGTACCAGACCGGCTAAAGGAATATGCGTACCGAGTATGAAATAGTAAATAATTCGCTTGCTGCCCACATCAGCTTTTTCTGCTTCACTAATCAGACCATCATGATCTACATCGCCAAACCTTGTTTCTCCTGCAAACAAATGATGGCAGATATAGCTCAACAAAAAAAGAACAGAAAGAATAATGGCCGTCATCATCAGGTTACGGTGTAATACATAGTTTTTGCTTTTCACTGCAATCAGCGCAGTAATTAACAATAAGGCTACAATGGAATTGATAACAGCATTGGCTTTGGCAAACAGGTGCACATCAAATCCAAGGCTTATTTTCAAGTGTACCCTGCCTAAAGCCATAACTGCAGAAAACACAATGAGAGAAAATGTAAAGATGAGTATCCTTGCTTTTTTATCCTTCTTTTTCCAAACAGGAGTCAGCATAATTATTTATTTGTTTTCCGGAGAAAGTAAACCAACAGCCCCACGCCAAATATTGCCAGCAAAAAAACAACTGCAATCAGTTGAAGTTTGCCTGCGAGGAAATTTTTTTCTTTTTTCCCTTTCTCCATGGTCAGCAATACAAGGTCGGAAGATAGTTTGGCCAGTGAAGCAGAGTCAAGTCCATGATAATAACCCCTTACATACCGGTTGCTGTCAATTAATACAAAATGATCGGTGTGTACAAAACTGGTATCAATACCGTAACCATCCTCCACCGGTATTTTCATTTCATTCAGGATAAGATTATAAATAATTTTTTTTTCGCCGGTCAATAACCACCAGTTTTCCGGGTTTATCTGGTATCGGTCGGCCCAATATTTTAATCTTTCAACCGAGTCTCTTTCCGGATCAATACTGAAAGAAATGAAATGAACCTGTTTATTCATCCTGTCCCCCACTTTTTGTCCGTTATGGATGGATTCGGCCATTCGCTTCATATTCCGGGTAAGGGTGGGGCAAATAGTAGGGCAATGCGTAAAAAAGAAATCGGCTACAATGATTTTTCCTTTAAGACTGTTCCATGACACCGGGTTGTTTTCCTGGTTTTTCAAAGAAAAATCAGCCAGCTTATGCCAGATCGTATCATTTACTTTTTTCTCCCTCTTTACCACAGAAACTACCGTATCATACAAATAATGCGGGGGCATTATGATGGCATGTTCGCTTTTCTTTTTTACGATAAAATAAGAAACAAGCGGCAGCAATATTGCCAGCATCACCGCATATAAAGCTTTTTTGTTCACTCTGTTTTTAAATAAAAACCACCCCGGGTATCGAAGTGGTTTTGGTTTTTGAATATTTTATTGAAAACTTATTCTTTTCCTCCGGGCTTCTTCAACAGTTCTTTCACATCCTTCTTTTCCATTGTTCTCTCCTGAAAATGCTTGTCGTATTTATTGCGCAAATTTTTATAAGAATTCCCATCAATTATAAACGCCAGGATAAACCATATAAAAAGTAATAAAGGTATCACAATCGTCAGGATCATATTTCTTATCTCATCGCCCAGGTGCATGAAGATGGAAACAATAAAATACGCTTTGGCAAGGGAAAGTATAATGATCACTCCTTTCAGCATCAACCTTCTTAAATCATCAGGAAGATCCAGGGCATACATCAGCAAACCCAAACCCAGTTCCACTATCGTGATGATGGAAAGGATAACGGTGGTCTTAATTATTTTTTTCTTAAAACTTTTATCATCAGTTTGATGATGATGAACGGTTACCTCTTCAAATGCCGGATGTTGCATATATAAATTGAATTACTCTTTTAAATTAAATAGAAACAAAGGAATACGAATACCCAAACCAGATCCACAAAGTGCCAGTATAACCCGGCTTTTTCGATCATCAGGTAATGGCCTCTTCGGTCAAATACACCTTTCTGCGCCATCACCAGCATGATGATATTAATTATAACTCCCGAAAAAACATGGAAGCCGTGAAAACCTGTGATGCCAAAGAAATAACCTCCAAATGCCACGGGTCCGGGTGTTGTTACATGATGTCCATGATAGGTTACTCCCTCCACTACCGGCCCCCATGGATTATGTGACATATTTTGTCCCCACAATTCTACCTGACCATTTACTAATACTGCATGCTCGCCGGTAATAAGGTGATGCCATTCCCATGCCTGACAACTCAAAAAGGCCAATCCTCCCACTATTGTCCATGCCAGCCACTTTATAACGCCTTGGCGATTCCCTTTATGTCCCTCATGCACAGCCAATACCATCGTCACCGAACTGACGATAAGAATAAAAGTCATGATACTTACAAAAAATAACGGAGCCCCGCCATGAATTCCCGGAGCAGAATCAAATACCACGTTCGGATTGGGCCAGTAATTCTGGCTGAAACGAATGGAACCATAAGAAATAAGAAATGCTCCGAATGTGAAAGCATCACTCATCAAAAAATACCACATCATCAGTTTTCCATACTCGAGGTTGAAGGGGCTTTTGCCGCCACTCCACCACTTGGTCTGATGTACTGTTGCTTGTGTTGACATGTTATAAAAATTCCAATTATAAAAATTTCTTCTTTATCCGATAACTAAAAAGAATACCAGCAAATAGATCCACAAGAGATCTACAAAATGCCAATAGGTCGCCATCACTTCCACCGGTACTGCACTATACAATTTTATCCTGCCCGCAAAAGCCTTGATAAACATTATTATCAAAGCAATGATGCCCCCCAGCACATGCAATGAATGCAGACCAAAGATCACATACAAAAACTGGCCTGCGCCTGAACCTTTGAATGTAATTTTTTGCTGCCACAAATCCTGGAAACCGAGCCATTGCAAAACAACAAATGCAATTCCCAAAAGCACTGTTATTCCGATCAATGACCGGTACCGGTTCATCTCTCTTTGCTTAAAAGATCTTAATGCCATTTGCAGCGTTATACTGCTCAACACAATCACTGCCGTGGAAGCCCAGAACACTTTTGGAACATCTACTGTCTTCCACCCGGTCTGGTTACTTTTTACAATAAAAGCACTTGTCAGTCCGGCAAACATCATCACTATACTTCCAATGGCCACCCACAAGGTAAACTTGTGAGGATGAATTCTCTTTTTTTGTTGATTACTCACAATATCCATCTCTGCTTTTATGTTTTACTTAATAACAAAGCCAGCATTACAACCGGCAAATACATATAGCTTCCAAACATCACTTTTCTTGCCGAACTCACATCCATTTTTCTATACAGTGTTACACATCTCCCTATCATAAAAAAGTTTGCCAGCACAACCAGCCCCAAACTTATTTTACCCTGCACAGAATCATAACTGCACATGTCTGTAAAAAAAGGCGCCACTGATACCGGCAACATCAACAAGGAAAATGCAATGGCCTGCATAGCTGTGAACTTTGTCGGCCCTTCTTCCGATGGCAACAGTTTAAATCCAACTGATGAATAATCTTTGTGTGCCACCCAGGCAATTGCCCAAAAATGTGGAAACTGCCAAAAGAACTGGAAGGCAAACAAAATCCATCCTCCTGTTGTCAGTGCATTATCCCCTGCAGCCCAGCCAATCAAACAGGGTAATGCTCCGGGTACAGCACCAGCTAATACAGCAATTGAATTCACTTTTTTCAATGGCGTATAGATGAACCCGTACAGGAACAAACTGAAAGCTGCCAATCCGGCTGTCAGCAAGTTGAAAAAATATCCCAGGATAAAAACACCTGCTACTCCGGTCAGAATAGCAAATGTCCACCCCCCTGCCTCATTGATACGGCCTGCGGCGATAGGACGCCTTGCAGTACGTTTCATTTTAGCATCCGTATCTTTTTCAACTACCTGGTTAATGGCATTTGCGCTGCCTGTTACCAATATCCCACCTGCAAAGAGCAAGAGTACCATTTTCCAGAAATTCACATAGCTTTCTGAGCCTTTCGTCAATGCAAAACTCATCACACTGCTAAACACCACCATGATACTCAACGAAGGTTTGATCAATAACAAATAATCTTTAAACTTCTTCATTTCACCTTCGCAATATTTTACAAGAACAAATAAAAATTTCGGAATTTGTCAATTTCGAAATTGTCCTTTTCCCAATTCATCAATGCTTGCTTTCATTCTCACCAATCGGTTCTGTTTGCGGAATGAATTCCCTTCCATCCTTTCCATAATCATAAGGCCAGCGGTGCACTTCGGGTATCTCTCCTTCCCAGTTTCCATGACCCGGCCTGATAGGCGTAGTCCACTCCAGAGTGTTGGCGCCCCACGGATTTTGTGTGGTCACTTTTCTTCCTTTGAAAATTGAATAGAAGAAATTGAACACAAACATCAGCTGCACGGCAAACACAATAATAGAAACTACGGTAATCATTTTATCCAATTCCCCGAATTGCGTAAATGATACCCAGCTGCTCTTATCAAGATAGCGGCGTGGCATACCGGCAAGACCCTGGTAATGCATCGGCCAGAAAATAAGATAAGCGCCGATGATGGTTACCCAGAAATGTATATAGCCTAAAGTGCTGTTGAGATAACGTCCAAACATTTTGGGGAACCAGTGATACACTCCCGCAAGCATACCAAAGAAGGAGGCCACACCCATAACAATATGGAAATGAGCCACCACAAACATGGTATCATGCAGGTGAATATCAATTGTTGAATTACCAAGGAATATACCTGTCAATCCTCCCGAAATAAAAAGACTCACAAATCCTATGGCAAATAGTGTCGCTGGTGTAAAACGAATATTACCCCGCCATAAAGTTGTAAGCCAGTTAAATACCTTAATGGCGGATGGCACAGCAATTAATAATGTAAGTAAGACGAAGATCGAACCAAGAAGAGGATTTAATCCTGTTACAAACATATGGTGTGCCCAAACAAGGAAGGCCAGGATACAAATAGCGAACAATGAACCCAGCATGGCCATATAACCAAAGATTGGTTTTCGGGAATTGACAGATAGAATTTCGGATACCATGCCCATTGCCGGCAACAGAATAATGTACACCTCGGGGTGGCCAAGGAACCAGAACAGGTGCTGGAACAGAATAGCGCTTCCGCCTTCGTTGGGTAAAATCTGACCGTTCACCACTATATCGCTCAGGTAAAAACTTGTTCCCAGGTTACGATCAAATAACAAAAGAATAGCTCCGGATAACAATACAGGGAAAGAAAGAACTCCGAGAACAGCTGTAAAGAACATAGCCCAAATGGTTAATGGCATACGGGTCATGCTCATTCCTTTTGTCCGCATATTCAGAATTGTAGAAATATAATTCAACCCTCCCAATAAAGATGATACAATGAACATCGCCATACTAACAAGCCACATATCCATGCCCAACTTTGATCCTTCAGATGCCTGACCCAAAGCACTCAGGGGGGGATAAACTGTCCATCCACTTGCTGCAGGACCTGTAGAAATAAACAAAGAAGAAAGCATTATTACACTGGCAAGAAAAAAGAACCAGTAGGAAAGCATATTGAGAAACGGTGAAGCCATATCTCTCGCCCCAAGCTGAAGGGGAATGAGAATATTTGCAAATGTTCCGCTCAATCCGGCTGTCAATACAAAGAACACCAGTACAGTTCCGTGCATGGTGACCAATGCATAATAAAATTCAGGTTTGATCTGGCCTCCTTCAGCCCATTTGCCAAAAACCGTTTCCAGTATCTGAAAATGCTGATCGGGATAACCTAACTGCAAACGGAACAGTACAGAAAACAATCCACCAATGATAGCCCAGATAATCCCTGTAATCAAAAACTGCTTGCCAATCGTTTTATGATCCTGGCTGAAAACATATTTGGTTATAAATGTTTCCTTATGGTGATGTACATGGTGCTCATCATGATGAACATCATGTGTGGTAACCACTTCCGGATGTACAGACATTGCGTCACTCATACTCTGATATTTTAAAAGCGATAATCGCTGTTAATCTTAATTTTTTGTAATCCCATTTGCAACAGGCCTTACCGTTGTATTCCCCGTTGTACTGTCTTTTTTGTTTGTATCAGGTGTGCTAACCGGATTGGCCACTAAGTATTGTGGTTTTTTTCCTGCCAGCCATGCATCAAATTCTTCCTGTGTTTCCACCACAACTACTCCCCTCATACCCGTATGTCCTTTGCCACACATTTGATCACATGCTATTTCATAAACAAAATTCGGATTGCCTGTTTTGTCACGCATTTCTTTGGTGGTAATCTTTGGTGTAAACCACATCGTGGTAGGTGTACCGGGAACTGCGTCCATCTTCATCCTGAAATGAGGAAGTCCCACATCATGTATTACGTCTTTGGCACCTATCACCAACTTAACGGGTTTATTTACCACAAGATGCATTTCCTGCTCCAGCCACACATCATCATGGTTTGCCTCATCGTCCCAAAGCTGACCCAACGGATTATTTTTTGCCGGATCAATATTTTTATAATATTTTTTTCCTAACACTCCGTCCTTACCGGGATAACGAAATTCCCAACCAAACTGTTTACCTGTCACTTCAACGACCATAGCATCTTTAGGAGCATCACCGGTTATTTTAAACCAATAAAACAAACCAAACCCCACCAGCACCGTTAAGGCAATTGCAGGGACAACTGTCCAGATTACTTCCAGTTTGTTATTATGCGGATAATAATAAGGTTTTCTTTTATCCGATTCCTGGTATTTATAAGCAAACCAGAATAAGCAGATCTGGGTGATGATAAAAACAATAAATGTTATTGCCAGGGTGATATAAAGCATACGGTCAATCAACACTCCGTGGTCTGATGCCGGTGTTCCTAAAATTTTCCCTTTCAGTTCTTCATTGCAATAATAAACACCAATCAGCCCAACAATAAGAAATGCCAATAGCATAAAGCCATTGATCTTATTGGCCTGTTTCCGGGCCTTCTCCTCGCCACGCAACACTGCGACATATTCACTGGCCTTGGCAATCTGGAAGGTGATCAGAAACCCAAGAGTTAAAATGGCAACTATGAAAAATGTTTGCATAATATTTTAAATTCCAATTTTCAAAATCCAATACTATCAACGGCCTAAGTATGATGTATCAAACTTTCCTTTACAAACGGATGATTCTTTGCAAGCAAAGGCGCTTTGCTTAATGCCCTTGCTGTTACATACATAATCAACCCTACAAACCCCAATGCCACACCAAAATCATACAGGATCATCGGGACATGTGTTTCGCCGGTTTTGTTATCTGTAAGCGGTCCCGGAAATACCATCTGGTAAAAATCAAGCCAGTGACCAAATATGATCAACAAGGCCATAAAAGCCATCGTGGTATAATTCCGTTTTGATCCCCGGCTCATTAGTATCAGTATCGGGGCAATAAAATTGATAAGAAACATCAGCCAGAAAATGCCGCTGTAGGGACCCTGTGCTCTGGGCTTGAAATAAGTAGTCTCTTCGGGTTGGTTGCTGTACCATATCAGCATGTATTGTGAGAACCATAGATAAGTCCAGAAAATAGAAAATGCGAACATGAATTTTCCAATATCATGGAGATGTTCTTCGTTTGTATATTCGAGATATCCGGTGTTTTTCAGATAAATAACAAACAAAGCAATCAGTGAAAGCCCGGCAACAAAAGTACTCGCAAAGGTGTACCAGCTGTACATGGTGCTGTACCAATGTGCATCAATGCTCATCAGCCAGAGCCAGGGAATAGAAGACATGACTGTAAGGGCAAATACAATGATAAACAATGCCGCCCAAACAGTATTATTCCAAACATATTTTCTCCCGACTTCTTTTGATTTCGGGGGGTTTTTATCAAGACTGCGTGACAATTTCCTCATCTTCCATCCCAGAAATGACCAGGCAACAATGGTGAAGACGGTCCACCCGGCAAAAAAGTTTTTATTGAGAAACCCGGATTTTTCGGTCAATATTTTATCATGCTTTACATGTTCAGCATCCGTCCAGTGATATAATTCATGATTATTGCCAAAACAAATCAATAACAAAATGATGCAGCAAATGGTGCCGATTACAGGTACCGCAGCCGATATCGCTTCGGAAACCCTGCCAAAGGCCAATTGCCAACCGCCCCAGGCCAGGGTGGTAGCACAAATAAAAAACATGGCTGCATTTACCACCAATAGAAAATAAACACTGTTGTGCAATAAGGCAGACCAAAAACGGGCCTGCTTGTGAACATCACTGCTTGACCCATTGGTTATATACAACCCGACAATCGCCAGCACACCCAACGTCATCAACACAATCGCCACGGTGTTGTATCGCTTTGATATTATGAAATTTTCCCGTATTGACATCCTGTTCGTTTATTATTTATTTAATCGAAGACATTAAAATGTTGTGTCTTTACTTAGTATTTTCTTTTTTTGTTGTGTCCGCTGCCGCCGGAGTGGCTGCAGGTTTTGCAGCCGCTTGTTTTTCTTTAATGTAATGAACTATCATCCATCTTTGTGTTGTGCTCAGCTGCGATGCATAGCTGCCCATCATGTTTTTTCCATAGGTTATGGAATGATACATGGTACCTTCTGCCATGTTCACCGTCAATGGATCCGAAACAAGATTTCTTGGCGCCGGCGGATAAGCCCCGCTGGTAAATAAAGGACCCTGCCCATCCAGTTTTTCTCCATGACAAATTCCGCAGTTTACCAGGTAAAGCCTCGCTGCCTCTTTAAACTGTACAGCATCCAAAACAGGTAATGGATTTATTACATTCTTTGAATTGGCATATCCTGCTGAATCATTTTTATGAGGATAAACAGCCACCGTATCTCCTCTTGCTATTGTTCCTTCCACCGGCATGGCAGTATAGTGAATGTTTTTTTTCTGTAATGCTTCAGTGGAAGCATAGGTTTCATAAGCTCTGCTATAAGACATGTCCGGCATATATGCTCTGCCCGGGCTGCGGCGAACTTTATTGCAGCTGAAAAGAAGCAACCCCGCAACCAAGCATCCTGTTATTATAAAAAGATTTTTCATTATCAGTTAATTATATAATTACGACTGAACGAGTTCGGATTTTCTCTCAAATATTTTTGTGTCTTTATCATACCGGCCAAGCCACCAGCTGGTTTCTTTGTATTGCACCTGCACTTCAGCTGCACCAAGGCTTTTTAAAAAATTCAACGCTTCCGCTTCATTTGTCTTTTCGGTACATTCGAGCGCCATTACAAATGTGTCGTCAGTTGAACGCAGGTTAAAATGATCTTTCTTTACAAACGGAGCTAACTGGCAGAGGTAGCAGAATGTAAGCACCATGCCTACAGATGCAAATAATACTGTCAACTCAAACGCAATAGGTATCCACGCAGGCAGTGAAAAGTATGGCTTGCCGCCAAAATTCAACTGCCAATCCACCGTTAATGCCCATGTGATGAAGCCAACTGCCGTAGCAGTTCCGGTAATGCCATAAATAAATCCCGCCGTATGAAGACTGGTATCACGAAGACCCATTGCTTTATCCAGTCCATGAATAGGAAAAGGCGTAAAGATTTCATGAATCTTATACCCTTCCCTGCGTACTTTTTTTACGGCCGGAAATAAAACCGCTTCATCATAAAAATTTCCTGTTACAAATTTTTTTACAGCCATTTTTTAGCTTTTAGCTATGAGCTTCGAGCTGCGAGCAGGAAACTCTAAAACCTTTTTATTCTTTACATAATCTACCAGCTCGTAGCTCACAGCTATCGGCTCGTAGCTTTCTTTATGCTCCATGATCATGTCCGTGCTTTTGCCCAAACTCTTCTGTTGTTTCATGTTCTATCTCATCCATCTTTTCTTTATAATTTTCTCCGTTCTTTTTCAGAATATGCTTGATCTCAGCCAATGCAATGACCGGGAAGAATTTGGAGAACAGGAAATAACAGGTAAAGAACAACCCGAATGTTCCCATGTAAAATCCAACCTCCCAGATTGTGGGCCGGTAGTAAGTACTCCATGCACTTGGCAGATAATCCCGGTAAACAGAAGTAACGATAATCACAAACCTCTCGAACCACATACCGATATTTATCAATATTGACATAAAAAAAGTAAGTACCAGGTTTCTTCTCATTTTACGGAACCAGAAAATCTGCGGCGAAAGGACATTACATCCCATCATGATCCAATAGCTCCATCCATAAGGACTGAAAAGGTTCAACCTGTTCTGCATAAATGCAAAATTTTCGTACTCGTTGACACCATACCATGATATAAACAATTCCGTGAGATAGGCAATGCCCACAATGGAACCGGTAAGCACAATGATCTTATTCATCACTTCGATATGTTCGATAGTGATGTATTCCTGTAGTCCTAAAACCTTTCTTGTAACTACCAATAGTGTTTGTACCATCGCAAACCCGGAGAAGATGGCTCCGGCAACAAAGTATGGGGGAAAGATAGTGGTATGCCATCCGGGAACTACTGATGTGGCGAAGTCGAAAGATACTATTGTATGCACCGACAATACCAAAGGAGTACTCAAACCCGCCAATACCAATGATAAAGCTTCATGTCTTTGCCAATGCTTGGTGCTGCCCGTCCACCCAAATGCAGCTACACCATAAAACAGTTTTCTCCATTTCTTTTTGGCCCTGTCACGAAGTGTGGCCAAATCAGGCAAAAGACCGGCATACCAGAATAATAACGATACAGTGAAATAGGTTGATATTGCAAATACGTCCCAGAGTAGCGGTGAGTTAAAATTCACCCACAGAGGACCTCTTGTATTGGGATAAGGAAGAACGAAGAATGCATTCCATACACGGCCCATGTGCCAGATTGGAAACTGGCCGGCACACATCACTGCAAAGATTGTCATTGCTTCAGCTGCACGGTTTACACCGGTACGCCATCCCTGGCGGAATAATAACAAGATAGCTGAAATAAGTGTTCCCGCATGACCGATACCGATCCACCATACAAAGTTGGTGATGTCCCAACCCCAACCCACTGTTTTATTCAGGTTCCACTGGCCCGTACCGTAAATCACCTCGATGGTTACGGAAAGAATTCCAAAACAAAGTACAAGAACGGAAACAATAAATCCTATCCACCATGCACGGGTAGGTTTGGCTTCCACCGGGCGGCAAATATCTTCGGTCACCTGGTGATAATCCTTATCGCCTTCCACCAGCGCCGGCCGTACCTGTGATTCGTATCTGAGTAATGCCATAGTTAGTTTAGCTTTTAGCTGTTATCCGCCGGCCGGCGGATGCGAGCTATTTTTTAATCAACTTTCAGTTCAATATTCTAATGTGTCGTTTCTTCCGGTTTTGTTGCAGCAGGCATTGTTTCTTTTACCTCTCCCCCCTCATGATGCCCGCCCCAGTGCTTATCTTCTTCATCGGTGTTTCTCACTTTGGCCAGGTATGTTATATTAGGTAACACATGCAATTGCTCCAGCACATAAAAACCTCTCTGCTTATTGTTTTCCCGAACCTTATAAATATCGCTTTCTTTGTCATGAGAATTTCCAAACACAATGGCGTTGGTGGGGCAGGCAGTTTGACAAGCCGTTTTTACATCATTACCACCCAGCATTCTGTTTTCTTTTTTGGCCTCCAGTTTTGCCGCCTGAGTACGCTGCACACAGAAAGAACATTTTTCAATTACCCCTCTTGAACGAACTGTAACGTCAGGATTCAACACCATTCTTGTCAGGTCATCATTCATCTGGAACACCACATCATCCAATTTGCCAATAAGCTGATTGTCCTGGTTATCGGGGAAACTATCTGCTCCTGTATAATCAGCCCAGTTGAACCGGCGTACTTTATAAGGACAGTTGTTGGCGCAATATCTTGTACCAATACAACGGTTATAGGTCATTTGGTTGAAACCCTCAGCGCTATGATTGGTGGCTGCTACCGGGCACACATTTTCGCAAGGCGCATTATCACAATGCTGACAAAGCATCGGTTGAAAAACCACAGCTTTCAGATCATCGGGATTATGCTCATCGCTTACAAAATAACGGTCGATACGGAGCCAGTGCATATCATGATAGCGCAGCACTTCCCTTTTGCCAACCACCGGTACATTATTTTCTGCATGACAAGCCACCACGCAGGCATTACAGCCGGTGCAGGTATTCATGTCAATGCTCATCCCCCATTTAATTTCGTGGCTCCGGGTATCAGCATCAGGATACAGTGTTGCATTGGCCCTGAAGCTTCCGTTTGAGTTTTTATAAAAAGCATCTTCCAGTTCCTTACGCCACTCTGGAATAACATTGGATTCTTTTTTAAATGAAGCCAGCGTTGTTTCCCTCACAACTTCTTTACGGTTCTCGTAAGAATTGTGTTTCTGGGTTTGAGCCAGTCTGTATTTTTTATGAAGATTGGTAGCTGTGACCCCCGTTACCCGATACATAACAGAGCTTCCATTATAAGAAGCAAACGGATAAGCATTGATGCCAACCCCCGCGGCGGTTTTACCCATTCCTTCATTTCTTCCATAGCCCAGCGCTACGGCAATGGTTTCTGCATTCATGCCGGGAATAACAAGTACAGGCAATTCAACCTTGGTTTTACCAAAGCTTAATTCGATAACCGGTTTTTCAGGATAGTATTCATAATCATTATCCAGTTTAATTCCGAGCTCTTTTGCCTTGGCCATTGAGATCATAGCATAGTTGTCCCATGTGGCTTTGGTTACCGGGTCGGGCAGTTCCTGCAACCATGGATTGCCGGCCTGTGAACCTGTACCGATGGAAACTTTTTGATATAGCACCAGCTCACTGCCTGTCACTTTTGGATATGCTGCAATGGCTGAAGATGCTTCAGCAACAGCAGCACCATTATAAGAACCTCCGCCACCACTTGCTGTTTCTTCTTTTACACCGGCTTCGAGTACTTTATTGAAAGCATCAGTGCCACCAAACTTTCCTATCCAGTATTCTTTGAAATAGGTTTCATAGTCCTGGTTGCTGCCGCTCCATCTTAGTAAAGATGTTTGGTAAGAGCGGGTTTTGAATAAAGGATAAATAGTAGGCTGTATGAAACAGGTTATTCCTGCTTTGGGCGATGCATCGCCCCAACTTTCGAGATAATGATGATTGGGGATACTGTATTCGCAAAGTGAAGTGGTTTCATCCATTTTTTCATTGAATGAAACGGTTACTTTCACTTTTTTCAGTGCCGATTTGAATTTATCGGCCTCAGGCCAAGTATAAGCAGGATTGGCGCCATATATTAATAATGTACCTACACTGCCAGCTTCCATATCGGCGATCAGTTGCGCCATATCGCTGTCAATTCCCTGGCGGTAATTAACCGGTACAGAGAAATCAATCGTTTTGCCAAATGCGCCGATGGCATTATTAATAGCATTGACAATTACCTGAATATTTTTATCGTTGCTGCCGCAAACCACTAATGCTTCGCCTTTATGTGCATTCAATTCATCCGCCACTTTTTTAATAGCTTTTCCTATGCTTGTGGTTGGAAAAAATCCAACTCCAAGTGCACTTAATAAATCCAATGCTACCAGTCCCGTTTCCGAAGGACGATGCGTAAATCTTTCATCGGCATTACTTCCCGTCATGCTCAGATGACTTTCAAACTGGTAATGCTTACTCATCTGCGGATTCTTCTCTTCAATCTTTCTTCCTTTTGCATATGCTTTAGCAAACTCAACCGGGCTGAGCCATGTGCCGAGAAAATCAGCACCAAGACTTACAATCACTTTAGCAATATCAAATTTGTAAGAAGGCAATGTTCTTCCAAAACCACAGGCCTCATTGGCCAGCAACATGCCGCTGTGCGAAACAGCATCGTATTGCACATGTTTCAGGTTCGGGAATTTTGCAATAATATCTTTTGTAGTGGGAGAAACAACTGTTGAAGTCAACAATACAACTGAACCACTTGCTGCTTTCATAGCATCACCCACCATCTTATCCATCTGCTCAAAACTGGGAACCTCTTCGAATTTGCCATTAACCTTATGCTGGGGATGACGAAGGCGATACATATCATACAAATCGAGAACTGAAGCCTGTGCTCTTGCTGAAGTTCCACCCATAGCGTATGAACTGCCGGGTAATACGTTTTCTTCCAGCTTGATAGGACGGGCATCCCTTACTTTGGCCAATACCGGCACCACATCGCCATCCTGTACATAAGTAGTTGCATAATATTTTGCTTCGCCGGGAATAATATTCTCCGGCTTGTTGGCATAGGGTATCGCTTTACGAACCGGCACTTTACAACTCGCAGCCAATGTTGCAGCAGCGGTACTAAATCCAAGATATTTTAAGAAATCCCTGCGGGGAGCTTTGGCATCAATCAGTCCTTTATCATCAAAACCTTCAAAAGGTAATTCCTCATGAAACTCATCCTGCGATTGTTTCCTGAAATTTTCCGGATCATTCACCTCTCCGAAACTTTGCCAGTACTTATTATCCATAATGTGCTGATTCGATAATTTGCTAATATGCTGATTTCTCCATTTCTTTTTCTTATGCTGACACGTTAATTAGCGCATCAGCACATTAGCCAATAGGCTAATTAATAATGACATTTCTGACATTCCAGTCCGCCGATATCTTTTACTGTCACACTATCCATTTTACCCGCCTTAATATCATTATGAAATTTTTCATAAATGCTGTAAAACTTATTGCCTGTATTATTGCTATAGTTAAAATCAACTTTGGTGTTGCGGTGACAGTTAATACACCAACCCATGCTCAGTTCGGCAAACTGCTTTACCTCATCCATCGCAGTAATTTCGCCATGGCATGACTGGCACTGTACCTTTCCGGTTTTTACATGTTGCGAATGATTGAAGTAAACATGATCGGGAAGATTGTGAATCTTTACCCATTCAACCGGTTTTGCCTGGGCAGGGTCCCATTTGGTAGGATTCTTAGGGTCGAAGCCAGCTGCCTTGAATAATTTGGCGATTTCATTATTGGCATTTATCTCATCGCCATTCTCAGTGTACAGTTTGGGACCTTTTTCATAAGTAGTGATAGCCTTGTGACAGTTCATACAGACATTCACCGAAGGAATTCCTGCTGTTTTGCTTTCCCATGCAGAGCCATGGCAGAATAAACAATTGATCTGGTTGATTCCGGCATGTACTTTATGTGAATAATAAATCGGCTGAACCGGTTGATAATCTTTCTGGCGACCCAGACCGATGGCGCCTTTGGTTACATAATATCCGCCAACCACAAACAGTAAAACGGATAGCATGGCGATATAAACTTTATTCTTATAAAAAGGAACCGGATCAGGGCGAACAATTCCTTCTGCATCATCGCTCATCTTCTTCAAATTGCTGTTCACCTGCATTAATATTAAAGCAATGATGGCAAGAATGAGAGAGATGACACCGAAAATGAGGGCATTGTTTGAAGTCTTTGCCCCTGTAGTTTCACCCGGAGGAGGGGCCTTTTTGGAATCAGCAACTGCCTGGTTTACATAAGATACAATTGCATCAATCTCCTTAATAGTAATATCAGGGAATGACTGCATCAGCGATCCAAATTTTGTCTTCAATCCCTGTGTATATGGGTCGTTTGCCATATATGCAGACGGATTCTGTGTCCATTTTAAAATTTCATTATGATCACTCCATTTCCCTCTCTCTTCCAGATTCATAAGAGCAGGGCCTGTGCCATCTTTCATTACCTGGTGGCAGGCTGCACATTTACTCATAAAAAGAGTCTTGCCATCCTGGGCCGAAACATTATTAAGCACTGAAAAAACAAGGAAAAAAAATAGAAGTTGCAGTAATCTCCGTCCGTTTGGTTTACATGGGATCATAAACACAGTTGAACTAAAAAATGTGGATAAAATTCGAAAGTTTGGCGCAAAAATAAGCCATCAGCCTATTAAAAAGACAAGCTGTTTAATTTTTTTTTGACCCGCTACCAGCCTGCATTTCAGAGGATTTATTGTCACTCTTTATTTTCATCAAAACAGTTTGTCACTATTCGGTCAATCATTTAAAAAAAACAGTTTTGGGCGAAATGAATAATAACAGATGGGTGTTTTTTCCTGACTTTTGCCCTGCATGTTTGAAAAACTCAGAAAAAAATGGAAAGTGACCGGCTGGCAATTGATGCTGATCATTTTCACTTTTGCGGTTGGCGGTAGCATTACAGGTTTTGCTGCAAAAAAGATCATGAATCTGCTGTCCGTTCAGCAGGATTGGCTCTGGGCCATCCTTTATATCATTTTGGTTACTCTTCTCTGGCCGTTGGCAGTTATATTAGTGAGCATACCATTTGGCCAGTTTTCCTTTTTTATCAAATACATCCGCAAGATCGGTCAAAAAATGGGATTGATACCGCCATTGAAACTTTCTTTGTCTCCTGTCAATATTGCCATTTTCGCTTCCGGGGCAGGCAGCAATACTCAAAAAATTATTGATCGCTTCAGACAATCAGAAAAGATCAGGGTCGCCCTGATCGTTTGCAATAACCCGGATGCAGGAGTTTTGAAAATTGCTGCCAGGGAAAATATACCTGCATTGCTGATTGAAAAAGAAAGATTTTTTCGTGGAGATGCATATTTGAATGAATTGAAAGAAAGAAATATTGATTTCATCGTGCTGGCCGGATTTCTTTGGAAGCTTCCTGTTTCATTGATCAGGGCATTTTCACACAAAATCATAAACATTCACCCTGCACTTTTACCTAAATACGGAGGTAAAGGCATGTATGGCCACCGTGTACATGAAGCCGTGATAGCTGCCGGAGAAAAAGAAAGCGGCATCAGCATTCACTATGTGGATGAGTTATATGATCACGGAAAAATAATTTTCCAGGCCCGCTGTCCTGTTTTGGAAAATGATACTGCTGATTCTTTGGCTCAACGTATTCATGCCCTTGAGCATGAGCATTATCCCCGGGTGATTGAAGATTTACTGAAGTAGTTCAGTCATATCGGTCATTTGAACCTGTTGTGATTTGACCCCGATATGACTTGTATGACCTGCTTGACTCTTTTGACTTTATCATCCCTTTTGCATTTTCTTTTGTTACTTGCCCTCAATTAAAATGAATTGCTCCGGAAAATTTTTTACATAATATCTTTTGTTGCATTTATTTTTTCTTTTAGCCAGCAATCACAGGCACAGACCTACCGGATAAAAGGAACAGTGTATGACAGCTCCCGCATTTTTCCGCTTGAAGCTGTTTCCGTACTAAGCAGTTCAGGAAGAGGAACTGTGACCAATGCGGACGGGCATTACGAAATTGAAGCGGAAGAAAAAGATTCCATCTGGTTCAGCTACCTGAATAAATCAACAATCAAATATCCTGTACTGAAAATCCTTAATCCTTTCGAATTTGATATTTCCATACAGATAAATGTTCCTGTATTGCGGGAAGTAAAAGTAAGACCCCGGAATTACCGGCAGGATTCCATTCAAAACCGGCTTGATTATGCCAGGGTTTTTAATTATCAGAAACCCAAACTAAAGCCTACTCTTACAGGTTTGGGGGTTGGTTTTGACCTGGATGAAATAATAAATATGTTCCGTTTTCGCCGAAACCGGAGCATGGCTTCATTTAAAGCAAGACTAGAACAGGATGAAAGAGACAAATTTGTTGATCATCGTTTCAGCAAAGCATTGGTTCGCCGTCTCACATTACTGGACAGTGCTGCCCTCGATAGTTTTATGCGGATATTCAGACCGTCTTACCTGTTTACCAAACTTTCCAGCGACTACGACTTTCAGGAATACATCAAAATATGTTCTGACCGTTTCCGGGTCGGGCTTTCCCCCGAACCGGTTTTAAAGCAGGAAGATGATTAGCCTGCTTCTTTTTGCAATTCATAAAAGAAAATTAACTTACTCCATTTTATTTCACTTTCCCAGCGAAAACACCGCATTGTCCTTATCAATACATAAATCGTCATCATGAAAAAGATACTGATTCTTCTGCTGGTCGTATTATCTCAAAAATCCTTATCGCAAACCGATAACCCTCCCGCATTTATAAAAGACAGCCTTGACACTTATGTTAGCAGGGCATTGCTTGAATGGAAAATTCCCGGTGTGGCCGTTTGTGTGGTAAAAGATGGAAAAGTAGTTATAATGAAAGGCTATGGCGAAAAAGAAATGGGAACAAATGGCAAAGTGGATGAAAACACTTTGTTTATGATCGGCAGCAACAGCAAGGCATTTACAGCAACCGCATTGGCAATGCTTGATGCACAAAACAAATTATCATTGGATGACAAAGTACAAAAGTGGTTGCCCGATTTCAAACTCTATGATCCCTGGGTGGCGAAAGAAGCCAACATCAGGGATCTGTTATGTCACCGTCTCGGTTTTGAAACTTTCCAGGGAGATTTTATGTTTTTTGATTCTGATTTAACTACGGCAGAGGTAAGAGAGAAAATGGGCAAGCTGAAACCCATGTACAGTTTTCGCAGCAAATGGGGTTATACCAATTCCGCTTTTATGACAGCCGGCGAAATCATTCCAAGAGTTACCGGTGAATCATGGGCTGAGTTTATTACCGACAGTATTTTCAAACCATTGGGTATGAACAACAGTCTTGCTTTGTCAAAAGACATAAAGACCGCATCAAATAAATGTGCAGCACACACGGTAGTAATGGGTGAACTTAGAAAAATTCCTTATGGTAATATTGATAACCTTGCTGCTGCAGGAAGCATTTCCTCTTCAATAAATGATATGAGTAAATGGGTGATGATGCAGCTTAATAATGGTAAGCTTAACGACAAAACAATAGTTTCTGCCTCAGCCATTGCACAAACAAGAATACCACATTCAATCCTTGGAAATGGCGGGCACATGTTTAATAAATCACATTTTGCCTTATATGGTTTGGGTTGGTTCATGGAAGAATATGCCGGAAGAAAAATAGTAGCACATACCGGCGGGGTAAATGGTTTTGTAACCAGTGTTTGCCTGGTACCCGAAGAAAAGTTGGGTATTCTTGTTTTCACCAATACTGATGCCAATAATTTTTATGAAGCACTGCGTAATGAAATTCAGGACGCTTATCTCGGACTGCCTTACCGTAATTACAGCAAAGTATTTTTAGATTATCAGAAAGCAGATGAAGCAAAGAAAGAAAAAGAATACAAAGCCATTCATGACAGTATTGCCATGAATCTGAAAACCACATTGCCACTTGCTGATTATGCCGGAGAATATGAGCATGATGTGTATGGAAAAATGAATATCAAAATGGAGAACGAAAAACTCATCATGCGGTTTGAGCACCACAACGGACGATATGGCACCCTGGAGCCGCTGGGTGGCAACCGTTTCTTCTGCACTTACAACGATCCACTATACGGAATGAAAAAACTGGTATTTACTGTTGAAAATAATACAGTAAAATCAATAACAGTGAGAGTAGCTGACTTTGTAGAGTTTACTCCTTATGAATTTATTAAAATAAAATAAAAGCTATGTACCGTTTGGTTCTCGCATCGCTACTTTTCATTTCAGTAAGTGCCGTTGCACAGCAGGGAAGAAAAATTCATTTCAAATCTATACTTGTTGATACGCATAATGATATCCCTTCTTCGGCCATCAGCGATGGACTGGTCTTTGATCAATCACTGCTTCACAAAGCACATTCCGATCTGCAGCGGATGAAAGAAGGCGGTGTGGATGCACAGTTTTTTTCCATCTGGTGCGATGGTAATAAACAAAATCCCTATGCATGGGCCAACCGGGAAATTGATACTGTACTGGCATGGACAAACCGCAATCCGGATAGAATGATACAGGCTTTCACAACAGCCGATATAAAAAAAGCTGCTAAGGAAAATAAACTCGCCGTTCTGCTCGGTGTGGAAGGCGGCCACATGATGGAAAATGACCTGAACAAACTGGAAGCATTATATAAAAGAGGTGTGCGGTATATGACTGTTACCTGGAACAATTCCACGCCATGGGCCAGCTCTGCATTGGACGAGACCACCAGGGCAGACTCTTTAAAACATAAAGGGCTTACCGAATTTGGTAAGCAGGTAATAAAAAAAATGAATGAATGGGGAATGCTCGTTGATCTGTCACATGTGGGCGAACAAACTTTCTGGGATATAATTGCTATTACTGAAAAACCTGTTTTGGTTTCACATAGTTGTGTATATGCTTTGTGTCCGCACAGAAGAAATTTAAAAGATGAACAGATAAAAGCCGTGGCAAAAAACGGTGGCGTTATTCATTTAAATTTTTACAGCGGATTTTTGGATCCTGCTTTTGAAGCAAGAAGCGATGCCTTTACTGCAAAACACAAAACCGAAATGGATTCTTTGCTGAAAGTAAATTCCGAACCTTACTTTATGCAGGTCTATCTTTTTAATAAATATCCTGACGAGGTAAAAGGCCTTCGTCCGCCTTTGAGTTTATTGATCGATCATCTTGATTACATGGTAAAACTGGCAGGTGTGGATCATGTGGGGTTGGGCAGCGATTTTGACGGGGTCAATTCTTTACCGGAGGGTCTGGAGGGAGTAGAAGATTTTCCAAAGATCACTGACGAATTGGTAAAAAGAGGTTACAATAAAAAAGACATCAGAAAAATTCTGGGCGGCAATCTGCTGAGAGTGTTTAAAGCAAATGAAAATAAATAACAGAACTGAGTATGAGCAATATCAAACTTTTTGAAAGTAAAAAAATTCGCAGCCAGTGGGATGCTGATGCAGAGAAATGGTTTTTTAGCATTGTGGATGTTATTGAAGTGTTGACAAACAGTCCTAACCCGCAAGTTTATTGGCGGGTATTAAAAAAAAGGCTGAAAGATGAGGGAAATGAAACCGTTACAAATTGTAACGCTTTGAAAATGGAAGCCGCAGATGGTAAACTCCGACTTACCGATGTTGCCGATACGGAACAACTCTTCCGTCTTATCCAATCCATCCCTTCACCAAAGGCTGAGCCATTCAAGCAATGGCTGGCAAAAGTGGGGTATGAAAGAGTGGAAGAAAGCCAGGATCCTGAAAAAAGTATAGACCGGGCAATGGAAAATTATATGCGGCTTGGTTATAGCAAAGAATGGATTAACCAACGTTCAAAAAGTATTGAAGTACGAAAAGAATTAACTGACGAATGGGAAAGCCGTGGCGTAAAGAAAGGACAGGAATTTGCAACATTAACGGATATAATAACACAAGCATGGAGTGGCAAAACTGTAAAGCAGTATAAACGACATAAGAACCTGAAGAAAGAAAACCTGCGGGATAATATGACCAATCTTGAGTTGGTCTTGAATATGCTTGCCGAAGCCACCGCCACAGAAATAAGTAAAGAGAAAAAGCCAAAGAATTTTGATGAAAATAAAATGATTGCAAAGCAGGGTGGCACCATAGCCGGCAATACAAGAAAAGCCATTGAAGCCAAGACAGGAAAGAAAGTAGTGAGTAACCAGAATGCAAAAAAATTGCTGCCTAATAAATCAAGGAAAAAATAAATTCTATTTATGGAAGTACATGCACACTCACATACGCAACGGAAAAGATGGACTCATTATTTCTTAAATTTTTCGAATGAATCATAATATATAACGACATATTTGCGGCTACAACATAAAATATCATGATTCCCCCCTCTATTTGGGAAAAGAGCTGAAGAGTTTTTGCTATAGCACTGTTTGAATATTGATCAAACATTCAAACCAAATTCAATTTTGGAAATACATACCCACACCGCCCTCAAAAAAGTCTTCCCGGATGTCACACAGTGACACATTATTTATAAGGGTTTTTAATTCGATAAGTCAAGATCAATTGTTGATGTTAATTTTATTTCTGCATCAGGTTCCCGGGTATTGGTAAGTTTCTGTTTCACTTTTATTATGTTCCCGGTTTTCTGCAGGGGCATTTTATTGTTCTGCCCAAGGCCCACAACAAAAGCCGCCCTTGACCGGGCAATGGGAAAATCAAAAGTTTTAATAATGGGAATTGGTAAAATGGGATTCACCATTACCAGGAAAAGTTTATTTTTTTCTTCGGTTTCCATATTATCAAACATGGAGTTTTGCACTTCCAGTGAAAGGGTATTGTTGATGATCTTCCCTTTTACTTTTACCAGGTACGAACCCGGCACCGCTGTACGTCCGGCCAGGCCCAGATCACCACTGATACTGCTGGCATTTATGGGCGTCGGTGTTCTGCTAAACCGTTTAAGTATCATGGCACCTTTGGGAAAGGGTTCCACTTTTTCAATGTCTTCCCAGAATTCATACTTGGTTCTGTATCCCTCAAACTCCCCGGTTATTTCTGAAGGTTTTGAGAGGTCTGCATTTTTTTCGTACCGCAATACAAGGGTGCCTGTAAATTCTACAGCATAAGTCCAGTACTTATCAACCCCGTTATAAATGTTTGCCACAAACCGGGTTTTGGCAGGCCCTTTCAGGTCTGTACATTTTTGGGCATACAATACCTTTGCTACATATTGCACCACATCGGTTAGCAATCCTTTGGTCATAAAATCTTTTATTTCATTAAATCCCAACGCAGCAGCGGTCATTCCTTTCTGAGCTTCATTAATAGCCAGTTTTTTTGTTTCCTTTTCCGTTGGGTTGCCCTGTATGTTCATTTTATCCACGGCGCCGGGCAATACTTTATCTGATGCAATGTTGATCATGATCTTGGCAAAGCTTCCCTGGAAATTCAAAATCCAGGATACCAGGTTGCATAATTCAATCAGGTTATTATAATTTTCGCAGGTGGTAGAAATATTTTCAAAACTGGTGATCTGATTTTGAATGGTGGGGATTTTTTTATCAGCTTCCTGCTGCCAGCTATCCAGTTGCTGATTGTGTGCCTGCATCAGCCCGTCACTGCCCGGCACACCGCTTACTTCTTTAACCAGCTTGCCGAATGACTGGTTCATCTCTTCTGTCTTATTGCGTAACTCGCCGATTTTCTGGCGGGCCTGTTTTAGTTTTTCCTTATTGGCTTCCAGCTGCGGTGAAGATTCAATTTTATCCAGCCTGCTTATTACTGCATCAATATTTTTGGTAGCCAGGGATTGCAACGTCAGCATCCGGTCTTTATAAGAAGCGGCCACTCCCTGTGCCGTTGTTACATAAAAACTATCTGTTCCCTGCCCTTTGCCATCTGCAGCTATCACTTTTATAGAATACCATCCCTGCTGTTGGGTGTTGGTAAATGTTTTTGTAAACGCCCCGGTTAATGCAGTAGTAACCGGTACGGTTTCCAGCTGGCCTTTTGGATTGGTAATTTTAATGGAAACTGATTGTGCTTTATTATGCACCATTACATTGCCGGTAATTTGTACGGCCTGACCCGAAGCGGCTACTTTGGGAAGTACCTGAACAGTAACCGGCGCACCTTCTACACCCTTTTGTGCATGGCAACAGTAAACAAAAAAAATTGCTGTAATCAATCCTGTTGAATATTTGTATTTCATATCCTCCGGCTTTACTTATCAGAATGAAATTAAAAAATGTGTTGTAAACAGTATTGACTGGTAAAGTAAAGATTTCTGTTGATTCAAATACCTGATTGTTCTCAGTATTGCCGGTAAAATATAAGTCAACAACCCCGTGAAAACCAGGTATCTTATTAACTTAAAACTTATAACTTCTATATTTGAATACCAATCTCATTCGCCAATGTCTCTCTTCCAGCAATCTGTTGTTAAAAAATATCTGAATGATCTTGATAAAGAAACCATGCAGCAACGCTGGGCTGCTTTCACCGCACATTTTCACAATGCCGCTATTCAGCAAAATATACTGAACAATAAAGAAGAAGAATACCAGGAAGGTTTTGTACGGGATCTTTTTGTAAACGTACTCGGCTACACACTCAACCCGCAGCCTGATTATAATTTTGTACTGGAAAAGAAAACCGAAGCTGACAGTACAAAAAGCGATGGTGCAATTTTACACGGCGGCAAAGTGGTTGCTGTAATAGAATTAAAAGATACCACCACCACCGATCTGGATAAAATAGAGAAACAGGCATTTGGTTACAAGCACCGCCATCCTGATTGCACTTATGTTATCACCGCCAATTTTCAAAAGCTGCGTTTTTATATTAATGATGCCATCGAGTATGAAGAATTTGATTTGTTTACACTCACACAGGATCGGTTTGCTCTTTTATACCTCTGCCTCAGTGAACAAACTATTTTTAAAAATATTCCGCTGCTCATAAAACAAGCATCGCTTACGCAGGAAGAAGCCGTTACCAAACAACTCTATGCAGATTACTCCGGCTTCCGCAAAAAACTATTTTATAATATCGTTGAGTTAAACCCGCAGTATTCAAAAATTGAACTGTTTAAAAAAACACAAAAACTGCTCGACCGTTTTTTATTTATCCTTTTTGCAGAAGACCGGTTGCTTGTGCCGGCCAACAGTGTCCGGATTATATTAGTGGACTGGGAAAAATTGAAAGACCTGGATAACTATGTGCCTTTGTACGACCGTTTCAGAAAATACTTTGGTTATCTCAATACAGGCCACGAAGGAAAACACCAGGACATCTTTGCTTACAACGGTGGCCTGTTTGCTGCCGATGAAATACTGGACCATATAAAAATTGATGATACCATTTTACATGACAGTTGTATTGCCTTAAGCAATTATGATTTTCAAACAGAGATTGATGTAAACATACTCGGCCATATTTTTGAACACAGCCTGAATGAAATAGAAGAACTGCAGGCCGAAGCCGCAGGCAATGCAATAGATAAAGCAAAAACCAAAAGGAAGAAGGACGGCATTTTCTATACACCCCGCTATATTACCAAATACATAGTGGCCAATACCGTTGGCGCATTATGCGAACAAAAGAAAAACGAACTATCCATTAGTGAAGAAGTATTTGCTTACCGCAAACAGAAAGATAAAAAAAGAGAACGGTTAGTAAAGCTGCTGGATGAATACCGCCACTGGCTGCTGCAACTCACTATTTGCGACCCCGCCTGTGGCAGCGGTGCATTTTTAAACCAGGCACTGGAATATTTAATAGCCGAGCACCGGCATATTGATGAATTAAAAGCAAATTTATTTGGCGATGCATTTGTATTGACTGATCTGGATAATGAGATACTGGAAAAAAATTTGTACGGTGTAGATATAAATGAAGAGGCCGTAGAGATTGCACGCCTGAGCCTTTGGCTGCGTACCGCAAAAAAAGACCGTAAGCTGAGCAGCCTTACCAGCCATATACAATGCGGCAATAGTTTAATAGATGACCCCGCCGTAGCTGGCGATAAAGCATTTAACTGGCAAAAAGCATTTCCAAAAATTTTTGAGAAAGGTGGCTTTGATGTGGTGATTGGGAACCCGCCGTATGTTTTTGCAAGAGAAAAAATTACAGAAGCTGATAAAAAATATTACGCCGAAAAATATCATTCGGCTTTATATCAAGTAAACACATATTTACTTTTTATTGAAAGAAGTAACCAAATTTTAAAAACTAATGGGAGTCTGGGGTTAATTGTACCCAATGCTTGGTTAATGGTGAGTTCTGCAAAAAACCTAAGAGAATATTTAATTAAAAATGTTTCCTTAAAACAAATTATCAATTTACTTGGGTATTCATTTGAAAATGTAAACGTCGAAACAATAATTCTTATTGCAGAAAAAAACAAGCAGTCCAACAATATAGTTACTATTAAAGAGAACAAAGGGCAGGATTTTTTTGAAATTAATACCAAAGAACAAAATATTTTTTCCAATGAAGAAGGTTTTGAATTTAAAGTCTTTGCTGATAAACTAAGTGAGACAATTACTCAAAAACTTAAAATCAATTCAGAAGAAGTAGATAGTATTGCAACAGTCAAAGCAGGGTTACAGGCATATGAAGTTGGAAAAGGAAATCCAAAGCAAACTAAGGAAGATGTTGAGAACAGACCTTACGATTATAACCACAAACTTGATGATTCAACATATATGTATTTAGATGGAAAGGATGTGGGAAGATATAGTTTTACTTGGGCTGGTATGTTTCTTAAATATGGAGATCACTTAGCGGCACCAAGAACATTTGATATTTTTTCTGGAAATAAAATAATAGTTCGAGAAATTACCGGAATTTTTCCAAAATGTATAATCTCAACATTTAACGATGAGATTTATCTTTTTAATAGAAGCAATATTGCAATTGTAGAAAAAGATGAATCTTTATATTCATTAAAATATATCCTTGCTATAATAAATAGCACTTTACTTTCATTTTACTTTATAAAAAATACCCCTAAATCGGTTAGGCAAATGTTTCCGAAGGTCATTCTTCAAGACTTAAGAAAATTTCCTGTTAAAATAGCAACAGAAGAACAACAGCTCCCTTTCATCGCCAAAGCCGACATCATGCTGGCAACAAATAAAGAGTTGCAGGAGTTAAAGCAGCAGTTACTGCAATTGCTGCAAAGTAATTTTCCGGCTGTGCAGCTAAATAAAAAATTAGAGCAATGGCCATCGCTTTCTTTTGCCGATTTTTTAAAAGAACTCAGCAAACAAAAAATAAAACCCGCCCTGCCGCAGCAGGCAGAGTGGATGAATTATTTTGAAGAACAAAAAACCAAAGCCCTTGCCTTGCAAACTATTATAGATACAACAGATAAAGAAATAGATGCCATGGTGTATGCGCTGTACGGCCTCACGGATGAAGAGATAAAGATTGTGGAGGGAAATTGATATTGCGTAAGCTATCCGGGCACTGCTTCTTAATCAATAATCACAAATAACCCTATTTGTTTTCCTCCTGTTCTTCTTTTTTCTTTTTAAGTGTCTCCAGCAGTTTTTCAAACCGCTCCTTGCTGCGTTCATGGTATTCTTCCATCCGCTTTATCCGCTGGTTATTGAAATAAAAGAAAAGTGAGAGCGCCACTAATGCAGCCAGTATAATAATCAGCATGGGTTGACTTCTTTTTACTTTTCGGGCAAGTTACGTTTATGACAGAAAAGTTCAGTCGGTAGGCACAGGAATGGTCACTGTTATTTCTGTGCCTTTATCGGGTGTGGAGTTTATCGCATAGGTTCCATTCATCAGCAGGACCCTTTCTCTCATCCCTATCAATCCCATTGTTTTTTTGGTGCCGATTATAGCTGTATCAAACCCCTTCCCGTTATCTTTAATTTTTAATACAATATTCCCCTTTTTTATGAAAAGAGAGCTTGTGACAACAGTAGCTTCCGCATGCCGCATCACATTAGTGAGTGATTCCTGGAAAATACGGAAGATGGCAATGGCAAAATCAATGGGCAACTTCAATTTATCAAGATCTGTTTTAAATGCCGACTTTATGTGAGCTCTTTTCCCAAACTCTTCTGCCTGCCACTCAAGAGCGGCAATCAGTCCCATGTCATCTATCAGTGTGGGTCGTAGTTCTGTGGCAATTCTTTTGGACGACTGTATACATCCATCCACCTGCTGCAGCATTATGGCTATCGATTCATCCAGGGTTTTTTCATCTTCCTTTATTTTTTTAATCCGGGCTATTTCCATTTTCAAAACGGCCAGCCATTGGCCCAGTTCATCATGCACCTCACGGCCAATTCTTTGTCGTTCGTCTTCCCTGATGGTTTGCAGATTGGCAGCTAATTGCCGTAATTGTTCGTTGTATTCTTTTATTTGCGCTTCTGTTTTTTTTCGGTCAGTAATGTCGAGCATGGCTCCTATCAATCTTTCAGGTTGTCCTTTTTCATCGTAGCTGATAAATACCCGATCCAGGAATGTCCGGTATGTATTATCCTGCATCCTGAAACGGAATTCAAATCCTACGGATTGCTGCTGTTGTTTAAAAGCATCATCTAATGCTGTTTTCATTTTTAATACATCATCCGGATGTGTGTGGGTATAAGGCTCAAGTGTATTCAAATTATCGGTTTGCCTGTTTAGTCCATAGAGTTTATAAAAACTGTCATTGCCCCAGATGTCATTGCTGCGCAAATCCCACTCCCAAACAGCATCATTGGTGGCTTTGCCTATCAGCTCATATCGCTCTATCGCTTTTTTGATTTCTTCTTCTGATCTCTTCCGGTCAGATATGTCACGGGTTACCGCTAACAGGGAAACGATGTTTTTTTCTTCATCTCTTAGCGGCACCATATGGGTTTCCATCCAGCGGTGAGTGCCTTTAAAACCGGTAATTTCATATTCCATTTTTCCGGGAGTACCGGAAAAAACATTTGTGACCAGTCTGTAAAACTCTTTTAAATAGGGAGTATGAATATTGCCCAACCCCTTTCTTCCTTTTACCATTTCAAAATCGTCTGTTTCCATCATCGCCAGGCCGGCAGGGTTCATATACGTTAACTCGCCATTGCTATCAATTATTTTGACACACTCCGGTACGGTATCTAAAATGGCCCGCAGCCGGGTTTCACTTTCTGCCAGTTCTTTTTCGGCTTTTCTTTTCTCAGTTATATCTACAAATGAAATCAGCCAGTGAGGGGCATTGCCCAGGTTTAATGGTTCTACAGAAAGCAGAAGGCTTAACATTTTTCCACTTCGGGTCAGCAGTTCCAGTTCATAGTTTTCAATGCTTCCTTTTTGCATTAACATCAATCCGAGTTCACCCCTTTTTTTGAGATAATCCGGACTGGTCAATTCTATCTCCGAACATTTTTTCCCTATCAGTTCTTCTTTTTTGTATTCCAGCAGACCGGCCAGTGTATCATTAATATTGATCACCTGGTTTTCCCCGTTGAGAATGGCCAGCCCGAATACCCTTGAATGAAAAGCCTTTGAAAATAACTCTTCCCGCTGCTTTAATGCCGTTTTTGCTTCTACCCTTTCGGTGATATCCTGCAGGGTTCCAAAATATTTTTTGGGGATTCCTTTATCATCTTTTATTACCTGCCAGCCCGGAAGCAGATATTTCAACCTGAGTTTTTTCGGGTTGGTTCTGAAAATAATTGTTTTTACATTTTTTTGTTCCAGCAACTGATTGAGAAATTCAATAAACGGCGGCCGGTCATCGGGATGGATCAGTTCAAGAAATTCTTTGTTCGAAGGTGGTTTTGCATCCGGGGGCATATCAAAAATCCTGAACACTTCTTTGGACCAGTGACTGAATTTTGATCCCACATCATATTCCCAGTTCCCAATGCCGGCTTGTTGTTCGGCCAGTTCCAGGTTTTTATTTGCTTTGATCAGTCTTTCTTCTGACTGCATCAGCGCCTCTTCGGATCGGGTAAAGGATGCTGCACCCCAAAATAAAAGGTAACCCAAAATAATGATCATGGCCAATATGAAGATTGAAATACCAAGTTCCTCATTATATAACCCCGCCTGCTCTCCTTTAAGTCGTAACCAGCCAAGTACAATAAAAATGAAAATAAACAAGGGCAGGGTGCTGCGGATAACTCTGCCTCCGCTGGTATTACTGCTCACCAGTTTCATTATTCCGGTATCGGGTTGCGAAAACAGTACCGCCAATATCAATAACAGAAAAGCAAGCGTAGAATGAATTACATAGATGAACTTTAGCGAAACCCCAATAAAAAAATAAGTGCCAAATAAATAACTCATAGCAGCTGCCAGAGCAAAAATCCCGGACATTATGTGAATCAGTTGAAATAATGAGGGTTTCATTATTTTTTTAATGCCAGGCAAATAACAAAATCCGAAAAGCATAAAATATGCTGCAGAAAATACAGATTGTCGTCCGGGGGTGAGTTCAGGAAAAATAGTTTGCCTGTCCTTAAAAAGTAATTCATCAATACCTGCATTGAAACCGAAAATGTATTCAAGTACGGTAACTGTTCCTGTTGAAAAGATGATAAACGAAAAGACAGAAGCTATTATTTCTGAGCCTGGAGTCTTTCTTTCCCTGTTAACCAGGATCACGGTGCTGCCTGCCAGTAAAAAACAAAGCGCCGCATTGGCCTTCATGCTGATCCATTGCGGGGAAATGCTTTTGAGAACAGTAATATTTCCTGCCCAGCCGATAAGCACAAGAAATCCAACAAGGGCTACTGCCACGCTGAAAATAAACGAGAACTTTTTGAAGCGTTGTCTGACAGACATAAAAGTTCTGATTATAATTAAGAATCAATGTCCGGAAATTGATCCTAAAGGCTGAAGATTCATAGGAGGCAGGTATTAAAAGGTAGGCTATTTTATATAATATAAAACTGACAATCTTTTTTATTATACCGTTATTTCAATAGATTATTGAAATACAGCGATATATAATCATTCGATTAACAATTATATTTACTCTATGAAAAAAATATTTCTTTTTCTCCTTTTTCCGGTTCATTTACTTGCCCAGCCACTTACAAAAGATGGTATAAGCCGCTGGCAACAGCAAGCCAACCATGTCAGCATCATCCGTGACAACTGGGGCATACCGCATATTTATGGAAAGACGGATGCAGATGCCGTGTTTGGATTGATGTATGCCCAATGCGAAGATGATTTTAAACGGGTGGAGATGAACTATATTGAAAAGCTGGGCAGAATGAGTGAAGTAAAAGGAGAAAGTTCTTTATATGATGACTTGCTGATAAGAATGATCATTGATTCATCCGATGCCATCAGAGATTTTAAAAAAGCACCTGACTGGCTGAAGAAGCTTTGTAATGCTTTTGCCGATGGCATTAATTACTATTTATACAAACATCCTGATGTAAAACCGGCATTGCTCACCAAATTTCAACCCTGGTATCCACTGCTATGGACCGATGGAAGCATTGGCGCCATCAACACCGCCGACCTAACCGCAGCAGATTTAAAAGATTTGTATTCGGGAGATGAGCCTGTTGCCACAAACAACGAAGTTCGTCATTCCGGGCCCGATCCCGAATCAAGTTCGGGACAGGCTCCGGAATCTTTCCCTGAAGAAAACCCAACCGGCTCCAATGGTTTTGCCTTTTCTCCAAAGATCACCGAAAGGGGTAATGCTATATTATATATTAACCCGCATGTTACTTTTTACTTTCGCCCCGAAGTGCACATGGTAAGTGAGGAGGGATTGAATGTGTACGGCGCTGTAACATGGGGGCAATTTTTCATTTACCAGGGCTTTAATGAACACTGCGGATGGATGCATACCAGCAGCGCTGTGGATGCAGCCGATACTTACATTGAAAAAATTTCAAAGAAAGCCCGCCTGAATGACCCAGTCGGGCAGGGAAACGGGTGGGTATATGAGTATGACGGAAAAGAAAAGAAAGTAACAGAAGAAAAAATTACACTGAAATATAAAAGTGAAAACAATTTCGAAGCAAAAACCATCAATGCCCTCTTTACTCATCATGGCCCGGTGATGGCTAAAAAAAACGGGCAATGGCTGAGTGTAAAAGCCGATAACCGCATCATGAACGGGTTGATTCAATGCTGGCAAAGAACAAAGGCAAAGGGCCTGGAAGATTTTAAAAAGACATTGGACCTTAAAGGAAATATCTCCAACAACACTGTGTATGCCGATGCGGAAGGCAATATTGCTTACTGGCATGGCAACCGCATTCCCGAAAGAGATATAAAATATGACTGGAGTAAAGCAGTAGATGGGAGCATAACTTCTACCGAATGGAAAGGCTATCATGATATTTCTAAAACGGTGCAATGTATTAATCCACCGAATGGCTGGTTACAGAACTGCAACTCCACTCCTTTTACTGTTGCAGGAGTTAACAGTCCGAAAAGAGAAAACTATCCTGCCTACATGGCGCCGGATGGAGAAAATTTCCGTGGCATCAATGCTGTAAGAGTGCTGGCCGAAGGAAACAAATACAATATTGAAAAAGTGATCAAAGCAGGATATGATACAAGGTTAGCAGCTTTTGAAGTACTGGTGCCTGCCCTGGTAAATGCATTTGAAAAAAACATAGCGTATCCCGATACCTTGTATGCGTTGCTGGTGGGTCCCGTCACCTTGTTAAAGAACTGGGACTATCGCTGCAATGAAAATTCTGTTGCCACCACACTGGCTGTTGAATGGGGACAAAAGCTATTGCCCAATATTTTCAGAACTAAAATTATTGATGACGATGAAGCTGACCTTGTGGACAAAGCAAAATATTTTGCCGCCAATGCAAACCCCGAAGAATTATTGATACCCCTGCTTGCCAGCATCAATGAACTGGAGAATAAATTTGGCCGCTGGCAAATGCCCTGGGGCCGCATCAACCGTTTTCAAAGGATCTCTTCAGACATTGACAATAAATTTGATGACAGCAAACCCAGTTACCCGGTAGGATTTGTTTCTTCTACATGGGGAATGCTGCCTTCTTATACCAGCAAAACTTTCCAGGGCACAATCAAAAGATATGGCGTTAACGGAAACAGTTTCATCTGTGCAGTAGAATTCGTCCGCAAAGACTCCCTTGGAGGGAAACGGATCAAAGCAAAATCATTACTCGCCGGCGGCGAAAGCGGCGATGAAAGTTCACCGCATTTCTTTGATCAGGGACTGATGTACAGCAAAGGACAATTCAAAGATGTGTTGTTTTACAGGGAAGATGTTCTGAAGCATGTGGAAAGAGTTTATCATCCGGGAGAATAGATATTTTTTGGATAAATCCGAAAAATATCTATTAATTTTACGGAAATATCCGAAAAATGATAAAAAGAAGGCTGGAAAGCAGTATTAGCAACAGGCTGAAGGATAAGAAAGCTATTATACTGCTTGGCCCGAGGCAAGCTGGTAAAACCAGTCTCGTTGACTCAATGCAAAAGCAATTTGCCCAGCCCGTAGTTTTCTGGAATGGAGATGAGGCAGATATAAGAAGCCTGCTGGAACACCCCACTTCTACTAAAATAAAAAATTTGATCGGCCATCACAAATCAGTGGTAATAGATGAAGCGCAGCGAATTGAAAACATCGGACTTTGTATTAAACTCATTACCGATAATATCAAAAATGTAAAAGTGATAGCCACCGGTTCTTCCGCATTTGAGCTGGCTAATAAAATAAATGAACCGCTTACCGGCCGCAAATGGGAATACCATTTATATCCGCTATCGTTTGGCGAAATGGCAGAACATAGTTCTTTGCTTGAAGAAAAAAGGTTGCTGCACCATCGTTTGATTTATGGTTATTATCCCGAAGTGGTAACTACCCCCGGTAAAGAGCAGGCTTTATTAAAACAATTAGCCAACAGCTATCTCTATAAAGACATTCTTACCTGGGAGAGGATTCAAAAACCCGATAAGCTGGAAAAGCTGGTACAGGCGCTGGCATTTCAAACAGCACAGCTCATAAGCTATCATGAACTGGGGCAGCTTTGCGGGCTGAATGCAGAAACAGTGGAAAAATATATTAATCTGCTGGAGAAAGCATTCATTGTGTTCAGGCTCCCGGCCTTCAGCCGAAACCTGAGGAATGAGCTGAAAAAAAGTTATAAGATCTATTTTTACGATAACGGTTTGCGCAATGCTGCTATTAATCAATTTAGCCCGGCAAATTTACGTCAGGATATTGGGCAACTTTGGGAAAACTGGTTCATCAGTGAGCGGTTAAAATTTCTGAACAATACCGGAAAAAATGTGTCTGCTTTTTTCTGGCGTACTTTGGCGCAGCAGGAAGTTGATTACATTGAAGAGGTTGATGGAATTGTTACTGGCTTTGAGTGTAAATGGAACCCTAAAGCAAAGGGCAATGTGAGCCGTGCATTTACCAATGCTTACCCCAAAGCAACAACACATTTGATAACACCAGACAATGCTGAAATTTTTTTGACTGAATAAAAAAATATGGAAGTACATCATCATAGTCACTCAGCCCGAAAAAAATGGACCCATTATCTCTGGGAGTTCTTCATGCTTTTTCTGGCTGTTACAGCTGGTTTCCTCGTCGAGAACTGGCGGGAGCATTTTGTAGAGCACAAAAGGGCAAAAGCATTCGCCGCTTCCTTAATTGAAGATTTAAAAAAAGATACTGCCGCATTGAACCAGGCATTGGAATTCAGCGGGACCAAAAACAAAGGCCTGGACAGATTGGTGGAATTGTTACACCAATCACCTGATAAATGGCATGATTCTGTTTTTTATGATGCCGTTCAGTATTTCCCAAGAATTGCTCCGTTTGTGCATACACAGGGCACTTATGAACAGATAAAAAATTCCGGTTCATTAAGATATTTTCCCCAGCGGCTCGTTGGCTTATTGAATCAGTATGATGTATATTCAAAAAGAGCAGAAGACCGGGATGCTTTGAACAGCAAACAGGTGCTTGAAACTTTTATTCCGTTTTCGTCGGGTTTTATTAATTACGAAGTAATTCTTGATTTTATTAGTCATCGTCCTGTTTCTCATTCAATGTACAATAAAATGAAAGGGAGGGATGAAGCGGACCAGTTCATTAATTATGCAGTAATGGCCAGGCGGGGACAGGAACGTTCCCTGTCAGAATATGAACAGCTGATGAAACTGAGTGGCGAAATTTTCAAAGAACTGAAAGAAAAATATCATCTTCAATAAACAAATATGAAAAATAGTTTATGGAAGGGTAGATTGATCCGGTTTCTGATCTATGTAGTGGCTGGGTTTCTTTGTGCTTTTTTATACAAGTATGTAAAAAATAATTAGACATTGGAAGTTCACCATCACAGTTATACTGTGAGGAAAAAAGGAGGCATTATTTCCGGAAGATTGTTATTTTTATTTTATACCCAACTAATTATTGTCGCCGAAGCACAGCTTACAAATCAGATGAAATATGAAAAAAATATTTTTCATATTCTTTATTTTAATCGCTTTAAGCACCGGATATGTATCTGCTCAAAACCCATTTCAGACACTAAGACTTGATTCTGCCAGGAAGGTAATAAATAACCCAAACAGCTCTGCTGAAGAAAAATTTTATGCTTACAGAAGTCTTAACCGTTATTATCGTGCAGCGGGTTTATTTGACAGTTCTGACCTTGTTCAAAAAGAACTGATGCGCATCGCTGCAAAATTGAACCGGGATACGTTGCTTACAGATGCATGGAGTGAATTAGGAGGCAGGCATGCATTTCGCCAGGAATTTAATCCTGCTCTTGCCGGATATTTTAAAGCACTGGAGTATAAACCATCGGGCAGTCGTAAAGCGAGAACATTTAATGTTATCGCCTACCTCTATGTGCTCACCAATAATAATGAGCTTGCCTTAAAGTACCTGCAAAAATCAGATTCTGTGGGAAGCTTTCCGGAAACAAATTTTCAGCGAAATATTTTTTATGTGGCAACCTATAATGCATTAGATAAGCCAGACTCAGCATTACTTTATATACAGAAAGCTGAATCAACAAAACCAGCGAATCCTGAGCCTGCACTTTATTCTGTGTTGTTAAGACAGATTGCCCGGACATATGAATTAAAGAAAGATTATCACCGTGCTGATTCCTGTTACAATTCTGCAATGGATTATTGTAAAAAAGAAAAACAAATGGCGGGGCTTGCCCTACTGGCTATTAACTATGCCGATTTTTTACTGAGCCGGGATAGCCTGACAAAAGCTCTTAATATCGCTTTGGAAACTTTTGCTATGGCCAGAAAATATGGTTTTGCAGAAAGGGCTGCCCAATCTGCGGGGATACTAAAAAAAGCCTATAACCTTCGCCGGATGAATGACAGCGCCTATTTTTTTTCAGAAATGCAGATAGCATATAATGATTCTGTAAACAATCAGAAAAAAATTGCGGAATTTCAAAGCATTATTTTTACCCAGCAGTTAAAAGAGATTGAAGAAAAAGCAAAAACCGCAAGACAGGAAAAACAGCGCTTATATAATATACAGTATACTCTCCTCGCTTTAGGCATTGTTGCTTTTATCTTTTTGTTTGTTTTACTGGCCCGCAAAATCATTATTCATGTGAGAGTACTTACTTTCTTAAGCGTTGCAGCATTACTGATAGTATTTGAATTTTTAAATTTACTGTTGCATCCTTTCCTGGAAAACATAACAAATCACTCGCCCCTGCTTATGTTGCTGTCGCTGGTTTGTATAGCCGCTTTATTGATACCCCTGCATCATCGCCTGCAAAAATGGGCCACACATATTTTGATTGAAAAGAATAAGCAAATACGTTTGGCGGCAACAAATAAAATGTCGGGGCCTTCTGTGAAAAATAATTCATAATTTAAGATCATGGAAGTACATGCACATGCTCATACCGCCTCAGGCAGGAAAAAATGGACCCACTATTTCTGGGAGTTTCTAATGTTGTTCCTCGCTGTGTTCTGCGGATTTTTGGCAGAGTATCAGTTGGAGCACAAAATTGAGAAAGACCGGGAAAAAAAGTTTGCGAGACAAATGCTGGCAGATCTCCGTGAAGACTCCCTTTTTTTTTCAAAATTTATCCCTTTAGTAAATACCCGGCTCCAAAAACATCAGCAATTTTATGATCTGATGACAAACAGTCTAAAACCTTCTGATAAAGAAATATTGAATAAATGCCTTCCCCTGATTTATACATATGATATACTGGCAACAACAGCTACTTACAACCAGATGAAAGCTTCTGGCGGACTTCGGTACATTCAGGATCAGGAAATGACAAGTGCATTGCAGCAATATTATGAAGTGCTTTTACCAAGAGTTGTAAAAACCTCAGAAATGGGCATCAATTACTATGAAAAAAATATTATCCCTCTTATACTAAAATACTTCAGGGTACAGGATATTGATTATATAGGAGATTCTATAAAAGTAAACAGCCCGGTTATTATGACCAGAACAATACAAACAGATCAGGAACTATTGAATATTATTGAAAGCTATGGTAATCTTCAAATGATAATACAAGAACGACTTATTATACCTTGTAATAAAAAACTAAATGAACTGATTGTCTTAATAAAAAAAGAATATAACCTGAAATAAAATTTTATGGAAGTTCACCATCATGGTCATACTTCACGCAAAAAATGGACCCATTATTTCTGGGAATTTCTCATGTTGTTCCTTGCTGTGTTCTGCGGGTTCCTGGCAGAAAATAAACGGGAGCACATGGTAGAGCATCAGCGGGAAAAAAAGTATATAAAGGCTCTGACCAGCGACCTGGAAGCAGACACCAGCCGGCTAAAAACAATTATCCGGCTGAGAAATGAACGGGCACTGCTGCTTGATTCATTCAGCATTTTATTAAACAGTAAAGACGCCGCCCAACATAGCAACGACTTGTATTATTACAACTCTTTTGCCACCCGTGGTGTAGCATTCCGGTTTACACCAGTAGACGGAACGATGCAGCAATTAAAAAATGCAGGCAACCTGCGATTGGTCAGAAAATCATTTATCAGCGACAGTATAATTTCATACGATGTGGCGGTCAGGGCTTTTTCATGGGGCACGGGGGATGAAGAAGAAATTATGCGTACTTACCGGAGTATTGCAGAAGCTGTTTTTGATGGGGTGGTGCTAAATAATATGCGGGATGATGATAACAATGTAATCCGCATCAGCTATAATCCTGCACTGCGATTAACGGAAGATGCAAGATACCGGCTTACCTACCGGATTCATATGCTGACCGTTTTTAATAAAACCATGCGGAAGAACGCAAGAGATTTGCTTGAAAAAGCAACCCATCTCATCGGGTTGCTGAAAAAAGAATATCATTTAAAATAATATATATGGACCAGACAACCCTCGGAATTGGTACCCGCTTACAACACATCCAGCACGGCCCGGGTGTAGTTGTTGGCATTAAGTACGCCACATACCTGATTTCTTTTATTAATACAGGATTAAAAGAAATTGATAAAACCGACAGCAACTTAGAAGAAATCATTCCCGAAAATGTTTCGGCAGAAGTGGAAACCACCAGCGAAATGGAAAAATCTTTGTTGAAAATTTTAAAGATGTGGGGCGGCATTACGGAAAACGTTCCGCTGGGTGATAAATGGCATGGCGGCATGATGCTGCTGCAACCTGCTGATAAATCTCTCAAGCCAAAAGAAATTCCCATCGCTGATTTCTTTCACAAGGTCGTAATGCTGCGTGACCGTTTAAGAGTACTGGAACAAAACATCAACAGCAGTAAAAATTTATCCGATGAAGAAAAGGTGAGCATACAGCAATACATTACCCGTTGCTATGGTTCACTCACTACGTTCAATGTTTTGTTCAGAGAAAAGGAACATCATTTTATTGGTGAAAAGGGAAATAAAGAAACTTAAAAGGCGGTTTGGGATCGCCGCCTTTGCTTTTTTACCCCTTTCTTTATCAGGCCTGTTTTTTCGGACAGGTATTCATACCCACCAGTGTATATAACGGGCAAAAACTGATAAGGCTTGTTAAAACAAATACGCCACCAAGTACTACTAAAATAAGTCCCAATGTACCTGTTACTGTACCGCTGAAATACAGGTAGGCAAATACAGCGGCGAGTAATACACGGATGATACGATCGGCGGTTCCCATGTTTGGTTTCATAACATAATAATTTTATTGTTTAAAAATCAGTACCAGCCCGGTAATTACGGCGAGGCAAATGATGCAAACCAATACCAGCTTCAGCCATTTATTTTTCATTTTACCGGTTTCTGCTGTAAAACTAATAAATGAGCTCTGCGCAGAACGGTGACTGCAGTCACCAGATCAGGTAATTTCTATCCCTGCTTCTGTTTGTCTTATTTTTCCTTCCTGCTCCAGCTTTTTCAGCACCCGGGTCACCACTTCACGGGCCGTTCCCAGCTCATTGGCTATCTGTTTATGACGCAGGTCAAGGATTTTTTCTCCCTTAAGCTTACTCTTTTCAAGAAGATAATTATAAAGCCGGTGGTCCATCCTGCCAAAAAGCAGGGAGTTAATGGTGTCCAGCATTTCTGTGTAACGAAGATTGTACTGATGGTAAAAAAGATCATTCAGCACAGGATATTGCTTTATCCACCGGTTGATCTTATCAGAAGGTAATAATAACAATGCTGATGGTTCTTCTGTGATAGCAAATATCCGGCTTGGAGAGTTGGTAAGACCTGCGGAAAAAGACATGATACAACTCTGTGTGGAGCCGATATAATACAATAATAGTTCCTTATCCTCTATTCTTGTAAACACTTTTACCAATCCCGCCAGTACAATTGGGATCATTTTTACATATTGTCCCTCCCTCAGTATCTCCATGCCCGCCGGCAACTCTTTTATGCTGCCTGCAGCAGCTATTTCGGCAAGCAGTTCTTCATTAAAGCCCGGCAAATGAGGTTTTATTTCGGCAATGTCAAGCGGCATCCTGAAAATTAAATATAAATCTGCGAAATTGCAGTATGCGATTTTTACTTATCATCTCTTTGTTACTGTCAATATCCTCTTTCGGGCAGGAAAACTGTGATATACTCATCAGCAATGGAAAAATCATTGACGGCACTGGCAACAGCTGGTATTATGGCAATATCGCCATCAAAGACGGAAAGATTATTAAAATTGGCCGTGATGTAAATCTTTCTGCTGCAAAAACAATTGATGCAAAAGGTTTGATTGTTGCCCCGGGTTTTATTGATGTACATACACACCTGGAGGACGATGAAACCAAAGACTCCGAAGCAAAAAGTTTTATTTACGATGGAGTGACCACCTGCATTACGGGTAACTGTGGTTCTTCCAATGTTGATATAGGCAAGTATTTACAATGGATTGATTCATTAAAACTTTCTATCAATGTAGCCACACTGATTGGTCATAATGATGTTAGAAAAGCAGTGATGGGCCGTGCCAACCGGGATGCAACTCCTGATGAAATGAAGAGGATGAACGACCTTGTTGAAAAAGCAATGAAAGATGGCGCTGTTGGTTTATCAACCGGCTTGCAATATATACCCGGTGTGTATAGCAAGACACCGGAAATAGTGGAGCTGGCAAAAGTGGCTGCTAAATACAATGGCGTATATGCCACACATATGAGATATGAAGGCGACAGCATTGCCTGGTCAATCAATGAATCATTGACTATCGGCAGAGAGGCAAATATTCCAGTGGAAATTTCACACTTTAAATGCAGCGGTCAAAACAACTGGGGAAGAAGCAAAGAAACATTGGGAATGGTGGAAGCAGCAAGAAAAGAGGGGTTAGAAGTCACCATTGATCAATATCCCTACACGGCCAGCAGTACCACCCTCAG
This sequence comes from Sphingobacteriales bacterium, assembly GCA_016235125.1. GTDB lineage: Bacteria > Bacteroidota > Bacteroidia > Chitinophagales > Chitinophagaceae > JJ008. The sequence goes on along the minus strand of JACRLZ010000006.1, from coordinate 347,690 downwards.
CATACTGATACCAGAGGCTGTTCTTGCAGATGGTCAGGATTCAATCAGGGCAAGACTGCAAAGACCTGAAGTGAAAAAACAAGTCATCAGCTCGCTGCTTGAAATACTCAAAAGAAGAAAGCTGAAACATTTTGCTTATGCAGTAGTGGCCAACTATGCACCCGATACCAGCTACAATGGAAAAAGTATAGAGCAGATCAATTTAATGAAAGGCAGAAAACATAAGAAGAAAGCTGAGGCTGAAACTATTATTGATATAGTAATGAGTGGCGGCGCCAGTGCCGTCTTTCATGGCATGAGTGAAGAGGATGTAAAACGCATTATGCAGTATCCCTTCAACATGATTGCCAGTGATGCAAGTATAAGGGTACTGGGTGCAGGCATGCCTCACCCGAGAGGCTATGGCACTAATGCAAGAGTGCTGGGTAAATATGTGCGGGATGAAAAAATAATTTCTCTCGAAGAGACAATCAGGAGAATGACTTCATTGCCTGCACAAAAATTTCAATTAAAGGACAGAGGACTGTTAAGAGAAGGCTATGCGGCCGATATTGTCATCTTCGACGAAAAAGAAGTGAAGGATGTTTCAACCTTTGAAAAGCCCCATGCTTATTCAAAAGGCTTTTATTTTGTAATTGTAAATGGCGAATTGACAGTAGAAAATGAAAAACATATTGGCAAAAGAGCAGGAAAGGCTTTGTATGGGCCAGGAGTGCAATAACATTTTTTACAGTCCGACTGCTACCACAAAAGGCTTTTCATCTCCGGTTTTTTAACTGTAGCCTTTTGCCCTCAATAAGGACAATAATTAAGATCAAATTGATGACCACAGTTTTTACAGGTGGTCATAAAAAAATCAATTTACATATAATAGAACTGAATGGGCCTGCCATTTACCCGAACCTGTTTTTTTCCAAACCATCATAGTTGTTTGATGCTGCGGTATGATAATCCAGTACTGTATTAATTTCTGACTGTACAGAATCCAATGCCGGGTTATGAATTTCAGGTTTGCTTGTTTCCTGATCTTTTTTGGTTTGATTACAGGCGATAAATACTGCCGCCACTGTAAAAATTAAAAACTGTTTCATGTTGGTTTACATTATGATGATTTTAAAAAGACATTTTTAATCAACCTCGCATGATAACCTGCTGCCAGTTCATCCTGGCATCACAAATATATAAGTGTTTCGCCGACAATTTTTTTCCTGATGTATCCGGGGCTCAGCAGTTCGGCCTGTTATTGTTTACTTTTTGCAAAAAACTGGTATCCCATAATTGAAGAAATCTCTTAACTTTCCAAAAAACATATTATGTCACCTTTTGCAACCGGGGCAATAATAGGAGGCGTTGTGGGCCTTGTTACTATTGTCATTACTTATTTCAATAAAGAACAAAAGTTCAATAAAATTCTCAGAAGCATAAAAGAACCGATGGAGTATGTGGCCGCTTATCATTATGCTTCTTTCAAAAGATATAAAAACTCGTTTAAATTTTTTGATTCGATGGGGGCTTTATATATCATTGGCAAAATAGTGTACTATAAAAGCAGTGAAACAGCCGTTCCCCTTGATTTTAATATGGAAGTATGTTCGGTGCAACAGGAACCTGATTGGCGGATGCTGAAATGGCTTTCCATTACTACTCCTGCCGGAGAGAAGTTCTACTTCAACTCACATAAAATGGGTTTGTTTAAAAACGACAGCAGTGAAACATTGAAAGGCTTAGCAGTCATCAAGACTAAAATGGCCATCTGATACTGGTAATGTTTATTCTTTTTCTTTAATCATGATAATGGGCCTGAATCCGATTGTCGGCGCTGCGCTTTCATATTTTGCTTCAGCTCTTATCTGCACATCACCACCATAATCATTCCAGCTGCCGCCCATGGCGATTCCTTTTTCGGAAATCATTTCAGCTGCATTGCCGCACATATTATACAAACCGTAGTCATTGGGATAAAAACTTTTAACAGTGGCAGTATAATAAGATGTTTGGGAATCTTCTGCGGCCCTTTCAGCTACTTCGGGTTTTCCGGTTATCCTGTTTCGGTAAACATCGCCGTCGCTTATTCTTTTGAAATTACACATTGGTTCTCCCTTCTTATTCAGCAGGTAATATTTTCCCCAGGGGAACATGGCCTGGCTCCGGCCTCCCATGGCTGCCCATGTCCATTCCTGCCGGGTCGGCAATTTAACTTCCACCACAAAACCAGGATTGTCTTTTTGAATTTTTTGCTGAAGCCATTCACAGTATTTCGAAGCTCCTTCGTATGAAATATTTACAACAGGAAAATTATTATAAGCCGGTTGACTGAAATAGCTTGCCTCCATTGGCTTGTTTTTCCATCCGGATGAGTCGCACATAATTTTTTTTCTTTCTTCATCACTCAGCACCAGACCCACTTCGTTATAAAATTGGCGGTATTGCAAGTTGGTTACTTCATATTTCGACATATAAAAACCGGAGGTGGATACCAATTTCCAGGTATCATATGTTCCGCCCCATTTACTATCATGCCAGGTGCCTGCCGGAATCCGGACAAATTCTTCAGGCAGATTCAGTTTACTTTTTTTCTTTGGCCCGAAAGCCGAAAGAAACAGGAAAGCGGTACTGGCAATAAGAAGTGGTTTCATAACATAGTTTTTTTCAAAACGCAAATCGTATTTCGTTTAGTATAAATAAGAACCCGGCACGGAGAAGTAATGTAGAGTAGTAGGTAAGGACATACAAGTTAAACTGTCCGTAGAAAAAAAATGTATTTCAGTAGTTGATCAGTTTCTGAACACATTCATCCAGCCTTGCTTTCGCCAGAAAATTTTGCTCCAGCTCTATGGAGAATGGAACAGGAGTATCCAAGCTTGCACAGCGCATCACCGGCGCATCCAAAATAGAAAAACAATTTTCGGCGATCCATGCAGCTATCTCTCCTCCGATGCCACCGATCAATGTATCTTCATGGAGAATTAAAACCCTTCCTGTTCTTTGCACTGCTTCACGGATAGCTAAATAATCAAGCGGCGCTAATGTTCTTAAATCAAGAATGTCGATAGAAATTTCCGGATGTTCAGCGGCATAATCTTCCGCCCAATGCACTCCGGCTCCATAAGTGATGATGGAAATCTCATCTCCCTCTCTCACATGTCTTGCCTCCCCGATTTCAATTTCATAATACTCTTCCGGCACAGGGCCGCTAACAGAACGGTACAATGCTTTATGCTCAAAATACATCACCGGGTTTGGATCATTGATAGCGGCAATCAATAACCCTTTTGCATCTATGGGTGTACTGGGATAAACAACCTTCAATCCCGGCACATGAGTAAACCAGACTTCATTACTTTGAGAATGAAAAGGACCGGCGCCAACCCCTGCACCTGTCGGCATACGTATCACAACATCAGCATTTTGTCCCCAGCGATAATGGATCTTTGCAAGATTATTTACAATTTGATTGAAACCCACTGAAACAAAATCAGCAAACTGCATTTCCATCATACTCTTGTACCCTTCTAAGGACAAACCTAATGCAGTGCCGACGATAGCACTTTCACACAATGGAGTATTCCTCACTCTTTCTTTTCCAAATTCCTGCACAAACCCTTCCGTGATTTTAAATGCCCCGCCATATTCTGCAATGTCCTGGCCCATGAGGATGAGGTTGGGATGAGCTTTCATACTTTGATGAAGGCCCTGTTTTATTGCATCTATTAACCTGAGGTCAGAGGTCGGAAGTCCGAAGTCGGAATACAACTCCGAATTATCAAGCAATCTGACCTCTGACCTCTGACTTCTGACCTCCTGCTTTGCATAAACATCATCCAATTCTGTTTCCACATCAGCTATTACCGGACTCGCTGCAAATCCTGTCTGTAATTCACTTTCAATTTTATCTTTGAATTCATTTCTTATCTCCGCCACTTTCATCTCATTCATCACCCCTGCTTCAATAAGATATCGTTCATAACTTTTTATCGGATCTTTTTGTTCCCAAAGCCGGAATAGATCCTGCGGTACATATTTGGTGCCACTGGCTTCTTCATGCCCCCGCATGCGGAAGGTCATGCATTCAATCAAGTATGGCTTCTGATGCTTGACACAAAACTCTCTCACTCCTTTCACTGTATCATAAACAGCCAGTAAATTATTTCCATCAATCTGCACTCCTTCCATGCCATAGCCTTTCGCTTTATCAATTAGACTTATACAGCGATACTGTTCATTAACCGGTGTGCTTAAACCATAGCCATTATTTTCAATAATAAATATGACCGGCAGATCCCAGACAGCAGCCACATTCAATGCTTCATGAAAATCGCCTTCACTCGTACCGCCATCGCCTGTAAATGCCAATGATACTTTGTTTTCCTTTCTTAATTTATGTGCTAATGCTACTCCATCCGCAATGGCAAGTTGCGGACCAAGATGTGAGATCATCCCGCAGATATGATGTTCCATGTTACCGAAATGAAAACTTCTTTCTCTTCCTTTGCTATAGCCCTCCTGAGCTCCCTGCCATTGCATGAAAAGTTTACTCAATGGCATATTACGGGTAGTGAATACGCCGAGGTTTCTGTGAAGCGGCATTATCCACTCGTCCTGTTGCAAAGCCAAGGTTGCACCAACAGCAATTGCTTCCTGGCCGATACCGCTGAACCATTTGGAAATTTTTCCCTGGCGAAGTAAGACCAGCATTTTATCCTCAATCATGCGGGGCCAGAGAATGCTTCTGTAAAAATGTAAAAGTTGTTCGTTGGATAACTCTTTGCGATCGAAGGTCATGCTGCGAAGTTCAGGGTTTTTTCAACACAGACCTGCCTGACGGCAGGCAGGGATACAGAGAAGATGAGTTGCACTGAGCACATTCTCAGTGTAACTCAGTAACTCAAAAACTCTGTGTTGAAAAATTTACACCACCACCAACTCATAAAACTCTTCCGGCTTCAGGTATTTCTGCGCCAGTGATTGTAACTCTTCGGCTGAAATTGTTTTGATGGTATTAATAGAATCGTAAAAGTATTGTTCTGTAAGGTCATTGAGAATAATATTTTTCCATCGGGCAATGATCTGGAAAGGACCATCGAGATCGCCAAGAATGCTGCCCATCATGTAGTTTCTAACCAGCATTAATTCTTCATTTCCCACCAGCTCCTCCCGCAGATCTTTCATTTCTTTATACACTTCGGCAATGGCTGCCTCACAAACATCTTTGCCTGCTTCGGTGCTTATCATCCATGCCGAATGCTGAATATGATTGTGCAAAAAACTATGGATTCCGTAGGTGTATCCTTTATCCTCCCGGATATTGCTCATCAGTCTTGAACCAAAAAATCCGCCAAATAAAATATTCAGCACCTGCACTTTTAAAAAATCAGGATGATGCCGGTTGGGGAATGGCCTTGCAATACGAATAGATCCCTGCACGCCTTCCGGATCATTGGTCACTCTTGATTTCATTTCTGATGCCGGCTGAAGCGCTGCTGATTTCGCTTCAACATGACTATCCGGCAAATCACCAAAATGCTGATTCAATAATTGTTCAAGACTGCCCGGCAGCTTACCGGCAATAAACATTATCAGTTTTCCATCACGGTAATACTTGTCATAAAACTCCAGCAATGTTTCTCTCTGTACGGCATCAAAAGTTTCGGGGCTGCTGTATTTTCCGTAAGGATGCTGTTCGCCATACAAAGCCGCATCAATTAACCGGCCGGCCACAAAATCACTTTTCTTCAGATTCACTTTCAGCCGCTGTTTCATGTTTTGTTTATAAATTGCCAGTTCTTCTTCCGGCATCACAGAGTCGGTAATTAATTCCCTGACCACCGGCAGCAATCCGGCAATGTGTTTGGTAAGACAATGAAGTGTTATCGTTGCCGTTTCATTATAACATGCCCTGTTGAGATAAGAACCGTAATATTCAAAATGTTCATTGATCTGAAAAGCATTTCGCCTTGAAGTTCCGTTGCGTAATAAAAAATTAGCTGTGGCCGCCACTAGGTTTTGTTCCTCAAAGCAATTGCCGGCATAGAAAACCCACTCCACCGACATTACTTCTTCGGCTCCTGCATCTACTGCATATACTTCCACGCCATTTTTTAAAACGATCTTCTGATATGGCTTCAGCGCCAGGTGAAAATTGACCGCATCTACTATTTCGGGGGCTTGTTTCCTGTCCGGCATTCTTTTCAGTGATTAGTTATTCGATAAATAATATATCGTATTACAATTGGAGTCATGGAAAATATTCTTGCTTTCCTGTAAAATGTCATCAACAGTTACCGACCCGTATTTCTCCAGCTCAAAATTCATCCAGGCTGCATCGCCGAGAATTTCATAATAGGCAAGACTGTTGGCCCTGCTCATCACACTCATGTCTTCAAATGCGATCATGCTTTCCGTTTTGTTCTTTACTTTCTGCAATTCTGTTTCTTTGACCAGTTCATTTTTCATTTTATCCAATTCCATATCCACCGCTTTTTCAGCTTCTTCAATTTTTACTCCTTTCACCAATTTCCCTTCAATGGCCAATAGCCCCGCATCGGTGCTGCCGAAATGATAGCACTCAATATTGCTGAACAGTTTTTTTTCTTTGACCAATGACTGGTATAATCTGGATGACCCGCCTCCGCTTAAAATATCCGTCAGCAGGTCGGTGATATAATATTTCCTGTCGAGTCTGCCTGCTATATGCCAGCATTTATATAGCGCATCCAGGGGCACATTAGCTTTTATTTCCATTCGTCTTTCTTCCGCTTGCCCGGGCTCTTGCGGAAGATTGCGTTTATATTTTTCCCCTGCCGGAATATCGGCAAACCATTTTTCCGCCAGGGCTTTCACTTTTTCTGTTGTAACATTTCCTGCCACTACCATTACAGCATTTACGGGGCGGTAATGTTTGAAGAAAAAATGTTGCACATCTTCCAGCTTTGCATTTTCAATATGGGATAATTCTTTGCCGATCGTCATCCACCTGTATGGATGAACCTTGTAAGACAGTTCCCGCATCTTATGCCATGCATCACCATAGGGTTTGGTGAGATAATGTTCTTTGAACTCTTCACAAACAACTTTTCGCTGAGTCTCTAAACTCTTTTCGCCAAAAGCCAGCGATAACATTCTGTCGCTTTCGAGCCAGAAAGCCGTTTCAAGATTTTCGGCAGGTAACTGAATATAATAATTGGTAAGGTCATTGGTGGTATAGGCATTGTTCTCACCGCCCGCCATCTGTAACGGCTCATCATAATTGGGAATATTCACCGAACCTCCAAACATCAAATGCTCAAACAAATGGGCAAACCCGGTTTTTCCGGGATTTTCATCTCTTGCCCCCACATCATACATAATATCCAATACCGCCATGGGTGTGCTCATATCCTGGTGAACGATTACACGAAGGCCGTTGGATAATGTGAATCTTTCAAATTGTATCATATTTTAAACAGGTAAAGAGTAAAGAGCCCGCCGTCGCTGAAGCTATGGCGGGCTATGTAAAATTATTGAAAAACGCAGTCTGGCATTAAAGAAAAGGTTGCTAAATCAGAAAATACTTCTGACCTTAAATTCAATTTGTTTCAGTTCGCCATTGCGGCGTATCACTAACTGCACTTTTTCATGGGGGGTTTGCAAGGCCACCTTATACTGGTTCAGGTTTTGAGAAAAATTTTTGTTTACCGCAATTACCTGGTCGCCTTCCTTAATGCCTGCCGCTTCTCCCGGTGAACCCCTGGCCACATCGCCAATAAGGATCTCCCCATTAATAAGGTATAATTCAACCCCGGAATAAGAATAATCGAATGGTTCAAGAAAATGTGTGTTTGGCATGAGATAGATATCACCTTTCGTATAATTCAGTATAACATTAAACCGGCGGAGTATATCATTGCCGATCAGCCCGCCCATATAGGGATAGTTGGTCACATTGTTTTCATCATCAAAAATGTAAACCGGCACATTCCTGAATTTATAAGGGCCCAGTTTCACTTCCCTGATCACGGTAAGTTCCATGTCAATTTTTCCACCCAATCCTTCTCCTTCCTTTACATAGCGTTTTCTTTTTTTATCAAGAAAATCGCTGTCGGAAATAAAATCACGGGTCAGCAACATGCAAACACCGGCTCCCATGTCATATAAAAATCTTGAGCTTACTGCTTCTACATCTCTTACTCTCAGTTGTTGCGCTACCAATAAATTAATGGTGGGTTTTAGCAGGTATCCGCCTCTTGGGTAGCGAAGTGTTCCGTTGGTCCAGAAGCTGACTTTCGAACTATCATAGTCAAATTTTAAAATATACCGTTTGAAAACGGAATACCCGATAATGCCATCAATCCGTTCTCCATATACTGCAGTAAGGATGGCATAATCATTTATATGAAAGTCGAGGCTGTCAATAGTAAGACCCGGAAATTTTAATTGCTGGTTGAAAAGAAAACTCACTTTGCGTATGCCTGCTATGCCACGAATGGTTCTTTCGGTTGGAGTGGGTACGAGTTTAAGATATTCAACTGTGGTGGAGTCAAGTGATATGCCGCTGCTGCCGGTATCAAGTATAAAATTGAGTGTATCGGGAAAATTGCCCAGCTTGGCCTGAATGATAACTATACCACCAGTGAGTTGTGTAAACGGAAGAATCGTAAGCTGACGGGAAGGAGGTTCAATGAATTCTTCCTGTGCTGCCAGGGGCACAGCATTACATAAGAAAATCAGGCAGCCAATTGATAATAGAAATTTTTTCATCGCTTTGCCAGGTTAGCCATCCGGTTAAAGACAGTCAGTTCAGGATGAAAGATGCAGAACGGGTTCCCTATTGCATAAAAATAGGTCATCTCTTTGTGTTATCTGTACCGCTCACCCCTTTTTGACCAACACTGTACCTTTGCCGGATGCAGCTAAACGATTTGTATCAAAAAGCCGTTGCCTTTGAATTTCTTACCATTGAGGAAGGCGTTTACCTCTATCATCATGCCCCGCTGGCGGATCTGATGTTTATTGCGGACGAGCTGCGCAAAAAACAGGTGCCGCATGGAAAAGTGACCTGGCAGATAGACCGGAATGTAAACACTACTAATGTCTGTATTGCCAATTGCAAGTTCTGTAACTTCTACCGCATACCGGGACATGCTGAAGCCTATATTACCGACATGCCCACCTACCGGAAAAAAATTGAAGAGACATTGAAGTGGGGAGGAGATCAGTTACTATTGCAAGGCGGTCATCATCCGGAACTGGGCTTGCAATTTTATGTTGACACATTCAGGCAAATAAAAAAAGAATTCCCGCAAATAAAATTACATGCATTGGGCCCGCCGGAAGTGGCACATATAACCAAATTGGAAAAGAGTACCCACCGGGAAGTGCTGATGGCATTAAAAGAAGCGGGGATGGATTCATTACCGGGAGCCGGCGCTGAAATATTGATTGACCGGGTAAGAAGATTGATCAGCAAAGGCAAATGCGGTGCACAGGAATGGCTCGACATTATGCATGAGGCGCATAAATTAAATATCACAACCAGCGCCACGATGATGTTTGGTCATGTGGAAACAATTGAAGAACGTTTTGAACACCTGGTGAAAATCCGTGAAGTGCAGGAAATGGCAAAGGAGGGAGGCAAAGGCCTGCCTGCCGGCAGGCAGGGTTTTCTTGCTTTCATCCCCTGGACATTCCAGGATGTTGATACACTACTGGCAAAAATTCGTGGCGTACATAATCTCACTACACCCGAAGAATATATCCGCATGATTGCACTCAGCCGCATCATGCTGCCGAATATTAAAAATATACAGGCAAGCTGGCTTACAGTTGGCAAACAAACAGCACAAATATGTTTACAGGCAGGGGCAAATGATTTCGGAAGCATCATGCTCGAAGAAAATGTGGTGAGTGCTGCGGGAGCGCCGCATCGGTTTACTTACAGATCCATACAGGAAGCCATTCGTGAAGCAGGTTTTGAACCGCAGCTGAGAAATCAGCAGTATGAATGGCGGGAGATGCCGGAGATGATAGAGGAACAAGTGATCGATTATTAAACCCCTGTCCCCTAAAGGGGAACTTAGAACAAAGGGTTTTTATTGAATTTGAGAATTTAAAATTGTAGTTAGATTATTAATCCTTTCTTGCTTTCCGATTTAATAAAGCAATCTCGAAGCAAGGGAATTTAAAAGCCCCTTTAGGGGTTTGGGGTATGAAAAAGACTTTTAACTGGTTTAGAAAAATTGCAATCGCCGAAGGCATATCGTTCGTTGTTTTATTATTTATTGCCATGCCCCTGAAATATCTTGCTCACATACCAATAGCCGTTACCATTTGCGGCGGGCTGCATGGTATTTTGTTTATCAGCTTTGTGGCGCTGGCAAGAGAAGTGAAGAGTGATTACAAAAAAGACGGCCGCTGGTTTCGCAGGGCATTGCTGGCTTCTGTAATTCCTTTTGGTACTATTTATATGGACAGGGAGTGGAAGAAGGAAGAGATGATGATTTAGTTATTGATATAGTTTACTATTGAATAGCAGCAGGCTTTTATGCCTGGTATGGCGTAAATTACAGAGCAGGTAATGATAGAAGATACCATGAATTCAAATTATTTATTGAAAGTTTGGCTATCGACAATTACTGTAACTCCACTACTTTTTATTTTATTGACAATAATGGGTATTGGTGATTCAAGTTTTAATTCCGGAACAGCAGGATTTTATTTATTCTCTTTATTATACGGCGCTATATTTTCAATTCCTACTTTAATCATATTTCTTTTATTATCGTTCTTTTTGGAAGATAGGATTAAAAATATCTGTAGGTTGAAAATTTACTTTTTGTCGATAAGCCTTATTTGCATGATTATTACAATTCGAATACTTTTTGGTAGTAATAGCTATAATCTCAACGGCTATTTTGGTGGCTTGACTTTTACCGTACTTTATGGTATTAGTATAGTAGGCTTCGGATTAATTTACAAAGTCAAGTAAAGGCACTGCATCTGCAATACGGTTGGCATTATTTTTCTATAACCACCATTTTTGGTTCAGCGCCATACCGGGTAAGAAAGCTCGGGTTCCCCCTCATTCTTTAACTCAGCTCCGGAACCAGAAGTAATAAAGAACCCCGCCGGTTAGCGGGGTTCTTGTTACAGTAAATTCTCTGAAAAATTATTTTGGAAACTTCTCTACTTTATTGCTGATGGGCTTTATGGTTCTTAAATACGCATAAATAGCTTTCAGGTCTGCATCCGTCATGCCCGCCAGCAAACTCAGCGGCATCACCGTGTTCTGGTTACCCGGATCATAGTTATAACCTTTTTCTTCACGATAAGGGATGAATTTATTCAGAAACCGTTCTTCCGTCCAGGTACCGATACCGGTAGCAGAATCGGAAGTAATGTTGGAGGAAGTAACTTTATTTGCGGGTAATTGAAAGGTGTAACCGCCTGCAAATTTTCTGGTCATCACGTCGGGGCCCTGCGGCGTAAGGGGCGAATGACAGGTGCCGCAATCAGCCATGTTGGCTAAATATCCGCCATATTTTACCAGGTCGTTTTCCGCAGGTCGGATATTCCCATCTACTGAAGCTTGTAATGCAGGGCCGGGATACGCCATACTTATCGGCATCATCAACTGGCGGGCAGGCACTTTATTTTTTATTGGCTTTAAGGTTTTAATGTAAGCGATAATGCTCATCAGGTCTTCTTTCGCCATATAGTTATAATTAACATACGGCATTAAAGGAAAAAGGGTATCCCCGTTTTTGGAAATTCCCTGTGTCATGGCTTTCAAAATATCATCATCCGTCCATGTGCCAATACCTGTTTCGGGATCAGGGGTGATATTTCTTCCGTAAACAACACCGGGTAATCCGAGTTTTTCATCAAAAGCAAACCCGCCGCCACCTTCTGTTCCCGGAACAACCGGGCCGGAATATTTACTGAAATCTCTTTTGCTGTGGCAGTCAATACACCCGGCCACATGCTCAACCAGGTACTTGCCTCTGTCCATTACTTTAGCCAGGGAATCCTCTTTGTTGTTGGCCTGAGGTTCTGATTTTTTGTCTTTACAGGATGAAAAATAAAATGCGGCAATAACAAGACAGGTTATTGCCGACAAGGCAATGATCTTTTTCATAACAGCAGTTGGTTTGGTTTACGAAGTGGTTGATTGAATGCAAAAGGTAAAAAAAATATTGAATCAGGCAAATTTATCCCGGTTTTACCGGCGAAATATAGTTTCGTAATTTAGGGCAATGAGTAAAATACTTTCTATCCTCTTATTGACAGCCCTGTTGGGAAGCTGCAACAATCATCCTGATACAGAAAAGTTGCAGGCCCGGATTGACAGCCTGGAAAAAAAACTGGCCGGCAGTTATCGTCCCGGCTTTGGCGAATTTATGTCATCCATACAGGTGCATCATGCCAAGCTGTGGTTTGCCGGCCTGAATGAAAACTGGGAACTGGCCGGTTTTGAAATGCATGAGATCACCGAAAACCTGGATGCCATAAAAAAATACCAGGCAGAAAGACCGGAATCAGGATCACTGGACCTGATGAAGCCTGCTTCAGACAGTGTTGACAGGGCCATTTCCCGGAAAAACCTGGCTTCATTTAAAAACAGCTATGTTATTTTCACCAATGCCTGTAATGATTGCCATAAAAAAGTGGGATATAATTATAATGAAGTAAAAATTCCGGAAACCATGCCTTTTTCAAATCAGGTTTTTAAAAAAGAATAGAGATTATATTGCCGGCGCTGAAAAAATTAAATTTATACAACATAATACCTCGTTTATGAACTTCTCTGCCAGTAAGAAATGGGTTAAGGTTTTTATTCCCTGTTTTCTTTTTTTTGGTCATACCCTGTTTGCTCAGTCGAAAGAAAAAACCCTGCATGAGCTGAACAGCCTGCTGATAAATGCCGTAATGGATGATCTGTTCAATCCTCCTGTAGCCAGCCGCATCTATACTTATCCCAACATAGCTTTTTATGAATGTATACGCAGGCAGGATGCTGCATACCCGTCATTGGCCGGAAAATTGAATGGCCTTGAACAGTTGCCATCTCCCGCCAATGAAAAACAAACAGACTACTTTGTTGCAGCCGCGGTTTCATTTTCTCATGTGGGGCAGGCGCTGATCGGCTCTGAATATAAATTCGAAGACTGGCGCAAACAATTTATTGATTCATTGAAGACTGGCGGCGACAGCATCGTTTTGGAAAACTCTGTACAATACGGCAAACAGCTGGCCAATGCCGTCATTGCATGGATGAAAAAAGATAACTATGGTGAAACAAGAGCTATGATGCGCTATGTGTACACTAAAAAAGAAGGTCGCTGGCAACCTACTCCGGTTGACTTTGCAGCAGCGCTGGAACCTAACTGGGGTTATATGCGGCCCATGACACTGAAAAATTCTGCGCAGTTTTCACCTAAACAAAAATTGGTATTTAATCCTTCAAAAAAATCTGTTTTCTATAAGAATATAATGGAAGTGTATAAGATCGGCAAAACACTTGACAGTGTAAAAACTGCCATCGCATGGTATTGGGATGACAATCCGAATATTTCTGTTGAAAAGGGGCATCTTAATTATTTTCTCCACAAAATATCTCCCGGTGGACACTGGATCATGATAACACGACAGGCCTGTCTTGAAAAAAATGTTCCTCTGCTTAAAGCTGCGCAGGCTTATGCACTTACTTCTGTTGCCATATACGATGGCATTATCAGTTGCTGGTTTGAAAAATTTCAACAGGATCTGGTAAGACCCGTTACGTATATCAAAAAACATATTGATGAAAAATGGGATCCGCTCATCCAGACCCCTCCTTTCCCCGAATTTACAAGCGGCCATGCGGTGCTATCAAATGCTGCCGCCGCCGTATTAACCAAACTGTTTGGAGAAAACTACTCTTTCACCGACAATACAGAAATACCGTTTGATATCAGGCCCCGTACGTTTTCCTCTTTTTACAAGGCGGCAGAAGAAAGTTCCTGGAGCCGGGTATATGGCGGCATTCATTATCCGGAAACAGCCCGTATCAGTATAAAACAGGGACGTTTGATTGGCCAATATGTATTGAATAAGTTACTTTCACAGGCAGAAACAAAAACCAAATGAGAATTTTACTGCAATTTTTAATTGCTTTCTCCTGTGTTTTATTTGGGTATGCGGCCTTATCACAATCAGGTGATAAAAAACTTTTTTCAACTCTTCCTTCTTCCCACACCGGCGTGGCCTTTCGAAATGATATCTATGAAGACAATAAATTTTTTTATTACGACTATGAATATCTGTATAACGGCGCAGGAGTAGCTGTGGGCGATGTAAATAATGACGGATTACAGGACATTTATTTCTGCTCCACCACCGGTTATAATAAGCTGTATATAAATCTCGGTAACCTGCAATTCAGGGACATCACAGAAACTGCCGGAGTAAACGGAGGAATAGGTATTAAAACCGGCGTCAATATGATTGATATCAATGGCGACGGATGGATGGATATCGTGGTTTCCCGGTCGGGACCTTTTGCGCCGGAATACCGGAAAAAAATTATTTATATCAACAACGGTAATCTCAGTTTTACCGACAAATCAAAAGAATTCGGATTGGATGATGCCAGCCATACCACTCAAACCATTTTCCTCGATTATGATAAAGATGGCGATATGGATGCTTTTCTTATCAATCATTCAGTTCAATACAGCAATAACATGGTGATTAACGCCAAGATTGAAAATGGAAAAATGGTAATGATTGATGATACGGCAAGACAATATGTAAGCCTGCGCCTGTACGAAAATAAGAACGGGTATTATTCTGATGTGAGCCGGAAAGCCGGCATCTGGACAAATACATTCGGACTCGGGGCTGTTGTAGCAGACATAAACCAGGATGGTTGGCCGGATATTTATGTAGCCAATGATTTTAAAAAACCCGATTATCTATATATCAATAATAAAAACGGAACCTTCACAGATAAACTGACTTCTTATATACATCATGTCAGCCAGTTTTCCATGGGGCTTGATATTACTGATATCAATAATGATGGACTGGAAGATATTTTTGTTCTGGATATGGCTTTTGAAGATCCTTACCGGCAAAAAAGACTTTTCACTCATCATCTCAATTATGATAAATTCCAGATAAGCATCAACCTCGGTTTGTTTTATCAATACAGTCATAATGTTTTGCAGATAAATAATGGCGATGGCACATACAGTGATGCCGCTTATTATGCCGGTGTGGCTGAAACAGACTGGAGCTGGGGACCCCTTGTTGCCGATTTTGACAATGATGGCTGGAAAGATATTTATGTAGCCAACGGTTACAGAAGAGATGTGAACGACTGGGATTATCGTGGATTTTTTATTGACTCTGTAAAAAACCTGATTGCTAAAGGCGAGAAAGTTGACATGCTGAAATGGTTCAGCCAGATTCCTTCTATGCGTATCAAAAATTATTTTTATCATAACAACGGCACATTGCGGTTCGATAACTATACCGATAAATGGACTGACTCGCCTCCGACATTCTCCAGCGGCTCAGCCTGCGCTGACCTCGATAATGACGGCGACCTGGATATTGTTGTAAACAATTCTGATGACGAGGCGATGATCCTGCGGAATAATCTGAATGAGATTGATCCATCACAGTTTATTCGTTTCCGTTTTTTCAATACCAGGGAATCGCATCGGGAAGTTTATGGAACCTCGGTAAAGCTTTATGATACAAAAGGCAATATTCAGCTGCAGCATTACGATCCTCAACGGGGTTATATGTCGAGCAACGAACATTTTCTTCATTTCGGTCTTGGAAAAGAAACCTATGTTCCGAAAGCTGAAATAACGTTTCCGTCAGGCAAACAAATTGTGTTGACCAATATTGCAGCGGGAAATGTATTGTCTTTGTTTGAATCTGATGCCGCGGCTGTAAATACTCCTCCGTTTAAACAAAGTTTTGCATTCGGCGAAACAACCAGCCAGAAAAAATTCAATTACACCCATATTGAAAATGATTTTATTGATTTCAAACGGGAGCCGCTGATCCCTTATAAGTGCAGCCGCAAAGGTCCGTATTATGCCAGGGCTGATGTAAACGGCGATGGTAATGTTGATATATATGTTGGGGGTGCTGCCGGCAGCGAAGGAGTAATGATGCTGCAAAGTGCAGATGGCAGCTTTACCAAAAAAGCACAATCCGCTTTTACAAAAGATAAAGCCTTTGAAGATGGGGGCGCTGTTTTTTTTGATGCCGATGGAGATGGAGACAATGATTTATATGTTGTAAGCGGTGGCTCGCAATTTCCTGCAGGCAATATGCTTTACCAGGACAGGTTGTATCTGAATGACGGAAAAGGAAACTTTACCCGGTCGCTTACAGCTTTACCCAAAGAAACCAATAACGGGTCTTATGTTATTGCAGCAGATTTTGATGCTGACGGAGATAATGATTTATTTGTCGGCGGAGCCGTTACTCCCGGGAAATTTCCAAAACATGATAACAGTATATTGTTGCAAAACAACAAAGGAGTGTTTACAGATGTTACAGCTGCCAATGCTCCTGATCTTGTTAACACTGGCATCGTTAACTATGCTGCCTGGGGCGATGTAGATGGGGATGGTAAAAATGAACTGCTGATAACAGGTGAATGGATGCCGGTAATGATTTTAAAAAATGAAGCCGGAAAATTCAGTAGTGTCAATGCCACTGCCAGTATCAACAGCATTTCGGGCAAGAAGGATAATATTTCATTAAACGATCTTTCCGGCTGGTGGAATGTGATAAAGCTGGCCGATGTGGACAATGATGGTGACATGGACATTATTGCAGGAAATAAAGGTTGTAATTCAAAAATCGTTGCCAGCCTCGATGGTCCGTGTACCGTGTATGCAAAAGACTTTGATGGCAACGGCAGTTATGATGCGTTGCTGGGTTATTATATCTGGGGCAAACTATATCCCATGTATCATCGTGACCAATTAATAGATCAGATGCCCATGATGCGGAAAAAATTTATCCGTTACCGTTTTTATGCCGATAAAACCATGGATGAAGTTTTTACCGAAGAACAAAAAAAGGGAATGGATGTTTATAAGGCTGGATGTTTTGAATCGGGCATATTTATCAATGAAGGAAATAATCATTTCCGGTTTCAGCCTTTTCCTGAGATGGCACAATTGTCCAACATCAATGATGTATTATTTGAAGATGTTGACAAAGATGGTAACAATGATATGATTGTTGTAGGCAATTCTTCTGACCCCGATGTAGGAACAGGCAATTATGATGCTATGGCAAGCCTGTTCTTAAAAGGAAACGGGAAGGGACAGTTTAGCGCTGTGCCGCATTCAGGATTGGGAACAAGCGGCGAAGTGAGAAGGATCATCTCTTTGCAGAAAAATAATTCTTTTCTCTTTCTCAGAAATAATGCCCCGGCACAGGTGTTTTCAAAAAACTAATCAGTAAGCCCAAATTGTTTTCTGCTTATATGTAATACAAACGGCTGCACAGCTTCCCTGATGGCAACATGTTCCTTTCTGTTGATCATCATATTATAGTCGTGCAGGTGAATTCGATTGATTTGAGGTACTTCAATGTATTCATACCGCTGTGCTGTATCATTCAATTTATTAAAACGAATATATAACATGGCTCCTGACCGCTTATACCGGCAATAATTAACTCTTACAAGTGCAAAGCTATCTGCAAAACGGTAGAGTGTATCATAGCGGTACCAGTAATGGAGTTCTGTTCTTTCTGTACGGTAAGCCTTGAAATCATCATACAACATAAACCGGCAGGTATCATAGGTTTCAAGACCGGTTCCATACATGGTATCGACGATAATATTTTTATTGGAGTCAACCAGTACAGCATTAAGCTTTTTAAGTTCTGATGATGTTGCATCAGTTTTTATCAGTATCATACCGCTGCAATCCCATGGACAGTGCTGTGCAAATGACGAGAATGAAAAAGAAAGGAATAGCAGAAAAAGTAACTTTCGCATAAAATCTTCTCTAAAGATAAAAAATTCTGTGCATCGGTTGCAAGTTTTGTTCATCCTGTTACAAACCTATAGCCGATCCCTTTGATAGTAATTATTTCAAGAGAAGGGTCCTCTTTTAAATAGCTGCGAAGCTTGGTAATATACACATCGAGATTTCTTGAATTGAAAAATGAATCATTGCCCCAGAGAAGGTTGAGAATGTCTTTGCGATCTATGATCTTGTCACGGTTTTGATACAGCAGCTTCAGCAATTCACTTTCTCTGTATGAAAGTTTTTTTTCTTCTTTGCCATTGCTAAGTGTCTGCCGGTTCAGCTGAAAATTATATTTGCCAATACTGGCTGTACCCCCTGATATTTTCTGTGTGTCTGCCGTTTTGCTGCGCAGCAGATTTTGTATCCGCACAATCAGCTCTTCCATGCTGAAGGGTTTGCGTATATAATCGTTCCCGCCAAGTTTAAATCCCTTCACCACATCTTCCGTTTGTGTTTTGGCTGTAAGAAAAATGATGGGCACTTCTTCATCCAGCTCCCTTATCTCATCGGCAATAGTGAATCCGTCTTTATTGGGCAACATCACATCCAGCACACAGATATCGGGTTTTACTTTTTTGAATAGTTCTGTCACTTTTGCCCCATCAGCTTCCATGATCACTTCAAATCCGCGGCTTTCCAGGCTTTCTCTTACGATCTTGCCGAGAAAGAGTTCATCCTCTACATATAAAATTTTTGTTTTACTCATGCCTGTTGCTTTGGTAAAATAATAATGAATCTTGTTCCCGGTCCCGGCTGGCTCTCTACTTCAATAGTTCCGTTGTGTTTTTGAATGACCTGTGCCACATAGCTCAATCCCAATCCATAGCCTTTAGCATTATGTGTATTACCATGGGGTATCCTGAAAAATTTTTCAAATATTTTGTCTTTATACTCCGGTGCAATGCCGATGCCGTTGTCTGAAACAGATAGTTCCACATTATTTTTATTCCCTTTCACACTCACCCTGATAACAGGACCTGTTTTACTGTATTTAATTGCATTGTCCAGTAAATTAAACACTACGCTGGTGAGGTGCAGCCTGTCGCCCTGCAGACTCACATCACCCTCACAACTTATATTAACCGTTGCATTGTGTTTTTCCAGCTGCAGTTTCATGGAAGCCGCTACTTCATCTACTATCTCTTTCAAATTTACCTGTTCAAATTTCAGGTCAAGTTGCCTGTTCTCAAACATGGAAAGTTTCAGCACTTTATCAACCAGCAATGAAAGCCGGTGCAATTCATTCTGCGATATATCAAGATATTCTTTTGTTCTCTGCGGATCATTTATTGCATTGAAATTTCTTAATGCCTCAATGGCAACTCCCACAGTAGCAATCGGTGTCTTCAGCTCATGAGTAATGTTGCTGATAAATTCATTTTTCAGCTCAGCCAATCTTTTTTGCTTTACAAGATTGCGATAAAGCAAAACAAAAGAAAGAATGGTGATGCCAAGCAAAATAACAGAGAACAGAATTGGCAAACTGATTTTTTTTAGTAAATGCGGAAATGTATTGCCCGGCTGCATCCGGTACACTACGGGTTTTGCAAAGCCAACTGTTACTTCATTGGGTTTTTCTTCGGGAAAATCCCCGCAAGTATCAATCTTAATTATCGAATAAGGCATGTTGATTCCTTTGTTCTGAAGCATGGCTTTATAAGCTGTATCTATTTCTCCGGTCCGCAATGGCTCCTGCAGTGAATCAACTCCATACAATACATCAAAAATATGCCCCCCCGGAACAGCGCTATGCAACTGCCTGACCAGTTTTGTTGAATCGCCGTGCATGGAAACAGATGACTCCTTTACTGATATGATCATTTTCCCTTTGGACATCTGTCCTGCTGAATCTCTCAGTTTATTGCTGATAAGATTGATGGTTGAAATAACTTCTCCTTTCGGTGGCGGCTTGAGTTTGCCGCTATCTTTCCCTGTTGATACAAAAACCCTGAACTCGCCGTTATCGTCGCTGCTCCACTGCACACCATCCAGCTTCAGCTTTTTTACCTGCAACTGCATGATGGTTTTTTTAAAGGCGTCATCTGCTTTTATCGCCAGAGATTTTTTCTCCCTGTCGTAGCTTTGTTTCAGCCAATAAATCTGAAACCCTGCCACGCCAAGAATGGTCAGCGCCATTAAAATTCTTATGAAGCGAAGTTTGTTCATCTCCTGCCTTTCATGACAAAAATAAATCAATACCTCCTGCAATTGCAGCTCCATTAACCTTTATTAACCTTAAAGAAAGCTGGCTTAACCTATTTTGCAGCCCCGTATAAATATTTTTGAAAAAATATATAATCATGAAGAGAAGTTTATTTATCGCTTGCCTGTCAATAATGACCGCCAGCTTAATGGCCCAGCAAAACCAGGGCAAAGTAACCTATGACCGTACCACGCAGTTTCAGCTCCGCATTGCAGGAATGCCGGGTGGAATGGAACAGCAAATGCCACAAAGCAGGACCGATAAGTTTGAACTGACCTTTGGCAATAATCAAACATTATGGAAGCAGGCCGAACAGGAAAATGACGATAATGAATCAGCAGGTAGCGGCGGTGTGCAGATACACATGATAGTGGCCGGAAGCAATGATGTTCTTTTTACTGATCTGGATAAAAAGAAAAAAACTGAGAAAAGAGAATTCATGGATAAAACTTTTATCATTGATGACAGTGTTCGTTCTTTGAAATGGAAAATGACGGGTGAAACAAAAACCATCCTGAACATGCCTTGTATGAAAGCTGTTGCCACCAACATCAGCACAAGAACCATGATGAACATGGACAATGGAAAAATGGAGAGAAAAGAAATCCAGGACACCTCGCTTATCGTTGCATGGTTTACCGGCAGCATTCCTGTATCAGCCGGGCCGGGCGAATACCAGGGACAATTGCCCGGTCTTATTCTTGAAATGGACATCAGCAACGGAAGACAGGTATTTGTTGCCACTGGTATCAGTGAAAAAGCTGATCTCAGCATTATTAAAGAACCAACCGGCAAAAAACATTTTACACCTGATGAGTTTAAAAAAGAAAGGGACAAGATGATGGAAGAAATGCAAAAGAACAACCCGGGTGGCAACCGGGTGATACGGATGAACTGATAAAGGAATAAAAGCTGTGAAAAAAACTTCTTTAAAACAGGAGGTTTTTTTCAAAATTTTCTACTGCTTCGCCTGCTTGGGCATATGATCGTCTAAATAATCATTATAGGTTTTGTTCCATCCGTTCAGCGCAGCAGTTCTTTCTTTGTTCAGGCTGTTATTGGTGTCGTTAAAATTTTTGAGTGCATAGTTGATGTCATTCACCGCTGCATTGTACTGGTCAATATCCTGCTGTGTACGTTTGCCGGAGGGCTTGCTGTCAAACTGTTTTTTGATCTTGTTGAAATTTTCTTCTTTAAGGAAAAAATCGGCCAGCGATGCGCTGCGTGCCGCTTCGGATTTATAAAAATTCAGCATGTTGCGGCAGGCATTTATCAGTGAACCGTCTCCGCCGTAGGCTTTTATTTTTTTTAATTTTTCAAACCCATCTTCGGCAAATTTTTTCAATGAATTGATGTTTTGTTCCATGCTGGCAAGGTTTTTCTGGTTCATGGCCTCTATCATATATCCTTCCTGCTTGTAAGGTTTAAAAAAAACAAGGTACACTTCGTTGCAATGACTCAGTACGGCATTGGCTGTTTTGGCTTTCTCTCCCAGTTCGGAAGTGCCTTCCAGCAGTTGGATATTGTTTTTAGCGGCAAATTCTTTTTCTTTTTCGTTTTGTCTTGCTGAGGCATCATTCAGTTTTTCATACGCTTTTTCCTGCGCCAGCATATAGGCTTCCATCGCATCATAACTCTGCTCGGCTATTTCTTCCATGTTTACGATCTTGCTGTAATCTTCGTTAAAAACCGTGTTCAGTATTTTCAGGTAAGCAACGGTGGTGTCCCGGAAGCTTTTATCGCCCTGCCATGGGGGCATGGCCATGATCTCAAATTTGGTATCTCCGATGGAGTTCACCACTTCTGTTCTACGCTTCTCCACTTTTCTTGCACTTTTGCCATGCGATACGGCGCTGAGATAAGCCATGTATTTAGCAGTTAATATTTCATTTTTCTTATTGATGAAATTCAGATAATCCACCGCATGTTCATAGGTCTGTGCGCCGATGCGGGTGGTTAGTAACAATAAAAAGAAACTTATTGTCCACAACAGTTTTTTTACTGACCGGTTCATAGCAATTAATTTTTAGGAAAGGTTTTTTGTAAATTTATCAAATCTGCTAATATCATATAGGCTTCCTGTATATAAATATCTTCAGCAAGATTGTTCAGCCATTCCTGGTTCAGTTCTTTTGCGTAAGTATTATTTACCAGCAATTGTTTATCCTGCTCATGATTCTCTACGGTAAACTTATTGGTGGTTTCTCCTTCTCCCTTCATTGCTTCCAGGCTGGCCTCCCGCTGATCCATCCATTTTTCAAACAATTCTGCTTTCAGCGGAATGATGCGGAAAGAAGCCTGCTGTATTTTCTTCTGTTCGTCCACAATTTTTTTGATCAGCCGAAAATCGGGATGGGCAATTACTCTTGCAGCACTGCGATTAACAAGTTCACTTACCGGTAAATAAGGAAGCGGTTTATAATAATTATTTCTTTTGGCCGTATCCGCCGGAAGCGGGTTGTCTTCAAACTTTTCCCCGCTCTCCAATGCATCAAACGCATCGGGCAGCATCACATCGGGGGTGACGCCGTGCATCTGCGCTGTCCGTCCCGTTACCCTGTACAATTTCCCGATAGTGATTTTTGCCACATCGGTTTTTTCATTTCCTGTGATCCCTTTGCTGGTAATGGTATCCATGGGGAAAATGGATTGGCCTGTTGCTTTACCGTAAGTATTGCTGCCAACGATCACCGCCCTGTTATAATCCTGCAGTGAAGCAGCCAGCATTTCTGAAGCGGATGCGCTTTGCCCGTTTACCATTAATGCCATGGGTCCGTCATAAATGGTTCCCCGGTTCGGATCTTTCAGGGTAACCAGTTTCCCGTTCCTTTCTTTTTCTGCTGCCAATGGCCCTTCGTCAATAAATATCCCCGTCATCTCCAGGGCTTCACCTATCGAGCCGCCTCCGTTGTATCTCACATCAAGTATCAACCCGTCTATATTTTCTTTTTTGAGTTTAATGATCTCTTTTGCCACATCGTTGGCGCAGCTGGAGCCGGTTTCATTTTCCCATTCTGTATAAAATCCCGGCAACAGGATATAACCGATCTTCTTATCCCCTTTCAGTAAAAATCCTTTTACAATATTTTCATCGTTTTCTGCTTTTTCTTTCCGCAACAGCACATTGCTCATGGTGCCGTCTGTTTTTCTGAAACGGAACAATAGTTTATCATGATTGGACTGATCAAGCACTTCATATGCTTCTTCCACAGTGGCGCCGGTCATATCCTGCGCTTCTTTGTCTTCCCATTGCAGGCTTACCAGTTCATCGCCCTGGTGCACTTCACCCGATTTCCATGCAGCGCCCCCGGGAGTCAGTTTATCCACCACCACCTGTCCTTTATCATTTTGTTCAAATGAAATTCCGAAAAGATAAGATTCAGTACTGAGTTCTGCCTGGAATGCTTCTCTTGTTTCGGGAGAAAAATAATTGGTATGCGGATCAAAGGATGAAGCAATGGCATTCAGGTACATCTCATTTATCAATGCCTGGAAACCTGCGGGGATTTCAAGAATTCTCCTGATGGCTTTGGTTTCTGTTTTTTTCACTCTTTCCCTGATGCCCGGTTCCAACGAAGCAAGTCCTTCTTTAAAAGTTCTTTTTTTTGTGCTGTCATCACTCACTTCATCATATACTGCATCCAGTATGTTGTATTTCAGATAGCGGGTCCATTTATTGGTCAGCGCATTTGCATCGGCCGGAAAATTAAAAATACCGGGTTGTCTTTTTACGGATTTAATAGAATCGGCAACGGAGTAATCAAATGATTTTTGCAATAATTTATTGATGATGGAGTCTGCTCTTACAAGTGCTGCCTTATACAATGCACTGAACTTATCACAAAAACCCCAGCTTTTTCCCTGCATTTCATCATCAATGCTGTTGCTGAAGGATAATAATTGCTGATATTCTGCTACTGTAAAAAGCAACCATTTTTTATCCGCTGCATTCAGTAAAGAACGGAATACTGTTACCGAAAAACTATCATCCACGGGGCGGGGTGAAATATGTTTCCGATCCACCATTGTTTTTAATACAATGGCTTTTTGCTGCAGGGGCGGATATTGGGCATACGCCGCCGTTTTACAGAAAGTCGAAAAAAACAATATCACAATCACTTTTCTCATGCAATAAAATGATATGGTACAGGTGAAAATAAATAAATTCTTATCCCTGACGAAAGAAAAGTTGTGCTGGTTGCGGTCATATTTATTCCTAAGCATATACTTCTATCTTTGCCCGATGCAAATTCCTGAACAATTTAATTCCGTATTTGAACCGGAACTGATAGAAGAAATGGTAAAAAGAGGGACTCCTGTTTTTATACCGGCCGGCGATGTAATTCTCGATATCGGGCAAACTGTGCGGACAATGCCTCTTATTCTTTCCGGTTTGATCAAAGTTTCCCGGCTTGATGATCATGGCAATGAATTATTATTATATTATGTGAATCCTCAGGAAAGCTGTGCTATGACCTTCACCTGCTGCATGCAGCAATATCCGAGTGAGATCCGTGCCGTGGCCGAAGAAGATACTGATATACTCATGCTGCCGGTATCCGTAATGGATGAATGGCTGGTAAAATATCCCACATGGAAAAGCTTTGTAATGCGAACCATTCATTTTCGTTTCCAGGAATTGCTTGGTATGGTGGATCAGATAGCTTTTCAGAAACTGGATGACCGACTGGTGCATTACCTGAATGAAAAAGCAAGGGTCACGGATTCGCCCCTGCTTAATCTTTCTCATGAACAGGTGGCTAATGACCTTGCTACTTCAAGAGTGGTTGTTTCAAGGCTTTTGAAAAAACTGGAAAACGAAAAGAAACTGCTTCTCTACCGGAACCAGATACGCCTGCTTAAGGAACTGTAACATTTGTGACCATCCTGCTCCATTTGCGAACATAGTTTTGCCTTGTAAAAACAACCAGTACATGACACACCAGGTAGAAACGCAATGGATGGGTAAAATGCAGTTCAATGCATTGGTAAACGGGCATACCATTATTATGGATGCTCCTGAAAGGGTGGGCGGCGAAGACAATGGCCCTATTCCGAAACCTTTTGTGCTTTCGGCTTTAACCGGCTGCACGGGAATGGATGTGGTGGCTATATTGCGGAAGAACAATCACCCTGTTGACGATTTCAGCATGAGAGTAGTGGGTGAGATCAGCAGGCAACCGCCCATTGAATATGTGGCCATTCACCTCAGCTATGATTTCAAAGGTTCTGAAGAAAACAAAGAGGCGGCTCTGGATGCCGTCAGCACTTCACAGGAAAAAATATGCGGGGTCAGCCATATGCTTAAGAAAATTCTTCCGCTTACATGGGAAGTAAATTATAACGGAGTGCAGCTTTTCAACAATACCCCCGAAAGCATAGCCATACCAGCCTGAAACAACATGATAAGATTTATTTCAAAAAACAAGTTTACCATACTCGGTGTTATCATCGGGGCTGTGGGTGGTTATGTTTATTATCATTTTGTGGGTTGCAGCAGTGGCTCCTGTGCCATCACTTCACGGCCTGTAAACAGCACATTGTACGGCTCGTTATTGGGCGGATTGCTGTTCAGCATTTTCAAAAAATAAACAAGGCAATAATCAGATAAACAGCATGTGTGTTCCTGATCCGCTTGCTTTCTTATAAAAATCCCCCACAGTTATTACACCGTCAATATCGCTGATCATATCTTCCTTCTTGTAATGAAACATATCCATCGCCAGCTTGCAGGCCCATAGCTTCACCCCGGAAGCGGTAAGAATATCGAGAAACTCTTCCACATCAGGCATGTCTATTTTACCCATTTCTTTTTTCATCATGTGGGTTGCAAATGCTTCCATCCCCGGCAGACCTCCAACCATGGTTGGCATGTGCATGGCCGGGTTTCCAACAGTGGCCACATGCAGGCGTTTCAGTTTTTTCTTATGAATGGCTTCCAGCCCGAAAAAAGTAAAGAACATTTCTGCTTCAATGCCTTCCATCCTGGCCCCGTTGGCCAGTACAAAAGCTGCATATACATTTTCCAAAGTGGCTTTGGAAAGTATGATCATCATTTTTTTGATTTCACCGTTTGAGTCGTTCATAATAGTAATTTTTTCAGTGAATAATTAAATACAACTGGCAGGCTTGGGAATACCTGCAATTTTTGTCGCTGTCTTCAGCGGCGCCAAAGGGAATAAAGAATAAAATTCTTTTATATCCACCACGCCGCTTTTGCCAACTTTACGAATGCTTAAAGGCACTTCTTTCTTATGTTCTCCCTGCAGGTAGGTAATTACCTCCCGGTGGCGGGGCGACAAATCGATATTTGCCTCTTTGGCAAGTTCGTCCCCGATTTCAGTGCACCATTGTGAGAAGTTGGTCAGATAGCCTTCTTCGTTTACTTCAATGGTTGTTCCGCATATGATCTTTTCCATAAAATAATTTTAAGTTGTTAATTAAAAATGTTTTCCGGCTTCCTGCATGGTTGCAGAAACAAAGGGTATATGTGTTCCTTTTAATAACATATTCCAGTATATCCATTTAAAAGCCAGTTTGCCCATGTGGTTCATCCGGCTTTCTTTTAATAAGCGCAACGGGCCTACACCCGGAAACGGGAATTCACCTTCCACCGGTTCATGTGTATAATTAAAATCTATGAGCAACGCTTTGCCATTCCCTGTTTCCACAAAACAATTGGCATGGCCGTCAAATTCTTCTTTCAGCGGTTCTCCTTTTATATACCGCAGAATATTTTCACTAAGGATCTCCGCTTCAAAATGTGCCACTGATCCTGCTTTGGATGCGGGAATATTGCTGGCATCACCTATTACAAAAATGTTTGGATGTTGTAATGATTGCAGTGACCCTTTGTGTGTGGGTACATAATTCAGATCATCTCCCAAACCGGACCTTGCGATCAGATCATCACCTTTATTGGTGGGCACGGTTACCAGCAGATCGAAAGGAATTTCCCTTCCTCCGTAATCAATGATCTTTCTGTTCTCATTATCCACTTCAGCAATCGCAAAATCGCTTTCGATGGCAATGTTTTTTTCCTCCAGCAGATGATCCAGCGCTGCAGTGGCTTTAGGTTTTGTAAAAGCGCCGCTCAGCGGAGTTACATAGGTTATCTCCACCCGGTCCCTCATATTCTTATGTTTGAAATAAGAGTCGGCCAGAAAGGCAAATTCAAGAGGAGCTACCGGGCATTTGATGGGCATTTCGGTAATGTGCACCACTAATTTTCCACCTTCCCATTCACGCAATTTATTCCGCAGCGCAAGGGCTCCTTCAAACGTATAAAAATCAAAAACGGATTGTTGCCATTCGGAGCCTTTCATTCCCTCCACTTCTTCGGGGGCGATTTTAGCGCCGGTGGCTATGATAAGAACATCATAATGCAACTGGTCGCCGTTTCTCATCTTCACTAAACTTTTTTCTGCATCTATCTTTTCGATCTTGTCGGTAAGCAGTCTTACTTCCCTTGGTATAAATTTTTTGATGGGCTTTACAATATCTTCCGGCTCATAAATATCAAATGGAAGAAATAAGTAGCCGGGCTGATAATAGTGTTCTTCCCGTTCGTCAATGATGGTTAGCTTCCAGCCCATTTTGTCCAGTTCTTTGTGCAGGTGATTGGTCATCATGGTTCCTGCTGTGCCTGCGCCAAGTATTACTAATCGTTTCATTGTTTTAATTTTTTGTTTCTTATTTAAGTAACCGGGATACGGAAAAATGAAAAATATCATTTCTTAACCTGGATGTGCTGTTGTTGTATTCATTTGCCACATTGCTTTTCACAGCAGCGGTCTCCGTGTTTTTAAAAGCATGTTCATAGGCCGCATTGATAATAAAGGATTTTGTCAGTTTAACGGAACCGCCTGCGGTAATATGATGTTTTACAATAGCAGGAAAAACAGGAAACAGGGTTGATGCCGGAACCGGGTTTGATCCGTATACATAACCTCCGCGGAGAATAAGTTTTTTAGAAGCAGTGATCTCGGCCCCGGTGCGGATCACTATGGTGTTTTTCCAATACATTGGAAACGCCATACCAAAACTTCCCTCAGCCCCCAGCATCCTGTTGATATTAGGATTGGTTCCGCCGGACAAAGAAATATCCATCTGTTTAAATGCTTTCTCCCAATTGATCCATTCTGCATCTAATGCCAATCTGATTTTTTGTGAAGGAGAGAAAAATATTCCGGCTGATAAAGACTGGGGTAAACCAAATTTTGCCTCAGCGCTATAATTATCTGTTGCTCCTTTTGTCAGATCAATACCCAGCTGGGAAAACATTGTCATAGCTTCCTGTTGTGCTTCTTCCAATGTGGTTCCCGGATTTTGCTGCATGATGCCCGCCACCACTCTTCCAAATGCATCATTCATCTGGTAGGTCATGTCCATTTCGGCTTTTCCGTTCTTGTAAGTAAGATTGACCGGAAGTGTATAATTGATCCCGGCTGAAAATTTTTCATTGGGTTTAAATGCAAGCCCGATCTTTCCGTTAAATCCGAAAGAGCTAAGGCTTTTCAGGTTTGCAGAAGCAATGACTTCCGAATATCCCAAACCACCGGCTTCCGGATCAGCAGAGAACATATCTCCGAAAGTGAAACCTGTCTGGGGATCGATAACCCCTTTCATCATAGATGGCGGCATGCTCATCGGCATTTGAAATTCAACTTGTCCATATACCAGGTCAGCGGTAACTCCCACAGAAAGCCGGTTTGTTAGTTTATACGCTGCTGAACCACCTCCCTGCATCACAGCAAATTTTGAGTGGTAGGGTTGTTGCATATAATTGCCGGTTGCATTTTTGTATAATGCATGATTCAGATTGAAATCGGCTCCCATACCTCCCTGGGTAAAAATCCCTAACCCGTAAGTAAATTTTTCAGAAGATTTTTTTACATAGCTTAAACAGCCGAGAGGGAAAAGATTATTTTTTCCGGATGTATTGTTGATCGCATTCCTGAAACTCAGTTTAGGAGCCATCACCGAAATACTTATATCAAACCGAGATGATGTAAGAAAGGAAAGCCCGGCGGGATTATTTATCATTAAAGACGGATTATCAAAAAACCCGGTGGAAGTTCCGCCCCTGCCTGAAGTAACAGCATCAAAGCCTATTAATCTTGTTCCGTTTTGTGCAAACAAGCCTGTCAAAAGAAACATTGACATGATAACTGCTATAGAATACTTTTTCATATAAATAGTTTTAGTTATTAAAAACCCGGAGGTCATTGAAGTTTGATCACAGGGTTGAGGATTATTTTTGATTTCACCGAGTTGGAGATCAGGCAGGCTGCCTCAGACTTTTCTATCACCCTCATCGCCCTTTCCCTGTCGGCTTCGTTGTTTATAGTCAGAACCGGGGACAGCACTACTTCACTTATCATGTATTTACCATCCACTTTTTCCAGTTTGCCATCCGCATTGCATTCAAAATCCACAAAATTCAATTTTGAGTTTTCTGCTATGGCAAGAAAGGTGGTCATCAGGCAGCTGTTCACCGCTGCTACCAGTAAATGTTCGGGAGACCATATCCCTTCCATTCCTTTTGGGAATTCAGGCGGAGTGGCCACTTCGATTGTTGATTGCAGAACAGGGGAACTCATTAATCCTTTCCGGTCATTTTCCCAGTTTACGTTCACTTTATAATGATGAGTTGTTTCCATATTACTTTTTGTTTTAGATTGATAATGATTGATTTCAACACAAAAGTAGACAGGGGTTTATGGGGGGCTTGTAACTTTTGTCACCGTGAAGCATACAATGAGCAGACTCATAAAAAGAGATGAGAATTGCCTGACAGAAACCTGTTCTTTATCATAAATATCAGGGGCCAGGGGCTTAAATGGCTTATCTGATTATTATCCCAAAATCTATAAAAGAAGTTCTGTTTTAAAAATGTAACAAATGTTGCAATCTGCAAATGATTTTATTGAGAGTTTTACATCGTAAAATTTATAAAAACAACAATGCTTACATTATTAAAGAAGATGTTTGGCAGTAGCCCGGCCCCGGATTATACCGCACTCATGCAACAGGGGGCACAAATCATAGACGTAAGAACTGCCGGTGAATACCGGAGTGGGCATATCCGGGGCTCTGTCAACATCCCGCTGGATTCCTTACAATGGAATTTGTCAAAACTGAAAAAAAACAAACCTGTTATTACCTGCTGTGCATCGGGTATGCGGAGCGCTTCGGCAAAAAGTATTCTGAAGTCATCCGGGTTTGCAGAAGTGTATAATGGCGGAGGGTGGATGAGTTTACAAAATAAATTAAGATAAAAAGACAGTACGATGAAGCAACGCATTTTATCAGGCTGGAATTTTATCCGGATCCTGTACCTGGCAGCAGGAATCATGATTCTTATACAATCAATAGCAGGCAGGCAGTGGGCAGGGATAATAGTTGGTGCCTATTTTGCAGCGATGGGGTTGTTTGCTATTGGTTGTGCCGCCGGGAAATGTTATTATCCGTCACAAACAAAAAATAAACCGGAAATTGCAGAAGCAGAGTTTGAAGAGATAAAATAAAAACTATGGTGACGCCTGAGATATCAAAATCATTTTCTGAACTGGTCAAATCAGACAAACCCGTACTGGTTGATTTTTCTGCTGAGTGGTGCGGACCATGCAGAATGCTGGCGCCGATACTGAAAGAAGTCAAAAGTCACCTCGGGGATAAAGCCACTATTATAAAAATAGATGTGGACCAAAGTCCGCAAATGGCAGAAGCATTTAACATACAGGGTGTGCCCACCCTTATCCTCTTTAAAAACGGGCAGATCAGGTGGCGTCAATCCGGCGTGGTGCCTGCAAAGATGCTGGAGCAGGTGATTGAGCAGCATCTCTGAATTCATCCTGAGTTTTCTTAAATCTCTTTTACACTGGCATGGGGCTACTATTTTTTATATTGCAGGATATTTAATGATTTCAGCTTATTAAAATCTCCGTCTGCAGTAAGCAATGAAAGATTTTCGTATTCTGCGGTAGCAGCAATAATACTATCCGGTAGTTTCAGGCCACTTTTCTTCCGGATTGAAATAGCTCCCCGCTTTATATCAACATTCATTTCAATAATAATACAGGCAGAAAGAAAGTCACGGATAATTTTGTCTTCCGAAGGTTTTATCTGTGGGTTGGCCAGCAGTTCCATTTCGGTAATAAAACTGATATAGGGTGTTTTATTCCCTATTATTTCTGCCAGTATTTTATCGCCACCCAGCAGGTAGAGAATGATATTGGTATCCAGCAGGTAATTATTCCCACTCATTTCTCCATTTTTTTTGGAGTTGTAAGGGGTCTTGCTTCAGGCGAAGCACACCGCAGAAGTCATATGCATCAAAAGCCTTTTTTGAACGATGGCGGCGGCGTGTCCGTTGACCGTTCAATTTCTTAAGCGCTTTTTCTATTTCTGCCCTGGTAGAGCGGCTGGTAATCGTTACAATCATTACTTTTTCTTTATTACAAATTTATTTGTTTTAGCGGCGTTTTCCAAAGGTCGTTTTTTTTCCTGCCGGGTATCCGGTAAAGGTTCTGACGGTTCTGTTTATCTTTAAGTTAATACTACCGGCGCGGTGCCGACAAAAATGCTGGAGCAGGTGATAGAGCAGCATCTTTAATTTGAAAAATTATTTCCCGAGTTGCTTCAATCCTTCTTTCCCAAATTCTAAAAAGTCTTTGGGAGGCATAAATCCGGCAGTGGTATATAAAAAGTTCTCATTATTATCTAAAATAATCAGGGTTGGGTATCCGGGTATCTGATATTTCTGTGCCAGTACTTCGCCATCACCTTTTTCACCATCCAATGATACGTTTATAAAATTGGTATTGAAAAATTTTACTACTTCTTTATCAGCAAAAGTTTGTTTTTTCAGGAGTTTGCAGGGACCGCACCATGTGGCATAGATGTCAAGAAAGATGGGTTTATTTTCCTTCTTCGCTTTTGTCAGCGCTTCACTCCATGTGCCTTTGAAAAAATTGATTTCTGCTTTATCATCCGGAGTTATTCTTTTTGCCGAAAAAAAATTACTAATAATACAACGGGGGACAGGAATAATATTTTTTTCATATAGTAAAATGAAATTGGTTTAAGAAATTAATGCTTTATGAACAACACGGTTACAATACCATAAACGACATGCCCGATAACGCTGCCCAACATCATTAAAGCCATGCTTCCCGCAGGCGAAGGAATGGATGTAAACACAGCAGTCATTAAAAACATCATTACCTGAGCAAAAACAAAAACAATTATACCAAAGACTGTGCCTTTTACATAACGGTTTGAAATTTTCTGCAATTGCTTTTGAATTAAAAAAATATAGGCTAAGGCAAATATCACTCCGATCATAAAGTGCATTACCCAACCAGCAAAAACAGGTAAGCCGAACATACCTGAAAGCATATCGGGTGGCGACATTTTGGGAAAGCCAATTAAAGGACTCATCCAGCTTATAAGCGTCATTGCTGCTGTCCCAACTATTCCACCAATAAATGATTGTCTTATTTTATCTGACAACTTTTTAAATTTTTGATTGTTTTAAATTTTGATCGGGGACCGGTTGAAAGGCCCCCGATCAAATCAACTACATTTTTTCATACATGGGACAAGTATTGTCACATACATGCTCCTTTTCACCATGTGCATATACATGATTCCCGTCTTTACAGGCATCTGTGCAAACATGGTCTTTCATGGGAGCTGTCATCGTATTTGTTTTACTGCTGTCTGCCGGCATATTTTTGGCCATACATTCTTTATCACACTTATGACCATCCTGCCCATGCGGAGGATTGGCAGAAGATTGACAAGCCGCCAGTGAACCGGCCACCAGGAGAGATAATAGTAATTTTTTCATTTTCAAATTGTTTTGATTAAATAATTCATGAATTACAATGAATAGTTGCTGCCGGTTCTGAAACCTGACATCTGTTTCAAAATATTTCTGAAAAGGAGATAAGATGCTATGTAAATGTATTTTTCAGCAGCAACTGTTTTGTTGCTGTACAGGCGGGCACTTTACCGTACCGTAGCTGCAAAAAACGCAACAATCGCCCGGCTGCGGTTTTAGCACAGCTTTGCATTTTTTACATTCATAGAAGTATTGACAGGCATCTGTGGGCATTATTTCTTCCCTGGAATAGCCACAGTGCGGGCAAGTGATTATTGAGTTGACTACAATTTCCATTTTTTATTTTTGGATGTTCGTTACTTTATATCCTGATTCGTTTATTGCATTTGCAATGGAATCCTGATTGGTTTTTGAGTTATCAAATTTTACGGTGCTGCTGCCGGCTTTGTATTCAGTTTTGTACTCAAGAACACCCGGTATTTTTGACAGAGCCAGATTGATATGCTCTGTACATGCTTCGCAGGTCATCCCTTTAATCTTAAACTCCGCCTGCTGAATGTAGTTTTTATTCACTATTATTATTTCTTTTCTCTCCGCTTTAGGATAAAAAATGCGGGAATATTCGGGAAAAGCCATCAGCAAAAAAGAAAGCGCCGTAACAATTGCAAGAAATGTTTTGCCTTGCCAGAATGATGGTTTGTCTTCTTCGCAGTCGCAAGCGATCTCATCTTTTCTTCGTGGTTTCAATTTTTGATACCATGCAAATCCCAAAACTGCAATAGTCAGCGCAATCAGGTAAGGACGAAAAGGTTCCATCCATGAAAAGGCGGAAGCGATACCGCTTGATCCACTGATTAATGCCAGCACAGGGGTAATACAGCATAACGAAGCTGCTGTGGCTGTCAATATACCAGCGCCGATAATTTTGCTGTTTGATTTCATAGTAAATTACTCAGAACTGTAATTTTTTAATTGCCCTGACCAATCGTAGTCTTTAAACTTAATACTGTAACTGCCAAAATCCTGGTTGAATATTTTTGATAGCAAAGAACGAATTCCTTTTTTGCCGCCGAAATCACCTTTAAACCATTGAAGGATTTTACTTGTCGCTATCTGTTTCTTCACTGTGTCAATATCGGTTTCACTTTTAAAAAAAACCTTTGTCGCTATATCTAATTGCTTTTCCAGTTTTTCATACTCGTAAAACGCAATGGGCGGGCAGCTTTTGGCT
Source organism: Sphingobacteriales bacterium (assembly GCA_016235125.1). Lineage (GTDB taxonomy): Bacteria > Bacteroidota > Bacteroidia > Chitinophagales > Chitinophagaceae > JJ008. The sequence continues at coordinate 313,374 of JACRLZ010000006.1, read as the reverse complement.
CCGCAGTTAAGGGTAAAATGAATGCGGTAATCTATTTTTGAAACAGCTAACCGCTTAATGAGTTTTGAAGGTAAGAACTGCGGCAAATAACCCATGCTGTACTTCCACCGGTATTTTCGTAATATACCATGCTCAATATCATCAAGACTAAAGGAATGCCCGGCGACAGGTATCAGTTTTTCTTTATAAATCCCGGGCCTGGTTTTCTTTTCACGGATGGCAAGAACCTGGTAGAATGAATTGTATATATTTATCCAAAAAGCCTTTCTTGCTGCATCATTGCTTAAACCAGTAATAAGATTATCCATGTTCAGAGAGGCTAATTCTTTTTCCAGGCTGTCAGTTGCAGACTCCGTTTTAACCGCATACAATAATTTTTCTGAAAGTTTAAGAATAGCCTGGTCCAGGTGTGAGGCTGAAGTGGTGCTGGCAGGCAAAGCCCCTAACCACCAGGTGGCAATAAAGATGAGGGGTAAGGCTGCGATGACATACAATCGTTTCAATTGTTTGGTATGTTATTAATAATCGTTTCTTTTAATGCCTCATTATTCAGCGTAGCCGCATTATCAACGCTGACATTATGTATATGCTTATGCAGTAATTCATCTATTTTCCCGCTTTGCATTTCGTAGGCAGTACATGCGTCACACATGCTTTTATGCATCCTTAATTGTACTTTCTCCTTGAAGGAAAGTTTTACCAATGTCCTCTTTTCTATCAGTTCTGTCGCTTTTTTGCATGACAGCATCAGGTAATACATCAGCTTTTTCATCCTGTTATTTTTTTTACCCCGTTGGATTATTTTTATTAAAATACTCTGCCATTCTGTTTCTTAGATAAATTTTACCGTTTCCCGATTTTAGATATTTTTCTCTTCTCGTTGCATCTTGCTGGTTCAAACATCCTTCAAAATATATCAAAATCAATGGCAAACGGTTCTTTGTGGAAAATACTTTACCATTCTGATGTTCTTTTAACCTGTTTTTCAAATTATTTGTATAACCGGTATAAAATTTTTTACCCTTTAATGAGAATAGCACATAAACATAGTAATGCATAATCCTACGGGGTAAACCAGTTTACTTCCAAACATTTTCTTAACTGCAATTTTGCCCGGTGAAGTATCTGCCAGAAATTAGTAGGGGTAATTCCCAATTCCTGACATATCAGTTCTCCCTTTTTTTCTTCAAGATATTTTAATCGAACAGCAGCCATCCAGTTGCCCGGTAATTTTCCCATGCAAGCCTGCAAAATTTTAATAAATGCCGCATCGTCCAGCAAATTAGTTTGCTCATCCTGCCATTGTTTTGGTCGCTGTTCTTTTAACCATTGGTCATTGGCATCAAACAGCGTATCAAATATTGATGTGTCAGACTGGCTTTCTGTAATCGCCGGGTTGCGGAACTGTTTCCTGAAATGTTCAGCAATTTTATTGTTAAGAATAGCAAAGAGCCAGGTTTGGGGTTCGCTTTTGCCTTCAAATTTCCGGATAGACTGAAAAGCAGCTAAAAAAGTTTCCTGCACCAGGTCTTCGGCAATCTCTATACTGCTTGTTTTATGCAAAGCCCATGTGTACATTTTGTCAGAATACAAATCAACCCAACATGTAACTGTAGTGGCGGGCTTTGATATGTCCATAATATTTTCCATCAGAAAAATATTGTAAGTTTTGTAAAGGTATCAGAAATGCAATAATTGAATGCCCTCAAGAAATATCAGTGGTGCCGGCAAAGATGCCGGAGCCGGTGATAGAGCAGCACTTATAAATCTGTTCATTCTTTATAAAATCTTTATACTATCCTTATTTTTTTTATGCGTTGCTTATAAAGCCGGAATTATCTTTGTTGTCGATCATTTTGTAAATAACAATGTCGTTAACAAAAATCAATAAACTCAGGCAGTTTCTTATCAGTATCGGGTTAGTGGTGATAGTATCTGCTATTTGTTATTTCCTGTCTGATTTTATCGGTTACAAGGTTGTTGCTTTTATTCTATTGCTTATTGTTTCTTTGATTGCAATCGTTTTTGATATATTACCGGTGCTTGCTGCCGCCATGCTGAGTGCTGTTATCTGGAATTTCTTTTTTATTCCTCCCCGCTTCACTCTCCATATCGGATCAGCAGAAGATGGCCTGTTGTTCCTGATGTATTTTGTTATAGCACTGATCAATGCTGTTATGACAAACAGGATTCGGCGGATTGAAAAACAGGTACGGGAAAAAGAAGAAAAAGAAAAAACAGTAAGGTTGTACAATACGTTGCTAAACTCATTATCACATGAGCTTAAAACACCTATAACAACAATTGTAGGGGCAACGGATAACTTACTGGCTGAGCCTTTCGTTCTTTCTGATGAAAACAAAAAAGAGCTTACTGAAAATATTTCTGTTGCTGCATTAAGGCTAAATCAGCAGGTAGAAAATCTGCTCAGCATATCAAGGCTGGAATCAGGTTTCATCCTACCAAAAAAAGACTGGACAGATATTAATGAGCTTATTTATGATACTGTGAACAGGCTGAACCAGCCACTCAAAGGCCGAAAGGTAGATATTAGTATAGAAAAGAATCTGCCTTTATATAAATTGGATTATGCTTTAATAGAGCAGGTTGTATATAATCTTTTATACAACGCTTCTGTTTATACGCCTGAACATGCAGATATTTTTATCACAGTAAAAAACAAGACGGATAGAATATTTAAGCTGTCAGCTACATCTGCAGAGCATAGTAGTGTAAAAGCAGAAACTAATGTATTATCACTGGTCATTGAAGACCGTGGACCTGGTTTTCCACCGGAAGAGATCGGTAAAGTGTTCGATAAATTTTACCGGTTACAAAATTCAAGGACAGGCGGTACCGGCCTTGGTCTTTCTATCGTCAAAGGTTTTGTAGAAGCACATAATGGAACAGTTACACTGGAAAATGTTCCTCACGGTGCCCGGTTCATCATTGAAATACCGGCAGAAATATCATATATCAACAACCTGAAAAATGAATAATGCAGCTATATTGATAATAGATGATGAAATGCAGATTCGCCGGCTGCTGGAAATTACATTAGAAAGTAACAGTTTCAATGTGGAATCTTCCGGCACTGCTAAGGAAGGTTTGCGTATGGCCGCCAATCATCCTCCTGATCTCATTATTCTTGATCTCGGCTTACCTGATGAGAGTGGTCACAGTGTCCTAAAGAAGTTAAGAGAGTGGTGTACAAAGCCAATTCTTATTCTATCGGTACAAAGTAATGAAGAAGATATTGTAAAAGCATTGGATAATGGGGCGAATGATTACCTCGTGAAGCCGTTTCGCACCGGTGAATTGCTGGCTCGCATTCGTTCTGCGTTGCGTAGCATTGGTACAGAGAAAAACAATCCGGTTGTGGATGCAGGGGATTTGCAGATAGATCTGGCAGCAAGAATTGTAAAGAAAAATAATGAGCTGATAAAATTAACTGCTACTGAATATAAGTTAATAAGCCTGCTGGCACAGCATGAAGGCAAGGTATTAACACACCAGTATTTGTTGCGAGAAGTGTGGGGGCCGGGCTTTATCAATCAGTCACAATATTTAAGAGTATTTATTGCACAACTAAGAAAAAAGATAGAACCCGATCCCAATCGTCCTGCTTATCTCATCACAGAGTCAGGAGTGGGTTACCGGTTTATTGCCAGGGAGTAATCACTGATACATAAAATCATTACCATGAAATCGAATAGCATTCATTCGAATAGGATAACTATTGCCTCATTGCTGGTAGCATTGGGTATTATTTATGGTGATATTGGCACCAGTCCGTTATATGTATTAAAAGCCATCGTTGGCGAAAAACAAATTGATGAAGTGTTGGTGCTTGGCGGGGTATCCTGTGTGTTCTGGACCCTGGTTATTCAAACAACCGTTAAATATATCTGGTTAACATTAAAAGCAGATAATGATGGGGAAGGTGGTATTTTCTCTTTATATGCATTGGTCCGTCGTTATGGAAAAAAATTAGTGGTACCAACTATTCTGGGAGCAACAACCCTGTTGGCCGATGGAATTATTACTCCTCCTATTTCTGTTGCATCTGCTGTTGAAGGCCTGGATATTATTGTACCGCATATTCCTACAGTGCCGATTGTTATTGTCATTCTTTCTTTATTGTTTTTCTTTCAACGGTTCGGTACACAAAAAGTAGGCAGCACTTTCGGGCCAATGATGGTTGTCTGGTTCACTATGTTGTTTGTACTTGGCTTCGGCCAGATAATACAATATCCTGCTATTTTAAAATCATTGAACCCTTATTATGCTTATGAATTGCTGGCAAGATATCCCGGTGGTTTCTGGTTACTGGGCGCAGTGTTCCTTTGCACTACCGGCGCCGAAGCGCTATACTCCGATCTTGGCCATTGCGGTAGAAAAAATATCCGCATCACATGGGCTTTTGTAAAAATTTGCTTGATGGTGAATTACCTGGGGCAAGCGGCATGGATCATGCACCAGGGACAGCCATTGCTTGGAGGTCGCAATCCTTTCTTTGAGATCATGCCGCACTGGTTTTTGATTGCCGGTATCATCATCGCTACGGCTGCAACTATAATTGCTTCACAGGCACTCATCAGCGGCTCTTATACATTAATAAGCGAAGCAATGAACCTTAATTTCTGGCCACGGGTTACCATTCGGCAACCCTCCAACTTGAAAGGTCAGATATATATCCCGAGTGTCAACAGTATTCTTTGGTTTGGCTGCATCCTGATGATAATATATTTCCAAACATCTACTCACATGGAAGCAGCTTATGGTTTCTCCATCACCATCGCTATGATGATGACTACCATTCTGTTGAGTTATTATTTGAGCTACAAGATAAAATGGAATAAATGGCTGGTCGCCGGGGTAGTCATTTTGTTTGCTGTGGTGGAAAGTTCATTCTTCATTGCTAATGTGGCTAAAATAAAAGAAAGGTGGATGTTCCTCTTCTTTGAGTTGTTCATATTTACCGTGATGTATGTTTGGTTCTCTGCAAGGAAAATAAATAATCGATTTACCAAGTTTGTTGATTTGGGAAAATATGCTCCTGTAATAAAAGAGCTAAGCGAAGATGACAACATTTCCAAGTTTTCTACTCATTTAATCTATCTCACTAAGGCCAACAATCGTCATCATGTGGAAGAAAAAATTATTAATTCAATTTTTGCCAAAAAACCAAAACGGGCCGATGTGTATTGGTTCGTTCATATCAACCGAACCGAACACCCATATACATTAACATACGATGTATCAGAGCTACTTGATGATAAGGTAATCAAGGTCACTATCAATGCCGGATTCCGCATTCAGCCCAGAACAGAGCTGTATTTTAAAAAAATTGTACAAGATCTTGTAATTAAAAAAGAGTTGAATCTGCATATTCGTCCCGATGGCTCTACCAAATACAATGCACAGCCTGATTTTAAATTTATTGTCATTGAAAAATTTCTTTCGGTGGAAAATGAATTCGCATTAAAAGACGGCCTGTTGCTCAATTCTTATTTCTTCCTAAAAGGACTTGGCCAAAGCGATGAAAAAGCATTTGGTCTTGACAAAAGTGATGTGGTGGTGGAAGATATTCCGTTGGTATATCATCCGGCGCAGCAGGTTGAACTAACAAGAGTAAACAACTAAATAAATTTTTTATGATTCGTTTCATTTCCCTGGCATTCACTCTTTTTCCCTTTGCACAAATTTCAGGGCAGGACAGCTCCGGCAAAAAAGAATTAATGCTAACGGGGTTCATTGATTTCTATTACCAATATGATTTTGATAATCCCGCTTCAAAAGACCGTCCTGCTTTTCTCTTCAATCACAAGCGGCATAATGAGTTTAATATTAATCTTGCATTATTGAAATTATCGTACGCAGAAAAGAAGATAAAGGCAAATCTTGGCCTGATGGCAGGAACATATCCTCAATACAATTTGTCCACAGAACCCCGGCTCATGCAATATCTCTGGGAAGCAAATATTGGCTATGCCTTTCCCGATAAAATAAGCATTGATGCCGGCATCCTGCCTTCGCATATCGGATTGGAGACGGCCATTAGCAAAGACAATTGGAACCTTAGCCGCAGCATCCTCGCAGAAAATACTCCTTATTACGAAACAGGTATTAAGCTTAATTATGTCCCGAATGAAAAATGGGCAACAGCTTTTCTTGTTTCAAACGGCTGGCAGAACATTAAAGAAACAAATTCAGGAAAGGCTATTGGCACACAAATACAGTTTAGGCCAAGTGGAAATTGGTTATTTAACTCAAGTACCTTTATTGGAAATGAAAAACCTGACTCTTCTATTAAACAGGTAAGGCTTTTTCATAATTTTTATACCACTTATGCTATATCAGAAAAAATAAATGCTGCATTACTTTTTGATGTCGGTACAGAAAAGAAAAATTCCTGGTATGGAGTTGCGCTGCTACTCCAATATATTGCCGCTTCGAAAGTCAATACAGCCTTCAGGGCAGAATACTATAAAGACAAAAATGGTATTATTGTTTCAGTAAGTCAACCCGGCGGTTTTCAAACAACAGGTTTCGCATGGAATCTTGACTTTTACACTTTAAAAAATATTTCATTCCGGGTTGAAGGAAGGTATTTACACTCGATCAATGCTATTTTTACAGACAACGGAATTCCGAAGAAGAATAATTTTTCGCTATTGGGGTCAATGGAAATATATTTTTAAAGCATAAACTATATATGAACCCTGCTCTTAATGCATGATCATCTTCATCCCACCTCCTCCTTCTTTATTCAACCCTGTCTTGCTCAGACTGTAAGTAAAACTCAACATAAAAAAGCGGCGAAGCGTCAGCACTTTTGAATCTTCGATATAATTATTATTGCTGTTCCGGCTGATGCCGATATTCTGGTTTAGCAGATCCCTGGCGCTGAATTTTATTTCGCCCCGGTTGAATTTCAATACCTGTTTGCTTAAGCTTACATTCCACAACGGAACTTTTGTATTGAAGCCTGCAAACCGCTGACTGTTGACGGTATAATTAAAATCTGTGCTGAAGAAAAATCCTTTGGGCATTTCCCAGTCAAGCGATGCATCGTAATTCTGCGAAAGGTAATTAGTGTTCAGGGCTGACTGTAATGAGTATTTTGTTTTATTATAATTAAGTCCTGCGCCAATTGCAATATTCAGTTTCTCCGCCGGGTTCATATCCAGCCGCAGATCGGGACCGGCAGAAAAAATTTTGATAACATTTCCGGCACCGTTGATGAACTGTTTTGTTTTAAACAAACCTGTATTACTGCTTATTTCAATACTTCCTTTCAGAAAACGAACGGGTATGCTGTAACTGATATCACTGTTGATATTATAAACACCGTTCACATTCACTGGCCGGGTGGTATGTATCCCTAACTGGTTTACCACATCATCATTCACAATCTTATTCTGTGTGAACTGCATATTGAAGAAAAAGAAAAGGTTTTTGTTTTTATAGGGAGATATTAAATTCAAATGCCCCATGATGCTGTGATTGAACTCCTGTTTCAGGTCGGGATTGCCTTCTTTAATATTCAGCGGGTTGCTGTTATCAGGCACCGGTTGCAGTTGTGATACAGAAGGCTGATTGGTGGAAGTATTATAGCTTACAGCAAAGAATTTAAACTTTGTGAAATTGTATTGCATCCTGGCGCTGGGCAGCAGGTTATGAAATGTTTTGCTTATCACCGAGTCTTTTACCCCGCTGATAATTCTTCCTTCAAGATCCGATTGCTGCCAGGCAAGCCCCAAAGCATAATTGATCTTTTTCTTTTGTGTACGGATGCGTATTCCGCCATTGGTATATGCATATTTATTTTCAAAGTTGTTACTCAGTAAATTATTCAACTGGTCGTACTTTCCATTTGATTGGTTATAGTCGTGTGTAATTTTCTCTACAGTGTTCTTGCTGTCGCTATGGCCAATGCTGAATTCAAGTAATGATCTCTTCCATACAGGTTCTGTGTACACGGCTCTTGCATTGTAGCCCTTTAAAGAACCTTTACTTGTATTTTTCTGATTCAGCGTATCCCTTTTTATTAATAAGCCATTGGTATCATAAAATTTACTGATGGAATAAAGTGAACCGTCGCCATCACTTTTGTTCAGGCTTGTCTGAAGTGTAAGAGAAAATGTTCTCCCTTTCAGGACAAATTTTTTGCGCCAGATAAGATCGTTCTTGAAATTATACCCCTGGTTGGAAGAAATATTATCGCTGAAACCTTCATTCGTTAATCCCTTATTCTCTGAAAGTGTCTGAAAGTCGGAAGAGGATTTATTATTTATTTTCTGGTAGCTGAAGGAAGGGATGATGCGGATGGAATTAAATGTATCAATCTGAAAAAGAGTATTCAGATTGAGCCGGTGGCTGTTGCTCAGATTATCGCTAATAGCATTCTGATTATAGAAATAAGAGGAATCAGGCAAAAAGTATTGACGCTGTATATGGCTTTCCTGTTTGGGATTATATCTGTTATAAAAATAATTGCTTTGCCAGTCGAGCTTGTTGCCGATAATATTATTATAATTCAATCCGCCACCCCATGCCGTATTGATACCACTGTTGCGGCTGGCTGAGTTTATTCCCATAGCTGCAGCATCGTCTCCCGAGAGATTGATATTTATATTTCCCCCGCCTCCTCTTTGCATTTTTGCCAGTTCTCCGGTAAAATTCAGAATATCCATAAAAGAAAATCCCTCGGTATTGGTATTGTTGCCCATTCCTATGGCAGAAAATTGTCTTGCGCCTTTAAAAGAATTGACATTGAATTTTCCTTCATGCCGTTCGTTGGTTCCAACGCCTGCATTTATTTTTCCAAACTTGCCTTTCTTTTTGTCTTTCTTTAATTTCAGGTTGATGGTTTTTTCATAATTGCCATCATCAAAGCCCGTTAATTGGGCCTGGTCGCTTTGCTTATCATACACCTGCACTTTGTCCACCGCATCGGCAGAAAGGTTTTTAGTTGCGATCTTGGGGTCGTTGCTGAAGAATTCTTTTCCATCCACCAATACCTTTTGCACTTTTTCTCCCTGTGCTTTGATGCTTCCGTCTTTTTCCACTTTCACACCCGGTAGTTTTTTCAGCAGTTGCTCCACATTGGCATTGGGCTGCACCTTGAATGACCCGGCATTGTATTGAATGGTGTCTTTGATCAGCGTTACCGGCGGAGCTTCGTTGGTTACCACCACTTCGGATAAAACTTTAGCTTTATCGTTCATCACTACATTTCGCAATTCTGCATTCTTATTATTTTCTGAAATGGAAAAAAAGATATTGCTGTTATGATAATTTACATGAGTGATAAGCAGGCGGTATTCTCCGTTGGCCAACCCTTTCAACTCAAATTTTCCGTCATTGTCAGTCATGGTGAATGTTACCAACGAAGAATCTTTTTTGTCAAGTACAGTGATTGTTGCAGCAGCTACTGGTTGTTTGCTGATAGTGTCAAATGCGATTCCTTTTACAGAACCATTTTTTTGCGCTGAGAGTATGGCGGTAAAACAAACTGATATTATAACAAGAAATAATTTTCTCATAGCTATTCCGTTTCGGCTACGAAAATATTCTGACTGTTTCGGTTTCCGGGTTAAAAGGGCTTGATTTAATGTTAATGAAGGTTAATATATTAAGCCGGGAGTCATTAGTCCGGAGTAAGGAAGAGTCTTATCTCCCGACTCCCGGCTCAAGGCTATTCTTCTCTTATTCCTCTTTCAACATCCTCTCTTTCCCTGTCATATACCATCACTTTCACTTTCCACTCCATGGGCTCCAGCGCCTGTATCAGAATTTCAATTTTCAGTCTTTTAGTTGATTCGTTTTCGGGTTCGGGGGAAAAAACAACGAATGTAAATTTTTTCTTTTCTTCGGGCTGCTTATACTCTCCTTTCAGCCGGCTGTTTTCGTGACCAATGCGTATGGAAAGATTATTCAGCTGATTAAACAGTGACCTGAATTTTTGTTTTGCCTTCTCAAAACTTTCTGTTGTCAGCATCAGTGCCTGCCAGCTGCACATATTTTTATTTGCCGAATATTTTGTAACTGTTGTTTCCTCTGCTCCGTTTGCATTAAACACACTTATATATTCGGTTGACTGAGCATTCTCAACAATTTTATCCCCCATCAGGTTTATAAACTGGTTGGGATAATCGTTTACCACCTTTTTAATGTCATTGGCTATGCCATCGATAACCGGGAGTTTCAGTTGTGCAATTACCGGGTTGTAGCTGAGAAGAATAATAACTGTCGTAATAAGAACAAGTGGTTTTACGGAATTTTTCATTTGCCTGGATTTAACGGGTCAATAACAAAGCCCAATATTAGAAAATTTTAATTTTAATATATACTTTTAAATACACCTGATCCGTTAACCCTGTCTGCCGACAGGCAGGCCTTTAAAACTATCCGGACATGAAAAACAGACATGTTGTATACCATCATCAGTCGGCTAAAATTTACCGGCAACATTACAGATCACCCTTTAATATTCTTCGCCTGTTGAAATCGATACTGACTATTTTTATTTCAGGCTCATCACATTTGGGCGGCACGCATTATCATAGAAAATAATTTTATCGCCATATAACAAAAGTCCCATGCAGCACATGGGACTTTTTTAATTCTTCAATGCCGGGATATCAAAACATTCTCATGTTCCGCATATTTCTTTCCATGAACTTAGGCATACCCGGCATTTGCTGCTGCTGATTTTTCCCGCCCATTTTGTTCAGGTTGAACAGGAAGCTGAGCATGAAATATCTTTTCAACACCCTGCTGCTGACATCTTCGATATAATTATCGCCTGTATTTCTTGAAATACTCTGGTTCTGATTCAAAATATCATTAATTGAAAATTTCAGTTCGCCGTTTTTCTTTTTAAACAACTGATGGCTGACACTGGCATTCCACAAAGGTATACTCTGGTTATAGCCCTCAGCCCTTCCGGAGTTTACATAATAGTCCACATCTGTTGAAAGGATAAGACCTTTTTTAGAAGTGTAGGAAACATCCGCTGAATAAGTTTGAGAAAGGTAATCTTCATTCAGCGAGCTGTTTACCGAATACTTTATATTATAATAGGAAAGGCTTGCGTTGGCTGAGAGGTCCCACACTTCTTTAAGATTAAAATTGGCTCCTGCAGTTTGGGTAAGTGTTATTGTATTGCCGGTGTTTGTTTGCTTATACAACTGGCTTACATCCCTGTTATATAATGCCAGTGAGGTAAAGTTCAGGCTTGAGCCTTTGAGCTTTTTGTTCTTGAATGGTAAACCCACCGTAAAGAAGCCGCTTGTGGTGAATGCCCCGTTCAGGTTTACCGGTTTTGTCAATTGCACTGCTCTGTTTATAGTATCAATGCTGTTTACAATCTTGTTTCGGGTAACATTGAAGTTGATGTTTGCCGCAAGGAATTTGAAAGTAAGAATATTGAATGTATTGTAGTTAAAATTGAAGTTGTGGCTGAACTCCTGTTTCAGTTCCGGGTTACCAATTTTTTGATACAGGGGATTTGACACATCGAGCACATTTTGCAATTGAGAAATGGAAGGCTGGTTGGTTCTTCCCCGGTAGTTGATACGCAATCCCTTTGCACGGCTGGGTGTCCAGTTAAAACTGGCAACAGGGAAAAAATTTGTATAGCTCTGAGAACTCAATGAATCTTTCCCTGTGGTTGCCAGGTGGCTTAAGCTTGTCAACGTGGCCCGTTGCACTCCCACTCCTATCTGATAATTATATTTCTTTTCCTGCACCCTGAAGTTGGCGCCAAAGCGGCTGGCTTCAAATTTATTTTCAAAGCTGTTTGTCAACAAGAGGTTGGCTATATCATATTCGCTGGTTGATGAATTGTAGTTGAACGTCTTTTTATCTGAATTGTTCCTGTTGTTTGTATAGGCATAATTTACCTCAATTAGCTTGTTGCTACTCACAGGTTCTGTATAAGAGGCACTGAGAATGTTGTTGTGTGTAAATGTTTTTTGCCTGTTCTGCTGGTTCTGGTTGGTGCTTCCCTGCACAGAACCATCCGGTTTATAAAATTTGATGGGAGAGATATTATATCCTTCGCTTTCACTTTCACCATAGGTATTGGTCCACCCGATGGTAATGGTACGTCCAACACGATGAAATCTTTTACGGTAAAGAGTATTATTATTCAGATTCAAGCCGTCTCTTTCGTTGGTGTTGGTTGTTTTGCTTGCCAATGCCAGGTATTGCTGGCCGGGGCTGGCAGAAACGGTTGATGAAGTGTCTTCATTCCTGTTCTCAGAATGTTGTAATGTCAGGCTTGGGGTATATAAAATTGAATTCATGGAATCCAATTGATATTCCACTCTTACATTGAACCGGTGATTCTGGTTCTTGTTGCTGGAAACTGATTTTTTGTTCAGGTATGCAATGGAATCATCCGGGAAAAAAGTCTGGCGATAAGTAGTTTGTTCCTGGTCTGCATGGCTGCCCGAATAAAAATAACTGCCGCTTACTTTAAGTTTTGACCATTCATTATTAAAATTCAAACCTGTTGAAAGAGATCGGGTAATTCCGCTGGTGCCGGTACCCAATCCAAAAAATCCGCTGCCCCGGGTTGACACAACTGACATGCCGCCGCCGAAGCCGCCACCACCACCACCGCCTCCGAAACTTCCTCCTCCGCCGCCCTGGCCGCCGCCGCCAAAACCACTGAAGCCACCCATAGAACTTATGATATCTGAAAAAGAAAATCCCTGCTTGTTTATATTGTTCGCATTAAAAAGAACCGACACTCTTTGATTGCCGTTGAATTTATTGAAACTTAAATTGCCCTCATACCTTCCGCCATTTTCCTTATTGTATCCGCCAGCAGCAAGCACCCGTCCGAAAATTCCTTTATTCTTATCTTTTTTCAGTTTGATGTTTACCGCTTTTTGCTTGCTCCCATCATCTATCTTGGTGAACTTGGCTTGCTCACTCATGTCATCAAATACCTGTACACTTTCCACCATATCGGCAGTAAGGTTTTTTGTTGCCAGCTTGGGATCATTGCCAAAAAATTCTTTCCCATCCACATACACTTTCTGTACCGTTTCGCCCTGCGCTTTCACTGTACCATCTTTTTCAACCTGCATGCCCGGAATTTTTTTCAGCAGATCCTCAACTGTTGCATTCGGTTTTGTTTTGAATGCATCGGCTTTAAACTGCACTGTATCATTTTTTATTACCACCGGCGCATCGGAGCTTATGGTTACTTCGCCAAGTGTCTTATATGCTTTTTGCGGAATAATTTCACCCACATCAATTGTCTTTGAAACAGCCGTTATTGAAACAGTTTTTTTAAACGTCTCAAAACTGGTGTGTGTGATGATGAGTTGATAGGTTCCTTCTTCAAGCCCTTTTATCTCAAATATTCCCTTTTTGTCGGATAAAGTAAATGTTGCCAGTGAAGAGTCTTTGGTATTTACAGCAGAAACCGTGGCTTCGGTAATAGGTTGTTTGGAAGCTGTGTCTGTTAGTTTTCCTTTTATATTTCCATCTGTCTTTTGAGCCTGTGAAGCATTAATGAAGCTAAGAAACAGAGCAGATAAGGTTAAAATCTTCTTCATACTACTTCGCAATTAAATTAGGTAATAAATAAGCCTTTCGTGTCGTATTTAAAATGCTGGTTTTGATTATTCTGCACATCGGGCTCCGTAGTACAAAGTAATCAGTTAAATAAGTGTACGAAAATAGACGTAAGAGTCAGAAACAACCTTCGGAAAGCTGTTAATTTTCGGAACAAACGGGTCGGGCAGGCTACTAACGCCGATAAACGGCTAATGGCTGTCGGGAAACAGGTAGTCTTTATTGCGGATCTGGATGGCTTGATCTAAATATCTGTTGCCAGCCCCTCTGCTTTGCATTGACATAGTCAGCGTAACCATTTGAGCTCCTAAAAAACCAAAACCAAGTTTCATGTTATTGGGACCGGTTGCTCCTGCAATTAGTCCGCAGGCAAAAGATGTAAAAAGTAAAATTTTCCCGATTGTCAATTTTCTTTTGGCAATTTTATACTGATCAAGGCCAATTTCAGACATTGAAAATTCTTTTCCAAGTTCCTGAAAGGTTATTCTCTCTTTACCTTTCATGATAGAGCCGCCCATTCGGTAAATAAGTCCATAGGAATATTTTTGGTATGCAGAATCTTTGGTGGTCGTTTGACCAGATAATTCGATGCCGGAGATCAATAAAAACAACAGTAGGATTTTTTTATACATAAGATATTATTTTAATATCCCCTTTAACTGAACAAATACTCCACATCTTCCCTTGTCAGCGCCTTCACAAACGTGGCATCATCGGAAATGATGTCTTTGGCCAATGCTCTTTTCTTTTCCTGCAGTTGCAGTATTTTATCTTCAATAGTGTCCCTGCAGATCATGCGGTAGGCAAAAATATTTTTGGTTTGCCCGATGCGGTGTGTGCGGTCAATAGCCTGTTGCTCTACTGCGGGGTTCCACCAGGGATCAACAATATATACATAGTCAGCCGCAGTAAGATTCAATCCTACTCCTCCTGCTTTCAGTGAAATCAGGAAAACCCTCACTTCATCATTGTTCTGAAAACTCTGAATGGCTTTTTCTCTGTCGGGAGCAGCAGTACTGCCATCAAAGTATTCATACTTCACTCCCAGCTCTTTCAGTTTTGCTTTTATCAATGCCAGCATGCCGAGGAACTGGGAGAAGACCAAAGCTTTGTGATTTCCGATATTCTCGGTTATTTCTCTTGCCAACTCGTCTAATTTGATGGAATGATTATCGAACTTTTCCTGCTCATTCAATATGGAAGGTGAATCGCAAATCTGCCGCAATTTCATCAAGCCCTGCAGGATGGTGAGTTGTGATTTTTGTATCCCCTGTGCTTCGATGGTTCCCAGTATCTGGTTACGGAAATCATTGCGGTAAGCGTCATAAATGTTCCGTTGTTCCTCTTCCATTTCACAGAAGAGTATCATCTCCTGTTTTTCAGGAAGGTCTTTTGCCACCTGTTCTTTTGTTCTTCTTAAAATAAACGGATAAAGAATCTTTTTAAGATGCTCTTTACGATCCTGCTCTCCAAACTTGTCAATAGGAATGGCAAACTCCTGGCGGAAAAATTCAACAGTGCCCAGCATGCCGGGATTCAGAAAGTTCATCTGGGCAAAAATGTCGAACGTATTATTCTGCAATGGCGTACCGCTCATGCAAAGACGGTTCTTTGCATTGAGTAAACAGGCTGCTTTAGTTACTTTGCTGGATGGATTTTTTATAGCCTGGCTTTCATCCATTATCACATAATCAAATTCCACACTCATCAGCAGTTTTATATCGCTGCGCAATGTGCCATAAGTGGTAATGGTAATATCATGGTCGGTCAGCTCTTCTTTAATCCTTGTTCTCGCAGCTCCATGATGAATGCGGTAAGTCAATTTGGGAGTAAATTTTTTTATCTCGTTTTCCCAGTTGTAGATAAGCGTTGTCGGGCAAACAACCAATGCTTTCAGATTTCCTTTTTCTTTTTTATAAAATTCAAGGAATGATAATGCCTGAACGGTTTTTCCCAAACCCATATCATCTGCCAGGATACCCCCCCATTTTATATCGGTAAGATAATTGAGCCATTGATAGCCCGCTACCTGGTAGGGACGCAAGATCATTTTCAGCGCATATGGCGGCTCTATTTCTTTGATCTTATTAAATTCTTTGAGATTCTGATATTTTTCTTCCAGTTGCAGCACCAGTTCTCCCTCGTCTCTTATTTCATATAATTCATCTACCACGCTGAGGTGATAGCGGGATAGCTTTAATGAATTTGTTTTGCCTTCGCCCACCCGAAACAAAAGAGAATATTTTTTCAACCACTCTTCAGGTAAAATACCAAGTGTACCATCGTTCAGCTGAACAAATTGCTGTTTATTCGCCAATGCTCTTTTTACTTCCGCCACGGTTACCTGCTGATCGCCAAAAACTATATCCACCCGTGCATCAAACCAATCGGTATTACTGCTGATGAAAATTTTTGTTTGTGGTTTAGCTGTATTGAAACGGAAATTTTTTAACGCATCAAATCCAAAGACCGGTGTTTTCATATCCTTCATGGCATCCACAAACAGAAAGAACCAGTTGTTCTTCAGCACATCAGCTCCTTTCAGCGCCAATGAACCTGAATCTTCATTATAAACAAAACTCGAATGAAGGTTTTGTAATTTTTGAATAAATTCATTTTCTTTTTCCCTGTTCCGGTGAACTATTACCACTTTATCGCCCTGTGGTATCACCACTTCATCCCTGTCTTTCGGCCTTGTCTCATATCCTTTGTAAGCAAAAGCCGGTTGAAAAACAAGGTATTCTCCCTTCTCCAGCAAAAAAAGATTTATTTCCGGATTACCGTCTTTTATTTCATGCACCAATGATTTATCAAAATCGATCTTATGCTCTTTTGCCAATGGAAGAATGAACTCAGCCAGAGTTTTGACCCATTCATCTTCCGGTATTGTCATTTTACCGGTTGGTAAAAATTTATCAATAAGATGAATCACATCGTTGTTTTTCCACAGCCATGCCTGGTGATTATACATGAAAAAAAGAGGACTGCTGCTTTCGTTGTCGCCCAAATCGTATTCAATTCCTCCGGCCTTTACCCTGCATTGTATTGTATAATGTGCCCCGATAGCTATCGGGGTGCGGACTATAAAATGCGGCTTCGCTTCCTCTGGCTGCAATTGCAGCTGTTCAAGATTATTGGTTTTGAATGGCTTCTTCTCCGGCAACAGAAATACAAATGAGCTTTCGGCAGTTTCCGAAAAAATTTTCTTCAGCTTAGGGAGCAAATATTCCGCCATCAGTTCTTTTGTTTCATCGGGCAGGTCATCTTCTTCCTGGTGAATGATATTTTCCCAGATACCCGAAAAGGGAGAATTGCGGCTGATGTATTTATTGATCTCGGATTCCTGCAGTTTGCGAAGCAGTGTCAGTAATTCTTTATCACCGTCGGGTAAATTATCTGTATTCACATACCGGCTTATATCCGGTTTTTCAATTTTACCAACAAAGGAACTGTTTTTATCGTTCGGCTCACCCAGCACCACATCTACCGTAAACTGAGGGTAATTTTTTTTATTAAGGTTGAAAACAATACCAAGCCGCTGGGATGGTTTTGCAATTTCTGTTTCGACCACCTGCGCCTGTTCAATTTTTTCATTTTCTTTTTGCGGTATAATAACCGGCTTTGGCGGAGCCATCACATGGGCTACTCTTTTAATACTTGCATCCAGCACCCGCAAAAATGGCTTTCCGTCTTTGTAAGCAAATTCAAATTTCCCTTTCAGATTGTCCTTTAAAGAATAACCATAGGCCTCCAGTAATTTATTTTTTTCCTTATCCCAGTTACGGATGCTGTCAAAATAATTGGCGCCATGTGTATGCAGCAGCTGAAGCAAAACAATGAGCTTGGGTAGACACAAAGGATGTTCCTTATCCTCATAATCACAGCTGGTATCAAAATTTCTTTCTTCGTTTTTCCGGATGATTATTTTGTAGGGTTTGCCCTCTAATGTAACGGTAGCTTTTACTGTTTCATTTTCTGCGAATTCAATTGCCGCTTTATTGGCTCTTAAAAATTGTTCTGCCTCAGTAAATGCATCAGGAGATGAAAGCAGGCGAAGCGATTTCAGATCAATGGTCTTCATTTTGGCTACGGTATGCCGCTGATCATACTGTACATGTTCAGATTGCAGGTGACCTCTGTCGATCATTTCCTGCAACTGAAATAAAGCGGCTGCTTCATGCCGGCATATATCACCAAGATTGTAGGGGCATCCGCAACGCAAAGAGGTTGATCCTGCATCTTTGAATTTCTGAATATAGACTTTGTAAAAGGTAGCGTAGCTGTCATCTTTCACCCGGAATACTGCTGAACCAAACAGGTCATCATATTCCACCAGCTCAACAAACCCGATAGCATGAATTTTTTTCCCCCTGCGGATCACTTCATCGGTTCCATGGGTGTAAACGTACTTGATAAGGTGCGGTAAGGCCATACTGGAAATTCCAAATTTCAAAATCCCCAATCCCATGATGGGAAAAGGCTAATCGGCAAATGTATGTGAATGGGATTCAGATTTCCTTGTAAAAAGAGAGAAATAAAAAATAATCTTTTGTTGATGTAAGTGCAGAAAAAATGAAGTATCTTGTTAGATTTTTTTATCGGGTTTTGGCAATTTCTTCAAACTGATAGTTTCTCAAAAACTCATCATACTCCTGTTGAAAAGTTTGTTTCTGATGATGACTTTCCTGATTAAAAATATATTCCCTTACTCTTTTTACCTGAGAATGACTTACTGAAACGGCAAAATATTCGTCCTGCCATTCGAATTTTTCATTACAAAGTTTTTCCTTATTGATCCAGAAAGAGCTTTCCCCTTTTATCAGTTGTACCACTTTGCTTATAGTTTGATCTGTTGAGAGTGAAACGAGGCAATGGATATGATCGTCATATCCGTTCACACAATCCAGATAAATTCCTTTAAGCTTTGCATTTTGCCGGATATGGTCAAATACTTTGCTCTTTACATCCCCGGTGAGAAATGGATATCGGTTTTTTGTTGCCCAAACTAGATGAAACCAAGCTTTAATGTATGGCATAGAAAATATTTGGCTAAAGCCAATTTAAATCAATTTCAGATACCCGGAGCTAAAGCTCCGGGCAATTAATACCCTCATTGCACAGCCAATGAATATCAGAAGCTAAAGCTCCGGGAAATCAGCTCTTTGATTTCAGAAAATTTATCGGGCACATAACTTGCCCCGGTCTTCAGACCGGGGATAAATGAACAATAAAACTCCGAAGGGCTTTAGCCTAAAGCAAATTAACTAGTAACCAATTTTCCATCATTATACACCGGCAACACATTGGCCACATCATTGGTAAGACAAAACTTTATATCCTCAATCAGGCCAAATCTTTCAACGAGCCGATGATAGTGAGTAAGCTGAGGCGCAAATTCAATCAAATTATTTTTTTGTTTGGCATACATCGTTTCAGCCATCAGTGAACTGTCACAATGAATGGTGAATTCATTTTTCAACCGGTGAATAACAGCGCCGGCAAACAATGTGTCTTCGAGGTTAAACCGGTCTTTCCAGCCGGCGCAGCCGAGTATCACATTCTTTTTTTCTTTCAATAAAAAATCACAGACAACGGAAAGGTTGGGAAATGAACCGGAAATAATGGTATCTGCATTTTTATCCAGCGCCATTTGCAGCAGCCGGGTGCCGTTTGTTGTTGTAAGCACCAGTGTTTTGCCTTCAATAAATTCCCTGTGATATTCAAGTGGAGAATTGCCATGCTGCAATCCTTCTGCAATCTGTCCGTCTCTTTCTCCAGCAGCAATGCCCCCGATATTCTTACTTATTTCAATAGCCTTGGGAACAGAATCAACCGGTATCACTGCTTTTGCTCCATTATATAATGCTGCGGCTATGGTAGAAGTAGCACGGAACACATCAATGATAACAACAACGCTGTTGCTAAGATCATACAAATGCAAAAGGGCCGGAGAAACAGAAGTGTGAAGGGTGGGTTTGGTACTCATAATAGTTGCCAACAAAAATAATGGATGAGAAATTAACCGATGGTTGCTGCTATTTTATCAGCAATTTTTTCCACCTGTCACTTTCTGCAAATTCTTTGATGGTATTATTGCGCTGCTCCAGCAGGCGTTTCATGTATTTGATCAGAAAAAGACTGTTAAACCACTTGCCCAACATTCCATAAGGTGTTTCAAAGTAAAAAAGGTCAATCACTATAGTGCCATTATCACAGGGTTTAAAATGATGTTCGTGCTTCATCATTTTAAAGTCGCCCTTCAGTTGTTCTTCGGTGAACATTTCCTGTTTTTTCATTTCGGTAATCTTAACCCTCAAAAACCGCTTTTTGAAAAAATGTTTTGCTTTCCATGTCACTGTTTCATCTTTTTCAATCAATCCGAATCTTGTTCCGGCTACTGCCTCAGCTTTATAAACCCACATAGCTTCTTTGTGTACGCCGATATGACGGCAAAGATCAAACACCACCTGCACCGGGGCTGCAATGAATGTTGTAAGATGAATTGTTGGCATAAGAATGAAGTATGAGGTCTGATATCTGAGGTCTGAAGTATGATGTCAGAGGGTGCTTTAAAGTTAAGCTGTTCTTTCTGATCTCAGACTTCCGGCCTCCGAACTCAAATATCATGCAAAAGGGATCTTCGCCACCCTCGCCTGCAGCAATTTATCCCGCACCTTTATGTAAATCTCCGAACCAATGGCTGCACAGGAAGTAAGTACATATCCCATCCCGATTGCTTTGCCCAGGCTGGGCGATTGCGTTCCGGATGTGACATGACCTACGGTAGCGCCTGTATAATCTTTTATTTCATATCCGTGTCTCGGTATTCCTTTCTCGATCATTTCAAAACCCACCAGTTTTCTTTCAACTCCTTCCGTTTTTTGTTTAACTAAAATATCTTTTGCTGTAAAGTCTTTTGTGAATTTGGTGATCCACCCCAGCCCTGCTTCCAATGGCGAAGTTGTATCATCAATATCATTGCCATACAAACAATACCCCATTTCCAATCTTAACGTATCTCTTGCTCCAAGTCCGATTGGTTTTATTCCATAGGCTTTGCCTGCATCAAAAATCGCATTCCATATTTTATCGGCAGCAGCAGCATTGTCCTCAAAATAAATTTCCACGCCGCCGGCGCCGGTATATCCGGTGGCGCTTACCAGCACATTATCAACTCCTGCAAATTTGCCTTTTGCAAAAGTGTAATACTTTAGGTTCAGGATGTCCATATCTGTAAGCGGCTGTAAGATTTTTGTGGCATTAGGGCCTTGTATTGCCAGCAAACATGTTTTATCCGAAATATTATGCATCTCTGTATGATGCTTATCATGATGTTTTATCCAGTTCCAGTCTTTTTCAATGTTTGAGGCGTTTACAACAAGCATGTATACGTTGTTTTCTTCGATACAATACACCAGCAGATCATCTACAATTCCGCCCTCTTCATTGGGCAGGCAACTGTATTGGGCCTGTCCTGCTTTTAGTTTGGATGCATCGTTGCTTGTCACACTCTGTATCAGGTCAAGTGCATGTTTTCCTTTTAAAATAAATTCTCCCATGTGGCTTACATCAAACACTCCGGCATTTTTTCTTACAGCGGCATGTTCGTCATTAATACCTGTATAACTGATAGGCATATTATAACCGGCAAACTCAGCCATTTTAGCGCCGAGTGCAATATGTTTTTGTGTAAACGGAGTATTCTTCATTATCAAATTTTAGGATTGACCGCAAATGTAGATAAAATAGAAAAGCCCCCGAAAGGGCTTCTCTTTCCGAAAAAAACCGGAGTTTTTAACCATTCCCGCCACTGGCGGGACTTCAACCGCATTTATCAAAAGAATTGAATCACCGAAAGCCCCGGTGTTGATGTCTGTATCACCAAATCTGAATTATTATTTTGCTTTATCTTTTTCATTGTAGTGCCGGGCTGTTGCTTATTCTTCTTATCCTCCAGTTCTTTCAACTCTTTTTTCTTTTTTTCAATTTCCTTATCTACATCAATGCTGTCTTTTTTCTCATACCGGTAATCGTTATTGTTTGAAGGTGTCACCGTATCATCAGGGCCTGCCAGTTGTCCCCCGGCATTCATCGTGTAATCTACCCCGGTTCTGAAACGGAAATTCCGGTCATCATTTATTTCAATATTCACCACCTTTCTTTTCCGGTAATACTTTTTTATCCTGAAGTTTGTGGGGTTCAGTTTTTCTTTTACCGATTCATCAAACCGGATCTTTTTACCAACAGGAACCATTATTTCTATCTCCACCTGCTGCAGCCTGAATTTTTTATCCTTGCTTACCGTGTAGCCGCTTCCCAGATCCAGAACACTATCTTTTGAAACAATGCTGTACTGAATATCTTTGGCTCTCTCCATTGCATCTTCTTCCGATCTGCCATAACTGTACTTTTTCAGATTTACATGATAAGCAGCATCCGTACTTGCTTTTACATCAAACCTTACGGTTGATAATTTTAATGTATCGGAAGAAAGATCCCAGCCCTTGCTTTCTTCATCCACCCACCAGAAACGATTGTTGAATTCCAGTTCAGGTTGTGATACAGCAACAATCATTTTCCCGTTTGCGGGTTGAGTAAGATTTATTGCAGTATCGTCATGCCTGTATTCACTAAAATCCCTGCTGATGCTCGAAGCAAATAAAACAGCAGCTACCCAACCGATCAGCCAAAGACCGGCAAATGTCCAGCCTAAGTAATTGTTTCTCGATTTTACACGGATAACCCTTCGGATGACCCAGACGATAAACCCGATCAAAGGAACGCCAATAAAAAATATAAGTGTTCCCCATGCATACAACTGCTGCCATTTGCTGGTCCATAAATAATTGTTCACCGGCCACCAGGCTACTCCTCCGAAAATGAGAGCAATGAACCCTACAAAAAGACCAAATGCAATGGAGCCTGCAATGAATAAAAGGAATGCTTTAAAGATAACACCTATCACATGTCCGAAACCTCCGCTATTTCTGCGAACGGCACTTCTTGCATCTTCGGCAAATGCTTTTGTCTTATTACTTAAATTTTGTGCCGATGTTTTCACTTCCTGTCCCCAATCTTTCATGCGGGACTTCATGTTTTCCATTCCTTCTTTCACATTCTGACGAATACGGTTTACGTCTACCGTTTCACCTCTCATTTCCATTTTTTGATAATCACTGACCGCATCCGGCAGTACAATCCATAATACTATATAAGTAAGGATAAAGGTACCTGTCAGGGAGCCAAAACCTATGTTCAATGCAAAATCAAAATCATAATGCCAGCGAAAACCATTTAATATCCCGATCAGGATATTTAATAATAATGGTGCAACAAAAATCAGCCTGATGGTGGAAGCTTTTGTATTAAAATAAGCCGCAAGGCCACCGGCCACACCACCAATCACTTTATCATCAGGATTCCGGTATAATCTTTTGCCGGAATATCCATCAAGATCTTTTGGGGGAAGAACTATCCATAATATTATATAAGCAAGAAAACCTATTCCTGCCCCAAAGCTGATGATGGC
Source organism: Sphingobacteriales bacterium (assembly GCA_016235125.1). Taxonomy (GTDB): domain Bacteria; phylum Bacteroidota; class Bacteroidia; order Chitinophagales; family Chitinophagaceae; genus JJ008. Next base: position 290,243 of record JACRLZ010000006.1, on the reverse strand, counting down.
AAACAATAACCTGACAATAGCGGGGTCAACATTGATGTGATTGGCGATCCCGGAACAAACACCTCCGAGAATTTTGTCATTAGTATCCCGGTACAGACGGCCTCTTCGCTTTGAAGTATATTCATACCCTGTGTTTTGCTGTTGTTGTGAGGATGAAGAAAAAGCTGTACTTGCTGTTGTGGTTTCTTCTTTTTCTGCAGCTTCAAAATCTTCCACAGTACCCATTGAAGAAATGATTTCGCTTACATCGGCATCCGTAACAGCGGAGGAGCCCAATCTAATTTTCTCACTCATCAACTCCGCAATGCGGCTTTCAATATCATTAATGATCTCGTCTCTTCCTTCTTCGTTTGCAAAATAGCGGCGAAGACTTTCGATATATGCCTGTAGCTTTTCATATGCCGAATCTTCAATTGGGACCACCCGGCCACTCAGGTTTATGTTGATTATTTTTTTCATTTTATGTGAATTTGGTTGAAGTAGGTTGGTTATTTTTTTAATGGTTCATCGGATTTTTTGCTGGCCAATGCATTTACTCCATTAGAAAGTTCATTCCATGTTTGCTCCAGTTCTGTATAAAAAGCATTTCCTTTTTCTGTAAGAGAAAAATATTTTCTGGGGGGGCCGGAGTTGCTTTCCACCCAACGATAGGTAAGCATCTCAGCATTTTTCAAACGGGTTAGTAAAGGATACAATGTGCCTTCCAGTATCTGAAGGTTGGCTGCTCTCATTTCTTCCACTATATCGCTGGGGTATGCTTCGCCCCGGCGAATGATGGAAAGAATGCAGAATTCCAGTATTCCTTTCCGCATCTGGCTCTGTGTATTTTCAATATTCATATCTCTGTTTTAATGAATTTCGATTCAAAGATAGGGCGAAATATGGTACTATGTATCACAAAGTACTAATTATTTTATTGTAACAAATATATTGTGACTGGATATTTATTTAAATCAGCTGTTTTTCAACTACTAAATAAATATTAACGGCTTAATATTTTTTCTGTCATTCAAACTCATCATCCTGAAAGTGTACTTTTTGAATTATTTTGTGCCCGATGCGATTCCGTTTTCTTTCCTGTTTGGTCGTAATAATCTTTTGTTCCTGTTCAGACAAATACCTGGCTTTCCGAAGCCACTATCAATTTAAAAGTTCAGATGGTAAGCCCGATTACAGTGGTTTGAATTATTGGGCTGCTCATCCCTTGAAATGGGATCCATCAGACAGCGTTCCTGAACCATTGAGAAATGAAATAAGAGATTCCTCGGTTGATGTATTTTTTCTTCATCCCACCACTTTTACCAAAAGAAAATTTGGTGATATTCCGAATGCATCTGTTGATGATGCTTATATAAATGCCAAAACAGATTATTCAACTATTTTATACCAGGCAAGTGTATTTAATAATCAATGTCGCATTTTTTCTCCGAGATACCGGCAGGTGCATATCAGTACTTTTTTTAAGCAGGGAAAAGAAAATACAGTTAAGGCTTTTGATCTCGCTTATGAAGATTTAAAAGCTTCTTTTGAATATTATCTGAAATATTGGAACAATGGAAGGCCCATCATAATCGCCGGCCACAGCCAGGGAGCCATGATGGCGGAAAGATTGTTGAAAGATTTTTTTGAGAATAAACCGCTTAATGCAAAACTGGTTGCCGCCTATGTTATCGGTTGGCCCGTACCTAAGAAATATTTTTCTTCGCTGAAAATGTGCAATGATTCCTTACAAACCGGTTGTATCTGTAGTTGGCGAACCTTGCGCAACGGTTATATTCCCTATTTCCTGAAAGATGAAAAAGGAAATTCATTTGTAACCAACCCGCTTACATGGACAGCCTCTGATGAATATGTTTCCAGGAAATCGAATAAAGGAAGTGTGCTCACCCATTTCAATAAAATATACCGGCATACCACCGGCGCCGGCATTGGCAATGGTTTTTTATATGTAAAAAACCCAAAGTTTCCGTGGAGCTTTTTATACTTTACAAGAAACTATCATATTGCTGATATCAATCTTTTTTATATCAACCTCAGAGAAAATATAAGGCAAAGAATAAATGCTTACTGGAAAAAATAATTATTCTGCTGCCGGGGTTTCAACTTCTCTTTTTTTTTCTTTCGGATGAAAAACCGAAATCCGGAGGTTCTGGAAACCCTGTTTTAATGTAGCGCCAATTATTTTAATATCCGTCCGAAAACCGGCCTTTCTAATATATTGTGCATCCCAATAATACCGAAGAATGATACTGTCATAATTGGCAGTAAACCCGTGGCAACCGTTTACCTGTGCAAGGCCTGTTATGCCCGGTCTCATCAGGCTCCTGAACTGGTAAGAAGGAATGACAAATGAAAATCGAACACAGTCGGCGATCATATGCGGGCGGGGGCCCACAACACTCATATTTCCCAAAAGCACATTGAAAAATTGCGGCAGCTCGTCTAAATTGGTGTTTCGTAAAAATTTTCCAGCCCCTGTTATTCGCTCATCATTTTCCATTGCAGGCAGGTCATCTGCATTTTCATTTACAACCATCGTCCGGAATTTTATACAGGTAAATGGTTTCCCGTTTTTACCAATTCTTGTTTGCCGGAAAAATACAGGACCCCCAGAACCAGCTTTTATTATTATCGCAATCAGTGGTACAAGCCAGATTAAAACGGTTATGATCACAAACAATGAAAACAAAATATCAACTGCCCTTTTTGCAAAAAGATAATTCTTTCGGCTGGCAACGAAACTTCTTATGATCCCGTTTGGGTTGGGTGATGGCCATTTTACAGCAAGCTTGGCCGTGGGATGGTTATGATAAGCGGGGTTGTTCAAACAAAAGGTATCAGGACTTCAATCGTTCATACATTTTTAAAGGTTGCTTTATGCCGCTGATTTTACTAAAAACAAGAAAGGATGATGTCCCAAAGGAACAACTATTTGAAGATGGTAAACAAGCCGTACTTAAAGCACTTCATTATTTCGATATCTTTTATTATCCATTGACCCGTACAGAAATCAAAAAATTTCTTTGTTTGAACACTGATGAAGTTTCATTGTCTGCATGGCTCGCAAGCCTTGAAGCAGAGAGAAGAATTTTCTTTTTTAACGGGTTTTATTCCATACAAAATAATTCACTGCTGTCAACCCGCCGTATCCGCGGAAATGCGGCTGCGGAAAAACTTTTGCGAAAGGGGATAAAGATCGGTCGCTTTCTTTACCAGTTTCCATTTGTACGGGCCGTCGGCATATCGGGTTCGCTATCTAAAAATTTTGCTGATGAAAAATCGGATATGGATTTTTTTATAATCACAAAAGCCAACCGGTTATGGATTGCCAGAACATTGATGCACCTGTTTAAGAAATTCACCTTTATAACCGGCTGTCAGCATTATTTCTGTATGAACTATTATATTGATGAGCTGGCCCTGCCGCTGGAGGATAAAAATATTTTCTCAGCCATCGAGATTAAGACTTTGTTGCCGGTTTGCGGAACGGCTGTGATGAATGATTTTTTCAACAGCAATCAGTGGGCCGATACGTATCTTCCGGCTTGCTCCTTCAGAAAACCGGCTGCATCGGATCGGGGTAAACCATGGCTCAAAAATGCAGTAGAGTGGCTGCTGAATAAAAGAATTGGTGACAGTGTTGAAGGTTTTTTTATGCAGCTTACACAAAAAAGGTGGAGAAAGAAAGAAGCAGAGGGCAAACGCAATAATAAAGGACAGATGATGGGATTAATTTCCGGAAAACATTTTGCCCGAAGCAACCCCGGCAACCTGCAGGAAAAAGTGTTAACTGCTTATGAAGAACGGATGGATACCCTGCTGCAGGCCCGGCCCGAAAAGCCTGTTGCTATTTCTTTTGCAAAGTGATGATGTAATAGTCTCCAATGATCTTCCACGGCCATTTTGATTTCCATTTCTCTTCACACCGTACAAGCCGCCGATAAAGCTTTGGATGCTTTTCAGTAAACCGCTCCATGTACGATGGCGGCACAAATGTGCAAAGTCCCTCCAGCGCCATTACTTCAAATTCATTTTTCAAATGCTTCCTGATAAAGGAAGGGCTATAATACCAGCATCGGAAATATTCTCCTTCTATATGCGCTTCGGTTCCTTTCCTGCCCGAAAATCTGCGTAAGGCAGTTTTAAATTTTCCTTTGAATAATAATAAAAACTCCCACAGGCAGAACGGGGGAAGAATAACCATTGTAATATAACCCCCCGGCTTCAGCAGGTATTGAAATGATGCGAGTACTTTCGCTAATTCATGGATGCAGTTAAGCCCCGCAAAATTGGAAAAAATATAATCAAAAGGCCCCTGTTGCTGCAATTTATTTAATTGTGTAAAAGAACATAGCTCATGAGTTATTTTATCAGCCAGTCTGCTTTCGTTTCTTTTATTCATCAAAATATTGTTCATGGCCGGCGAAATATCGGTAGCATGAACAGAATGCCCCCGTCCGGCAAAATAAACCGCATCTTCACCTGTGCCTGCATTCAGCTCAAGCATGAATGAATCCGGAAGAATGAATTTCTCAACATGTTCTCTTACTCTTTTCCTTTTATACTGAACGATGCTGTCCCTGCCATACAGTTCATCAAACAGCGGGGCCTGCCTGTTGAAGGCTTCTTTTGCTTTTTGTTCCTGTATGTTTATTGCTGTTTCTGTCATGTTACCGCAGTTTCCATTTGCCTGAGCTTTATTTTAGCAATCCATACTGCAGGCAGGTAATATAATAAAGAAAATGCTTTTTTGATGTTACCGAAACTTGCTGATGCCGGCTTTGTCAGTAATTGCCTGAAAATCTCAAGGGCAAGACTCTTCTGGTAATTTTTATGTACATAGCGATGCAATTGCTTATAAAATGCAGGAGCAAAAGTATTGCGGAACATCAGCGCCAGTTCATCGGAATCTGTCCAGTTTGTCTTTTCCCGCATTTGTGTTTTTACATTTTCATAAAAACCAGTGCCGGGCAGGGGATAAGAAACAGAAATACCCAATTCATAAGGCAGCAGGGTGTTGATCATTTCAATGGTTTTTAAAATATCTTCCTTTGTTTCGCCCGGGTAACCGAATTGGATAAAGAAGGAGGGGTTAATATTATTTTTTTTAAGCAACCCTGTAGCTTCAAATATTTGCTGTACGGTAGTTCCCTTATCCATCGCATCCAGTATTTTTTGTGAGCCGCTCTCAGCGCCCATCCACACATTATCACAACCGGCACGGGCAAGGTCGCTGATATAATCTTTTTCAACCATCAGGTCAACCCTTGCCTGAATTTTAAATTTAAATTGCAGGTTCTCTTTCTCTACAAGGTCAGCAAATTCTTTTACCCAGCCGGGTTTTAAACCAAAGATGTCGTCGCAGAACCAGATATGGTCAAACGCATATTTTTCTTTCAGCATTTTAAGTTCGGCCACCACATTCTTCGGCGAACGGGAATTATAGCGGTTGCCATAAATTGGTTTAGCGCACCAGTTACATTTAAAAGGGCAGCCTCTCGTGGTTGCAATGTTCAGCGAGAAATATCCTTTGCTTTTCAGCCACATTTTTTTGTACGCATTTACATCCACAAGGTCCCAGGCAGGAAACGGAAGTTCATCCAGCTCTTTCGTCACATTGCGTTTCACTGTTTTTATTACTGCCTCTTTCTGTTTAAATGCAATCCCCGGCAGTGTAAGAAAATCGGTTTCTCCCTTCTCCATGGCGGTCACAAGTTCCAGCAATGTTTGTTCAGCTTCGCCCAGCAAAACAAAATCGGCGCCTTCGTTCAGGTATTGTTCAAAATGATCGGTGGAATCTGAACTGGAAACAATAACGGTACATCCTTTTTGTTTGGCAAATTTCATCATTTCAAATGCTGCCTCCCGCATATTGGTCAGGCACATTTTGGTGAGGTAGTTGAAGCCATCATCATAAATGATGAAATAATCAGGGCTGTGTTTTTGCAGCGGCGGTATTACTTCTTCCGGGCCGTAGGCAAACATGCTGTCAAGAAAAAAAACCTCATGCCCGTTATTGCGCAAAAGTGAAGCGGCATATAATGTGCCGATGGGTGCATAGGGCTGCCCCGTGGCCCATTGCTTTGGGTCAAACCGCATGAAGTAGGAGTGGGAGAAGAGGAGTTTGCTCATGTCGTTAATTCAGTTTTGTTCCTGGTGCCAGCTGCAGGTAGCACACACATTTCTTACAAGTTACATCATTCATTACATCAAGTTTCTTCCGGAAAGCAACATTTTCTTCTTTATTCAAAATTGCTTTTAAATCGTTGTCCCGGATATTTCCTATCGCTTCATGAAAAAAACAGGGCCTTACCGTTCCGTCTGCTTCCACTACTGCCGATACCCATGGCGCATTGCATTGCTTAAAAGGAAACGGGTTCAGTCCATAAAAGGCGGCGTAGTATTCATAGATCTTTTGAAGTTTGGCCGGGCTTTCGGCGATAAAGCCTGATTCAAAATCTTTTTTTCTGCTGATAAATAGTTCTTTCAGCATTTCTTTTAGTTCCGGCAGTTCATTTGCGTCCGGTAAAATCTCATGCTGCCGTTGTTCACTCCACAGCAGTTCCCTGTTAAAAGCATGGCTGCTTACATCAGCCGGTAAAAAACTGATTTGGTTTAATCCCATTTCTTTTGCGGCATCAATAATGGCGGGCCATTGGCGAAAATTAATTTTATGTATAACCGTTCTTGCAGTTATCTTAAATGATGGCCTCAGTTGCTTTACATATATTACCCCTTCCTTCAGCATTTCAAAAGCTTCCCGGATATTGCGGATATGGTTATGTGTTGCCGCATCGCCATCCAATGAAACAATCACATCGTTTACATACCTTAAAATTTTTTCAGCGTTCTTCTTTAATGTCAGCCCGGTGGAAAGAAGCGTTACTTTAATTTGCTGTCTGCTAAGCATTTCACAAAACCGGAAGAAGTTGGGGTTTAGCAGCGCTTCACCGCCGGACATGACAACCTGCTGTGTCCCCAGTTTTTTAAACGACAGCAATAATTGTTCAATATCTTTTTCTTCAAGCTGCTTAAGGTTTTTATTGTCCTTCCAGATATCACACATCACACAGCGGCAGTTGCAGGCGCTGTGCGGCATCAGTATGGCAATGGGCAATGCCGTTATTGTATGCGTTTGCAAAGTGCGGTAGCGCTGATAAGTATGATATAACCGCTGTGTAATGGTCATGATTTTTTTATACAAATCCAGGGAAAAGGGGTTTTGTTCCTGTATAAATACCTGCTGATAAAATTTGGTTGGTATAAAATTTTGCAGTCAAACTGTTTTAGTTCGTCTAAAGAATGGTGATGATAACTGTCCGCCATCTGCGGGAAACCCATGCGGTCAAAATATTCTTTTGTCCTTTCTGCCGCAGCAGTTGTTTCAACAGGTTTATAGAAGGGACTGTCTAATATATGCAGCTCCCCACTGTCTTTTAGTTTACGCATGGCATCCCGAACAAGTTCTTCCAATGAAGCAAAGTATTGTATGCAGGATGCAAAAATTACAAAATCAAAATAAGCATCAGGAATGCCGGCGGCATTTATACCGCCCGGCACAAACTGCAGGTTGGGTACATTTTTGAAAACCCTCTTTGCCTGTTGCAGCTCTATCCTGTTAATATCGGCGCCTGTTACTTCGCTACCAGGAATTTGTGATAAACAGTGAGACAACCACCCGTTACCACAACCCATTTCAAGAATTTTTACCGACCTTATTTTTTTTTCTATGTACTTCTTTAGCCGGGTGCAGGATTTTTTTCGCAGCAGCCATTCTTTATAATACCGGTGGCCGGATGAAATATCCGGCAGTTGCAGCAACTCTTCATCCGTATAAATCCTTCCTTCTTTTTGCCGCATGCGGATATAACTTTCTTCAAAAGAACCAGTGGCAACAGTGTTTTCTATAACAGCAGTTTCGTTCATATAATTAAATCAGAAACCCTGTATCTCCGGCTGGCGGTACTTCCAGAGTCGCTGCAATAATTTTATTTCGTAAGGAAACTTATAGAAGCTGGTTTTATACCGGATGCCAGCCACCGTTTTCATCAGGCGGCGTTTTATTGTATTGAGCCGTATATCGGAAGCAGTGGGGTAATAACCGTTCAGCACTGTTTCAAAATTTCTGATCTTATCAATCATTTCGGGTTTCAGCCAGGGTGTCAGCGGGTTTTTTCGCATATCAAATCGTTCCCATTGGGGAGTCATCCAGTCTTCCAATTTTTGCGGGTACTCAAATCCTGATTCTTTTACCTGCTTAAATAATTCTGAGCCTTCGGTTGGCACCGGGCTGTAAGTGTATAAAACAATTTCTGTATCAGGGTTTGCCTTTTTTACTTTTTTAATAAAGTGGATATCAAATTCTATCTGCGCCATCACCTGTTCCGGAGTGGGCGCCGGCGTGCCCAGTACAAAAGAATACTCGGGAATAATTCCAAAATTTTTTATTCTTTCCGCAAAGCGGAGTATCTGTTCGCCTGTTTGTGTGCCGCCTTTGTCTAACTGTTTTAAAATTTCATCGTTGCCGCTTTCGGCGCCGAAGAAAATCATTTTGCAGCCTGCTTCGCTTATCAGCGCCAGCGACTCATCACTGAATTTATCCACCGTGTCAATCCTTGCCATGCCCCACCAGTTCATTTTTTCGGGCCTGATAAGTTTTGCAAATTCAACAGCCCTTTTTTCAGACACAAAAAAATTATTGTCATGAAACTCCACCGCATCAGCCCCCCATTTTTCTTTTACATATTTAATATCCTTATACACTAATTGTGCTGATTTGGCTTTCCATCTTGCTTCAAAAATGGGAACCACTGCACAAAAGGAGCAGGTAAACGGGCAGCCGATGCTGGAATGATAAGCCATTGTTTTATCACCGAGATAGGTTTTGCCGAGATAATATTTATCCGGCTGATAGAAATGGCTGATTTTATCATAAGGCAATGGAGGAAGCTCATCCTGTTCAAATAAATCTTCCTTGGCATTTTTAATAATTGCATCGCCGGATGTATAGACCAGGTTTTTTATCAGTTCGTATGGCTTGTTATTTTCCAGTGCATCCAGCAAGGCAGGGAAGGCATGATCACCGGGGCCATTGATTATAAAATCAACATAGCCGGACTGCATCACTACTTTATAATGATTGATGGGGAAATAGCCGCCCCAGATCATGATGGTATTGGGAAACTCTTCTTTTATTTTTTTCGCAAATGGTATGGCTTGTTTTGTCTGCGGGCCGGGCATCACGGTAAAGCCGATGTATTTGTATTCACCCGTTTTAAGATAAGAGGAGAGTACAGCATAAGGGTCGGTTTCGCAGTTTCCGTCCACAAAAGCCCAGTCAAACCGGCCATCAACGGATGCAGCAATGGCCAGCAAAGCATTGGGAAAACGGTGCTTGGCAACAGCGCTGCGTGGATTAAAAAGCAATACCTTGCTCATCAACCGGGAAAACGGATTTATAATGCAGCAAGTTGCCCCGCCCCGCAACGGGATTATTGCTATTTTTAAATATTCCAATGTTTGGATGGCTTAAAAAAATAATGAACCCGGTTATTTCCAAAAAACCTGCTGAAGGATATAATCTTTGGGCAGCGGGTTATGACAACCAGCCGGATAATCTTATACTTCACGCAGAAGAAGAAATTTTCAGCACACTATTATACAGTACAACTTTATATGGCAAACGGGTGGCCGATATTGGCTGCGGAACCGGGAGACATTGGTACAAATTGCTTGCAAAAAAACCACTGAAGGTGGTTGGCTATGATGTGTCTGAAGAAATGCTTGGCCAGCTGAAGAAAAAATTTCCTCTTTCTGAAACGTATTTAGTGGCAGACGGCAAGTATAGCGGTGTTCCCACTTTGCTGTTTGATGTTATTGTTTCAACACTTACCATAGCTCATATTCCCGATTTTCAAAAGATATTACCTGAATGGAACAAAATACTGAAGCCGGGTGCTGATATCATCATTACAGATTATCATCCGGAAGCGCTGAAAAGAAATGCCAAAAGGACTTTTAAACATGGTGACAAAACTATTTCATTGGAAAGTTTTATCTATCCCCTTAAAACAATCCGCAGCATAGCAAAGCAACTTGGATGGACCGAACTGCGTTTTACCGAAAGGAAGATTTATGAAGCAGTAAAGCCTTTTTATGAAAATCAAAATGCGGTTGAACTCTACAAAAAATTCTATGGTATGCCGCTGCTGTATGGTATTCATTTAAAGAAGAGCAATGATACTCCATGACCTTATTATTTATGGCTCTCCCGGAAAGAAAGATATTTTTATCCTTGATGGAAAAATAAAAAAGATTTCCGGGGCGGGAGGCAGGCTGATCCGTGAAAAGAATGAAGTAGTTTATAACCTGAACGGCGCTGTTGCATTTCCCGGGTTCATTAATTCACATGACCATCTTGATTTCAACAACTACCCGCAACTGGGAAGGGGTGGATATAAAAACTATACCGAATGGGGACATGATATTCATGAGAGGTTTTTTCATGAGATTGAAGCTGTAAAAAAGATCCCGCAGGCGCTGCGGATACGATGGGGATTGTATAAAAACCTGCTGAATGGTTTTACCTCCGTGGTAAACCATGGAGACAGGTTGGCAGTGGATAATGAACTGGTCAGTGTTTTCCGGGATTGTTATTCCCTGCATTCGGTTTCTTTTGAAAAAAAATGGTGGTGGAAACTGAACCATCCTTTGCGCAACAGCAGGCCTTATGTAATGCATCTCGGCGAGGGGGTAGACGAAAAATCATCAGGGGAGATTAAAAAAGTAATCCGTTCAAACTGGTTGGGCAAGAAAATTATTGCCGTACATGGCGTGGCTTTGACAGAACGATTGGCTGGTTCTTTTGCTGCTTTGATATGGTGCCCCGCTTCAAACTTTTTTTTATTGGGTCAAACCGCTGCGATTGACAAGTTAAAACAAAGAACAAAAGTTCTTTTTGGCACAGACGCAACACTTACATCGCCGTGGCGGACTAAAGAACATTTCTGGGTTGCGCTGGAAACCGGGTTGGTTACAAAAAATGAGCTGGCGGATATGCTCACAATAACCCCTGCCCATACCTGGAAGCTGGATGACCGGGGAACAATAGCTGAAAATAAAGTGGCTGATATAGTTATTACAAGCAGCGACAACCCTGCTGAAGCGGAAATACTTCTTGTTATCAAAGGCGGCGAAGTAATGTTGGCGGATGAGCTTGTACAAGCTGATAATGGCTTTCTGCCGGAAGAAAACTACAGCCGCATAAGATTGGGCAAACAAATTTTATATGTAAAAGGAAACCTGTCAGCGCTGGTTGCTGAAATTCTCCGCTATTATCCTTCAGCCGAAATACCTTTTGAAGTACTATGAAAAAAATAAAATTCATAGGGCTGAACTATTACTGCCACAAGGAATTCAGTAATGCTGAAGAGGTAATCAGCAAACACCGTCCAACAGATTTGTATCTGCGGGAACTGGCCAATAAAGCTGAAACGGTGCTGGTAAAACATATGGCGGTTGAAACTGCCTGTATTGCAAATGAAATACGTTTTCATTTTTTCCGCCGAAAGAACAGCTTCTGGCAAATACCACGAGAAACACACCGCTTCATTGCAGCCCAAAACCCTGATGTGGTGCTGGTGCAGGGGCTGATATTTCCGTTACAGGTAAAGGCGCTGCGGAGAAAATTGGACAGTCGTTGTAAAATCATTTTGCAGCACCAGGGCGAAGTACCATTCAAAAGAAAGAAAATTTTTCAACGAATGGCAGATAAGGTGGTGGACGGATACCTGTTCAGCTCAATGGGTATCGCAGAAGAATGGCAGAGGGCCGGTATTATAAAAAGTATTTCCAAATGTTTTGAAATGCCGCCTGCTTCTTTTCTGTTTAAGAAGAAGGGTAAAGAGGAATGCAAATCAAAAACCGGTATGAATGCCCCGGTAAATTTTCTCTGGGCGGGGAGGTTAAACGCAAATAAAGACCCGCTGACAGTATTGGAGGGATTTGAAAAATATTTTGCGGCAAACACCGGGGCAAGACTGTATATGATCTACCAGGAAAATGATTTATTGGAAGCCGTAATAGAAAAAATTAATACAAGCCCATTACTGAAGGAAAGAGTAATAGTGGTTGGAAAAATTGAAAATGCTGAAATGGAAACATGGTACAATGCTGCGGATTACATTGTATCCGGCAGCCACTATGAAGGAGGCAGCTATGCGCTGATGGAGGCGTTGGCATGTGGCTGTGTTCCCATTGTTACGGATATTCCCGCATCGGTTAAAACAATTGACGGCGGCAGGTTGGGCTATATTTATGAAAAAGGAAACCCGGAAGCTTTATTTAAAATTCTTTTCTCGCTAAAAAAGGATGCGTTGCTGTCAAGGTCAAAAGCCTGCGCTGAGTATTATGTAAAAGAAATGTCCCCGGGTGCGGTTGCCTCAAAAATGCTTGCTGTCTTTGAAACATTACAATCCAAATAACAGTGAAATTTTTCCCGCCGTTTCTTCTACCGGGTATTCATTAATGCTCTCATACGGGCTGTTTTGATTTAATCTTTCAATTGCTTTTTGAATCATTTCTTCTTTCGTACCGGCGATAACCGTGTTAGTCATGGCTTTGTTCATTGGGTTTGTAAAGCGGATCACATATGCTCCGGCATATAATGCTTCGGCACATACACAACCAAAGCCTTCGTAAGAAGAAGGATGAAGAAAAACTTTTGCCCGCTTCATATATTGCAGCGTTTCGTTATAAGGTAATGCTCCGGTTAGCCGGATATTATTTTGCAGCCCGTCTTCATTTATAAGTTCGGTAATTTTATCCCGTTCGGGGCCGCTGCCAATCAATACAGCTTTTACCAGTGGTAAATCAGTTTTAATTCTTTTTATCACTTCAACAAAAATTTCATATTGTTTCAGAGGAATTAATGAGCCCACCGCTAATAAATCAATGTCCTTTCCGGGTCTTTCATTTCCGAATGCTGAAGCATCGGTACCGAAAGGAATTACATGCTGCGGCCTTACAGCATGATTTTGTTCAAAATATTCCTGCAGAAAATCAGATACTGCGACAAGATTATTTCCTTTTATATTCAACCGTCCTGGAAATTTGTTTTCCTTTTTTGCATCCTGGCCTGCAATCCAGCAGAGATGTTTCAGGTTTTTCTTTTGGGCAAACAATTGTCCTGCCCTTGCACATTCACCATACCAGATACTTAGAATTCCTGTTATTCTTTTCCTTTTATAAATTTTGCTTAGCTGCTTATTAACTCTGAACCGTAAAAAAAGTTTTGATAATCCCTGTTTATTGGCGCCGCCAAATGCCATTACTTTTATTCCTTTCCAATAATATACCCCGTACCGATGCGGATACTGAAAGCTCAGTACTGTTATCTTCAGCGCCTGGTTAATTTCGTGAAGTTTCCGTACAGTATTTTGTAACCATGGCAGGCAGGTGCTGTCTTGTTCATTCTCCGGGAAACCGGGAACCAGGATGATCAGTTCCTTTTCTTTATTCATTCCCCGGTGAAATTGTTTGACTACAATATGAAAGGCTTGTTTTGTCGTGACTGCTTATTAAAATTATTTTTCCGGTAGCCGCCAATTTTTTCAATTGTTCAAGTATCCTGCCTGCCGATTCCTTATCCAGTTCGCTAAAAGGCTCATCCAGTAAATAAACGTCGGCTCTTTTATATAATGCCCTTGCCAGTGCAATCCGCTGCTGCTGCCCGCCACTGATATTTTTTCCGTTTTCCGTAATTAATTTTTGGAGCCCTTCGGAAAAAGAAGATATCAGTTTATCAAGCCCTGTTGCTTTTAATGCAAATTCCAGTTTAGATTTATCCGGTTTTTCTTCGCCAAGGGTAATATTATTTTCTATTGTATCGTAAATAAAAAAAGATTGTTGCCGTACATACGATACCGAAGGCCAGTAACTGCGAAGCATTTTATGACTCACCGGTGCATTATTGATCAAAATTTCCCCTGTGCCGGGTTTTAAAAAACCAAGCAAAAGATTCAGTACTGTCGTTTTTCCAATGCCCGATTCGCCGCAAATACCAAGAAGATCACCCCGGCTGGCAGATAAGGAAAAATTCTTCAGAATATCTTTACCCGCATACTGAAAGGAGATATTTTTCATTTCCATTGAGTGAATGTCAGCAGGGCTTACGCTACCGGCAGACCTGTTATCCGGGAAAGTCCCTGTTAGTTCTTCCGCAGAAAATTCATACGTTTTGATCTGTCCGGCCAGGTTGATCATTCTTACCATTCCCGGAATGATTTTATAGGCAGCCGCCATAAAAGCCCCGATGGTGATCAGTGTATTACCCCCGGTATTGCCGGTCCATTCTGCAATAACGATAAGGATGAATAACCCGGCAATGGCAAATATCTCAATCATCCTTGACGGAAGGCTTTGCAATGCAAGGGAATTAAAAAGAGCAGCGCTAAACCTGCTGCGGTAATGGATGAAACGATCCAGGAAAAAATCATTTCGCTGATAAATATTAGCCTCTACAAAACCTTTCAGGGCATCCAGTAAGTACCGGTATGATCGTTCATTGGTTTCCCTGATATTTTTCTTAACAACACCAAGCCGTTTCCGGATGAAAAAAAATACAGCAATGACCGGGGGAAGCAGAATGACGAACAGCAACAAAAAAAGTTTTGCATTAAATACAAGAATGGCAGTAACGGTTAGGCTGATAAGGATTGCCTGTGCGATGATTTGCTGAAACCCTGACAATACCTGCTGAGAAAAGTCGAATGGCTGCAAAGCGATTTTGCGTATCCATACAGATGAATCGGTCATTACAAATTCAGAAAAACCGGATTGCAAATAGCGACGCATACTGCCGGCTGAAATACGGACTGCGACCTGGCCGGCAAATGTGAAATGCGCCTTTGCAACAGCATAAGCAGCAGTATTTTTTATGGCGAAAAGAATGACAAACCCTGCTATAAGCATCAATGGTTCAGCGGTGGCCAGCCAGTGGGGGAAATAAGGAATATTTTCTGTAGTACCGTGTTGAATGTAAAAACTGATAATCCAAAGTAATGCTGCTAAAAATAATATATCGGTAATGCTGATAATCACATCCAGCAAAACCTGAACTGTAAACCTTCTTCGTTCCCTTTTATCAAGAACCAACCATGTATTTCTGAAAATTTTCCGCACTTAATACCTGAAAATTAAATCATACAGAATGTATTGCAAATATTGGAGAAAAAATAAAACCAACCCGGCATTCACTTTTCACTGAAAGCAGAAAGCAGTTCGCTTTCAGGTGGTTTTATCACAAGGTCTTTAACGGTTCTGTGGTTTGTTTTCTGCAACCGGAACAACTTGCTGTATTTTAAAAATACCTGGTGCGACGTATTAACAGCGATAGTAAATCCATCAATGCCGTCTAAAAAACCCCGGCGGAAAAAAAAACCGTTTAAAAATGCCCAGGCGGGCCGCACCAGCATCTTAAACCAGTTGCTGCGCTTACCTGCAGTATATAATGATGCGGCGGCAATTGAACTCATCCGGTTGTGTTGCCACACCAGGTCTTCTGTTGTATTAAAAGAATAATGCAGAATGTTTCCTTTCAGATGTGTAATGGGAAAAACTTCTGCCACTACTACTTTATCATGGGGGTTCAGTCCGCCCCAGTGTGATACCCGGCGGTCAAATAACCGGATCTTTTTGTCCGGGTACCAAAGTCCGTGTTTGATGAAATGGCCGCAATAGCAGGTGCAGCGGTTCATAGAATAAGCCCTGCTATGAAAATTTTTCCTGGCTTCGAGAACCGAAGCAATTAATTGTTCATCCAACGCTTCATCCGCATCGAGGCTGAGTATATAATCATGGGAAGCAAGTTCTATGGCTGCATTCTTCTGCCCGATGTAACCTCTGAATTTTTCCTGGAATACAACAGCGCCACAGCTCTTTGCTATAGCAACCGTTTTGTCGGTTGAAAACGAATCCAGCACAATGATTTCATCTGCCACCGGTTTTACAGACTCTATACACCGTGCAATATTCCGTTCTTCATTAAAGGTGATTATGACAACCGAGAGTTTATACATTATTACAATCCTGCAATCCATATCGGGATAAACTGCATATAGGTTGTCCGCTGCTGCAGTTATATACCGGCCTCCTCTCCTGAAAGCCTGGAAAAGAAAAGGGGAAAAAAAGTAAAAAGCAATAGCCCGTATTGTGTTTCAAAGCATGATTCGATCATTGAAAAAAATAAAATCAGAACAGTTGCGGCGACAACCCTGCTTTTCCTTTGCCGCAAGGCCATTCGTAAAAGAGCAATACAAATCAGTAAAAAAAGTATACTGCCGGTAATACCGCCGGTGAGAAGTGATTGTAATAACTGGTTATGTGTATTGTAGGCAAGATAGCCTGTATCCGGGGTGCCGGGCTGCCCCCGGTACATATTCTTTGAAATATATTTTTCCTGTAGTTTCTGTTGACCTGCGTTTTCACCCAATCCTGTCAGCCAACTTTTGTTTTCATCCAGAATTTCCGGAACAAGCCTCCACTGGAGCAGCCGGAACTGAAGCCCGTTAAAATAATCTGCAGGAGAATAGCTGTCTTTTTTTACCATGCCTATATCCCCCTGAAATATTTCCCTGAACCTTTTATTTACGGGGTTATTGGTAAAAAAAACCAGAACAGATGCCCCGGCCAGTAATATCACAGAAAGAATAAGCCATGCCTTGTTTTGTCTTTCCTGCATTTTTCCGGAAAGAAAAAAATAAACAAGGTATCCTGCATAAAACAACAATACCAGTTTTGAAGATAGCAGGACAAGAAAGAGTGAAAAAAAAACTATCAACAAGAAATGAATCGCTTTACTAAAAAACCGGATCCCTTTTTTCATTTCCCCGAGCAGATAAAGGATGGCAAAAAAAATCAGTAGTGAAAAATAAACGGCATGTTGCTTTAAAGGGCTTACAAGGTTATGATAAAAAAAATCAGAACTGTCGCCGCTATTCATGTAGTTAATCACAGATAGGGCTATGCAATACAAACAGGCAGACACAAGCAGGAACAGAAAGTATTTTAACAGCAGTCGGATTGTTCCTGCGTTTAAAAAATTACAACATAGAACCGCGGCGGGAATCAGTACAAGAGCAGACTTGAGTTCGATATGCCGCAGGGCTGTTTTTGTATTATCATTAATTAAAAGCAATAGAGAGATGTAAAGGAAATATGCAAAACAACTCACCGGAAAGAAACTGAAAAGTTCCCTGCTGATAAAACTCCCTGTATCTGTTTTGTTCCATACAAGACCTGTAAGCAATATCAACCCTACGCTGATACTACTTACCGCCCTGAAATGAAAAACGAGCCCGGCAAAAAAAGCAATATACCATAGGATCAGCAGGGTGAATAACAGTTCTTTTGTTCCCCCCCTTCGTTTCATATTTATGTTTTTGAAATAACCGGATTATTTTTTTGCCCTTTGCTTCAGTTTGTAATTGATATTGCTGATAAGTGCATAAGCCCAGGCCAGAACCGTAAAAAAGAAAATACCGATGATAAGCCAGGGTAGCAGGTGTGGCCCGTCGGGTTTATTGAATTTACTGAACCCCTGCAGCACCTGTACAGCGCCGGTAAACTGAAGATTTTCTTTATAGTTCAAAAATTTTTCATTCATTTCAATCAGCTGCCTGTTAATGCTGGAGCCATCAACAATCAGTGAAGAAGATGCTCTTCCGCTTCCGCTGATGATATTTTCCATTACCTTTTTGGTTGAATCAAGTTTTTTAATTTCTGTATTGGTCTTTTCAATCAGTTCCGTTAATGCTGCTCTTTTAATGGCAAGACGTTCTCTTATGTAATTACCGTTTTCAAAACCATAAATAATTGCTGCCTGTAAAGTGTCGAGAATTTGAGTGTCGGTTACCACAGCATCAATGGTAAACCCATTCGGGTTGCTGGGTGTAAAAGCCTGTTGTATCTCTTTTGCTTTCAGTTGTTTTGTTTTTCTCAGTATTTCTTCATTGCATCCCAGCACAACTGAAAGTTCTTTATACTCTTTTTGCTTCAGCAGATTATTCCAGTTATTTACCAGCTGTATATGTTCCGGATTGGTTAAAATAAATGAATGGAGTACAACCCTTGATTTATAAGTGACCGGGATCATGAATCGGTAAAAAAACCAGCCGCTGATAATACCGGCCAGCAGGGCAATAATAAATACCCATTTGAATTTTTTGAAAAAGCTGATTGTCCTTTCTAACAGCCTTAGTAAGTCTATGTCTTCTGTTGATTGTTCGGGCATGAGTTGAAAATAATGAATTTTACTGCATATATCGCAATGCCCTGACGGATGGTTGTGCGGTTTGCTTAAAATATACCTGCAAGATTGCCGAAGCGGCATCCTTATCTTCGTAAGCATTAATGATACAGGTAAACAAAAAGAAACTTGCCCGTAATTTTTTTTCACTGAGCCTGGTGCAGGGTATTAATGCGCTGCTGCAACTGCTGGTTGTTCCGTTTGTTATTGCAAAGATCGGTGTGGAGAACTTTGGCCGGGTCGCGGTGGCCCAGGTCATCATGTTTTTCCTGGGTACACTGGCAGAATACGGTTTTGGTCAAACAGGGTCAAGGGAGGTTTCTCTTAACAAGGAGGATCGTAATAAATTATCGGAACTTTTCTTCACCTGCATTCATACCAAACTCATTCTTTGTGTAGCAGCCTTTCTTATTTTACTGCTGCTGGCAGCAGTTTTCCCGGTCATCAGGGAGCATTTCATGCTTTATTGTATGGCTTTTGTTTTTGTACCCGGTCAGGCATCTCTGCCTTCCTGGTTTTTGCAGGGTATGGAAAAACTGCACTGGGCGGCATTATCTGTTTTGTGTTCCAAAATAATTTTTGTTGTTTTAATATTCCTGTTTATCCGGAAACCGGATGATGCAGCGCTGTTTACTTTCTTTTTGGGAACGGGCAATCTCATTGCAGGCATCGCTGCTTCTGTATTTGTTGTCAGAATGTTTGGTTTACATTATTCCCGGCCATCATTAAATCGAATTATTTCTTCACTGCAGGATGGCTGGTCCGTAACCGCCACGAATCTTTCCATGAACTTCATGCAATACGGAAACCTGTTTATACTCCGCTTGTACACTAATGACCTGGCTGCCGGGTATTTCAGTGTGGCCGAACGGGTCTATTTTGCGATGAAGCAGGTGCTGACAGCGTTTGCACAAACTATTTACCCGAATGTATGCCGGCTGGCAACACAGGGGGGCACAACGCTGAAACAGTATTTCAAAAAAATTTTTATCCCTTTCCTTTTATTAACCACTATTGCATCTGCTGCTGTTATTATCCTCGCTCCCCTGATCATTGGCTTTTTCATGCATGAACAGCACGATGAGGCTGTATTGCTGTTGCGGCTGCTTTGTATCGCTGTTCCGGTAGTATGTCTCAATATGCCGGGCTCATTATCATTGCTGGCGCTGAACAAAAAGAAAACATATTTTCTGATCTATTTGTCCGGGTTGCTGTTATGCATCACAGGAAATCTTGTGCTGGCTTCAATCTATGGCGCTAGGGGTACGGTTGTTTCCATATACCTAACAGAACTGTTTATCACAACTGGCGTATCGCTGGCATTGATAAAAATATTCAGGTCATACGCCGGTAACAAACAACCATGACCGGCTGACTGACGTTTCACTCATTATTATAACTATGGGATTAAAGCTTAATAAATATCTTCCCTTCGCCTTTCTTTATTTTTTTGTCAATTCCGCCGGGCTTCCTTTTGGCCTGCTTTATACCTCATTACTGGCCCCTTTCTTTTATATATGGGTTCTGATAAAAAGAAAAAATGAACCTGCTCTTCCATTCATTGCAGTTTTTTTACCTTTTTTTATTGCTCATCTTTTTTTTGTGGGTGTTGATGAAAAGCAATATGCCATCAGCCTGCTCAACCTGCTGGCTGTTTATATTTTTGGTCAGGCATTTTATACCTGGCTGAAAACTGACCACAACAAAGAAAAAATACTAACGACCCTGCTTATTATAAATACCGTGCTGTGCCTTATTGCCATTGTTTTTTACTTCACGCCATTTTACAGCTGGTTCTGGATAAAACAAACAATTACCGACGGGGTTGGGGGATTTTTACGACTGAAAATGTTAACGTATGAAGCATCTTACTATGCATTACTTTTTGTGCCTTTGTTTTTGTATTTCTTTCTTCAATATGTTTTGCAGAAAAATTCAATGAATAAGTACCGGCTTTTATTTATGCTCTTTCTGCCGTTCATTCTTTCATTTTCTCTTGGTGTTATAACCAGTTTGCTGATTGCGGGATGTATTTGCCTTTTTATCCATTTTCGGACCCTTCATGCAAAAAGACGGGTGGTGAATGGGTTTATCAATACCGGTTTTGCCGGTGTTGTGTTGTTCCTGCTTATTTATTTATTTTTCAGGGATAATCCTTTTTTCACCCGGCTTGAGAATATTATTTCAGGTAACGACTCTTCCGCATCGGGCAGAACCGGCGATGCATTCATCATCGCAAGGAACTTACTTGAACAGGGTAATTCCTGGTGGGGTATTGGCCCGGGACAGCTAAAGCTTGAAGGCGCTGATTTAATCCGCGGCTACTATTTATATTTTCATACTACCCCCGTGGCCATCCCGAATGCAGCAGCTGAAACGCTGGCCTTGTTTGGCTGGGTGGGTTTTATTGGCAGAATAGCGATTGAGATCTTCTTTTTCATCATTACCAAAACATGGAAAAATTACTACCGCCTCATGCTTTTCCTTTTCATATTCATTTACCAGTTTACGGGAAGTTTTATCACCAATGCGGCAGAATATGTTATCTGGATCCTGGCATTTACCAATGCCTTTCCCGTTTTTGATGTGCCCGGCAGAAAAGAAATAAAACCGGCGTTGCAATCAGTGCCGGAGTGAGTTCAGCATCAGGTTTTCGTAAGCGTCAATGATTTTACCGGGATTATAATGCGTCCTGATTTTTTCAAGGTTTGATTTTTTTCCCGCTTCAGTTATGGTTGTTTCTTTATTCTCATTTAATAATTCTGCTATTTGCCCTTCTCCTATAAAATAACCGGCATCATTACCAAGAACTGATTTATTAAAAATATTGTCGTGGGCAATAATGTCACAACTGCAGGACATGGCTTCCAGCAAGGAAGGATTGGTGCCCCCGACAGAATGCCCATGAAAATAACGGAGGGAATAATACCGCAGGTTATTCAATAGCTCACTGTCAAAAACCGGTCCGGTATAAATAATATCCGGTCGGTTATATGTTGATACAAGATATTTTCCAAAACGGTTGCCGGTATCGCCAATAACGAGCAGGGGTTTGGTTTGCCCCGACAGCAGGTATCCCTTGATTATTGTTTCAATATTATTTTCCGGTACCATGCGGGCCATCAGCAGATAATAGTTGTTGGCTTGCAGTTGAAATTTCTTCAATTGACGAATATCTGGTTTGTCAAATATGTCAGCTGCATAAGGAATATAATGCGCTGTTTTTCCATAGGTGGTCTTTATATACTCCTGTATAGCGATTGAATCTGCTACCAGCACATCGCCATGCGTAGCAGCAAGCCGCTCGGCTCTTTTCAGAAAGCGGCGGGTAAACCAGTTATATTTTTTCCGCTGCCACTCCAGCCCGTCCATATTAATCATATTCACCGCATTCTTCGGCCAGCGGCGGTGCCATACAGAATCGCTGGTATAGCCAAGATGAAGCACTACATCAAAGTTTTTGTTGCGGGCATCTTTGATACAGTTGCGGTCATATATAAACTGCCCGGCTGTTCCGAATTTGTATTCCCAGTCTTTGCAGTGAATAATATGTACGCCGTTCCATTCGCTTTGCTGGTACGGGTGCTTGTGAGAATTATATACCCATACTTCATGCCCCCGCTTATGCAGGCCTTCAGATAAGTATTGGGCGAATTGTTCAAACCCGCCATAGTTGTTGGGAATGCCCCGGGAGCCGAGTATGCCGATTTTTAGTTTTTTCAACCTGGTACAACTTTTTTATATGCTTCTAAGGTAATGGCTGCGGCATTTTCCCATGTGTATTCTTCTAAAATTCTTTTTTGCAAGATTTTATTACTCGTAACCGATGCTGCTTTTTCAACCGCAGTTAATATGGATGCGGGGTCCTCCGGATTACAATAAAAGGCGTCGTCTCCAAAATAATCCTTTGTATATCCTTTGTCTGTTATTACAATATTACAACCCATTGCTGCAGCTTCCAGTGAAGAAAGACCGCATGTTTCAAACCAGCTCGGCAGTACATGCACTTTAGCTCTTCTGTAATAATCAACAAGCTCATCCTGAGGCAATCTTTCAATAAACTCCACATTTGATGATGCTGCTTTCCGGCATTTGCTATAGTAACTTAATTGGTTGGGGGCAGGTGACCCGATAAGGAAAACATTATACCGGGAATCATTCAAAGCCTTAATGAGGTTTAATTGATTTTTAATTCCTTCTATACGGGCGCCACAAATAACAAGATTTTTTTCCTTTTCCCTTTTTTCATCCGGAATAAACAGACCGGAGCTTATGCCGTTGGGAACTATTACATACTCTTTTTTAACCCCATATTCTTTTTGTAGTTTTTGATATTCCAGTTCAGAGGCTGGTAATAAAATTGTTACCCTTGCCAGAATTTTTTTTATGCTTTTTTTGTGCCCTTTCAGGATATAAGAGGCGGGCGGCATTGAATCATTTCCTTTTACAGCCCTTACCATTGTTTTAATATATTCATTTACACCCGGCGAAAATTTTTTGAAAATAAATCCTGAAAGCCCCTTTCGATGATACCTGTCATATTCACTGTAATCAACCAGTATTGGCGATAATATTACCGGTGCTTCAATTTTTTTTATATAACGAAGAATGTCTGCGGGTCGTGTAATATTAAAAAAATGAAAAAGATCGTATTTTGAATAGTTGATTTTTTTACCGGAAAGAATTATATCAACCTCTGCATTCAGTTTCCGGAGATAACCCGCTGTTTCAATTATTTGAACCGTGTCACCTCCCGGAACATTAAACAAAGTTGCCCTCGTAATAAATGCTACTTTCATTTTGATTGTCCCGGCAAAGCTGTTATTAGTTTTCCCTGCCTGACAAACTTAATAATATTTATGACTTTCAAGATAAAGGGCATCCCGTTTTCCCGGTTTTATAATGGCATATCCTGATACCTGGTGAATGAGCATTTCATCCAGCAGGTTTACCAGGTTTTTGTAGGCAGATTCCTTTCCCGGTTTTATAATTACCATCAGTTCGTTTCTGCCTCCTTTTGAATGGTCGAGTTGTAGTTGTTTTTCGCTGATAATTTTTCCTATCCCGGTCTTTTCATCCCATGATAAAGGCATTATCGGGTTTTTTATCCCTGCGGCATTTTCTTCTCCAAAATAATAGAATAACCTGTTGTTTCCTCCTGCTAAAATTGTAATCGTTTTAGATTCCGCAGACGGCATCGGTTTGCCATCATGTGGCATATAAAGATTCATAGTCCTGGGGCGGCTTAATTCTGTGGTAACAACGAAGAAACTGATAAGCAGAAACCCGAGATCAACCATTGGTGTCATGTCAACCTTCAGGTTATGCTTCGTCAAATGTTTTACGCCGGGCCTTTGTCTCCTGCCCTGCTCAATAGTGATTGTCTCCATAAACTTTTTTTAATAAGATAATCAACGGTACTATTTCCATAACAATTCTTATCTTCAATCACAGTCACCAAACTAATTATTTATGAAACTGAAATTTTTACTTGCGGCAACTGCAGTTGCTGCTTCTTTATTCATCCTTTCCTGCGGGGGAGGCGATAAAAAGAAAGACGATAGTAAAGGTTCTGCTGAAACCACGGTGGGCCCATCCAAAGAAAGCGGAGACGGCATGGTTCCTAACATTGACACTGCTGCATTGAAAGATGAAGCGTCGATTCTTGATGCCATGCAGAAATATGTAGATGCACAAATAGCGATTGACAAAAAGAAAAAAGAGGATCCTTCTGCTGAGAGTCATTTTCTTGAAATGACCAAATTACATTCCGCTATTCTTAGGGCATCTACCGCTTATTCCCAAACCCTAACCGATCCTGCCAAAGCAGTTGAATTCAGCACAAAGGTTAGCGACATAGAGAAAAAAATGTATGGGCAATAATTGAAACTGCTATTACAAAAAGGAGAGGCTGTCATTAATGGTGGCCTCTTTTTTTTAAAACTCGGCGCTCCCCGGCGCTCTTGGAAAAGCAATAACATCCCGGATATTCGTCATGCCGGTAACAAACTGTACCATTCTTTCAAACCCTAACCCAAAGCCTGCATGGGGAACAGTGCCAAACCTTCTTGTATCAAGATACCACCACATTTCTTCAATGGGAATATGCATTTCTTTCATCCTTGCTTCCAGCTTATCTAATCGTTCTTCTCTCTGAGAGCCACCGACAATTTCGCCAATACCGGGAGCAAGTATATCCATTGCAGCAACTGTTTTACCATCATCATTCTGCCGCATGTAAAAAGCTTTGATGGCTCCGGGATAATTATAGAGGATCACCGGTTTTTTAAAATGTTTTTCCACCAGGTATCTTTCATGTTCGCTTTGCAGGTCCATTCCCCATCCGGTGATCCCGTATTGAAATTTCTTTTTCTTATTGTAATTGCTTTCTTTTAAAATATCAATTGCATCGGTATAGGTAAGTCTTTCAAAATCGTTGTTCAGCACAAACTCTAATTTTCCCATCAATCCCATTTCACTGCGTTTGTCCTGCGGCAATTGTTTTTCTTCATCAGCCAGCCGCTGAGCAAGAAATTCCAGATCCTCCTTATTGTTATCTATTGCATATTTAATGATGTATTTGATAAACTCTTCTGCAAGATTCATATTGTCTTCCAGGTCATAAAAAGCCATTTCCGGTTCTATCATCCAGAACTCTGCAAGATGTCTTGTGGTATTGCTGTTCTCTGCACGGAAAGTGGGACCGAAAGTATAGATATCGCCAAAAGCTGTAGCCCCCAACTCCCCTTCTAATTGTCCACTCACGGTTAAATTAGTTGCTCTTCCAAAAAAATCCTCTTTGAAATTAACTGACCCATCTTCACTCCTTGGCGTTTTATCAAACGGAAGTGTTGTTACCCGAAACAATTCACCTGCTCCTTCTGCATCACTGCCGGTGATGATCGGGGTGTGCATGTACACAAATCCTTTATCATTAAAAAATTTATGAATAGCAAAAGCCAGTGCATGACGAACACGGAATACAGAACCAAATGTGTTGGTACGGAAACGCAGATGAGCCTTTTCTCTCAGGTATTCAAGTGTTGGTCTATTTTTTAATTGAAGAGGATATTTTTCTGCATCGCTGTCGCCGAGTATTTCAATTGTTGTGGCATTCAAATCCATTTTTTGTCCCTTACCAAGCGATGGAACAATTGTCCCTGTCACTTTCAAAGAAGCAGATGTTGTAATTCTTTTCAGAAGTTCATCACCAAACTGGCCAAGCCCTGCCACCACCTGTATATTATTATTGGTGCTGCCGTCATTCAGCGCTATGAATTGATTGTTACGGAAACTCCGCACCCATCCCATTACGATTACTTCCTGTCCGGCCGGTTCCATGGCCAGCAGCTCTTTTATTTTGATCCGATTGTTGAACATTTTTCTTCTTTTGAGAGGGGCAAAGGTAAGCATTGGAAAACAGCATTTTTAACAGCATTGACGATTGAGCACCGATCAAAAATTTTTGATTTTCAGGATTTAGCCGTATACTTGCAGCAGAAAGAGGCTGATAAGATAGTTCTCCCGAAGGTTTTGGCTCTCATTTACCCGCCGATTTCATTCAACATAAACTCAAAATTTTCAGATTCAAGATTGGTTTACCGTGAGTTGTGATTAACCTCAAGATGTTTATATGTACGACATTCTCCAACTGAACGACATGCTCGTTCCTGAGTTGCTCGATATAGCCGAACAGCTTAAAATACCCAATGCAAAAAAACTAAGCAAGCAGGAGCTTGTTTACAAAATACTGGACAGCCAGGCTATTGCCGGGGCCAAAGGCGCCAAGCCCTCCGATGACGGCAAACGTAAACGCATTATCAAAACCACTACCAGCATCAGCAGTGAAGAAGCTGTAGTGGAAAGCAACGGCGAAGCCCGCCCGGACGAAGGACGGGAAAAATCAAACATTAAAAGACCCAACATGCCTATTAAGAAAGCCGAAGAAAAAACTCCTGTAAAAAGAAGTCGCAAGAAAATAGAAGAGAAGGAAATCAGTGCTGGAGTTGCTAATGAAACCCAATCCATCGTTTCACAAGAAGAAGAGGAACAGGAAAGTAATACTCAAAGTCAGCTTGCTGAAACCATTTTGAATGAAGGTAATCAGCAATCTCCGGAGAATCCTTCAGGCGCAGGAACAAATAAATTTTATCCGCCACGCAGGGAGCAACAATTCAATGTTGAATTTGATGGGGTGATCCTGAGTGAAGGAGTGCTGGAAATGATGCCCGATGGATATGGTTTCCTTCGTTCATCAGATTATAACTACCTCTCCTCTCCTGATGATGTATATGTTTCTCCTTCACAGATAAAATTATTCGGATTAAAAACAGGAGATACAGTACATGGCGCTGTTCGTCCTCCGAAAGAAGGAGAAAAATATTTTGCTTTATTAAAAGTGGATACCATTAATGGCAAAAGCCCCGAAGAAGTAAGAGACAGGGTGCCTTTCGATTATCTAACGCCTTTGTTCCCGTACGAAAAAATGAATTTGTTTACTACTCCTTCAGATTATTCAACAAGAATAATGGATTTGTTTACCCCGATTGGTAAAGGACAACGGGGATTGATCGTGGCGCAGCCAAAAACAGGTAAGACCATGTTGCTGAAAGCTGTAGCCAATGCCATTGCCGCTAATCATCCTGAATGTTACCTGATGGTGGTACTGGTGGATGAACGTCCTGAAGAGGTGACCGATATGGAACGAAGCATAAAAGGTGAAGTAATTGCTTCCACTTTTGATGAACCTGCAGAAAAACATGTGAAAGTATCTACCATTGCTTTGCAAAAAGCAAAACGTTTAGTCGAATGCGGACACGATGTGGTGATACTGCTGGATTCGATTACCCGTCTGGCCAGGGCGCATAACACTGTTGCTCCTGCATCCGGCAAGGTTTTATCCGGTGGTGTGGAGGCAAACGCCATGCAAAAACCTAAACAATTTTTTGGCGCCGCCCGTAAAATTGAAGGCGGTGGCTCATTAACTATTATTGCAACAGCCCTGGTTGATACAGGAAGTAAAATGGATGAGGTGATCTTTGAAGAATTTAAAGGAACCGGCAATATGGAATTGCAGCTCGACAGGAAATTGTCTAACAAACGTATTTATCCGGCTATTGATATTGTTGCTTCTTCTACCCGTCGTGATGATCTGCTGCTGGAAAGAGATGTATTGCAAAGAATGAACCTGCTCCGTGTTTACCTGACTGACATGAATCCCGAAGAAGCGATGCGGGAATTGCAGAACCGGATGAAAGGAACAAAGAGTAATGAAGAGTTTCTGGCAAGTATGAACGGATAATATTAATGTGCAAATTTGCTGATATGCAAATGTGCTAATGATAATACAAAAGGGCTGCTGAATTATTCGGCAGCTTTTTTATTATGGCGATCGAGAAAATAAATATTGAACAATTTCTGGAATTGGCAAAGCAACATCCCGTCATTGATGTGCGAAGTCCGGCAGAATATAACCATGCCCATATACCCGGAGCATATTCTTTGCCTTTGTTTACCGACGAAGAAAGAAAAGTAGTTGGCACTACCTACAAACAAGAAAGCCGTGAAGCAGCTATTAAGATCGGGTTGGATTATTTCGGACCGAAGATGAGTGAGATAGTCAGGAGTGTGGAGTCAATAGTCGGGAGTCAAGACTCCGGACTATTGACTAATGACCTGCCTACCGGACAGGCAGGCTCCCGACTTGTTCTCACCTACTGCTGGCGGGGCGGTATGCGCAGCGCTGCTATTGCCTGGTTGCTGGATCTTTACGGGTTTAAAGTATTTACACTGATCGGTGGTTATAAAAAATTCCGCAATTATGTATTGGATACTTTCAAACTTCCTTTTCAGTTCAACATACTGGGCGGTTATACGGGTTCGGGAAAAACTGAATTGCTGAAAGCATTAAAAGAAAAAGGAGAAACAATAATAGACCTGGAAAAGATTGCCAAACATAAAGGCTCTGCTTTTGGTAACATCGGCATGTCTCAACAACCAACACAGGAAATGTTTGAGAATATCCTGGCGCAAGAGCTGCGCAGGTCAATGGGCAATAGTGAATGGTCAATACAACAGCAACCCCATTCACCATTCACTATTCACTATTCCCCTCTTTGGCTCGAAGACGAATCCCAACGCATCGGTCATGTGAACATCCCAAATGATCTGTGGGCTACCATGAGAAAAAGTCATATTTATTTTCTTGACATTCCTTTTGAAGAAAGATTAAAGCATATCGTGGAAGAATACGGATGTCTTGATAAACAAAAAATGATGGATGCCATTGAGAGGATAAAAGAAAAATTAGGCGGACAGAATGCCAAACTGGCCATTCAACTGCTGGAAGAGGGAAATACCGAAGAAAGTTTCCGCATACTTCTGAAATATTACGATAAGTTTTATTTCAGGTCGCTGCACAATCGGGAGGGTTTAAATTCGTTATTACATACAGTTGAGTGTAAATCCGTTAACCCTGAAAATGCCAGCCAGCTTATCCGTCATATCCAATATCAAATCTCTTAAGCTTACAGCGTTATTCTTATTATCGCCTTTATTCTTTTTTGCCCAATCGTTATCGGGACTTTGGGTTGGTTCGTTGCACAACGACAGCGCTACTGTTCGCAAAGACCAGTCGTTTGAAATTGCGCTGACCGAATACAAAGACAAAGTGTATGGCTATTCCCGGAGTGAATTCATTATTAATGATACTTTATACTATATTGTAAAAAGAGTGAAAGGAACCATCAATGGTGATCTGTGTGAAGTGACCGATGATGAAATTGTGGATTATAATTTCCGTGGCAAATTGGATAAAGGAGTGAAAGTGACGAGTACATTCCGGAGAAGCAAGACCGACAGCAGTTGGTATCTGGAGGGCACATGGAAAACCAACGTCACTAAAAAATATTATGCTGTAACCGGAAAAGTGGGGCTTGAAGAAGAAAAAGATCTGTATGCCTCAAAAATATTTCCGCATCTTGAAGAATTAAAGCTGGCAGATGATGTGGCTTTTTATAAGGATTTCAAAGAAAAAAAGAAAGAAGAGGATGAACCTGTAATTGCCAGAATTGTAAAACCCGAAAGAATAAAGTCGGAATATAATGATAGAGCTATTCCGCTCAATAATGATATAGCGATAACGCCGGCCAAACCCGATTTACAAAGAGCAGAAGCTACTCCGATGCCCGCTGCGTCAAATCCTGAATCAAATGAAAAAACGGCTGTTGCTTCTGAAGAAATTAAAACAGAACAGCAGGAAGAACTCCCTTCAGTAAAAAAACCTGTTGAAGCATTAGCTAAAACAAATACCAATGATATTCCGGAAAGCTCAGTAAATATTAACCCGACACCCGTGAATAAGAAAAGAGCTGAAACAAAAATACCTCAGCTGCTTATTGCTGACAACAATCCTCAAACAACGGTAGCATCAAAACCTGTTGAGCAAAAAACAGTAACAAAGTCTGAGCCTGTAGCAAAAACAGAAACAGTTAAACCGGTCAACAAAAAGACTGCTGTCGACAATTCAAATCCTGTTTCAAAGCCAGTGACAAATGTTACGCCGGTTAAAAAACAGGAATCACTTACTGTTGCCATCAATGCTCCTGTTGAAGAAAAGAAGATAACAAAGCAGGATGCCATGGTAGCTCCGGCCACACCCGAAATAAAAAGATCCGAAGTAGATATCATTGCAAAAGCGGCAACTATCTCCGGACGGAAATCAGAATTTGCGCAGGTGGTCAATTTTAAATCCGATAGCCTTGAACTGGCTCTCTATGATAATGGTGTGGTGGATGGTGATACGGTAAGTGTGTTCATGAATGGCGAGGTGTTGATGTCAAAACAGGGATTAAAAGCCAGCGCCATCAAGAAAACAATTTATATTACTCCCGGCAATGAAGATTTTACACTTGTCCTTTATGCTGAAAACTTAGGCCTGTATTCTCCCAACACCGGCTTACTGGTTGTGCATGATGGAGAAGACACTTACAATCTCCGCTTCAGCTCCGACTTTCAAAAGAGTTCGGGAATAGTGTTTAGAAAGAAGAAATAGTTTGTGTGTATTGTCATGCCGAGGTACGAGGTATCTCAAGAAATACATCTAGGTTACTTAGTCAAGCCTTTGAGACTCCTCCTTCGTCGGAGTGACAAAACTCCGTTGGTTGCCATTCTCTCAACTATCCGACATTTGTAAAATGATTGAACAAAAAGATTCTTCTTCGATCCCCCCTTCCGCCACGGCGGACAAGTCGGGGGTTTGGGGAGGCCGACTCACCCAATATTCTCACGGCGCAGGCTGCGGCTGCAAGATTGCCCCGAAAATTTTAGATGAAATTCTGAAAAGCAATATTACTTTACCAGATAATGATAAACTACTTGTAGGCAACAGCAGCAAAGACGATGCGGCTGTGTATGACTTAGGAAATGGCATGGCCTTGATTTCTACTACTGATTTCTTTATGCCCATCGTGGATGATGCATTTGATTTCGGAAGGATAGCTGCCGCTAATTCCATCAGTGATGTGTATGCTATGGGCGGAAAACCATTGTTGGCAATTGCTATCCTTGGATGGCCAGTTGAAAAATTGCCCGTTGAAGTTGCACAAAAAGTAATTGAAGGAGGAAGAACCATTTGTGCTGAAGCCGGCATTCCATTGGCAGGTGGACATAGCATTGATTCTCCTGAACCAATATTTGGTTTGGCCGTTACCGGCATTGTACCAAAAGAAAATCTGAAACGAAACAACACAGCGCAGGAAGGGGATCATTTATTTCTGACCAAGCCGCTTGGTGTTGGAATTTTATCAACAGCAATGAAAAGAGGATTGCTGAAAGAAGAACATTTGCCATTGATGATTGAGCAAATGACTACGCTGAATAAAATCGGAGAAGAACTGGGAAAGATAAAAGGAGTAACCGCCATGACCGATGTTACCGGTTTTGGTTTGCTGGGCCATTTAATTGAAATGGCAGAAGGCAGCGGACTGAGCGCTGAAATCTATTATGATAAAATACCCGTTGCCGCCGGAGTGAAAGAATATATTGCCCAGCGCATTTTCCCCGATGCTACCACAAGAAACTGGAGCAGCTACAGCGATAAAGTGAAATTTGAAAAGGGAGTGAATGTGATGGAAGCCTTTACCCTTTTACCCGACCCGCAGACGAATGGGGGATTGCTGGTAAGTGTGAGAGAGGAAGCTATGGATGAGGTGAAAAATGTTTTGGGTCAGGAAATTGTGCCGATAGGAAGGATAATGGCAAGTAATGAGAAGATTGTTTGGGCGAAATGATGTGGGGGTTCATGATAACTCTTACGGGTTTCATATAGTTTTATTGAGAAGAAGACTGTTCATCCCGACGTCCCGGCCACACACAATGCCAGCAGCACGGGAGACGCCGGGTGAACAAAAACCATGTCCGACAGAAAACTGTTATTAAAAGTAGATTATGAAAAAAATTCTTATAGCTCTTCTACTTGGAGGGCTTATTCTATCTTGTAATCAACAAAAAAAATCTAACGTCTCTGAACACAAATCAGATAGTATCCGTTTAAAACAAGATACATTTCATCTGAGTAATGACCTTGAAGATCAAATTGGCAAGCAGGGTATAGCCAGTTTAATTGACAGTGCAATAGAAAGGGGGGATAGTATGGCATATAACAAAGTGTCAAATTATTATCTCATAAATCAACTGGATGAGGAATTCCTATTTCCGGCAATGATTATGGCCAATCGATATAAAGATCGTTCTGCTTATTTCGATGTGTATGATATTTTAACCTCAATGAGATATGACAATCATCTCGAAAAAATGGATGAACAAACAAAGGCTATTGCCTTATACTACCTGTTAAGGTCATATGAACTTGGCTATGAAAATGCAAAATATGAGGTGGAAGAACTTTTTACGGATAAAAAATTACCTATTCCCAAATCAAGTGACTTTATAGTTTTTAAATAATTTGAAGAGAATAGAAGGCTTCCGTTTCTATTAAATGTTTTCAATTTTCTTCGCCGACAAGTCTCCCCCGAACGAAACCAACAATAACAGACTATTCGAAGAGGGACTCGCCGGAGGGTGAGCAGCCATGATAAATTGCATGTTGATTGCTTTGGTAACAAATGGCTCACTACCAGATTTGTTTGAAAATTAGATAATCATTCGATCTTGGAATTGGTCTTTTTTGTTTAACAAAAACCTCTTCTATTTCTGATACTGCTCTTTCATAGCCCATTTCATACGACTTCAACAAATAAAATAAAGCTATGGATCTTGTGGAATTATCGATTCTCTCCAAATGGTTATCATATCGCATAGAGGTCAAAATATCATACACATCGAAATAAGCAGATGAATCGTTATGCCGATTAGCCATTATTAATGCTGGGAATAAAAATTCTTCATCAAGCTGGTTAATCAAATAATAATTTGACACAGTAGGTATGCACTTTTATCTCCCTTATCTATAGCGTCATCAATCATCCTATATATACCCCGCTCTCCAATTTTTTCTTTAAGATCATTCCTTCCTGGAACAGATATAGTATCGGATACGGTTTCCATATTATTAGGACTAACTTGGGAATCTTTGGAGTTCTTCGATTGATTACATGAAAAAATGAGGGCCAATGAACCCCAAAAAATGAATATTGATTTCATAATTATTATATTTTATTTTTTCCCGCCCGGCGTCTCCCTCTGTAGCCCTGTGCAAGGCCTGGACGCCGGGTTGTTTGTTAGGGTTTTAATTTCCTTTCCCGACGAGTCTCCCCCGAACGAAACCAACAATAACAGACTATTCGAAGAGGGACTCGTCGGAGGGTGAGCAGCCCTGATAAACGACGAGTCCATCCGCAAAATTCATTATTGATTGCAGATACCGCCGGAGGAGACTCGTCTTTGAAGTGCTTTATCCTAATCAATATCTCTCCAACCTTATCGTCCTTATATCCGGATTGCATGCGCCGGTCTTAATAGTGCTCACTACATATTTGTATGTGTTGCCAACGGCAATGCTGTCTTTCTGTAATTGTTCTTTAGTAATGTCCCGGTTGGTCATTCGCATATAACTGATGGTATCTTTATCGCCACTGCCCAAAGGGTTGTCTATCTCAAACCAACCATTGTATAAACTGCTGTCCGGCGAGGCTTCCAGCCTTACCAGTTTGGCAGGATAAAATTTGTCTTCATAAGTGCAGGGTCCGCCATCCACATTCTCTTTTTCCTTTTTATCATCGGAACAGGAGCCTGTAATAAAAACTATAGCTGCAAACGGCAACAACGATCTCATTTATTTCATTTTAACTTATAAACTTACAACAGACCGGTCTATTTTCCCTGTAAAAAATTGCCGCATCATATACCACATGTTTCCTCAATATTTCCTTCATTTCTTCGTTTTAACTTTACTATCCCGGCGGGCATTACTACATCCGGCTTTAATAATACCGTAAGCTTACTAACAACCCAACCATTTCCTGATTTCTGTATATCAGTACAGGTAAAACCAACCGTTTGGACAAAACAGAACAGATTCTTATAAAAGGTTGTGCGGCAGGCGAAAGGGTTTTTCAGACCCGGTTATATGATCTGTATGCTCCTGTCATGTTCGGGGTCTGCCTGCGCTATTCTAAAAACAGGGAAGAGGCAGAAGAAATTCTGCAGGAAGGTTTTTTACGGGTGTTTACCTACATCGGCAAATTCAGAGGCGATGGTTCTTTTGAAGGATGGATACGAAAAATAATGGTGAACTGTGCCCTGCATCGCTATCGTAACCAAACAAAGTTGCAGCCCGTTATCCGGCTCGACAGCTCCCGTCATGATGTTTCTGCAGACACGGATATTGCATCGCTGCTGAATGCAAAAGAATTGCTTTCGCTGATCCAGTCGTTGCCTTCGGCTTACCGGATGGTTTTTAATCTCTATGTCTTTGAAGGATACAAGCACCGGGAAATTGCTGAAGCCCTCGGCATATCAGAAGGCACTTCCAAATCAAACCTGTGGGATGCAAGAGCATATCTGCAGAAAGCGCTGGCAGGAAAACAAAAATTAGTGAACTATAAATAGCAGACATGAATAAAGATTTACATGATATTGATAATTTGTTTTATGCGGCGCTGGAAACAACTACCGAAATGCCTTCCGCTGCTGTACGGAAAAAACTGATTGCAGCATTAGACAAAAAAGATGCTGAATCAAACCGGAAAAAATTTATCTGGTGGAGAAAGACGGCGTTGCTTCTGATTTTACTGCTGGCCGGTCTTGTTTTATTTGAAACCAAAATCCTGAAGACCGGGCATGACACGGGTACTAAAAAAACATTTTTAAAAAAACCGTCTCCCTCTTCTGAAAAAAACAGTGATCAGCAACAAATCATTTCAGGAAAGCAAATAAATAATGGGCCGGGCACGGACATTGCTGCCGGAATAAAAAAGGAAAAAGAAGCGCTGCAATTTCTTGATTATTCCTCCCCGATTTATTTGCTTAAAACGGTATCAACCCATCACCCTCAAAGTACACAACCCGTTACTTTTTGGAATTCAGACGATACTGAAACCCTTTTGAAATATGACGGCACTGAAACAAACAGACAATTATCTTACCCCGTGTCGCTGACCGATCGTACTTCAAAAAAGATTTTCCTACTTCAGCATAAACCGATGGTTTTTGCACCAGGCATTGTTTCAGAAAAGTCGCCGGGAAGTATTTTCCGCCCATATTGGCAATTCAGTATTTTCACTTCCTATGAGCAGGCGGGTTACAAGCTTGACAGCGATGACAAGATTGCTGTCAGCAATATAAAACATAACGAAGTACCTGAACCTTCCTTTTCCGGAGGAATACTGGCAACCCGCCAGTTCAGCAAACACTGGGGACTGCAAACAGGGCTTTACTATTCTTTTACGGGCATTGGAATCAGTCCGCAAAAAATATATGCTTTCCAGGATCCCACCGGCAACATTGCTTACAAATACATCACTTCATCGGGCTATGTTTATTTAAAACCTTCGTTTAGTTCACCACCTGCTTTTGGCGATAGTCTCACGGCCGAATCCAAGCATACATTACAATCTATACACATCCCGGTAATGGCAACATACAAACTGGGAAAAAACAAACTTACTATTCTGCCTGCTGCCGGTATTGATGCAGGTTTAGTTACCCGTGCAAGAACGGAAGTAGAGTTAACCGATGCCTCCAGCTATGAAAAGACCACTATCCATAAACTTAGCGGTACAAAAAAATTTTACTGGTCTGCAGCTGCCTCGGTTGAAATACAATATAAGCTGAATAGAAAAACATCCTTAACACTACAGCCGGTTTTACGGCATGCCTTTTCTCCCATTACAGAAAATAATGTAGTAGAAACTTTTCCCCGCAGTTTTGGTCTTCGGGTGGGTATGGTTATTAAATTATAATAAATAATTGGGCGCAGCCCCAACCAAAAATACCGAACCCGGTATCTGTTTGTTTGAATCAATCCTCGCCAGTAAAATCAAGCACATGAAAAAAATATTTTTTCTTCTTGCAACCTCCTTTTTATTTGCTACCTGCAAAAAAGAAAATGCCCGGGTTTTTGATTCCTCCTACAAGCCGGATGTTAATCCTACAAAATTTACCAGCAGCACTAATGTTACCAATCCTTATCACCCGGTTACTGCGGGAAAAAAATATATTTATGAAGGCGCTACACCCGATGGCCTGGAAAGGATAGAAGAACAAAGGCTCACTGCTACAAAAGTTATTCTTGGTATCACTTGTATCGTCGTCAACTTTCGGGCTTATCTGAACGGCAATCTGATAGAAGAAGCATGGGACTGGTATGCACAGGACAACGACGGCAATCTCTGGTATTTTGGGGAAGCTGTGGATAACTATGGTGCCAATGGTACTATAAAAGATCATGCCGGCTCATGGGAAGCCGGCGTAGATGGAGCACAGCCGGGAATGATAATGCCTGCGAATCCGCAAACAGGAATGAAATACCGTGAGGAATACTATTTCAACCACGCAGAAGATGAGGCAGAGATAACGGCAACAGGATTAAGTGTAACGATTCCTTATGGAACATTCAGTAATTGCATACGTACCCGGAACTGGACAGCTCTGGAGCCTGATCTGAATGAAAACAAGTTTTATGCGCCGGGGATCGGTTTGGTAAAAGAAGTAAATGTGACAGATAATTATGAGATAAAACTGATCGCCATTCAGTAGGATAATATCAATAGAAAAGTGCCGGGGATCGGATTATTTTTTCCCTTCTAAAAAAATTTCTGCCATCATACACCGCACACTACCTCCTTCTGTCTGTTCAATGGTTGGTACAGAAATAGGCAACAGTTTTGCATAGGCTTCAAGCATTTGCTTTTGTTCTTTGCGTAAAGAATCAAAAGCGGTCTGGCTAATTACCAAAATATTTTCCCCTTTAGCATTCTTTACTTCCAGCATATTGCCTGCAAATCTTTGCATTTGCTCTCTTGTAATGGGAATGATGGCATGGTGGGTTGATTCAAGCAATTGCCTCACGGCGATCAATTCCCACTCTTCATCTATTGCTTCTTCGCACAGCACACAGAATGTTGAACCCAGTGTCATTACCACATTGGTATGATAAACAGGTCTTCCTTCTTTATCAGTCGCTAAAAAAACAATGGCCTGGCAACCATTGGCCCCGGCAAATTTTTCAAGTACGGAGAGGTTCGTTCTTTCAGACACGGCTGCATAGATCATTTTATTATCATAGTCAATCACCATGCTGCCGGTTCCTTCGAGGAATCTTCCTTCTGCTTCGTATTCACTCCAGTCCTGCACATCTTTTACCACAAATTTTTCCGACAGCATTTTCAAAATATCATCTCTTTTCTCCGTCCTGCGGCTGGGAGCATACATGGGAAATACAGAAACCACTCCCTCCGGTGAGGTGCAGAGCCAGTTATTAGGAAAAATGGCAGATGGCTTTACTGGTTCTTTGCTGTCATCTATCAGCAAAACATTTATATGATTACTTCGCAACACAGCAACCATATTATCAAACTCGGCTAATGCTTTTTGCTGCAGCTGTTCTTTTGAAAGCGATGAAGATGTTTGAAAAAAATTATTAGATGCTGTCTCTTCATTAAAGCCAAAGCCGGCAGGACGAATCATTAATATGGTGGAAGCAAGCGGCAATGTAGTTGTTTTGGTGGAACGCAGATTTTTATGATTGTTTGGATAGGTTATGATCGCCTATCTGTGTCAATCATCAAAATCATAAATATCAGTGTTCTATTATTGCATCAATCTTTTTGGCAAGTTTGTGATCTTTATCAGTAACAATATCTCCTGCATCATGTGTATTGAGCCAGATCTCTACCGTATTATAAACATTTGTCCATAGCGGATGATGATCCATTTTTTCTGCTTCCATCGCCACCCTTGTCATAAAAGCAAACGCTTCACTGAAGTTTTTGAACTGAAATTTTTTGTACAGTTTGTTGTCAACTTCCTGCCACATTGGTTGATTATTTAAAATACCAAGTTTTCCTTGTTTTTAATTTGCGCTATGGCCAGTTCGGCCACCAACTGCACATTGTTTATACTTTTAATGACCCGGATCGTTTCGTTCATTGAATCGTCTGATATCTCATCTCCTTTCATCAGCCATAAAAAATCAAGATGTTTGAATTCAGGCAGCAGGTACTCACCGTCAAACTGGTTGTTATAAACGTAGTGCGATAAAAAAGTGGATGGCTCGCAATATTCGAACACAGAAAAAAAATAATCCCTTTTCTTTCTTGTGAGTTTTATTTCTATGTCATGGTTGATCCGGAAATGATGTCCCGTATTGTTGTTGAGATGCCAGCAAAACTGGTAATCTTTTACCGGCGCCATAATGCCGAGGAGACGGCTGTTCTCAAAAAAATTTTCTGTAAGCTGTCCGGTATCGAGTACAAGTTTTGGGCTGCGGTCGGCCATAGCTGGAATTTCAAATACAAATTACGAAATAGAACACAGACAACACAGATGCTACGGATTGGAGCGGATTTTCTTCTTGTCGTTTGTAAAAATCTTTCTTTTGAATTCCGGTTTTTTACCAAAATTCAACAGCAGGCCCACTTCTAAATCTGTTGCTTTAAGATAGTTTATCAGCTGCAGCTCATGCTCTTCTGCTACTCCTTCTGCAGCTTTTAATTCTAATATTACACTATTCTCAACTATAATGTCTGCATAATAATCCCCAACAACATTTCCCTCATAATGAACTTTTATGGGTTTCTGTTTTATACATTCAAGTCCAATTTTCCGCAGTTCAATTATCATTGCGTTTTCATATACTTTCTCAAGAAATCCAAACCCAAGTTCATTATAAACCGCATAAAATGCTTTAAGAATTTTATCGGTGATTCTTTTGTGTAATAACTCCATATCCGTAATTATTTGTCTTATCCGTGTGCTGTCTTCAGAACTCCACCTCCGCTTCCAGCACTTCATTTCCTCTTTTGAATTTTACTTTGGTTCTGTCTCCTTTCCTGAATTTGCCAAGTGTCTGCATGTATGTTTCAAGAGAAGATATGTTGTAGCCTCCTATTTCAATAACGATGTCGCCAGCTTTTATCCCTGCTTTTTGTGCAGGTTTACCTTCTGTTACTCCATCAGCCTTTACTCCTGTGCCCGCATAGGTATAATCAGGCATGATGCCCATGGAAACGCTGAACCTTGCGGAAGTGGTAGTTTGTGTTTCTCTTGTTTTTGTAAAAACAAGTTTCCCTTTATCATTCAATGATTCAACAATGTCCAGTAACTGATGAATAATAATACGTTCGCCTGAATAATTAATTTTATCAGCATCATCTGATGGCTTATGATAATCTGTATGCAGCCCTGTAAAAAAGAATAATACTGGTATGTTTTTTCTGTAAAACGAAGTATGGTCACTCGGCCCGGTGCCACTGCTGTCAAGTTTAATTATAAGCCTCGGCATAATAATGTTATCGCCTTGTCTTCTCAATTCTGTTGGACTAAAAACCGGCCATCCCGGCGAAGTTCCATACCCCCCTATTGTCAGCACTTTCGTATTGTCATTCAGCCGGCCCACCATGTCCATATTAATCATATAGTTCACGGTTTTCAGGTCAACCGTTGGATGTTCGGTATAATATTTTGAGCCGAATAAACCAAGTTCTTCGCCGGAGAAAGCGATAAAAAGATAGTTGTTGTTTTTGGCTTTGGATATTTTCAGCTTTCTGGCCAGTTCAATTAAAGCTGCCGTGCCGCTGGCATTGTCGTCAGCGCCATTATGTATTGCCGGTTCTTTAGTCGTATTTCTTGAGTTGCCATCTTCTCCATACCCCAGGTGGTCAAAATGAGCACCGAGAATTACTGTTGTTGCTGCTTTATTATCAATATAGCCAATCACATTTCGACCAATCCTGTTCTTTTCGCCAATATCAGTTCTTAGTTTTATTGATATAGTGGCGGTTTTGTCTGTAAAATATTTTTTAGCTGTTTCTTTTGATACATATAAATAAGGAACCGGCATATTCGCTGTTTTGTCTTTTGGGTCAAACTTCAGCTTATCATCAACAGATGAACTGTTGTAAAAAATAACTGCCGTGGCCCCCTTGTCATTAATTCCTTTAAAATTGCTGCGGATATACTCATTAATATCAAAATGGGGGTTGCTTTTGTTTTCTTCCAATGTTTCTTTAAAATCATAAAACCAGGGTACCCCAACTTCCTGAAGGGAAACAGAGACATTCGTTTCAATAGCCTTATCGGGGCTGAAAGGAAAGACAAAAAAATCTTCCCCGGCAATAAGTTTATTTCCGTTGATTATCAGTTCTAAGTTTTCTCCCATTTGTTTACCATCATAAACATGAAAATTCTGTGTGTAATATTCAGTTCCTTTTGGCAACAACCCGATTTCTTTAAACTGGCCGGCAATGTATTCGACAGCAAGTTCTTCACCTTTTGTCCCGGTTCTTCTTCCTTCCAGTTTATCGTCCGACAGGTATGTTATATGCCTTTTCAGATTATTTTCAACCTGATCATTCTGCCGGACAATGTTTTTCGGAGAGTTACAGGAAAAGAAAAACCATGCAATAGCCGATATTTTGAAAAAATGAAATCTCATACACTATAAATTGATTAAGGGGCAAAGTTATTGTTGGGTTCATTTCTTTGTGTTTAAACCAAATATTTCTTTTCCGCATTGCATACTTTTAACACCGTATTTCGTAAAGTCAACTGTCAATGTATTTTTACTTTTGAAGGTTATAGCAAATGATCCCAAACCGCTTACATATTGCAATAGTTGGCAATCCCAATAGCGGAAAGAGTTCCCTGTTTAATTGTCTTACCGGCCTTAACCAAAAAGTGGGCAATTTTCCGGGGGTTACCGTGGACAAGAAAACGGGAACCGTTTCACTACCCGGCAATGAAATAGCAGAGGTGATTGACCTGCCCGGCTCTTATAGTCTTTATCCCCGACGGGAAGATGAATGGGTAAGCTACCGGGTGATGATGAAGCAGGATAAAGATCTTAAGGTTGATGTGGTTGTTGCAATTGCTGATGCAAGCAACCTGAAACGTAATCTTCTTTTCTGCACTCAGATCATTGATCTGAAAGTTCCGGTGGTAATTGCCCTTACAATGATGGACCTGGCAAGAAGAAAGGGAATCAAAATTGATATTGCTGCGCTGGAAAGAGAATTGGGAGTGCCGGTTGTCGCTATCAATCCAAGAAAAAATAAAGGTATTGCTGAATTAAAAAAAGCAATTTCACTAACCGCTCAGCAGCAATATAAAATTCCGGCGAGGGATTTTATTAATAACAAGGCCCTTGCTGATGCCCCTGTGGAAGAAGTAAAAAATCATTTGCCACATCTGAGTGATTATGCCGCTATTCATCACCTTATCAATCATGAGAATTTTGCATTGGATGGTGCAATGCAGGATACTATTGAAAACATTGAACGTAAAAACAATTTTAATCCAACGAAAACACAGGCAGAAGAAATTTTGCAACGTTATGCCCGCATCCGGCAGGTGATGCAGCAATCCGTGTCAGAACCCGACCCGTTGCAAAAAACATTATTCACCGAAAAACTGGATAATGTTCTGCTGCACCGCCAATGGGGATACATCATAATGCTGGGAGTGTTGTTTCTTTTATTCCAAAGTATTTTCTGGCTGGCGCAATATCCGATGGACCTGATTGATCTTGGTTTTTTGAAGCTGACTCAGTCCTTGTCTTCTTCATTTCCTGATAACCGATGGACAGACCTTTTGCTGAACGGAATCATTGCGGGTTTAAATGGTATTCTCGTTTTTGTGCCGCAAATAATGATTTTGTTTGGGTTAATAACCCTGCTTGAGGATAGTGGCTACATGGCCCGCATCAGTTTTTTAACTGATCGGTTGATGCGGGATGTTGGGCTCAACGGGAAAAGCGTAATGCCGATGATAAGTGGATTTGCCTGTGCTGTGCCTGCCATTATGAGTGCAAGAAACATTGAAAACAGGAAAGAAAGATTATTGACAATATTAATTACTCCGTTAATGAGTTGTTCGGCAAGATTGCCGGTTTATACAATTCTCATCGGCCTGGTGATCCCTAAAACATACCTGTTTGGTTTTCTGGGATTGCAGGGATTGGTAATGATGGGGCTTTATCTGCTTGGTCTTATTATGGCAATGAATGTTTCTTACATCGCAAAATGGTTTATTAAAATAAAAGAGAAAAGTTTTTTCATTCTTGAACTACCGGCTTATCGTTCACCCCGATGGAATAATCTTTTCCCTGTAATGCTTAATAAGGCACGGATATTCGTTTTTGATGCAGGAAAAATCATTATGATCATAAGCTTACTGTTATGGGGGCTTAGTTCATTTGGCCCCGGGAACAGCATGAAAAAAGTTACTGCACATTATCAACACTTAAAAGCAATGCCGGGAGCAGATACTGCACTACTTGATAAAGAGATGCATGCAGTAAGGCTTGAGACGTCTTACGCAGGAAGGCTGGGCAAAACAATTGAACCTGTTATTTCTCCTCTTGGGTACGATTGGAAAATTGGTATTGCATTAATAACCTCTTTTGCTGCAAGGGAAGTGTTTGTTGGAACCATGGCAACTCTTTACAGCGTAGGAGATGATAAAAAAAATGAACTGCTGCTAAAAGAAAAAATGAAGGCCGCCGTGCGGCCAAACGGAAAACCGGTTTTTGATCTGGCTACGGGATTATCATTGATGATATTCTATGTGTTTGCAATGCAGTGTATGAGTACGCTTGCTGTTGTGAAAAGGGAAACCGGGAGCTGGAAGTGGCCTGTTATTCAGCTTTTTTATATGACAGGGCTGGCGTATGTAATGAGCTGGCTGGTGTATCAGTTGTTTAAATAATTTTTTCATTATTGGGATTCAAAATAATCCCACAATAATTTTGATAGTTTTCTCGCCATCACCCATGCTTCATTATCATGTGTCCATTGCTGGTCTTTGTTGTTCTTGGTAAAAATGCAAAATACATACGGATTGTGAGGCGCATTAACAATCATTGCCTCGCTTCTTGATGCATTTACACATCCGTTTTTACTGAACACTTCAATGGTCGGCGGTATTTGAGAAATGGCTTCATCCTCATCCCAAAAATTTCTTCCGAG
Source organism: Sphingobacteriales bacterium (assembly GCA_016235125.1). Lineage (GTDB taxonomy): Bacteria > Bacteroidota > Bacteroidia > Chitinophagales > Chitinophagaceae > JJ008. Next base: position 247,295 of record JACRLZ010000006.1, on the reverse strand, counting down.
TATTCTCATCATTTTTTCACAGGCTTCCGCTGAAAAAATTTCTTTGCGGTAAATTTTTTCAAACAGGATTCCCATTTCTTTGGGTGTTGTTTGTCCCCACTGGTATTTAGCCCGGTTAGCTTCCCGGCCGGGAGTTCTCGAGTTTATCCTTGTGTCTTTAAAACCAAGGCTATCTAATATTTGATTTATTCTTGTTCCTGTACCGGCTATACTCTGCAACCAGAGGCTGGCGGTGTTGTCGCTGGTGGTAAGCATCAACATCAGTAATTTTTTCAGTGCAATTTTTTCCCCGCTTTTAAAAGAGCCAAGAATGTCTTCTCCTTCATACAGCAGTGAATCTTTGTAAGTAAACAGTGAATCATATTTTAGTTCTCCTGTATGCAGTTTATAAACAATCCCCGTCATTATCGGCACTTTCACAATACTTGCTGTGGGAAAAATTGTATCGGCGTTAATGGAAACTGTTTTTCCGGTTCGAATATTTTTTACATAAATCCCAATATCTCCATTGAATCCTGCAATAGCTTCCTGAACAGTTGATTGAAGTTTTTTATCGGCTTTTTGTGCAAACAAAAATGACTGGAAAAGAAAAAGCGTTATCAAAAAAGAAACTTTCATTGTTTAATGATTCTGATCAACGGTTCAGGTAATCGATTACAATATGGCAAAAAGCCCTGATGCCGGTTTTCATTCCGCTTTCATCAATCATAAACTCGGGGGTATGATGCGGCGGTGCTTTTTTCGGATCATTTCCTTTGGGCATTCCCCCGAGATAAAAAAAGAAGGCTGGGGCCTTGGTGCCAAAATATGAAAAATCTTCGGCGCCGGTCTTCCATTCGGTTTCCCTTACATTCTCAGCACCTGCTGCTGATTGTAGTGAAGGAATTGTTTTGGCAACCAGCTCAGGTGTATTGTAGGTCACCAATGTTTTGGTGTCGATCGTAACAGTAGCTTCTGCGCCGGACGCTTCAGCAATTTTCTGCACCATCAATTTTATTTTTTCATGCACATCTTTTTGCATGTTCTTATCAAGTGTACGAATGGTACCGTCCATCACACATTCTTCGGGAATGATATTGCTTCTTACGCCGGCATTGATTTTTCCAACAGTAATTACAACAGGAGCCTTTGTCAGATCCATTTGTCTGCTTACAATGCTTTGTAGTCCTTCAATTATTTGCGCTGATATCTGAACCGGGTCCACGCCAAGCCATGGTTGTGAACCATGACTTCCTTTTCCTTTCACAACAATATGAAACCAATCGGATGATGCCATAAAAGCTCCGGGTTTATAGTGAATTTGTCCCACTTCAACATTTGATTCAATGTGTAACCCGAATATTGCATCCACTTTGGGATTTTCCATAACTCCTTCTTTCACCATCAATGGAGCGCCGCCCTCCTCGCCTTCCGGAGGCCCTTCTTCTGAAGGCTGAAAAATGAATTTTACCGTTCCTTTCAGATCGTTTTTCATTCCCGATAGGATTTCTGCGACACTCATCAGCATAGCCACATGTGTATCATGGCCACAGGCATGCATCACTCCTACCTCTTGTCTGTTATAAATTGATTTTTCCCTTGAAGCAAAAGGGAGATTATTTCTTTCAATGATCGGTAACGCATCCATGTCTGCCCTAAGGGCAATACAGGGTCCTGGTTTTCCTCCTTTTAAAATGCCCACTACCCCGGTTTTTGCAACACCTTCTTTTACTTCTATCCCCAGCTTTTGTAAATGTTCCGTAACCAGTTTAGCTGTTCTCCTTTCATTATTTCCCAGTTCGGGGTGTTCATGAATATCTCTTCGCCAGGCTTTGCACCGTAGTTCAATTTTTTCCGTTTCGACAGCAATTTTTTCTTTCAGCCTGGCAATATCATTTTGCGAAAAAGTTTGAATCGAAATAAGAATAATCGCCACAAATAAAATTGTTGGTTTCATCCGTAATATTTTGGATGAATTTACTGTAAATGTTGTATCCAGCACTGTCATTTTAAGCTAAGATGAATTTATTTATATTTAGACTTCAATGCTACTGCTACGCCACATTCCTTTTCTCAGGGCTGTATTCTTACACAGTCTAACCGCTTTTGGCGGACCTCAGGGCCACATTGGTATGATGATGAAAACATTTGTGCACCGCAGACCTTATGTTTCTGAGGAAGAGCTGATGGAATACAATGCTTTTTGTCAGTTGCTGCCCGGGGCATCTTCCACACAAACACTTACTTTGATTGGTTATAAAAGAGGCGGGGTACCGCTTGCAGTATTAACCCTTATTATCTGGATTCTGCCGGCTTGTATATTGATGGGTGGCTTATCGTTTTTATTGGGATATATCGACAGTCGTCAGCTTGGAACAGATATCTTTAAATTTATTGCCCCCATGGCTGCGGGATTTTTGCTTTATGCTTCTGTGGCTACGTTTCCTCATGCTATTAAAAATACTATTACCTGGGTGATAATGATTTTTGGTTCGGGTATTACTTATTTTTTATTCGGGCAGCCCTGGGTAATTCCCTCTTTGATTTTAGCTGGCGGACTTGTAACAAATATCAGTCACAAGCGGATACCGCAAACTGAATTAAAGCCTAAAAAAATCAAATGGTGGAATTTTTGGTTGTTTGGAATAATATTTATTGTGGCGGGTATTCTATCTGAGACTGCAAAAAAAGAAGATTGGCCCAATCGTAAGCCTCTTAATCTTTTTGAGAACACCTATCGAATGGGCAGTCTTGTTTTTGGGGGTGGTCAGGTGCTGATGCCAATGATGTATGAACAATTCAGTGTAAGACCCGCAGCAATGAAAAAGAAAGATGAGAATGTTATTAAAATTGATGAAAATGATATGTATACGGGAATGGGAATTGTCAGAGCTATGCCTGGGCCGGTTTTTTCAATCGCTGCCTTTGCGGGAGGAATGGCCTTAAAGGATATGGGAAAAGAAATGCAATTGTTAGGCTGTATTATAGGGATGATCGCTATTTTTTTGCCAAGTGCGTTATTGGTTCTTTTCTTTTTTCCAATATGGAATAATTTAAAAAAATATGCTGTTGTTTATCGTTCGTTAGAAGGAATTAATGCTGCTGTTGTGGGAATAATGGTTGCTTCTACGTTTTATATCATGAAAGATATTTCTATTTCAGAACTAAAAACAGTAAGCCTGATTAATGTTGCTGTTATAGCCGGTACATTTTTGTTACTCAATTTTACCCGCCTGGCCGCCCCCCTGATTGTTATTAGTTGTTTATTACTCGGATATTTTTTTCACTAGTAGCCTTATTTATAGTAGCCTCCTCTCTCTATTTCCTCAAGCACTTTATCCGGTACCATGTAACGAATCGATTTTCCTTTTTTGATGTTATTACGTAGTTCAGTAGCTGAAATTTGAAGAAGAGGCGCTTTTACCACAATTGCTTTGGCGCCTTTATCGTTTTTAAAATCAAACCCCGGTCTTAAGTAAACGTATATTTCATAATTTTTTATTATCGTTTCCCAGTTTTTCCAACTGCCAAGGTTTCTAAAACTATCGCTGCCCATAATAATACAAAACTCTTTATCCGGATATTTTTCTGCCAGATAAATAAGAGTATTGGCGGTATAAGATGGTTTGGGAAGTTGAAATTCTATATCAGAGGCTTTTATGCGATTATCATCCTCAGTTGCAATTCTGACCAGGTGAAGTCTGTGATATTCATTTAAAAGATTAGATTCTGCTTTAAAAGGGTTTTGAGGAGACACAACTATCCAAACTTTTTCAATATCTGTTTCGTTAAGTATATGGTTTGCAACTATTAAATGTCCAATATGAATTGGATTAAATGAGCCAAACAATAAACCAATTTTCATCTAATTAATTGATTTTCAATTATTTATTTCTACAATTATTTTCTCGGCTTCATCTAATCGAAGACTTAAATGATAACCAGCCACATTTACAGATAATGGATCCCCAAGAGGGGCTTTGTTTTCCATAACTATTTTCTCCCCGGGGACACATCCCATTTCCATTAGTTTTAAAAAAATATCGTTGTCCTTGAATTCCCTAATTGTCCCTTGTTCTCCCGGTTTAAGGTCTGATAGCTTTATTCTCATGAAACTTATTTGCAGCAAAACTAATCTTGACGGGTAATAATTCTTTACGACTTTTGACAAACATGTCTTCAAAATCAAAAGTTTATTTTTTTTTTGAAAAAAGGGGGGTTACCCTGAATGATCGTTCCCAGCTGAAAGCTTTTATTGAATTTATCTTCAAAAGTGAAAAAACTGAGCTGGAGTCTATCAATTATATTTTTTGTTCTGACGAAAGACTTTTGGAGATTAATAAGAGGTTTTTAAAGCACAATTTTTATACAGATATCATAAGTTTTGATCTTTCTGAAAATTCTGGGGTTTGTGCTGAAGTTTACATAAGTGCTGACAGGGTTAAAGAAAATGCGAAATCTTTAAATACCTCTTTCAAATCCGAGCTTCATCGGGTTATTTTTCATGGAGTTTTACACTTATGCGGATATAGCGACAAAACCAGGGCAGAGAAAAAAAGGATAAGAATAAAAGAGGATCTTTATTTGAGAAAATATCAAGGTTAGTGTTTCACGGGAAAAATAAAATTGTTTTCTCCTTAAAATATCGTTTCCCGTGAAACGAGTACGCATCCAGAAACACGAATGCCATTACCAAATCCATCCAATTTGTGTTCCTACCTTTGCACCCCATGTTTCCTGAATATGATGTAATAGTAGTTGGTGCTGGTCATGCAGGCTGTGAGGCTGCTGCTGCCGCTGCGAATCTTGGTTCCCGTACTTTGTTGATAACCATGAATATGCAGACCATTGCCCAAATGAGTTGTAATCCAGCCATGGGGGGGATTGCTAAAGGTCAGATTGTGAGAGAAATAGATGCTATGGGAGGATATTCCGGAATCATTACAGATCTATCAATGATACAATTCCGGATGCTAAACAGAAGCAAGGGGCCGGCTATGTGGAGCCCCCGGGCTCAAAACGACCGAATGTTGTTTCACCTGAAATGGCGGGAAATGTTAGAAAAGACTGCAAACCTGGATTTTTACCAAGATATGGTAAAGGGATTATTGATAAAAAATGGCGGATGCAATGGCGTTTTAACCGGACTTGGTCATGCGATAAAAGCAAAATCGGTAGTGTTGACTAATGGTACTTTTCTGAATGGGATAGTACATATCGGTGAAAAGAATTTTGGAGGGGGAAGGATGGCTGAAAAATCGGCAACAGGAATTACCGAACAGCTTGTTTCTCTTGGATTTGAAAGCGATCGGCTTAAAACAGGTACTCCACCAAGAATTGATGGCCGCAGTCTGAATTATTCGAAAATGGAAGAACAGCCTGGTGATGATGAAATCATTGGATTTTCTTTTACAAATACTCAAAAACCCGAAACGCAAAAAAGCTGCTGGATAACATATACAAATCAGAAAGTTCATGATATACTGAAAACCGGCTTCGACAGAAGCCCGATGTTTGCGGGTCGAATTGACGGGGTGGGACCAAGATATTGTCCAAGCATTGAAGATAAAATCAATCGCTTTTCAGAAAGAGAAAGACACCAGCTTTTTATAGAACCAGAAGGATGGAATACAGTCGAAATATATGTCAATGGATTTTCGACATCACTACCTGAAGAAACACAATACGAAGCACTTCGTAATATAGTGGGTTTTGAAAATGTCAAGATGTTCCGTCCTGGCTACGCTATTGAATATGATTTTTTTCCTCCTACCCAACTTGATTACTCTTTGGAAACCAAGCTCCTTCACAATTTATTTTTTGCCGGTCAGATAAATGGCACAACCGGTTATGAAGAAGCTGCCTGCCAGGGTTTAATGGCAGGAATCAATGCACATCAAAAAACAAAAGAACTAAAACCAATAATTTTAAAAAGAAGTGACGCTTATATCGGTGTATTGATTGATGACCTGATAAGCAAAGGCACACAAGAGCCCTACAGAATGTTTACATCAAGAGCTGAATTCAGAACCCTGCTGCGTCAGGATAATGCCGATTTGAGACTGACCGAATTAAGCTATCGCCTTGGCCTTGCCTCACAGGAAAGAATGAATAAAGTAGCTGACAAGAAAGATTCCGTTGAAAAAGTAAAAACACTGCTTAAAGAAATATCAGCAGAGCCCGTGGAAATAAATAATTGGTTTGAAAAAAACAATTCATCCCTTATAACAGAAAAACAAAAAATTGAAAAAATATTGCTTCGCCCCGGCGTTGAGTTAGATGACCTAACTGCTGCTTTACCAAAACTGAAAGAAACTCTATCGCCTTTCACTAAAGAAACAATAGAGCAGGCGTCAATACAAATCAAATATGATGTTTATATTGAAAAGGAGAGGGAGCTGGTACAACGAATGTCTCAATTAGAAGATCTTGAAATTCCAGAGGCCTTTGATTATAAAAAAATTTCATCTCTAGGCAATGAAGCAAGAGAAAAGCTTACCAAAATAAAACCCCGAACACTGGGACAGGCCAGCCGTATCTCGGGTATTAATCCAAGCGATGTACAGATACTGATGGTGTTTATGGGAAGGTAGCAGTATCTGTCCTTGGTGCGACTATTTTTATTGTTATTTTCACCATTAAATCACTTTGGGGCATGAAGCGTCTCCGACTTTGTCACAAAAATATTATTTTTTCTTTTGTGTTGGTCTTGGTCTGCTTTACCAATGCCGATAGCCAGATGCGACAGATTTATTCTGAACCCGCAGGCACAAACAATGAAATTCAAAAAATCAGTTTCTATTCTCCAACTTCCGGTTATATTGCCTCAACAGATAACAGTGCGGATTGGGTAGGTTTTACGTCAGATAGCGGAAGAACTATCATTAAAAGATATATAACCCTTGGTAACGTTAATTATAACAATTACAACGTAAACCTCACATTTGGCTTTGGGCTAAAAGGTGTAAAAGCATTTAACCAGGATACCATTGTTGTTTGGGGTGACTATGGCTGGGTTCCTGCTATCCTCTATTCAACGAATGGCGGACAATCTTATCTTCTTGTTTATCATTCACAGTACAACCCCTGGCAATTATCAGGAGGAATCACTGACGCTGTTTTTCCGCAAAATGACGGAACCGGCTTTGCCGTTGATGCTGATCGTATCTTAAAAACAACAAATAAGGGCCAATCATGGTTTGTTGTTCGGACGGATCCAGATAGCTATTATGATTTTCTGGAAGCCGTTGATAATAATAATGTATTTGCTTTTTCGTCAGCCTATAATGCAAGTAAACTCGTAAAAACAACTAATGGGGGGCAGAGTTGGACAAATTTAAGTGTTCCATCAAATAGCCTGATCTATTATTCTACATTCAGAACTCCTAATAACGGTTGGCTGAATATCCGGGATGCCAACGATAGCTTACGATTATATTATACATCAAACGGTGGAACTAGCTGGACACAAAAAAACCACTGCCTGGCTACACCATTTTTTTGCTATAAAATGAAATTTGTAAATGATAGTACGGGCTATTCAATTGGCAATGGATTTGACACTTACAAAACAACTGATTCAGGAAAAGTTTGGCAGCCACTTCCGCGGGATAATAATTTTGAATATCTAGGCTATGGTCACAATGAGTTATCCGTGTATAATCAAACACAATTGTGGTGTGGTGGAATGAAAGATTTTTTGGAGATCAGCACAAATGGTGGGGGTACACCAATTCCAAAAGCTTTTTTCATAATAGATACAGCAGGTGTCGCAGCCACCAATATTGTTAAGCTTATCAATTATTCAAAACCGAACTATCAATATTCCTGGATTGTCAACAATGTCCAAGGAAGTACCAGTTATAATGCAACTTACACTCACAATATATTCAGCCAAGTAGACAGCATTGAATTAATAGTTACATCGAATGGAAGATCTGATACGCTTAAGCGCTATCAATATTTTTCTGTTCCCAATCTTCCTACAGTAAGTTCATTTACGCCAACCAGCGGTAGCACGGGCACCTATGTACTTATTCGCGGCAACCATTTTACAGGTGTTACTTCAGTTAAATGTGGAGGAACGCCTGCCAGCACTTACGCCATTGTTTCTGATACGGTTATTACAGCCATTGTTGCTTCGGGTTCTTCGGGGCCAGTGACCGTTTCAAATAATTTTGGAGGTTTTTCACTGCCCTATTTTACCTATTTTGCTCCTCCTTCATCTCCGGCGCCAATTATAACAGGATTTACACCCGTTTCTGGTTTAATAGGAACAAATGTAACTATAACAGGGGCTGGTTTTGGGGCCGCCCCATCCAATAATATTGTTTATTTCGGCGCAACAAGAGCTTCGATCATTTCTGCCTCGGCTACGCAAATTAGTTGTACCGTTCCCGCTGGTGCAAGTTATGAGCCTATTTCAGTTTTGAACACTTCTACGAATCTAACCGGCAGATCGCTTAAACCATTTGGAGTTCTGTTTAATGATAGTTCAAACTTTACACCCAGCTCATATCGTGAAGTGCTCACTTTTAATTATTCCAATTATCCGAAACATGTTGCAGGAAAAGATCTGGACGCTGACGGAAAACCTGATCTTATAACCGTAATAACCGCAATTAATGGTGACTCGGTTGTAGCTTATCGCAACACGACCAATGGTTCCAATTTTTCGTTTGGCCCCCGAAAAAATATTGGATTAATTCCACCTTATACAATGGGTATGTTTGATATAAACGATCTTGATGGCGATGGGAAACCAGATATTGTAGCAATAACTAATGATCAGAATCTCGCAGTTATAAGAAACACCAGCGCAACAGGTACTTTAAGTTTTGCAAACCAAATCAATGTTACTTGTGGGGGAGGGGGCACACAAAATGCTGAGATCGCCGATTTCGATAATGATGGAAAGCCCGATATTGCAGCGGCTACATTTAGCAGCGCCAGGATGATTGCAGTTGTTCGCAATACAAGTTCTCCCGGGTATTTTTCTTTTGGGCCTCCTTTGAATTTCAATACTGCGGATATTCCTGTACAGATCGCAGTAGGTGATCTTGACGGAGATGGAAAAAATGATATCGTCTCTTATAATTACAGCGCAACAAGCGCAAGCACCTTTTCTGCTTTCAGAAATATTACGACCGGAAACAATATCTCTTTTGCACCACATATAGATTTTGGTGTCGTTGGTACATCTGTTCAGGCCCGCACTGTTCGTATCGCCGATTATGACGACGACAATAAGCTGGATGTTATTATAATGAATGATAATAATTATAGCATTTATCGAAATACAAGTTCAGGAACGACTATCGCTTTTGCAGCTCCCATAACAGTTACTGTCCCCTTTCCACAAGGCTCTTGGGTTTCCAATCTCAGTGGCGATATGAAGCCTGATCTGTTATTAGGTAGTGCTATGTGGAGACATTTTTCGCTGGTAAGAAACACCTCTGTTCCCGGAGCCATTACCAATGATGCGCCGATAGATATTGAAGGAAATCCAAATAACACACTTCCTTATTATACGAATGCTGCTGATTTTAATATGGATGGAAAGATTGATATCATTTCAAGCGGATCAAATGACAGAAAGCTTACTATTTTCAGAAATGCGATGGGTACTCCAATTATTTTTTCCGGGACTTACTTTTGCCCCGGCATGACCCGAAGCCATACCTCGGATATTACGGGTACAAGCTACCAGTGGCAGTTGAATACAGGAAGTGGTTTTACTAATATCTCTAATAATGCCACTTATTCTGGTACACAAACATCTACTCTTACTATTGCCTCGGTCCCGTACTCATTTAATGGATATATCTATCGCTGTATTGTCAACGGAAACCTTTATAGCAGCTTATATGTTTTGGTGATGAATCCATCTGCACCTCCTTCTGTCTCGATAAGCACACCTACCACTTCCATTTGCTACGGCACATCTGTACAATTCACTGCAACGGGAACTAATACCGGTCCTGCAACATCATATGGCTGGCAGGTTAATGGCGTTTTTGTGCCAAATGAAAATGGACCGACATTTACGACAACTACCTTAACAAACGGAAGCACGGTAAGAGGATACTTGTCAAATTTCTGTTCAACCCCCAATGAAGCATTCAGCAATATTATTACAATGACAGTAACGGGGCAGCCTGCTACTGTTTCAATCAGCGCATCTCAGACAATTGTTTGCACAGGCACCAGCGTAACATTTTCATCAACTGTAACCAATCCCGGACCATCTCCCATCTATCAATGGAAGGTAAATGGTGTTAATGCCGGTACAAACAGTCCGACCTTTACAACTTCATCCCTTACCAATGGCGCACAGGTTAGTTTAACGCTGACAACAGCTGCAACTTCTTGCGGCACTAATCCTCCGGTGACAAGTAATATCATAACCATGACGGTAAGTAATCCGGTTACTCCTTCTGTATCTGTGGTGGCCAATCCAAATCCATTCTGCCAGGGCGGTTTCATAATTTTTACTGCAACTCCGGTTAATGGGGGACCTTCACCATCTTACCAGTGGCAAAGGAATGGTATAAATTTTGGCGGAAACACTAATTCACTTTCAACCGGATTTCTAAACAATGGCGATCTGGTTCAGGTAATAATGACGAGCAATGCTAATTGTCCGGTCCCACCTACTGCTACTAGCAATACAATAACTGTTTCAATTATAAATACTGTTGTCCCTGTTTTGTCAATCAGCGGCAGTACAACAGTTAATTCAGGCCAAAGTACTACAATAACCGCTGTTCCGACCAACGGAGGAACAGTGCCGGCCTATCAGTGGCAGGACAGCACAAACACACATACCTGGCAAAACATAAGCGGTGCTACCAATTCAACCCTTGTTTACCTACCTGCTTCGACAGGTAATAAGATCCGCTGCATATTGACAAGTAATGCCAATTGTGCGTCGCCCACAACGGCCACAAGCAACACTCTTACATTCACGGTCAATACAGTTACAGGAACTCCCCCTGCACCGGTTTCCAGTTACAATATCCGGTATTATCCAAATCCGGTTCATTCAACATTATTTATTGACAGTCTCCGGCTTTCAGACAAATGGCAAACTCTTGATATAATAGGTATAAATAGCAATAAGGTTTTGGTTTCTGTAAATATTTCAAACCGAAGAACTGCAACTCTTAATGTTGAAAGGCTGTCTTCGGGTCAATATATGGCGGTACTTAGGAGAAAAAATGGTAGTATCGCTTATTTGAAGTTTATCAAACTTTAGCTACCAACGCAGGAATGGGTTGGGTGTAAATAAAAATTACTTTGATTAAAATAAAAGATATGAAAAAATATTTGCTCTCTTTCATAGCAGGGTTTTTATTCCTTGTATTAATAAATGATAATGTCAACGCCCAGCAATACAAACTCCGCCAGGTAACCAATACTATGGGGATGAAATCTGAATCCACTATTTATGTAAAAGGAATGCGGAAAAGAACCGAAGGCGGTGGAATGATGGGCATGAATGCATTAACTACCATTCAGCAATGTGACCTGCAGCGTACAATAAAAATAAACGATAAGAAAAAACTTTATTTCATAGAGCCTTTTGCTAAGGAAACAGAAGAAATAATCGATGACGACAAGCCAGCGCCAACCACAAAACAAAAACCCGTAAACATCACAAAACCGGCAACCCAAAAGGGGGGAATCATCTACATGTACTATAACATCACCGATACCGGTGAACGGAAAAAGATATTTGGTTTTACTGCAAGGCATATCTGGACAACGCAAAAAATAAAGCCCTCTCCGGATGCCTGCGACATGAAGGATAGCATGATCATTAAAACCGATGGCTGGTATATTGATTTGCCACAGTTCAACTGTCCCATTACTTATCGTCCCCAGAAACCGCCAATGGCCAGGCAGGAAAATGTACCTCCTCCTGATTGTCGTGACAGTTTTGTAACCCGTCGCAGCGGAAAGGGCAAGCTGGGGTTTGTATTATCCGAAACAAGAACAATGATCTTCGGCGGAAAAACGGAGAAATCAGAATTTCAAACCGATATTGAAACATTGGAGCTTACTTCTGAAAAACTCGACTCAATGCTTTTTGAAATTCCGCCCGGTTATAAGGAAGCTAAAAGCGAAAGCGATTTGCAGGATAAATTCGATATGAATGAAATGTTGAAGCAGGTGCAGGACATGAACACCAATATGCCTGCAAATAATCCAGTAATTAATAATAATGGCCAAAAACCTGCAGGCACAATCCGTATTGGCGTATACGAACCTAAAAATGACGGACAACTGCAGGCTGATGACCTTCAAAAATACCTTGCCGGGATATTGATAAACAGTAATGTTGATGCGGTTGCTGTGGAATCAGAAGAAGATGCGAAAAGATTGGATTGTGACTACACCCTTGCTACTGATTTTACAAGAATAAAACAAGCCAGTAAAGTAGGTGGTCTGCTGAAGGCTATTAAAAACAGTGATCCCAATGCCACATCGTCTTTTACTATTGAGTCCAACTATACGTTGACGAAACTTGCTGATGGGTCTGTTCGTTTGCAACAAAACCAGGACGGCAAATATGAAGGAAGGGGAGCGGATGATGCCGCTAAAAAGTCGCTTGAAGAAGAAAGCCGGGCCGTTCTGAAAGCGTTAAAATAAAATTGACTTTATTGGTTTAACCGCTGCAGGTTTACTTCACGATGCGTTAACGAATTATGAAGTATCCCTGAAATTTCTCCACGACAATTGGGAGAACCACAACGACATTCGAAGGGCTCCATATTTTCATCCAGGAATTCTGCATAATCAAGAGTAAGCTCTTCTCCTTTGGAGATGTTCTTTTGTGCCAGCATGTCAAGGCCATCAAAAGTTGTATTGGGTTCACAACTATGATTTTGCGGCGCCCATTCGAAAGGATCTTCATCCCAAAGAATAAAAAGTTCTTCGCTTACAGGATATGCATATCTGCGGAAATGCATTTTCTCCTCTTCACTCCAGTTCTTTTCCACATACCGTTTTGTTATTATTCGTTGTGATCTGCCTTCGCCTTTAAAAATAATTTCTCCCTTCTTTATATCCCGGATAGCATAAATCCCATATCCCGCAATAGAATTGCCTTTCATTACAAAGGGTTTTGTTTTTCTTTTGTGTCTTGCAAGGCCTTCGGCAATGATATGCCTTAAAAACCCCGCCTGACCGATGCCATCATATTTCAATACGAAATCAGCGGAACCTTCATATCCATCTTTATAAAATACGGAACAAGTAAGATTCATTTCAAGAAAATACACTTCTTTTTTATCTGTCACTCTTAAGTCAAGTCGTCCATAGCCAACAGCACTCACTGCTTTAAACATTTTATCAGCTATTCTCCTGATTTTTTTATCGATGATTTCATCAGCACACGGAACATTGCAATCAGGGTGTAATTCGGATGTCTTTAATGAATAGGTCTTAAACTCTTTTCCTTCCGGAAAAATATATTCAACCGGACGATAAACGGTGCAGCTATGCCCATCCGGATTGCCGGCAACCAGGGTGGTAAACTCTCTTCCGGTTATATATTCTTCCACAAGCAGCGGTGCATACTCCTTAACAATACTCTGAACTTTTTCAGAAAGCTCTTTTTCGTTATGCACCAATGAATGTTCATCAACCCCAAGGCTATCGCCGGCGTGAGCTGGCTTTACAAACATTGGAAATTTCAGATTTTTTACTGCTTCGTTCACATCTTTCATTTCATTTATCAAAACAAAACCCGGTGTGGTAACCCCCTCACAATAGGCAACGTATTTCATCAATTCTTTGGGAACATCATACAGTTTGGCGGTGGGGCCGGTAAAAGGAAGGTTGAGTAACTCAAGAGAAAAACACACATCTATCCCCGGAACTTCCCATTCCGGGTATCCTTCACATAGATTTACAAAAATATCGTAGCCCTGTTTGCTCAGCTCTTTTAGTTGTTTAAATGTGGTGAGTTTATTCAGCTTAACATTATGTACCTCATGTTCGGGAATAAGAGAAGCGAGGTCTCTTTCGGGATCGTAATATTGATAATCTACTCCGGAAGGGGAGTAGTCGGGCTGCAATACACAAACTTTCATTCTATGCTGAACTAATTAATAAATATGACGGCTTTAATTATTTAACTGTAACCGTTTTTCTGGTCCCGGCGGCTCTGATTTTTTCAACTGGAATGGTTTTCAAAACACTTCTGCGCAATGCGTCCTTCAGTATTTCAACAATAATCTCTGTATAACTCACATCTGATGCTTTGATAATCGCCCCGATTGAAGTATAGTTTTCGTCTTCGCTCAATCCGCATTGGGCATTAACTTCTAATAAATACAATTTCCCTGTAATCGCATCCTGGCGAATATCAATTCTTGTGTAGCCCTTGCCGCCACAAGACTTGTACGCATCAAAACTTATCTTCTTCAATGCTTTAACCAGGTCGGCTCTTGTTACTTTCCTGTATTCATAAAAATTTCCGTTCTCTGGCATTGGCGCCTCATCTTCATATATCTCCCATAACCTGTCAAATGATAAAAATTTTTCTGATTCAGGAAGAGAGGGGTGAAATATTCTTTCTACCGGCTCGTAAACGATGCAATTCTTTTTATCTTCTGCAGAGCCGGTAATAAATGTCGTGTACTCTGGCCCGGTGATAAACTGCTCAACAAATAATCCATCGGCCAGTAAGTTCCAGCCTTTGTATCCCTTATAAATTTCCTCAACCCTTTTTGTAAGTTCTTCTTCCGTATTCACTACATTCTTTACTGAAACCCCCATGCTGCCGCCGGAAACTGCCGGTTTTATTATCAGTGGAGTGCCCACTCTTTTTGCAATTCCTTTTGTTGATCCTTTCTTTTCGGTGATAACCCTCCAACTGGCCGTTGGAACGCCGGCTTTATCAAAAGCCTTTTTCATTGGAATTTTTGAAGTGGTAACATTATAGAAATCAGCATCGGAACCCGTATAGATCAGGCCATATTTTTCCAATTCATGAATAACTGAAACTCCCGGAGCTCCATTCACTTCATCACCATCGCAAATATTTAATATCAGCGGGGTTTTTCCATTTTTACTTTCGGCAATCGATTTAATAATGGCTTTATAATTTTCCATCGTTACCGGTTGCCATTTCCAATCCGCTTTCAGCTCTTCAAAGACTTTCGTGAATTCCTGGATACTGTGGGTAAAATCGTAATAATGCTGAATGTTGGGATCGTCCGTTTCCAGGTATGGTGCAAGCACCCAGATCCTATATGGCTTAAACAGCCCCGATGCTTCACTTATCTTCATATGCCATCAGGCCACTTTTCTTCTTGCCGCCCTTTTGGCAAGTTGTTGTTGAATAAAATCTGTAAACCGGTATTGCGATTGAACTTCGGGTGATAAATAAGCGGCTCCTCTGATTTTTTCAAGACACCTGTGGCTCCCGCAATAACAGGCAAAAGACTGAGCCATCTTCCATTCTGTAGATGGATAGAAAAAGGTCATTTCTTCATTAACGCTTATGTGCTTAAGCGCCGTTACTTCCATTGTTGTGGTATTAAAAAATACATTGGGATCACATCCATGATTAATGTATTGTAAAAACTCCGGATCAAGAGTAATGTGCTTGCGAATACCGATCTGAACGGTAAGATAGGTTGGTTCAGCTGAAATAGTGCCTGCCGAAAAAGTAGCAATTACATCGCCGGGTTTGAAAGAACGGGTAGCAAAAAAATGGTTTTGCCCGTTTGATAATTTTCGCCGCACTTCGCCAACACCATGGTTGCTTATAGTGCGAAAATGAGGGTTAATAAGTATATCCATAAATGAGTTGGTAAGTAATAAAGTGAAGATATATATAAACTTTAATGTAACAAGTTTATTGTCGTTAAATGTGAATAATTAATGGCGATTGTATGAACAACGATATATTAAAGTACCTGCTTTATTATGTCTATTAATAACCCGTAAGGCAATAAAACTATTATTTATGCCCTATATCAGTTATCGCCAATAGAATGGATAGGTATTATTCGGTTGAATGATGTTGTGTAATGCCTAATCCGGCCATTACCATTTTTATTTCACCAAATGTTATTTCCGGCGGCAACTTTTGCTTTACCGGAGTAGTGGATGTTCCGTCAAAATCTTTTAATGCGGCGTCAATCAATACAAATTTTTCCTGGCTTACCACTTCATGAATGCTTATATCTCCGTTACGTATGAACTTACACAGATGGCCTTCAATGGTGCTGATGGCGAGGTTTCTTTCTTTGGCAATATCAGCAATCGTTTTTCCTTCTTTGTACAACCCGAAGGTTTCTGCATAGCTATCGCCTTTCTTCTTAGCCGGTCCTGTTCTTTCTTTTCTTTCCCGCTTAGGAAACTTTTCATGTATTAACGAGCTAAGGTTTCTTTCCTTGCAATAAGAGACGATGATGTCAAGAAACTGCTGGCCGTATTGTTCAAGCTTAACATCTCCAAAGCCGCTTATCTTTCTCAATTCGGCTAATGATTGTGGAAGATAACGGGCCATTTCGTCCAGTGTGACGCTGCCAAGCACCAGGTATATCGGAAGGTTTTTCCGGGAACAGATATTATCTCTTAACTCCCGCAATTGCTTGTGCAGGGCCGGGTGCGGACTATCGGTTCTCTTTTGTGATGCGCCGGCATAAGCATTGACATTAAACGAGGGCAGTATAAAGTTTTTTTTCCGCTGGTGCCAGGCTGATGGGCTGAATGTTCCGCCAAAACCCTGTAACAAATGCTTTGTTGCTGATAGCTGTGTAAAAACTTCTTTCAACGCCTCATTATACTCTTTTGCATGTTGCTTACTGTCGGTAACAGCGGGTGATTGCTGAAGTTCATTGATTATCGCTTCCGTTTCTTTTACAAAATGCGAAGCGGCCCTTGCGGTTCTTTCCTGCAATGCCTTATTCTCTTCGGGCGGTAAAGGCAGCGCAAACTGTTCTTTCAGCCACTGATGAAATTTTACGGCTGTATCCTGTAAGGCGATTATTTTTTCTGTTACCTGTAGCAGCCAGGTTATTGTTTCCGGATTAAAGGATGAACTATTCTCAAGCAGGTATTGCTGCAGCTCATTGCAGTTATTTATGGCAATGCGAAAATCAAAAGATGATAACAATAACTTCTCCTGGTAATGTTTGCGGGATTGCTCCAGCTCATTCTGAATTCTTTTGGATGAAGAAATATTTTGTGAGAATTGAACAATGCGCTGATCGGTAAATAACCTGTTCGCCTGTATCCTGCTTTTTAATACTAACCCATTGAGGCTTGTGCAGCGGCTCAATGCCACATACACCTGCCCGGGCGCAAAAGCTTCGCCGGCATCAATAATCGCTTTATCAAACGTAAGCCCCTGGCTTTTGTGAATAGTGATGGCCCAGGCAAGCCGTAAGGGAAATTGGGTAAAGGAACCCAATTTGTCCTCTTTCATTTGCTGTGTTGTTTTATCTACCGTGTAGCGGATGTTTTCCCATTCTTCCCTTTCTACTGCTATCTCCTGTCCGTCATCGTTGCTGCGTACATAAATATTGTCTTCTTCCAGTTTGGTTACTGTACCGATTTTTCCGTTGAAATACCGCTTGCCCCTGTCGGCGGTATCATTTTTTATAAACATTACCTGTGCGCCGACTTTCAGATAAAGCATTACTTCAGCAGGATAGGCATTTTCCGGAAAATCATTTTTTATCTCCGCTTCGTATTGCTGTGCTTTGCCTTCTAAGTTTTGCAAAGCGGAGAGATTGATATTGCGGGCCTGTTCATTGTGGGTGGTTAAAACAATATAGCCATCCTCTTTACTTCTTCTGAAAGAAGGCTGAAAGCGGCTTTCCAGGATACTCATCCCTTCTTCATCCAGTTCATTATTCCTCACCTGGTTAAGCACCCGGATAAATTTTTCTTCGCTTTGGCGGTATATTTTATCAAACTCAATATAAAGGGGTGGTTCTTCCTTTATTACCTGGCTACTGAAGAAATAAGGGCTATCATAATATTCACCAAACAACTGCCACTCGGCATCCTTCACCACGGGGGGCAACTGAAACATATCGCCGATAAACAAAACCTGCACACCGCCGAATTTTTCATAGGGCCTTCTTCTGAAATGCCGCAGCACGGTATCCACTGCATCCATTGTGTCGCAGCGAACCATACTTACTTCATCAATTATCAGCAGCTCCAGTTGCTGCCATAGTTTTCTTTTTTCATTATTCACCCGCATGCGGCCGATAAGGCTGTGGCGGTTGGTGGTTTCATTGTCGCCCGATGAAAACCCTGTACTTTTTGCCACAGGAATAAATGGTGAAAGAGGAAGCTGGAAAAATGAATGAATCGTTACGCCACCGGCATTAATAGCTGCCACCCCTGTTGGAGCTACCACAGCCATTTGCTTGGGGCAGTTGTCGCGGATGTATTTTAAAAAAGTGGTCTTGCCGGTACCCGCTTTACCGGTAAGAAAAATATTGCGGCCGCTTTGGTTAATCAGGTCAGCAGCTAACTGAAATAATGTGTTGGATATATCGGGGGGGAATGTTGCCACGGTTTTGATTTTTGCCACGGATTACACAGATTAACACGGATTGATTGCTTCGCAATCGGGGTTCTGCATTCTATCTATAATACCAGCCGTTTGTGTTCCAGACTTTGTTTACCGAAGTTAATAATCAGACCGATTTTACAGCCAGAGGCCCTCATATAATTTAAGGTTTGACTGATGTGTTCGTTGTTAATACCTTCTTTACCTGCCTTTATCTCAACAATTATGTTATCAAACATTATGAAATCAGCAAAGTATTTATGTTTTAATGGCCGCCCTTTATAAAGAACTGAATATTCTTTTTCCCTTTTGAAGGGGATTTCATTTATCCCCGCTTCTATCTCCATAGCATCTTTATAAACTATTTCCGAAAAACCAAATCCCAGTTGACGATGCACTTCCATGCAGGTGCCAATAATTTGGTATGTCTCGGTTCGCTGAATAAGATTTTCCATTCTTTTGAATTTTAAAAGCCACGGACTATACAAAGGTTCCCGATAAAATGGCCTGCGGCCATCATCCGTGAAAATCTGTGTAATCCGTGGCAAACAAAAATTATGCTTCAGCCGGGTTGCCGCCAAGCATGAGGAGTTCGTTCACCTGTATTTCAGTAAAGTACTTTTTGTTGCCGTCTTTATCAGTGTACTGACGGTTTACCAGCTTGCCTTCCACGGCTACTTCTTTACCAACAGTCAGGTACTTCTCGGCTATTTCTGCCAGCTTGCCCCACATCACCAGGTTGTGCCACTGTGTGTCTTTTACTTTTTCGCCTTTAGCGTTGCGGTATACTTCGCTGGTGGCGATGCGGAAGTTGGCAACTTTCTTACCACTTTCAAATGTTTTCACTTCGGGTGCATTACCCAGGTTGCCGATCAGTTGAACTTTGTTTTTTAAAGCGTACATAGTTTTAAAATTTGTGCCTCTGTGCCGTTATGGTTTTGCAGAAGCGGTTTTTGAATTTTGTTATCTCAGTCTGCCGGTGACGTCATTTCCGATTGACAACACAAAGATGATAGTGCCGAAAAGCCGGAGTCGGTTTTTACCCGTTTCTTCCCGAAGCTAACCGGGTAGAAACGTTTGCACACGGATAATTTTTCTTATATTCATTGCCTGAAACCCTCGCTATGACTGCATCTCAAACCAAAACTTGTCTGTCCTGCAGCAAACCGCTGAAAGGCCGGGTAGATAAAAAATTCTGTGACGATTATTGCCGCAACAATTATAATAACCAGCAAAAATCGAAGGGCAGCCACAGCACTCTGGTAAGAAATATCAATAATGCACTGCTGAAAAACAGGAAGCTATTGGAATCGATTCTGCCGGAAGCGGAGGAAACGGCAAAGGCCAATAAAGATAAACTGCAGCGGCTCGGTTTTCAGTTCAAATACCTCACACATATTTATACCACCAAGACGGGCAAGACATATTACTACTGTTATGACTATGGTTACCTGCCTTTGGATAATGACTGGTTTTTGATAGTAAGAAAGAAAGAGGAGTAACACTTTACATTTGCAACATGTCAAACCCTGTCATTTGTATCGGCGCTGCTTTTGTAGATGAACTGTTCCATGCTAAAGAAGAAATGTTATTGGCTACTACTAATGATGCCATTGTAACCAAAACAGCTGGCGGTGTAAGCCGCAATATTGCTCACCAGCTTGCATTACTCGGAGTGCCTGTACAACTAATTAGTGTATTTGGCAATGACAGCGATGGCGACTGGCTGAAAAAAGTTTGCAGTAATGCAGGAGTAAAATTAGATGCATCAATTACTAAAGAAGGTCTTTCGGGAAAATATACCGGCATATTAAATGTAGACGGATCTTTATTCTCGGCATTCTTAACCAATGCTGCTAATTATTTAATAACGCCGGATCATTTGTCAAAGCATAAAGAGCTATTGAAAACCGCATCTTATTTATTGGCCGATGCCAATATAAATGTTGATACGGCTGAATGGCTGCTTGCTTTTAGTAATGAAACAGGTATTCCTTTTATCCTTGAGCCCGTTTCTGTTCCCCCGGCAAGAAAATATAAGGACGTAACTCTTAACGGCCTTTATCTCGTTACTCCAAATGAAGATGAGTTGCCAGTGCTTTGTTCTGAACAGGCATCCATGACACAAATGCAGATACAGGAGCTATTGGGAAAAGGCGTTCAGAATATCTGGCTGCATAATGGCCAGATGGGTTCGGCATTATATAATAAAGAAAAGGCGATAACACTTCATGCGCCATCTATTGATGTAGTTGATTGTACGGGTGCAGGCGATGGCTCTTTATCCGGTTATCTTTTGGCAAAGCATCTGGGCAAAGAGGATATGGACTGCCTGAAGCTGGCGCATACCTTATCAGCAGAGATATTGCAGGTGAACGGCGCTATTGCCACCCACCTGAACCAGGAAAAATTGTTGGGTCTTGTAAACAAGTATTATCCCGAATAGGATAATTATTTTTTCTGTTTAGCTAATAAAAGAAATAATGAACAACGAACAAGGAACAGCGAACATCGAAGTATGTGGCCCAAAGTTCATCATTCGACATTCCCTGTTCTATATTCTATATTAATTATGAATCCCTTCCTGGAAATACATCCTGAGGTAAAAGAAGCTTTGCAAACCAACAAGCCCGTTGTTGCATTGGAGTCAACCATCATCTCACACGGCATGCCATGGCCAAGGAATGTAGAAACGGCGTTGGCAGTAGAAGATTTGATACGAAACGGGGGGGCGGCGCCTGCCACTGTCGCTATCATGAATGGCAAATGTCATGTGGGGCTGAAAAGGGATGTGATGGAAGGTTTGGGGAAGATGGAAAATGTATGGAAAGTGAGTTTGCGGGATATGCCTTATGTGCTCAGTAAAAATTTATACGGAGCAACTACCGTAGCAGCAACAATGAGAATTGCGGCAATGGCAGGGGTAAAAATTTTTGTAACCGGTGGTATCGGAGGTGTGCATCGTGATGCAGAAACCAGTATGGATATTTCTGCTGATCTCACAGAAATGGAAAATACTTCTGTGGCTGTTGTTTCAGCCGGAGTAAAATCAATTTTGGATATTGGATTAACATTAGAATACCTGGAAACAAAAGGCGTTCCTGTTGTAACATATGGACAGAATGAATTTCCATGTTTTTATTCCTGTAAAAGCAGATTCAAATCTCCTTTGCGGTTAGATACGGCAATGGAAATTGCACAACTGATTAAAACAAAATGGGATCTTGGCCTGAATGGCTCTGTTTTGATTGCCAATCCTGTTCCTGCGGATTATGAAGTGCCTGCGGAAGAAATCGAAAAACATATTGAAAATGCTCTTCGGACTGCAAAAGAAAAAAATATACGGGGTAAAGACGTAACTCCGTACTTGTTGCGATACATTGCTGAATGCAGTAAAGGCGAAAGTTTAGAAGCGAATATTGCTCTGATAAAACATAATGCAAAGCTGGGGGCGGAGGTGGCTATTGCTTTTTCGGCATTGAGCAATTAGGATATATTATTTATTTCCGGGACAAAAAATATTACCGCCATCATCCTCTTCGGGGACAAGAACGGCAGTGTGGGCGGGATGGGATATGGTTTGGAAATTCTGTAAAATAGAATACGTACCGCCCACACATGAAGCTGAACACATTGGAGAAAGATTATCTCTGGATGGAAGATGAAATGCCGGAGATAAGCAAGACAACGGGTTTGTGAAAATAAAAATTTCTTCCAGAACCTGATAGTACCAATACTTTGGTAGCATTTAATCCTAAAAATGTCTCTATAGGCTGAATGTGCGACAAATTTGAAACTCTTTGCGCCAGGAGTGTTTGCTTTTACCTTCCAACCACCCCCACTTTTGCTCCATCAAATTTTTTTAATCAAAAAATCAAAACAATGAAACAATTATTTATTGCAGCCACGCTGCTGCTTACTGCAACATTCAGTATGAACGCAAACGCCCAAAAAGTATCGGAGGAAGATTCAAAATCTACCGAAAAGTTTTACAAGGAAATGATGGCTGCCTTCGGAAGATTTGATGCCGCCGCCTTTGCCGGTTATTATACCGAAAATGGCACACATATCTCTCCTGAAGGACAAATTGTAACAGGCCGCACAGCCTTAAAAGACTATTATAAAAAACTCTTTGCCTGGTTTATGACATTACCCAGGCCCGACAAAATGGAACAAAACGAAACGAACTGGAATAGCCGTTACCTGGGCAATGATTTAATTCTGGTTGAATATAACGACGAGCATACAAATCATTTTGGCAATAAAAAAGAGAAAGAAGTATTTGCTATATCTGTTTTACTTAAGAGAACAAAAGATAGCTGGCTTTGTGAACAGGTGACGATGACGCCAGTGAAACCAATGCAGTAATTTTTATGGGCTGGTTCAGTAAGTAATGAACCGGCCCTTTTTCAGTTTAATGTTATGCTGATTTGATTTATTAACTAAACCCGGAAAGGAAAACCGTTATCTCATCAATTTTTTGTCCGGAGAATTTTTATCTTGTACGTTGTAATTTTTATACATGCGGGTGCTTCTCACCATATTAGCCGTTTTTCTGATTATTAACCCCGCCGTTGCACAAACCGGTTTTACAAAACCATACTGGGATGCTTATAATAAGGCTGCCACACCCGTTGAAAAAAGAGAGGCCTATAAAAAATTAGAAAAAATATATTCCCGTTATCAGGTTGACACCGCTATATTAATCAGCGAAGAGTTTATCAAATATGCAAAAGAAAGGGACAAAGACTATGTTCCATTTGTACAATTAAGAATTGGAAATTCCTATATAAAAAAATTAAATCTGGAAAAGGCCTCACAAACTTTGCTTCCTGTGCTTGATGAGGCAGAAAAAAATAATAATGATTCATTAAAAGCGGCCGCTCTTCAAACCATCGCTTACCTTAACAAGCTGGAAAAAAACAAAGCCCTTACCATAAAAAGAGGAGGTGAGGCCGCTGTCATTCATGAAAAATTGAAACAGTGGAAAGAGTTAGGACTTGATTATATGCTTGTCGGATCCATGTATAATCCTACCGACACTACGCTGATCTATTATAACAAAGCCCTTGAGATTGCCCTCAAGTATCAATACAGAGACCTTGAGTTTACGGCAATAAACAACACTGGCGTTAATTACCAGTTGCGGGGGGATATTGACAAAGCGAGGGAATATTATATTAAATCGGCAGAAATAATGGAAACATTGCCCGATGAAAAATATGGGCTTTGTTTTTCATTATTAAACATTGGTCATACTTACCGCAAACAGAACAGGTGGAAAGAAGCTGAACCCTGGTACGATAAAGCCCTGCCCGTCTGTCAATCTTGTGGCAATACAGAAGGTGAAGCCAGTATTTATATCGGGCTGAAGGAAATGTATATAGCCCGGGGTGATTACAAGCAAGCCATGTATTACCAGCAGTTGCAATTCAAAACCGACTCGCTGCATTTAAGCCAGCAATACAGCAGGGCCAACCTTGAACTGGAAACTATTTACAAAACAGCTCAAAAAGAAAAGGAGATAAATCGGGAGAAAGAGAAACGGAACAGGCTTTTGTTCCTTTCGGGCGGCCTTCTTTTGCTTGCAGCAACCGTTTTTTATATTTTCCGGAACAGGCAATTGCTAAAACAAAAACGGGCCAAACTATTGGCCGAAGTAGAACATGCGGAAGCAGAAAAACTCCGGCACCTGGATAAGATGAAAAACTCCTTCTTTGCCAACATAAGTCATGAGTTCCGCACCCCTTTAACGCTGATGATTGGCCCGCTGAAACAAATGGAGCAGGGAAAACTGGATGAAGACAGCAGTAAAAAATATATGAAGATGATGCGGCACAACGGAGAACGTCTGCTGCACCTCGTCAACCAGATGCTTGACCTGTCAAAATTGGAAAGTGGTAAACTGGGGCTGCAGGTAAGTAAAACTGATATTTCCGGTTTAATAAAAGCCACTGTTTATTCATTCAATAGCATGGCCGAACAAAAGCAGGTAAACTATCACACTCATTTTCCCGAACACGAGATAATTGGCTGGATTGACAGGGATAAATTTCAGAAAATAGTCACCAATCTTTTAAGCAATGCTTTCAAATTCACGCCGGAAAACGGATCCGTTTCGGTTGATGTAGAAAATGGCGATAAAAGAATACGGATAACCGTTGGCGACAGCGGCCCCGGCATTCCCAAAGAGCAGCTGGATAAAATTTTTGACCGCTTTTACCAGGTAGAAGGAACAGAAGGAGGAACAGGAATTGGTTTATCATTGGTGAAAGAACTGGTGCAACTGCACAAGGGACAGATAAGTGTGAGCAGCGATACAGGCCGGGGAGCCAGTTTCAGGTTCAGCATCCCGGTGGCCAGAGAATTTTATTCAGATGACGATGTTGAAATTTCAGGAAAAGAAACATCAGCGATTTCGACTGTTCCTGCTTCGGGTTATGCAGAAGAACAAGTAAAAGAAGTAATCGGGGACTCTTCGCTTCCAACTGTTTTAATTGTGGAAGACAATACCGATCTGCAGCAATTTATCAGCGATACTTTGAAAAAAGAATTTAATGTGACCCTGGCGGGAAATGGAAAAGATGGAATTGAAAAAGCAGTACAATTAATACCTGATTTAATTGTAACAGATGTGATGATGCCTGTGGTGGACGGAGTGGTTATGACAAACGAGATAAAGAAAAATGAAAAGACCAGCCATATCCCTGTCATTATGCTTACGGCGAAAGCAACGGCGGAAAGTAAAATAGAGGGATTAAAAACAGGAGCAGACGATTATCTCGTTAAACCATTTGATGGCGATGAACTGATTGCCCGCATCCAAAACCTGATAGAGCAAAGACGAAAATTAAGAGAATTATATTCTAAAAAAATAATCAGCATCACACCGGACAAAGTGGAGCTGCAATCTCAGGAAAATATTTTTCTTGAAAAGATAAGAGCCGCCATTGATGAAAACCTGGATAACGAAATGTTTGGTGTGGTAAACCTTGCCAATGCAGCCAACATGAGCCGCAGCCAGCTGCACCGCAAACTGAAGGCCCTTACAGGGGAAGCTCCCAATGAGCTGATACGAAATTTTCGTTTGGAAAGGGCTATGGATCTGCTACAAAAAAATGCCGGCAACATAACAGAAGTAGCTTTTATGACCGGCTTTTCTTCCCCCGCATATTTCAGTAAATGTTTTAATGACCGGTATGGGTTTTCGCCAACGGAGGTAAAAAAACAGGGCGTTTAAATGAAGGCTAACTACAGGCTGAAGAAACCCTGTTTTATCACACCACAAATTCATATCGCTATCTGTAAACCTCCCCCAGCACCATCTTGCTACACCGGCTTTCTCTTTTCTCCGGATTCACAAACTTTATATCAATCTTCGTTATTTCGTAATCCAACGCCTCAAATCGCTGACCCAAAGTGTACTGCTGTTTTATTTCTGCTTCATCTCTTATATCGTACAGCAACCATACTTTTTGACCTGGTTGTAAAACAGAATCAGCAAATTGTTTTCTCAATGTCTTTGTATAAAAGTTAAACGAAGAACTTTGAGTTTCTTTCCAGAAATAAACATTGCCGGGGTCAACCTTTTCCCTTGTTTTAACTGCCAGCATGTTGCCGCCCTGGTATTTCAGCAACTGCGGATAGAAACTTGTATTCAGCAAAAAGAAAAAGACAATCATGGCCGCAACAGGCACCAGCACGGCTCGCTGCAGCATGTTATACATATTGCTTTTCAAAAAATAAAAAACAATGGCCAGCAGCAATACCGGACCGGCCAACAGCGGAATATTTTTCAGCGGGAAAGCCCATGCGTTGATAACAACTGCGGCCAATAATAATAAGACGGAGACAAGCAGCTGAATAATAAATAAAGACCTGATCAGATTCCCCGGCGATTGTGCGTTGGTGATAAGCGCTGCCGCCATCACCGCCGCCACCGGGAAAATAATATTCAAATAATGCGGGAGCTTGAACCCTGAAAAGGAAACCAGCAGCAACAAGATAATAAATGTGGATGTCGTGAGCCATTCTGTTTCCCGCCGAAGAATTTTTTTTATCCGAATTACCACAGCGATATACACCAAAACAGCCCATGGCGCAAAAGCCCAGAGAAAAGAATGAAGGAAAAACAAATGGTCCTGTCGGGATGTATCGCCGGTTTGTCCGCCAAAACGTTCAACACTCTGGTTCAATAAAATGAATTTAATGCCATTGATATGGTCTTTTCCCCGCACAATCTTTTCCGGGTGTAAATTGAATTGCTGATAATAACAATATAAAACGGGCAAAATAAAAACAGCGAACATCAAAATCATCAGCAGCCATTTCCGGTTAAGGAATATTTTGTAATCTTTTCCATACAGAATATAAAAGAAAGCCCCGATAGCGGGAACGAATACAGCAATCATTCCCTTGGTGGAAAAACCCAGCGCCAGCCCCAGCGCTGCGCCAGCTACAGTCAATAATTTTTTTGTTTTTATGAATTCAGCCAGTTGCCATGTGGCAAATGCAATACTGCCTGTCAGCATAGCTTCCATCCGCACATCATTGTTGGCAAGCATAAAAGCAAAGGCAGAAGCAAGAATAAGTGCGGATAGTTTGCCCACTTCTTTATTATATAAAATTTTTGCCAGCCGGAAAGTAGAATACACGGCAAGTATGGTAAACAGCAAAGAAGGAAACTTGTAAGCAAAAGAAGTAACGCCGAAAATTTTATAACTGAATGCCGCCAGCCAGAAAAGCAAATGCGGTTTATCGAGATAGTCGCCGTTATGATCAACGAGATTCACATAGTCACCCGTCAGATGCATATGCAAGGCAATATTGGCATGATGCGCTGAATCATTATCCATCAGCGGAACCCAGAGCCCGGTGATGTACACTAATCCCAGCAGCGCAAAGAGGAATTTATAAATATGATCAGGGAGAAAAGGCTTTGCCAACAGAAAAATGTTTTGGCAAAGTAATTGAAAAAAAGAATGATAGCACCCTTCGACAAGCTCCTACGACTTTCGTCGGGACAGGCAGGGTAACAAATGAATTACAGCGAAGCCAGCAGTTCTTTTACTTTTTCTTTGAGAAGGTCTCTGACTTTGCGGAAATCATCTTTATCCATATCTCTTGGGTCGGGGATGTTCCAGTCAATGAATTTTTTGGCGGGCATCCAGGGACAGGCATCGCCACAGCCCATGGTCACCACAGCATCGAAAGGGGCATATTCTTTTATCTGATCCAGTGATTTGGAACGATGGGCTTTCAGATCATAGCCCAATTCTTTCATAGCCTCTATCGCTTTCTGATTTATTCTTCCCGATGGCTTAGACCCGGCGCTATAAGCCTTAACAGAATCACCACCCATCATTTTGGCGAAAGCCTGGCTCATCTGGGAGCGGTTAGAATTTTCAACACAAACAAAAAGAACCTTCTTCGGCATAATGGTAAAGATAAAGAGTCCTGCAGGTCGGGACTCTTTTTGTTTTTCAGCAGCAGCCTCTGTCATCACCGATGCAGCAGGGCTCAACGTTTGTTTTCATGGCTTTACTTTTTATATTATTAAACAATAAGAGACGATTAACAACAACCACTTCCCGGCTCACAACAGTTGCGGCCATCTTTTGCCGGTTTTTCGGCATACACAGTTATACTGGCAATTCTCACCTTCCCGGTTTTGTATTCGGTAATTTCATCAGCGTTTAGATATTCAGCGAGAATTTCATCCGGAATATTTATTGTTTTGTCTTTTTGCAATTTGATATTGGCAAATCCGGCTTCTTCAATTATTCCGAGATATTCACTTTTCTGAATTGCGCCGCTTACGCAACCTGCATATAACTCAGCCACCTCTTTCCATTTTGCAGGCAACTCTCCTTCCAATACAATATCAGAGATTGAAAAATGACCGCCCGGTTTCAGCACCCGATAAATTTCGCCAAATACTTTATGCTTGTTCGGAACAAGATTCAGCACACAATTGCTTACGATCACATCGGCTTTGTTAGCAGTAACCGGCATGCTTTCAATATCACCCTGGCGAAATTCTACATTATTATAGCCAAGTTTTTCAGCGTTTTCTCTTGCTCTTGCAATCATGGCCTCGGTAAAATCAATGCCCATCACTTTGCCTTTTTCACCCGTAATTCTTCTTGCAATAAAGGCATCATTGCCTGCGCCGCTGCCAAGATCAATCACCGTATCGCCTTCTTTGATCTGAGCAAATTCCGTTGGAAGACCGCAACCTAATCCCAGATCTGCATCAGCAACATAACCTTCCAGTTTGCTGTAATCGTCAGCCATAATGCTATATACTTCATTGCCACCGCAACCTGTGGCGCCGCAGCAGGAGCTTGCGTTTACTGTTTTTGACTGACCGGCAATCTGTGAGTATTTTTCTCTTACCAGTTCTTTCATTTCCATTTCATTTTTCATGACTATGCTTTTTTATGGTTAAAAAATTTTTATGCCTAACAGCAGGCTTTTTCGTTCTGTATTTTCAGTTTATTGAATAAAAAGCTGAACTCCCCCATAAATTTTTCAAACGCCTTCCAGTTGATGCAATAACAACTGCGGGGGCCATCTACGGTGCCGTCAATCAGGCCGGCATTCTTCAGTTCTTTCAGGTGCTGGCTCACGGTGCTTTGAGCCAGCGGCAACGCTTCTACCAGTTCTCCGCAAACACATTCGTTTCTTTTCGCCAGTTTGGCGAGTATGGAGATGCGGGCCGGATGGCTCAGCGCTTTGGCAAAAGCGGCCAGCTCCTGTTCTTTGAGGGAAAATTCTTCCCGTTTGTGCAGCGCCATTTCTTTAATCGTTTTTATACGATGAATAAATTTAATAAAAAAGACGAAGTGATCGTCTTAATCTTATATCGCAAATATACGATAAGATATTTTGTATGGCCAAATTTTTTTTGAACTTTTTTTATGCCCGTCTGTCAGCCGATTTTTTTTTGACCAGTGTAATAATTACCCCGCTACCGATGATACAAAAAATGCCGGCCCAGCTCATCCAGTCGGGGAAAGGGTCGCAGAGCAACATACCGATAAAAACAGAATATATAATATTGGCATAGCCAAATACGGAAACAATGCCGGCCTTATCGGATCCATAGGCCCGGGTTACAAAGTATTGTCCAAACAATGCAGCCAGGCCCATCAGCAATACCCAAAGCCATTCCAAATCAGTCGGTAACCTGAAATCAACAATGAACAACCCGTCGGTTTGCATGCCGGTTGTGTAATGGACGATCATTGTAATCAGTGGAATCAGGAATCCGCTTAGTAAAAAAGAAAGCACAATGATTCTGGGGTCATAATATTTTGCCAACCGGTTCACCGTGAGATATGCAATTGCGGAAGTAATTCCCGATACCAGGCCCGCCAGGTGGTAATACCAGGGAAGGTGCATCACCGGCTTATATATAAGCAACATCCCCATGAAGCCCGCCACAACAGCCAGCAAAACTTTTCTTCCATGATATTCTTTGAAAAGAAAAAAAGAGAAAATTGCAATGAACAATGTTGAAGTGAGATTGTAACTCATCGCCGTTCCCAGCGGAATATGCAGAATGCAGTATAATAAGGTATATAAGGCAAGGGCTCCCATCAGCCCCCGGAAAGCAAGCCGGAAGGGTTTTCCGCCTTGTTGTACCGGTGGTTTTATAAACAAACCGGGCACAAGAAAAATCAAACCAACCGCATTGCGGTAAAAAACAAGCTGCCCCGCATTAAAATTTTCTTTCAACGCTTTCGCAGCGCCGCCCATAATGGAAAAACCGAGAGCTGCAAGCAGCATGAAGAAGATTCCGGCATACTGGCTGTTAGAATTCATTTCCTTTTAAAGATGATACCATAAGTTAAAGCGACTCCGTTGGCTGTTAAGCTTGTTTTGCCCGAATTAAAAATATTGGTACAATGGTATCCCTGCAGGCTTAAAACACCCCGGGAGCTGGTCATGGAAAATCGCAACCCGGCAACAACGTGGCCCCCGTCTGAGGGCGGAAATTTATCTTTTACAATACTGACTCCCGGGTTTTCAAAAGTTGATGAAAAATTATTTACGATAACTATATTATATCCAACATAAGGGCCCAGAATAATAGCGGGCTGTTTTTTGTTGCTTAATATCCACTGAAGGGAAACTTCTGGCCCTAAGACAATCAGTGTGCCGTAATACTTTTCATGTTGAAACGCACCCGTGCCGGTACTGTTTTCTCCATTAAGGAACAAAGAAGCGATATTCAGTCCGAAACGGGATTGAATACGGCCTTCTTTTTTTTGTGAAAAAAAAGTAAACCCCGCTCCGCCCACAAACCCCACAGAACTTTTGAAATCTGCGGCATATACTGAATACGCTCCCGATCCATCATTTAAAATTTCTCCTGAGGTCGCAAAAGAAGATATGGCAATCCCGCCACGAATATCAATTTCTGGTTTTTTTTTCTGTGGTATGGAATAACTTGCATTGCCCGAACCCAAAAGATTGAAAATTTTTACCAGATCATCCTCGTTATAATCAGAACTTTCTAATTCTCTCTGGACAGCTTCTGCTTTATTGAGTTCTATCCCATACCTGGCAAGCAGATTTTTATACTGCTCATCTTTTTGAAGCTCACCATTAACTACCCGTACTCTGCAGACCAGTTCTTTTATCCCCTCTTTTTCGGATTCAACAAAAAAGAATTGCCGCTTTTCTGTTTCCAGCTTGTACAAAGAAATCTTTGCTTTATAAAGAAGTTTCAACCAAACATCTTTTTTTATTTCAGGCCCCTGAAATGTCTCTGTTGCGTCTTCCAGATCCTCTGCGCTTAGCTGATAAGAAACAAAGAACCGGGTATATTGGGCTCTATCAGTTATAGTAAAGGCTTTCAGATCGGAAATATTATATTTTTTTAGCTCCTTGTTACGGAAAGAAATGGTTGTTGGATTAATGCTCCAATCGTTATGCTCAATCTCGCCGGCTAATGTATCATTTGAATTCAACACAACGAATCCGGGAAAAAATCTTCCCTGGCTGTATGCCGGAAATGAAAGAAAAAAGAAAACAGCGGTTATGAAAAAAAATCTCATGCGGTTAATTTTTGACGTTACAAATTACAGAATTTTTCTGCCGCAGCTTCCAGCGTTTCATTTTTCTTAGAAAAACAAAACCGCACAACTTTATTATCCGTTCCTGCTTTGTAAAAAGAAGAAACGGGGATGGTGGCCACGCCAAACTCTTTTGTAATGCGGACCGCAAAATCTTTGTCACCCTCATCGCTGATGCGGTTGTATTGGGCGCAGATGAAATAACTGCCATGGCTACTGAGCATATCAAATTTTGTTGACTTCATTAAGTCTACAAAATAATCCCGCTTCTGCTGCATAATACCGCCAAGCGATAAATAATCTTCTTTCTTTTTTAGGTATTCAGCCAACGCCACCTGTGAAGGGGTATGACAACTAAAGCAGTTGAACTGATGAACTTTCCTGAACTCTGCCATTGTTTCTGGAGAGGAAATGCAATAGCCCAGCTTCCAGCCGGTGCAGTTGTATGTTTTGCCAAAGGAAAAACATACAAAACTTCTTTCCAGCAGATCAGGATAACGGAGAATGGACTGATGTGGAATGTTGTCGAAGATGAGATGCTCATATACTTCATCGCTCAGGATAAAAATATTTGTATCTTTTACAATGGCCCACAGTTGCTGAATATCTTCTTCGCCCAGTACTGCACCGGTTGGGTTATGCGGACTGTTGAGCATGATCATCCTGGTCTTCGGCGTTACTTTCCTTTTTACCTCTTGCCAATCAATTTTATATTCAGGAAATTTCAGGTCGATCAGCACCGGCACAGCGCCATTGATCTCAATATTAGGAATATAACTATCATAAGCTGGCTCAAACACAATCACCTCATCACCTGGCTGCAGCACCGTGGTCAATGCGGTGTAAATAGCATAGGTGCCGCCGGGGGTTATTGTTATTTGTGTATCAGGATTGATCCTGGTGCTGTATAAAAACTCAGCTTTCTCCGCAATGGATTCCCGGAGCGGCATATAACCCTGCATGGGCACATACTGGTTCCAGCCTTTATGCATCACTTCATTCACCTTATTCATCAGCTCTTCGCTCATTTGATAATCCGGAAAGCCCTGGCCCAGGTTGATGGCATTGTATTGATTGGCCAGGCCACTCATTGTGGTGAAGATGGTGGTGCCAACATTAGGGAGTTTGGAATGAATATACAAAGCAAAAATTATAACATAAAGGTACGATTTGTGTTTCTGTAAAATAAAGTTCAATAAGTTTGTTAAACGAATCATCAATAAGCAAACAGAGACAATAATACTACTTCTCCTGGCGTATAATATAAAGCCTGAAGCCAATGCGACAAGTTATTATAATACTCGCCATTTTTAGCTTATTTGTAAATTAAATGCTCAGCCTATTGAATATGAAATTTACAGAGGCGCTTCTCCATATGAGTTAAATAAAAACGAGATAAAGGACTCCGGCTTTCATAGTTTGCTAATTCATACGTTATACTCAGATCATATAGAAAACGAAAATTGGAGAGATACACTATATTTTGCCCGGTTTGATTCTCAGGGCAGAACGATTTATGAAAAAAGAATCCGACTTTTTGAAGATAGCGTTATAAACGAGTATAGTTATAACGCAGACGGTTCAATATCGAAAATCATAAGTCACAGGTTCTCTTTGGTCGGAACCAAGGGCGCAAAAATTTTTATTATTGAAAACGCCTATGAAAAGAGCCGCCTAACCGGCTCCCGCTATACTATTTTGACGCCGGAAAAAAATCCGGCATATAAAAACAAAAAACTTGAATACAACAACGAAGGAAAGCTTATTCATGAAACTGAAGAATCAACAACAAGACGCTATAGCTATGATGACCAAGGAAGACTTGTAAAAGAGGAATATAAAAGCGGAGACAGCGCATCAATACTTTATTATTACAAGTATGAGCTTAACGGGACCGACAGTATCGTAAACATTTCTGCTGTTGAGAAATATGGAGAAAAATCGGACACAACATTCTTAAAACAAATATATAATTCAAGAGGAAATTTATTATTAGAATCAAGAAAAACGTCCCCGACTTATTATAAAACATTTCCACCTTTTTGTGCCACCGGAGACGAATACACCAATAGATATCAATATGACGAAAATGGGATAAAAGTTATGGACGGCAGTTTTGTCAGAGAAGGAGCAGATTACGAACATAAATGGACACTAGAATCGAGAGAACAAACTACAGTATTAAAAACATATTTATCAAAAAAAAGCAAATTGCTTTTGTACATAGATCGGATGGATGGACCCTGGGGGAACGAAAAGACTTTTTTTGACTACTCAAAATAAAGGGAAAAAAATATCGCCATTTATTTTTTCTTTTTACCCGCCACCAATTCGTACGACCAATCAATCCACTCTTTCAATTGTTTGGAAGAAACAGAACCATCTACCACAATTGTATTCCAGTGTTTCTTATTCATGTGATACCCGGGTAACACACAAGGAAACTCTTCCCGCAACTCAATCGCTTTATCCGGGTCACATTTTACATTGAAGCGGAGCCCTTCGCTATCAAGACCTGTCAGTAAAAAAGCTTTTCCGTTTACTTTATATACGAGTGTATCAGGGCCGAATGGCAATGTTTCTTCAGCGCCTGGTTTGGATAAACAATATTCACGGAGAGATTCAATGTTCATAATGAACCGATGGTCTTATAAGAAGCAGAGGTAATTATGGCGGTTGCCTCTATTTCTATCAGGTATTCCGGAGCGATCAACCCCTTTACTTCTATCATACTTGTGCAGGGCCGGATGTCTTTAAAGAATTCTCCGTGTGCTTTTCCATATTTTTCCCAGCGGGAAATATCAGTAACGAACATTCTTGTCCGCACCACATCTTTTAGGCCGGCTCCCGCCCTTTTTAATACTTTTTCAATTTTCTGAATAATGAATTTTGTTTGCTCATACGCATCATTTCCTCCAACCAAATTGCCGCTATCGTCCACAGCCACAGTGCCGGTTACTTCAATGATGTTTCCGATTTTCACCGCCCGGCTATAGCCAACAATATCCTCCCATTTTGCGCCGGAAGAATAATTTGTTCTTTCCATTATTTATTGTTTGATTTCAATATTCTCTTCTTTGATCAATGCTTCGCCATTCATCCGCAATAATATCTGTGCAACGGTGGCTACATCTTTCTGACAATAAGAGATGATGCGGGGTAAATTTTTTTCCTTCCAGTACACTTCCCATACCATGCTGCCATCAATATCGTCCTTTGGAGTAGGGATGCCTAATGTAAGTGCCAGAAGGTTCAGTGAAGTATAACTTTTAAAATCGCCGAATTTCCATAACTCCAGTGTGTCAAGATGATTTACTTCCCATGGTTTTTTGCCGGATATATTTAATATGGAGGGAATGGAAAGATTATTGACGATCATCCGGCGGCAGAGATAGGGAAAGTCAAACTCTTTTCCGTTGTGGGCACAAAGATATTTTTGGTCGCCATTCGCCCATTTGTTTAACATGTCGCTAAACTGTTGCAACAATTTCTTTTCATCATCCCCGGCAAAACTTTTAAGGATTATTTTTCTGTCGCCGCCACCGCCCTGCAGCACTCCGCAGCTGATGCAGATAATTCTGCCGAATTCCGCATAGATCCCTGCACGGGGATACAGCGATTCATTGCTTTCTCCTTCATGATAACGGAGAAGAGAGTTGGATTTCAGATCCCAAAGCTTTTTCCAGTCTTCCGGCAATTCAGCATATAAAGAAAACTGCGGCACTGTTTCTATGTCGAGAAATAAAATATTATTTACCGGGAAGGAAGCCATTGCTGAAATTATCCTTAAAAGTATAAAAATCCCGTATTGGCGGGGCTACTACTTTCTGGTAACATTTTTTACAGGTATTTATCGCCTTTGTTTCGCTTCACTTCAGCCACATAGTCTTTTATCTCTTGCTCCTTGTCTTTTTTACAGATAAGTAAAACATCTTTGGTATCCACAATTATGCAATCTTTCAGACCCTGCAGCAACACCAGTTTGTTATCGGGCACATGCACCATACAATTATTTGCGTCCACGACCATCACATTTTTGCCCACCACAGCATTTCCGAAATAGTCTTTTTCCATATTATCCCAGGCGCTGTTCCATGTACCAAGATCGCTCCAGCCAAAGGAGGCGGGGATCAGGTATACATTATCTGCCTTTTCCATTACAGCAAAATCTATAGAAATATTGGTGCATTGCGGATAGATGGCTTCAATGGTTTCTTTTTCCTGTCCGGTATTGAATTTATCTTTTTCCGGGGCGAACAATTCATACAACTCCGGTTCATATTTTTCAATAGCTGCGATAATGTTTTTCACCTTCCAGGTAAAGATGCCCGCATTCCACAAAAAATCTCCGCTGGCAATAAATGTTTTTGCCAGCTCAAGTGTTGGTTTTTCGGTGAATGTTTTTACTTTAAAAACATCGGGGGCGGCAGCGGTGGTTTCATGTTGTATGTATCCATAACCTGTGTTTGGATAAACCGGTTTCACCCCGATCGTCAGCAAAGCATTAATGTGACCAACAAAATCAAGAGCCCTTTTGGCTGTTTTGATAAACTCTTCGGTTTCCAATACAAGGTGATCGGCCGGCGCTGCAATCATCAGCGCATCGGGATCTTTTTTCAACAGCTTAAAGGCCATGTAAGCAATGCAGGGCGCTGTGTTTTTTCTCGATGGCTCTGCAAGAATGTTTTCCTCCGGGATATCTTTCAGTTGCTTTTTTACAATGCTTACATATTCTTCAGAAGTAATAACGTAAATATTTTCCAGCGGAACCAACTCCCTGTACCGTTCATAGGTTTGTTGTATCAGTGTTTTACCCAGCCCGAGAATATCCAAAAACTGTTTCGGAAAATTAGCCCTGCTCATCGGCCAGAACCGGCTTCCGATTCCGCCTGCCATTATTGCAACGTAATGATGTTTGTTCATGGTGAATAGTGAATGGTGAGTAGTGAATGGGAAATTCCAATCAACTCACCGGTTATATCAGTCCCTCTCT
Source organism: Sphingobacteriales bacterium (assembly GCA_016235125.1). Taxonomy (GTDB): domain Bacteria; phylum Bacteroidota; class Bacteroidia; order Chitinophagales; family Chitinophagaceae; genus JJ008. The sequence goes on along the minus strand of JACRLZ010000006.1, from coordinate 210,688 downwards.
TATCAGATCATGCAAATGAATAATGCCCAGATATTTTTTGCCATCAACAACCGCCAATTGTGATATCTGGTTTTTGCGAAGCAGATCCAGCGCATCTACGGCCAGCTCTTCAGCAGAAATTGTTTTTGGTTCTTTGGTCATTATATCATCTGCTTTTACTTTATCAATTAAAATATTTTTTTCAAGCATTCTTCTCAGGTCGCCATCGGTGATGATGCCCAGCAGATCATCTTTGTGATTCACCACGGCGGTTATCCCCAATCTTTTTGCAGTCATTTCCACAATCACTTCTTTCAGCGATTGTCCGCTTTGCACTCTTGGTTTATCGTTGCCGGTGTATAAATCTGAAACCCGCAGATAAAGTTTTTTACCCAATGCCCCTCCGGGATGAAATTTTGCAAAATCATCGCTTTGAAATCCACGCAGCTCCATCAGGCAAACGGCCAGCGCATCGCCCATTACCAATTGTGCGGTGGTACTGCTGGTGGGGGCAAGATTGTTTGGACAAGCCTCCTGCTCAACTGTTGTATTCAATAGTATAGAGGAACTCCTTGCAAGAAATGATTCGGTGTTGCCCACCATCCCGATTAATGTATTTCCAAAATTCTTAATTAAAGGAACCAACACTTTTATCTCAGGGCTTTCGCCGCTTTTACTGATGATGATGACCACATCATCCTGCTGCACCATACCAATATCACCATGAATAGCATCAGCCGCATGCATGAAAATAGAAGGAGTACCGGTGGAGTTGAAAGTGGCTACAATTTTCTGAGCTATCACAGCGCTTTTACCTATACCGCTCACCACTACTCTTCCCCTGCTGTTGCTGATAGCCAGTACAGCCCTTTCAAAATCATCATTGATAAATGAAGAAAGACCGGAAACAGACTGAGCTTCAAGCTCTATGGTTTTGAGGGCAACCTGTTTTATTGAAACCGACATATAAATATTATACCAACCGCTGCCTCATGAGGCAGAATTGTGGCAAGCAATGGGCGCAAATTTAGAGTATTTGAAACGAACAGACGATGGTCTGTTGACTATGAATAATTTTAACGAAATGGCGTTCAGAAAAAGAGGCGCTTGCTGTAAATTCGCTGCCCGCTGCTATACAACCCGCCAGGCACGGTTCTTATTAACCTCTGACAGCCCGGCTATTAGGAAGTAAATCCCTGAAATTTTATCCGGCGATTTGACCACTATCAAAAAAGGATAAAAAAAAGTTTGAATGGCCGCAGAGTTCGGGTAAAAAGAAGTATCTTAAATAAATTCTGATTAAAAGCAGTGAGAAAGTCCGGGGATCATTCCACGGAAGAAATAAAAGAGAAATGGGAACATCAACAAAAAAACCGGCTGCAAAAAAAGTTCAGCCGACCAATGGAAAACCGGTAAAGGTTAAGGAGACTTCTTCAAAGAAAAAACCCGATAGCTATCGGGTTAATCTGCATAAAGCTCTCCAGGAACATTTTGGTTTCGATAAATTCAAAGGCACACAGGAAAAAGCGATTGAATCATTACTGGCAGGACATGATACATTTGTCATCATGCCAACCGGAGGGGGCAAGAGTCTTTGTTACCAATTGCCGGCAATCGTAAGTGAAGGAGTAGCCATTATTGTTTCCCCGCTGATTGCGTTAATGAAAAACCAGGTAGACCTTGTTCGGGGTTACAGCAGTAATGATGAAGTGGCGCATTTTCTCAACTCAACTCTTTCCAGAAAAGAAATAAAAGAAGTGCATGATGATCTGCTTACCGGCAAAACAAAAATGCTTTACGTGGCTCCCGAAACGCTGACCAAGCAGGAAAACCTTGAATTCTTTTCTGACCTGAAGATTTCTTTTTTTGCCGTGGATGAAGCCCATTGTATTTCAGAATGGGGGCATGATTTCCGCCCTGAATACAGAAGGCTGCGGGAGATGATGATACAGATAAACCCCGATGTGCCGGCGATGGCGCTGACGGCAACCGCCACTCCGAAAGTTCAAAGCGATATCATCAAAAATCTTGATTTAAGAGAACCCAATATTTTTATTTCTTCATTCAACCGGCCCAATCTTTTTTATGAAATACTGCCCAAGATCAAAAAAGCACAAACCGATGAACATATAGTCCGCTTTATCAAGGGCATGAAAAACAAGAGTGGCATTATTTATACACTCAACAGGAAAACAACTGAAGAGCTTGCCGATATTTTGATGGCGAATGGGATCAAAGCCGTTGCATATCATGCGGGACTTGATGGTAAGCTCCGCACCGAAAGACAAGACCAGTTTTTGAACGAAGATGTACAGGTTATCTGTGCCACCATTGCTTTCGGGATGGGAATTGATAAGCCCGACATCCGTTTCGTCATTCACTACAATATTCCCAAATCAATAGAAAACTATTACCAGGAAACAGGAAGAGCGGGTCGTGACGGACTGGAAGGGAAATGCATTCTTTATTATTCACATAAAGATGTAAGCAAGCTGGAACACCTGATGCGGGATAAGCCGCTCAGTGAAAGAGAGGTTGGTGCACAACTGATTAACGAGACAGTTGCTTTTGCCGAAAGCGGTGTTTGCCGCCGCAAAGTATTGCTCAGTTATTTTGGTGAAGAATATGAAAAGGCCAATTGCGGTCATTGCGACAACTGCAAGCACCCCAAGGAAAAAGTAGAAGCAAAAGAAGAAGCAGTGCTGGTACTGAAGGCCATCAAAGAACTGGATGAAAGATTTGCCACAGAGTATGTGGTGCAGATCATCACAGGAAAGCTAACGCCGCAAATACAAATGTTCCGCCATGAAAATGTCAATGCATTTGCCAGTGGTAATGACAGGGATGCTCATTTCTGGAATTCACTCATTCGTCAGCTATTGCTTGAGGGATTAATTAAAAAAGATATTGAAGAATACGGCGTGTTGAAGTTCACCAAAAACGGGGAAGTCTTTCTGAAAAAACCAAAATCATTCAAGATCATCCTGAATCATTTGTACGATGATGCCAATGCTGATGATGAGGAGGGAAGTGAGGCTAACAGCGGAGCTGCGTCTGATGAAAGATTGTTTGAAATGCTGATGGAGCTTCGCCAGAAAGAAGCAAAGAAAAAAGGTTTACCGCCATTTGTCATTTTCCTTGAAGCATCCTTGCAGGATATGGCAACTTTCTATCCCATCACTATGGAAGGATTGGAAAAATGCCAGGGAGTGAGTAAGGGCAAGGCGATAAAATTCGGAAGGCCTTTTGTTGACCTGATTTCAAAATATGTGGAAGAAAATAATATTGAACGGCCTGATGATTTTGTGATGAAGAGTGTGGTAAATAAAAGCGGCAACAAGGTTTATATCATCCAGAACACCGATAAAAAAGTCTCTCTCGAAACCATTGCCAAAAACAAAGGATGGCGGATGGATGAAATGCTGGAAGAAATGGAAACCATCGCTGCCAGCGGTACCAAACTCAACCTGAACTATGCCATTGATGAAATGCTGGATGAAGAAGACCAGGATGAGATCATTGAATATTTCAAGGGTTCAGAAACATCATCCCTGCAGGTGGCCCAGGAAGAACTGGCAGAGTATAATTTCAACTGGGAGCAATTGAAGATCATGCGGATTAAGTTCCTAAGTGAGTATGGGATGTAACCCCCAACCCCTAAAGGAGAGATACAAAGTTTCAATGATAAGATTTCCTATTTAAGGCAGACAGCCTTATTTTTGCAGCCCAATAAGAATTATGGTGCGGTAGCTCAGTCGGTAGAGCAAAGGACTGAAAATCCTTGTGTCGGCGGTTCGATCCCGCCCCACACCACAGAAACGAAAGTTGAAAAACTTTCGTTTTTTTATTTAAATCCTTCGGGTCGCCCCGATGGCTATCGGGGCCCACACCACAGAAACGTCAACAGAGATGTCTGGGTTTTTCATTTTTCGCCCCGCATGACTTTTTACAGTCCCGCTACTGATTTAAAGCAGGTGAAAAGCCAGGGGAAAATATTAATTCGCCCTATAATCCGGGATATGGCCGATAAGATTTTCAACAGTTCATGGGAAGCTTTTTTTTCTGACCCCTTGCTTAAAAACAAGTTCCGCCATTTGTGGGACCTCATTGGCGACACACCCATGCTGCAAATAACCTATCGCTATAAAAATGAAACCCGCAGCATTTATGTAAAATGCGAACACTATAATCTTACCGGCAGCATCAAAGACAGGATGGCCTTGTATATTCTGGAACAGGCCTATAAAAATGAAAATATCAAACCCGGTGATGTGATAGTGGAAGCTACCAGCGGCAATACGGGAATTGCTTTCAGCGCTATCGGGAAAGCGTTGGGTCATAGTGTACGGGTGGTTATGCCCGACTGGTTAAGTAAAGAAAGGATGCACATCGTCAAAAGCCTGGGAGCCGAAATAATTTTTGTATCAAAAGAAGAAGGCGGTTTTCTCGGAGCAATTGAATTAAGCAAAAAAATGGCAACGGAAGACCCGAATGTTTTTCTCCCCCGCCAGTTTGAAAATTTTTATAATGCTGAAGCACATGAAAAAACAACCGGCAAGGAGATATGGATGCAACTGCAGACGATCGATATAACTCCTGATGCATTTGTTGCCGGCGTTGGCACAGGAGGAACCATCATGGGTGTTGGAAAATATCTGCTATCAAGAAATCCCAAAATAAAGATTCATCCGATTGAACCACTCGAGTCGCCAACACTTTCGATCGGGCACAAAGTGGGCTCACACCGAATACAGGGAATATCCGATGAATTCATTCCGGCCATTGTCAGGCTTGATCAGCTGGATTCCATTGTACAAGTATCTGACGGAGATTCTATACTGATGGCACAAAAACTGGCGAATCAGTTAGGGCTCGCCGTAGGTATTTCTTCCGGCGCTAATTTTATCGGGGCCATCATGGTGCAAAACAATTCTGAGAGACCTATTAATGTTGTTACCGTTTTTTCCGACAGCAATAAAAAGTATCTGAGCACTGATTTAATGAAAGAAGAGCCCGGGAAAGAAGGATACATCACCCCCGATGTGGAGCTATTGGGATATGAGGGGATTCACAGGATGTAATAACAGCATAAGTAAAAATCATCCGCTTCCGGCGGCTAAATCAGCTACAATTCGTTGTTTCTTATCGGTTATTGTTGTGCTGAATAGCACTTACAGAGCAGGAAAAAATAATTGTTTGAAGATCTTATTTGTTTTATATTTATAACAGCGCATTAAAGCTTCATTATTGCCTGGCTATATTCTCGTTATTAAGTGGCACTGCTGATCTCCTCTTTTGTTTCCGCCCCTTATTGGATCAACTCCGGATTTAATGTCTGTATGAATCGCTGACAAATTAATTCGCATGCCCGCCGGTTTTTAACAAAATTCAGGGAGAACGCTGAAAACCCTCTTAAAAGAGTAAGCACCCGCTAGCCGAAAAGGGAATAGAGTAGGCAAGAATATTTAGAATACATGAAAAGAATTATTCTTCATCCGCTTATCGCTGTAATTATGGTCTTTCTTATTGCATCCGGAAACCTGAATGGCCAGGATCTAAGCTTTACGATCAAGCTCGATAAATCGGAATATAATAAAGAAGAGAAGGTAAGCTGTACCATGATCCTGAAAAATACAGGGGCTAAGGATATTGTAATAAATAACCGCTTCCTGGTCAACCGGTCTGGCGGTCCTCATGAGGTTTCTTTCCAGGTCACAGATCAAAATATGAATGTGATCCCCTTCTCAACCAAGGTCAATGCCAGCAGGGAGAGTAAAGAATTTATTATCCTTCATCCCGGGCAGAGTGATTCGGCAACCTACAATTTGTCAAAACGGTTTCAAATGGCTGAAGCAGGAGTTTATTATGTTGAAGCATATTATGAGAACCAGTTTGACCCGCCCGCATCCTTAAATATGTCTTCTTCGTGGAAGGGGAATTTAAAATCCAATAAAATCATTTTCACACTACGTTGATAACAACAAAATTCAGCAACATGAATTACTTGAAATCAAAAGCTGCATTGATAATTATCCTGCTGTTTTGCGCAGGGACATTACCAACTCATGCACAACTTACTCCTTCAGAACAGGGAGTAAAAGATATTCAGAAAGTACTTGATGAAATGAAAGCACTCGAAAAAGCCGGGAAAGATCCTGACGATCCTGCCATAAAGGAACTTGCCAAGAAGGCGATCCACATGGCAGACAGCGCTTATAAAATACCGGCCGGCAATTCAAGCGGCGAGCCTGAATATGATCCGGACAATCCCGGAGACGGCGAATCCGCAAAAGACGGGAAAAAAGTAAAAGTAACAATCGGAAGGGGGGGATTCTCTTCTCCAGGTTGGTTAGCCTCAACAAAATTGCATGAAATGGTGGGGCACGGAGGCCAGGCGGCAGGCGATACCTGGTACAATGATGCAAAAGGAACAGAGATCAATGAAGTGGAGGCTTATGATGCCGAGCTTGCAGATTCAACAAAAAATGGATTATCCCAGGCTGAAATAGCCGAACTTAAAAAACGAAGAAAAGAACATTATGATGCGCTGGATGAAGCAGATCAGAAAAAGATTGATGAAGAAAAGAAAAAAGGAGAACCGTACAAGCTTCCTGTGGTAGCGCCACCGGGAAAGAAAAAAATTTCTTACTCGGGAAATCAGCAGTATTTCATTGCAGGTACCGTTTTATCTGAAGAAAGAATGCTGGTAAGTGTTATTGGAGGAAAGAGCATTGAAGGGAATGTGTTCACTGCCGAAGTCAATGGAAATAAAACAGAGGCAAGGACAAATGCAAACGGAGATGCGATCCTTGATTTCTCGGCAATTACTGCCGGGCTGCTGGGCACAGCTGAAGCTATTATCAAAACCTTTGACGCAAAAGGTAATGAACTCAATTCAACAACAACCACTGTTCAACAGGGATCATGTGCCGTTTCCAGTCGTCCTGTTATAGGACAATTGCCGGATAACCTGGGCAGCGGAGATATGGTAACCATTCAGGGACAAAACCTGGGCGCCGAGTCTCATCTTGTTCTTGGAGATCAGATGCAGGAAACATTATCGGCCTCTGATAAAGAGCTCACGGTTTTCTGTCAATCAGCAACAGGAAAACAGCCGGCATTTGTTGTTACCGCAAACGGGGTAAGCCAAAGCCAGGATGTAAATATTTATTCGATTGATATTACCTTACCCAAATCTTCCATTACCCCGAAAGAAGTGGTTGTGGCGCAGGTTCATTATCAATCAATACCGGTAGGAACCAAATTGGTCTTTACCAATATTTCGCCGGAAACGATAAAGATGCAGGTACCCGGCGGTGAGACCAAAGGAGATCAGTGCAGTTACATGGTTGCCGAACCCCACGGTACTATCCCGATAAATATCACCGGGAGAACAAGAGGCAATTTTAGAATTTCCATGAATCCGGAGTTTAAGAATGGAAATATGACACCAAGATAATAGAAGGACTACCTGAAGTTCATAATTAAAACCGGATTCTTTTAGGTCCGGTTTTATTTTTTACTCTTACTCATCCTGATATTACAGGCCACTACTTTATACTCCGGGCACATGGCATTAATGTTGTTGCCGGGAATAAAACAACCCCGTTATCCTTTAATGCCTGCTGATATATCTCATAATAATTATTAACCAGGCATTCTACATTGCGGGCAGTAGAAATTATTTTATTGTTATTTGATATAGGGGTTCCACCTTAAAACCTGATACAATGAAGTCGAAAATAATAATTGCCCTTGCGGTTATAGTTATTATCGCTCCGGCATTCAAAGCAATGAACTTTCAGAAAAAACCATGGCCTGTTCCTGATACCGCTAAAAACAAAAAAAATCCTGTAGTGTCAAATGCAGAATCAATAGCGGCCGGAAAGGCTCTGTGGAGTACTCATTGTAAATCATGCCATGGAGCAAAGGGCCTGGGTGATGGACCGAAGGCCGCCCAACTAAATACAGAGCCTGGAGATTTTTCGAAAACCGATGTCCAGGCACAAACAGACGGCTCATTATTTTATAAAACATCCCAAGGCAGGGATGATATGCCCGGTTATAAAAGCAAAATTCCTGATCAAAATGATATCTGGAGTTTGGTAAATTATATAAGAACACTAAAAAAAGGTGGCGCAACAGCTCCCGTCGTTCCAGTAGTTAAGGATACAGTAAAAAAAGTTGACCAACCTGTAAAGGTGGAAACACCGCCAGCGAAAAAAGATACAGTAATAAAAAAGAATGACCCCGTAATACCCAAAACAGAAAACATTCCGCTGCAGGAGCAGATCAATATACTCCGGGCAAGAGTTGATTCACTGGAAAAAGAAATGCACAAGCTAAAAGAGAAAATATCGACGATGAAAAAAGATAGTGTTTCTTATAATTAATTCTGTAACTGTAAGCCATCAATTTCACCACACAGCATAAAGACCTCAGCAGAAATGCCGGGGTTTTTTATGCTTCCCTTTACTCTTCCTGATATTACAGGCCACCACTTTGTACTCCGGGCACATGGCTTCGGTGTCGCTGATGCTGCTGGTGATATTGTTCAGCATGATGTCAGGAAAATGGAAAGTGCTGCTGAGTATGCCGGGTTTTACTTCGTCCGTAATTTTTGCTTTGATATCTACCTTTCCTCTTGGTGATTCCACACACACCATATCACCATCATTGATCAGATGTTTGCGGGCATCTTCTTCGCAGATCAGCAATACATCTTCTGAAAGTATATCATTGTTTCTTGTCCGCCTTGTCATGGCGCCGCAATTATAATGCTCCAGTTCCCGGTTGGTGGTAATGATATAAGGATATTTTTTTCCGTGCTGCACTATTTCTTCTGATTCCTTGAATGGATTGAACATGAATTTTCCTTTTCCCCTTGTAAATGTTTTTAAATGCAATATCTCGGTATCGGTTCCATCTGCCAGCACGGGCCATTGCTTTCCGTTATCGCCCAGCTCCTTCCATTTCACCCCTGCAAAGAAGGGAACCACTTTTGATATTTCTTCCAGCATAGTTTCGGGATCATAATCGGCTTGCTCATATCCCATCCGGTTCATGATGTCAACAATTATTTGTCCATCACTCTTTGTTCCTTCAACGGGTTCAACAACTTTATTCACTCTTTGTATTCTTCTTTCACCATTGGTGAATGTGCCGCTTTTCTCTAAGAAAGATGCACCGGGTAAAATAACCGTGGCCAGCTTTGCGGTTTCAGTCATAAATAATTCCTGTACCACAAACAACCCCAGTTTGTTTAACGCCTTCACCACATGATGGGTATTGGGATCGGTTTGTGCCATGTCCTCACCGATCACCCAGATAGCCTTTAATTTATTATTCAGCGCCGCATCATACATCTGCGGAATTTTTAAGCCCGCATGCAATGGCAGTTTTGCATGATAGAACTCTTCATACATTTTATGTATCTCCGGATTGGTCACATCTAAGTAACCGGCGCCCTGGTAAGGCTGGCAACCCATGTCGGCTGCGCCCTGTACATTGTTTTGTCCCCGTAATGGATTTACACCTACACCCCTTCTCCCGATATTACCTGTTATCATGGCCAGGTCAGCGATCAGCATCACAGTATAAGTGCCGTAAGAATGTTCTGTTACGCCAAGACCATGAAACGACATCGCATTCGGCGCAGATGCATAAGCAATGGCCGCTTCACGGACAAGATTGCGGTCAACACCGGTTACCTTTTCCAGTTCATCAATATTCAATGAAAGAATTCCCTGTTTGAATTCATCATACCCTTCGGTTCTTGCAGCAATGAAATCCTTATCTTCTAAATTTTCTTTGATGATATAATACAGCATCATGTTCAGCAGCGCTACATTGGTGCCCGGGCGAAGCTGCAAGTGATATGTAGCATATTTTACCAGCTCTGTTTTTCTCGGGTCAATTACAATTAATGTCTTTCCCTTTATCGCCTGTTGTTTGATTTTTGCTCCTGTTACCGGGTGTGCATCAGTCGGATTGGCGCCTATCACCATCATGCAGTCAGTGTACTGCATATCAATGATGGAATTGGTGGCAGCGCCGGTGCCGAATGTCCGCTGCATACCGATTGCCGTAGGCGAATGACATACCCGGGCACAACTGTCAATATTGTTTGTACCAATCACCGCCCTGATAAATTTCTGCATGATGTAGTTTTCTTCATTGGTACATCTTGCAGAAGAGATGCCGGCAATAGCATCGGGTCCATGATTGTTTTTTATCTCTGTGAGTTTGCCGGCGATAAAATCATAAGCCTCATCCCATGTTGCTTCTACAAATTCGCCGTTCTTTTTTATCAGTGGTGTTCTTAAACGGTCAGGATGATTATAAAATGAAAAAGCATAACGGCCTTTCAAACAGGTATGCCCGCCGTTGGCTTCGGCATCATAAGGTGCCTGTATGGATTTTATTTTTCCTGCCTTCACCGCTACATCCAGGTTGCAACCTACACCACAATAAGTGCAAACCGTTCTTGTTTTTGTATCAACAACGATGGATTTGGATTCAAACACATCGCTGATGGCCGAAGTGGGACAAGCCTGTGCACAAGCGCCGCAGCTTACACAATCACTTTCGTTAAATGATACATCACTTCCTTTTATGATGTGGCTGTCAAATCCACGGCCGGCCATGCTCAACACAAATTGCCCCTGTACTTCATCGCAAGCTCTTACACAACGGAAACAGTTGATGCATTTGGAAAGATCAGAAGTCATGTACGGGTGACTGAAGTCTTTTTTTCTGTCCAAATGATTTTTCCCGGCAGGATAACGTACATCTCTTATTCCAACTTTTGCAGCTACTGCCTGTAGTTCGCAGTTGTTGTTTACTTCACAAGTGAGACAATCCAGCGGATGATCGGTGAGCACCAGTTCAATAATATTTTTTCTGAGCTTTTGTATTCTTTCTGAATCGGGATAGATATAAGAGCCTGCCATTACCGGTGTATGACAAGCAGCCTGTGCTTTTACCGGGCCATTTTCTGTAAGAGCAACATCCACACTGCATACCCGGCAGGATCCAAATGGTTCGAGGTTGGGCGCATCGCACAGTGTAGGTACAGCATCTTTTCCAAAATTTCTGCGGATGAAAGAAATGATTGTTTCGTTTTCCTTTATTTCATAGGGCTTGTTGTTGATATAGGCAACAGCGGCCTTAGGTGTTCCATTGCCTGCACCCCAGGTAACTGTTTTACCAGCCTGTTTCTGCGAAAACTTATCTTCTTTTCTGTACACGATGCCCATGATCTGGATTTTTTATTAAGAGATCTCAAAAAGTTTTTTCGCCACAAAGACATCTTAGTGTCTTAGAGCCTTAGTGGCAATATTATGTTTTAAAATAAACCGATAGCTCATCATCAAAATACTGCAGTGCATTTTTCACAGGCAATGGCAAGCCACCGCCCAATGCACACAGCGAACCGATCTCCAATGTTTCTATCAAATCATCAAACAGGGTTTTGTCTATTCTATAATTGCTTTCCTGTGCCTTCTTCAGCATTTCTGCTCCTCTTGTTGAACCCAATCTGCACGGAAAACATTTGCCGCAACTTTCATGTGCTGTGAATGCAAAAAGATGCTCCAGGTATTTTATAATGGGGAAATCTTCAGGAATACAAACTACGGAAGCATGGCCCAATAAAAATCCATTCTTGCTGAACGACTCAAAGTCAACTGTAAGGTCATTAATCTTTTCAACAGGCACCAAACCACCCAACGGACCGCCGATATGCATGGCTTTTATCTTAGAACGGAAGCCACCACCTAAATCATTTATCACAACAGAAAGCGATGTGCCCATATCCACTTCATAAATACCAGGCTTGTTAAAGTATCCGTCAAGAGAAATCAACTTGGTGCCGGTTGATTTGCCAAGACCGACAGATGCAAATTTTGCTCCCCCGTTTTTAATGATGTAAGGAATACAGGCCAGTGTTTCTACATTATTTACAACAGTTGGTTTATTAAACAATCCTTGTTGCACCGGGTACGGAGGACGAACCCTTACTTCTGGCCGCTGCCCTTCAATAGAAGAAAGCAATGCTGTTTCTTCACCGCAGATATAAGCGCCTTGTGCACTGATAACTTTAAAATTGAAATTGAAACCGGAGTTCAGGATATTTTCTCCCAGCAATTTTTGCTGATGCAGTTCTTTAATCGCTTCTTGTGTGATGCTGATGGCTTCAGGATATTCTCCTCTTATATACACCACCCCGGTATCAGCGCCTGTGATATAACCGGCAATCATCATTCCCAGCAAAACGCTGTGTGGTTGTTGTTCCAGCAAATAGCGATCACTATAAGCGCCGGGGTCGCCTTCATCGGCATTGCATACAATAAATTTTTGTTTGCTGATTTCTTTTTTACATCCTTCCAGTTTTATTGCAATCGGAAATCCGGCACCTCCACGGCCTCTTAAACCTGAAATTTTTAATTCATTCAGCAGATCATCCGCCGGTTTCTTTAATGCATCAGCAAGTATTGAATAATATTCTTTGATCCCCGGAAAAGGAGAGGTTAAGACCGCTGTGCCAAACGAAGCGATATTGTATTTATCAGCAACAACTGAATTGCTTTTTTTAATTGCATCAATCCCGTCAACAGCATGACCGGAATAATTTTTACCTGCAATATGAAACGAACTGTTCTCGTGGCAGCGACCGAGACAGCACATTTCGCCGATCTCATCTTGCTTAAAATGTTTCAGCAGTTTTTCTTTCAATACATCTTGTGTGCCGGCCGTCATGCAGGAACTGCCGTTGCAGACATAAACTTTTTTTCCTTTGTTTTCAGGTTTCAGGAAGTCATAAAAACTGGCAGCGCCATACACATTGGCTTTTCCCATTACAAATTCATCGGCCAGTTTTTCCATTTTTTCAACCGAAGGTGAACCAGTTTGCCTGGCAGCAATGCCCAGCTCCTCAAACAAATTTTGAGTTAGTCCTTTTCTGCCAGCCAGTTCACCGAGGTTTTTTGACATACTGTTTTTTTATATAATCCGTTGTTCTCCTGAATAAATATTAAATCTTTTATCCCTTAAAAAACCTATCAGCGTCATATCACAATCCTTAGCCAGTTCTACAGCAAGGCTTGATGGCGCCCCAACCGCACAAACAATTTTTATTCCCGCCATCGCTGCTTTTTGTATCAGTTCAAAACAGGCACGGCCACTTAATAATAAAATATGTTTATCAAGGGGTACGTCTCCGTTCATCAATGCAGCCCCGATCAGTTTATCCAAAGCATTATGCCTGCCAACATCTTCACGGGCTAACAATAATTTTCCATTCAAATCAAACAAAGCGGAGGCATGAAGCCCGCCGGTTTGTTCAAAGACCTGCTGATGATTGCTCAGGGTTTCCGGAAGCCGGTTAAAAAGAGGGGCATTAATAGTAATAGTATCTTTTTTTTCTTTTTTTGAAAGAATATTTTTCACTGCCTGGATAGATGTTTTGCCACAAACCCCGCAACTTGAGGAAGTATAAAAATGACGTTCCAGTTTTTGCATATCAAATAAAATTCCGGGCAGCAAATCAGCCACAATAATATTATCTCCGGGAGAAAAACATTTCCGGATATCTTCATTGCGGCTGATTATTCCTTCTGTAAAAAGAAACCCCGTTGCCAGCTCTTCATCATTCCCCGGGGTGCACATGGTAACTGAAATATTTTTTTGCTGTCGTTCTTTTTCAGTACCATAAATAATTCTTATTTCCAATGGTTCTTCTACGGCCAGCAGGTCTGCTGCTGCATCGGATGAAAAGGAATTCGTATCCCTTCCGGGAGAAGTAACTTTCAATATCTGAACCGCAGCAACAGAGGGGGATTGCATGATTCAAATTTACTTAATCGTTCAGCCTTATAGAAATAAAACTCAGCGTTTCAGTGGCAAGAAGAAATACGTCACAGAAGCTCTGAGGCACAGATGGTTTTATGACAATCCGGAAATTTTTCCGCTATTATCAATATCCATCCCTTCCGCTGCAGGAGTTGCGGGCAATCCCGGCATCCGCATCATATCGCCCAGTATGGGTATTACAAAGCCGGCTCCGGCGGCAAATTCAAATTCTCTGACCGTTACAATAAAATTTCTTGGCCGGCCAATTTTGTTTTCCTTGTCCGAAAAAGATTTTTGCGTCTTTGCCATGCACACTGGTAAACCATCAAAACCCAGCTCCTTGATCATTTTCAGGCCTTCTCTCGCTTTAGGCGAATATTCCACATCATCAGCGCCATAAATTTCTTTGGCAATTGTCATTATCTTTTCTTCCACGGGCAGGTTCCAGTCATATAAAGGTTTAAACCCGTTAACACCACTGTCAATCACATCCACCACCGCCTGTGCGATTTCTGTCATGCCTTCGCCGCCCTTTGCCCAGCAATCACTGATCAGGGCCATTACTCCATGTCTGGCACATTCATCTTTTACAAATTCAATTTCCTCAGTTGAATCCGTTTTGAAATGATTAATAGCAACCACCGGTGTTAATCCGAACTTTTTACAGTTCTCAATATGTTTTTCCAGGTTTTCAAATCCTTTCTTCACTTTATCAAGGCTGGGGGAATTATACTCCGCTTTTTTTGCCCCACCATGATGACGCAGTGCCCGGATGGTGGCAACAAGCACCAGGGCATCAGGTTTCAACCCGGCATAACCACATTTGATGTCCATAAATTTTTCTGCTCCAAGGTCGGCGCCGAAGCCGGCTTCGGTTACGACATAATCAACCAAGGATAATCCCATCCTGGTTGCGATGATAGTATTAGTGCCCTGAGCAATATTGGCAAATGGCCCGCCATGAAGTATTGCAGGATTTCCCTCCAGTGTTTGTACAAGATTGGGCTTGATGGCATCTTTCAACAACAAGGCCATTGCGCCCTGCGCATTTAACTCTCTTGCAAAAACGGGTTTGCCGTCTTTACAGAAACCTACTAAAATATTTCCCAGTCTTTCTTTCAGATCATCAATATTTTTGGACATACAGAGGATCGCCATCACCTCTGATGCCGGGGTAATATTAAACCCATCGCTTCTCGGCATGCCATCTGCTGTTCCACCCAAACCGATCACAATATGCCGGAGCGACCGGTCATTCATGTCCATCACCCTTTTCCACATAATGGTTCTGGGATCGATATGAAGGCTGCGGGTTTTGCTTTGAATATTATTATCAATTAGTGCCGCTAAAAGATTATTGGCTTTTTCCACGGCATTAAAATCACCGGTAAAATGGAGATTGATATCTTCCATCGGAATCACCTGTGCATAGCCGCCACCGGCTGCTCCTCCTTTAATACCAAATACCGGTCCCAGCGAAGGCTCTCTTAAAACGGCCATCGCTTTTTTACCGATTTTGTTCAATCCATCAGACAAACCAACCGATGTGGTTGTCTTTCCTTCACCGGCAGGTGTGGGACTGATAGCCGTTACCAAAATGAGTTTGCTCTTTTTGATTTTTTCTTCATCAATGAGCTTTAATGGAAGCTTGGCTTTATACTTGCCATAATATTCCAGGTCATCATTAGAGATGCCGGTGCGGGCAGCAATTTCTTTTATATGGCGGATGGGTGCAGCCTGTGCAATCGCCAGGTCGGGGTTAATTGTTTGTGACAAGCAGAATCGTTTTAAGCCTCTCCCCAAACCCCTCTCTGAAAGAGACGGGCTTACCGAACTAAAGAAGAAAGAGGGTTATTGTTAAAAAATATTTTATGAGCCGTATTTTCTAAGTTCTTCTATGGAATTGATATTGGCAAATTCCATTTCTTTAAACCACGGCTCTGCGTCAAAACTAATAACTCTTGTTTTTAATCCAGCCAGCGCTTCTGTGATTTTAAGCTGATTCTTCTCAATCAGCGACCTGATATGTTCCGAGCAGCTTTTGTCATAAACAGAGCAAAGAGGTTCTGCCAGTCCCTTATGTTCTGTAAGCAATACATCCTCATTGCCGCTTTTATGAACAAGTTCGCTTAATAGTTTTTCGGAAAGAAAAGGCATATCACACCCCAGTAATAGATTTTTTTGGGTGCCCGAATGAACGAGTCCGGTATAAATACCGCCCAGGGGTCCTTTGTCTTTTAATTCGTCTTCAAAGCAGGTGCATCTGAATTGATCATAAGCAGGATTGGCTGTTATGATAATAATATTGCCGGTAAGTTTTTTTGCAGCCCCGATCACATATTGCACCAGCCTCTTGCCGTTAAAATATGCCAGGCCTTTATCTTCTCCCATCCGGCTGCTTTTGCCTCCGGCAAGGATAATGGCAGTAATTTCATTGTAATTGTTTCTCACCTCACAAAGATTGGAATTTCCTGCTTATAAAGAGGTTTTATATCCCGGCCTTACTACTAATTTCAAGCATTCTTTTTATCGGCCGCAATGCTGCTAATCTCAGTTCCTCATCCATGGTTATCTCCGGTATTTCATACTCCATGCACAGATAAAGTTTTTCCAGTGTATTCAGCTTCATATGCGGGCAGTCATTGCAGGCGCAGCTGTTATTGGGTGGCGCCGGGATAAATGTTTTTTGTGGAGAGGCTTTCATCATCTGGTGAAGTATTCCGGTTTCAGTTGCCACAATATATTCCTGTGATGAATCACTTTGGGTGTATTTTAATAACCCCGTTGTGGAGCCAATAAAATCAGCGATTCTTAATATCGGTTCTTCGCATTCAGGATGTGCTATTAGCTTGGCATTCGGGTGCCTCACTTTCAACTTCGTAATTTTTTCCAGGCTGAAAATTTCATGCACCATGCAGGCCCCATTCCACAGCAGCATATTTCTTCCTGTTACTTTGTTGATATAGGCTCCGAGATTTTTATCCGGCGCAAAGATGATGGGCTGCTCTTTCGGAAAACTCTCTACCATCAGTTTTGCATTACTGCTGGTGCATATCACATCACTTAACGCTTTGATGCCGGCGCTGCAATTGATATAACTCACTACTACATGATCAGGATGCTGCTCTTTGAATTTTTTAAACAATGCAGGCGGACAACTGTCGCTGAGTGAGCATCCCGCTTTCAGATCGGGAACAACAACTTTTTTTGCAGGGTTTAAAATTTTTGCTGTTTCCGCCATGAAATGTACCCCGGCAAAAACGATCATGTCAGCCTTCGTTTTTTCCGCCTGTTGTGCCAAACCTAAACTGTCACCGATATAGTCTGCCACATCCTGAATGTCAGGTTCCTGATAATAATGCGCCAACAGGATTGCGTTTTTTTCTTTTTTCAAGCTTTCAATTTCGGCAAAGAGGTCCAGTTCTGGGTCAAGTTGTATATCAAGGAAGCCTTTTTTCTCAACTTCTTTTTTGGTGATATCAAGTGTTTCTGTATTCATATTTTCTGTTGTTGTCACCCTGCCTGCCCAGGCGAAAGTCGTGGGAGCCTGTCGAAGGGTGAGCAATATTCCATCAACCGATTCAAACTTTCAAAACAAAATTTTTCAAACCCTGTATTAATACAATAGTATTATTAATATATATTTTATAAAAAAAGCTTATTATTATTACAACTGTGGAATAGTGGATAATTTCTTTTACAAAATTACTCAATCAGAATAATTCACATCATAAACCATTTAATTCACAGTCACAACAGATGCCAGCACACAGTTTC
Source organism: Sphingobacteriales bacterium (assembly GCA_016235125.1). Classification (GTDB taxonomy): domain Bacteria; phylum Bacteroidota; class Bacteroidia; order Chitinophagales; family Chitinophagaceae; genus JJ008. The sequence continues at coordinate 193,081 of JACRLZ010000006.1, read as the reverse complement.
AGCAGTATATCCACAACATTGTGGATTATGTGTATGGAAAACTTTTATAGTAAATAAGGTAAAATAAATGTGAATTAAAGTGGTGTAAATAGTAAAATAGAAACATTGTTCAGTAACGACAATACAACGAACCTGTTTTCTTTCTTATAATCCTGTTCCATATCCACGTTTCATACAGGATTATCCACAAAAAATTTATTGGATTCACACCAGGATGAGGAAAAAAAGTTGCTGCAGAAGGCCTAATTTTACCCGAATTATAAACTCTGTTATATGAAACAGCTCAGGTATTTCATTGTATTAATATTTGTATCCATTCTTTCTTTGGTTGCCCGTGCTGATGAGGGTATGTGGCTTCCGCTGCTGCTGCAACAATTAAATGAGAAGCAGATGAAGGCAATGGGGATGAAGATCAGCGCCAAAGATATCTACAGTATTAATAATGGTAGCCTGAAAGATGCCATTCTGCAATTCGGCGGCGGCTGCACAGGAGAAGTGATTTCTTCCAAAGGTCTTGTGCTAACTAATCACCACTGCGGGTTTGATGCTATACAAAATCATTCGACCCTCGATCATAATTATATCAGAGATGGTTACTGGGCGGCTAATTACGGACAAGAATTACCCAATCCCGGATTGTCGGTAACATTTATTGTCCGCATTGAGGATATTTCAAAACAAGTATTGAGCGGGGTAACATCTGCTATGAGTGAAAGGGAAAGACAATCTGCAATTGATAGAAATATTGCAGAAATAAGGAAGAGTGCACAAAAAGAAAGTTATCAGGATATATTAGTGAGACCTTTTTTTGAAGGCAACCAGTATTTTTTATTTGTAACAGAAACCTATAAAGATATCAGGCTGGTAGGCGCTCCACCATCTTCCATCGGTAATTTTGGAAAAGACACTGACAACTGGGTCTGGCCACGCCACACCGGCGATTTTTCCATCTTCCGCATTTATGCCGGCAAAGACAATAAGCCGGCCGCATATTCAGCGAATAATGTGCCCTATGTTCCGAAAAGATCATTAGCAATTTCATTGGACGGTGTGGCAGAAAACGATTTCACAATGGTCTTTGGTTTTCCGGGAAGAACAACAGAATATTTACACAGCGCAGCAGTAGAGCAGATAATGACGGTGAACGACCCTGCAAAAATTGCTATCAGGGAAAAAGCGCTGAATATTATTGATGGCTTTATGCGGAAAGACGAGCAGATAAAAATCCAGTATGCAGCCAAATATGCAGGAATACAAAACGCTTATAAGAAATGGCAGGGTGAAGTGCTGGGACTTACAAAAACAGATGCTGTTGGTAAAAAGAAAATGTATGAAGCAGAGTTTCAAAAAAGAGTAAATGCCAACCCCGGGTGGACGGAGGAATACGGAAGATTGCTAAACGATCTTGAATATTTATACAAAGAGCTAAAGCCCTTTGGTTTAGCCCGGGACTATTTTAATGAGATTGTAAGCAAGATAGAATTGTTTGCTATCGCCTCAAGGCTTAACTCAATTGTTGGTGCATATGAGGACAACGGAGAAGTGGGCGGAGGAAAAGATTTTCCCGAAAAACTCGCATCCACAAGATCATCGCTGGAAGCATTATTTGATGAATACAATGTGGCAGTTGACAAAAAACTATTTGAGGTGCTGATGGAAATGTATATGAAGGATCAGGCGGGTTCAAAAATTTCTTCTTTTTTAAGAAATCAGCTTGAGGGAGCCGGGCAGAATAATTTAGCCAAACCCAATCCTCCTGTTTTTGACGCAGGCGATTTTACAAAAAAAGAATTTGTAATGAGCCTGCTGAATAAACCGGCAGAAGAAATGGTAAAAACAATAAAGGAGTCTAAGCTGATCGGGTTTTACAACGAGATGCTGCGAACGTATCAGGAAGAAACGCAGATACGGCTGAATGAAATGCAGGGCCGCATCAACCGGCTGCAGCGATTTTATATGCAGGCGCAGATGGAAGTGTTTAGAGAAAAAACATTTTATCCCGACGCCAACAGCACAATGCGCATCACTTATGGCAAAGTAAAAGGATACGAAGCAAGGGATGCCGTTGCTTTTGATTATTACACTTACCTGGACGGGGTAATGGAAAAATATAAACCCGGCGATTATGAATTTGATGTACCCGAAAAACTCAGAACCCTTTACAGAAATAAAGATTACGGCCAGTATGGTCAAAAGGGAAAAATGCCCGTATGTTTTATCGCCGCCAATCACACTACCGGAGGAAATTCAGGAAGTCCGGCATTAGACGCATATGGAAACCTGATCGGGTTGAATTTTGACCGGGTATGGGAAGGCACCATGAGCGACATTAATTACGATCCTTCTATTTGCCGGAACATAATGGTGGATGCCCGCTATGTATTATTTATTATAGACAAATTTGCCGGGGCGGGTCATTTGGTAAAGGAAATGAAGCTGGTACATCCGAAAAGAAAGTAAGAATTCGTTAATTGGGAATCAGGCCTTGAAGCAGGAAAAGCACCACCGCCAGACTCATCCGATTAACCAGCCAATCAATTAACTAATTAACCCCTTTACTCACCTTTTTTCCACAAAAAGACCCTATTTTTGCCCTCCTTTTAAAACGAGGTACACTATGTCTATTATTCAGAATATCAGGGATAAGTATGCCCGGATAGCGGTTATTGCAATTGCGCTGGCATTAGTAGGATTTATTCTTACCGACTATTTCTCCGGCAGGGGAGGTAATTTATTTCAGGGAAACAATTCCAACGCCGTTGGAACGGTGAATGGAAAAAAGATAGATCTGGAAGACTTTAGTAAAAAAGTTACCCAACAGGAAGAAGCCTATAAACAACAGGGCTATCCCGTGAATGCGGGAATGACCCAGAATGTGGTAGAGCAAACCTGGAACCAGGAAGTAAGCCGCATCCTTTTTCAAATTGAATTTGATAAACTGGGGATGAGGATCGGCAAAAAAGAAAAAGGCGATATTTTATATGGGCCCAATGCACATGAGATTATTAAAAAAGCAGGAACAGATGAGAACGGGAATTACGATCCGGTAAGAGCCAAACAACAGGTTGACCAGATGATGAAAAATAAAGATGTGCCCCGGCAGCAAAAAGAAGACTTCAATAAATTTATTACGGAGCTGGAAGAACAAAGAAAGGGAGAAAAATACCTGGCCCTTTTTTCCAACAGCATCAATTATCCCAAATGGTTTGTAGAAAAACAAATGGCCGACAACAGCCAGATCGCTAAAATATCAATGGTAAGGGTTCTGTATTCTGATTCCATGTTTGTTGACAGCACTATCGCTGTTGCTGATAAAGAAATTGAAGAGTATATCAATAAACACAAAGATAATTTTAAGCAGGCGCCAACCCGCAGCATTAATTATGTAAACTTCAGCGCTGCGCCTACGCTGGGCGATACGCTGGAAACACTGAAACAAATAGCCGCTTTGAAACCGGAATTTGACAGCACAAATGATGTAGTTGGGTTTTTGTCCCGCAATGGCGTTACGGATTTTTATGATGGCTACAGCAGCCCCTCACAATTATCAGTAACATATAAAGACAGTCTTTTAAGACTTTCTAAGAACGCAGTATTCGGACCCTACCTTGAAGGGGGAAATTATTTCCTCGCAAAGATGCTTGACAACAAACCATTTCCTGATTCGGTGAAGTGCAGGCATATTTTACTGGGCACCACCGATCAGCAAACCGGACAACTGGTGGATGATTCGGCTGCTCATAAAACAGCCGACAGCATTGCGCTGGCCATTAAAAATGGCGCCAGCTTTGATTCGCTGGAAACCCGATTTACAAAAGACAAAGAAGCACATAAATCAAAAGGAGTAATGACCTTTTCATCCGCACAAATACAAGGCGGCATGCAATCCGGAAACTTTGCAAAAGAATTCGGACAGTTTATTTTGTTTGATGGCAAACCCGGAGATAAAAAAGTGGTGAGGACATCATTCGGCTGGCACTATATTGAAATAATGTCGTTCATCAATACCGCAACACAATATAAAATAGCTTACCTGCCTAGGGAAATCATTGCCAGCAAAGCAACGGATGATTCGGCGCAGGAAAAAGCGAATGCTTTTTTTGGCAGGGCCCACGATCAGAAATCTTTTGATGAAACATTTGAAAAAACCATCAAACCGCTGAAAGGAACAAAAGGAATCGCCACAAACATCGGCCCGCTGGATGCACAGGTAAACGGCGTTGGATTGTCAAGGCCTTTTGTAAAAAGCATTTATAATGCAAAACAGGGAGAAGTGCTGAAGCCCGAGAGAATCGGAAACGATTATGTGGTTGCGATAGTAACAGAAGCAGTAGAAGAAGGAACACAATCTGTTGCTAAAGCAAGACCCAATATTGAGCCTCTTTTGCGCAATAAAAAGAAAGCCGAAACCATAAAACAAAAATTCGGAAAGATCACAACACTTGAAGCCGCATCCGCAGCTGTAAATAAAAAGATAGAAAGCCTTGACAGCCTTCGCATGGGAGCCACAAGCAAAGACCTTGGGTTTGAGCCAAGGGTAAGGGGGGCCGCATTTAATCAGGCCAATAAAGGAAAAGTGGTTAATGAAGCATTGGAAGGGGTAAGCGGGGTATATGTTATCAGCGTGGAAAATGTTACCGCTACAGCATCTGCCGAAGGAACTGTGGCCGATCAGCGGAAAATGAGAGCAGATATTGGAAAGCAAACAAGCCCCGGGCCGATGGAAGCATTGAAAAATGCCGCCACTATAAAAGACAAAAGAAAAGAACGATATTGATAATCCCGTTTTAATAATATAAACCCCGCTCCGATACATCGGAGCGGGGTTTTTCTTTTACGCATTCCGCAAACGGCAGCCCGGGTATATTTGTTAGTTTTACAGATTGATTTTATCAAGCATGAACGACCCGATAATAAACAAGGTGGCCGAAAGCGAATTAATTACATTGGATCCTTCACTGTATTTGCCGAAGGAAGAAACCGCCTTGTTCGACCTGAAGGATCATTTGTTCATGGGAATGATATTAAAGGAAAAAGATTTTCGGGAAGCGCTGAAGAAAACCGACTGGTCTGTTTATAAAAACAAAAATATTGCCCTTACCTGTTCTGCCGATGCCATCATTCCCGTATGGGCATGGATGCTGGCCGCATCATACCTGCAACCGGTGGCAAAAGAAATAGTAATGGGCGATGAAAAAGAATTGCAGAAAAATATTTTTCTGAAAAACATTTCAGCCATCAACATAAATGAATTTGCAGACAGAAGAGTAGTAATAAAAGGTTGCGGAGAAATCCCCATCGGCGATTATGTGTATATGGAACTTACAAAACTGCTGAGGCCGGTCGCAAAAAGCATCATGTATGGTGAGCCCTGCAGTACTGTACCGGTGTATAAGAAACCTCCGTCCCCTAAAGGGGAGTAAAGAAAAACTATCCCCCAAAACAGAATATCGTAATCTGGTATAAGGAATTCCTGAATGAAGAATTTTTCGTAAGCCCCTTTAGGGGTTTGGGGTTTAAAACCACCCTCTCTTTCTGAATATCCAGACCATGGCAATAGGAATAATCAGCATTATGCCTACAGCTACCCAGAAACCGTATTCATTGTGCAGGTATGGAATGCTTTTAAAATTCATTCCGAAAATGCCGCCAATAACAGTGGCCGGAGCAAGCAAACAGGTTACGATGGCCATTACCTTCATCACTTCATTCATTTTAAGATTCATATTATTCAGGTGAAGGTCCTGCATGCTCACCATCACATCACGGTAGTTCTCCACAAGGTCAATGGCCTGAACGATGTGGTCGTACACATCTTTATAATATTTTTCATGCCGTTCTTCAAGCAGATCACTTTCGCTGCGGAGAAAACCATTCACCAGTTCTCTTACGGGAGCAAAGTTTCTTTTTAGAACAATCAGTTCTTTCCGCAGCTGCGTGATGTGTGCAAGGGCACGGGGATTGTTTCCTCTTGTTACTTCTTCTTCCACATCCTCAATACGGTCGCCGAGTTTTTCCATCACTACAAAATAGTGGTCCACTATCATATCGAGCAGCGTATAACATAAAAGATCGGCGCCCCGCTGCCGCAATTTGGTATTGGGCAGTTTCAGTTTTTCCCGCAATGAAGTAAACACATCACGGCGGGCATCTTCCTGGAAACTGATGACCACGTCTTTTGCAAGAATAACGCTGATCTGTTCCTGCTCCACCGCTAATTTTTCTTCATTGTAATAAAGCATGTTGAGCAGGCAGAAAATATAATTATCCGATTCATCCATTTTGGGCCGCTGGTTGATGCTGAGGATATCTTCGATCACCAGGGGGTGAATATCAAAATGGGAACAGATAGCTTCCACATCCGCCTTGCGCAGGCCATCAATATTGATCCAGGTATTGCGGCCGCTGGTCTTGTATTTGAAACAATCATTCAGCGCCGCCTGTTTTTTTTCTTCAATGGCATCGGCATTATAGTCAAATACCGATACCAGCACATCCTTTGCTTCTTCCCGTTGCGGTATTACCGTAGGGTTCACGGATAAAATCTCTTTTGTGCGTTTGGTGGTAAACAGGTTGGGCAGGTACAGGTACTTCAGGTACTTGTCGGGGCGGAGCTTGTCGAGATTCATGACGGGAAAGTTAGGAAAAGAATACCAACCGGGTAAACCAAAGAACTCACACACAGTCATACAGGCCTAAATGAAGTAGCCATGAAAAAGAAATTATTTGCATTCGCATTATTTATTGTGATAGGAGCAGCTGCGTCGCAGGCACAACATGTAAAAGTGAGAATTGGTTTTCCTGTTGGCATCAGCATTCATGCAACGGGGCGGGCCCCGTTTGCCGGTGCGGTGTGGGTAGGCCCTGAGTGGCAATGGCGGGGCGGCAACTATGTATGTGTGCCGGGATATTGGGCCAGACCGCATCGTCACGGCGCAGTATGGGTGCCCGGCCATTGGCAATATGGCCGCCGGGGATACAAATGGGTGCCGGGTCACTGGAGATAATGCAATTAAATTTTTACTTTCCGTTCTCATGATGGGAACCAACGGTCTTGCAGCAGTGCGGGCCGTTTTTATTTGTGCTGCTTCTCCGACGAAACCCTCCGCTGATTTTCCTAAAGTTTACCCGGCGTGCCGGAGGAGACTCGTCGGGGAAGAATATGGCAGCCGATCGAAGTTACAAAAGTTGAAAACAAATTCTGTTGCTCATCTGTGTTCGGTTAGCCGGATATGTAGCTGACAGTAGTACTGCCGATGAGGATTTATTCTCCCCCTGCTGACGCAAAACTGCCTGGTGGCTGTAGTATTTCTCTGTCACCTAAAAGTTCTCAATTCCTTTTTTGCAGCTTTATGTCCTAGTTCAGCCGCTTTCTTAAAATAATATTTTGCCCAGCGATTAGACTGTTTTACTCCATCACCATGCTTGTAACAAAGTCCCAGATTATACAACGACTTGTCGTCACTTTTTTGTGCAGCTTTTTTATACCAGTAAACAACCTTCTTCTCATTCTTTTTTGTCCCTTGTCCATAGAAATAACAATATCCTAAGTCTCGTTGAGCTTCTGTGTCGCCTTTTGAAGCAGATAATGTAAACCAATGAACTGCTTTTTTATAATCCTTTTTTACAATTTCACCTACTTTATAAAAAAAGCCAATGTTGTACTGGCTTTCCATGTGTCCACTGTTAGCAGCTTTTAAATACCAAGTGTAGGCATTCTTTATGTCTTTGTCAACGCCATAGCCGTTGTCAAAACATACTCCAACATAAAACTGTGAACGTATGTGTCCATTTAGTGCTGCAAAGTGCCAAGATGCAAATATGTTATTCCAGTTTTTCCTTTTGCTTTTTGTTTCAAATGCAAGGTTATAAGCATAAGCAAATTGTCTTTCCTGTTCAGCCTTGCTAATTCGTTCTGTCACCTTAAAATGCTTTGAAATTATTATAGTGGTTGGGTCTTATCAATATTACAGCCAACCTCGTAAATATGCGCAATGTCTTGTTTCAAATCTACTTACAACTTCTCAAACAAAGCCCTCAGCTTCTCCCTTGTCATTATCTTCTCCCAATCTTTTCCCAGCGCATTTTCCCAAAGCGGTTTCATACCCATGCTTACGTTTATCATTGTTGAAAAATCATCATCACTTAATCCTTTGCAGATACCTGCCGGTATCTCAATCTTATTTTTCTCCACCATCCGTTTGAATTCCTTCACTCCTTCGGGATAATATTCCTCAAGATGATTCATCACAATACAATTACCAATACCGTGTCTGGTGCCTAGTAAATAACTTAATCCATAGCTTACTGCATGTGCCACACCCACCTGGCTGTAGGCAATGCTCATGCCCCCGGCATACGAAGCCATCATCAGCATATCATCACATTCATCATCCCACTCCGGTTTTTCCACAAACACTTTGCGGCAAAGCTGCAATGCTTTTTCGCCATAGCTTTTGCTGAATTCATTCAGAAAAGTTCCCTGCAAACTTTCAATGCAATGGATATAACAATCCATGCCGGTATAAAAACGCTGGTTTACCGGTGTGTCTTTTGTCAGTTCCGGGTCAAGAACAATCTGGTCAAAGGGAGTGAAGTCGGAATTCATTCCCAGCTTCTTTGTTGGCCCGGTCAGCACCGTTGTTCTGGAAACTTCGGCGCCGGTGCCGCTGAGTGTTGGAATGCCCGCTTTATATACGCCGGGATATTTTACAAGATCCCAGCCCTGGTAATCGGCAGAAGAGCCGGGATTATTCATCATCAGTGAAACGGCTTTGGCCAGATCCATAGTGCTGCCACCCCCAATACCAATGATGCCGCTTACAGTTCCACATTCATCTTTCAGTTGCTTCGCCAGCGCATCAACATAGGTTGTTTTGGGTTCGCAGGTAACATCAGCAAAAATTATTTTATCATTTCCACGAAGGGGGATTCGGTTTACCAATGGCTTGCCGTTAAAAAAATGATCTACCAGAAAGATCATGGGAGCATTTTGCTTTCGATGCGGCGCAATGATATCATCTAACTGGTTAAATGAGCCACGGCCATACACCACGTAGCCGACCATTTTAAAGTTGCGAAAAGCCATTTGAAAAATTTGCCACGAAATTACACGAAAGAATGCTCTCACAGATTTCGCAGATTATCACAGATTATTTCTGTGTAAATCCGTGTTATCTGTGAGCAAAATCATAATAGTCGATTGGCTCTTTTCAGATCCTCCGGGGTGTCAATCTCCACTCCCATATAATCTACTACCACCATGCGAAGAGGAATTCCATTTTCAAGAAAACGAAGACATTCAATTTTTTCAGCGGCTTCAAGGGGAGTGATCGGCCAGAAGGTAAAATCAATCAAAGCCTGTTTGAGGAAAGCATAGACGCCGATATGTTCGTAGTAAACCGCCGGAATGTTTTTTTCTCTTGGATAGGGGATCACACTGCGGCTGAAGAAAAGCGAATTCATGTTTTTGTCAACAGCTACTTTTACATAATTCGGGTCGTTGATCTGTTTTTCATCTGTCATTATCTGCATCAGCGAAGCCACCTGCACGGAAGGGTCAATGAATTGTTGTAGTAATTTTTCAAGTGGTTCTCTTTTTACAAAAGGCTCATCACCCTGAACATTCACTACAATATCAACATCCATATCAGCAACTGCTTCTGCAATGCGGTCGGTTCCGCTTTCATGTTCTTTCTTACTCATCACCGCTTTGCCGCCATGTGAAGTAATTTCTTTGAAAATAATTTCACTGTCAGTTGCCACCATCACTTCATCAAACAAACCGGTGGCAACGGTGTTATCATAAGTGTGGCGGATAACGGTTTTGTTACCGAGCAATTGCATCAGCTTGGCAGGAAATCTTGTGGCCGCATAGCGGGCCGGTATGGCAGCTATTATTTTACTCATGATCTCTTATTGGTTCTACACCCCTCCTCCAAAACTTATTACTAATTGACCTCCGAGAAGAAACATTTGAAAACTATATATCGCCCCGTCTTCATATTCTATTGAAATTTTGTTGATCCAGGTATAATCACCGATTTTTTCAGCATCAACAATGAGCCTGTATTCATGACCATTTTTTGTAAAGGTTTTACTCTCTGAGGGAAAAGCTTCATCGGCGCTGAAAACGTCTTTGAATTCAGGGATGAGCCGGGCTAACACAAAACCCTGCTGCAACGTGAAGCCGGGAAGAAAGTAGCTGTCGTTATTCGCTTCATAAAAAGTTTCTTCGTGATACTCAGCGCCATTTTTAAAAAGCTGCTTTTTCAGGTTTGCACCACCGGATTCAAGAGATTCAATATTTGCTTTAATAACAACGGGTGCTCCGGCTACCGCTGATACCTGTGGCAGATATTGCTTCATTGTCTTTATAGTTGCTTTTGGCGGAGGCCAGGGCAACAGATAAGTGTTAACAATATAACCGGTTTTGCCATTAAAAGTTGTTTTAGCCCAGGCGCTTTCAATACCTTCAAGGGTTATGTTCACTATTTCATCCGGGTAAGTAACAGTTAATTTAGTTGCGTATGGAATTGTTGCAAGCAATTTTGATTGGGCATCTTTTTTTTCCCGGAGGCTTAACCCGTTTTTAGCGGCAACATAATAAGGCCCCGTGAGTCCCGGTTGTGCAACCGGGTGAAGCGAAACGAACATCATGGCAAGAAATAAATATCTTCTCATGTTATAAATTTTGGCAGGGGTTAAAAATTACAGGTCAAGTTTTTGAAAAGGCTTTTTCATCAGCGCCACAAAATCTTCGTCTTTTTCATTGGGATAGTAGCGGTCGAGTCCATAATGAATTTCTTTTACATCCAGCTTTTTAAATGTGCCCAGCAACCTGTCCCAGATGGAGAACACAGCGCCATAATTACTGTCGGTGTACGGCTGCTTCCAGTGATGATGCACTTTGTGCATATTGGGAGAAACAAGAATATAACTTAATGAAACATCCAGCCATTTGGGCAATTTCATATTGGCATGGGTGAAAGCGGTAGCTAATACCAAAAGGGTTTGATAGATCATTACAGCATACATGGGGGCGCCGGAAATAAAAATAAGTAGCATAAAAAATATTCCCCGTAAAATACTGTCGCCGGGATGATGGCGCAGGCCGGTAGTGACATCCACATTATTATCTGTGTGATGAACCAGGTGAAACCGCCAAAGCAATTTGCTCTTATGCATCACCAGGTGTACCAGCCAGCTGCTGAAATCGAGAGCCAGCACCCCGATTATGATTGTCAGCAACACATTTGCTTTTAACCAATAAACCAGGCCAAATGATTCCCCGGCACACCAGTCGGCCAGCAGCACAATTAAAACCGCCAATGCTGTATGAATGATAAGATGGATAACCGTGAAGCCAAGGTTTACTGCCGCATGTTGCGCTTTGTTCTTTTTATAATGCATGGGCAACAGCGGAATGGCGCCTTCGATGATCCAGAAAATAAGCAGACCGCCGGCAAGAATGGCCATTCGTTCAAAGGGACGTTGTTCCAGCGTTTCAAAATGTTGAATGATTCTTTCCCACATAAAAATTAATATGGGCAAAAGTTACGAAGGAAAAAATGAATTAGAATTAATGTCACTCTTTTTCTTCACGAGGAAATTCATGACCACAATCAAAACAATGATTGACCTTATCAACAGCCATCGCATAATCGCCCAGAAAAAAAGTAAGAATTGAACTAATCCAGTTAATTGCTTTGCGGGGAGTACTTACAAATTCAATATTATGAGAACCGCATTTGGGGCAGGATAAGGAAGCTTTCTTTTCATTTCTCAATTCCTGTAATACTTCTAAAGCCCTTTGTGCATTTTCTTTTTGAACCATGAGTTTAATACCACCAACAGCATTGGTTAGTATCGGATCAATGGTTACGGTGTTTTCATCTTTTAACCAGCAGTTAATTCCCTGCGCCTCAAGTACACCCATGCCAATATGGGCATCTACATAGTTAAGATAATATTGAACCGGTACAAAATCCATTTGTGTACGTAAAAACTCTCTTTAAACAAGAGAAAAGATGTTTATTGCTTCTCCATGATAGGAAGAGAGAGGCTATTGATTCAGCATCAGCGGCATTACCAGCATCAGCAATTCTTCGTTTTCATCCTGCTCTGATGGTTTGATGATGCCCGCCTTGGTGGGAGTGGATAATTCCACATTCACTTCATCACTGTCGGCAGCGCTAAGCATTTCAATTAAAAACTTTGCATTGAAAGCGATCATCAGGTCTTCGCCGTTATACTGGCATTTCATTCTTTCATTTCCTTCAAAACTGAAATCCACATCCTGCGCTGCCAGTTGCAACTCACTGCCGCTAATGCTCAACGCCACCTGGTTGGTGCTCTTATTGCTGAACACACTTACCCGGCGCAAGGCGCCCTGAAAATCATTTTTATTTACAGTAAGCCGATAGGGATTATCGGTCGGTATCACCACTTTATAATCCGGGAACCGGGCATCGATCAGCCGGCAACTCATTTGGGTGGTTCCGTGTTTTACAAAGAGGTGATTGCTGTTGTAGTTTACGGTTATCTCATCTTCATTAAACGGAATGGCGATCTTTAATAAGCTCAAAGGTTTCCTGGGCGCAATAAAAGAATCGTTCTTCGGGCATTTTACATCTGTTCTTTTATAACGAACCAGGCGATGTGCATCGGTAGCCACAGCTTGCAATCCTTTTTTATCCAGCTCAAAGAAAACACCCGTCATGGCCGGGCGAAGATCATCATTGCTGGTTGCAAACAATGTTTTATTGATAGCAGTAACCAATGCTGATGCGGTCATGGTAAATGAGGTGGTATCATCCGCCGCAGGTTCTTTTGGAAAATTATCAGGGTTTTCGCCCATCACTTTATACTTACCATTATCGCTGGTAATTTCAATCCCGAAATTTTTATCAATATTGAAAGTAAGTGGTTGATCAGGGATGTTCTTCAGCGAATCCATCAGGATCTTTGCAGGTATGCAAACCTTGCCGCTGTCTTTTGCTTCCACATCCAGCTGTACCCGCATCACCGTTTCCAGGTCGGTAGCCACCACGGTCAGTTTGTTTTTTTCCACTTCAAACAAAAAATCTTCCAATATCGGGAGCACAGTATTAGCATTGATGACGCCGGCAATATGTTGCAGTTGCTTGAGCAAAGAAGAAGAAGAGGCAATAAACTTCATCGCAATTGGTTTGCAGCGAAACTACTGATTTTTGCTTTATTGCCAACACCTTAAAAGGCAGCGTGGATTACTTTCGGAACAAAGGAAAACCACCTAAAACAATCCCTCTTTGCTCCTTATACCTTGTTCCTTGTGCCTTCTTTTTCTTTAGTATCTTGCCTGTTCTCAAAAGAAGAAAATGCTGGACAAACTTTTTGGAAGGGGAAAGAAAAAGACCGGACCCGAGGCGGCGCCGGATACAGTTTTTGGCCGCTATTCAGACAACAATAAACCGTTGGCCAAAGTAAACCGCTGGACAGATGCCGATAATCTTTTTAAAGAAAAAAAATACAGCGACAGCCTCGATGCTTTTTTTGAATACCTGCGGGATGATTCATTGCAAAATGTAGTGTATGAGAGAAACGGGGCAGAAGGGAGGTTTGAATTTTACCAGGGTTCAAAAATTGTCAGGGGGAATTTCAATAATGAGTTACTGAAAGCAGAGGTCACCCTTGCCCGCATGCCGCAACCTTCTGTTCCCGTGATGCGCCGGTTGCTGGAAATGAATTTTAACTTGTATTACAGCCGCTTTGCATTAGACGCCGACAGGCTCTGCATGCGTTTCGACAGTGAGATTGAAACTGCCAGCCCCAGCAAATTATATTATGGCCTGAAAGAACTGGCCACCAGGGCGGATAAACAGGATGACCTGCTGGTGCAGGACTTTGCCACATTGCAGACTACCGATAGCGAACACCTGGGAGAAATATCTGCAAAGGAAAAAGAAGTGAAGTATGAATACCTGCAAAAATGGATAAAACAAACACTGGATGCCATAGCCGGAGTGGATGCGGATAAATTTTCAGGAGGAATTGCCTACCTGCTGCTTTCACTTATTTACAAGATCGATTATTTAATTGCCCCGGAGGGAAAACTATTGAATAACCTGGAAAAGATAGGCGGCATTTATTTTAAAAAAGATGAAAGACCGGTGGTGGAAAAAAACCGGGATATGATTGAGGAATTCAAAAAACTGGCAGCCATTTCAAAAGAGGAGTTATTCAAATACCTGTTCCGTTCAAAATACACATTTTCCATAGTGGCGCCGCAACCGTATAAAACCATCGCCGATTCCATTCATGGCGCCAACCAGAATATGCTCTGGTACCGGGATAATAATCATCCTCTTTTTGCCAGCCAGATCAGCGAATATGGAATTTCATATTGCCAGTATTCTTACAGCCTGCCAAGAGTAATTACAGAGTTGTATCATCTTTTTATAAGGGTGAATTACCCTGAATATTTTTCAGCGCTGGGTTATAAAATTGCGTATTATGACCCGAAACAAAACCAGTTTGCTTCACAAAGTATAATTGACAGCATAAAAGAGATTCAAAACCGATGGAAGGATAAATTTCCATTGCTGGATTTTAAAACACAGAACCTGAAGTTTGACAACCTGGTAAACTTTAATCATACGTTTACGACAGAATTGGAATTATTAAATACAGATTCGAAGTAACCATGGACTCGCAAAAAATCATAGAGCAATATCAAAAAGCAATTATCCAGATCGCTACGCCTGGCGGAACCGGAACGGGTTTTTATGTAAAGGAGTTTGACCTGATAGTAACCAATGATCATGTGGTGGCCGATAATGCAGAAGTAACTATTGCGGGCAAGGCATTTGAAAAAGCATTATCAAGGGTTTGGTATACCGACCGCAAACATGATCTTGCTTTCCTGGAAGCCCCAAAGAATATAGAACTGCCCGAAGTAAAACTGGGGAGATATGAAGACATGCATGATGGAGATGCCGTAGTGGCTATCGGGCACCCTTATGGATTGAATTATACTGCAACAAAAGGAGTAATCTCAAAAGTGGATCGCATCCGGGAAGGGCTGAAGTTTATCCAGATCGATGCAGCCATTAATCCCGGCAACAGCGGAGGCCCGCTGGTAAATATGAACGGCGAAGTGATCGGAGTTAATTCATTCATCATCCGGGGCGGCGATAATCTTGGATTTGCTTTGCCGGTAAATTATTTAAGAGAAGCGCTGCAAATCTATTTACCCAATAAGGGACAGGCCTCTACCCGTTGTTTCAGTTGCGGGTTTCTTGTAACAACGGCAAGTATTGATTCAAAAAAATATTGTCCCAATTGCGGCACTGAAGTGAACCTTCCGGAAATGCCGGAGAAAGAAGCAGAACCTGTTGGTACAGCCAAAACCATTGAAGAAATTCTGAAAGAGCTTGGCAAAGATGTAAGGCTGGCAAGGGAAGGAGTGAACAACTGGAGTGTAAAAGAAGGATCGGCCAAAATAAAGATCAGCTACAACGCCGAAAATTATTTTATCGCCGGCGACGCTTATCTCTGCCAGATGCCATCGGACCCGGCAAAGATCAAACCGCTGTACCAGTTTTTGCTCCAGGAAAATTACCGCACCAATGGATTGGTACTAAGCTGCATGAAACAGAACATTGTGCTTAGCTGCATTATTTATGATCTGGATATGACCAAAGAAGGCGGCGCTGATTCTTTCCGTAATCTTTTTCATAAAGCGGATTACTACGATGATTTTTTAAAAAATGAATACAGCTGCACCGAACGGCTGGAAGAATAACGCCTGGTCTGACAGCTTGCCCCGACACTTCGGGGTCTTCGTCTGACCCGTTATTCATTATCCTCTTTTTATACTTTTAATAGTTATGAGGCAAAGGCACCGGTATATTATCTTTTTGATTTTCTGTTTTTGCAGCCATTTTCTGTATTCACAAACCACCCATACAATTTCTTACACAACAAAAGAAGGTTTGTCATCCAATTCGGTTTACCGAAGTGTTATTGACCGAAAAGGTTTTTTGTGGATTGCAACAGAGAATGGCCTTGCCCGGTTCGATGGAAGACGATTTGAAACCTACACAACTGCAAAAGGACTGACCGATAATGAGATCATCGAACTGTTTTGCGACAGCAGCGGCATCATCTGGGCCATTCCCTTCAGGCGGTCGCCCTGTTATTACAATCCGCAAAAAGACAGGTTTGAAAACGAAAAAACCGATCTGGAACTCCGGAAGATTGACCTTGCCAATACTCATGCTGCCAACCTGCTGGATGACGGCGGCATGGCTTTCAGCAACAACTTCCGCACCCTTTACATATATAAAAAAGGAAAAACAACCGAATACAAAAACTTCATGGACCTGAAAACAGGAGCCATCCAGAGAGTGGTTGAATATGGCCCCGGGCAATTCATTTTCTTCTGTGAAGACAGTATCCGTTATTTCAGTAACGGGAAGATCACAAAGAATATCCCATTCGGAAAAAAAATTATTGCCGTGGAAAATATCGGCAATAAAATTTACCTGGCCCAGGAAAAAAGCATCACCCAACTAAGCCTTGGCAAAAACGGCGAATTTGTAATTGATATAGAAAAAGAGTATCCCTTTGAGATACGCATCTTTTGTTTTACCGGGAAAGAGTTTGCCATTACCTCGCTTAGCGGCAATACATATCTTGTTGACAGATCGTCGCTGGAACTAAAGGGAATTATTTATTCCGGCGTACAGGTTCGCAATGTGCTGCAGGACAAAGAAGGCAATATCTGGCTTTCGACCATGGAAAAAGGGTTAGTTAAGATTCAGCAAAAAAGAATATCTTCTTACAGCAGTGTTCCGCTGATGCTTCAGAATTTTAATGCACTGATTAAAACCAAAAATATAATTACGGGAAATAATAATGGCGAAGTATTTGTTTACGACGGATTGTATGCTGTTCGCAAGGTTCCGCTTACCGATAACAAAAACATTGATGCGTGGGTAAGAAAGATTGTGGAAACACCACAGGGAATATTTGTTTCCACTCAGACAGGCTCTTTCCTTTTTGATAATGATTGCAGGCAGGAAAAAAAAAGATTCATTGGCGCCGTCAACAAAGCTTCCAAAACCGCTTTGTTGCTCAACGATTCAACATTGGGCTTGGGCACACATGCCCAGGCGATGAAGTATAACCTGAATACAGGAAAATATACCGACAGCATTCTTAAAAGAGTGATATCGCTTGCAATAAGCAGAACGGGAAAAATTTATATTGGCTCTAATGACGGACTATACCGGTGGGACAAAGATTCGCTTTACAGTTTTGGAAAAAAACAAACAGCATTCAACTATCGGGTAAACACCATGACCTGTTCGCCGGATAATATTTTATGGGTAGGGCTGGGCTCAGATTCGTTGCTGGTATTAAAAGAAGATAAACTGATCGCTTCCCTGCCGCTTGGCGCAAACATTCCCGGCAACATCTGCAAATCGCTTTTCTGTAATAAACCCGGAGAGATATGGCTCGGCACCAACAAAGGACTGAACAGGATCAATTATGCGTTATCAAATGATAAATTTTCATACAACAATACTTATTTCGGCGAATCGGACGGACTGATCGGCGAGCAGGTGAATGACATCACAATCAAAAATGATACGGTGTATGTGGCTACCAGCGGAGGCATCAGTTATTTGCCCGCTAATCTTTCATTGCCTGTTGCTGATATTTCCACTTTCATCACCCGTATTAATATCAGTGGGAAAGATGAGGAATTAAAAGAAAGCTATTCACTCCCCTTCAGCAAGAATGATGTGACCATTGAATTTTCCGGAGTGGACCTTACCGGGTTTATTCCCCGGTTTGAATACAGCACCAATAACAGCAGTTGGCAGCGAACCGAAAAAATAGAATTGAAAAGATTATCTCCCGGCAGTTATAAAATAAAGATCAGGGCTATTAAAAGAGATGGTACGGCCTCATCACAGGAAGCCGCCGTTTCCATAACCATCAAAACACCTTTCTGGAAAAACCCGGTATTCTGGACAATATTCATCCTGCTTTCTTTCAGTGTCATCATTTATTTTGTTCAGCGGAGAAACAGACAAAGACAGAAAGCCGCACTGGAAAAAGTGATAACGGAAAAAAAGATAGCGGAACTGGAAATGCAGGCGTTGAAGGCGCAGATCAACCCGCATTTTGTTTTCAATTGTCTTAATTCAATAAAAGGGTTTATTTACGATAAAGATTACCGGCAGGCGGATAAATATCTTGATAAATTTTCAGAGCTCCTTCGCAGCACGATGGACAACAGCGATGCCTCCATCATTTCGCTGGAAGATGAAATAAAATATCTGGATACTTACCTGCAACTGGAAAAACTGAGGTTTGCCGATAAATTTGATTATAGCATCCGGGCCGACGATGATATTGAGATAACCAAAACATTTGTGCCCGCCATGCTCTTGCAGCCCTATGTGGAAAACGCCATCAGGCATGGAGTAAGATTTTTGGAAAATAAAAAAGGCATTATTACTATCAGCGCCAGAAAGGAAAACGGCTTGCTGATTTGTGAAATTGAAGACAATGGAATAGGCAGGGAAAAAGCGGCAGAATTAAAAAGCGCAAAGCACATTGAGTACCAGAGCCGCGGAATGCAGCTTTCCAAAAGAAGAGCAGAATTGTTTGGCATCAGCCAGCAAGTAGTGGATAAAATGGATGAACAGGGAAACCTGCCTGCCGGACAGGCAAGTGCATCCGGAACAAAAATCATACTTTCCATTCCCTTAAGTTTAAAACCATGACAACCGTTAACTGCATTATACTGGATGATGAGCCCAAAAATGTTCAGCTATTGTCGAACATGCTGGCGCAGCACTGCCCTCAATTAAAACTCCTGGCAACAGAAACCAATGCAAAGAAGGGTATCGCACTGATACAGGAACTGCAGCCGCAGTTATTGTTCCTCGATATTGAAATGCCACACCTCAACGGCTTTGATACATTACGCCAGCTTGAACCTGTAAACTTTGAAGTGATATTCGTAACCGCTTATGGCAAATATGCAGTGGAAGCATTTGAACATCATGCAGCAGGATATGTAACCAAACCAGTGAATACAGAAAAACTGATCGCTGCGGTAAACAACGCCATCCAGCGGATCGAACAGAAGAATATCAACAAAAATCTTTTCTCGCTGCTGGAACAGAACACAAGACAGGCAACACCGGATAAAATTCCCCTATCTACCAGCAACGGATTGCTATTTGTAAAGATCAGCGATATCATGTATTGCGAAAGCAGCGGCAACTACACTCATTTCCATCTCAGCGATGAAAAAAAGATCGTAGTGTCAAGACAACTGGGTGAGTATGAAAAACTATTACCAGAAAATAATTTTACCCGGGTGCATGATAAATACATCATCAACCTGAACTACATTAAAGAATACATTAAAGGAAGCGGCGGCGAAGTGTTGCTGGAAAACGGCAAAGAAATTCCGGTTGCTTCAAGAAGAAAAGAAGATTTCCTGGCAAGGTTTGAGAAGTGGATAAGGAGGAGGGGCTGATCCTGCACATATACAACCCGCCTGCGCAGATATACAATCCCGCAAAAAAGTGTATTTCTTCCCCCCATTTTTACATTGGCAAAATTTTCAGTCGTTGCCATCATTCAAACCGCTGTGATATGAAGAAAATAAAACTCCTTCTGCTCTGTTTACCTTTTTCTTTGTTGGCAAACAGCCAGGCCGGACAAATCAACCAGATAAATATTGTAAGCTTCAGTGTCAAAAACACTTTACCGGGCACTGTTGACAGCTGGCTCACTGTGCCGGGAGCGCTGATCATGGTGGCACAAAAAGTACAGAGCCCCGTGCCGTTGAGGGAGCCGAGGCTTATAGTGCAGATAAGAAGCGGCGGTGCTGTAATATGCGGTAACAATATCGCTACAGCCAAACAGGTTGATCCCTTTGATGTAAGAACATTCAACACCGCCGACCTCGTTGGTCTTCTCTCCAATTGCCATGAACTGAAAGAAGGCACTTATTCCATCTGTGCTCAGTTTTTCAATATTGATAAAGTGGCCATCAGCCGTGAAGTGTGTAAAGAATTCAGGGTGGAGCCAGCGAATGTAGAATATGCACCTCCCACATTAATAACACCGGAGAATGAAAAGAAATTTTCGCAGCAGGAACTGCAAGGACCTGTTATGTTTCGCTGGACACCGCTCGTACCCAAACCAAAAGAACCGGTAACGTATCGCTTAAAAGTATGGCAACTGATGCAGGGACAAACCGGTACACAGGCTATCCGCAGCAATCAGCCATTAATAAATAAAGACGTAGAGAATCTTACGCAGACAACAGTGAATGGAATACTGACCGGCCCTTGCAGACCTCCTTACCTCTGCGATTTTATCTGGAATGTGCAGGCGCTGAACCGTGCCGGCAAACCAATGGGCAATAATAACGGAATCAGCGAACCCTATACATTTGGAGTAAGACAGGAAAAAACCAATTGCCTGACCAATACATTCCCGGAAGACAAAAGGAAATTCACTGTAAAACAGGCCAAAGAGCCAATCACATTTAAATGGACAAAAACCGCATCACCGGGAGAAATACAAACCTACCGTTTAAAAGTATGGCAATTGATGCAGGGACAAACCGGCACACAGGCCATGAAATCAAACAATCCGCTTATTACAAGGGAAATAAAAAATGCAACAGAAATAACGGTGAATGGAATTTATACGGGCCCCTGCAGACCCCCATATCTCTGCGATTTTATATGGGCGGTGGAAATGACGGATGCAAGAGGACAGGCCAGTTGCAGCAGCGAACCTACAACATTTAAGATAGCCAATAACGATATTGATATACAGATTGACAGCGTAAATGTGGAGTGTTGTAAGAACGGAAAACAAAATATTTATATCAAGCTGAAGAATAATCTTGCCACGCCGGTCAAGATTACACAGATCAAGATTGATAAAGTAAACGGTACAACGGCAAACATCATTCCTTCGCCGCTGACGCCGGCATTGCCCTTTACTATTCCGGGCAATGGCACACAGGCCTTCACCGGACAGATCAATTGCATTGACACGGCAAAGATCATCCGCTTCTTCGTGGCTGCCGAAGACCCGGTTGATAATGCTATAACAGAAACAGAAGTGG
Organism: Sphingobacteriales bacterium; assembly: GCA_016235125.1. GTDB lineage: Bacteria > Bacteroidota > Bacteroidia > Chitinophagales > Chitinophagaceae > JJ008. Next base: position 171,924 of record JACRLZ010000006.1, on the reverse strand, counting down.
AAGCCGATACACTGCATTGCGCCTGCGATGCCTGTGATGAAAAACATTTTGTGATGAATGCGCCAGCTCCGGCACAGATCAACACAACGAATAACAGCATTTCATTCAACCAGCCGGTAACGATTGTTGCTACGCCTCCGAAAACTGTCAAAACTATCACGGCGGAACTGGTTTATTTTGAAATGAAACCGGAGAATGACCAATGCATTCCCTGTGATAAGGACGCAAGTCTGTACGGACATTTTACCAATGGAACGAACAGCCAGATGTGGAACGGACCGCAATCCAATCTTAATATCAGCATCACTACTCCTGTCACACCATGCTGCAGCACTTTGTTCCGATGGTGCATACGGTACAAAGTGGAGTTCAGCGACTGCACGGTGTGTACCAAAGTAATTTGTTATGAAAAGAAAAAAAGCGGCTGCACGCCAACAGGCGGCGGCGGAGATAACCCTACTATTAACAATCCAAAATAAACTGCAATGAAAAAGAATAACTACTTCTACGCCATTGTGCTTTTCGTTGCAGTGTTTTTTTCTGCAACCGGCAACAAGCTATCAGCACAAACCTGTAACCAGGTAGAGATACTTTATACAGGCAATGAATGTTTTGAAAGGGATCACCAGGACCCGGGCGGCGCCTCAGGTGGAAAAAACTGTAAAGAGATTGCCGTATGTGTGAACCAGCCTTATAATTATGCTTCGTCTATTACAGGAGGTGGCTGGACATACAACTGGACAGTAACCGGACCGGCAGCTGTCACCATCAATCCTAACAATACCAGTGCGAACATCAGTATTGTATGGCCGCAAGTGGGAGTATTTACATTAACACTGACAGCCACCGATCCATCGGGTAATATATTTACTTATTGTCTTAAAGTAAATGTGAAAGAAAAGCCCAATGCAAACTTTACATTCACACCGAATAATGTTTGCGCCGGCTCTACCATTAGTTTTACCGGAACCACCACTTTCTCTTCCAGCTTTATGTCGTCCTGGAATTTTGGAGATCCTTCATCGGGGGGCAATAACTATGCAACTGTTTCCGGAAACACTCCCGTTACACACCAGTATAATGCCCCCGGCACTTATACAGTAACACTGATCACTTACAGTTTTATAACCGTCGGCGGTGGAAATCCTCCTGAAACACCGTCAATAATTACATGCTGTGCAGACACCATCACTAAAACAGTAACTATTTTACCGGGAACATTACAAATTGAATGTATCAGCACGGTATGTCCGGGGGATACTGTTAAGTATACTGCAGTTGGTTGTGGCAGTGTAACATGGCTTCCCGTTGTAGGCGGAACTATGATTGCATCAACCAGTAATACGATTACTATTGTTTGGGGAAATGGAACACCGCAAGGTCAGATACAGGGGCAATGCGCCGGTGGTTGTATCGCATCAGTGCCGGTACCCATCATTCCAACTAATCCGGTAATTGTTGGTAATACAAGTCCCTGCAACACTTCCACAACTTCTTACACACTGCCTGTGTTGCCCGGAACATTTTATACATGGACATTGACCAATATCAGCACGGCAACCAACTATAATAATTTGCTTAACACTTATCCGGATAACAATACAGTTTGGATCAACTGGGCATTAGCGCCTGCGGGCACTTACCAGCTTACCATTAATCTTGACAACAAACATATCTGTTGCAGCAGCAGCGGTTCACTCACCATAATTCCATCGGATAAATGGACGGCCTTTTATGACCAGACAATTTGTGCAGGCACTTCAGCAAACTTATCTGTATTTCCTGCCGCAGGAATATTTAACTGGACCGTACTTCCGCCCAATGGCGGAGTAACGCCACTTACCGGAACGGGACCCACTTTCAATCCGGCATTTGCCAATGCCGGCAGCTATCTTGTTGAAGTGGTTGAAACAGCCAACACTTATTGCAACAGCGGACCAACCAATCCACAGCAAATAAAAATTACGGTGCTCAATACACCGACTCCCGGAAACATCACCGGTCCGGCTACAGGCTGTGCCGGTTCGCAGTACACTTATACCATGAGTACCGGTGCGCCAACAGGGTTTCATTACTACTGGTCTGTTACTGGCGGCGCTGGTTCATTCCAACCGGGCAATCTTGTAAACTCAACTGGTAATTCGGCAACCATTCTCTGGACTACATTGCCCGGAACTATTTCTGTTGTGTTGCAGGCAAATGGTTTTCCATCCTGCCCATCTGCACCGGTTACATTTACTGTAACAGCAGCAACAGTAGGCGTTATTTCGGGACCTACAAGTGTGTGTGTGGATGGAACAGGAGTTTATACATTAACCGGCGGCACACTTCCTTCAGGAGAAGTAATTACCTGGTCTATTGCATCGCCCAACACCAGTATGGGTACGATCATCAGCGGACAGGGAACAAATACAATAACTATTCTCTGGCACGGACAACCAAGTGGCGGACCATGGGGACCTGTAACATTGAATGCAACCACATCATGCGGTAATGCAACACCATTAACCGGCATTATGATTTATCCTAAGTTCAGCGTTTCCATCAGCGCAAGTGGTATTGATATCTGTCAACCCGGCGGAGTAACACTTACAGTAAATGGCGCACCCAGCGGTGCTACATATCTCTGGAGTCCGGGTGGACAAACCACTTCATCCATCAGCAATATAACAACAGCCGGTACATATACTGTTACGGTTACCAAAGGGGGATGTACCGCTACGGCTACCTATGTAGTGGAAGATCCTTTTGCTATTATTCCCATAACCTGCGGAGTTGGCACCTGCAACGGTACAGCCACCAACGAAGCGCTTGGCGTAGCGGTGGTAAAACCGCTGGTAGGAACATTTACTTATCAGTGGTACAGCGGAACCTATCCATCAGGAACGGCCATTGGAGGAGCTACATCTGCTAATTATACAACAACAACGCATGGTAATTTTTATGTGATCGTTACCTATGGCACCTGTACAAAGTATGTCAGCTTTACTGTGAAGAAAGTTTGCTGCCCGGATGTCAACAATCCGCAGATCACCAATGTTACAAGAAACAGCTGCAACAGCTATACATTCACCGGTACTACGCCTAATCCAACCGGCGCCACCATCACCTGGAATTTTGGCGATGGCAATACGGCTACAGGTGCATCAGGAGTACCTGTCACACATGTATATAACAGCGCCGGAGTTTATTGTGTAACATTCTGCGTAGGGCCTCCATCACCCAATCCTACAAGCTGCACCGGAAATTGTACAGCAACTACGGTTACTGTTCCCATACAAGCGGCATTCCTTTATACATTGGGCTGCAATGGATGTTTAAATGTGACAAACACATCCACCGTTATCACCAGCAATCCATCATATGTTACTTACCTGTGGAATTTCGGTGATGGTAACACTTCCACTGCACAAAACCCGGGGCCGCATTGTTATACACTGGCCGGAAACTATACTGTTACATTAACTATTACATATAACGACGGACAGGTAACCTGTACCAGCACGGCAACTCAGTTAGTGAATTATGTTCCGCTTGCTATCAGCATTAATCCATCGCCCGTCTGCACAGGTGTGCCAACAACATTCAGCATTGCCGGTTCGCCATCTTTCACCATTGTTTCCTGGACATGGAATTTTGGAGATGGCTTTACTGCATACACTCCGTCCAGTACACATATATATAATACAGCGGGACCATTTACTGTTACGTTAACCATCATTGATGCGTTGGGTAATACCTGCACCGCTACCAGCACTATTAATGTTTTACCCGGCATCGGACCTTGTACGATACAACCCGCTTACATCTGCCCCGGAGGAGCTGCAACATTAACCGCTCCGAATATTGTGGGCGCCACTTATCTCTGGGAATTTGAATCATCACCGAATACATGGGTTGCTGCACCCGGAACAAATAATGCAATCACCTATACAACCACAGTTCCGGGATTTTATCATGTGGTAATAACCGGGCCCAACGGTTGTGTATGCATCAGTAATAAAGCAGAAGTAAAAGCGGTGACAAAACCAAAGGCTATTATTGCAGCAGCGCCATCATCCAAATTATGCGGACCGGGTCTTGTAACATTGAGCAGTCTCAATCACCTGCCCGGTTACACATCTGACTGGTATGCGAATGGTAATTACGGTTCACAGCTTTCATCGGGAATGATGTTCATGACCAGTGTTGGCGTTACCACTGTATTCAACCTTGTTTTGTTCAATGAATACGGCTGTTCAGACACCTGTTCGCTGACAATAACGGTTAATCCTGTTCCGGCGCAACCCGTTATTACATCAAGCCCCACATTGTGCGAAGGAGTACCGATTACGTTAGCTGTTACGAATTATGCCAACAACATCACCTGGAATACAGGTGCAAATACGACAAGCATTGTTGTTTATTCAGCAGGAGTGTACACGGCTACTTATACTGATCCGGTTACCGGATGCAGCAGCAGTAAGAACATTAAGGTAAACAGAAGACCACCTACTGATCTCTTCCCGCATTTCTGCGACAGCATTCCTTGTACCTGCCGTGATTCCACAGGCAACTTTACCATCTATGCTCCGCTACCATTGATAGGTGCGTATGCAAGTACATATAATATACAATGGTTCTTTAACGGTAACCCAGTGGGAGGAAATACACCGACCTACACACCGGCAGGAACAGGAAGTTATTATATAATAGTTACCGACCCGATGACGGGTTGTAAAGATACCAGCAAGACATATACAATTGTTGTTCCTCCATGTGACACCTGTGATTGCAAAGAAAGTAAATGGGGCGATATTGTTTTAAGCCCCGATGAACCTAACACGGTTGGGCTCAAGAAATTTGATTGGGCGCCAAAGCTCCACGGAGAAAAAAATGCGAATGTGAGCCAGCTGATCAAACTGGAATGCAATAAAAATTATACTCTTCTTTGCAATCAACCATATGCTTTTAACGCAAACTACATCTGCAAAGACAGTCTTTGTCCTCCAAAAGTGACATTTAGTTTGCAGCCACCTGTTGGTTCTGCAATTACCGGCAATGCACCATCATGGTTCACGCCTACGATGAGCGGCGTATATACTCTTACATTATACGGATGGTGCGGAAATAAAATCTGCGACAGTTGTGTGATAGACCTGACAGTGGATTGCAAAAAAGAATGTGATTGCAAGGGAAGCAAATGGGGATCTAAAGGATATACCACGCAAAATCAAAGCAAACCATTTGACTGCAACAAATCATATCCTGTAAAATGTAATCAGCCGGTAACGGTACAGGCAACCTATATTTGTCCTGACCCGAACAATTGCCCGGCCAATGTTACTTATTCATTGCAGCCGCCAAGCGGTTCGCCGATAACAGGCAACGCACCACTGACTTTCACGCCATCGCAGACGGGTACATATACCGTTACACTCTATGGCTGGTGCGGTACGGCCAAATGCGACAGCTGCAAAGTGATGTTTAAAACAGAATGCCCGGTAGTTGACAGTTCTTGTTGTCCGTATGAAATAAAGGCGGATACCAGTAAAGTAACCAGCACTTACAACCAGCAATACAATGCAACGGTGCTGACGGAAAACTTTACCATCAGCGGGCTGGCGGGAGTTCCACTTACAGAAGTGAGAGCAGAAGTGCTGAGTTATACCATCACGGATAATTACAATAAAGAATGTATGAAGTGCCTGAACCTGCCTTACACATGGGCCAGTGTGCAATCTGCCACCAATCTCGGTGTGCCGGCGGTGCCGCCGAAGATCACCATGTATAACTCAACTGTGCATCCATTCAATCCAACAGGCGCAGGAGTATATAAAAATCCGAGAGAAGTGGTATGGAATAACGGCAGTACATTTATTATCAATAATAATTCGCAGGTGGGGATGAACTTCCTGCTGCCGCCACCACCAGCTATTGATTGTTGTGAGTTTAAAGGAAGGATATGTGTGAAGTTCACTTTCCGGGATACGCAGTGTAAGGAATGTGAAGTGATAGCTTGTTTTGAATTTGTAATCAAGAGCAAAAAGCCATTTTGATAGTTAGATTTTTATTGCTTCGCAAAAAAGGAAAATTATGAGTTTGATGTGGAACACGGATGACACAGAGTTGACGGATAAACACGGATCTTTTGCTTCGCAAAAAAGGCGAACGCAAAGAAGCCTCTTGAAAAATGGGGCTAATTCTGAACGCCGCAAATCTTTGTCATCCGGTTTCAAAAAAGAAATAAGCAATGAAACACGAAGAAATTACAGAAAAAATTATTCAAGCCTTTTACAGGGTGTACAATACATTGGGTTATGGTTTTTTGGAAAAGGTATACCTGAATGCCCTTTATATTGAACTAACATCTATGGGGCTGAAAGTGGATAAAGAAAAGCGAATACTCGTATATTATTTTGGACATGTTGTGGGGGACTACAATGCTGACCTGATTGTTGAGGATGCCGTGGCTGTTGAACTAAAGGCAATTTCAGTTCTGGTACTTGAAAATGAAAACCAATTGGTCAATTACCTGAAAGCCACAAAAATTGAAGTTGGACTGTTGCTGAATTTTGGAAAGAAACCACAGGTAAAAAGAAAAATATTTGATAACGAAAAAAAACCGATGTTGAAATGACAGGGTGAAACAATAACAAACGGAAACTGCCAAATTCTGCAAAGCAGAATAAAATCCGTGTTTATCCATTCAACCTGTGTCATCCGTGTTCAAAACATAATTAAACGGGTATGAGAAAAATAAAAAAACCATCCATTGTCTGTTTGCTTTTCCTGGGTTGTGTTTTCACAGCTCATGCACAAAAAGATTCGGCAAAAAGCAATTTCAGTATCAGCGGAACCATGGGCATCAGTTATGAATACTACGGGCTCAGCCGCAAGCCAACCGGCTGGACCGGCTTCACTCCCCGTAAACCCTGGAACCAGCTGCGGTTTGTTTTTTCGCCAAACATGCAGTTTGGAAAAAACTTCTCGCTGCCATTTAATTTCAATTTTGCCATGAAGCCCACCAACTATGCCGGGCCTTATGCAGGAATAAACAAACAAAGCTTTGGTCAGTTCATCACAAACCCGATGAATAGTTTTGGGTTGAATCCAAAATACAAATGGGCAGAATTGCAACTGGGAACACAGTATCTCAACTATTCCAACCTCAGCACGGGAGATATTGGGGTTTTCGGCGCCGGTGTTGATCTGCGGCCAGGCACTTATGTGTTGAAATTTTTTACCGGCTTGTCGCAGCAGGGCATCAATTATTTCAACGGCCCGCCTACCGTGAACGGCGCTTACAAAAGAAAGAACTGGATGATGTCAATTGGTAAAGTAAAAGAAGGCAAATACGAAGCGGCAGTAAATTTTGTAAAAGCAAAGGATGATAGCAATTCTGTTACTACCCCGCCGGTAAGCGTTAAACCACAGGAAGGGTTTACCATGAGTTTTGCAGGAAAGGCTTTTTTCAATAAGGGATGGTATGTAAATGCTGAAGTAGCTCAATCACTTTACACCAAAAACCTGCAAAACCCGGAAGACAGCAGCAAGCCATCATTCAAACCATTTATTGAAGGACATACTTCCACCGTGAAAGATTATGCAGCAGAAGGAGCCGTTGGCAAGAAGGGACAGAACTTTGATATCGGCGCCAAGCTGAAATACATCGGCGCCGGGTTTCAAACACCCGGTTATCCTTTCATGCTGCCTGACCGGGTTGATTACATGCTGAACACAAGGTTCAATGCGGTGAAAGATAAGAACGGAGGATATAAAATGAATGTAGTAGCCAGTGTGGGCCAACGCATCAACAATGTGAGCAACACGACGCTGAAGGCAAAACAATTCATCGGCACACTCAACTGGTTTACGCAGTTCAACGAACACTGGAACCTGAATGTAAGCTTCAACAACTTTGGATTTGAAACGCCCAGTGGCATCAATCCGTATGGCATCAAGAATGTAAGCAATGATTTTGGACTGAATCCGAGTGTTACCTGGGGCAATGATAAAGTGATCCACCTGATGAGCCTGAACTATAACTACAGCAAGTACACCGAACGGGATGTAATAACGGCAATCATTACTTCCAACAATACACATACCGCAATGCTCACTTATGTACCCACTTTTTTAATGAAGAGCATTTCACCCGATTTCAGCCTATTGTATTTTTATAATTCAGTGCCGGGGTTCAAACTGACACTTATCACCTTTAGCGCCGGGGTGTCCATGCAGGCGGCAAAAAAGAAAATGAACCTGCGGGCACAGTTGCAGTACCATTATTCAAAGACTGGCAGTTTTAAGAACAATAACAATATCATTGCCACGCTGAGTGATGACTGGAAGATATCTGACAGGATAACATGGAATATTTATATCGGCACCAATCATTTTAAATACGGAAACGAAATAGTTCCCAATAATGCCAGCTACCTGGAAAGCAATGTGCGCACAGGATTCCTTTACAGGTTCGGCAAATAAATACACCAGTATGAAAAAAATATTTTTGATAGTGACCTTTGCTCTTGTTGCCAAAACTTCAACAGCGCAATTCAACACACAATTAGTGGTGATCCCTAATCCTCCCGGGGCGTTGGCTGATTGGGACAACAAAACACTTACCTATTTAGTGTCAGGCGGCATTGGGTTAACTGCCCAGGTAATAGTAAAAGCTACCATAAAAACCGTTGATGGAGAAGTGGTGGCTACAAAAAATCTGGCGAAAGCGCCAATCATCATCGCCGGCAGCACTAATTTGATATTGTATGTAAATGATGTGATGCCACTGCCCATCATGATCTTTAACGGCAAGTATAAAAGTTCCATGGATAAAAGCGGCAAGCTCCCTGCGGGCAGTTACCAGTTGTGTGTACAATTGGTAAACCCGACCGACTACCGCATCATGAGTGAAGAAAAATGCAGGATATTCAATCTTGCTTCTTACCAGTTGCCCATACCGGTTATGCCCGCCAGCGAAACCATACTTGACCTTGAAAAAGCACAATCTGTTATTACCTTCCGCTGGACGCCGGTAACGCCTAATACCGGGATGATGCTCACTTACCGTGTTACCGTATTTGAAATACTGCCGGGGCAAACAGCCATGCAGGCATTGCGCAGCAACCAGCCCTTGCTTGCAAAGGATATTGTAGGCACTACGCAGTATATCTGGCAACCACAGCTTGGGATGACACAGTGCTGCACCGGCGACCCCGACTTTGATCTGAGAATGAAAAAAGATACCACTAGAAAGACTATTAACCCTGATCTGGAACCAGATGTGCTTGTCCGTGCCGATACGGACGTGGATGCCTATGCATTCATCTGGACCATTCAGACATTTGACAGCCAGCGCCGGCCTTTTGGCGACGGAAATGTAAACGGCGATGGCATCAGCGAGCCCAACGTATTCTTTGTTGACAGAAGACCGGCAGCTATGAGAAGATCGGGCCCGCCTGCCCGAAGCACCAATCTGACCGGGAAAAAGAATTAAGCCCATAGTGAAAACAAAAACGAACCAGGGGGCTGTTTCAAAAAAAATCTCGCAAAGCCGCTACGGCGCAAAGGAAAAATACAGGAGATCAAACGTTGCGTCTTAGCGTCTTTGCGAGAAAAATAAAATTGAGACAGCTCCTTTTTATTTTTACAGGATGTATAAAAAACATCTCAGCAAGGAGCAGGCCCTCCAAAAACTAAAGCACTACTGTGCTTACCAGGAACGCTGCCATAGTGAGGTAAAAGAAAAACTGTACTGCCTCGGTGTATGGAAAAAAGATCATGACGAGATCATTGCCACACTCATTGAACAAAACTACCTGAACGAAGAACGCTTTGCCATTGCCTATGCCGGAGGAAAATTCCGGATAAAGCATTGGGGCCGGGTAAAAATAAAATACGAACTGAAACAAAAGCAGGTAAGCGATTACTCCATTAAAAAAGCGCTGCAACAGATTGATGAAGAAGAATACATGCAACTGTTGAACAAACTGGCCAAAGAAAAATATGCAGCGCTGAAAAGCGAACAGTACTTAATCAGGAAAAAGAAAACGATGGATTATTTGATGGGGAGGGGGTTTGAGCCGGAATTGATTATGAAAAGTATTGATACCGAAACCAGGTAGATTATTTGAATTCAAGTACAAATCTCAATCTTTCTGTCCGCATTATTCAATCTTGCGGGGGTTGTTTTTTTTATTATTACCTGATTGAATAAAACTAATTTTACAACAACAGTTAATTATGTCATCTCTCACTGTAACTATAATTCAAACAAACCTGCATTGGGAAAATAAACAGGTCAACCTTCGAATGCTGGAGAATAAGATCTCTTCTATCAAAGAAAAAACCGAACTGGTTGTATTGCCGGAAATGTTCAGCACCGGCTTCAGTATGAAACCTGAAATACTTGCTGAGCCGATGCATGGGGAAACAATACAATGGATGAAAAAAATGACAGCGAGCAGGAAAATTATTCTTACCGGCAGTTTGATCATTGAAGAAGAAGGAAATTTTTATAATCGTTTAATATGGATGCAGCCCAACGGACAATACGGCTTCTATGATAAGCGCCATTGCTTTGCTTTTGCAGAGGAAGACAAGTATTATACCGCTGGCACAAAAAGATTGATTGCTTCAGTTAAAGGATGGAAAATAAACTTATTGATCTGCTATGATCTTCGCTTCCCTGTATGGGCCCGTCAGCAATCAAGGGAAGGAGAACCCGAATACGATGTATTAATATACGTTGCCAACTGGCCAGAAAGAAGAAGTCATGCCTGGAAAACTTTACTGCAGGCAAGGGCCATCGAGAACCAGTGTTATGTGATAGGAGCCAACCGTGTGGGTGATGATGGTAACGATATCCATTATAGCGGGGAAAGTATGGTTATTGATCCGCTGGGTGAAATATTATATACAAAGAAAGAGGAAGAAGATATTTTTACCATTACGCTGGATAAAAATCATTTGCAGACTGTAAGAGAAAAATTTCCTTTTTTAAAAGATGCAGACAGGTTCATGATCATTGATAACAAAGAATAGCGCTACTGTTTTGTTTTCTCTTTATCTGCTTTTATCAATTCCATCGCTTTCTCCAGTTTAAAATCTGCATTGCGGCGAATGGCATCTACCGTCGGCTTTGCTTCTGTTTCGGGTTGAACACCCCGGCCATTTTTAGGAATATTTTTATCTATCACTAATCGAAACAGGGGCAGACGAAAACGAACACCTGTTTCCGGCAATGTAACATTCGGCAACAGCCAGGCGCTGTTTCCATAGGCGCCGCCCCCGGTCTCTTCCCCAACCACTGTAACATTGTCCTGTTTTATTACTGAGCTTACAAATAAAGTGGTAGCAGAAAAAGAATTGCCACCGGTAAGTATGTATACCCGCCCGTTAAAATGATTATTCTTTTTGGGTTTAAAAAAATGTTTTTCAAAATATCCGAAATGATAATTGCCATCATTTCTTTTTCGGGTGAAGAGGGTCATAAAAAGTTTATTCCAGAAATTATTTTGTATATACTGCTGATAAGGACTTGCTTTACGGATGGAATACAACGAATCACAGATCTTAAAGGGTTGATTAGCGATATAACGGGTTAAAATGGTTGAGTTGGTTATGCTTCCGCCGCCATTGCTGCGTACATCAACGATAAGATGACCAATTGTATTTTGCCGCAATGCCCGGAACGAAGTCCTGAAAAATTTTTTCAAACCATACCCCCTGCCAAAAGAAGCCAGGTCCATCATGGCAGTATGATTCACGGAATCAATTTTCAGTAACCGGGTATTGCTTGCATCCTGTCTTTTTCTTTCACGGCGTGATGGCCGGGGAATGCTGCTGACAGGCCGTATGGTGTTTCGGTTTATTGTATCATTAGCAGGATTGTAAACAGCCACATTCAACGAGTTTATTTTTTTTGCAGCATCTATGTATTCCACGATGTATTTCTCTGATATACCAAAGACAGAAGTATAAAGTGAGCCAAAGGAGCCGCGGTTGCTGAGAGTTTGATACCGGTGTGTGCGGTTATAACCATCGGTGGATATATATTTAAACAAGGTATCTGTGATTTCATTGATTGGCCTGCCGTTGATTTGGGTGATAACTGTTCCTCTTCTTAACACACTGTCTTTCCTGTTCAGGTTTTGTGTTACCACCATTGTGTCCGTCCATGCTTTTATGCTCAGAGGAAACATCTTTCCGGGTCGTGCCGTATCGCTATATCGGCTCCATTTTTTTGAAGAGCGGACTGTAGTATGACCACAACCGATTTTTGCGGTTACACAACTCAGCACTTTTCTGAATTCAGACTCGGTCATTGAATCTCTGAGCTGCTGCTTTCCCCATTCGAAATAATAATCCATACTGTCTCTGGAAGTATACCAGTAAAGCCCAGGATGATGTGTTTCTAAAATATTTCTATAAAGAACATAATCTTTTTCTACATCCTGAAGCGAATACTTTGTATTTGGAGAATAGATTGCTTTATTTGTACCACAACTAATAAACCAGATAATACAAATTGAAAAAAATATACTTCTCCCCATAATCTTTATAAATCCAATTAGTCTTAATTTTTTTTCATATGATTCCAGCCCTGCGCTGTAATCGGATGTTTGTTGCCTGATTTTGTTACGAGATAAAAACCCTGTTCCGGCTCAGTCATGTATCCTATTACGCTTATTTGTTCGCTCATCTGCAGCCTATCGTAATCAGATTGTGAAATAGTGAACAGCAGTTCATAGTCCTCTCCACCGCTTAACGCACAGGCGGTCGGATCTATTTCAAATTTAAACGCAGCTTTTCTTGTTTCTTCTGCAACCGGTATTTTTTCTTCGTATAAAACACAACCCAGGTTACTTTGATGACCGATATGCAATATTTCTGAGCTCAAACCATCACTGATATCTATCATCGATGTGGGGAGGATATTCTGCGCAGCAAAAAATTCAATAATATCTTTTCTTGCTTCCGGCTTCAGCAGCCGTCCAATTACATACGACTCGCCTTCCAGGTCAGGTTGCACTCCCGGACTTTCTATAAAAATTTTTTTCTCCCGTTCAAGAAAAAGCAATCCAATATAAGCAGCGCCCAGATCACCACTTACGCAAAGCAAATCTCCTTTTTGTGCTGTGCTTCTTTTTACATATTTGTCCGGGGCAACTTCTCCGATAGCGGTCACAGAAATAATAAAACCTTTTTGAGACGAAGTGGTATCGCCTCCCACAAGATCAACTCCAAATTTATTGCAGGCAGTATACACACCTTCATAAAACTCATCCAGGGCTTCTACACTAAACCGGTTACTTATCCCAAGACTCATTGTAATTTGCGCCGGAACCGCATTCATGGCATATATATCGCTAAGATTTACAACTACACTTTTATATCCTAAATGCTTCAGCGGAGTATAAGCAAGATCGAAATGCACACCTTCAATTAGCAGGTCCGTTGTGACTACTGCCTGCTTGCCGAATGTATCAATCACCGCAGCATCATCGCCAACCCCCAAAACCGAAGAAGCATTTTGCAGTTCAATGTTTTTGGTGAGATGTTCTATTAAACCAAATTCTCCCAAAGCAGATATTTCAGTTCTTTGTTCACTCATAATTCTTTTCTGTTATTGATCACATCCAGCATTTCATCGTGAATCTTTCCGTTTGTGGCCAGCACCTTGTGCTGGTAAACGGAAAATTTATTGCCGGCAAGATCAGTTACTTTACCTCCTGCTTCTTCAACAATCAGGTATCCGGCGGCACTATCCCATGCCTCTAATTTATGCTCGTAGAAGCCATCAAATCTTCCGCAGGCTACCCAGCACAGATCAATGGCTGCCGAACCAAGTCTTCTTACGGGCACACCTTTTCTCACAAAGCGTTCAAAAATTTCCAAGGGACCATCAGGAGTGTTTATATAAGTATATGGAAAGCCGGTTACAAGACATGATTTTATCACCCTCGATTCTTCACTTACCCGTATTTTTTTATCATTAAGAGCAGCGCCACTTCCTTTTTCTGCAAAAAACAATTCTTTCAGGTGTGGATTATATACGGCAGCCATTACAATTTCTCCATGATGTTCTATAGCAATAGAAACACAATTAAGAGGAATACCATGGGCAAAATTTATTGTTCCGTCAATCGGGTCAATGATCCATTTATAATTGGAGTCCAGTATAATTTCTCCGGTCTCCTCACTCAGTATATGATGATCAGGATATTGTTTGTGTATCACATCAATAATAGCTTTTTCCGAAGCATGGTCGGCTTCGGTCACCAGGTTGTTGACGCCTTCTTTATTACTTACTTTAAAATTATTATTGAAAAACCGGAGAATCTCTGCGGCCCCAGCCTCTACAGCGTTGATAAGGACGGTTTTAAGCATGGGCAAAGATACCCTATCCGCAAAAGCGGGGAAAAGAAATCTGCATTTTGATAACAACACGAAAACTTCTTACTTCGTATTGCTTTGAAGCTGTCAGTAATCATAGTAAACTTTAATGTAAAACATTTTCTCGAACAATGTCTTTTTTCCGTTCAGAAAGCCATTGCCGGAATGCCGGCCGAAATAATAGTTATTGATAATAATTCAGCCGATGAGAGTATTGAATACCTGTCACCGGCATTTCCAGGAGTAAAATTTATAGCCAATAAAGAAAATACCGGTTTTGCAAAAGCATGCAACCAGGGATTAAAGCTGGCAGCAGGCAAATATGTTCTTTTTCTGAATCCGGATACCCTTGTTCCCGAAGATTGTTTTGTGAAATGTATTGACTTTTTTGAAAGCCATGCTGATGCCGGGGCGCTGGGAGTTAAAATGCTGGACGGCAGAGGCAGGTTTTTGAGAGAATCAAAAAGAGCTTTTCCTTCCCCTATCACCTCTTTATACAAACTATTTGGTCTGTCAAAACTTTTTCCCCGGTCGAAGATTTTTTCAAAATATCATCTTGGCAACCTGGATGAAAACAAGGTGAATGAAGTGGATGTGCTGGCCGGCGCTTTTATGATGGTTAAAAGAGAAGTGCTTGAAAAAGTGGGGAGCTTCGACGAAATATTTTTTATGTATGGAGAAGATGTGGACCTGAGTTATCGCATACAGAAAGCCGGCTATAGGAACTATTATTTTGCTGATAGCGCTATCATACACTTTAAAGGAGAAAGCACCCGAAAGGGCAGCATGAACTATGTGCGGATGTTTTATAATGCCATGAGCATTTTTGTACGAAAACATTATGGGAAAGGCAGAGCCGGATTTTTCAACTTCTTAATACATATTGCGATCTGGACAAGAGCTGTATTGTCTGCGACCGGGCGGTTTATTCGCAAAATCGGATTACCGGTGATTGATGCAGGAGTAATACTTCTTTGCTTCTGGCTGGTAAAAAATATCTGGCTGATATGGGTAAGGCCCGAGACCGAATACGATCAGCGATTATTATGGATCGCATTTCCTGCATATACAGTTTTTTTTCTTATCACGGCATATTATGCCGGTTTATACGACCGGTGGTACAAACGAACAGAGCTGATCAGCTCAATGCTTGTTGCCACAGTATGCCTCCTTGCCGCTTATGCATTATTACCCGAACGATTTCGCTTTTCAAGAGGTATTCTCTTATTCGGCTCCGTTCTGGCATTTATGACCATAAGTGTTTTAAGATGGATTTTGATCCGGACAGGAGTGTTAAGTTACATCAAGGGAAAAAATGATAAAGCTACTACGCTGATAGTGGGTACTGAAGATGAATATTATCAGGTCGCCAGGCTGATGAAAGATGCGGGGCTGCATGAAAAAATTATGGACCGTGTGGCAATAGAGGAAAACGACATTTCATCGGTGGGCCAAATGAAAAATCTGCAGCAACTCGGTAAAACAATCCCTTTCCGGGAAATTGTTTTTTGTGAAGGCAAACTATCCTTTTCAAAAATTATAGAAAGCTTTCAGCATTTGCCGGGAAATATCAGTATAAAATTCCATGCTTCGTACAGCAGGAGCATTGTAGGGAGCGATTCAAAAAACACATCCGGAGAATCCGTATCTGCTGAAAACGGGTTTAATCTTTCAGACCCCTATAAAAAAAGACTGAAACGTTTAATTGATATTGCTATTTCCCTGATCGGTATAATATCTTTTCCGCTGCAACTTATAATCGTTAAAAACCCAGTTCAATTTTTCGTCAATTGCATTTCTGTGTTATTTGCTCAAAAAACATGGATAGGTTATGCAACAGGAGAAAAAAAACTTCCCCATCTCCGTCCGGCGGTTATTGCCAGTAACGGAGTTGTTGCATCGGTAAATCAACCATTACCGCCTGAAAGTTTACAAATGCTCGACTACTGGTATGCCCGGGATTATGAACCTTCTGCAGATCTCCGGTTATTATGGAAAATGTATCGCAAACTGGGCGGATGATACTCATCATGGGTCAATTCCCTATTGCATATATTCGTAACTTTAAACATAACAGCATAAGCCATACATGGCAACCATTATTGAAATAAAACTACCGAGAGCCATTGCGGCAGCATTCAGGATTCCTCAGAATGATCCAATGCGACAACAAATCAGAGTCTTAAAAAAATTATTGAAAAAAGCAAGATTCACCGAGTTTGGCCAGTACTACAAGTTTGATGAAGCATTGCTAAGCCGGCATCCGGCAAAAAAATTTCAGGAACTGGTGCCGGTACATGATTATAATAAAATATACAATGAGTGGTGGAAGAAAACACTGGAAGGCGTGCCGGATGTGACCTGGCCCGGAAAAATAAAATATTATGCTCTTAGCTCCGGAACATCCGAAGCTGCCAGTAAATATATTCCGGTAACCAGGGATTTGTTGCGCAGCAATACGGTTAATTATTTACGACAGCTTTTCAGCCTGATGAAATATCAGGAAATCAACAAAAAGGCTATGACCAAAAGTTTTCTGATGCTGGGTGGCGCTACGGATCTAAAAAAAGGGAAAGCCGGCTGGTATGCAGGTGACCTCAGCGGCATATTGGCAAAAAAAAGGCCTTTTTGGTTTCAGACATTTTATAAACCGGGCGGAAGGATTGCTGCCATGCACGACTGGAATCAGAAGCTCAATGAAATAGTTGAACATGCCCGGGAATGGGATATAGGTTATATAACCGGCGTGCCTGCATGGTGCCAGATGTGTATGGAAATGGTAATAGAGCATTACAAAGTGAAGCATATACATGAGATATGGCCCAACTTCAGTTTTTTTGTTCATGGAGGAGTGGCATTTGAGCCTTACAAAAAAGGATTTGAAAAACTATTGGGCAAGCCGATAGTATATATTGAAAATTATCTTTCCAGCGAAGGGTTTGTTGGATACAAAACCCGGGAACATGCCAAAGGCATGCAGCTTATTCTGAATAATAATATTTTTTTCGAGTTTGTTCCCTTTGATGAAAAAAATTTTGATCATGACGGAAATATGATTGACAGGCCGGAAGCAAAAATGATACACGAAGTGGAGGAGGGTAAGGAATATGCTCTGCTGATGAGCACCAATGCCGGAGCATGGCGCTATCTGCTTGGCGACACAATAAAATTTGCTGACCTTGAAAAAAACGAAGTGTGTATTACCGGCCGGATAAAACATTTCCTTAGCCTTACCGGCGAACACCTGAGTGTGGAAAATATGAACAAAGCCATTGAACTGGTAAGTGAAGAATTTAATATCTGTATTCCCGAATACACCGTGGTTGGATTTCCCTACGGGAACTTTTTTGCTCATCGCTGGTATATTGCCACCAATGATACTATTGATCCTTTGCAGTTGAAAAAAAGAATTGATGAAAACCTGAGAAAGCTGAATGATGATTACGCTACCGAAAGAGACAGCGCCTTAAAAGAAGTTTTTGTGGAAGTATTACCGGAACAAAAATTCATGAAGTTCATGGAGCTGAAAGGAAAACTCGGGAGCCAGCACAAATTTCCAAGGGTGATGAAAGGAAAAATGCTGGAAGAGTGGAACCGGTTTCTGGAAACAGGATATATAACCTGATCTTTTTGAGATCTCTTTCTTTATTCTGAGAGAGGTTTTTTATTTTTAGATATTACTTAATCATGATCGAGGCAATCATCAAAGGACTCACATTTGGGTTACTGCTAAGCATCTCGGTAGGGCCGGTATTATTTTCTATTATAAAACAAAGCCTAAACAACGGCCACAGGGGAGGGCTGACTTTTGTATTCGGCGTTTCAGCCAGTGATATTGCCATGGTTTTCCTGGTTAATTTTTTTACAACACTATTTGACCAGATCAAAGAACACAAAAATGCCGTAGGAATAGCAGGTTGCATTTTCCTTGTTTCAGTCGGCATTTTTTTTCTGTTTTTTAAGAAGGTAAAAGTAGACGGCCAGGGCAAACAGGTGTTTAAGTTCAGCAGACGAGATTATGCACAAATCTTTCTTTCCGGTTTCTTTATGAACACCCTGAATCCTTCTGTATTTATTTTCTGGATATATGCATCCACGGCCATCATCAATCATACTGCACAGGAAAAAATAATTATATTCCTTACCTGCCTTATATGGATGCTGGGCACAGATATATTAAAAGTTTTCCTGGCAGGTAAAATCCGGAACCGGCTCACCCCACACAATATTCATATTCTTAACCGAATCAACGGATTGTTACTTATTGTTTTTGGAATCGCCCTGATATGGGGAATCATTGTTTATGGCGACAAGATCTGACCATAAGGAAAGCAGAACAAAACGAATACTTAAAAAAGTATGGAAATGGAGTAAACGCATTTTCCTCTGGCTTTTTATCCTTCAGCTTTTTTATATCATCCTGCTTAAATGGGTAAACCCGCCTATTACTATGACACAGCTTATTAGCTGGGTGAGCGGACATGGATTTAAAAGAGATTATGTAAACAGGAATAAAATTTCGCCGAATGCAAAACTTGCGGTGATTGCCGCCGAAGACCAGCTGTTTCCCGATCATAATGGTTTTGACTGGAAGAGTATAAAAAAAGCAATAAATTACAACAAGAAGAAACCCGGAAGGGTAAGAGGCGCAAGTACCATCAGTCAGCAGGTGGCAAAAAATATTTTTTTATGGCAGGGCAGAAGCTGGATACGAAAAGGGCTGGAAATGTATTTCACATTTATGATTGAAGTTTTGTGGGGGAAAAAAAGAATATTGGAATTATACCTTAATGAGATTGAAATGGGCGAAGGAATATTCGGAATAGAAATGGCAGCTCAAAAATATTTTAATAAATCTGCAGGAAATCTCACCCGGCAGGAAGCAGCAATGATAGCCGCCTGTTTTCCGAATCCGAAAAAATATTCAGTGAAACCGCTTTCAGGCTATGTGGCTTTTCGTTCGCAGTGGGTTTTAAGGCAGATGAACAATATTCAAACCGATCCCGACATACAACGGCTTACCGGGTTGATACCACCATAAAACATTATTCAACAATCAATTTTATTTTTTCGCTGTTATGGGTAGGATTATAACCCGGTACAGCAATGGAGAACATCATCTTGTATTTTCCTTTTGGTAAGCCAGGGAACATTGCAACAGATATGTGCTTTTTCATGCTCAGCATTCTTAAATCCAGCATAACTTCTTTTTCGGCAACAACAGATCGTCCTTTGAAAAAAACCATGTATACCCTGTACGGTTTAGTGGCTTTGTAAAGAAAATTTGAAGCAAAAGGGCCGTAGCCGCCGGTAAAAAATCGTAAACGCAAACTATCTCCTGTTCCGATTGCCTGGGATCTTAATGGAATCCGGATCGTTTCAAATGACAAGAATGATGAATCATACTTGTAACCGACAACCCCGATCGGTGTTTTCAACAAATCAGTAAAACGATTCAGGTCATAGATGTCTAAAAAGTAAACAGGCTTGCCGACCATTTCTTTTTCTATTGGCCAGAAATTATAATTGTTCCTTCTTTCAGTATATAAGTTTTGTGATAAGGCCATTTGTCCTGAATAGAACCAATACTTGCTGGCCCGCTGATAGGAATTGCTGAAAACAACCGGCAATCCCTTTGTTTTCTCTTTCATTATCGCCGGCCATTCTTTCCATGCATGATACTTTCGTTGAAGAGACTTAATTGGAACAATGTCAATAATCATGGCAATTCTGGTAAATAAGACAAGTAAGAGTGTTACGGGCAAGAGTTTAAATAACCGCAGGCGCCATTTAAGCTTTTCATTTAAAAACAAAAAAGACAAAATTATCAGCGGAACCACGGCAGGCGATGTCCAGTTGGCCTCCACGCTGCCCCGGAAAGAACTCAACAGAAAAAAAACATATAACCCAATCATCGTAAACTTCAACGCCTTTTCTGTTTCAGTTTTTGCTTTGTACAAAAAAGCGGCAGGCAATAACAGGATGCCGGCAACCGGCCCCGCTAAAAGTAATTGCCCCAAAAGATAGTCACCCGTATAAGAGAGCCTGTAAGAATCGACATTGCTCTCAAACAAATGATAGCGAAAACTGATCCAGTTGTGCTCCCATTGCCAGATCAAATGAGGCAAAAACAAAACCAATGCAATGATGCCGGCAATATAGGTTTGCCGCTTTGCAAATAATTTGAGATTTGAAAGCAGTGTGAATATTACTATCAGTACCGCCTGATATTTTGTATAAAACAAAAGAGCTATTATAACACCCAATAAAAAAGTATTTCTCCAGGTCGGGGCCTGAATGAATTTTTTATACAAGAGGAAATACAAGGCAGTAAAAAAAATCAAGGGAGTATCAGGAACCGCAATAAATCCGGCCACCTGAATTACCGCTATTGACAAGGCAATACCATAAAACAAAAGCGGATTCCTTTTATCTGTAAGCTGTTCAATAAGTACGATAGAAAAAAAATTCAATAATAAAGCAAACAGCCGCACTCCCAACTCGTTTGGAAAAATAGCATAACCCGCTTTTACCAGCAAGGCAATCATGGGCGGATGATCGAAATAGCCCCAATCCAGAAATTTTGAATATACCCAGTAGTATGCTTCATCATCCTGCAGTTCGGTAAGGCCGGCCTGCATCAGGGCAAGCAGGAGCCAGAGACCAAAAAAAACAAACCGGTGATTTTTTTTCAGAAAATCATTCATGAAGGAACGAATGTAACAACAATTATTTTTTCAAAAGGGAATTAACTGCAGCAATGGCCCTGTTCAGCCTTTCTTCATTATCACCGCTTATATCCACCCAGGGCACATCCTGGTTTATCATGATATCTTTATAAATATGATACAGCCTTTCCCTTGTTTTTAAATCAGGATATTCCCTGAGTTCATCTTTTACCCAGGACAAATCTGTATTGCAGAGCAGGCATAAATCATATTTCCGCTTTACAATTTCATCAAGTATAAAACGATGACATTTGCCAAAAACAAATTCGCACCACACTTTCATTACATACATATCCGTATCAATAAACAATGGCTTATTGTGATGAACCATTGCGGCATATTCATCCTCCAGGGCCAGCTGACCTTTGGCAACGATCAACAGGTCGTCAAAGCTGTAGTTCGTTCCGTTTGTGAGTAAATATTCTCTTGCAAATTCCGGGCACCATTCGGTATTGTAATGCTGCGCCAGTTGTTCGCACAAAGTACTTTTACCTGTGCTTTCAGGTCCTATGACGACGATTTTTTTAAGCATCTCCGGAAAGATAGTTTGTTACCGAATTATTTCTATCTTTTAAGGCTGAAAAAATTTTGCCATCTTTTAAAGTAAAAACCTGCTTATGCCGTCTTCCTTATAAAGTGGCGGAAATGGACCTTGTAATGGCGCAAAAAAAACAAAATATTATTCAGGCAATTAAAGAATATGGCCGCCAGCTTTTTGGGTTTATCCGGGGGCGGGTAAACTCTAATGAAGATGCGGAAGATATTTTACAGGATGTATGGTATCAGCTCAGCAGCCAGGCTAAATTTGAAGATATTGAAAGTGTAAGCGGATGGCTGTACCGGGTGGCCCGGAATAAAATAACGGATACATACCGGAAAAGAAAAACCGAAACACTGAATGTTACCGGTGCAGACGAAGAGAGTGATGAATGGATGGCGCCTGCCTTTATTGTTACAGACAGCAATGATCCCGAAACAAAACAACTGGAAAAATTATTCCGGGAGTCACTCTTTGAAGCATTGCAGGAGCTACCGGAAAACCAGCGGAACGTTTTTATCTGGAACGAACTCGAAGAAATAACGCTGCAGGAAATTGCAGACAGGGAAAAGGAGAATATTAAAACCATAATCTCCCGCAAGCGATATGCAGTGCAGCATTTGCGAAAACGACTTGAATCTTTATATAATGATTTTTTAAACTATTAAAACAATAACAAAATGAAAAATGTAATCAGAAGAAAACCTTATTTAATTCCGGTATTTATCATCATCGGTGCAGCGGCAATCGGGTTGTTTGGCTGGGTAGTTATGGCTTTGTGGAACGCAGCCTTGGTGCCGGCAACAAGTGCCGCCATCATTACATTCTGGCAGGCATTGGGTCTGCTGGTGCTGAGCCGGCTTTTGGTAGGTGGATTCAGCGGGGGCAGACGTCACCGCAGGGGCGATTATTGGAAAGAAAAATGGGACAACATGAGTGAAGAGAAAAAAGCGGCAATTATGGAAAAATTAAAAAACCGTTTTGAAGGCCGTAATCCCGAACAGACGAATGAGAGCAAGGATTCTCCGGGAAATTAAGAAGGAGCTTTTTTAAACTGAAGTATGATTGTGATTGATTAATACGGTATCTAAAACGATACCGTTTTTTTTGCCCGTCGCATCCATTCCAGCAAACCGAATACTGCCATGACCAGTAATATTAAATAATACACACTGGTGAAAACATAATGTTTTACAAAGTATAAAGGAATAGAAGCGATATTAGTTGCAATCCACCAATACCAGCTCTCCACTTTCTTTTTTGTCATCAGCCACATGCCCGTGAATGCAGTAGCGCTGGCAAATGCATCAGCCCATGGAATGGCGCCGGGGGCAAAATCTTTTTTGAGATAAGTAAGTGAAAAAAAGATTGCGATATAAAACGCAGCAAAAAAGGAAAGCTGGTAACCCCACCATTTTTTATCAGAGAAGCTGATGTGAACAATGTGTTCATGCTGCTCATTTCTTTTAGCCCACAACATCCATCCGTAAATGCTCATCACAGTATAATAGAAATTTACACTGGCCTCACCAAACAAACTACCTTTTATGCTCAGGTATATATAGACAATTGTATTTATAAGGCCAGTGGGATATACCAGTATATTTTCTTTCCTTGAAAACCATACACTGATAATACCCGACAGTACAGCGATATATTCCAGCCAGGTGGTTTGCTGGATGTCGGTGATGAACTGTTCGTATATTTCCTGTAGCGACAATAGCTGGTTTTGAAAAGGAAAGATAAGCCCTGTCTCTCACACCGTGATTCAACCCTTTATAATTATTTAATTGGCATAACAATGAAAACAGCGTAGCTTTTCCCTCCTTTTTAAAAACAAAAATCAATTATTATGACAACACAGGAAGTGGCCAACCGTTATAATGAGCTGGCGCAAACAGGACAATGGAATGTAATTCAGGATGAACTATTTGCCGACAATGCAGTAAGTATTGAGCCTCCGGGCTCACAGGGACTGCAAACAGTAGAAGGGATGGAAGCAATCAGGCAAAAAGGAAAACAATTTGGAGAAATGGTGGAAGAAATGCATGGCGGGTACACAACAGCACCGGTTGTGGGTGGCAGGTTTTTCAGCGTTGGTATGGGAATTGATTGTACGATGAAAGGCATGGGCCGCATGAATATGGAAGAGATAGCGCTGTATGAAGTAAAGGACGGAAAGATTGTAAGAGAACAATTTTTCTATTAAAAAATTAATCAAGACCTGTAAGTCCTGTCGGTAAATCGTCAGGACTTTTTAATTTTGAAAAATGGAAAAAGTAAATCTTTCAGAAAAGCTTTCCTTGTTCACCGAACACTGGAGCCCCAAAATAGTTGGCGAATTGAACGGGCAAATGGTAAAGCTGGTCAAGTTCAAAGGCGAATTTGTATGGCACCATCATGAAAATGAAGACGAATTATTTTATGTGGTAAAAGGAAGCTTTGATATGCATCTGAGAGATAAAGTGATTACAGTAAATGAAGGAGAATTCATTATTATGCCTCGTGGAGCAGAGCATAAACCGGTGGCAAAAGATGAAGTAGAGATCATGCTCTTTGAGCCAGCCACAACTTTAAACACCGGAAATGCAGGCGGTGAAAAAACAGTGGCAAACCCGGAAAGGATATAGCGTATATTAACAAGGTTATTTAATTTTATCAGTCCTTAACTTGTACCATGTCTGTTCAGGCTGAAATTTATTATCCAGAATCGCCGGCGGAACGCCTGATGATTCAGATGATCTGGAAAGTGCAGGAACAAGGCCTTCCAGCCCGGGCAGAAAAAATATTGCCAAAAGGAACAGCAGAAATTATTTTTAATCTTTCGCATAATATCCATTGCCATAAATCTGATGACCCTAACAAGCTTGATATTCCAAACTGCTTCATCAATGGCATTAACTTAACACCTTATAAAATCATCAAGCCCGGTCATCATTGTTTTTTAGGCATTCAGTTACATCTGTTTGCACTCAGGTCGCTTTTTGAAATCCCCGCAGTTGAGTTTAGCGACCGAATTACAGACGCTGAACTCATTTGCACTGAACTGAAAGAATTGTATTACCAGATTTCCGATAGCAACGATTTTAATGAACAGGTCAGAGCTTGTTTGCAATGGCTGAAGAAAAAGATATACCATTCATATTACCGGCATCCTGATGAACGCATCACTGCACTTTTTGCCGATGAAGCAGTTCTTTATGTATCAACCCGCCACCTGAGCAGAAAATATAACCTCTGCGAACGCCAACTCAGAAGAATTGCTGTTGAGTGGTTTGGTCTTTGCCCTTCTGATTTTATTATTTATAAAAAATACCTGAGGTCGCTGATATTGCTTCACCAGAAAGGACAATCTCTTACCGGCGTTGCATATGATGCGGGTTTTTATGACCAGGCGCATTTTATCCGTGAGTTCCGCTCTTTTACAGGCTATACACCCGGAGAGTACAGAAAAATAATGAGTCTCCAACCGGGACATATCTTTTTTGCCGGGATATAAATGTCCGTTTCATACAATTTTTCCGGCTGCAGAGGTTGAACATTTGTGCCAAAAAATCATCATGATTTACCGCTATTCGCTGATTGAGAAAATTCTTTTGTCAAAAGACATTATCCCTCATCCCTTTGGGGATGCCGCTTTTTCTGTAGGTCTTGGATTTGCACTTGGCAGTTCAGTAAAGCTGAGAATCGCCGATGCGCTTACGGAAAATTACCAGGATGCAGGCGCCATAGCTGCCAAAGCGGGCTGCAGTGCAACGGGTACCGAACTGATACTGGATTGCCTGGAAGCGCTGGGCTATACTTTGAAGAAAGGAAATCAATATGCATTTAATAAAAGAGGATTCAAATGTCTGTCACCCCATTCAGAAAAAAATTTCCGCTACTTTATCCTGTTCTGTGATTATTTATACAAAGGATATCTTCATCTGGATGAAACAATAAAGACGGGCAAACGGCCGCAATCCAGTATGCTTGAAAACATGACGCCGTATGAATGGGAATTGTTTTCAAGAGCCATGATAGATATTTCACAAACCAATGTGAAAGAAGTTACTTTAAAAATCCCGGTGCCAAAAACAGCTGTAAAGCTTCTTGATCTGGGAGGCTCTCACGGTCTTTACAGCATTGAGTTGTGTAAAAAACATGCTCAGTTGAACGCAATAGTAATGGACTTGCCCCCTGTAAAGAGGTATACCGATGAATGTGTGGCAAAATACAAGGCTGCAAACCAGGTCAGCTTTCTCGCCGGTGATTTTATGAAAGATAATTTACCGGAAGGCAATGATGTGATACTGGCTTTTAATATTATTCATGGATTAAATTATGAAGAGAATGAGAAACTGGCAGCAAAAGCATACCAATCATTAAATGAGGGGGGTATTTATGTAATCCTGGATCAGATAAAGGGCATTGGCGGATCCTCGCAGATGTCAAGGGCCACTACATCCTATATGGCGCTGAACCTGATGCATCAGGCTGGCGGAAGAACATATACAGAATCTGAAATCAAAGAATTTACAAAAAAAACCGGCTTCAAAAACACTGTGCTGAAAAAACTTCATGCACCGGGGTTTGGCGTTGTGGTATGTTATAAATAAATTAACCTTCACACATCTTTCTCAGGTTTTCAAGGCCGATACCAAACTGGTAATGCAGATTCTTATTGATCATTGGCCCCATCAGTCTTGCCATGGGCCAGGGCAGATCGCCGCTGTTTTGCCAGGTCACCTTTGTTTCATTACCATCACCCCATGGCTCAAACAGCCAGTTGTCTTTGGCATTTGCCTTCCAGGGTTTTAGAAAAACGATGTCTATGTGAATATGCTTTTGATCAATGCTCCGGATGGTTAAATTGCCCACGCCAATTTTTTTCCCCCGCCACTCATATTTATGTCCTGTTGTACCGGGATTGCCGCTGATGGTTTTAATAGCTCCGGGTTCCATTTGCTGCCAGGGATTCCATGCGGCATAGTCATTAAAGTTGCTCACATGGCTCATGACCTCTGCAGCTGGTTTTTTAATGATGCCCGATTTTTCAACATTATAAGTCTTGGGCATTAGTGCTGAAATGATAAGCAGGGTAAGGATCAAACCAACAAAAATATAAAGGAAGATCATGGTGGATACTTTAGAAAGGTAAGTTACCGAATAAAGATGGGGCAGTCAAACCGTTTATCATTGACTAAACAAATTCATCAATACTTTTTCCGGAGTCATGGGTGCGTCATAAGGAATAACTGCTGAAGAATTGAACGCTTTCACTGCATTGCGCAATGCAAAGTAGGCACCGATACCGTACATCAATGGCGGCTCGCCAACGGCTTTACTATTGAAGATAGCTAAGTTTTCTTTTTCTGTTTTCAGGGGATGAACAATAATTTCTTTGGGAACAGAATAAATATCGGGCACTTTATAAGTACTCAGTGCATTCGTCATCAGTTTTCCTTCTTTATTATACAGCAATTCTTCCATCGTCATCCAGCCAATGCCCTGCACAATACCTCCCTCACATTGCCCCATGTCAACCATGGTATTCATGCTCTGCCCAAAATCATGCACTGCTTTTACAGAATCAAATTCATAAATGCCACGAAGACAATCAATCGTTACTGTAATGACAGCAGTGCCATACACATGATAAGCAAAAGGGTGTCCCTTTTCTTTTGACGTATCGAAGTGAATGCCCGGAGCTGTGTAATGAGCAAGTTCAGATAAACTGATCCTTTTCATATGTGTCAGCATCGCCAGCTTTTTCCAGCTCAAATCCGTTTTCTTTCCAGTTATAAAAACGATTTCATCTTTTATCTCAATAGTTTCAGTGCTGGTCTTTAATTCATCTGCAGCCACTTGTTTCATTCTTTGCAGAATAGTTTCACATGCCAAAGCAGTGGCTTTACCATTTAAGTCGGCCGCTGCACTGGCTGCAGTCGGTGACGTATTCGCAATACGCCAGGTATTGGCAGAGTTGACTTTTATTTTTTCCTGGGCTACAGAAAATATTTTAGCAGCAACTTGTAACAGTTTTGTATTTACTCCCTGCCCCATTTCTACGGCTGCCGTGCTGATGCCTACACTTCCATCTGTATATACATGCACCAGCGACCTTGCCTGGTTCATAAATGTTTTTGTAAAAGAGATGCCAAAGCAGATCGGCATCAGCGCCATTCCTTTTTTATAGAACTTATTTGATGAGTTAAAATCAGCAACGTCTTTCTCCAGTTGTTCAATATTATATAACTCATCCGTTTTGCTCCAGCACTCATTCGCCTCACTTTCGGCGATCTGCCCGTAAGGGAATTCATCACCGGTCTTTAATAAATTCTTTTGCTGAATTTCAGATGCAGGAATATGTAACTGCTCTGCCGCTTTTGCAATGGCCGCTTCTATCACAAACATTCCCTGTGGCCCGCCAAAACCACGGAATGCAGTGTTGGGTGGCAGATTGGTCCGGCAGCTGTAAGCCGTTGCTGTTACATTTGGAACGAAATAAGAATTGGTGCAATGAAACAGGGTTCTTTCCATGACCGCAGGAGAAAGATCAGCCGCTGCCCCCGCATTTTGGTAAAATGTAGCTTCGTATGCAAGAATCTTTAGATCTTTATTTAACCCGATCTTAAAATCAGATGAATAAGGATGGCGCTTACCGGTCATCCGCATGTCTTCCATGCGGTGAAGACAATACTTTACCGGCTTCTTTACATGATAACTTGCAAGAGCACACATCACTGCCCAGGTGGTTGCCTGGTCTTCTTTGCCCCCGAAACCACCGCCAAGCCTTGTAGTATCCACTTCAATTTTATTCATCGGCATGTTCAATACTCTTGCAGCAGTTCGCTGAACAACTGTCGGTCCCTGCGTAGATGAATAAATTCTGATGGCACCGTTCTCCTGTGGCATGGCGTAAGCCCCCTGTGTTTCGATGTATAAATGTTCCTGCCCGTTGGTTTCTGTTCTGCCTTCAAAGATATATTCGCAATTTTTCCATGTATTGTCCGTATCACCAAGTCTGAATGTTCTGGGAGGAATAATCAATTCTCCTTTTTCTTTTGCTTCTCTTGGATTGGTAATAACAGGCAAATTCTCAATTTCAATTTTAATTCTCTTCACCGCAGCTCTTGCGGCATCATCCGATTCAGCAACCACCAGGGCCACCGGCATTCCGCAAAAATGAACATGTGTGCCTGCCAGTAATTCTTCGTCAGGAATGATTCCGCCGATCTGGTTTTCTCCGGGAATGTCTTTTGAAGTAAAAATTCTAACTACACCTTCTGCTTTCTCTGCCTCACTTGTGTCAAGTGATTTTATTTTTCCATGCGCCACAGGAGAATCATACACAGCCGCAAACAATGTACCCGCCTGCAATGGTATATCATCCAGGTAAACCGATTCGCCACGGACATGAGTGTATGAGTCAATGTTTTTCATTAAATATCTGTAAAATGTGCTTTTATCAACTGCCCCAGTAATAAGGTTTTATACTCCCTGCTTCCCCTCGCATCACTGATAGGTGAAATTTCTGTTTTCATTACTGCAATTACTTCTTTAATCATTTCTTCACTGATTTTTTTGCCGGCTAAGTATTCTGAAGTCTTTTTCAAATACATCGGCACTGGGCCCACACCGCCGGCCGACATACCGGCTTTTGCAATCTTATTTCCATTCATAGTAAGCAATATGGCTGAGTTTACACTGGCAATATCCAGATGCGTACGCTTGCTTACTTTTTCAAAATTGAAATATGTATTCTTACCCGGCAGTTCAAATGATATACTGTTGATGATTTCATCGATTTTTTTATCAAGTTGTTTATATCCCTTATAAAATTTTCGTAAGGGAAGGGTTCTTGTTTCCTCTCCGGAAGAGAGGAAGAGATGGGTATCCAGCGCCAGAAAAAAAATTGTCATGTCCCCGATTGGTGAAGCATTCACAAAATTTCCCGCTATTGTTGCCATGTTCCGTATCGGTGTGGAAGAAATCAGTTTAGCATAGTGTTGAAAGTTTGGAAATATCTTATTAAAAAAAGAAGAATGTTTTAAATCACTTACCGTTACTGAGGGTCCCAGTATACATTTGTTGTCTTCTTCAATGATGGCATTCAGTCCCGGCTCATCAAATACGAAACGTACATCTGCATGCATCATCTCCTCATGCTTCTGGACGTATAGGTCTGTGCCTCCACCAACAAGGAAAGCTTCTCGTTTTTTGTTTCTGATTTCTGGTTGGCCGGCGGAAAGTTCGAGCAACCTGTTTTTTATACCAGCAAAATATTCGGGCAGTATTTTTTTCTTTGAAACAAATAGGGCCGCATCTTCCCCATTTTTATCTTTCGTCAGTGCCGCTACTCTCCCGGCAGCTCTTTCAATAGATTTATATCCTGTACACCGGCAAATATTTCCATCCACCGCAGCAATGGCATTTTGTTCGGTTGCTTCCTTGTCGCTTAAACAAAAACCCGCCAGTGACATCGCAAATCCAGGAGTGCAAAAACCACACTGCGTTGCACCACAGTCGGACAATGCCTGCTGAACAGGATTCAATTTATCGGGGAAATTTATCCCTTCAATTGTTACAATATGTTTTCCATTCGCATTACCCAGTGGCATCAGGCAGCTGGTCATGGATTCATACCGGAGTTCATCGTTTACGATTTCACCAGCTAATACAGTACAAGCCCCGCAATCTCCTTCACGGCAGCCGATCTTTGTCCCCCTGAGATGCTGATGATAACGGACAAAATCCAGCAGCGTTGTGCCGGGTGACAAATCGGTTACCATTTCTTTTTCATTGAGAATAAAGCGTATCACCGTAATTTTAGTTGTATAAATTTAAAGTTACTATAATTGATCTAATGAACGCTTCGCTTCCTATATCCCGTTCACCGATTTACTATCGCCTCTTTGCTTATGGGCGTTGAGTGTAGCCATGCCCGGCACCATTATTTTTACTTTCCGCATACCCATATCCGGACCTCTTATTAGGAAACATACGTTAAACTATTTCCAAAACAGGTTTAATCCTTTGTGAAAATCCACCAACTTAAGCATCTTCCTGTTCAAATTGTCTTTTATGAAAGTATTATTTGCTTCCTGTGCGGCAGTAGCCGCCTTCGGGTTGTTCAGTTTCTCCAACCTCAAACCCTCAGTTGCAAATCATCAAAAAGCTGAGCCAAAAAAAATACAGGTTGCCATTCTGCTGGATGTCAGTAACAGCATGGATGGCCTTATCGAACAGGCCAAGGCCCAGCTTTGGAACATGGTGACCACACTGGGCAAAGCCCAGTGTACTGACAAATCTGTACCAAATGTAGAAGTGGCGCTTTATGAATATGGCCGTAGCAGCAATGATGTGACAAAAGGATACGTAAAACAGCTCAGCACCTTTACACAAGACCTCGACAGTGTTTCCAAAATTCTCTTTGGCCTTACCACCAACGGTGGTGATGAATACTGCGGGCAGGTAATTTATACTTCTATTGATGAGCTGAAATGGAATGCTGCAAAAGATGAATACAAAGTGATATTTATAGCCGGCAA
Source organism: Sphingobacteriales bacterium (assembly GCA_016235125.1). Lineage (GTDB taxonomy): Bacteria > Bacteroidota > Bacteroidia > Chitinophagales > Chitinophagaceae > JJ008. Next base: position 140,743 of record JACRLZ010000006.1, on the reverse strand, counting down.
TGAAGATTTTTTGCAGGGAAATATGTTGTACACTACCGCCTGTGCAAAAGCCAAAGAAAAAGGAGTGATCGTAAACACCATTTATTGCGGCGACAGAATGCAGGGGATCAAAGAACACTGGAACCTGCTGAACGAATGTGGCAACGGCAGTTTTACCAACATCAATACCGATGCAAGGGAAATCGAGATACCCACACCGTATGATAGCACTTTAATTGTGCTGAACTATAAATTAAACGGCACTTACATAGGTTATGGCTCGATGGGCCTTGCCAACAGCATCCGGCAACAGGAAGTGGATAAAATGAATTTTTCAGCCAGTAACGGCGCCGGTTTGCAAAGAGTAAATGCAAAGGCCATGAGCAATGCTTACAATAATGCCTCATGGGATCTGGTAGATGCTGTGCAGGCCGACAGCTCTTACATCAGCAAAGTGGACAGAAAAACATTACCGGATAGCTTAAAGAATAAAACTACCAAAGAACTTCGACTGTATGTACAACAAAAGACAGCCGAACGCAACGCCATTCAGCAGCAGATAATAAATACAAATGCGGACAGAAGCAAATACATTGCTGCTGAAAAAGCCAAAGCAGCGGCAAACAACAATGGACAAACTCTTGAGTCAGCAGTTGAAACAGCCATCCGTGAACAGGTGAAAAGATTCAATATGCAAATCCCCAAAGAGTAAAAAGAAAATATAGTCAGGTCAAAGCCGGTAATAACAACCGGCTTTTTTATTGGATTTTGGCCCCCTGTTCAATCCAGCACCGTATAACATCCCTTTCTTCCGGCATCATATTGGTTTTATTATTCTGCGGCATTGTTTTCGTTATAATAACCCGTTGCATGATTAAATCTTTTTTGGCAACAATTTCAGCAGGGGTATCATACTTTGTTCCATTTGGTGCAGCCGTGTATGTATTATCCGTAGGTTTGGAAGAATGACAACTGATACAGCGCTGCTGAATAATGGCATTTACTTCCGCAAAACTTATCTCTTTGCATTTTGCATTGGAGGGCTGCGGTGCAGTAACATAAGCAACTGCCAGCAGTACAACAACAGAAACAGGCAGTACCCACACACCCAGTTTACCCTGCTCTCTCAGGTTCAGCCAGTGCTTAATTCCTGCAGCTCCGATACTGATAGCGGCTAAAACAATCCATTGGTATTTGTTGCCAAATGTGCTGGGAAAATGATTGCTCACCATCACAAACAACACCGGCAGCGTAAAATAATTATTGCTGATGGAACGGAACAAAGCATTCTTGCCTTTTTGCGCATCAGGCAGTTCTCCTTTCTTCGCCGCACTTACCATTGCTTTTTGTGCCGGGATGATGACAAAAAAAACATTACCCACCATCAGGCTCCCGATCATGGCGCCAAAATGAATGAAGGCGGCCCTGCCGCTAAACACATGACTGTAGAAATAAGCAAAGCCAATTAATACGATAATTCCAGCCAATGCAAACAATATTGGCGTTTTTGCCAACGATGATTTGCAAAGCAGATCATATATGATCCACGCAACAATAAAAGAACCAACACTGATCCCGATGGCTTGTAAAGTTGTTAGCCTCATTACATTAGGATCAATCAGCATTGCTGAAGCATTGAAATAATAGATGATGAACAATAACGCAAAACCCGATATCCAGGTGAAGTAAGCCTCATACTTGAACCAATGAAGGTGTTTGGGGATATTTTTTGGCGCTACTTTATATTTCTCCAAATAATAAAAACCGCCGCCATGTACTGCCCATAGATTACCTGCCAGCTCATCTCTTATTCCTTCTGTTCTGTTCAAAGCATTTTCAAGAAAGACAAAATAGAATGATGCGCCGATCCATGCAATGCCAAAAGTGAAATGCATGACCCTTATAACAATATTGAGCCATTCCATTAAATGGCCTTCATACGCCGTGCCCCTTATCATCCAGTAAATACAGGCAATAATAGCCAGAATAGTAAATATAATGGCAGCATAGGTCCATCCTTGTATCCATGAAGTTCTTTCCCGTACCGTTTCATCACTTTCTTTTTCAGAAATGGCGTGGATGCGGCAGGTCATCACCACCAGCATGATGAGGATGCAGGAAAATAATATAAGCAGTATGGCCGCCATCAAACCTGAAAGTAAAAAATTGTTTTCATTATTTTTAGGTATGATTGATTTCGTCATAAAAAGCAGCCGTGTCATTACCCCCGGGGGAATGAGAAAAGCTTTTGTGTTGATAAAAGAAGGAAAGATTATTGATATAACGGATGAATTACCACAAGGAGAATTTCAGGCAGAAGATGCAGGCGATAATGTTCTGATGCCCGGCATTGTAGACCCGCATGTGCATATCAATGAACCCGGAAGAACGGAATGGGAGGGCTTTGACACAGCCACTAAGGCTGCTCTTGCCGGTGGTATTACAAGTTTGGTGGAAATGCCATTGAATGCATCGCCTGTAACAACAACTGTTGAAGCATTTAAGAAGAAAATTAATTCGGCAAAGGGGAAGATTCATACTAATTGCGGTTTTTGGGGAGGCATCATTCCCGGCAATGAAAAAGATATTGAACCATTGATAGAAAGGGGTATTCTTGGTTTTAAAGCATTTCTCACACATTCTGGTATTGATGAATTTCCGAATGTAACAGAAGCTGATTTAAGAAAAGTAATGCAAGTCATTGCAAAACATAATTTGCCATTATTGGTTCACTGTGAACTTTCAGATACTGCTCACTACTCGCCACTCACTACTACCATCTATTCTGACTATCTCGCCTCTCGTCCAAAGAAATGGGAGGATGATGCCATTGCCCTAATGATCCGTCTTTGTGAAGAATATAATTGCCGGACACATATTGTTCATTTATCATCTTCAGATTCATTGGAACAAATTACAAAAGCAAAACAGAAAGGACTTCCGCTAACCGTAGAAACATGTCAGCATTATTTATATTTCAATGCCGAAGAGATACCCGATGGAAAAACGGAATACAAATGTGCCCCGCCAATAAGGGAAAAAGAAAACAATGAAAAGTTGTGGCAGGCGTTGAAAGATAACATCATAGATTTTGTTGCTACTGACCATTCTCCTGCGCCGCCTGAGATGAAGCAATTGGAATCAGGTGATTTTATGAAAGCATGGGGAGGTATTTCTTCCATTCAGTTTTCATTGCCTGCTTTGTGGACTGCGGCAAAAAAGCAAAATTGCAGTTTGAACGATATGGCAAAATGGCTTAGCGAAAGTTCTGCGCTATTGCCTCAGTTGAGAACAAAAGGAAAAATTGAAAAAGGGTATGATGCTGACTTCGTTGTTTGGAATCCCGGAGAAAAATTTACTGTAACAAAGGACATCATTCATCACCGGCATAAAATAACGCCGTATCTGAATGAAGAATTATACGGAGTGGTAAAACAAACATGGCTGAAAGGGGAAAAAGTGTATGATTCGGGAAAATTTTTACATTTGAATAAAGGAGAGATATTATTTCATGAATAACACAGCCGGACCATCTTTTATCAATCTTACCGATCTCGCTGCAGAACGGCTTGGTGGCAAAGTGCTTTCATGTTCTGATGATTTTTTTGCCGAAAAAGAAAATCTTATAAAACCCGGCAGGGGAATTTTTATTCCCGATAAATATACTGACCGGGGCAAATGGATGGATGGGTGGGAGTCGAGAAGAAAAAGGACTCCGGGACACGACTGGTGTATTGTCAAACTCGCCACTTCAGGAAAAATTCATGGAGTAGATATAGACACAAATCATTTTTTGGGTAATCATCCGCCGCATGCTTCGCTGGATGCAGCAACTATTCTTGATGATGAGAATATCAATTGGGATAATGTAAAATGGAAAGAAATACTTCCTCAATCACCACTGCAGCCCGGCTCACAAAATTTTTATGAAATAAAGGACCGTAATTATTATACTCATATCAAACTGCATATTTATCCCGATGGCGGAATAGCGAGGCTGAAAGTGTATGGTGAAGTGTATAAAGACTGGAGTACTGTTGATGCAAGTGAAATGGTAAATCTTGCTGCTGCTACCAGCGGGGCCAGATCTGTTTTGTGCAACGATATGTTTTTTTCCCACATGGATAATTTAATAATGCCCGGCCGTGGAGTAAATATGGGCGATGGTTGGGAAACAAAACGAAACCGTACTCCCAACAACAGGGATTGGGTGATTGTAAGATTAGCTCACATGGGAATCGTTGAAAAAATTTTAATTGATACCTGTCATTTCAAAGGAAATTATCCGGATAGTTGCCTGATTGAGGGATGTGATATTGCCTATAAAGACGAAAAGAAACTTGATGGCAATGCTATTGAATGGTTAACCATACTTCCTCTGTCCAAACTCAGTGCCGATCATGAACATTTTTTTGAAGATGAAATAGTAAACAAAGGGCCATTTACCCATGTTCGGCTGAGCATTTTTCCGGATGGAGGGGTAAGCAGGATGAGGTTGTGGGGGAGAATAGCGAATGGTTAATTGCCTGCCTGCCGGCAGAAAGGGTATATTGGTTAATTAGGAATTGGGGTATGACATTACATGAATTCAATATATTACCAAAGGAAAAGTTAGTGGAAGAGCTAACCAAATGCTGTGGCTCAGCTGCATGGGTTCAAAAAATGCTGCCGTTTATTCCTGCTGATGATATGATAGAATTACTGGAAGATGCTGAAGAGCAATGGTGGAAATGCAGTAAAGCGGACTGGAAAGAAGCATTTGCCCATCATCCGGAAATTGGGGATACTGATTCACTGAGAAAAAAATTTGTGAACACAGCTGTTTGGGCTTCCGGCGAACAAAGTGCTGTGCAAACAGCATCAGAAGAAATATTGAAGGCGCTGGCTGAAAGCAACAGGTTGTATGAAAAAAAATTCGGTTATATCTTTATTGTTTGTGCTACGGGAAAATCGGCAGAAGAAATGCTTGCAATGATGAAAGAAAGATTACAAAACAAACCGGAAGACGAAATTCAGATTGCTGCCGATGAGCAGAATAAAATAACCAGACTAAGAATTGAAAAACTGTTAGAATAAACCAACAAAAACAAAATCCTCTATTCCCGTCTCGGAGGAAAGAGAAGAGACGGGATTTGGGGTGAGGCTTATGAGTCAATTAACAACACATGTATTAGATACCAGCAAGGGTCACCCGGCTGAAGGAATTTCTGTTTTTCTTTACCAGCAGCATAATGATAAGTGGACGGAAATTACCATTGCTACCACCAACCACGACGGCCGCATTCCCAACCTGCTGAGCAGTGATGTGGTTCTGCAACCCGGGAATTATAAATTAAAATTTGAAACAAAAGAATATTTCGACAGGCAGGGAATTCATTCCTTTTATCCTTTTGTGGAAATCACATTTACCATAACAGAAAAAGAGCACTATCATGTACCGCTACTGTTAAATCCTTTTGGATATTCAACCTACAGAGGTTCTTAACCTCTGTGTAGCTTCGTGCAAACCCTGTGCTCTCTGTGTTAAAAATAAACATGCCATCATGAAATTTTCCATCGCCGACATTGAAAAAGAGATTCTTCTCAACTCACTCGAAACGGCAAATAAAAAATTTCAACACACCTACCCCGGTGATAAACCTGACCGCCAACCCGTTCATACAGTGTATGGCGGCGCCAATCTTTTCAAATCAGATACCTGTGTAAAGATGGGTGAGATAGCCCTAAGAAATTTACTGACCTATGCCCCCGACTTCATCACTCTTGCCAATGTTTTGAAGTTTGAAGGCTATGATAAACTGCCCATTGATGAAAAGAAAAAAGAAAAACTTATTAAGAAACTGGACAAGATGGCTGAAGCGGAAAGAAGAAAACATCCTGCCTGGCTTTCTTATACAGTTTACAATAAAATCATTGAGAAACTAAAAACAGAGCCGGTAGAGGATTTCCGGATTGATTTTGAAGACGGTTTCGGCAACCGCCCCGATGATGAAGAAGATGAAACGACCGTAAACGCCGCTAAAGAGTTGGCTGACGGAATGAAAAATAAAACCATCTCTCCATTTATTGGTATCAGGATAAAACCATTCACGGAAGATTTAAAAAACAGGGGAGTGAGAACTCTCGATATTTTTCTCACCACATTATTACAAAAGACAAACGGTAAACTGCCTGACAATTTTGTAGTGATGCTTCCCAAAGTAACGATACCCGAACAGGTAGTAACCATGGTACGTTTTCTTGAGATCATTGAGAAAAAAAATAATCTGAAATCAGGCACACTGAAAATGGAAACCATGGTGGAGGTCACACAGATCATCATGGATGAAGGGGGAAAGAATCCGTTGATGAAAATCATAAGAGCCGGTGAAGGAAGACTGATAGCGGCACACTTCGGCACCTATGATTACACTGCATCCTGCGGTATCACCGCAAAATATCAGACCATGGCGCACCCGGTTTGTGATTTTGCACATCACATGACGAAGGTTGCACTCGGCGGCACCGGTATATTTTTATCCGACGGCGCAACGAATGTAATGCCCGTTGCCCCGCACCGCGGAGATAAACTAACGGAAAAACAATTAAAAGAGAATCGCAACTCAGTACATAACGCATGGTGCATAGGTTACAATCATACCATGCATTCTCTTGTCAATGGCTTTTACCAGGGCTGGGATCTGAATCCTGCACAACTGCCCATGCGGTATGCAGCCACCTATAATTTCTTTCTCAGCAGTATGGCCGATGCCAAACACAGATTAAAAATATTTGTGGAGCGGGCCGCCATCTCCACCCTCACCGGCGACATTTTTGATGATGCGGCAACCGGCCAGGGACTTTTGAATTTCTTTTTAAAAGCGATGAACTGCGGCGCTATCTCAGAAGAAGAAGCCACAGAAACGGGCTTGACCATTGATGAAATACACAGCCGGTCATTCTACAAAATTTTGCAGGGGAGAAGAAGTAAGAAATAAATTTCAGAACACGGACGCCGTCGGCCAAAACCTATGGCGTCCGTATTCCATTCTCTATTTTTGCCTTATAAATTTTTCTTCCATGAAAATTGCAGTCCTCGGAGCAGGCATGGTAGGCAGCGCCATCGCTATTGATCTTTCATCAAGACATCATGTAACAGCTTTTGATATCAATGAAGCAAATCTTACACAGCTTAACAAAAGAAATCCAAGAGTTCAAACAATTAAGGCAGACTTAAAAAATTATGATTCTTATTCCGGGTTACTTTCTTCATTTGATCTGGTGGTAACAGCTGTGCCCGGGTTTATGGGCTACAAAGCCCTGGAAGCCGTTATTAACTGCGGCAAAAATATTGTTGACATTTCTTTCTTTCCGGAAGATGTGCTGCAACTGGATAAACTGGCAAAAGAAAAAGGCGTAACAGTTATTACCGATTGCGGTGTGGCCCCGGGGATGAGTAATTTTATTATCGGCCGCTATAATGAGGAAATGCGAATAGATGCATTGGAAATTTATGTCGGCGGTCTGCCGAAAGTGAGGAAGAAACCTTTTCAGTATAAAGCGCCGTTCTCTCCTGCTGATGTGATTGAAGAATACACAAGACCGGCAAGGTTGATGGAAAACGGTTTTATCGTAACCAAACCAGCATTAAGTGAAGTGGAATGGATTCATTTTGATGAAGTGGGTACCCTGGAGGCATTTAACACGGATGGGCTACGTTCATTGCTATACACCATGCCGCATATCAAAAATCAGAAAGAAAAAACACTGCGCTATCCCGGACACGTCGATATCATCATCTCTCTGAAAGAAAGTAATTTTTTCAGCGAAGAACCGATAGAAGTGAATGGTTTGAAAGTTTCTCCGCTCAAAGTAACGTCACAGATATTGTTCAACGAATGGAAACTTGGGCTGGAAGAAGAAGAGTTGACGGTTATGAAAGTAGTATTGCATGGAGAAGGAAAAAAAACAGAATGGAACCTGCTGGACTATTACGACAAACTAACAAAAATTTCTTCTATGGCCAGAACAACCGGATACACCTGCACTGCTGCCGTTAATTTAATTGCGCAGGGATTATTTAACGACAAAGGAGTCTTTCCTCCGGAACTGGTGGGAAAAGACAAAATCTGTTTTGATTTTGTGCTAAACTATCTTAAAGAAAGAAATGTGAATTGGAAGATGACGATCACAGAATAAAAAAGCGGCCACCGCCGCTTTCCTCATAATCCTTCAAAATCTTATTAATCTTAGTTCTTTATTCTGCTTCTGCCACAACCTCTTTCACTTCAGGTATCATCCGCTTCATCATACCTTCGATTCCCGCCTTCAGTGTTATCATGGATGAGGGGCATCCGCTGCAGCTTCCCTGCAGCATCAGGTTCACCACGCCATCATCATAACTTTTGAACTGGATGGCGCCGCCATCCATTTCCACAGCGGGCTTCACATAGTTTTCCAAAAGTTCTTTTATTCTTTTCACCACATCGTCGTCATCAGCAGAAACCTCGTTGCTGCTTTCTTTTTTAATAGTCACCACTTCTTCTTCGTTGATCACCGCTTTTCCTTCTTCCAGGTAATCTTTTAAAAATTGGCGAACCGAAGGGATCACATCCTGCCAGTCGGTTTCAGTTGTTTTGGTCAGCGTTACAAAATTGCTGGCAATAAACACAGCTTTGATAAAAGGAAAACCAAATAACTCAGTTGCCAGCGGCGAAGGCTTGGCGCTTTCAGCATCCGGAAAATCAATGCTCTTACCGGGATATAAAAGTTTGTTGGCCACAAACTTCATGGTCTCCGGATTCGGGGTCATTTCTGTATAAATGCTGATGATGGGATTACCAGTCTTTATCATATCTCACAATTTGAGTTGTAAAAATAACAACTAATCGGAAGGAGTGTTTACGAATGAAGGAAACACAGGCCTGTAATGGATTTCAAAAGGATTACTCCTTAAATTTTCCAGTCTTTTTCAGGTAACGGATAAAAAGGTAAATGAGCAACAATAAGCCCAGAACGACTCCGAGGCGAATAAGGTGTTCATAAGCCATCCCTAAAGCCTCAAGGCCATTGTCAGGCTCCCCATTATAACCCGTTAGCCTGGGATAATTGATAAAAAGTATCAGCGTAATACCAATCAGCCAGATAAACTGTGTGGTGTGTTCTTTCAGGATCCATCGCTTCCAGTTAAATTGCATACTGCCAAAAGTCTTTCCTATTCCTTTCAGGTTCGGAAACCAGCGGTTTACTTTTTTGCAATATTCATCAAAAGCTTGCCCAAACTTTCCTCTCAAAAAATTTTCTTCGGCTAAAACAATGGCTTGATAGATGAATAGGAATATCGGAATCACTATTGCAACATATACCAATGAGTTGGCTAGGATGCCGACGCCAAGCAACATCAAAATATTTCCGACATATAAAGGATTGCGGCAATGATTAAAAATTCCGTCTGTGACCAACCCTTCTGCATAAGGTTTTCCTTCCTTGCCACCACGGACTATGTATGCGAGACCAATGGTGAGGCCTCGTATCAATTGGCCGAGGCAGGTTATAAACAACCCAATTGCTATTGGCCAGATGTAGTAACAGCTTCCGAATTGTTTGAGGGTAAACAACGGCCATGAAGGAATAAACAGTGCTCCGTAAAAAAGAATAAATATCCAGTTGCGGTACTTAAAAAAGAAATTGCCGATTTTAACCATGAATTATTTTTTTGTCGCAACAAGGCCCGCAAAATTGTACCACTTAAAGAAAACTTCGCAATGAGCAAAGCCTTTGTCCCTGAGAAGGGTGATATTTTCGCTGAGTTTATAAGGAACCAGCACATTTTCCAACGCCTCTCTTTTCTGAGAGATCTCCAGTTCACTGTAATGATTGCGGCGTTTGTAATCGTAATAATATTTAATAAAGTCACGGTTAAAATTGCTTTCTTCAGCCAGTATTTTTTCAACCAGTATTAGAACACCACCGGGGTTCAGCCCATCATAAATATTTTTCAAAACCTGTTCACGGTAGATGGGGCGTACAAACTGGAGCGTAAGGCAAAGAACAACTACGGAAGCATTTTCAATTTTTACACCTTGTCCCAGATCAGCGCAACGAAGCTCATAGGGTCTTGAAAAACCGATCTCCATCAGTTTTGACTTGCATTTATCAAGCATTTCCTGTGAATCATCAACGCCGATAAAACGAATGCCCGGATCCACCATCGTATCCATGCCGATCATCGTAGTGCCGGTAGAGCAGCCCAGGTCATATACAAATGAACCTTCCGCCGCATGGCTGGCGGCAAGCTCCGCCATCATTCGCTGTATTTCGCCGTAGAAAGGCACAGAGCGGTTCACCATATCATCAAACACCTTCGCTACATTTTCACCAAACTTAAAGTCGCTGACCTTTTCTATTTCGTCCCTGAAAACCTGATCTTTGCCCATAAAAATCATTGAGTAATGCAAAGTAAACTCATTAATCACACATGAAAAAAATATATCATCTCGGCAATTGTACCACTTCCCAAGCCATCATAAAAGATACTGGCATTGACCATAAAGGATTTATGATGCAGGATATTAAATTTGAAAAGATAACTCCTTCGCAACTGGAGGTAATGAAGCAAATGGCCGGAAGTTATGAGGCCCTTTTCAGCTGGAGAGCCATGAAGTATAAAGAGCTCGGGTTAAAAAACGAGAAACTGGATGAAAAAGACTACAGGAGTTTAATACTGAAGGAATATGCTTTTTTGAAACGACCTGTTGTTATTATCGGCGATAAAATATTTATTGGAAGCGAAAAGAAAACAATTGCAGCATTAAAAGCAACTGTGAAATGAATTGTTAAAAGGCTGCTGTCATTAATAAGCTGTCGCCGGCATGACAAACAATCGGTATTTGTTCTGTTTATTTTGTAATAATAAAAACTGTTTTACAACTTGTTTCGTTAGTATCATAAATCAAAGTAAACACATGAAACCCTTAATTCTTCCCGTGCTGATTTTTCTGAATATGCTGATAAGCAGCTGCAGCATGGGACAAAAAACAAATAATAAATATCCCGACCCGCCGACGGCCAATCATAATACGGTTTACCCGATGAAATTATCGGATGCAGAATGGAAGGCAAAACTTACCGCCGAACAATATTATATTCTTCGCCAGGAAGGAACTGAAAAAGCATTTACAGGGAAATATTGGGATAATCATGGAAAGGGAACTTATTATTCCGCCGCATCATTACAACCTGTTTTCAGTTCAGATACAAAGTTTGACTCCGGTACTGGTTGGCCAAGTTTTTATGCACCAGTAAACTCTGATGCCTTACGATTGATAAAAGATACCAGTTATGGTATGGTTCGCTGGGCTGTGGTAGACAGTAAAAGCGGCTCACATCTCGGTCATGTATTTGATGACGGTCCCGACCCGACCGGCAAAAGATATTGCATCAACTCAGCGGCATTGATATTCGTTCCGGAGGGAGGAAAAGCGCCGGCAAGTTCCAAACCACAATAATTTAGAATTGTATGAGATCTTTTTTTGCAGCAATGACCCTCATAATTTTTGCAGGTTGTGCTCAATCGCAAAGGCAAAATAACAATGAAGCAAAGATACCCGAAGGCAATCCTGTCAGATCCGGCGCAAAAGAAGCGGTTGCTTATTTTGCAGAAGGATGTTTCTGGCATACGGAAATAGTTTTTCAAAGCCTTGAAGGCGTAAGGGATGCTGTGTCGGGTTATGCCGGCGGCGCAGATATAAAACCTGACTATGAAAAAGTATGCGCCGGAAATACAGGACATGCAGAAACCATCGGGGTGTTCTATGACCCATCTAAAATATCTTTTCAGACCCTGGTAAAAGCCTTTTTTGCAAGTCATGATCCCACTCAGCTGAACCGGCAGGGAAATGATGTAGGTACACAATACAGATCCATCGCTTTTTACAGTAATGAAAATGAAAAAAAACTCATCGAAGAAGAATTAAAAAAACTGAAGGAATCAAAAAAATATTCTGGCACAATTGTTTCAGAAGTAAAACGGTTTGAAAAATTTTATCCGGCAGAAACATATCACCAGGAGTATATTTTGCATCATCCTGAAAACACTTATGTAAAGCTGGTGTCCGTCCCCGATTACCTGCTGTTTAAAAGAGAGTTTAAAGAAGGCAAATTCAAGCTCTGATATATCATAAATCTTTACAAGGGAGACTGCTGTATAAGGGCTTCTTTTTTATCCCTTTGAAAAACAGAAAAGACCACTGCAAGACTGAGCAACATAAAAACAGCACCCAGTAAAAAAGATACACCCGGAAATTTGAAAGGAGCTTTATCTGTAGTAAAATATTTAAAAAGATTATTCATGATAAGCGGACCGATAATAGTGGTAAGACTCATGAGGCTGGTCAATGCTCCCTGCAAAGCGCCTTGTTCATTCCGGGCAACATGACTTGCCATGGTGGACTGCAGTGCCGGTCCGGCTATCCCGCCCAGGCAATACGGTATAAGAAATACAAACATCATCCAGCTTTCTGTGGCGAAGGCGAATAGAATGAGCCCAAGACTGTACAGGAACAAGCCGAGATAAATACTCTTTTCATTACCCAGCTTTGGATTGATCTTTCTTGTCAGAAATGCCTGTACAATACCCACCAGTAAACCCACTGCGCCTAATGAATAACCGACAAGATCAGGCGACCACTGAAAACGATAGATAGTAAAATAATTCCAGTTGCCCTGCACAGCCATGGCTGCGAGATAAATTAAAAAATAGCAAAGAGCCAACCCGCCAATTGATTTGGCTCCTCTGAGAAATTTCAACGATCCGAAAGGATTTGCTTTTTTCCACTCAAAAGCACGGCGATGCTCTCTATCCAGCGACTCAGGTAAAATAAAATATCCATATAGCCAGTTCAGGAAACACAAAATAGCAGCAGCAAAAAATGGCGCCCTGGGCCCGATAAGATGACCCAATACCCCACCAATCAAAGGACCCGCCATGAAGCCAATCCCAAAAGCAGCTCCGATCATGCCAAAGTTTTTTACCCTTGTTTCAGGAGTGCTTATATCTGCTATATATGCCGCACCTGTGGTAAAACTTGCCCCAGCAATGCCGGCAATGATGCGACCAAAAAAAAGCAAACCATACGTTGGCGCCAGTGCCATAAAAACATAATCAATCGCAAAACCAGCCAAAGAAAAAAGCAAAACAGGACGACGGCCGAAACGATCACTAAGATTACCAATAACAGGAGAGCAGATAAACTGAGTGGCTGCATAGGCGAACAAAAGCCATGCACCGTATGTGCTGGCCTCATTAATGGGAATTCCTTTTAGTTTGGATATCAGTTCGGGCATCACAGGGATGATCAGTCCCCAGCCCATTACATCAATAAGAAGGGTAATAAATATAAAACCAACTGCAGGTTTACGGTTGCCAGCCATTTTTTTCGGTAATTAATACACAAAATCGGAAGAAATTATATCTAGCCGAAAACAAAAAAAAGACCGCTTTATTCTGCGGTCTTTTAGTGCTGTGAAGTAGAAAATGATCTATTTAAGAGTTCTCATATAATTAACCACTGCCCAGATATCATTGGCATCAGGAATTTTTGTTTTATAGGAAGGCATATCTTTTCTGCCCTGGTAGGTTTTATAAAAGATAGAGCCATCCGTTTGGGCCTGGAAAGTAGCTTTGGTAAAATCGCCGCATTCAGTATCCAGTTGAGATGCTTTTGGGCCATCTCCTTTTCCTTTTGTGCCATGGCAGGATTTGCAATGCTGCGTATAAAGGGTTTTTCCTGTTGCTATTGACTCGGCATCTCCTTTCAAAGGATTTACTTTGTTTTTGTAACTGTCAGGAACATTCCATGGTTCTTGTTGTAACTGGGGTTTTGGAGCAAAGGAATACATTGCAAAAGCCATAATCCCGAGAAGAATCAGCGGTATTTTTGTTTTCATGTTTGTTGTTTTTATGTATTAAGTAGATTATTGAAATTACAAATTAGTTGCATAAGATGCTGGTTTGTTCAACAGCACTTTTTTTAAATAATTAAGGACTTTTACCCAGCCTTTTTATCCTGATTAATAAAGAGACAAGATAAAAAATGGTTCCCCAAATGATTGCAATTATTACCACAGATGAAATTACCAATACAAGGGGAGCATTGTCTCCGGATGACCATAGTGTTCTACCCGTTACAGGATTTTTTTTCGGGAGAATTGCCCAGGGAACAGAGATACCTCCTTCTACCGTACCATAAGTTTCATCATCTTCTAATCTTCCAAAAATAATAATGGTTCCATCTGTATTTCCCGGTAAATCCATTGGAAGATCACCTGAAACCTGCCCTGTTGAATCAGTTAGAGCCCCTGCTTCTCCAAACAACAGGAAATTAAAAGTTCTTTTAATACAGAGTTTTAATTCTTTTTCAGGAACGGGAATATAGGCGCTGTCTTTCCATGCTGTTAAAATGGCTGTGGCACTTTTAACGGAATCTTCTCCGGAAAACACTATACTGATTTTTGCATCTGCAATTGTAATTGTTTCTTCAGCATCTTCATATTTTGGATCTGAATCCATTTTGACTATGAAAGTATATTCGTGTAGCCCGGCAGTAAGCTTATTAAAATCATCAGGAATTACAAATACCGCTTCTCCTTCATAGTTAAGATTAAGTTTGCCTATCCAGCCGGTTCCATCTGATGCATCATAAGCCTTCACTTCATTCAGGTAAAGATTAAATGGGGATCTTACATCATTTACTATAACAGTTTTTTTATTTTCCTTCCTGCTTACCTGTACTTTCACACTCCTGGCGCCATTTGATACCAGGGAACTCAGATTCATGGTAAAGGAAAGTTTACCCATCTGCCCGGCAGACAGGGAAGAGCTGTCTTTTGCATCCTGAGCTATTGTGAAATTATTTATCAGGAGTAGAGCGCCTATTACAATCGAAATGAAAAAAATTCTGCGGTATCCTATACCTGATTTATGATATGGAAGATCATTTTTCATTGCCTTCATGTAAATGTTTATAAATGATATCAGTAGAGACGCCTTTTTCTTCAGCAACTTCCCATACCGAAATAATAGGGAAATAGCGGATAAAAAATGTGATGACTAATAAGGCGCCTGCCAGCGAACCACCGGTAATTGCCCATTCCATTAAAGTGGGAGAATAATGTTTCCATGCTTCCGGTATTTCCTGCACTGGCAGGAAAGACATGCTTGGGATAACGATCAGGTAACGCTTAAACCAGGCACATACTATTACAAGTACGGCCATAATAAACATAGGAAACGGTCGCCTTCCTCTTTTAAACAACAGTACAATGATTGGAAGAATCATTCCAAAAAATTGTACAGACCAGAACATAGGGGCATAGTAACCTGTAAATAATTCATGAAGGTGATGGGCTTCTTCGCCCTTCATTTTATAAGCAGGAATAAGATATTCGTTGATAGAAAAATAAGCATACACTACTGCCAGAAGAACCAGGAGTTTACCCATCCTGTCAAAGTGAGTGTTAGTCAGGTATTTTTCGTAAGAAGGATTAAATCTCCGGAGAAGATACATTCCCGCAACCACACCCCCGGAACCCACCAGGAAGGCGCCCGATACAAAGTAAGCTCCGAAATTAGTACTATCCCATCCGGGACGGTAGGTGCTTGCAAAAAGCCAGGATGTAACGGTATGTATGCAAAGAGCTACCGGAATGATCATGACTGATAAAATGGTAATCGCTTTTTTTACCAATTTGTATTGTTCCGGTTTATTCTTCCAACCTAATGACAGAATAGTGTACATGCGTTTCTGCCATTTGGGTATCCCTTTCAGGTGATCCCTGCAAAACGAAATGCCCGGAAGAAGAGGAAAATACAGTAATAAAATACTAAGCACCATGTATGTTGAAACCACCATCACATCCCAGATAATTGGCGACTGGATTCTTCCGTGTAAAACCATATTAACCACCCTGTCGGGGCGACCCATATCTACAATGATGATTAAGCCGGCAAAAATGATTGCAGCTACCGCAATGATTTCTGACAACCTTGTAAGCGGCGCCCTCCAGGAAACTTTTAAAAGGTAAAGAATGGCGGTTACTAAAGAACCCACCAGGCTGATGGCAACAAAAAAAACAAAGTTGGAAATATAAATCCCCCAGAAAACAAAATCTCTCATTCCTGTTATGACCAGTCCTCTCCGTAGTTGTATTATATAGCAATAAACACCCAAAAGAAAGACAGCGCAAAGAAGCGCTACCCAGGCTTTTCCGATCTTACCGAATTTTTTAGGAAGCAGGTCTTCATTGAACTGATGAAGCATTGCTACAGCTTCTGTTTCATTAATTGCTTTTTTATTTTCTTCCATGGCGAGATCAAATATTCTTTATTCTCCCCGGCTTCATGCGGCATTTAATCACTTGTTACAAATAAAACCATGATATCTGTTCTTTCTGTTCGAATATTATTTTGTCTCTTCCGTGTTTTCCTTTGTTATTTCAACATCTTTAAAAGGGAACAACCTGTTAACGGGAGGCAAATAATAAACACTGGGCTCAGTACCCAGTATTTCATTTAATCTATAGCCGCCTTTATCTTTCATTAACTGGCTGAAACGGACCGTTTCCGCTCCATTTGAAACAGAATCTTCATTAAGGTCGCCCATATAAAAGACACCATTGGGACAGGCTGTAACGCAATGCGGAAGTTTTCCCTGCCTGAGCATGTCAGGACAGAAATCACATTTTTCTACTGTTCCTTTTTTCTGCGGAAAACCAAGTTCCGGGGAATAAACAGCCCCTTTTGTTTCGGATAAATATTGCGGCTCCTCCCAGTTAAATGATCTTGTAGAATAAGGACAGGCTGCCATACAGAACCTGCATCCGATGCATCGGTCGTTATCTACCAATACAATACCGTCGTCTCGTTTATATGTGGCACTTACAGGACAAACTTTTACGCATGGGGGTTTATCGCAATGCAAACAGGGTTTTGGCATCCAATAAGGAGCCATGGTTTCTGCATCATGCATTTTGAAAACTTTCAGCCATACATTCATTCCGGATAAATGGTGATATCGCTGGCAGGCATCCTGGCATTTAAGAGCATGCTTGCAACGGGAAAGGTCAATCACCATTACAAATTTTTTGCCCGGAATTCCTTTCCGGGATTCTTTGGCGGGAGCGGCGCAACAGGGATGAGCTTCGATGATGACATTCGAATCAACTTCCACTAGTTTCCCATCTGCTGTTAATACTTTTATTTTTTTCCCAGAGTTATTGCTACAGGAAGTTAGCGAACTGATTCCAACAGCCCCGGTAGCAAGTACGCTTCCGGCAAACAAACCCTTTTTAAGGAAATCCTTACGGTTTGTTTTGATGCCTGGTTTGTTAAGCTCTTCTTCCATACTCAAATAATTTCGGTTAAGAAATATGTTCGACAGTAGGAGAATCAGGCTCAGGTTCTTCTCTTCTCAACCTGAACAACTGAATAATGATAACAAGGTAGTGCCCCCATACTGTACAAATTAAAATGATGAAAGTGATCATCATCCAGAGAGGAGCATGGGGACTCCATAAAGCACGGGGCAACTCCTGCGATTTATCGGAAACAGGAACTCCCCATTGTTGCACAACGCCGGCCTCCAGGTTTCCATACAGTTCATTTTCGTCCAGTTTTGCAATCAGGGTAATATTTCCTTTTGCATCGCCGGGCAGCTTGTTGGGAACTTCAATTGTTGCTTCACCATTTTCATCAGTCGATCCCTCTCCGATTTTTAAAGGGTTGAAGGAACGATGTACAAATATTCCAACAACTGTTTCTGGTACGGGAGTTTCGGTTCCTGTTCCCACATCTATCAGTTTTACCTGGACGATTAGCAGGGAATCTTCTTTTACCGGAGTAATTTCAAGCCGGGCTCTTTTTATAGTCACCTCTTGTTCGGTAGCTTCCATTGCTTTGTTGCCGGCAAATACAGCCTTGAAATGAAGTTTTCCTTCTTTGTCAGCAGTAAGCACATCTGCCTTAACATTCAAAACTGCTTTTCCTTCACTATTAGTAATTACAAAACCGAGCTCTTTTTCTGCTGTATCAGTTATAAGCAGGAAGCTGGTCTTAAGCAAGGGTAATTTTATAGATGACCCTTTGAATTTTGCTTTCAATGCCACTTTCAGGTCAATGGTATTATCTGTTTTTTGAACGCTGACAAATTCAAGTGATGGAGAAATGAGAGATGATTCTTGTTCAGTTGCCGGCTCTTGTTTTTGTGTGCTATCGGCTTGGGCAAACAAATAACCCGGAATCAGCAGTGTTATAAAAAGAACAACAAAAATAAAAATCGGTTGAAAGACTTTTTTAAATGTTGTTATAGTTAAATCCTGTTTCATAAACTATTTTTTAAGCGGGAGCTATTTCGTTTTCCTCTGCAGAATCTTTTGTTGTAACGACCGGTTTTTCTTTGCCCCCGAATTCTGATATAGGAATAATGGTTACAAATTTTGACAATAGCGTAAAGAATAAAAAGAAAGTGGCAATACCTGCAAACGTAAGTGCCCACTCTACCCATGTGGCCGAGTATTTCACATACTCAGTTCTTGTGTCCTGCATCGGAAGTAAGGGAGACTCAAGAGTTGGAACAATGATCAGGTATCTTTTTACCCAAAGGGCTATTACCATAAAAAATGAAGCGATGGTAATCCATCCTGGTTTTCTTGTTTTAGGGAAGGCAACAATAAAAATAGGAAGCAGAATTCCTGCGATGTTTGTAAACAGGAACCACCAGCCATATTTTGCAGGATTGAATATTTTATCTATCACTTCATTGCTCCACTTCTCAGAACCAAACCAATCTGTCAGATATTCTGAGAAGGTAAAGTATCCATAAGCGGCGCCAAGCACCATCATAATATACCCGAGATAGATAAAATGCTTGTCCTGAATGTAGTTCCCGAGTTTATACATTTTTCTGTACACCCACATGGCCATGATCAGCACACCTGTACCGGAATAAATGGCAGCAAGAACAAAGTATGGCCCAAAGATGGTGCTATGCCAGCCGGGGCGAAGTGTCATCCCGAAAATCCAGGAAAGTACAGAGTGTACAATGATCGCAAGTGGTATAATCATAATGGCCAGCAGGTTGGTAGAAATCCTGATATGCCTTTTTTGGCCTTTGGTACCACGATAACCAATCGCTAATATTTTATACATTTTTTGTTGCCATTTGGGAATATTTAGTTTGGCATCACGATAAATAGCAAAGTCTTTTATTAATGCCAGATAAAGAAATATCACACTCCCGGTAAAATAAGTACCGATGGCAAATACATCCCAGGTGATGGGTGACTGAAGTCTTGGATACAGGAAAAGATGATGAAGCCTGTCTAACCGGCCAACACACAATAAAATAAAAACAGGGCCGATAATAGTTGAGATCACTGTTACCATCTCGGCAATACGGATAATAGGTTTACGCCATTCAACTTTCAGAATATGAAGAATGCCGGAAATAACAGCGCCTGCATAACTGATACCAATGAAGAAAATGAAGTTGGCTATATAAAGTCCCCAAACAACATTATCCCGCATGCCTGTTACCGTATGCCCCTTGGCAATCTGCAAATACAGGGCATAGCCTCCCAAGCCGATCCATAAAAGAAAAAATATGGTCCACTTCCATGTTCTGGCCCCAAATTTTTCAATAACAGGTCGTTGATGATTAAATAATTCCTGTTGATATTTATTGAGTTCCATAAAAAATAATATTCATTGTTAGTTTAAGTAGCGCCGGAAGCATCATTTTTTTTCCAGTAAATGACTTTCTTCCATTACATCTTTAAATCTTGCTTTTAATTTGTCGGGAAGATTTTCATAACCTCTTTCTACCGGAAACTGCCGGTCTTTTGGAGGCAGGTAATACACCCTTGGTTTGGTTCCGAGTTCTTCCTGAAACCGGTAAGCTGACCTGTCTTTTATTAATTGGGAAAAGCTTAGTGTTTCATCACCATTACTTACTGTGTCTTCATTTTCATCGCCAAAATAGAACACACCATTGGGACAAGCTTCTACGCAGGGCGGAAGAAGTCCTTCTCTTGCCCTGTCGGGACAGAAATCACATTTTTCCACCGTACCAACTCTGGCAGGAACTCCTGTTTCAGCAGAGTAGGGCAGGTCTTTAATATCAAAAGGTATTTCAGGATCACTCCAGTTAAAAACACGGGTAGAATACGGACAGGCCGCCATACAGAATTTACAGCCAATACATCTTTCATTGTCTATTAACACCAATCCATCCTGTCTTTTAAATGTTGCATTTACCGGACATACTTTTACGCAAGGCGGATTGTCGCAGTGGAAACATTGTTTCGGAAACCAGTAAGGAGCAGCCTTATCGCTGTCCTTCATTAATTTCACGGTAAGCCATTCAGTTTCTTCCGGCCGGTAGTGCCATTTCTGGCAGGCGGTAACACATTTTCTTGCATTCTTGCAACGGGCAAGATCTACTACCATTACAAATTTTTTTCCTGGTATGCCCATTCTTTGTTCATGTTTGGACAAGACAGCCATATTCTCATGGTGATTCAGATAGACAGAATCAATCTCCACTATCTCTCCATCAGGAGATAAAAGTCTGACCTTTTCGGCAACAGCTGCTTTTTTAGAAGAACAAGAGCAAGCCAAACTGCCGCAGGCAGTAGTGGCTATTGTAGCTATTGCAGCAGTCTTTAGAAAATCCCGCCGGCCCTTGTCATTTATTTCTTCTTGTTTCATATAAATAATATGAAGTGATGAGAATTAGTTTTTGTTTTTGGATGGATTCTTCATCCAGTCATATACTTCCTTATTGCTTGCCTTTTTCTTTTTTGAAACTTGTTCAAAAGCAGTTTTATCTACCTCCACCAGCTTTCCATCTGCAGTAAGCATTTTTATTTTTTCTTTTTTTTCAGCGAATAATGAAAAGAAAAACTGGCGACGGGACTTATTGCCTGGTTTTTTTTCGGTGCCCATAAAATTGTTTGTAATATGAAGTAATAAACAGGTAAAAAATCTGCAACTAAAGTAGTTTGGATGAAATAATAAACGGTTGACAGGCAAAAAATCAGAACTGATTTTTATCAGAAACAGTAATGATTTCCATCAACAGAGTCCGGTACACTTGTTTCTTGATACATTCCACACAAAGAGTAATAAAAATAATTGTTCACTACAGGAAAAGATATAAAAAAACAGGAGCCTGATAGCTCCTGTTTTGATTTTGGTGAAATTGTTTAAAAATTCCAGAGACGGGTTATGTTGAAACCAATTACATACTGGCTTTCTCTATAATCATTCTGGTTGAATACATTGTTGCTTTGCGGCACAATGCCATAATAGTTACCAAAGAATACCTGGAAGGCATGTGAACTGGTAACGGTCTCAAACCCGAAAGAAATATTGGGATGCGGATTATTGGTTGGGTGCTGCGTCAGGGGCTGGTCATATCCAACAATAATGGAAGATAACTTGGTTACTTTATAACGGCCCATAAAGGCAATTGCCAGGTGTCCGTTTTTCATTTTTTTCTGGATAGTGCCCTTGCTGTCCACATAACCCTCTACATTATTATACCAGGAAAAGCTGGGAGCAACCTGTGCCGAGAAATTTTTGGTGATCTTTCTGGCAATTATCAATTGATTGAAATAAGACAGCCTGTGCGCATCATACCTGAAATTGCTTTTATTCCTGGTATCTATTACCATATTTCCGTAATAGCTTACGCCTACCGGAATTTTGTTGTCAGTAGTTTGCTGAAGTAATGCGTATTTGGCATTCAGGTCTATTTGTTTTCTTTCTTTGGTGATGCCAACCCCAACAAACAGGTTTTTAATCGGGGCGTAGTTAAGGCCAAACCGGATATTGGAAGGGGCAAAGAATCCAAACAGATCTTTAGCGCCATTGTTAATGGTGCCAAACCGGTGCTGAATGTCAAATTCAAGCGTTCCTTTTACAGGCACCATCACTGTCTGGTTATCGATCAGCCAGACACTGCCAAAAGTATTTTTTACCGCCGTAACTTTTTTTACCGCAGGTGCTTCTGTGGTATCCTGTGCCTGTGCAAAGCCGGTTAGCAGAAAAAGCAGCGCAGTAAGCGGTAAAACAGTATTGAAAAACTTTTTCATAATTTTTGTTTTAATTGTTTGATGCACCTTGTTTTATCCATGCAAGAATCAAGGCATTATAATCCTTATTGACGCCGCTTAATGGCATAGGCGATCCTTTTTTTCCCGACATCCACAGGTATAGCTCACTGTTTTTAGGATCATCGGTTTTAATATAATTGCCACCGGTTAAAGAATTATAAGCATTGGCAGCTGTAAGGTCAGGTGCTTTGCCTCCTGCACTGTGACATCCGCTTGTATTGCAGCTGTTATTGAATATGGGGAGAATATCATTACTGAATGTTACAGGCCTGGTAATTTCGTCAACGCTGTCCAGTATTACTGTTTTGTCTTTATAACAGCCCAGTAAAACCAGTACTGCAGCACCAAGAGAAATAATCCCCGGTATAATTTTTAGGCGTAACATGGTTTTTATTTTTTAAATTTTAAAACAAGGTTTGCCTTAATAGAGTGTGCTATCTGGGCATTTTCAAATATGGCAAATCCGAAGTACTGATCAGCCAATGATGAGAAGTCAATATCATTAACGGTGTCACTTGTTTTTAAAGCTCTTTTGAACTCCATTGTCCAACTACCGCCAGACCATACAGCCTTGCAGGAGATATCGCCCATGCTTCCGGTATATGAATCGTTAAGGGTAAGACCCGGAATTACTTTGGGTCCAACACCACCTGAGCTGTAACTGCCGATTCTTTGATAATCAGTTCCCACATTAGGATCTATTGTTGTTGCATCACCTAATGTAAGTACGCCATTTGCATCAATTGCAGTTATCAACTTTGCGGTACCGGCAGTAACCTCTGTATTCATGATCCAGCCATAATCATTTCTTCCCGGAATAATATATTTTGGAACAGACACACTTCCTATTCCCGGCTGGTTAAGCGTTTGCGTATTATTCTGATAAACATCCACACCGGGGTCAGATGTTCTTCCATTCGGGTAACTATTATTCTGTACCTGGTCGTGAATCTGGTTGCCGGCATTAACGCCGCCTCTTACAGATTTCCAGTGCCACATATCAATTTTTTCAGTAGGAAAATTGGTATAGTGACGGCTGGATCCATCTGCAGCAGGCAAACCGGTATGACATGATTTATAGCAGGTACCATTGTTCCAGCCACTGACTGAATTATTTATATTCCAGAGAAAAGCCATTTTATCTTCATAAAAGGGCGGCCTGTAAGGAGAGCTGGTAAATCCATAGGTGCCGCTTTCCTGAGCCCATCTTTTAGTTACGGGATCAAAATACCAGGGATTACGTTTCAATGACTGAGTGGGATCGGCCCATTCCACCAGGAAATAAATATTGTTATCATCATAAGCAGATCTGATTTTTACTGAAGGAATGATATTTCCGGTGTATCCCCTGAATACATCTCCGGTGACTTCAGGCACAGCAGTGCTAAACTCAAGAGTTGAACTGTTGGCCCACATGGCATCAATAGTGCCATCAATGGTGGGTGCTGCAGTAGTTTTTACGGATACGAGGTCTGTGGAGCTATTTATTGGTTGGGGAGTGTCTAACACCTGGTCGTCTTTTGTACAGCTGATTACATAACCGAATGCCAATACAAGGGTTGTAATCACCCATACATACTTTGATTTTAGATATTTCATATAAGTAAATTTTTAATTGAAAAATTTTATTTCAAAAAAGTCATCAAATGAACAGGTGCAAGCTATCCAGCATCTGTTGACAGTTTCATGACATCTGTCAAATTTTTAAGTGACAAAAATCAGACAAGAAATATATGTGACAAATATTAGCAAGAGGCATGAGAAAGGTCATGTTTAAAAAAGCATGCTGTCATGAAACCGTCAGGCGGGGTCAGATATTTTTGACCTGCAAAATTTACTGGTTCTTCTCTCCGACAATCATTTCTTTAAACAAAGCTGGATTTTAAAAAAATCTGCTGAGAAATAGTTACATTTTCATACACAATGGGTATAACCGTTCCGCTCCGGCGGGGCGGTTTTTTTATATAATATCAGGAAGGATTTATTTAGCTTGATGCGTCAAAACCCGTAACCAACGTTGACAGAACAGGAACTGATACAGCAGCTCAGACAAAAAAACGAGCAGGCATTCCGGTGGCTGGTAGAAAATTACCGCAACCGGGTTTTTCATACTGTACTGAATATTTTGCAGGATAGTAAAGAAGCAGAGGATGCGGCACAGGAAACTTTTATACAGGTCTTTGAGTCGGTAAGCGGTTTTAAGGAAGAATCATCACTTTCTACCTGGATTTACCGGATTGCTGTACGAAAAGCATTGGATAAGATCAGGAGAAAAAAAACAAGGCAACGCCTCCGCCAATTATTGCCCTGGTGGATGCCGGATGAAAAGAAAAGAAGCGATGATATGTTTTATCACCCGGGTATAATAGCTGAGAACAAAGAAAAAGCAGCCGTGCTTTTTAAAGCCATTGAATCGCTGCCGGAAAAACAAAAACTGGCATTTACGCTTATAAAAGTTCAGGGCCTGAATTATGAAGAGGTTTGTAGCATTATGCAGCAAAACATCAAAGCAGTGGAATCACTGATAACAAGGGCAAAACAAAACTTGCAGAAATTATTGGAGAATTATTATAAAACATTACAATGAAAAAAAATTCTACACCATTGGTAGACGAACACTTACTGAGCTTTGAAGGCATACAGGAAGCGGGTACCGACGATTTCTTTTACACCAGGCTGAAAGGAAGAATGCAGGCACAGGAACCCCGGCAGGGATGGAGCCTTCCGGTGAAACCGGTTTGGGCTATCAGCACCCTGGGTTTATTGCTGGTGGTAAATGCCTTTATGCTTTCACAGCAGGCAAAGGCAAAAAAACCATCAACTGCTGCCAGTTCTTCCTCATTGCAAAACTTTGCCGAGTCGTATGATCAAACCATTTCGTCTGCTTATTGAAAAAAATGAATTATGAGTACCGGAACAAAAAATAAACTGCTTACCTGGTTGGTGATATTGTTGCTTGTGGCCAATGCGGCCACGTTAGCCATGTTTTGGCTGAATAAAAGAAAAGGGCCACCGCCTGTAAAAGGGGTGCCGAATGAATTTTTAATTAAAGAACTAAAACTGGACTCAGCCCAGCAGCAGCAATTGGATGTATTGGTAAAAGAACATCGGCAGAAAGCAGAAGAGATCCGTGAAAAAGTACGGGCAGCCAAAGACAGCTTATTTGAACTGGTGAAACAAACTACTGCTACCGACAGTGCTAAACAGGCCGCTGCCGCTGCATGCAGTAAGCTTACAGAAGAACTGGATGTACTGACAGTAAACCATTTTCAAAAAATAAGGGCCCTTTGTAATACTGACCAACAGAAAAAATTTGATGATATCATTCATGACATAACAAGAATGATGGGGCAGCCACAGCCCCCTGGCCGGAGAGGAGGACCTCCGCCGCCCGGCGGGCCGCACGGTGATGGGCCGCCCCCTCCGGGACAATAATTTTTTTCAACGAAGGATTTTTTATTGCTCATTCATCTATACAAGTATTAAACAAAAACCATGAGGAACATTTTTTTATCCAGCAGTTTTATTTTGTTTGCCATCATTGTAAGAACACAACCAACCCCTCCTAAGCCACCCACTGTGGAAGAAAGATTAAAAAGAACCAGTGAACTGATACAAAAAGAAGTGCAACTGACCACGGCACAGCAGTCAGCCATTGAGCAGGCATACAAAAGCTTTTTCACAGCAGCGGATAAATTGAGGAAAGACAATCCGCCCCCCCCGCCGCCCCCCCCGGATCCTAAGGTGAAAGAAGCAATGGATAAATTGGTAAAAGAAAGGGATGAAAGCATAAAGAAAATCCTGACAGAGGATCAATACAAGAAATACAAAGAGGCAGCTAAAAAACTGCAACCACCCAAACCCGGCGGCCCTGATAACAGACCCGGACAACCACCGCCACCACAACAATAATATATCACCAACACTTATATCATGAAGCGAATTCTTTTACCGATCAGTTTAATAGTGTTCGCCTGTCTTTCTTGTAAAAAAGATACGGGCACAGGGGCTGGCAGCACTTCAGCAAGCATTACTGCATTAAGCTGCGGCAGCGGTTCATTTTCTGCGATAGCCACAGCAGGTACTGCGTATTCAGCTACAGCAACTGTTCCTTATTCAGGAGGCAATGGTGTTAGCTATTCTGCCGGCACTGCTGTTTCCTCAACAGGAGTAACAGGGCTGACAGCTACGCTACAAGCTGGTACATTAGCAAGCGGTACAGGAAATCTCAGTTATGCCGTATCAGGAACACCATCTGCTGCAGGTACAGCAAGCTTCGCCATCAGTTTTGGCGGCCAAAGCTGTTCTTTATCATTAACTGTAAATGCATCAGGCGGCGGGCCCACACTTCCTGCCGTATATAATAAAATATATGGTGCCACCAGCATAACATTTGACGGTACATGGGTAACTATCAAATGCAATGCATTGCCCGATCATAAAAGCCATTACTACCCGGTAGGAAACCCATTGCGGGAAGTGTTTAGCGGCACGACTTTTAGCGGAGTCACTTTTATGGCAAATCCCAATACCATATCCACACAAAACATCACATTAAAAATTCCTGTTGCACCCGCTGTAGCGGCCACACATGCTGCCACGCCTATGGGAGTAATTGGCGTTGGATTAAATGGAGTTCCTCTCTTTAATCAGTATGCTGCCGGCGGATCTCCACTGACCGGTGAAATAACCAGCTTTGACCAATGGTGGGGCCATCCTCAGCAAACAGGCATGTACCATTATCATGTAGAGCCACTTTATTTAACCACAGTAAAAGCAAGTAAATGGGCGTTGATGGGGTTTTTATTGGATGGATTCCCGGTGTATGGACCAAAGGAAGAAAACAATACTGATCCTACAGGCCTGGATGCTTATCATGGTCACACCCATGCCACTATTGATTTTCCATCTGGTATTTATCATTATCACTTTACGGCAACGGCGCCCTACCTGAATGGAAACGGATTTTATGGCACTGCCGGAACAGTAACACAATAAATGAAATGAACTTTTTTGGATTCAGGACGGTTTCCAGGCCAATAGTATCCCGCCATGGGGCGGGATACTTGTTGTTATGGTTTTTTCTTCTGTCGTGCAGGCAAAAAAACGAAACAACAAAACCGGAAATAAAAATTGCCAAAACAGTTCCGACCGAATACAGGAATGCAACGGACAGCAATTTCTCCAATCACCAGGACACCGTGTATTACCGGGATAAATTTTTCACCGGGTTCCGCTATGTTTTATATCCCAATGGCGATACAGCTGTATTGCAATCTTATTTCAATGGCGTAGAGGAAGGCACACAAAAAAAATGGCACCCCAACAAACAACTGGCGGAAAAGCGTTTTTATATCAATGGCAGGAAAGAAGGCCTTCATCAAAGCTGGTGGCCCGATGGGAAACCAAAATTTGTTTTTACAACTCATAATGATGAATACAATGGCGAGTTGAAGGAATGGTATTCGTCCGGATTGCTGGCGAAAGAATTTCATTACCTGAATGGTAAAGAAGAAGGCAGCCAACGGTTATGGTGGGACAATGGCACCGTGCGGGCAAACTATGTAATTAAGAACGGGAAAAAATATGGTTTAATCGGCATGAAACTTTGCAACAACCCGTATGATTCGGTTATTACTAAATAGCATATTGATAGTAACGATTGCTTTGGCGGGTTGTAACAGCAAGAACAAACCCGCTGAAGAAAGCTTGCCATTTATCAGCAAACCGGACTTTACACCTGAATGGATTGACAAAAAAAGTCCGGCTTATTCAGCTATTCATACCATTCCTGCTTTTTCATTTATTAACCAGGATGGCGAAGCAGTAACGGAAAAAACAGTTGACGGTAAAATATATGTGGCCGATTTTTTCTTTACCCGCTGTGGCAGCATTTGTCCGAAGATGACCCATAATATGGGCCTGCTGCAAACAACTTTTAAAGACAATGATGAAGTGATGTTTCTGTCTCATTCCGTAACTCCGGAGATGGACAGTGTGCCGGTCTTAAAAAGGTATGCTGAGATAAAGGGCGTCATCGGCAATAAATGGCATTTACTTACAGGAAGTACGGATGATATTTATGCGCTGGCCAAAAAACAATACTATGCCGGCGACACGATTGGCTATTACCAAACGGGCAATGAATTCTTGCACACCGAAAATTTTATCCTGGTTGATAAACACCGGAGGATACGGGGTGTTTATAACGGAACCCTTGACCTGGAAATAGAAAGATTAGAAGACGATATTAATACTTTACTAAAAGAAGAATAATTATTTTATCTCTTCAAAGATCCCCGTTTGCTTATTCTTCTGAACATTATCCCAGTTAAAATATCGGCCATTCATGGCAATATAAACTCCTGCCGGTAATGTTTGCGCAAAAGCCAATGCACTTCCAAGATTGAACAAACCATCAGAGCTGCCGAATTTAATAGGTATCATGGCGCCGGTGAGAACAATGGTTTTATTTTTTACATTTTCAGCAAGCAATTTTGCAGTTTCACTCATTGTGTCGGTGCCGTGGGTGATCACAATCCGGTTTTCATCGCACTGGTTACATTGATGGGCAATTAATTCCCGGTCATGGTCTGTCATTTCAAGGCTGTCGATCATCATCAGCGTTCTTATCTGAACAGGCACTTTGCAACGGCCTTTTTCCAGCAACTCATTCATATGTGTGTCTTTAAAAAAAAGCTGGCCGCTTAGTTCATTGTATTCTTTGTCAAATGTGCCGCCTGTGATGAAGATGCGGATTGCCATGTGTACGTTTTGTGCCGTGAAGATAAATGAAACGTCAATTTGTTAACACTATCTCTTTCTTTTCACTTTCATTGCCTGTTCTGTCAACTGCGGTTACAATAATTGAATTTAATATTTGTTTCTGAGCATTTTCACCCACTACTTTTTTCATGGATATTGACCGCTTATTCCGGGTAAGTATATTATATGTCCAGCGGTTGTTGTATTTGTGATAAACCACCCAGCAAAAAACATCTTGTTCGTCCAGATGTGTCCATTCTATTTTTAGAAAATCATTTTCTGATTTAGTGGAAACAACCGGAGGCTGTGGTGCTTTTTTATCCAGCCAGGGACTTGCCGGCACCAACGCCTGTTTATTATAAACTGATTTTAATAATGTATCCGCCAGTCTTGGATTTTTTGTTACGGATGAAATACTCCAATGCACCACCCCTTTGCTTTGCGGCTGCATGCCACGGTCAATCATAATTTGATTCAATGTTTCATCAATACTCCTGTCGCTTGTATCCCTGCCCACACTGATGCCTGGCCAGAGATGGCGGTTCATTTTGTTTTCGCCTGCCCACCATCCAAGCAATACCGGAAAACTTTGCGGATAACGATTGACCGGCCAGTATATCTGCGGGGTGAAGTAATCAATCCATCCTTTGTTCAGCCAAAGTTTTGCATCAGCATATAATTGATCATACTGATCAAAACCCTGTATAGATTCCGGATAACCGGGCCGCCATATACCAAAGGGACTTAATCCGAATTTCACCCAGGGCTTTTCTGCTTTTATGTTTTTATACATACGTTCAATCAGTTTATTCACTGCATCACGCCGCCAGTCGCCACGGGAAAGTTTACCGCCGCTTTGCTGGTAAGCTTTCCAGCTAACTGAATCAGGAAAGTCAATATTGTTGTTATAAGAAGGATAAGGATAGAAATAATCATCCATGTGTACGCCGTCAATATCATACCGCTTTACCAGATCAACCACAACACTATTTGTAATATCCTGCACTTCTTTTCTTGCCGGGTCCATCCACCAGTAACCTTCTTTTAAATAAACAACCAGCTCCGGATGTTTTTTTATAATGGATTTATCACTGATCTCTTTCCCGTCTTTATGATGTGCCCTGTACGGATTCAGCCACACATGCAATTCAATTCCCCTGTCATGAGCTTCTTTTACCCAAAACTCAAGCGGATCATAAAAAGGTTCCGGCGCTTTGCCCTGCTGACCGGTGAGATAATATGACCATGGTTCAATATCACTTCTATACAAAGCATCTGCCTGTGGTCTTACCTGCAAGATGGCTGCATTGAAATTATGTTTCTGCAAAAAGTCAAGCAATGCAACGGCTTCCTGTTTTTGTGTTTCAACAGGTAAACCCGGTTTACTTGGCCAATTTATATTGGCTACCGTAGCTACCCATGCCGCCCTGAATTCTCTTTGTACCTGCGGCAATGATGAAGAAGATCCGGCACTACTTGTTTTTTTTGGGCCTGAACAGGAAAAAGAAAAAATAACGAGGCAGAAATAAAAAAAGCCCTTGACCGGTTGTTTTGGCATGCAAGCAGTTTTGAACCGGATATAAATCTAAACAGAAAATATCAGAACAAAATGATATTGTATAAAATCCGGATCACTGAGGCGGTACGCAGATTCGGCAAAGAAAAAAATTCAGGAAAAATTTTCCTGAGATTAATAAAGCAGTATTTTAGCCCGTTGCACAAAAAAGGTCCTTCCGTGGAAACGGACTGACCTCTAACGATTGCTTGCCATATGAAAAATTCTTAAGAGTAGAATGTTGTGTCTGCAGCATTACGGCCTTAAGTTGTAACTTCGGCCTCTGACGATTTGCCTCTCTGACGATTGCTGCTGTATGAATAGAGCTTCTGTACGAAAGTAAGCAGCACAACCTTGTCCCCGAAAACGTATCCGGCATCATTTCATCATGTCAAAACAGGGCAAGGACTTGGCAAACCCTTTCTGGCAGCAGGTTTCAGTGAAAATGATATATAATGCCCAACCGCAGCGCTGACATATTGTTCCAGCTTATCAAATCGCTGAAAAAAGCAGAAAAAAGACATTTTAAGCTCTACATTAAAAGAAGTTCGGGCAATAAAGACCTGAAGATGATCCGCCTGTTTGATGCTGTGGACAGGCAAAAGGAATATGATGAAGAGAAACTGCTGAAAAAAATACAGGCTGTTAACAAACCACAGCTGGCCAACCTGAAATTTCATTTGTACAAACAAATACTGGCAAGTTTGCGGTTGCTCAAAAGTTCTGACAGTCTTGATCTTCAGCTAAACGAACAGTTTGATTATGCTCATATCCTTTATAAAAAAGGATTATTCCATCAAAGCCTGCGGATTCTGGAGAAAGTAAAAGAAATAGCAAGAGCCAATCAGAAATTTAATTTTCTTCCCCAGATCATTTCCTTGGAAAAAAGAATTGAAAATCTCCACATTACCCGCAGTAAGCAAAACCGGGCAGGGGAACTGTCAGATGACGCCAATGAAGTAAGCCGTCATATTGATAAAGTGGCGAGGCTCTCCAATCTGGCGCTGCAACTCTACAGCTGGTACATACAGCATGGGCATGCCCGCAATGAAGAAGATGAAAAAGACATCAAAGCCTTTCTGAAAAAAAACCTGCCAGCCGATGCATGGCAGCAAACCGGTTTTTATGAAAGGCTCTACCTGTACCAGAGCATCAGCTGGTATGCTTTTATCCGGCAGGATTTTTTGCAATATTATCGTCACACACAAAAATGGGTTGATCTTTTTGATGAACAGCCGCTGATGATAAGGGTGGAAACCGGCCATTACATCAAGGGACTGCATAACCTGTTGAATGCACATTTTGATCTCCGCAATCACAGCGCTTTTGAAAAAACACTGAAACGCTTTGAGCAATTTGCCAAAACGGACAGGGTAAAGGATAATGACAGCTTCCGCATACAGGCTTTTATCTATATAAGCATTGCCCGCATCAACCGCCACTTTATGCAGGGCAGTTTCAAAGAAGGATTGTTGCTGGTTCCGGCCATTGAAGAAAAAATGGAGCAATATCATCTTTTTGTTGACCGCCACCGCATCCTGGTGCTGAATTACAAAATTGCCATGTTGTATTTCGGCAGTGGAGATTACAATACCTGTATTGATTACCTGCAAAAGATCATTCATGATAAAACTGACCTGCGTTACGACCTGCAATGCTATGCACGGGTATTGCACCTGCTGGCGCATTATGAACTGGGCAATGATATGCTGATGGAATCACTCAGCAAATCCGTGTACCGCTTTATGGCCCGGATGCAAAACCTGACAGCGGTGGAAGAAGCCATGTTTAAATTTCTGCGGCAATCCATTCCTTTATCGCCACGAAAACTGAAGCCTGAGTTTGAAAAATTTCTGCACACCATCAAGCATTTGGAAAAGAACCGTTTTGAAACCCGTGCCTTTGCCTATCTTGATATCATCTCCTGGGTGGAAAGCAAAGTGTATGATAAGCCGATGTCGACGGTTATTCATGAGAAATATTTGGGGAGTAAAAGGAAGAGGTAATGTCCGAGTATTTGCGAAGGCAGAGAATTTATTGATTGTCAACCCTGCATTTACAAATGTTTTTTTATGCGTAACCCTTTGTCAGTACGGGTCAAAGTCGCCGAATTCTTTTATATGAGCAATTAGTTCTTGAATATACCAAGACTCATTTGGGGTCATTGTTGATAAAATGCCAATACTGTCTCCGCCTTTATGATAAGCATAAATTACTGCAGCGAATTCTCGAATTTTAATTTCCAGTGAATTGTCTTTTATGATGTCCTCGAGATATGTAATAAAATTTGGTACCGACGAGATGATTGCCTCGACTGATTGCCCAAGAGAACCACGAGAAATCATATTCTCTTCATCCACGAAATAGAGCAACTTTTGTATGTCATGTCTCTTAAATTGATTGATTAATGTTTTTCCATATTCTCTCGACTCAGGTGTATGGGAGTCTTTGTAAAACAGCATGTCTGGGTGCCAAGGGATTACAGATAAATAATAGACAAGCATTTCTGGTATTTCTGAAACAGGATGTGTTTTGAAATACTCGAAAAAGATTTCCCATACTTCTTTTTTGTCAGCAAATTTTTTAAATAACGTATATAATCCAAGGTAAAGTTCATCGGGATTATTTGATTGAAATAATTTTTTTGCAAGCTCAAAATTAATGTTTGGAGCTTCTCCAGTTAAGTGAGGAATAAATTGTGTAATGAAAGTTGTCTTGTTAATAATATTCGCTAATGTTGGTTCGAATGAAATTACAGTGTCAGAGGGAAAGGCTTCTAAATAACTTTTGATGTTAATCCAATATGCGCTATCAAACTCTGGTATATAAACAATCCCATAGATAGGCAAGGAATGGTTACTCCAATAGTCTCGATGGTCACGGATTGGGATTTTACAGAGATTTGCTTTTTTGTCAAAATATGAACTACCGGATTTAATTTGTGAGGCTATAAAATTACCTGTTGGTCTTTCGTTTTTAACGAGCTCAATTAATGCATCAATTCCAATATCATTTTCTTGATCAATTTTTTGAAAAATACAATTATGGGCTTCAACTATTGTTCGAACATAGTTGATGCCTGCTTTAGCTGTTGCATTTGTCTTTAGATATCTTGGCATGTGGAATTAAGGTTACGCATAACACATAAATATACGACACTCTAGCAGCTCCCTTTTGTATTATTGATTCTTTGAATATTCATAACTATTTGTCCGCTCCTTTTTCTTATTTTCCCCGTATGAAAAAACTGCTTTTTCTTTTTTTGTTCGTCAACCTGCGTTCATCTGCCCAAATCAACCCCTCCAACATTACCATTGCCCGTGACAGTTTCGGTGTACCGCACATCTTTGCCCCAACTGACGCCGAAGTGGCTTATGGACTTGCATGGGCACATGCCGAAGATGATTTTGAAACATTGCAACTCGTTGCCCTTTCTGGCAAGGCATTGGTGGGAACAGGACTAGGTAAAAAAGGTGCCGAAGTGGATTATGTTATACAATTATTGCGGATAAGACAAACAGTGGATGAACAATGGAATACACTCAGTTCTGATTTTGTAACTCTCATCAATGGCTATATAGCCGGATTGAATGCATATGCAGCAGCACATCCCAAAGAAGTGAAATATAAAAAAGCATTCCCGCTGAATGAAAAAGAATACATGACAGCGGTTGTTTTTTCCATCAGTCTTTTCTGCGGTGTGGATGATGCCCTGCCAGCCATCATCGGCGGTAAAGTTGCTACCATTCCCGGCTTTAAAACAGACGGCTCTAATTCTTTTGCGATGAATTCCGTGAAAACAACAACCGGAGAAAGTTTTCTGGCCATCAATGCCCATCAGCCCAACACAGGCCCAGTTGCATTTTATGAAGCGCATCTCTGCAGCGAACAGGGATGGAATATACTGGGCGGATTATTTCCCGGCGGCTGTTTGATTTTTCATGGAACTAATGAAAACCTTGGCTGGGCGCATACAGTCAATTACCAGGATAAGTTTGACATTTATCAACTGGAAATAAATCCTGCCAATAAAAATCAGTACCGGTTTGATGGCGAATGGCTGAACCTTGAAGAAAACAAAGCCAAGCTTCATATAAAAGGAATACCTGTTGTTATTGGTAAAAAAATCTGGTGGAGCAAATACGGACCGACATTAAAAACAGCTAAAGGCGTCTTTGCTTTAAGGGTTCCTGCGCTGATGGACATCAAGGCGCTGGAAGAATGGTACAGGATGGATAAGGCAAAAAACTTCACAGAGTTTTACAAAGCCGTCAGCATGACCAGCCTGCCTATGTTCAACATTATGTATGCTGACAGGTACGATACCATCTTTTATATCAGCAATGGCAAAATGCCAAGACGTAATCCAGATACAGCCTATCACTGGAAAAGTACATTACCCGGCAATACATCCAAAACACTCTGGACAGAATTTAAACCCATAAGCGAACTTCCGCAATATGTAAATCCTCCATCAGGATATTTATTTAACACCAACCATTCTCCCTTTCTTGCAACTGATCCAAATTACAATCTGGACAAAAACAAATTTGACAAAACAGATGGATGGGAAACCTATCACAACAATCGCAGCCAGCGGGTAACGGAATTGATCAATGGCGATAAGATTGATTATAACCGTTTCAAACAAATCAAATTTGACCAGCAACTACCACAACAACTGAGATACAATTATGGCATTGACAGCATGCTTAATTTAAAAGTAGATGAATATCCTGTATTGAAAGACATAATCAGCACTTTCCAGAGCTGGGACAGGAAAGCGATAGCGAGCAGTAAAGGAGCAGCCATCTTTATCATTATTTATTATTATCTCGCTGAAAGATTGAAAGGTGTTCCTTCAAGACAAATAACAAAAACAGAAGCCATAGAAACCTACCAGTATGTGTATGATTATATGATGAAGAATTTTGGTAAAACAAATTTAGCATTGGGCGATGTGGAAAAACTGGTAAGAGGCGATGATGTAAGGCCGGCATGGGGTTTCCCCGATGTGCTCACCGCTTCTTTTTCCGAACCCTGGAAAAATGGAATGCGGAAAGTAACAGGGGGCGATGCTTATATCTGTTTTGTCCGCTACCCCAAAGACGGAAGCCTGCCAAAGATTGAATCAGTAAATACTTTTGGTGCATCGATGAATCCTGCTTCACCGCATTTTAAAGATCAGATGATGATGTTCCAGAATCAACAGACCAAACATATGACACTGGATAAGGCAGAAGTATTAAGGACAGCGGAAAAAATTTATCATCCGCAATAGCATCAGTGAATATTGGCGAGATTAGGATTTCCAATAAAGCTGTTGACAACGGTATAATTTTTATCAGCATCAATTCCGCTTTCCTGGAAAGAGTAAACAAGATTTATCGCTTCCGGGGTCATCTTGCATTCGTCCCTCTTTTTCCTTTCTATTTTGATGGTATTTGCATCGATGGTAAATGAAAAATCAGCTTTTGTGGTGCAACCCGATGACACAACCGTTATGGTAATTTCTTTTTTATCATAATTCAGGGAAAGCCCGAGCAGGCTTTCATATTTTTTATTGTCTGCGCCGGATTTGTTTTCACAACCCAGCAGCAATAATGCTGCGATTGCGGTTAAAAAAAGTTTCATATGAATTTTATTTTCTTTCCGGCCATGCTATTTCCTTTCTCCCCCAGAAGATAAAAAGCAATATGCCGATGATGTTTAAAAAAAGGATGATAAAGAACCAGCAGAGTTTGGTACTGCTATCGTGGAATTTTCCGTTCGCCACTGCCACCAGCGCAACAGACCAGATCAGCACATCAAGTATCAGGATGATCAGAGCAAAACCTTGTATGCCGCCTGAAAAAATTTCCAGCCATTGCATAAAACGGTCATTTAATGACCGAAAGCTACCGCTGTAATTATTGGCGAGAGATGAGAAAAAGCAATGCCAATAATGATAAAGGTCATAGCTGAAACTGCCATTAGCTGGTAATTTGAAAAGTTCAAAAAATGTTTATATGAAAGCTATTATGGTTTTCGTCATGCTGTTATTTTTTGTTCCATTCATCCGGGCACAGCAATACATAATCCGCTATAATGTGGCAGGAGAAGATATAAAATACCTGAGAGTAAGAAAACCGGGTGATACAGCTGCCGTTACTATGGTTGATCTGTCCAAAACAAAACGGGTGAATCTACACCTTATTAATTCGGCAAACAGCTATCGTCGTGAAATAAAATATGTCATCCGGGAGGAACAACCGGAAACGGTCATTATCCCCGGCATGGGGAGTAACCCTGTAAAAAATATTTCATCCGGTCTTGCAGAACTTGATTTAAAACCTCTGAAGATGGACGATATTTTTAAAAGAACAGATGATAAAAGTTTTGAAATACTTACAGAAACCAGTGCACAAAAAACAGCCAAACAGGAATTTGCAATCCGTTATAATGATTTTCTGACTATGTACAGCAAGTGGAGACAGGCGGTAATTGCTTTTGAACAGAACAGCGAGCAATTATGGCGGGACCTTGCGGGGTTAAGATATACCATGGAATATCCGGCAGAAGAGATCAGGCAAACAGCCCGCACTAAAATGAAAACCGTCTTTCCATATGCCGAGGAGTCTGTAATGCAGCCGTCCATTAATTCCTCCTCTCTTTTTCAGCGGGAAGCCACGGATGCAAAAAACAGCTTTGCAGAACTTGCCAAAATATACTTGTCCTTTAAAGACGTCCAGTTGCAATCAAATGAAGCAACTGCATTAATGAAGGAAGCTTTTGAAAAAATGAATTTAATAAACAGCGGCATTGCTTCGGTGGGCGGAAAAAGTATTGAAGATATTATTGCCCGCATCAACAACCTTTTCCGGCAGATAATCAGCGATAATTATTCCTATTTAACCCCGCTGGAAATAAACCGGAAAACCATAATGACAGAGATCAGGTTTACACCGGTAATTGATTCAGCCACTTCAGTTGCGATTAACCTGAAACCACAGGACACCATTAAAAAATGGATTCCCATTTATAAAAAAGAGCCCCTTCGTTTCAGGAACACATTCGGGTTCAGCTTTGTATCATTTGCAGAAAACCGCTGGCATTATTATGTAACTCCTGACAGCATCATTGCAAGAGAATCTGCTGATCAGTTTCAGCCGGTGATTGTTACTTACCTGCATTTTTATGCACCCAAAGATAAAGGGTTCAGATGGGGCGGCAGTTTTGGCGCCGGCCTTCCTGTCGGCGGCGATAATACCAAACTGAACCTGATGCTGGGGCTAAGTACATTTCTTGGAAAATCAGACCCCGTATGTATCACGGCAGGGGTAAGTGGCGCACAGGTTAAAAAATTATCCGGGGTGAAATATGGCGATAAAGTAAATCTCTCTGTGCTTACAAATAATAACTATACTTCTGTATACAGAGTGGGATATTTTCTTTCGTTGTCATTCAATTACGCAAGCCTGAATCTGAAAGATTAAATCAGGGATGATAAGCCCACCAACGGAAGAGATACAGTAATGAGCCAAAAAGTTTCTGTTGGAAAAATTCATTAATAGAATATTCCCGTTTCTGCCTCTCGGTCAATCGGTGTAATTTGCACCAATGTTTGACTATTTGCAGGGATTAAATGAGCAGCAGCGGGAAGCTGTTTTACATATTGAGGGTCCGCTAATGATTGTTGCGGGAGCCGGAAGCGGAAAAACAAAAGTACTCACCACAAGAGTGGCCCACCTGATGGCCAACGGTGTGGATGCATTTAACATACTTGCCCTCACTTTCACCAACAAGGCCGCTAAAGAAATGAAGGAAAGAGTGGAAAAGATCCTGGGCGATCCCGCCCATGGCGGGACAGGTGCCGAGGCAAGAAATTTATATATCGGCACTTTTCACTCAGTGTTCGCAAGGATACTTCGTTTTGAAGCGGATAAGATCGGCTATCCCCGCAACTTCACCATTTATGATACTGATGATGCAAAGGCGGTTATTAAAACTGTGGTGAATGAACTGAACCTTGATGACAAGCATTATAAACCGAATTTGGTTTACAACAGAATTTCGGCTGCTAAAAATGCATTGGTAGGCCCGGAAGAATACCGAAACGACTGGGCTATTCAGCAGGAAGATATGCGGGCCAACCGCCCGGCCATTGCTAACATATACGATGCTTATACAAAACG
This sequence comes from Sphingobacteriales bacterium, assembly GCA_016235125.1. GTDB lineage: Bacteria > Bacteroidota > Bacteroidia > Chitinophagales > Chitinophagaceae > JJ008. Next base: position 102,118 of record JACRLZ010000006.1, on the reverse strand, counting down.
TTGTTTTAAGAACGGGGCAATGGATTTTGATGATTTGTTACTGAAGTTTTATGAATTACTGAAAAATGTTCCTGAAAGTCTTGCCAAATACCAGCGAAAATTCAAATATATTTTAATTGATGAATACCAGGATACCAATCCGGCTCAATATGAAATAATAAAACTTTTAGGCGCCATGCATGAGAATGTGTGTGTGGTAGGTGATGATGCGCAAAGTATTTATTCATTCCGTGGTGCAACGATCCAGAATATTTTACAGTTCCGGACAGATTATGACGAAGTGAAAATTATAAAGCTGGAACAGAATTACCGCAGCACAAAAAGTATTCTTCATATTGCCAATGAGGTTATCAGCAGGAATAAGGGTCAGATTGAAAAAGTTCTCTTTACCGAAAACAGCGAAGGGGAAAAAATAAAACTGGTGAAGACAATGACGGATAATGATGAGGGAAAATTTGTGGCCGACAGCATTCAGGAGCAAAAACTTCGCAATCATTACAACAATAAGGATTTTGCCATTCTCTACCGCACCAATGCCCAAAGCCGGGCATTTGAGGAAGCACTTCGCAGAATGGGCATTGCTTATGTCATTTACGGAGGCATAAGTTTTTATCAGCGCAAAGAAATAAAAGATCTGCTGGCTTATCTGCGCATCATCGTTAATCGCAAAGACGAAGAATCGCTAAAACGAATTATCAACTATCCGACAAGAGGAATTGGTAAAACAACTATCGACAAACTGGTTCTTTATGCCAATGAAAATAATATTTCCATGTGGGAAGTGATGGAGAATGCGGCAAAGCATGGATTTAAAGCAGGAACCAAAGAAGCCCTGGATAATTTTGTGATCATGATAAAAAGTTTTGCCAGCATGCTGGAAAAACAAACTGCTTATGAAGTAGCATTTTATGTCGGCAAACAAACAGGGCTTGTAAAAGAATTATTCAATGATAAAAGCGCCGAAGGTGTGCAGCGTTATGAGAACATACAGGAATTACTGAACTCAATTAAAGAATGGGCAGATGATACAACAAATCGTTCTCAAATAGATGAGGAAGGCGTTGTTCTCGGGGACACCGATATCTCCTCTCCGGGAGGCGGGGCTTCATTGGCTTCCTATCTTCAGCAAATCACTTTGCTCACCGATGCCGATGAAAAAGATCCGGATTCGGATACGGTGAAAGTAATGACCATTCATGCTGCAAAAGGCCTTGAGTTCTCCTGTGTATTTGTAGCCGGATTGGAAGAAATGCTTTTTCCTAACGCCATGTCAATAAACACAAGGGAAGAATTGGAAGAAGAACGAAGATTATTTTATGTAGCCATCACAAGAGCAAAGCAAAGACTTTGGGTAACCTATGCAGGCACCCGTTATCGTTTTGGTTCATTGGTGCAAAACGATCCCAGTCGTTTTCTGGAGGAAATTCCGGAACAATATCTTGATAAAAGTTTTGCGGGGGGGAGTGCAAGGGCACAGGGCAGCAGCAAGTGGGGTGGTACAAGTGGATTTAATCGAATGAAAGGCTGGCAGGCTAATGATGACGGCGAATCCGGTATTCCCAAAAAACAATCCGGTTCTTATTATAAAGAACAACCCTCCTATCTGCCACCCAGATCAGTTTTGAATAAAGTGGCAGAACATAAACCTTCAGCCGGGTTTGTTGCCAGCGATACTTCTGATTTACAGGTTGGGCAAAAAGTAGAACACCAGAAATTCGGTTTCGGTGAGGTAATAAAAATGGAAGGCGCCGCACACAATCCTATTGCCACAGTAAAATTTGAATTAAACGGCGAAAAGAAAATAATGTTGAACTATGCAAAGCTCAGAATTATTGAATAGTTAGTTTTTTTTCAAATGCCCTAATCCTCTTTCAGGATATTTCCCTTTTATTTGCCCAAAAAAAGAAATAATATGTTCTATATCCTTTTCTTCATTATCGCTTGTAAAAAAGGTTTCGCTGAGGACCACTTCTTTTTTTGAAAAATCAAGCCCTACCATTAGTATCGGCACTCCTGCTTTTTTTGCAATGTGATAAAACCCGGTTCTGAGTTTATCCACTTTCTTTCTTGTGCCTTCGGGTGCAAGACCAATAGTGAATTCTTCCTTGCTGTTAAACATATCAACCACCTGGTCAACTACGCCGTGTTTACTGAACCGGTCAACTGCTGTACCACCTATCCAGCGAAACCACCAGCCAAAAGGCCCGTCGAACAATTCTTTTTTCCCAAGAAATTTTATATGTGTTGCTTTTAAAACACTTCGTGTTGCTAACCCAACAGCCACATCCCTCCAACTGGTATGCGGCGCAATGATGATGATCAGCTTCTTTATTTCATAGGGATATTTACCGGAAATTTTCCAGTTGTTTATTTTCCACCATATTTTCCAGAAAAGACCAGGCATGCAACAATATATAAACCTGTAAGGTATAATATTGCAATAAAAGTAATTGGGAAACATTGAGTTGAAATAAGTTCATCGAATTGTCATAAAAAAAATTTGTATGTTTTTCCACACTTATTAAACCCTTTGGTATAATGTTTGTCTTTTTAACGATTGTCGTCATGATTAAAATATTTGATCATTGACCACGCCGAACCAATCATCCACCAACAATTTCCTGGTTGCAGGAAATAGCTTTTAACCAATCTATAGAGCCGGAATTACCAAATAGTAACAGGCTATGGTCTGTTCAGGAAAATAATATTATTCACTAAAAACAAAAACCATGAAAACGATTCAAAAACCAATCATGCTCACAATGGCTACATTTTTTTCAGTATTTGCATTTGGTCAATTGGGAGTACTGGTTAGTAACACTACCCAGGCCACAGTAGCTGCAGCAGCCAGTACAACAGCGGCTACGAATGCGGCCACCTCTGCAACGGTAGCAGCATCTCATGCCACATCGGCTGCGGTTAATGCTACAACACAGGCTGCGGCCGCTGCAACCAACGCAGCTAAAGCAACGGTGGGTGTTGCTGTTGCCACTGTGGGAGAGATAAAGGCTGTAACAGCAACTACAATTAAAGCTACAGCTAATGAAGCCGCTGTTGTAACAGGAAATCTGAAAACTGAACTGAAGAAAAATGCCGATGCAAATACTTCAGTAAATGGCCAGGTGGAGACAAACGTCAACATACATGGCCAATCCAGTAACGGATCCACTCAGGCAGAATTAAACGGCGGCGCTTCCGTTAATGGCAGCGGAAACATAGAAGTAAAAGGTAGTAAAGCAATTGATAAAACGGAATCAACGGTTGCTACAGTTTCAGCATCTGCTGAAAAGAAAACGGATGCTGCTCTTCAAACAGCAAAAGATGTAAAAGCCAGTGCCGCTGCCGAAGTAAAATCGGAAATGAATGCTGCCGGACAACTCAGCAAACCAGTGAAGGCCCAGGTAAGCAGTGATTCAAAAATTAATGCTGAAACAAAAGCCGGGATCGGCAAAGAATAATCCGTAATCTTCAATTATATATACCCGGGATCGTCTTGTGACGTCATTATGAATGAATTAACAGGCGATCCCTTTATCAAACCAGGGCATATGAAAAAACGCTTCATCTTGTTGCTGTCATTATTTGTTTTTTTCTTGCCAGCCACTCTTCTTGCACAACAGGACTCGGCTTCCAGGGGAAAAGAACAATTTAAACTGGGTGTTTATTACAACAGTGGATTAAACTACTACGGCCGTACTGATAGTCTTCGCAGTACGGGTTTTTTCCCCATGGCGGAGCTTTGGTTTGACCAGCATTTCTATATTAATGCAGCGCCGGTTTTTGTAAATAATGCTGTTTCACATTTTGAGTATGCAGGCACGGTGGCCACCGCTGGTTATATGTTCAGGAATGCAAAATGGGCCGGAAATGCTTATTTGGTAAAACCATTTTATCAGGATAATTCCCAACTGGTGCAATCAGCTTTAAAAGCACAGGCGGCAGCCAGCTTTTCGAAACTTACCAAATATCTTGATCTGACATTTGGAGGAGATATAAAATACAGCGACAAATTTGATTTTGGCGCTACCGCAGGACTCAGTCATTTATTCCGCTTTCAAACTCAGGATAATCTTGTGATTGTTATCAATCCTTCAGTAAATATAAATGCTGGCACCCAGCAATTCACTAAAAAATCATATAAATACATTTTACCGGGCATACCACAGGAGGTAACAGAACAGGTAAGAGAATTCAATATTCTTTCGTATGAGATGCTGATGCCGATGGTTTTCGCAAAGGGAAAGTTTCAGCTGATCATGATACCTGCCTATGTAATTCCTCAAAACCTGATAAAAATTACCAACCAGCCCGATTTGTCAGAACGGGGCAGGGAAATGTTCTATATAACCGTTGGCGCTAAAGTTTCTTTTTAGGGATAACAGGGCAAATTAACATTTTGCAATTCCGCCTCTGGTTATTTTTGTTGTGCATAACGGCACTGCAAACCACCCTCCATGTTATCCCGAAAATTTAAAAAACAATTAAAGAAAGGCACATATTTTATATTGGCAGCAGCTATTCTTGTTACGGGCGGCTATCTTTTTTTGAGATGGAAAAATTACCGAAAAATAAGATTCACCCGTTATCCCGAATTTGGGATTGTAATGCCCGAAAGCTATTCCATTCATGGTATTGATGTTTCAAAATACCAGGACCTGATAGCATGGGAAGAAGTGAAAGCAATGAAAGTGAAAAATATTCAGCTTGGGTTTGCTTTTATGAAAGCCACTGAAGGAATAGGCAATACCGATGAACGATTTAACCGAAACTGGAAGAAAGCAAAGGATAATGGTATCATCCGGGGTGCCTATCATTTTTTTATTGCATCAAAAGATGGCAGAATGCAGGCAGAAAATTTTATTGATAAAGTGGAATTGGAAACAGGCGACTTCCCCCCCGTACTGGACATAGAACAATTAAATGGAACACCTGCTTCAGAACTTCGCAAAGAAGCTAAAGAATGGCTGGATGTGGTGGAAAACTATTACCATGTAAAACCGATCATCTACACCAATGTAGATTTTTACAACCGGAATCTTGGAAGCGAATTCGATTCTTATCCCCTGTGGATTGCACATTATTATCAGCTGCAGCAACCCAGTATAAGCCGTGGATGGCTTTTCTGGCAGCACAGTGATGAAGGAAGGGTGAATGGCATTATAAACCAGGTTGACTTTAATGTTTTCAATGGCGACTCCAGCGAATTCAGGAACCTGCTTATCAGATAAACCTGGCAAATAGAGTACCTTGTATCCGAATTGTTCGGTTATGGAAAATGAAAGAGGCTGGGATTCGCAGGTAAAAAAATATTTTCTGAAAATTATCAGGTCGGTATCGTTGGGATTGTTGTGGCTGATGGCCTGTGCTGTTGCCGGTATTTATTTTAAACTGGCCTGGCTGCATGGGCAGCCCGTTATTTATACCATTCTTTTTTATGCAGGAATGATCGTCACACTTTATTTTCTTGCCCGGTATTTGTACAATACATGGAAGGAGGGCTGATGAAAACAGTAATGTAAGTTGCTTCCTTTCAGATTTTACGCCTATATTCGGAAGATATTTTTTCAAAATGCAGTTGAAAATAACTTGTCGCTGGTTTGTGATAACAGGTACAATTGTTATCTGGCTGATTAAATATTTAATCAGGCCCTTGCATTTATTTAATGAATCCGGAACATTTTTCCTTGGCATTGCTCCCAACCTGATCGGCGCATTTCTGATCCCTTTTGGGGCATACTGGTTTTTTAGCGGGAAAAATTTTTTACTTGCCCGCATTTTCAGAATTCAGTCTTCCTTTGACCTAAGGCTGGTTTGTTCATTGGGGTTTGGCATGCTGGTGGTAAACGAGTATCTCCAGAAAATAACATTCTTCAGCCGCACATTTGATTATAATGATATATTGTTTTCTGCAGCAGGATTGCTGACCGCCTATTTTGCCTTTGGAGCAATCAGGCAAAAGCTTCTTTTAAAAACCATTTAATTTTTGGTATCTAAAATTACCGGCGCATTACCCTTACCCATTACAATTACTTTTGAATTGGGTGATTTGGCAAGTTCCAGGTAAGCCTTGATCTGCTCATATTGCAATTGCTGGTCGGTAAGACCAGTATTGATGATCCGCTGATAATCTGCAATACCCTGCGCCTCCACTCTTTTACGTTCAGCTTCCTGTCTTTCTTTTAATAAAACAAACTGCATTTTCTGGGCATCCTGCTCTGCATTTATTTTTTGTTCAATAGTGGCTTTGACAGATTCGGGCAAGGTAATGTTTCGCACCAGCAATTGCTCCAGCACCAGCCCTCTTTTCCTGAAATCATCTTCAATGCTTTTAAAGATCCGTTGCTGGAATTCATCTCTTTTGGTGGAATAAAGGGCAATAGCTTCATAATAAACAGCATTATCCCTGATTTTTGTTCTAGTAAGAGGTCTTACGATTTTGTCTGTATAATCTTCTCCGGTTTCTTTTATTAATCTCGGCGCTTCAGAAGGAAGAAGTTTATATAAAACCGTCAGGTCAATGGTTACTTCAAGACCGTCTGAAGTAAGAACCCGGATAGCATCATCGCCTGATTTCTGTCCTTCATCATGGATACCGCTCATGGTATAGTTCTGGGTTTTGATGTCCAGTCTTCTTATTTCAAGAAAAGGATTGATGAAATGAAGACCACTGGATAGTACATCATTTTGCACTTTTCCGAAAAGAGTTTTAACCCCCACTTGTCCGGGATTGATTTGTACAATGCATTTTGTAAGCACCCCGGCCAATATGAGCAGGAAAGAAACATTGCGGAGTATCCGGGCATATTTTTTATACTCTTCATTTCGCTGAAGAGCAAGTCCTGCAAAAAGTACCAGCACGCCAATAATAATAAGGGTCATAAATCAGATTTTTAATAAATTAAATTGGAATATTCAACTGCTGTGATCTACAATAATTACCCAACTACCATTGATTTTTTCGAGTAATAAATTATAGTGACCACCGATATCGCCAATGCTCCGCTTTAAATGCCATTTGCCAACAACAAAAAAGTATTTCTTCGAAAGTCTTTTTATTTTAATATCGTCAAACAACAGCTTTCCCATAGCGGCGGTATCGGGGTATCCTTTTTTATAATTTTTCAATGTATTGGCCCAGCCATAGGTGACCCCGCTTTTTCCCACAAACATCAGCGAATCATTTTCCCAATATCCTTTCATAAAGCCATCAATGTCGCCCTGGTTCCAGTCAGCTGCCTGCCTGTTCAGTAATTTCGTTATTGCATCCTCATCCTTTTTATCCGGAGAAGAATTTGACTGCGCCTGCACAAAACCCGTAAGCAGGAGAAAGATGATAAAAAGAAAGTTTTTCATTTTACTTTTTCTTCAAGGTAATGGAAAAAAATTATATCATAGAAATTTATGAGGCAGGTACGGAGTATAATTAAATTTATGCTTTCCTTCCAAAGCAAAACCGGGTATCCGGCTTAACTTTGCGGCCTATGTCAAAGAAACGATTGTTTTATATCGGTTTTTTTGTTATGTTGTTTATCGGGTTTTATTTCATACTTACAAAACTTATTCCCGGTTTTGGACAAAAAAAAACCGCTACTATTAGTTTTATCCGACCTTTTTCATTCACCACACAGGATGGTATGGCTTTTACTGAAAAAGATGTGGCGGGTAAAGTGTTTGTGGCAGAGTTTTTTTTCACCACCTGCAAAGCCATTTGTCCCCGGATGAATACAAATATGAGACTGGTTTATGATGCATTGAAAGACAGGAATGATTTTCTTATCCTTTCGCATACCTGCATGCCGGAAGTGGATTCTGCCGCAATATTGAAAAAATATGCCGATTCAATGAAAGTGGATACCCGGCATTGGGTTTTTTTAACGGGACGCAAAGACAGTTTGTATACAATGGCAAGGGTAAGTTATACGATTGATGATCCGGTCAATAACCTGAAAAATATTGATGATGATTTTTTGCATACACAGTTTTGGGCATTGGTTGACAGAAACGGGGACGTAAAAAAAATATATGACGGGTTAAAGGAAAGCGAGGTGAAACAGTTGATCCGTGATGCAAAAAAACTTTTGAAATAAAAAGCCCCGCTGTAGAAACAGCGGGGCTATTGGTTAAGGCTCTGATTAGTAGCTATGTCAAAATGCTATAAAAAGCATTTGTTTTTCCAAACCAAAAATAGGGGCAAAGAATCAATCTACCGAATTTTATACCTACCACTTTCCGGTATTTTTTTCAGAATGAATACTATCCAACTGTTTTTTTACAAATTCCATTAATACCCGCACATGTTCAGGAGACAAATCGAATTTCAATCCGGCGGCTCTGAATAGTTCCGGCAGGGTTCTTGTGCCACCCAAAGCCAGCCCCGCTATATAATTTTGAACAGCTTTCTCAGGATCGCTGCGGTATTGCTGCCATAAACCGATAGCACCAAGCTGAGCTATGCCATATTCGATATAATAAAAAGGGACTTCAAACAAATGCAGTTGCCGGTGCCAGGCAAACCGGCGGTATTCATCCAGTCCGTCAAAATCTATGACGGGTGAACTGAATTCATCCTGTATGCGAAACCAGTTATCAGCTCTTTCTGTTTCACTATGATCAGGGTTTTCATATATCCAGTGCTGAAACTTGTCGATAGCCGCAATCCATGGAAAAATGGTGATCACTCTTTCCAGTTGTTGTTCTTTGGCTCTTTTTAATTCTTCTTTGGTAGAAAAGAATACATTCCAATAATCCATACTCAATAATTCCATCGCCATGCTGGCTACTTCAGCAAACTCTGTCGGGTATTCTTTGAAACCGGTAAGCTCAAGTTCATGGGCAAGAAAAGAATGTACGGCGTGCCCGCCTTCATGCACCATGGTCGTTACATCATCCAGTGTGCCGGCAGCATTCATGAAAATAAAGGGAGCGCCGCTTTCAGCAAGAGGACAATTATATCCTCCCGGCGCTTTGCCCTTCCGGCTTTCCAGGTCAAGACGGCCCATGGTTTTCATTTTTTGCAGGCAATCGCCAAAAAATGTTTTTCCCGAAAGAGACACACCGGATAATTCATTAAAACAGGCAATGGTCTTTTCTGTCAGTTCATTCCCGTTTTTAAATGGCCGCAAAGGCTGAATGCCCGGTGGCTCTGCCTCCACATCCCAGGGTCGAAGGACATCAATACCCAGCTTTTTCTTTTTGGTTTCATAAAGCTGGTTTACCAATGGCATCACATATCGCTTCACAGCTTCATGAAATTGAAAGCAATCTTCCTTACTGTAATCAAACCGGCCAAGCTCAGTAAAACGATAATCACGGTAGTTGGAATAACCGGCATTCCTGGCAATCTGTTGTCTTTTCTTCACTAAGGAAGTAAACAATTGATCCAATTCATGTTTATCCTGTAATCTTCTTTCTGATATTTTCCGGTAAACTTCTTCTCTCAGGTTTCGGTCGGGGTCTTCCAGAAATTTTGCTGCCTGCTGCAGAGTATATTCCTGGTAATTCACCGTTACAGTCATCTTGCCTGCAATCACAGCAAACTGCTGTTGCATTACATTCAGTTCAGCCTGCAGGGTAATATTTTCTTCTCTGAACAGGTCAATATTCTTTTTCACATTGCGCAGATAAGTGAAATATTTTTTCTGATCCAGTTCTTTGGTAAAGGAGCAGGCAAGCAGTTTTTTATTCAGTTTATCAGACCAGGGCTGGATCTTTGGCTGAATCTCCATCATAAAAAAGCTGAAAGCCGCTTCCAGTTCTTTGTTTTCCGTATCGCAGGTCATCCTGATCTGCCGCCAGCAGGCATCTTCGCTTATCACCGCTTCCAGTTCGCTGGTATCTTTAAGCCATTGCTCTAATGCTGCAACAGAATTGATTATTCTTTCATCAAGGTCTTTAAAAAAAGGTTCAAGAGTTTCCCAATTGCTGATTGCAAAATCCTGGGGTAAAAAATGACGGGGAAGTTTTTTTATATCGGCAGAGTAATTCATAATGTGATAATTTGATAATAAACTAATGTGCTAATGAATTGACCTGCAGGACAGGGTTCATTAGCACATCCGCAAATTGGCATATCAGCTGATTAATCAGTTTTCTTCTTTCTTGTTGTTTTCTTTTTTGGAGTTTCTTCTGCCTGCGGTTCTTTTGGCTCTTCCACTACAGGCGCCGGCTCTTCCTGCGGCTGTTCTGAAAGTTTTATTTCAACATTATTCTTCTTCAGTACATCAAACCACTTTATCATTTTCTTCATGTCGCTGGCATACACTCTTTCAAAATCCATTTCAGGATAAACTTTCTGAAAATATTTTTTTACAGCGGCTGCATCTTTGTCATCCGGCAGCTTATCTGAAGCTTTGCTCATTGCATTCAATATATCCACTAAGTTTACATTATCACCCGTTGTGTAAACTTCAATGCTTTCCAGGTGTGAAAAATTATGAATGCGGCTTGAAATAAAACGGGTGCTTTTATCATCAAGGGAGCGGACAATAGCTCCGTCGGTTTTACTGCTGATCAGCTCAAATAAACCGGGCAAACCGGTCACAGCTACAAGTTTACTGTACTCCATAGGTTGTTTTAATCATTAAGGGGCTGCAAGATAAAGCAGTTCCGGCAAACGGGATGTGAGTAAAATTATTCCCCCTTTTCAACGAACGGTTTTTAGCTATCTTCCGTCATACTGTGTACTGCATCGCTCATAGGACAGGAGCAGAGTAGTATTTACCGGTTCGTTTAACTTTTATCTAAAAAATCATCAATGAAAAAATTCTTTTTTGTACTGCTGGGCTCTTTTTCACTGGCAACAGCAGCTCATGCACAACCCGGGGGTGGCGGATTTCCGAGAATAACGCCTGAAGAAAGAGCTGCCAGAATACATCAGAAACTGGATAGTGCTTTTAAGCTTGATCCCAAAGTGCTGGCAAATCTTGATACAGCTCTTGTTGCCCTTTACAAAACACAAGAGGCAAGAAGGCAGGAGCTGATGGCCGGAGGAATGCCCGACAGGGAAACTTTTCAGGCTGAAATGAAAAAATTCTCAGATGCACAGAATGATATGCTTAAAGCAGTATTGGACAAAGACCAATATGAGATTTGGAAGGAAAAAATTGCACCTTCTATGCGGCCGCAACGCCCACCCGGTGGCGGAGGACCCGGCGGTGGAAATAATTAAAACAAAAATGAGTTAGCCCTGAATCCCCTGCACATGCAGGGGATTTTTATTTTTATGATAACCGGAAAATTCAATTGAGAGAACGGAGCTATTAATTGACAGGCAAATAAGCAGTCTTTAATTTCATCCTGTCTTATTCAAAAACTGTTTATGAAAAGTAGGATTATTTTTCTGTTCTTATTGCAGCTCTCATTTTCAGCGATTGCACAAAAACCCTGTTCCAGTCCCGAATTCCGCCAGTTTGATTTCTGGATCGGAGAATGGGAGGCTTTTGGCGTAAAAGGCAACAAGGCAGGCGACAGTAAAATATCTCTGATCCTGGATAGCTGTGTGATATTGGAAGAATGGATCAGCGCCAATCCACAGCAGGGATTGATATACAGCGGAAAAAGCTTTAACTCCTATAATGCTGCAACCCGGCAATGGCAACAGACCTGGACAGACAACACAGGAAACACTACCGAATTTTTAAGAGGGGAAGGAAGTAAGGGCAAAATAATTTATTACGCTGATAAAGTAACCGGGCCAAAAGGTGAAACTTTCATGCGACGGCTTACCTTTACTAAGCTCAGCGATGAAAAAGTAAGACAATTGGGAGAACGAAGCGATGATAGCGGAAAGACATGGACAATTGAATACGACCTCGAATACCGCAGAAAAAAATGAGATCCCTCGTATTTTCGGTATTTCTTTTATTAATGCTTGCAGGCAACTGTTTTGCCCTGTATAAATTATTTACAGGCAAACAGGAGTTTCTTACTAAGTTTCCAAAGCTTACAGACACAGGGTTTACTATTTTCCGCTTTCTTCCCGTGGTCAATATTATTGCTTTGACCGGTATGTGGTTTTTAAAATCATGGGCGGCATATCTGGCAATTGCCTGTGGATTGGCGGTCATTGGCTTTGACCTTTATTTCAGTATTTATTACCATCTCTATGTTGCCATCCCAGCCACACTTATCCTGTTGTTTTTTATATTCAGGTACTGGAATCATTTTAAGTGAGCAATAAAAGTGATAGCCGGAAAGAGACTATCCCTGTATTTTCTGACCTTTATGCAAAACCAACAATTATGAAATATAGCGCTGCTATCATTGCCATAGTCTTTTTTTGCAGTTCGGCAAATGCTCAGATGGACCTTCCGCCCGCCGGCGGTAATCCAAGAGCCACTCTTACGGAAGAAGTAGGCATTACTTCCATCAGCATCAAATATTCAAGACCCGATGTAAATAAACGGGAAGGAAAGATATGGGGTGATGGCAATGTGGTGACTTGGGGTTTCAGCACCCAGAATCTCGTCACCAATAAAAACACCCAACCCTGGCGGGCAGGCGCCAATGAAAATACCATCATTACACTTGAGCATGATGTAAAAGTGGAAGGAAAAGATATCAGGGCCGGGACCTATGGCCTGTTTATGGCTGTGTGGCCGGATAGCGTAATCATTATCTTTTCAAAACAGTCCGGTTCATGGGGCAGTTTTTATTATGATGAAAAGAATGATGTCCTGAGAGTAACTGTAAAACCGGTTAAGCTTGAAAAAAGTGTGGAATACCTGAAATATGAATTTATTGAACACAAGGAAAAATATTGTGTGATTGCCATGCAATGGGAGTTTTTATCAGTTCCTTTCAGAGTGGATGTGGATGCAGAAAATATGGTAATAGGCAAACTGCGGGAAGATGTAACAGGACAAAAAGGTTTTAACCAGCTGAACCTGGTAGCAGCCGCCAATTTTTGCCTGAATAAAAATATCAATCTTGAAGAAGCTTTATCATGGGCGCAGCGGGCCGCAGGGCTAAAATCATTTTCAACATTAAACACTCTTGGTACGGCGTATACAAAAAACAATAAACTGTCTCAGGCCGACTCAACCATGAATGAGGCGTTGATTTTTGCCAATGCCAACCAGTATCTTGGTTATGGCCGTTCGCTGATAACAGCAAAACGATTGGAAAGAGCTTTGGAAATTTTTACAGCCAATGAAAAAAAGAATGGAAATGTGTATGCCGTGAATGCGGGTTTCATGTCATATTATTCCGCAAAAGGAGATTTTGCCAAAGCAATCGATTATGCAAACAAAGCTCTGGCTCAGGCGCCCCAACCACAAAAGGAAACCATCAGTGGAAATATTAAAAAGCTGCAGGAAGGAAAAGACATCAACCAATAAAATTTTTAATATGAAAAATGTAATCAGCTGGTTTGAAATACCGGCAACCGACATTGAAAGAGCTCAGAAATTTTATGAAGCGGTTTTTCAGATTCAAATGACAAACATGGATTTTCCGGGAGTGAAAATGCGGGCATTTCCATTGGATGATCCGATGAATGGCGTGGGAGGAACCATTATTGATACCAGTGGTTTTCATAAACCATCCCAAACAGAGGGACCGCTTATTTACCTTAATGGTAATCCCGATGTGCAGCATTTTTTAGATAGGGCAGAAGCCGCAGGCGGAAAAATTATAGTGCCAAAAAGAGAGATAAGCCCCGAGCATGGTTATATGGCGATTATAACAGACACAGAAGGCAACCGGATTGCTTTTCACAGTGTGCCGGAAAAATATTTACAGAAATAGAAAGTGAGTTATGTAAACTTTGAATAAGCAATTTTTTTTACAGGGGTTTCCGGAATAAAATAATTTATATGACATACAATGAAAAACTTGCCGATATGACAAGAGAGCTGATTTCTCTGTCGGAAAAAAATGTGGAAGAAAAGGCCATGTTCGGCGGACTATGTTTTATGGTAAATGATAAAATGGCATTGGGTGTAGAGAAAGAGAGATTAATGGTTCGCCTTGACCCAGCAAAATATGATGAGGTAATGGAAAAAGAGGGCTGCAAACCAATGGACTTTACGGGCAAGGTGATGAAAGGGTTTGTGTTTGTAGATGCAGATGTGCTGAATACAAAAAAGAAACTGGAATATTGGGTGAAGCTGGCGCTGGAGTATAACAAAATTGCAAAATCAAGTAAGAAACCTGCCCGCAGTAAAGCCGGGAAAACTGTAAAGAAGAAGAAGTGAATTTTGATCTGGAAAAATCATATGAAGTTTTAGAACGAACTCCTGCCGTTCTGAAAACATTGCTCATCAATCTGGATGAGGACTGGTTGATGAACAACGAAGGAACCGGGACATTTTCTCCTTTCGATGTGATCGGACACCTGATTCATGGTGAAAAAACGGATTGGATTGCCCGAACCAAACGGATACTGGATTTCGGAGCAAGTAAATCTTTCGAGCCATACGACCGCTTTGCTCAGTACGAAGAAAGCAAAGGCAAATCATTACTTCAATTGCTGGATGAGTTTGAAACATTACGAAAAAATAACCTTACCTGGCTAAAATCACTTGAACTAAAAGAAAATGACCTTGACAAGCAAGGGCTGCACCCTTCATTGGGTGAAGTAACGTTGAGAAATTTATTGGCCACCTGGGTGGTGCATGACCTTACGCATATTGCGCAAATAACAAGGGTGATGGCTAAGCAGTACAAAGAAGAGATGGGCCCCTGGCCGGAATATTTTCGTATTTTAAGTTTCTAAAATCAGATATATGCAATCCAAAGCCGCCACTGTTGATCAATACATTGCCGAACTGCCGGAAGACAGGCAAAAAGCCGTTTCAAAACTCAGGAATGTGATAAAGAAAAACATACCCAAAGGATTTAAGGAGGGCATGGGTTATGGAATGATGGGCTGGAGTGTACCGCATAGCATGTACCCGTCAGGGTATCATTGCAATCCAAAAGACCCGCTGCCGTTTATGGGCCTTGCTTCGCAGAAAAATTCCATTAATCTGTACCATATGGGAATTTATGCAAACCCAAAATTGCTGAAATGGTTTCAGGAAGCTCATGCAAAAGCCAGCCCTAAAAAATTAGATATGGGCAAAAGTTGTGTCCGGTATAAAAAACCGGAAGACATTCCTTTTGATTTAATTGGCGAACTGGCTTCAAAAATAACCGTGGCGGAGTGGATTAATATGTATGAGACCAATCTGAATGGCAGCCGGAGTAAAAAGTGAAAAATGATTCTGCAATTCCACATACCTCTCTTACCCCTCGCCAGCTATGTGGAGCTGATCACCTATTACAAGGGCTATAACCCGCCACATACCATTGAACGGCTGCTTCCTGATGGCGGCATTGATTTAATCGTTGACCTTACCAATGTTCCCAAATACATTTATGACAATGACACACTGAAAGAAATTCAATCCTGTAAACGGACATGGATCTCCGGCATGCGGACAGAATATATTTCCATCCAGGCGAGGGCGGACGAGTCAGAGATGATGGTGATACGTTTTCGTCCCGGAATGGCCTGGTCTTTTCTGCACATGCCTGTAGCAGAAATTAAGAACAGGGTGGTGGATGCCGAACTGGTATTTGGAAACGGGTTACTTTCTTTCAGGGAGCAATTGCTGGAACAGCCGGGGCCGTCACAAAAGTTTGCTGTTGCAGAAACATATCTCTTGAAACGGATAAAAAATCATTTTGAAATTCACCCGGCCATCCGTTACTGCATAACCCAAATCAACAGCAGCCCTTCCCAGATTTCTATTCGTGAAATAACCAATAAAACCGGCTACAGCAACAAACATCTTATCAGCCTTTTTGGAAAATATGCAGGCATTGGACCCAAAAAATATGTTAGTGTGCTGAAATTTCAGCAGGCTGTTATGTTATTAGAGAAAAACCCCGGGCATATCAATTGGTCAGGCCTGGCGCTGGACTGCGGCTATTACGACCAGGCACATTTTATCAACGAGTTTAAGCGGTTTTCTGGCTTTAATCCCTCAGCATATATGGAAGCAAAAGGAGACTACATGAACTATATACCGGTTTACCCGTAGGTAAATTTTTTACAATACCTGCTTACTTCTTTTCAATATTTTGCGCTAAAATGAAAACATGGATACAAGTTCACTTGACAAAGCCACCCAAACCCAACTTTCAAATATTGAAAAAAACTCCGGAAAAAAATTAGAAGAATGGATTGCTATTGTAAACAAAAGCGGTTTTGCCAAACACGGCGAACTGGTTAATTTTCTGAAGGAAAAACATGGCTTTACTCATGGCAACGCAAATACCGTAGTTCATTTTGCCAAACAATCTCATGCCGGAGCCGCCGAAAACAGCGATGATTTAATAGCTGAGCAGTATAAAGGAAAAGAAAACCTGAAACCCTGGTATAATAAACTCATGGCGGAGATAAATAAGTTTGGCAGTGATGTGGAAGTATCGCCAAAGAAAGCATATGTTAGTCTGAGAAGAAAGAAACAGTTTGCGCTGATTCAGCCGTCAACCAAAGACAGGCTGGATGTGGGGCTGAATATAAAAGGCATTGCTCCTTCCGGAATTGTTGAAGACGGAAGCAAGTGGAATGCCATGTGTACGCATCGGATTAAAATAACGGATGAAAAAACAATCGGGGAAGAATTATTTAACTGGATAAAACATGCTTATGAACAGGCAGGTTAAAATAAAAAAACAGTATGAGAGCAATAAAAATAGTAAACGGCCTTGCAATCTTTTTTTCTCTTTCAGCATCAGCACAAAAGCAGTACAAAATTGTTTACAATGTACTGGAAGACCGGCAGAAAGATAACTATGATATATACAGCATGAATATGGACGGAACCGGTCAGAAAAATATTACCAACACTCCCGGTGTGGAATGGATGTACTATGCTTACAAAGACAAAGTGTATTATGTCAGTGATATTGATACCTGCCATCGTTGTTATTTTTTGTATGAAATGGATGCGGAGGGAAATAACAAAAGAAAAATTTCTGATTTGCAATTAGAAGACAGCTGGATGAGCAGCCGCAATAATGGTACGGAAATGATTGTGCTGGGAAGAATTGGGAAATTAAGGGCCCAGTTGTTTTTGATAAATATCAAAGACGGAAACCATAAACAACTCACTAACGATACCGTTTCCACTAAAAGAGACCCGTTGTTTTTACCCGGTGGAAAAGAAATTGTATTGGCATACCGGCCTGACAGAAGTTTGCGGCAAACAGTTCCTGATGAACTCTGGAAAATGAACCTGGATATGAGTAATAAAATTCAGTTGACTCATTTTCCAAAAGAAGATACTACTACAGAATGGTTTCGTTACCATGCCGGCCCGCCGCAATGGAACAGCAAGTATAAATTCATCAGCTACCTGTCAAGACAGAATAAGCAAAACCAGATTTATGCAGTAGCGCCTGACGGTAAAAAGCACTGGCAGATAACATCCGGTGATTTAAGCAGCGGCTGGCATAGCTGGAGCAGTGATGGTAAATGGGTGATAATGGACAAAAGCACCCATGAAGAAAAGGACTATAATATTTACCTGATGAATTATAAAACAAAGAAAACAGTGCAACTCACCAATGACCCTAAATACGAACAGGCGCCGGTAATTGTGGAGGTTAAGAAATAAAAGGTTCGTTAATATTATGACCGGCATCTTTCTATCTTAGCCCTGTGAAAGCAGCTGTTTACACACAATACGGTTCCCCGGATAATCTTCAAATAAGAGAGGTTGATAAACCTTTTCCAAAAGAGAATGAGGTGCTGGTAAAAGTGCATGCTTCTTCCGTCAATGAATGGGAGGGGGGTTGATCAGAGGCAAGGGACTCCTGATAAGAATGTTGGGTGGATTATTCAAGCCCAGAAACAAAATTCCCGGCGCTGATATTGCCGGAGTAGTTGAAACAACGGGCATCGGTATAAAAGAATTTAAACCGGGAGATGAGGTGTTCGGCGATATAGCCGGTGCAGGTTTTGGAGGATTTGCTGAATACGTATGCACTCCTGAAAAACTGCTGGCCAAAAAATCACCGAAGATGAGTTTTGAACAGGCGGCCGCTCTGCCACAGGCTGGTTTGCTGGCGATACAAGGGCTTCGTTATAAAAAAGAAATAAAAAAGGGAGATGAACTATTGGTTAACGGCGCTGGTGGTGGTGTGGGTACTATTGCTTTGCAATATGCCAAATCAATTGGTGCAAGAGTAACCTGTGTTGATAAAGAAGAAAAGTTTGATTTACTCCGTTCACTCGGCGCTGATGAATGTATTGACTATCGCAAAACAGATTATACAAAAACAGGTAAACAATACGATTACATCTTAGATGTGATTGCACATAAATCAACTGCTGATTATAAAAGGGCATTAAAACCTGATGGAGTATTTGCTATGATTGGCGGTTCCATGGGTGGTTTGCTTTTCCAGATGATGGTGCTACAGCCTTTACTTTCAAAATACAGGAAAAAGAAACTTGGGATCATGGGATACCGGATGAACAAGGACGGACTAAATGAATTGTCCCGACTCTTTGAAGAAGGAAAAATCGCTCCTGTGATTGACAGGAGTTTTTCATTGGAACAAACAGCAGATGCTTTCCGTTATTATGAAAAAGGAAATTTTAAGGGGAAAATAATTATTTCTATAAGCAAATAAAAAAGGCCGCTGATCAATGCGGCCCTCCATTCCAAAAGTCTTTGTTTATTTCTTCCTTGTATATTTTATATTCATTGTTTTAAACTCTTTGCCATCTGGAGTCATCACAAACATTTCCATTTCCTGGGTATTGTCATCAATGATTTTAAATGTTTCCCTGACATCCGTATCCATTTTGGTGCCCGGGTCCACCATTTTTCCTTTCATGTTAATGGTTTTGGTAGCTTCATCCCATGGGCCTTTCATTACCATGATACCACTCCCCATATTATCGATCCAGGTGCTTACAAACTCTTTCCGGTGAATATCATAACCGACAGTGCTTATGCCGTTAAAAGGCATACCCATCATATCCCCGGAATGAGTGCTTTGCTGGTAAAGACCGTTCAGGATCATTTTGTTTGTTGCGGTAGAAATGTTCTTTTGTTCCGGTGCGCCGGGGTACATCCACATGGTTACCTCTCCGTTCCATTCTCCGTCGGATTTTGCCAGCATCTTGTGCATATCACCCGGAGTCATATAGTCCTGCCAGTTTTTCATCATCGTGGCGGAGTCCGGCATGGCCATGTTGTTATCTCCGGTCATTTTACCGGTTGAATCAGCGGGTTTGTCTTTGCTCTTATCTTCTTTTTTTTCATTATTGCAGTCAGCAAATAATATTGCAGCTGCACAGAAAGCAATCAGTTTTTGTTTCATAAATTTTTTTTAGGGAAGAAAAGCTACGATTTTACCTTTTTAGTTTGCCGGAAAAAAGAAATTTTTTTTAAAATTTTGATAAGCGGCAGATTGTCAGAGCGCCTATTTCAATTTCATAAGCATATCAACCAGATTTTCATTGCTGCAATAAATGGCTTTCGGAAACTTTAGTCTTGTTGCCTCAACCTTATCCGGCTGCCCCCCGCAAAATATTATCGGTATATGCTGTCTTTTTTTGGCTTCCCACATCCATTCCGCATAAGCCCGGCCATGTGATGGAAGACGGTCAAGACAAATAACCAGCGCCTCAGGCAGGTTGTCTTTAAAATTGGCCGTAGTTTCCTGGCTGAAATGGTAACCGACTTTATAGCCTGCTTTTTTCAGCGGAGCAATTTTTTCTTTTAATTCGGTTTCGTTCCAGTGGATAATGAAAATATTTTTCATACAAAAGAGTTTAATGCGCCTCCAGCCAGTTCTTTCCTTCACCGCATTCGGCGATTACCGGCACTTTATGCGGCAATGGCATGGCATCCTGCATACATTCTATAATTAGCGGTTTTAATTCTTTTGCTTCTGTTTTTAATGCATCAAACACCAGTTCGTCATGCACCTGCAGCAGCATTTTGCTCTGCATCTTTTCTTTTTTCATAGCGGCATGTACTTTCTGCATCGCCAGCTTGATCATGTCGGCTGCCGTTCCCTGTATGGGTGAGTTGATGGCATTTCGTTCTGCAAAACCTCTCACAGTAAAGTTGGCCGAGTTAATATCCCTTAACCATCTTTTTCTTCCCATCAGCGTTTGCACATAACCATTTTCCCTGGCAAAATTGATAGTATCATCCATGTATTTCTGGATGCCTGGAAATTCCTTTTTATAATTATCTATGATTTGTTTGGCTTCTGTTCTGCTGATGCCAAGGTTATCGGCCAGACCAAAAGCTCCCTGACCATAGATGATCCCGAAGTTTACACTCTTTGCCTTGTAACGCATTTCTTTGGTTACTTCTTTTTCAGACACATTGTATACTCTTGCGGCAGTGGCTGTGTGAATATCCGTTCCATCTTTAAAGGCTTTGCACATATTCTTGTCAGCGCTGATGGCGGCAACAATTCTTAATTCAATCTGTGAGTAGTCGGCAGAAAGTAAAACATGCTTATTATCTCTGGGAATAAATGCTTTCCGTATTTCCTTTCCTCTCTCCGTTCTTACCGGAATATTTTGCAGGTTGGGATTATTGCTTTGCAATCTTCCTGTTACAGCTACTGCCTGTCCGTAGGTAGTGTGTACCCTTCCCGTTTTTTTATTGATCAGTTCCGGCAATGCATCCACATAGGTTGATTTCAGTTTGGTCAACTCACGGAAAGTAAGAATATCATTAGCAATCCCTATCTCCCTCGCTGCGAGTTTTAATAATACATCTTCACCGGTCTGGTATTGACCGGTCTTGGTTTTTTTAGCTGTTGGATCCAGTTTCAGTTTGTCAAATAAAACCTCTCCCAATTGCTTGGGTGATGCAAGATTGAAGCGAACACCAGCCTGCTTATATACACTCTCTTCCGCTTTCTTCGCATCTTTTTCCAGTTCTTTTGAATATTCTTTCAAAAAGTCAATATCGATTTTTATTCCCTCATATTCCATATCGGTCAGCACTTTCACCAGCGGACTTTCCACTTCTTTAAAAACTTTTTCCACCTCCTTTTGCTTCAGCATCGGCACAAAAACCTTTTTCAATTGCAGGGTGATGTCTGCATCTTCCCCGGCATATTCTTTAATTTTTTCTATTTCCACATCCCGCATTGTACCCTGTGTCTTTCCTCTTTCTCTTTTCCCGATCAGTTCCTCAATATGCACCGGTTCATAACCCAGAAATTTTTCGCTTAGTAAATCCATACTTCTTTTTCCTTCCGGCTCGATGACATAATGCGCCAGCATGGTATCAAAAATATTTCCGGCTATTTCAATACCATACCATTTCAGCACCAGCAGATCATACTTTGTATTCTGACCGATCCATGTTTTCTTTCTATCGGCAAACAGCGATTCGAAATGTGCCAGTATTTCTTTTGTTCTTTTCTGATCGGCAGGACAGGGAACATACCACGCCTCTCCTTTTTTTACAGCAAAACTCAACCCTACCAATTCGGCATCATTCGCATCAATGCCGGTGGTTTCGGTGTCAAAACATATCTCTTCATGTTTTTTCAATTCTGCTACCAACTTATTGATGGCCGCATCTCCTTCCACCGCTTCATATTTATGCGGAGTGTTACTTATGTTCTTATCAACAGTTAAAACGGCCTCCGAACTTTCTTCTTCCGACCTCTGACTTCCGACTTCCGACTTCGGTTCTTCAATAATATTTCCAAACAAATCAGTCTGTACTCCCTGTGGTATTTCTTTTTCTACTACTGATTTTGATGAAGCGGAAGCAATAGAAAAATCTTCCCCCAATAATCTTTTGCCCAGTGTCCTGAACTCCAGCTCGGCAAATACCTGTTTCAGTTTTTCTTTATCCCACTCTTTCAGTTTGAAATCCTCTACATGAAATTCTACCGGCGCATGGGTCATAATGGTGGCTAATTTTTTTGAAAGCATCGCCATCTCTTTTCCCTTCTTCACTTTTTCTCCCATTGCTCCTTTTATATTATCAGCATTCTTCAGCGTATTCTCCAAAGAACCGTACTCTGCTAAAAACTTAGCAGCGGTTTTTTCTCCCACGCCGGGTATGCCGGGAATATTGTCAACTGCATCACCCATCATGCCGAGCATATCCACTACCTGGTCAACAGATTTAATATTCCATTTGGCACAAACCTCCTCCGGTCCCATTATCTCCACATCATTTCCCTGGTAAGCCGGTTTATAGATTTTTACTTTTTCGGAAACCAGCTGCCCATAATCTTTATCCGGGGTCACCATATACACTTCGTATCCTTGTTTCTCTGCTTGTTTTGCCAGGGTGCCGATTACATCATCTGCTTCATAACCGTCAACGGCAATGATGGGTATATTAAATCCTTCAATGATTCTGTGAATATCCGGAACTGCGGCGCTGATGTCTTCCGGTGTTTCCTGGCGATTAGCTTTGTAATCGGCAAAGTCAGTATGCCTTTCTGTTGGAGCAGAAGTATCAAAACAAACCGCCATATGCGATGGCTTTTGTTTATTGATTAATTCAACCAATGTGTTGGTGAAACCAAACTGTGCGTTGGTGTTTTTTCCTTTGGAAGTAATGCGTGGATTACGGATCAATGCATAATAAGCCCTGAAAACAAGGGCAAATGCATCCAGCAGAAAGACCTTTTTTTCCATGCCCCTAAGATAAAGATTTCAGACGGGGACATGTTTAAAGCACAACAACCCCGACATATTGAGTCGGGGTCTGGCAATGTTAACGCTACTTGTTTAATTCTTTACAGTTGCAGGAACTTCTTTCTTCAGGTACTGGTCAGGATTTTCCACCAGCACGGTACCGCTGAATGCTGCTGTTTGCTTGCTGCTCTCGGGAGCAACAGGAACAACGGAACTCTTGTCTTTGTGAATGAAATTGAGGTACAGTGCGAAAAACAAAAGATTGAACGCAAAGAAGTTGGCGATTTTACGGACACGTCTTTTCATAAATACTGGATTTACGGTTTTACAAGATTTGGATTTAGTTCTGGTCTCTTTAGCTAAGATAGTTAGGCGCTAACCGGTTGGCAAGCAAAGACCAATGCTATTTGGGCAAATCAGGCAGAAATACTTGAGAGAGATTCGTAAAACTACGAGTCACTATTTCTTCATTTCTTCCAGTTTCTTTTGCAGCACAAACATCTCATCTCTCAATCTCGCCGCCTCCATGAAATCGAGGTCTCTCGCAGCCTTTTCCATTTCCTTTTTGATCTTCGAAATGGCTTTCTCCATTTGAGGAATAGTCTTGTATTCTTCCTGCTCTTCGGCTGCTACTGTTACCAGGTCTTCGTCGGGTGCAATGGCATAGGGCCTGGCAGGGTCGTAGCCTTTTATATCCAGCACAGAGGTTTGCGCAAATACATCTTTGGTTGTTTTGCTGATAGTGGTGGGTGTAATGCCATGTTCAATATTATAAGCGATCTGTTTTTCCCTTCTCCGGTTGGTTTCATCAATCGTCTTTTGCATGCTCTCTGTCATCTTATCTGCATAAAAAATAACGAGACCGTCCACATTTCTTGCCGCACGGCCTGCTGTTTGTGTCAATGATTTTTCATTGCGCAGAAAACCTTCTTTGTCTGCATCAAGAATGGCAACCAAAGAAACTTCAGGTAAATCCAAACCCTCTCTCAGCAGGTTCACTCCTACCAGCACATCTATTTTTCCCAATCTTAATTCTCTGAGTATCTCCACTCTTTCCAGTGTATCCACCTCACTGTGTATGTATTTTGATTTGATGTTGATGCGGTGCAGGTATTTGTCCATCTCCTCTGCCATTCTTTTAGTTAATGTAGTTACCAGCACCCTATCCCCTTTTGTTACTCTTTTATCTATTTCATCCAACAGATCATCAATCTGATTTACTGACGGACGTATTTCTATCGGTGGATCCAATAAGCCCGTTGGTCTTACCACCTGTTCCACCACCACGCCACCGCATTTCTCCAGCTCATAATCATCCGGGGTGGCAGAAACAAATATCACCTGGTTGGTCAGTGTTTCAAACTCATGAAAATTCAACGGCCGGTTATCCAACGCACTCGGCAAACGAAAACCATAATCAACCAGTATCAGTTTCCTGCTTCTGTCGCCGCCGTACATACCGCTTACCTGTGGAATGGTCTGATGGCTTTCGTCCACTACCATTAAATAATCTTTGGGAAAATAATCCAGCAGGCAAAAGGGTCTTGTACCGGGTTTTCTTCGATCAAAGAATCTCGAATAATTTTCAATACCATTGCAATAACCCAGTTCCCGTATCATTTCAATATCATAATTCACCCTTTCCGTCAGCCGCTGGGCTTCAATATATTTTTGGTGCTTCTTGAAATACTCCGCCTGTGCCGCCACTTCATCCTGTATCTCATACAATACCTGTTGCAGAATATCTTTTGGAGCTACATACAGGTTGGCAGGAAAAATAGCAGCATCACTCATCAACCCGATCCTTTTTCCCGTCACTATATCCATGCTTTCTATTTCTTCAATTTCATCGCCAAAGAAAGTGATACGATATCCATAGTCAACATAAGGAAGATTAATATCAACAGTATCGCCTTTGACCCGGAAGGTTCCCCGGTTAAATTCCAAAGTTGTTCTGTTGTATAATGAGTTGACCAATGAATGAAGAAATGCCTGTCGGGAAATAGTTTGTCCTTTATGAATACGGATAATGCCGCTTTCATAATCCGTTGGATTGCCCATGCCATAAATACAACTCACCGATGCTACCACGATGATATCCCTTCTTCCGCTCAGCAGACTGGAGGTGGCTCTCAGGCGGAGTTTATCTAGCTCATCATTTATGTTCAGGTCTTTTTCAATATACACATCGCTCACCGGCAGGTAAGCTTCGGGCTGGTAATAGTCATAATAGGAAACAAAATACTCCACCGCATTTTCAGGAAAGAACTGCCGGAACTCGCCGTACAACTGCGCCACCAGGGTTTTATTATGTGTCAGCACCAGTGTTGGCCGCTGGGTATTCTGTATCACATTGGCGATGGTGAAGGTTTTGCCGCTGCCTGTTACTCCCAGTAATGTCTGGTATCTCTCTCCACTAAGCACCCCTTCTGTCAATTGAAGGATGGCATCCGGCTGATCGCCGGCAGGAGAATAACTGGTATGAAGTGAAAATGGCATAAGCCGTGCAATTTACCAAAATCATGCAGCCAACAACCCGGAAAAACTATCTTTATCCGTCTGCATGCCCGCTGATGGAATAACAGATAATCATCCCTGCGAAATTGAATACTTTAACGCAAACCTGTTTCAGATGAAAACCTATAAAACGGTCGTAACAATTTTTCTGCTATTTGCCATTCTCCAGCTTTCCGCACAAAAAACAGACTCTGCCCTCACTGACTTTGTCTCCAAATTCCCGCAGGAAAAGATATATGTTCATTATGACAGGGAATATTATATAGCCGGAGAAACCATCTGGTTCAAGGCCTATTTATATAATAATGGCAAGCCTTCTGATGTCAGCAATAATCTTTACCTGCAGTTGATAAATAATAAAGGGCAGGTGATCGCCAACAAAAAATTTCCTGTGCTGGGCGCCGTGGCAAAAGGAAATATTGACCTGCACGATTCATTGCCGCAGGATAATTATTATATCCGGGCTTTCACTCCCGCAATGCTGAATACAGAAGAAGCCTTGCTGTATAAGAAAAATATTTTTGTTTTCAGACCTGCAGGAGCTACGCAAAATCAAACCAGCAATGTAAACCAAACCGTATCTCTGCAATTCTTTCCCGAAAGTGGTAATCTCGTTGATGGCATCATGACCACGGTAGCCTTTAAAGCAACAGACCAATGGGGGATGCCGGTGGATGTAAGCGGAACGATAAAAACAGAAACAGGAACCGTCATTACCAATTTTAGTTCTTACCATGATGGTATCGGGAAAATTGCCTTTGCTCCACAGGTGGGAAAAAAATACATAGCCGAAGCAGAAACAGCTGCCGGAAAAAGAACCTATCAATTACCGGAAGTAAGATCATCGGGCATCAACCTGCATATTGAAGATGAAAAGGGGAGTAAAAAAATTCAACTATCAAGAAGTGAGCAAGATAAGATCAGCTTTGACAATTTATTGCTGGTAGCACAGATCAACAACCAGGTGGTATTTGAAACGGAGATCGCTTTTGAAGATTATCCCAGCGTCATCGGTCACCTGGGAACCGACAGTCTTCCTTCCGGTATTCTGCATTTCACGGTTTTTAATAAAGATAGAATACCATTGGCCGAACGGTTGGCTTTTGTGGATAATGGTGAATACCGTTCTGCTGCTTCCATCGCTGCCGTAAAAACTTCTTTTGAAAAAAGAGGAGCCAATGAAATTGAAATAATATTTCCGGATGCCGCTATGCGTAGCTGCTCCGCCGCTATCATTGACATGCCGTCCATGAGTTTTAATGACAAGGATAATATCGTTTCCCGTTTTTTACTCACCGGAGATCTGAAGGGATATATTTACAACCCCGCATGGTATTTTGTCCAAAAGGACTCCTTTGGAGAAAAACATGCTGACAGTACTGCCTCTGCTTTGGATAATCTGATGCTTACTCACGGATGGAGCCGCTTCAACTGGACAAAATTGCTGGCGGGTGAATACGTTGATAAAAGACCCGAGGACCTTCCCTTTATTTCTGTTTCCGGCCAGGTGGTTGATGAAAGAACCAGGCAACCTTTATCTGGAGGCAAACTGAATATGTATCTCATTGGCGCTGATTCTTCCGAAAGCAGTTATGAAGCAATGGTAAACGGGAAAGGACAATTCAGGTTGGATTCCCTGTTCTTTGCAGGGAAATCAAAATTCCATTACGCCTACACCGACTACAGGGAAAAACAAAGACCCGCATTGGTGATACCGGATGAAGTATCAATCGAAAAAATAATGAATGCGATAGTGGCTGATATTACAGCAAATACCATCAGCAGGCATACAGGAATAATATCCAATAAAACCGAAATTGATAACCGGTTTACTTATGTGCAATCGAAACTGGAAGAGGTGAAAGAGCTGGAAAGGGTAACCGTGCAGTCAAAGACAAAGAAACGGCCCATAGAACAGGTGAATGAAAAATATGCAACCGGCGTATTCAGTTCGCAGGCCAATGTGGAGCTGGATAATATCAACCAGCCTGCGAATGATAAATCATTGAATGTGGTGGAGTATATTAAGAACAATATCCACACAATAGATATCCAGAACGGGCAGTTTGTTAACCAGAAAAATTTCAGCCTCATGACCGGACAAAAATGGCTGATCGGCATTTTTCTGGATGAGGCGCCTGCTAATATCGGCTTGCTCCAAACCATTCGCATGCAGGATGTGGCGCTGATAAAATTTTATGAGGCAGGTTTTGTAGGTGTGGGCAGTTCCTATCCCGGAGGCGCTGTGGCCGTATATACCAAAGAAAAAATCAAAGAAGAAAAGCCGGATAAGTGGAATTATTTTGAACGCAACGGCTATGCTGTTAGCAGGGAGTTTTATAATCCTGATTACAGTCCTGCGGGTCCCAAACAACCGACAACCGATAACCGTACTACTTTATACTGGAATCCTAATGTATATACAGAGCAGGGCGCTAAGTCAGTTAAATTGTATTTCTACAATAATGACTTCAGTAAAAAGTTTAAAGTAGTGGTAGAGGGATTTGATGCGGAAGGGAGGTTGATACATGCGGAGAAGCTGATCGGGAACTAAATTAATAACGACATACACCGCATATGCGGTGTATGTCAATTATATTTTGTTGAAATCAAAACTCAGCTGATACAGTTACTTTAGGTTCTTTATCAACTTTGCCTGCTTCCACCGGTTGCCCGGTAATATTATAGTCTGCCAGTTTGATTGAAAAGGCGGAACTCACTTTTACTTTACCATCCGTTACGGTAAATGTTGCGGAAACAGTTATTTTTTGACTGATATCTTTTATTGTAAGATCACCCGTCACATCCACTGTGTAGCTGCCGTTTTTGTTATACTTTATTTTTCCCGGCTTTTGAATCTGCCCCGCAAAAGTAAATTTGGGAAACTGAGCTGAGTTCATCCAGTTGGCCCCGTTAAAATGCTCCTGCATTTTCGGATTGGAAAAAGAAAAGTTATTCACGGCTGCTTCAAAAGCTACGGCTCCTGTTTGGGTATCAATAGAACCAATAACAGTTTTGTTATCTGCTTTGGGCAATGCGTCTTTTACTGTGGAGGCATCAAAACTTACGGCGGCTGTTGTAGTTGTCTTTCTTTGGGCAAACACAGAGCCTGCTAAGAATACTAATGCAAGGAAGAGAGTAGTTTTTTTCATGATCATTTATTGTTTATTTAAAATTGAACGTTTAAAGCTGATAGAGGTGGTGCCGAGTATATCACTGAAAATACTGCCACTGCAGATGCCTTTTACAGAAACTGCATCACCCGGCTTAATATTTTTTACTTTGTCAAACTGGTTTTTCTCCAATGAAAAAATGGCATAAGAACCGGTGCTGTCTTCAAAACGGAGAGTGCCTGTTGAATCGGCAGAAACGTCAATTGCAGAAACGAGGCCATTTACCTGCAGCACTTTCTCATTATATTTTTTGTTGGCAGCCGTATCATTTGCCAGGAATTCTTTCAACAGATCATCCGCTGAAAGGGTATAGTCGGCCTTAATATCGTCAGTGGAAGCAAATTTTTCTTCAAAGATCTTTTTCTCAGCCTGCTTGCCGGCGATGCTGAATCCGATTACTGTGATAGCAGCAGTTAATACAACAAGCCCTGTCTTAAGTATCCATTTTTTTTCAGCAGCGCTGAGCACTATTGTTATAGCTGTTGCTGCATGGACAAACAACCAGGGTCTTGTTATGGCCCATACAGACTTGCTGACACCCAACTGCTTTACCATGCTTTGGCTGAACAGAAAATATACCAGTACCAGCGACAAAGAAAGCAGTCCCGCAACGACTGCCGGCCAGAATGATTTTTTATTCAGGAAGGTCAGCGGTATGCTTGCTGCTGCCCCAACGGGAATAAGCCAGAATACTTTAAATGCTATGCTGAATTGCGGGAATGGATTACCCACGCCAAACTTTTCCTTTGCGGCTTCAAAGAAATGACCCACCGGCAGGGCATTACCGCTTAGTGCAGCATCTTTCCAGGCCACCCAGGGAAGGAAAAAGGAAACCAATAGCAAAGCCGCAGACACTATGGAAACCCATTTTATTGTTCCTGTATTTAAATTATTGTTGGGCATTTAATCCTTTATAACGTAAGTCTTTTGACATTGGTTGGATAAGGAAGACACAAATATACAATGTTCAAACATTGATTGTTTAAACCATATCAGAATTTTTTGTGAAGAAACAAAAAACCTCCTGCAAATTACAGGAGGTTTACTTATTAACCCATTGTACAAAAACACTTTAAGAGGTCTGTATTTCTTTGATTTTCTCCCTGATCTTGGTTTCAATTTCTTTGGCAAGCTCAGGGTTGTCAACCAACAATTGCTTTACCGCATCACGGCCCTGCCCAAGTTTGTCATTATTATAGCTGTACCAGCTTCCGCTTTTCTGAACAATACCCAGCTCGGTTCCCATATCAATGATCTCGCCGTTTTTGGAAATACCTTCTCCGAAAATAATATCGAACTCAGCGGCACGGAAAGGAGGAGCGACTTTGTTTTTTACGACTTTCACTTTTACATGATTACCGATAGCTTCTTCACCATCTTTCACCTGTGTTTGTCTGCGGATATCTAAGCGTACAGAGGCATAAAACTTTAAGGCATTACCACCGGTGGTTGTTTCGGGGTTGCCAAACATCACTCCTATTTTCTCTCTCAACTGGTTGATGAAAATGCAGATGGTATTTGTTTTGGCAATGGTAGCTGTGAGCTTCCGCAATGCCTGGCTCATCAACCGGGCATGAAGACCCATCTTACTGTCACCCATTTCACCCTCCAATTCACTTTTGGGAACCAATGCTGCCACAGAGTCAATCACCACTACATCTAAAGCGCCGGAAAGAATTAAACGGTCAGCGATTTCCAAAGCCTGTTCGCCATAATCCGGTTGAGATATCAATAGATTGTCTACATCCACTCCCAATTTCTTTGCATAACTGCTGTCAAATGCATGCTCTGCATCTATGATAGCACACATACCTCCTTTCTTTTGCGCTTCGGCAATGACATGAGTGGCAATGGTGGTTTTACCCGAAGACTCTGGACCATATATTTCAACTACCCTTCCTCTTGGCAATCCGCCAATTCCCAGTGCTACATCCAGTCCGATGGAGCCGGTGGATATCACTTCCTGTTGAACCTGTGCTTTCTCATTCATCATCATCACACTTCCTTTGCCATAGTCCTTCTCAATCTTATCCATAGTAAGTTTGAGGGCTTTCAGTTTCTCGCCTGACTGTCCGGCAGGTAAATTGTTTGATGACATATCGGTAGTTTTTTCTGTTTTTGCCATAATGATTCAAAGTTAAGATTTCAGTTTTTCCCGTCGCTAAAATTGAGGCGGACGACAAAACTAAATGATTTAGCAATATAAAACTAATATTTTTTGGAATATTAATTATGGGTAGCCTGTATCTATACCACCCACTCGGCAACCAGCATAGCCAACACTCCCAGCGCTAACCCTCCATATACCTCGATGGGCGAATGATCTGAAACAATGAAACGGGAAGTACAAACAAGACCTGCAATAAACAAGGCGGCAGAAATATAAATGCCAAATCCGAAGGATTGTGAAAAAGCAAGCAGGATAATAAAAGTTACAAGTACCCCCATGGAAATAGCATGCAAGCTGATCTTTACTTTAATATTGGCCATCAATGCGAGCCATGATGCTGCAAACACTGCCAATGCCAGCCGAACAGCTTCTTTGGGAATAATCAGCGAACCTTCCATTTTATTGCTGTTCCACCAGATATAGGTTATCCAGAAATACCATACACCGCATGCTACCAGCGGGATGATCCGGTCCTTTTGCGTTTTGAGATAGACAGAATTAATAAAGTTCAACGCCTTTAATAATAAAACAGTAATGATGGGAAAAAAAGAAAACATCATTACAGACATAAGCAAAATCCTTGTTTTGTCCCATGAAGAAGTTCCTGCAAAAAGATACGGATGCCGATAAAGTATGAAAAGGATTATATATACAGGTACAAAGACAGGATGAAACAGGTAAGAAATGATTTTAGCTGCCCATTTGGTAATAACAGGTTGTGAAGGAGAATCAGAATTTCTCATTTCTCTCAACTGATTTTTTTCATTCACCATCAGCCTTGTAGTCATACCTTCTTTATTAATTGTGCAAAGTAAAGAAATTACCGGATGGGAGTGGTTTTGTATATTTAATAATTCAACTGACAAAAACCATTTCATGAAAAATCTGCTCTTTTCTTTTTTACTGCTTTTATATACTCAGAATGGATTTACACAACAATCAAACAAGCCCAAACTGCAGGCTATGTACGATGCTATTAAAGCTGCAGGCATAAGGGAACCCGATTTTGTGATGGGGCAATGTATTCAGGAAACGGGTTGGCTGGCTTGTAAAAAATGCTGCCTGCGCTATCACAATCTTTTTGGATTTTATATAGGTAAAAACAAATGCAAGAAATTCAGCTCCGATTCAGCCTGCATCGCTTATTACAAAAACTGGCAGGATAAACGGTATGATAAATGGAAAAAGAAATATCCTGCATCCGATTATTACCATTTTCTTAAACATGTAAAATATGCCACAGGAGATAAATACACAAATGAGTTGAAGCCAAAGGTGGTCTGGGTAAGAAAAAACTTACAGTTATAACCCACCCCTTTTGTAAAATTTTTTTTAGTACAGTCTACTGCCCCTCCGGGGAGGGGACAAAGACTCTCCAATTTGAATTTTACGGCTTTACCGATTGATTTCCCCCTTTCACCATCAGGCCTTTTATTTTTTCAATATGGAAAGGGGTATGGGCTGCAAAAATATTATTAATAAACAGCAATTCATTTATGCCTTCCGCTTTCAGCATCTTTAAAAAATCACCTGAGTAATACCGCTGGTCTACCACAATCACCTTTTCATAATTGTTAATTAAAAAAGGAACGAAAGCATTACCATAAGATTCTTTTACCACGGCGATTTTTCTTCCGTTTTTATGCTGCGTTTCTATTTTTACAACAGGCAAATCACCCTGTAAGAAAACGGAATAACTGTTAGCCCCGCTGGCGCCTTCACCATACATTTTCGATTTGTTCCAGTAGCCAATTGTTGAACTGCCGATATAAAAGCTAACCGAGTCTTTAAAAAGATAATAACGGACCGAATCGGGGTTGCTCTTTAATCCCTCATCTCTTGTAAGCCTGTAAAGCGAACCCAGAAAAGTGGTTTTTACTTTGGAAGGAATTGTGTCAAGATTGACCGGAGCAAATCCTGCAGTTTGGCAAAATGCTTTATAAGCATAATAAGCTCCAAGACTTGTCCAATGGTGATCGGTATGAAAATAGATGTATTCAGAACGATGTTTTCTTATTTCATCAATAGCCCATACTTTTTTAATATCGGGGTTAAGTGAATTATAAATATTTTCTATAGCAGGGCGATTAGGTTTTTGCAGCTTGGCATATTTTTCTGTGATCTCAAATTCAAGCGCCACGGGAATAATCAGATTGTAGATCTGCACTCCCGGTCCCAGAAGTTTATTATACGAATTAATTACATCCGCATAGGCTTTACCCATTCCGGGTCCTCCCCCAAACATTTCAAAAGCACGGTTCTTGAATACAAACACTCTTTTCTTTACCTCACCTGTTGCGCCATCATCGGGTAATGGGCCTGATTGAATAATGTCTTTTGTGGTGTCTTTTATGTTATCGTCTGTATTATTGACCTCATCATACATTTTTATCTCACTTGACTGAAAACCTATCTTATTCCGGAATGAGGTGGAAATTCCGATCCATTTATCCCGAAGGGGAAAATTATCGGCATAATACATTTCTATTTTCTTAAAATATTCACCACTCCACAAAGCGCTGTCAGAAAATTCAGGAAACCGGGCAAGCTTTCGATTTTCCATCTCACTTACTGTTTCTTTTTTTAATGTGAGAGAAGCCACGCCGCCAACAGCCAGCAATACCACAAATAGTATTGCGTTTATTATCATTATTGTTTTTCTATCTTTAGATATATGACTCATAGCTCACAATATTTTAACCGGTCAGAACCGGAAATAAATAAACGGGTTATAACTTTTTCCTACCAGCTGTGCTACTGAAAATACGATGAATATCACATTCAGGCCAATTGAAATAGTTTCAAAATAAGCCGGTCTTTTCAACCGGTTTTCAAATGTATCATGCACTTTGTGATAAACAGGCATACAGAGCAGGATGGCCAGGATCAACCAATACAAGTTTGTGGTCAGATCATTTGTGACTTCTGCATTCCATAAATTTCCTGAGCCGAATGAAAACATCTTGGCAAAATAGGCTCCCAGGATTTTTGTATCTGTAAAGTAAAATATCACCCAACCGGGAACGATAATGAGCAATGCATAAAAATGAGAAAAGAATTTGGGTATCTTTTTCAGGAAATTCAGCAAAAATGCTTTTTCCAGTGAAATGAAAATAAAAAAATACAATCCCCAGAATATGAAATTCCAGCTGGCCCCATGCCACATACCGGTGAGAAACCAGACAATAAATAGATTCCGGTAAACATGTTTTCGGTTACCGCCAAGCGGAAAATAGAGGTAGTCTTTAAAAAATGTTCCTAATGAAATATGCCATCGTCGCCAGAAATCAGTGATCGATGTGGCTGTGTATGGATATTTGAAATTTTCATGATAATGAAAACCGAACATCCAGCCAAGACCTATAGCCATATCGGAATAAGCAGAAAAATCAAAATAGATCTGTATGGCATACATCACTACACCCAACCAGGCCCCGCCGGTCGTCAGATTCGAAAGTTCGTTCATGGTCAATGGGTCTGATTGGTCACCCATATATTTTCTGACTATTTCCGCTGCTATGTTTGCAATGACCACTTTTTTGAAAAGCCCGATGCAAAATCTTGAAATACCTTTACTGAAATCTGAGAGAGTTTCTTTTCTGCTGTCAATCTCATTGGCTATATGACTATACCTTACAATGGGCCCTGCCACCAATTGGTGATACAGTGATACAAACATGAGAAAGTTGAAAAACTTCCGCTGGGCTTTTACTTCGCCCCGGTATACATCCACAACATAAGAAATGGTTTGAAACGTATAAAATGAAATACCAATCGGCAATCCAAAGCCCGGCGCTTTGAAATCGGTTCCTAAAAGGGCATTTACATTTTCAACCAGGAATACATCATATTTAAAAGTAGCCAGCAATCCAAGATTAAAAACCAGGGTTGATACGATACCCAGCTTTGCCCATTTAGTGCCACGATACTTTTCTATCAGCAATGCGTTGAAATAATCTACAAAAGAAGAAAAGAGCATCAGGGTAATCCAGATGGGCTCGCCCCAGCCATAAAAAAACAGAGAAAAAACAATCAGGATAATATTTCGCCAGGTGGGGTTTTTTGTGCTGTAATACAGCAAAAGATTCAGCGGCAAAAAAAGGAACAGAAAAATAAGGCTTGCGAATACCATAACTAAGGGTTGGGAAAGATTTAGCTGCTCAAAATAGCAATAAGCCTGAATTTATTATAGTGCAGAGAATAAAAAATTTATGAATAATGATTTATCATAACCCTTTTCTCAGCCTGGCAACAGGGATGTTTAATTGTTCCCGGTACTTGGCTACAGTACGGCGGGCAATATTGTAGCCCTTTTCCTGCAGCAGTTCGGTAAGCCTCTCGTCGCTCAGGGGATGTTTTTTGTCTTCCCCTTCTATCAGATCGCTGAGAATTTTCTTAACCTCTCTTGTGGAAACTTCTTCGCCGCTTTCGGTACTCAGCGATTCGCTGAAGAAAAACTTCAAACGATAAGTGCCAAACTCCGTCTGTACAAACTTGCTGTTGGCCACCCGGCTTACCGTGGAGATATCAAGATTGGTTTTCTCTGCAATATCTTTTAATATCATCGGTTTCAGTTCCGTTTCATCGCCAGTAAGGAAGAAATTGTATTGGTGCTCCATGATGGCATTCATGGTGCTGAGTAAAGTATGTTGTCGTTGCTTGATGGCGTCGATAAACCATTTGGCAGCATCAATCTTCTGCTTTATAAAAAGCACTGCTTCTTTCTGCCGCTTGTCTTTTTTAGAGCCCCGGTCATATTCTTTCAGCATATCCCGGTAACCTTCACTGATGCGAAGCTCGGGTGCATTGCGGCTGTTGAGAGTAAGTTCCAGTTTACCGCTATTATTAATAATGAAAAAGTCAGGCACCACATAGGTTTCCGCCTTGTTGATCTCTCCCACATTGCCGCCGGGTTTCGGATTCAATCTGATGATCTGGTGCATCATTTCTTTCATTTCTTCATCACTGATATTCATTCCCCGCTGAATTTTTTCATAATGCTTTTTGGTGAACTCGTCAAAATACTTGTTGATGGCTTTGATGGCAAGGTCCACATGGCCACCTTCTTCTTTTTGTCTTTTTAGTTGTATCAGCAAACATTCCTGCAGGTCTCGGGCTGCCACACCGGGGGGGTCGAATTGTTGTATGCGGTTGATAAGTGATTCCACTTCTTCATTGGTAGCCGAAATGTTTTGACGAAAAGCCAGGTCGTCCACAATAGCAGGTGTCTCTCTTCGCAGGTAGCCATCTTCATCAATGCTGCCCACAATTTGTTCAGCAATGATCTGTTCTTTTTCTTCCAGTTTCAGCAAACCCAGCTGATCGATCAGCATTTCATAAAAACTGATCTCTGTTTTAAAAGGCAGTTGCCGGCCCTCATCTTCTTCGGGATAATTATCATCCCGGAGTTTATAATCTCCCACTTCATCGTCTCCTTCCCGCACATATTCACTTACATCTATATTATCATATTCGTCTTCACTGCCATCCGCTTCTTCAAAATCTTCTTCGCCGTTCTCGCTGAATTCATCTTTCAACTCATCAGCGCCTTCATCATGTTTTTCTTCATCCAGTTCCAGGGCGGGGTTTTCTTCCAGTTCTTCTTTTATCCGGGTTTCCAGGTTGGCAGTAGGCACCTGCAGCAGTTTCATAAGCTGGATCTGCTGGGGCGACAGTTTTTGTAACAGTTTCTGTTGTAAGCTCTGGCTAAGGGCCATGGTTCGTCACTTTTATTGGGGCGGGGTTCCTTCGGAAAAAATCCGCCCTTTGCACAAAAATAATGCCGTAAATTTAGGGGGAAAAGGAATAGGGATGTTGCAACGAAGTATTAAAATAATTGTTGTGCTGTTTTTTATGGCTTGTCCCATTTTTTTGGAGGCCCAAAAGCTGTTTCAACAACCTAAAACTATTCAGCGAATTATCGGAAGAAACAATTTTGAATATAAAGAATGGATGTACAGGGCTTCGCCATATTATGTGAAGAAAAATGTTTTTAATGACGGGGTTTATCGTTTTACAATTCCACCGACACATCATTTTAATTTCCCCGGAAATAGGGAAGTGATAAAAAGGGACATTTTACGAACGACAACGAAATATTATTTGAGATCTCTTGGATTCTTCTGTCAGAAAGAATTGCAACTTGATAAAATATCTCCGGTTCCCTTTCGCTTCCGCCTCGGTTCATTGGACTATGTAAACTGGATGGAGCAAAAGCCAAATGCAATAAAACCGAGATAAATGGGACTGTCTGTACACTATAGCGGTAGGATTAAAAATTATGGCCTTATTGAAAGAATTACAAATGAGGTGGAAGATGTTTGCGAAAGCCTCAATTGGAAATACCAGGTTTTTAATAATAACAGATCCAAGTTGAAGCCTGGCTCCACTGCCGAAAAATATACCCCCCATGATGTAAAAGGAATCAGTTTTACTCCTCCGGAATGCGAAACAGCATTTCTGACCTTCTTGCCCAATGGTTCATTGTGTTGCCCCGCAAAGCTGATATATTATGATCCTGCCACCAATGACCTGATGATAGAAGTGGTACATGTCAAGACCCAATTTGCAGGGCCAGATACTCATATTGCCCTTTTAAAATTATTGCACTATCTCAAAGAAAAATATTTTGAAACCTTCTGGCTTGATGATGAAGGTTATTATTGGGAGAAATGGGATGAGAAAATTTTGCTTTCGCAATTTTCCCGTTACAATTTTATTCTTGATAGTGTTGCCACTGCACTGGCTGATGTAAAACTGGCACCAGGGGAAACAGCTGAATCACTTGCTGACAGGATAGAAGATATTCTAAAGAAAAAATTTGATGATGGAGAATTTAATTCCGGAGATTAAACAGGTGCCCGCTGCTCACTCATCACCTTCTTAATCACCCCCACCATCTTCTCTCCCTTCTCCTTTATTTGTTCTTCACTCCACAGTAAACTGATAGAAGTGGAAATGCAACGGCTCATGATGGCATCACTGGCTGAAAAATCTTTAGTAGCATGATATATCACCTGTGCTTTTAAATGAGGATGCAAAGCATTTAGTGTAACTGCATTTTTCAGATGATCCCATTTGCGGATATAATGCCAGTTATTATCGTACCAGTAAAAATTGCCGGGTAATATTCCCTGTGTTTTCATTTCTGTAACAACCGCCCTTGTGATTTCTTCTGTGGGCAAAAACCAACTGAGAAAAGTACAACTGTTGCCAACGGGATCGGGTATCCTTCTGAATTTTACTTCTGGGATTTGTGTCAGGATATTTTTTAACTGTGCATGATTCTTTTTCTGAATAGCTAAGAACTCCGGCAGTCTTTTTATCTGTGCAAGGCCAACAGCTGCATGCAATTCAGAGATGCGATAGTTATAACCAATAAAAGGGTGCAGGTCAGCGCCACGGTCGGCACCTTTATGGTCGTGGCCATGATCGGTGTATCCATCTGACTTCACAAATACATCTTCTTTATTCGTCATCACCACGCCGCCTTCGGCACAGGTCATTGTCTTTACGAAGTCAAAAGAAAAAGTTCCTGCATCGCCGATGGTACCCACATGTTTTCCTTTATAAGTGGCGCCAATACTTTGGCAGGCATCTTCAAGCAGAATTAAATTGTGTTTCCTGCAAATACTGATCAGTGCATCAATATCCGCCATGCTGCCGCACATATGTACCGGCATCACTGCCTTTGTTTTGGGTGTGATGGCTTTTCTTACAGCATCTGGATTCAATGTCAGCGTATCATCAATATCAACAAATACCGGAACAGCGCCAACGCTTAGGATAGCTTCAAAACTTGCCACGAAGGTGAAAGTGGGAGTGATGATCTCATCGCCATAACCAATTCCGAGAGCACTCATGGCTGTTGTTAATGCCGAAGTTCCGCTGGAAGTGAGTTGTGCATATTTACAGCCGAAGATTTGGCAAATGGCTTCTTCCAGTTCTTTGCTTTTCCAGATTCCTTTGCGGGGGCCGTCAAATCCATAGCGCATCAGGATGCCGGTGTTCAGCACATCATTTACTTCTTTTCTTTCTTTATCACTCCAGAGTTCGTAGCCGGGCATAGTTCAGTTATTGGTTATTCAGTAAACAAAGGTAGCTAAGAGTTGCGATTTGTTTTAAGACCGAAACCCCGGAGTGCATTTCAAATTTTCGTAAGTGGGACCCACCCCTTTCAGAATTTCTTTTTGCGAAATTACTTCCGCCCCTCCACCGGAGGGGAAGAAGCAGTTTCCAATTCGGATTTCGTGGAATTGCCATCAGCGAAAATTTGAAATGCACCCAACCCCAGTATAGTAAAATTTTTATTAACTTGGCTTACCATTTGAACCGGATATTATGAGAAAAGTATTTCTTTTATTTTTTATTGCTTCTCATTCCATTCTTGCCACCTCTCAAAAAAGATGGGGAGTTAAAGCCGGAGCTACGGTTAATAACCAAACAGGGTTCAAAAATTCTGATAAAAAAGCACTAACATCTGCACAGGTGTCCTTTTTTGGAATGCTTCCTCTTGGCAATTCTTTTTTTCTTGAACCATCTATTGGATATTGTTCCAAAGGAAGCCGTATTGCAAGTTTGACTTTTGAAGATCAATTGGGAAATCCCATTGGAACCGGAACTATGAGTTTAAGGTTCGACTATATAGAATTATCTGTTCCTATTCAATACTTGATAGCAAATAATAGGGCTAAATTATTTCTTGGAGCTGGCCCATATTTCTCTTATGCAATGAATGGTAAAGAAATTTGGAAAAATGTTTCAGGTACACCAAGCAATGAACCAGCAAAAAGAAATATTCAATTTGGGAACAATGGATACGAACATTTTGATGTTGGCCTGGGCGGATCACTGTCGGCACAAATACAAGACAAATGGATAGCTTCTATCAACTGTGAATTTGGGGTAACAAATATTTATTATTCCGAACAAAATAAAACCCGCAACGTAAGCGCTGGAATAACCATTGGATATTTTTTTCATTGAAATTTACTTACTTAGTTTCTTGTGCAGCTAACATAAGAGATATCTACGGCTTATAAAACTCCCACTTTCCCCCCGGCTGCACCAGTATAGCAATCTCGCTGAGGTCACTTTCATTGTTATTTCTTCCAACAGATGTAATCACATATCGATAGGAAAAATGACTGGAAGACAAAACATCAATGTACTCAAACCCTTCCGGCTTCACCACGATTCTTGAAAAATATTTTGGCGTATTTCCAAAGGGGTCGCTGTGCGATTCCATCGGGTATTGGTAAATGACGTAATACTTTAGCTCCACCCTGTTTCTCGGATCAGGTCTTACTTTTAAATGAACCACCGAATCATTACTGATACTTCTTTCTACAATCGGCGGCCAGGGTTTTTCATTGTCAATCCAGCGCATAGGAGGAAGCAGGGCGGGGTATTTATAATACTCATTTTGCAAACTGTCATTCCATCCAAAAGGGTTTTTCTCGAAAGTCTTGCTGCTGAAATAAACACTGCCCTGTACGTTGGGATAACGGCGTAATAATTTTATCTGCTCAGGTATCTGGTTCGGGTCTCCCCAGCCCGGAGATTCATTGGTAAGGCCACGATAAATACCGTGCCCGATATAAATATGTTTATCATAACTGTGACGGCTCCACCAGTCAAGCAGTTTTTCATAAGCCACTTTATCATCATTTATCCCCCGGTAAAGCTGTGGTGTCACATAATCTATCCATCCTTTTTTTAACCACAATAGAATATCGGCATAAAGATCGTCGTAATTCGTTTGGCCAGCCTTGCTGTCGCTTCCACGGGGATCATCTTTCTTATTTCTCCAGACAGCAAAAGGAGAAATTCCAAAACGGCAAAACTTTTTTTCCTGTTTAATAACATTACTTAGTGCAAGTATGATTGAATCGACATTGCTTCTTCTCCAATCATCTTTTTTCAGTTTTGTTCCTGAATTTTTATACGATTGTTCATCCGGAAATTCTTTTCCCGGAATGCGATAAGGATAAAAATAATCATCCATATGAATGGCATCCACATCATACCGCTTCACAATATCCTGCACCACATTTACTACAAATTTTTGTGCTTCTTTATTACCCGGATTAAAATACTTTTTATCGCCATAGGTCAGAAACCATTCGGGATGAATGCGGGTAATATGATTGGAAGCGATGCTTGCTGTATTGATATTAAAATTGGCCCGGTATGGATTTAGCCAGGCATGAAATTCCATTCCTCTTTTATGCGTTTCCTCAATCATAAACTGTAAGGGATCATAATAAGGAGAAGGGGGTTTGCCTTGTTCACCTGTAAGCCACTGGCTCCAGGGTTCGTATTGTGAAGGATAAAAAGCATCCGCCGCCGGCCTCACCTGAACGATCATCGCATTCATCCCATTTCGCTGATGCATGTCGAGAATGCGTTTGAAATCTTCTTTCTGTTTTTCACTATCCCATTGGCCGGATACAGGCCAGTCAATATTATCTACGGTAGCTATCCAAACGCCCCGGAATTCATACTTGGGTTGCCCAAGTAATGAAGAAAAGAGAATGATAAGCGGTGTTAAAAGG
Source organism: Sphingobacteriales bacterium (assembly GCA_016235125.1). Classification (GTDB taxonomy): domain Bacteria; phylum Bacteroidota; class Bacteroidia; order Chitinophagales; family Chitinophagaceae; genus JJ008. Next base: position 61,063 of record JACRLZ010000006.1, on the reverse strand, counting down.
AAAACCGATTTTATTTTCATGTGGTGGAGATAACAACAGCGAAAATACATTATTCGTCACCATCTCTTATTTTATCAAGCAGATCGCTGAGAATATTAGCATCTTGTTCAGAAAGATTACCAAGAACTCCGTCTATTTCATCTTGTTTTATATCCAACCTTTCCAGCAGTTTTTTTCCTTTGTCTGTTATTATTACATCTACGAGTCTGCGGTCGCTTTTACAGGTAACTTTTTTTACCAGGCCTTTTGCAATCAGGCGGTCGACGATCCGGCTGGTATCACTCATTTTTTCCAGCATTCTTTCTCTTATCTGTAAAGTAGAGAGAGGATCAGGAAAACTGCCACGAAGAATGCGGAGTATATTAAACTGTTGAGGCGTGATATCTTCTGCTTCAAAAAGGCATTTAGTCCTATCCCGCATCCATCCAACAGTATATATAAGATTGATCGCTGCCTTTTGATAGGCGTTGCGAAATTTATTCTGTTGTATGTCTTTTTCAATTCCCATGAAGAACTCCTGATGAGAGGGATAAAAATAAAAAGTTTCAGGAAAACAACCCGCTTCCCTGAAACTTTTTATGCTTTTTTGCGGATGATCAGTTGTTGTAGTAAAACTTCTCTTCAACAATTTTACCATTTTTCCAGCGCTGCACAGCCAATTGGCGGTAATTACGGGTGCCAAAATCCTTGTGAGTGAAGTCGAGCCACCATTCCACTGCTGCAATATCATCGCTGATCACGGTGTTCAGCACTTTAGCGCCACGGAATTCAGTAAGACCGTTTACAAAGGCTTCTTCATATTGCCGGTTTGCATCCTTGCCTACCCGTGCAGGATAATCATTGTCCTGCATTACAACCTCATCAGAATAAAATTTTTCAAAAGCTTCCAGGGTTTTGCCTTCCAGGATCATCTGGTTAAGCTGGTCCACATCCGTTCTCAAGTCGCTCATAGATTTAAATTTTTTTAGTAAACAATGTTTAAACAACAAAATTAATGTTTAGACATTGAAATACAAAATTTCTTTTGACTTTTTATTCTGAATAACCAATTATTAACAAGGGGAGTGCAGCAAATGTTAAGAAATTCACCTCTTTGTGGTATTGATTCTAACCCGGAAAATGATTTGTTTTACAGTACGAATTACCCATAAACCCTTTTTTATGAAGCTGCTATCCGAGTCCATCCGCAACTTTTTTGAAGGATTTTTTTCCTTTTATGCCTCCATCTATAATGAAATGAGAAGATGGTAATCAGTTGAAAATTTTTTTCATGTCTTTTTTAGTTCGCCTGAAAGTTTGAAAATGGTGAACATATGATGTGCTTCATGCAACAGGAAGAAATTAAGCCATTGTACGAGATCCATTTTTCCATAAGCAGGGTGGATCGCTTTTTTGACCAAATCTCCATCGGGAAATAAACTGATCTCTGCCAGCATTTTCTTGCGGGTACCAAGCAAATCCTGAATTATCTCCCTGACAGATTTGTGGCAGTTTTCAGCAAACAAAGGGTCACTTTCAGCTGTATAACGGGAGAAAGACGGGTTATTGCCTTCAAGCAATTGTCTTATCCTGCTTATAAAAGTGTGCTGATAGGTTTGTAAATGAACAATATGTTCAAATACAGACCATTTACCGGGAAACACAGGTCTTCTTATCATTTCGTCCGAAAGGCCATCAATCATATCTACCAAAGATTTATGCTGGTAGTGCAACCGGGTTGATATGGATGATGGTAATGGCAAGGTTTCTTTTGTGATGTTTATTTCCTGCCCCACACTTTTGTTCCTTCACTGCAATTGGAGCACCCTTCGTTATACTCAGGGTGACAAAGTAAAGTTCTCGTTTTTTATCTCTCCCATACTTTAGTTCCTTCGCTACAGTTAGAGCAAATATCAATATTTTTTCTTCCTTTTAAAATAGCCTTGCGGAAATTACGGTATTCGCCGTTTTTCCAGATTTCTTTAAAAGATTTTTCTTTCAGGTTACCGAGCTGATGCTGAGCATCTTTATCAAAACAACAAGGCGCAACCAATCCATCCCAGGTAATGACCGGGTCATGCCAGAGACGCCAGCAATGATTGGCCAATTTTCCTTTAAACTCATAACCATTGCCATTTCTTCTGTAGCGACTATACTTATCAATCGTTGGAATTAAATAGTTAGGATCATTTTTAAAATCATACACCTGTGCTGTTTTAAACCATACATCATCCACTCCTGTTTCTTTAGCCAGTCTCTTAACATCTTCTATCTGGTGTTCATTGGGTTTCACTACAAGAAACTGAAACACTACAAAGGGTTTTTTGCTTTTCAATTGTTTTTTCCATTTCACAATATTTTTTGTTCCCTCAATTACTTTATCCAGCTGTCCGCCAACCCGGTATTGTTTATATACTTCCTGTGTGGTGCCATCAATGGAAATAATTAAACGATCCAATCCGCTTTCAATAGTTCTTTTGGCATTGGCATCATCCAGATAATGAGCATTGGTAGAAGTGGCGGTATAAATTTTTTTTTGTGATGCATACTGAACCATATCCAGAAAATCAGGATTGAGATAAGGCTCACCCTGAAAATAAAAAATAAGATAAAGCAGATCTTTATGTAACTGGTCAATGGTTTCGCTGAAAAAATCTTTTTGCAGCATACCGGTAGGGCGGGTAAAAGCCCTTAACCCGCTTGGGCATTCGGGGCAGCGAAGATTGCAGGAAGTAGTAGGTTCAAATGAGATGGAAACAGGATAACCCCATTGCACCGGCCTCTTAAACCATTTGCTGATATAATAGCTGCTCAGCACTTTCAGGCCGTTCCAGGCACGACGGGGTGTGAGTTTGGATAATAAATTAAAACTGTCTCTGCGATTAAATCGGCTCATCAGAAGTAAAGTTAAGTTGCTAACTTGAAACGATTTTGCGATGAACCACCCGGTTTTGCCATACCGTATTTTTCCCCTCGGCGATTCTGCCATCACTGTTGATTTTGGTAATTGCATCAGCGAGGTTATAAATGACGAAGTAATTGCAAGGTTTTATCAGATACAAAATAACCCGCTGCCCGGAATAATTGAAGTGGTACCTGCCTACAGCTCTATCACAGTTTACTATGATGTATTGCGGATAAAGAAAAAAACTCCGGCTGAAGAAACAGCTTATGATTGTGTGAAACAGCAACTGGAAAATCTTCTTCGCCTCTCTACAGAACAAAGAAATAATGAAAAAAGATTGATGAAAATTCCCGTTTGTTATGATAGTGAATTTGCAACGGATATAAAACAGATGGCCGCTGTAAAAAAACTTTCGCCGGATGAAATCATAAACATTCACACTTCCAAAGCATATCGGGTATATATGCTCGGATTTCTTCCCGGCTTTACCTATATGGGTGAAGTGGATGAGAGAATCACAATGCCCCGTAAACCACAACCGGTAATTATAACAGCCGGCAGTGTAGGCATAGCGGGAAGGCAAACCGGTATTTATCCACTGGCATCGCCTGGTGGTTGGCAGATTATCGGGAGAACTCCTTTGAGATTGACCTCCCTAAATCCCTCCGAAGGTGGGACTTCCGACGACCCCGAAAATCTAACATTACTAAAGGCAGGCGATACCGTTCAGTTTTATTCAATCAGCAGAGATGAGTTTGAAAATTATTAAGGCGGGAATTCAGGACACTGTTCAGGATATGGGCAGGTATGGCTACCAGTCACTAGGGATTAATCCAGGCGGGGCAATGGACAGATTTTCTGCACAGGTTGCCAATTTGCTTGCCGGCAACAAGTCTGACAAGGCTGTAATAGAATTATATTTTCCCGCTTCTGTTTTTTTATTCAAGCAACCTGCATTAATAGCAATAAGCGGCGCTGATTTTTCGCCGAGTATCAATGGAGAAAAAATTCCTTCAAACCACCCGATTCTGGTAAATAAAAATTCTATACTTCAGTTTCATAAGACGGTAAAAGGAGCAAGGGCCTATCTCGCAATTTATGGCGGTGTTGAAGTGCCTCAATGGTTAAATAGCAGCAGTACGAATCTGAAAGCTGGAATTGGCGGATTTTCAGGCAGGGCACTTCAAAAGGAGGATGAGATAAAATTTAATGTATCAGATCGTATTGCCGATAAAATAAAAGAGAAAGAGTTTTATGTACTTCCCTGGCAGGCAGATGATAACTGGGGTGACACAACCGGAGAGGTTTATGTATTACCTGGCACTGAATGGGAGCGACTCACCTCTTCGTCAAAAGAAAATTTTGTAATGACATCTTATGTCATCACCAATCAGTCTGATCGCATGGGCTACCGGCTTAATAATATCCCCTTAAACTGTATGACAAATGAAGAAGTAATTTCTTCTGCTGTCAGTTTTGGTACAATTCAATTGCTGCCCGATGGCCGGCTGATAATTATGATGGCCGATCATCAGACTGCGGGTGGTTATCCAAGAATTGCACATGTGATTTCAGCCCATCATAAAAAGCTGGCGCAAATGAAAGCCGGAGATAAAATTCATTTCAGGATTACGGATCATCAAAATGCAGAAGACCTGATGATAAAACAACAACAACATTTGCAGCAATTGCAAAATGCCTGTACTTTCAGGCTTCAGGAATTTTTTAACAGATGAACTTTATTGATTTTAACTGCGACATGGGTGAAGGCATTGGCAACGATGATCTGATAATGCCTTATATCAGCTCAGCCAATATCGCCTGCGGGTATCATGCCGGGGATGAGGATACGATGAAAAAAACAGTTGAGCTGGCCATGAAATCAAATGTCTTTATTGGTGTACATCCTTCGTTTTCAGATCGGGAAAATTTTGGCCGAACCGATATACGACTTCCTTTGCAGGAGGTTTATGATCTTCTAACAAAGCAAATAAACCTATTGGATGATATAGTAAAAAGTTTTGGAAGCACCCTGCATCATGTAAAACCGCATGGCGCTTTGTATAATATGGCAGCAAGAGCTAAACCCATTGCAGCAGTTATTGCATTAGCGATAAAAGATGTAAATGAACAATTAGTTCTGTACGGATTAAGCGGCAGCCATCTCATTACAGAGGCAAAAAAAATAGGGTTGAAGACTGCCAGCGAAGTTTTTGCTGACCGCACTTACCAGGACGATGGCCGGCTGACTCCCCGTAGCAAAAACAATGCATTAATCAATGATACAGATAAAGCTGTTGAACAAGTGTTGCAGATGATCGAAAAAGGAACCGTGATTTCAGTTAATGGCATATCCGTTCCTATTGTTGCTGAAACAATATGCATTCATGGTGATGGTGAACATGCGGTGGAATTTGCCAAAGCAATTCATCATGCAATAAGAAATGCATGAAAAGAAATTCTGCGATATTGGGTGCCGCCTTTCTTATGGCTACTTCTGCGATCGGCCCCGGGTTTCTTACTCAAACATCCTTATTTACAGAACAGCTACTTACCAGTTTTGGCTTTGTAATTCTTATATCTGTTTTACTTGATATCGGAGCACAGCTAAATATCTGGAGAATTGTTACGGTCAGTGAAAACAGGGCTCAGGATATAGCTAATAAACTAATGCCGGGGCTTGGGTATTTTCTTGCAGCCCTGATTGCATTCGGCGGACTTATTTTCAATATTGGCAACATTGCCGGTTGTGGATTGGGAGTAAATGTTTTAACCGGTCTTGATGTAAAAACAGGAGCTATTATCAGCTGTGTTATTGCTTTGGGCATTTTCTGGTACAAAGAAGCGGGCAAACTGATGGATAATTTTGCCAAGCTGCTTGGCCTTGTCATGATTGGCCTCACTGTTTACATCGCTTTTGTTTCTCACCCTCCTGTCGGCGAAGCTTTGTACAGAACTATATGGCCCGAAAAAATTGATGTGATGAAAATTGTAACACTGGTTGGCGGCACAGTGGGCGGATACATTTCTTTTGCAGGGGCACACCGACTGATTGATGCAGGAATAAAAGGAAGACAAAACATGCCGCAGGTAACCAAGAGCTCCGTCAGTGGTATTCTCGTCACAGCCACTATGCGGTTTGTATTGTTTTTTGCAGCGCTTGGTATCGTATCAGAGGGAATAAAATTAGCAGCCGGCAACCCTGCTTCTACAGTGTTTCAATCAGCTGCCGGGGAATTGGGATTTAAATTTTTTGGAGTAGTACTATGGAGTGCCGCCATTACCTCTGTGGTTGGTGCATCTTTTACTTCCGTTTCTTTCTGGAAAACTTTATTACCAGTTGTAAAGAATAACGAGAAAATTGTTATCACCATTTTCATCATTCTTTCCACCATCATTTTTATTGCAGTTGGCAACCCCGTGAAATTATTGATCCTTGCCGGTGCTGTGAATGGATTGATACTTCCATTCGCACTGGCAATAATCCTGGTAGCTGCTGCAAATCCTTCCATCGTAGGTCAATATAAACATCCGTTGGTATTGCAAATCATAGGTTGGCTGGTAGTAGCGGCGATGACTTACATGGGATTTATTACTATTCAGCAAAGCATCGGAAAATTATGATCTGAGAAATACGTCCGGAAACAAAAAAGCCCAACCATAGGGTAAGTCGGGCCTTTTGTTATCATCCATCCTTGTTATGTGTCCAATCAGTCGTTCAATATTTTTGAGGTAAGCAGATAATTCCGGGAAGGATGGTATATAAAAAAACAGGTTCCGTTTTTGATTGTATTAATAATTTTTCCAGATTCCTTTTGTGGTACGGCAGGGCATCCAAAGCTTCTGCCCATACCAAATGCAGACTTTGCTCTTGATCCATCAACATAAGCAGCTCCATGAATCACAATACTTCTTTCAAAAGCTTTGTCGTTGTAACCGCTTTCAAGACCGTTTATTCGCAACGATAAACCATGCTCGCCAATATAAGTATTGGAGGTAATGTAAAAACCAAGACTACTTTGTAAAGATTCGGGAGTATTTGAAAACTTGCGGGCAAATTCACCACCACTGTTGCGACCATGTGCCACATAAGTATTAAAGAGCAATAAACCCTTTGTCATATCAATTATGTATAATCTCTTATGCCTGGATGATTGGCTAAAATCACAAATGGTCAAATAATCACAACGGCTGATTCTGTTTTGACTTGCTAATTTTTCATAGCCCTTTAATGCATATATAAAGGCTTCTTCTGATAAACCATATTGATCAAGCCGGATAGAATTGTAAAGGGAGAATGTTTCAGGATTTGCTTTTGCCGAAGCAGAATTGCCCGATGCAATTGTTCCTGCTTCAGGAAGCGGAGTAAAGGACATACTGAGTATGCCCACGGATATTGGAAAAATGAGTTTTCTCACTCAGGTACGGTTTTTTTAAGAATAATCTCCTTTCGTCAATTATTCTTCGGGATTGGATTTAAAAACGTAAGGCAATGCCAAAATATTATCGGATTATTGATTATGCAAGAAATAACTATTTGTTTTTTATTTATTTGCGAATAAGTACGAATTGAAACTCAGGTATACATCAGGGAAAATTACGAAGCTGTTCATTTCTGCATAAGAATAATGGCTTTAAAAAAACAGCTATCAGTTTTCCATTATCTTATTAATATCCCTTTGCTTGCTGATGAATTCGCTTGAATATATTTTCAGCAGAAGCATGAATAATGAAATCAGCAGCGGGCCAAAGATCAATCCTATAAATCCAAAAAGATTTAATCCGATTATTACCCCAAAAACGGTGGTAAGCGGATGAACATTACCCATTTTTTTCAAAAGAGTAAAGCGTAATACATTATCAACGGTTCCTATGATGCCAAAGCCGTAAATCATCATGGCAACCCCCTTCCATGTCTCGTCGTTGGCAAAAAATATGATGATGATCGGAATATAAGCCAGTGCCGCTCCTACAACAGGTAACATACCGGCTATGCATGTGACGCCAAACCAGAAAAAAGGCTCATTCACACCTATTATTAAATAACCAATCAATCCAACCACACCTTGTGCGAACGCTACCATAGGTATTCCAATTGCATTTGACACCACCATTTTATTTACTTCCTTGCGAAGCTTACCTACATTTTCATCTTTTAATGGAATGTATTCATAAATGGCATTTTCCATATATCTTCCATTTACTAGCATGAAATACAAAATGAAATACATAAAGAAAATAGTGGCCAGGGTATTAAACGTGGCACCGAGAATTTTTGGTAGCGTTTCAGCAACGACCCCGCTGAGTTTATTGATATTGTCTGCGCTTGTAATCGTAACATCAAATTTATGTTCAATATTGGCCACCACTTTTTTTAATGCCTCCACCACTTCATTGGAGTGCTGTATTGCATAGCTGATTTTGGAAGAAAGCATATTGGCAAGCAACCCGACAGGCAGCAGAATTACGATAATGGATAAAATCATCAGTAATAAAGCGGTCCAGCCTTTTCGCCATTTTCTTTTTTCAGTGAGATGAAACATAAATCCCCGCATCAGCACATATAAAGTAATGGCACCGAGCAATGCAGGAATAAAAGACCGCAATTCAAAAAACAAGAGGATACCCAGCAGTAAAATGATTGCAATGAAGAATAACTGCCTGATACGATTTTGGTCAATAATGTTGCTGCTCATATTGAAGTTAAAAGTAAGAAATACGAAGTATGAATTAAAAAACATTCATCCCGGCATTCCATACTTCGTATTTCCGGTACTATTTAAACTTTTACCTCTTTCCATTTCCCTTTTTTGAAATAATAAAAAGCAGCAATTGCCAGGGCGGTTTCTGCCACCGGTATGGCGATGAAAGCACCCGCCACTCCTATTTTGAATACTTTCACCAGGAGATAGGCCAGAGGAATCTGGAATAACCAAAATCCAAAAAAATTGATCCAGGTAGGTGTACGGGTATCCCCTGCTCCGTTCAATGCCTGTATCATTACCATGCCGATTCCATAAAAAACATATCCGGTACCGATTATTTGTAATGACTGAGCTCCATATCGTATTACATCCGGGTTACTGCTGAACAGACTGATAATAGGTTCTGCAAACAAAACAAAGAGCAGCATTACAAATGACATGAAGATGGCGTTGTACTTAGTAGTGAGCAATACACTCTTCTCAGCCCTGTCCGGTTGTTTAGCTCCCAGGTTTTGACCCACCAATGCGGCGGCGGCATTACTGAGTCCCCATGCAGGCAGAATAAAAAATACAACATTACGAATGGCTATCTGATAGCCGGCGCTGGCATCTTTACCACCAGTTTCAGCCACTAACCTTGCCAGAATGATCCAGCTTCCCGATGCCATGAAAAACTGAAAGATAGCAGGCCATGAAATATTCAAAAGTGATTTTACAATTGGCCAGTCCCATTTAAAATGAGAAGTCTTAATGGTTATAATACCTTTTTTACCAAACAGACAATAGCATTGATACAGCACTCCAACGCCACGACCGATGGTAGTAGCGATGGCAGCTCCTTCTAAACCCATTTCGGGAAAAGGGCCATAGCCGTTTATGAGCATCGGGCAAAGAAAAATATTGATCCCGCTGGCTATCCATAAACTACGCATGGCAGTAACAGCATCACCGGCGCCACGAAATATACCATTGATAAGAAACAGCAATAAAATTACCACACTCCCGCCAAGCATAATTTGAGTGAAAGTTTTTCCATGTGCAATCACTTCCGGGTCTGCCTTCATTAATTGTAATATGTCTCGGGCAAATATTACTCCAGTGATGCTGATAACAACAGTAACAACAAGAGCAATCAAAATCGCCTGTGCTCCTGCATGAGAAGCTGCCGGGATATTTTTTTCTCCCACTCTGCGAGCTACAACAGCCGTTGCTGCTGTGCTAAGCCCAATGGCGATGGTGTAAACAATTGTAATAACCGATTCAGTTAGTCCAACGGTTTGTATGGCATTGGAGCCCAGTTTGCCCACAAAGAACATATCTACTACTGCAAAAACGGATTCAAGGCTGAGTTCAAGGATCATGGGGATGGCCAGTAATACAATGGCAGACCTTATGCTTCCCTGGGTGTAGTCATATTCACCTCCCCGGATGGATTGTTTTACCAGGGCAAAAAAATGAGACAGCTTATTTTTATAAGTTGGTTGAGTCATTGTTGATTATTTGAAAATAATGAAATAAAACAGCTTTGAAATGGCTGTTTGATGAATGGACAAAGTAAATCAGGTTCTTGTTCCGCATTTGCGGTTTACAATGGGGGCGAACCCTGACTGCCGTCAGGCAGGCTTAGCAGATCTTCATATTCCTTTGTTGAAAGAAGTGCGAAGATAATTTTTTCATCCAATTTCCAAATGAAAAAATGTTTGTTTGGAGAAATAGCCTGTAATCTGTCTGCCTCTTATTTTTTCAGCAGATCAGCCAGGTTGCTGAAAGTGCCGAATGGTCCTTTGTCGGCAAATGAGTTGGCAAGCCATGCAGGAATGCTTCCCCCCGGGTCTATCTCGAGGATATAACTGATATGCAGTGATTGAGCAGTAGGCATAGTTACCGTCCAGTTTGCTTTATAATGCGGAACCCTTACAATGCCCGGAATTTCCGGAAAAAAATGCGGTTCATTATAGCCTTTTATCGAAAGAAACTTAGGCAGGCTGTCGGTATTTATTTTCAGATGCAGGATCACATCTCTGTTGGATAGCGGCCATGGCATACTGGTTTCGGAATAATAAACGAAATCAAGAGGGGAGTTTTGCTTTAGTAAATAACTTGTTTTATTATGATAGATCCAGTTCTTTAATCCCGAAACATTAGTAAGCAGGGCGATCAGTTTTGCATAGCTGCCCGTAAGGGTACATTCCACTTTTATTGCCTTAAAGGATGAGCCGGCAACATCTGACAGATACACCTTAATACCATTTTTATCTTTCTGCGGTTTCCAATTGTACTGACAATGTCCCTTATTTGTTTCAATAAAAACAAGAAGAATTAAAAACAAAAATCCTTTCATAGTTGCCTGTTTGAGAAAATGGAAAATTACATTCTGCTATAATACAGGAGGCTGACAAAAATCAGGCGCTGCAGTAACAGTTGCAAAAATTAAAACAATGATAACTGAGTTTGATTTTTTTCCCTGTTATTGTTTTTGCCTTTCCGCAGATTTTGTGCCTGGATTTGTTTATTATTTGCAGCGAAGCTAACCTCAAACACCGGGCTGGCTTCGTACCTGGACGCAATGACAATTTGGGTGCTGCCGGCATGAGGGTTAAATAATTTTTTTACCAACTCTGGTTTATTGTTATTTTTTGACAAATGTGATAATATGAGCAGCTGCAGATTTGCAGAGCGGTAATTGATAAACAAGTCCAGGGCCTGATTATTGGATAAATGCCCTTCGTCACCACTGATTCGTTTTTTTAAAGGATAAGGATAGTTTCCGTTCATCAGCATATCCTCACAGTAATTCGATTCCAGAAAGGCTGCATGGCATTGGCTGAAGTATTTCAATACCCTTTTACAAGCATAGCCTATGTCGGTTATGATCCCGATGTTGACGGAATTGCCCGAAACCATGAAGCTATAGGGGTCTGCCGCATCATGACTTTTCTTAAAAGGGGTTACCGAAATACTCCCAATGTGTACTGGTTTTGCATGTTTGAATGAACGGGTAAGTTCTCTGTCAAGGGGTAAATTGCAGTTAACCAGGGTATCCGGGGTTATAAAAACCGGCAATTGATATTTTTTTACCAGGCCCGGCAACCCGGTAATATGATCGGAATGCTCATGGGAAATGAACAAAGCCCTTACCATTTTCATTGACAGGTTAAGCTGTTTCATTCTTCGTTCTGTTTCCCTGCAACTCAGTCCCGCATCCACAAGAATAGCTTCGGTGCGGTTACCGATATAGTAGCAATTGGCGTTGCTGCCTGAGTTGAGTGAGGCAATAAACAGTGACATGGATTCAAAATTAAGGATAGTGCCGATAGCCTGCAGGGGTGAATTTCCCAATGAAAATGGGGAGAAAAAAAACTAATAAACATCAGGCGGATGATTAAATAAACTATATTTGGTGCGGTAAGTACCGAACAATAATCCATTAAAATCAAATCAAAAAATCATGGCAACAAAGAAAAAAGCAAAAAAGGCTGCTAAGAAAGCCGCTCCTAAAAAAGCCGCCAAAAAAGCTCCGAAGAAAGCCGCTAAAAAAGCTGCTCCTAAAAAAGCTAAAAAGAAATCAGCCCGTAAACCTAATGCAGCTTTCATGAAAGCTCTTACTCCAAGTGCAGCACTGGCTGCAGTAGTAGGCAGCAATGCATTACCCCGCACTGAAGCAGTGAAAAAAATGTGGGTGTACATTAAAGCAAAAGGCTTGCAGGATAAAACCAACAGACGCATGATCAATGCGGATGACAAACTGAAAGCAGTATTCGGCGGAAAGAACCAGGTTTCCATGTTCGACATGGCAAAACACCTGTCTAATCATCTGAAATAAAAATTTCAAAGATTATTTGTAACGGGCATCCATAAGATGCCCGTTTTTTTATTGGCAAAAAAGACAACCGGCTCTTTAACCTGGTGATTAATATCATCTTTTCAGTGCCCGTATGTCATTGTATCAAACAATAGCAGAAAGTATTTTGTACCCGTAAGTTTTTTCAACAGACTATTCTCCCTCCTATGAATCAAACCTCTTTACCCAAGGAGGTTATGGTTTTCCTATCACCTCTTTAGCGGATACAGATCACCTGATCTTTGAAATAAATATTGGATCAATCGATTCGTCACCTTTAAAACTCCGCAAAATGAAAAAGAGCATACTTCTAATCAGCATTTTGGCAATTGCCGGGTGGAGTTATGTCAGCAATGCCCAACCATGTGATATTAGTGTACCGGGTGTTAAATTGAATTATAGCATCCCCGAAGGTTCAAATTGTAAAATCAATATTGACCTGTATTTTGATTTAAGACATAATGCAGGGGGAAAATGGGTATGGGTGCATGTGTGGCCAACCTCTGTTTACTCAAACTGGAATTATAGTTCTCCCCCAACTGTAGCTAATGGCGGCCTTACAGGCTCAATAGCAACTATCGGCGCTGAACACCAGGGTTTAAATCTGGTAGTTGCCAGCAACTATCCACCGGATAATACGGCTCCTGGTTTTCAATCTGCCGGAATATCCGTTTTTGAAAGCCCCGCTGCAACTCCCGATTTTGAGAGATATACTTTCAAAAACATTGAATTGATTGTACCGGGTGGATGCAATATTCCGCAATCCTTTTCTGCGGATGTTTGGGAGAGCCAGGCTTCAAACTCGCAGGTTATACACTGCTCTTCAAAGGGACTTATCTTCTATGCCAATGATCCCAAAGTTACCGGTCTTCTTTTTTGCAATAATCCAAGAAATTACAAATTTGATATTACCACCATAAACACAGCCGGTCTTACAGTTGATTACAAAGTGGTTATTGATATGGATGGCAATGGTATTTATAACCCCGCAGTAGATAATATAACTGTAAATTCAGGAACAGCTACAATGAATGCAGAAAATAACTACAAGTTTTCTTCCGGTGTTTTAAACTACCCGCCTTATTCCGCACTAAAACCCTACTCTGATCTTCCTCTTTGGGTAGTGGTAAGCGGAAGCTCACTTTCATATGAGATATACGGCTTCATTACCAATACCTGCATACCACTGCCGGTAAAATTCTCCTCTTTCAACGCTGTACGCAACAATGAAAACGTGAATATCAACTGGTCAACTGCTTTTGAAACGAACAATAAAGGGTTTTTTATAGAAAGAAAGGCTGCTGAAGAAAACTGGCAGCAAATGGGATTTGTATCCAGCAAGGCTGACAATGGAAACAGCAATGAGCTGATACAATACCAGTTTAGTGATTACAACACTCTGAAATCAGTAAGTGAGTATCGCATTGCACAGATGGATCTCGATGGCAAAATATCTTACAGCGATATCAGGATGATAAAAGGATATGGTCAATCTGTAAAACTGCTGGTATTCCCCAATCCATCACCCGATGGACAAATAAATGTTGTAATGGAAAACATCAATACAGCTACTGTTTTGCAATTAATAGACATGAATGGAAAAGTAGTTAAATCATGGGCTAATATTATCAATAACAAAATTGTAATGGAGGGAATCAAATCAGGAATCTATATTCTCAGGGCATGGTCTGATGGTAATGAAGCGGTAAATGTTAAGCTTTTTGTGGGCAAATAACAGTAGCCGTTTTTGATAAAAAAGGGGAAGGTTCGTTTCCCCTTTTTTAGTTATGTATTGTTGACAAAAGCCCGGCCGATAAATCTTACTCATCTTCTTTTATACCCATGTTTGAATCGCTGAACTCCTGTGTGTATATGCGGAATAAAAGAATAATGTAATTCACCAGCAATGGCCCGAAGATCAATCCGATAAATCCGAATAATCCAAGACCCACAATGACACCCAAAACCGTTACCACCGGATGAACATGCCCCATCTTTTTTAATAACGTAATTCTCGAGAGGTAATCAATATTGCCGGTGATGAGCAGGCTGTAAAAAAATAAACCGGTAGCATTCCATGTGTCGCCGCTGGCATACATATAAAGAACAAGTGGTATCCAGACGATGAGTGTTCCTACGACAGGGAAAAAAGCAAATATGCCTGTCAGAAAGCCCCAGATAATATATTCATCAACCCCAAAAATCATATAACCAATGGTCGCAGTGAAGCCCTGTATTAAGGAGATAATGGGAATACCCAGAGCGCTGGCTTTTATCAAACGCTTTGTTTCCGCCGCCAGCATATCAATGTTATTCTGCTTTAGCGGGATGATATGCTTCAGATAATTTTCCATTTCTTTTCCGTGGACAAGCATATAATAAAGCATGAAAAGCATGATAGCCAGGTTAGCCAAAAGCATACTGGTGTCATTAATCAGGGAAGGAATAAAAGCAGTCAATCTATTCTGAAGATTAGTTAAGGTTTCATCGGACAGGATAGTAAAACCCACTTTTTGCTGCATCACATCAATAGCCTGCTGGGCTTTTGCCAAAATGGTTTCCGGATCTGAAAGAAAAGGTTGAATTCTGCTGGTAATAAGTGTGACGGTAATATAAACAAGCAGAGCAAAAAGAATAAAATATCCCAGCAGATACATACCTGCGGTCCATCCCCTTCTCCATTTCCGGTGGTAAACCAACTGGAAATAACTTCCCCGGCTTAAAATATAAAGGGTAATGGCGCCTAACAAGCCCGGGAAAAAAACATAAAGTTCTTTAATCGACAGGTAAATCATCAATGCCAGTAACAAAAGAATAATGATCTGCTTTACTCTGCTGTTGAAACCGGGTGATGAGGGCATATGGCTTTTTAAAAAATATTACCGGCAGGATAACCCTGTAATTTAATCCTTTCTGTCATATTTTTTCCTGAAGTATAACTATGTCAGGATATTTATTTCACACTTGAATTTTATGGTTGCTGGCCGAACATTGTTTAATTTTCGCTATAATATTTTAAACATGGCAACATCAGATAAAGCGAATGACCATAATCAGGGTTTGGTTATTTCTTACCTTACTCTCAGGAAAGCAGTAGGAGTACTTGGCATGGCATTGCCATTCATGCTCATTCTTGGCTATCTTTTTTTTGAAGGCAGTTGTACCTTTCCTCCTTCCATCAGTCATTTCTATTACACTGATTCAGGTAATATTTTTGTCGGAACACTTTGTGCTGTATCATTATTCCTGTTTTCGTACAATGGCCATGATAAAGGGGATAAAGTAGCCGCTAAAGTAGCCGGATTATTTGCTTTGCTGGTGGCAATGTTCCCAACCGACTTTGGCGGATTTGCTGAAATGCAGTGTTCAAGAATAATCGATGGTGAAAATCCGGTTTCAAACGTAATTCACTATCTGTCCGCCACTATACTTTTTTCCACCTTTGCCTTTTTTTCTCTCGTTCAGTTTACAAAAACAAATAAACCCGGACGAATAGAAATGGCGAAACGTACCCGCAACAAAATATACAAATTGTGCGGCTGGCTGATTGTAATTTGTATTACAGGTATTGCGGTCATCAGTTTTTTGCCTGCGGGGATTTACAGCAAGATCAAACCCCTTAAACCCACATTTGTTCTGGAAACAATAGCGCTGCTTGCTTTTGGTTTTTCATGGCTTATCAAAGGGGAAACTTTTTTCAGGGATAAACCTCCGGTTTCGAACACTCCAACTGAACAAGCTTAAAGACTTTGTATGAAAAAAATTGTATTAGCAGCCTTGTTTCTTATTTGCATTCAGTTTTCATTTTCCCAATCGGAAAAACCGGATGAAAAAATACCGGTGCTTATCCGCTGTGATGATATCGGCATGTGCCACGCAGTGAATATGGCGGCCAAACAGGTTCTTGAAACCGGAATACCGGTTTCTATGTCTGTAATGGTTCCCTGTTCCTGGTTCAGCGAAGCGGCAGAATTATTAAAGCAATACAGGAATGTTTCGATTGGTATTCATCTTACGCTTAATTCAGAATGGAAGCAGTATCGTTGGGGGCCTGTATCCGGGGCACAGGCAGTGCCGACATTGGTTGATTCATCCGGGAACTTTTTTCAATCAAGAAGCAAATTGTTTGGCAACAATCCAAAGTTATCAGAAATTGAAGCGGAGTTAAGAGCACAAATTGAGAAGGCATTGAATGCAGGATTAAAAATTGATTACCTTGATTATCACATGGGGGCTGCGGTGCAAACTCCTGAAACCAGAGCTATCGTAGAAAAACTGGCGACAGAATATAAACTCGGTATCTCCCGGTATTTTGATGAAGTGGGAGTAGAGGGTTGGTATTTTGCTGCACCATCTGATAAAAAAGAGTCGGTGATTTTGAAATTAAAAACCCTTCAGCCGGGAGGCACTAAATTATTTGTTATACATGTGGGATTGGAAACTCCGGAAATGAATGCAATGGAAGACCTGAATCCATTTGGCCCAAAAGACATGAGCAAACACCGCAATGCTGAAAGGGAAGCATTGCTATCGTCCGAATTTCTTGAATTATTAAAAGATTCAAAATACAGGATCATCAACTACCGGATGCTGATTGATGAAAAGAAATTAAGTAGCATGAAAAGACCGGAATAAAATTACAAAGGCAGTTGTTATAATAAAAGGCATTGACTAATGAACGCCTTTCGCTCCCCTTGTTGACGAAAGATGCAGCTAAGAGAAACTATAGGAGATTGAAATAATTGCCGCTTTTGCCTGAACACCGGGTTTAAAACTTAGTATATTGACTTCTAAGATGAAATACTTTATCATTTTAACCACAATTCTTTTATGGGTAGCCTGTTCTCGAAACTCGAATGATTCAATTGTTGGCCGCTGGGAGTTTGAAAAGTTTGAAGCAAGCGACAAAAAATTTCATCTTGCAGATTCACTGCAGGAATTGAGGCACCAAATGGAGAGAGTAAATCAGGGACTCATCTTTTCTTTCCAAAAAGATGGGAAACTAACCACCTTTAGAAGGTCAGGAAATAGCAAAACGTTTATTTCATCAGTAGATTATGAACATAAAGCGAAGGATGTTGTTATTCTTAAAGATACAAGTGATGGAACTACCACAATAGTTAATATTCATTTTCTTTCAAACACCACCCTGAAGCTAAGTTTTTTACCTAATCGATATGATATTGGGGTTTTCAGAAAAATAATGCCTTAAGCAATCAAAGATTTTGAGGTAAAGCCGGAAGCAAGCCTCTTGTTAAACATTTATAAAAGAATTGCCGAAAAAGAAAAGGGTCATACTATCAAAGTATAACCCTTTTACCTTTATATCTGCTCCTGCTGCTGGACTTGAACCAGCGACCCTCTGATTAACAGTCAGATGCTCTAACCAACTGAGCTAAGCAGGAATACCTTTCCTTTTGTCGCCTTCGCCAAGGCTTCGGCGTCTAAAAGGGCAGCAAAAATAAGGATATTCAGCCTTTGGGCAAATGCGGAGGGCAAAAATTATCACTCTACATTCACTTCATACAATGTACCCGAAGTTTCAATTGTATAAAGCTTACCAATGGCAGCCACCATAAATTTTGTATTACCAAACTCCGGTTTGCCAATTTGCTGCCATGCCCCGGTTGTTAAATCCGTTTCATACAATGCGCCATTCGCCTCGGTAGTATAAAGCTTTCCATTCAACATAGCGCCGGCCGTGGTGCCAGCCCATTCGCCCGGTTTGCCAATAGCTTTCCAGCTGCCGTCGGCCTGGCTTATTTCATACAGGCTTCCATCTTTTTCTATACTATAGAGGTTTCCATTTCCTTCAAAAAGAAATTTAGTATTGGCAAATTCAGGCTTACCGATCTGCTGCCATATACCTGTGTTTACATTGGTAACATATAATGCCCCGTTGCTTTCCACGGTATAAAGATATCCCGAAGTAACAGCGCCGGCAATCGTATTGGCCCATTCTCCGGCATTGCCCAACCGCTGCCAGTTGCCTGTGCCGGGATTGGTCCTGTAGAGGCTTCCATCTTTTTCGATGGTGAAAATGTTTTTACTGCCCGCCATCAACATTACTGTGTTTGTATAGGTAGGAGTGCCGATTGCCGTCCATACACCAGTGCTGGGATCAGTTTTATACAGAGTTCCTGTTTTTTCAATAGTATAAATAGTGCCGGATGAGGCAGCGGCGAAAACAGTATTGGCCCACACACCGGCATCACCCACCTGTCGCCAGGTGCCCGGTTGTGCATTACTGAATATATTAGAGAATATTGCCCCGGCAAACAGCAGGAAAGGTCCAGGTTTCATGGTTGATAGTTTTAGTATGATAAATGTACTATAATTCTGAAGGGTTGGGGTGGTTGCAAATCAAGCGGTTTTTCGTTTACGGGTAGTGCTGTTTGTTCAATCAGGAATTAAAACCATTTCCAGAAAGAGCCTTTATCTTCCATGACAACATAGACCCCATCATCCCGGAGCTCAACCGGCCAATGTTGCAGGTAATATCCTTCACCGCTTATATTTCTTCCGTTTCGCATATCATATTTATAGCGATGCAGGGGGCATACAATATTTCCCAAAGCATCAATATGACCATCAGCCAGGATACCGCCTGCATGAGGACATTTGTAAGCAAAAGCAAATACCTGTTCTTTGACCTTTGCCACGCATATTTTTTTACCCTTCACTTCTGCCACAGCAATATTATTATCAGCAAAATCCAGTTCGTTGATATGATCAGCTATTTTATGCCAGGTATATTTTTTATCAGTCATCAGTAAAGAAATTCTGTTTTATAAGGATAACGAACCCGGTACATTTCTCTTACTTTTTTAAGGATAGTTTTTCTCAACAAATCGATATTTCTTTTTTCAATGGCAGCAATAAATATTGCGTTTTCATTGGTTTCCCGCTGCCATCGTTCATATAAATCATTCAATATTTCTTTTTTGGCGCCTTCTTCCAGCCAGGGGTCAAATGTGTTTTTCTCGTACAAGTCCATTTTGTTGAAGATGGTAAGTATGGGTTTGTCAAAGGCATTTAATTCCTGCAAAGTTTTATTTACCACACCAAGCTGATCTTCGTATGCAGGGTGAGATATGTCCACCACATGCAACAATATATCGGCTTCCCTCACTTCATCCAGGGTGCTTTTAAAGCTCTCAACAAGGTGATGGGGCAATTTGCGGATGAAACCCACGGTGTCGCTTAGTAAAAAGGGAGTGTTTTCAAACACTACCTTGCTTGTAGTGGTATCAAGTGTGGCAAATAATTTATTTTCAGCAAATACATCCCGCTTGCTAAGCATATTCATGATAGTGCTTTTGCCCACATTGGTGTAGCCTACCAATGCCACCCGGATAAATTCGCCACGGTCTTTACGCTGGGTGTGTGCCTGTTTGTCTATTTCAGTAAGTCTTTTTTTCAGTAAGGATATTTTATCCCTCACAATCCGGCGGTCAGTTTCTATTTCGGTTTCACCAGGCCCTCTTGTGCCTATTCCTCCTCCTAATCTCTCCAGGTGTTTCCACATTCCCCGTAGCCGGGGTAATATGTATTGGTATTGCGCCAGTTCTACCTGTGCCTTGGCCTGCGCTGTCTTTGCCCTTCGGGCAAAAATATCAAGGATCAGATCGCTGCGGTCGATGGTTTTTATTTCCAGCTCCTTTTCAATATTGTTTATTTGTGCTCCGCTTAGTTCATCATCAAAAATGATGATGCGAATGTTTTTTCCCTGCACATATTTCTTTATTTCTTCCAGTTTGCCTTTGCCGATGAATGTACGGCTGTCGGGATGAGGAAGTTTTTGCGTAAACCTTTTTACAGCCACGGCTCCGGCTGTTTCGGCGAGAAAAGCCAATTCGTCAAGGTATTCGTTAAGCCGGGCTTCGGTTTGATCTTTGTGTACCAATCCTACCAAAACGGCTCTTTCTTCTTTTTGAATCCTGTTTCTTTTGTCGAGCATGGTTAAATGAAAATATCAGGTCTGCAGCCACAAATCTAAAAATATAAAAGCGATACTATTTACATAGAATCGCTTTCTTATAAATTTGATATTACTGAAAGAAGTTATAATCCGCTAAGAGTAACACCAATGGAAAAGGGCCGTACAACCGGACCCAATCCATCTCTGAATAAAGGAGTCAGCTGATAGCTTGCATAAAGGCTCCAGTGTCCATAGCCAATTCTTCCGGATGCAGACAAACGGGTTTTATTAAAAAAGCGTTTGCTTGATTCTTTCATTACATAATCGTTGATCGCAGCGTTGCTTTTGTCTTCCAGTTTGGCATTGCGGGTATGTGCATTCAGAAGAGTGCCTACTTTCAAACCAATGGCAAACTTCAGTCCCTTGTCGGTTAACGGTTCAGCTGAATAGCGAAACTCAACAGGCGCCTCAAGATAAGCGGTAGCTAATTTAGTTTTCTTGAAATGAGTAGTATCGGACTGATCAGTAAAAAGAATGCCTGAAGTATTGTCTTTGATGCCAACATAGGTTTTGGCAAACAAAATATGATCTGTTGCAATACCCGGCCCGAATGCCATGCTTAATTTCGGATTGGTTTTAAAAGGATAATCGAAAAGAAAATAAACATTGAAACTTTTGGAGAATCCTTTTGTGTTTATGCTATCAGGAATGCCGGCCCATTTTGTATAGCCCAACTGCACCAGGAAATGATCATTGGCCCGGTTGCTCATATCTATCTTTGGTTTTGTCTTTTTTGTTTCGGGGTTTTCCTGCGCTGTTACTGATGCAACAATTAAAACACCGGAAATAAGCGATAAAATTTTCTTCATAAGTCTTGTTAAGTCGGCAAATATATTTTTCTTTCGGTTAAAGATTGGTTAAGAACAACATTATTATTTGTACTTTTGCCGCTCTTTGATCCCGATGATTATCGGGACCAGGACCCTTAGCTCAGACGGTTAGAGCACCTGACTCATAATCAGGGGGTCGTTGGTTCGATCCCAACAGGGTCCACAAAAAAGGCCTTCAGGCGAAGGCTTTTTTATTTCAGAGTAGGCTGACTGAACCTATTTCATCTCTTCAAAATCTAAATAATCAGCTTTATTTACTTTATGGGTTGTGTTGCCGGAAAAATTTTGGGTAGCATTACCATTATTCCCAGAAGTTTGAAAGGAATTCATCCGGTCTGACATTTCCCGGAACCCCTTTCTTATTTTTCGGGTAGTGATAAATACCGGTATCAGAAAATTGAAAATAAACTGATAAGCCAGATAGACCAGGATAGCAATTAATACAATTCTCATAGTGTAAAATTAGTACGGCTTTAAAGAATTTGACCTGCCGGATTACTCCATTTACCGAAAAATTAACCACTGAATCCCAAATATTGTTTTTGGCTGGAAATGCCTCTCTACCTTATATTTGCAGCGGAAATAGATGAATGAAGGGAACGAGGTCCGTTCCCTTCTTCTTTTCTGTACCATGAACCCCGAACCACAAATAGAGGTTATAAAGAATAAAGTTGAGGCTTTGATAGCCAGTGAACCGGATTTATTTCTGGTGGAGGTAAAAATAAAACCGACCAACAATATCAGGGTCTTTATTGATGGAGACAATGGAGTGAGTATTGATAAACTGGTTTCCTATAACAGGCGTTTGTACAGGCAGATTGAAGAAGAAGGAATGTTTCCGGGAGGTGATTTTTCATTGGAAATATCCTCTCCGGGCCTGGATGAACCACTGAAACTTCACCGCCAGTATATAAAAAATATCGGCCGCCCGGTGGAAGCGATCAGAAAGGATGGAATTAAAACCGAAGGGAAATTATTAAGTGTAACGGAAAAGGAAATAACAATTGAAGAACAAAAAGGCAAAGGGAAAAAGTTGGAACTAATAATTCACACTATCCCATTTGAAAACATAAAAGCGATTAAAATTCAAATTAAATTTTAAAACAACAGGAGTCTAAAAATTTTGTGTTATGTCAAGTATTAACCTGATTGATGCTTTCCAGGATTTTAAGGAAGCAGAAAATATTGACCGTCCCACGATGATGAAAGTGGTGGAAGATGTGTTTAAGACATTGCTGCGAAAGAAATATACCAGCGATGAAAATTTTGATGTGATCGTAAATGCGGAAAAAGGCGACCTTGAAATCATTCGCCGCCGCATGATCGTAGAAGACGGGCAGGTGGAGGATCCGCTGGCGCAAGTGGCTTATTCAGATGCGGTGAAGATTGAGCCCGACTTTGAAGTAGGCGAAGAATTATATGAAGAAATAGATCTGCTTGATTTTGGACGTCGGGCCATACTGGCTGCTAAACAAACGCTGGCAAGCCGCATCAGCGACCTAAAGAAAAATGTTTTGGCCAAAAAATATGGCGACCGGGTGGGAGAGATCATCAGCGCCGAAGTTTACCAGGTATGGAAAAAGGAAATATTACTGCTGGATGAAGAAGGGAACGAACTGATATTGCCGAAAAGCGAACAGATACCACAGGATTATTTCAAGAAAGGAGAAAGCATCCGTGCAGTAGTGAAAAAGGTGGATATGAAAAATAATAATCCGGTTATTATTCTTTCCCGAACTTCACCTGAATTTCTTGCCAAACTGCTTGAAATTGAAGTGCCTGAAATCTTCGATGGACTTATTGTAATAAAGAAAATTGTAAGAGACCCGGGTGAAAGAGCTAAAGTAGCAGTGGAATCTTATGACGATCGCATCGATCCGGTTGGGGCTTGTGTGGGAATGAAGGGAAGCCGCATTCATGGTATCGTTCGGGAATTGAAAAACGAGAACATTGATGTAATCAACTGGACGAATAATATACAGTTGCTCATTCAGCGTTCATTAACTCCTGCAAAGATCACCAGCATGGAGCTTGACCAGGAAAATAAACATGCCAATGTGTATTTAAAACCCGACCAGGTTTCATTGGCAATTGGCCGAAGAGGCGTAAATATAAAACTGGCCTGTGAACTGACGGGCTATGAACTGGATGTTTATCGGGATAGTGAAGATGAGGAAGTTGAAGGGTTTGATATTGACCTTGATGAATTCAGCGATGAAATAGAAACCTGGGTGATTGATGAGCTGAAGCGGATCGGCTGTGATACAGGGCGGAGTGTATTGAAGCTTACTCCTGAAGAATTGGAACGAAGAACCGATCTGGAAAAAGAAACAATAGAAGAGGTGATCAGAATATTAAAAGAAGAATTTGATAAAGAATAAGATGGTCAGTATGTCATAAAAGTCATATAAGTCAAATGAAATTTCCAATGATTGAAATGACCCGCATGACTTATTTGACACAGTTGACAAATATGACTTAAACAACCCGAATGGCAGAATTAAAACTTCCACGATTATTAGCAGCGGCGAAAGAATTCAACGTCGGACAGGATACCCTTATCGATTTCCTGATAGGAAAAGGTTTTCCCAAAGATGAGCTGAAGCCAACTTCCAAACTAAGTGAGGAAATGTACCGTGCCCTGCAAATGGAGTTTCAGAGTGATAAAGTGGCTAAGATGAAAAGTGATCAGCTTGAGTTGCCCAAAGGCACGGTAGCTGAACCCAAAAAGAAAAAAGAAGAAGAAGAAATTCTTTTCAAAAAAGAAGAAAAACCTGTCATCAAAGCAAAAAAAGAGGAAGAAGCACCCGTAGCTCCGGCAGAAGAAGAGAAACCTGTCAAAGGAAAAAAGAAAAAAGAGGAAGAAAAACCAGCAGAAGAAATAATCAAGGCGGATGCTCCTGAAATTGAAGGTCCCAAGATTATCAAGAAAATCGATCTTGAAACTATCGATTCATCCACCCGGCCCAAGAAGACCGCAAAAGCAAAAAAAGACCTGTCCGCCGGGGCGGAAGAAGTAAAACCTGCTGTGGAAGAAAAACCGGTAAAAGGGAAGGGCAAAAAAACAAAAAAAGCCGAAGTAGAGGAAGAACAGCCCGCAAAACCCGAACCGGTAGCAGAGGAGCAGCAAACTGTTATCGAGAATATAGAAGTTGAAAAACTAACCGGCCCCAAGATCTTGGGAAAAATTGAACTACCTGTTGACAGCGATACAAGGCCTGTAAAAGACGAAAAAAGAAAACGCAAAAGAATTCCGATTGAGAAAAAGGAAGTGAAGAGAGACGCTTTGGTTGACAAAGAATCAGACAGAAAACAGGGAGGGTTCAACAGGGATAACCGTGGCCGTGGTGGTCGCAGAGACAACCGAATGAACCGCCGCGAAGAAAAACTGATTGACGAAAAAGAAATTCAGGAGAAAATAAGGGAAACACAGGCAAAGCTTGCAGGGGCTACAGGCAGGGGAAAAAGCCTGAAAGCTAAATTAAGAAGAGAGAAGAGACAGGAGGCGGCAGATGCACAGGGAGAATTGGTAGAGGATAATAAACTACAGGTAACTGAATTCATCAGCGTAAGTGAACTGGCCAACCTGATGGATGTAAGTTTTGCTGAGGTGATAAGTAAATGTATGAGTCTTGGTATCATGGTTTCCATTAACCAGCGGCTGGATGCAGAAGTGATAGAACTGGTAGCAGGTGAATTTGGTTTCAATGTCGAGTTCATCGATATGGAAAAACAAATGGAAATGGAAGAAGAAATGGAAGAAGAGGATGAAGAGAACCTTCAGCCCCGGTCACCCATTGTAACTATCATGGGACATGTTGACCATGGAAAAACATCATTGCTTGACTATATCCGCAGTGCTAATGTGGTTGCCGGTGAAGCAGGTGGAATCACTCAGCATATCGGCGCATACCAGGTCGAATTATCCAATGGGAAAGAAATTACTTTCCTTGACACACCCGGTCATGAAGCCTTTACAGCGATGAGGGCAAGGGGTGCCAAGGTTACTGATATTGCTGTCATTGTGATTGCAGCAGATGATGCTGTGATGCCGCAAACCCGTGAAGCCATCAGCCATGCTCAGGCTGCAGGTGTACCCATGATATTTGCCATCAATAAAATAGATAAAGACGGGGCTAACCCTCAAAAAATATATGAACAGCTTTCACAAATGAATCTACTGGTGGAAGAATGGGGAGGAAAATATCAGAATCAGGAAATCGCTGCCAAAAAAGGATTGAATATTGATAAGCTTCTCGAAAAAATATTATTAGAAGCTGAATTGCTTGAATTAAAAGCAAATCCTGACCGTGAAGCATCGGGAACCATTATCGAAGCATCATTGGACAAAGGCCGTGGCTATGTGGCAACATTGCTTGTTGAAAACGGAACATTGAAACAAGGAGATCTGATTGTGAGCGGACAGTACTTCGGTCGTGTAAAAGCCATGTTCAATGAACGAAATAAAAAAGAAGATAAGGCCGGGCCTTCTGCACCTGCTGTTGTATTAGGGCTAAACGGAGCCCCGCAAGCCGGTGAAAAATTCAAGGTGTACGAAGATGAAGCCGAAGCAAAAGAAATTGCTTACCGCCGTGCACAGATCCTGAGAGAACAGGGAATCAGAACCAAGAAACATATTACACTGGATGAAATTGGCCGTCGACTGGCATTGGGAAGTTTCAAAGAACTCAAAGTCATTATCAAGGGAGATGTGGATGGATCGGTAGAAGCATTAAGTGATTCATTGCAAAAGCTTTCAACCGAAGAAATAGTAGTGAGTGTTATTCATAAGGGCGTAGGGCAGATCAATGAAAGTGATATTGTGCTGGCAGAAGCTTCTGATGCCATTGTGATCGCATTCAATGTACGTCCGTCACTGCAGGCTTCAAGATTAGCGGACAATGCAGGTATTGAAATAAAGATGTATTCCATTATCTATAATGCCATTGAAGAAGTTAAGAGTGCTATGGAGGGTATGCTGGAACCCAAAGTACAGGAAAAAATTGTTGCCAATGTTGAGATCAGAGAGGTTTTCAAATTTGATAAAGCTACAGTTGCCGGATGCTATGTAATGGATGGCAAGATTAAAAGAGACTCCAAAATCCGTTTGATCAGGGATGGTATCGTTATTTATCCCACCGGTGAAGGAGCCAGCGCAGAATTGGGTTCACTAAAGCGGTTCAAAGATGATGCAAAAGAAGTAACATCGGGTATGGAATGTGGCTTAACCATTAAGAACTACAGTGACATAAAAGTGGGCGATGTTGTTGAGGCTTACGAAGAGGAAGAAGTGAAAAGAACCCTGTAGCCTGAAACTTTTGTTAAATGCTCATCTGTTTCTATTTAAAAAATAAAGGGCGGATTACTTTTGAGTTTATGCTTACTATGAGAAAAATTCTGTTTATTGTCTTTATGTTCTTTGCAGCTGTGGCATCTGCTCAGCCACAGTCAGCTAAAGTTGTGGCGGATAAAATTGCCGGAATTGTTGGCGACCGGATTATCCTCCTTTCGGATATTAAAAACTCCATAGCCGATATTCAACGCCAGGGCGGTACAATACCTGAAAATGCTGAATGCCTGATCCTGGAACAGGCTTTGATTTCAAAAGTACTGATGCTGCAGGCCGAAAAAGATTCCTTACCCGTTACAGATGAAGAGGTGGAGGCTGAGTTGGATCAGAAGATCAGGTATTATATCAATCAGCTCGGCAGCCAGGAAGCTTTGGAAGAAATGGCTGGCAAAACTATTTACCAGATAAAAGATGATGCAAGAGAATCTGTAAGAGAACAAAAGCTTGCTGCAGCCATGCAACGGAAAATAGTGGATAATGTACGCATCACTCCCAATGAAGTAAAAGCATGGTTCGATAAAATTCCGGTGGACAGTCTTCCATTGTATGAGTCAGAACTGGAAATAGGCCAGATAATCGTTTATCCCAAAGCTTCAAGAGACCTTGAACAGTATATAGCCGGGCAGATGAATAATTACAAAAAACAGCTGGAAAATAAAGTAACTGATTTTTGTACGCTAGCCAAGCAGGTTTCCGAAGACCCCGGCAGCAAGGATAGATGTGGTCAATATGAAATCAACCGCAATGAAAAAAGCTGGGATCCTGTTTTTATGTCCACTGCATTCCGGTTGAAAGAAGGCGAAATATCCGCTCCGGTAAAATCCAAATTTGGTTATCATATCATTCAAATGGTGGAACGTAATGGTGATAACGCCAAGGTCCGTCATATACTCCGCATTCCGCCGGTTACGGAAGATGAAATAAAACAAGCTGTGCAAAAGCTGGACACGGTAAGATCAAAGATCATTGCTGAAACGATTAGTTTTAATGCTGCTGCCAGCAAGTACAGTGATGATGAAACGCAGAAATATACCGGACCATTTATCTTAAACCGTGATGGCTCACCTTATGTTACTATCGACCAGTTGGATAAGGATATGGTAGGCATGATAAGCAAAATGACTGTTGGTGAGTTTTCCCAGCCAACACCCTTTACGGATGAACAGGGGAAAAAAGGAGTGAGGATTGTGTATTTGAAATCACGGTCTGAACCCCACCGGATGAACCTGCATGATGATTACAGTAAGATATCTCAATTTGCACTGGAGGAAAAAAGGAGCAAGGCTTTGGAAAAATGGATGAAGACAATGCTGCCCACTTATTTTATTATGGTTGATCCCGATTCAAAATCCAGCTGCTCAAACCTGCAGAAACTTCTTACCGAACCGAAAGCTTTTTAAATGTCATTCAATTTTATAAGAGTTAGCCCGTTACGAACAGTAACGGGTTTTTCTTATATAAGCGGTTCATTAGCCGGAATGAAATAAAAAAAATATTTTAGCATAATTAATTATTGAGCTCAATGCCGGGAAACAGTCTAAAATTTAAAATAGCCGTTGGAGAGTTGCAGCAAAGCGAATTGTTTTACAGGCACCTGATCTCTCATTCCGTTGATGGTATTGTGATGATAAATGAGTCCGGTTATATTATTTATTGTGCTCCTTCAGTTAAAAAAATATCAGGATATGAGCCTGAAGCATTGTTAGATCATCATTATAATGAGTTTGTACATCCGGATGATTTACAAAAAGCCGGCAAAGCATTTTATTCTGATATAAACGGGCAGTCAGTTCTTAATTATGTGCAAATCCGGTTAAAACATTCAGACGGCGATTGGGTATGGTGCATAGTGAGAGGGTATAATTTATTAGAAGAAAAACCATTTAATTCCATCATAGTTTATTTTACAGATGATACCCAAAGAAGAGAAATTGAAGACCGGCTAAGAACCAGCGAAGAACAATTGAGAACATTGATCCATAATCTCGGGCAGGGGGTAGTGGTGCATGATGGCAGGGGGGAAATAACCATTTGTAATCAGGCGGCATTGGAAATGCTGGGACTTACAGAAGATCAGCTTTTGGGTAAAACATCTTTAAACCCCGATTGGAATGTAATTCATGAAAATGGAAATGATTTTCCCGGAGATACTCACCCGGCTGTATTAGCCCTGAGAACAAAAAAACAGATAAGAAATGTGGTGATGGGTGTTTACCGGCCTGTTAGCAAAGACAGGAGGTGGCTATTGGTAAATGCAGAGCCCATACCGGATAATAATGGTGGGATCAACAATGTGATAGTGTCATTTGCAGATATAACCACACAAAAAAAATTATCACAGCAACTGATAGACCAGGAATTACAAAAACAAAAATTACTTACACAGGCCACCATTTTTGGTCAGGAAAAAGAAAGGCGTGAAATCGGCAAAGAGCTTCATGATAATATCAACCAGCATTTAAACACAACCCGTCTGTACCTGGAAGTGGCAAAAGAGAAAGCTAACGGAGAAGTAAAGGAAATGATAACCCTTTCTCACAAAAGCCTGACGGATACTATAAATGAAATAAGAATGATGTCCCAGTCGCTGGTGCCGCCAACTCTCGGGGATCTGGGTTTAGTCGAATCCGTGCAGGATTTGTGTGATGCACTGAGAAGAGCACATACTTTTTCAATCGAGTTTAATTGCCGCTATTTTAATGAAGAGGAATTACCCGGCAAACTCCGGTTGATTTTATTCCGCATAGTACAGGAACAGATCACAAATATCATCCGCCATGCCAACCCAGGCCATGTTATGATCAGATTGCAGTCTGATGCCGAGTACATTATCCTTACAATTAAGGACGATGGAAAAGGATTTGATACAGCCCACACCAGGAGGGGTTTAGGATTTAGCAATATTCATAACCGGGCCGAGCTTTTCAACGGAAAGGTTGAGATTCAATCGGAGCCAGGTAAGGGTTGTATCCTCACTGTTATCATTCCTCAGATTACTGACGAATCTGATACAAATTAATATTGAGTTTTGAGTGTATAACCTACCTTTGCGGCTCTCATGAGCGACCCGATAAAACATGAATGCGGACTTGCATTCATCCGCTTACGAAAACCTTTCTCTTATTACCAGCAACAATACGGAACGGTGCTGTGGGGACTGAACAAACTGTACCTGCTGATGGAAAAACAGCATAACCGGGGACAGGATGGGGCCGGCCTTGTTACCGTAAAACTAAATGTTGAACCCGGCTATCCTTTTATGCACCGGGTGCGCAGTAATGCGACACAAGCCATTGCCGACATCTTTCAACAGGTTGGAAAGGAAGTTGAAGAGCTGGAAAAATATAATCCTGAAATAAAAACTCATCCCGGCCTGATGAAGGGTCACTCTAAATTTCTGGGTGAAATTATGCTTGGCCATCTCCGGTATGGCACGCAGGGTAAAAACAAACTGGAGTATTGCCATCCCTTTGTAAACAATCATACCATTCCTTCCCGTAACCTGGCTCTTGCCGGAAATTTCAACATTGTAAATTCAGATGAGCTTTTTGCCCTGATTGGAAAAGAACCAAATGAGAATGTCCGGTTCAGCGATCTGGCTGCGCTGATTGAGTTAATGCATACATTTCTCTGCAAGGAGGACGAATCTTCTCCCAGCCATCCCGACATAAAAAAAGTTTTAAAGAAGACACTGCCTCTGCTGGATGGCGGTTTTCATGTTGGCGGAATGACAGGCAATGGTATTGGTTTTGTCTTCCGTGATGCACATGGTATCCGACCTTCTTATTATTATATCAACGATGAAGTGGTGGTGGCGGCGTCGGAAAGAGCTGCTATCAGAACGACTTTTAATGTTGGCGAAAATGAAGTAAAGGAACTGATGCCCGGTCAGGCATTGATAGTAAACGAAAAGGGAGAAATAGAAATTGTACAAATACTGGAGCCCAAAGAAAGAAAAGCATGCAGTTTTGAACGTATTTATTTTTCAAGAGGAAGTGATGAAAAAATTTACAGGGAAAGAATTGCCCTGGGTTACAATCTGAGCGAACAGGTATTGAACGCCATCAATCATGATTTAAGGAACACCATTTTCTCATTTATTCCCAATACTGCCGAAACAGCTTTTTATGGAATGCTGAAAGGCATGGAAGATTACCTGAATAGAATAAAAATTGAAAGAATACTCAGCTGGAATAAGGAATATGATGCCGAGAAACTCAGCGAAATGATTAATCGCCGGATCCGGATAGAAAAAATTGCCATTAAAGATGTAAAGATGCGGACTTTCATCACTGAAGATGTAAGCCGCAATGAAATGGTGCAGCATGTTTATGATATTACTTATGGCACAGTAAGGCCGGGTCAGGATGCTTTGGTGGTGATTGACGATTCAATAGTGAGAGGAACCACACTGAAAGAAAGTATCGTCAGGATGCTGGGGAGATTGAAACCCAAGCGGATCGTTGTGGTCTCTTCTTCGCCACAGATCCGTTATCCCGATTGCTATGGAATTGACATGAGTAAGATGGGTGATTTTATTGCTTTTAATGCTGCTGTTGCCTTAATGAAAGAAAGAAATAAAACGGATTGCCTGAAAGAATTGCTGGAAAAATGCAAAGACCTGCAACGAAATAATCAGTTACATTCTGAAAATGTTGTGAAGCAGCTGTATAAGCAATTTACAACTGAAGAAATCTCCGGCAAGATTGCACAATTGATCACTCCTCCCGGTCTTGATATCCCTGTTGAAGTAATTTTTCAAAGTATAGAGGACCTTCACAAATCATGTCCCGGTAATCTTGGCGACTGGTACTTTACCGGCAATTACCCCACACCCGGCGGCAACAAGGTAGTGAACCGGGCATTCATGAATTATATGGAAGGTAAGAATGTGAGAGGTTATTAAGTAATTTTGAAAAGTACAATTTTGGAATTGGGAAATTATTGCTGTATCAATAAAATTTCTCAATTTCCCTATCTCAAAATTTCCCAATGAAACAATTGATACTTGTTCGCCATGCCAAAAGCGACTGGGCTGATCCCTCGCTGAGAGACTTTGACAGGCCACTGAATGAAAGGGGAAAAAAAGATGCGCCGGAAATGGCCCGGCGATTGAAGGAAAAGAAAATAACTGTGGATGCCATCATTACAAGCCCGGCTAAAAGGGCTGCTAAAACAGCAAAAGCATTTGCTGAGATATTTGAGATAAAAAAGAAAAATTTTCTTTTCAATGAAGAACTCTACCTTGCTTCTCCGTCCGTTTTTTTTGAAGTGATAAGCCAGGCGGATGATAAGTATGATAGCATTGCCTTGTTTTCCCATAACGAAGGCATTACTTATTTCGCTAATGAGCTAACTGATACGAGGATTGATAATATTCCCACCTGTGGTGTTTTTGCTGTGAAAGTGAAATGTAAGAAATGGGATGATTTCAGGGATGCAGAAAAAGAATTCTGGTTCTTTGATTATCCCAAGGCAGGCTTATCAACCTGATGCAAAAAACCGGCTATAATATTCCGAAGGCTATTATTATTATATATCGCCGGGATATTATATGAATAATCAGAGGCAGCGTTCAAGGCATCAGTTAATGAAAAGTTTTCCTGCTTTACGCCATAAGCTATTCCTCTTTTCATCAGGTATTTTCCAAGATATTCCTGCTCCGTTTGTCCCGGTGTCGGTATAAGTATGCTTTTCTTTTGCAGCGTCACCATATCCATAATACTGCTGTAGCCGCTCCGGCTGATTACATATCCGGCTTTTAGCATTTCATTGTTCAGTTCATCAGCCGGTAAGTGGTTATAAAACCGTATCATATTGGTGGAAGGGATAATGGATGATGATGCAGGCAATCCCCTTACAATTGTTGCGCTGCCATTATAATGACTTATTTCATTTACAATTTTATTTTCCAGGATACTCCGTTGAGGTTCTGGGCCGGAAAGAACAATTAATAAGTGACCTTTTATTTCCTCCGCTTCTTTTTTATGAAACCTTGATAATAAGCCAACATATTGAACAGGAACCGGAGGTTTTTTTTCGGGGTGCGATAGTTCGCCAGCTAAATTATTTTCCTTTTCTTTATCGGGTATCCAGCAGGCATTGAACCGGCTGATGAACTTGTAATTTCTTTTTTGCAAAATCCTTTCTGTCCATTTCCCTAACGGACTTTTAATGCTCAATTGATGTGTAATAAATATGCAGGGAATTTTTTTGTGGTACAATCCATACCGGTTGTCAGCAATTACCGCATCAAAATTATATTCATTGACCATTGAAAGCAACCATGCATGCTCTTTACGGATGGCCCGGAAAATTTTATGTGTTTGCCGGAACATGCCCAGCAGCAATCCAATTGCCGAACGGGAATACCTGATCCGATAGCCATCTAATTGTAAAAAGGGAAGCTGTGGAAATTCTGTTTTCAATAAATGTTCCTGTGCTCCTTCCCCCGCCAGCCAAACATCGCAATCTTTTGCCAGCAGTTCCCTGATGATGGGGACGCAGCGGGTGGCATGGCCAAGGCCCCAGTCGAGCGGGGCTACCAGGATGCGGGGTTTTCCTATAGTTTTTTCCTTTAAGGACTGATCCATGTTAATTTTTACCGTTTTGACAGCACGGGATACTAATTTGTTTGTAAAATAGTTTTAATTTAGAACTTCGAAATTATGAAGACGATCAGCACAATAGTTGTTGCCCTGTTAGTAGTGGTACTTCTGGCGGCCTGTAATAAAAATTATTATTCCGGCTCAGGTAAGGGAGGTAAGAATTGCGGGTGCCCCAGCCATAAAGGAATGTCCGGCTACTAAATTTCCCTTATCATGCTCAGTTCCAACCAGAACCTGTTAATGCTTTTTAACCGGAAGACTATCAGCGAAGGAGAATTGAATAGCCTGAATGGCATGCTGCTTTCTGCAGACAACCCCGAACAATTCTGTACTGCACATGAACTGGTTAACCGCAACCGGATCACTTCCTCAAAAGAAAAGATAGTAAAGGAATCCCGTCGCCTTCTATTAAGGCCATTTCGTTTTTTGATTAATAAAAACTA
The DNA here is from genome assembly GCA_016235125.1 of Sphingobacteriales bacterium. Classification (GTDB taxonomy): domain Bacteria; phylum Bacteroidota; class Bacteroidia; order Chitinophagales; family Chitinophagaceae; genus JJ008. The sequence goes on along the minus strand of JACRLZ010000006.1, from coordinate 27,421 downwards.
GAAAAGTAAACAGGTTGGCCAGGTTCATTTTAAGACCTAATCATTTTGCAATTAGATTCTTCTTTTAAGGGTTTTTACCTGAAAAGACAGGTGAAGCCCGCAGCCGGCAAGGCCCCTTTTTTTAATTGTTTTTTTTATCTACCTTTTCAAGGGAAGTTTTTTGCCAATATGGCACAAAATAAATTTTCAATGAACCGGTTGCCTGAAAATATCACCGATGTTTTCGAAAGAATTACCGATGCTTTTGTGGCGCTTGACAAAAACTGGTTGTACACCTATATTAATAAAAGAGCCGGGGAGTTGTTTGGCCTCGACCCTGTATCGTCAGTTGGCAAAACTGTGTGGGAAAAATTTCCTGATGATGGAAAATCTACCATCTGCATAGCTTTTCACAAGGCGCTGGCTGAACAGCAGCAGGTTTACCTGGAAGAATATTACCCGGGGAATAATAAATGGTTCGGGATTAATGTTTATCCTTCTGCAGATGGGGTATCTGTTTTCTTCCGCTGTATAACCGAACGAAAAAAAGCTGAAGCAGCGCTGAATCGAAACGAAGAAAAATACCGGTCGCTGATTGAACAGGCAGGCGATGCCATTCTCATTTATTCCCTGGATGGAACTATTTATGAGTTCAATAACAGGGTCTGCGCTTTATCGGGATATACCCGTGAAGAATTCGCCAAACTTAAACTTACTGATATCCTTATAGGAGACATTATTCTTCACCCGGACAAGTATGCTACGATACTGACAGGCGATACAGTTACGCTTTACCGGCAATTTAAAAGAAAGAATGGGGCGATAGTAGAAATGGAAATAACGGCAAAAATGCTGAGCGATGGAAAAGTATTGGGCATGGCACGGGATATTACGGAACGCAGAAAAGCAGAAGATAAAATAAGGGAAAGCGAAATCAAATACCGCACCCTGATGCAGCAGGCAGGCGATTATATTTTATTATTCTCCAATACGGGTCAGCTTCTTGAGGCGAATTATAGCGCCAGGCAATTACTGGGTTACAGCATTGATGAGTATAATAAAATGTCGTTGATGGATATATTCTTTGAGGAGGACATTAAAAATAGTCCATTGCGGTTTGACCTGCTGAATAAGGGGGAGTCAGTAATCAGCAGGAGAAGGCTGAAAAGAAAAGACGGTACAGCTGTAGAAACAGAGATACATGCCAAAAAACTTTCAGATGGAACTTATCTCGGCGTTGCCAGGGACCTTACCGAAAGGTTAAAATCTATAGAACAGCTCAGGGAAAGCGAAGAAAAATACCATACCCTGGTAGAACATGCCTCTGATGGAATTGTTATTGTCGGAGCAAATGGTACATGTATTGATGCCAACAGCACCATCTGCAATATGGTGGGCTATACAAAAGAAGAATTAAGCAGCATAAATTTATTCGAATTGGTAATAATAAATAAAGGAGATGTGCCATTCAGAATTGCAGAAGTACTTGCCGGGAAATCTGTATTGCAGGAACGCAACATAATAAAAAAAGACGGAAACATTCTTTCTGTAGAACTAAACAGCAAGCTGCTTCCGGATAAAAGGATACTGGTGATTGTGCGGGATATAACTGAACGCAGGAAAATAGAAGACGCATTGCGGCAAAGCAATGAAAGAAATGATATTGTGGCCAAGGCCACCAATGATGTTATCTGGGACTGGAATTTGGTAACCGGAAAAGTTTACAGATCACCGGAGGGATTAAAAAAAGTTTACGGGTATGATCATAATGCCCCGATAGAAATGGTTACAGAATGGAGCAGGCAGGTTCACCCGGATGACAGGGAGATGATGTCTAAAATGGTTGAAAAAATTTACCAGTCACCTGATCAAATTGTTTTTTCAGTAGAATATCGTTTTTTAAAGCAGGATAGTGGCAAATATGTCAATGTTTTTGACAGGGGGTATGTCATCAGGGATGAACAGGGCAAACCGGTAAGAATGATAGGGGCTGCGCAGGACATTACGGAACGAAAAAAAGCAGAAGAAAAAATTCTGAAGAGTGAAGAACAATACAAAGACCTTGTTGATAATATTACCGATTTAATCTGTACGCATGATCTGAATGGACGGGTTCTTTCGGCAAACAGGGCTGCAGAGAGACTTATCGGATTCAAATTTAGTTCACAGAAAAATCTGAACATAAGGGATATCCTGACTGCCGATACAAAAAATAACCTTGACCTGTACTTGGCCGAAATAAGAACGAAGGGTCATGCCCGGGGATTAATGAAGGTGCAAACCAAAACCGGGGAGGTTCGCATTTGGGAATACAACAACTCTTTAAAAACAACAGGAGTAGAGACTCCTGTTGTACGGGGATATGCCAGGGATATTACCGAACGGAAAAATGCTGAAGACCTGGTAAAAAAGCAAAAAAAACAATATGATGAGCTGGTTAAAAATATTCCTGTTGGTGTTTACAAATTCAGGATGAAACCGGATGGCAGCATGAGCTTCGATTATGTAAGCCCAAGACTCTGCGAAATGATCGGAATTAAAGAGGAAGATGTTTACCAGGATATTATGAATGCTTTCAGGGTGGTTCACCCGGATGATTTTGGCGGGTTTATTCAGTCAATCAAAGAATCATTTATTACAAAGCAAAATTTTTCATGGGAAGGAAGGGGGATTATAGGCAATCAACTAAAATGGATGAGAATTGAATCCACTCCAAAAGTTCTTGGAAATGGAGATACGCTTTGGGACGGTGTAATATCTGATATTACCGAAAACAAAAAAGCAGAGGCTGCATTGCGTGAAAGCGAAGAAACTTTCCGGCGGCTGTTTAATGAATCTGCTGATGCAGTTTTGTTATTGGATGATACGGGATTTTCAGATTGCAATCAGGCGGCAGTGGCCATTTTCGGATACCCTTCCAAAGAAGAAATTCTCAATAAAAAACCCTGGGATATTTCTCCGGAAAGACAACCCGATGGCAGGCTTTCCACCGAAAAAGCGGAGGAGATGATTGCAAAAGCATTACAACAGGGATATAACCGCTTTGAATGGGTACACATAAAATCGGACGGAACTGAATTTCCGGTTGAAGTGATGCTGACGTCCATTATTTTAAAAGGCAGGCAATCGTTTTATTCTCTCCTGAGGGATATTACCGAACGAAAAAAAGCGGAAGAAAGAATCCGCATTAATGAAGAAAGGTTAACCAAGGCCCAGCAAATAGGGAAACTGGGTTACTGGCAGCAGGAATTAAACAGTAAAATGATATGGGGTTCAGAAGAAGCCAGGAAGATTTATGGTTTCTCTCCTGTTGCCGGCGAACTGGCCGAAGAAATTGTGGCTGCCTGTATCCCGGATTTTGAAATGGTGCGACAGGCAGCCGTAGATCTTGTTAAGCAGAATAAAAAATATGATATCGAATTTCAAATCAATCCTGCCGATGGCTCGCCGTCAAAATACATTTCTGCGCTTGCCGAAATTGAAAAAGATGAGCAGGGAGTGCCGGTAAGAATTATGGGGGTGCTGAGGGATATCACTGAATATAAAAAGGCAGAAGAACAGATCATAAAGGAAAAAGATCTTTCCGACTCCGCCATCAATAGTTTACCAGGTGTTTTTTATCTTGTTGACAGCAACGGAAAATTCTTACGGTGGAACAGAAATTTTGAAACAGTTTCAGGCTTCAGTGCCGCCGAAATTTCCAGTATGCACCCCCTTGATTTTGCCGCTCCTGAGGAAAAAGAAATGATTGCCGGAAAAATCAGTGAAATTTTTCAGAAAGGTTTTACAGAAGTAGAGGCCAGTTTTTTTTCAAAAAATAAAGAGAGAACTCCGTATCATTTAAATGGACGGAAAATAGAGTATGAAGGAAAATCATGCCTTATTGGAATGGGAATGGATATAACAGAACGCAAAAAAGCAGAAAGTAAACTCCGGTCAAGTGAAGAAACAAGAAAACTGATTATGGACTCAACGCTTGATGCCATTGTTTCTATGAATAAAGACGGGTTTATTACCGGCTGGACATCGCAGGCCGAAAAGATCTTTGGCTGGACGGAAGCAGAAGTTATGGGAAAAACTGTTGCAGAAACAATTATACCTCCGGGCTATAGGGAACGTCAACGTAAAGGATTTAAACAGTATCTAAAAACCGGGAAGGGCCGTTTTATTAATAACCTGGTAGAAGTTTCTGCTCTCAATAAAGAGGGCAAAGAATTTCCGGTGGAGATGATGATAACGCCAATTATCCAGGATGGAGCAGAATATTTCTGCGCTTTTATCAGGAACATTACTGAACGCAAAAAAGCCGGCGAAGAAATTGCAAAGGCAAATGAACGGTATGAACTGATAGGTAAAGCCACCAATGATGCATTGTGGGAATGGAACCTTAAAACCAGCGAGGTTTGGGGTAACGAAATTTTTTACAAGATATATGGCCTTGAAAGAGGAAGAGATAGCCTGGACAACCTTCAATTTTATTCCAGAACTCATCCTGAAGATATTCCCCAATTGCAATCAGTGCTTGCCGATGCCTATGAACAAAAGGCACAGTCCTTAGTAATGGAGTTTCGTTTCCGGATGCCGGATGACAGCTACAAAACTTTTTTAGACAGGGCTTTTATTTATTATGATGACAACGGTAAGCCTGCCCGGTTAATAGGAGCTATGCAGGACATTACCGAACGCAAAAAAGCGGAACAGCAAATAAAATCATCTAACGAGCAGTTACGTCAATTAGCAGCTCACCTGCAAAGCGTACGGGAAGAGGAACGCAAAAGGATCGGCAGGGAAATTCATGATGAACTGGGACAGCAACTTACAGCTATAAAAATGGATGTGGCCTGGATTAATAAAAAAATACCAGACCTCCCCGCCGGGATTGATAAAGCATCTTTGATTAAAAGCAAACTCCAGAATATTATTGGCTTGCTGGATGGAAGCAATCAGTCTGTACGAAAAATTTTAAGTGAATTACGCCCCGCTCTTTTAGATGACCACGGTTTACTGGAAGCATTGGAATGGCAGGGAGAACAGTTTACGGAAGCAACAGGCATCCCGGTGAAATTTACCACTGATGAAACCGAACTTAAACTGACACAGGAAACTACCAACTGTATCTTCAGGGTGTACCAGGAGTCGCTTACCAATATTATGCGCTACGCAAAAGCAAAAAAAGTTTTTACTACTTTACATATTGCCGGTGAAAACATCCTGCTTACCGTGGAAGATGACGGAGCCGGATTTAATACCGAAAAGATGAAGAATAAAAAAACCTTTGGGATTTTGGGTATCAGGGAGAGAGTACTTTCACTGGGCGGAAAATTTGAATTGATTTCTGCAAAAGGGAAAGGAACAAAGATCAGCATCAGTTTGCCATACCAGGATTAAAAAAATAAATAGCCACTAAGAATACACAAAGAAGTATCAGCATATAACCTTAGCGTCTTAGCGCCTTTGTGGCAAGAAAAAAATAAAAATGAAAAAAATAATTTTAGCCGACGATCATGGCTTTATCCGTCTCGGTCTTATTCAGATTTTAAAAGATGAATATCCGTCCGTAGAAATAACTGAAGTTGCCGATGGAGAAAACCTGGTGAAGGAAGTAACCTTGCATGATTTTGACCTGGTAATCTCCGACCTGGATATGCCTGGCCGCAGCGGATTGGAAGCGTTGGAGCAAATTAAACTGATGAAACCCGATTTGCCGGTCCTAATTTTAAGCATTTACACTGAAGATTTATATGCGGTAAGAGTTTTAAAAGCAGGGGCTTCAGGATATCTCAATAAAAATTCGGCTCCGTATGAACTTATCAAAGCCATTGAACGCATCTCAATGGGAAGAAAATATATTACCCCTAAAGTAGCAGAAAAATTATTGATATACACTGATACTGATAAAAAGCCTCATGAACTGCTTACTAACAGGGAACTTGAAATCTTCAGGCTCCTGGCTATGGGCAAAACGATTACCCAAATTTCCGAATCACTTTCATTAGCTCCCACAACAGTCAGCACCCACCGCAGCAGGGTTAAAGAAAAACTTGGTTTATCCACCAATTCTGATCTTACCCGCTATGCAATAGCCCATCGCATTATTTCCGATATTGACTTATAGGTGGTTTACCTTAATTCCGACACCACTTTTTTACAGCCGCTGATGCGATGATAATACCCTGAACTGACAAATGACAATAGGATGACGGATTTATAGTATTGCTACTACCCGATAAAGGCCGCTCCTGCTATTTTATATTATGTGTTCTTGCAGGTTTTTTGTAGCCTTAAATAAGAAAAAATGCTTGTACTAATCGTTGATCAGTCTGTTCAGATAACCGAGAGACTGGCAGAAGTGCTGTCAGAAGCAAAACATATCAGGACTATTCACAAGGCAATTTCTTATGAAGGGGCAATAGCTTTTTTCAGGAAAAATAACCCGGATATTGTTCTTTTAGACACTGGTCTGCCCGCCAATGGGTCGGTTGATCTGCTGACGGAGATTAAAAAAGCAAATGATACAACCGCCATTATTGCCCTGTCTATCCGTACGGATGGCCGGACGCAGGAACAATTTGTTTCCAGGGGGGTCAGTTTTTTTCTTGATAAATACCACGACTTTGGAAAATTGCCCGGAATAGTTGATGCTATCGGGGTGCATAAAAAGAGTGAAGGATTGCTCATGGATGATCATTAATCAAAGCCACAACCTTATCAGATGAACAAAATACCACCAGCATTACCAGAACCACCCGGCAGGAAAAATTTTTTGCCGGCAATATTTATTCTGGCTATTGCTTTGCCGCTTGTTTCTGTTCTTTTATTTGCCACTCAAAGCACTCTTACTTACCCGGTACTGATAATTTTCATATTGCTGTATGCCGGCATCTTCCTTTTGTTACTGAAAGAAATTGCAGGAGCCAGAAAAAATAGTAAAGACCTGAAACTGGAGAAGGAGAATTTCAAAACTATTTTATCCAACATTGGCGAAGGGCTGATAACTACTGATAAGGAAGGCAATGTGCTTTATATGAACCCTTCGGCGGAACGGCTTACCGGATGGAACTGGCAGGAAGTAAAACATCAGCAACTGGAAAAAGTATTTAATGTGGTAAATGAAGAAACCAAAAAGCCGGTTGAACATATAGTAAGCCGTATCCTGAAAGATGGAAAGGCCATTGCATTTGAAAACAATACCATTCTGCATGCAAGAGATAAACACAGGATGGTTATCAGTAATAATGGATCGCCGTTAGTTGATGCAGATGGAAACATTTCAGGGGCGGTACTGGTATTCAATGATATTACGGAACGAAAAAGAGCAGAGAAGGAAATCAATGATTATAAATTTGCCCTGGACCAATCTTCTGTTGTGGACGTTTCAGACAGCCGCGGCTTTATTCTGTATGGCAACGAAAATTTTTGCAAAATTACAGGGTACAGCAAAGAAGAAATAATCGGGCAGAGCCACCGGATACTAAACTCGGGTTATCATTCAAAAGCATTCATAAAAGATCTATGGGATACCATTACACAGGGAAAAGTGTGGCGGGCAGAAGTCAGAAACAAAACAAAAACGGGTAAATATTATTGGGTTGATACTACCATCGTTCCTTTTCTGGATGCAGACGGTAAGCCTTTTCGATATATAGCTATCCGGACAAATATTACAGAGCGGAAAGAAGCGGAGGAAAAAATAAAGAAAAATGAGCAGCAGTTCCGCCTGTTATTGGATTCAACAGCACAGGGAATTTATGGAGTTGATATGGATGGGAACTGCACATTCGTTAATGCCGCCTGTTTAAAAATGTTAGGATATAAGAAGGAGGAAGAGTTGCTTGGGCAGCATATTCATACATTGATACATCATACCCGGCCGGATGGCACCCCTTATCCTGCCAATGAATGCCGCATGTATAAGGCCTTAAGTGGCCAGGATGTAACTCATGTCAGCGATGAGTGTTTCTGGCGAAGCGATGGCAGTTCTTTCCCGGTAGAATATTGGTCGCATCCTATCATTTATAATGAGAAGGTAGTCGGGGCTGTTGCCGCTTTTTTTGACATCACCGAACGCAGCCAGGCAGAACAGAAACTGAAAGCAAGCGAAGAAAAATACAGAAGCCTGGTTGAACAGGCTGCCGATGCTGTAATGGTATTTGATTTCCGGGGGAAAATTTTATCCGCCAACACTAGCAGTTGCCTGGCACTTGGGTATGATAAAGAAACCTTACTGAAATTAAATTTAACGGATATTATTCCTGAAAAGTACAGGGGTAAATTACCAATAGATTTATCGGAACTGAGTGTTAAAAAAGCACTGATGGTGGAAAGGGAATTTATGCGCTGTGATGGCTCATGTTTTTTTACAGAGGTAAGTGCTCAGCTAACAGCAGACGGAAATATTCAAACCTTTGTGAGAGATATTACCGAACGCAAACAGGCAGAGGAAGAACTTGAAGAAAGCAGAGAAAAGTACCGGGGATTAAGTGAAGCGGCATATGAAGCAATCTTTATTTCCGAAAAAGGCATTTGTATTGAGCAAAACCAAACAGCAGAAAAGATGTTTGGCTATACTTCTGAAGAAGCTATTGGCAGGTACGGCACAGAATGGATAGTACCCGAAGACAGGGAAATGGTAATGAAGAATATGCTTACAGGCAATGAAGAACCGTATGAAGCAATGGCATTAAGAAAAGACGGTACAACATTCCCGTGCCTGATACGGGGAAGGATGATGTATTACAAAGGAAGAGATGTCCGGGTTACTTCACTAAACGATATTACAGAACGCAAAAAAGCAGAAGAGAAAATAACGAAATTCAATGAACGGTTTGAAATGATAGCTGCTACTACCCAGGATGCGATATGGGAATGGAATTTTCAGCCAAATGAACTCTGGGCTAATGAGGCGCACCAGCATTTATACGGATTAACTATGGCCGATTCTGTTCCCACTGCAGAAATGTGGGAGCAAAAAATACACCCCGATGACCGGAAAGCCGTTGTGATAGATTTTGAGCAGAGTATGGCCTCTGATAAAAATATGTGGATAGCCGAATACCGTTTTAAAAAGCATGATGGTGATTATATAAATATTTATGACCGTACCTATATAATCCGTAATGCAGATGGCAAACCTATCCGCACTATGGGAAGCATGATAGATATCACAGAACGCAAAAAAGCGGAAAATGCTTTAATAGAAAAAGAATTTATCCTTACTGAAGCACAGCGGATAGCCCATATTGGCAGTTGGGTCTTTGAGTTATCAGGAAAAATATTCTGGACACCGGAAACCTATCGTATTTATGGAGTTTCTCCGGACAATTTTATACCAGACGCTGATTCCTTTATCAATCTTATACACCCCGACGACCGGGCTGCCATGCAGGACTGGATTAATAAATGTGTTGCCGGAAAAAAACCCGGTGAATTAGAGTTCCGGACTATTTTACCAAATGGCACTATCCGGTTTCTGAGTGGCCGTGGTGAACTGGAATATGATGCCCGGCATAAACCACTCTTAATGAGGGGAACGGTGCAGGATATTACCGAACATAAAAAAGCCGAGGAAAAAATAAAGGAATCTTTGGACCGGTATGATATTCTTGCCAAAGCCACTCATGACGCTATCTGGGACTGGGATATTAAAAATAATACCGTAATGTATAATACGGGGATGAAAAAAATGTTTGGATACACTACTAATGAGATATTGAATGCAGTGGATTGGTGGAGAAATAATATCCACCCGGAAGATGACAACCGGGTTGCTGTAATGATGGCAGAATTATTTCAGCAAAAAGCCGAAATGATCCGGATGGAGTACCGCTACCGCTGCGCCAACGGTACTTACAAATATATTTATGACAGGGCCTTTGTGATATATGATGAAAATGGAAAACCGGCACGGATGATAGGGGCCATGCAGGATATTACCTGGCAGAAAGAAGAAGAGCTGCGGATCAGTAAGTTTATTATTGATGCGCAGGAACGGGAACGGGAACAGATCGGCATGGAACTGCATGATAATGTGAACCAGATATTATCAGCATCGCTTCTGTACCTTGGGATGGCGAAAAATGAAAAGAAGAGTCAAAAGAAAATTTTCGAAACTATTGATCTGACGAGTGGTTTTATTAAAGATGCCATATTTGAAACAAGAAGGGTTTCACATCAGCTTGCGCCTGCTTCATTTGAAAATGTTTCGCTGAAAGATGCAATTGAATCCCTGGTGCACAATATGAACTCGCAAAAAACCTGGCAGGTTGATATTCAATTTGGCGATTGCCCCGAAACCGATATCAGGAATGATATGAAAATTAATTTGTACAGGATTTTACAGGAGCAGCTCAATAATATCAGCAAATATGCTCACGCAGACAAAGTGACAATTTCAGTTTTTTTAATTGAAAATTATATTAGCCTGAAAATTGCCGACAATGGAATAGGGTTTGATCCCCAGACTGTAAAAAAGGGAATAGGACTTGAAAATATTAAACGGCGTACAGAAGTATTTTCGGGAAAACTGAACATTCATTCTGCACCGGGCAGGGGCTGCGAAGTAATAGTAGAGATACCTCTTGCGGGAAGTTGATATGCCGGACCGAAGAAAATATTTTGCTGATTTAATCAGGATAATTTCTTTAATGCTTCCCTCAGTTTCCCGATCATTTCATTTATCTCTTCTTTTTTACAAGTACCTACACTCAGGCGATACCAGGCAGAACTACGGCTGGCGCCAAATGCGTAGAAAGGAACCACTGCCAGCTTCGCTTCATTTAAGATGTAGGCTGTAACGGCGCTTTGATCAGTTAATGTTTTTCCTTCAGATGTTTTTTTGCCAACCAGATCAATTTTTATTGTAAGATAAATGGCAGCTTCCGGAGCTATTGCATCAATGCTGAGCCCTTCATTTTTCAATTTCATAAAGCCATCATAGATACGGCGAAGTCTTTCTTCTATTTCAGATTTAAAATGAGAAAGAAATCTTTTTATACCCTCCCGGTTATGGTGCAGGTAATGAGCCACTGCTTTTTGTTCAGACATTGGCGCCCATGCACCTACATGTGTAAGGATCGCCTTCATTTTACTGATAACGGTTGCAGGTCCCAGGCCCCAGCCAACCCTTACACCTGTTGAAGCAAATACTTTGCTGATAGCGTCAATAAAGATGGTGTAATTTCTCATCTCATGGCGCAGCGAAACAGGATTGTAATGTTTGATATCCCCATATGTCAGGTGCCAGTACATCTGGTCATACATCACATACAATTTCTTTTCTCCTTCACCCCGTCTTTTATTTTCTTCGATCACCAGGTCGCAGATAGCCTCCAGTTCTTCTTTTTTAAATGTAGTGCCCGTTGGGTTCTGGGGAGAGCATAAAGAAATTAGCGTAGCTTCTTTTATATGAGGCCGTATGTCGTCAGCAGTAAGCATGAAATTATTCTCTGCCTTTGCTTCAATTACAATATGCTCACCATCCACAAAATGAGTATAATGATTATTGTTCCAACTGGGCACGGCATAAATTACCTTATCTCCTTTATCACACACAGCCCTGAACACCGCATATATCAACGGGCGACCACCTGAAGCAACCAATACTTCAGAAGTGCCATAGTCAAGCCCTTCTTCATCTTTGGTAAAAGAAAGAACAGCTTCTCTTAAATCAAGGTTTCCCTCTGCAGCCGGATAGTTGGTGAAATGTTTACGGTAGGCTTCCACAATAGCATCTTCCAATTCTTTTGGTATGGGAAAAATGGAAGGATCAAAATCACCAACGGTGAAATTATAAATACGTTCTCCCAGGCGGATTTTCTCTTTAATCTCACTTCCCAGTTTTACAATTTCGGAACCAATTAATGTTTCAGATAAATGCGACAATTTCATATTCCACCCTTTGGGGCAAATGTAAGGAAATGGAGTTGATGAAAACCATATCAGGAGTGGTCAATAACCACCTTGCTGTTATCGTATAAATCATACTTCACAAATATCTCACAGCCGGGCTGAAATTTATTTACCGCTGCTTCGCCAATAACTCCTTTTGCTTTACCACTGAATGCTGCGGCATTTTCAGGCAACACTTCCATCTCTAATTCCACATAAGGATTATTACCATTAACATAGGCGCCAAGCCAGGTATACTTTTTTATAATGGCTCTTGCAGGTTTGCCCGACTGACTTATGGCATTGTTATCTTTTTGCATTTGTTCCAGCTCGGCTTGCAAAACAGCTGTGTTGCCTGATGAAAATGCAGACCCCAAGGGAGTCGTTTGTTTTCCAGCGCTAAAATCAATCACCACATTCTGTTCATTTTTCGGATCGATTTTAACCGGCAGTTCCATCCCGGGCATATAAGCATTGGGATTTATTCTTGAAACCAGCACCCGGCACTGTGCATTGTATCTCTGTCCAAAACTGTTTTTTACTTCCAGTATCAATTTTACCTGAGGGTTGTTATTAATAGTAACACCGGTGTCTTTTACTTCCAGAATTTTGGCTGTACCGGGTATTCCCGTTTTTTGTAATCTGGCAGCATTGATCATGGGTTTGAAGAAAAGGCGATAGAATAAATAAAACATACCACCGAATACAACAAGCATTCCCAGTCCAATATAGATTCCTGATTGACCGCCTGTGGCTACCACAGCGCCGATGCCAACTAATAAACCAACAATTCCGCCAACAATGCCAATCCACATTCCGGCATTCATTTTCATCATAGCAATAAAAATTTTGGAAAAGTAAGTTAATGAAAAAAGGGTGGATCAAATGTTTTTTTGACCCACCCCCTTCTGTGATTCTGATTATTGAATAGGTTTATAATCTTTAAATAAATTCACTTTGGTTCCTTCCACCTGCTGACGATAATCTTTCCATTTGCCATCAAAGAAACTATTGATTTTTTCTATAGCCTCGCTGATGGCTTTTTCTGCATTGGCAACCAATGTTTCTTCTGCCGTTCCCGGTATAACCATTTTACTGGCAATAGCCTGTTGGGCCACCTGGGCTTGCGACATAACGGTTACAACGAATGGATTTCTGGAAATTCCCTGTTTATCGGATGGTTTTCCATTAATGAATTCACGGATGGTTTTGATTTCATCCTGCATTTTAGTGGTTGTTTTTCTTAAAGAATCAGCATCTTTACCTTCCACTCCTTTTAATTGTGAGGTCATCTTTGTACAGACTTCTTCAGCTTCTGTCAGCCTGTCCATACCTTCTGTAAGCTTTTCTGCATTTTTTCTCAGCCGGTCAAACAATTTTCTCTGAGCCAGCTTGATTTCATTTCTGTTGCCCAGTCGCGGATCATCTTTTACCGTTATCATTGTTGAATCGGATGCTCTTGCATAAGAGATAACAAGTTTATAGGTACCGGGCAATACCTGTAATCCTCCGGGCTCTGCTGCGCCGGGCTGTGGTTTGGGCGAACCGGGTTGTCTCACACCTTTTTCTTCCATACCCCAATACATACGGTTAAAACCTGTATCAATCGCCCATCTGAGTGTTCTGATAAGTTCATTACTGGAATTATAAACTCTGACCACGGCACTGTCGCTCCTGCCACCGGGGCCGCCAAACCCTGGTCTGCCGCCGCCAGCACCACCAAATCTACCGCCCCCACCCCCACCGGGTTGTGTTGGTTGTGTAGCAGTTGGTTGTTCAGTAGCTGCTGGTTGTATTTTTGCAGCTGAGTCAGCAGCCATTTTTGGTTTGTTTATAAAGAATGAAACTTCAGCACCACGCCTCCTGTTTTCTGCATCCCATAAACCATAAATACTCCATTCATATCCATCAGCAGCTTTGTATTGTGCCTGGTATGCATCAGGAGCTGTGAAAACTGTGACCGTATTAGTAACAGGCTTACCGCTATTCGCCGCAATTTTTCTCAGGGGACGAATATCATCCAATACCCATATGGCCCTGCCGAATGTGGCAATTACCAGGTCGGCTTCTCTTTCCTGTATTGCGAGATCGTAAGTGGAAACAGAAGGATAGCCATTCTTCCATTGTTCATACGAATTGCCGTTATCAAAACTTACCCAAAGTCCATTCTCTGTTCCTGCAAAAATGAGATTGGGTTCAACGGGGTCTTGTATCATACAGAGGGCATATCCTTTTACTTTATTCTCATCCGCCATCCTTGTCCATGTGGCGCCATAATCCTTTGTACGAAAAATATAAGGCTTTAAATCACCACGACGATAATCATTGGCCACAACAAATGCTTCACCTGCATTATATCTTGAAGCGGTGACCTGTGGTATCCAGCAACCCAAAGGCATGCCCGGAATCTTCCCCCTGAAATTTGTCCATGTTTTTCCTCCATCTCTTGTCAATTGAACATTGCCATCATCAGTGCCAACCCAGATAGTTCCCTGTTCTTTAGATGATGGTGAAATGCTGAGAATAGTACAATGCGTTTCAGCACCTGTGATATCCATCGTTAATCCACCGGTATTTTGATAGGCTTTGATTTTAGCGGTATCGTTTGTGGTAAGATCAGGCGAAATAGTTTCCCAACTTATTCCTTTGTTAATGCTTTTGAATAAGAACTGGCTTCCAAAGTAGATTGTTTTTTTGTCGAAAGGATCTTGTGCCATGGCTGAATTCCAATTGAACCGCTGCAAAAGATTCGGATCAAGAGGCAAGGGTCTTATGAACCAGCTTTCACCGGTTTTCCAGTTTCTGCGCCCAACACTTCCTCCCTGACTTTCGCTATACACCCAGCTCGGATCTTCAGCATCGGGTATTACATCAAAACCATCACCGCCTCCCACATTATGCCAGTAATAATTTCTGATACCTCCGTTGATCCACACATAAGCAGGGCCATGCCAGCTTCCGTTATCCTGCATTCCTCCCATTACGTTATAAGGAAGTTCATTGTCAACATTTACATGGTAAAACTGACCAGCCGGTATTTTTTCATCAAACACCCAATTTTTTCCCCTGTCTCTTGAAATGCCAATACCACCATCATTGCCTTCAATGATCAGGTTCGGGTCTTCAGGATTGATCCACCATGCATGATGGTCCGGATGAATTCCGGAATAAGGTATCAGGGTCGTAAATGATTTTCCTCCATCCTCACTGAGTGTGATGGTAGAGTGTACATCATAAATCCTGTTTTCGTTTTTCGGATCCACATAGATTTCCTGGTAGTAAAACGGACGGTCGGTTACCTGTTCTGCGATGCTGTTTACAAGGCTCCATTTAAAACCACCGTCCTCACTTTTATAAAAACCATTTTTGGTTGCTTCCACTTTTGCATAAACTCTTGAGGGCATACTGCGGCTGAATGCTACGCCAATTCTTCCCAATTGCCCATCAGGCAGGCCATCTTCTTTTGAAAGTTTTTTCCAATTTTTTCCACCATCAAGGGTAATGTACAAGCCGCTGCCTGCACCGCCGCTTTTTAAATTCCAGGGTGTGCGGCGAAACTGCCACATGGCCGCAATCAATTTATTTGGATTAGACGGATCCATTACAAGGTCGGCACAGCCTGTGGTATCATTTACATATAATATTTTCTGCCATGTTTCACCGCCATCTGTTGTTTTAAAAACACCCCTGTCGTTATGTTCGGCATAGGGATTTCCAATAGCTGCCGCATAAACCGTATTTGGATTTGAAGGATCGATGACTACACGATGAATACAGATTGTTTTCTCAAGCCCCATTTTTTTCCATGTCTTACCGGCATCTAAAGATTTATAAATGCCGGCTCCGAGATTGAGTGAGTTTCTCGGATTGCCTTCTCCCGTGCCAGCCCAAACAATATTGGGGTTGCTTTGCTGAATGGCGATGGAACCGATGTTTTGCAAGGGCTGATCATCAAATACAGGGCTCCAGGTATGTCCGCTGTTCTCAGTTTTCCAAACTCCACCTGAAGCAGCGCCAACATAAATAATATTGG
This sequence comes from Sphingobacteriales bacterium, assembly GCA_016235125.1. Taxonomy (GTDB): domain Bacteria; phylum Bacteroidota; class Bacteroidia; order Chitinophagales; family Chitinophagaceae; genus JJ008. The sequence goes on along the minus strand of JACRLZ010000006.1, from coordinate 11,523 downwards.
GATTGGATACCACGGCATCAATAGCAGTAATACGTCCGCTCATGCCGGCCGGCCCTATATTGCGGGGTTTCCAGTTTTTAAATTGATCTAAGGAAATTTTTTGGGCAGATATGGATAAACTTACAAATACAAGGTTGAAAAAAATGAGCTTTCTCATTGAGTTAAATTTTGGACGCTAAACTTACTGATAAAGGAAAGATGAAGCAAAAAAGATTGTATGAGTGGTTTGCCATTAAATGGAGCCACCCAGGAGATTCGAACTCTCGACCTCCCCGATACGATCGGGGTGCTCTGACAAATTTTATATAAAGTATTCTTTAAACTGTGACTGAATAAAATTTTTGTTTCTCCATTTTTTTAACTGTTTTTCAAAAGCCAAAGCTTCTTTCTTATCAACAAAAGCCCGAACAAATATTAACTTCCACGGTCCTCTTCTTTTTGTACTGATATTTGTATTTGCATTGTGCTGGCTTAAACGCAGGTATGGATCCTGTGAAGATCCATAGTACCAATTTCGTGTAGATTCAGATTCTATGATATAAGCGTAATACAACTGAGCCATCTATGGGACTCGAACCCACGACCTGCTATTTACGAAACAGCTGCTCTACCAGCTGAGCTAAGATGGCATTAAAAAAATATCTTCAGCGGTTTCGTTCATTAGAATGGATCAGAAGGGTTTCATTGGCTTCATCTCATTTTTATCGGGCTGCAATACCATACGGATATACTTCGAAAGGCTGATATACTTTTTTGCAGCATCCTGTATCATTTTAGAGGTGAGACCTTCTATCTCCTTTTGCCTGTTCAGGATATCAGCCGGATTATTACCCAAATAGAAGGCATCGTAAAGGCTATTGAGCCAGAACTGATTTTGTTTAAGGTCCACCTCCAGTTTTCTTTTCTGCTGTTCTTTTATTTTTTCAAGGTCTTCCGCAGTCACGCCATTCTGTATAATTTTTTTCAGCTCTTCAATGGCCGCATTACTGAGGGTATCAGCATTGTCAGGTGAGCAGGGAAAAGAAATGGTGAAACTGGAATAGGAATAAGGATATTTAAGCAAACGGCCCGAAGCACTGACGCCATATACCCCTCCTTTTTCTTCCCGCAATTGTTCAATTAGTTTAATATTCATAACATCGGCCAGGCTTTGTAATGTAAAATTGTCTTTTGCATTATAGGGAACGGGTGATGTAAAGACTATGTTGACCATACTTTGAGGCTCACTTCCTTTGTTGACCACTTTTTCCACTTTACCGGAAGGAGGCCGGATACCAAGGTCTTTGAAATTTTCTTTTGCTGTGCTGCCCGGCAAACTGCCAATATATCTTTCAAGCAAGGGTTTCAGTGTATCTTCACTAATTGCACCAACAAATAAAAAAGTAAAATCACCTGCATTAGCAAACCTCTCTTTGTAAATCTGTACGCTTCTGTCAAGGTTGATTTTATCAAAGTCTTCCGGTTTGGGTAATCCGCCGGCACGGGGATGATTTTGAGTCATCAGTTTTTGAAACTCAGAGCTGAAGTAAATCTGGGGATTAGCGCCGAGATTGGCATACAGTTGTTTTTGCCTCGTTTTAAAAGATTCAAATGCGTCCTTATCTTTTCTTGGAGAAGTGAAATACAGATGAATAAGCTGTAGCAGCGTTTCGGTTTCTTTTGGGATAGTGCTGCCGCTAAGACCCTCACTGTATAAACTGATATTGGAAGAGAGGTTGGTACTTTTTCCTTTCAGCATATTGCCTAATTCAATGGCAGAAAAATTACCTACACCACTCTGTGCCACGATTGGTGCTGCATTGCTGGCTGAATAATAATCAACATCCTTCACCAGGGAATGTCCGCCCTTGCTGAAAGCCCTGAATAATATCTCATCGTTTTTAAAATTGGTTGGTTTCAATATTACCGTGACTCCGTTCGAAAGTTTAAAAGTGGTTGTTTGAAGGTTATCATCTGTTTTGACATTGATAGTTTTACCCGGTTTCAGTTTGCTTCCATCCATCAGTGATGAAGCCAATACTTTTTCTTTATAGGGTTCAATAGATGCAATATCCGCATCCTCTATCAGCTTCTTAATGTCATCGGTTGAAGGGATCTTTACGGATTCTTTATCCGGAGCGTTAAGGGTTATCACCATATTGTTCCTGGTGATCCATTGTGCAGCCAGTTTGTTTACGTCATCCAGTTTTACGGAAGAGAGATATTGTTTTACAAAATCATATTCCCATTCAATACCCGGTATGGGTTCGTTTATAAGAAAGTTGTTTACATACTCATCCACATATTTGTAAGATTCTTCTTTTTCTCTTTCGCTGAATATTCTGTCATAAAGGCTTTGCATTTGTTTTTTCTGCAGGCCAAATTCGCTTTGCGTAAAACCAAACTGAAGCACCCTTCTGTTTTCGAGCAGCAATATATACAGAGACCGGGCCATGCCCGTATCACTGGTATTGGCTCCCAATTGATAAACATCTTTGGTTCGGGCCAGGCTGTTGCCATAAAAAGCCCCGGCGCCTACAAATGGCGGATTGGGTTTTAAAGTTATTTCCCGGAAACGGGTATTCAGCATGCCGGTAAAAAGCCGGGTATTCATATACCGGCAATAATCGCCAATGGTGACCTGCGGTTGCAGTGGTTTCTTGTATAATACTTCCACCGAAGGAAAAGCGGTTTCTTTATCTTTTGCTACCACCAATAATGTTTCTTCATGATCCGGCACTGTAAACATTTCTCTTTTTCTGGGCGAAGAAGGAGCAGGGATATCACCGAAAATTTTTTTGATTTTTTGTTCCATGTCATTCACATCAATATCACCTACCACAACAACAGCCTGCAGGTCGGGGCGGTACCAGTCCGAATAAAATCTTTTTAAAGCTGCATGAGAAAAATTATCGAGGCTGAATTTTGTACCAATCGGCAAACGGTCGGCATATCTGGAATTGTGGTACTGAACCGGAAGGGTTTGCTTCATCATCCTTTCGTCTGCTCCGCGGCTCAGCCGCCACTCTTCTATCACTACACCTCTTTCTTTTTCTATTTCAGCAGAATCAAGTAATGCATCATGTGCCCAGTCTTCCAGTATCTGCAAACCTTTATCAACAAGGCCGGGCTTGTCCGTCGGCACAGGTAAAATGTAAACGGTTTCATCAAAGCCGGTATAAGCATTCAGGTCGGCGCCAAACTGAACACCGATACTTTGCAGGTAACTTACCAGTTCGTTTTTAGGAAAATGCTTAGTACCATTAAAGTTCATATGCTCCATAAAATGAGCAAGGCCTAACTGGTCATCATCTTCCATTACAGAGCCAGCATTCACAACAAGGCGCAGCTCCACTCTTTTTTCGGGCAATGAATTATGCCGGATATAATAGGTAAGCCCATTGGGCAGCCTTCCGATCTTTACTTTGGGATCCAACGGCATGGGCTGTTCCACATTTATCTGTGACCATGCCACTGAAACCTGCACCAGGGTTGCCAGCATCAGCAACCAAAACCGTTTAACCACTTGCATATATTTTTTTTGGGAACGTAAATTTATTCTAATGAAGTTGCTTCAAAAAATAAAAAACCCCCTTTTGGATGAAAGGGGGGTAAAAGCATATAAATGTAGGTTGTTATTGTTCCCTGGGTTTTTCTTTGTACTTTTTTTCAGCCTCTTTAGCCTTCTCAAAATCAAGCACAACTCCATTAATGCAATACCGCAGGCCTGTGGGTGGCGGGCCATCGTCAAAAACATGGCCAAGGTGTGCTTCACAGCGGCCGCATTGCACTTCTGTACGTTTCATGCCATGCGAATTATCAGGGGTATAGATAATGCTGGTCTTGCTTATGGGTTCATAAAAACTGGGCCAGCCGCAACCGCTTTCAAATTTTGTATCGCTTTTAAAAAGGGCATTGCCACAAGCCGCACAGTAATAAGTGCCTGTTTCATAAAAATTTTCCAGCTTGCTGCTCCAGGGTCTTTCAGTTCCCTTTTGCCGGGCAATAGAATAGACATCGGCAGGCAGTATTTTCTTCCAATCCTCATCAGTTATTTTCACTTTGGAAGTATCGGTGCTGGAATAAACGGGGTTCCCTTCCTTTGTCAAGGCAGGGTTTTTTTTATCATTCATAATGCTGTTTTTTTTGCTGGTATTATTTTGTACTGAACTGCAACGGCTAAAAAAGACCAAAACAGGTATTAATAAGTATGGATAAGCTCTTTTCATTTCCGGATAACAAATTTACGATAACTGGGTTTGGCCGGTTTGTCGCTCCAATGACAGGAGGAACTCTTAACCCCCGGTAGCTATCGGGGGTTGATGTCCTTTTTATTCTAAGCCCCGTACATTATATTTGTCCGCTTGCCGGAATAATAACCGCTTATGTTTAACTTGATTCTTTTTGGCCCGCCCGGGAGCGGAAAAGGTACGCAATCGGATAAACTGGTTGCTAAATATGGATTGATTCATCTCTCTACTGGCAACCTGCTGCGTGATGAAATAGCCCGAAAAACCCCTCTTGGATTGGAAGCAAAAACTTTTATTGATAAAGGCAGGTTGGTACCCGATGAAGTGGTGATCGGTATGGTGGATGCCTATTTCGATAAGCATAAAAATGCCCGTGGATTTCTGTTTGACGGCTTTCCCCGTACCGTGGCACAGGCCATAGCCCTTGACAAGTTGATGGAACTGAAAAAAACCAGCATTGTTTCGGTATTATCGTTGATGGTAAGCGAAGAAGAACTGGTGAAAAGATTACTGAACAGGGGGAAAACATCAGGGCGCAGCGATGATACCGATGAAAAAGTAATAAGAAAACGTTTTGCAGTGTATAACGATGAAACCACACCCGTGGCAGAGCATTATAAAAAAGGGGGGAAGTTTGAGGAAATAAGGGGTGAAGGAACGGTGGAAGAGATATTTGATGCTTTATGCAAAGTAATTGACGGAAGAATGATAAAAAACCGATAGGATTAATTTTATTTGATACCGGGTAAACCTGTCTTATGAATTTAGAGAAAGAGAATTTTCTCCGCACCAAACTGGTTCCTTATTTACAAAGGCTCAACCCCCTCACTCCGCCGGGATGGGGCAAAATGAATGTGCAGCAAATGATTGAACACTTTGCCGGCGATGCATTAAGAAATGCAAATGGACGACTTAAGATAGACAAGATCATGACTCCTCCTGAAAATCTTGGCAGGATGCGGGAATTCATGATGAGTGATAAACCGTTTAAGGAAAACACAAAAAACCCCCTGATGGGAGAAGAACCTGCTCCATTACGGTTCAAAACGGTTCAGGCAGCCATCGGCGCTTTGCAGATGGAATTGATTTATTTTTTTGAGGTATATGAAAAAAATCCGGATATGATTATCCGGAATCCTTTTTTTGGCGATCTGAATTTTGAACAGAATGTGCAGCTTTTATATAAACATGCCCTGCATCATCTTCGCCAGTTTGGCGTAGAGCCGTCGCAATTTTAAAACTTTGCTTTTAATACCGAATCCGCTTTCTGGATACTGTTTAAAATAGCATCCCTGAGGTTTGTTGCCTTTAATTTTTCTGCAGTAAGATATTTGACCCTTTCAGTTGCGTTTTCTGACAGCGTATCAATGTTTCGGTAAAAATCATTCATCCATTTATCCATTGTAACTTCTGCATTTGTCAGACTTTGCAGGGAGCTGTCTAATTTCTGGTTAAAAAAAACAGCTATAGCTTTAGTCCCGGCCTTTACCGAATCAAGGATTTTCGTTACCTGCTGCCGCAAACCGGTAAGCTTTGCCATCTTCGACATACCCTGGATATGAATCTCATCAATTTCGTCGAGGATCACCTGGGCTTCAGTTTTTTCGGCCGGCTTGTCTTTTTTAGGTTTTCCGCTTTTGCAGGCAGAAAAAGCCAGCAACAAAACTGCACAGTAAATCATCACTACTCTTTTCATAGTAATAATTTTTAATGATGCTCTTCCGTTCTGCATTTTTCTACAATCTGGTGAAACACGTCGTGGAGATTAGTTAGTTTTTCTGTCAACGCAACATCTGAGGCATTATCCTGCACCATTTTATGAAGTTCTTTTGCGCCTTTTACCAGATCTTTCAGCGTCTTTTTTACGGCATCTTTATTATAACCTTCCGGAGCATCAGAGTTTTTCCATGCAACGGCTTTGTCAACCATCTCCTGGCTGCGGGTTCTGATAGGTTCCAACTTGCCTTCTTCAGCAGGATGAAAGGTTGTGCTCATCACTGCATGAAAATTGTCCAGTTCAGCCCATTTGGCTTTTTGTTGGGCGTTTGCCGGATTAAAAAACACTATGGCAGATGCGATAATACAAAATGAAAATAATTTCTTCATGGTTTAAAAATTTTGTGGGGGCAAAGATAAGTTGTGATGGAAAATTAATAAGAAAAACATTGTTCATATTTCAAGTAATTTCGTTATGATTTTAATCATGCTGTATGTATAAACTTGAAAATTATATAACAGGCAAATGGATTTCAGGCAATGGAGAAGGTCAGCTATTATTTAATGCCGTTACCGGAGAGCCCGTTGCTTTAGCTACAACAAAAGGACTTGATTTTAAAAATATACTTGAATACGGACGAAATATTGGCGGCCCGGGGTTGCACAGAATGACATTTCACCAGCGGGGCAATATGCTGAAGGCTTTGGCATTATATCTCAGGAATCATCTTGATAAATTTTATAAAATTTCTTACCAGACTGGGGCTACAAAAGCCGATAGTTGGGTAGATATTGAAGGCGGCATCGGTAATTTGTTTGCTAACGCATCGCTTCGGAGAAAATTTCCCGATGAAATATTTTGCATTGATGGAGATAGTCACAACCTGAGTAAGAATAATACATTTATGGGAACGCATATTCTTGTTCCCAAAGAAGGCGTAGCCATTCATATCAACGCATTTAACTTTCCGGTTTGGGGAATGTTGGAAAAAATTGCAGTGAATCTTCTCGCTGGTATGCCTTGCATAGTGAAACCGGCAACCGTTACTTCTTATTTGACCGAGGCAGTTGTAAAAGAAATTATTGCTTCAAAGATATTGCCCGAAGGATCATTACAACTTATTTGCGGCAGCGCAGGTGATCTGTTGAATTATGTTACAAGTCAGGATGTGGTAACATTTACCGGCAGCGCCTCTACCGGATTGATGCTGAAGAAAACTCCTGCGATACTGGATAACAATGTTCCTTTTAATATGGAAGCAGATTCGCTGAATTGCATTGTGCTGGGTGAAGATGTGACACCCGATAAACCTGAATGGGAAATATTTGTGAAGGAAGTGCGGAAAGAAATGACATTGAAAGCAGGACAACGTTGTACCGGCGTCAGAAGAATTTTTGTTCCGGCAAACCGGATGGAGGATATGTGGAAAGCCATTGCTGCTTCGCTTGCGCAAACAACAATCGGAAATCCATTGAATGAAAAAGTAAGGATGGGAAGCCTTGCAGGAAGAGGTCAGAAGTCAGAAGTCAGAGGTCAGATAGAGAAACTTCTGGCCAGTTCGCAAATAGTTTATGGTAGTCTTGACAGTGTTCAGGTGATTGATGCGGATGCAGATAAAGGGGCATTCATGTCGCCGGTATTATTAATGAATGAAAAACCTTTTGAAGCAAAAGAGGCACATGAAGTGGAAGCCTTTGGGCCGGTAAGCACCATCATGCCATATAAAACAACTGAAGAAGTGATTGCATTAAGTAAACTGGGAAAAGGAAGCCTTGTTACAACAATTGTTACGGCTGATCATGTAACTGCCAAACAATATGTTTTGGGAGCGGCATCACATCACGGAAGAATTTTAGTGCTGAATAATGAATGTGCTAAGGAAAATACAGGACATGGTTCGCCATTGCCTTTGCTTGTGCATGGCGGCCCCGGTCGTGCCGGTGGTGGTGAAGAAATGGGTGGCCTTAGAGGAGTGAAACATTATTTGCAGAGAACAGCATTACAGGGATCGCCTACAACCATTACTGCTATTACAAATGTTTACCAGCAAAATGCCAACGGAAAAGACCCGGGTAAACATCCTTTCAAAAAGTATTTTGAAGAACTGGAAATAGGCGACCAGGTCATTACTGAAAAAAGAGCGATCACTTCAGAAGATATTGACCGCTTTGCCGATCTGAGCGGCGATCATTTTTATGCTCATATCAAAACGACTGACTTTACCGGAACCATGTTTGAACAACAGGTGGCACATGGATATTTTATTATGAGTATTGCTGCTGGTTTGTTTGTGGACAGCTATGAAAAAAATCCTGTATTGCTGAATTATGGTATTGATGAACTCCGTTTCACCAAACCGGTTTATCCCGGAGCGGAAATTCATATCCGGTTTACCTGCAAGGAAAAATTACCTAATGATAAAAGGGTGGTGGAGAAGCCGGAAGACTTAAAACGGGGTGATGATATAGATAAGGGTATTGTAAAATGGCTGGTGGAATTTTTTGATGAAACCAATGAGATAACCGGAGTGGCTATAATACTGACGATGGTAGCCAGGAAAGGCTAAGAGATAAAGAACTGAAAAGAGAAAAAGAGTATGGAAATAAATGTACTTACCGGAATTGTGCTTGACGCATGTATTAAGATTCATACAACTATTGGCCCGGGGTGCTTTGAAAAAGTTTATGAAGAAGCATTGTATTATGAGTTAGCGACCAAAAATATTTTTACAGAAAGACAGATATTAATGCCGATAAGTTATGAGCAATTATTTATTGAAGATGCTTATAGAATAGATTTAGTGGCAGAAAAGAAATTAATAATCGAGATCAAATCTGTTGAACGGTTAGCCCCGGTTCACTTTAAACAGGTTATGACTTATTTAAAACTATCCGGACTCAAGAATGGCTTGCTTCTTAATTTTAATGTTGAATGGATGAAAGATGGATTTCACCGAGTGTTTAATAATGACGGAACTTAAACTCTTTATCTCTTTTTAACCTTTTTCTCTTAGTATATGAATAACACAATAAATGAAGGATATGTAAAAAGCGAATTGCATAAAGGGATTGAGACAATAGAATTCTTTCATCCGCAAAGCAATTCATTACCCGGAAAATTATTGCATGATCTGGCCGTTGCTATCACTCATGCCGGCGAAGACCCTGATGTAATTGTTATAATACTCCGCTCAGCGGGAGAAAAAGCCTTTTGTGCCGGAGCATCTTTTGATGAATTGACAGTTATTAGAAACGAAAAGGAAGGATTGGAATTCTTCAGTGGCTTTGCACATGTCATCAATGCCATGCGTCTTTGTCCCAAATTCATTGTGGGAAGAATACAAGGTAAATGTGTGGGCGGCGGTGTTGGGCTTGCTGCTGCAACGGATTATGCCATTGCAACAGAGGCTGCAGAAATAAAATTGAGTGAGCTTGCTGTGGGTATCGGGCCATTTGTGGTAGGTCCGGCAGTGGAAAGAAAAATTGGCACAGCGGCTTTTAGTGCACTGGCTATTGATGCATCCGGATGGAGAAATGCCGAATGGGCAAAGCGAAAAGGATTGTTTGCCGAAGTACATGAGGATATCAGCAGCATGGATGAGGCGGTTCACCGTGTTGTTACTCATTTGTCACATTCTTCTCCTGCGGCGATGGCAGAAATGAAAAAAATGTTCTGGAAGGGAGCAGAACACTGGGATGCATTGCTGATCGAAAGAGCAAAGATCAGCGGCAAACTGGTGCTGAGTGAATTTACCCGGAATGCAATTGCAAAGTTTAAGGCGAAATAGCATATTAGTAAGTCAATTGTTATTTGTTTAATCACAGTATTTATTTCTTCTGCTGCCCGTTGTCAAACTGAAAGAACAGTTGACAGCATTGAAAATACAATCCAAGCTTGCCTTGATGAAGGGAAGTTTATGCTTGGCTGTACTGTGAGCCTTTATTATCAAATGGACAGCCTGCTTAATAAAGTTTATAAAAAGCTGTGGGGTAATATGGATTCAGCTCATAAAACGGCATTGAGAAAGGAAGAAAAAGAATGGCTTGTTAAGAGAAATAAATACTTTAAAAAACTTGAAAGTAACCTAGCTAAAAGCACAAATGAAAATAGTTCTTCACAAGATGCTGAAATGCTTATGTACGATGACAAAGCAAAATTTATGAAGGAAAGAGTGTTGGAACTTATCAAAAGGCTCACTCTCCCATAATAATAGAAGCGCCGAGTGAAGCTACTTTTTTGTCAATAAGCTGAAAGATCAGTTGCCTGTCCCACTTATCATCTTTGATATTGATATTGTATTTTATTTTGCTGGGCGCCCATGTGGTATCATTCACCTGCTCATACTCCGGGCCCATGTCTATCGGGTTATCATCATAGGCAGCAATAATAGCCGGCTTATCATCTCCTATACCAAGCCCTGATGCAGTGGTGCAAAGCGAACTGCTGGTTTTTACACCGGTAAGTTGCATATTATGAGTTTCGTCTTCATTGGTATATCTTTCAAAATACAGGGTCACATCAATGTCTTTGTACTTAGCGGTGGATGTATCAGCCCATGCCTCGGGGTCACCAGCATATTTCATGGCGAGTTTCTGGTTCAGCAGTTTTTCCAGTTCCGCCTGGGTCATACCGATCTTTACTTCTCCGATACCATCTTTGCTGACAACATAACTGCTGTTTACATTTTTTTTGTCCTTTTGTTTTGAGGAAGATTGTTTGTCTTTTTGATTGCAGCTTACTATTGTTAAAGCTGAAAGTAATATAATGAATAAACTTCTCATAGCTTGCAGTTGGGTTTAAATGGATTATGAAGATAACAAATTTTAATAAAAGCAATTTTCAACCAATATGCAGGAAACTGGCTGCATTGGATAAAGATCTTGCCGGTATAATTAGCAGGCACGGTTATCCGCCTATGTGGACAAGGCCGGCAACCTTTCAGTCATTGGTGCTTTTTATTCTGGAACAGCAGGTTTCGCTGGCATCAGCATACGCAGCATTTAATAAATTAAGAGAAAAGACCGGGTTTGTAACTCCTGACAAAATTCTTCTATTGACTGATACAGAACTAAAGAGTTGTTATTTCAGCCGGCAAAAAATAATTTATGCAAGGGAATTAGCAAAGGCGGTGAAGAAAAGGAAACTAATTCTGAAAACCCTTGTCAACAAACACGAAAACGAAGTACGCCATGAATTGAAAAAGATAAAAGGCATTGGTGATTGGACAGTGGATGTATACCTGATGCACTGTCTGCAGCGAACCGACCTGTTTCCACTGGGCGATATTGCATTGGTGAACAGTCTGAAAGAAGTGAAACAATTACATATGCATATTACAAAAGAGGAAATGCTGAAAGTTGCAGAACCCTGGCGGCCTTACAGAACAATTGCAGCTATGATCTTGTGGCATGCTTATATCCAGAAGAGAGGAATTAAGCTAGTGTCATGTCAATCTAAAATTGTCGGATAGAGTCTTTTCAGCTTCAGCCTTGCTTTATCGTTAGTAAACTGCCAATTAATTTTAGCTTCTTTGTTATTTCGTTCTTGCTGCCAGGCTAATACTTCGCTTTTCATTTC
>JACRLZ010000004.1 GCA_016235125.1 Sphingobacteriales bacterium | reverse complement strand
GAAATGAAAAGCGAAGTATTAGCCTGGCAGCAAGAACGAAATAACAAAGAAGCTAAAATTAATTGGCAGTTTACTAACGATAAAGCAAGGCTGAAGCTGAAAAGACTCTATCCGACAATTTTAGATTGACATGACACTAGTATGTTTCTAAACTTTTTATTTGGTTTAGGAAGGATTGGGAATTCAAATTTTTCTTTATCCTTATATACATGCTTGTCAAAACCAACCATGAATGTTCTTTCTCGATGTTGAGGCACAAAATGCTTTCCATTCAAAACCCTTGAATGAAATGAATAATCTAAATCCTGAAGAGTTTCTTTTATGACTTTAAAGGTGTTTCCTTTATCATGAGAAACAAGATTTTTAACGTTCTCAAGAAAAAAAGCTTTAGGTCGATGTCTCTCTATTATTTCTACTATATGAAAGAACAGATTTCCTTGTTTTTCGTCATCAAATCCATGCTTTCGGCCAAGAGCATTTTTTTTTGTAACACCTGCTATAGAAAATGGCTGACAAGGAAAGCCGGCGCACAACACATCAAATTTATTTGGGATCCATTTTTTTGTTTCGTCTTTAGTTATATCACCAAAAGGAATTTCTCCAAAATTGGCGTAATAGGTTCTTTGCGCCATCTTATCCCATTCAGAAGAAAAAACACATTCTCCCTGATTACGTTGCATGGCTATTCTGAAACCACCAATTCCGGCAAATAAATCTATAAAAGTAAACTTTGGATAGGCGGGAGTGGGGAATAAAACATCTTCATCAAATTTTATAAGATACTGTAGTGCATCCTCTGCGACCCGATTATTTAATTCTCCATTCAGGAAGCCGGATAAGAAATCTGATGCATACTGAATAGCATGTTTTTTCAGTTTCTTGTTTTTGGTGCGTAAATAATGACTTATAACAGCAGCCTTATAGTTATCTGGACCAAACAAAGCAACCTTCCAAAGTTTGTCGGATGCCAGATGAATTTTTGTACTAATTAATGTTGCTTTTTCCTCAGCGATCATTTACTTCTCTTTTTTCCGTTGAATAAATCAGAATTGAAAAAATCTTTAAATGAAATTTCAAGTGCAGCAGAAATTCTTTCAAGGGTACCTACCGAAATATTTTTCCTTCCTTTTTCAATGTGAGTTAGAAAGCTGCGCTCTATGTCTGCTTCATAAGCAAACTTTTGCTGTGATAGGTCTTTTTCTTTTCGGAGTTCAGCTATACGCTTTCCGATTTTTTCCTGCATTGTCATGATCAAACTTATTTTTATGTGTACGATAAAGCGGTATGTTTTAAGACACAATGTTATTTGTGCAAAAACAAATGTCACCTAAAGCCCGGTGGCTTTTAAGTGACATCATGAGTGAACAAACACCTCGGATCAGGTCCGGGGTGACAGAGCACAGGTCCGGCATAACAATCAGGAGAGTTTCTTCAGTAAAACAGAGAGAGTTCTTTCAGCTTTAGTGGGTTTCAGCTGACATTCCCAGACAGTAATCACTTTCCATCCATCTTTTCTCAAAAGCTTCACTGCTTTTTCATCATTGGCTTTGTTGGAGTTGATTTTATTCAGCCACCATTTTGTTCTAGTTTTCGGCACAACAAAGTATTTGCAATTCTTGTGCCCATGCCAGAAGCAGCCGTGTATAAAGATGATGGTTTTGTATTTCGGTAAAACAATATCCGGTTTGCCAGACAGCTTTTTATTGTGGAGTGAGTAACGGAAGCCTTGTGAATGTAAAAATTTTCTGACCAGCATTTCAGGCTTTGTATTCTTTGCCTTTATACGGCTCATGTTATAGCTTCTTATTTTTTTGCTGTGTACGTCAGCCATTGTTTAAAGGTACGGCGGGGTTTTAGCCCACCCCTTTTGAAAAGTCGTTTAGAGGAAATGTTTTCTGCCCCTCCTGCGGAGGGGACGTTGCACTCCGCTGTTCAGGCTATTGTATTTTTTGACGATACTGTGCCGATATGCAAGCATCATTCATGCTGCTGCATTAAACCACCACTTTCTCCATCCTCTCCAGCCAGCCTTCTTGCACGGTGGCTCCCAGTCCCGGCGCTTCGGGCACTTCTACCACACCATTGGCTTTGTATTGTATGCCGCCGGTTACCGGGTCTTCCCGGAACATAAGGGCCGTATCAAAATCATAATGCTCTATCAATGGGCTGCATAGTGCAAAATGGGCAAAAGCCGTCATTCCTAATCTGCTTTCCAGCATGGCGCCTACCTGCATATGTATGCCTGCTTCTTCAGCCATTCTTGCGATCTTCAGTGCTTTAAAAATTCCGCCCGATTTTCCCAGCTTGATATTAAAATAATCACAGGCTTTCAGTTCAATCAACCGTTCCGCATCATGGTCATCTCCGCAACTTTCATCGGCCATAATGGGTATGGGACTGCTCTTTTTTACTTTGGGCAATCTCATGTATTTCCATCTGGCTATCGGTTCTTCGCAATGCTGTATGTCAAACTCCGCAAGAGCATTCAATGTTTCAATGGCTTCTTTTACTTTCCATCCCTGGTTGGCATCAATGCGCAAAGGAATTTCATTTCCCACTGCTGCACGGATGGCCCTTATCCTCTCTACATCTTTTTTGCCATCCTTTCCCAGTTTTACTTTGATGGCGGGATAGCCCTGATTTTTTATTTTCAATGCATCAATGGCCATTTGTTCCGGTTCGCCAATACTCACTGTATAATCAGTAATGATGGTCTTATTTTTTTCTCCGCCAATAAACTGGTACAGGGGTCTTCCTGCATTTTGCGAAGCAATATCATACAGCGCTATATCAAAGGCGCTTTTGATACTGGTATTGCCATAAATAATTTTATCCATCAGGTCAATGCAGCCTTCGATGTCAAGCGGGTCTTTTCCTTTTAATGCTTTGGCAAAATATTGTCCCACGATGAAACAAGTGTCCTGGCTTTCGCCATTGATGGGCATGTAGGGGCTGCATTCACCAAAACCGGTGATGCCTTCTTCGGTAAATATTCTTACCAGCACATTATCGGCGCTGGTCTCGGTGCCGAGTGATGTGGTGAAGGGTTCTATTAAGGGGATAGAGAGTTTGCAGAGTTCGACCTGGCGGATGGTTAGTTTGTTGCTCATATTGCACAAGATACAACGGGATGCGGGATTCGAGATACGAGATGCGGGATACGAGATGCGGGATCACGAAGAATATTTTGTGCAACAAGAATCTCGTATCTCACAACCCGAATCCCTTTCTGGCCCTGTTTTTGTCTTCATACGAAAGTCAATAAAAAGTCGTTATATACTACTACGCTCTGGTTGGGTAAGTAACATACTGTACATGTCACATGAGCTACGTAGTACAAAGTACCGAATCCTTTTTTATGAAAAACATTCTTTCCCTTGCTGTGTTAGCCCTGTTTTTTGTTTCCTGTAAAAAGAATGTGGATGAACTGCCGCCTGCCACACAGACCGGCGCCAACACATTTGGCGCAAAGGTGAACGGGAATTTTTGGGTGCCGCAGGGTTTTGGTTCTTTTCCGGCCAATGATATACTGGAGGCAAGGATGTCGGGGCATGATATCACCATCAATGCAAGGAATTTTTCATCCTCACCAAACGAAACGGAATTTCAACTTACGATCTATGATGTAACGGCTCCCGGCACTTACCAGTTTAATACAGATGTCACCCATCCCAACGGCGCCGCCAGCTATGGCTATTATGTAAAAAGAAATTTCACGCCACAGAATGAATGGCTGACATCGGCTACTTACACCGGCCGGGTGATCATCACAAGAATTGATGATGTGAACCGCATTGTTTCAGGCACTTTTGAATTTGATGCAGGAAGCATTTATAATGCAGATGTGCTGCATGTAACGGAAGGGCGGTTTGATTTGAAGATCCAGTGATCAGAAAAGTATCCGTATTCCTGCATTCAGCATACCCACCAGCGGGGCATTATCATTTACAAAAATATATTTGCTTGGATAATCAGTCGTGGGTATCCATACTCTTCCTTCAGCATACATATACACATCATCTCCGATGGGCAGTTCCCATCCAAGGCCAAGATCGGCAGTAAGGCGTTTGAAATTGGCCTTACCACTTCGCACCGGTACAAAGTAAACAGATGTGTCAATGCCAACCGAATGATAGTTGACAACTCTTCCAAGCAATATGCCCAGGCCGGCATAGGCATAGAGATTCCATTTTTCTTCGGCATCACAACTTCCTTTCAGATATTTTTTCCAGCCAAGGGAGAAATGTTTGAAACGCATTTCTGCATTGTTGATATAATTCACCTGTTGTGGAGTGGTGGTAACTGATTTTGCTGTTGCTGTTACATTATTGCTGAATTTGCCCACCGAATAATAGGCTATCCATGCATAAAAACCTTCTGTGGAAGAATAATTGAATTGTGTCTGCACCGTGTGACCCACAGCCCAGTATTGCTGTTCTTTTTTAAAACTGCGTTGCAGGCCCAGATCGGTGGCGATACTGAATTGGGTTTGGGAAAAAACAACGGAGGAAAAACAAATAAAAAAAAGTGATATGATGAACCGGAGCTTCAACAAATGAATTTGATCACAATGTTACATAAATAAATGCTGCCGTGAAATAAAGTCAGTTTCCCACAAAGACACGAAGTGCACCAAGCAGATTTCAAAAAGTTCTTAGTGTCCTTTGTGTCTTAGTGGGAAATATATTCAAACCAAGACAACTCTAAAATAACAAAGCCACTCCGATTAACCGGAATGGCTTTGCAAACAGAATCAATAAGGATCACTTCATTAATTTCAGTTCTTTGATAATATTCGTTCCACCACCGAGTTTATCAATGCACCAGAGTACATAACGTATATCAACACAGATGGTACGGTTCAGATCTTTATCAAAAGCCAGTTTATGGCTCAGGGCTTCGTAGTTACCATCAAAAGCAAGACCGATGAGCTCACCTTTGCTATTGATAACAGGAGAGCCGGAATTACCTCCGGTGATATCATTGGTGGTGATGAAACCGATCACCAGTGATTTTCTTACGGGGTCCATATACTGTCCGAAATCTTTTTTCTTCAGCAATTCAATTTGTTTGGCGGGCAGATCAAATTCATAATCTCCGGGTTTGTATTTTTCCAGCAGACCATTGGATGTTGTCACATAATCATAATGCACAGCATCTCTCGGGTTATAGCTTTTTACATTGCCATAGCTAACCCGCATGGTGAAAGTGGCATCGGGATACATCATCTTTGCTTTCACCGGGTCCATTTCCATAATGCCTTTTAAATATATTCTTCCAAACTCAGCATTCTTTGCTGCGAACTGCTGATACATCGGGCCGTATTTGGAAGTATAATTTTTAGCAAATGCAGAGGCATAATAGAAAGCAGGATCGTCCTGCAGTTTTACTGCATCAGGATTAGCGATAAAGGCATTCCATTTTGCATCGTCGAAGATCATGGTCTTGCTGAAAATATCAGCCGCATATTTTTTATACGTTGCATCATCATCCAGTGCGCCATATTGATTTTTCAATGTGGCATAAAAACCAACAGGTTGTTGTTCTTTGGCTACATCCTCGTAATACATTTTGGTAACAGCCGCCACTATATTCTGGTCTGATGCTTTGTTTTCATCTTCCATAAATCCTTTGCGTTGCAGGTTGGCAGCATCGGCGGCTTTCCTTATATCAGCCTGTGCTGTGCCGGCTTTCACCAGCAATGCTTCCAATTGTTGCAGGGATGCGGCAAAGCCGATCAGCGGGGAGCCATAAATTCCTTCATTCATATACATGCGGTGTTTGGCATAGGGAAGCCATGCATCGTAGGCTTTGCCCCAGTCAACAAACAGGTTCTCATATTCCGTTTTACCTTTTGCCCATGCATTGAATTTTGCCTCAGCCGTTTTCTTTTGTCCGTACACATCATATTTATACAGTTGTTTGGTTTCGCCATCAAAAAATTTCCAGTAATTGGCGATACCCGCAAAAGAAGAAGCGAGTTGAAGTTTAGTAGCCGGGTCTTTCTTCATTTCATCAAACATATATTTCAAACGAACATCACGAAGTTTTACAAGGGTAGGGTTGTTGATCTCGGTAGAAAGACGAATGCCATAAGAACTTTCATAACGGTTGGTGCCGCCGGGATAACCCCAGATCATAGCGAAGTCGCCATCTTTCAAAGGCTTTAATGAAACGGGCAGGTACCATTTCGGTTTCAGCGGAATATTTCCTTCGGTGGATTCACCTCTTTTGGCAGGACTGCCATCCGGTTTTGTATAAACACGGAAAATGGAAAAGTCGCCGGTATGGCGGGGCCATTCCCAGTTGTCGGTATCGCCGCCAAATTTTCCAACACTTTCAGGCGGCGCACCCACCAAACGGATATCATAATAACGCTGATAAACGAAAGCAAGGAACTGGTTGCCTTTGAACAAGGCGCTTACCCTTGTTTCAATACTCTTGCTTTCATCACTCATTCTTTTGTTGATGGCAGCAAGCACCGCATTTTGTTTGGCAACCCTTTCGGTTCCGCTTAAGCCCTGCAGGGAATCCATTACTTCCTTTGTTACATCATCAATACGAAGTAAGAACTGAACAGAAAGATTAGAATTGATCTCCTCGCCTTTGCTTTGTGCATAAAAACCATTCTGCAGATAATTATGCTCCATGGTGCTGGCATTGGCAATAGCATCATAGCCGCAATGGTGATTGGTAAATATCAGTCCTTCGGCGCTGACGATCTCGCCGGTGCAGCCGCCGCCGAAAATGATGATAGCATCTTTCAGTGATGCCTTGTTGATATTATACAACTGGTCTTTGGTCAGCTTCAGCCCTTTCTTCACCATTTCATTATACACCTGCTGTCCCAGTAAGAGAGGTAACCACATACCTTCATCTGCCAGCGATTTCATCGTGATGCTGACAAGCAATACAATCGTTACAAGAATCTTCTTCATGTTTTGAATTTTAGGCGACAAACCTACATAAAAACGGCTATTGAAAAACTGAAATTCATGCAAATCCTGTAATTTGAAAGCAAAATCACTGCTTATGAGTTTACGGCTTACTGCAATTTGTTTATCAGGCCTTTTGCTCATATTGAATGCCTGCAGCAAAAAAGACGGGAGCAGCCCGCCGCCATCACCCACCGTTCCGGGATGTGCAACCAACTCATCACCTTCCAACGGGGCTTTTGTATTTGCAGGCCCTCTTACACTTTCATGGTCGGCGGTAAGCGGCGCCAACAGTTATGATGTTTATCTGGGCGCCAGCCCCAATCCCACAACGGTAATTGCCAGTAATGTAACAGGCACTTCCTATAGTTATACGGTTCCTTCTTTTGCACAAAGCCAGCCACTATACTGGTATGTGCAACCCCAAAATTCAACTGGTGCAGCTACCGGTTGCAGTTCAACAGCTTCATCATTCACTTTTACTGTTATACAGACGCCGCCTGCCTTTGGATATTATGTGGTGGGGTATTTTCCATCATACAGAAGTTTATCAGCAGTGCCTGATGTAAAATTCAGAATGACAAATTGTGTGGTGTATGCTTTTTACGGAGTAAATGGTTCGGGTACACTCTCAGCGCCATCATCGCCAACAGCTACACTAACTGCAGTGAGGGATAAGGCAAGAGCCAACGGTTCAAAAGTATTTCTGGGAATCAATGACGGGGCGGCGGGTAATTTTAAAAACATGGCTGCCACTGCATCAGGCCGCAATAATTTTATTAAAGACGTAATGAATACAGTAAGGGCCAATAATCTTGATGGCATTGATATAGACTGGGAGTTTCCCACTACCAGTGATGGCACCGATGCGACATTCACTTTTTTGATGAAAGAGCTGTCAGATTCATTGCATCGGGATGGACGGTATTATTTATCTGCTGCAATCACAGCAGGTAAATACGCCGGTGGGATTAGGGATGCCATACGCAATGAAATATTTCCATATGTTGATTTTTTCAACATAATGGCTTATGATGATTTCAGTACCACTGTTCCCTACCGCCATCACAGCGATTATACTTTAGCTACTGTATGTCTCAACTACTGGCTCAATACCCGCAGCATGCCTGCATCCAAATGTGTGCTCGGAGTGCCGGGATACGGAAGGCCTTCGGGAATAACACAAACCAATACTGTGCTTACGTACAATGGTATATTGGCACAGGGAGGTAATCCGCAACTGGATTCTGCAATTGTTACAGCAGGAGGATTTACCAACTATTCTATTTATTACAACGGGCAATACACAGTGAAAAGAAAAGCAAAACTGGCGAAAGACATTGCCAATGGTGTTATGTTCTGGGAAAAAGGACAGGATGCACATGATAATAACTCACTGCTGAAAGCGGCTTGCGATACGGTGGGAAGGAGTTATTAAGGAAGGTTGAGGTTAAGGTTAAGGTTAAGGTTGAGATTGAGGTTAAGAGGGGTTGCAAAAATGATAAACCGGTTCCTGCATTTTCAGTATTAATATTTCCAGCCGGCTATTTTATTTTTTTCTTTTCTGTACACTTCGTTGTGGAATAATGCTTCGTTCATTTTATCGAGTTGCTTATCCGAAATCACCCAGTTCATGGAATACCTGAAATCAGATCGAGGGTTATCATACAGATCGATTTTTTTGTAATGTGAATTATCGCCATAAAGGGAAGAGAGATAACTCTTGAGTCTTTCATCATTAATGCTGGTCTGTTTGCCCCATGAACCGATCATGGTTTTTGCTGGAGCCATCAGGTCGTTGGTTACAGAATTCAAAGGGTCTTTGCTTATATTTTTCGGATCGGTATTTAATATATGAAGTACAAAGAATGCAAGCTTGTCTTTGTATTTTCTGTAGTCTTTGAAATCCTCATCTTTTTCGAGCATATTGTTCAGGGCGACGATCATTTCATTCACTACTCCGGCACCCGAATTGTCAAAATATCCACCATCAACAAAATACTGCGATTCCGATTTCAGTTCCCTTCTTCCTTTTTTATCATTTCGTACAGATTTGCTGTAGTCAATTCTTCCTGCCGGACTTATGTAAGGAAAGCTGGCGCCCAATACCACAGCGGTGCTTAGTTTGATATCCCTGCTTTCACCCAACTGATCGAGAATATCAATCCGCTGATTGAAATAATTTTTCTCAATTACATTACTGCCGATCCGGATATTGCTGAAAACAGCAGGATTGCCATCACCCATCCGTGTAACATTAATGCAGAGTATCGGTAAATTATAATTGTGCTCAAGTGAATCTTTCTGCTGGGTAATGACAGACGAAAACATTGTATGAAGGCTGTCATACAAAAAACAATTTTTTGGCGGAGCCTTTTCCAATGCCAGTGCAAGGGCCCGGCCACGGTCCATTTCCAGCACATTAAAAAATGGGAAAAGATTTCGGAAGATATCAGGTCCGAGTAAGTGAGCTAAAGTGAAAGTCAGAAAATCTGATTTTAAGTAATCGCCTGCCGCCTGCGAAAAACTCAGGCCTTTTGCTTTCAGGTTGTCTCTTGCTTTCAGCAAACTGAAAAAAGTAATATTACCCACGCTGCCGCCCGATGCTCCGGAAAGACAGAATAGATGTTTGGAAAAGATTCCTTTAGATGTATCTTCCAGTCCGCCTAAAATTTTTGCTGTCCAGTATCCGGAACGGGAAGCGCCGCCATTGGCCATAACAAAATAAACCGGGTAGCTGGAAACAGCGCTGTCATCCAGTATTTTTTTTCGTTCGGGATTGTCGAGCCAACTTTTGAAATATTGTTTCAGATTTTGCCGCTTGCTGAATTGGGGCTGTGAATCTGGTTTCACAGGTAATTCGAGTTTGTGTGAATCATATCTTGTCCCAAAAGCAATGGCAACTATGAAAGCAATAAAATGCCAGTTAAGCCGTGTAAGCACAGAAAGGTAAGCGAGAAAGTTTCCAAAACCGAGTAACACACCAAAGGCAAGCAATACGAAAGGGAAGGGGCCAAGATTAACTGCTGTTCGTATCCAGATAATGGATGAAAGATATAATGCAAGACCTGCAATGCTGATGCCGATAAAAACCCAAACATATTTTCTGTTTTCATCATTAAGTATGTTGTACTTTATTCGTTTCCATAAGCCGCTTTTTGGCGTTATGTCATCCAGGTTTTTTGATTTGCCTTCTGGTGAGATTTCAGCCAACTCTCTGCGGATGAGCAGCACCAATACAAGACCAATCTGCAGGATGACGAGCATGGCTATTACAGCTCCCAGAGTTTTAAATTTCATTAATACAATACTAAACCATGCCATAGTAGTGTAAGCAGCTATGCGGGTAGTTTTTAAAAACCGGATCCATTGCTCTGTACTTCTGCTGCCCTGCTGCAGATAAAGACTCCAGAGTTTATAAAGGAAAATGTACCAGATATAACTTACAATGAGTAGCACATGGGCTTCACACAGTCCGATATGAAAGGGATAATAATTCTTTAGCTGCAAAAAAGCAATCAGAATAATACTGATGCAGGTAAAAGCCAGTATCCGGGGAGATTGCACCCTGAAAATTTCCCAGATAGGATCATTATCGGGTTTCTGAAAATGTTTTGCCCTTGCCACCAGCCTTGTGGAATACCAGGTAACATAAACCCAGAAAACCAATCCAAGTATAAAACCAAAGATTTCAAATAAAATGGATTTGCTTTTCGGATTTTCCAATGTTATTACCATCAGGTCTTTTCCCTGTGGTAGGTACCAGAAGATGAAATAAGCGAGTAGCAGAAAGAGTATTGAGGGAAAAAAAAGCCACAATGCACTGAGCAGGTACTGATAAGTCCGGAAAGAAAAGATTTCCCTGATACGGAATAGTCGTTTATTTTCTTTTGGCAATGGCATTGGTTATTAAGCTAAAATAACAAGAAAAAAGAAGGATAAATTACTTTACCGGTTCATTCAATACTTTCCACAGCAGGTCTTTCAGTTCTGTCAGTCCTTTTTGAGTTACAGAGGAGATAAATAAATGAGGAATACCGGGAGGCAATTGTTTTTCTATTTCTGCTTTCAGCTCTTCATCCAGCATATCACCTTTGCTGATGGCAATGATGAATTGCTTATGCAACAGGTCAGGATTATATTGCTCCAGTTCATTTACCAGTATTTCAAATTCTTTTTTGTGATCATTGCTGTCGGCAGGTATCAGGAAAAGTAAAACAGGGTTTCTTTCGATATGCCTGAGAAAACGATGCCCTAATCCTTTTCCTTCCGCAGCCCCTTCAATGATACCGGGAAGATCGGCGATGCAAAAACTTTTCCCGTCTCTGTATTCCACCATGCCGAGGTTGGGAGTGATGGTGGTAAAAGCATAGTCAGCGATCTTTGGTTTGGCTGCAGTGATGACAGAAAGTAAAGTTGATTTACCTGCATTGGGAAAACCTACCAGCCCCACATCAGCAAGTACTTTTAATTCCAACACTTTCCATCCTTCCCCTCCGGGTAAACCCGGTTGTGCATATTCAGGCGCCTGGTTGGTGGCTGTAGCGAAATGAGAATTTCCCAAACCGCCTTTGCCTCCGGGCAACCAGATGATCTCCTGTCCGTCTTCCAGTATTTCTGCTTCCTGTTTACCGGTTTCTTCATCTCTTGCTATTGTTCCGAGAGGAACTTCAATGATAATATCTTTTCCGTCACGGCCGGTGCTGTTGTTGGAGCCGCCTTTTTCACCATCTTCTGCCAGCACATTTTTATAATAACGCAAATGCAATAATGTCCACAGATTTCTGTTTCCTTTTAGTATGATATGTGCTCCACGGCCTCCATCCCCGCCATCGGGTCCGCCCAATGCAGTGAATTTATTACGCATAAAATGTTTATTGCCGGCGCCTCCGTGGCCGCTGCGGCAAAAAATGCGTATCTGATCAACAAAATTGCTTTTCTCCAAAACCGTAATTTTACAACTGCTGCAAATATACCTTAACAGCATTCAAACATCTGACATGAAATTCCTGTTTACATTTTTACTTGTTCCCTTTTTGTCCGCCAGCAAATGCGGGCATAAAAAAAATTCAACAGAAAGTAAGGATACCGCTGCACTTAATGATTCCATACCGGTCTGTATACAAAAATTAATTGATGACGGAAATAAGGAAACGCCTTCCAATGCACCCATACAAATTGATGAATACCTGTACAAAGGAAAAAAGGTATTCTTCTTCACAGCCCAATGCTGCGATCAGTTCAACATGCTGTATGATGACAGCTGCAAAGCCATTTGTGCGCCATCCGGCGGCTTTACCGGCCGTGGTGATTTAAGATGTACTGACTTTGACAGCCTCGCAAAGCATATTAAAGTAATTTGGAGAAATTCTCATAAATGAAAAAACCCCGCCATCAGCAGGGTTTTTCTTACATCAGGGACATTGTTTATTGAACAACGATCTTTGTACTGTAAACCGCTTTGCTTACCGGGTCATTTACTTTTACGAGGTAAACTCCTTTGGCAACAGAAGAGGCAAGCCGAATGGTTTGCGACTGGTTGTCACCGGTAATATTTACTACCTGCTGCAACAGTTGTCTGCCTGTTACGTCAGTTACCTGCACCGTATAATTTCCGGCTTCCAGTTCATTGAACTGAATGGTAAACTGGTTATTAGTAACAGGATTCGGAAATATATTGATTCTTCCGTCGCCTGTATTGCCGGTATTGTTGCCGGAAATAACATCCACTGTATTTGATTTGGGTTTATTGCCGGAAACAAGCAGGTTGCCATTGGCAAGGTCGGAAGTGTGCCAGACAGTTCCGTTTATTTTTATTGGCGTAGCGGACCATGTTTTTGTATTCAATACAAAAAGTGAAGAGGATTCAATAGCGCTGCCAACAACCACCTGGTTATTTTCATTCACAACAGCGCCATTAATGGTGAATCCGTTAGGCAATCCCGAAACAACTCCAAGATGTGTGGCCACCCTGCTTTCGATATTCACTTTAAATACATTATTGCGGGCAGAAAAAACATACAGATTCCCGTCATCGTCTGCTATCATGTCGCCGCCATAGCTGCTGCAGGAATTATGAATGGAAACGCCTTTGTTGGCAGGATCATCTACTAATCCGCCGAGGTCAGTGATCTGAGGCTTCTTGCCGGTGGTGAAGCGGATTAATTGCATACCGTTATTTGTTAAAGCATACCCATTGCCGTCGGCAGCGAATGTCATACGGGTGATGATATTTCCCTGGTCTGAGGACTTAATGGGGCTATTTGAAAAAGGAACAGTAACATAGTAAACCTGCTGGGATTTCAGATCATAATATCTCAGCTGATCAATAAACATAGGAGTGTAGTAAACCCGGGCATGCCTGCTGTCATAAGCCAGGGCAGCCACACCACTGCTGAAAGCGGGCTGTTCACTGAATCCCATTTTGTTCAAACCCAGATCCGTGATTTGTTTTTTGCTTACAGCATCAAACGCTGTTTGTTTGTCGGCCATTCCGTTGATAAGCGAACCGCTGAATGTACCCGTCTCCATATTCAGGATCCTCAGGTAAACCCAATGGCCATTTTGATTTTGTACGTCCGTCATTGCATAGGCAAAACGGTCGGCCTGCTGAGCCGAAACAATTGAAGCAAGAAAGATAGTTGCCAATAAGGCGCTGCAGGGTAAACATTTTCTCATACACAAGATTTTTTGAGTTTCCAATAGATGAAGTGAAAGTTTAAGTTACAACTATTCTCTTTTTTATAAAATAAATTTTTATAAACGGCCGTTTTTTAACTTTTATAGGGTTTGTACGAGGCAGATTGGGCTGCCCGGTTTTCAGGCAGCTTTCTCAATGGTTCGCAGGGGCGAAGGCTTTCAAAACATTCTTCCGGAAGCTGCTGGTATAGTTTGGTTCCTTCTGTTTTCCATGCCAGCATTTCATCGCTTACCTGTTTGATTATTTTTCCCGGGTTACCGGTCACAAGACTGCGGCCTGGAATTTTTTCACCCTGTTTGATAAAGCAAAGTGCTCCCACAATACTTTCATTGCCCAGATCCACATTATCCATTAAAACGGCATTCATTCCCACCAAACAATTTTTTCCGATCGTTGCTCCATGTATAATTGCGCCATGCCCGATATGTGCTCCTTCTTTTAATAATACCGTCACCCCCGGAAACATGTGGATGATGCAATTCTCCTGAACATTACATCCATCCTCAATAATAATCTGACCCCAATCCCCACGAAGCGCTGCTCCGGGACCGATATAACAATCTTTACCGATGATGACATTTCCCGTAACAGCCGCCTGCGGATGAATGAAAGATGATTCATGAATCACAGGAATGTATTCTTTGAATTTGTAGATCATTGTCTTCGGGTATATAAAGTAATCTAAAGTATATAAAGCGGTCACTCTCCATCCTTGCCCTTGTGTTTATGTTCATCTCTCTTTTTTCTTAAATAAGAAATATAACCATTTATAAGCCGTTCAACCTCTTTCCCCTTTTCTTTAAAATAAATTAATTTTTCCAGGGTTATGTAACCATCATCCAAAGCATCAATCAAGTGATTGATGGTTTCCGATAAAGAACCTCTTGCCTGGATACAATAATTGATTTGTTCCGGGTAAGTATATCTTCCATGCCCTTCTGTAATAAGTGCATTTATTGACCGAGACGACCTGATAACCTGATCTGTCAGTCTGTACTTTTCTTCAGCAGGAAATTTTCTGGCTTCTTTGCACACTTCATTTTTAAATTCACTGGCTTTTTTCCAAACCTTCAGTTCTTCAAATCCAAAATCATTATTTTCCATGTAAAGGGTTTGTATATACTTTATATACTCTAAATACTTATCAACTTTTTATCCGTTCTATAACATAGCCCCTTGAACTGAGCAACAAGATGTTCGTTTTGGTTGGTAATATTAATATGGTATAAACCGGTTGAGCGGCCATTATGTAATTCTATTGCCTCAGCGGTCAATACATCACCTACATTCACCGGTTTGATAAAATTGATGGACGTGTCTAATGCAACAGATAAAATATTACGGTTATTGCAGGCAAATGCAAAAGCGCTGTCGGCAAGAGAGAAAGGAATACCGCCATGCACAATACCAAAACCATTGACCATTTCTTTTCTTACTGTCATTTTTATGAGGCTGTAGCCTTCTTTTATTTCCAGTACTTCAATACCCATCCACTGGCTGAAAAAATCATTCTCCATCATATGGCGGACGACTTTTTTTGCTAATTCATTTTTTGGCATGCTCTATCTGGTTTATGGTTTTGTGTGTTAGCAAGCCTCCCCTTCGGGGAGGTTTGGAGGGGTTTTATTCTCCTTTGAAAACAGGTTTCCTTTTTTCCAGGAATGCATTAACCCCTTCTTTGTAATCATGCGTAGCCGCCGCTTTTTGCTGGTATTCATCCTCAAGGTGTAATTGTTCTGTCAATGAATTTCCGAGAGATATGCTAAAAGCATGTTTGGTATAGGCCAGTCCTTTGGTTGGCATTTGAGCAAGAGTGGCTGCTATCTTTTTACTTTCTTCCATAAAACTTTCCGAAAGAAAAACTTTATAGATCATGCCCATTCTTTCCGCTTCAATAGCCGAGACTTTATCTCCCAGCATTGCCAGGGCACTGGCTTTTTGCCAACCGATCAACCTTGGTAAAAAAAAGGTTCCGCTGCTATCGGGTATCAAACCGATCTTGCTGAAAGCTTGCAGAAAGGAAGCAGCCTCTGAAGCAACCACAACATCACAGCAAAGAGCAATGTTGGCACCAGCGCCGGCAGCCACTCCGTTTACTGCTGCTACTACAGGTTTTTCGAGATTTCTAATCCTTAGAATAATGGGATTATAGTGTTCGCTTAATATTCTTTTCATACTCGGCCCATCAGGGTCGACCACTTCAGCAAGGTCCTGGCCGGCGCTGAAAGCTTTTCCCGCCCCGGTGATATATACACAGCGAACATTTTTTTCTTTACACAGGTCCAGTGCATCCTGCATCAGCAAAGCCATTTCACGGTTGAAGGAATTGAGTTTATCGGGACGATTGAGAGTGATTTGGGCTACTGCATCTTTTATATCGAAAAGAATGGAGGGCATGAATGATTTTTATTTAGTGAAGTTACTATTCATCTGAAATTTGGAAATACCAAAATAAAATTACTAACTTATGCTTTCAATTGTGTAACAACCCGGTTATAGTAAATATTACATATAAAGCAAAACAAAGCGTATGAAAAAAAAGATATCTATTGGTGTATGCCTGATATTTACAGCTATAAGTCTTTCTGCCCAAAATCTTGTTCCCAATCCTCAGTTTGAACTGGCAAGGCCATCATCGCCGGACTATGTTTACCAAAATCCGCAAATGGAAAAATACCAGAAGGGTTGTTTGGAAAACCTGTTTCGCTACACGCAATGCCAGAACTGGACCATGTGGCTGGGAAGCACTACCAATGAAGCAGGAGTAATGACAGAAACTGTGAAAGCAGCTACTAACTGCGTGCCGCCCTGGCCCAATTATGTTATGGGAAATATGATGCATGTAAAAACCACTCTGGGTGGCAGTGGCATTGTAAACTCTGATATTCCCGCCGGCACAGGTAAAGTAAAAATTTCTTGTTGGGTGTATGTAATAAAAGGGAAAGTGAATATGGGGTATGGTCCCACAGGAAGTGCTGTAGTTTCCACTATGTCAAGATATACCTGTCGCTGGGAAAAACTGGAAATGGTAAAAAGCGGAGCCGAAGCCTGTAACCAGATTACCCTGTACTCCAGTAATACCGCTGATGTAGAATTTTATGTGGATGCGGTGTCGGTGGTAAAGATATAATACGGCATGTAATGAAACGAGGGTCATCTAACACATAAATATTTTAGAATGAAAAGGAAGCATCTTTTTCTGTTTTTTTTCTTCAGCCCTTTGTTGGCACTAACTCAAAAACCAACCCCCTATTATATTGCCCCAGAGGATACTGCCAAAATGAAAAGGGGTAAACTGGAAACTTTAAAACCTGTTGAAATAGCTAAAACACCTCAGCTGGGAAAAATTGCCATAAAAAATGAAAATGGCGATAGTGTGGTTATTTTTTTCAATTATGATGAAAGAAAAAGACTTAATAAAGTGGAGTACCAGTATTCAAATAATGGTAGAGTGGTTAAGGAAAACCTTTTTTATGATGCACAAAACCGGCTTTATTTAATAGCAAACGAAATAACGAATTCCCGTACTAACGAAGCCCGAAGATGTTACTTTACAATAATTAGTTATACTATCCCCGAATCAAAAGTAATGTCAGTTTCATATTTCAATACAATGAACCAACGTACCGGTAGACGGACATTCAGGTATTCGGGTGACAGTATTATTGTAACACGTTCAAATGAAAGTCCCAGAACTACATCTGAAGAATGGTTTGTAATGGCGGCAGGAGGCCAAAATGTACTATTGTCCAAAGCAGGGCTACAGAAATCGGAGAGTGTGGATTTTTATCAGTTCAGAAACCCTTCCAGTTTTTTGCCGGATGTGTATAATGAAATTTATTTGGGATACAGGGATTTCATCTGGTATGTGATGGAAGGGAACAGGAATTTGGTTCATAAAACAAACAGGTTCTTTGATGGGAATGGGGGTGTCTCTTTAGCTGATTCTTATTCAAAAAATATCCACGGTTGGGTTGTGACTGTAAAAGTAAGAGGAGAAAATAATGGAACTTCAACAGGAACGAAGTTCAGGTTTGAATACCTGAACGAATGATTAGTATATAACTAATAAAAAGGTTAATGACATTTGAAATAATCAAACGGCTCTTTACAGTCATTGCATTGGTATAAAGCTTTGCAGGCAGTGCTGCCAAATTCACTGATGCGGTGGGTATGCCAGGAATTACAACGGGGGCATTGTACTGCTTCATCAGCTGCAAATAGTTTGTCGTTGCACACCTGTTGTTTAGGATTGGGAGGAGCGATACCGTATTCTTTTAATTTTCTTTTTCCATCCTCACTGATCCAGTCGGTGGTCCATGGCGGGCTGATGGATTGAGTAACTTTTACTTTTTGAAACCCGAGTGTTGCCAGCTCCACTCTGATATTTGCTGCAATCATATCCATTGCCGGGCAACCCGTATAAGTAGAAGTGATAATGACTTCCAGTTCATCATCATTCAATTTAATATCACGGATGATTCCCATGTCCACCACGGAAAGCACAGGAATTTCCGGGTCTTTTATTTCTTCCAGGTAAGCGTACAATGCTTTTTTATCAATCACTGAAGTTTTCATTTCTTTTTCCTCTGAACCTACCATTCACATCCCGGGTAAGCTCTTTGCATGTATTGTAATTCTGTAAGAATGTAACCAAGCTGCTCCGTATGTCTTCCCTGTTTGCCGCCTTCCTGCATAAAAATATCAGGCGGAACAGTCAATGTTGCTTCGTCAAAAACTGTTTTTATTTTTTTAGACCATTCATATTTTAGAGAAGCCCCATCGATTTTCAATTCTTTTTCATAATCAGCCGGTATAAAGAACTCGCCGGTATATCTCCAGAGTTCATCAATGGCTTTCAGCATTCTTCCATGGCTTTCTCCGGTGCCATCGCCCAGCCTTATCACCCACTCACTGCTCCAGCGCAGGTGATAGCTTACTTCTTTTAAAGATTTTTCTGCAATGGCAGCAATGGTTGTGTCAGTATTTGTTTGTAAATACTGATACAGATAATACTGGTAACTGCTGAATAAAAACTGCCGCAATATTGTTTGTGCCCAATCGCCGTTGGATTGTTCCACCAATAAACAATTTTTGAATTCTCTTTCAGTTCGCAGGTATGCTAAAGAATCTTCTGAGACCTCACCACCAAACCTCCTCTCCAAGGGAGAGGAGGCTTTCGAAGACACTGATAATTCCGAATCGTTTATTAATACTGCTGCGTACTGATAAAGACTCCTTGCCTGTCCGATCAGGTCAAGGGAAATATTGGTGATGGCAATATCCTGTTCCAGTATCGGGCCATGCCCGCACCATTCTCCGTTACGTTGTCCAAGAATAAGAGAATTGTCGGCAAGATGCAGTGTATAATCAATCAGGGCACTCATTACATATGGTTTACTTCGTCGGGTAAATTATAAAAAGTAGGATGCCGGTATATTTTATCTTTTGCAGGTTCATACAGTTCACCTGCCTCATCGGGATTGGAGGCAATGATATATTTACTTTCCACCACCCAAATGCTTTCTCCCTCCATTCGTCTTGTATAAACATCCCTTGCATTTTCAATAGCCATCTGTGCATCGGCTGCATGCAGGCTGCCTGCATGTTTATGATCAAGTCCCTGCTTACTTCTTATAAATACTTCCCAAAGGGGCCAGTCGGTTTTACTGTCTTTAGAAACAATATTTCCTCCTGCTTTGTCTTCAGGAATATCACCGTAATAAAATTTTCTGATGAAGTTCATATCAATATTTTTTAAGCTGCTTTATCTTTTTGTCTTGCTGCTCTTTTTTTTGCATAAGCTGCTGCTGCATCTCTTACCCATTCGCCATTTTCCCATGCTTCTCTTCTTGCATCCAGCCGTTGCTTATTGCAGGGGCCGTTTCCTTTTACCACCTGCCAGAATTCATCCCAGTTGATTTCTCCAAAATCATAATGCTTTCTTTCTTCGTTCCACTTCAACTTATCATCGGGTAGTTTCATACCCAACGTTTTTATTTGCTCAGCGATCATATCTATAAAATTCTGTCTCAGCTCATCATTGCTTTTTCTTTTTATTTTCCATTTCATGCTCTGGTCGCTGTTGGTGCTTTCAGAATCTTTTGGGCCAAACATCATCAGCGATGGCCACCACCAGCGATTGATTGCATCCTGGCACATTTCCTTTTGTTCTTTGCTTCCCCTGCTCAAGACCAATAAAATTTCAAACCCCTGCCGCTGATGAAAACTTTCTTCTTTACAAATTCGAACCATGGCTCTTGCATAAGCTCCATAAGATGTTCGGGTAAGCATTACCTGGTTCATAATGGCAGCGCCATCCACCAGCCAGCCAATGGCGCCAATATCAGCCCAGGTAAGCGTAGGATAATTAAAGATGGAAGAATATTTGGCTTTGCCGCTGTGCAGGTCGTTTATCATTTCCTCACGACTCATGCCCAATGTTTCAGCAGCGCTGTATAAGTACAATCCGTGCCCGCCTTCGTCCTGTACTTTGGCCAGCAGAATTAATTTCCGTTTTAATGAAGGCGCTCTTGTTATCCAGTTTCCTTCAGGAAGCATACCCACCACTTCGCTGTGGGCATGCTGGCTTATCTGCCGCAGGTTGGTTTTGCGGTAGGCGTCCGGCATCCAGTCTTTCGGCTCAATCTTTATTTCTTCATCAATTTTTTGCTGAAATATTTTTTCTAAATCCTGAACAGGCATAGCAAAAATTTAGGTTACAAATGTAACTAAAACTAAAGCCTGTCTGAGGCCTTTGTTTATGATATTGGTCAGGATTGACCTATTCCTACATGCTTTTTACAAACAAATCCTGGAATGCCTTTGCTTCACTAAGTATGACCCCGGGGTTTGGTTTAAATTCTTTGTAGTCAGGCGCCAGAAAATCTTTTGGAGTAAGTTCCAATTCGTTTGCCTTTACACTGCTTTTAAACATCGCCCCGTTGTTTTTGAAGTATAAACGGGTCTCAACCATGCTTCCTTCTTCCGCCTGGAGAGAATAGTAAAATAATAATTTGCCATCTTTAAACAAATACTCTTCCGAGAGCTGGAACCCGGCGGCTTTTCTTGTCATATTCACTTTCGATAAAACATTTTTTGGATTTCTTTCTGTAACCGGAAGATGATTGGGGTCATCATCATACCAGAAATCAGTTATTTCAGAATAATTACCAACAGCCGGCCAGCTTTTTCCGTTTTTATTAGTCTCCCAATGGTTGTTATATAGCGATCCTTCAAAACCATGTTCAATAGATTCTGCAATTTGTTTATTGACTTCTGTATAATGATTGCGGATATCAGTTTCGGTTTGTGCCGAAATAAAAAAAGGGCATAATAGTACAAAAAAGGGAAAAAATTTCTTCATAGCTGTGAGTTAAGTGATGAAACTATTTAATATCAAAATCCACTACTACCTTTTCTGTTTTTGGATGACTTTGGCAAGTAAGAATAAAACCTTTTTCTATTTCTTCTTCTTCCAGTCCCCAGTGCACATCCATCATCACTTCTCCCTGCAGCAATTTTGACTTGCAGGTGCAGCACATACCGCCTTTGCATGCATAAGGAAGATCAGCTCCTTGTTTTAAGGCGGCATCAAGAATGCTTAAATCACTGGAAAGTGAAAGATTAAAATCAAAGCTTCTTCCATCTACTTTAACCGTTATACTGCTTTGCGGACCGGCTTCTTCAATGTCGGTTTTGGAGGC
The DNA here is from genome assembly GCA_016235125.1 of Sphingobacteriales bacterium. Lineage (GTDB taxonomy): Bacteria > Bacteroidota > Bacteroidia > Chitinophagales > Chitinophagaceae > JJ008. Next base: position 578,302 of record JACRLZ010000004.1, on the reverse strand, counting down.
AATGCTCTTTTGTTTAGGGGTAGTGCTTGTAAAAAGTTCAAAATGGATTTTCTTTTCATCTATTCCTTTCTTCAGCAAATAATCTCTGACACAGAAAATTATTTCTTCGGGTCCGCAAATAAATGTTTCGTCAATAGTAGAATAATCAATTATTTTTTTTAATTCCTCCAGTTTTTCATTACCGATTCTTCCAAAGTTCAGTGATGTATCCATTCTTTCACGGCTAAGAACATGGATCAGGTTGAAGCGATCGAGAAATTTGTTTTTTAAACCTTCCAGCTCTTCAAAGAAAATAATAGAAGGCCTATTGCGATTGGCATACAGCAATGTAAAATTGCTTTCAGGCTCTGTTCTCAAAGTTGTTTTGATAATGGAAATAACAGGAGTGATCCCGCTTCCGGCTGCAAAAGCAAGGTAGTTTTTTTTATTGGCCGGGGTCAGTTCTGTATAAAATTTGCCAACAGGCTCCATCACATCCAGCACATCACCTTTTTTTAAAATGGTATTGGCAAAAGTGGAAAAAACACCACCGTCCACTTTTTTTATAGCCACCTTCCATTCATTGTCCAGCGGGCTGCTGCAGAGTGAATAGGTTCTTCTTACTTCTTCGCCGTTGATATTTGTTCTCATGGTCAGGCTCTGACCCTGTTGAAACGAGAAATTATCTTTTAATTCATCCGGGACTTCAAACTGAACAGAAACACAATCAGATGTTTCTTTTTTTATTTTTATTATCCTCAGCGGATGAAAATGAAGGGACATGTCTGGGTCTATTTTTTCAGAGAAGGGAATACTTTATCATCAGTCAATCCGCTGATCAGCAATGCTACCATATTGTCTTCCATAGTGCCGGGGGCAATTTTTTTTGCACTGCGATGCCAGAACTCAAGACCTCTTACTGCAGCAAGAATGGTAAGCATGGCAGTATAAGACATTCCCGGATTCGTGGTCTTATTCCCGAGGCCGGCCTCGATAATAGATTCCATTTTTTGAACATAATACCTTCTTTTACCGGTAAAATGGCTGAGATGTGGTTCCTTAAGATGAATCCATTCATTCGTCATCACATAATAGTCGTCAAAACGGTTCAGCATCATCCGCACATGAAAACGGATAAGTGATTCTATTTTAGCCACACAGTTTGTATCTTCTTCATCCAGGCTTTCCAGATGCTGCAGGCATTCGTCCGCTGTGCGAAAAATAATTTCCTGCAGCATTTCTGATTTGGATTGAATGTGATTGTAAAGGCTGGCAGCCTCGAGCCCGATCTCTTCTGCAAGGTCACGCATGGACGTTGCGGGATAACCTTTTTCCCGGAACATAGCAGAAGCTTTTTTAATGATCAGCTCCTTTTTTGCAGATTTTTTTCTTTTTGCAAGAGGCATGCTCAAAGATAACGAACCGGGATGTATCGGGTGATGGTCTGGTATTTCTAATTTTTTGTTTTCGGAACAGTCGAAACCGGCTCTGTGGTTTCTTTTTTTAGCGGGATTATTATCTGATCGCTGAGGTCGGGTTTAATAAGCATTGTTTTTGGCCTGTCGCCTTCCGGATCAAAAAAAGTCCAGAACATACCGCCATCCCACGACTCGCCGATAAGGTGAGAGACTGTTGTGATCCTTGCTCCCTGCCATTCCAGAACCGATTTTAACTCTATTACAGCCTGCAGGTCTCCTTCCGTTTTTATTACCTGCAGAATATTTCCGGGTTCATACATTTTCCAGGCACTGTCGGCTACAGGAGCAAACATCATGGCCATATAGGTTTTAAATTCTTCTTTTCCTCCCAGCGCACCGATCAAAGCCGGGTAACTGTAGCGGGCAAAAAGCTCCCAGTCTTTTGTTTTAAATCCAATAGCAAGGCTATCGGCACATTTGCGGATATTGGATTTTGCAAAAGCCGTATCAAATTGCGGATAAGCAACAGTAAATAAAGAAAGAAAAAACAGCAATATGTAAAGACGTTTCATCATGCTACGGATAAATGCTTTTCAAAGTTAGTAAAATAGCCGTGTTTGCTTTTTACTGTAAACAAAATTCATGTACGTTTGCCGCCGTTGGCAGTCGGTAGTCAATAGTCGTTAGTCAGGAGTGTTCTCCCGACTCCTGGCTAACGACTCAAGCCTTATAATAAAACTTCAACCGCAAGATATGTCCCTCATCACCGTTGGCACCATGGCCTTTGACTCAATTGAAACTCCCTTTGGGAAAGCCGATAAAATTGTTGGAGGCTCTGCTACCTATGTGGCCTATGCGGCCAGCAATTTTGTAAAACCGGTTCAGCAGATTTCCATCATCGGGGATGATTTCCCCAAAGAAGAAATGGATGAACTCCGGAGAAGGGGAGTACACCTGGACGGAGTGGAAATAGTGAAAAATAAAAAATCTTTTTTCTGGAGCGGCCGTTATCATGAAGATATGAACAGCCGTGATACACTGGTTACCGATCTGAATGTGCTGGCCGATTTTGATCCCAAAGTGCCGGATAGTTATCAGGGAGCGGAATTCTTAATGCTGGGAAACCTTGCCCCCAAAATTCAATTGAATGTGATACAGGAGTTGAAGAAAAGACCCAAGCTGATTGCCATGGATACTATGAATTTCTGGATGGAATCAGCCATGAGTGAATTGAAAATTGTTTTGCGCTATGTGGATATGCTGATTGTGAATGATGCGGAAGCAAGACAACTGACCGGTTATTTTTCATTGGTGAAAGCAGCCAAAGCTATTTTAACAATGGGTCCGAAATATCTTATCATCAAAAAAGGAGAACACGGCGCATTGCTGTTTCAGGATGATGAAGTGTTCTTTGCACCGGCTCTTCCACTGGAAGATGTGTTTGATCCTACCGGCGCCGGAGACACATTTGCCGGAGGGTTTATGGGCCATCTCGCCAAAACCGGTGATATATCTTTTGATAATATGAAAAGGGCCATCATCATTGGTTCTGCCATGGCAAGTTTTTGTGTAGAAAAATTCGGGCCGACAAGATTAAAAGAAGTTACCAAAAAAGATATTGATGCCCGGGTGCAGCAGTTTAAAGATCTGGTTTCATTCGAGATTGAGTTAGTTTAATTTTCTCGCCAGCACAACTGCATTCTTAAACTTATCCTTCTTCCCCTGCAAATTAAAAATCTCAGTAAAGATGATATAGGTTCCAACCGGCAGCTTAAGCCCTTTATCATCCAGTCCATCCCAGCTCCAGTAACCTTTCAACCCAAGTGTTCCGTTGCGGACAAGATTATAAACCGGTCTTCCTGCTGCATCAAAGACGGTAATATTGGCCACATAGCCCGGTTCGGTAACGGTGTATTGAATGGTTGCTATATCATCAGTGCCATCATTATCAGGAGAAAAAACTTTAGGAGTTACTTCAATCGTTGCATTAATAGCATTCAGCAGTTTGTATTGAGAATTTTTATAGGTCGGCGTTCCATATCCGGCTGTTGAAGCAGCGCTATGCCAGTTGCTTTCATCCTGCGAAGGGCCAGCAGGGTCAATTCTTTCCAATGAAACGCCTTCGGCATTATCAATCAGTTTAAAATGCCAGTCGTCTTTGTATTTTACCTCATCCACAATATTTCCCTGGAAGTTGAGGGCAATCACATCGCCTTCATCATCCGAAAAAGAAGGCAAGGAAGAAATTTCTAAAACATTATCCGGATTTTTCACCAGGTAATTCAATGCAAGATTCACAGCATCTTCCGTTGCCACAATATGATCGCCGGGAAAAACATAACAGGGAGTTGGACTTAATGCCTTAATTGAACTTATTGCACCGCTTGTATTCCGGTTGGCAATATAGAGTTTGGCTGCATCAAAGATTTTATTGCTGTTGTTATAGAATTCAACAAAATCATAAGCATTGGGTTTTGGATTAAACAGAATTTCATTGATGATCCATTCTCCTGCTGCTGCATCCACAGGCAAACCTACCCTCGTTTTATTAGCGGCGCCGATAGTATTGCCCTTACAATCCTTTACATTGGTTGCGGTAATATTATAAACTGTGTTTACCTGCATTGGAGTACCCAGTTTCAACTGAACGATATTAAATAGTGGTGAAAGTGTAGTTGCGCTGGTCAGCGTTAAGCTGCCATCAATAGAATAGTTTGATAAAGTCGCCCCTAATAAACTATCAACCGGTTCATCATATACCAATACAATAGTTACATTATCTGTAGTGTAAGCTCTTTTTAATTGCGGCGCATTGGTATCATTGTTTATCGCATCGATGGAGTTTTTCTTTCCTGCTGTTCCACCTGTAACACTCATACTTGCTTTCCAGTTACTGCTGCCGGCGCAGGGACTTTTTGTGTCAATCATTTCCAGTGTCCAGCCTCCGTCTTTTTTCACATCATTCTGATACCATGCTGAAGTATAACTTACCGCATGAATTGTTTTTCCATTTGCCGCTTTTAAGAATAACTGGTCACCATCATTATCAAGAGAGGGAAAACTGGTGACAGAAATGGTTGTTCCGAAAACACTCATAGCTGCCACGGCGCTGCCTGTGCAAACAATAACAAAACTATCCGGCTGCAGCGTGAAGTTGGGCATCGGGCCGCTTTGACCTGTTGCATCACCGATCCGCCAGTTTTGAAGATTGACAGGGGTTGCAGTTGTATTCTTCAATTCGAGCCATTCATTATTTGGCAAGCCTACCTGAGGTGTGGGGTCGGCCATTATTTCATCAATCACCACATCGTACCTGTTTTGGGCAAACAGATATACTGGAATAAAAAATATAAGCAGTAACAACGAACTCCGTTTCATTGCTACAAGTTAAAACAAACGGGTATAATAATATGATTCAGATTAAAATTTACGGGGAATATTTGGGTTAAAGACTCTGCCTGCTTATTTTTGCGAAGCATGACATTAATGAAACATACAGAACGCAATAAGAAACACTTCTGAGGAAGGTTTGCAGCGTTATGTATGTATCAGCATAAAAGTTTAGCAGGCCTTCCTTAACCGGGAGGCTTTTTACTTGTATGACCGTCCCGGTCTGACAAGTAAACAAATAAAAAAGTAAAGAAATGAAAGTAGCAGTAGTAGGCGCCACAGGTTTAGTAGGCTCCAAAATGATGCAGGTATTGGCAGAAAGAAATTTTCCGGTAACAGAACTCATTCCGGTTGCTTCAGAAAAATCTGTTGGAAAGGAAGTGGAGTTCAAGGGAAAGAAATATAAAGTAGTAAGCATGAATGATGCGATTGCTGCCAAACCAGCTGTTGCTATTTTTTCTGCCGGAGGCGGCACTTCACTGGAATGGGCGCCGAAATTTGCAGAAGCGGGAATTACGGTTATTGATAATTCTTCTGCATGGCGGATGGATCCCATAAAGCCATTGGTGGTACCGGAGATAAATGCTGATGTGCTGACTAAAGATGATAAAATCATCGCCAACCCAAACTGTTCAACTATTCAAATGGTAGTGGCATTAAATCCGCTTCATAAAAGGTATAGTATCAAAAGGGTGGTTGTGTCAACCTACCAAAGTGTTACAGGAACTGGGGTGAAAGCTGTAACTCAGTTAATGAATGAAAGAAAAGGAGTGGAGGGGGAAAGAGCCTATAAATATCCTATTGATCTGAATGCAATTCCGCAGATAGATGTATTTCTGGATAACGGTTATACCAAAGAAGAAATGAAAATGGTGAAAGAGACCTGCAAGATCATGAGGGATGATACAATAAAAGTTACGGCTACAACAGTAAGGATACCCGTGATGGGTGGACACAGCGAAGCTGTGAATGTGGAGTTTAAAAAGGAATATGACCTCGATGAAGTTAAATCAATATTGCATGCTGCTCCCGGAGTGATTGTAGTTGACGATCCTTCCACTCAACAATATCCCATGCCAATGGATGCACATGAAAAGGATGAAGTGTTTGTGGGAAGACTTCGTCGGGATGAGTCGCAGCCTAATACATTAAATATGTGGATCGTTTCAGATAATTTAAGAAAAGGCGCAGCCACAAATGCTGTTCAGATCGCCGAATATTTACTTGCGAAAAAATTACTCTAAAAGATAATTAGCCACTGAAGCGCTGAGTAGTATAAAAATTAATTTTTCTGTGCCTGCCGCAGGCAGCTCTCAGTGTTTCTGTGGCAAAATACTATTGCAAGCTGTGATTAATGAAGGAAAGTAGTGGCCGCAATGCTTCAAATGCATCAACAATTTTTTTTACCAGGTTTTTTGATGTAAGGTCGGCATCGCTGATCTTTACCATGGCGATATAGCTTTTCAGTCTCAGGTATTCAGCTGCAGGATTATCCGGTTCATATCCTTTAGGCACACGGCTCAGCAGAAATTCTTTGCTTTTATCCAGGTCGCCATAGACAGGTTTAAATTTTTTTGAGCCAATTATCTTTTTAAAGTCTGCAAAATTGTAGTCAATTTCCTGTCTTACTTTTTTAAGCGCATCAGCAGGAGGCATATAAATGCCGCCACCGGCAAAACACTGCCCGGGTTCCAGGTGAAAATAATACCCCGCATTATCCCAGGCACTTTTACCCTTTGCATTAATACTTGCTCCAAAATTTGTTTTGTAAGGCGATTTATCTTTTGAGAACCGGATATCCCGGTTGATGCGGAACATACAGTCTTTTGCCTGCAAATTTTTTATGGAAGGATCTTTTTTACTATGTTCAATAATGACCTGCTGAATGAATCCGGCAAAATCCGCTTTAGCTGCTTCATATACTTTCCTGTTCTTATCAAACCAGGGTTTGTTGTTGTTCTTCTTTAAATCTTTCAGGAATTTAAGCGTAGCAGATTGAAGCATATAGAACTAAGATTTAAGGATTAAAGATGATTATTGGGAAATAAAAATAGCGAAGCTTTCCTTGTAATCCATACAAATCCTGTAAATCGTAGTTCTGTTTCTATATTCTTGCCCAGTTCTCACCGCTTTTAATTCTGTACATGGTCATTTCGCTTACGCCATAGTTTTGAGCAAGTCTTTTGATGGTAATGTTCCGGTTCTTATTATGAAGTACTTTTTTTATTTTTTTTACCTGTAAGGCAGTTAGCTTGAGTCCTTCAGTCCGGTTGGCTTGTTTTTCTTTATAAGCAATTTTTGCCGGACTTTTTTGTTGATGCTTCATCATATATTCTAACGTAGCCCAGGCAAGATTTTTCAGGTTATTGTCAAGCTTGATATGATTTTTATGAATAACGTATTTATGATCTTTCGTAGGCTTCTTCAGGAAAATGCCGGCAATTTCACGGTGTATATATATTGTTCCTTTATTATTGGGACGATGCAGGTTCAGGGTGCGGTAACCTGTGGTAATAGAACCTCTCAATAGTTTACCATCTTCCAGAATATTGTGTTTGAAGCTTGCCACACGGCCCTGGGTTGACACTGCATACTTTTTGTGGAGATATTTCCATCCCGGGAAGGTCAATGGCTTCCATTTTTCGTCGGCTAATTTTTTGATCATAACAAAAAATTTTTCCGAAGGAATCCCTTCGGGATAGCCAGGATCGGATGCAGTGAATAACATTTGTACGGAAAAGTTATCAGCGCTTTGTTGGTTTGTACTAAGGTAGAACAAATAGAGGCACCAGCAATTTTATTTTTTGCCTATCATTTTCAGGAACTCTTCCTCCGAAATGATCTTAACTGTATTCAGCTTTTTGGCTTTATCCAGTTTACTGCCGGCATCTTCGCCCACAACAAGATAGTTTAATTTGGCGCTTACTCCGCTGAGTACCTGACCTCCATTCTCTTCCACTATGGCTTCAGCATCACTTCGTTTCAATGTTGGCAGAGTGCCGGTAAACAAAAATGTTTGACCTGACAGATTGCCGGCTGCGGCCAATTGTTTCTTTTCATTTTTTAATTGCAGCCCCAGCTTCTCCAGTTGTTCCAGCATTTTAATATTATCCTTATTGCTGAAAAACTGATGGATGCTTCCTGCCACTTTGGGTCCCACATCTTCCAGGTTTTGTAAATCCTCCAAAGAGTATTTTTTTAAATCAAGCAAATGACCGACTGCCTGTGCCAGCGTTTTTGCAGTGGTTTCACCGATAAAACGGATTCCCAATGCATAGATCATCCGGTGAAGGGGTTGTTTCTTTGAATTGGCGATTGCGGATTGTAAATTGTCTATCGACTTTTGACCAAAGCCTTCCATTTCGCCGATCTTATCAAAGTCGAGAGTGTAAATTCCGGGAATATCTTTCAGTAAATCCAGTTCATAAAATTTGCGGACATTGGCATCGCCAAAGCCACGGATATCCATAGCATCTTTGCTTACAAAATGAATAATGCGTTCCATTGCCTGCGCCGGGCAATCAATATTCAGGCAACGCCATACTGCTTCCTCTTCTTCTTTAAATAACTTACTGTTGCAAACAGGACAATTTTTCGGGAAATGAATTTTCTTTTCATTTCCTTTTCTTGCATCGGTCAGCGATTTTACAATTTGGGGGATCACATCACCAGCTCTTTCCACCAGTACCTGGTCGCCGATGCGCAGATCTTTTTCTTTGATGTAATCTTCATTGTGAATGGAGATGCTGCTGACGGTCACTCCACCTATTGCCACAGGTTCCAGTTTTGCCACAGGTGTCACCGCCCCTGTTCTGCCAACCTGGAATTCTACATTTAATAATATGCTGGTTCCCTGCCTTGCTTTGAATTTATAAGCAATGGCCCAGCGGGGATGGTGAGATGTCATGCCCATTTTATCCTGCAGGGCAAAATCATTCACTTTTATTACCATGCCATCTATTTCATAGGGTAGCTTATCTCTCTTTTCTTCAAAATCATTACAGTATTTAATGACTCCTTCAATACCAGTGAAGACTTTCTTTTCTTTCTCAGGGCTACGAAACCCCAAATCCCATAGTAATTGTATAGAGCCTTCATGAGTAGTTAATTCAACCGGAGTTTTTTTCCCTTTTAATAATGTATAAAAACTGACATGATAAACGAAAGCTTCCAGGTTTCTTTTTGCTGCTTCAGAAGGGTCTTTTATTCGCAATGTTCCTGCTGCGGCATTCCTTGGGTTGGCCAAAGGAGGTAGGCCTTCCTCCATTATTTTCTCATTGTATTTTTTAAAATTGTCTTTATTAATAAGCACCTCGCCTCTTATTTCTATTTGCTGTATGCCATAAGTAGAGAATTTAGCCGATAGGGGAATGGTCTTAATCTGTTTGATATTAGTGGTCACCTCTTCTCCTTCTACGCCATCGCCTCTTGTAGCTCCACGGGTCAGTAAATCATTTTCGTAGATCAGTGAGATACTTCCGCCATCAAATTTTGGCTCTACGCAATATTCTATTTTATTCAATCCGGTCGATTCTTTCGCTTTTCGGTCAAAATCAATCAGGTCATCGCTGTTATACGAGTTATCCAATGAAAGCATGGGAACAAGGTGTTGTACAGTTGGAAATCCTTTTGTCAACCCTTTGGCCACCCGCTGGGTTGGAGAGTCAGGTGTTATCAGTTCCGGGCTTTCTTTTTCAATTTTCTCCAGTGATTTGTACAACTGGTCATATTCATAATCTGAGATCAGGGGGTCGTTAAGTGTATAATACCGGTATTCATGAAACCTTAATGCCTCTCTCAGCTTTTCGGTCTCTTTTTTTGTTAGCTGACCGGCCTTTTGTTTTTTTATCAGTTCACCCGTAAGCTGTTGAAGCTCTTTTGTTTTTTCTTTTGAATACATACAGTAAAGTTAGCAAGCCGGACATGAAGAAATAATTGCAAAGAAAATTTTAATGTGTTGTAGGTACATATTTATTATCTTCGGATTGCCTTTGTGCTGCCAAACTGATTTTATGAAACGATTGCTACTTGCTGCCGGATGTTTTATTTCCATTCAGCTTCATGCCCAGTTACTGAGCTGGACACCCAACTTTGCAAAGGATAATGATAACATAACAATTACGGTAGATGCCACAAGAGGAAATCTTGGACTACTTAATTACACACCTGTTTCTGATGTGTATGTACATGTAGGAGTAATTACAAGTCTTAGTACCAGCCCCACTAATTGGCGATATGTTCCGTTTACATGGGGTACTACAACCCCTGCTGCTCAGGCCACCTCACTTGGAAATAACAAATGGCAGTATACTATTAACAACATCCGGTCTTTTTTTGGCGTACCCGGGGGAGAAACCATTCTTAAAATCGCAATTCTTTTTCGTAATGGCTCAGGCTCGCAGGCGCAAAGAAATACTGATGGCAGCGACATGTATGTTCCTGTGTATGACAATTCAATAGCGGTACGATTTTCCATTCCATTTTTTCAACCAACCTATACGCCTATACCCGAACCCATTAACAAACAGGCTGGGGATAACATAAGCGTAACAGGTATCGCCAATCAAACAGCGGATATGAAACTGTATCTGAATGGGTCGGTAATTCAAACAGCAAATGGGGTTACAAGTATTTCAGCAAATCCAACTTTGTTGGCTACTGGCAACACTGAGATAGTGGTAGAAGGCACGGCTTCTTTTGTTACTAAAAGGGATACCCTCCGGTTTTTTGTTGCCCCAGCTGTTACTGTTGCTCCGCTGCCATCTGGAGTAAGAGATGGAGTAAACTATGGCGCTAACAATACAGAGGTCACATTGGTATTATATGCGCCCGGGAAAACCAGGATATCGGTTATCGGCGAATTTCCCGGAAGTAATTGGATTGAGCAAACGGCTTATGTAATGAATAAGACTCCCGACGGAAATTACTGGTGGTTAAAGATCACCGGATTAACGGCAGGAACAGAATATGCTTTTCAGTATTTGGTTGATGGAACATTAAAAGTAGCAGAACCTTATTCAGAAAAAATCCTGGATCCTTCTAATGATCCCAATATCAGTTCAACCACCTACCCAGGGTTAAGATCCTATCCGACAGGCCAAACAACCGGAATAGTAAGTGTGTTGCAAACCAATGCTCCTGCTTATACATGGGCTATAAATAATTTTTCAAGGCCGGATAAAAGAAACCTCGTTGTATACGAACTATTACTCAGGGATTTCCTTGCAGCACATGACTGGAAAACTTTACGGGATACCCTGAGTTATCTGAAAACAATGGGAGTAAATGCCATTGAAATAATGCCCTTCAATGAGTTTGAAGGCAATGAAAGCTGGGGGTATAATCCTGATTTTTATTTTGCTCCCGATAAATATTACGGACCCAAGAACACACTAAAAGAATTTGTGGACTCCTGTCATAAAAAAGGGATTGCAGTATTGCTTGATATTGCATTGAATCATACAACCGGGCTTAATCCCCTTGCTGCATTGTACTGGAATAATGCAACCAATCAACCGGCCGCCAATAATCCCTGGCTGAATGTAACTGCTACTCATCCTTTTAATGTTTTCAATGACTTTAATCATGAAAGCCTGGCCACAAGATATTTCAGCAGCCGGGTAATGGAGCATTGGCTTACTGAATACAAGCTGGATGGATTTCGTTTTGATCTTTCAAAAGGGTTCACACAATTCAATTCGGGAACTGATGTGACATTGTGGGGTCAATATGACCAAAGCAGGATAAATATCTGGAAAAGATATTACGATTCATTGCAACTGAAATCAGCGGGCTGTTATGCCATATTGGAGCATTTCGCTGTTAATACAGAAGAAGTTGAATTATCCAATTATGGTTTTCTTCTTTGGGGCAATAATACCTACAATTTTCAACAGGCATCCATGGGCTGGGCCGATAACAGTTCCAACTTTGAGGGCTATCTGCATACGGCAAGAGGATGGAGCAATCCTTACCTGTTGAGTTATATGGAAAGTCACGATGAGGAAAGGCTGATGTATAAGAATCTTCAGTTTGGAAATTCTTCGGGGACTTATAATATCCGGGATTTAAACACTGCTTTAAAAAGAATAGAATTATGCGCCGGATTTTTTATGAGTGCACCGGGACCGAAAATGATCTGGCAATTCGGAGAGCTGGGTTATGATCAATCTATCAACCGTTGTGAGAACGGCACAGTTGATCCTAATTGCCGGCTTGATAAAAAACCCATTCTATGGAACTACCAGCAGGTTGTTCAACGGAAAAGACTCTATGATATTTTTACCAGTTTGAATAAACTTCGGTTTCATCCATGGTACAAGGATGTTTTTATTGCCAATAATATCAACCTGAGCCGCAATTTATCAGGAGCATTTAAAACCATGACCATTCGCAGCGCTACAGACTCTTCCATGCTATGTGTGCTGGGAAATTTTGAGGTAACTGCTCAAACCTCTTCTTTTACATTTCCTTCCGCAGGCACCTGGTATGATTACCTGACGGGGGCAACATTTACACCTACCGGCGGAGCACAGAATATAACTTTGCAGCCTGGCGAATTACATATTTACCTGAACAGAAACCTGGTAAATGCAGTTGTTACATCAGTGCCGGGCACAGGCAATCCGGATAATAAATTATCAGTAATGGTTTATCCAAACCCCGTACAGACCGGTTCGGTTGTTGAAATTTATGTGCCTGCTACAGGTATTGTTCAGATGGATCTGGTAAATAGTACCGGTCAATTAATCCGAACGGTGTTCAGAGAATTACTTACAAAAGGGAAACATGATATTTCTCTCGGTGCTGAAATGAATAATTTACCCGCCGGTGCCTACCTGTTGAAAGTTCAGTCAGCAAACAGGATGGTTGTGACAAAAATAGTATTGCAGTAATTTTAAAATTATGTATCATGGAAAAGACTCTCAGATTGAAAACTGCAGAAATTGAAAAGATAAGTCACCTTGATTATTTCAATATTGCCATTTCGGTTGACTGTGTGATATTTTGTTATCATGAAAAAAAGCTGAAAGTGTTACTTATCAAATCCGATCTGGAAGAATTTGAAGGGCTTTATTCTTTGCTGGGCGATCTTATAAGACCGGATGAAGACCTCGAAACGGCTTCGTACAGGATTTTAAAAGACAGAACAGGTATGGATGATGTGTACCTGGAGCAGGTGCAGGCATTTGGAAGCATTAATCGCCATCCTTCGGGCCGGGTAATAACCATTGCTTATTATTCACTCATTGATATTAAGCACCATAAACTGCAATTAAGCCATCATGATTTGCATTGGCAGCCGGTAAATGAAATCAAAAAAATGGCATTTGACCACAAGCTTATTTTGGAAACCTGTCTTGCCCGGTTGCAGCAGCAGGTAATGGATTATCCGATTGTATTCAATCTTTTACCGGAAAAATTTTCACTTCGCCAGTTGCAGGAATTATATGAGGCGATCCTCGGTTTTGAACTGGACCGCCGCAATTTCAGAAAAAAGATATCAATTAAAGACTGGCTTGTTGACATAGAAGAGATGGAAAATGATGTTCCCCACCGGCCGGGTAAGCTTTACAAACTGAAACCGGAATTTAAAAAGAAAGGACTGAAAAAAAAGAGTATATCGGGGAAACAGCAGGCGGTATCATGAGAGATGATTTCCGTTTTTTGGCGGATGATGCGGGATTATGCGGGTTTTAAAAAATATTTTTTTTGCGCATATAAAATTGTGTTAACATTGTGTGCTTAATACACATTCAAAATAAATAAGAATGTGTACTTGAAAACTGAATTGCTAAAACATTTAATGATTGCTTATGTTTCCGAAAAAAATTTTACGGGCAGTTGGCATGGTTATGTTGCTGCTGGTAGCACAAATTTCTTTCTCTCAAAACCGGGTGATTACCGGTAAAGTTACTGATACAAAAGATAGCTCTGCAGTTGGAGGGGCAACTGTTTCTGCAAAAGGAACGAGAATTGCCACACAAACCGGTTCAGATGGTTCTTTTAGTATTTCAGTTCCGTCCGGTACAACCATATTGGTAATATCATCCGTTGGATTTGCCACACAGGAAGTATCGGTAGAAGGAAAATCATCTGTTGAAGTATGGTTAATCGTAACGAATGTAACCATGAATGAAGTAGTAGTTACAGGTTATGGCAGTGTGAGACGAAAAGATCTTACCAGCGCCATCACCACCATTACTTCCAAGGATTTTACAAAAGGACCCATCACCACACCCGATGGACTGATTAATGGTCGTGTGGCAGGTGTACAAATTACCACCCCAAGTGGTGCGCCGGGTGCAGGTGCAAGGATTTTGATCCGGGGTGGCGCTTCGCTATCAGCTTCAAATGCGCCTCTCATAGTGGTAGATAATGTACCACTTGATAACAATGGAATTTCAGGCGCTGCCAATCCGTTAAGTCTGATCAATCCCAATGATATTGAATCATTCAATATTCTAAAAGATGCTTCGGCTACGGCAATCTATGGTAACCGGGCTTCAAACGGAGTTATAATTATTACTACCAAGAAAGGAAAAACTGGAAAACCCAAAGTAAGCTTCAGCACACTGAATTCACTTTATACGGTTGCTAAAACAATGGATGTGCTTTCGGCTGATGAGTTCAAAAATATGGTGATGACCAAGGGGAACAGCGCCCAACAGGCCTTATTGGGAACCTCCAATACAGACTGGCAGGATGAAGTATATCAGAATGCATTCGGAACCGACAATAATATCAGCCTTAGCGGAGGTATCCAGAAACTACCTTACAGGGTTTCATTGGGTTATCTGAACCAGCAGGGGATATTAATAACCGGTAAACTTTCCCGTTTCTCCGGGTTCATTAATCTTTCTCCTACACTTTTAAAAAATCATTTGAAGATTGATTTGAACATAAGGGGTGCACATACTAATACGAGATTTGCAAACGAAGGGGCTATCGGTGCCGCTGCTGCTTTTGATCCCACACAATCTGTACATAATTCCAATGGACGGTTTGGTGGGTATTTTGAGTGGATTCAAAACAATCAGCCCTATGGCTTGGCTCCCCGCAACCCGGTGGCTTTACTGGAGCTCAGAAATGACGAAAGCAAAGTGAACAGGCTTATTGGAAATATTCAGTTGGATTATAAACTGCACTGGTTACCTGATCTGCGCTTTAATGTAAATATCGGATTTGATCGTTCACATGGCGAAGGAACCATTAATGTACCTGACTCCGCCGGACAAGCTTATTTACTAACCTCGCCCACAGGTCAAAAAACAAGTGGCCTCAGCAATCAGTATGAGCAGGATAAGAAAAATAAATTGCTCGACGCTTTTGTAAATTATATAAAGGATATCAAGAGCATCCGAAGTAATATTGACCTCATGTTTGGTTATGGCTACCAGGATTTCCTGACGCAGGCCCCAACATTTCCTGGCCGGGGTGCAAATGGTGTAGAGTATTCTCCCGCCAATCCCTTCCCGTTTGAAACTCAAAATACACTTATATCTTATTACGGTCGCTTTCGTTATGGTTTGATGGGTAAGTATCTTCTTACTGTAAATGTTCGTCGTGACGGGTCATCCCGGTTTAATCCTGATTTGCGCTGGAAAACTTTTCCCGGGGTATCGGTTGCATGGGTACTCTCTGAAGAAAAAGGCATTAAAAAATACAACGCTATTTCCAATCTTAAACTAAGATTTGGATATGGTGAAACCGGTCAGCAGGATGTCGGATTCGATTATCCATATATTACTCGTTATACTGTTGGAACTAATACAGCGCAATATCAATTTGGAAATAGCTACTATTCAGTTTACAGACCTGTTGAGTACGATTATAATTTGAAGTGGGAAGAAACTTCAAGTTATAATGCAGGAATTGACTTCGGATTTTTTAAAGGAAGACTCACGGGTAGTATTGATTTCTATAAAAAGAAAACAAAGGATTTATTAAGTATAGTTCCTATTCCCGCCGGTACAAACTTCAGTAACGAACTGCTGACAAATGTGGGCAATATGGAAAACAAAGGAATTGAATTTTCTGTGAATGCCACAGTACTCAAGAAGAAAAACAGCAGTTGGGATATAGGGGTTAATCTTACCTACAATGAAAATAAGATTACCAAACTTACCCTGGTGAACGATCCATCTTTTCAGGGATTGCCCGTAGGCGGCATTTCAGGCGGTGTAGGAAATACAGTTCAGATTCAATCTGTGGGATATCCGAGAAATGCCTTTTTTGTACTCCAGCAGGTTTATACTTCTGCAAACCAACCTATCGAGGGATTATATGTTGACAGAAATGGAGATGGTATAATCAATAACAACGATTATTACAGATACAAAAAACCTGATCCTGATTATTTCATCGGGTTTAATACCCAGGTTACCTGTCATAATTGGACATTTTCGACCCTGATAAGGAGCAATATCGGCAACTACATGTACAATAATCCTTTTTCAGGAGCAGCATTTACCACCAATTCACTGGGCTACCTATACAATGTATCAGCAAATCATTTGAATACTGGATTTAAGAATAACCAGTATTTCTCTGATTATTTTATTGAAAATGCCACATTCCTGAAGATGGACAATCTCTCCGCAACCTATGATTTTGGAAAGATCATGAACGACAGGGCAACGCTGAGGGGTTCTATTATCGTTCAGAATGTGTTCACATTGACCAAATACAAGGGGTTGGATCCTGAAATTGCAGGAGGGATAGATAATAATTTCTATACCAGACCGAGAGTATTTTCATTAGGGTTTAATCTTGAATTTTAAAATAATCGTAGTTATCAAAATAAAAAGCTTGCAAAATGAAAAATATTATTTTTAAAACACTGGGTTTTGTGGCTATCACAAGCCTGATTATGGTATCCTGCACCAAGGACCTCAACAGGGTGCCGCCTTATGATTTTTCATCGGCCCAGGTATATAAAGACCTTGCCGGTTACAAACAGGTTCTGGCAAAATTGTATGCGGGTCTTTCACTCACCGGCAATGCAGGACCTGATGGCCAGGGAGACATCCGTGGTATTGATGAGGGCTTTTCAAGCTATTTGAGACAATACTGGCAGGCCCAGGAATTATCAACTGATGAAGCTGTTATTTCATGGAACGATGCCACCATTAAAGACTTTCATTACATGACATGGGGCGCCAGCGATGTTTTTTTAAGAGCATTGTATTACAGGATATATTTCCAGATCACTTTATGCAATGAGTTCATCAGGGAAAGCTCAGCTTCTAAATTAAACGAACGTAGCATTACCGGGGCAGATGCGACTGAAATAGGTTATATGAGAGCAGAAGCCAGGTTCCTGAGGGCATTGAGTTATTATCATGCTTTGGACCTCTATGGCAATGTTCCCTTTGTTACAGAAAATGATGCAATAGGAGCTTTTTTACCTCCCCGCATTACCCGTACCAACCTGTATAATTATGTGGAATCTGAATTATTGGCTATAGAGAATGACCTGAAGGCAGCCAAGTCAAATGAATATGGGAGAGTTGATAGAGCGGCGGATTGGGCTTTATTATCCCGTCTTTATCTGAATGCAGAAGTGTATGTCGGAGCAAACAAATATACCGAGGCAATAACCTATGCCAACAAAGCAATTGCGGCCCCTTATTCACTAATCACAAACTGGAGAAATCTCTTCCTGGCAGACAACAATGCTACTTCAACCAACGAGATTATTTTCCCGGTTACATTTGACGGTGGTAAATCAAGAACATGGGGTGGTACCACTTACCTGGTGCATGCACCGATAGTTGGTTCTATGAGCGCAGCTGCTCATGGTGTTGATTTTGGCTGGGGCGGCATTCGTACTACCAAACAATTTGTACAAAAATTTGCTGGCCCGGCCGGCGACTCAAGAATGAATTTTTATACCAGTGGTCAGAATCTTGATATTAATGATGTAGGCACTGCAACAGACGGATATGCAATCGTTAAGTACAGAAATGTAACTTCTACTGGCGCTAATGGTTCTAATCCAACCTGGGTTGATACAGATTTTCCAATGTTCCGTTTGCCTGAAATGTATTTGAACTATGCAGAGGCAGTACTCAGAGGAGGCGCAGGCGGCGATGCTACCACTGCTTTAAATTATATTAACCTGCTGCGTCAAAGAGCTTATGGAAACACATCAGGAAACATTACTTCAGGACAACTGAATTTGCAGTTTATCCTCGACGAAAGGGCAAAAGAATTGCATTGGGAAGCTGTTCGTCGTACCGATCTCATCAGGTATGGTCAGTTTACCGAAGGTACTTACCTCTGGCAATGGAAAGGCAATACTTTCAATGGACAGGCTGTGGGTAGCTATCGTAAATTGTATCCAATACCGGCATCTGATGTTATTGCTAATCCAAACCTTGTTCAAAACCCGGGATATTGATTCTTTTAAGAAGAGTATTTTTAAACTGATTATAAAAATCAAATTATGAAAGCGACTTTTAAAAAACCATTGCTGCTGCTGATTGCGTCAGCTACCCTGCTTGCATCCTGTACCAAAAAGGATATCAAGGCTTATTTGACACCGGGATCAGCGCCGCTTTTTAATACCACTATCACCACACTGGTTTTATTGCAGGCAAATGCCAACAATAATGCAGGCAGCTTTACCTGGTCAGCCGCTGACTTTGGTTATAAAGCAGCTATTACTTATAGTATCCAGTTTTGTAAAGGGGGAACAAATTTTGCGACAGCATCTACCACAGACCTTACTGTGGGTTCTTCACTTTCCAAAACCATAACAGTTGGCGACCTGAATGCAAAAATGCAGGAAATAATTACGGATGGAGTAGCTACACAGGTGCAGGCAAGATTAAAAGCTGATGTGGGTTCAGGAGTTACTCCCCTTTATTCTAATGTGGTTACCATGACCATCACTTCTTACCTGGACATTGTGTCTTATGGTTTCCCTGATGCTATGAATATTGCAGGCAATGGTCAAAATCCCCAATGGGATCCTCCTACTTCACCACAAATATGCAAAGTCAGGAATGGCGGTTACAGCAATTATGAGGGATACATAGTATTTAATAATGCATCTCCGGAATTTAAAATGGTGAGAGGCAATAACTGGGGTGCCGGTGATCATGGAAGTGCAGGTCCTGGTTTGTTAACAGCCAATGGCGGACCGAATCTTACATTACCTTCCGGTGGCGCAGGGCTTACCGGTCTATACAGGGTAAGAGCTAATACAGGCTTGCTGATATGGAGTTATGATAAGATCAATACGTTTGGGATAATTGGTAGCGCTACTCCGGGCGGATGGGGCTCCAGCACAGCTATGACATTTGTTCCTGCTACAGGTTCATGGACCATCACCGCTGATCTTGTTGCCGGTGAAGTAAAATTCAGGGCTAATAATGACTGGGCAATTAATTTCGGTGATAATAACAACCCCATAGACAACAAACCCGAATACGATGGCAGCAATATTCCTATTAGTGCCGCCGGCAATTACACTCTTACATTGAATATTGGAATTGGAGGAAACTACTCTTACAAGATTAAGAAGAATTAATATAATTTGATCTTGTTTAAAAAAGCGGCTTACTGATAGCCGCTTTTTTTGTACCTGAACAATGCTGCTTAACTTTATTGTAAATAAATTTCTTCACTTCATTTTCTTGCCATGAACATTAAAAGCTATTTCATTATAGCAGTTATAGCTGTTTGTGCAGATGCTTCAGCCCAACGTCAGCATATCAATTTTGACAACGACTGGAAATTCCATTTTGGCCATGCCGCCAACCCGGAAAAAGATTTTAATTACAGCATTGCCAATATTTATTCCAAGACAGGAGTTGCTTCCGGCACAGCCATCGAAGCAAAGTTTGATGACAGCAAATGGAGAAAACTGGATCTGCCGCATGACTGGGTGGTGGAATTGCCTTTCGCCTATAAAGATAACTTCGATGTGATGGCTCATGGATACAAACCCGTCGGCGGGTTATTTCCTGAAACAAGTATTGGCTGGTATCGAAAACATTTTATGGGAAATCCTTCTGATTCAGAACAACGCTTCACTATACAATTTGATGGAATTTTCAGGGATGCCAATATCTGGCTCAATGGTTTTTATCTTGGCAATAACAAAAGCGGTTACATGGGGGTAGAGTATGATGTTTCCGATTATATCAATTTTGGAAAAGACAATATACTGGTGGTAAGGGCTGATGCATCGCAATATGAAGGATGGTTTTATGAAGGCGCAGGTATTTATCGGCATGTATGGCTAAACCGTTACAACAATATTCATATCAAACAGGAAAACTATTTTGTTTATACAGAAGTGAAAGGAGATGTAGCGACTGTAAATTTATCAGTACCCATCAGCAATCAAAATTTATTATCAGCAAATTGCTCTGTTTATTCCTACATCACAGACCGGAGTGGAAAAAAACTGGTGCAGACAAAAGAACAACCCCTTTCTCTTACCGTTAATGGAACTGCAACCGTGAATCAAAGCGTTGTTATAGCCGGAGCAAGGCTATGGTCGCTGGAAGATCCGTATCTCTATCGTGTCATTTCTGTGATCAAACAAAACGGTAAAGTGGTTGACAGCATAAAACAACGTTTTGGCATCCGCACTATTGAAATAAAAACAAACGGCTTGTTTATAAATGGCAAATACACAAAAATATTTGGCGTTTGCAATCATCAGGACCATGCAGGGGTGGGCAGTGCATTACCGGATTATCTGCAGTACTATCGTATCCGCTTATTGAAAAATATGGGAGTGAATGCATACCGTACCAGTCATAATCCACCCACACCTGAATTGCTGGATGCTTGTGATAGTTTAGGTATGCTGGTGCTGGATGAGAACCGTTTGCTCAACAGCAGCCCGGAATACATGAACCAGTTTGAAAAACTGATCCTTCGTGACCGCAATCATCCATCTGTATTCATGTGGTCAATTGGTAATGAAGAATGGGCTGTGCAGAATGGCAGCAACGGTAAACGCATTGCACAAACATTATTACAAAAACAAAAGGAACTTGACCCGACCCGTACCAGTAGCTATGGTGCAGATAATGGTAATACCCGGAACGGTGTAAACGAAGTAATTCCTATCAGAGGATTTAATTACCGCCACTATGCGGTAGAGGAATATCATAAAGCTCATCCATCACAACCCGTGATGGGTTCTGAAATGGGAAGCACTGTTACTACAAGAGGTGTTTATATAAAAGATACCATCCGGGCTTATGTTCCGGACCAGGATATCAGTTTTCCCTGGTGGGCCAGCAGAGCAGAAACATGGTGGACATTAGCTGCTACCAATGATTATTGGCTTGGCGGATTTGTATGGACAGGTTTTGATTACCGTGGCGAACCCACACCTTATCAATGGCCCAATATCAATTCGCATTTCGGCATCATGGATATGTGCGGCTTCCCCAAAAATATTTACTACTACTATCAAAGCTGGTGGACGGATAAAGATGTGCTGCACATTTCACCGCACTGGAATTTCAGAAGCAAAGGCCCGGGCTGGAATAAACCGGTTGGTGATTCCATTGATGTATGGGTGAATACAAATGCCGACAATGTAGAATTATTTCTGAATGGAAAAAGCAAGGGCAAGAAGGATATGCCCCGCAACAGCCATTTGAAATGGACCATAAATTATGAGCCAGGAAAATTAGAAGCCGTTGCTTACAAGAAAGGAAAAAAGCTGGTGAAAAAAGTTGAAACCACCGGTTTGCCTGTTGATGTGGTGGTTACTCCTTACAAAACCACCATGCTCGCCGATGGAAAAGATGCAGCCGTTCTTAATATCACTGTTGTTGACCGGGAAGGAAGAGAAGTGCCCGATGCAGATAATATGATCCAGTTTGAAATAGAAGGCCCGGGAAAGATTATCGGTGTAGGCAATGGCGACCCCAGCAGCCATGAGCCGGATAAATGTGCCGATGGCGCATGGCAAAGGACTTTGTTCAACGGCAAATGCCAGGTGATAGTGCAGGCAGGTACTACGCCGGGTATGATAAAGTTCAATGCAAAAGCAACGGGATTGTGGAGTGGCGGTACCGATATTCAAACTGTTTCACCTGAGAAAGTGGCAACAGTAACGATCGATAAAAAATACCAGACTCCCGACTCTCGGCTCCCGACTCCCGACTCCAGAATGCTCGGCGCTGATATTTCTTTTTTACCCGAACTGGAAGCAAGAGGCATGAAATTCTCTGATAATGGCGTAGAAAAAGATGCGATACAGATATTAAAAGATCATGGATTGAATTATGTGCGGTTGAGAATATTTAATGACCCGGCGAGAGACAGCGGTTACTCTCCGGGTAAAGGATTCTGTGATTTAGCCCATACCAAACAAATGGCAAAGAGAGTAAAAGATGCGGGAATGAAGTTGCTGTTGGATTTTCATTATAGCGATTACTGGGCCGATCCCGGCAAACAATACAAACCCGCAGCATGGAAAAATTTATCATTTGAAGAACTGAAGAAAGCCTTGTATGATTATACCAAAGATGTGATACAGCAATTAAAAGACCAGGGCACTGCGCCGGATATGGTGCAGGTGGGCAACGAGATCAATCATGGAATGATATGGCCCGAAGGTAATGTGGCCAATATCAATCAACTGGCGCAACTAATAAATGCCGGAACGGCTGCTGTAAAATCTGTTGATCCTTCTATTACCCTACTGCTGCATATGGCGCTGGGCGGACAGAACGATGAATCAGTTTTTTTTATTGACAATATGCTGGCAAGGGGAGTTTATTTTGATGTCATCGGTCTTTCTTATTATCCAAAATGGCACGGCACATTAGATGATCTGCGGGATAATATGAATGACCTGGTACGCCGCTATAATAAAGATATCATCGTGGTGGAATATTCTGCATTGAAAGAAGAAGTGAATAAACTGGCTTTTGAACTGCCCAATGGAAAAGGCAAAGGCACCTGTATCTGGGAACCGCTTAGTACCTGGGAAAAATTCTTTGATGACAAGGGACAATCGAATGATTATTTGAGAAAATATGACGAGATAAGTAAGAACTTTCTAAAGTGATGATACTTGTGGGGAGCGATATTGTCACCCTGAGCTTGTCGAAAGGTGATGATAAGGGGAATGCGAATGAGTTGATAAAGGTTTATGATGAGATAAGTAAAAAGTATTTATCCAACTAAAAGATAAATGATAGGAATGCAAAAGCCGCCTCACAAGGAGACGGCTTTTTGTGTGTTAGCCCTGACGTAAGAAAAAGGTTGACTACAATTTTATAAATATGGCGCTTGCCAGTTGATTGGGTGATTGTACCACGAAGGAATAAACTCCGGGCAGCAATGTGCTGAGGTCAAAATTCCATGTGTTCGGCCCTACGGTTGCATTCCTCAAATAGGTTCTTACCACATTACCCATAGAGTTCAGTATTCTTATATTCACTGTTTCGGTATGTGTTGAGAAGAAAGCTGCATGCAGCACATTGATCACCGGGTTGGGTGTAAGAACCAGTGCTGGTTGATTATTTCCCGGCACTCTTACCGTTCTGCAGATCTTTGTCTCGCAGCCCAGCCTTGTGGTGATGTACAGACATACATTATAGTTGCCACCCTGGCTGTATGTATGTGTCACTTCACGACCCAGTGCACTGGTGCCATCACCAAACGTCCAGCGATAAAGCAGTACTTCATCATTAGGGGCATGTATGCTGAAGCCTTTGAACTTAAATGTTCTGGGGCCAATCAGTGAATCAGTCATATAGCCTCCGCAGATATTGGTTGCACTGCGTATCACCACTTCTTTGCAATCTTCGGCCACACATCCGTTCTCAAACCTTACTTTCACACAAGCCCTGTACACACCGGGGCCCGGATAAGTATGGCGTATGAACAGATTAGGTAATGGCTGGTTGGGATTTAGCATGATGCAGGTATCCTCGCCATCACCAAAATACCAGCAAATGCGTATGGGTCTGCTTGGTGGTGCGGATGTTGGAATAGCAAGGAATCCACGAACCAAACTGGTTATTGACGGAGTGATCTCAAACAACCTCACTGTACAATTGACCTGGGGTGGAGGCACCACAATGGGTTTACATTTATGTGCTTCACAGCCGCCGTAGTAGCGAATGTTCACACACACTTCATATTGTCCCGGGTGCTGATATTGATGAGCCACTACATATTGTCCTGTATAATTTTCAGGATAATTGATACATGTGTCTCTGCCATCGCCGAATGTCCAGCATATCCTTTGTGGCTTTTTATTATTGTTATGCCAGGGCAATGCTTTAAATCCAACCGTTAACGGAGTATTGGCAGTAAGTGGAGCTCTCTCAAAATCTGCCCTGCAGCTATCAGGTCTTTCGCCAACCTGAAGAGGTTTACATTTTTGTGCTTCACAACCACCGAAGTAACGGATGTTCACACATACCTGGTACACTCCGGGATGCTGGTAATTATGCGCAACCAAATATTGACCTGTGTAGTTTGCCGGATAGTTGATACAGGTATCTCTGCCATCGCCAAATGTCCAGCATATCCTTTGTGGCTTCTTATTATTATTGTGCCACGGCAGTGCACGGAGATATACTCTTAGCGGTGTATTAGATGTATTGGGAATTCTTTCAAAATCTGCACGACAACTATCGGGTCTTGGGCCTATCTGTATTGGTTTACATTTATGTGCTTCACAACCGCCGTAGTAGCGAATGTTCACACACACTTCATATTGTCCCGGATGCTGATATTGATGGGCAACTACATATTGGCCATTGTAGTTTGCCGGATAGTTGATACAGGTATCTCTGCCATCGCCAAAAGTCCAGCATATCCTTTGTGGTTTCTTGTTATTGTTGTGCCAGGGCAATGCTTTGAAATAAATAGTTGATACAGGTATCTCTGCCATCGCCAAAAGTCCAGCATATCCTTTGTGGTTTCTTGTTATTGTTGTGCCAGGGCAATGCTTTGAAATAAGCCCTTAATGGATTATTGGTGGTTGCTACAGGAATTCTTTGAAAATCCGCCCTGCAGCTATCAGGTCTTGGGCCTATCCGTACTGGTTTACATTTTTGTGCTTCACAACCGCCATAGTAGCGAATGTTCACACATACTTCATATATGCCCGGATGATTATACCTGTGAGTGACGATATACTGTCCATTGTAATTTTCAGGATAGTTGATGCAGGTATCTCTGCCATCGCCAAAAGTCCAGCATATTCTTTGCGGCTTTTTATTATTGTTATGCCATGGCAATGCTTTAAATACTGCCTTTAATGGATCATTGACAGAGATGATGGGCAGCTTTACAAAATCAGCCTTGCATGAATCAGGTCTTCCTACCCGAACGGGTTTGCATTTTCTTGCTTCACAACCACCATAGTAAATGATCTTTACGCATACTTCATACAAACCGGGATGGTTGTAGGTGTGACCCACCGTATAGGATCCTACATAAGCCTGTGAATAATTGACACAGGTATCTCTGCCATCGCCAAACTGCCAGCATATTCTTTGAGGCTTTTTATTATTGTTGTGCCATGGCAGCGCTTTGTAATAAACCCGCAAAGGATTATTGGTTGTAGTTACCGGAATTCTTTCAAAATCAGCTTTACAGGTATCGGGTCTTGCGATCCGTATTTCTTTACACTTTCTTGCTTCACAACCGCCATAGTAATTGATCTTTACACATACTTCATAGAATCCAGGATGATTGTAAAGATGTGATACGGCATAAGGACCAGTATAATTTTCAGGATAGTTGATACAGGTATCTGTGCCATCACCAAATTTCCAGCATACTCTTGCCGGTTTGCGGTTATTATTATGCCAGGGAAGAGCTTTATAATAAGCCAGTAAGGGATTGGCATTTGGTGAAACCTGCACTCGTTCAAAATCAGCACGACAACTGTCAGGATTGCCGACCTGAACCGGGTGGCAACTTTGTGCCTCGCAGCCGCCATCATATCTGATATTTACACAAACATTATAATTCCCGGGATGAGAATATAAATGGTAAACCGCATAGGGTCCTGTGTAGGTGGTCGGGTATTGAATGCAAGTATCTCTTCCGTCTCCAAAGTTCCAGCAGATGCGTACCGGTTTTTTATTCTGGCTATGATTCGGTTGAGCAATAAAATATTTTGCCAGCGGATTACTCGTTACAGAAACAGTTTGAAAACCTGCCTGGCAATTTGTTTCGATCACCACAGTTTTACAAACCTGTGCCGTCAGTACAGAATCATTTGTATTAGTATAGTACCGATATATTTTCAGGCAAACATTATAAGTGCCTGCCGTTTGATAATGATGCTGTGTGCCCTGCAGCGGAGGCGTCATTTGTACAGCCCCGTCTCCAAAATGCCAGAAGGCCTTTCGTGGACCGGGTTCACTTCCGATAATGGAAGTATTGGTAAAAATGATATCGTTGTTGGGTACATTAACGGTAAAGGTAAAATTGGCTACGTCGGGGGTAACGGTTTTTGCATTGGCGCTGTGGATGCTGAGCAGACTAAAAATAAAGCCGGCGAGCAAAGCGTAAAGCTTCCTCATACTGATTGATTTTTTGGTGACTTAATGTTCTTTACGTAGGGGCAGGGACACTAAACCGTTTTTTGTGACCCGGTTTAATCAGCCGGGTTTAAAAAAACCATAATGTTTTTTTGCTGCGGATTTTTACGACACATCCTTCTGATGATCGATGATGAATTGAATAAGCTCTTCGAGGGAAACAGCAGCACGGGAAACGGCATCATTTATGTCTTCCCGGCTTACCTGGGCGGCAAAAGAGGGAGTTTTTAATCTTTTCACTACACTTTTTACTTCAAGACCATCATATCTTGTAGGTCTGATGAGGGCGGCCGCATGTACAAAGCCTGACAATTCATCAATGGCATATATCATTTTGTCCATTTGATTTACCGGCTCTACGCCAAAGTATCCGGGGCCATGTGATGCGATGCAGTGGATAACATCGGGATCAATATTTCTTCTTTCAAGTTCTTCAATGATAATGCGGCAATGATCATCCGGAAATTTTTCCCAATCGGCATCATGCAACAGCCCGGCCAATTCCCATTTTAATGCTGCTTGTTCATCAGCATTTTCTTTTTCAATGGCCCATGCCTTCATGTTGGCTGCCACTTGCTTCATGTGCAGCCGGAGACGTTCATTGGGTACCCAATCATATAATAATTGATAGGCTTCTTCAAGGGTCATCAGGTTGCCGGCGTTTGCAGGATTTCCAAAACTGGAACGGCCGAGATGATGTGTAGGCATTGTAAATATTGTTGAGCCCTAAATATAAGGTCAATTTTGATTATTAAAATTGCAGGGCAAAATTTTTGCTGAAAATCAGTTGTTTACAAAGGAGCTATAAAAATTCTTTCGTAAAATTTAGGCTGTGAATTGTCGCAAACCTATCTTCGCAGCCCATTTAAAAAACCGATTGCCGGGATAGCGGCGATCATCCTTCGACTCCGCTCCCACGATAGTCATCGGGGCAGGCAGGATGACAAGGAAAAAATTAAAATTTAAAAGATGAGTAAACTACATTTCACAACCAAACATGCGAACGAGGCTACCGTAAAGCGCAACTGGTATGTTGTGGACGGTACTAATCAAACCGTGGGTCGTATGTGTGCCAAGATTGCTGCCATACTGCGTGGCAAGAATAAGGCATACTATACACCTCATGTCGACACCGGCGATTACATTGTTGTAATCAATGCGGAAAAAGTGGTGCTGACCGGCAACAAAATGAACCAGAAGATCTATGATCATTTCACCGGTTACCCTGGTGGATTGAAAGAGGAAACAGCAAGCAACCTGATGAAACGCCGTCCGGAAGTAATTGTGGAAAGAGCGGTAAAAGGCATGCTTCCCAAAAATCGTCTTGGACGTAAGATGTTCAAAAAATTATTTGTGTACGTTGGCGCAGAGCATCCGCATAAGGCACAAAATCCGAAAGAATTGAAATTTTAAAACAGCTCAAGCTACAAGCTTCAAGCTACAGGCTTGCGGCTAGCAGCTAAAAGCTAAAAGCTAAACATAAAATGGAAAAACAAAAAAACGGAGTGGGTCGTCGTAAAGAAGCTGTGACCCGGGTTTTTATCTCCAAGGGAGATGGAAAAATCACAGTGAACGACAAGGACTATAAAACTTATTTTCCCCTGGTATATCTGCAAAACCAGGTAGAACGTCCGCTGAAAGTAGTAGATGCGGTAACTAAATTTGATATAAAGATTAATGCATCAGGTGGCGGCGTGAAGGGACAGGCTGAGTCAGCGATGCTCGGCATTGCCCGGGTGTTGCTGGAACTGAATGCTGATTTTCGCCCTGCACTTAAAGCAGCCGGTTTGCTGAAAAGAGACCCAAGGTCTGTTGAACGTAAGAAATTCGGTCATAAGAAAGCGAGAAGAAGCTACCAGTTCTCTAAACGTTAATACAGGCAAATAACATTAAAAACGATTATTCAAATACAATGGAAAATAATACATCATTACAGCAGCAGCTACTTGAGGCAGGTGTTCATTTCGGTCACCTGAAAAAGAAATGGAATCCCAAGATGTTGCCTTACATTTTTGCTGAAAAGAAAGGCATCCACATAATTGATCTTAATAAAACGGTGGAGTGTCTGCAGGAAACCGCATCCGTATTAAAACAAATTGCCCGCAGCGGTAAAAAGATTTTGTTTGTTGGTACAAAAAAACAAGCAAAAGACATTGTGAATGAATGTGCCAAAAGGGTGAATATGCCTTTCGTAACTGAAAGATGGCTGGGTGGCATGCTTACCAACTTCAACACTGTTCGTAAGAGTGTAAAGAAAATGCAGAGCATTGAAAAAATGCTGGGCGATGGTTCTTTTGATAATATCACAAAAAAAGAAAGACTGACGCTGAGCCGAGATAAAGACAAAATGGAAAAAGTGCTTGGCGGTATTTCCCAGTTGGGCCGTGTACCTGCAGCGTTGTTCATTGTTGATATAGGTCATGAGCATATTGCATTGGCAGAAGCAAAACGTTTGGGCATCTCTACTTTCGGTGTTGTGGATACGAACTGTGACCCCAATAAGGTTGATTTCGCCATCCCTGCCAATGATGATGCAACCAAATCAATTGCAATTCTTGTAAACTATATCACTGCTGCCATTGCAGAAGGTCTTGCAGAAAGACAGGCTGCCAAAGATGAAGAAGTAGAAGAAACAACCGATGACGAAAAAGAAAAGAAAGCGGCTAAACTGCTGGCTGAAGCAGAAGCAGAAGGTGGTCGTGGAGGAAGAGGCCGCAGCCAGGGCGGACAAAGACGCCGCACACCAACTGGCGGTAGCCGTGGACCGGGTGGTGGAAGGAGATAAGATGCCGGAGATCTGATGTAGGAAGTCAGAACTCTTCGATTAACAAGAGGTATCAAAATTTTTTTTTAACACTGAAGAAAAGAGTCATATCAGACCTCATACTTCAGACTTCAATTTCTTAACATGAGTACAGTAACTATAAGTGCACAGGAGATAAATAAACTTCGCCAGGTAACTGGTGCAGGAATGATGGATTGCCGCAAGGCGTTAACAGAAACAAACGGAGATTTTGAAGCAGCCATTGACTGGCTCCGCAAGCAAGGACAAAAAGTGGCTGCCAAAAGAAGCGACCGGGAAGCAAAAGAAGGTGTGGTGATTGCTAAGACCACGGCGGATAATAAAACAGGCATCGTGGTTTGTGTAAGCTGCGAAACTGATTTTGTTTCCAAGAATGCAGACTTCGTGGCTTTTGGCCAGGCTATTGCTGATGCAGCCATTGCCAACAATGTAAAAAGCCTTGATGAGTTGATGAACGTAAAGGCTTCCAGCCTCACCGTAGCCGAAATGGTAAATGAAAAACTGGCAACGATCGGTGAAAAAATAGGCATTACAAAGTTTGAAAGAATAGATGCTCCCTATGTAGCATCGTATATTCACGGGGCTTACAGAATCGGCGTGTTGGTTGGTCTGAATAAAGAAGCTGTTGAAGCCGGGAAAGATGTGGCGATGCAGATCGCTGCATTGAATCCAGTAGCTGTTGACGCAGCTTCAGTACCTGCAGAAGTGGTGGCAAGAGAAAAAGACATTGTCATGGAACTGATGAAACAAGACCCGAAGATGGCCGGCAAGCCGGAGGAAATGCTGGCTAAAATTGCTGACGGTAAAATGGGTGCTTTCTTTAAAGAGCAGACATTGACGGCACAGGCTTTTGTAAAAGACGGCAGCAAGACCGTTGAGCAATATCTGAAAGAGAGCGGAGATGTGAAAGTGACAGAATTTAAGAGAGTGGCGTTGGGATAAAATATAAACATCAAATTGTTTAAAGGCTGTACTAATGTGCAGCCTTTTTATTTATCCTTTAAGAAAAATTCAACCACCGCATTTTTTTCAAAATTGCTGCTGACAAATACGTTGTATTTCCTTTTTCTTGTCGTGATCACCATTAATGCGGTATTGGGAGGGATGCTGCCCAGGTTCTCTGCTACCATCCTGATCTTATCATAGGGTTCATTATTAGTAACGGATAGATAAAATGTGAGCGGCTTTACAGAAACCTGTTGCTTCGAGATCACAACTATATTGTTCACATATACCGATATGCTGTCATGGTCTATTTCCCCGTTATCATAAATATCGACTCTGATGGAATCTTTTTCCTTTTTATCGATCTCCAGTACGAGTTGAATATCGTCGACCCGTTTTAAGGGGTTTTGGGCATTGTCTGAAGATAGTGTCGGTATTTCCTGCTTTATATCTTTATGAAAACGGGTTCTGACGGTAGGATCTATAAATAATCTTTTTCGCCTGCTTACCCAATCACCCTGCAATATCATTTCATCTTCTTTTTTAAAAAGCCTTAATGTATATGTTCCCTCATCGACAACCTGCAATAACCCCACTTTATAACTGATAATACTGTCTTCGGATAAATACACCCGGGATGTCCTTTTATTTATTCGTCCGCTGAGTTTATGGTGTTCGTAGCGGCCACGGCTATAATAAAGATGGCTTACTCCGGTGATCAAGGAGTCGTTATATTCCCAAATTTCAAGAACCACTCTTTCGGGTTTTATGTAATGTGAGGGTTCATTATTACCTTCCCATATTCCGGAGATGCTTTGTGATCCGGCTGGTATAAAAAGCAACAGTAATATTGGAAGAAAAAAAAGACGCATCGCCATCACTTTTAAAAATGATTCATCCGGGTAAATTACAACTATTTTGCCCTCATCAAAACCCCTATCTTCGCCCCGAAATCTATACTCCATGCTACCCAGGTACAAACGCATCCTCCTCAAACTTTCCGGCGAAGCATTAATGGGCGATAAAACTTTTGGATTTGACACCAATGTCATTGCTCAGTATGCACAGGATATCAAATCCATCACCGAATTGGGAGTGCAGGTGGCAATAGTGATCGGTGGAGGCAATATTTACCGGGGCATGAATGAAGATGAAACAGGCATTGAAAGAGCACATGGCGATTATATGGGTATGCTGGCAACTGTAATCAATGGGATGGCAGTGCAGGCAGGACTGGAAAAAGTGGGAGTTTATACCCGATTGCAAAGCGCCATCAAAATGGAACAGATAGCAGAGCCGTATATCCGCCGCAGGGCTATCCGCCACCTGGAAAAAGGAAGGGTTGTGATATTTGGTGCAGGTACGGGCAATCCATATTTTACCACCGATACGGCAGGCTCTCTCCGGGCCATCGAGATCAATGCCGATGTTATATTAAAAGGAACAAGGGTGGATGGCATCTATACTTCTGACCCCGAAAAAGACCCGTCTGCTACAAAATTCAATGTGATGACCTTCCAGGATTGCCTCGATAAAAAATTACAGGTCATGGATATGACAGCTTTTACGCTGTGCATGGAAAATAACCTGCCTATCATTGTTTTTAATATGAATAAGGAAGGCAATCTTCGTCGTGTGGTAACCGGTGAAAAGGTCGGTACTCTTGTTAAGGGATAATTCCTAAGTATATTTCCTATCTTTTATTTTGCAGCAACTACTATCTTGGTAAGGCGAATCCATTATCCCCGTCTGTGAAAAACTATTAATTAAAATCTTTACCCTTTTTAATAGTTTCAACACCAGTCCAAAAATCATGAATGCTCAGCTTTCTCTTTCTGTTGTCGAGATTATTGTGCTCATGCTCGGGGCCATTACCCTCGGTGTCACCATTCATTTTTTTATCTCGAGCCGCAGGTCATTCAATGCTACGGTCATGGATATTACAGGCGGGAAAACAAAGGCTGAACTGACCGAGTGGAAACTTCGTTATTTTAATGATACCGAAAACAAGGATAAGGCAATCACAGAACTGAAACAAAAACTTTCTGAAGCAGAAGAGAATGCAACTATTTTTTCCATTGAAGCCGAAGAATTGCGGAAGCAGCTTAAAAAACTGAAGACAGAAACCGAAGAGTTGCGCCAGCAAAATAATGCGGATGAAAAACAGGGGTATATTGAACAACTCCGCAAGACGCAGCAAAGTTTACGGGAACATAATAATAAGATCAGTGAACTGCTGAACCAGATTGATATTGTAAAGGAAACCGAGGAAAAACAGCAGGAACTGATGGGAATTAATGAAGATCTTTCTGCTCAAATAGAAGAATTGAAAGACCGGCTTTTACAAAAAGAAGAGGACATTACTAACATCAGGCAGAAACATCATATCAGCAGTGAAATGAGCTCGATAATTGACAGCGCTTACGGAGAATTTAATACTCTGCAGGAAAAAATCGGGAAACTCGAAAACCAGGTAAATACTTCTCGGAAACTAAGCCTTGAATATGAAGAACTGAAAGAGGAGCACTATAAAGTGACGACTGATCTGGAGGAGCAAAAAGATAAATATTCAGCTGTGATGGATGAAAATAAAGAGCTGAATGAATTATTTGCAGAAACACAGGCCAAACTGAAAGAAGCCAACTTCCAGCGTCAGCAGCTGCAAAAAAGGGTGGCATACCTTGAAGAACTGAATAACGATATGCAGATAATTTCGGAAGCCAATAAGCGGCTGGAGGGCCAGATGAAACGGATCGGCGAACTGGAAAGCATGCTTAACCTGGTATCTGAGGAAAGAGATGAACTGGCCCGTCGTCAAATGAATGCCTAAAACCCGGCGCTGATAAAAATCATGTAATAAGACCATTTTTCAGGGGTCTTTTTTCTTTTATACATAGTACAGGCTTCTATCTTTGCAAAAATGTTTCAGTTATGAAACGGAAAATTGCAGATATCCGGAATGAATACACAAAAAAGAAGTTTACTGAAAAAAAAGCGCTGCCTGACCCCTTTGCCCAGTTTACCAAGTGGTGGAAACAAGCATTAAAGTCGGGGATTACTGAGGTAAACGCCATGACACTTGCTACGGCTTCTGTTGACGGAATTCCATCGGCAAGAATTGTTCTATTAAAAGATTACAATGAAAAGGGATTTGTTTTTTTTACCAACTATAGCAGTTTTAAAGGGCAGCAATTAGCTGAAAATCCCAAAGCCTGTTTAGTCTTTTTCTGGAAAGAACTGGAACGTCAGGTTCGCATTACCGGTATCATTGAAAAAGTGAGCAATGAAGAAAACGATGAATATTTCTATTCCCGTCCTGTCGAAAGTCAGTTTGGTGCCCTGACATCGCCGCAAAGCCAGGTTATTGAAAGCCGTGAATGGTTGGATGAGAAATACAAAAGCATTATGGCCGAAAACAACGGGCAACAGATCAAACGTCCGGGCTATTGGGGGGGATACCTGTTGAAACCTGTATTATTCGAATTCTGGCAGGGCAGGCCCAGCCGCCTGCATGACAGGTTACAGTATTCTTTAAACGAAAATGGAACCTGGAAAATGGAACGGTTGGCACCTTGATAAGTAAATAAAGTACTAAGTATATAGAGCATATATAGTATAAGGTATCTGAGGTTTTTCTTAGATACTTTACATACTTATTTACTTACTTCCTTTCCCGGTTTTTTTCTTTGCAGCAGCTTTCTTTGCAGGACGGCTTTTTCCAAAAGAACCTTTGAAACGTTTGCCTTTAGCAGTTTTTTTATCTCCTCTTCCCATAATAAATTGTTTTAAGGATTTATTTGTTTAACAAAAAAGCCCCGGTACCAAAAGCACTGGAGCCTTTAATGATTTGAAAGAAACAATTACAGTTTGGCTGCAAGTTCTTTGCCGGCTTTAAAGCGGGCTACTTTTCTTGCTTTGATATTTATTTCAGCTCCGGTCTGCGGATTGCGGCCTTTCCGGGCTTTTCTTTTTGATATTAAGAAAGTGCCGAATCCAACCAGTGTAACTTTTCCTCCGGCCTTTAAGGTTCTTGTAACGGCTTCGGTAAATGAATCAAGGGCAGCGTTTGCCTGGGTTTTGGTAATGCCCGTATCATCGGCAATTTTGTTTATTAAGTCGGCTTTGTTCATGAGTGTAAATTTTATTTGTCAGGTAACCCCAACAAATTTAGACGGTTTTTGTAACCAGCAAAAAAAAAGTTGGCAGCTTAAATTATTCAAATTTGTTTGAACTGAAAGTAGGTTTGTTTTTTGCCATTTAAAAGCTTTAAAGCGATCAGTGGCCTATTTACGTATATCCCTAAACCCTTTGCCGGAAAGGGTTTCAAAGGATTAAGATACCACAAAAATCGAAGCTCCAGTTGACCACTTATTTTTACACAATCAATTCACAACCTGCATCACGGTACGGAAAGCCATGAATTTATCTCCCCATTTCCTAATCGCTTTTTCACGAAGTGCAGGTGCAAATTTTTCAATATACTGTCTGTAGTTTTCCAGTGAGCCGGTGAAATATTGCACTATATAAGTAATGCCTTCCGCATCATCCTGCTCCAGCAAACGGAAGAATTTATTTTCGGTGAACAAACCCGAGGCCATGATTTCGGGAATATGTTCCTGCTTTTGCCATTCAATCCATTCCTGTTCTATGGAGGGAATTATTTTAATGGTGATATTGTAAACGATCATTGTTTTTACCTGCTGCCGGCGGGCTGTCATCAATAATTATTTTTTTAAGCCGCTGGTACATGAAAGATACAACCAATAACAAACAGCCAAGCAAAACAAAGGCGGCAATTTTTCCACCCGGTGGTATATTTCTGATATCATAAATAAACAGCTTGACCAGTGTAATGGTAAAAAGCGTTAACGAAATAATCCGCAATACCCGGAAGCCCAATTTCATTCCCAGCCACATCATGATAAATGATGAGATGCTCCAGAGAATGGTCAGGCCGGCTTTATAATACAGATTTTCCCACCACAATCTTTCGCTTCCCTCTACACCGTCTGCCCACAACATAACCTGGTACATCTCAATACTCAACAATAATACCATACCTGAAACAGCGGCCCAGGTAAACGCAGGAATAAATTCCTTCCATTCTTTCTGGTTTCTATAAAAAAAGAACCGGACAAAATCAACCAGCAGCCACAGTAATAACACAACAGCCGCCCAGTGCACAGTAAACAAATTCTTTCCGTTAATTGAATTTAACAATGATTCTGAGACAACAGTACCGGCGGAAATATTGAATAAGTATAATATAAAACAGTATCCTGTCAGTATTATTTTCATCAGCGGGTATCCGCTTTCTTTCCGGTATATGCCTAAGAGTACAATGACAAATGCAAATGAATAGGCCTGGATAAATAAACTATGAACCGGTGACTGCTGAAACCGGGTGCTGAACTGATAGTAAAGCTCAAACATCCCCGACAGGTAAAGGATAAGGATGGCTGCAACATTCATCGTCTTCTTAACAATTACTGTGTCAAGTGAGTTAATGAATCCTCTCTCCTTTTCTTTTCTCAACAGATGTTTATAAAGGAATAAACCTGCAGCGACAGAAAGAGTTGTTATAAACCCCTTGTTTGCAATTATGGTTATTACTG
Source organism: Sphingobacteriales bacterium (assembly GCA_016235125.1). GTDB lineage: Bacteria > Bacteroidota > Bacteroidia > Chitinophagales > Chitinophagaceae > JJ008. Next base: position 542,595 of record JACRLZ010000004.1, on the reverse strand, counting down.
CATTATTGAATAAATAAACCTGTATCCATGTGGTAATAAGGCTGATGAACATAAGCACTGTTACAAGTAATGAACATACTTTCAGTAATGAGATCTTTGATCGCTGATAAATAAATAACAATACTATTGATTCAGTGAGCCAGAACAGGGTAACATAGTTACCATTGAACTGAACGGGGGCAAATAATGAAATAAACGTAAGGGATAAGCCCATCAGCAGGAAAACAAAATTCCGGTCAATATTTTTTTGTCTGTAAAAGATTAGGGTGAGCAGCAGATTGAAAATACCTGCGGAAGCGGTAAATAATCCCTGCAGATTATCATAACCCCAATAGTCAAGCACAATCATTCCGGCCGCATAGTAAAGAAAATTGACGCTGAAGAGGATAATGAAATCAAACCATGAAAATTCCTTTTTAAGCCGTACACAATTGATAATATTCATTAAAATAAACAGCAGGTAAAATAAAGTGGCGAACAGCAGGGCATCGCTGTATGGAAGCGAAGAAACATCCTCGTAATACAAATGACGGATAAGCCAGCTGCCAAAAATAATGGTTGTAAAGAACAAAGCGATGATATTGATAGCCGGCCATCGCTTGAACCATGAAAGGGCAATAAGGCCTGTATTGAGTATGCATAAATAGGTGAACAGGGCGATATGATTTTCCTGGCCTGTATTCACTAAAAAAGGAGTAATGAAACCGCCGATGGTGGCCAGAATGGCAAGCTCCTGCCTGTTGTAAAACAGGGAGAGGCCAACCGCAAAAGCAGAAACGGCCAGCATGAAAATAAATGCCGCCGTTTGCCCGATGAGATGATACTGATGAAAGGCAAAAGCAATGCTGAAATAATAAACCGTCAATCCACCGCCCACAAGGACTGAGCTGAAAGAACGATACTTGTTGCGGAAATAATGTGCCAACCCGATAAGAATGCTGCCGCTGATAAGACCAATGATAACCCGGCCCGTTTCAGTGATCCAGTTTTTATCGATTGCATATTTCACAAAGAAGGCAATGCCGAGAACCAGCACAGCGATACCGATCTTGTTTGCCAGGTTTTCACCAATAAATTTTTCAAGATCTGTATGTTTTTTTGACCGGATGCCTGATTGTGTAGCTGCAGAAGCCATTAACTCAACCATCTCTTCAGCTATTTCCCTTTCGTCTGCCAGCTGTGGCATGAATTTTTCTTTTTTCCCAATTAATTCAGTTACTTCTTCCGGTTGCTGTACTGGAATAGACACTGGCTTCTCTTCAGCAACTGGTTTTTGGGAAGTCATTATTTCCGGAGTTTCATTTTTTAATACCCGGATTTTTGAAATTACTTCCACGTCTCTTACTTCCTTCGAAAGGGTTGCTACATCATTTTTCAGATCTTTTATGCTATCATACAATGATTCGAGTAAGCGTCGTTGCTCCCCGGCTTTCACCAAAATGCCCAGAGGTAAAACAATAAAAATCAGAATAGCAAGGATGACAAGAAGAATTAGACCGCCCATCGTAACAGGTTTGGTTAATAAATAACTGCTCACAAAATGATGAACGGGTACAGGAAAAAAAGAACTTTTGCGGCAGTGATGTTTGCTGCATAAAAATAGAGGGCAGCGGATGGAATAATTTTTTTTGAACAGAAATTTCAACAAGCTTTAACAGCCTTGTTAAAGTTTGCGTAATAAATAGTAAGGGAAGTTTGAAGTTTTATTTGATTTCCAGATACACCGGGCAATGATCACTGTGTTTTACATCCGGATAAATTTCTGCATCTTTTAAATTCTTTTTCAAAGATTCAGTGACATTAATATAATCTATTCTCCATCCTTTGTTATTTATGCGTACACTTGGAAATCGCTGGCTCCACCAGCTGTAGCGATGTGGCTCCGGATGAAATTCACGGAACGCATCGATCCAGCCACTACTGAGAAATTTCGTCATCCATTCCCTTTCTTCGGGTAAGAAACCGGACGAATTTTTATTTCCTTTCGGGTCATGAATATCTATTTCTTTATGGGCAATATTATAATCGCCGCATAAGACAAGTTTCGGGTGTTTCTTTTTCAGTTTATTCAGCCATACAAAAAATTCATCCAGCCATTTGTATTTAAAACCTTGTCTTTCATCACCACTTGTTCCCGAAGGAAAATAGGCATTGATCAATCGAACATCTTTAAAATCCAGTTGAATCACCCTGCCCTCATCATCACTGGGACCATGGCCATTTCCATATTCCACTTTATCGGGTTTTATTTTAGTAAACACCGCTACACCGCTATAGCCTTTCTTCTGGGCGCTGAACCAATAATCATGATAACCTAATGATGTGAATTGTTTATGGTCCACATCATCTTTTACAGCTTTTGTTTCCTGCACGCAGATCACATCTGCGGGGTCGCTTTTGAGCCAATCCAGAAACCCTTTTTTAATAGCAGCCCTGATTCCATTGACGTTATAACTGATGATACGCATTGCTTTATTGTTTATATTCTCCTGTAAATAATATTGTATAATTTGGTCAAGAGGAACCTTTGATGAAATTTTTCATGCCGATGTTGTGTAAATTAGGCCTGAAAAATTTCATGTCGGTTTGGAAAGCAATTTACATCATACTATGGAAGCATCAATTAAGGGCGGTACAATTGCCATTGTTCCCCCCAAAAAACCGGTTTACTTAGAGGGTCCAAAAAGCAGGGGTTATGAATTATTATTTGCCTTCAGGGTTTTTCGGCAGTTTTTAAAGGGGTTTCGTACCCTTCATTTCGCAGGGCCCTGCATTACGGTATTTGGCTCAGCCCGATTTAAAGAAGACAATACTTATTATGCTGCCGCAAGAGGTTTTGGAAAAAGAATTGCCGAAATGGGGTTTGCTACAATGACGGGTGGCGGCCCAGGCATCATGGAAGCTGCCAACCGGGGAGCTTTTGAAAACGGGGGTACTTCCATTGGTTGTAATATTCAGCTTCCTTTTGAACAAAAAGCCAACTCTTACCTCAACAAGACCATCACTTTTGAGCATTTTTTTGTCCGCAAAGTTTTGCTGGTAAAATATTCTTATGCGTTTATCATTATGCCGGGCGGTTTTGGCACAATGGATGAATTTTTTGAGATTCTTACCCTTGTACAAACAAAAACAGTTACCAATTTTCCGATTGTAGTATTTGGCAAACAATACTACCACAACCTGATAGAAACAATTGAAGATATGGCCAATGCCGGCACTATTTCAAAAGACGATCTTTCTCTTGTTTTATTTACCGATGATGTAAATGAAGCCATGAATCATATCCAGAGTTATGTTCAGCAGAACTACAAAGTGAAACCAAGAAAAAGGCTCTGGTGGTTATTTGAGAAAAGATAATAGATGTGTACTTTTTACACAAGTGTTTTATCTTCACCGAAAATTATTGCCATGTGGTTCAAAAAAATGTCTTTGGCGATTGTCTTTGCTGCTACGTTTTTTGTGCTCAAAGCAAATGCATCAGGATTCATTGATGTCCGTTCTCCCAATGGATCAGTCATGCTGACCATTATTCATGAAGAAGATTTCAGCATACTATACAAAGTTTTTTATAAGGGCAAAACAGCAGTTGAATATTCCCGTCTTGGAATGAAATTAAAGACCCCGGATGTTTCACTCACCAATTTTGATCTGACCGGCGTTGATACTTCCGCAGTTGATGAAACGTGGAAACCTGTCTGGGGTGAGGTGAGCTCTATCCGAAATAATTATAAGCAATTGGTTTTAAAACTTACCGACAGGTCGGGTTCAGGTATTCAGCTACAGATCATTTTCCGGGTCTTTGATGATGGCATTGGCTTCCGGTATTTATTTCCCCTGCAATCCAGCCTCAATCATTTTATCATTGCTGATGAACTTACTGAGTTTGATATGACAGGTGATCACAAAGCATTCTGGATTCCCGGTGACTATGATACCAATGAATATTCTTACTACACCAGTAATCTCAACGCTATAGATGCAACGGGCGGAAGCTTTGCCCAGGAGATACATGCAAAAACCTATTTTGATAAAAATGCTGTGCAAACTCCCCTGATGATGAAGTCAGCCGACGGCCTCTACTTCAACATTCATGAAGCAGCTTTGCTGAATTATCCGGCAATGGACCTGGTGATCGATAAATCAAACTTTACATTTCGTTCTCATCTTGTGCCCGATGCTGTTGGTAACAAAGCTTATTTACAGGCTCCGGCAAAATCTCCCTGGCGAACCATTATTGTAAGCGATAAGGCTACTGAGATACTTTCATCCAAAATGATCCTGAATCTTAATGACCCTTCTAAGATTGGAGAAACATCCTGGATAAAACCTCAAAAAATGATTGGAGTGTGGTGGGAGTTGCATGTAGGTAAGGCAAGCTGGGATTACAGTGGCGGTCAGGTAGGTTCTCAACAGGCCACAAAAGTGCCGCATGGCGCCACTACGGCTAACGTAAAAAAATATATTGACTTTGCCGCAAAAAATGGCATTGACGGAGTGCTGGTGGAGGGATGGAACACCGGCTGGGAAGACTGGTTTGGCCAATGGAAAGAAGATGTATTTGATTTTGTAACACCCTATCCGGATTTTGATGTAAAAGAACTTCAGCAATACGCTGCATCAAAAGGAGTGAAGATGATCATGCATCATGAAACATCTGCGTCTGTAACCAACTATGAAAGATGGATGGATACTGCCTATCGTTTTATGAAGCAATTCGGTTATGATGCGGTAAAAACGGGTTATGTAGGAAGAATTATTCCACGGGGTGAACATCATGACGGACAATGGATGGTAAAACATTATGAAAGAGTGCTTCAAAAAACCGCTTCTTATAAAATAATGGTAGATGCTCATGAACCGGTTCGTCCTACAGGATTACACAGAACTTACCCTAATTTTCTGGCCTGTGAAGCAGCGAGGGGAAATGAATTCAATGCATGGAGTGTGGGCAATCCACCCGATCATGAAACAATTTTGGCTTTTACAAGACTGATGGGCGGCCCAATGGATTATACGCCGGGCATTTTTAAAATAAAAATGAGCTACTATAACCCCGACAAAAAAGAACAGGTGCATACTACATTATGCAAGCAACTGGCTTTGTACGTTACCATGTTTAGTCCGCTGCAGATGGCGGCAGACCTTCCGGAAAATTATGAGGCACATATGGATGCTTTTCAGTTTATCAAAGATGTGGCGGTGGATTGGGATGACAGCAAAGTAATAGATGCAGAGCCCGGTGATTATGTGATCACCGCAAGAAAAGCAAAAGGGAAAGAGAGCTGGTTTCTCGGCGCTATTACTGATGAAAATGCAAGGAAGTTTACCATCACACCTGACTTCCTGGATAAAAACAGATGGTATCATGCCACGATATACCGTGATGCAGACAGCGCCGACTGGAAAAATAATCCGGAGGCCTATGTAATTGAAAAAATATCCGCTTACTACAGCAGAGAGATCAGTTTAAAATTAGCTCCTGGCGGCGGATGCGCCATCAGTTTTATTCCCTTTACTGCCGAAGAAACTGAGAAATTTAAAAAAGAAGCAGCGAAACTCCTTAAAGAAAAAAAGAAAAAGAACTGATATGGCATTTGTTGACATAGTCGGCTATTCGGCCGGGGCAATTACTTCACTTACTTTTTTACCGCAGGTTATTAAAACATGGAAAGAAAGATCCGCAAGAGATATTTCACTGATGATGTTTGTCATTGCCTGGATCAACGAAGTGCTATGGATACTGTATGGAGTATTGCTGGACAATTGGGTCATCATTCTCACCAATTCAATTGTCTTATCCATGTCTTCGGTGATGATCTGGTTTAAACTTCGCTACAAGTAATGGGTAACATTAATACGATCATTTTTGATCTCGGCGGAGTGCTGATTGACTGGAATCCCCGCTATGTTTATCGTACCATTTTTGACTCTGAAGAAAAAGTTGAATGGTTTCTGCAGCATATATGCACCATGGACTGGAATGAAAAGCAGGACGAAGGTTACCCGATAGCCAAAGCCGTAGAAGAAAAGATCGCTGAATTTCCTGAATGGGAAAAAGAGATCAGCGCTTATTATGACCGATGGGCTGAAATGCTGGGCGGCTCTATTGATGAATCTGTTGACCTTTTCAGGAAACTGAAAGAAGAAACCGGTCTGAAGTTTTATGCCCTTACCAACTGGAGCGCCGAACTTTTTCCCATTGCTTTGGAACGATATGATTTTTTACATTGGTTTCATGGCAGGGTGGTGAGTGGTGAGGAAAAAACAAGAAAACCCTTTGCTGATATCTATCAACGGTTGCTTAAAAGGTATAATGTAAATGCTGGGGAAGCTTTATTCATTGATGATAGTGTAAGAAACGTAAAAGGAGCAGAGGCTGTGGGTATAAAAACAATTCATTTTCAAAATCCCCAACAGCTGGGTAATGAATTGAACAAATATCTTTTGCTGTAAAGATTTTTTCCTAATTTGTTTGTTTATAAAATTGCTATGGAAGAAAATCAGATTCACCCCGAAGAAACCGGGCTGGCGGATGAACTGGGACAGTATTTCCAGTACATTCAGGCCTCACAGGGCCAGCGGTTTTTAAACTGGCTGATCGATAATTTGTTTATGCGGTATGCCCTTACAGTTCTTACCGGCAGGCTGGTGGGAGAACTGATTGTTCGCTTATTTCCTGATTTTGCCATACGCATTGCATATGAGCAAACCACTCTGGATGTTTTGCTGGTATCATATATATTCGGGATTTTTAACTACCTGATATATTATACTATTTGCGAAAAAGCATTTAAGGGATACACTTTGGGTAAACTGATCACCGGTACAAGGGCAATCTGCGATGACGGACAGGAGTTAACATTCAAACATGCTATTTTAAGAAGTCTTTGCAGACTTGTTCCTTTTGAAGCTTTCAGCGGCTTTGGTGACAGGCCCTGGCATGATAGCTGGACGAAAACTTCGGTGGTGAAGGCGAGATAATTTTTATTCCAATACCGGCCTCAACCATTTCTCCGCTTTTATTAAGCTCATGCCCTTTCGTTTGGCATAATCTTCTAACTGATCTCTGCCAATTTTTCCCAAACCAAAATAATGGCTTTGGGGGTGGGCAATATACCAGCCACAAACAGAAGCAGGCGGGTTCATGGCAAGGCTTTCGGTCAATTCAATACCAATATTTTCAGTAGCATTTAATAAAGAAAACAGTTTCAGTTTTTCTGTGTGGTCGGGACAGGCAGGATAGCCCGGTGCGGGTCGTATGCCTTTATATTGTTCTTTTATCAGTTGTTCATTGGTCAGGGTTTCATCTTTGGCATAACCCCAGTATTCTTTTCTTACTTTTTCATGCAGGCATTCAGCAAAAGCCTCTACAAAGCGGTCAGCCAATATCTGCACCAGTATTTTGTTATAATCATCATGAGCTGCTGCAAATTTGTCAATGTGCTTCTTTGCCCCATGTATAGTTACAGCAAAAGAACCCATGAAGTCAGAACCCAGCTCTGCAGGACAAATAAAATCAGAAAGAGAATAGCTTGCTTGCCCAACAGCTTTTTTCAGTTGCTGACGAAGTGAATCCAGTTTTACTTCGCCATTTTCTGTTTGCAATGTTATCGTATCAGCATTGTTGCTTGTAGCCGGCCAGAAACCAATTACTCCATCAGCAGTAAACCAATTTTCGTCAATAATCTTTTCCACTAATTTTTGTGCATCATTGTAAAGCTTAGTGGCTTCTGCACCGAATATTTTATCAGATAAAACTTCAGGATATTTTCCCGGCATTTCCCATGCTATGAAAAAGGGTCCCCAGTCAATGTATTTTGAAATGGTTGCAAGATTGAATGACTTCAACACTTTCACGCCGTCAACAGCCGGGGTTACCGGTTTGTATTTCTTCCAGTCAAAATATTCTTTGGTAATCACCGCCTCACTATAAGGAATCAGTTCTTTTTTATTTCTGTTGAGAAACTGGTTTCGCAGATCCTCATATTCTTCTTTTGTTTTTTTCAGCAACACATCTTTCTCTTTGCTCAATAAAGAACTTACGGCTGTCACACTTCTCGAGGCATCAAGAATATGCAGTACGCCATTATTATATTGTGGAGCGATTTTTACAGCCGTATGCATACGGGAAGTAGTGGCGCCGCCGATCAACAGTGGCTGTTTCATATTACGACGTTTCATTTCATGCGCCACATGCACCATTTCATCCAATGAAGGGGTGATAAGACCACTCAAGCCAACAATATCTGCTTTTTCTTTTTCAGCTGTATCCAGGATTTTATCAGCGGGTACCATCACGCCAAGATCAACAATATCGTAACCATTGCAACCGAGCACTACGCCGACAATATTTTTTCCGATATCATGCACATCGCCTTTCACCGTTGCCAGCAAAACTTTTGGCGGAGCCCCCTTACCAACGTTAGGATTGTTTTTCTTTTCTTCTTCAATAAAAGGAGTAAGCCATGCCACACTTTTCTTCATCACTCTTGCACTCTTAACCACTTGGGGCAAAAACATTTTACCTGAACCAAACAAATCACCCACCACATTCATTCCGTCCATCAACGGTCCTTCAATTACATCCAGTGGTTTGGGGTACTTAATTCTTGCTTCTTCAGTATCGGTATCAATATAATCCGTAATGCCATTCACCAAGGCATGTTTTAATCTTTCTTCAACAGAGGTATTTCTCCATGCCTCGTCCTTAACTTCAACCTTTCCCTTCGCTTTTACTGTTTCAGCAAAAACGATGAGCTTTTCAGTGGCTTCATTATTATCGTTATTCCGGTTCAGTATTACGTCTTCACATAATTCCCTTAACTGAAGCTCTATCTCATCATATACTACCAGCTGTCCTGCATTTACAATCCCCATATCCATTCCTGCTTTGATGGCATGATAAAGAAAAACGGAATGCATGGCTTCCCGAACATGGTCATTACCACGAAATGAGAAAGAAAGATTGCTGACACCGCCGCTTACTTTCGTTAATGGCATCAATTTTTTTATCTCTCTTGTTGCTTCAATAAAATCAACAGCATAGTTATTATGTTCTTCAAGCCCCGTAGCTACTGCAAAAATGTTAGGGTCGAAAATGATATCCTGTGGATCATAACCAACCTGTTTGGTAAGTATGTTATAAGCCCTGTGACAGATCTCTACTTTTCTTTCTTTAGTATCCGCCTGTCCTTTCTCATCAAAGGCCATGACGATAACTGATGCACCATAGCTCTCACAGATAATAGCCTGCTGAATGAATTTTTGCTCTCCTTCTTTCATCGAAATGGAGTTCACAATGCATTTACCCTGCACACATTTTAGTCCAGCTTCAATGATCTCAAACTTGGAAGAATCAATCATAACAGGAATCTTCGCAATATCCGGTTCGCTTTGTAAGAGGTTAAGAAAAGTCGTCATTGCCTGCACACCATCCAGCAGTGCATCATCCATGTTTACGTCCAGCACCTGTGCGCCACTCTCCACCTGCTGTCTTGCCACACTTAGTGCTTCTTCATATTTATTTTCTTTGATGAGGCGGGCAAACTTTTTAGAGCCGGTTACGTTGGTACGTTCACCGACATTGACAAAGTTGGTATCAGGTCTTACAACCAATGGTTCTAATCCTGACAATCGCAGGTAGGGTCGTATATAGATGGATTCACTCATGAAGGGTTACACTAATTCTTTTTCAACGATAGGTAATTGCCTTGGCGCAATACCTTTTACTTCCTCAGCAATATGCCTGATATGATCAGGCGTAGTGCCGCAGCAGCCGCCGACAATATTCACCCAGCCTTCCTTAGCCCAGTCTTCCAGGTAGTGAGCAGTGTCTTCGGGTTTTTCATCATATTCGCCCATCGCATTTGGAAGACCTGCATTTGGATAGGCCGATACATAACAAGCTGCTATTTGCGAAAGTTCTTCGATATGTAGCCGCATTTCTTTAGCACCTAATGCACAGTTCAATCCAATACTCAATGGTTTTGCATGCATCACTGATGTATAAAAGGCTTCCAGTGTTTGTCCGCTTAATGTTCTTCCCGATGCATCGGTGATCGTTCCGCTTATCATAATCGGAAGTGGTTCTTTCTTTGTCTCCCTGAAATATTTTTTAATGGCAAAGATTGCTGCTTTGGCGTTTAGTGTATCGAATATTGTTTCAATTAATAAAATATCAACACCGCCATCCACCAGACCTCTGACTTGTTCATAGTAGGCGTTAACCACTTCATCAAAAGTTACAGCCCTGAAACCGGGATTGTTTACATCGGGTGAAAGAGAAAGTGTTTTATTCATAGGCCCGATAGCGCCGGCCACCCAGGCTGTTTTGCCTGATTCTTTAACCGCCTCTTTTGCAATTCTTGCGGCTGCAAGGTTTATTTCATAAGCTAATTGCTCCATATGGTAATCAGCCATCGAAATTTTTTGAGCATTGAAAGTATTGGTTTCAATAATGTCCGCACCTGCATCGAGATATTGCTTATGTATTTCTTTAATTATTTGCGGCTGTGTCAGGCAGAGCAAATCGTTGTTGCCTTTGAGATCCGATGGCCAGTTCTTAAACCGCTCACCACGATAATCGGCTTCAGCAAGTTTATAAAGCTGTATCATGGTGCCCATGGCGCCGTCAATAATTAAAATACGTTCTTTCAGACAATCCTGAATTGTTTTCATAAAAATTAATTTGTGAACTTATAAACGCTGGAGAAACCAGATGAGGAGTTTCGTTGACGTTTATTAGTTCCGTTTAGGCCGAACAATAAACAAATCCGCCTGAGATATGACAGCAAAGCTAAGTTATATGGGTTTAATAAACAAGCTATGAAGCTTATCTTTTCGATACATAACTCTCTACCGGCAACCGGTTTTGAAGGCTTCTGCCCAATGTCATTTCATCGGCATATTCCAGTTCGCCGCCAAATGCAATGCCACGGGCAATAGTAGTGATACGGACAGATTTGGAAGGCAACTTTTTTTGGATGTAGTAGATAGTAGTGTCGCCCTGTATGTTGGGATTCAGCGCAAAAATGAGTTCTTCTGTTTTTTCTTTTTCAATCCTGTTGATCAATGAACCGATATTTAATTGATCGGGACCTATGCCATCGAGTGGGGAAATGACACCCCCCAATACATGATAGGTTCCATTATATTGTTGTGTACTTTCAATGGCAATCACATCCCGGATGGTTTCCACTACACAGATCATTTCCTGCTTTCGCATTGAGTTGGAACAGATAGAACAAATATCTCCATCAGCCACATTGAAGCAACGATGACAAAATTTTATCTCACTTCTCATTTTAGCGATTACCTCGCTGAAATGACCGACTTCCTTTGTGTCTTGTTTTAATAAATGCAAAACCAGCCGCAGCGCTGTCTTCTTTCCAATACCTGGGAGTTTGGCAAATTCGTTGACAGCATTTTCCAATAGAGAGGAGGAGAATTGCATACCACGAAGATAGTGAATGGTGAATAGTGAATGGTCAATAGGGTAGTGTATCAGTTTGAAAAAATATCCCACAAAGACCACGAAGATCACCAAGGAATTCAGCCTATTATCTTTGTGGGCTTTGTGTCTTTGTGTGAAACTGATACACTGCTGTCAATTGTGGTTTCAAAAAAGTGCGAAATTTCTTCTTGTTTGGGAAAGCCAATTCACTATTCACCATTGACCATTCACAATGCTATTTCAAACTCATTCTGCCAGGCTGGCTTTACGTTGATTTTTCTTTCAACCGGCTTTACGATCTCCGGCTGTTTATGTTTACCGAAAAATTCACCCGGGTCCCATACCCCGTTTTTATTGCTGTCATAAAGGATACGCAGCTCATATTCTCCGGGTAAAAAAAGTGATTGATTAAAATCACTACCGGTCAACGAAAAAGATTTATAAATATTTTCATTTACAACGAAAAGAAGCACTGGATTTTTATCTAATGGAAGATTTCTGAATTTCATTTTCAAAGCCCCGTACTCGGAAATCTTTTTGGTTTTGAAACTTAGCGTATCAGTCTTTAATAATTTTTTCCCGGATGAGTCTTCTGCAAAATTTTTTTCAAGAATGAAATGGTAAAGCGTATTTTCTTTCCATGTATTGATAAGCCTGATCTTCTTATGTGTACTGTCTTTTTGAAAACTATAAGATGAGACAGGGGTATATATTGAATCGGTATATAACCTGATTTTAGAAGAATCAAATGACCGGAGCGGCTGTTCAAACGTAATGGTGAAATCAGATAATAGATCTTGCTGGTTGTTTGCAAGATTGGTTTGATATTTTAATCGCTTATCAGATGTTTCCGGACCGGACCTTCTCCTGTTTGCAAGATTGAGTGCAGAAACAGATGACACAGGCTGGGAAGCCGCTTGTTTTACAAGATATGCATACAAAGTAACCGCCTCTGTTTGGGATTGCATTTTCACAGGTTGGTCGGCGAAAGCAAATAATTGTTTATCGCTGAAATACCGGAGGGTGCCGCCTTCGTCTTTTAAAGCATACACATAAAAGGTTTTAAATGGCAGATTCCTGAAAACAAAATTTCCTTTTCCGTCCAGTTTTGCAATATAACGGGGTTTATCCTTCACCACTGCCGAATCATCCTTGTTAGTATGCAATACCACTACAAGGCTGCTGTCCACTTTACCAGATTCGGCGAGCAGCACTTTTCCCTGCAATTCAAGTGAGTCAATATAATTGCCCGTTGAAAAAGTGTAGGTGAAATTTTTAAAGGCATTGCCTTCGGTAAAATCTTTTATAGCATTGCCAAAGTTTAATGAATAGGTGGTATTGGCTTCAAGGCTGTCTTTCAGTTTTACGGTTACGGTGCTCAAGCGGTATTCAACTGTAGGATTAATCTTTGGTATTGGCGAAACAATCAGATTCTCCTGAATATTTTGTACTTCCACAAATTCATCAAACGTAAAAACGATTTTATTTCCTGTGAAGTTTCTTGCAGAATCATCCGGGTTTGCTTTCAATAATACCGGCGGAATGGAATCTCTTGGTCCACCGGATGGCGGAATGATATTGGCACAACCGGGAAGAACCACGAATTGCTGGAATGTAATAAGGATTATGAGGAGAAAAAGGAAAACTCTTTTCATTAATGCGTTTCGATTTGCAAACATAACCCGTTTCGCTTTAATGAATCTTTTGGATTTCTTAATAATCATTCAAAATCCTGTTAATCCCGGTTCCTGCTCTTTTTCCTTATTAAGCTCATGCAGGCTAATGGCAAGGTTATTCGTTTTTACAAAATTGCACCAATGACAGTCTTCTTTGCCACAACCGGTATAAAAATCCCTGTCCTGTATTTTTTGCCAGGTCGTAACGATCTGCTGCGTTACAGAGGTTATGTCTTCCGGTTTGATAACAATTTTTTCTTTCCGGTAGTTTTTCTTTTTATCCGGTTCTATAAAATCAAATTCGGTACTTACCACTTTCCAGTCTTTTTGCTGATAATTATCAACCAGAATTTTGTAGAAGACTGCCTGTCTCCAGTAATCGCCACCATTAGGCTCTTTTTCGGACGGGCCTTTGGTTTTGGGAATACCATTATCAGGATTACCGGATTTATAATCCACCACATTTACCGACTTGCCGTCAAACTCCAGTTTGTCCAGCGCCCCTTTTACAGGAATACCTTTCACAACAGTTTTGATCCGGCGTTCAATAGCCACAATTTTATTAAAACTGTTAATGTATTTATCGTAGTAATTACCCAATACCTCTTGCCCGTATTCCATTCTTCTTTCAAACTGTTCTTTGGTAAAACTTTCCCTGTGCCGGTGCATATACCATTCAAAATCGTTAATGAACTCTTCCTTTGCAGGAAATTTTTCCTTGCCCCCTTCCTGCATCTTCCTGAATAATTTTTCAAGAGCATAATGTACGGCTGAACCAAATTCTGTGGCTTCATTCTTGGGCGAAGGGATGCGTATCAGGTTTCTGAAATAGAATTCCAGCGGGCAATTCAAATAATTATTAAGCGCTGTTACGTTCATCACAAACTTATCCAGTATGCGGCTGATGAACTCGTCCTCCATTTTTTCAATTTCAGGGGAAGCTGCTTCTCCAAACTGAAGTGCTGAGAACAAAGACAAAGTTTCGCTTTCCATGATCACTTTTTCTACAGACAATTCATGCTCATCCTGCATTTCTGCTATGAACATGGAAGGTTCAAGTTCTTTTGCATCGTTGTTGAATTTACTGTAAGAAATATACAAATGCTGTTCAGCTCTGGTAAGCGCCACATAAAACAATCGTCTCAATTCCTCATCGTCTTTACCCGAAAGAGAAAAGGAAAACATAGTATCCGGCAGTTTATATCCAACAACCGGTTTTCTTTTTTTCTCCCAGAATGTTGCATTGCAGCCGGCAATAAACACATATTCAAATTCAAGCCCTTTGGCGCCATGGGCTGTCATTAAATTAATCCCTTTATCACTTCCGCTCACCTGAACTAATGGCAATGTGATGTCTTCTTTTTCCATCAGGTCAATAAGATTGACCAATTGCAGGAGGCTCAGAAACGGATTGCGGTGTGTTTCTTCTTTTACAAAATCAAACAGGCCGGTTAATATCTGCAATTGCCAGTGTTTGTCATGACTGAGCATGATATGACTGAGTATTCCGGTTTTGCGGATAAGGGCTTCAAATAAAACCTGCAGAGTGACATTGCTTGCATCGGCCATCAGATCTTCAATGATAGCAGATGCTTTTTTAAGACCTTCATGAAGATTGTTTGTAAACAGATCTTTAGCAGGGGTGGCAGATTTTTCCACTAATAAACTGCGGATAGAAACATTTTTTTCTTCGTACTTTTTATCCGCTACTTCCATTGTGAGCTTTGCAATTTCAATTGGTGGAATGGCAAACCAGTCAAAATGCAGTATTTCAAAAAGCATTTCATCGCCGCTGTAGGAGATGTCGTGTTCTGTAGCAAGATACCGGAGTAATAATATGATTTTCCGGGCAAGAGGCAATTCCAGGATATTCAGGTGCCGTTTGCTATAGACCGGCATGTTCAGAAGCTTGAAATATTGAGTGAGTTCCTCGCCATACTTATTTTCTTTAAATATGATCCCGATTTTTCCTGCCGGCACTCCTGCCCGCACCAATTGCTGCACCTGGCTGGCAATGCCGATCATTTCCTGGCGCAGTGTGTCGTATTCTTTAATTATCGGTTTATTAACCAAATGATTAATCAATTGATTGGAAGAAAGAAGTTCTTTACTTAGCCCGGGTAATTTTTTTACTAATCTTTTTTCATTTCTGTCAATAATTGTTTTAGAAATATCCAGGATCGGCTGCGTTGAACGATAATTGTGAGTAAGCACAACGGTAAGCAGGTCTTTCTGGTAACTTCCGGCAAAATCCATCATGTTCTCTACATTGGCGCCCTGGAAACGGTAGATGCTCTGATCATCATCACCTACCACAAACACATTGGGTTTATCCCAATAACTGATGAGCAACTCCACTATTTTATTTTGTGTGCCACTGGTATCCTGGTACTCATCCACCAAAATATATTGAAACCTTTCCTGGTAGTTGGACAGCAAATTTTTATTTTCTTCAAAGGCTTTGATGACCCAGTTGATCATATCATCAAAATCATAGCGGCTCTTCTTGCGCATCAGTTGCTGTAAACGGTCAAATTCACCGACAGCTGCTTTTAATTTTTCCATCCGCTCTGTTTCATCGTAATAAGAAGGCTTCAAATCTCCTTTCTTCCATTTGCCGGTTCTGTTGGTCTGATAAACGAACTCATCCCTTTCAGAAAGATCTGCCAGGTAGTCATCAATTTTCTGGTTAATGAATTCAGGTGTCCAGCCTTCCCTTTTCATATTGCTGAATAAATGCTGCAGGTTTTTTACTTCAAAATATACATCGCCGCGGTATCTCTTCAGAGGATGATTTTTGGGGAATGAATCAATCAATTCCTTATAAAACTGAATTTGCTCCAGATCAGAAACAGGGTCCAGTGCAGTTTTTTCAAACAATGAAAGATTTTCCTGGATCACATCATTGCAAAAAGCATGAAAAGTATAAATGTTTACTTTGTAAGCATCCGCTCCGATAAAATGCAATAATCTTTTCCTCATCGCCACTACACCGGCATCGGTGTAGGTAAGGCAAAGAATGTTTTGCGGCATCGTATCAGTTTCCAGTAAAATTTTTCCGATACGGCAGGCCAGTATCTGTGTTTTTCCTGTTCCGGGTCCGGCTATTACCATAACCGGTCCTTCAATTGTATCCACAGCAAGCCGTTGCTTTTCATTCAGCTTTTCATACTCTTCAATAAACCGGTGTTGTAATCTTTCCCTGTTGAATGACATGAAACGAATTTAAATCAAATAACGGGAGGGTGAGCATTAAATTTTGAAGATTGTTATGATTTATCATTTATCTTAATAATCCTAAATATCTGAGTTCTATATTTGGGTCTCAACCGGGAAATAGTGAAAAAGATATTAATTGTCCTTTTTCTTTTTGTTTCCGAAAGGGGAAGCACACAACTGAAGCCTGTTTATATTTTTCAGCAGGACGATACCTTGCTGAAAAGAAAATATTATCTCGAAGCCTTGCAAAAAAAAAATATAATAATCAATGCACTTGGAAAGGACAACATAAAAGAGTACAAAGAATCCTATGACAATATGTTTGATGTAGTGAAGGATTTTTTAATAAGCCCCCGTTCTGTCACAGAGCATTCTGCAGATAATTATATTAAATCGGTAGCCGCCAAAATAATTAATGTTAATCCTGAACTTAAAGGACTTGATATCAGGATTGTATTTTCCAGGGATATTATTCCCAATGCATACAGTATCGGAGAGGGAACCATCGTTTTTAATGCCGGTCTTTTTGTTTTCCTGAACAGCGAAGCGGAAATGGCTTTTGTTTTGTGTCATGAACTGGCCCATTATTATCTTGATCACAGCAAAAAAAAGATAGATAAAATTATCCGGATCGCAAACAGCGACAGTTTAAAAAAAGAATTGAAGCGGTTATCAAAGGAGGAATACAAAGTGGGGGAACAGTTGGAAAAACTTTTAAAGACCCTTTCGTTTGATATACGGCGTCACAGTCGTGACGGGGAAGAAGAAGCAGACCGGATCGGAATGCTTTTTTTTAAGAATACCGGGTATAATGGAAATTCATTTGTTACCCTGATGCAGTTACTGGATAAAATAGATGATACAACTTTGTTTGCTCCCCCCAACCTGCAAAAGGTATTGTCTTTTCCCGGCTATCCCTTCAAAGAAAGATGGATAAAAAAAGAATCGGTTATTTTTGGGGCAATGAATGTTGAGGATGTTCCCGGGTTTACAAAAAAGGAAAAAGATTCGCTGAAAACCCATCCCGATTGTTCAAGAAGAATTGCATTGCTGGCAGATTCAGCTTCAAAAATAAATGGCAGGGATTTCCAGGTTGATAAAGCCCTGTTCGGAAAACTAAAACAGGATTTTATCCCGGAAATAGTGGAAGAAGTTTACAAAAGCGGAAACATCAGTTTCAACCTTTATCTTAGCCTGCAAATGCTGCAGGAAAATAAGTACGCAGATCTTGCTGTATTTTCAATAGTCAGAGACCTGAATTTATTATTTACACATCAAAAAGAACATAAGCTTGGGCTTATCATAGATTCTGAGAACAGGTTTTTCAGTGAAGGATATAATACACTTTTGCGTATGTTATACCGGCTCAGGCTGAATGAGATCGCTGATCTGAACGTACAATTTTGTTCTTTTTATCAGGAGCAAATGAAAAATTACCAGGACTTTGAGGAGGAAATGATAAAAGCAAAAACCTATCAACAATCAAACAATAATTAAACAGTAATAATAAACACCTGTAACATGAAAAAACTACTATTTGTGTTTATAGTAATGCTGGGCTATTCGTTAACAGCACCTGCCCAAAAGATGACCGTCGAAAATGTGCATAAGGCATCTGCCCGGAATGCGGCTGCTATTAAGCAGGGATCTGATGCAAAAGGATATTACTTCTTTTTCATCAGTGATAAAATTGACAAGAAAACAAATGAATATACGCTTCGCATTACGGACAATACGCTGAAGGTGCTGAAAGATGTAAAGTTTCAGGATTCAAAACATGTATATATCCTTGAATCATCTTTTAACGGCACCGACCTGATTTTCCTTTTTTATAATGATGATGAAAACACTTTTGAATACCAGGTATATGGCGCTGATGGAAAGAAAAAGCATACCTATAATCGCCAACTTTCCAAAAAAGATGAAAGATTTCTGAAAAACACTTACCTGTCGGCAGATGATGAAGAGGAAACTTACAAGGGACTGTATCCTGTAGAAGGCAACGGCTTTGTTTCCGTAATGCCGAGCAGGGAGGATAATGACTATACCTTCCAGGTAGATTTTTTTTCCACTGAAAAAAACAAAAAATGGACGTACACCCCCACAGAAGGCGGCAAAAAATTTATTGGGGATTACCTTGGCTATTACAAAGGAGTAGTATATATAGAAGTGCTCCGGTTTGGCGGCATGTTTGATCAGAAGCCCGATTCTTATATACTCGGCCTTAGCATTGAATCAGGGAAAAAACTTTTTGAAAAACCTACGGATAGCAAATTTCGTTTTTATCCCGCCAGCTTATCATTGGTAAACGAAGGCAAGGCGTATATATATGGTGAATATTTTGATGTAGATGGAAATATTATGAAAGACAAATCAAAAGGATTTGCTTTCTGGGGAGTTGATGAAAAAGGGGCCATCATTAGCGAGAAATACCTTTCATGGGATGTAGAAATAGCAAAATACATGGATGTAACATCAAAGGGAAGGATTGCTGATTTTGGGTTTATGTATCTGCATCAGTTTGTACAAACGGCCGATGGTAAAATTTTTGCTGTGGGCGAAGGATTTAAAAAAACAGCCAGTGCCTTAGGAATACTTTCAACGGTTTTATCAAATAACGGGAACAGGGCCAGCGTAACCAAGGCAAAAGTTACTGATATGATGATATTGACATTTGACCAGGACTTTAACATTAAAGGGGCAAAAGTGTGGGATAAAAACTCAAACAGTATAGAACTGCCCGGCGGATTTGATTTTATGAGCACTCCTTTATTAGGCAAACTATTGAAATATTATTTTGGCGGATTTGATTATGCTTATACACAGGTTAGTAATGATTTTTCTTCTTTTTCTGTCTACTACAGTGATTTTGTAAAGGAAAAAGGCAGTTATAAAGGGGGCACATTTAATTCTATTTCTTACACCGACGGAAAATTTACAACCGACAGGATCAATACTAAATCCGACGCAAAGTTCTCTGCGATATATCCCAGCAGTCAGGGACGGGTATTAATTATGGATTATTACAAAAAAGACAAACGACTTGAGATGCATATTGAGAAAATGAATTGAGTCTTGAGCTATTGACCGGTATTGGGGGTAGAAAAAAGCTGATAAAATCTTTATCAGCTTTTCTTTTGACGTATTTTCTGGTAATCGGTGTAAAATTTATAATGCACTATCCCGGCATTCTCGAAATGTATTTCTCAATCTGCTTTATCTGGTCAACTATCTGCGGGGTAGTGGGTTTTAGTGCTTTTGCTTTTCTGAAAAATTCTTTACTGGCTCTGAACTCTCTTTTATTCATCATGATGCTGCACATTTGAAGGTAGGCAGCTGCTTCATTTTCTTTGTCGGGTAGCCCCTTTCGGATTGCAGCACGGATATAACTTTCTGCCTGTTTCAGATCATTCTTTTGCATCGACAACATTCCCATTTGCAGCATACTGGCGCCTTCGGCTTCTTTCATTGGCATACCCAGGTCAAGCCCTTTCTTCATCATCTTTTCAGCGCTGTCGAAGTCCTGATTCATCATGGCAATGTTGCCTTTCAGTGTATAATACACTGAGCGAATGGGCTTATACAATAAACCGGGAAACTTAATTGAGTTCAATACTTTTTGGGCGCCTTCCATATCGCCGCTTTCCATATACTCCTGTATCAAACGAAGCGGTCCAAAGAAAAAATGACCGGCGACAAGAATAACACCCACAAGGTAGAGGGGAAATGCAGGCCAGAAACTGCCGACATAATTTACATAAATACCGGCTCCAATCAGTCCTATCCCAATCCAAAGGCGGTATTTTATAAGGAGGTTATAGAATTTCATTATAAAAATTTAGGGCAGCAAAGATAGGGCTTCAAAAGGTAGAGAATTTAAGACGCAGATTGATTATTTTTGCGACCCCCGGTCCCGTAGTTCAATGGATAGAATAGAAGTTTCCTAAACTTTTGATACAGGTTCGATTCCTGTCGGGACTACTGATTATAAAAGGCAGTTCATCGCTGCCTTTTTTTGATTTCCTTATGCCATGTTTTCGTAAGTTACAGCCTCAAAAACTCAACCAGTAAATCATTGAATGAGCAAGAGTTGATACAAGGCCTTCGCAGTGGAAATGAAACGGCATTTAAATACCTGGTTGATACCTACCAGGACAGGGTTTATAATACGGCTCTGGGCATTGTACAGAATGCTGAAGATGCAGAGGATGTGGCACAGGAAGTGTTTATACAGGTGTATCGTTCCATTCATTCTTTTAAAGGGGAATCTAAATTGTCCACATGGCTTTATCGTATTGCCACCACAAGAGCCCTGGATTTATTAAGAAACCGCAAAAGCAAAAAAAGGTTTGGGTTCATACAAAGGCTTTTTGGGGATAGTAATGAACCCGAATTTGAACTTCCTGATTTTAATCATCCCGGGGTAATGCTCGATAAAAAAGAAAACGCCGCACTTTTGTTCAAATCAATAGTGCAACTGCCGGAAAATCAAAAGCTGGCATTTGTACTCCACAAAATGGAAGGGCTTAGTTATCAGGAGATAAGCGAAGTGCTAAAGATTTCAATACCGGCAGTGGAATCGCTGATGCACAGGGCTAAACAAAATCTGCGAAAAATGCTGGAAAAAAAGGGAGATAGACAGTAAAATTCGCAGGTTTCAGGTATTAATAACGTCAAAAAAATGTGTTATGAATAACGGGAAAAACAATAAGGCAGATGAAATAATAGACAGCCTTGATGGTATAAAAAGAGCTGCTGTTCCTGATTTCTTTTATACCCGTTTGCTTGCAAGAATGCAAAAAAAGGAGCATGAATCTTCTCCACAAAACTGGATGCTTCGCCCCGTGTACATCATTGCGGGTCTGATACTGATCCTTGCTGTTAATATTGTTGTTTTTTTGAATAACAGTGACGAAACAACACTTGCTGATGAAAATGATACCCTCCAGCAATCCATTGCGTCGGAATACAGCATAGCTGATAACAATTCAATCTATGATTTAAACCAGGACAGATGAAAACTTCTTCAAATAAGATACTGACTATTGCGGTGATTTTGCTGTTGCTGGTAAATGTGGCCATGCTGGTATTTCTGTTAAAGGGTCGTCGCCATCATTATGGGGATAAAAAACCCGGGAAGGGCGGCCCGGTTGAATACATGGCAAAAGAACTCGGTATGACCGAAGAACAAAAGAATACATTCCGTGATTTAAGGGAGGCACACTTTAAAGTAGTCAAGCCTTTGTTTGACTCGATTACAGTAATCCGGAAAACTTTTTTTGACCTGGTTCGTGATGCAAATGCGAACGATAGTGCAATAACTGATTTTAGCAATCGCATTGCGGCAGTTCAGTTAGAAATTGATAAACAGACACTGGCTCATTTCCGCCAGGCAAGAAGCCTGTTTCAGGGTCAGCAACGGGAAAAATATGATTCGTTAGTCCAGAAAATCATGCAGCGCAAAATGGCCGGTCCGGGCAACCGCTGGGGTGATTCTTCCGTCAGGAAGGATTGATGATTCCTCTGTCTTTGTTTACTCAGATTATAGTTTTACCAATATCATTTTCTCCGGAAAAAGATATATCAGTACATCAGATTAAAGATTCTGCTGTGGTCACATTTCAATCAGCTACCGTTTTATTTGGGAAAGTCAAGTCAGGTGAAAAAATCAGCAAGGATTTTATTTTCCGAAATTCCGGAAATGATACTTTGTTTATTAATACGGTTCTGGCCAGCGATGGCGGAACAATAGCATATTGGCCAAACCATTACATATTGCCCGGAGAAACAAACAGCATTAAAGTTGAATTTGGATTTACAGAATCAAGAAGCGGCTATCAGGATAAAACTTTTACTGTGATCTCAAATACACAAAACAAGATTGTTGTGCTTCACCTTGCCGGGTATATTGACAGGTAAAAAAGGTCATGCATAAATTCTTTCGATTGCATCCCGGTATTTTTCCATTATTACTTTTCGCTTTAAAGACAGCTTAGGGGTCATTTCGCCGGTATCTACACTCCATTCATTGGCAAGCAGTTCAAATCTTTTCACCTGCTCCACATGATTAAAATATTTATTGAAGCTTTCAACCAGGTCTTTAAACATATCATTTATTGCGGGATTGCGAATCAATTCTTCATTAGATAATTCCGGCACGCCATGCTTTCTGCACCAGTCCCTCAGGTTGGGGAAAGAAGGAACGATCAATGCACCTACGAATTTTTTTTCTGAACCGATCAGCATCACCTGTTCTATAAAGGGGGACTCCTTAAGTTTGTTTTCTATAGGCAAGGGCGCCACATATTTGCCCCCACTTGTTTTGAAAAGTTCTTTTTTTCGGTCCGTGATTTTTAAAAACCGGTTATTTACAATGGCTCCGATATCTCCGGTATGAAACCAGCCATCGGGGGTAAGCACCTCAGCGGTAAGGTCGGGTCTTTTGTAATAGCCCATCATATTGTTTGGTCCCCTGCTTAATACTTCACCATCTTCTGCGATTTTTACTTCCACTCCGTCAATCAGCGGGCCTACCGTGCCAAACATTCTTCCCTTTACATCAAACCGGTTTACAGAAATTACCGGGGAAGTTTCCGTCAGGCCATAGCCTTCCATGATAGGGATTCTTGCGGCTGTAAAAATCCTGATCAGCCTTACCTGGCAGGCAGCGCCGCCGGTAACGATGCACCTGATATTATTGCCAAGACCTTCACGCCATTTGCTGAAAATAATTTTGTTGGCGAGTCCTAACCTGAGCCGGTACAAGAACCCCTGCTTCTTGTTGATCTCGAATTTTTCAGCAAGGCTATGCGCCCGGAAAAAAAGTTTTTTCTTTAAACCCGTGAGCTCATTTCCTTTCTGCATAATTCTATCATACACTTTTTCAAGTAGCCTGGGTACTGTGGTAAACATATGCGGCCGCACTTCTTTCAGATTATCGCCTATCGCATCAAGGCTTTCGGCATAATAAACAGATGTGCCATTGAATAAATAGAGATAGGTAACCATTCTTTCAAAAATGTGATTGAGAGGTAGGAAACTTAATGATCGCATGTTGTGTCCGGGCGGGAAACAGGGAATGCAGGCCATTACATTTGAAAGAATGTTTTTATGCGATAGCATTACCCCTTTTGGTGTGCCGGTAGTGCCGGATGTGTAAATGATAGTGGCGAGATCTTCATAAGCAATCTTATCCGCCACGGGTCTTATCCGGGCTAATAATTCCGGGCTACTTAATGCCATTACTTCTTTCCAATGCCGGGCATTGGCAACGTGTTCGAAAGTATAAATATCCTTAAGGGAGGGAAGTTTTTCTTTCAGACTCAGTACTTTTAAGAAAAGGTCCTCATCGTTTACAAACACAAGTTTTACCTGTGCATCTTTCAGCACAAACTCCAGTTCGTTTACATTGATTGTCGGATAAACAGGTACAAGAATAGCCCCTATCTGCTGCACAGCCAGATCAAGCATAACCCATTCGGGGCGGTTTTTACACAGGATAGCTATTTTATCCCGGCCTTCCGCTGTCATATCCCCGCAAGTGATGCCCAGGCTTAATAAACCGGCGCTTAGTTTATCAACCGTTTCTTTTACCAGCGCTGTGCTGTATTTTTTCCATAGTCCGCCTTCTTTGCCGGCCAGCATATCATCCAGCGGCATTCTTTCCAGGTGGTATTGAATACAGTCAAATAATCTCTTTGGCTCTGTCATGGCAATCGTATGAGGTTGATGAAAACCGGTTAACGGCAATCCGGAACAAATTAATCAAAAACCAATATATAAAAAAAACCCTGATTAAGAGATAGTCACTGGGGGAAGATTATTTATCGTGGTAATATTGACCCGGAGGTATTTTAAAAACCCTGCTGCGTTGAAAAGCATTAAAATTATTGTATTCATCAGCATGTGTTTTGGTCCAGTTATCGTAAGCAGCCAGGTTTTCTGTGGCGCCAAACAGCCATTGATTATAGGCATCAAAAAGACCTTCCCTGAGAAGTTGCTGCTGATAGTCAAATAAACGGAAAGGGAATTTTGAAGCATTGGCTTCGTACCATTCAAGGATAAACCGGGCCCTGATCATTGTAAGAACTTCCGTTGTAATTCCTTTTGCGGCCAGCGAGGATTGTTTGTTCATTCCCAGCAAAAATGCTTTGGCGAATTCACTTTTATTTTTTTCTTCTCCCGTCATCAGATCAGCTTCTGCAAATAATTTTTCTTTATACATCTGCAGCAACTGTTCTTTCATGGCAGCCCCTCTTTCATTCAGGCTTTCCATATTCACAAAAATTTCTCCATAGATAAGGCTCCACACTTTGTCTTTGGTATAGAAATAATACAAAGCAGCATTATAATAATTGCCGCTGTAACCCGGGTCTGCTTCAATTCCTTTTTCCCATAGATTGATGGCAGAAAAATCTTTGCTGGCCCAGAGCAATTCGCCATACTCGCTATATAGCGGGCCGCTTTTTGGAAATTTTTTCAATCCTTTTTTATACAGCTTATCACATTCTTTCACTTCCTCCAGTGCTTTGTAAACATTTCCGGCTATCTGGAATGTTACTACATCTGCATCATCCCTGTCAACAAGGGTCTTTATTCCTTCCATAGCTTTTGTATAATCCCTTTTCAGGTAATAACACATCACCAGGTCTTTTTGCATTTCCAGGTTATCCTTATCCTGTTGCAATGCTCTTGACAATACAATGATCGCATTGTCGAAATCACCTGTTTGCATAAATGTTCTGGCTGTGGCATGCATTGTTTTGGGGTCTTCGGGTTGTGCAATGACTGCGAGTGACAGAAGGGAAATCAAACCAAGGAGAAAAAATTGTTTCATGGTAATAATTAAAAACAAGAGACGTATTAATGAACGCCTCTGTTGCAAAGTAACAAATATTTCAGCAGTGGACTATATGAGATGTGTCAGCAATCCATCCCTGAGCTTTGGTTCAAACCATGTGCTTTTGGGGGGCATCACATTACCACTGTCGGCAATAGAAAATAATTGTTCGATAGTGACCGGGTAAAGACTGAATGCCGCTTTCATTTCTCCGCTGTTAACTCTTTTCTCCAATTCCTGCAGACCACGGATGCCGCCTGCAAAATCGATCCGCTTGTCAGTTCGCTGATCTTTGATGTCAAGAATTTTGCCGAGAATATTTTTTGCCAAAATGGTTACATCCAGTACTCCGATCGGATCTTCCGTCCAGGTTCCCTTTCGGGAGGTAAGGATATACCATTGATGCTCCAGGTACATTCCAAATTCATGAGGTTGGGAGGGCTTTACCGGTTCGGAGCTTAATGTTACATAAAAATCATCCTGCAATAATCCAAGAAATTCTTCTGCAGAATTATCATTCAGGTCTTTTACCAGCCTGTTATAATCGAGGATGGTCAGCTGGCTGGCAGGAAAGATGGTGGTAAGAAAAAATTTTGCTTCTTCATTATCCGGTAATTGCCTGCTCACTTTTGCGGCAGATGCTGCCCGGTGATGCCCGTCAGCTATGTAAGTAAAGGGCACTTTGGTGTTAAACAATTCTGTGATCGAATTAATTACTATTTCACGGTCGATGATCCAGACAGTATGCTGCACATTATCCGAAGCCTTGAAATCATAAACCGGTTTTTGTGTGGCTTTCCATCCATTTATAATTGCATTTAACTCCATCACATCCCGGTAGGCCATAAATACATTGCCTGTTTGGGCCTTGACTGTCTGCATATGATCGATGCGGTCTTTTTCCTTATCAGGCCGGGTAAACTCATGCTTCTTAATGACAGTATTAAAATAATCTTCAACTGAAGAAAGACAAATAAGGCCGGTCTGGCTTCTGCCATTCATGATCAGCTGATAGATATAATAACAGGGCTTTTCTTCACGAAAAAGAATACCATTTTGAACGAATTGTTCCAGGTTTTCTTTAGCCTTATGATAAATAGCATCGCTGTACAGATCCGTTTCTTTGGGCAAATCAATTTCTGATTTGGTGATATGAAGAAAAGAGTTGGCATTACCATTTGCTTCTGCTCTTGCTTCTTCACTATTCAATACATCGTATGGAAATGAAGCTACCTGTTGGGCCAGTTCGGGTTTCGGTCTTAATGATTCAAAGGGTTTGATGATGGCCATTGTTCTATCCTTTTTTATTTGCAAAGTCTTTCATGAGATCCGTAATTGCCTTTACACTTTCCAGTGATAAGGCATTGTACATAGAAATACGGAAGCCACCCACACTGCGATGGCCTTTTACACCTACCATGCCTTCGGTTTTGCAGAGTGCCAGAAATTCTTTTTCAAGTTCCGCATCCTGCATTACAAATACAGCATTCATTTTACTCCTGTCTTCTTTTGCCACAGGGCCTGTGAAAACGGGTAATGAATCCAATGTGTCATAAAATAATTTTGCCTTCGTATCATTTATTTTTTCAATAGCCACCACAGCACCTTGTTGCTTCAGCCATCTGAGTGTGAGCATAACAACATACACCGCAAATACAGGAGGTGTATT
Source organism: Sphingobacteriales bacterium (assembly GCA_016235125.1). Taxonomy (GTDB): domain Bacteria; phylum Bacteroidota; class Bacteroidia; order Chitinophagales; family Chitinophagaceae; genus JJ008. The sequence continues at coordinate 515,740 of JACRLZ010000004.1, read as the reverse complement.
CATCATGCTACCCTCTTTAATATGATTCCGGTAATCGAGAATGGAAGGAATGGCTCTGCTGACTTTTCCTAAAATATTTTTATTAACAACAACGATATTAACCCCGGCGGCACCCATATTTTTTTGTGCTCCGGCATAGATGAGGTCAAACTTGTTGAAATCAAGTTGACGGCTCAAAACATCGCTGCTCATGTCTGCAACAAGGGGTACGCCGCAATCATAAGGTATCTGGTGCCATTGTGTTCCTGCGATAGTTTCATTGGTAGTGATATGCAGATAGGCAGCAGTCGGGCTTACACTCAGGTTTTTTGGAATGCTGGTGTAATTGGTTTCTTTTGCCGATCCGGCAATTTCAACATGACCGAATAACCGGCCTTCTTTAATAGCTTTATTGGCCCATGTCCCGGTTTCAGTATAAGCTGCAATTCCATTTTCGTTCAACAGGTTCATTGGCACCTGCATAAACTGGGTGCTGGCGCCGCCATGCAGAAACAACACCTCATGATCATCACCGAGCTGCATCAATTCTTTTACCAAACTTCTTGCTTCATCCATTACTGGCTGAAACAGGGTGGTACGGTGACCAATTTCGAGAATGGATAAACCGCTTTCATTAAAATCAAGGATGGCCTGGCTGGCTTGTTCGAATACTTCTTTGGGTAATATGGAAGGGCCGGCAGTAAAATTATGCAGCACTTGCTTTGCAGATTGTAACACAGGATTTTTTTTTGAAGATGCAAAAGTAATAAATTAACGGGGGAGGATAGTAATAAAAAAAGTCCTGTTTCAAAAAACAGGACTTTTTAAGGATTCATTATCTCTACTGAACCAACAATTGTTTTTTATACTGGATAGAACCGAGCTGCATCCGGAAGGTATAAATTCCCGCAGAAAGTCTTTCCCAATTATAAGAAAGCCTGTTTAATCCGGGCTGGCCAGTTCCATTTTCCTGATGGATCAATTGCCCCAGACTATTATATAACTCAACACGGTATGCTGACATACCTTCGGGAATGTAAAAGTCGAATGTTACCTGTCCATTGGTGGGTACCGGATACAGTTTGTTTATTCCTTCAATATCCAAAGTGAGAGGATCCGACATCGGGCTTTTACATCCATTCACCGTTACCTGCACCTGGTATATGCCATTTTTTGTCGGCCTCAACTGCTGATTATTAGCTCCGCTGATAGCTGCATTATTTAAGAACCACTGATTTCCTGAAGTGGCCGAAGAAACCAGGTTGCCTACGTTTTGTGTAATAACCGGTTTGGGAGGGACGGGTGTTACTGTAAGCGTAATAGCATTGGTTGTTATCGTTACGGGAGTAACACATTTTGCATTGGATGATTCAACGCAGGTGATAACATCTCCGTTTGCCGGATTAGAAACTGTTAATAATGTCAAACCTGTGGAACCGGGGATAATAACTCCGTTTCTGTACCAATTAATAGCAGGGGCATTGCCGGGATTGCTGTTAGTTAGTGTAAAAGAGGCCGATTCACCCGTACATAATTGTGTTTTGGGCGAACTGATAGAAGCGGTATGAACTAAGTTTGGCGATACTGTTACTGTAATAGCATTGGATGTTATAACAGATGGGGTGGCGCAGGAGAGACTGGTTGTTTCCCTGCAAGTGATTATATCACCATTCACTAATCCGGAAAGCACAACGGTAGTAAGCCCAGCTGTACCGGGAATGACCACTCCGTTCTTCAACCATTCAATTGCAGGGGTACTTCCCTGGTTGGCGGCATTGAGTGTAAAAGTTGCTGTTTGCCCCTGGCATATATCATTATTAGGCGATGTGATACTTGCCGTATGTGTAAGGTTGGCATTTACAGTTATATAATTGTTGATGGTTTTTGTATCAGTGCCGCCGGGGTTGGTTACAGTCAATGTTACTGAATAAGTTCCCGGAGTATTGTATGCGATTGTTGGGTTGGTAGTCGTTGATGTTCCGGGTGTGCCACCGGGAAAAGTCCATGCATAGGTGCTTTGACAATTGGTGCTGCTGTTGGTAAATGCAACATTTTGCCCCACACAAATATTTACAATATTTGCCGAAAAGTTTGCAACAGGAGCAGAAGCAGCGCAGGCGCTTACAACAGGGCTTTCCCACACACTTCTTCCATAGGTAGCCACTCTGATTACACCGGATGCTTTTTGAATTTCGAGCTCATTGATGGCTACCATGGGCAGATTGTCAGAGTAGTTGGTCCAGTTGGCATCAGGTTCCAGTTTATAAAATACACCAATGTTCATGCCCACATACATTGTTCTTGGAGTGTTGTCATCTACAACTACAGTTCTTGCCACAATAGAAGGTAAACCAGATGATACATTGGTAAATGTGGCTCCGGCGTCTGTTGAAACCATTACACGGTTGGTTGTACTGTTGCAGGCGATCCAGATTTTGCCTGGATTCTGTGGATCAACACAAATGTCATTTATAGTTGACGGTGCAGTTCTTGTTACCCAGTTGGCGCCATCATTGGTTGTAACGTATAATGTTGATCCGGTTGAAGCATAAATATAATTCGGGTCTGATGGAGCTACGGCAATATCAGCAAGAGTAGATGTAATTACTCCGGTCGAAATATTTGTCCAGCTTGAACCACTGTTGATTGATTTATACACTCCCGTCCAGCCGCCATATAAAATTGTTTCATTGGTTGGATGAATCCATATGGGTGTCACCCATTGCCCGGACGAAGGTTGACCAAGACCTGAGTAACTGTTGCCACCATTTGTAGAACGATATAAGGCTCCTCCCTGACTGGTTCCCCAAAGGTTCAGATGATTGGTCGGACTTACCAATCCTTCCATTCCATCTGCACCCAGCCAATCAACCCATGTACCCGAAGCCTGCCTTGCCACACTTCCATTATCCTGGGCTCCCCCGGTTATTACATTGGCATTGGTTTGAGAATTGGAAAAACGATAAAACTGCCGGATACCTAACCCTGTGGAAAGATCAGTCCAGTTGTCACCATTATCAATACTCTTATAGATGCCTCCGTCTGATACCGAATACAGAGTATTGTTTACCCAATACAAGCCATGCACATCCGCATGGTTATAGCCAATACTGTTGGGCAATGACCATGCTGTAAGGGCTGTAAAACTTGTTCCACCATTAACTGACCGAAAACAAATGATACCTGCAATATATACATCATCAGCATTGGTAGGTGAAACATCCATCCCCATATCATAAGTAGCCTGGCCAGTGGTGCCTGTTCCGTTTGTGGCGTATCCGAAATAATTGGTGCCGTTTGCCGGATTTCCTACCACCGTAGTTACAAAATTTTGCCCTGCATCAGTTGACCGGTACATTCTTCCGAAGATGCTTCCGCTTGCCTGCACCGCATAAACGATATTCGGATTGGCGGCAGAAACAGATACCAATGTTCTTCCAGTGTTGGTAATACCTTGTGCAACACCAACGTGGGTCCATGTGACTCCATTATTAATAGAACGGTATACATCATTACCCGATGCATACATAATATTCATATCATCTGGCTTGAATTCGATGTCTTCTTTGCTGCCGCTGTGAACCTGTGTCCAACTGACACCAGCATTTGTTGACCTCCAGATTCCGTTGGTTGCAGCAGCGAAAAGAGTATTGGGTGCAGCCGGGTGTATCAGTATTTTTCTAACGGTGCCTGAAGGGCCTGCACCAGTTGGTGCCCAGGAAGCTCCTGCATCCGTTGATTTGATGATACCAACTGAATTTGCCATTCCTGCATAAACAGTATTTTGATTGGATGGGTCAATCGTCAATGCAAATACATTCATCCAGGTAGAGTTATTGTCTGTTAATGGCATCCAGTTGGTTCCGCCATTGGTGGTTTTCCAGATGCCGCCTCCGGGAGAGCATACATATATTATTTGTTCATTGGAAGGATGTATGGCAACATGGGTCAGTCTGCCTGTGCCGGGATTCCAGCTTGAAGTGCGGTTCCAACCGCTTGGGCCGAGCGGTACCCAATTGGCAGAGCTAACTGCTTCATTCCTGTTCTGAGTACTTTGCAGATAATTATTCCATTCGGTTTGTGGCGAAATAAAGTATCCGTTTTCATCCGTATGAAATTTTCTTTCGTAAAGCCAGCGTTGGAATTGTTTATACCCTGTGCCTCTACCTGTGCCCACCTGTTCAAAATGCTGATTGGCGATTCTTTCCGCATCCTGCAAAGTGATATCTGTTCTATCCATTAAAGCATAAATATCAAATTGCGCTGATGCAACAGAAGCTATGATCAATGAGATCAGCAGGGAAAGGTTTTTTTTCATACAAGTGGCGATTAAATGAGAGATTCTCTGGTTCAAAAAGAAATCCGAAGTTAAAAAATGTCTGGCGAAGGCAGAAGTATAGTTTATAAATAATCAATTTCCGGATAGAGATACAGGTAAAATTTCCGGAAGAAAATACGATACTAATTCCAAAGCCTTGTTATTCATGTTCTCTGCCTTTGATCTTGCCGTTCCTCCATGCATTATTCAGGCTTTCAAATTCTTTATGGTCTTCTGTAGAAAATTCTTTATTGCTCAATTGGCTGAGATTGGGTTGCCCTGCATTTACCCATGCAGTGTACCAAAAACTGGCAACAGCATAAATGGATTGGCGCATCCGTCTTTCCACCATTCCTTTCATTGAGGCATCATAGGCTTTACTGAATGCTGATGAATACTGGCGAATAGTCACACCATTTCTTTCTTCAAAGGAAAACTTTTGATCAGGAGGCATTTTTTGTGAAAGCTCTTTTTCAAATTTCAGAACCGTATCAGCAGCAGCAGCGCTTTCAAGCACCCGTTTCCAGATAAAGTCCGATGGATTTTTAATAAAATCAGCTTTGCCAATAAAGAAATCCCATTGATTTTCTGCCAGCAACTCCGGTATCCGGCTTTCCCAAAAACCATGTATGCCTTTCTGGTCGGTAAATTGTCCATTATGATTGCTATTAGCATGAAGAGGTACATGGGCATCGGAAATGTAATGACCAATTTCTGCTGAATATCTTAAAATCTCTGCCTGGTTTTTTTCTTTGAATGCATCCGTTAACCGGTACAACATGGTTGGTATCCACCAGGGTACAATACCATAAGTATTTAATGAATCTTCTGAATATTTGGCAACCGCATCATTCCATTTTCTCGGCAGTGAATCGAAGGGATATTTTCCATAGTGGTCTATATCTATATAATGTTTCGGCCCTTCTTCAGGTACAGCATATCTTCTTTTATCGGGATCCACGGCATGCTCAGACAAAAAATCAATATTCGGCTTGTATAGTACCATCATTTCCGGTGGCAGCAGAAAGACAGCATAATAATTGATTTTTTTATGCGTATAGAAACCCCAGCAAAAACTTTTGATGGAGATCAAACAAAATCCTGTTATAACGAAAAGTTTCTTCACATTACTTGCTATTTGCTGATTCGCTTAAATAATACTCCTTTAAAAAGGCTATCAAATATCCATACGGGGGTATTAAAATAAAGGCTGTCTTTAGCGAATCGGGCATATATGATTCCTTCTGGCATACTGCCTGATTGGAAAAGCAGACTGTTGTTGGTGCTGTCTTTTTCAGTAAATGCCCAATAGCCAGCAACAGCTTTATTACTTCCCCAAATCTCAAAATTATTATGATCCATCAGCTTTAATGTCCAGTCTTTTATTTTGGGTGACATTATTGGAATTGAGTCCGGGTTAAATGGAAAAACTACTTCTACTTTATAAACTCCATTCAACTCATCTTTATGAATATAATTCTTCTTATTTCTGCAACTAAGAAATATGCCCCCCAAAAAACTTAGAAGCAACAATGATTTATGTTTCATAAAAGATAAAAGTGCTTATTTTTTTTCTTCCTCTGCTGTAACCACGCCACCAGTTACTGAATATTTCATTACATCTCCGGAACTTACCTTTTCAATCTTTCTCACCTTGTTGCGGGGCAATACATATAACTGTCCCGCCCAGTGGTATGCCTGCGGAATATAAATGGATACCATTTCGGCGCCCATATCAAATTTTGCCAGCTCCTCATCGGTTAAAAATCCCATTACCCACACATCATCACCAAATGCGTTTGCTAAGATGGGCTTATCGAATTTCTTTTTATCGCCGGAAAAAGCTTCAAAGAATTCCTTGGTGGAAGAGTAGATGAATTTTATTACCGGGGCTCTTTCGATCCACTGGTCAAAAAAATTAAAAATACCGCCTACCAAAAAAGTAGAACTGATCCAGCCTACCAGCAATACAAAGGCTATTATGATTACAAATCCAAGCCCCGGGATATCCAAATAAGGGCGCAATATGTTATCTACTTTTTCAAACAGCCAGTATAAAACATAGGCGGTTAGTCCTATGGGAGCCAGAATAATAAGCCCCTGGAGAAAATAGCGGACAATTTTTTTAAATGCCCCTTTTTGTTTAGGTGTTTCCGTGCTGCTCATATAATTAGATTATTAGGGAATAAAGGTAAAAGAAAAAAAATCGGTGAACAGCGGCTTTAGCCCGGTAGAAACGGCTGGATTTTCGGATGGAAACTTTGGTAACATAAAAAGTTTCCATAGTTTTGTGCCCCCAAAGATAATAATGGATCAAAAAGAAAGAATACAGGCCAAGGCAGATGAAATGTTCATGCGGTATGGCATCCGTTCCGTATCCATGGATGACATTGCGGCTCAACTGGCCATTTCAAAAAAAACACTTTACCAGTTCTTTTCAGATAAAGATGAACTGGTGGATGCCGTGGTGGATGCAGAATTAAAAAGAGGCCAGCGGGATTGTGTGCAATGTTTGAAAGTTTCAAAAAATGCCGTGGAAGAAATTTTCATCACCATGGACCAGATAGCCGAACAATTCAGAAATATGAACCCCGTGGTGTTGTATGATTTGGAAAAATTTCACCCTGCTTCCTATAACAGGTTTCTGAAACACAAGCATGAGTTTTTGCTGGAAGTGATACGGAAAAATATGGAAAGAGGTATCCGGGAAGAATTGTTCCGCCCCGAGATCAATGTAGACATACTTTCAAAATTCAGGCTGGAATCAATGATGATTGCTTTCAACCTGAATGTATTTCCCCCGAGAAAGTATAACCTGGTTGAGGTGACGCAGGAGATCATTGAGCATTACCTCTATGGTCTTGCTACACTAAAAGGACATAAATTGATTTTAAAATACAAACAGGAAAAAAAACCAACAGGATATGAAAAGAAAATGGTTTAATATGAAAGGGCTGGTTTTTTCATTATTGATTTCCGGCATTGGTTCAGCGCAACAGAAGTATGAAATGAGTGCAAAGGAGGCAGTAGACATAGCTTTTAAAAATGTTTCCAGCATTAAGAATGCGCAGCTGGATTATAAGATCGCCGAAGCAAGAAACAGGGAAATAACTGCTGCCGCACTGCCCCAGGTAAGCGGCACCATACAGGGTAATCATTATCTCAGCCTTCCGCTTATCCAGTTTCCCGATGCTACTGAAGTGACTATTTATGATGTATTGAAAAGGGAAGGTGTGAAAGATGCCGGTGGACAGCCTATTACAAAAGATGGCCAGTTTGTTGTTCAGAATTTTTCTTTCTTTCAGCCATGGAATGTAAACATGGGGGTTCAGGTGCAGCAACTGTTGTTCGAACCGCAGGTGTTTGTTGGGTTGCTGGCAAGAAGAGCTTTGCTTGAATCAAGCGGTTTGCAGATAAAAGCGGAAGAAGATAAAGTAAGGGAGGCAGTTTATAAAAGCTATTATGCAGTATTGATCACAGAAAAACAACTCTGGTTTGTGGAAGAAAGCCTGAAACGGCTGGAGAAACTGGCGCATGATATGGATGTGATGTATAAAAATGGGTTTGTTGAAAAATTAGATATTGATAAAACAACTGTTACGCTTAATAACACCCGTACGGCTGCCAATCAGTTGAAAAACGGAATTACTATTGGTTATGCTGCTTTGAAAATGACATTGGGCCTGCAGCAGGCAGATACTCTTGTACTAAAGGACCTATTAACGTCCGGGCAGATAAAGGAGGGCATACTCGATGACAACTTTGCCTATGAAAACCGAAATGAAATAAAACTGCTGAATAAAGCAAAAGAATTACAGGGTTATGATATCAGGCGATACAAACTTTCCTATATACCAACCCTCGCTGCATTTTACGGCTTTCAGGAAAATGGACAAAGAAAGGCCGGCTCCGGTGGAGAAGGCAGTCCCTGGTTTTGGTATAACACCAATCAAATCGGGTTAAGCATCAATATTCCCATTTTTGACGGCAATGCAAAACGGTATAAGATTCAGCAGGCAAAATTCAATCTGCAAAAAGTTGAAAACAGCATTGATATGATCAAAAAGGGAATTGACCTGGAAAGAAATGTTGCCAAAAGCACATTAACCAACGCTATACTTAACATGGATATGCAGGAAGATAATATGAAGCTGGCAGAAAAAGTATATAATGCTGAAAAGAAAAAGTATGAAATAGGAACCGGATCCAGCTTCTCCATTTTACAAGCCGATACAGATCTTCAGCAGGCACAATCAAACTATTTCAGATCGTTATACGACGCCATCATCGCCAAAGTGAGTTATTTAAAAGCACTGGGAAAATTGTAAACCTGACAAAACAGATATATGAAAAGAATATTCAAGATTTTACTGCTGACTTTTTTTGTTGCTGCTGTTGTTGCTTCCTGCGGTAAAGGAGCAAAGGGCAAAAACAATGGTACAGAAGAACTGAAAACAAAACTGGAAAAATTAAAAAAGGAAAAAAGCAAACTGGAAACCGATATCCGCAAGCTGGAAGATGAAATTGCAAAAGCGGACCCAAAAGCTGCTCAGCAGGCGCAAAAACTGGTAGCAATAGATACTATCCGGTTGCAGAATTTCAGTCATTATATCGAACTGCAGGGAAAAATTGATGCTGAAGGGCTGGCTTATGTAGCGCCAAAAGGACAGGGAGGTCTTGTAAAAGCTATTTATGTAAAAGCGGGACAAAGAGTCGGCAAAGGCCAATTGATATTAAAACTGGATGATGCCATTGCAAGACAGGGAGTGATCGCAGCCCAGCAACAAACAGGCCAGTTAAAAGCAAGGCTGGAACAGGCACAAACAGTGTATCAGCGGTATCAAAATTTGTGGGAACAAAATATCGGTTCTGAAATGAATGTGATCAATGCAAAGGCGGATGTAGATGCTTTGTCTGCACAGTTGAAAGCAGCACAGGCACAGGTATCCGTGGCGCAGGAACAGGCCAACATGTCGAATGTATATGCTGAAATAGGTGGTGTGATCGACCAGCTGAATGTGAAGGTGGGTGAATTTTTTTCACCACAGAGCGCAGCAATGCCGCAATCGGGCATTCGCATTGTGAATAACAGCAACATGAAGATCGTCACCAACGTCCCCGAGAACTATGTTGCCAGGGTGAAGAAAGGCGATAAAGTGAAAGTAGAGGTACCCGAATCAGGCAAGCCCGCTTTTCCTTCGATAATTAATGTGGTAGGTGTGTCAATTGATCCTGTTACAAGATCATTTACTGCTGAAGCAAAACTTCCTTCTGATCCCGTATTAAAACCTAACCAAACGGCGACCATGAAGATACTGGACTATGAAATAAAATCTGCTGTAACTATTCCTGTCAACGTGGTGCAGAGCGATGAAAAAAGCAAATATGTATATGTGATGGAGAAATCCGGCGACAAAATGATTGCCCGCAAAAAAACAGTGACCGTTGGTGAAACCTACGATGGCATCGTTGAAATCAAAACCGGTTTAGGTGGAGGAGAGTTGATCATCACCGAAGGATACCAAACGGTTTATGACGGGCAGGCAATCACTACAGGCAAATAATATTTAGTCGTATTTCAAAAGCAATTTATGAATATAGGTGACAGGATCAGTGATAAATTCAAACAATTCAAACCAACCAGCTGGGCGATTGACAACAGGACAGCTATTTATATCATTGCTATTCTCATTACTGTGTACGGGATGATGAAGTTTAACTCACTGCCCAAGGAACAGTTTCCCGACATTGTAGTTCCCACCATTTCCATTACCACTGTGTATGCCGGTAATTCGCCCAAGGATATTGAAAACTTAGTGACAAGACCGATTGAAAAGCAATTAAAAGGCATCAGTGGGGCCAAGGTGAATAAGATACAAAGTACCTCACAGGCTGATTATAGTTTGATAGTAGTGGAGTTTGATACAGATGTAAAAACAGAGCTTGCCAAGCAAAAAGTAAAAGATGCAATAGACAGGGCAAGAGCAGAACTACCCACTGACCTTACCAAAGAACCCGATGTGCAGGAGTTTGCCTTTAGCGAAATGCCCATCATGTTTGTAAATGTGAGCGGCGATTACGATGGTATCAAGCTGAAAGAATATGCCGACAAGATGCAGGATAAGTTTGAAGCGCTGGGAGAAGTAACAAGGGCTGAAATCGTCGGTGCTCCGGAAAGAGAAATACAGGTAAATGTTGACCCTTACAAGATGACAGCGGCAAAAGTGAGTTTCATGGACATTGAAAATGCCATTGCCCGAGAAAACAATGACATTACCGGCGGATTAATTGAAGTAGGGAATATGAAACGTACCCTGAAAGTGAAAGGTCAGTTTTCAGGAGTGCAGGACTTGCAGAATATTGTTGTTCGAAGCAGTGCGCAGGGAGCTTCTGTTTATCTGCGTGACATTGCGCAACTGAAAGATACCATCAAAGAAAAAGACAGTTATGCACGGCTTGATGGAAAAAATGTGGTGACGCTGAATATTGTGAAGAGAGCAGGCGAAAATCTTATCAACTGCGCTGATAAAGTGAAGGCAGCCGTGGAAGAAATGAGAAAAAGCGAAGAACTGCCCAAAGACCTGAGGATAGAGTTTACCGGCGACACCAGTAAACAGACCAAGACTTCATTTAATGAATTAATTAATACCATAATCATTGGCTTTGTATTGGTGCTGATCATCCTGATGTTTTTTATGGGAGTGACGAATGCCTTCTTTGTGGCGCTGAGTGTGCCACTGAGTGTGTTCGTAGCATTTCTTTTTCTGCCGGCAGCAGATGCTGTTATCGGCACAAGTGTTACGTTGAACTTTATTGTGCTTTTTGCATTGTTATTCGGACTTGGGATAATTGTAGACGATGCTATCGTTGTTATTGAAAATACGCACCGTATTTACAATAATGGTAAAGTGCCGATAATCCGAAGCGCCAAAGAGGCGGCCGGTGAAGTGTTTATACCGGTGCTGGCAGGAACGGCTACCACACTGGCGCCATTCTTTCCATTATTATTCTGGAAAGGTCTCATTGGTAAGTTCATGATCTATCTGCCAACGATTTTAATCCTTACCCTAGCAGCTTCTTTGATTGTTGCTTTCATCTTCAACCCGGTATTTGCTGTAAGTTTTATGAAGCCGGAAGGCAAACAATATGAAAAACCAAAGAATGCTGTTTTCAAAAGCAAATGGTTTATTGTTTTTATTGCTGCCGGAGTTTTGATGCACCTGGGGGGGATGCCCGGTGTTGCCAATTTTTCTTTGCTCATGGCTGTGCTGATGATTTTCAATTCTTATGTATTGAATGATGTCATTCATCGTTTTCAGCAGAGAGCCTTACCCAGGCTGATGAACCGCTATGAAAAACTTCTCCGGTGGATATTGGTGGGTAAAAGACCGGCCTGGGCATTTGTATCTTTATTCGGGATATTTATTTTATCGCTGGGTTTATTGATGTTCAGCATACAAACGGGCAGAACCAAATCCACTTTCTTCCCCAGCGGCGACCCGCATTTTGTATATGTTTATCTCAAACTTCCCGTTGGTACTGATGTAAAATATACCGACAGTGTAACAAGGATGCTGGAAAAAAGAGTAGCGAAAGTGCTTGAAAAAGAATTTCCGGAAAATAATAAGGAGGGTATTGTTGAAAGCATAATTGCTAATGTAGCTGTCAGCGCCAATAATCCGAGAGATAACAACCGTAGTGTGCAATCCAATCTGGGAAGGATACAGGTTTCCTTTGTTGATTTTGAAGAAAGGCATGGCAAGAAAACCCAACCTTATATGGACCAGATACGGGAAGCCGTACAGGGTATCCCCGGCGCCAGTGTGGAAGTGGCGAAAGAAGATAATGGCCCGCCCACAGACCCCCCAGTAAACATCGAAGTGCGGGGAGATAATTTTGAAAACATTTCTTCCATTGCTACACAACTCTATAATTTTTTAGACACCAATAAAGTGAACGGCATTGAAAACCTGCAGGCTGATGTTGACCTCAATAATCCTGAGATCACCATCAATGTGGACAGGGAAAAAGCCATGTTTGAAGGACTGAGCACAGGACAGGTGGGCATGGAGATCCGCACGGCTGTGTTCGGAAAAGAAGTTAGTAAAATAAAACAGGGCGAGGATGAATACAAGATACAATTGCGCTACAATGATCTTATCCGCAACAATATCACCGACCTGATGAATATGCGTATCACTTTTATGGATATGAACACCTTCCAGGTGAAATCCATTCCGCTCAGCGCTGTGTCCAGTGTTGATTATACCAGCACCACCGGGGGTGTAAAAAGAAAAAATGTAAAACGCACCATCCAGTTACAGAGTAATGTACTCGATCCAACCATGGTGGGACCTATCAATAAAGAATTGCAGACAAAGATCGATGAGTTTAAAAACAAAGTGAAGATACCCGCCGATGTTACCATTAAACTCAGCGGCCAGAGTGAACAGGAAAAAGAAACACAGGCATTCCTGGGAACAGCCTTTATGATCGCCGTCGGACTTATTTTCCTGATACTGGTGTTGCAGTTCAATTCCATGAGCAAACCATTTATTGTAATAACAGAGATATTCTTTTCAGTGATCGGCGTGCTGCTGGGTTATGCTCTTACCGGAATGACGATTGCCACCATCATGCTGCTGGTAGGTGTAGTGGGGTTGGCAGGTATTGTGATCAAGAATGGGATACTTATCATTGAGTTCACTGATGAACTGCGTGGCCGTGGGATGCGGACAAGGGAAGCTGCCATACAGGCGGGTAAGATCAGGATCATTCCGGTTTTACTTACTGCCGTGGCAACCATTCTCGGTTTACTGCCATTGGCAGTAGGATTTAATATTGATTTTGCCGGTTTGTTCACCAGTCTGAAGCCAAATATTTTCTTTGGGGGAGATAGCGTAGTATTCTGGGGGCCACTAAGCTGGACGATCATTTTCGGGTTGATGTTCTCCTTCTTCCTGACCCTGGTAATGGTGCCCAGCATGTACCTGATAGCAGAGAGGCTAAAGCGGCCAATGGAAAGATTTTATGGTACCAGGTTCATTGCCCTGCTGGGTTTTCTGGGGCCATTCTTTTTCATATTTGCCGGTATCATGTATTTGGTAAGAAGGCTTCAGGGAAAAAAAGTTTGGACCGGCAGGCAACGGGTGCAGCAAAAGCAGGTTTAGCGCTGTCATATTAGCGCAACCATTTTTATATAGTTGTGGTTTTGGTGAAATAATAAAGGCATCTGCCACCCGGCGGATGCTTTTATTTTAATACGTCACACTCACATACGAAACACCTGATTGTATGGTGCAATTGCTGCAAAGTGTGGGTGATGATTTGTCTTTGGCAAGTTTGGTGGAATAAGTGATCACATCATTCCATGTAGAAGTGCTGTTGTTAAAATAGCTGATCTTTTCCTTCATGGCCTGTATAAAACTAAGGGTGAAAAAACCACCAAATGGATTAGCCCATGAATATTCGCCTGCCTTGGCTGCTGCACATATCAGGTTGCCACGGGCGGAGACAAATAATTTTTTCAGTTTATTAATATCAGGTTTGTTATCTGCCTGCGAATTCAAAAAACTTACAGTGGTATTCTGGTTGATGCCAACATAATTGTTGCAGCAATCGGCCAGCACAAGGTTCAGCCGGGCGCCTTTATTTTTTATCGTATTATACACTTCACTTAAAGCAAGAGAAGTGGTTTTATCAATCGGCAGGTAGTTGGATTTTCGCAGGTCCATCATCGGGTAAGCATCGGTCTGGTTGTCCCATCGGAAACCGTGGCCCCGGTACACAAATACCACCATATCATTTCTGCCCGGCCTCAGCGAATTCAAGGTATTCTGTACATCGGTCTTATTGAAATTGTCTTCATCCACGATATATTTTTCATATCCCACTCCCAGTGCATCGGCAACGCTGCGAAATTCATAATCCAGTTTATCCCTGTCGGCTTTGCAACTGGGCCCTATATCGCCGATCAATGTATTGGCAACTACAATAAGATGCAGTTTGGCGCCGGAAGTATTCACCGGGTTTATATTCGTTATGTCAACCAGCCCGCAGAGTTTTCTCAACGAGAAGTAATCGGGTTCATTGTCCCAGAAAAACCGGCGAAGAAAAGTTTCAGATACAGTGTAAGGACTTACCTGGTAAAAAGAATCAACCGGCAGTTCGCTTTCATATTTCAGGTTGGGGTCATCGGTGGTGGAAGGGCTTTTCCAGTCCTTCTCATATTTTCCTTTTCTCCAGATAAAATGATCGGGATTGTATTTCTGCCCGGCAGAATCCTGTGTGATAAAGCGGGGATTGGAACCCGACATAAAAAAATAAGTGGAGCCATCATTAAATGTGCCTGTTGATGATTTGTATTTCACATCCACTACCTGGTATTTGTTATTGGTAGAATAATAACTGATACGCATATAACTCCGGCTCTCATTGAAATACACCAGTAACCCTTCATAAGGAGCATTGTTTTTATCATGAAAATTCACTTTGTAAAGAATTTGTGCTGATGAGGATTGTTGCAGGCAGAAAAATGCGATCAGCATTAAGGAATAAGGGAATGAACGGCGCATAGGTAATAATTGGGTGATGGTAATGAAATTGGAGATACTAATTTAAGAAGAAAACCTGCGGAAAATAAAAACCGCAATCCGGCAGTACCCGGTATAGCAATAAATTAACGGATAAAAAGGACGGTTTGCCGAAATGTTTCCCCCGGGAACTGTGCCCCTTCATACCTTTGCGGAAAACAATAATTATGGAAACAACGACAAGAAAAAATCATGAAATAGATTATAAGATCTATGGTGAGGAGCTGCAGTTTGTGGAAATAGAACTCGACCCGCAGGAAACAGCCATTGCTGAAAGCGGCGCCATGATGATGATGGAAGACGGCATACAGATGCAAACGATTTTCGGTGATGGCTCGGCACAGCAACCCACCGGATTCTTTGGCAAGCTGATGAGTGCCGGCAAAAGAGTGCTGACGGGTGAAAGCCTGTTTATGACCGCCTTCACCAATGCAGGACAGGGAAAAAAGAAAGTAAGCTTTGCAGCGCCTTATACCGGAAAGATCATTCCGATGGACCTGCAGCAACTCGGCGGCACCATCATTGCGCAGAAAGATGCATTTCTCTGTGCAGCCAAAGGAGTGAGTGTAGGCATTCACTTCCAGAGAAAATTAGGCGTGGGTATTTTCGGGGGTGAAGGTTTCATCATGGAAAAGATCGAAGGCGATGGAATGGCCTTTCTGCATGCAGGCGGGTTTATTGTAGAAAAGGAACTAAAGACCGGCGAAATTTTGAAGATCGATACCGGCTGCGTTGTGGGTTACACACCCAACATTGCTTTTGATATTGAGTTTGTAAAAGGTATCAAGAACTTCATGTTTGGCGGCGAAGGATTGTTCTTTGCCAAACTGCAGGGCCCGGGCAAAGTGTGGATACAGTCATTACCCATCAGCCGCCTTGCAGGAAGAATAGTTGAATACGGCACATGGCACCGCAAAGAAGAAGGAAGTGTACTGGGCGGATTAGGGAATTTGCTTGATGGAAGAGGATGACAACAGGCATATAAAAGTTTAAAAGCCCTGTGATAAACGTCACAGGGCTTTGCTGGTTTCAAATAACATATCAATATTAAAATCCCTTCTTCGTCGTTTTCACTTCTTCTTTTACAGCTGAGTTTTCCGGATACATTACTGCCTTTACCATATTGTCCAGCGTCAAAAACTTCTTAGCTGCATTCTGCAGGTCCTGCACGGTTATGCTGCTTATCTTTTGCTCATAGTCAAAGATGTCTTCCGGGTTATCATTATTAATATAAGCGTTGGAAAGACTGCCAAGCCAGTAATCATTGCTTTGCAGATTGACGTGATATTGTTTCTTCCATGTCTCTTTTACTTTATCAAGATCTTTTTGCTCAATACCTTTTTCACGGGCTGTTTTGATAATATCAAGTAATGCTGCAGTAAGTTTATCAACATTCTCGGGTCCGCAGGGAATAGTAGCCCGTACTGCATAATGTGCCCATGGCCGCATTACTACGGAGCCGCCCATGCCGCCGCCATACATGCCGCTCATATCTTCTCTCAGTTTTTCAATGATTTTAATATTCAGCACTTCCAGCAGGGCGGCTAATTGCAGGCGGTTGTCACGGTTGTATTCAATATCGCCTTCAAACAGCAGGTTGATCATTGCCTTTGGCTCCTTTCCTCTTTTGATCGCAATTTCCGTTTGCCCCTGTATCATCCGCACACCTACATCGGTATATGTATTTTCTTTCGGGGATGCGGGCAATGAACCGATGTATTTTTCAAGCAGGGGCCTGGTCTGCTGCGGGTCAATATTGCCGACAAAAGTAAAATGCATGCCATAAGCATTACTGAACACCCCACGATAAATTTCTATCACCCTGTCAAGATTTATTTTGTCATAATCGGATGCTTTGGGAATTCCACTGTTCCATGGATTGTTTTTATAAACGATTTTTTGCAGGGTATCCTGGTAAGAAGCCTGCGGGTCTTTACCCAAAAAGAGCAAGGATGCCTTTGAATTATTGATAAAAGATTTAAACAGGCTTTCATCTTTTCCCGGCTGTGTAAAATATAAATGGACCAATTGCAGGAAATTCTCAAAATCTTTTACGCTGCTGGTACCTTCGATGCCTTCTTCATCTGCATTCATGTATGGCGATACAAAAAATGTTTTTCCAGCCATGAATTTTCGCAGGTCTGTCGGCGACAAATCCTTCACACCCATTTGCTGCACAATGATGGCAGCATTGGTGGCATTTTCTTTATCTGCTACCGGGTATTTGTGGTAACCTCCCCAGCGCCAGGCGTCCATTTGAATTTCATCGTTCTTCAGCGTGGTAGGTTTTATGCGGATAGTGATGCCATTGCTGAGTGTATAATCTGTTGATCCTAATTTTTCATTGGTTGATTCAGCAGTTACTTTTCCGGCCACAGGGTCTTTATCGAGCAAGGCAGCTGCCACGGCTTTTTCCTTATACGCTTCTACCGGTTTATTGGTAGCCGCAACAACTGCTTTCAAAAGAGCAGTATTGTCCGGAAGCTGGTCTTTCATACCCGATGGAGCCTGCACCAGTGTAAATGCATTGCCGGTAGAAGGCATTTTTTTGGCTATCTCATTTATTTCTTCGAGAGTGATGGCGGGTAAAATTTCTTTCAGAAAATTATACCGGTGCTGCACGCCGGGAACAGGGGTTCCGTTTAAAAAATTACTTACATACTGCGATACGATCATCCCTGATTCTGATTTGTCTTTTTCTTTTACAGCCTTATCGGCATTATTGAGCATGCTGGCTTTAGCCCGGTCCAGTTCGCTTTGCAAAAAACCAAACTGTCTTGCACGGCTGGTCTCTTCAATCAGGGCATCAACAGCATCTGTGAGGGTGCCTTTGCTCAATACGGCAAAGGAATTAAAGGAACTATATCCCCGTAAAAAAGGGGTGTAACCGGTATTGGCAAAAAGAAAAGGGGGATCTTCTTTTTGTGTAAGTTCAGAAAGCCGCTGGTTGATAAGGTTGCTGACAAGGCCTTCAAGAATATTTTTCCGGTAGTCGCCCCATGTTTTCATTTTTTCCGCAGGCTTTACAAAATTGTAAATCTGTACAAATGTATTGGTTTGCTCATCGTCTGTCAGCACCATGGCTTCCGGCTTTGTTCTGGCCTTGATGGGGATGATGGAAGGACGGGCAGGGGCAGCAGCCGGGTTTTTAAATTTGGAAAAATGAGCAATAATTTTTTTCTCTGCTTCTGCAGGGTCCATATCTCCTACTACAATTACCGCCATCAGGTTGGGCCGGTACCAGTTTTTATAAAAACTTTTTAATGTTTCCGGCTTGAAGGTCTTTAAGATATTCTCTTTCCCTATTGGCAGGCGGTTGCCATATTTAGAACCATTGAATAATACCGGAAAATATTTCTGGCTCATTCTTTCAAAAGAGCCTTTGCGCAGCCTTGACTCCTCCAGCACTACGCCTCTTTCTTTTTCAATCTCTTTTTTGTCAAACAGGTTATTAAAAGCCCAGTCCTCCAAAACCGTAAAGCCTTTTTCCACTACCACTGAATCATCTGTGGGTATAGGCAGTATATAAACCGTTTCATCAAAGCTGGTGTAGGCGTTCAGGTCGGCGCCAAATTTTACACCGGATTTCTGCAGGTAATCCACCAGTTCATTTTTGGGGAAATGGGTAGAGCCGTTAAAACCCATGTGCTCCATAAAATGCGCCAGCCCCTGCTGGTTGTCATTCTCAAGTACTGACCCGGCATTAACAGCAAGGCGCAATTCCACTTTCTTTTCCGGCTTTACATTTTTGCGGATATAATAGGTAAGGCCGTTTGAAAGTTTTCCCACTTTTACATCGGGGTCCAGCGGCAGCGGGTCAGCCGGTTTATACTGGCCTGAAGACGGAAAATAAAAAATGCCTGTAACAACCAGGCATAACATGAATTTTTTGAAAAAGGTCATGGCAATTGGTTTTAGATTTTTAAAAGTAGGGCTAATAACTAAAAGCAACTAACCAGGCCTGTTGTAAAGGTCATAAAATTAATTTAATAATTGCCGGGGATTGTAAAAAAACTGCGGGTATTCGGTAATGATCGGGGCCATAGCTATACAGACTAAGATAAGAGTTTCCTGCAGTTCGTGCTGTTTGTCTCTTGCCTGCGCTGCTCAGTCGCCACGCAAGACGCAACAGCGGCGAAAAGAAAAGAAGCCATGCCAACCCCCATGTGCCGCAGCCGGAGGTCTTCTTTTGGCAGGCGGGGACGTAAGCCACAAAATGTGGGGGGCTAAAAATCTTCAGCAATTTATCATTTTGTTATAGGCTCCATGCCGGATGAATATCTGGAGTTTGGTATATGGCATCGTAAGAAAGAAGGCGGTGGTTTGCTGGGAGGGATCACTAATATATTTGATGGAAGGGGGTAGGCATGAATTGAAACTTTTGCTATCAAAAACGAAAATAATATTCAAAGGCTGTCACTACTTTTCTGGTAAGCCCATCAGGCCGTTGGCTTCTGGAAATGACAGGTGTGCCAGCGGACAATACCAAGCCGCTTCTTTCTCCAGTTTCATATTGAAAAAAAACAGTTGTATTCAAGGTAAGGCCTTTTGAATTTATGATAGTTTTTTTGATATTGTTCTCATCAAGATAGCTGTCATTACCGGCATGGTAGATTCCCAATAAACCCGGTCTCATGGAAAAATGCTTTCCTGTTTTGAAGCTATAAGAAAGCTGTGCCACTATATCAGCTTTACGGGAAAAGGCATTGCTGGATGGATAGTATGCAACTGCCGGCACCAAAGGATATGCAGATTGTAAAAATTTATTTTTATTGACACTATTCAGCGGCTGCTGGTAAGCCAGGGAAGCGCCAAAAGACTTCCTTGAAATATTAATACCCAATAAAAGATCTGTGGTGCCGAGACTGGTTTGATAAAGCATTGGAAGATGAATGCCGTTTTTGTTTTTGCCTGCATTGTTCAATGGAACCTTAAACCCGGCAACAACTGATTTTTGCCATTTTTTCCTTAACCCTGATGTGTTCGTAACAGACAGAAAAATATCGCCCAGACCGCTGGTTTGAGCCAGTTCACCTTTTACTGATGCGTAATTCAGCTTACCGGTTAAAGAAAGTTTGCCTGATAATTGCCTGGTATATTCCAGCTGCCATGAGTAAATATTAGCGCCCCGTTCGCCACGGGCATAACCAGGCCCTGTTCTTATTTCGTTTTTTTTATTTGGGCCCATACTGCTGTTGCCAGTTATACTTCTTACGGCATGAATTGTGCATACCCCTGCATCACTACAGCCCTGTGCATACATTTTTTGAAAAGGGAGCAACAATAAGACTGGACAGATAATCCCGGTTACCTTCATTCAGTTGTTTAAACATATATACAACATTTCTATGCGAATGGTTTTGTGTAAGCTTTCTTTATTTAAAAAGATAAGAGATGCTTAGGAAACTTAAATTCTGCCTTTAAGATATGTTTCATCAACAGTAGGAGTAATGCTGCCACCGGTTTTTTCAAGGGTAACAGAAAAAGCAACAGCTCCGGCAGGTACATCAGGCACTTCAATAAAGCGGCCCCTTATCTCGTCGTTAATGATACCAACACTCACCAGTTTTCCATCTACTTCGGCCCAAAGCTGGTAATCTCTGGAAGAAGATGATTTTGGAAGATGGTGGATCATGATGTATGCTTTACCTGTTTTTTTATCCCAGAACATAGTGCAGCGGCAGATGGCATGTGAGCCCACTCCGTACATACCTACCGGTGTAATAGAGGGATTAGTGATAACGGCATAGTCTGAAAGTGGCAGAGAAATATTTTTTGTGCCTTTTATCATTTCAGCCTGCAATTTATTCTTCTTAGATAACTGGTAATTAAAAAATAAACTTACTCCCAGCAGCAACAGAACTGCGGCAGCAACAGGTTTTAGCCAATACATTTTTTTAACTAATGCTTTACCTGCTTTTATTGGCACAAAAGGTGTATTCAGGGATTCAAGTCGCTGTAAAATTTTGTCATCCACCTCAGCTCCGGGAAAGACACCTTTTTGCAGCATGTTCTTTTCCATATCTGATTCATACCGAAGAATAGCCTCATGCAGTTCAGGGTGTTGCTGGCGCAACATTTCAAACTCCCTTTCCTCTTCAGGAGAACAAAGGCCCATTACATACAGTTCAATAATGCCGGATGATATGTAGTTTTTAATATCCATTTATACAAATTCTCTTCTTAACTCGACAATGGCATTTCGAAGCCGGGTTTTTACTGTTCCCAATGGGATTTTAAGGACCTCGGCAATTTCTTCCTGCTTAAACCCCTGGAAATAGGACAGCTCAAGCACATCTTTATATTCGGGCCGCAATTTATGTACCTGTTGCCGGAGGCCGATATGGTTAACATGTGTTTGGTCGCTGTTTTTTTGTTCGATAATAGAAACGTAATTATTAATGTCTTCGTTTTTGCTATGCACTTTAAAATTTTTTACCCTTGTCTGATTGATAGCCATATTGCGGGTAAGCTTGAGCATCCAGGTAAAGAGGCGTCCCTTGCTTTCATCATATTTGTCAATGTTTTTCCAGATGGTTACAAATACTTCCTGCAAAACATCGTTAGCAGTTTCGGTATCCGCTATCACCTGTAAAATAATATTGTACAAGGCGCCACGGTACTGCATATACAAATGCCGGTAGGCCTCATTGCGGTGCTGCTTCAGGGCATTCACTAATTCTTTTTCCGTATAGGCTGATGATTGCAAGAGATTTGTTTCAGTGTGTAAATATCAAACAAATAAATCCCAGGAAGAAGTAAAAAATATTTTTTTTAAAAAAACCTTTCTGTTCCTTTTTGTGTATCTGATTTGGAAGGCCTTCAGCCGGCATCCTGTATCCCTGGAAAACAATCAGGAATTACTCCTGATTTAATGGCTAATCCGATAACACCCTTTTTCGTTTGGAAAGGGCACAAAACAAACCGTATGAACCATGAAATATTCAGAACAAGGCTCCTGATAATGGCTGTATGCGCATTTGCCTCTATTATGATTGTTGGCATGTTTTCAGCCGCAGGATACTTATAGGAGTAAAAAATCCATACATATGAAAAGCTTTAAATTCTTTCGTTGCCCTTTTTATATAAACCAGTCTTAAACAATAATTAAAAAACTATTGCTATGAATGTTTTTATCAAATCAATCGCAGTTGCTGCCTTAAGTGTCCCGTTCCTTACTTCATGCAAAAAGAATAATGATGTTAAAACAGAAACATTGACAGTAGGTATCACAGGTCTTGAAGATTTGGGCGCCAATGCCCGATATGAAGGCTGGATCATGGTAGGCGGTACCCCGGTTTCTACAGGAACTTTTTCAGTAAATGCCACAGGCCAGCTCTCGCAAACTACATTTGAAATAAACAAAGACCAATTAAATAATGCTACGGCTTTTGTATTAACCGTTGAGCCTTTTCCTGATGCTAACCCAGCTCCAAGCGAGCAAAAACTACTGGCCGGAGATTTTAGTGGTAACACAGCTAACGCAACAATTGGGCATCCGGCAGCGCTTAACACAACCTTTACTACAGCTATCGGCAAGTATGTTTTGGCAACACCCACTACTGCATCCCTGGCCGATGAATTAAGCGGTGTATGGTTTTTAAGCCTGATGACAGGTTCTCCAACCGTGGGTTTATCGCTTCCTGCATTACCCACAGGCTGGAGGTATGAAGGTTGGGCATTAATCGCTGGCAAACCGGTTACCACAGGTACATTCACGAATGTAACGGGAGCAGATGCATCGGCGCCTTATTCCGGAACATTGGCGGCACCCCCATTCCCCGGCGAAGATTTTATTATGAATGCACCTTCGGGGAGTATTTTTCCTACGAATCTGTCGGGGGGACTTGCGGTAATTTCTGTAGAACCATTCCCAGATAACAGTCCCGCTCCTTTTCTGCTGAAACCACTGGTTGGAAATATCCCCGGTACTGCTGTAGATCATTTTACATACAGTATGGCATTGAATGCAGCCAGTTTCCCGACAGGCGTTGTAACAAGAAATTAAATGGTGAAATCAAATCACCTACAACCTGCAATCATTTTGCAGGTTTTTAATCTATCAGGAAACAGGAAAAGTGGAATAGCTAAGGATGTTGTATTAATAACTCCCCTATGCCACAGCCGTACGCCTTTCTTTGACCGGAGGAGCCTGCCCGACTGAGTCATTCCCGTCCGAACGGTTCATCTGGGCGGGCAGGCGGGGTCGTAAGCCACAAAATGCAGTAGGGTAAAAATTTTCAGCGATTAAACTTTATGTTGTCAGCCGGCTGGCCGGAAGAATAGTTGAATACGGAACATATCATCGCAAAGAAGAAGGCAGTGGTTTGCCGGGAGGGGTCACTAATATATATGACGGAAGGGGGTAGGCCGCTAAGCAGTAAATGAGTGCTGAACCCTGGTTCGTGCTATCAAGAGTCAGGATTTGTTTGAAAATATAAATTTCAGAAAATATTGAAAATTCAAAAACAATCTATATCTTTGAGCCGGCTTAGTTCATTATATAAGTTCTTGTATGAATATCCTCGCTTATATATTTTACCTGCTCATCACTTACATTATCACTTTTAAGGTCGGTCTCATTTTCTACCGCAACGGGAAGGTTTATATCCTGCAACTCCTGCAGGGAAACGAACACCTGTCCGGCTCTATCAACCGGCTGCTGCTGATCGGGTATTATCTTTTAAACCTTGGCTATGCTGCCCTCATGATCAGCACCTGGAAAACAGTTCATACTATAGAAGAAGTGCTGGTCACTGTGTTCTCCATGACCGGCAAGATCATGCTGACACTGGCAGTGATTCATTTTATAAATATGACAGTCATCTACCTGTTGAGCAAACAAAGGAAATATTTCAATCACCATAAAACTTAATTATATGAGACCCTCCCTTAATTTTATTGCGTATCTTATTTACCTGCCCATTGTAATAACCCTTACCTGGTATGTTGCACACACATTGTTTAAAAACAGTAAAGTATTCATGCTGGATATCTTTCATGGAAAAACGGATATCGCTTATTCCACCAACACATTATTTAAAACCGGGTTTTACCTGCTTAACCTGGGATTTGCTCTTTGGATCATGAAAATTACTGCCGAACTATTAGACAGCCGGAGTATGCTGGAAATTCTAAGCGCCAAAATAGGTGGCTTCAGCATTTACCTCGGCATAATGCTTTTCTTTAACCTTTGGTTGTTTTTCCGGGGAAAAAAGATAACAAAAGAAAGGGCTAAACTCACCGAAGTATTGAAAAATATCCCTGGAAGCAGTGAGACTAAATAGAGAATAAAAAAGAGTCCCGTCAGTTGGGGACTCTTTTTTCAAAGCTTCTTTTGATATTATTCTTACATCCTCTTCAGCAAGATCTTCTTCTGAGAAAAATTAAACGCCGCATCCAGCATCTCCATCAGCTTAGGCCAGTTCTCTTTTTTCACCGTCATTTGCTTATAAAGTTTTTTCACCAGTATGTTCAAGGTATTGCCCTCTACCGAAGCCTGCACGGCAAATGTGCCGGCTTCATTATCAATATTCATGTTCAGGTTCTGTACTCCTACGGCTTTATAACCTGCCGGTATGGAAAAGTTGATAATGTTTCTTGTGCTTCTTGGGAAACTCATATAAGCATCCACCTCTCTTTTTCTTTCATCCTGCGACACCCAAAGCTGGTCGCCGATCAAACCCGGCACGGATACCAATAGATTATCGCCGGCCACTTTCACCATGTCGCCCAACTCAAATTTGTTGGTATAATTCAACTCCTGCTTGCGCCAGGTACGACCATCGGTGTTCAGCGTAAATTCTGTGTAAGCCGTCAGGCTTTCATAATCATCTTCCAGTTCATTTTTCATATACTCCAGCTTGTTGGTCTTGTCTTCTTTTTTTCTTTCTCTCAACCGGGTTTCATATGCTTCCAGGGCATCGCCTTTCATTCCACCTCTTACATCGTCTTCGCCGCCATAACTGCGGTGATCATCATCCAGCGCAGGGGTGTAGCTGAGAGCCTGTTGATTAAAGAATTGTTTGCTGAGCCCGATAACAGCCCTTTGCAGCACTATATTCATATTACGGGTGGCCGTATCCATTGTGGCCGTAATGCTGTTGGTAGTGATGTTTTCTTCCGGTATGGTACCGGGCAAAGTGACAGGGGTGGCCGTTGGATTTTTTCCCAGCGAAATAATATAAGCCTGTGTATTCAGAAACTCTTCTTTAAAATCATAAGGGTTTGAAACAATCGAGGCATTGAAGATATATTTCCCCTTCACCCTTACCATCCATTCCGGCTCAGTTCTGAAAATGATGTTCTCCGGTTTGCACACATTGGCAGGGCTGGTAACGATCAGGTCATAAGGAATCTTTTTCAGGTCAAGGCATTGGGTAAGGCAGGAAGCAAACAACTCACTGGAAAAACCACCTGCCCTGTAAAACGACATATGCCGCAGAATGTAGTAAGCTTTTTGAATAAAATCCTCATCCCGCATATCGGTGGCGCTGATCTGTTTCAGGTAACCTTTGGCCAAAGTATAATACATGGAACCATCCAGCCGGTTGTATAGGTTGTTCATTTTTTTTGCCAGCTCTTCCGGGCTTATGTTTTGCTTCAGCTCGCCTTTATCACCAATAAAAAGATCGGAACGGTTTTCTTGTTTTGAAAAGACGATCTGGAATTTTATCATCGGCAGCTCCACCAGGCTGTTTACCCAGCGGGTATCGCTGGCCTTATCCCTGTTGCGGTCTTCCCATGCATAGTCCGCATTGCTGTTAGTTGTTTCTTTAAATTCAGGGGCGCCCATGGTTGACTTTGAATTCACAAACGATTTATCATCGGTATCAATCTCAAATTTTTGTGCAATCAAAGGATATTCCCTTGTACATACATAATAAATAGGGTCAAATTCAATGAAGTTCATTTTCTTCACAGTGTTATCATCATAGAAAATGGTTCCATAGTCGATGATATCACCGGGATCGAGATCGGGAACGGCTACCTTATAATATGTTACCCGGCTTTTACTTTTATCCCGGTAAGTGTCGGCCTTGCCGATATACGGCGCAAATGTGGAAGGCACTTCCCGGTTGTCTTCAATATAAATGGCATTGCGCAGTGAAACATCCTGCACGGTTCCGTTTGATTTGATAATCTTAATTCCGGCGCCGTCATTGGATGAGCCGATGCGGAAGTAAACAGAAGAATAGGAATTCACGGCATCCCGGTCGATCAATTTAATACGGCGGCGGGTGATCTCGTACACAGCCAGCTTGCTGGCATCCTTATCAAAAGAGAATCTTGTTTTTTGTGCAATGATGACGCCGCTTTCTTCTTTCCATTTGTCCGGCACAGCGCTTACGGAAAAATCAGGATCAGGGTCATTCCAAACCTGTTTCATGTTATTGGCAATGCTCTGGAGTTTTGCTTCGGAAAAAGTGTCGTCGTCTTGTGCAAATGCCTTTGTGGAAAAAGAAAAAATTAAAAAGAGATAATACAATGTTTTCATATAGAAGAGTTGCATTGTTATTGTTTTAGCACATAGGATCATAGGGCACATAGATGGTCACATAGCATATCCTATGTGTAACTATGTATCTATTGTGTCTATGTGGTTTTAAAATCAATTTCGTAATCAGGGTTTCTTTATTAAAATCAGGTTGCTATTAAAATCTTTCAGTTTTTTTGTAAAATTTTTCCAGTTCTCAAAATCAGCTTTACGGATGCGGCCTGTATTGAAGGATAAAGTTTTCTTGAATATCACTTTATTGTCTTTTTGTGAGTAAGAGCCGGATATTTCATAGTCAGTTCCTTTTTCATCAATGGATGCGGGCAATGAAGCGATTTTATAGCCTGCAGGTAAAATAAGTTCAGTCTCATCCTGCGACACATAGGCTGCATGCAATGCATAATCCTGCTGCCTGTCTTTATCCGGAATTATTCCCCGCAGGTCTTCGGGAAAGAAATCAATACCCACATACAATTCTTTATCTTCTGTAATGATATAATTGCTCAGGTCAATATCACCTTCAATGGTTACCGGTATTTCCCGGTTATTGAGGTCAGAGGTTTTTACATTAGCTACAACAAGATTGCGATTTCCGAATTCGAGAAACCGCTGTATCATCTTTTTCTTATCATCATTGGGCAGGTCATGATAGAATTGATGAAAGCCGGTGCGTTCCTCACCTGTCAGCGTCACTTTTACATGTCCTTTCAGTTTATCATTGTTCAGCTGAAAAGTTGTTTGTGTCAGAATTTTATTTTTATCCTTATCCAGCAGCGGCACTTTCTTTACATCATATTTATCGCCTTTGCCGATCAGGACTTCTTTGCCCTGGATGCGCCATGCATAGTCGCCGAAAGGAATATATTTCTCCGTACCATCAAGATAATATTCCCTGCCACCAAGAACTACGGTGCTGATGCAATGATTGTCTACACAAAGAGCAGGAAGGGTGTAATCGTAAGGAATATGCCTTGTACCGATCCATGTCATATAAGCGTCAAGCCCTGCAAGCTTCAGCATTTCCGTCATCAGGTTTGCCATCCCTTTGCAATCGCCATACTTGGTTTTAAAAACCTCCTGCGCTGTAGCGGGAACAAAACCTGCAAGCCCGTCTTCAAAAGCTATGTAACGGATATTATCCTGCACCCAGTAAAAAATGGATTTTACTTTGTCAATATCATTTGCTTTGCCGGCCGTTAATTCAGTCACCCTGGCTTTCAATTCATCAGGTTTATTTACACATTTTTTATAGAGATATTTATACCAGTTGTACAGGTCACCCACATCGCCAAATCCTTTTTCTGTTTTGCCATCATAGTTAAATGACTTTACCAGCAGCACAAGGTGTGGCCACATATAGGCTGCTCCCATGGCTCTTCTTTCCGATTTCATGGCCAGCAGGTTCTGCAACTTGTATGTATAGATAGTGGAATTTTTTTCCTGGGTCTTTTGTTTTACTACTTTATAGCCGTCGAAATTGAATTCCCTGATATCCAGTTGCAGCCAGTCAGGAATAACAATGCGGACAATTTTTTCCTTAGCCGGGAACCAGGAATGAAAATAGATGTTGCTTAAATATTTGCTGTCGAAGAATTTTTTTTCTGTCTCCACTCTTGTAACATCACCATACCCTGTAAAACCGATATTGAAATATTTCACCCTGCTGTCGTCTGAGAAATAATCGCTGGAGCTGGCCGAACGGTCAATGGCAAAACCAACATTATAATTCTTTTTCATGCCAAAAAATCCTTTTACTTTTTCCAGTTGTTTAAAGGAGGTGATCTTGCAGAAAGAATTGTAGAAATCAAAATACTGGATGCCCGCCCTTTCCCGCAGGGCGAGAAAAGTAATGCCGGTGTTTTTGGTAGCAGTAACGACCGGTAGTTTATCCTCGCTTTTACCTTTATCAAAATTGTATTCCTCTTCCACACTGGTGGCCGCCACCCGGTCATCCGGAAATACTTTTTTCAGGCGATTAGCTTCGAAGATGTCGTCTTCATTTTGGGCATTAGTAAGATGGGGAGCCAAAAGTCCTGCAATGAGCAACAGACACAGCATTTTTTTCATAGTAAAAAGTTATAGACGGCAATTTATAAATTGTTCATCAATCAAAGCCCGTTTTCATGAAGAAATAATGACCAAAATCAATGTAACAACCAAGGCTAAGTTGCCGTAAATTTGCAGCTCAATTATCAGACGAATGGCAAGAAAACAGGAAGTACTTCAGGATGTGGTCATCAAGTTTGCCGGCGACAGCGGCGATGGTATGCAATTAACCGGAACTCAGTTCTCAAACAATACGGCTTTATTAGGGATAGACCTGGCTACTTTTCCGGATTTTCCGGCAGAGATCAGGGCGCCGCAGGGTTCATTACCCGGGGTAAGCGGTTACCAGTTACGATTTTCAAGCGACAGGATTTTTACTCCCGGCGATGCCTGTGATGTGCTGGTAGCCATGAATGCAGCTGCATTGAAAGTGAATCTTACTGCATTAAAGAAAGGCGGTAAGATCATTGTCAATACCGACGGCTTTGATGCAAAGAATCTCCGGCTGGCCAATTACCCGGAAGGAGAGAACCCACTGGAGAATGGCAGTCTTGACAATTATGAGGTAATAAAGATGGATGTGACCAAGATGACAAGAGAGGCGTTGAAAGACATAACAATGGGGATGAAAGAAAAAGACAGGGCCAAGAACATGTTTGTGCTCGGCTTTTTGTACTGGATGTACAACCGTGACATGGACAGCACCGTTAATTTTCTGAAAGAGAAATTTGGTAAAAAGGATGAGATACTGAATAGCAACATAAAAGCCTTGCAGGCCGGTTATAACTATGGCGACACCACAGAAACTTTCACCACCACTTATAAAGTGGAGAAAGCTAAAATGGAGCCCGGCACTTACCGTTCCATTATGGGAAACCAGGCGGTGGCTTACGGTTTGATAGCAGCATCGAAAAAAAGCGGTCTGCCTCTTTTTCTTGGTTCTTATCCCATCACTCCGGCATCAGATATTCTTCATGATTTATCAAAGTATAAGAATTTTGGTGTAAGAACTTTCCAGGCAGAAGATGAAATTGCAGCAGTTGCTTCAGCCATCGGGGCTTCGTATGGCGGCGCTTTGGGAGTAACCACATCCAGCGGCCCCGGCATTGCATTGAAAGGAGAAGCCATGGGATTGGCAGTGATGCTGGAGATTCCATTGGTGATTGTAAATATTCAACGGGGAGGCCCCTCAACAGGATTGCCAACCAAAACGGAACAAAGCGACCTGATGCAGGCATACTATGGCAGAAATGGTGAATGCCCGATGCCGGTGATTGCCGCCAGCACACCTGCTGATTGCTTTGATGCAGTATTTGAAGCGGTTCGTATTTCTGTGCAGCATATGACGCCTGTGATATTCTTAAGCGATGGCTATATTGCCAATGGCGCCGAGCCATGGAAGTTTCCGCAAACAAAAGATCTGCCTGAAATAAAAGTAAGTTTCAAAAAAGGATTGGATGAGGGGGAAGGGAAATTCATGCCCTATAAAAGAGATGAAAAATTAGTTCGTCCCTGGGCCGTTCCGGGTGCTGCCGGACTGGAACACCGGATTGGCGGAATTGAAAAGCAAGAAGGAACCGGTAATGTGAGTTATGATCCGGAAAACCATCAATACATGGTGAAGATAAGGCAGGCGAAGGTTGATAAAATTGCTGATTATATTCCTGAGCAAAAATTAGACAGTGGCCCTGCGAAAGGAAAGATATTAGTGCTGGGCTGGGGCTCTACTTACGGCGCTATCAAATCTGCTGTGGCCGAAATGCAGGGAAGAGGATATGCTGTAAGCCATGCTCATCTTCGTTACATAAGACCATTTCCAAAAAATCTTGGCGATATACTGAAGAATTTTGAAACTGTTTTGGTCCCTGAGATCAACAATGGTCAGCTTATTCGTATCATCCGTGATGTTTATTTTGTGGATGCCAAAGGCTATAACAAAATAATGGGAGTGCCCATTACCAAAACAGAACTGGTGATGAAGCTGGAAGAGATGCTGGGGGGGAAGAATTAAATCAACATCATTCTCTCACATTTGCTTTTGCAGCTTCAGCCTTTTCCCACATCCTGATATAATCTTCAGCGCTGCCAAATAAAGGCGATAATTGAACAGGAGAAAGACCAATGTTTTTCAGGTCCTGCAACAGGTCGGGCAACAATCCATAATGAGCCAACCCATCTATATTAAAATCCCAATAACGGTTGCCGGTAATATATCTCCGCAGCGGTTCATTATTTCCGTTTTTTGCTATCCATGTCGTAAATATTGGACGGATGTTGTTATAGACCCTTGTAACATCTTCTGAGTGATCTCTCCAGAAACCGGCAGGGAGATAATTATAAATGTCTGCAATATTATTTTTCAATAAAAACATGGCCGCTTCTTCAAAAGGAGTATCACCACAACAGGTACGCAACTGGTTTAAATTATCAGCAAACAATCCCCTTGCATAACTCCTCACTCTGTCTGCATGACCCGGCTCACCACTGATGGCAATTGCACTTTCATTGGTAAAAGGGTTTACTCCGGCATCCCATGCTGCCAGTGCTTTATATGCATCTTCTTCCCAGCCGGGATTATCGCTGCCTTCAAAAAACGAATGATGATAGCTGCGGCTGGGAACATCATAACGAACACCATTGGTTTGCGCATACCGTTCACGGGTTCTTCTTCCAACTTTTAATACATCTTCATTTTCCGATGTTGACCCCCATGCTGTAAAAGGACCAAAGCGGGGACAGATAGCATCAATCATTGGCAGATCACTGGACAGACCCACTCCTTTTCCGTTCATTTTATCGAGGGAATACAAATACATCTGGGCAAAAGTTTTGGTGGAACCGGAACAATCATTGGGAATATCGCCCCATGCGCCGGTATATTTTTGCTTATGGTTCATTGAAAGAAAAACACCGATAGTACCCCCTGTTTGTTGAATGCCGTTATAGCTTTCATCATTCAACTCCATTTCATGAGCCACATTGCGGATGGTAGTAGTTCTGAAATTGGTTAGCTTATCATCATTACTTCCATTATATCTCACCGGTTGCCTTGTCCAGATAAATGCAAGCCCCTGGGGGTCGCAATGCGAAGCCATCACCGGGTAATTGCCATTTTCATTGGCTATTCGGAAAATCTCTCTTTTGGTTTGATAGCTGGCATGTTCCTGGTCAACGATAAAACCTTTCTTCATCAGTTTTCGGAATAAAATAGTTCCGACTGGTGTAAGCCCGTCGGCGCTTACCATACTTATTTCTGCACCTTCATCTTGTTTCTGTATCCTGGCGGCATACCCGGTATATCCCACAAAATTTCCGGTAAAAGCAGGCATGGTTGGAAAATCTTCATACAAACTGAAACCGATACGGTCGGGCACCCCGCCTTTTACCCTTACGTTGGTATAAAATTCCATTTGTGGTAAAAAGGTGTTTCCATTAAATACAGCCGTACCGCCAAATGGCTTACTAAGGTAATGAAGTGGAAGTACCTGTCTTAAACCAAGATCATAATACCGGTTCAACTTTTGCTCCAGTTTGGCATTGGCATCAGCTTCAGTTATAGAAACCAGGGGAAGATCTTCAGATCTGTCAACCCAGTTACAGTCAGGTGATTTAAAATTTCCAAACACATCGGATTCCAATCCGAGTATTACACATAGTTTTCCTTCCAGGATTATTCGCCTTGCATCTGCAGGTGTATAGGCTATCTCCATCCAACTGTTGTTGGTTCTTGCCATTTCTTTCATCACATTCGTTTGGCGCAATAATACTGACTCATCATCTATCGCTTCTCCGTTCGTTCCGTGACCCAATGCTCTTGTAGCGAGGTACATATTATTTATACCTAATGCGCAGAAAATTTTTAAACCACCCTGCCAGGCTCTTTTAATCAAATCCACATGGTATTTCTGATGCATTTTTCCATTGAATCTCGGATAGCCCCACATATCAGGCCAACCGCCATCAAAAAATTTATGCGGATCAAAAACATTGGTGAAACCATCAAGCGTAAGCCCAAATGTATGTGCCCGGGTACAAACATCATTACCCCATGCAGAACTCAGCGGAGCCCGGCTGCTACCCACATAATATTTTTTTCCAAATGCTTCATCGGCAGCAGGGTGTGCATGGCTGTCAAAGAATCCCCATACCGGTTTGTCTTTATCGGCATATAAGTTAAAACCATCCCGCATCAGTGGAATAAGATCATTCAGGTTATCTGCCTGTGTAAAATCATCTACATTGATATGCCCCCACCGGCCGGTGGCATTATCAACAATAACGATCCGGGCAGTTTTATTGACATACTGGTTATTCAGTACTGAGCCAAGATCAAAATAATAACGGAACAATTCTTCGGAATTAAGAGAAGAGGTAATTCTTATTGCTCTTGTAAATCCATCATCGGTATCGCCATAAAATCCTCTTCTGCTTTCGCCCCACACAGCCTGGTAATCTGATTTTTTAATCTGCAACTCCACATACAGCCGGTTGATGTCTTTGCCGCCGCCCAATAAAAAATGGAGGTATCTTTTATTAATGAGAAATTGTCCTGAAGTAAGTGTGCCGGTAGGCGTATCGCCATTCCCGTTTTCATAAGTGCCGATCCAGTGAGTTTCTTTAAAACCGATAGGGTAATCTATGTTTTTCCAGTAATCACCGCCAATACCTCCATTGTTATATGCCATTGAAGTCAAAACTCTTTCACTCTTTACCGTGTTTCCTTCCACAGGTTGGTTACTGAAGGCGGCGCCAGTAGCTGTCCAGTTGAACAATTGAAATTCAAAACCAAAATTGTTTCCAAAAGCAGCATCTGCAAGCTGGCCGGGATTTACTGCTATATCAACCGGCACATTCATTACCGGGTTTTCCTGCTTTGGAACTACCCCGGCATTTTTTATTTCTTTTCCATCATTGATTGGATTTACGGGATAATTTTTTGGAATATTGGAAACATCATATTTTTTTTCTTCTTTTACTTCGTAGGTAACCGGTTTATTAAAACCGGGGTCATTTTTCGCCATGCCCTCCGGTACAATTATAATGTTATAAGCAGAACCATCCGTCAGCCCTCCTCCATTAAGATTCACCACTGCCCATTTGCCAAGCTGTTTATCATATTCAACCGTTATATCAGAGTTATTGTACACACCACCAATGCCCACGGGATTCCAGACCTGTGATACATAAAAGGTAGCCGAGGGATTGTTATTCAATGATGGACTTTCAATGAACATTCTTCCATATTGCTGATTAGCTTTTGAAAATTTCTGATAAAATGAATTGGCATCCGGATTATTCCATGTAATGCTGAAAGAAATCCCTTCCGGCATAATTGCCATATCCTGGTTGAAGACAGCCCACTGGCTGCCGGTGTACCAGACGCCAACAGGATGCGGGTTCATTTTTCTGTTTTCATAATCAGCTTCCACAATAATGATGGCACCGGGATTGCCATTCAGCCCTTCTGCAGAAAGATAAGTGGAATTGCCGCTGATGTTTTTTGAACCGGTAGTATGTGTGAATTTTGACTGGGCCGGCAATAAAGCTGAGGACAACAGCCATACAAACAGAAATATAAACCGCATAAAAAATATTTTGGGGTTCATTGCAAAAATTACAATTAATCTTATTAACGGGCAAAATAAAAGGAGCACAAGGCTCCTTCAAATAAAATTAAATAATTATTTTATCATTCTTTCTTCTTCATCATATCCATTGCCTTTTCCATCATCTCTTCCCAGTTGTCGTCAAAACCAAGCCCGGTAAAACTGATCTTATCCAGTTTTATTTCCCTGGGATGCTTTTTGGACTCATCCATAAGCATTAATCCCATGGCGGGTATTGTAAGACTTTCCACTGTGCCGCTGATACTCCATTTATGACCACCCGTTCCGTTTTCACCCATGTCTTTACACTCGGTAAGGGTTACTTTGGTATCATAAATTTTTTCGGCTCCGCCCAGTAAGCCACCATACTGTTCTGCAGCATCACCGGTGCCACGGTTATAGCTCATGCCTGTTACAGGATACGATCCCGGTTTTGTATCAAATACAAAACGAAGTATCATCCCGCTGTTATCGGGACCGCTGCTGGTGGTTATCATACCCCGGTAAGGGGCTCCGGCCTGCAGTTTCTTTTCATCCTTATCAACAAGTATGCTTCCATTATACCCGGTTTCATTTCCTCCTATCGATATGGTGAAATTGTTACCGGATGAATAGGAAGCAGGAGGTGGATTACTGTTTTCAGCTGTCGTTCTGTTCTGATCGGACTGTGTTGGGTTTTCAGTTGCGGACTTGTCATTCTTTGAATTGTTGCATGCTAATAAAAGAGCAAGCAATAAAATGCCTGATAGTTGCTTCATAAGTGTTGTTGTTTTATAAGGGAATTTTTGATTGACGGGTATTAATTATAAACTTCGGTAGCCTGTGGCATCAGGAAAGAAACAGCAAAAGCGATCAAAGTCAGTATCAGCCCATACATGAAAATATTATAAGCAATGCGGAGGTATCTGTATTTTTTGGCCAGTACCACTCCAAGAAAATAGTTATCCTTTATCATGCTGTTGTTCATGTACTCTTTGTCGCTCAGCATTTCAGTCATTCCCCAATTATAGTCCTGCAAACTCATGCCATGAAAATTTCCGAAGAAAAGCAGGTTAGCTCTTTTCTGTGCGATGTCGTCTCTTGTAAAAGTGCCATGAGAAACATTGGGTCTTGTGGCCAGTATGCCGAAAATGATGGAGGTGACACACACAATGGAAATAACACCCATCGGTATCTGCAGAGATGTATTGGTCTGCAACTTGTCGATCAGGCTGCCTATCAGCAACGATAGAATGATAGAGTTAACAGAAATAAGTATATTGGCTTTAGAGTCCGCCATCTGGCTAAGGGCAGAATGGTTTTGCGCCATGATACGGAAAACTGTAGCGATACTTCTGTCAGCCTCTTTCTCTTTTTCTCTTTTTAATTTGGCTTCAGCAGCTTCAGCAAGGGCAACAGGATCTTTTTCCTTCTCCTTTTTTTTGTCCTTGTCTTTTTCCTTTTCCCCGCCTGAATGACCAGGTCGGGCAGATTTTTTTTCGGGTTTCATGGTTTCATGCTTTTTTTCTTCTTTTTCCATTAATTCAGCCAGGTGCTTTTCTTTTTCCGGTTGAAGTTTTTCTTTAGCATAGGCAGTAAAGTACTGATGCCTTTCCAGGAAACGGATATTTATTTTTCGCCAGTCTTTTTTAGATACATCGTTATCGCCAAATTCATTCAGTTCCTGCCGTAATAATTTATTTTTTTCATCAAAAGCATCAGTACCCAGGTGAAACAGGTCGGCATCGCAGATTATTTTTTCAATAAGAGTTTCAGGGCCTTGTGGCATTCGGGTAGCATTGATGCAGCCGGTCACTTTGCCTTTTATATCATCGGCAACGGAATGGGCTTGCATGAAATCTTCAGCCAGTTTTATACTCAGGCTTTCATGGTCTTTTGCTGTGCCACCAGTGTAGCCTGTATCATGAAACCAGGCTGCCAGCAGTAAGGCAAAACGGTCGTCACCTGCGAGTTGATGATAGTTCGCCATTGTTTCGCAGGCTGCCACCACTTCCTGTGTATGTTGCAAAGTATGAAACTTAATATCTTTACTCAGTTTATGAGAAAGCATATCCGTTACTACTGTTCTGGCCTGCTGAATCAGCGATAATTGGGTTTCAGTCATGCTATAAAGATAACTTTTAATAAATTTAGACAAAATAAGAAGAATGCGTTTTTTAAATCTCCTGTATAGGTTTTTATTGATTGCTCTGCTACCCTTTCTTTTATTTGCAGCATGCCGTCCCAAAACCCGGCTCATAAAGTCGCCGGCCCATTATAATTTTTCAAAAAAGGAAGAGTTTAAGCTGGATTTACAAATCAGGGAAATATCGGGTATTACCTGGGATGGCAAGAACGACTATTATCTGGCAGTTAATGATGAGTTCGGAAAACTATATTTTCTTACAGAAGACAAAAAAGCAATATTAACCGCTCCCTACAGTTTTGGCGGAGCAGGTGATTATGAAGATGTAGCTGTGATAAACGGAGTGCCTTTTATTTTACGCAGCGATGGACGTATCACACAGCTGTTAAAAGATACATCAGGGATAGGATATTCTGTAAAGTCTGAAAAAATAAACCTTTCCGGCAGCAATGATTTTGAAACATTGTATTACGATCCTGACCGCAAAGCGTTGATCATGATGTGTAAGAATTGTGCAGCTGACGATAAAAATACAGTCAGCGCTTTTGCCTATTATCCGGATTTAACCGGATTTGACAACAAACCTGTCTTTACCATTGATGCAACGGAAGTGGCTAAACTTTCTCCTTTCAAGGCATCCAAACTGCAACCTTCAGCCGCCGCCGTTCACCCGGTACTTCATAAGCTTTTTATTCTTTCATCTGCCAGCAGTCAATTGGTAGTAGCGGACCTTAATGGCAAAGTGGAAGCGGTATATGAATTGGGCAAAAAACTTTTTCCTCAACCCGAGGGAATTACTTTCCGTAAAGATGGGACCATGCTGATCTCAAATGAAGGAATAACTTCCAAAGGCACTGTTTTGCAATTCCCGTTTGATTCTGCGAAGGGAGGTTCAACCAATAGCGGGGCGCTTCCTTATAATTTTACTTCACCCGATGAAAAAATGGATTTAGGGAAACACCTGCATGAAATATCAGGCATGGCTTATATCCCGGAAAGAGACCTGATATTAACAGAAAATGATGAGAAGGGCGACATATTTACCATTGATTTCAAAAACAAAAATGATAAAGTTGATAAAGAAAAATTCGGGGGCAAGGGAGATTATGAAGACATTGTTTATACCGATACAGCTATTTATATGCTGGTTGCCACAGGCAGCATAGTGCAGGTTGATACAAAAGACAGTTCATTCAATACAAAGGAGTTTGTTTTGCCGGGTGAGAAAAATGAATTTGAAACTTTATACCTGGATAAAGACAGGAAGTCCCTTATCATGCTTTGCAAGGAGTGTGCTCATGAAAAAAAGACGGACATAAGAGTGGCCTACCAGTTTGACCTTACCACTCATACTTTTAACCCGGCTCCGGCATACACCATCGATATAAAAGAAATACAGAAAATGCTGGGCGATGATAAAGCGGATTTCAAACCATCAACCGCCGGAATTAATCCTGTAAATGGTAAACTGTACATAGTGGCATCGGTCGGCAAACTGCTGGTAGTGGCAGATAAAAATACCGGCAAACCGGAACAGGTCTTCCGGCTTGATCCGGTAATGTATAACCAGCCTGAAGGAATGACATTTGCGCCGAATGGCGATTTATTTATTTCAAACGAAGGGGGCGAAGGGATAGCTACAATCTTAAGATTCAGTTTTAAGAAGAAATAAAACTTTATCGCTTCGCCGGTATTAATTTTTCGATCAGCAAAACTGAAATTCCCAACCAGATAACACCTGTACACCAGCCGGCAATCACATCTGTTGTGTAATGAACCCTGAGATAGATCCGGGTGAAACCAATGACAACTACCAGGAAGATATAGAAGCAGATGATCAGGTTCCTTTGGGCTTTATTCTTTATTATTTCAGCAGTCCACATAATCAAAAGCCCGAAGAAGGCAACACTCATTAATGCATGTCCGCTGGGAAAACCATAGTTGGTAATTCCATCCACCAACGGCATCACCGGGCGGTCTCTTTGTATCAGGTTTTTTAAAAGTGACATTAACCCCAGGCTGCTTAGTGCCACTCCGCCAACCCTGATAGCCCAGCATTTATTTTTCGTAATAATGAAATAGGCAATCAGGAGAAGATTAGCAGGCACTAAAAACCTGTGGTTGCCAAAAAAACTGATGTCACGGAATAAATGAGTTCGGGCAGCTGTGGTATGTGGAGATAGAGAATTAAATACTGTCTCGTCTAACCATTTATTTTTGAAAACAAACACCATCAATAAATTGGCAAACAGAATAACAGATGCCACTACAATCTGAGTGGTAATTGTTTTGCCGGTAATAAAAGAGGGTTTACCCGGGTTCATTTAAAACATATTTGTAAGGCCGGATTAAAAAGTAAGATTGAATCTGGAACCGATTGTAGCATTAAAAACTCTTTCCTGCTCTGAGAAGCCGGCGGCAAAAGAGATCACAAACCGGTTGAATGGAACAAAATACAATCCTCCGCCAAAAGATGAATGCCATTTGTTATAATCCTGGTGGCGGAGCCATACTCTTCCTGCATCATAAAAAGCGGTCAATCCCAACGGGCCTGAAAAGATAAATGAATTAACGTCGAATAATTTGATCCTGAGTTCAAGGCTTGCATACATATTGGACGAGCCGGAAAACCTGTTTTTTCTGAAGCCATGTAAATAATTATTTGCGCCGAGGTCAAGTGCCTGGAAGTAATCATATTTATTTCCAAAAATCCTGCCTCCGCCAAACCGCAATACTCCGACTATTTTAGCAGGGTCTTTCAGGCTGGCATAGATGGTCATATCACTGGTGAATCTTGTATAAGCATCGCTGTTTTTGTTTAGTCCTGCCAGTGATACCAATTCATTATTCCAGAAAATGCCCCTTGTGGGAAATACCTCATTGTTACGGTTGTCAAACGTACAGATGGCTTTAATTCCCAAATTGCTTTTATTGCTGAAAATATCAGCTGAATCCATCCCCATTTGCCGGAAGTTGGAAAGAATGTTTGTTCTGTTCTCAGCATAACTGCTTTTATACTGATAGTAATACGGGCCAATGGATACATGAAGACGTTCAAAATACCGATGGCGTATCAAAGCCTCTATCTCGAATTCATTGGAGTGAATCCGGTAATAATCCATGTTTTTCTTATCAGCCGTTGTATTATTACCCAGCCCGAAAAAATTTCTTAAAGAAGGCTGGGCAAGCCGGCTCTGAATCAGCAAATCTGCATTACGGGTTATATGATTGAATTCACCTTTGTAATTAAAATGGTAGGCTCCCCGTGAGGAATACAAAAATGAAAATCGTTGGTCTGTTGCATAAGGGAGGTTCCTGAATCCAAAAGTTCTCTTTGAAGCACCGATCCCGATCAGGGTTTCATCATCTGCATTATAACCCAATGTCAGTTGAGGGAAACGACTGGTATTATAATTATAGCTCAACAGGCTCCTGGAACTGGTATGCGGATTGGTGGTAAACCTTTTTTTGCTCTTGCTCTTATTAAGTATAGTATCCTTATCCGCTTTTCTGTCATATAAGAGATTTTCAACCTGGCCCCGGATATTGAATGTATCTGTACCGTTTCCCCCAATGATGCGGAATTTTATCCTGGATTTGGCGTTCTCTTCAATATCAAAATAATCGTTATCGCCAAGACCATATAATCTTATTTCCTTTGTGACAGAGGGGTTGAATACACGGTCATACATAATAAAACTGGTATCATTGCCTCTTCCCCTTTCGTACACTCTTACCTGTAAACCATCGCCGTAATTACTTATTTTGAAATACTCCTGCTGATTACTGCCAACCACATTCACTTTTTTTGAAATGAACTCGTAATAGGTCATGGCTTTATCAGAAAGAATGTTTCTTCGGCTGACCAGTTTCTGAATAATTTCCTCGCCGCTTATAGCAAAAATTTCAGCGGGTAAATTTTTTACAGCAGACCTGATGACGCTGTCAGTCAGTTTTTCTTTAAAATCATCTATTGCATTTTTCCATTCGTTTGCGTCAAGATCAGTCAGAAAAACACGGTCGAAATCTTTAGCAGCATATCCCAGCCAGTCCACATCGTTAATATCATGCCGGAAACCTTTTAAAAAAGGGATCATTCTGCCAATCATCCACTTCATCAGCTTGCCGTCTGAATAAAAGAAAGCCTGATCCCGGTCACGGGCAATAGGATAATACACTTCGCCTTTGCCTGTGTCTATTTTATACCATCTCCATTGATCAAGATGACGGTCAAAATCACCGGTAAACATATCAAGAAGCCGTGCTGTTAAAACGGTGGGCTGATCCGGGCGATGATCATTATCATCGGTCATTTCTTTAAACATTTTGCTGGTGCTCCGGGTCTCTTTTCCTTTATACCTGGTGAACCGGTCTTCCAGCATACAAACTTTACCGGCAAACTGATTACGATAACCCTGCAATCTGCCATCATCCTCCACAACAAACAGTTCAGGTGCGGGAACAACAAGATTGAGAGGCCGGGCCAGCCCCGGAATGATCAATGCACCATAGGGATGCGAGGCAGATGTAAGCTGTTTTGCCATATCCGCAGCCATATAATTTTTAAAAGGATCGGGTAGCGATATTCCCAGTTTTTCTACCTGCCGCAATGACCAATCCTTTCCTTTGCTATCTATTAGCTGCAATGATCTTGTCTGGTTACCTCCGCCAACTCCTTCTACTCTGAATCCGCCTTTTTCTTTATCAATATCAAAGGTTTTTATTTTTACCGGCGTTGACCATTCTCTCCTGTAGTTTTGACCCATAAAAAATTTCTTCAGGCCATGTGTCTGCGGAAATATTTTACTGGCGGCTTTACTGACTGAATCGGGTAAATTGGCTGCTGCCATTACTTCAGCAGTTATAGTATCTGTGAGTCTCACCGGAGTATAATTCAACAAAGTGGCTGAATGAACTTTTCTTACGGTATCCAACACAGTATAAAAGTCAATTGTCACATTTTTATTTTTCGAGATTTCCATTACTGAGAAACCTATGGAAGCTGAAGTGAAAGGAACATTCTTTTTTTTTGATACCTGGTTGATTTTGCATCCCCCTCCGCTCACAATATAATTATAGCCATCTTCGTAAATGTGTTCCAGATTATGCTCATGGCCGGCAACAAAAATTACATTAGAAGTAATCCCTTTAACAACAGCCCCGATTTGTTCGATCATATTGGTGTAAGCAGGATACTTCAGATCCTGCGGCGAACCGAATACGCTTCGGGCAAGAGGATAAATGGAGCCTAAAACGGGCAGGGGAATATATAAACTCTTTTTAAGGTCTGTAAAAGGAAAAAGATGCTGTTTCAATGTGTAATATCCGCCATGCGGGCCATAGCTTTTAAATGGATGATGACAGGCAATAATGATGAGTTTTTTTGAATTCTTGGCAACAATGTCCCCGATTTGCGTGGCCAGTTCGTCAGGTGTTTTGCATTTGCAATCCGATTCTATTTCCGGTTTATCGTAAGGATGTAACCACCACTGACTGTCAAATAGTATTATAAGGACATCATTGCCTACCTGAATTGTGTCTGGTCCGGGGCATCCATCTTCAGGCCTGTATTTTACATTTGGCTTATTCAATACCAGAGAAACATATAGTTGTTGCCGTACGATCGCATCATATCCGCTTCTGCTGCCATTTTCCCAGTCATGGTTTCCGGGAATCATCACTACCCTGGCAGGAGTATTATCAGCCACTGAAAGTTGTGAATCAAGTATGGCCCTGTATTTAGAATAGGTTGATGATGTACTGTCGGGAAGCCCATTTCTATAAACATTGTCTCCTAAAAAAAGCACAGTCGTTTTATTATCAAGCGGTATCAGATTTTTTACAGCATTCACTACAGGGTGCCGGCCATCCGTTAACTGCCCGGCATCACCAATAAGAACAATACGTCTGGCAATTGAATCCGTTTGAGCATAAGCCTGCCAGCTTATAAAAAGAAACAAGGCAGACAGAACAATATTTTTATTAAGGTACACCCGGAATTACTTCAGTTTGATTAGATCATAATTATTTACATATTGACACAAATGCCGTCAAACCGCAGAAACATTTGGCACGGCTATCTCCGGCACTGGGCTGAAGAGGGTCGCCAATTTACACAAAACTTCTCAGCTACCGGCTGACAATATAAAAAATTATGTATTTACATATAATGGTATACAGGATTTAGCGGATTTTCTGTTTAAAAAAAACCGACTTATTTTATTTTCCATATTTTTAGAAAACCGTATCTTTTCCAACTCAACACACTATTACTTATAAATTAAACCTGCGACCATGAAACTGCTTAGTTTATTTATTATTAGTTTTTTTATTGCGTTAATTCCTGTCGCTGCTCAATCTGATTCAGCCACTGCTGCAGGAGGTAATTTTAATACCAGTGGTAGCCGGGCATTTTGGATGGGGGCTAATTACCGAAAGGAATGGAATACGCCTATCCGGGTGCCTGTAATAAATCTTTCGGCTGAGCATGGCGGATTGACCCCTGTAAAAAGAGGCGGGGGAAAACAAACCAAATCATTGAGGCTTGAAGACCCCAACGGAAGACAATATACATTCCGTTCCATTGCCAAATTCATAACCAGTAAAACTTTACCCGGGGATCTGCAGAGTGAAGCGGCCGCAGACCTGGTATCAGACGGGGTATCGGCATCTTACCCTTATGCAGCTTTGTCAATGGCAGTTCTTTCCGAAGCGGCAGGTGTTCCGCATGGTCATCCGAGACTGGTAATGGTGCCCGATGATCCAAAACTGGGGGAATACCAAAAAGATTTTGCTAACCTGATGGTATTGTATGAAGAAAGATTACCTGATTCTGTCAAAAAGGGATGGGATACTGATGAAGTTGCAGAAAAATTGGAGAAGGATAATGATAATGATGTAGACCAGTTAGCAATGTTGCGGGTAAGAATACTCGATATGTTTGTCATGGATCTTGACCGGCACGAAGACCAGTGGATCTGGGGAGCATGGGATAACGGAAAAGGAAAAACCTTTTATCCTATTGCAAAAGACCGTGACCAGGCTTTTTATATCAACCAGGGATTATTACCGGGATTTGTAAAAGGCAGGGCTCTTGTGCCACAGCTGGAAGGATTTAAACCGAAAGCAAAAAGCATTGAACGCTTCAATTTTGCTGCCCGAAACCTCGATCGTTTTTTCCTGAATCAGCTCGGGGAAGAAGAATGGAAAAAAGAAGTTGAATCATTTCTTGCGAAAATGACAGACAAAGTGATTGAAGATGCATTGGCTGTGCAACCAAAAGAGATAAGGGATATTTCTGCCGCAAAAATCATTCAAACACTAAAAGACCGTCGTAATTATATCGTAGCAGATGTAATGGAGTATTATCATTTCCTTGCCGAAATAGTAAGCATTACCGGCAGCGACAAAAAAGAACTGTATCATATAACCCGTAACGATGATGGTTCAGTGCTGGTAGAAGTTTATAAAATAACGAAAGAAGGGAATCAATCCACGAAAATGTATGAAAGGAAGTTTGATCCTTTTTACACCAAAGAAATCCGTATTTATGGATTTGATGGAGATGATGAATTTACGGTGAATGGCACCAACGACAAGCTTAAAATAAGGTTGATCGGGGGTGGCGGAACAGACGCTTTTAAAAATACTGCCAAGGTGCAACCCGGCACAATTATTTACGATAAGTCGGATGGAAACAATACCGTAACCGGGGGATTCAAAAACAAAATCTCGAACGACAGTACCGTAAATAAATTTGAACGGATTTATTACAAATATCCTTATCAGTCAATTTTTGTAAATGTGGGATTTAATCCTGATGATGGTATTTTCTTTGGGCCTACATTCAAGTATATACGTCATGGTTTTCGTAAATCGCCATACAAAACCTTTAATCAGTTCAAAGGATTGTATGCGTTCTCCACCAGCGCAGTTAACCTGCAATACAATAATGAGTTCATCTCAGTTTTTGGAAAAAAGACAGATATCATTACCGACATATCTTACAGAGGCCCTAATGCCACCACCAATTTTTTCGGATACGGAATGGACAAAATATATGACAAAACAAAACCAGGCAAATTCAAATTTTACCGTATCCGTTACGATTTAGGCGATATAACCCTTCAGTTGAGACACCGTTTTTCCGAGAAAGTGATGCTTGCCATTGGTCCCTCTTATCAATTTTATCATTATGATTCCACCGACAAATTCAATAAAATAAGAAATGTGGAAGTGACAACGCCTAATGGATTAAATACGGGTATTTTTGATAAGCGACAGTCATATTTTGGCGCTAAACTGAGCCTGATGGTAGATACCCGTGATAATAAAGCTGTGCCGGGTAAAGGGATAACGTGGAATACAAACTTTTCTTATCATTCAGGCATTGGTAATAACAGTTATAAAAGTGTAACGCAGCTAAATGCTGATTTTGCTTTCTATCTGAGTCTGGTGAAGGACTGGCTGGTATGGGCCAATCGTATCGGGGGGGGTGTTACTTCCGGTAGCGGAAGCCAGAGTCA
This sequence comes from Sphingobacteriales bacterium, assembly GCA_016235125.1. Taxonomy (GTDB): domain Bacteria; phylum Bacteroidota; class Bacteroidia; order Chitinophagales; family Chitinophagaceae; genus JJ008. The sequence goes on along the minus strand of JACRLZ010000004.1, from coordinate 471,052 downwards.
GCCATTTGAATTTTTCCAGGCACAATATCTTGGCAGCGATGATTGCCTGAGAGGCTATCGCAAGAATCGCTGGGCGGGAAACTCCAAATTTTTTAACCAGACGGAACTCCGTTTAAAATTAGCTAATCTTAAAACCTATCTTTTCCCAGCCTCTTTTGGCATGTTTGCTTTTGTAGATGTAGGAAGAGTGTGGGTAAAGAATGATGCCGTAAGCAAAATGGCGACAGGCTATGGAGGTGGTTTCTGGTTTGCGCCTTTGCGTCGCATCACATTCACCCTGTCCTATGCCATGTCATCTGAAGATAATATCCCTATGTTTGGATTTGGGTGGAAATTCTGATTTTGAATTTATTTAATAAAAAGCCGGTTAGAGATAACCGGCTTTTTTATGCCGGAAACTTTAAAAAACCCCCTGAAAGTGGTATTGTGTCGTTTAATATAAATCCTAACTTGCCCGGATTAAAAATGACATATATGAAACCATTAGCCGAAACTAAACTGTTGCTGTCTGTATGCTGCTTTTTAATAAGCAGTTCAATAATGGCACAGGTAAAAATTGGAGGAACCGGCAAGGATAATCCCCATCCGTCTTCCGTACTTGAATTACAAAGCCAGGACAAAGGATTCCTGATGCCAAGAATGAACCAGCAGCAAATGCTTGGGATAAAAAATCCTGCGGATGCCCTTGTGATTTATAACACCGATGAAAAAGCAATATTCATCTACAGCGTTGAAAAAAAACAATGGATGCCATTACTCCAACAAACCATCAACCGGCTCGGTGGCGATTCATGCGAATGGGAGTTTGATACCACTACTTCAAGAGTTTTCCTGGTAAGGGGCTATCCTAAAAACGATTCCGTATTTTATAATATCGACAGCAGGAAGTTTGTTTTTTCAGACCGGACAGAATACAGTAATAGTCTTGGCCAGGATTTCCCTGTAACAAATTTTCCGGGGAAGTATTATTTCAAGGCTACAGCCTCCCGGTTTACCGACACGGCTAACCTTAATCCTACTACGCTGAATGTTTTTTTTGAAGTGGATAGCTCGGGCCTGAATACATTCTTTAACGGGGCACAAATTGTAGCGGTTAATAATCCGAAGAATAATGATGCCCTTGATTTCATTTCGGCTTTGCAGACCAATGTAATTCATGCCGGGCAGAATACGGCCAGCAATGTATCAGGGTTTACCAACAGTGCTTCGGTAAATGGCAATGGTCAGGCAGATGTACTTACAGGAATTTCCAATAGTGTACGCATCGGCAACGTATCAACTAATAATGTCGGACAGATCACAGGTATTAACAATAATATCAGCCGTATTTCAACTGCTACAGGCAGAGTTACCGGCGATGTGTATGGCTACAGGAGTTTTATCAGTAACTATACCGGTAAAATTGATGGCAAAGCATATGGTATTTATCTTGGTCCTGTAACCGGCGCCATACCCAAAAATAATTATGCTGTTTACACCAATACAGGACATAATCGGTTCGGCGATTCTACTCTGATCACTGATAATGGATCCGTCAGTCCCCGGGCCATACTGGATGTAAATTCAACCAGCGCCATGATAACACCGGCAGGTACCGCAGCACAAAGACCCGCCTCCCCGGTAACGGCAATGCTTCGCTATAACAGCACGGGAAGTAACATGGAATTCTATGACGGCCTTGCATGGAAGGCCTTCAGCAGTGACAGCGCTGAATGGAAATATGATACGGGGACCAACAGGGTCAATCTTGTGAGAGGATTGCCACAGGCCGATTCATTTTATTATAATATTACAAAACGCAAGTTTGTATTTGCTGACAGCAGAACATTTGGAACGCCTGCCGCTATTGATGACCAGTTTCCCGGAAAATATTTCTTTAAAGCAACCGCTTCAAAATTGTATAATGACTCGGTCTCTCTTAGCTTTCCAAGCCTCACTATGGCCAACTTCCTTTATGAAATAGACGATGATCCTTTTGCAATTGCCAATCCCAATCTTGCATTTTATAACGGCATCAGGGTCTCTACTCAATTATTGCCTACGGCTACCCAAAAACCTTCTACTATCAGAACACTTAACCTTCAGGTTAATCACACAGGAGCTGATTCACTCAATGCTATCACTTCTGTAGTGAGCAATGCTTTTGTGGATGGCCGTGGATATACCGGTCTTTTTTCGGGCATTCAGAATAATATGCTTATTACCGACAGCGCCAGGAATAATATCGGTACAGTGATCGGCTACAGAAACACTATCAGTATGGCATCAGGGGCCGGGGGAAGAGTAAATGGAAGTGTATATGGCTATCAGGGAAGCTTGGTTGGGTTTGCCGACAGTACCGGAAGCAGTTTTATCAACGGAAATGCGTATGGTGTTTTTCTGAACAATATTAACGTAGCCTCTCCTAAAAAGAACTATGCGTTTTATTCAAACAAAGGTCACAATCGCTATGGCGATTCCACATTGATAACGGATGGATTCTTTACTTCACCCCGTGCCGTGCTGGATGTAAATTCAACCAGCGCAATGATTACACCGGCGGGCACAACAGCACAACGTCCATCTGCACCGGTTACCGCTATGCTGCGTCATAATAATGACGGCGCAAATATGGAATATTATAATGGCACTGTTTGGTTGGCTTTAAGCGCTGATACAGCAGAATGGAAATATGATGCAGGTACCAGCAGGGTAAACTTAGTAAGAGGATTGCCTGCAACCGATACTATATTTTATAACAACACTACAAAAAAGTTTGTATTCAGCGACAGGTATACCAATACCAATAGCCTTGGTTCCGATTTTCCTGTTGATGCATTTAATGGTAAATACACTTTTAAATCCACGGCTTCTAAAAGAACCGACAGTACATTGGCCGATGGCGCCAACGTCAATATGGTTTATGAAGTAGATAATGCTTCAAACGGCACACTTTACAATAATCTTACAACCACAACTGTTATGAACCCCAAGGCTTTTCAGAAAGCTGACCAGTTATCCGGTATTGCCAACACCATTATTCATGCGGGGAATGATTCGGTGCAGGCGGTGATTGGCATATTGAATACTGCCCGCAACAGTGGTAATGGAAAATCGGGTTCCATAACCGGTATTCAAAATGTGGTACGCATTCAAAATGGTAACGGTAACAATACGGGTGATATGATTGGTGTCAGAACTGTTATTTCAAGAACCGGCGCCACAGCCGGAAGGGTTACGGGAAATATATATGGCTGGTTTGGAAGTTTTTCAGGACTTGCCAATAATGTTGATGGAAGTATATATGGTATTTATCTCAGCAATGTAACCGGTGCTGCAGCCAGGAAGAATTTCGCCTTTTATTCCAATAAAGGATTGAACAGGTTGGGTGATTCTGTTTTAATAACCGATGGAGCATCTATTACTCCAAGAGCTGTACTGGATGTAAATTCAACCAGTGCTATGGTTGTTCCAACCGGTACGTCGGCTCAAAGACCTACTACTCCTGTAACAGGAATGGTCAGGTATAATACTGATAATGGGGGGACACTGGAAAGCTATAATGGAAGTGGCTGGAAGGGCATACTGAGCGGTTCTGTCAATATTAATCCGCCTAATATTGCAATAAATTCGGGAACCACAATGAGTGTTGCTTTCACCGGAGCTACTGTGGGAAGTGTTGTATCAATCTCACCTTCCTCAGCGCCGCCAAATGGAGTTATTATAGCCTGGGCAAGAGTAAGTGCTGCCGATACAATTGAAGTGAGATTTGAAAATAATTCCGGAGCAGCTGTCAATCCACCGCTGATATCCTATAACGTAAGGATTATTCAATAAGACAAAGACTTAATTGAAAAAGGCTGATAAGAACACCTTATCAGCCTTTTTTTATGAATCGTCAATTATGCTGAATTATTTTCCCAGCAATTGTTGTGAAGTAGTATTTGATAACTCCACTTTGGGAGATGTTTTAAGTAGATCATCAAAATTAACATCCACTCTTAAAGCTTTTAAGCCTGAAACTCCCTGTAACTCTTCAAGGTCATGCCGTTCAATGCCTGGTTTCAGGAGATTCTGATTTTGCAGGAACTCAATATATTCAGTGTATTCGGCAGCATCCTTACTTTGCGAATACACGATGGCAATTTTCCCCGGCTGTGTCAGCCTTTCATTGGTTTCTCTGATATGGACCTTATCAATCCTTTTCTTTACTATCTCGTAACGGGTATTATATGCCCCGTCAACATCAAACTTTCTTTCCTCAGTACGGAAGCGGATGGACAGAGGCTGGTTATGAGCTAAAATAAGTTGGGTGGTCCGAAGCGGATGAGCCAGCTCATCCTCTAACTTATGTGTTATTCTGGCTGCTTTTGTAAGTACGGTTAGCTGCCACATTTTCATATTCCGCAGATAAATCTCATCAAATTTTTTGCGGGGAGTAATGGACTGTCCCATATGAATATTAAACTCCAGGCCATCTGTCATGAACCGTTCAAAATAATGGGGATATACTTTTTGCGCAGCCGCCTGTTCCTTGTCTATAAAATGTGCCAGCACATCATTGATTTTGGAAATACTTTGTTCATATTCCTTCCGGTGATGATACAACATACCCAACTGCGGATCCAATGCAGCAAAATAATGCTCTATGTCATTTCTTACTGTTGACTGTGTGCTGTGAAGGTGATTAAAAATAGAGGCCACCTGCCCCTGCATAAAGTCATGAATACTCAATTCTTCCTCTGATTGTAAAATATCGGATGCGGCAGCAATGTATTTGTTAATCTTAAACTCAATTTCCTGCAATAAAGCAAAAGGCATATCCGCCTGGGCTTTTTTTATCACTTTCAGCGCCAGTTCCAGCTGTTCAATAATATCCAGCTGAATTGAACGGGATCTCTCGGTTGATGAATTGCGGATATCAATTGCTCCATACAAGGGATATACATCTGTAAAACAGATTTTTTCAACCCGGGCATTTTCATTTGCCTGCTTGTTGACAATATAATTAAGAGCTGCTTCTGTAAAACGCCATTCCACCGCAGGTTGTACGGAAGTAAATTTTTTCTTGATCACGGTATCCACCTGCACAATAAGTCTTTCAAGACTTTTCTCCATGCCCAGGGTGAAAAGAGGAATAGCGGTTTCTATTTTGCTTATGTGCGCCGGTTTAAGCTGACCGGGGTTTTGGGAAATGATCTCAAGAATTCCGATAAGCCCGTCATGATATTTTAAAGGGCATAATATAATGCTGCGGGCGCCTTCCATAAAATAATACTGAAGACATTGAATATTGCCTACAGAGGCCTGATCAAGTGTTTCAAAGATCAATGGCTGATTATTATCTCTGAAAAGAACCTTACAGTAATCGCTTATTTCGTCTTTATCGCTGATAGATTGCAGATGACGAAATAAAATACTATTGGTATTATGAAGATCTGAATAAACGTAATGCCCGTTGATTTTATAAAAGGGAGTAATGCCAATGGTAAGATCCTTTATGCCTATCAGGCTCTGTATAAAGCCTTCCAGCTCTGAATAAATAGCTGCATCAGAAAAAGCATTGATATCAAGAAGGCGGTTTTTGATTTTTTGTACAACTTCCTGTTCTGTTACATCGTTTACCCGTATCACGGTTACCCCATCAAATACAAATTTATCAAGCGGAATCTTTTCCATCAATTGAGCAAGGGTCATTAGGCTGCTTGTCCGGTGATCGAGCAGACTTTGTGGTATTTCAGGCATTTCGCTTACCGGGTTCACATCAATAAATCGTCCGTCAAGGCGTAATTCCATGTAACGGGTAAGTCCGCTTTCGCCGTGCTGAAAAGGATAAACCGACCGGGAGGTTTCGGAACTGCTGTATCCAAGATATTTTTTTAGTAAAAGACTATAAGCAAAATGCAGTTTTTCATTATTAAGATCTTCGCCTACTTCATTTCCGGGGATATTTATTTCAGTAGTACCGGGCTTTAATAGCAATTTTTGAAAAAGAGGGGAGGCATATACCGTTTGATATTTGAAAGGCAATGAAACGCCATACATAAAATTAGCAGTAGTAGGCGGAAATACGGCTGACAATAATTCCTGTATCAATTCAGCATGCGGTTGCAGAATGCTGAGGTCTGTTACAGGTTGAAGTAATTCCGGGTGCGACTCAAATTGTTTTACCACTTGGCCATACAATTTTTGCATGCCGGGATTTCCCACTGAAATATTTTTTTTCAGGGCTGTTACCAATGGGCCAAACGAAAGCCGGCTGTTAAATAATGATTCATTAAAATGTATAGCGCCGTCCTGCATTTCAATATCTGTTTATCGGTTGCAGATGCTTGCAAATCCTGTAACAAAGCTAATAAATATGAATCGTCCTTTTTAGTGCTAAAAAACAATTTTCTGCTATACCGTTATTTTCTGGGCGGCCGCCCAAACATTACCCCGAATTTTATCATGATGGTGAAATAGGCATCCTTATCCTTTGGGTCGCCCCGTTGGTCGCCAACAGCTGTATCATCATTTGGGTTCAGTTCTCCTTTACGATTATAAAGCTTTTCTGCCACAGCTGCCTGGCTGGGAGTAAGATAGGTGGAAAAAAGAGTCGGGTCAATATAGGTTGTGCTTACATCATCCAGATAGTCGGTGGTGAGAATGCGATGCAATAATTCCATTCGTAAATTCAGCATCGGGCTTAACTCAAATTTCAATCCCATACCCAAAGTATAATTGAGTTGGTGAAGTTTATATGGTTTCCGGCCTTTGTATTCCTTGAATCCCTGGCCTTCTGTATGCAATGGCTGTAGTGCATACCACTGGCCATTCAGCCTGGCCTGAGGATCAAAAGAAAAATAGCCAACACCCACAGTACCATAAGGAGAAAGGCGGGAAGGCTCTTCATCAGGGTCATGATATCTTAAATTCATGGGATACAACTCTGCACCCAAATGAAATTCACTGATCTTGCTTTCGAAACTCAGATTTCTTTCGTATCTGCCACCGGTGGATGAAGCCACGTTTTTTAAAATACTATCGTATCCCACCACTTTTCCGATGGTTAGTTCCAGTCTTATACCCAACGCATTTTTATAGGTGGTCATCACATAGCCTCCATATGCGGCTCTCGCAGGTTTCCAGCGAAGGTCTTTTATAAAACTCCTTCCTTTTCCTTTTTTGCCACCCAGATCTGTAAAGGAATTCATTATTCCCCCGGTGATGCCAAACTCCATTACCATATCTGCTTCATAATACTTGTTGTCGTAATAGTAATACTGGGCTTTAAGGGGCAGATTGATAATCCCGGCACATAATAACACTAATAGCGGTAATTTTTTCATCTCCAGCAAAGTTTTACAAGTATAAAATGTTTTTACAAAGGGGCTGGATTATCTGTGGGTGGAAGAGAACGAAAATTAAAAATATAGAATATGCCGGACTGGCAAAGTTTAAATTATTGTAAATGTGGAAAATATTTACAGCCTTTTTTTAAGCCGCATTCTTCACACTTTGGTTTTCTTGCCAGGCATATATACCGCCCATGCAATATCAGCCAATGATGCGCTTTATGAATTAATTCAACGGGGATATTCTTTACTAATGCTTTTTCTACTTCAAAAGGAGTTTTAGCTGTTTGAGCAACCAGGCCAATCCTTTTGCTTACCCTGAATACATGGGTATCTACCGCCATGTTTGGCTGCCGGTCAATTACGGAAGTAACAACATTGGCGGTTTTTCTTCCCACACCGGGTAATTGTATCAGTTCATTCACCGTCATCGGGATCCTGCCGGCAAATTCACTGACCACTTTTTGAGCCATAGCAATAAGATGTTTGGTTTTATTGTTGGGATAAGAAATGCTTTTGATCAAAGGAAACAGTTCATCGAAAGTTGCTTTACTTAATGCTTTTGCATCAGGATATTTTTTAAAGATCGCCGGAGTGGTCATGTTCACTCTCTTATCGGTGCACTGGGCAGAAAGAATAGTTGCAACCAGCAATTCATAAGGATCTTCAAACTCCAGTTCCGTTTCTGCTACCGGCATATTTTTTTCGAAATAGTCAATAACAAAAACGTATCGTTCTTTACGGGTCATGTTGCAAGATAGGGAATGGGGAGTGGCAAGTGGGAAGAAGGGTCGATAAATAAAAAGTCCCCTTCACCAGAGTGAAAAGGACTTAATGCTTTTAACAGAGATGCTATTGTACTTCTTCTGCGGCCTGCTCCCGTGCATGGTTCAATACATTCAATACAACTTCAGTGCGGGGTGAAACAACAATTTTGTCGAGCCTTTGCATGGAAGCTTTGAGAACTTTCAATTTTTCACGAAGCGTCCAGTCATTTTGTAAAGCCTTTTCAATTGCTGCTGTCTGTTCGGCAGAGGCTTCTTTGTACAAATACAGTATAAGATCCTCAGGAGTAAAGTTGGTCATTGGCAAACCAGTTAAATGTGTGTAATAATGATGTCCTAATGATAGATAAATGTGAACGTCCAGAGTATTAACGGGGACAGGGATGGCTTATTGTGCTCAAAAACCTAATTATTGAGGGGCTTCGTAATTTTCCGGTATTAAAAACAACTCTTCATTATCCCTTTTCATAAAAAACATTTCCCTGGCTGTCTTTTCAATTGTAGCAGGGTTGTTTGCCAATTCATTGGCTTCACGGTGTAACTCCTTGATTTCTTTGGTATAATATTTTTTCTTTTGTTGCAGTTCTCTTAGTTCCCGTCGGCGGTTGAGCTGGGTAAACAGGTCATTTTTATCCAAAAAAAGAATAATAACGCAAAAAGCTGCAAAAGAAATAAGGTATTTATTTTTTAGCCACGAGGGTAGATGGGTCAAGACTCTGTTCATAGTGATTGGCATTTTTGGGTTCATGGTTTGAACTGCTATAAACCATGAACTATCTCCCAAATTTAATCTTTCCTTTCGGATAAACGGCTGATTCGCCTAATAATTCTTCGATCCTGATAAGCTGATTGTATTTGGCCATCCGGTCGGTGCGGCTTGCTGAACCTGTTTTTATCTGGCCACAATTTAATGCCACAGCCAGGTCTGCAATTGTAGTGTCTTCTGTTTCGCCACTGCGATGGCTCATGATAGTGTTGTAACCATTATGCTGCGCCAATGTAACGGCATTGATGGTTTCTGTCACCGTTCCTATCTGGTTCACTTTTACCAGTAATGCATTGGCGACTTTTTTATCAATACCCTCCTGCAATCTTGTTACGTTGGTTACAAAAAGATCATCCCCTACCAGTTGGATTTTGCTGCCTAATTTATCCGTCATCAGTTTCCATCCTTTCCAGTCATCTTCGGCCATGCCGTCTTCGATAGAAACGATAGGATAATTTTTTACCCAGCCGGCCCAGTAATCAACCATTTTTTCGCTGCTTAACTTTTTACCATCTGATTTATGAAAATGATATATTTTTTTTATGCTATCATACATTTCACTTACGGCAGGATCCATTGCAATACACACTTCTGTTCCGGCTTTAAATCCCGCAGTTTTAATAGCTACCATCACGGTGTCAATAGCTTCTTCATTGCTTTGAATGTTGGGAGCAAATCCACCTTCATCACCCACATTAGTGCTATATCCTTTTTTCTTCAGCACTGTTTTCAAGGCATGAAATATTTCCACACCCCATCTCAATCCTTCGCTGAAAGTGGAAGCCCCAACAGGCATCACCATAAATTCCTGGAAGTCTATTTTATTATCAGCATGGGCGCCGCCATTCAGTATGTTCATCATGGGTATGGGCAATGTCTTTGCATTTGTACCGCCAATATAACGATACAACGGGAGTCCTGCTTCTTCAGCAGCAGCTTTGGCAACCGCCATGCTTACGGCAAGTATGGCATTGGCTCCAAGTTTACTTTTATTAGCTGTGCCATCCAGTTGGATCATCAGTTCGTCAATGCCGGTTTGGTCAGCAACATCATAACCTGAAAGAGCCGGAGCTATTATTTCATTTACATTTTTTAAGGCATTCAATACTCCTTTACCGCCATATTTTTTTTTGTCTCCGTCTCTCAGTTCTACTGCTTCATGCACACCGGTACTGGCCCCGCTGGGAACGGCGGCCCGGCCCAGAGCTCCTTCGTCTGTTATCGCATCTGCTTCCACTGTAGGGTTACCCCTGGAATCGAGAATCTGACGGGCAAAAATTTCTGTTATATAACTCATAGCTGGCTTTTTAATAATTGTTTTCGGTTTAAATATGTCTTATCCGGGTTTTATTTTTTGTAACAGTTACAAACACCGGTTTATCAGAATCATGGAACAAATCAATAGCTTTTAATAATTGCTTTTCAACCGTAAAGTAATGCGGTTGGTCATAGCGGAGAAAGAGAATAGAAACTTCCCGGAAAGAATAGGCAAAAACCAATTCTCCAAAATCCTTGTCTTCTGTAAGTAAAAGTCCTTTTTTTTCTTTTACGATATCAATGACTGCGGTATCTGAAATTCCCGGATGGTTTTGCCTGATGGAAAAGACGGAGTAACCATGTTCCTGAAGCAAGGTAATCCAATGTTGTTCTACGTTTTCGTCTGCAATAATCATTTTGATTCTACGGCTTCTTCGTTTGAAATTACATCTGCAGCATACTCGCAGGCTGCCGCAACCTGCTCACGGGTAATATGCGGGTAGGCTTTCAGTATATCGTCAGGGGTATAACCTCCTCCCAATTTTCTCATTATAAGCTCTACGCTGATACGGGTGCCCTTTATTACCGGTTTTCCACCCAATATTTCAGGGTTTCTTTCGATATATAGCTGCCATTGCATAATAAAATTTTTATAAAAATACATTTTATTCTTTTGTTACTTCTTTTTAGGGGATCTGGCGTGCAAAAATTTCTGTGATATAACTCATATCTTATCTTTTATTTTTTTGCAAAAAAACAATGTTTTAGCAAATGACAGAAGGAATCTAATTCTCTCAGGCTGAGCAGTTGTACAGGACTCCAGATTTTTCTGAAATTTTATTCTAATAAATACCTTTTTTTAAATAAGTTTGGGAACAATTTACCAACGACTATGAGGCGCTGGCTGTTTTGTTTTTTGCTTCTTCTTTTTTTTACGACAAACTCCGTCATAAAAAGCATGGCGCAGCCAGTTACCTGTCCGCCCAACATCGATTTTGAAATGGGTAATTTCACCAATTGGGTTTGTGGGGCAGGTACTGCAACAGTACCCGTAACCTATCCGTTGCCAGTTGTACCTCCTCAACCGGGAAGACATACCATTATTGCCGCTGCAACTGCAGGGGTTGACTTCTATGGAAATTTTCCTGAGCTATGCCCGAATGGAAGCGGGTATAGTGTAAAGTTGGGCAATGCGGCCACTGGAGCACAGTCGGAAAGTATTTCCTATACTTTTACGATACCTGCCACTGCAACTACATTCTCCATATTATTTCATTATGCTATTGTACTGCAGGATCCGGTAACCGGACATACAAACGCAGAACGACCCCGTTTTCAGGCGAGAATTATGGATGCTGCTACTAATACCCCTTTGCCTTGTGTCAATTTTGACTTCATTGCTACCGCAAATATTCCAGGGTTTCTGCCTTCGCCAATTTCACCTAATGTTTGGTATAAGGACTGGACTCCCATCAGTATCAATTTAAGCGCATATATAGGCCAAACTTTAACATTAGAGTTTACAACAGCTGATTGTACAAGGGGAGGGCATTTTGGTTATGCCTATATGGATGTGAGCCCGGTATGCAATGGTGTAATTGCCGGTGCAACTCTTTGTGGGGGAGAAACCAGCGCTAACCTTACAGCTCCATTCGGATTTCAATCGTATGAATGGTATTCAGATCCGACATTTACCACTATCCTATCCAATACACAAACATTGACAATAAGCCCTGTTCCTGCAGTTGGGTCAATTTTCCCTGTGATTGTTGATCCATATCCTGGTTTTGGATGCAGAGATACTTTATTTGCTATAATAACTATTTCACCCAGGCCCGTTTCAGATGCCGGACCGGATGCTACTATTTGTGCTAATCAGATGATTCAAATTGGGGCACCCCCCAATCCGGCGTGGAATTATTCATGGACACCTGTAGCCCAGGTAAGCAATGCCAGCATTGCCAATCCAATGGCATGGGTTACCGGGGCAACAACAACTCAATTTATTGTTCATACCACCGATCCCTTGTCGGGATGCGATTCATATGATACGGCTTATATTACCGGGAAAACGGTGGATACCTCTCTTGCTCAGGCCGGACTAAATACTTATTGTGTTGGCAACCCCGCTGCAGGTACACTTACAGTAACCGGCACTGTGACTGCTGTGCAATGGTATAACGGAACTAACCCCATACCAGGCGCCACGGCTATGAGCTATCAGCCTACAGTAACCGGAAGTTATTGGGCACAGGTGCAGCAGAATGGTTGTACGGATTCTACCCGCACTACAACCTTTACTATTAATCCAATACCGGTATCTATTGCCGGGCCTGATGCCAGCATCTGCGCCAACCAGTCAATACAAATAGGCGGTCCGCCTAACCCGGCTTATACTTATTCATGGACACCTGCAGCGCAGGTAAGCAATGCAGCTATTGCTGATCCAATGGCATTTGTATCTGGCACAATTCCGGTTGAATTTATTGTTTATACGGTTGATGCCGCTACAGGATGCAACAGTTATGATACCACATATATTACCGGCCGGGTTGTAGATACTGCCATGCAATTAAACGGAAAAAATGATTATTGTGTTGGCGATCCGGCTGCCGGAACATTATCTGTAAATCCTGCAGTAACAGCTGTGCAATGGTACAATGGAGCTAACCCGGTTCCGGGAGCAACCGGAATTAATTATCAACCGGTAACCAGCGGAAATTACTGGGCGCAAATACAGCAGTTCGGTTGCACGGATTCTTCCCGAACCATTGTATTCGGTGTTCATGCAATGCCTGTTCCGGCCTTTACTGCCAGCAGCGATACCGGTTGTATCACAAATCATAGTTTTACTTTTACCAATAACTCAGCCATAAGCGATGGTTCTTCGCTGAGTTATTTATGGAAATTCAGCGACGGCACTACACAAACTGTCACAGATGCAATAAAAACATTTTTATCTGTTGGCAGTTATACCGTTAAACTGATCACCAGCAGTTCATTTGGATGTGCGGACAGTACCGGAATAACAACTGTGCATGTGCTGCCAAATGGTAAAGCAAACTTTACATGGGACTCAATTTGTGTTAACCGACCGTCACTGTTTTACAATCAGAGTATTGAAAATGGATCGCCTCAGGTAGATTATAGCTGGAACTTTAATAATGGAGGTCCGGGATCAAACCTGAAAGACCCGCCACCAGTTATTTTCTCCACATCTGGCCTTACAAATGTGGTCTTGAAACTTACTGCACTTGGCTGTGAAAATTTTCCTGATTCTATTGTAAAACCAGTACAATGTAATGTTTCAAAATCGGGTATGCGTTACAAAGATATTACCGTTCCGGAAGGATCTACCGCATTTATTCATGCAAGAGACAGCATTGGCAATATTTTCAGTTGGTCACCCATGCGGCAATTAAGCCGGTATGATACAAGATATACTCAGTTTACAGCAGTAAATGACGTAATGTACCTGATTCGTATCACCGATATCCATACTTGTGCAACTATTGATACGCTGAACATGCTTGTATTGAAAAAACCAGGTTTTTATTTACCAACGGCCTTTACTCCTAATGGTGATGGATTGAATGATGTGGTGAAGCCCTACCTGGTTGGTATGAAAGGATTAAAGAGTTTTTCCATATTCAATCGCTGGGGCAACAGGATATTCTACAGTACCACTTATGGACAGGGATGGGATGGCCGGTATAATGGCGAGATGCAAAACGCCAATGTGTATGTGTGGGTTCTTGAATTTTACGATGCATCCAATAAACTTCAGCAGGAAAAGGGAACCATTACCCTGATCCGGTAACTATTCTTTGCTTGCCGTCAGGTTTCTGAAAATATCTTCCAGGCTGTTGGTATCACTTTGCAGAGAAACAATGTTCAGGTTTTTATCAATAGCCAGTTGAAGAATTTGTTTTTTTACCAGCTCTGCATTTGAACATTGAACATTGAACATTGAGTGTTGAATATTTTTAATACCTGTTGCACCACTTAAACTGTTGAGCATATCAATTTCTACATCTTCTTTAAACGCTACCCTTACTGATTGTTGTTCTTTCCCTGTGTTTTGCAGGGTACTTAACTTGTCATCCGCCACAATTTCGCCTTTATTAATAATGATCACCCTATCACACATCGCTTCCACTTCCTGAAGAATATGGGACGAAAACAAAACTGTTTTGTTTTTGCCCTGCTGTTTTATCACTTCTCTTATTTCAACGATCTGGTTCGGGTCAAGTCCCGAAGTAGGCTCATCAAGAATTAATACTTCGGGGTCATGCAGTAAGGCTGCAGCCAGGCCCACTCTTTGTTTATACCCTTTGGAAAGCTGCCCGATCTTTTTTCTGGCTTCAGGTTTTAAACCGACTGTTTCTATGATATTTTCAATTTTAGATTTTCCATTTTCAATTTTATGCACTTCTGCAACAAATCCCAGGTATTCCCTTACATACATATCATAATACAAGGCATTCAACTCTGCGAGATAACCAACTTTCTTTTTTGTTTCAAGGGGTTCTTCAGTAACATTGATGCCGCATACATAAGCTTCGCCGGATGTTTGCGATAAATAGCCGGTGATGATCTTCATGGTAGTGGATTTGCCTGCTCCATTGGGCCCAAGAAAGCCAACGATTTCACCCTTATCCACTTTAAAAGAAATATTATTCACGGCTTTTTGTTCACCGTATTCTTTCAGCAGGTTTTTTACTTCAATGGACATGAGTGCAAATTAGTTAATTTGATAATGTGCTGATGTGTTAATGCAGCTTCTGCTGATATACTTCTCTCTGCAGCGTTATATGAAATGCCGGAAATAATTTAGCAAATTACCTTATTAGCACATCAGCACATTACTTAAAGGTCATCATATTCATACAAGGGATCGATCTTTGTTCCTGCTTTTATATCAAA
Organism: Sphingobacteriales bacterium; assembly: GCA_016235125.1. Taxonomy (GTDB): domain Bacteria; phylum Bacteroidota; class Bacteroidia; order Chitinophagales; family Chitinophagaceae; genus JJ008. Next base: position 456,002 of record JACRLZ010000004.1, on the reverse strand, counting down.
CACCGGTTTTATCAATCCGTTTGTAAGGCCATAAACCCAACCGTGCAGGTCGGGGCGTTTTTCATTGTTCCATGCCCTTTGCACAACAGATGTTTTGGCAAGGTTCATCAACTGTTCTTTTACATTCAGCTCCACCAGCCTGTCTGTTTTTTCATCTTCGTTTTTTATAGCATCCAGTTCTTCTCTGTGAAAGCGATATACATCCTTGACATTGCGAAGCCACATATTTAAGGCCAGTTTGAAATCTTCATGCGACATGGCAGCTTTAATACCGCCGCATCCATAATGCCCGCATACGATGACATGTTTTACTTTCAGATGGGTTACTGCATAATCCAAAACACTGAGCAGGTTTACATCTGTATTCACTACTAAGTTGGCCACATTGCGGTGAACAAAAATTTCACCCGGCTGGGTACCGGTGATCTGGTCGGCAGGCACCCGGCTGTCGCTACAACCTATCCAAAGAAATTCCGGAGTTTGCAGGCGGGAAAGACGGTGAAAAAAAGAAGGATCTGATGCAACTTTTCCCGAAGCCCAGTCTTTATTGGCCTGTATTAATTGGTCGTAGGAATGCATTGGCTTTTGCTGTTTGTTGCTGCAAGGTTACAACTCTTTTGACTTTTGTGGCAAGTGATCGTACTCTCCTCTGAAAGCATACCAGCCGAATATCACCAGCCCGATGGCGATTGGAATGAAGATGGTGATAATGACAATCCAGATAATGGGATTATTGATATCTTTTTTCCCGGCTGTATCAATATTATCAATCGCTCCGGTGATGAGTTCATAAATTACAAACGGGGCGATGAATAAAAACAGCAGACCGAAATATCTTTTAAAAGCATTGAATTTTTTCATTGGCTAGTCATTAATATTTCTATCAATCTTATTTTTCAAATACAAGGCGCCTATCACAAAACATAAACCTGCCACACCGATAGGATACCACAAACCTACCAACGGGTCTTCTGGATAAGTTGTTGTGAGCAGCAAACCTATAAAAGGAACCAACCCGCCAAATACACCATTGCCGATATGATAAGGCAAACTCATGCTTGTGTATCGAATTTTTGTTGGGAACAACTCCACTAAAAATGCAGCAACAGGGCCGTAGGCCATGGTGACAAACAGGATAAGACAAAAGACAAGCAATACAAATTGCCAATAGATTACAGCAGGAAGATGTTTTTCTGAGTAAGTAATTTTAGTTTTCGGTGGGATAAATTTGTACATGTATATCGATCGTACACAGGTATCAATTTTTGTTTGTTTTGTACTTAACCCATTTTCATATACTATTTTCGTTTCGGTTGTATTGATTGAATCATAATTATTATTGCTGAAAATAAATTTTTGTGATAATAGCTTTTCTTCTTTTACTGCAAGCTTTTCAATGGAACTGTCTTTGAGGAAGGTATTAAATATGGGTCTATATGTGAGAATCCCCAATAACAACCCTGCCATCATGATCCATTTTCTCCCAATCTTATCACTTAGCCATCCCCAGAAAATAAAAAAAGGTGTGGCAAAAACAATCGCCCAGAGCATAATGGTCCGGCTTTGTTCAAATTCAATATTGCATTTTGTTTCTAAAAAATTCTGTGCATAAAATTGCCCGGTGTACCAGATCACTCCCTGCCCCATCACGGCGCCAAACAATGCCAGCAGCACCATTTTAAAATTAGCTTTATGACTGAAACTTTCTTTGATCGGATTCACGGAAGTCTTTCCCGCAGCTTTCAATTCGGCATATAGCGGCGACTCTTTCATCTTTAGCCTGATATAAATAGAAATGCCAACCAGTAAAATGGAAATCCAGAAAGGATACCTCCAGCCGCCCCATTCAGCATTGAATTGTGCATCAGGCATATTCAGTTTTACCAGCATGATAACTCCCAAAGCAATAAACAAACCAAGAGTGGCTGTGGTTTGTATCCAACTGGTGTATAAACCTCTTTTACCAACAGGAGCATGTTCGGCCACATAAGTGGCAGCGCCGCCGTATTCGCCGCCAAGAGCAAGTCCCTGCATCAGTCTTAATATTAAAACGAGAATGGGAGCAGCAATGCCGATGGTTTTATAATTGGGCACACAGCCAATTAAAAAAGTGGAAGCACCCATGATAACAAGGGTGAGCAGGAAAGTATATTTTCTTCCGATCATATCGCCTAACCTGCCAAACACCAGTGCGCCGAAAGGCCTTACAATAAAACCCGCAGCAAAAACAGCTAATGTGCTGAGCAAGGCAGCGGTTGGGTTTCCTTCCGGGAAAAACTGGGTGCTGATGGTTTTGGCCAGCATTCCGAAAATGTAGAAATCGTACCACTCGATCATGGTACCCACAGAAGAAGCTGCAATAATTTTCCGGATGCCGAATGAAGCCATGCTGATTTTGTTTGACGGGTTAAAATACAGAAATGATTCAGACCGCCGAAATTTTTTGTATTCGTACTTTGTACTACATAGCACGGAGCCATCAATTCTTCTTCTTTTCAAAACAGGGGTAAAAAAATTTGGGCGAAGTAGTACATTTAAGGCATAAAAAGATTTGCCATGTTATATCCTTTTCAGATAACTTCATTGGAACAATATCATAGGGATTATAAGAAAAGTGTGGAGGAGCCGGAAGCATTCTGGTCATCGGTGGCTGAAAATTTTCTGTGGAGAAGGAAATGGGATAAAATACTTGAATGGAATTTTAAAGAACCCAAAATAAAATGGTTCGAAGGAGCAAAGCTGAACATAACAGAAAACTGCATTGACAGGCACCTGCCAGCGATGGGTGAAAAACCTGCTTTTGTCTGGGAGCCTAATAATCCTGAAGACAGGGTAAGAGTGGTTACCTATAACCGTCTTCACAAAAGAGTTTGTCAGGTGGCACAGATGCTGAAGAATAATGGAGTGAAAAAAGGTGACCGGGTTTGTATTTATATGGGCATGGTACCCGAACTGGTTTATGCGATATTGGGTTGTGCAAGAATTGGAGCCATACATTCAGTCATCTTCGGAGGATTTTCAGCACAAAGTATTGCCGACAGGCTGGATGATGCACAGGCAGAATACATCATTACCTGTGATGGAGCCTATCGTGGCGGCAAAGACATTCCGCTAAAGTCTGTAATTGATGATGCGCTGGTTGGAAATAAAACGGTGAAGAGAGTAATTGTATATACGAGAACAAGAACTCCTGTTTCCATGATAAAGGGCAGGGACCTATGGTGGGAGGATGAAATGGATATTGCAGAAGACCAGGTGGAAAAAAATGGAGTGGTTTCTTTTCCGGCTGAAGAAATGGATGCAGAGGACCCTTTGTTCATTCTTTATACATCCGGATCCACAGGCAAACCAAAAGGAGTGGTACATACCTGTGCAGGTTATATGCTGTGGACCACTTACACTTTTGTAAATGTGTTTCAGTATAAACCCGGAGATATACACTTCTGCACGGCAGATATTGGATGGGTAACGGGACACAGCTATATTGTATATGGCCCGTTATGCGCCGGTGCTACTTCCGTAATGTTTGAAGGTATTCCAACTTATCCTGATGCAGGCCGTTTTTGGGATATTGTTGACAGGCATAAAGTGAATATTATCTATACTGCGCCTACTGCAATCAGAAGTCTGATGGGATTTGGATTAGAGCCATTGAAAGGAAAAGATTTATCATCATTAAAAGTACTCGGTACTGTCGGCGAACCTATCAATGAAGAAGCATGGCACTGGTATAATGAGAATGTAGGAAAGAAAAAATGCCCGGTTGTAGATACATGGTGGCAAACAGAGACGGGGGGAGCACTTATTTCAAACCTTGCTGGAGTTACACCTGCAATACCGAGTTGGGCAACACTGCCTATGCCGGGAGTGCAGCCTTTAATTGTAGATGAAAATGGTAACGAATCTTTCCCAAACCCCTCCGAAGGAGGGGCTTTAATAACCTCTGGTAACTTGTGTATCAAAGCACCTTGGCCGGGTATCCTGCGCACTACCTGGGGTGATCATGAAAGGTGCAGGAAAAATTATTTTGCCACTTATGAAAATTTATATTTCACAGGTGATGGTGCATTAAAAGATGAGAATGGAAATTATCGTATAACAGGAAGGGTGGATGATGTACTGAATGTAAGCGGCCACCGCATTGGAACGGCAGAAGTGGAAAATGCCATTAATATGCATGCAGGAGTAGTGGAGAGTGCGGTGGTAGGTTATCCGCATGATATTAAAGGGCAGGGAATTTATGCCTATGTAATTTACAACGGCCATCATGGTGATGAAGAACTGAGAAGACAGGATATTCTGCAAACTGTTACAAGAATAATCGGAGCAATTGCAAAGCCGGATAAAATCCAGTTTGTTTCCGGTCTGCCCAAAACAAGAAGCGGAAAGATTATGAGAAGGATCTTACGAAAGATTGCAGAAGGTGAAATTTCAAACCTGGGAGACACCACAACATTGCTTGATCCCGCTGTAGTGGAAGAAATAAAAAACAGAAGACTTTAAAGTTATCTCCCTTTTATATTTTTCTGGTTTGTAAAAACTATTTTTGACGCATTCAATACTTTACCCGGATCACCTGATGGAGAAGCAAAAACCTGGAAAAAAGATTCCCCCCTTTGTTCGTTGGGTGTTATGGGCACTTCTTGTACAATTCATTTTGTTTAATATCAGCGCCGCATTGTATGCTTATAAGTTCACCCATGTTTATGACGATCCTTCGTTGCAAAACATCCCTTCAAACAAAAATATTTTTGTAAGGACATGGAGAATTTTCAGCGGGCCAAGACAGGTCAAATATTTTCTAACGGCATCACCGGCTTTCAAATATGATACTGTTATTTTAAGAACCAATAGCGGGATTGAGATTAATACCTGGTATGCAAGACCAGACTCATCGGCAAAAGGAACTGTTATTCTTTTTCATGGCATAATGGCCAATAAAGCAATGTTACTCGCAGAAGCCTCTGAATTTCTTTTCCAGCGGTATAATGTAATGCTGGTTGATTTCAGGGCACATGGCAACAGTACGGGCAGCACCACAACGATTGGAATAAAAGAATCAGAGGAAGTAAAGCTGGCTTATAACTATATCATGGGAAAGGGAGAAAAAAATATTTTTCTTTATGGCAGCTCTATGGGGGCCGTGGTGGTCTCAAAAACTATTGCTGATTATGATTTAAAACCATCAGGGGTTTTTCTTGAAATGCCGTTTGCCTCAATGCAATCGCATCTCAGGGCCCGTTTCAGGGCAATGGGCTTTCAGCAGTTTATTGAAAAGCCATTTTCTTTTTTTGTTACTTTTTGGATAGGAATTGAAAGAGGTATAAAAGGTTTCCGGCATCAAACGGCTGAATATGTAAAAAAAGTAAACTGCCCGGTACTGATGCAATGGGGGGCAAATGATTCCTATGTTTTGAAAAGTGAAACAAACGATATATATAAAAACATTGCTTCTGAAAAAAAGAAATTAGTGATCTATGATCATGCAGGGCATGAATCATTGTCTTTGAATGATCCGGCTAAATGGAGAATGGAAGTGGAAAGATTCCTTACTGAGAATAGCAGGTTTAATTAAAGCCTTATGGTAACCCTGGTACCGGGCACAACATAAGAATACAGCTCCATTACATCGTCGTTCTTCATAGAGATACAGCCCAGTGTCCAGTTTTTATAACGGTCAATCATAAAATCTTCATGGGGCCATGTGCCATGGATGCCGATGCCCCCGCCGATACCTGCATTAGCCGGAATTTCACCTTTTTTCTTTCGCTGATTGAATTTTTCGTAGCTCTCTTTATTTGGATAATCGAGACTCAGAAAGCGGCACCATTTTTCATGCACCCGTTTTGCAGTGATACGGAATGCTCCTTCCGGAGTATTTTTATCTCCCTGCATTTTTTTATCAGCAAGACTGTTGTTGCCAAACACTACCGGGTAAGTGGCATACCAGCCTTCATCATCATACACATTCAGTTCATAGTCTGATTTGTCGATGATGATGGACACATTTCCAACAGGACCGCCTGTCCATCGCATTTGCTTGATTGTTTTGTTCCGGGAGAAAAAGTGAACGTCTGAAGCCAGCAAACTGCCACCCAATAAAACGGAAGTAAGCATAACAAGGTTTTTCATGTCATTTAGTGTTTTCGGTAAGGCCAGAGGTAACCCTGCACAAGGTGGGAGCAGCATTTATTTCATGGCTAATAATAACAACCGTCATTTTTCAAACGTAATGCCACGAAAATTTATTTTGAGTTGTGGAAAGGTTTTAACTGTATGTTTAGAAAACAAAATGCCAGCGGTAAAAACCGCCGGCGGCATGCGATCAAAAAGACCACATGAGAAAACGAGTTGATAAGGCCGGGCTTACCACTTGCTAAAACGGAAGCCAAAAGTATAAGGTGTCATATTTAAGCCGCGGCTGTACATATTCTTCAATGCATAAGAACCATAAAAACGAACAGGGCCTAATGAAAGTTCGGCAACATAAGACAGCTTCCACCGTTCCAGTTCAAAATCATCCTTTGCTTTTTTCTTTCCTTCGTCTGAAGTGATGGTCTTGTTGCGGGCACTGTACAGGTAACCGGCGCTAATGCCAGCGCTGAATCCAAAACCTTCATGCCTGTTGGGTGTAAAGTTAACATTCAACAGGATGGGAACAGTGAGATAATCTGCTGACAGCTTGTTTTTTTTATATGAACGGCCAACTGTATTGTCAAGCGATACCCGGGCGGGGTCTACTACAGCAGGAGGATTAGCAGTATAACGAATGGGCTGTTTATAATAATAATTATTCAGCTCAAGCCCTAAACCATATTTCAGGTTTAAATAATGTTTAGCGATGTTCAGTTTTTGCATGAAGAACCAAAGATTTACATTTCTTGACTTACCGTCTTTCAGGTCGAACCAGGTACTGTTGCTGCCGGGCGCATAAGCCTGTGCAGCGGCGCTGTTATATGCTGTTTCATCTTTAAAATTGGAAAAACCCAGGTCAATGATCCACCAGTTGGTGCTCAGATTGGATGGTTTGTCGCTATTGCGTTTCAGCATTTTATACTCGTTCTCATTTTTTATTTCGTCTTTGCTGCCAGCTTTGCGGATGATGATCATTCCGCCTATGCGGATGGTATCATCAGCGGGGGCCTGCCTGCCTGTCGTGTCTGTTTGTCCGAAACTGCTCATTAGTGTGCATAAGGCCATGCACAGGGTAAAGATTTTCTTCATCATCTTTTTTTTTAAAAGTTTTTTAGTTGTGATCCTGAGGTTGTCGAAGGATTATTTGAGTTTGATTGATAATCCGCCTACCAGCAACCGGTCTCCGTCAGTGGCGCTCATATTGGTCCTTTTTTCAAAAGTCCTGGCAAGTTTCCGGAAGATGCCGCGGTTCTTTTTGTTTTTACCGCCTTCTTCCAGTTGTTCGCCATTGTTATTGTTGTACGATGCATGGATGACATTTGTTACAGGATCCTGTGCAGATGTTTCTTTCGTCGGGTTGGCTATTTCTTTAGGGATATTGGCATCTGCAACAACTTCGGAAGCTGCATCAGTTTTTACGACATTCGGATTGTATAAGGGTTGAGGTAAGTTATTGGATGGTTTATTATTATTATCTGCTACTACTTCATCCTGCTTCTTTATGGGAACAAGCAAATTAGCCGGAAGCTTATCATTCACAGGAGTTGTATTGTTTTTTACAGCAACATTTTTGTTATCCTGTTTTACAGAGAGGTCGAAAGATTGCTTTACTGTATTGTTGACAACAGATCCTTTATCCGTTGTATTCTGTTGCTGCGGGATAATTGCATCATTGCTTTCATTTTTCGGAATAGTATTTATAACCGGGGCATTGTTGTTATTATTTCCACCGGAAGATTTGGCAACGCCATTATTTTCTGTTGCAGGTTTTTTATTGAATATAAGCAAACCAGTGATGCCCAACGCAAGTATCAATACGGCAGCAGCGGCCAAACGCCACCAACGCACAGGCAGGGGCCTTACTTTTTCTTCTGTTCTGTATAATGATGCTTTACCGGTAAAAACGATTTCTTCCGGGTGCAGTTTTGTTTTCATCAGCAGGCCGAGTTCCTCTTTTACAACAGGATTGGCGGAGATAAATTTTTCAACAGTTTCTTTTTGACCGGGGGTAAGCTCATCATCAACATAGAGCAGCAACCATTCTTCGTAATTGGAAAGAGTTACAGGGGTATCGCCGTTTACCTTCATCAACTCTTCTTTGTCTGGAAAAACAACCGATGTATCGGGGCTGAGTTTGTATTGCAGTAAAATATCAAGTTCTTCTTTCAGGTCGGGGTGTTGCTGCACAAAAGCCTCCACCATGCGGCGATCTTCGCTGCCGAGCTCATTATCCATGTACAGGATAAAATACTCTTCGTAATTATGGCGGTTTATATTCATGATGTCAGAGGTCTGAGGTCGGATGTCAGAAGGATAGCCTTGTGTTCGGACTTCAGACTTCAGATCTCATTTTTTAAATTACATTTTCCATTTTTACCAGGTATTGCTTCAGCTGCAATCTTGCACGGTGCAGGTAAACCTTTACCTGGCTTTCATTCAGTCCTGTTATTTGTCCTATCTCTTCATAACTGTATCCTTCATAGTCTTTCAGCAGCACCAATGAACGTTGTGTTTCACTTAATCTTTCCAATGCTCCTTCCAGTACTTTTTTCAGATTGTTTACCGGTCTGTTCTGCACCCTTACTTCGTCATTAAATTCTTCTCTTAATTGTATCCTTTTCACTTTCCGGATATGATCGATCATCTGGTGATAGGCAACAGTAAACAGGTATGACTTGCTTTTTGTGGCATCCACATCTTCCCTGTTACGCCACATTTTTTCAAACGCCGTCTGCACCACATCCCTTGCATCTTCCTCGTGACGAAGATTTTTCAGGATGAAGCGGTACACATTATCTGCGTAAGTGGTCACACATTCGTTATATTCCCGTTCAGTCATGCCGCATTAGTGATTTTGTTTCGGCTGTTTTTCCTGTTTTGGTTTTTTCACTAAGCCGGTGCGGCACAGGTTAACAGCCGATATACGGTGAGGGCAAAGTTACTTTAGCAGCGCCTTATGCCGAATATAATACGGATAAAAGGCAGTTTAGGTTACAGTTTGCAAAAAATATTTCTGAATCTTTTACGCTGAAAATCAATGGTGAAAGACCGGTAGGGACATAAACTGGCGGGAAAGATTATCAAGCAGCATATCCCCGCCGGGGTTTTGTTTCCTGGTCGGGCATTCAATGTCTTTCTGGCTGCAGCAGGTAGAGTTGTTTTCCTTTTTTACCTGAGGGCCTGAAACGGAACCAAGGGCGATAATAGTTCCAACTAATAAAAAAATGGGGAGGAATGACAACAGGAGGTTTTTGTTCTTCATATCAGCCGGTTTTGCGATGGGACGAAAGTAGCGATGGAAATGTTACAAGTTTCTTATTATTTCGTGAAATACACTAATCGTTGAGTAAACGGCTTTGGGAGGCAATAAATTATGCCTCCCTATATTTGCCCAAAGCATTCTTATGAATGAAAATTTTGTACGCCGGATTTCAAAAGAAGTAGAGGAAATAAAAACCTCAGGTCTCTATAAAACTGAACGTATTATTGAAAGCCAGCAAGGACCGGAAATAATTGTTGGCGGGAAAACGGTGCTGAATTTCTGCGCCAATAATTATCTCGGACTTTCTTCACATCCGAAAGTAATTGAGGCAGCACATAAGGCTATTGATAAAAGAGGCTATGGCATGAGCAGTGTACGTTTCATTTGCGGTACACAGGATATTCATAAAGAGCTGGAAGAAAAAATTTCAACATTCCTGGGAACAGAAGACACTATCTTATATGCTGCGGCTTTTGATGCAAACGGGGGGGTGTTTGAGCCATTGTTCAATGAAGAAGATGCCATCATTTCCGATGCACTGAATCATGCTTCCATCATTGATGGTGTTCGCCTGTGCAAGGCACAGCGTTTCCGTTATGAGCATAACAATATGCATGACCTGGAAACAAAACTGAAAGAAGCAGCTGGTTGCCGCAGCCGCATCATCGTTTCCGATGGCTCTTTCAGTATGGATGGCACCATTGCACAGTTGGATAAGATCTGTGAGTTGGCTGATAAACAGGATGCCATTGTAATGATTGATGAATGTCATTCATCCGGTTTTTTGGGAAAGACAGGAAGAGGTACTCATGAGTATCGTGGTGTAATGGGAAAAATTGACATCATCACCGGCACGTTGGGCAAAGCCTTAGGCGGTGCAAGCGGAGGATTTACATCGGGCCGGAAAGAAATTATTGATATGCTTCGCCAGAAGTCAAGGCCTTATTTATTCAGCAACACATTGGCTCCCTCCATTGTCGGCGCCTCCATTGCGGTACTCGATATGCTTACGGAAACAACTGAACTGAGAGATAAACTGGAATACAATACAAAATATTTCCGAAGCAAAATGACCGAAGCTGGTTTTGACATCAAGCCCGGCGACCATCCTATTGTTCCTATCATGCTGTATGATGCTGTGCTGGCACAGAATATGGCGGCTAAACTTTTAGAAGAAGGTATTTATGTGATTGGTTTCTTTTTTCCGGTTGTTGCCAAAGGACAAGCAAGGATAAGGGTACAACTCAGCGCTGCTCATGAACAAAAACATTTGGACAAAGCCATTGCTGCTTTTACCAATGTGGGGAAAGAATTGGGTGTGCTGAAGTAGTTATTTAATGTTCAGCCCTGCCGCAGCCTGCTTCAAAGCATCCATACTCACATTGGCCGCTTCAATGGTTACAAGATAACGGCCGCCTGCAAAAAAGGTAAATGCACAATCATTGGTTGTCTTATCACAATGTTCAAATGCAGTGGTTCCGTTAAACTCAACGGATTTGGTATATTCTTCTTCATTATCTTCTTTTATGTTCAGCAGGCCGAGGTATTGCATGCTGTAAATACCGGCGCCGCCGGGCCCGGCACAATCGTAAATAGTAAGTGTGGCGCTTGAGCTGTCGTTCAATTCATAATCAGCCGTGATCAATGTGGCGCCCATGGCATCATTTGCATCCAGGTTGGTTCGGGCGGCGCCCAATAATGTTTCCGGGGCCATGGTTTTTAGCTGATCAGGGGGTATGGGGGTAAGCTTGCTCAGTTCTTCTTTTTGTTTTTCCATATCCTGCACAGCATTTTTCATCTGGTCAGCATTGTTTACAGGCTTGGTGACCGCTTCATCCTTTTCTTTCGGTTTATTGTCGTTGCAGGAAGCCAGAATGATTATGGAGGCCAGTAAAAGCAGAAATCGGTTCATGTTATAATGATTTTAGAAGTTATTTCATAAAAATACAGCAATTCGGGTTTTTACGATACCTGTTTTTTTAAGGGCAAATTCTTAAAAAGAAAGAAAAAAACTTTGAAAAATTATGAAAAACAATTTGCTGGCACTATTTTCGTTATTACTCTGAGATGATCTGAAACTCTACCCACCAATTCCCTTGAAATTTCCTTAACTGATTTGTTGACCCAACTTTTATTAAAAAAAGTATGAAAAAGATTTTTCTTTATTTATCGGTTTTGGCTGTGGTGGCTTTCGTTTTCAGTTCCTGCGCTGCCACTAAAAAGGATTGCCGTGGAGTAAAACATTACAAACAACCCGGTGGATTTTATATGTAATTATAACTGCCGTTAAATTGTTCATCCCGCCCCGATAAACCGGGACGGGATTTTTTTTTCGGATAAATCAAACTGTATGAGGATTTTTTTTCTGCTTCCTGCCTTCATTACATCCCTGTTATGTAATGCTCAAAAAAATTTATTTCCCGAAAGCTGGGAAGGCGACTGGAAAGGAGAGCTGCAATGGTACAGAACCGGCAATGATACAGCAAGAAAGGTAAACATGGAACTGCATATTCATAAAGCCGACAGCGCCAATACATGGACATGGCAAATGGTTTACGGCTCCGCTTCTGAAGATAACCGGCCTTATAAACTAATCAGGAAAGATACCTCCGGTACTCATTGGGTGATTGATGAGCTAAACGGTATTATGCTTGATCAATATTGGGTAGCTAATAAATTTTCCGGTGCATTTACAGTTCAGAACGCTACCATTATTAATAGTTATTGGATAGAAAATGGCAGGCTGGTTGTTGAGTTTTATAGTATTTCTGCAAAACCCGTTTCCACAACAGGAAATGGAACCGAAGAAAGCCCTTCGGTTGACAGCTATATGGTCGGGAGCTATCAAAAAGCCATTTTAACCAAAGTGAAGTGACAGACTTATTTTTGCGAAAAGAAATACCGAAATGAGATTATTAGTCGCCTGTGGCTTATTGCTGATACTTGCTTCCTGTTCTCCCAATAATGTAAAGAAAGATAACAGCCTGAGAAAATACTTTGACGAAAACAAAACCGATGGCTGCTTTGCGTTGATGGATAACGGCACCGGTAAATTCACTGTGTACAATCTTTCCCGCTACCGTGACAGCAGTTACCTGCCCGCTTCCACATTTAAAATCGTCAACTCGTTGATCGGTTTGCAAACCGGCAAGATCAGCAGTGACAGTATGATAATAAAATGGGATGGTATTAAAAGAGCAAGGGAGGAATGGAATAAAGATCTTACGATGTATGAAGCTTTCCGTGTTTCCGCAGTGCCGTATTACCAGGAAGTGGCAAAAAGAATTGGCAAAGACACTATGCAGCTATGGCTCGACAGTCTGGGTTATGGAAAAAAAGATGCGAAGGATAAAGTTATCATCAACTCAGCCATTGATAGCTTCTGGCTGGATAATTCCATCAAAATAACTCCTGATCAGCAGCTGGGACTTGTGAAGCAATTATACTTTGACCAATTGCCTTTTTTTAAAAGCTACCAGGAGGTGGTGAAGAGGGCCATGCTGTTTGAGAATAATACCAACTACAGGCTGGGTTATAAAACCGGCTGGGGTTTTCGGGAAAATGGAAATGCCATTGGGTGGATAGCTGGATGGGTAGAAGAAAACCAGCATCCATATTTTTTTGTGCTGAATATTGAATCGCCTGACAGAAATTTCGATATGAAAACGGTAAGGCTGAAAATGCTGACAGATATATTAAAGCAACTTGGTTTTTTTGAGGGAAAAATGTAGGCAGCACAATTTTTGCCGTCATCAAATCTGATAATGAACTGGCAATTTCAATATAAAGAAATGACCTGGCTGTTTACCGGCCTGTTGCTGATCGTTGGTTTGTTTATTTTATATGTGCGATGGAAGAAAAAAACAACGAAAAAGATTGGGGATCCGAAACTGGTAAAACTTCTGATCAGTAATTATTCCCGCCGGCTTTTCACTTCTAAAAATATTATTCTTTCAGCAGCATTCGCAATCGGTATCATCGCTGCCATGAATCCCCGCATGCCTGCCACTTCCGGAAAAGAAAACCGGAAAGGGATTGACCTGGTCATTGCTTTGGATGTAAGTAAAAGCATGCTGTCAACCGATCTTTCACCAAACAGGTTAGAAAGGGCAAAACAATTTATCAATAAGCTGATGAATGAAATGCCTGATGACAGGATTGCCCTAGTGGCATTTGCAGGCAAAGCCTATTTGCAAATGCCACTTACAATTGATCATAGCGCTGCAAAACTCTATGTTTCATCTGCCGGGCCGGGTATGGTACCCCGGCAGGGAACTGCTATCAGCGATGCGCTGGAGATGAGTGCAAAAGCCTTTAACAGCGCCGATAAAAAATTCAAATCAGTGGTTCTTATTTCGGATGGCGAGGCGCATGATGATAATATCGTATCAACTGCAAAAAAATTGTCTGAAAGAGGAGTAATGATTAATACGGTGGGTGTCGGCTCGGCAGAAGGCTCGGCTATTATTGACCCGACTACGGGAACAATTAAAAAAGACGAGGCAGGCAACACCGTAATTTCAAAATTGGATGATGGCAAACTGAAAAAAATTGCAAAAGCCACGAATGGGATTTATGTGTACCTGCAAAGCAGCGATGAGGCTGTTGCAATAATAAAAAAACAATTATCCCAGATAGACCGCAAGGCCTTTGGCGATGTTTCGATGATGAATTTCCGGAATTATTTTATCTGGTTTGCAGCACTTATGTTTGTTTTGTTGTTGGCAGAAATTGTTATTCCTGAAACCTGCCTGCCGGCGAGGCAGGCAAAAAAGATGATGTAATGAGGACTCTTTTAACGATATTCTTATTTTCTGTCTGCTTGCCGGCTTTTTCACAGCAGGCAGATAAACTTATTCAGAAAGGGAACGAATATTACAAGAAAAAAGAATTTGATAAGGCTGAATCGGAATACAAAAAAACCATAACTGTTGAACCATCGGCTTCTGCTGCAAAATTTAATTTAGGTAACGCATTGTATAAGCAGAACAAACCGGAAGAAGCCATACAGCAATTTGGTGACGCAGCCGGTGAAGCAGTGAAGCCTGAGTTAAAAAGCAAAGCATATTACAACAAAGGAGTGACGCTGAGCAGCCAGAAAAAACCGGAAGAAAGCATTGAATCGTATAAAAATGCATTGAGGCAAAACCCGGATGATAAAGAAGCAAGAGAGAATCTGCAGAAGGCTTTGCTGGAACTGAAAAAAAAGAACCCATCTAAACCCAAACAGGACGATACAAAAAAGAAAAAGCAGCAACAGCAGCAATCCATGAATTCCAAAGAAGCCAATCAGCGACTTCAGTTACTGGCCCAGAAAGAAAAAGAAATTCAACAGAGAATGCAGAATGAAAAAGAGAAAACAGGCACCTCTCATTCCAAAGATTGGTAGAAAATGTGATGATAAACTGATTTGCTGATGTGCTAATGGCTGAATGGCAGAAGTACTTTACCTAACTTTGGGTTATTCATTAGCAAATTGGCACATTGCCAAATTATCCCATTAACTCATGCAATTCTATTGCGAATCATTAACAGAATACAAGCGGCTTAAAACAAGAGAGGTTAAGATCGGAGACCTGCTACTGGGCAACTACCATCCCATCAGGATACAGACAATGACCACTACTGATACGATGGATACTATTGCGACGGTTGAGCAAAGTATCCGTTGCATTCAAGCCGGCTCTGAACTAATTCGCATCACTGCCCCCTCAAAAAAAGAGGCGGAAAATTTGCTGAACATAAAAAATGAATTAAAAAAAAGAGGATACCACACTCCATTGGTAGCCGATATTCATTTTACCCCGAATGCAGCAGAAATTGCTGCAAGGATCGTTGAAAAAGTAAGAGTGAATCCCGGCAACTATGTGGATAAGAAAAAATTTGAACAGATTGAATACACAGATGCAGAATATGCAGAGGAAATTGACAGGATAAGAGAACGCTTTACACCATTGGTGAAAATTTGCAAAGAATATGGAACGGCGATGCGCATCGGTACCAATCATGGTTCTCTGAGCGACCGCATCATGAGCCGTTATGGGGACACGCCGATGGGTATGGTAGAAAGCGCAATGGAATTTTTGCGTATTGCAAGAGCAGAGGTTTATCACAATATAGTGCTGAGCATGAAAAGCAGCAATCCGCTGGTGATGGTGCAGGCATACCGCTTGCTGGTGAAAACGATGTTTGATGAGTTTGGCGAATGTTATCCTCTGCATCTCGGCGTCACTGAAGCCGGCGATGGCGAAGATGGAAGAATAAAATCAGCGATTGGTATCGGAGCATTGCTGGAAGATGGGATTGGTGACACGATAAGAGTTTCTTTGACCGAAGATCCTGAGTTTGAGATACCGGTGTGCAAAGACATCTTTAATAGATACAAGGCAAATGAAACCTTGCTTATTAAACGAGAACATTTCATTATTGACGGAAAAGAATTAGTAAATGAGCATTATACCCATACAGTTGTAAAAGACAGCCGGGAGATTCCGGCAATCAACAGGCTGCCCTATTCTCCATTCGAATATAAACGAAGAGAAACATTTGCAGTTAATAATATTGGAGGAAAACATGTGCCTGTGGCAATTGCTGATCTAAGTAAAATAGAAAAAATTACTCAAAAACATTTCCAAAGCATTGGTTATACTTACGATGAAGCGACTGATAAATGGAACATAAGCGATGCTGCAGCCGATTATGTTTTTACAGGGAATCAGTTACTTGATTTTGCTTTGCCGGGAACATTAAAAGTGATTGTTTATCCTGCGGCATGGCAAAATGCAGAGGACAAAATCAAATACTTTCCGATATTTTCTGATAAGGGCTTTGTTGAATGTGAGTACAAAAGTGAATCACTCAATTTTGTAATGATTGATTGTTATAGCGATGAAACTGCAGTGAATGATTACACTTACTTAGATGACATTGCAAATGACCCGACAATTGTTCTTTGCCTGAGCTCAACCAGGAAAAATGCGATGCAATCTGTTCGCCGAATGTTTGTAGAACTGATGAACAGGAATATCAATAATCCGGTTGTGCTGATCACGGATAGTAACTGGCAGACTCCGGATGAACACCTGATTCATTTTGCCACTGAAACCGGCGCTTTGTTTTTGGATGGAATGGGCGATGGTATTTGTCTTGGCTATTCAGGAAAAGCTTCGATGGAAAATAGTAAAGCCAAAGGGAGAACTTATTTACCCGTAAAAGATATTTACCAGTTTACCAATAATACTGCTTTCAGTATTCTGCAGGCGACAAGGACAAGGATCTCCAAAACAGAATATATCAGTTGCCCTAGTTGCGGAAGAACATTATTTGATTTACAGGAAACCACTGCAAAGATCAGGGCTGTCACCAATCATCTGAAAGGATTGAAGATCGCCATCATGGGCTGCATTGTAAATGGCCCCGGCGAAATGGCCGATGCCGATTTTGGTTATGTGGGTAGCGGGCCGGGAAAAATTACTTTATATAAAGGCAAAGAAATAGTTAAGCGAAATGTGAACAGTGAGATTGCCGTGGAAGAACTTATTAATTTGATCAAAGAAAGCGATGCCTGGATTGAAGCATAAAACACCATATGAATAAAAATATTTGGATATTGATCTTTATCGCAGCCCTTTCTGTTTACACAGGAGGGGTTGTTCAATTACCTGATCAAACCATGCTTCAATATTTCAGCAAGCCGTTGCTGATGCCATTGCTGATGATCTTTTTTCTTACTTCAGTAAATAGAATCACGACAAATTTGAAGAACTGGATAATTGCAGCTTTGTTTTTTTCATGGGCGGGGGATATATTGCTCATGTTTGAACCAAAGGATAAAATATTTTTCATGCTTGGATTAGCTTCTTTCCTTATTGCTCATATTTTCTACATTGTTTTTTTCCACCATGTTCGTATAAAAGAAAATGTAAAAGCAAATCCCTGGGTGATGGTCATAATAGTTGTTTATTATGGTGCATTGATAGCTCTTTTATCTCCTTATCTCGGAGACCTCAAATGGCCGGTGCGGGTTTATGGTATCGTCATCAGTTTTATGTTCATGCTGGCGATGCATATGTTGTTTATAAAAAGCAAAGAAGCTGGCAGATTGATGATGATAGGAGCTTTGCTTTTTGTTATCTCTGATTCAGTTCTGGCCATCAACAAATTTTACAGGCCATTTGAATGGGCCGGCGTTATCATTATAACCACTTATGCGCTGGCACAACTGCTTATTGTTCGGGGAGCTGTTAAGTATATTCGTAACAACTAATTCAGCATATGCAACAAACAGATTTCTTAGTTATCGGTTCAGGCATTGCAGGATTAACCTATGCATTGAAGATTGCTCAGCGGTTTCCTGATAAGAAAGTGCTGGTGATGACAAAAGCTGCCGCTGATGAAACCAATACCAAATATGCCCAGGGTGGAATTGCTGTGGTAAATGACCTGGAGAAGGACAGTTTTGAAAAGCACATTGAAGACACTTTGATTGCAGGCGATGGCTTGTGCAATGAAAAAGTGGTTGAGATTGTGGTAAAAGAAGGACCTGAGAGAGTTAAGGAAATTATTGAATGGGGCGCAAAGTTTGATAAAGAAACAGATGGTGATTATAAAAGAGGAAAAGAAGGCGGACATTCAGAATTCCGTATTCTTCACCACAAAGATGTTACGGGCAAAGAAATGGAAAGAGCTTTGCTGGAAACAGTTTCGAAACAGAAGAATATTGAGTTCATCAAACATTGTTTTGTCGTAGATATTATCACACAGCACCATCTTGGATATCTTATTACCAAATCGACACCTGATGTGGAATGTTATGGTGTATATGTGCTAAATCTGCAGACAAACAAAATCGAAAAAATTTTATCAAAAATTACTTTACTGGCCACTGGTGGAAACGGGCAGGTGTATCGTACCACCACCAATCCATCCATTGCAACCGGCGATGGAGTGGCGATGGTTTACCGGGCAAAGGGACGAATTGAGAACATGGAGTTCATCCAGTTTCATCCAACTGCTTTATATGAGCCCGGTGTAAGAGGACAGGCATTTCTGATAACCGAAGCTGTTCGTGGCGATGGAGGTATTCTTCGAAACATGAATGGTGAAGCTTTCATGGAAAAATATGATACAAGAAAGGACCTGGCGCCAAGGGATATAGTGGCGAGGGCAATAGATAGTGAAATGAAGAAAACAGGTTCAGAACATGTGTGGCTGGATTGCCGGCACTTTAAAAAAGAAAAATTCATTGAACACTTTCCGAATATTTATGAAAAATGTTTGTCAATTGGAACCGATATTACTAAAAACATGATTCCTGTTTCTCCGGCAGCACATTACAGTTGCGGGGGAATTAAAACCGATGAATGGGGCAGGAGCAGTATAAAAAATTTATATGCTGCTGGTGAATGTGCATCCACCGGTTTGCATGGCGCAAATAGGCTTGCGTCGAACTCTTTACTGGAGGCAATGGTATTTGCACATCGCTGCTACCTTGAGAGTATTGAAAAATTTTCAACAGTCTCAATTGGGGTTGGGGTACCCGATTGGAATGCCCAAGGCACTACCGAACCGAAGGAAATGATCCTGATTACACAAAGCCTGAAGGAACTTCAGCTGCTGATGAGTGATTATGTTGGCATTGTTCGTAATGATGTCCGTTTGCAAAGAGCCATGCGCCGTCTTGATCTGTTGTGGGAAGAAACGGAACAATTATATGAAAGTTCTTCCCTTTCGCCACAGTTGCTTGAATTGAGAAATATGATTACAGTTGGCTATCTGATCGTTAAAGGCGCCAGCTTCCGCAAAGAAAGCCGCGGATTGCATTATAACACGGATTATCCGGGCAAAAGTGATCTTACTCAGAACATCGTTTTGTAGTGTCTATCTTTGTAGGCTATGTATTATATTCTTTATGGGTTGCTGAGATTCCTTTCCTTTTTCCCATTACCTGTATTATATCTTCTTTCCGATTTTACCTATGGGCTGATGTTCTATGTGCTCAAATACCGCCGGAAAGTAGTGATGGCCAATTTACTTATTGCTTTTCCTGCGAAAACTGAGAAAGAGAGAAAGCGGATTGCAAAAAATTTTTATCATAACCTTGTTGACACATTTATTGAAACGATAAAATTTCTTCACTGGAATATCAAAGACGTTGAAAAAAGGTTTACCTGTAATCTTGATGGGTTAGAGGAAGCATATAAAACAGGCAAACCCATACATATACTTGGTATGCACAATATGAACTGGGAGTATGTAAACTGGGGACTGGATAGAAATGTAAAACTCCCTTTTCTTGGAATCTATTTGCCAGTTGCCAGCAAGCCATTTGATAAAATAATGTATAATATAAGGGCAAGGTATGGAACAGTATTAATACCTGCGACCGGCTTTAAAGATGCCTACTTGCCCTGGATTTACCGGCAGCACATCCTTGCGTCTGCTGCAGATCAAAGTCCGGCTACGCCGCTTAATGCATATTGGGTAAATTTTTTTAACAGACCGACTGCTTTTGTTAAAGGAGCCGAAAAGGGAGCAAGGACGCATAATGCATCTGTTGTTTTCGGACATTTTTATAAAACAAAGAGAGGGCATTACCATTTAGATACAAAATTCATCACAGGCCATGCCGCTAAACTGAACGAAGGAGAGATGGTAAAAATTTTTGCGAAATATGTCGAAACATCCATCCGTAGCCAGCCATCTAATTACCTCTGGAGCCACCGGCGATGGAAGCATGAATACAAACCGGAATACGGTGAAATCATTGAATGAAGAATGCCCGCTATATCAGCGGGCATATTGATTCTTAAAGTCAAGAAAACTAACTTTTCTTTTTCTTGTTCTTCAACTGGAGGTAATCCAGAAAATAAATAACCTTGAGCGAAATATTATTATTCTGATCTGATTCTATTGTATTACCAAAATTTTTAAAGTAACTCCTTTCAACCAGGTTAGTGAAATTTTCTGCTGCGTCCTTCCATACAATATTGATAAAGCTGCCCGGTGCGAACTGCCATGTATAAACCATATCAATATTAAACAGATTGAAATTCTGGTTCCGGTTGTTATAGAACACCGTGTTTTCTTTCAGGCTGCCGTCTGTCTGTAAAATATAAAACTGCTTATTGTTAACATTGCTGAGATAATGCCTTGCCCGGAAGGTGATGCCCATTTTATTGTTGAAACTGTATTTGGCGCTCAGTACATTCTCAATGGTATTTCTTTTGCGGCGGGCAAAATTGATATCAGTGCTGCCGGGCACATATACATAGCCAACATTATTGAAAAGCGGGTTAGTATTTATCCTATGTGTCAGGGTGAGCTTATTGTTAAACCTGAAATTCTGGCGAAGACTCACCTGGTAGCTGAAGCCATTATAGAAATTAAAGAAGGTACGGGTAAATATTTCTGACGAGAACGAATATTTTTTGGCATCGTTGCTTTCAAACCATCCGCCAAAAACCAAACTGGCGCCGCGACGGAAAAACCATCCCTCCTTTCTCGGTTCATAAAAGTCATTGCTGCGGAATATGAAATTCACAAAGCTGCCAAGCCACCAGAGTTTTTTACCCTGTATATTGGTATTCATATTCCAGTTGGATTCCTGGTATTTCTGATCAACACTGCCTATTGGTTTTAATAGCCGGCTGAGCCGAAAGTTACTATTCAGGAATATACGGTTATAGAAACTCTTTGGCTCTGTCCACCGGTACCCCACCCAAAAACCATGGTCAAGAAAATTATTATTGGTAAAATAACCAAGGTCACGGTGAGTGTATTTCGTATCCGTCAGCTCCTGCCATACATTGAAGTTGAAACGGCCGCTTGTTTTTCCAAAGTAGATTTGCTGGCTGTAGCCGGTGGTTGTTTTTCCTTTACCGGCATATCCGATTTGATTGCTTACCGCTGCTTTTCCGCCAATGTTAAACATGTTTTTTTTGTCATTCAGATCAAACAGGGCTGCCGTTACATTGGCATCATAAGCGCTTCCGCTTCGCCATACATTGGTGTTGATAAGGCTGACGCTGGAATTGTGTTTCATCGTCTGGTCAAACACCAGGATATTATAATTGGTCAGCGGTTCTATCTGTTCTTTGTGCTGTTCTTTTGTATTTACATTTTCAACGGTGGCATAGCGGGGTTTTGTCACTGCATTCAGCACCCCGATGCCGAGTCCCTTTTGTGTGCGGCCTGAGATTTTAGAAGCGTTGATCAGTTTTGCTTCCAACTGATTTTTAATAATTGCTTCATCGGGGTTCATATTGATGTTGTAATAAACTGGCTCTACACCAATCCTTCTTGAATAAAACAAACCTCCTTTGCCAAATAATTCTGTGCCTTCAGTAAAGAAAGAGCGGTTTTCATTAAACTGTATATCAAAAGGGCCCAGGTTCAGCACCCGGTTATCACTCTGCACCTGGCCGAAATCAGGAATCAGTGTTGCATCCAGTGTAAAAGCCTGGTTGATGCCGTATTTTACATCCATACCCCCATTTACCTGGCTGGTCCAATTTTTTACACCTGGCTGGTTGGTCGGAAAATGATTGGCATATACTGAGAAATAGGGAGAGAATTGTAATCGCAACGGCGGTTTTATATTGGTGATACCTGTCCATATGCCTTCCTGTGTAAGAAAACCATTTACATTCGGATCAATCGGGTTCCATGTATATTGCTGTTCAGTTTTTCTTCTTCGGCGGGTAATGTTCAGTCCCCAGTTCTGTACTTCTTTTTTACCAAAGCGGATAGCGGAATAAGGTAAAAACATTTCAAAACTCCAGCCATTATCATGAATGACAGCGCCGCTCTTCCATACGGCGTTCCAACTGAAGTCTTCGCCGCCATTGTTATTATTGGAGGGAGCCATTTTGGCATCCCATTGTTCATTCAAAGGGGTTACGAAATATTCAAAGCCATTTATTTTATCATGATATGTATCAAAGATGAGTCCGATATAATCATTGGTGCCAAATCCATCACGGCCTGCCAGTTCAGTAGCAATGCTGTCTTTGGTACGTTCATAGCAATGCCCCCCGAAATAAATACCTTCATCATCATACATCAGGTAAGTCACCGTTTTAGTTTCGGGTAGCTCCACTGCTCCCACTTTGGGACGAAATTCGATGAGATTGGTCATAATAGCAGCATCTTTCCATGCTTCATCATCAATCAGACCATCAATTTTTATTGGTTTGCTGGTTCGTTTGGCGGGTAACTCTTTCGGCGGGGCCTTTGTTGCTGCGGAGGGTGTTTGTGCGGTTGATGTTTTCAGCAACAACACAAAAGCCGCAAGGACTAAATTGGTTTTGATTTTCATGGCTATACTTTGTTATGACGGTTAATGATTCCTACAGGTTACAATTGGTGTGTGTCATAACTACTATAATCTTCGTAGATTAAAAATAGGAAGAGCCACTTCCTTATTTTTCTATTTTGGCTGAATGGCAGCAAATACCTGACGAGTGGTTAAAAAAAAGGGGCGTTAACTTTTTATTGGGAAAAAATATAATGTTCGCATCCGGTTTATCATCTCCTGTTTGTTTGATATTTGCTACTTTAGTATTTATTCAAAATCTTTAACCTACAACTGAATCATCATGTCAACCGCCCCCGCCATATTCTGGCCGCACAGCGAACACTGGTCTGTAAAAATTCCGGCACAAACCGATCATTACCGTATGCCTGTTTTAGAAGAAAAAGGCTATGCCATTATGAAAACACTCGATATCTCTCATATTCCTTCTTCGGAATGGGAAAGCCTGGTGTATATGGATTGGAAAAGCGGCGGCGATACCAACTTTGCTCCGCTTGCATCTTGTGATGGCACATTGGAGTGCAAAGGTTTCTGGGAAAATGGCAAACCGGATAAGCATGCAAAGTTTACTTCCAATATTGAACGCTGTCCCAACCTGATGGCTTACATCAAATCTATTCCTGCAAATTTTGGCAGGGTAAGAATAATTAAACTGGAACCGCAGAATCATGACCAGGCTCTGCGTTCTGTTCACCGGGATGATAATAACCGTCTGAATCCCGAAGGCGAAGGATGGGTGGTGAGGATGTGGATTGAACTGACTGATAACCCAGACAGCTACATGTTACTTTACGACAGTGATGAAAATAATTTACCTATTAAAGAAAGCGAAGCTCATGTACCCATGCCCAAAGGAGCTCATTTTGTGGTGGACAGTCAACGTCTATGGCATGTGGGGGTGCATAATGGTACAAAACCAAGGTATGCCTGCATCATCAGTTGTGAAAGTTCTCCTGAATTGAATGAATGGATAAAATCAAAGATGTAATATTTATAAGTCTATAGAGTATATAAGTTTATAACGTAAACTGCCTCTTACTGTATATACTCTATATACTTTATTTACCTTTCTACTAATTAAGCACACTCGTCTCTTTTACAATCTCTGCTTTTTCCTGCTCTTTAATCTTTCCCCACCCACCCAAAACATTTCGAAGATTGTGAATCCCCTGTTTTTTTAAAAGTGATGCAGCAATAACACTTCTGTAACCGCCTGCACAATGCACATAAATGTTTTGTTCATCTTCCAGGTTTGCAAGATTGCCGGGGTCTGTTATATCGTTCAATGGAATATTGACAGCATCTTTTAAATGCCCATCAGCATATTCTGTGCTGCGCCGTACATCGAGTACCAGCAGGTTTTTGTCATGCGGAATATCCATCATGAGCTCATCAGCTTCCACATCAACGATCATATCAATTCTTTCACCGGCTTTCTTCCATGCATCATAGCCGCCTTTTAAATATCCTGTTACTTTGTCAAAACCCACTCTCGCCAGCCGGATGATTGTTTCTTTTTCTTTTCCTTTTTCTGTAACAAGTAATATGTGCATATCAAATGGCAAAAGACTGCCTGCCCATTCTGCAAAACGGCCTTCGAGCCCGATGCTGATGGACCCGGGAACAAAACCTTTTGTAAATACATCGGCATTCCGGGTATCCAGGATAAGGACATCATCATTGATTGATTGTTTGAATTCTTCAACTGATAATGCTTTCATTCCTTTCATCAGCACATCATCCAGACTGTCATATCCTTCCTTGTTTATTTTGGCATTGATGGGAAAATATTGAGGTGGTGGCGGTATGCCATCCGTTACCTGTTTGATAAACTCATCTTTTGTGGCCGCTTTCATGGCATAGTTAAATTTCTTTTCATCACCGATGGTGCTGAAATTACTTGGGCCCAGGTTTTTTCCGCAGGCGCTGCCGGCTCCATGTGCCGGATAAACCAATACCTCATCAGCCAGCGGAAAAAGTTTTTTGTGAATACTGTCATACATCATACCTGCCAGGTCGTTCATGGTAAGATCTTCGCCTTTTTGTGCCAGATCAGGCCGGCCCACATCGCCTACAAAAAGAGTGTCGCCGGTGAACACACAATAATCTTTTCCCCTTTCATCTTTTAATAAATAGCAGGAAGATTCCAATGTGTGGCCGGGGGTATGCAGTACTTCAATGCTAAGCTTTCCGATTGAAAATTTTTCACCGTCTTTGGCAACATGCACAGGAATTTTTGTATTGGTAGAGGGGCCATAAACAATCGGGGCGCCTGTAGCTTTGCTAAGATCAACATGACCACTTACAAAATCAGCATGAAAATGTGTTTCAAAAATGTATTTCACCCTTGCCTTTCTTTCATTGGCCAATTCAAGGTAGGCATCAATATCACGAAGCGGATCTATGATAGCAGCCTCACCTTCGCTTTCAATATAATAAGCAGCTTCGCTAAGACAGCCGGTATAAAGTTGTTTGATGAACATAATTTTAAAATTGAAGCACAAAGTTATTCCAATAAAAACAAAAACAAGCTCCTGTTTCCGGCATTCATTTCTTAGATCGGGAAATTAAGTCAATGCAGCAGTTTACCTATGCATTCATTCAGCTCACCAAAACGATTGGCATTTATGGAATAAAAAATGAACTTACCCTCCCGGGCTGTTTTTACAAATCCCGCTTTTCTCAGTATAGCAAGATGCTGGGAGACAACAGACTGTTCGAGAAACAGTTTTTGATAAAGGTCGGTAACGGTGATTTTTCCCTGTTCATCAATAAGTTTAAGCATTTGCTGCCGCAACTTATGATTGACAGCCCGGATGATCAGTGCTGCTTTTTTTACTTCAAGCAGATTGAGAGAAACAGGGTCGCCATCATGCAAAGCAGACAGAAAATGCAGAGAGTAGTTGGTCATGGATTTCGGCTGTAATTATTGCCCGGTAAAAATAAACAGACCCTGCTGTTTCCTGAAATATTAATTCTTCAGCTACTGATTATTTCTTAAAGGCAGGCGAATAAAATTCCTTTAAATAATAAGGTTCAGTATAAGCAAGATCAGAAAATTCTTTTTGCAGGTAAAGCTGATATGAAATTCCGGCAAGAGTGGCTGCGTCTGCCATCGTTTCAGAAAAAGAAGCATTGTTATTTTTTATGATGTTTTTCAATTTCCTGATCCCATTCCCGCAGAACAATACTGAATGTGATTTGAACAGCTCTTCAAAACTGTTTTCATCAATTATCATTGAATGGGGCGGAGTTTTTTCCTTAAGGTTTGCATCATACACTGCGGTAAAGATTTCCATCCGGCGGGCATCAATTGCGGGAACAATCAACTCTTTTGCTTCTTCCTTTACACCTGCTGCAAGCAGTTGTAAAGTATTTACTGTGATAAGAGGAATATTCAAAGCATAGCAAAATCCTTTGGCTGCCGATAGTCCCACACGAAGGCCGGTATAAGATCCGGGACCAATGCTTACTGCGACAGCGCTGATATCAGCAGCCTGTAAATTGTTTTTTTGCAACAGTTCATTAATGGCGGAATGAAGCCACGAAGCATGGTCTTTCTGGTTTTCAGTAACGGAGAGGCCAAAAATTTTCCCTTCATGAGCAATACAAACAGAACCTCTCTCAAGAGCAGTATCAATATTTAATATATGGCTCATGTTATGGCTTCGCTTTTTAGGAGGGCATTGGGTGTGTATCTTGGATTTTCTTTTGTTAATACCTGCAACAATTCATACACATTTTTCAATCCTATTTTTTCACTCCACTCAAAAGGACCATAAGGATAATTGGTACCAAGCTTCATAGCCGTATCAATATCCTGTTTGCTGCTCACTTTTTCTTCCAGGGCAAAATAAGCTTCATTGATGATCATGCTTACTACTCTTGCAGATACAAACCCGGGAATATCCGGTACCCATTCTGCCTTTTTACCCAAAGCCGTAAAAATATTTTCAGCATTGGGTTTAACAGCTTCCTTCCGGCAACTTACTTCTGCAAGAGTTCTGTTTAAAAAACCCGGCCAGCCGTTGATTCGGACAAAATTATCGGGCATTGTTTCCAATGTGCCCGGAACATAATTGATGATAATTAACTCTGAAAAAAATGATTTGAGGTTTTTTATTCTTTCATCATCATTTTTAAATAACAGATCAATGCAGTAACCTGATCCCGGTGCGGCAGCGGGTTCTTTTAACCAGATAATCTCAACTGAATCCTTCAAGCCTTGTGAAAGCAATTCCTCCTTAAACCTGTCATTAGCAATGACCGCAATCTTCATAACAGTTTTTTGCAAAGAAAACGCATAAATCGACATGAAATTTTTCATGGCGAAACTATCCTAAAACAGGCGGGAATTCCGAAAGCTTTCGGGACATTAAAGATTCCTCCTGCCAATAATTTTCAATAGTAATTAGCAGGAGAAACCTAAATTCGTCTTTCTTAATTTTTAAAATAATCAAATGAGCAAAACCATCATCCAGACGGCACAGGCCCCCGCACCTATCGGGCCCTATAGCCAGGCAATTCAGACAGAAAATATGCTTTTTATTTCAGGACAAATTTGTATCGATCCCCCAACCGGTGAATTGAAAAATAAAGACATACAGGAAGAAACCCACCAGGTGATGCATAACCTTCGATCCATATTGCAGGAGGCAGGGATGAGTTTCGGCAATGTGGTAAAAACAACAATTTTTATTACCGATATGCACCAGTTCGGGTCGGTAAATGAAGTGTACGGTAAGTATTTCGAAAAGGAATTCCCGGCCAGGGAAACCGTACAGGTATCGGCCCTTCCCAAGTTTGTAAATGTGGAGATCAGCATGGTAGCGGTAAAATAAGAGTTGTATGACGTCGAAACTTCAATTCCATTCAGGAATAAAATAAGGCAGCAATATGAAATTTTCCTAAATTAGGAGGTCTTTTTACAACTGAATCATTCCTTATTCCCATTTTGATCTTTTCTTGTTGAAGGTCTTTGTTTTTCTAAAAACTTTTTTTATGAAAAAAATTTTACTTTCTCTGTGTGTTACCCTCTTATCTTTTTCTGTAATCAGAGCTCAGGTAATTGATAATGCTGATAAGCAGGCTGCATTGAGGCTGGTTGAAGCTAACAAAACGGAAATTGGTTTATCTGCCACCGATATGAGCAACGTATTTGTTTCGGATTCTTACCAATCAGCCGGAACAGATATAACAATGGTTTACCTTCAGCAAAGCCATCTGGGTATTCCTGTATATAATAAAATGCTTGTGCTGGCTTTTAGAAACGGCAAGCTGGTATCCAATGCAGGAAAACTGATAAGCCAGATAAGTAATTTGGCCAATAGCTCAGTTCCTTCAATAGGTGAAACCGAAGCAGTGCGAATGGCTTTTAAGGAGGAAAACCTGGCGGGGCCTGTTATCTATGGTTCAAAAAAATCGGCTGATGGCAGAAGGAATGATTACGGACAGCTGCCCGGCACATATGAGAATGTGACGTCTGAATTAGTATGGTATCCTGTTGAAAGTGCAAATGAAATTTCGGTAAAGCTGGCCTGGCAAATTATTATAGCTCCAAACGGAAAGGATGATATATGGCAGCTTACCATTGATGCGGCTACAGGGAAAATCCTGGACAAGATCAATAGAGTGATTTATGAAGATTTTGATCAGCATCGCATTAAAGAAAGATATTCCGCTGCCGTCGGAACTTTACCTTCCGGACCGGTAAAAGGTTCTTTCTTCGATGAAAAAAATAGTTTTGAAAGATTGCAATACCGCCCTTCATTGGTCTCTATTGTAAATTATAAAGTGATACCTTATCCATATGAGGCGCCCTCATTTACCACCGCAGCTACCGTTACCAATCCCTGGGCATTGGCTCCCGGAAATGCCACTTCACTTGGCTGGCACAGCAATGGAACCACAGATTATACTATATCGAGAGGAAATAATGTGTGGGCCACGGAAGATACTTTGGGCACCAATACCAATAACGGAAGACCGGCGTATTCTTCCACCACTCCTGACCCTTTAAATTTTATCACCACACCTAATTATAATGTGGAGCCAAGCCGCGACTCTACCATGCAGCAGTTTTGCATCACCAATCTTTTTTACTGGAATAATACAATACATGATATGGCCTATCAATATGGCTTTGATGAACCGGCCGGTAATTTCCAGGAAAATAACCAGGGCAGGGGAGGACAGGGGAACGACCATGTCATGGCGCTTGCACAAAGTGGTGCGGCGGGGCATATCGGCAATAATGCAAATTTTTCAACCCCGGTTGATGGCAACAGGCCGAGAATGAGAATGTATCTTTTTAATCCTGCTCCTATTCTGCAAATAAACACCCCTCCAGCCATTGCAGGAAATTATATATCGGTAGAAGGGGCCATGAGTACAAACAATCTCCTGGCAAATGTGGGTCCTGTAACAGGACAGGTAATTTATTATAATGATGATGCAGCAGGCACTACACACTATGCATGTAATCCTCCTGCCAATTCAGTGACTGGTAAAATTGCCCTTATTGACAGAGGATTCGGAGGCCCTGTATGTACTGCTACCGTTCCTTTTACCGTAAAGGTTAAAAATGCACAAAATGCCGGAGCTATAGCTGTAATTATGGTGAATAATGTTGCCGGTCCGCCGATAACAATGGGAGGAACGGATAATACTATCACTATTCCTGCCGTAATGGTTTCTCAAAGTGATGGAGCAATTTTTGCAGCTCAGCTGGGTAATAATGTGAATGCCACATTATCAGTTTCGCAGGTATTGGATGGAGACCTGGATGCAGGTATTATTTGTCATGAATATACTCATGGTATCTCAAACAGGTTAACCGGAGGCCCCGCTACCACAAGTTGTCTGAATAATGCAGAACAGGCAGGCGAAGGGTGGAGCGATTATTTCGGATTGATGATGACCACCAACTGGCCTTTGGTTACAGTGAACAGCGGACTTACCTCAAGACCTGTGGGCACTTATGTATTTGGCCAGCCCAACAATGGTCCGGGCATACGCAATTATCCTTACACTACAAATATCACTACCAACCCTCTCACTTATGCCCACATGGGTGTGACGGGTGCTCCCTGGTTATTCAGTAATGGAAGCGAAGTACATAATATCGGTGAAATATGGTGTGTGGCTCTTTGGGAAATGACATGGGGCATCATCCAACAGCAAAATAATATCAATCCCAATCTTTATGATTTTTCATTAGCCAACCCGGGCGGAAATACCATTGCATTTAAAATAGTAATGGAGGGAATGAAATTACAGCCCTGCAGTCCCGGTTTTATTGATGCGAGAAATGCAATTTTAACTGCTGACAAGAACTTATATGCCGGGGCACATCAATGTGCCATATGGACTGCCTTTGCAAAAAGAGGAATGGGTTACAGTGCCGTGCAGGGAAGTGCGAACAGCACAACTGATCAGACAGCAGCTTTTGATCTGCCACCAGCGCCTGTGATCACTACGCAGCCATCTGATGTTACTGTATTGGTAGGTGCAAATACCAGCTTTACCGTAGCAAATAATCCGGCAACCAATGGGGCATATATTCTTTATCAGTGGCAGCTTAGCACCGACGGAGGCACTACATGGAATAATATTACCAATGGCGGGGTTTATTCCGGAGCTACCACAGCAACCTTAACTCTTACGGCGGTAACTGCAGGAATGAATGGTTACAAATACCGTTGTCTTTTGCGGCAAGGATGTGCAACGACCACTTCAAATGTGGCTACATTAACTGTGAATTTGCCAGCAGGCTTCACATTCAATAGCCCGGCGCCTGTAGTTTCAAACTGCCCGGCTCCTGCTTCCATGACGTCAACCAACCTGACCGCTACTTATGTTGGAGGTTTCACCGGTAACATTGCGCTGACCGCTACCGGAAACCCGGGTGGAACAACCGTTACATTCAGCACAAACCCACTGACAACAGTTAATAATTCCACTACTGTTACTTTAAATAACACCAATACTCTGGCCCCGGGGTCTTATGTAGTTGCTGTTACAGGTACTTCGGCACCAGCAACACCACAAACGCAGAATATCACTTTCACCATCAACCCCGGCACCGGGCCTGCTATTACTGCACAACCCGCCAACCAGACATTATGTGCCGGAGGCAATACTTCATTCAGCATTACTTCTGCCACAGCCACTTCATTCCAATGGCAGGTAAGTACGGATGGCGGCGCTACTTATAATAATGTTACCAATGGCGGTGTTTATACAGGAGCAACAACAGCTACTTTGAGCTTAACAGGTGTAACCGGGGCTATGAATGGTTACCGGTATCGTTGCATTGCTACTACGGTTTGCGGCAGCACAACATCCAATGCAGCCATATTAACAGTAAATACACCTCCTTCCATAACAACACAACCGGCAAATCCTTCAGGATGTGTTGGTGGAAATGCAACAGTTTCAGTAGTAGTTACAGGTACAAGCTTAACTTATCAGTGGCAATTGAGCACTGATGGCGGCACCACATTCAATAATATACCAGGAGCTACTGCTTCCAGTTATACAATTACCGGCCTCACACTTGCCATGAATGGTTACAAGTATCAATGCATCATTACCGGGGTGTGCCCTGTATCGCCAATTACAACAAATGTTGCCACACTTACAGTGGTTACGGCTTTGAATATTACCGGTCAGCCGGCAGATCTGACAGTTTGTGAAGGCAGTCCGGCCAGCTTTACCGTTACTGCCAGCGGCGCCAGCACTTATCAATGGCAGATAAGTGTGGATGGAGGAGTAACATGGACTGATATCAGCGGGGCTACTTCGGCAACTTATACTATCGCATCAACCACTGCCGCTATGAACGGAAATAAATTCCGTTGCAACATTACCAGTCCATGTGGAAATGCTACCACAACGGTGGCAACGCTTACGGTAAATACATTGCCTGCCATCACAGCGCAACCATCAAGTGCCACACTGTGTGCAGGAGCCAATAATACATTCAGTGTTACCGCCACAGGTACGGGCATTACCTATCAGTGGCAGATAAGCAATAATGGTTGTTCGGGACCCTGGAGTAATATTCCCGGCGCCACTGCTTCGACTTACACATTGACAAATATAACAGCAGCACAAAACAACACCGCATATCAATGTATAGTGACAGGTGTTTGCTCTCCTCCAGCTACTTCTAACTGCGCATTGCTTACTGTGGTTACGTCAGTGAATGTAACATCGCAGCCTAATAACCAGACTGTGTGTGAAGGTGGTAATACAAGCTTTACTGTTGCGGGAAGCGGGACGGGAATTATTTATCAATGGCAGGTAAGCATTGATGGCGGCAGCACATGGAATAATATTACCAATGGCGGGGTTTATTCGGGCGCCACTTCGGCTACATTAAATATCACCGGCGCCAACGCTGCTATGAATAATTACCGATACCGTTGCCAGCTATCCAATGCCACCTGTACCACACCGGGTATTTCCAATGCAGCAATACTTACAGTGAATTCAGTGCCTGCTGTTTCTACACAGCCACAAAGCGCTGCAGTTTGTTTGGGTGGCAGCAATACATTCAGTCTTGTAGCTTCAGGTACCGCTATCACTTACCAATGGCAACTGAGTACTGATGGAGGGGCCACATGGAATAATATTGCCGGCGCCACTACTTCCAGCTATACAGTATCGGGGGCTACAGCAGCAATGAATGGTTACCGGTATCGCTGCATTGTATCAGGAACCTGCACACCTGCCGCTACATCGGCGGTAGCCATATTTACTGTAAATACCCCGGTTGCTATTACTGCACATCCTGTATCTATTAATATCTGTGCTACCGGCACTACCAGCTTCTCTGTAACCGCCACAGGCACTTCGCCCGGTTATCAATGGCAGGTGAGCACTGATGGAGGTACAACATGGACTAATGTAGCAAATGGGGGTGTGTACAGTGGTGCAACTACGGCCACTCTTACACTTACAGGCATTACAGCTAATATGAACAGTAACCGGTATCGTTGTATTGTAAGCGGAGCTGCTCCATGCGGATCGCTGAATTCAAATAATGCAACGCTGAATGTGACACCTCAGCCTGTAATAACGGCAAGCCCTTATACCAGTTTATTACCGGGACAAACCACTACGCTGACGGTTAATGTTGCCCCGGGACCGGGTTTAACTTTTGCCTGGTACCTGAATGGAACATTGATACCCGGCGCCACCGGTAATTCGGTTAGCGCAACGATCAGCCAGCTGGGCAATTATTCGGTAACGGTTACCAATGCTACAGGAAGCTGTCAATCGGCTGTGGTATCTATTGATGCTTCCATCAGCAATCACCTGTTTATTTTCCCCAGTCCGAATGACGGACAATTCAATGTAACTTATTACAACAATGGCGGGGCCAGCTCACAAAGAAGGATCATAATCATGAATGCTGACGGGCAAATGGCTTACGACCGCATGTTCAGCATCAGCGGGCAATATACTTTGCTGAATGTTGATATGCGCCGTGCGGCAACCGGTATCTATGTTGTAGAAGTGTTTGACAACAGTGGCAGAAAATTGGCCGAAGGAAAAGTGCATGTGAGATAACAGATAATAGTTATCAGATAATAATTAACTCCCGTTTCGTTTGAGGCGGGAGTTTTTTTATTTGATCTATATAGCAGTATGTGGCTTTTTTTTTCCGACGAGTCCCTCCACTAAATTCATTAAAGTAAGAGAATGCAATTGGAGGAGACTCGTCTGGGAAGGAAGTTGTACGATGTATTTTCAATAATAGATGTAAGTCAAACTAATAAAGGTCTTTGTTCCCTTCTCTCTTTTTGTCATTATTAGTTCCTTGGGATTCAAAAAATCTGCCATCTTTAAATACTGATAGTCTGTTACCTCAGTTTGTCCACTTGCATTATGTGTCGTTTTGTATGAGATTGCATTTAGTTGTTTGTCCAAGTCAAACTCCTGGATGTCATCTTGGATTGTGTTACCAAGACCATCGAAGGCTTTTATTTTTGTCTTGATAATTCTAAATGAATCGTTCAGAATTGTAGTTATTTCATATTTGGCATTATCAGATGCATCATAAACGCTTTCTTTATATTCCTTATCGGAAGCCCATTTTATTTTACCAGTTAATAGTTTTTCGCCATTCTTATTTATAGCTACCCATTCACTTTTCCTGGAATTTTCAAATTTGTAAATCGTTTTGTAGCCATTACTCTCACCAGAAGGAAAACTATATTCCGTTTTTGCAGAGTCAATATTGCCGTCCTGGTTGAAAAAATAGGTATATGTGTTAATAGGGCTATCGGCGTTTGGCTTAATACTGTCGCCGTTTATAACCGGATTTGAATAAACTTTCTTTATGACTGCCTTGACTTTGCCTCTAAAACCAAACTCCATTTGGTCTTTATGTTGGGTCTGGGCTTTACAAGAAACAAATAAAAAAAGTAACGAAAGAAGTTTGAGTAGTTTGGTCATAATATTTCGTACAACTCTGTAATATACAAAATAGCTGGTATAGGTTTCTATTGACAATCAACAGAAAATTATACCAGCTTATAAAATCTAGGGCGAACTGAGATTACAGGGGTAGGCAGTATTTTTTTAAAATGCTTTCTTCTTCCAGGTATTATTATCCCGGTTCCATTCAGGTAGTTTTTTATCGGGGTCCAGTATCACTTCTTTTATTTCGCTGCTGGTTTTCACCGTAAATGTCCATACTCCTCCACGCTGCCATATTTCAACAGGCAGGTTTATTTTATGCTCTTTACCATTGGTTTCTTTTACCAGCACCGTAGCAGGCATCACCATTTTTTCTAAATTCTCAATGGTAATGTCAGCCCCTTTTTCGGGTTTGTCATCAATGTATTTTACATCTTTTACTTTCTGATCAAATTTCCATGTGTTGAGCACCCATGCCCGCCAGAACCAGCTCAGGTCTTCACCCGCCACATTTTCCATGCTGTGAAAGAAATCCCATGGTGTAGGATGTTTGAAAGCCCAACGGCTAATGTATTCTCTGAAAGCTGCATCAAAACGATCTTTGCCCAGCACTACATCCCGCAATGCATTCAGCATCATGGACGGTTTTAGATAAGCAGATACACCGAGATTATCCTGTTGTATCACTTCAGGAACAGTATACAATCCGTCCATCTTGTCATTGAAAGTATATTTCACCATAAAAGATGAATTAGGATCGCCAAAAAAACCACCTTCATTAAATTCGCCCTTATTAAAATCTTCAGTGGAAAGGCCATTGATGAAAGTATTGAAACCCTCATCCATCCAGGCATATTTTCTTTCATTGCTGCCAACGATCATAGGGAACCATGTATGGCCAAATTCATGATCGGTTACTCCCCACAGGCTTGCGCCCGAATCACCATAAGCGCAGAAAACAATACCGGGGTATTCCATACCGGCAACTGCCCCGGCCACATTGGTGGCAACGGGGTAAGGATACTCAAACCATTTTTTTGAATAATGCTCAATAGAGCCTTTCACCATATCCGTGCTGCGCTGCCATCCGTTTTTGACAGGCTTACCTTCACTCATCATACTTTCAACAGGGTACACACTGGCAGCCATACATTTTTTTCCGCTGGGAAGTTTGATCCTTGCTGCATCATAGATAAATGCTTTTGATGCGGACCATGCCACATCTCTTGTGTTTTGTATTTTAAATTTCCATGTGCAGGCTGCCTGTTTGGGTCTGGAGTTAGGATCGTTCACTTCTTTTTCAGAGCGGATCATTACCGTTTTATCGCTGTTCTTCGCAGTTTCCCATCTTTTTACCTGTTCAGCTGTTAAGCATTCCTGTGGATTTGTCAATTCACCCGAGCCTGCAACAATTAAATTGGCCGGGGCAGTGATATTGTATTCTATATCTCCGTATTCAAGATAAAACTCTCCTGCACCAAGATAAGGAAGAGTATTCCATCCCTGAATGTCATCATACACACACATACGGGGAAACCACTGTGCCACCTGGTATATCCACCCGTTTTTTGTACTCAGTCTTCCCATGCGGTCGGTACCTCTTTCAGGAATGGTAAATTCAAATTTAATATTCACTTTCACTTTTCCACCTGCGGCTTTCAATGCATCTTGTAACCAAACCTGCATGCGGGTATCACTTATGATGTATTTTGGAATAAATGTTTTTCCATTTACTTCTGCCGAAATGGATTTAATAACATCACCGTCTGTAAAGCTTGGGTTAGCCCACCGGCCACCGGCTTCGGTAGTGGTGGCAGTGGCACGGGAATCTTTCTTGTAAATGTTCTGATCCAGTTGAAGCCAGAGAAATTTCAGATTGTCGGGACTGTTGTTGGTGTAATTGATCTCAGCTTCACCGCTTACCCCGTGCCTGGCAGTATCGAGTGTGCAGTTGATCTTATAATCGGCTCTGTTTTGCCAGTATTTGGGTCCGGGTTCGCCGCTTGCACTGCGAACATCATTGCCGGGATAGGGATAAAACTGCGGATTGAAAGCCTCTTTATGATCATATACAGATTGTGCAAACAGGCCCATGAACATGAACAGGCCGAGAACGCTTAGAACTGATTTCTTCATAAAAGTATGTGTGTTTTCCGAAGGACCTCTTCGGAGAGGCCGAAAGATAGTGCAAAACCCTTCAACGGTATTAACCGCTGAAACGGTATTTACAATACTTTATGGAAAAAGGGTGAATAGTGAATGGGCAATAGTCAATATTTCAAGTTGTAAAATGTTTTATAAGAAAGGGAAAACTCCAATTCATGAGATTTTAATTCACTATTCACTATTGACTATTCACTAAGGAAATTGCAGTTCGGCCACCGCTACCGATTCCGGTCTGCCCACATCCACCAGTTTATCACCACTGTGGTCATAACCCATGATGAGATGGTCGGCTGCCAGTTTTAAATAAACATCAATCAGCGAGAATTTACCGGAGAAATGATTTTCTTCCATCAGCCGGAAAATATCGTATTCAAAAACTACTACGCAACTGTAGGCCATAGGAGACCTCCCTCCCGAGTTCCACTCCTTCCCTTCGGGAACCTCCAAAGGAGGGAGGGCTACGATGCGTTGTTTATTTGTCTTTTTGTTTTCCCATCCACAAAGCCTCATATTTTCATTAAACAACAGATATCGGGATGTTTGTCGATTCATCACTCCAAAGCTTATTAAAGCCTTGTGTTTTTCATGAAAAGCAATTAGTTTATTGATATCAAGATCAGTAAGTATATCTACATTGCAACTGATAAATCTTTCGCCGGGAGTAAAAAATTTTTTTGCTTTCAATAAACCTCCGCCTGTTTCAAGTACTTCATCTCTTTCATCGCTGATGATGATGTTACTTCTCCAACCATTATTATTTTTTACAGCGGTTTCAATCTGATCGGCGAAGTGATGAACATTCACGATGATGTCATTGATGCCGAATGATTGCAGGTATTCAATATTTCTTTGCAGCAGGGACTTGCCGTTCACCAAAGCAAGAGCTTTTGGATGTTTGCCGGTCCATGGTTTAAACCGTGTACCGAGTCCTGCGGAAAAGATCATTGCTTGCATATCCGGAGTTTATTTACCGCAGAGAACATGTGAAAAGGAGGCTTCGCTGAGTACTCTGTGCAAACTCAGCGGCCTCATGTTCTGTGCGGTGATAAAATCATTTTTTATCAGGTAATGGGTTAATCCAATTTCTTTCATCCTGTACCAAATGCTGTAATTCAATCTTCACTTTAAACTTATTTCTTAAATGCCTTGCCATTTCATCAGCAGCATACACACTGCGATGCTGGCCTCCGGTACATCCAAAGCTTATCACTAAACTTTCAAACCCCCGCTTGATATATTCTTCGACGGTTATATCAACTATATCGAAAACGCTGTTCAGCCATTCGGGCATTTTAGTTTGTTGTTCCAAAAAGTCTTTTACCTCTTTATCCCGCCCGGTTTTTGTTTTCATGCTGTCAATACGGCCCGGGTTTAAGATGCCCCGGCAATCGAATACGAAACCGCCGCCATTACCGCTGTCATCAGCAGGCATCTCATGGCGGTAAGAAAAACTATTGATCTTTACGATCAAAGGAGTTTCGGCAGTAGCCTGGGTAGGGGTGAACTGCTGAATGATTTCGTCTGCCACACATATATCAAGCACTTTTCTGAATTCAGGAACAGCAATTCCGACACTTTGATTATTGAAAAATTCTCTCAGGTTTCTTAATGCAAGCGGTATGCTGGTGAGGAATTGTGCTTTTCTTTCGAACAATCCACGAAATCCGTAAGCTCCCAAAACCTGTAATAATCTTATCAGCACATATCCATTATACTGGCTGCGGAAAATATTACGGTCAATATTTTGCTCAATGATGTTTTCAAAAGCATTCATATAATCTTCCAACAAACTGTTTTTCCATTCGTCCGGAAGATTTGCCCTCGCCTGCCAAAGCATGGAGGCCACATCATATTGGGGGGCGCCCTTCATACCTCCCTGGTAATCGATAAAATTTGGCTCATTATTTCGTATCATAATATTCCGGCTTTGAAAATCACGGAACATAAAATATTTATATTCGGTATGGGTGAGATAATTACTCAGTGCTTCAAAATCATCAATCAGTTTTTGTTTGTCGTAAGGTTTGCGAAGCGCATCTAAAAAATAGTATTTGAAATAAAGCAGATCGGCCATGATGGCCTGTTTGCCAAATTCTTTGTTAGTGAGGCAATAGTCGTAGTTTAATTTTTCATCACCTTTTATATGAAGCTTTGCTAATGCTTCAAGACTTTTTCCAAACAAACCATACACTTCATTACTGAAACCTTCCGACTCAAGCCGGTTGATTAATGAAATGTCGCCAAAATCTTCCTGCAGGTAAAATAAGCCATCGTTACTCACCTTGTATACTTCAGGAACTGCGAGTTGTTTGTTCTTAAAATGACCTGAGAAATAAATAAAAGTTTCATTTTCCTTTATATTGGCGCCATAGGTGCCAATTACTGAACCTGCCTTCTCATGCAGTCTGAAATAACGGCGTTCGCTGCCGCTTTGGGGAAGTACATCAACAGAAAGCGGAGCATGACCTTTCCATTGTTTATACAATAAAGAAATGGATTCAATGAGATGCTGCATTGGACAAATGTACTCAACCAATTGCAATCCCGCACTTTAGAAACACCAACAGGCAGTAGTTTTTTGGTTAAATTTGCGGATTCTTACTTGCCATGACTAATACTTCCTCTGCTAAGATTCGCATCGTTACTGCAGCCAGCCTTTTCGACGGGCATGATGCTGCTATTAATATTATGCGCCGCATTATGCAGAGCAAAGGCGCTGAGATCATTCATCTTGGGCACAACCGTTCGGTAAAAGAAATTGTGGAAACGGCGATTGAAGAAGATGTACAGGGAATTGCCATCACCAGTTACCAGGGGGGGCATGTGGAGTTTTTTAAATACATGAAGGACTTATTGGATGAAAACAGTTGCGGCCATATTAAAATCTTCGGCGGCGGTGGCGGCACCATTTTGCCTTCTGAAATAGAAGAGCTGCATAAATATGGCATAGCAAGAATTTACTCTCCTGATGACGGCAGAAAAATGGGACTGGAGGGGATGATAGAAGATGTGATAAAGAGATCCGAAGCCGGAAGCCGGAAGTCAGAAACCTGGAATGGGAAACTTCCATTAGATGAAGTGAAAGATGTGCGAAGAATTGCAAGGGCAATTTCTCTTTGTGAAAATGGAAGTGATTATTCTTCATTGAAGGAAGAAATAATTAAACTTTCGGAAACCGGGAACCCTCCGCCAGCCGGCGGAGGCAGGGGGGCCGTACTTGGCATCACCGGTACCGGTGGTGCAGGTAAATCTTCTGTGACCGATGAGATCGTCCGCCGCTTCCTCAACAACTTTGCTGACAAAACCATTGCAGTAATTTCTGTTGACCCCTCCAAGAAAAAAACAGGCGGGGCTTTACTGGGCGACAGGATACGGATGAACTCCATCAATCATCCCCGTGCATATATGAGGAGCCTGGCAACAAGGGATGATAACACGGCATTGAGCAGCGCAGTACAGGATGCAATCGATATCTGCAAAGCAGCGGGTTTTGATTTTATTATTCTTGAATCTGCGGGTGTAGGGCAAAGCGATGCATCCATCCTTGATTATTGCGATGTGAGCATGTATGTAATGACGCCGGAATACGGCGCTGCATCACAACTGGAAAAAATCAACATGCTTGATTATGCAGACCTGGTCTGTATCAACAAATTTGACAAAGCAGGCGCACTGGATGCTTTGGCGGATGTGAGAAAACAATTTAAACGCAATCACCAATTGTTTACCGCCAAAGATGAAGAACTTCCCATAATCGGCACCATGGCGAGCAAATTCAATGATGATGGAGTGAATCATTTATTTGAATTATTGCTTAAGAAAATCAAAACCAAAACAAATATAGAATTTGGGAAATTTCATTTTGCTGAAACGGCGAAAGTTTCACAAGCCGTCATTCCTTCCAACCGTGTCAGATACTTAAGTGAAATAGCAGAAAGTAACCGCAGCTATGATAAACTGGTTGAAGAGCAGGCGGCTATTGCAAGTAAATTATATCAACTGCATGGGACTTTGGAAACTCTCAAACAATCGGGTTCTAAAGCCCTCTACTCCGGAGAGGGTTGGGGTGAGGTCTTACAACAACAAATTAATTTCTACACTGAACAATTAACACCCGTTGCCCGTAAACTCATTACCAATTGGCCAAATAAAGTGGCTGAGTATCAGAAAGATTTTTACGAGTATGTTGTCAGGGATAAAAAAATCAAGCAACCCATGACAACAAAAAGCCTGTCCGGAACAAGAATCCCTAAAGTTGTATTACCTAAATACAAAGACTGGGGCGATATACTGAAATGGCAGGCGCAGGAAAATGTGCCCGGTCATTTTCCATTTACTGCCGGGGTGTTTCCATTAAAAAGAGAAGGAGAAGATCCAACAAGGATGTTTGCCGGAGAAGGCGGACCTGAAAGAACGAATAAAAGATTTCACTATGTAAGTCTTGACCAACCGGCAATAAGATTGTCTACCGCATTCGACAGTGTAACACTTTACGGAGAAGACCCTGACCATCGACCGGATATTTATGGTAAAGTTGGCAACAGCGGGGTAAGTATTGCCACTGTGGATGATGCAAAGAAACTTTACAGCGGATTTGACCTCTGCAATCCAAAGACTTCGGTTTCCATGACCATTAATGGTCCTGCTCCCCTTATTCTTGCATTTTTTATGAATGCCGCCATTGATCAGCAATGTGAGAAAAAGATAAAAGAACTGGGCTTGGAAAAGGAGTTAAAAAAGATAATTGCGGAAAAATATAAATCAGGCTCCCAACCTGCTTACAACAATCCTTCATTCCCGGGCGGTTTACCGGAAGGCAATAGTGGTCTTGGGCTGTCACTTCTCGGATTAAGCGGTGATGAAGTGCTGCCGGCTGATGTATATGAGCAATGTAAGCAAGATGCTTTGCAGCAGGTAAGGGGAACAGTGCAGGCAGATATTTTAAAAGAAGACCAGGCACAAAACACCTGTATCTTCTCAACAGAGTTTGCATTAAAGCTGATGGGGGATGTACAGGAATATTTTATTCAGAACAAGGTCAGGAATTTTTATTCAGTTTCCATCAGTGGCTATCATATTGCAGAGGCAGGAGCCAACCCCATATCTCAGTTGGCATTTACGTTGGCCAATGGTTTTACCTATGTGGAGTATTACCTTAGCCGTGGAATGAACATTGATGATTTTGCGCCCAATCTTTCTTTCTTTTTCAGTAATGGTATGGATCCCGAATACAGCGTAATAGGCAGGGTGGCAAGGCGAATCTGGGCCAAGGCGATGAAGTATAAATACAAAGCCAACAAACGAAGCCAGATGCTGAAGTATCATATACAGACATCCGGCAGAAGCTTGCATGCACAGGAAATAGATTTTAATGATATACGAACAACGCTTCAGGCATTATATGCCATTTATGACAATTGCAACTCACTTCACACCAATGCTTATGATGAAGCAATAACAACTCCAACTGAAGAAAGTGTGAGAAGGGCTATGGCAATACAATTAATAATAAACCGGGAACTTGGTACTGCAAAAACAGAAAACTTTATCCAGGGTTCTTTTGCTGTTGAAGAATTAACAGATCTGGTGGAAGAAGCAGTGTTAGCTGAATTTGATCGCATTACTGAAAGAGGCGGAGTGCTTGGCGCTATGGAAAGAATGTATCAGCGGAATAAGATACAGGAAGAAAGTTTGCATTATGAACACCTGAAGCATACCGGCGAATATCCCATTGTGGGTGTAAACACTTTCCTGAATAAACAGGGTTCACCCACGGTCATCCCTTCCGAAGTTATCAGGAGTACGGTAGATGAGAAAGAGCAGCAGATAAAAAACCTGCAGGCTTTTTGGAAACGTAATGAAGCTAAGAGTGAAAAGCAGTTGAAGGAGTTAAAGAGGGTGGCAATTAATAATGGTAATCTTTTTGCACAACTGATGGAGACAGTAAAATATTGTTCACTTGGACAAATCACTCATGCACTGTATGAAGTGGGCGGACAGTACCGCAGAAACATGTAAAATTCTATGGCCCGTATCAAAGTTGACCTTCATCCCATCTACAACAACAGCGATGCTATTGACAAGGCATTGCAACAGGCATTTGATGAGGCTATTGATAAGAAAATAAGAGAAGTGGAGATCATCCCTGGCAAAGGCAGCGGGCAACTTCGAAAGAAAGTGGAGCGATTTTTACAGCAACCGCACATTAAAAAACAATATCACCGGATAGAGAATGACAGCAGGAATTTCGGCAGGTTATTTATCTATTTTAAATACTAATACTCTCTTACTCAGCGTCTGCAATTTTTTTCCCTGTTTTATCAATGATAAACCATTTGCTGTCTTTCAGCACTTTTGCATTTCCCTCCTGGAAACCTGTAGCATAGCCAAACCTGAATCCAATGACTTCTTTTCCTTTGTTGTCTATATACCCCCATTTACCTTGTTTATTTACGGCAGCCAGTTCTTCTGAAAAGCTTTGGGCATTCTCGTAAACAAAAGGGATAACAATTTTTCCTTTCTTATCGATAAATCCATAGTTATTGCCATCGCTTACAACAGCCATATCAGAATGAAAGGATAAGGCATCAATGAATTGCAATGGAATAACAAGTTTTCCTGTGCTGTCAAGATAACCCCATTTTCCATTCTGTTTTACGGCAGCCAGTCCTTCAGAAAATGCAATTGCTTCATCATAGATAAGGGGCACTACAAGATTACCATCTTTATCAACATAACCATGCTTCTCGCCTTTTCCAACCACGGATAATCCGCAAATACACTGGTCAACATGATCGTATTGTTTAGTCCATTCCTGGCCTTTGGCAGAAAAAACTCCTGTCATAGCCAGCAAGAAAAAATATCTTTTCATATTCCTTCTTTTTAAATTATGACTTGGTTTGCACTACTAAGCTAAACCCGGCCTTCGCCCTCCGGGGATGACCTCTGACAGGGTTGAGATTGATTTTTGACAAGAAAGAGATGCATTCATTACGATGGCATCTCTTCAGCTGACTACAACCCCATAAATCTCATACCTTCGCAACTTTCTAAAACACAACTGGTTTGCTTTTTTCCGAATTCAATTTTCATCACGACCTGTTAGAAGGTATTGAGGCTTCTAATTATGAAACTGCCACCCCGGTTCAGGAACAAGTTATTCCGCCGATAATGGCAGGCAGGGATATTATTGCATCTGCACAAACGGGAACGGGAAAAACAGCAGCCTTTTTATTGCCCGTAATAAACCAACTGCTCCAAAATCATGTGGACGGGCAGGTGGGGGCCTTGATAATTGTTCCGACAAGAGAACTGGCGATTCAGATTTCCCAGCACCTGGAAGGTCTTTCTTATTTTACCCATCTCAGTTCGATTGCTATTTACGGAGGTAACGATGCACAAAATTTTGTGGCAGAAAAAAAAGCATTGCAGATGGGAGCCGATATTATTGTATGCACACCGGGCCGGATGATCGCACACCTCAATATGGGTTATGTAAACCTGAAGGGGTTGCGTTTTCTGATACTGGATGAAGCAGACCGCATGCTTGATATGGGTTTCATGGACGATATAAACAGGATAATTAAAACACTTCCTCACAAGCGGCAAAATTTATTGTTCTCTGCCACCATGCCCGAAAAAATAAGACAATTGGCAAAAAAGATTTTACATGAACCTGTTGAAATCAATATTGCTATATCCAAACCGCCGGAAAAAATTGTACAAAAAGCCTTTGTCGTGTATGAGCAACAAAAGTTACCATTAATAAAAAAACTACTGAAAGAAACGAAATATAAAAATGTATTAGTGTTTTGCAGCCGAAAGCAAACGGTAAAACAACTGACAAGAGAATTGAAACATGGAGAAGTGAAAGTTGCTGAAATTCACAGTGACCTGCAACAGGCAGAACGGGAGAATGCATTAAACGCTTTTACAAGCGGCCGCATACCGGTGCTGATAGCTACTGATATTTTAAGCCGGGGTATCGATATTGACAGTATTGATGTAGTGATTAATTATGATGTACCGGGTGATGGAGAAGACTATGTACATCGCATTGGTCGTACAGCCAGAGCGGAAGCTGATGGCACAGCTTTCACATTGATTGGAGAAAAAGAGCAAAATAAGTTTGCCTTAATAGAAAAACTCTTAGATAAGGAAGTGGAAAAAGCACTGGTGCCGCAGGAATTGGGCCCGGTCCCTCAATATAAGCCACGGCAAAAAAGCGCCGACAACAGAAAACCTTTTCACAGGTTTCATCGTCAGCACCAGTATAAAAGAAAAAAATAAATTCTTAACTTTAAAGATGCAATTGAAAACCCCTATCCGATGTATAAAGGG
This sequence comes from Sphingobacteriales bacterium, assembly GCA_016235125.1. Taxonomy (GTDB): domain Bacteria; phylum Bacteroidota; class Bacteroidia; order Chitinophagales; family Chitinophagaceae; genus JJ008. The sequence continues at coordinate 411,354 of JACRLZ010000004.1, read as the reverse complement.
ATTTTTCCTTTTATTGATGTCCTGCCCGTCTGTATTGCCGGTGTCGGCACAGTTGTCTGAAAAACAAACCTATTCAGATAAAACTGTTATCAAAGGCCCGGCCGATGTACTTAAGAATATTGCGGATAACGAAGTCTTTAAAAAAGATTCTGCCGCTGCTACCAGCAAATATGCAACTGCCAACTACATTTATTATAGAATGATTGATTCAATGGCCAGGTCTATCCTGCAATATCCATTACAGGATTCTGCAGGACTCCCTTATGCAACGGACTGGGTAGGTACTACTAATATGGGTCTTCGCCGGCCAAATTATGTTATCATTCATCACACAGCAACAAATGGACACGAAGAAGTGATACAGGATTTTACTACACTCGGAGGGAGGGAGGCCAGTTCGCATTACCTTATTTGCAAGGATGGCACGGTGTACCATATGCTGAATGACCTGCTCCGTTCTCACCATGCAGGGGAAAGCAAATGGGGTAATACTACAGATTTGAACTCAAGCAGCATTGGTATTGAAATTGTCAATAACGGTAACCAGGCTTTCACAGATGAACAGATCAACAGCCTGATAATATTGCTGGGCCGTTTGAAAACAACTTATAAGATACCGGATGCCAATTTTCTGGGTCACGGTGATATTGCTCCCATACGAAAGGTAGACCCGAATCCACAGTTTCCGTGGAAATTATTAAGTGAAAAGGGATTTGGCCTCTGGTGGGATGATACCAGCAATATAGAAGTGCCGGATAATTTTGATTATTTGTTAGGGTTAAGAATTATCGGTTATGATATCTCCTACCCGGCTTCAGCGGTTGCAGCCTTTAAAAGACATTTTATGCAGGATGGATCGGGCGGTAATATGAATGCGGATATACGCAAAGTCATCTATGCAGTTTGCCGGAAATATCTGTAAGGCTGAGCGGAAAAAAATTACAAGGGAAAAATCTTTATTACTTTAGCATCATTGTTAATCATTCGTCATGAAGATTGCTTGCCCAACAGCTTTTTTTTCCCTAATGTTTTTTGTTTATAGTTGCACAAATACTAAATATGCAGCTACGAACAAAACATACAGGTTAAAGGCAAAACAGTTTGCAAAACTGCTTAGGGAATACCCTCTCAAAGATTCTTCCGGACTTAATTATGTTTCTGATTGGGCAGGTACCACCAATCTTTCAATGAGGAAACCCAATTTTGTGATCATTCATCATACAGCACAAAACAGCTGCGGCCAGACTGTAAAAACTTTTACCACGCAGGATTCAAGGGCTGTAAGTGCACATTATGTTATTTGCAGAGACGGAACGGTACACCACATGCTGAATGATTTATTGAGAGCCCATCATGCAGGGGTAGGGAAGTGGGGAAATGTGTCCGATATGAACAGCTGTAGCATAGGAATTGAAATTGACAACAATGGTAATGAACCCTTTTCGGATACACAGATGAACAGTTTATTGCTATTACTGGACCGGCTAAAAAAAGCTTACAGTATTCCACAGGCAAATTTTATAGGCCATTTGGATTGGGCGCCGGGCCGAAAGAATGATCCCAGTCGTTTTTTTTCATGGAAAATATTAGCCGATAAGGGGTTTGGTTATTGGTATGATACTACTTCCGTTCAGGTTCCTGCTGATTTTAATGCTATAAATGCACTACGGATCATCGGTTATAATGTTGTAAAACCTGTTTATGCCATTGAATCTTTTAAAATACATTTTACTCCGCAGGATACAACCAAAGTAATTAATGAAGCTGACAGGAAGATACTTTTTGATCTTGTAAAGAAATACCAATAGTTAATTCAACTCTCCTGCAGGCTCATGATCATTGTATTTATTCCTGAGGTCAAGCAATTTATTTTTCATTTGCAGGATTAAACTTTTATATTCTGCAGATTGTATAAGGTTGTTCTGTTCATCCGGGTCTGTTTTCAGATCATAAAACTCCCACTCATTTACAGTGTAGAAATAAATCAGTTTATACCGTTCCCCTCTTATGCCGAGATGAGGAACAACATAATGATCTATCGGGTATTCGTAATAATGATAATAAAGATTTTTTCTTGCCAGCGTTTTTTGCTGCCCGGTAAGCAAGGGTTTTAAACTGATGCCATCCACCCATGTTGGAATTTTTGATCCGGCTATATCCAGGAAAGTGGGAGCATAATCAATATTCTGCACCATTTGATTGGTAACAGTGCCTGCTTTTATTTTTCCAGACCATCGTATGAGCAGAGGTGATTGCATAGATACATCATACATCCATCTTTTATCAAACCAGCCATTTTCACCAAGATACATGCCCTGGTCACCGGTATAAATAACAACTGTGTTTTTTGTAAGATTATTTTTGTCAAGATAATCGAGCAACCGGCCAACGTTTTCATCTACCGATGCCACACAGGCCATATAATCCTGTATATACCACTGGTACTTCAGTTTCAGTACAAGACTGTCATTCCCCCAAACCTTCAATAACTGTTTTCCTCTCTCTGCATACATCTCTTTCATCTGCTTTCTGTCCGATTCAGGTATGCGGTTCATTATTGCATTATAGCCCCTGATATCAGCGGAGTCAATTGTAAAACCACCAAGCTGAGGAATAATGGCGGGATCTACCTTTAGGTCAGTAAAAAGAGTCATATCTTTTAATATGCTCATTTTTTGTGTACGCCATGCCTGCCCATGTTCATTCATATTGGCAAATAAAGTTGCTGGTTCAGAAAATATTTTTTTACTAAATACCTCCAGCCATTTCAGTTTGGGAATAAAATTCCGATGCGGCGCTTTGTGATGATATAAAAGCAGAAATGGTTTTGTCATGTTCCGGTTATCAAGCCAGGTGATGGCTTCATCGGTTATCACATCTGGTGCATAACCTTTAATCATAGTAGTGTCGCCCTGCATATTTATCATACGGGGGTCGTAATACAATCCTTGGCCGGGTAAAATCTTCCAATAGTCAAATCCTGTGGGATAAGAAACGAGATGCCATTTACCAACAATGGCTGTTTGATAACCGTTTTGCTGCAAAATCTTCGGCATTGTCATTTTGGATGAATCGAACCGGGTGCGGTTATCTTTCATCCCGTTCTTATGTGAATGCTGACCTGTGAGCAATGTTGCCCTTGCGGGCCCACAAATCGAATTAGCTACAAAACTTTTAGTGAACAGCATTCCCTCTTTGGCCAACCGGTCAATATTGGGAGTGGAGATAAATTTTTTATTGTAAGCGCTGATAGCATCGGCATCATGGTCGTCGCTCATAATATAGATGATGTTTGGCTTTTGCTGCGCAAAAGAGGAAACAGAAAAGAATAGCAGTAAAAAAAGCAATTGCATATAGAGGATTTGTGTAAACTAAGATATGTAGATTTGAAGGATAAACGAATGAAATGGACTTTGGGAGAGTACCGGAAGAAACGCTGAACAATATTGATTTTTCATTGCCTGCTGAACCGGCAGGGAATAAAAATATATTACCCGGGAAACCGCTAAAAGACGCCAAAGTGTATGTCGGTTGTGCCAAATGGGGGCGGCCGGAATGGGTGGGAAAGATCTATCCGCTGAAAACAAAAGAAAAAGATTTCCTGCAGCATTATGTAAAACATTATAATTCCATTGAACTGAATGCAACGCATTACCGAATCTGGGGTGAAGCGGGAATTAAGAAATGGGCAGAAAAAGCAAGAGGATTGGATTTTAAATTTTGTCCCAAGATGTACCAGGGTGTTACACACAGGGGAAGTTTATCAGGGAAGGATTTTTTAGTGAATGAATTCTTCCGTGGTATCGTTGCATTCGGAGAACATCTTGGTCCCATCTTCGTGCAAGTGAGTGATAGTTTTTCTCCCAATCGAAAAAAGGAATTATTTAATTTTCTTACATCATTGCCGAAGGACCTGCAATTCTTTTTAGAAATCAGACATCCCGGTTGGTTTGCCAAGACAGAAGTGTTTGCTGAAATGCTTCAGCAACTTAAAGAAATGAAGATGGGGATTGTAATTACTGATACAGCTGGCAGAAGGGATTGTGCTCACATGCATCTGACTCTTCCAAAAGCATTTATCCGTTATGTAGGCAACAGCCTGCATGCTTCTGACTATACCAGAACGGATGTATGGATAAAACGGATGAAGTATTGGCTAGATAAAGGCATGGAAGAATTATATTTCTTTATGCACATGCATGATGAAGCTACTTCGCCGGAACTGACAGTTTATTTAGTGGATAAAATGAACAAAGAAATGGGCCTGAATCTTATAAAACCCGCATTCATCAATAAAGAAGAAGCTGATAAAACAAAACCCAAATCAAAAAGGTTGTTTGATTAACGTACTTCATATAATTCTTCCCACCTTGTTGTATAGCGATTGCTGATAAAGTTTTGCTGCATCTTCCAGTTTCTTGTGGTGCCGCTGGCGGCGAACTTTAATACATCATCCCGCTGGCTGAAGTTGACATTGTCAATCATATCCATCAGCTTTCGTTCGCAATTCTTTGTTTCAGACAAAAATAAATTTCCCTGTATAGACATATCGGGAACAATCCCACTGAGCATTACACCTGCTTTTTTATATAATTTATCTGGTTCATATAATTTATCTACTAAGTTTACAGCGGGTTTTATTAGTTCGTTGGTGAAAGAGGTAGCAGCAGGTAAAGTAATGTGACTGCTGTGGGTGGCTCCCCGGAAATCGGTAGAGTGACTCTCTTCCTTTGCTACTACAAACACACTGATAATTTTTGCAGCGCCATGCTGCCTCCTCAGCTTTTCTGCCGCCCTTGATGTATAAGTGGCTACTGCTTCTTTAATAGAATTGATGTCGCCGACGGGACTGCCGAACATCCGGGTAGTGGCAATTATCTTTTTTTTTACCAGCTCGTCTTCCATTTCTTTGGAAGCAAGGCCTTTTAACTCCCGGATTAACCTTGTTCCAACAACACCGCCTAAATGTGTATGAGTAAATTCTTCACTTACATTTCTTAATTGCAATGCATCATAAATGCACCATTGCTCTTTTAGCTTTTTGGCATATTGCCAGCCAACTCCCCAAATATCTTCCACTGGTGTTTTGTGTAATGCATCAATGATCTTATCATCCGTATCCAGCACCATTACACAGCCGGTTTTTTCTTTGTTCTTTTTAGACAACCGGTTTGCCAATTTTGCCAGCACTTTTGTGGGACCCACACCCACGGATACTTTAATACCTGTCCATCTTTCAACAGTTTCTCTTATCTCTCTTGCAATTATTTCCAAATCCTCCGGTGAGAAAATGCTTAAATCAACAAAAGCTTCATCAACAGAATATACTTCCACATTTTTTTTACCCAACATTATCCGTAATGTTTCCATTACCCGCCAGCTCATGTCACCATATAAATTATAATTGGAAGAAAATACAGCCACATCATGTTTTTTGATAATTGGCTTGGCCATAAAGTAGGGTCCGGCCATTTCCACCCCCAGTTTTTTGGCTTCATCGCTGCGGGAAATGATACAGCCATCGTTGTTGCTAAGGACAACAACTGGTTTATTCTCCAGCTTCGGTTTGAATAACCGTTCGCAGGAACAATAGAAATTATTACAGTCAACGATTGCTTTCATCTTTTTGGAGTACCCCGTCGGTGGTCGCAGACCCCGACGGCGGTTTGGAAGAAATTAAACCTCTATAATATATTTTTCCAAATCTTCTGCTACTGTAAAAGCTTGATGAGCTTCTTCAAATTGTGTAACGCTTCCAAAACGCTTTAATACGTTATCTACCGCTACAATATTCTTATCATTCGTTAGAATAGAATGGTAGGAGGAAAACTCCCAGTCTCTGAGATCATCTGCAAACCCATGATGAACTGCATTACGATGACAGTAGTAAATCATGGACATAATATAGTTTTCGTCGTCAACTGATTTTCTTTCAAAAGGTGATTCAAACAGAGGTCCTGTTCTGTTGTATGCTTTATTAATGGATTGGGCGTACGAATTGAAAAAATGGCCCAGTTGTTTTGAAGCATTCAGCCGGAACATACCTTCTTTTCCATCCCGGCGGGGTACTTCCACATTTTCTTTTATGTATACCAGTAGGTGAAAATGATTTTTTAATAAACAGTAGGATAGTGTTTCTAGCACTTCGCTGCAGTAGAATTTATATTGTTCCAGAAAATAATAGTAGTTTCTTTTTTCTTTAAAAAGGTCTTCGCTGTTTACTCCACGATTATAGATATGGAAGTACTGGCCTTCAATGATTGGTTGAATATCCATAATAAATTATTTTTTTGAACCTCCGTCGGGTCTGTTAGACGCCGACGGGGTGGATAACATACGTCACCACTCCCCAAACAGAAAAATTACTGAACTCCGCCAGGTTGATGTTCTTATACCGGCAGTTTTCAGCAATAAGAAAAGCCGATGAAAAATTTTTATGAAACCTTCGCACCAGTAATTCGCCATTCAGAATAGCCACGATCACTTTTCCATTTGCCAGCTTCAATGAGCGGTCAACAATCAGTATGTCGCCGTCAGATATGCCGGCTTCTTTCATGGCATCACCTTTCATTTTAAAAAAGAAAGTAGCCGGCTTGTTCCGGATAAGCTGTTCATTCAGATCAATGCCCCGTTCCATATAATCATCAGCCGCAGCGCCAAACCCTGTGGCATTCGCCGTTTTCACCTCCTGCTGGATATATTGTTTGGAACCTTTATAGGCAGCACTGTAAAATTCTTCCCCCTCCATAAAATAAATTTTTGATAAACTAAATTAGTTAGTATTTTTATGCTAAACAAATTTGTAAACAAGTTTTTTAAACCGGTGCGTATGCAACTGCAGACAGTGACAACGGTTACCATTCCCGGCTACAGGATATATGAATACCTGCTGGTGCTAAACCCGCATGAAGAATTGTGGAACCGGATCATGAAAGTGAAAGAGCATTTCGCAGAGGAGTATAAATCAGACTATGCAAAATGGGGCAAGCCTCATATCACTCTTGCCAACTTCTTACAATATGAAATGATAGAAGAACGACTGCTGAACAGACTTCGCCAGGTGGCCATGGGCTTTCCGCCTTTCAAAGTAGAGCTAAAAGATTTTGGCAGTTTTCCTTCGCATACCATATATATAAATGTGACAAGTAAACTACCAGTTCAGAACCTGGTAAAAGAGATAAGAACGGAAACACAGCGGCTGATGAAACTGAACGATGATAACAAGCCACATTTTATTATGGAGCCGCATCTGACAATTGCGAGGAAATTAAAACCCTGGCAATATGAAAAAGGATGGCTGGAATACAGTAACAAACATTTTACCGGACGGTTTATTGCTGATAGCATGACTTTGTTAAGAAGACCTGAAGGCGAAATGAAATACCAATTGGTTCAAAGATTTGAATTCCGGAATATGCCGGTAACAACAAAGCAAGGTGAATTATTCGGGTAGATAATAATCCGTACGCAGTAACAATAACTAGTGGGATGCCTGCCTGCCGGCAGGCAGGGGTGTTGTGAGTAAGGAGAATAAAGAGTAAGTGTGAGAGAGGATGATCCCGTCGGCGGTCGCATCCCGATAGCTATCGGGACTGACGGAGGTTTGCAGTAAGAGATAACTCTTTATTCTCCTTTTTTACTTGTACCCCGAAGTTTCAGCGAAGGAGTAAATAAAATATTAAAGAAACTAAAACCGATAATATGTCAGAGCCATTACAGCAGGACCATTTCAAGGTTAAACCCAAAGAACAATTACTGAATCAAAACGGGGATATAACCTCTGGTGAAGGAACTTCTTATCTGCAGGGAAGAGGTGCACAGATCAATACAAAAAATCGCTTTTTGAAAAATGAAACCACAAGAGAACATGCAGAAGGTATAGACGACTGGGAAGAAAGTAATGTGCCTACCATCTACATGGAGCAGGAAAGTAAAACGATTGTTGCATCTATTGCTATGCAAGAAATGTACATGAGTACTGGGGCTACAGTGCCGGGCTTGATTTTGAAAGAAAGATTATTGTAAAGAAAAATGCGCCGCAACTTTTAAGAAAATTTCTCATGCACCCCAAATGGGATGCCACACCGATAATGCTTAGCGGTAATACTGATTGCTATCAACCGGCAGAACAAACCTACCGGCTGACAAGGGGGTTGCTGGAAGTATGTAACGAATTCAACCAGCCGGTAGGTATTCTCACCAAAAACTCAGGGATACTGAAAGACAAAGATGTATTGCAGGAGATGGGAAAAAAGAAAATTGTTTCTGCTATGGTATCCATCACTTCTTTTAATGAAGATTTGAGAAGGGTGATGGAACCACGAACCACTACTGCCAAACAAAAACTGAAAGTGATTAATGAACTCAGCAGTGCCGGCGTACGCATGGGTATTATGATGGGGCCGATGATACCGGGCCTGAATGAACATGAGATGCAGCGCATCATGAAAGCGGCGAGAGACAATGGGGCTACGTTTACTGCATATACTTTCATCCGCCTCAATGGCGCTATCAAATTTTTATTTCACGACTGGTTGTATAAAAATTTTCCTGACACGGCTGATAAGATATGGCACCTGATAGAACAAAGCCATGATGGGAAAGTAAATGATACCCGTTGGAGTGTAAGGATGCGGGGTGAAGGATCGATTGCACAAATGGTGGCACAGCAATACAAAAAATACGGTAAACTGTATGGAATGAATGCTGAAAAATGGAGTTTGGACAGGAGTAAGTTTCAGGTACCGGGTGGGCAGGGGAGGTTATTTTGAAAAATTAGTTTAAAATTTTTTCTATAAAATTTGGCACTATCAAAAAAATAATTTCATCTTTGCATCCGAAAAACAAAACATGCTCAGAATACAATTACATATTGAATCAGCGAATTGGTTTAGTCCCAAGGGCTATGATACCAGTTGCGGGGCATGTATGCTGCATGGATAAGTTATAAAACGAATTCAATCAATACAGGCCCCGCAAGAGATTGCGGGGTTTTTAATTTCCGGCCTCCCATAGTCTTCCTTAGAAGGGGCTTATACCGGGACTGAAATTCGTTGTGTAATTTGAAATGAACTGAATCTGTAACAAAACAAAAAATAAACATTGCTAAAACAATTACGACATAAACGATTTACAAAAAGTATGAATGATATGCAACTGTCACTCAGATGCTATTGGTATGCCTGTGCGCCCCATCGTATTGTGCCCGCGGGTAATGAGAATGATGCGTATCATAAACGACCGGATTATGCCCTTTCCTGAATCACCTTTGGTGAATGGATAGGAGACCCGGTCGCAAAAACGACCGGGTCTTTTTATTATAAACAATGTAAAATGGAAAGGAGGTGCAAATGAAATATTTAATTGCCGTATTGGTTATCCGCTTTTTGATTGAAGTGGTTGCTAGAAAAAATAAAAATGCAAATGTTCAAAAAGCTGATATGAAGAGCAGCAGTGTTCGTCATCCGGCTGAGTACATCCTGCGTTAACAAATTATTGCAGAAGGAGGAACAAAGCTTTCCCCGTGAGATGCAGCGGGGAAGCTTTCCCAAAAGTTCTTTGAAAAATATAGCAGTATTCTCCCGATTGCAATCGGGGTTGGATATTCCGCCTGAAACGGAGAGGAAGCTGGTTCCTGTCCGGCCTGCGATACAAAAGTTTTGGGCTGCCATGTTCCAAGGCTGGCGAAAAACATTTGCAATGTTTTTATGCAGGGTTCGATTCCCTGGCGGTCCACCATAGTTAGTCTGTTCGTCTAATGGCTCAGGATATCAAGCTTTCTACTTGATGATACGGGTTCGAATCCCGTACAGATTACCAGATTCGTAGGTGTAACGGCTAACATTTCAGATTGTCTATGTGAAGCTATGAGTTCGATTGTCATACGAACCGCAATACTGTCGGGTAGTGCAATGGCAGCACTTCAGGTTCTGACCCTGACGATGCAGGTTCGAGTCCTGCCCCGATAACAAATATGTTGGCTGTAGTTTAATTGGCAAAATACCTGAATGTGAATCAGGAGTACAGAGTTCTAACCTCGCAGTCAACCAATACGGTTTGGTGTATGGCAACACATTCTTTCCCCTTTCTTTCTGAAAGGTAAGTAGTGAAAGAAAGTTTCGGGTTCAAATCCTGAAGCCGTACAATGATGGCTTATAGTTCAACGGATGAGAATACTGTGCTACGAACACAGAGATACAAGTTCGAATCTTGTTAAGCCGGCAACCTGATTGGCTTGTAGCTCAATGGTAAGAGCAGGAACCTTATACGTTCAAGGTTAGCAGTTCGAATCTGTTCAGGCCAACAGAAAATATTTAAGCCTGTAGCCCAACGGAAGAGGCAATAGTCTTAGAAACTATTTAGTGTGAGTTCAAATCTCACCGGGCTTACCAAATGTGGTTTAGAGTAACGGTTAACTCGGAAGTCTCATAAGCTTCAGATGTTGGTTCGAGTCCGACAGCCGCAACGAATGATGACTTAGCTCAATGGTTAAGAGCATTACGCTGATACCGTAAAGGTTGATGGTTCAAGTCCATCAGTCATCACAAAAATGGCTCGCAACTCTAAGGTAGAGTACCTGGCTTTTAACCAGGGTGTATGGGTTCGATTCCCTTCGGGCCAACGAAGGATGAATAGCTCAATGGCAGAGCGGCGGCTTGTTAAGCCGATGGTTGAAAGTTCAAATCTTTCTTCATCCGCTGAAAAGAAAAATAAAGCATATGGATTGCAATCAAAAATGCCAATGGCATTATTTGTTTGTGATGAATGAATTCGACAAAGAGGAAATAAGACATCGGTCAATATTCATTGCAAACAGCAAGGACGAATAGCTCTAATGGCAGAGCAACGGTTTGAAGCACCGTGGTTACAAGTTCGAATCTTGTTTCGTCCACAATGAATTTTTAAATACCGAAAGGAATAAAATGGAAAACGAACAGCAATGGAGAAAACTAAACGGAGAACGGATTAAAATCAAGATAGCAGAAGAAGTGAACAATGTACTGATGCGTGAAAAAGAAATGGGATATGAAATGAAAGTCTGCATTGGTACCGACAGCCAGGTAAAAACAGGGTAACTGAATTCGCCACCGTTATTGTTTTTATCCGTAAAGGAAAAGGGGGTTTCATGTACATACACAATGAAACAACCCGGCAAAGGATGACCATAAAAGAACGGATGCTGATGGAGGTTCATAAGAGCATTGAAGCAGCTTATGAACTATGCAACATCTTCAGCCGCTACGGTGTGGATATGGAAGTGCATGCTGACATTAACACAAACCCGTCATTTAAGAGCAACGATGCTTTAAAAGAGGCAATGGGTTATATCGTGGGAATGGGGTTTGCATTCCGTGCAAAGCCGGAGGCATTTGCGAGTTCAAACTGTGCGAATAAAATTGTTCAATAGAAAAACATATACAATGAGCATGGAAAATTTATATAATCAGAAGATCATTAATGCCAACAATGTGTTCGATGACACTTACCTGGATGCAAAAATGCTGTACTTATATTTCTTTAACCAGCTGCCCTGTATGAATTACATCAACCAGGTGGATGGGGAGAAAGCTTTCACGGCGTTCAGGGAAAAATTTGCTGATAAGATCGGGCATATTCATCAGTATAAATGGTATAAGCAGGAGACAAAAAAATTTCAGTTTAACAGAACAGTACTGGTGATGAATAATAAATGCATTGTTGAATTTGACGAAGGCTATTGCGAGTTTTATCATGATGGCAAGGATGACCAGTTTGTTGAAGAAGTAACATTGCTGGCCAGTAGGTTCAAAAAGCGGCAAAGACGGGAGCCATTGGAGATAAACCTGATCGTACAGGACAGGAACTCAATAAGGCTGAAATCAATGGAGATAAAAAGAGTAAAACTGGACCTGGATTTATTTTATGAAGATGATTTTAAAACTGTGGATGAGATTATACGGAAACGGCTGGGTCAAAAGAATGATAAGGGCATTGTTTTGCTGCATGGATTGCCGGGTACTGGTAAAACAACATATCTGCGTTATCTCGTTGGCCAAATAAAAAAAAGAGTTCTTTTTTTATCGCCATCGGTTGCAGGCAACCTGATGAACCCTGATTTTATTCAGTTGCTGATTGATAATGCAAACTCGGTGCTGATCATTGAAGATGCTGAGAATATCATCATGGACCGCAGGCATAACAGCAGTTCATCGGTAAGTAACCTTTTGAATATCTCAGACGGATTGCTGGCCGATTTTCTGAATGTGCAGCTGATATGTACGTTCAACAATGCGCTGACGACAGTTGACAGTGCTTTGCTGAGAAAGGGAAGGCTGATAGCGGGATATGAGTTTGGGAAACTTGGAGTGGATAAAGCGCAACGGCTTAGCCGTCACTTTGGTTTTGATAAAACGATTACAGAACCAATGACGATAGCTGAGATAGCCAATCCGAATGAAAAACTACAACCGGTGAAACAAACAGAAATAATCGGTTTCCGGTTGCCAGAGACAATGATGAATTAAGTTCTTTAAAATATGGTTGATGAAAGCATCAACGCAAAAGCTTGCCCTACGGCAAGATGATATATGCCTGTTGCCAGTAAACCAGGTTTATGTTTTGTATAGCATGGCAGTGCAGACGCTGTAGCTATCTGTATGCTGTTATTGCAATAGCACATATATCACCAATCGCTGCTGTCATGGGTGCAACTCCCATTCCTGCTTCATGCTGGATAGCTCAGTCAGTTAGAGCACAGCTCATAAGCACAGGTTCGATTCCTGTTTCAGACTTTTAATCTGAATAGCTCAGAGGTAGAGCACTACACTGTGGTTGTAGGGTAAACTCAGAAGTACACCGCTTCTCAAATGGTGGAAAAAATAAAGCCGGGTTATTTGCCAGCAATGGATCGGAACGCTAAAGCGGTCTGAGCCATTACAACCGGGTAAATGCCTGCAACATGAAGGGCCATAGTGAATATCATTTCACTTCATCGTTGCTGATTTATTGTATAGGTATAATAAATGAGGTATCAGTGAACTGTTCTGAAACGCATTATGCAATTCATGTTCCGTATTGATCCGGTGGTGAATAATACCGGCTTTATTAAATAATTTTTTAAATAAGTAAAATATAGTAAAATGAAAAAAGTAAAAGTAAACGCATGGCAGGTTGGTCTTGTATTCAAAAACGATGAATACAAAAAAATGCTGCTCGCCGGTTCTTACTGGTTCTGGAAAGGTGAACAGGTATATATTTATGATATCACCAAACAGTTTGTGCCGCCTGTTGAGCTAAACATTCTGCTGCAGGACCAGCGTCTGGCTGATTTGCTGCAGGTGGTGGAAGTAAAGGATAACGAGATCGTACTGCAATTTGAAAACGGATTGCTGAAACAGGTGCTTGTTACCGGCCGCTATGCCTTCTGGAAATCGGTGGTGAAGAATGAATTCATCCGTGCTGACATCAGCAAACCGGAAATTGAGGCCGATATTGGCCGTAGCGTACTGGCCAAGGCGCCGGTAAGCAACTGGGTGCGCAACTCTGAAGTGCAGAGCTATGAAAAAGCGGTGCTGTTCATTGACGGTAAGTTTGTGAAAGTGCTTGACCCGGGTATGTACTACTGGTGGAAGAACGGTATTCCCATTTATGTGGGTAAAGCTGATATGCGCCAGCAGCAGCTTGAGATCAATGGACAGGAGATACTGACCAAAGACAAAGCCGCACTTCGTATCAATGCCTGGGCGCAGTACAAACTGGCGGATATTGAAAAGGCCCTGGTGCTGAACAAGGATTACGACAAGCAACTGTATGTGGCTTTTCAGCTGGCGCTGCGTGAATATGTGGCCGGTTACAGCTTTGATGAACTGCTGGAAAAGAAAGAGAACATTGTTCCCTTCATCCTGCAGCGTGTAAAAGAAAAAGCTGAAGCGCTGGGTGTAGCGGTAAGCGCCTTTGGTATCCGTGATATCATCCTGCCGGGTGATGTAAAGGAGATCATGAACCAGGTGCTGATCGCTGAGAAGAAAGCGCAGGCCAATATCATTATGCGCCGTGAGGAAACTGCCAGCACCCGCAGCCTGCTGAACACTGCCAAGCTGATGGAAGAGAATGCGATGCTGTGGAAACTGAAGGAGATGGAATATGTGGAGAAGATCGCCGACAAGATCAGCAATATCAGTGTAGGGGGTAATGGACAGCTGCTGGAACAGCTGAAGCAGATACTGGTGAGTAAGTAATATAACATCCGGTATCAACTGGTGCCGGATGTTTTTTATATTTAATACATGAAAGAAATTGAAACCATATTAAACAATATTTCTCAGCAGGAAAATATCAAAATCCTCTACGCCTGCGAAACTGGCAGCCGGGCATGGGGTTTTCCCTCACCGGATAGCGATTATGATGTTCGGTTTATCTACATGCATGAGAAGGACTGGTACTTGTCCCTTTCACAGCGTAAGGATACAATTGAATACATGGAAGGTGAGCTGGATATAACGGGTTGGAACTTGAAGAAGTGTCTGACCTTGCTGAAAAAATCAAATGCGCCATTAATTGAACGGTTTCAATCCCCGGTGGAGTATTTTGGCGATGTGGGTTTTAAAGAGAATTTTACAAAGCTGATAAAAAATTACTATTCGCCAACAGCAGTATTTTTTCATCATTACTCGCTGGCTAATAAGTTTTGGGACGAATTGAAAGGTAAGGACGAAATAAAACTGAAAAACCTGTTCTATCTGGTGAGGTCTTTGCTTTCCTGTAATTGGATAATAAAGGACAAATCAGTGCTGCCAATGAGCATAGACGGCCTCATGAATTACATTGCAGATGATAAAAAGGCCAAACTAAAGTCGCTGATTAAACTAAAGGCTACAGTAGGAGAAAAATATCTGCACCCAAAGGAGGAAGAAGTTTTTGACTGGATTAAGGAATTGTTCAGTTATATTGAATCAAATAAAACGGATATTGGCGTTAATAAAACGGACATGGATTTGCTCAATCAATTCTTTTTAAATATGCTGAACAGAAATGATCACGATTGATACAATAAGGGAAAACGGATGGCTGATTTTTGAAGTCATTACTGGCAGCAAAGCGTATGGATTGGCTACTGCTATATCTGATACAGACATCAGAGGAGTATTCGTATTGCCAAAGGATTTCTACTATTCTCTGGATTATATTCCTCAGATTTCAAACGAAAGCAATGATATTGTCTATTATGAATTGAAAAGATTTATTGAATTGCTGGTAAAGAATAATCCTAACATCCTGGAGTTGCTGGATGTGCCGGAATCTTGTGTTTTGTACAGAGATGAAATAATGGACTTGGTAACACCCGGTTTGTTTTTGTCAAAACTTTGCGAAAAGACATTTGCCAACTATGCTTACACACAAATAAAGAAAGCATACGGATTGGAAAAGAAGATTGTGAACCCGATGGAGGAAGCGAGAAAATCTGTTCTGGATTTTTGTTTTGTGTATGTTGGAAAAGAAGCGGTCCCTGTTCAGGAGTTTCTTACTGATAATGGATTTGAGCAGGGTAAGATAGGGTTAACAGCAGTAACACATATCCGGGACTGCTATAACCTGTATTATTCAAATGTGCATTCATATTCCGGAATAATCAGAAAGGAAGATGCAAATGATGTGTGTCTTAGCAGCATACCCAAAGGAGAAATACCCGCCGGGCTGTTATATTTTAACAAAGACGCTTACTCAGTTTATTGTAAACGCTACAAGGAATACTGGGAATGGGTGGATAAAAGGAACGAAGAAAGGTATAATACAACAATGTCTCACGGGAAAAATTATGACTCCAAGAATATGATGCATGTATTCAGGCTGCTTTTGATGGCCAGGGAGATAGCCGTGGAGGGCAGGCTCAAAGTACAAAGAGAGGATAGGGATTTTCTTTTGGCAGTTAAAAATGGTAAGTATGAGTATGATGAACTGGTTGCAAGGGCAGAGGCATTAAAAAACGAACTGCCATTTTTATATGAGCATTCTAATTTGCAGGAGGAGCCGGATATGAAAAAGGCGAATTCATTGCTACTAGAGATGAGGGAAAATTATTACAAACAAAAAGATGATGCACAGCGCACAGAACCCTGATCCGCCACTTGGCGGACACAACATCATCCCAATCAGTGAGCTGAAACTTGCAAAATGCAATTGGAAGCACAAAGGAGAGAATGAAAACCCTGTGCCTCCGTGCCTTTGTGTTTAAAAATAAAAAAGTAAAATGAGCAAACTAAAACTTACAGGAAAACAAATCCGCACTATCGGCTACCCGGAAGGGCCGGTAGTGAGTGTGGCGATGCATACGATGTGCACTAAATTCAAATATCATACAGAAGATGAGGCACTGGAGATATTAAAACAAATCCTCAATGCACCTGAAAGCTATCTGGATGATGAAATACTAAAACCTATTGCTGAGAAACTGATGCCGGAACCGGAGGCAGAAGGAATGAATATTTCTTTAAACGCTTCGGGGATACAGTTTAATGTTTTCGGACAAGAGCATATTGAAGAAGGCGCTATGCACCAGATGTACCAGGCGGCTAAACTGCCTATCAGCGTAGCGGGAGCTTTAATGCCCGATGCACATAGTGGTTATGGTTTGCCTATCGGTGGCGTATTGGCAACTGAAAATGCTGTTATTCCTTATGGTGTTGGCGTTGATATCGGTTGCAGAATGTGTTTATCGGTTTTTGATATTGATCCGAAAGAATTGACTCAAAAGGAATCCTCTTTTACAAGAGAATTACTGGAAGCAACTTTATTTGGAAGTGGTGGACAATTTGATCAAGCCGAGAATCATGAAGTGATGGAAAATGAATTGTTTCATCAATTGCCTTTGCTGAAAAACTTACATGGCAGGGCATGGAAGCAACTGGGTACATCCGGTTCGGGTAATCACTTTGTTGAGTTCGGAACGGTTGAGATCAGTAAAAACGATAGTGTCTTAGGCATTGAGCCAGGTAATTATATTGGATTGTTGTCACATTCAGGTTCAAGAGCCTTAGGTGCAAACATTGCCAATCATTATACAAAGCTTGCAATCAGTAAAAGACGTTTACCTGCTGAAGCGAAAAATTTAGCATGGCTAAACCTAGATGAAGAAGAGGGAATTGAATACTGGAGTGCCATGAATTTAGCCGGTGATTATGCATCTGCCTGTCATCATGTGATACATGATAAAATTGCAAAGCTGTTAGGGCGCAAACCGATAAAGATGGTGGAGAACCATCACAACTTTGCGTGGAAGGAAAAATGGGAAGGTAAAGATGTAATCGTTCATCGCAAAGGGGCTACCCCGGCAGGAAAAGATGTGTTAGGAATTATTCCCGGGTCAATGACTGCGCCGGGCTTTATTGTAAAAGGCAAAGGCGAATCAGCATCCGTTAATTCTGCCTCTCACGGCGCCGGAAGAAAGATGAGCCGTACCCGGGCAATAGAATCAGTAACGGATAAGCAATTCAAAGAGGAGATAGAAAAACACAATATTAAATTGCTGGGTGGCGGAAAAGATGAATCACCTTTTGCTTATAAAGACATCGAAGTGGTGATGCAATCACAAAAGGCGTTGGTGGATATCATAGGAAAGTTTATTCCCAAGATTGTAAAAATGGATGGAGCTCCGCATAAAAGCTGGAGGAAGAAACGAATAACAGACATCACGGGAGAATAAGTTAAACAACAAGCGGCCATAATTTAGCCGCTTGTTTTCTTTTATTCGCTTTCAAACTCCAGCAACAAATCCTTATCATGATAAAGCAGCAACGCTTTATCTTTTATTTCAAACCGGTTTGCTTTTTCAAGAAGACGGAAAAAGCTGGTTTCTGTCTTACTGGTTTCTTCACAATACATCTGGGTAGAAAAAATCTCAGAAATGCTCATTTTATTACCAGTTACTGAAAGAGTACTGCCAAAAGTATTGCACCCCCCATTGCCCCCGGCGCTTTTTTTCTTTTCATGGAATTTGATAAAGGCTGTTTTGATCAGCACTTCTTCTGTGCCGGAATCGGAATGAATCTTTGTTAACCGCCATTTGGTATCATACAGCGATTGTTGTTTGCTGTTTTCCTGTTTCATTAAAAAGGCAGAGCAGAAAATAAAGACTCCTGCACTGATAAAGCTGATAAGTTTCATGTTGTTTGTTTTAGCAACAAACAGATGCGGCTTAAAAACCGATTTCATAATATGTGAAAAGGGGAATTGATAAAATCTTGTTAAGGCAACGAATCACACTTTCACATAAATCTTCTTTTTATCCATCCACCAGCATATAAACCACATGAAAGTGATGACACAAAGGGCATAAAGAAGTGAGCCAAGACGAGGATCGCCGGGGATATTGATAAATCCCTTTTTATAAAGCCAGTTCCAGGGATTTATACCTTCGCCAAGCCTTATGAGTGCAAACCCCTTTGGTAAAAAAGCGCTGAGAGCAAAAACAAACAATGCGTTTTTGCCGAATACATCAAAAAATTTACTCAGCCAGCCTTTTACATTCCTAAACTCCATCAGGTAGATCATAGTGGAAATGGTGATGATGGCAAGACCTGTAGTGTAAACAACATAAGAGCTGGTCCATATTTTTTTGTTGATAGGAAAAACCATATCCCAGCAAAAACCAGTCAACAGCATGGCTACACCTGCCACAAAAAGACCGCTGAGCATTTCAAAATTCTTTCCTTTTTTCTGGATATAATCGCCGACCAGGTAACCAAATATCACCTGCACAATTGCCGGTAATGTACTCATGATACCTTCGGGATCGAAAGGAATTCCTTCACCTTTATACATGTGTGGCAGATGAAGTATGGATTGGTCAACATCATTGCCAAACCAACCTGTTATGCTATATGGATCTGAAGGATCTCCAAGAAGAAAACAGAGTGCCCAATATAAAAGAAGAGTTACAAGTCCAATAAAAAAAGAAGCCCTGACTTTGAAATAATAAATGATAACAGAAGCAAAAAAATAACAAATGGCAATTCTTGCAAGTACTCCAAGCAGGCGAACTCCATTTTGGGGATTGGAAGGATCAACCCATTGCCTGAAGACCATGTGACCTTCTTTCCACTGTACAAAAGGCCACCAGGTAAGAAAGAGGCCTATTATATATATAAGCAGGCTTCTTTTTATTACTTTTTTCCAAAACATAGCATCACCACCTTTTTCCAGTCGGGGTATTACAAAAGAAAGTGCATTACCAACTGCAAAGAGAAAAAAGGGAAATACAAGGTCAGTGGGAGTAAGGCCATGCCATGATGCATGTTCAAGGGGCGGATAAATATGCGCCCAGCTACCGGGATTGTTTACCAGAATCATCAGGCACACAGTGGCTCCACGAAAAACATCGAGAGAATAGAAGCGTTGGTTCAAAGCAATCATTTAAACAACTAAATATAAGAATTTGGCAAAGATTAATTGCAGGAAAAAACGGCAAAAGAAGTACTTTGCCTTAATAACTTCTGAATCTCAATATGTGTGGTATAGCAGGCATTATTTCAGTTGACAAAAATGATGTAACAACATCCCGGCTAAAAGCAATGACAGACAGGCTGGCGCACAGAGGGCCTGACGGAGAAGGACATTGGATCAATACTGATGGTATTGTCGGGTTGGGCCACCGCAGATTATCCATTATTGATATAAGTGATGCTGCAAAACAACCCATGCATTTTATGGGCCGGTATACTATCGTATTCAACGGAGCTATATATAATTATATTGAGTTAAGAGAAAAATGCATTGGCAAGGGCTATCGGTTTTTTTCTCAGTCTGACACCGAAGTCATCATGGCAATGTATGACTGGAAAAAAGAAGAATGTCTTCAACACTTTGATGGCATGTTCGCTTTTGCGTTATATGATGCAGAGGAAAAAAAAGTATTTATAGCGAGGGACAGGTTTGGTGAAAAACCATTCTATTATTATTACCATCCGGGCAGGTCTTTTTTATTTGCGAGTGAAATGAAAGGGCTATGGGCAGCAGGAGTGGAAAGGAAGATCAACAACCGCATGCTGTATAATTATATGGCATTTAACTATACCTATAATTGTGATGACCTAACCGAGACCTTCTTTCAAAGTATATTCAGGCTTCCTCCCGCCCATTTTGCAAAACTTGATCTGGCAAACCTGCAATTGGATACAAAACGATATTGGGATGTTGATTACAATACTATCAACCCTGGTGTAAGTATTGAAAATGCCAGAGAAAAGTTTCGCCAACTGTTTTATACTTCTGTTACCCGGAGATTGCGAAGTGATGTGGCAGTTGGCAGCAGCCTTAGCGGTGGTATTGACAGCAGTATTGTAGTCTCAGTTATTAATGATCTGAATAATTCCCAAAACCTGAAGCAATCCACTTTTTCAGCAGTATTTCCCGGATTTGAAAAAGATGAAACCGGATTCATCAAACAGATTCTCGATAAAATAAATGCAGATGCTCATTTTACTTCACCGGATGAGAACAATTTTTTAGAGGATATTGATGAGTGTTTTTATTACCAGGAAGAACCTTTTGGCTCGGCCAGTGTGCTGGCGCAATATGAGGTAATGAAATTGGCAAAGAAAAATAATGTAACGGTTCTTCTGGACGGGCAAGGAGCAGATGAATTGTTGGCAGGGTATCATCATTTTTTTAATGCTTATTTCAGCGAGCTAAAAGCAAATAATAAAAGAAATTATCAGGAAGAAAAGAGAGCTTATGCTGAAATGTTCAGGGATGATAAAATAAATCCCTTGCCCTCAAAAAGTCTGCGACACTTTTTCAGAAACCAATCGGGAAGAGATAATATGAAGAAGTGGAATGAAAAATATCAACAGCTTTTAAATCCCTATTTCAACTCAGATTTTTTTCATACTTACCGCAAAGAACAATTCAGGATGCCCGGCCTGCCGGCTACCTTAAATGAGGGTTTATACAACAGTATGAAATTCGGTTTACAGGAATTATTGAGGTTTGCAGACAGAAACAGTATGGCGAACGGAAGAGAACTAAGGTTGCCTTTTTTAAATCATGAAGTGGTAGAATTTTTGTTTACCCTTCCTTCTTCTTTTAAAATTCATAATGGATGGACAAAATACCTGGAAAGGATAACATTCGAAGATCTTTTACCCCGGTCTATCACATGGAGAAAAGATAAAATTGGTTATGAGCCGCCTCAAAAAAAATGGATGGAAGACAAAGCAGTTAAAAACAAAGTGCTGACAGCAAGAAAGAGGCTGGTAGAAGAAAAAATACTGCATCCCGCTGTTTTGAAGAAAACTATAGAAGGTAACCCAGCTAATGTGGGAACAAAAAATAGCTGGAACCAATTGATTACTTCTTTCCTTTTATTTGGATATGAAGCGTAAAAAATTGATTAGGCCAGATATACAAAAAGAAATAACCCCAAGTGAGAATACTTATCAACTAATGGGAATAAATCCCTCAAAATCTGTGCATTTCATATTCTTTCCACTCACATCTTCCCTTATATTTGCAGGGATTATTTACAGGAAAAGTCGCCTGTAATATTTCGATCCAATTCAATGAATGCCAATCATGTAAATTTTATTTATGTGATTGAGGTGGCGAAGCCATCAGAAAAAAAAGTTGCATGAGCCTTCGGTGGTTGGCCGTTTATACACGACCCAGGTGGGAGAAGAAAGTAAATCAGCTCTTACAGGAAAAGGGATTCGAAAGCTATTGCCCTTTGAATAAGGTGCGAAGAAAATGGAGCGATCGGATAAAAATAGTAGAAGAACCTTTATTCAAATCTTATGTATTTGTAAAAGTGAATGATGAAAACCGTACAGCGGTAAGAATGACTGCGGGGGCAATCAATTTTGTTTACTGGCAGGGCAAACCGGCCGTGATAAAAGAAAGGGAAATCAATGCTATTAAGAAATTTCTCGATGAATACGAAAATGTGGAAGCAAGGCCGATGGAAGTAAGGGTTAACGAACGGGTTCGCATTACCGCCGGAACATTAATGGATCAGGAAGGCAAAGTGCTGGATGTGCGGCATAAAATGGTGAAGGTAGCCATTGACAGCCTTGGGTATATCTTAGTGGCATATATTGACAGAACTAAATTAACTTCGGCGCAAGCCCGGCAAAACCAAACCTGATTGACAGCAGTTATTGCTGTTTTACAATAAAATCGTATCAATGAAATTCACCCGGATATTACTGCTTGCTGTTACTGCAATTTATTGCGTATCCTGCAGCACTCAGAAGAGAGTGCCCTATTACCTTGAGAATGTTGTGGACACATCCGGAAAAGAAGAAGTAAAAGTGCCTGAACTCCGTTTTCAGAAAAATGATTTGCTTTCTATCCAGGTGTACAGCAAGAGCACATTGCCCGAAGTTTCTGATGCCATTTACAACCTGCCATCAGGTTCTGCTACAGGCGGCGCAACAGGATTTTTAATTGATGCTTTTGGAAATATTGAATACCCGAGATTGGGAGCCATTCATGCTGAGGGTTTAACTAAACAGGAATTGGCTTCAGAAATAAAAAAAAGACTGACACAGCCAGTTGAACTTCTGAAAGATCCTACCGTAATAATCCGTTTTTTAAATTTCAGGGTAACTATGTTGGGAGAAGTTGCCCGCATCGGGTCAGTTACCGTGCCGGGAGAGAGATTAACCATTTTAGAAGCCATTGGAGTAGCCGGGGGCATTACAGATTACGGGAAAAAAAATACAGTAAAGGTTATTAGGGAGACCAACGGTAAAAGAGAAATTGGATACATAGACCTGTCGTCAAAGGATCTTTTTAATTCACCTTACTATAATCTTGTTCAGAATGATGTGATATTGGTAGAACCGACCAAACAAAGAGCAAAACAGGCAGAGCAGTCATTGGTGGCACAGCGAATAACTTTTGCCCTGAGTCTCATTACTTCGGCTGCTTTTATATATAATATCTTCAAATAACTGTTACGGACAATCAACAACTTTAATGCAGGAGCAGATCAATAATAGTAACAAGAGTGAACTATGGAGCCTTAGCTTCCGGGATTTGTTTTATAAATATGTACGCTTTCTTCCGCTTTTCGTATTATCTGTGGCGTTGACGCTGCTCGGGGCTTATGTATACCTGCGATATAGCGTACCGATTTACAGGGTAGGGTCATCGATGGTTGTTAAAAGTGAACAAACTAACCGGGGAGGTACCAATAAATTTGAGGATGTATTTATCAATGATAAAGCACAGAATATTCAAACGGAAATCGAAGTTTTAAAATCAACACCCCTTATGAAAAGGGTGGTTGACAGTCTTCACCTGCAATTCAGCTATTATGCAATAGGTAAAATCAAAACAGTAAATGTCTACAGGCAAAAACCTTTTATTTTAAATGTCATAAAAATTTCTGATTCATCAGTTTCATTTAGTATAAGTATCAGGTTCATCAATGAACGGCAGTTCCGTATCAATGGGGATAAAAAAACATTTTCATTCGGTGAAACTTTTGCGAATGCCAATGGCATATTCAGCCTTTCACCAAATCCATATTTCATTGCTTCCAGCGGGGAGTTTAAGGCCACATGGCTCCCTTCTTCAGCTGCAGCGGGGGTTTATGCAGGCGCTTTGACAGTTACTCCCAAAACACCGGGAACAGGAATTCTCCTGTTAAGCCTGATGACTCCCAACCCGCAGTTGGGAGCTGATATTTTAAACGGATTAATGGCCGAATATGCATTGTATAGCATTGAACAAAAAAGAGAAACCTCAGATAAGATCCTTTCATTTATTGAAAGCCGTTTAAGCGTTACAGGACATGAGTTAGACAGTGTACAGAATGTATTGCTTGACTACAAAGAACGTAACAATATTATTGACCCTGAATTGCAAATTGGAAGTTATTTTGATAAGCTTAGTGAATCAGATAATCTTATAAATCAACTGACATCAGAAATAAATAAAGCCGATTTGCTCAAAGAATATCTTTTTGATAAGAAAAATGAATTCAGTAAAGTTCCTTCTGCATTTTCTCTTCAGGATGTCACACTGGGTGAACTTGTGACCGGATACAATAAGGCCCAGCTTGAACGGCAGCAACTAATTGAAGCAAATATTCCACCGGAAAATCCGAGGGTAAAGGAAAGCGAGGCGCAAATAGAAAAGTTGAGAGTGTTTATTCTGGAAAGTCTGAAAAATTTAAAAGCATCTATGTCTAATTCTGTTGGTGACTTAAGGAAAAAGAACGAGGAAAATCAGGCACAGCTCACCCGGATGCCCCGCAAAACCAAAGAACAGCTGCAAATTGAACAACATGTGGAAGCTTTGCAAACTCTTTACAAGTTTTTGCAGGAGCAAAGGGAGCAGAATGCTATAACCCGGGCTTCTGCCATTTCCAGTTCGAATATTATTGACAGGTCTTATCCTTCAAATACACCCGTAAAACCCAATAAGAAGGCAATCCGGATACTGGCCGTATTGCTCGGTTTGGGATTACCTGCGTTGTTTATTTTCATTGGCGAGGTGTTGAATGATAAAGTATCCACCCGTTTTGACATTGAAAAAATCACAGCTGCCCCTATTCTGGGTGAGATCGGACATTCTTATTCCAAAAATGTAATGGTGGTTAATAAAACCACACGAAGCATGGTGGCTGAACAGTTCCGGATCATCCGTTCCAATCTTCAGTATATTTTAAATCAAATTGAAAAATCTGTAATACTGGTTACATCTTCTTTCAGCGGAGAAGGAAAGTCATACGTTACAACTAATATGGGAGCAGTACTTGCTTTGGCAGGTAAAAAAACAATCATATTGGAATTTGATATCCGTAAACCAAAACTGCTGTCAGGTCTGGGTATTTCAAAAGGGCCTGGTATTACCAATTTCCTTGTAGGAAAGAGCAGGCTTGAAGATGTAATAAAACAGGTGCCCGACCAGGAAAATCTTTTTATACTTGGCTGCGGCCCTATTCCGCCAAACCCTGCAGAGTTATTGCTCAGTCCTAAAGTGGAAGAAATGTTTAGCTGGCTTCGTCAGAATTTTGATGTTGTTTTGGTGGATACAGCCCCGGTGGGAATGGTAAGCGATGCCATGACGCTGAGCAAATTTTCTGATGCAACCCTGTACCTCGTTCGGCAGGGGCATACATTTAAAAAGCAAATAGCTTTGATCGACGAATTTTACATTGGACAAAAACTTCCTAAGATATCCATTGTTATCAACGATGTAAAACTGAAACCCGGCTATGGTTATTATGGCTATGGACGTTATGGGTATGGCTATGGTTATGGTTATGGAAGCTACTATGAAGAAGAAACCCCTCCGCAAAACCTCTTCGAAAAGCTGGTATCAAAACTGGATATCAGGAAAATATTTACTGGTTCAAAAAGGAAATAGGAGTAATAGTTTTTCACAATGAGGATCTTAATTACAGGTGGCGCCGGGTTTATCGGCGCTAATCTCACAGAAAAATTGTTGAACGATGAAAGGGTGTCTCTGGTAAGGGTGCTTGATAATCTTTCTACCGGTTCAATGAATAATATTTCTGAATTTATTCGTCATCCCCATTTTCAGTTTATTAATGGCGACATAAGGGATTACGCTGTTTGTTTGAATGCCTGCGCCGATATTGATCTTGTTTCACATCAGGCTGCCTTAGGTTCTGTTCCTCGTTCAATTAATGACCCGCTTACTACAAACGCTGTTAATATAACAGGCACTCTGAATATTTTTACCGCGGCCAAAGAAAAAAATATCAAACGGATAGTTTATGCTGCCAGTTCATCCACCTACGGGGATCATCCGGCTTTACCTAAAAAAGAAGAGCAGATCGGCAATCCTCTTTCGCCTTATGCTGTAACAAAATTTGTGAATGAATTATACGCCCAGGTATATGCAAAGTTGTACAATATGGAATTTATCGGGCTGAGGTATTTCAATATTTTCGGCCCCAAACAAAATCCGAAAGGGCCTTATGCTGCCGTAATACCACTTTTTGCAGAAGCATTATTAAATAACATTTCTCCAACGATAAATGGTGATGGAAGTCACAGCCGTGATTTTACATTTATTGAAAATGCGGTGCAGGCTAATCTTCTGTCTTTGTTTGCAACAAATAAAGAAGCAATAAACCAGGTGTATAATATTGCCTGTGGCCATCAGACATCTTTGCAGCAATTATTTGAGATATTAAAGAAAGAAGCCGGGTCAGCGCTGCAGGCAATACATGGCTCGGAACGGAAAGGAGATATAAAACACAGTCTTGCTGATATTTCAAAAGCCAAAAAATTATTGGGATACAATCCACAGGTTTCGGTGGAAGAAGGATTGAAACTTACTTTTAAATGGTATCAAAAAAGAGTACCCGTATAAATACAGAGTATCATAATTGCGAGTTTGATGAAAATACCAGCAATGGCTTATACTAAAGGTACATTTCGTTTATTACCGGAACACTTTTTATACACTCTCCATGCTTTCTCTATGCTTTCACCATGCTTTCTCCATGCTCTGTCCATGTTTAATGCCTGCAGGAAGCAAATGGAAACAACTTCAAACTCCGATATCATTGAAGTTGAAGGCGGGAGGGTCGGAATGGGCATCGGCCAATGGGCAGCGTTGGGGGAATAGGTTAGCCAGGGAAGGGAATCATATTCCGGGCTTCACAATAACACAGTGGTTTTCATCAGAGTTCATATAAGACAATGACCAATCAACAGGACAAGACTATCATTATCACCGGGGGAGCAGGCTTTATCGGTTCTCATGTAGTACGGTTGTTTGTAACAAAATATCCCAATTACCGGATTGTAAACCTTGATGCATTAACCTACGCCGGTAATCTTGAAAATCTCCGGGATATTGAAAAGTCTCCCAATTATTTTTTTGAAAGAGCGGATATTTTAAAGACAGATGAGATAGAAAAAATATTTTCAACCTATCAACCGGATGCAGTAATTCATCTTGCTGCGGAAAGCCATGTGGACCGCTCCATCCTTTCACCGCTTGATTTTGTTTACACCAATGTTATTGGCACTGTAAATCTTTTAAATACGGCAAAGAAAAGCTGGAATAATAATTTTGCGAACAAATTGTTTTACCATGTATCCACCGACGAAGTATATGGGGCTTTGGGTGAAACCGGTTTTTTCACTGAGGAAACCAAATATGATCCACATTCACCCTACAGTGCATCCAAAGCAGCCAGCGATCATTTTGTAAAGGCCTATTTTGATACCTATGCTTTACCCATTGTGATCAGCAATTGCTCCAATAATTATGGCCCCAATCAATTTCCCGAAAAACTTATCCCACTTTTTATCAATAATATCATCCATAAAAAATCACTTCCGGTTTATGGCGATGGACTGTACACAAGAGACTGGCTGTATGTAAAAGACCATGCAGCAGCCATTGATTTGATATTCCACAGGGGGAATAAAGGAGAAACATATAATATCGGGGGTTTCAATGAATGGAAAAATATTGACCTCGTAAAACTGCTATGCAAACTCATGGATGAAAAACTGCGAAACAGGGCGGGTACAAGTGAAAAGCTGATCACCTATGTAAAAGACCGCCCGGGGCATGACAGGAGATATGCCATCGATGCTTCAAAGATCAATAAAAAATTAGGTTGGAAACCATCTGTTACCTTTGAAGAAGGACTTTCGCAAACTATAGACTGGTACTTGCAAAATGAAGATTGGCTGAAGCATGTTACTTCGGGGGAGTATCAGAACTATTATGAACTACAGTATTCCAAAAGGGATGGAAGATAAGATTGAGGTTGAGGTTAAGGTTGAGACGTAGAGGAAGAGTAAAAAATAGATATGCCTTATCATGATTTTACAGAAATGCCGGTTTGGCAGCTTGCGATGGAGATTGTAAAAGAAGTATATGAGTTGACAGAAAAACTTCCTAAAAGAGAAGACTATGCATTGTGTAGCCAGTCAAGAGATGCAGCAGTCAGCATAGCCGGGAATATTGCAGAGGGTTTTGGAAGAGGACATAAAAAAGACAAGATAAATTTTTATTATTATTCAAGAGGTAGCGCCGGTGAAGTAAGAAGTCATCTTTTATGCGGACTAATGGTTGGATATTATACTGAAGTTGAAATAACCCAGATTGGAAATAAATGTAAAAAAGTAGTTGAGGAACTTAACAAAATTATCAAAGGCCTCTCTTCTTAACCTTAATCTCAACCTCAACCTGAAATAAATGAAAGGTATCATATTAGCAGGCGGCAGCGGCACAAGACTGTATCCCATTACAAAGGCTATTTCAAAACAATTGATGCCGATCTATGATAAGCCCATGATCTATTATCCGCTTTCAACATTGATGATGGCGGGTATAAAAGAAATTCTTGTCATTACAACACCGGAAGACAATGCACAGTTCAAAAGATTGTTGGGTGATGGCAGCCAGCTTGGCTGCAGGTTTGAATATGCTGTACAGGCGGTGCCCAACGGGTTGGCTCAGGCATTTGTGATCGGGGCCGATTTTATCGGGAAAGACAAGGTAGCATTGATACTCGGCGATAATATTTTTCATGGCACAGGGCTCGACAAACAATTGCAAACACTTACTGATGTGGATGGCGGATATGTATTTGCCTACCAGGTTTCGGATCCTGAACGATATGGCGTGGTGGAATTTGACAGGAATATGAATGCGGTGAGCATTGAAGAAAAACCCAAACAACAGAAATCAAATTACGCAGTACCCGGTCTTTATTTTTATGATAATGAAGTAGTGGGCATCGCAAAAAATTTGAAACCATCCGCAAGAGGCGAATTTGAGATCACTGACGTAAACAAAGAATACCTGAACAGGGGAAAACTGAAAGTGGCTGTACTTGACAGGGGAACGGCATGGCTGGATACCGGTACTTTTGAATCACTCAGTGATGCCAGCGAGTTTGTAAGGGTGATCGAAAAAAGACAGGGAACAAAGATCGGTTGCGTAGAAGAAGTGGCTTACCGGAATGGATTTATATCCAAAGAACAATTATTACAATTGGCTGCTGAATTATCCAAAAGCGGTTATGGCGAATACCTGAAAAAAATTGCGAATGGCTGATAAAGAATATTTTGCCCACCCCACCGCCGTTATTGATGAAGGTTGCAGCATTGGCGCCGGCAGTAAGATCTGGCATTTTAGCCATATCATGCCCCAAGCAGTGATCGGTGAAAATTGTATCATAGGCCAGAATGTTTATGTGGGGAATAAGGTACGTCTGGGTAATAATGTAAAAGTGCAGAATAATGTTTCAATATATGAAGGAGTGATCTGTGAAGACGATGTATTTCTCGGTCCTTCCATGGTGTTTACCAATGTCATTAATCCCCGCAGCGTTGTAAGCCGTAAACATGAATACATGAAAACCCTGGTACGAAAAGGAGCCAGCATTGGAGCCAATGCCACCATTGTATGTGGCAACGAGATTGGTGAATATGCATTTATTGGAGCAGGCGCTGTGGTCACAAAACCGGTATTGCCATATGCATTGGTTATGGGAAACCCGGCACAGCATGCAGGTTGGGTAAGCGAATACGGAGAAAAATTAATCTTTGATAAAAACAATATTGCTGCTTGCGGGAAAACCTGCGAAAAATATAGACTTGAAAATGGGAAAGTTGTTAAGCTAAAAAATGAATAGAAGCTAAACAACTCACATCTAAACCTCTCAACCCCTCAACTTCTTAACTACTCAACCTCTCTTTGAAAAATTTCGTTCTTATAGGAGCAGCCGGTTATATTGCCCCCCGGCACATGAAGGCAATCAAAGAAACAGGTAATAACCTGATAGCAGCAGTAGACCCGCATGATGCTGTCGGCATACTGGATCAGTATTTTCCTGAATGTGATTTTTTTACCGAGTTTGAACGGTTTGACAGGCATTGTGAGAAACTAAAAAGACAGGGAACAAAGATTGATTATGTGGTGGTGTGCAGCCCCAATTACCTGCATGATGCGCATATACGGTTTGGTTTACGCATTGGCGCCGATGTTATCTGTGAAAAACCTGTAGTGCTGAACCCTTGGAACCTCGATGCATTGATAGAAATGGAAAAAGAGACCGGTAAGAAAGTGTTTGTCGTCCATCAGTTACGTTATCATCCCGCTATTACAGCTTTACATAAAGAAATAAAACAGGACACTTCTGACAAGGAATATGAAATAAACATATCTTATATAACTCCAAGGGGAAAATGGTATCAGTATAGCTGGAAAGGAAATGAAGATAAGAGCGGGGGAGTGATTACCAATATAGGTCTTCATTTCTTTGATCTGTTGCTTTGGCTGTTTGGTGAACCTGCTGAAAACACTTTACTGCATTCCTCAGCTACTTCGGCATCAGGAACCATCCATTTTCAACAGGCCAAGGTAAAATGGAAATTAAGCATTGATGCTTTGAATTCCGGCTCAAATGAAAAGCTGGCTGATAATACAGCTATTCGCTTACTGAACGTAAATGGAAAAGACATTGACCTCAACGGCGACCTCTCAAAACTCCATACTGTTTCTTACCAGCATATATTCAGGGGACAGGGCATTGGATTAGCAGAAGCGAAGAATGTAACCAGCCTACTCTATGCTATCCGCAAGCAAAGACAGATTAAATAATAATCACTGACAGTTTCCGTATGTCCGCAGGTATTACCAAAAAAGTAATTAAGGGAAGTTTTTGGGTATTGATGGGACAGTTGCTTCCATTGATCGCCACTTTTATTGCTTCTCCTTTTGTTATCCGGTCATTGGGATCAGAATCGTACGGAGTGCTGATACTGGTAAGTGTGATTTCCGGATATTTCAGCTTTGCTGATTTTGGTATGGTAATGGCTTCCACCAGGTTTGGGGCCGAAGCCTATGCTTCTCATTCGCCCGGGCAGGAGGGAAAGGTTATACGTACAGCTGCCATGATCGGTATTTCTTCCTCTTTTTTTATTGCAGTCCCGATGTTCATTTTTTCCGGATGGATAGTAAGCGACCTGTTGAATGTACCGGCGTATCTGCAACAACAGGCCGGTATAGCCTTAAAGATCACATCTGTTGCTTTTGTGATGAGTTTTGTAGGAAATATTTTTAATACTCCCCAGCTTTCACGGCTACGGATGGATCTGAATGTTATGGTCAATGCAGGGTTTAAGATACTGATGACATTGACCACTCCCATTGTTTTGTATTTAGGAGGAGGTATTGTGGAAGCTACAATGGTAGCTCTTTGTGCTGCTTTTCTTATCATGACAGGAAATGTGTTTGTTTCCGGCAGGTTGTTGCCGTCGCTGTACGGTACCAGCATTGATAAAAAAATGATTGCACCTCTTATGAAATTCGGGGGCAATCTTGTTTTGTACAGTATCGGGTTACTAATTACCAATAACCTTGAAAAACTATTGCTTACCCGGTATGTTTCGGTAAAATCACTGGCTTATTATTCCATCGCTTTCACTTTTGCCAGTATGACCACTATGTTTTCAATGGCCATGGTGCAGACATTATTGCCCGCATTTTCCCAGCTGCTGACGCCTGAGAAAAGAGAACAGTTGAAATCACTTTTTACCCGTTGTGTACGCATCGGGCTTATTGGGCTTATCCCTTCGGTAATGGTGTTGTTTATTATTGCAAAACCATTTTTTACCATTTGGGCTGGTAAAGAATTCGGTTTGGAAAGTGTCTTTCCTTTTTATATTCTGCTCGGAGGTGTATTCTTCAGCCTGCTGGTTTATATCCCTAATACCATTCTTTTGTCATCCGGCAAATCAGGTCTTTTTGCAAAATTTTATATGCTGGAAATCATTCCCTATGCCGCACTTGCATATTTTCTCATCAATTGGCTGGGCATCATCGGGGCTGCCATTGCATGGAGCATAAGAGAGACGGTGAATGCACTGACGTTTATTCATTTTACAAAAAAACATACCGGGCTGATAATTGATTTCAGACATCATTTGACGGGGATCACGGCCGGAGCTCTTGTTTTTTTACCCGCAGCTTTGGTGGCTTTTTTATATAACAATTTCTCTATCTGGATTCTTATCCTTTTGCCATTATGTTTAGCAGCTTATTTTTTTATTGTATGGAAAAAACTGATTACTCCTCAGGAAAGGGAATGGGCACAAAGCCAGTTTAATAAATTTTTCCGGAGAAAATCAATGACCGCAGCTTAGCATCACCTGGAAATGAAAAGCAGGGATATCACTTTATTAAAGCCTTCTATTGAAGTGGAACATGACTGGCCTGTAAACATGGCGCCGGAAGATTTAGATGATTTTGAAAAAGAAAGAAAATATAGAACAGATGATTCTTTTTTAAAATGCCTTGGAAAGGCGAGAGTTTCTTCAAACTCTGTTATATACAAGAATGGTATTTTAGTTAAAGAATCACTGGTATTGCCGGCACAAAGATCCTATTATCAATACAGGTATCTTGCCAAAAAACTTTTTTTTTCAAAGGGTGTAACCCTGGCCCCCAATAAAAAATACCTGCTGGTGACCGATAACTGGTCAGCCGGCCATTTTCACTGGTTTTGCGATGTGCTTCCCAAATTGCTTTGCATAAAAGACAGAGCAGGAGAATTTGTTTTACTCTTGCAGGATGTTCCTTATTTGAGAACTATCGGGCTGGAAAGCCTTGAGATGCTGGGATTAAACTTTGATGAAATTGTATGGATGAAGGATACTGCCTTCTACAAAGTTCCCGGGCTCTACTATATTTCCCGTATGAGTGTAAGCGGCCATATGCACCCGGGAGTGATGAAGGAATTAAGAAAAACCTTTCTTCCGGAGACGGCAGCGGGCAAAAAAAATATTTATATCACAAGAAACAAGGCAATTTACAGAAGGGTGGTAAATGAGGATGAGTTTTGTAAAAGGCTGAAGGACTACGATTTTGAAATCTATATTGGTGAGGATCACAGTCTGAAGGAACAGGCACAGATTTTTTCTACTGCAAAAACACTGATAGGTGTGCACGGCGCAGGCCTGGCCAATTGTATTTTCATGCATCCGGGCGGTAATGTTATTGAATTAAGAAAAAAAGAGAACGGGCCATCCAATGTAGGGTTTTGGCATCTTGCCGATTCGCTCGGCCACAGGTATTATTATTTTAATGGCATTCCCGATTCAGCTAAGCCATTGGTAGGCCGGGGATGTAACCTTACCATACCCGTTAATGAGTTTGACGAATCCATACTTAAAAAAACATTCTCACTCAATCTCAGATATTGATGAATTATTATAGACTCCGGTTACTTTTTTAGTATGATTAGAGCCTTGAAAAGAAAGATCAGGTTTTTACTGGGAGCTAAGAATGATACCAATTATTATAGCCAGGGCGGAGAAGATGCAATAATCATCAAAGCCATCCGTGACCTGATGCGGGGGAAAAAAGGCTTCTATATGGATATTGGCGCTTATCATCCTTTCCATCACAGTAATACATATATTTTATACACCGCCGGCTGGAGAGGTATAAATATCGAGCCACAGCCCGGTTCAAAAAAACTTTTTGACAGATACAGAAAGGGCGATATCAATATTGAAGCAGGAATTGCGGATAAGGACGGAGAACTTACTTATTATATAATTGATGATAAATCAACCATGAATACCTTTTCGCTTGAAAATTTAAAAAAGCTGGGCATGGATAACCAGGTCAGGAGAACA
The DNA here is from genome assembly GCA_016235125.1 of Sphingobacteriales bacterium. Classification (GTDB taxonomy): domain Bacteria; phylum Bacteroidota; class Bacteroidia; order Chitinophagales; family Chitinophagaceae; genus JJ008. Next base: position 377,728 of record JACRLZ010000004.1, on the reverse strand, counting down.
TTGAAAATTCCGGTTTTTACAGTTGACTCTTTACTTGCGAAATACCCCCAGATCAAAGAAATTGATTATCTCAATATTGATGCAGAAGGGTATGAAATGGAAGTACTCGGGCAGATGAAAAGTATTGTTCCTAAAATAATCTCGATCGAGCAAAACGATATTTTTACTCTGGATGATGTTTATAAAACCAATGTGTATAAATTTCTTTCCCAAAAAGGATATAAGCCATTTGCTAAAAATCTGATCCTTAAAAATGTTGCAACCGTGTTTTATGTGAGTGAAGATATAGCAGAGGGTGCCAACACAATTTAAAAGTCTTAATATGTTCAGAGTTATTAAAATGGCGATTGCAAAACAATTCGCCAGATACATGCCGGGAATGGTACATGTATTATCGAAAGAGAAGCTAAGAGTTCTCAGATCAATGCCCAAAACAAATATAGCCGCGGATGTTTTTATGGGTGAAGGCAGTTCAGTAAATGTTCAAGGTAAGTTTAAAGAACTGGTAATGGGAAGAAAAGTCTTTATGCGGAATTTTTGCAGTATACTGATGTATCCTGAAGCATCGCTTATTATTGGGGAAAAAGTCTTTTTAAATAATTATTGCTCTATCAATTGCCTTAGCAGTATTGAAATCGGATCGGGTACTACTTTCGGAGAAGGAGTGAAAATATACGATCATAATCATAAACATTATTACAACCAGGAGGGCACATTGATATTTGAAGCTAATGATTACACATTAGGTCCGGTAAAAATCGGAAAGAACTGCTGGATAGGAAGTAATGTTACCATTCTTCAGGGGGTAGAGATAGGTGATAATGTTATTTTGGGGGCCAACTCTCTTATATATAAATCAATCCCGGCTAATTCAATTGTAAAGCATAAAGAAGATCTGATCATCAGTACTAATGCACCGGCAAATAATGCTAAATGAAAAAAAACCTTGTTCTGGGCATTCTCGACAACTATTCATTTCATCAGCTCAAAAAATTTTTTCTCTCTATCAACACAACCGGGTTCCCGGGGGATATTTACATGCTGGTCGGGTCTAATACCACCCCACGAACCATAAGGCTCTTAAAGAAACATGCTGTCAATACAATTCTTTTCAGAGATCTCACTTCACTGCCGGCGGAAAATCTTGCTGCCGCAGCCTTCCGGTTCCCTCAGCCTATCAATTATTTTAATTTCCGGCATTATCTCTATTATGATTTTCTTAAGCGTCACAAAGATAAATATGAGTATGTCCTTCTTACCGATGTAAGAGATGTGTACTTTCAGCGGGACCCGTTTGATTTTGAGAAAACCTCCGGGCTGTATTGTGCATTAGAAGGCAAAACAAAAAAATTGAAAGATTGCCGCTTCAACGGTCCCTGGATGGAGTTCATTTATGGCAGAAAAGTACTGGATGAAATTGGTGATAATATTATTTCCTGTGCCGGCACTACATGGGGTAAAGTGGATGCCATGCTGGATTATCTTACCAGGATGCTGCAGGAAATTGAAAAACTGAAGGACGCTAAAAAATCCATTGACCAGGCCATTCACAATTATATGATCTGGAAACACATGCTGCCTGATGTAAAGTTCCTGAATAATGATGACGGAGTAGTACTTACCCTTTCCTATGAACATGATTATACAATTGGTGCTGATGACAAAGTGAGGGCATCGAACGGAAGAATAGTAAATGTGCTGCACCAGTTTGACCGCATGGCTGACCTGGGGCTCCTTTCAGATAAGCTGTACCGGAAAAATAACCTGTGGAATTTTATACTGCACAGGTATTATCGCTTTGAGTTGCTGCTTCATAAAATCTTACTGAAACTTAAACTGAGAAATAAAAATATACCTAATGGATAGTCTTCAGGAATATATTGACCGTTATGAAAACACAGGCAAATGCAATGATGAATTTCACCAATTGTTTACTGCTAATGCTAACCAGGTTCCGCTTTTAAAGGAACATAGAGATTATATTGAAAAACATAAACTGGGTTTTGGCGACAGGGCCTTTCATTTTATGTGGTATCTGTTGTTCAATGATGTAAAGCAGGAGAAAAATGCAGTCAGAGCTTTGGAGATAGGGGTCTATAAAGGGCAGATAATCAGTTTGTGGGCCTTACTTTCAAAAGAAATGAATATCAGCGCTGATATTTCAGCTATTACTCCTCTTGAAGGAACCGTATCTGCAAGAACATTGCTTAATAATCGGGCGATTAATAAAATAAGAAGAATATTTTCTTCATCTTTCAGAAAGCTGGAGAAAGAAGGGAATCTATATTTGAATGAAGATTATTATACTATTATCAGTAATCTTTTCAAACATTTTGCCCTCAATTTTAATAATATTCATTTATATAAGGGCTATTCAAATGCACCGGAAGTGCTGGAGAAGATCAAAAGCAGGCAATTTGACATTATTTATATTGACGGGGATCATAGCTTTGAAGGCGCACAAAGTGATATTAGAAATTATTCTTCACTGATCAGCAAAGGAGGATATATGATAATGGACGATGCATCCTGGTTTTTGGAAGGTTCGGTGTTCTGGAAGGGTCACGAAGAAGTTTCCCGTGCCTGCAGCATAATTGAAGAATTAGGGTTTGAAAATATTTTAAATATCGGTCATAACAGGGTTTATAAAAAATTGTAATGACACGATTTGCTCAGAGTTGTATGCAACAATACTCTGATAAATTAAGAGCCGGAGGTCGATTTTTTGTTTTCGGAAAGCATACGGAAAGATTTATGAATGTTATTGTAGCCTTTACTAAATTTTAAAAAGAGTAAGATGAAAGTTGTTGTAACAGGCGGCGCAGGTTTTATCGGGTCATCTGTATGTTTGCAGCTTAAGCAAAAATATCCTGCCTATTCTTTTACCGCATTTGATAATTTAAGAAGGACTGGCTCGGAGCTGAATATGGCAGAACTAAAGAAGAACGGTATCCGGTTTATACATGGAGATATCCGTTGCAGGGAAGATGTGGAGGCACTGACTGATTTTGATGCGCTTATCGACGCATCAGCCGAACCTTCTGTTCAGGCAGGTTTGAACAATGATCCTGCTTATATTATTAATAACAACCTGAATGGGTCAATTAACTGTTTCAACACCTGTCTTAAGAATAACGCTACACTCATTTTTTTATCCAGCAGCCGTGTATATCCTATTAACAGGATTGAAAAAGCAAATTTTAAGGAAGAACCAACCCGATTCTCATTTTCTGATAAACAGAGCGAAAAAGGGATAAGCAAACTCGGCATATCAGAAGATCTTGAACTTTCGGGCGCCCGGTCTTTTTATGGAGCCACTAAATTAGCATCGGAACTGTTTATCAGGGAATATTGTGAATTTTACAAGCTGAAAGCAGCAATTACACGCCTCGGAGTAATTGCAGGGCCCAGACAGATGGCTAAGGCAGACCAGGGAGTGGCTACATTATGGCTGGCCAAACATTTTTGGAAAAGGCAATTGAGTTATATCGGCTATGGCGGTCATGGCAAACAGGTTCGGGACATATTACATATTGACGATCTGGTAGAGCTAATAGATATGCAACTGCATCAAACAGAAAAATTCAATGATAAAGTATTTAATGCCGGGGGAGGTTTGTATAACAGTGTTTCTTTGCAGGAGATGACCACTGTTTGCGAACAGATTACCGGAAATAAGATCAGGATTGAAAGTGAGCTTCAAAATCGGCAGGCTGATTTACGCATATTTATAACAGATCATTCCAGGATCAGCAATGAAACGGGTTGGCTGCCTAAAAAAAATGTTGAAACCATCTTTACCGATATCTTCAACTGGATAAGAGAAAACGAAGCAGCGCTTAAACCACTATTATCGTGAATTTCAAAAAAGCATGTCTTTTCATACCATTCGATAAGCAGGGCACCAGGAATTATCCTTTTTTGTGCGGACCGGAAGGAGAGGGCTTTAAAAATATGCTTTACTCCTTTGTTTATCTGAAGGAAGTGCTGGCTGCATATGGAATTGATATTGCTACACGGGATATTAATTCCCCTGAAAAATCAGAACTGTTGTTTTGCTGGGATAATCCGCAGTTGCTCACCAGCGAAAAAAAGCCAGGCCAGGTGTGGTGTTTGCTTATAAATGATCCTCCGATTTACTATCCCGAAAGCTGGGACAGAAAATATCATGGTAAATTTGACTTTGTTTTCACATTTGATGAAACGCTGGTGGATAATAAAAAATATTTTTATTATCCATTTGCAATTGATACGGAGTATTTCACCATTCCCGAACGCATCATCAGCAAAGAAGAATTTAAAAAAAGAACTTTAGCAACTTTTGTAAGCCATGCCATTCATAAATACCCGGATAAAAAATATCCGGACTCAACACTTCACCGCAGGTACAAGACCATAAAATGGTACGGGGAGAATCATCCGGAAGATTTTGGATTCTATGGCGGGACATTTGTAAAGCGGGACTACTATTTTGGATTCAGGGGTGTAGGGTTGTTAAAAAAAATTGTTCCCGGTAAATTATTTCATTCTCTTGCAAAGTATGTACAGCGAAACCTGCGGAAAGTGTATAAAGGGGAGTTGACACCATTGGGGAAATTTGAAGTGATCAGGCATTATAATTTTTACTACTGCTACGAAAACACAACAGGGATTAACGGATATGTTTGTGAAAAAATATTTGATTGTTTCTATTCCGGTATTGTGCCTGTTTATTGGGGAGCCCCCAATATTCATGAACTGATACCCTATAAGTGTTTTATTGACGGAATGACTTTTACCAGTGATGCTGCACTTTACAATTATCTCAGAAAAATGCCTTACGAAGAATACAGTGTCTATTTACATGAAGCTATCCGGTTCCTTCATAGCAAAGAAATGGAAAGATTCACTGTTAAAAATTCGATCAGTTGTATTCTGAAACCGCTTCTGCCGGTTCTTGAAGAAATAAAATCTGCCGGTGTAGTATCTTCTTCATAATAGTCAGAGATAAATTGTTGTTATTTAAAAAAGTATACTGACCCGAAGGGATTATATGCGAATAATATTTGTAGATACCACCATTCATCAATCCTTTATCGGAGGGGGACATCTTTTTTTACCAGGCCTGATGAAGGAATTGATCAGAAGAGGACACGAAGTGCATCTTGTGGTAAAGGGCAAACCGGATGTTAAAATAAGACCAATGATAGAAGATAGTGGCGCTATCGTTCAAATAAATCCATGGGGAAAAAAAGGACTTGTAGAAGATATTGCTCCGCTTTTCAATGGTTGGATAAATGAACTAAAACCTGACGTATATGTGATATCTACATCTGCAGATATCGGGTGGGTAGTGTTGCCATTTATAGATCCCCGGATCGCCACATTTACTATTGGTCATAATAATGAAGATACTTTTTATCTCCCATTGCGTCATTATCACTCTTTTATTACCACGGCGATTGGGGTCAGCAATGAAATATGTGAGCAGTACAAAGTCTCATGCCACATGAGAGAGGAAGATGTAGCATCTATACCTTATGGAGTGGAAGTAAGACAAAACATGGACCCCGGCAGCGACAAGGGAACCGTAGAATTAATCTATGTGGGTCGTTTGGAAGAAGACCAAAAAAAAATATCTGACCTGATCGCTATAATAAAAAAGCTTTCTGAACGGGAGGAGCCCTATCACATAAGAATTGTAGGTGACGGCCCCTGTAAGCCTGATTTGCTGGAGCAATTAAGTGCAGAAATTAAAGCTGGAAAAGCAGATATTACAGGATGGTTGAGTAAAAATGAGGTAATAAAGTTGCTCAGGCAGGCTGATATTTTTATTCTCACTTCTGCATTTGAAGGTTTTAGTATTGCACTTACAGAAGCAATGGCCAATGGCTGTTGCCCGGTGGTTACAGATATAAAAAGTGGTAATCAGCAATTAATCGCAAATGGCCAGAATGGTTTTCTAATACCCGTTGGCGACACTCATGCTTTTACAGACCGGTTGAGTGAATTGATCAGAAACCGCCAAAAATTAAATGCTCTGCGTATGGCAGCCTGGGAAAAGGGAAGACAATTCGGTGTTGCAATAATGGCAAAAAATTATGAAAGCTGTTTTGAAAATGCACTGGAAAAAGGGAAACTAAACCCCCGCAATCCAAACAAAAATTTTCCTTTGATGAGTACTTGCACATCTAAATACCCTAACTGGCTGCGTAGAATTAAACAGGTCTTTGTAAATAATTTGAATTAAATAATTAAGCATAAGCACAAATAAATGCAAACAATAATAGTAACCGGTTCAGCCGGATTAATTGGCAGTGAAGCTGCCCGTTTTTTTCATCAGCAGGGTTTCAGGGTATTGGGGATTGACAATGATATGAGAGCATATTTTTTTGGAGAAGGAGCCAGCACCAAGTGGAACCAGCACAGGCTGGAAAAAGAATTATTAAATTATAAGCATTATGTAGCTGATATCCGTAACCATGCTGCAATCGAAAAAATATTTGCCGAATACAATACATCCATAGCAGCGGTTATTCATACTGCAGCACAACCTTCGCATGACTGGGCAGCCAAAGAACCCTTCACTGATTTTGGCGTAAACGCTACCGGCACATTAAATATGCTGGAAGCCACAAGACAATATTGTCCTGGGGCAGTATTCATTTTTACCAGTACCAATAAAGTATATGGTGACACACCCAATTTTCTGCCATTGGTGGAAAAAGAAACCCGCTGGGAAATTGATGAACAGCATCCTTTTTATGAATTCGGGATTGATGAAACAATGAGCATTGATAATTCAAAGCACAGCCTGTTCGGCGCCAGTAAAGCTGCTGCGGATATAATGGTGCAGGAATACGGAAAATATTTTGGTATGAATACCGGAATTTTTCGCGGCGGATGCCTTACCGGTCCTGCACACAGTGGAGCAGAACTTCACGGCTTTCTCGCCTATTTGATATTATGTACTGTTAACAACAAACCCTACAGGATCTTCGGATACAAAGGAAAGCAGGTAAGAGATAATATACACAGCAAAGATCTCATCAGCGCCTTCTGGGAATTTTTTATAGCGCCGCGGCAGGGAGAAGTGTATAATATCGGCGGCTCAAGGTTTGCCAATATTTCCATGCTGGAAGCCATAACCATGATTGAGGAAATATGCGGACAAAAATTGGATTATACTATACTGGATGAAGCAAGAAGCGGTGACCATATCTGGTACATAAGTGATGTAAGAAAATTTCAGCAACATTATCCAAACTGGAATTATGAATACGATATGCGAAAAACAATAGAAGAAATGATCCGGACGGCAATGAACAAATAATAGCACTTATAATATGAACAGGGAAGAACTACCACTTGTAACAGTTATCACGCCGGCTTACAACCAGGCCGATTTTTTAAAAGACACCATTGAAAGTGTATTATCACAGGACTATCCCCATATCGAATACTTTGTACTGAATGACGGATCAACGGACAGAACAGAAGAAATTCTGAAAGAGTATAATGGCCGGGTAAGATGGGAATCGCATAAAAACATGGGTCAAACTGCTACTATTAATAAAGGATGGCGGCTCACAAAGGGGAGTATCCTTACATGGTTAAACTCGGATGATACTTTTTTGCCAGGCGGGGTTCGCAAAGGAGTGGAATATTTAATGACACATCCTGAAACCGCCATTGTGTTTGGCGATACATTATTAACGGAAGCAGACGGAACACCCCTATATGCATCACCGCCACAACCGCCCTTTGATTATATGCGGTTTCTGGTAAATTGTAATAATACTGTGTCACAACCTTCCACTTTTATCCGGCGTGAAGTGATTGAGAAAGTGGGAGAACTTGACCCGAAATTTTATTATTTCATGGATTGGGATTTGTGGATGAGGGCCGGTCTTTATTTTAAAACAGATCATATTACGGATGTACTATCTACTTACCGGCTGCACCCTGAATCGAAAACAGTAGCGCAGGCATTAAAGGCTGCACCCGAACTGGAATACATGTACAATAAGTTTTATTCCCGTACCGATTTGCCGGGGAAAGTTTTAAAGTCCAAAAAGAGAGCGATGATGAATATGCATTTTATAAGCGGAAACTATTATCTGAAAGGGGGAGACAAAAAGAAAGCAGCTTCATCGGCCCGAAAGGCTTTTAATGAAAACCCCGGCGGCATCTTATCTTTTTCAAACCTCCGGAAATTCCTGTTCTGCAGTTTTGGAGAATCTGGTATCTATCGTTTCTTCCGAAACCTTTTTGGTAAAAAGAATTCGCATTAAAAAATGATCGAAAGCGCTGCTATTTCACTCGTTATTCCGGTTTTTAATGAAAGTAATAGTATTACCGTCTTAATTAAATCAATAGATAAACAAACTTTTCAACCCGGCCAGGTATTATTTATAGATGCAGGATCCACTGATAATACTGTTAAGTTGATCAGGGAAGCAACAAATTCAGATAAAAAATATAAAGTAATTGAAGCGGGAAGGGCCATGCCGGGCAAAGCAAGAAATATCGGTGTATCAGGAGCAGCTACGGCATGGATTGCTTTTACAGATGCGGGTATAAAACTTGAAACAAGCTGGCTGAAAAAATTAGTGAATAAAGCTGATGAAAATCCTGAAACAGCAATGATTTACGGCAACTATCACCCTATTATTAATACCTGGTTTGAAAAATGTGCAACGATGGCCTATGTACCCCCTTTGATAAGCGGAAAGATCAGGGGAAGGTTTATTGCCTCCAGTATGGTGAAGAAAGAGGTTTGGGAAAAAACGGGTGGTTTTCCCGACTGGAGAGCTGCAGAAGATTTGATATTTATAGAGAAAGCGGAACAACTGGGATATAAAGTGGCGTATGCACCGGAGGCAAATGTTTACTGGCAACTAAGACCTGGTATAATCTCTACCTTCAAAAGATTTGACCTTTATTCAAAGTACAACGTATGGGCCGGGAGGCAGGCATACTGGCATTATGGTGTGGCGAGGCAATATTCACTGGTAACTATTTTTATTCTACTTGGAATATTTCATTATTGGGTATGGTTTTTTATGATCCCTGCCTGGCTTATAGCAAGAACAGCTAAAAGGATTTTCATGCATCGTCATGAATTTGGATGGAAAGAATTATTTAACCCAATCACTTATCTGGGAGTGATGTTGATTACCGTTGTTGTTGATGCAGCCACTTTTACCGGTTGGCTAAAGGCTTTATTGTCAAAGCCAGTCAACAAAATTTCAAAAAGCTGAATTATCAGCTTTATTCAGATTACCGATAATTATTTTTTTCCATGTGCGGCATAGCAGGATTTATTTCTTCAGGTTATAACGAAGCCCAGCTTCGGGAGATAACAACAAAACTGAAGCACCGGGGCCCCGATGCAGAAGGTTTTTATTTTAACCAGCATGCCGGTTTCAATATTGGTCTTGGGCATCGCCGCCTTTCTATTATCGATCTCAGCGCTGCGGCATCACAACCCATGCACAGTCATAATGGAAGATATACCATGATATTTAACGGGGAGATCTATAATTATCAGGAGTTAAGAGATTCAAAGCTTTCGGGAAAATCATGGCGCTCAACCAGCGATTCAGAAGTGATAGTAGAATGTTTTGCTCAATATGGCACAGCTTGTTTCGGCTGGCTGAATGGAATGTTTGCCATTGCCATATGGGATAATGAAGAGAAGAAACTTACTCTTGCCAGGGATCATGTAGGTATCAAACCACTGTATTGTTATTTTGACGATGGGGAACTCATTTTTGCATCTGAATTAAAAAGCATTAAGACGATAAAGAAAAATCTTGCTGTCAATTATTCCGTCATTCCCGCCTACCTGCATTTAGGTTACATACCGCATCCCTTTTCTGTTTACGAAAACACCAACAAGCTTTCAGCCGGATCTTTTGCTGAAATCACAATCAGTTCTTCCGGATCGCTTTTATTTCAGGAAGGATCGTTCTGGAAAATTCAGGATAAAATACAGTCACAGGTTTTGACAGATGAAAAAAATGCTAAAACAGAATTAGATGTATTGTTATCGGATGCGGTAAATAAGCAATTAATCAGTGATGTTCCGATCGGTACATTCTTAAGCGGGGGTACGGACAGCAGCCTTGTTACAGCATTAGCTTCAAAAGTATCGGCCAAAAAGATAAATACTTACAGTATTGCGGTGACAGACGGGAAAGTAAACGAAGCTCCTTTTGCAGCTGCAATAGCGAGACATCTTGATACAAATCATCATGAACTGCCTATTTCCCAGAAAGAAATGCTGGAAATGGTGCCCGGTTTCATGAATGTGTATGATGAGCCTTTTACTGATTCATCTGCTTTTCCAACCATGCTGGTAAGTAAACTGGCCCGGCAGCATGTAACTGTAACATTGAGTGGTGATGGCGGAGATGAGTTATTCGGAGGCTATGGCAGTTATTTGTGGGCAAGGCGACTACAAAATCCGCTGCTAAAATTATCTGCTCCTTTAATTTATACAGGCACAAGATGGATGAACAGTCGTTATCAAAGAGCAGGTATGATGTTTGACAAATATCCTTCGGGGCATTTCAAAAGTCATTTGTTCAGCCAGAGCCAGTATTTTTTTTCTGAGAAAGAAATCAAAAAATTGCTGATAAATCCTGCCTTCAATTTTGAAGAAATTAATTATGAATTCACAGGCAGAAAACTGAATTCATTTGAGAACATGAGTTTTTGGGATATAGAGAATTATTTGAAAGATGACTTGTTGGTGAAGGTAGACAGGGCCAGCATGAAATACAGCCTTGAAACAAGAGTTCCGTTGCTGGATTACCGGGTAGTGGAGTTTGCATTGAATCTTTCATCTTGCATGAAGATCACAAAACAGGGCACAATGAAATATTTGCTGAAAGAAGTATTATATAATTATGTGCCCAAACAACTGCTCGACCGGCCCAAATGGGGTTTTAGCATACCATTGGTTAAATGGCTGAAAACAGATTTGAAATGGATGATTGATAAATATTGCTCCAAAGAAGTTATTGAGAATGCCGGGATCGTCCATTTTGAGCAGGTAAGAAAATTATTAAGCAGGTACAATAGCGGGAAAGCAGACTATTTGTATAACAGGATTTGGACATTAATTGTATTGCATTGGTTTTTTAATGAACAGCATTAAGAAAATTCTTTATATCACTTATGATGGAATGACTGATCCATTGGGACAAAGCCAGGTATTGCCATATTTAGCAGGACTGTCAAAAGAAGGATATAAGTTTACCATACTTAGTTTTGAAAAAAAGGAACGATATGAAAGATTTAATAAAACAATAACCGGCATCACAGACGCTGCCGGCATCAGTTGGGTGCCGATGAATTTTACAAGAAGGCCTCCCGTGATTTCCAAGTTTTATGATGCTGTGAGAATGAAAAGAATGGCATTTCGTCTGCATCGAACCCAAAAATTTGATATGATCCATTGCCGTAGTTATATCGCCGCAGAGTTGGGTTTACGGTTGAAACGAAAGACAGGCACAAAATTTCTTTTTGATATGCGGGGTTTTTGGGCCGATGAAAAAAAAGATGCAGGCACCTGGAACCAGGATAGTTTTATTTTCAGGAAAGTATACAAATATTATAAAAAGAGAGAAAAAGAGTTTATCAATGAAGCGGATCACATTATCTCATTGACAGAAGCCGGGAGACAGGAAATAATGAAGTGGCCGGGCTATAACCCCGCTGTTCCAATGAGTGTAATTCCCTGTTGTGCGGATATGAATCATTTTACACTCACCAGTACAGAAGATAAGCTAAAAGGCAGAAAGAAATTGGGTTTGCCGGCAGATGGATTGGTGCTGAGTTATCTTGGTTCGGTCGGGGCATGGTACATGCTCGATGAAATGCTTGAATTATTTGCTTTTATTAAAAACAAGTATGCTGAGGCAAAGTTTTTTTTTATTACTCACTCAGCGCCTTCACTGATCTTATCAAAACTGGATAAGTTCAATATCAAAAAAGAGGATGTGATAATAACAGAAGCCAGCAGAGAGGAAGTTCCGGTTTTCACCAAAGCTTCAGATGTTAATATTTCATTTATCAAACCTGTTTATTCAAAACTTTCAAGTTCCCCCACCAAGCTGGGGGAAGTGCTGGCAATGGGAATTCCTGTAATTGTAAACAGTGGTGTTGGAGATGTAGAAGCAATAGTGAATAAAAGTAAAGGAGGATTTGTGATACATGAATTTTCTGCAGACCAGTTTATCAAAGCCGTTGAAGCTTTACCGGGTTTACTGCAATTAAAGCCTGAAGAAATAAGAGGTAATATTAAAGAAGTATATAGTCTTACAATTGGAATCGAACTTTATAGCAAGGCATATAAAAAAATATTTGAGTCAAACTGAGGATGGCCGGGAGTAAGAAAAAAATACTTTTCCTTGTTCCATACCCTTATGGGAAGGCCCCAAGCCAGCGCCTGAAGTTTGAGCAGTATTATAGTTTTTTTCGGGAAAGCGGATTTCAGGTTATTACCAGTTCATTTGTAAGCGATCGTTTCTGGAAAATTCTTTATAAGAAAGGCTTTCTGGCGCAAAAGATTTTTTACACGGCTATCGGATATTGCAGAAGGTTTTTTGATTTGTTCAGGGTGCGGCGGTATGACATTGTATATGTTCATCTATGGGCTACGCCTCTCGGTCCACCTGTTTATGAATGGTTGATATGCCTGGTAGGAAAAAAATTAATTTATGATATTGATGACCTGGTTTATCTGCCTGCTTCTAAAAGTAAAGCAAACAAATTGGCAGGAAGTTTTAAAGGGAAAAATAAACCTATTTATTTGATGAAGCATGCAGATCATGTGATCACCTGCACGCCTTATCTGGATAATTTTGTTTGCCAATATAACCAGCATACAACAGATATCTCATCCACCATTAATACAGATATTTACCGGCCCAGGCAGGACTATATAATTAAAAACAGGCCGGTTATTCTTGGCTGGAGTGGCAGCCATAGCACTTCGAAATATCTGCATTTACTGGATCCGGTTTTTAGAAGATTGAAATCTGAAGGAGTTTCATTTAGATTGTTAGTAATGGGGGATCCTGATTTTACAATAGAAGGTATTGATGTGGAAGCGCTGCCATGGAAGGAAAGTTATGAAACGGAAGTAATCAGCCGGTTTGATATTGGGCTTTACCCATTGCCGGACGAACAATGGGTGTATGGTAAAAGCGGTTTAAAGGCCCTGCAATATATGGCAGCAGGAGTACCTACAGTTGCCAGTGCAATTGGCGCAAATTTCAGAATCATAGAAAATGGGAAAAATGGATTCCTCGCAAGTAATGAGGAAGAATGGGCTTCTTTGTTGTATAAGCTAATCGGCGATGAGTCATTAAGGAGAACAATCGGGTTAGCCGGGGCCGGGCTTGTTGAAGAAAAATTCTCTGTTAAGTCAAATAAGGACATCTACCTTTCAATTCTTAAATCCGTTTTGAAGGAAAACTAATACAGTTGACAGTCGATATCCGGTATCAGTTTTTTTTGAGCAAAGCAGTATTCAATGCTTTTTTTAAAAACCATTAATATCCCTACCATGAGAACAATTGAATCAAAAAATTCAAAGAGGAGTTCGGTGCTTTTTCTGGTGCCTTCCCCTTTGGGAATCTCGCCGGGTCAACGCTTCCGGTTTGAGCATTTTTTGCCTATGCTTGATGACGCAGGAATACGCTACAAAGTAAGTTCATTCTTATCCCTGCGGGGAAGAAAACGGCTTTATACCCGCGGAAATATACCCGGAAAGGTGCTGGCAATGATCAGTGGCTGTGGCCGGAGATTGGGGGACATGTTTACACTTGGCAGATATGAATATGTTTACATACACAGATGGGCGGCGCTTGCCGGACCTCCCGTTTTTGAATGGCTCATCGCAAAAGTTTTCAGAAAAAAAATCATTTATGATTTTGATGATTCAATCTGGGTCAATGAATCTGCTTATAATAAGAAATACCTGGCTGTAAAATTTCTTGGAAAGGTGTTCAGGATCTGCAGATGGGCGCATACTGTAACGGTTGGCAACCAGTACTTGTATAATATCGCTTCCAATTATAATAAGAATGTATTGATAATCCCGACTGTTGTAAATACAGAAACAGTACATGGAAAGAACCAGAACCAGGTCACCGGCAAACCAGCTGTAGGATGGACGGGCTCATTCAGTACGCTTATCTACCTTGATATTATTGTGCCAGTACTGCAAAAATTGCAGGAAAAAATTGATTTTACATTTTTTGTTATTGCTGATAAAGATCCCCATTTGCCCTTGAAGAATTATCAATTTATTCCATGGAATATTAAAACCGAAACAGAAGATCTTTTGAATTTTCATATCGGGCTTATGCCCCTGACCGACGACGAAATAACCCGTGGAAAATGCGGGTTTAAAGCAATACAATACATGGCACTCGGTATGCCTGCGCTGGCATCACCGGTTGGGATTAATAATGAAATAATAAATGACGGCGTAAATGGGTATTTATGCAAAACAGGGGAAGACTGGGAGCAAAGGATTACCCAATTGCTTTCAGACCCCGCCTTGCGCAGCAGGCTTGGCAAAGCTGCCAGGGAAAAAGTTGAAAATTATTATTCAGTGAAGTCCGTATCAACTTTATTTCTGAGTCTTTTTAGTACTGTTGTCTATAATACTGCCAGATGACTTTACTGGTAAATTTCTTATATACAAAGGATATTGTTCTTTTCCCTATTTGCTTTTTGGTATTTTTTTTCATTATCCGGGCAAAAGCAAATAATCAAAAAGAGGAAAGGCTGAAGAAACTTTATTACCAGGCTTTTTATTTTAAAGTGGTATGCGTTATCCTGTTTACGTTAATATCACAGTTTTATTTCAAGGGTGGCGATACTAATCTTTATTACCAGGCTACAAAAGATTTACGGGCAGCCATAGCGGACAATCAGGACAATATCTGGACAATCATCCGGACTGATAAGTTAACTATCAATCATCCACTGACAACTTATTTTTATTATGACAACTTTGAACAGGATATCACATATAATTATATGATATCCGCCAGCAATTTCCTTCCCGGGAAACTTGCTTTATTGCCTTCTCTTTTGTTTGGCAACAGCTATATATGTATAAACATGTTCTTTGGTTTTTTTGCCCTGGGAGGAGCCATCAGGTTATTTAAAACATTTTATTATTTCTATCCCCGGCTTTGGAGGCACCTGGCTGTAGCCTGTCTTTTCCTGCCCGGCGTGGCATTCTGGAGTGCAGCGCTTCTTAAAGATCCCATTACTTTCGGATGCATTGGATTTATTTTATATGCGCTGATACAGATAATATTCAGGAAGCAGAAGATCGCTGTTTCAGTAATTTGGATACTCATATGCTGCTATTTGCTTTTTAACATTAAAATCTATATTCTTCTGGTTCTTGCCTTAAGCCTAGTAGTTTGGTTTTTTGCAGAATTCAACAAGTCGATAAAAGAAAAAGTACTTCGTTATATATTCACCGCCCTTACTTTTGCCGGAAGCGCAGTTGTAGGCTATTTGTTACTTAACTACCTTACATCATTGGACGCAGCCAGGGAATATAAATTAGATACTTTATTAAACAGCGCTGAAACACAGCGCAGGGGATATGAAATAATTAATCAGACATTGCAGGGTGATTCGCATTTCACTATTAATGCAGGAAACCCTGTTCTGTTATTCTTTGGGAGCATTGTAGCTACATTTTTCAGACCATTTATCTGGGAGATCAATACACCCATTGCCCTGCTCTCGGCATTTGAATCTGCCGTATTTCTGTTTCTTACCCTTTATGTTATCTTTAAAAGGGGCCTTATAAGGTTTTTTACTGTCAGCTTTTCTGACGGACGTATTCTGATGTGTTTCATTTTTGCATTTGTATTTGCATTTGCAGTCGGTTCTTCTACGGCAAACTTTGGGGCATTGTCAAGATATAAGATACCCTGCACGCCATTTTATTTATTGTTCTTGCTTTTATTATACAATAAAAAAGAGCTTCCATTGCCACGCTGGTTTGAACGCATAGTTGACTTTGCTGTTCCGCTTAAAAAAACAAGTAAATAATGTGCGGTATTGCCGGATCGGTCAATTTTTCTTTGGACATCCCCCGTTTAACCAAAGACCTCTTTCATCGTGGACCTGACCAGCAGACCACTTTCAGGGAAAACGATGTTATTCTTCATCATCACCGGTTATCAATATTGGACATAACCGGAGGGGGGCAGCCCAAGCATTTTCAAAATCTTACCATTATTTTCAATGGAGAAATTTATAATCACAATGACATCCGCAAAAAATATGGACTCATTTGTGACTCAAATTCAGATACCGAAACCATACTACATGCTTATGCAAAACTGGGCGCTTCCTGCCTTCATGATTTTGATGGCATGTTCGCCATAGTTATTTATGACCGTGCCAAAAGCGAACTCTTTCTTGCAAGAGACAGAGCCGGGAAGAAACCACTGTACTACTATGCAGATGGAAACTCCTTCGTTTTTGCAAGCGAACTGAATGCATTGAGAAACCAGGTTGATGTTGCGATTAATGAAATCAATATTCAGCAATTTATTGCTGCGGGGTATTTTTTTGACTCAAATACTCCATATAAAAATGTATTTGAACTTCCTTCTGGCTCTTATGTCACTGTGAGCCTGAAAAGCCTGGAATTAAAAGTCAGCAAGTGGTGGGATATCCGCAAATTCTATTCACAAAAATCAGCTGTTGGATTTGGAGAGGCATTGCAACAGACTGACCATTTTCTTCATCATGCCATAAAAAGGAGAATTGAATCGTCTGACCTGGAAGTGGGATCCTTTTTAAGCGGGGGGATTGACAGCGGCCTGGTCACAGCGATTGGCAGAGAATATAATTCCTCCTTGCAGACATTCACTATATCATTTGAAGGGGAATATGATGAGGCTCCTCTGGCAAAATTGGTGGCTGACAGGTATCATACAAAACATCATGAGATAAAAATCTCTTTCAATAATTTATTGAATGATGTGGAAAAAATTCTCAGCAACTATGGCGAACCCTTTTTTGATAGCTCGGCCATACCCAGTTATTATGTAAGCCAGGCTGCCAGGAAACATCTGACTGTTATTTTGAATGGTGATGGGGGAGATGAGCTATTCGGCGGGTATCGCCGGTATGTACCGTTTGCCAAATATGATTTCTTCAAAAAATCCGGGTTGGTGCGGAATATGGCGGCAATCGTACATAAAATATTGCCGGTATCTCACGATAAAAAGGGTAAATATAATTATATCTACCGGCTTGTTGATTTTGCCAGCAAGAAAGGAGTGCATACATATTTTTCTTCCTGCCTCGATATATTTGAAGGTTATGAGCAGTTCCTGGTGACTGACGACAGTTGTATAGAAGACATACAGAAAAATTTTAATGAAATCAATAATTCTTCTTTATCCGGGCTTCAAAAAATACTGACACTTGATTTTGAGCATATTCTCGCTTCAAATCTTTTGGTGAAAATGGATATTGCAACCATGGCTCATTCGCTGGAAGGAAGAAGCCCCATGCTGTCTAAAGAACTGCTTGAGTACATAACCTCTCTTCCTGACAGTTATAAAGTGAGAGGCGGCAATACTAAATATTTGCTTCGGAAATTAGCTGAAAAATACCTGCCTGCCGAACTGATCAATCAACCTAAAAGAGGATTTGAAATTCCGTTAAAAAAATGGATTGATGGTGAATTAAAAGACCTTGTCGCTTCCTACCTTCTTTCACCTGATTCTTATGCGAAACAATTTATGAAGAAAGGATTCATTGAAAAAATATGGGACAGGAGAATTATTGCAGGAGATGAGAAACGAGCCAAAATGCTTTGGACACTTTTTGCACTGGATGTCTGGTATAATAAATGTTATCTGAGAAAATAATTTTTTTGATTTAAAATTTTTACACCCGGCATTATTTTGTTCGGGTGTATTTTTTAAAGTATGCCTAAACTCATTCGGGTCACTACAGCGCCCATTTCGCTTGATGTATTGTTGCCCGGCCAAATGCGGTATATGAGTGAGCAGGGATTGGATGTGATAATGGTAAGCAGCGACGGACCGGAATTAGAAGCGGTAAAGAAAAGAGAAGGCTGCCGCCACCATATTATACCCATGACCCGGCGAATGACTCCTTTCCGGGATGTCAAATGCCTGTGGTTGCTTTATCGGTTTTTTAAAAAAGAAAAGCCGGATATTGTTCATTCACACACTCCCAAGGCAGGTTTACTGTCAATGATTGCTGCAAAATGCGCCGGAGTAAAAATCAGGATACATACGGTTGCGGGATTACGATATGTAACCACAAAAGGGTTGAGCCGGCGGGTATTGATTTTCATGGAAAAACTTACAGGCCGAAAGGCGACACATATCTGGCCCAACAGCGATTCTCTGAAAAAATTCATTACAGATAGAAAATTGGTTAGATCATCAAAGCTTGAAGTAATGGGTCATGGGTCAAGCAATGGAATTGACCTTATTCGCTATTCTTCTGCATCGCTTAATGCCGGGAAGTTGCCTGAGATTAAAAAGCAGATCAGGTACGATGAAAAATTGATTTATTTTCTTTCTGTCGGCCGGATGGTGCACGACAAGGGAATAGACGAACTCGTAAGTGCTTTTATCAGGGTTTATGAAAAGAATAATCTTGTCCGGCTTCTTCTGGTTGGAGAGTTTGAAGATGAAGTTGATCCCGTAACCCTCAAAACAAAACAATTGATACAATCTCACCCGGGGATTATCATGACAGGTTGGAGTGATGCAGTAGAATATTATATGCACCTGGCATTTGCACTGGTTCATCCCTCGCACCGGGAAGGATTTCCTAATGTATTGTTACAGGCTGCGGCTATGAGTTGCCCTGTCATTTGCTCACGCATCGATGGCAATATTGATATTGTGGAACATGAAAAAACCGGACTGTTATTTGAAGTACAGAATGAAAATAACCTGTTTGATAAGATGCAATATGCATTGAATAATTTTTCCCGCCTAAACGATTACGCCTCTTCACTTCGGCAACACATAGCAGCTCATTTCGACCAGCCGATTGTGCATGCCCGGCTCCATAAGCGGTATCTTGAACTGCTTGCTGCACAATAACTTCCCACCAAAATAGGAGATATACGACTAAGAGTAAAGTATTAGTACCTGATTTACCTTTTCTTTCAGTCTGAAGTTTGCGATCACGGATAATGGATTTTACTTTTAAGCCTGAAATCCAATTGATCCAAACAGATGAAAACCACAATCAAAAAGCCAGTGGCTATTGTTGGCTATTCAGGGCATGCTTATGTGATCATAGACATACTCCTTAGTTCCGGGCGACTGGTAACTGCTTATTGCGATAACGGGGAAAAAGAATTCAACCCTTATCATCTTACTTATCTTGGTAAAGAAGCTGATGTAATCGGCAAGCTGAAAAAATTTGATTTCTTCGCTTGTGTGGCACATAATGGCATTCGCCAGAAAATTCATGACAATCTGAGCAAATTCCTGGGCAATCCAATTAATGCCATTCATCCCAGTGCTGTTATCTCTGCATCAGTAAAAATGGGGGATGGAATAATGATAGCAGCGAATGCAACACTGAATCCATTGGTGCAGCTGGGCCGTGGCGTTATTTGTAATACATCAACCAGCATAGATCATGAGTGTTTCATTGATGATTTTTGTCACATAGCTCCCGGTGCCGTGCTTTGCGGAAATGTAAAAGTGGGAAAAGGTACTTTCATTGGCGCCAATTCCGTTATCCGGCAGGGAATAAAGATCGGCAGCAATGTAATCATCGGGGCAGGAACCGTAGTGGTAAAAGATGTACCGGATAATGCAACAGTAGTTGGTAATCCGGCCCGTTCATTGATAAAGAAACCTGCCCGTAAACTGGTTGCAGCGTAAGAAAAATAATATTCCATTTAACCGATAATCCATAGTCCCGGCGAAACCGTCGGGATTTTTTTGTTCTTTGATAAGATGTAAACCAGCAGGGCAAAAGCATCTAAATCGGCTCAAAAACCTTACAGTAGAAAGGAAAAGAACACGGATAGTACGGATAAAGTATATTTTTCAATCTCTTTGATATGCTTTTAAGGTTTTAATATTCATCTGTTGTAAAAAAAACCTGGATTTACACTGATATTTTCTGCAAAGCAGAAAATTATCCATGTTTATCCATCTAACCCGTGTCATCCGTGTTCCCTAATCCGTAATATTAGATGCGTTTGCCAGGATGTAAACCGTAAAGCAGTTATGAGTCTGGCCAAATCTTAATACCTTCGCAGGCATTGAATTCATCCATGGTGAAACCAGTCAACCCAAAGGATCTCCGGGTATTATTTTTAAGAAAAAAGGATAATGAATATGCCCAGCGGGCAGAAGATTTCGTCCGCAAAAACTTTAAAAATGTTTCTATTTTTTCCGGTAGCCGGCATGATATATTGCCTGTTGAAGTTTTGAACTGGAAGGGAGAACTGATGATTTCTTTTATTTCTTCCTGGATCTACCCGGAATCACTGCTAACAAATGCATCGGTTGCTGCCATTAATTTTCATCCCGGCAGTCCGGAATACCCGGGGATCGGCTGCACAAATTTTGCGATCTATGAAGGGGCGAAAGAATATGGGGTCACTTGTCATTATATGGCTGCAGGAGTGGATTCGGGGAAAATAATTGCTGTAAAAAGATTTCCGATAGCTGATAATGATTCGGTTTATCATGTAACACAGCAATGTTATAGGCTGATCGAAGAAATGTTTTATGAGATAATAGACTTGATTTTAAAAGGACAGCCACTGCCGGTTTCAGATGAACAGTGGAAAAGAAAACCTTTTACAAGAAAACAATTAGATGAGCTTTGTACCATAACGCCGGACATGAGCAAAGAGGAAATTGAAAAAAGAATAAAAGCAACAACCTATAAAACAGCATGGGCTTTTACCAGGATAGGCAATCATATTTTTAAATTACAAGCTGAGACCAGATAATGACTACCGATATAATAAAAAATATTTCTAAAAGCCCGGTTACGGGAAAAGAGTATGAGATACCTCTTTCCTTAAATGATAAAAAAGGTATTGATGATTTCCTCGCATTGAATTCCGGGAAGAAAGTGGTGGTGGTGCAGGGTCTTGGCTTTGTTGGTTCAGTGATGGGGCTGGTAGTGGCCAATGCATTAACGGAAGAATATGCTGTTATCGGGATTGATCTGCCAACCCCGCAATCTTACTGGAAGATCCGTTCTATCAACGAAGGGGTATTTCCCGTTATCGCCAGCGACCCGAAAATTGAACAATATTATCAAAGTGCTTTAAGGAAAAAAAACTACTATGCCACATACGATAACTATGCTTATAGCAAAGCGGATGTTATAGTGGTGGATATCAATCTGGACGTTCAAAAAAAATCTGATGCAAACAAAGATCCGGAAGATTATCATGTTGACTTAATGCCTTTCAAAAAAGCTATTGAAGCGATCGGAAACAATTGCAAAGAAGATGTTCTTGTATTGGTGGAAACCACCGTGCCCCCGGGAACATCACAGAAGATCGTCAGACCAATTCTTGAAGAATGTTTGCAGAAGAGAGGATTGTCAACCGATAAACTGAAAGTCGGTCATTCTTATGAAAGGGTGATGCCGGGTCCGAAGTATATTGATTCCATTCAGAATTTTTACAGGGTGTTTGCCGGTACTGATGACAAAAGCGCTGATGCGGTTGAAAAGTTTTTGAGAACAGTTATCAAAACCGATGAATATCCTTTGACCCGGCTGGGTAATACCAATGCTACAGAAATGGCTAAAGTGCTGGAAAATTCTTTCCGGGCAATGAACATTGCTTTTATGGTGGAATGGAGCCGCTTTGCAGAAGAAGCTGCTGTGGACATTTATGAAGTAGTGAATGCGATAAGAATGAGGCCTACACATAAAAATATCATGTTGCCCGGTTTGGGCGTTGGCGGTTATTGCCTGACCAAAGATCCATTACTGGCCAGTTGGGCAAGAATGAACTTGTTTGGCAGCGGAGAAAAATTGGGACAAAGCGAAAAAGGGGTTCATATTAATGACAAAATGCCGTTATATGCCTTTGAATATTTGCAATCTCAGTATAATGGCCCGCTGGAAGGAAAGAAAATTTTATTGCTTGGAGTAAGTTACCTGAATGATGTTGGCGATACCCGGTATACACCTGTCGAGGGTTTCTATGACCAATTGGAAATAGAAGGCTGTGATATCACATTGCATGACCCGCATGTGAAATATTGGGAGGAAAAAGATATCTGGGTAAGTCAAAATCTTGATGAGTTATTAGATAACGGTTATGATATCGTTGTTATTACGACAGGACATAAAGATTACAGGAACAATGAATCATTGATAAATAAAATAGTTAACCTTCCCGCTTTATTTTTCTATGATACAATCGGAGTACTGACAAATGAAGAAATTCAGAAATTATCAAAGAAACATACTGTAAAAGTTATTGGCAGGGGAGATCTATAACCAAGACAAATTTTCATGAGTAAAAAAGTATTATTGTTGGGTGGCGCCGGTTTTATCGGCTTCAACATCACAAAATATCTTGCTGAAAACAGGGATTATGAATTAACCATTGCTGACAACTTTGCCCGGGGCAAACAGGATGATTATTTCAATGAATTGGTAAATAAACATAACATAAAAGTGGTTGCTGGTGATTTTACTGACCCGGCAACCTTTAATCAGCTGGATAATGCATTTCACCAGGTTTATATGCTGGCTTCTGTAGTTGGAGTTGACAATGCTAACTCAATTCCGCATGAGATCATCCGTATCAATACAGCTTTAATTTTTAATACCCTGGAATGGGTGCGTCGTTCTAAAATCGGAAAGGTTTTATTTACCTCTACCAGTGAATGCTATGCCGGGACAATTGAGGCATTCGGTTATGTGACACCAACGCCTGAAGAAGTTCCTCTCTGTATCCAGGAAATTGGGCATCCAAGATTTACTTATGCAGTTACTAAAATGCTGGGTGAATCAGGATTTCTGAATTATGCGAGGATACTTGGTTTTGAAACAACTATTGTTCGCTATCATAATGTGTATGGTCCACGAATGGGTTTCAAACATGTGATACCACATTTGGTGGTACGTTTCAGAAAAGAAGAAAATCCTTTCAAGGTTTATGGTCATGATCAGACAAGAGCTTTTTGTTATATCAGTGATGCAGTGGAAGGAACAGTGCTGGCAATGGAACAGCATGGCACAAACGGACAGATATATCATATCGGCACACAGGATGAAATTACCATTGGAGAACTGATCCATTATGCCGGTGAGTTAATGAACTATAAAGGGATTTATGAAAATGCACCCACATACCCGGGCTCTGTTTCCCGCCGTTGCCCTGATATTACAAAAGCAAGAGCACAACTCGGGTTTGAACCCAAAATAATGTGGAAAGAGGGGTTGAGAAAGACAGTAGAGTGGTATAACCAATATCTTGAATCAGGAAAACTGGTTTATGAGTAACAAACATTTTATTCCTTTAAGCGTTCCCAACATTGCAGGCAATGAATGGAAGTATGTGAAAGATTGTCTTGATACCGGCTGGATTTCTTCTGTCGGTTCTTATGTCACACAGTTTGAACAAATGGTGGCAGATTTTGTTGGTGCCAAATATGGTGTAGCTGCTGTAAATGGTACTGCTGCCCTGCACATTGCATTATTGCTGAGCGGTGTAAAGCAGGATGATTATGTCATTCTTCCCAATCTCACTTTTGTGGCTTCGGCCAATTCAATAAAATATTTGGGAGCAGAACCGCTTCTGATAGATGCTGATCCGGATTTATGGCAGATGGACCTGGATTTATTAGAAGAATTTTTAGAGAATGAAACAGATGAAAAGAACGGTGAGTTGATCTATATAAAAGATGGTCGTCGTATCGGCGCCATAATGCCTGTGCATATACTCGGTAATATGTGTGATATGGACAGATTTCTTTCTATTGTAAAAAAATATCCTTTACCCATTGTTGAAGATGCCACAGAATCGTTGGGCACCAAATACAAAGGGATTAATGCGGGAAAGTTCAGCCCACTGGCTTGTTTAAGTTTTAATGGTAACAAAATTATTTCCACAGGTGGCGGAGGTTGTATCGTTACGGATGATGAAGCTTTGGCTAAACATGCAAAACATTTAACGACCACTGCGAAGGCGAGAAACGATGAATATTATCATGATGAGGTAGGATATAATTACCGGTTAGTAAATGTTTTGGCGGCAATAGGCGTTGGCCAAATGGAATTATTGCCTTCATTTATCAAAAGAAAAAAAGAATATGTTGCTTTTTACAAAAAGGAATTAACCGGTGTTGCTGATATCCGTTTTCAGAAAGAATTACCCGAAGTAGATACAAACGGATGGTTGTTTACGATTCAAACAGATAAACAGCAACAGTTACTTGATCATCTTAATGCAAACAATATTCTGAGCCGCAGGTTCTGGATGCCGATGAATATGCTGCCGATGTATAAGGATTGTGTTTATGTTCAGAAAAGGGATAACTCAAAATATATTTACAACACCTGTCTCAGCATACCTTGTTCAACTAATATCACCGGCGAAGAACTTTCTATCGTTGTCAGGGAAATAAAAGAAGCAATCGGATAGTTTATGTATAAAATCATCAAGCGTTTTGTTGATATCATCTTTTCCCTGATTGCATTAATTATTTTGCTTCCATTATTCATTCCCATTATCATTCTTTTGTTACTTACCGGGGAGCATGAAGTTTTTTTCAGGCAGGATCGGGTGGGATATAAAAATAAAACCTTCCGCATCTGGAAATTTGCCACTATGTTAAAGAACAGTCCGAATATGGGGCATGGAGATGTTACAATGAGAGGTGATCCGAGGATCACCAAAGTTGGAAAATTCTTACGGCAAAGTAAGATCAATGAACTGCCGCAGGTTATTAATATTCTGACAGGTGATATGTCATTTGTTGGCCCAAGACCACTCATGAAGGTCGGATTTGACAGATACACCGATGAAATGAAATCAAAAGTGTATAATGTTAGGCCCGGCCTCACAGGAATTGGATCGATTGTTTTCAGGGATGAAGAGTATATCATTACTCACAGCAAACTGCCGCCGCATGAATGTTACCGGACTCTGATCCTTCCATATAAGGGTGCCCTGGAAGTCTGGTACCAGGAGCATCAGAATTTTTATACGGATTTCATGATCATGTTTCTTACGGCATGGTATGTAGTTTTTCATAAAAGTAAGCTGGTGTTTAAAGTTTTTCCGTCGCTTCCGAAGCGGTATGATTATTTGCCGGCAGGCCATGAATAAATGAAATATTATACCCGGATGCCTGAATGATGCTTGCTCAGGTAATAATTCTTTTTTGCAGCGTCCTGACGTTTATCCCCTAAATAGCTAATTTTGTTTTAATCCTCTGATGTTGAAAATTTTTTCTAAATCGAAAGCTACAGGCAACGTTGCCCATTTCAGTATCCTGAAAACGGATATGCATTCGCATTTACTGCCCGGCATTGATGATGGCTCTCCGGATATCACCACCTCTCTGAATCTTATTAAAGGAATGATGAATCTTGGCTATTCAAAATTCATTACCACCCCACATATTATGTGGGATATGTACAAGAATACAAATGATATTATTGCAGAAAAGCTGCAACTGCTCCGTGATGCCTTAAGGTCGGAGGGGATGAATGTTGAAATTAGTGCAGCAGCGGAATATTTCCTGGATGATTATGTGCATAGCTTGGTAAAAAACAATCAGCCACTACTGACTATTAAAGAAAAAATGGTACTGGTGGAGTTCTCATTGGCTTACCCGGCACATGGCATTAAAGACATATTGTTTGATATGCAGATGCAGGGCTACCAGCCCGTCATAGCTCACCCGGAAAGATATATTTATCTGGAGAGGGATAAGAATTTTTATGAGGAATTAAAAGACATCGGCTGTCTTTTTCAATTGAATCTTTTGTCGCTAACCAGCCATTATGGAAAATCCGTGCAGGAGCTTGCTCAATACCTGATAAAAAAAGATTATTATGACCTGGTTGGAACCGACCTGCATCATTCCCGTCATCTTGAAGCATTACATAATCCGGCAATTAATAATGCTCTTGTCAAATTAGTAGATAGCGGAAAGATTCAAAACAATAAATTATAAACCCGGGAGATGTCAAAATAAATTACAAGCTTCGTTGTAACAAATAACTTAGCAATTGCGAGCCAAATCAATAATTGTAGTCGGAAGCGGGTTTGCCGGTTTGTCTGCCGCCTGTTCTATGGCTAAAGGAGGCTGGGATGTTACAGTTATAGAAAAAAACAGCACAGCCGGTGGCAGAGCAAGGCAATTGGATGAACAGGGTTTTAGGTTTGATATGGGCCCAAGTTTTTACTGGATGCCTGATGTATTTGAAAGTTTCTTTGCATGTTTTGGGAAAAAGGTTTCTGATTATTATACGCTTCACCGGCTTGACCCTTCATACCGTATTTACTGGGATGATGGCTTCACTGATATTCCTGCCGGATACGAAAATCTTAAGCAGGTATTTGAATCATTTGAACAGGGCAGCGCTTCAAAACTGGATGATTACCTGAAAGAAGCCGCTTTCAAGTATGATATTGGGATGAAAAAGATAGTGTATAAGCCAGGACTTTCGGTTTTTGAATTCATGGATTGGCAGACTATAAAGGGTTTTTTTAAACTGGATGTTTTTACGTCTGTTAAAAAACACATTAATAAATATTTTAGGCACCCAAAGCTCCGACAGATACTCGAATTTCCTTTGTTGTTTCTTGGTGCATTGCCGCAGAATACTCCGGCTTTATACAGCTTTATGAATTATGCTGATATAAAAGGAGGCACCTGGTATCCGCAAGGAGGCATGTATGCAGTAGTTAAGGGAATGTACAGGCTGGCAGAAGAGATGGGTGTAAAATTTCATTTTGATGAAGAAGTAAAAGGAGTGTATGTCAGCAGAGAGGGATATATTAAAACGATCACGACCTCAAAAGATATTTACCGGGCGGATGCTGTTATCAGCGGAGCAGACTATTATTATACAGAAAAAAATCTTTTGCCGGAGGAGTTCAGAAGTTACTCCGAATCTTATTGGAAAAAAAGAGTGATGGCCCCATCCTGTTTACTATATTATGTCGGCTTAAATAAAAAGCTTAAACAGACAGTCCATCATTCCTTGTTTTTTGATGCGCCTTTTGAAAAACACGGGGAAGAAATCTATAAAAACCCCGAATGGCCCACACAGCCATTATTTTATGTGAGTGCTCCATCTGTAACGGATAAGTCTGTTGCTCCTGATGGATATGAAAATTTGGTTTTTCTTATTCCTGTTGCATCGGGATTGGAAGGTGATACACAGGAATTAAGAGAAAAATATTTTCGAATGATTGTCAGGAGAATGGAGAGGTATACAGGAGAAAATATTCTGGATTCTGTAGTATTTAAGAAAACCTTTTCAGTCAGTGATTTCGTACATGAGTATAATTCTTTTAAGGGGAATGCATATGGTCTGGCAAGTACGCTAAGGCAAACGGCAATTTTCAGACCATCATGCAGAAGCAGGAAAGTGAAAAATCTGTTTTATACAGGACAATTGACCGTGCCGGGTCCGGGTGTACCTCCCAGCCTGATAAGCGGGGAAGTAGTGGCAAAACAAGTAATAAAAAGATTTAGGTAATTTCTTTAAATTCATTCAATGATTCACCTGTTTCACCAGGCAAGCGAGGATTGCAGCCGTGCTGTTACGGAAAAATACAGTACATCATTTTCATCTGCCATTCGTTTGCTGCACAAAGACCTTCGTAAACCTATCTATAATCTTTATGGATTTGTCCGTTTTGCCGATGAGATCGTTGATACCTTTCATGCATATGATAAGGCTGCATTACTCCGGGAATTTAAGAAAGAAACCTATGCAGCCCTTGAGCGGGGAATAAGCCTGAATCCGATACTTAATAGCTTTCAGAAAACGGTAAATGAGTATAATATTGACAGAAAGCTGATAGATGCATTTTTCGGCAGTATGGAATTCGATCTTTCAAAAAGATCTTATACGGATGAGGAATATGCAGAATATATTTATGGATCTGCAGAGACAGTTGGATTGATGTGTCTTTATGCTTTCTGTGAAGGCAAAAAAGATTTATGGGAAAAATTAAAAGAGCCTGCCAAAGCGCTGGGAGCTGCTTTTCAAAAAGTCAATTTTCTGAGAGATATAAAGGCGGATCACAACGGGTTATCCAGAATGTATTTTCCCGGCTGTGATTTTAATAATTTTACAGAACAGGATAAAGCAAAAATAGAATGGGACATTCAGCAGGATTTTCAAAAGGCTTATGAAGGAATACTGAAGTTGCCATTCAAAGCGAGGTTTGGTGTTTATGTGGCGTATAAGTATTATTTCTCTCTGTTTAAAAAGATCAGGAAAATGAAACCGGCTAAAGTGCTTGAACAAAGGATCAGGATTCCTGATTTTCATAAAATCATCATTATTTTAAGGGCAGGTGTAAAAAATCAGTTGAGATTAATATGATATGGATTCAACAGAAGTGATATTGGTGGACGAAAATGACAAACCTTTTGGCGTAGCTTCCAAACTTATGGCTCATAAGGAAGGATTGCTGCATCGGGCATTCAGTATTTTCATTTTTAACACAAAGGGGGATATGCTTTTGCAGCAAAGGGCAAAAAGCAAATATCACAGCGGAGGGTTGTGGAGCAATGCCTGTTGCAGTCATCCTCAGCCCGGGCAGGATACCCAAACAGCAGCTGAAAGAAGATTATTTGAGGAAATGGGATTTAGTACGTCAATAGAAAAAATTTTCGATTTCATTTATAAAGCAGAATTTGAAAATGGTCTTATTGAACATGAATTTGACCATGTATTTACGGGAGAATATGAGGGGGAGATAAAAATCAATGAAGGAGAAGCAGAAGCTTATTGCTATAAGAACATAAGGGAAATAAGTAAATCATTGCAAACTCATCCGGAAAAATATACTGCATGGTTTCATCTTGCCTTTCCTCGGATTGAGCAATGGTGGGTTCTTCGTTATAAATCAGAAGCAGCGTAAAAGGATAACCTGCGAAGCATGCAAACTGTTTTTTACATATTGGTTTTACTCGCAACATTTATTGTAATGGAGGGGATCACATGGTGTACGCATAGATATGTGATGCATGGTTTTTTGTGGTACCTGCATAAAGATCATCACCAGGTGCAGCCGGGAGTGTTTGAAAAAAATGATTTGTTTGCTTTTATTTTTGCTGTGCCTAGTTTCCTGCTAATTTATTTTGGCACTTTTGATCATACCTGGTGGATGCAATCCATCGGGTTTGGTATCATGGCATACGGGTTTGCTTATTTTTTAGTTCATGACGTTATTGTTCATCAGCGGGTTAAATGGTTTACAAAGAGCAACCATACTTATGTACGGGCCATCCGCTGGGCGCATAAGATGCATCACAAACATTTAAACAAACAAGAAGGGGAAAGTTTTGGATTCTTGTATGTGGCGAAAAAATATTGGGTCAAAGTACGTCATGATAAAAAACTCATGGCCGGAAACAGAAAAGTGGAATATGCGCCGGAAACTGAATAACATTCCATTCTCATTTTTATCTTTAATCTATAAAGTGATTTATTGACCGGGACAGGCAGATATGATTATATCATTGCAGGCGCCGGATGTGCTGGCCTCAGCCTTGCCATGCATATGATCCATTCAGGAAAGTTCAGGGAAAAAAAAGTACTTATTGTTGACAGAGATCATAAAGAGAAAAATGATCGTACCTGGTGTTTTTGGGAAGAGAACCCCGGTCTGTTTGAATCCATTGTTTACAAGCGATGGAATAATGCCTGGTTTCATAACGAAGATTTTTCAAGACTTATCTCTTTATCACCTTATGAATATAAACTGATCAGGGGAAAAGATTTTTATGATTATTGTTTTAAGCATATCCGGCAGGCATCCAATTTTGATTTTCAGTTGGGAGAAATTAAAGGAATATACAATAGGAATGATAATGCAGTTCTCATGTTGGATGATAAAGAAGTTCTGGCTTCATACATATTTAACAGTATTCTTTTTGATAAACCGGATTTGAATAGAAAAGAATATTATCTGCTTCAGCATTTTAAAGGATGGGTAATTGAAACAGATAAGCCTTCTTTTAATCCGGATGAAGCCATACTGATGGATTTCAGGGTTGATCAGAAAGAAGGAACTACTTTTGTATATGTAATGCCGTTTTCAAAAACAAAGGCACTGGTTGAATACACAGTTTTCAGTGAAAGATTATCAGAGCCTGTTCGGTATGAAGAGGGACTGAATGAGTATATCTCACAGATTTTGAAAATCGGGTCATATCAAATTGTAGAAAATGAGTTTGGCGTGATTCCGATGACAAACCATCGCTTTCCTTTATCGAACGGGAACATTATAAACATCGGAACAGCAGGCGGTCAAACCAAGCCGTCAAGTGGTTATACTTTCCGGTTTATTCAGAAACATTCAGCAGCTATTATTGAAAAATTAGCTGCGGGAGAAAACCCGGTTATACGAACAACAAAAGGAAGGTTTCGCTTTTATGACACTGTGCTGCTTAACATTTTGTACAATCAAACTTTACCCGGTAAAAAGATATTCAGTTCATTGTTCAAAAAAAATAAACCTCAGCAGTTACTGAGGTTTCTGGATAATGAAAGTTCCTTTGCAGAGGAACTCAAAATTATTTCTTCATTGCCGGCATGGCCTTTTTTCAAAGCCGCACTGAAACAGCTATGAAAATTAATTGTCCGGATCCATTTGCATAAACTCCCTTTTCACCGCCTTTAACATACTGAATAACTGAGCCACCTGTATTAAAAGTAAGACGCATAAGGCAAGCAATACATACCAGGGTAATGTGGTGGCTTTGATCGGTACACCGGCCCCCCATTTTATATTATACCAGTTGGTAAGAGCAGAGCCAAAAGCCATTCCAACAAACAAAAAAGAAAGTAAGGAAAATACTACTTTCAAAAACATGATACGCATGGTTGAATAACCCACCTTAAAATTTTCCAGAATAGCAGCCGGGATTATCAGCACTAATGCGATCCAGCTCCAGTTTTTATTAAACCATGCATCATTAAGCGTCAGGTTTAATATGATTAATAAAAGAATGGATGCCAATCCCCAGGGAAATAAAAGAAAGGTGGAGGGTTTTGCAGGAGTAGTTGCCATAACTAAAAGATTTTTATTGTAACAGGAAGGTAGAGTTTTTTTTGCAATAACAAAAAAGACCATTCCGTTTCAGCGGAAATTGGTCTTTTAGCAACCTCAAAGATACCGGTCATCAGCAAGTCTTTAAATGACAATTCTAATCACATTCTAATCCTCCTTTTTCAATAGAAATTCCTTTGTAGAGTAACTTGTATTTATATAATCGGGCTATCCTTTATACAAATGAAAATGGACCCACCACTAACAACAGATCTGATTGTTGAATCCAATAGTATTGAAAAAATAATGGATAGTTTGAATAACATTAAACGGGCCGAAGCCCCTCCATTTCTTTATGGAATGATTCAGGCAAAGCTTATGTCTCCTGAGCACAGCTTATTTGAAAGATTCAGCTATTTCATTTCCAGGCCCGTTATGGTCATTTCACTTCTGTCTTTCATTCTTTTCATAGATAGAATAACCCTGCAATCGGCCTATGCTGGGCTTTCAGCTAAATCTTTAAATACAACCGGGGAAATTCCCACAATGAGGGATGAATCTGATGAAGTCCTGTTTTACGATATACCCGGTAATGAATATGTTTATATTTATTTGTAAAGGAGTAATATTCTTTTTTTTTGAAACCTTTGCAAAGGATTATAAATAGTCATTAAAGCATTTTTACCAGATCCCGGTATCTATTTGAAAGGTATTTTTGAAATGGTATTAATAAACCTGATGCCCCAAATGACAGGAATAAATATACTAATCGTCGAGGATGAGCAGAAGATCGCAGATTCTCTGAAACAAGGCCTTTCTGAGAATAGGTTTTACACACAGGTTGCATACGATGGTCTTGCAGGGTTGAGATTATTTAAGCATGGAGCTTTTGATTTGGTTTTGCTCGATATTAATTTGCCGGAAATGAACGGATATGAATTGTGTAAGGCTATCCGTAATATTGATCCGAAAGTCCCTATAATGATGCTTACGGCCATGAGCGCCTTAGATGATAAGGTAGAGGGGTTTGATGTAGGGGCAGATGATTATATTATAAAACCTTTCGATTTCCGTGAACTGCTGGTTCGAATCCGGGCCTTATTGAAACGCATACACAATATGGTTCTAACGGGAGTTCAGCTAAAAGCTGATGACCTTATAATGAATCTTGATACCAAGGAAGTAATACGTAATAGCAAACCTATACAGCTTACTGCAAAAGAGTTTCAGCTATTGGAATATTTCTTGCGGAATAAAAATCGGGTGCTTTCCCGTGCCGATATAGCGCTAAATGTATGGGACATTGATTTTGACAGCGGCACGAATGTTATTGATGTATACGTTAATTACCTAAGAAAAAAGATTGATAAAAATTTTGAAACGCCTCTGATCCATACGCAGGTAGGAATGGGTTATGTCCTGAAAGATACTCGTTGATGAAACTTGCCTTTAAAATAAATCTTTTGTTTACCGGCATAGTGTCATGCATTCTGTTAGGAATGGCCGTATTAATATACAGTTTGAGTAAGGAAAATATTCACCGTAATTTCAGGCAGCAGATCAGGTCCCGGGCCGGGAGGGCCGCTTATCTTTATAATCTATTCCAAAATGATACAACCAATCTGCTTAAATCTCTCGATGCGAACGCACCGCCGGCATTATTCAATAAGAATATCGGTATCTATAATGCCAGCTACAAAGAACTGTATGAATTTCATGACCTGAATGTACAGGAACTAAAACCGGATACATCATGGTTATACAGGGCAAAGGAGAATGGCGAATATTTTTTAAAAATTGGTGAAAAAGATATTGGCATCTTCTCTCATGAAAATTCTGTTTTTGTTGTGGTGGGAGCTGAAAACATTTCGGGAAAAGCTTATCTCAATAACCTGGAAAAAATATTTATCATCTATTTCCCGCTGGCAGTGCTGGTAACATTAGCGGCGGGTTTTTTATTTTCCAATACCATCATCAGGCCGATAAAAAGGACGATTCATGATGTAAAACTAATCACATCGCAAAATCTTTCTCACCGTCTTTTTACCGGAAAAAGAAAAGATGAGCTGGCGGAGTTGAATCAGACATTTAATGCCCTCCTTAACCGTCTCGAAGAATCATTCGCCATGGAAAAGCGTTTTATCACCAATGCTTCCCACGAACTTTCCACCCCCCTTACCTCGATATCAAGCCAGATAGAGGTGGCATTACTTCAGGGGAGGACTTCAGAGGAATACAGGAAAGTTTTATCATCGGTCTTAAAGGATGCTGAAGGCCTTCACCAGCTTACACGAAATTTGCTGGAAATAGCAAAGGCGGGAACGCATGGTATTATCTTACTGGAAAAATTAAGGATCGACGAAATCCTAATTAAGGCCCATGGAGATGTTCTGCGTCAAAATAATCTTTATAAAGTAGAATTGTCATTTCCGGATCTACCTGAAGACGAAAATGAATGTATGGTATTTGGGAATACCCACCTGCTTCATAGCGCCATTAAGAACATAATGGAAAACGGATGTAAGTATTCGCCTGATAATAAAATAAAGGTAGAATTACATTTTAAAGGAACCGAAGTTGAAATGCTGTTCAATAATAAAAGTGAATTTCTGCCTTCCGAAGAGATTGAAAAACTATTTGAACCTTTTTACCGGAGTAATAATGCAAAGGATCAGCCTGGAGTCGGACTTGGTCTTACTCTTACACGACGCATTATTGGATTGCATAAGGGAACTTTAACTATTCATTCTGATCTGGTTGCCGGAACTCATATCAGAATACAGCTTCCCACATTAAAACGATAATATTCTAATACGATTCTAATTTTTTCTTAATCTCTTTTTAAGACATGCATGATAATTTGCAGGATCACATAAGCTGCATGTTATGCAAAAAATGTTTACTAAAATTCTATTACCTGTTTCGTTTGACAGGAATATCCGCTGGTCTGTGGACAAAACCATTCAGTTGGCCAATAAATTCGGCTGTGATATTCTTTTGCTGCATGTACAGGTTCCGTCTTCCATTCCCTTTTTATCAAATACATTTTTTTCTGACCCACTCGCCGGATATTATAAGGAAGACTGGGAGAAGAAAGTAAAAGAGCTGGAACTGCACTATAGATCAAAACTGAATGAAGGATTATTATTGTCTTCCATAAGCTTGATTGGCTATTGGCCGGTTGTATTGAAAGATATCATAATTACCAAGCATATTGATCTGGTAGTAATACCCGGCAACAACCGGCGATTTAGCAGCGCAGAGATGCAGCGGATCAATATCAACAAACTATCTCAGCAAACAAACTGCCCGATAATGACCATTACCCGGAATTTCAATGCGAATCAGTTGCAGAAAATAGTTGTCCCGGTTCATGATCTTCTACCGGTAAAAAAACTTACCATAGCAACCTATGTCTCTCTTGAAACAAACGGATGCATTTACTTAATGGGCGGCGACCATCATACAACTGCAGGAGACAAGGGATATTTAATAAAAGCTTATCAGCTATTGAATGATCTCGGCAAGCTGAATATTCAGTGTGCATTGCGGGAAAATGATGATACTGCTAACAGCACCCTTGCTTATGCGAAAGATGTAAAGGCCAATCTGATCATTGTAAATCCAGGCCAGGAATCACGACTCAGGGGCTGGTGGAATAAACTTAGGGGAAAATATCTCAACCAGGAATCAGACATTCCGATATTAACAGTGGCATTCTAAAATATTAAACAAAGCAAAAAAAAATGATCCGTATGATTTCTCGTAGTGTGTTTGGTCGGGGCCGTAACCTTACGGCCTCTTTTTTCCAACATTGGATTGCGAAACAATAATTGTAAACTTAATTATTCAATAATGGTAAGTGTAATCATTCCGGCATTAAATGAAGGGAGAACAATCGGACATGTCGTCCGCCTGGCCAAAGGTTCACCGAATGTGAACGAAGTGGTTGTAGTGGACGATAACTCTGTAGACAATACAGTAGAAGAAGCCCAAAGGGCTGGAGCGGTTGTTATCACAAGTACTAAGCTTGGAAAAGGTACCTCAATGAAAGATGGTCTGCATTATGCTTCAAATTCAATCATTGCTTTTTTGGATGCAGATATCACAACTTACCCTGTTAACATCATACGGTTGCTGACAGAATCAATTATTGCTGACAGAGCAGATTTTTGTAAATCCTATTTTTCCCGCCAGGCCGGGCGGGTGACAGAACTGCTGGCTAAACCCCTGCTCTCAATTTTATATCCTGGTTTCCCATTGTTTTTACAACCGCTTAGCGGCATGATAGCCGGGAAAAAGGATTTATTTGAAATGATAGAATTTGAGGATGGATATGGTGTTGACATCGGGATATTGATTGACATGCACCAGATAGGAGCAAGAATTAACGAAGTATACATTGGACATATTGAAAATTCAATGCACCCGCTGGAAGAACTCGGTAAAATGTCAAAGGAAGTGGCCTCGGTCATTTTAAAGAAAGCATGGGAAAGGGGAAGAAATAATTTTGAGACCCTGGAATATATAACTAACTGATCCCGATAATGGCATTTACGATTCGTGGATACTCAGGAAAGTCCAAAAAAATTGCCGTATTCGATATGGACAATACCCTGCTACGGAAAAGTTTCATTTATTCGGCTGCTGAAAGATTCGGTTTTAAAAACGAATTGCTCGGGATAGTAACCAGGAAAATCAACCCACTTATAAGAACCAGGCAGATCGCAAGATTGCTAAAAGGGAAAAATATCAGTGAATTATTAGAATTGGCAGGAGAAATTCCGGTGACGGACAGTTCTCAAAAAACTATTGACATCCTCAAGTCAAATGGTTTTTTGGTGGGGATCATGTCTGATAGCTATAATTGTATTACCCACTATATGAAGAACAGGTTCTCCTTTGATTTTTCCATCGGTAATGAACTTGGGTTTTCGAAAAGCATTGCCACCGGTGAAATTAAGATCCATTCATTTTACCTTCCTCATAAAGAGAGTATTTGCAATCATGAATATTGTAAAACCAATGCCCTTACCCATATCTGTAAAAAATTCAACGTGGTCGTTTCTGATACCATGGTAGTAGGAGACGGTGAAAATGATATTTGTATAATCAAAAAATCAGGTATTGGCGTCTCGTTTTGTTCAACTAATAACTTTTTGGATACAGTTGCGGATTTTGTAATTAAGATACCGGACTTTAACTTACTGATCCCGATTCTTAAATAATGTAGCCCCGACAGGAATCCCTGCCGGCCGGCAGGGAACCTGATTGGTAGCCTCGCCCAGAATCGAACTGGGATCTGGAGCTTCGGAAACTCTTATACTATCCATTGTACTACGAGGCCTCTTGAGTCGGGAGTCTTTAGTCATGAGTCGGGAGTCGGATCCCCAACTAACGACTATGAACTCCTGACTATTTTATCAGTCCACTTGCATTAGTGGCAAACACTTTGACAGCAATAGCCAGCAAAACTACGCCAAAAAATTTTCTGACAGCTAATAAACCTGCCTTACCCAGTACTCTTTCGATCAGATTCAATGAACGAATAACAAGATAGATCACAATAAGATTGACTGCAATAGCCAGTAATATCATGTATTCATTTTTATCTGTTCTTTCAAAAGTCGCCTTTAGCGACATTATCGTTGTTAAGGTGCCGCTTCCGGCAATCAGCGGGAATGCAATAGGCACTACTGTTCCGGAAGCTGCCCCTTTTTCGGGTTTAAAAAATTCTATCCCAAGTACCATTTCCAATCCCAGAATAAAAATGACAATAGAACCTGCAACCGCAAATGACCGGATATCAACCCCCAACAGGTTAAGAAAAGGTTTGCCAATAAAAAAGAACAGTACCATCAGTGCCCCGGAAATAAGGGTCACCTTCCAGGAACTGATACTTCCTGTCTTTTGTTTGATCGAGATCAGCATGGGCACAGAACCCACCACATCAATTACAGCAAAAAGAGTGAAGGTAAGTGTGAGGAACTCCTGAAAATTGAATTGCATAGCCAGTATTTTTACAAAAGTACTTATCTGAAAATATACTTTTCTTTAAAAAGGTTCAGCTCATCAGACAGGTAAAGTAAACATTCATGGCAAAGACAGTCATTGTATCTCTGTTCAATATAGGCCTGTTGCTCTGCTGAAAGTGTCGGGCCATAGCATTGGCATTGTGTAATATTGCCCGGTTTGCACTCAAATAATTTACTGCATCTCGGGCAAGATTTAATTTCATGCTGACTCATATTATAACTGGAAATTTATTCCGGTGGTAAAATTGAATTTTCTTGAATTATAACCCAGAATGTCAACATGTTCATTTCCGGTAAAATTTTTCATGTCAAGAAACAACTTAATTCTTTTATCAAATTTGTACTCACCGTATACATCAATGGTCATGTAGGCTTTTAATGTTTCCGGAACTGCGCCGTAAATAAATTCTTCTCTTTTGCTTACAGAATGTATCTGCAGGCTATAGAAAAAATTCTTTGTTGCCTGCACACCGACATTAATGTTGATTGCATGTTTCGGGATGCGGTACAGGTTAAAGTAAGTAGTGTCTTTGCTGACAGGGGTGCCTGTGCCATCGTAAGCAGATACCGTTTTGCCATCAGTATAAGTATAGTTGGCAGCGACGGTCACTTTTTTATTAGTATAGGTAAGCTCTGCTTCAGCACCGTAGTTTGTTTGCTTACCTGCATTCTGGTATTTACCTGCAAAAGTGGACGGATTAAATGTATAAATGATGGCATCTTTTGTATTCCGGTAAAAACTGACAACTCTTCCATGGAAATTTTTAAAAGAAAACATTTCCGTACCAACTTCACCAACAATGCTTTTTTCAGGTATAAGCAGATTGTTACCTGCCGACGGATCAAACAACTGATAAAGTGTTGGGGTTTTGTATGCAGAATAGATATTAGCAAATACTTTTACTTTGTTCTTTATCCTGTAAAAAGGATTGAGGGTAAAAGTAAAATTGCCGCCATATTCAGAATGATGGTTAAAACGGCCACCCAATTCAACAGCAAATCCTTCCTCGTTTTTATAAGCCAGTGAAGCGTATGGACTCACCTGTTTCATTTCTGCATGTAAAGCAGGAGGTGCATAAGGACCAAAAGCGCCGGTTGACCAATACCATTGGTCCGTATTATTAAAACGATAATCAGCCCCGAGCAATAATTCCCACTGATTCATCTTCCAGTTGCCATATAGTTCAGCAAAATGCGTACGGCCGGTATAGCTGCTTCTTGAATAGTTTACATATGGACTGCTTTTGTAAGCGGAATCATCGAGATACTTTCTTACAACATGATTGTAATTATAGTTCAGATGTATCGCTCCCTTTTTGAAAGTATAAACAGTAGCAGCGCCAATTTGTTTGTTGTAATTCTTTACAGTGTAATCTTTTTCATCGGTAAAAGCAGATGCATCAAGGTCTGCATTATAATTGCTGTAAGCGCCGGAGAAAGTAATTCTTATTTTCTTTCCTGCTTTAAATCCAAACCTTCCATTCACTGCATGCTGATCAAACCCATCTTTATCAAATTTGCCTGTTTTGTTTTTATCATAAGCGGCAGAAAAGCCATCTGAGGCAAGATGAGTATAATTTACTGAGTATTCTGTCTGCTTTTGTCTTCCGCCAAATCCGACAGACTCTTTCAGTGTATGATAACTCCCGGCAGTAAAATCGCCGTAAACGGTCATTTTATTCACTCCGCCTTTTTTCAGAATAATATTGACAACGCCTGCCACCGCATCGGAGCCGTACAAAGTGGATTGCCCCCCTTTTAAAATTTCAATTCTTTCCACCTGGTCAATATTCAAAAAGTTGAGGTCAAAATAATTGGTAATGGCCGAAGGATCATTTGCCGGGATGCCATCAACTAATAACAACACATTGCCTGCTGATGCGCCGCGGATACTGATAGTTTGATTGGTTCCTGAAACATTATTTGCTCCTATTACAACAGTTCCGGCAATTGTGTTTAAGAGTTCGATTAATGTTCGGCCCGTACTCTTTTCCAATTGTGCCCGGTTGATGACAGTTAACACCTTACCTGTTTCACTTTGTTTTTGGGGATACTTGCTGGCTGTGATGACGGCTTCTTCCAAAATTTTTGCAGTGCTGTCCTGCGCCTTAAGCTGAGTGCTGATAATAACAGCAGCCAGCACAAAAAAATGTTTTTTCATTTTGCAATGAATTTTTGTGTGACTGCTTTCAGGAAAATAAAAAAGGTGAGATAGTAAAGCCGTTTGGCATTACATTCTCCGCTTTTCACCCGAAAGCATTAAATGTTGTTTATGACCTGGCAGGTCTTCTGGCTTAGCCTTTACTTCACCTTCCCGTCCCGATACATCGGGACAGTGGTTGTTTGTTGAAGTTGCCTTTGTCCCTTCCGCCAACTGGCGGAGAGGTTAGGAGGGGCCTTACAGCTACGGGGATAGCGTCAGATTTTGACTGACTTCCCTTTTAATCCCGACTAGTCGGGGACCAAATCACTGCAAATGTAGGGGTGGAAACTTTTTTAATGAGAAATATTTTTTCAACAAAGTTCAAATTCTTTTTGTTGGAATAAACTTTGCTGCATCTGTATAGTCAATGAAAACTGCATGAAGCAATTCTAAAAACCTTTCTCAGGTCACTTAACAAATATAAGATACTATAATACTGTTTTTTTGTTAAGCAGATAAGCCCCGTCTTTTCAACCTACCACTTTACTTTCAGCCAGAACTCCTGCCGATACATTAACTGAAACGGATGATTGTATCATTTGTTAAAAGAAATGCTATGCAAAAAAAGATAGTTAACGGATTTATTTTCATTATGACAGTAGTTCCGGGTGTTGCCCAAAGACAATCTAAGCAGTTCGAAGCAGGCGTTGGCTTAGCTGGTTTGGTTTACCAGGGCGATCTTACGCCGAATTCATTGGGCTCTTTCAAAACCATGAAACCGGGTCTTGTGCTGTCTGCTGCAAAAATCATGAGTGCTTCTTTTTTACTCAGGCTTAATATTGCTTTTGGCGGACTGAAAGGAGATGAAACAAAATACGATAATCCGGAATACAGGAAATTCAGAGCTTTCAAATTTCATTCACCGGTATTTGAAGTTTCACCACAACTTGTCTGGAATCCGTTAGGGAAAAATTTTTCTGAAAAAGGGTTTTCTCCGTATTTGTTTTCCGGCGCTGCCATCAGTCATTTTAATATCAAAAGAGATTATAGCGGTTTTGATGCGGAATATTTCGGCGATGGTTCGGACATTCCTGCCCGGCTGGCACTGGACGAACAACATTCATTACCCAAACTGAGGTTTATTATTCCTGTTGGAATCGGTATCCGTTATAATCTTTCAGACCGGCTGGCTATCAATGCAGAAGAATCGTACCGGTTTCTTTTTACAGATTATCTCGATGGTTTCAGCAAGGCGGCAAATCCTGATCACAAGGATCATTTTCATTCATCAATGATCGGCCTGGTTTACAGGATAGGCAAAAAAAATACATTAGGCTGTCCTGCGGTGAGACACTAATTATTCTTATTGGTAGTTTTAATCAAATTGAAGGATACACCTATGTAATAATTTCTCTTTGGCGCAGCATTATAAAAACGATTAGCGGCAGCATTGATATCATTTCCGAGGCTGTACGTTTCATTTACAAGATTATCAGCTCCTGCATATAAGTTCAGGATAAATTT
This sequence comes from Sphingobacteriales bacterium, assembly GCA_016235125.1. Taxonomy (GTDB): domain Bacteria; phylum Bacteroidota; class Bacteroidia; order Chitinophagales; family Chitinophagaceae; genus JJ008. The sequence goes on along the minus strand of JACRLZ010000004.1, from coordinate 336,738 downwards.
CTTCTTCAAAGTTTTTTTCCAACCCAATTGGCAACCTAAAATGTGATAGGGTTTTGCTTTTGCTGTGTTGGCATCATTCAGGTAAATGAATGAAGCGGCGTAGTAAGTTGTCCGCAGGTAGATGCCGTGTCTCAGGTATAGGTCGCTGAGCAGGGATATAACAGAGGAAGGCACAGAAGGAAGTTTTTTCCCTGAAAAGTCATCTGTGCCTTTTATAAAACTACCATAGTGGAAATTATTCAGCGTAATATCACTGCTGAGAGTAAAGTTCCGGAATAAACCGCCCCCTAAGAGGGCTTTGTACTCTGCATGGAATTCAATTCCGTGTTGTTTTGCACTGCCGGCGTTGATAAAATAATCTGCGCCGCTACTATCACGGCGTTGCACTAAAGCATTATTCAGCTTGAAATAAAAACCTGTAAGTTCAAGGATTAATTTTCTATTGAATAAATAAGTTCGTACAGATGCTTCATAGTTCCAGCCGTACTCTGCCTCCAGCGATGTGCTGATGATACCGGTGGAGGGCAGCAATTCAGCAGTTGTCGGGGGTGAAAACCCTTTGGCCACACTGACAATAAAATAGAATTTACTCCAGTCTTTTGAAACAGACAGGCGGGGCGACAGTTCACTTTTATAAACACGGTTTTGTATAGTTACCGGATAACTGTTGCGTCGGGTTATTTCCACTTTTGTCCGGTTGATACTTAAACCACCGGTGATATACCAGTTTTTTTCCAGGCCGGTATATGCTTGCACAAAATAGCTGAATGCGGTATTGTCAATATCATCATTTGACTGCAATGTATCCGGGTTACCATTCCTGTTTTTTGAAACCTTGGTATTGAAGTAGCCCTGCTGCACTTCTGCTCCCACAGTGACATCATATAATACATTCCATGATTTATAATGGAAATTAAAAATGGTTCTGCCGCCAAAAGAAGGTTCGTTTCTTCTTTCGTAATTACGGATCGCCGGGTTTTTTATCTGGGCAAAAGCGCCATAAAGGGTTGTGGTATTTTTAAATCTTGCTGAAAAACGAAAAAGGTTTGAAAAACCTGCCAGGAAATTTTTCTGATAAATAGAAGCTTTTGCATTTATAGCGCCTGGAAAACCACCACCGGCAGGCCTCGGACTTTTGGGATTACTGTTATACTCTGCCAGTGTCAGTGCGCCCGGTGTTTGGTAATACATATTTGTATAAAGCAATGAAGCCACGAACTGATATTTATCCTTATCAACCTGCGAAATCCAGGAAAAATTATCACGCCGCATGTTGGTATGTACCCGGTAGCCATCTGACTGGTTATGTGCATAGGTAATTACATTCTTATTTTCTTTATTTCCAAAGCGGCCGGATACAAAAACATTTTGAAGGTTATAGCTGCCGGTAATATATTCAATCGTTGCACCCGGCTGCCAACGACCTGCAAGGCTGCTGAGTAAAACCAATCCGCCACTGCCCGCACCATACATACTGCCTGCTGGTCCTTTGTGAATATAGATGTCAGAAAAATTATTCCAGGCAAACTGGTTGAAATAAGTATTGCCGCCCGGGTCTGTTACGGGAATATCATTCCAATACACTTTTATGTTTCTTACCCCAAAAGGTGAACGCAGGGAACTGCCTCTGATATTGATACGATAGCTACCGGGGCTGCGTTCTTCCATCCGTACACCTGAAACAGTATTAAGGCCATTTACCATAGATGTTTTAGAAGAATAATCAGCAATGGTAACAGGTATGCCGCAGCAGAATGAAGTAACAGGACCTAACCTTCGTTGTGTAAAATGTTCAAAAGCCCTGACAATAACACTGTCTAATGTTTTGGTGGAATCCGCATTTTTGATTTGTGAAAAACACGGTGTGAAAAAAAGAGTAAACAATAATATACAGGAGATCTTTTTCATAGAATCGGGAAAGGGACGGTTATAAAGTTAGAACCTTTTCTTTGTATCTTCAAGCCATGACAACTAAGGGTAAACTCGGACTCTTTGACCTCAGCCTTATCGTAGTTAGTTTAGTGATCGGCATGGGTATATTCAGGAACCCAGCTTCGGTGGCCGCCACATCAGGTACCAGCACTATTTTCTTTTTATTGTGGGTAGCCGGTGGGTTAATTGCCTTATGTGGTGCATTGACTTATGCCGAGATTGGCCAACGGTTACCGGCCATGGGTGGGTATTATAAAGTGTTTGCACAATGTTATCATCCTTCGATAGGTTTTTCTGTTAATGCAATTATTCTTATCAGCAATGCAGCTTCATTAGCCGTAGTGGCATTGATCGGCGCTGATTATGTAAGCGATCTGTTGTACGGAAAACCAAGCGGTGATTTTTTCAATACTACTGTTGCCATAGTTGCTGTAGCAATTTTCTTTGGCGTGAATATGCTTGGATTAAAAACCAGCAGCCGCACACAAAACGTTCTAATCATTATTAAAGTCGGGTTGGTTGTTCTTCTTATCGCAAGTATTTTTAAAGGGGTGATTATTGAACCACATGGCTACGAACAAAATTCTCCTCTTTTCACCCTCGACAGGAACAGTGCTATTACTTTATTTCTCATTTCACTGATCCCTGTTTGCTTTGCCTATGGAGGTTACCAGCAAACGATCAACTTCGGCGGCGAAGTAAAAGATACCCGAAGCATTCCCAAAGGGATCATCATCGGCATCATCATCGTTATCTCTTTATACCTGCTGATCAATTTTGCTTACACACAGGTGATCGGTTATGATAAAATGAAAAATGCTTCTGCGATAGGAGCCTTGCTCTGCGAAGCATGGTTTGGCAAAGCCGGGGGCAAAGTTTTTGACGGGTTGATGTTTCTTTCCGTGCTGGCTTATGTAAATATTCTTCTCATGAGTAACCCAAGAGTAATGTTTGCAATGAGCGAAGACAAAGTGTTTCCCAAAATATTTTCTTATCGTCATCCAAAAACAGAAGCATTGGTAGCGGGGCTTGCCAGTTTTTCTTTGATCACTATTGTTATCACTTTTTTTGGAAAGGGGGTTGACAATATTTTAAACTTCACGATGTTTCTTGACAGCATTGGTATGAGTACTTCGGCTGCCACCTTATTTGTGTTAAGAAAAAGAAGACAGAACGAAGAGATGGTAACCGGTACGTGGAATAAGTTTACTCCTGTACTGGCCGGATTTTTTGTTTTCAGTTATTTCATGATTGCTGTGGGAGTGGTTATCAAAGATGTAAATGCAGCGCTGATAGGAACGGGGCTGCTCGCATTATTCCTGGCGTTGTATTACCTGTTCCTTTTTAAGAAGAAAGTATAATATGGATATATCTCAAATCATCAATGAATTTTTGCTTTTGGAATTAAAACAAAACAAATCAAACCAAAAAAATATATTTACCCGAAATCAAAAACAAAGAACATGAAAAAAATAAAAACAATCATCACAGTAACCGGAGCAACTGTCCTTTTGTTTTTTTGCGGTAATAATGTCCTTTCACAACAAATAAAAATAGGCAGCCAAACCTGGTCAACAAAAAACTGACTGATAATTTAGGAGGCGAAGGTGGTGCTGGAACACAAATGAAAAGCAGCAGTGGTTGGAAAGATAACGGCAATGGAAGCAACTCAAGTGGCTTTGCAGGTCTGCCTGGGGGTTACCGTTACGGCAATGGTTCATTTTACGTTATTGGAGCCCTCGGTTTCTGGTGGAGTTCCTCAGAGTACAATTCTTCCATCGCCTGGAACCGCATCCTGAAAAACTACGATGGCATTGTAAGCAGGACCATCAACAACTACAAGCGAGATGGGTTTTCTGTCCGTTGTCTTACTGGCTCAATCACTGAACAAAATGCTTCAAATGCTGACGGCAATAAAAGCAGCCATGAATTAGCAGGAATAAAAATTGGTACACAAACCTGGTCAACAAAAAACTTAGATGTAAGCAGTTTTAGAAATGGCGAGGCTATTCCTGAAGCAAGAACGAATGAAGAATGGCAAACTGGTGTTATTATGAAAATGACCCTGCCAATGGAACAAAATACGGCAAACTATATAACTGGTTTGCGGTAAAAGACCCAAGAGGATTAGCCCCAAAAGGCTGGCATATTCCCAGCGATGAAGAATGGACTGCACTGACTGATAATTTAGGAGGCGAAGGTGGTGCTGGAACACAAATGAAAAGCAGCAGTGGTTGGAAAGATAACGGCAATGGAAGCAATTCAAGCGGTTTTGCAGGTCTGCCTGGCGGTTTCCGCGACTACTTTGGAACATTCAACAGCATTGGCGTCTTCGGTGGCTTGTGGAGTTCCTCAGAGAACGTTACTGGCTACGCCTGGTACCGCTACCTGTACTCCTTCCATGTCTATGTACTCAGGAAATACGACTACAAGCAGGTTGGGTTCTCTGTCCGTTGTCTTGGGGATTGACAATTTTTCGATTTACAAAAGATTTTAGTAAAGAAAATAATTATTCGGCAGGGGAAAGTTTAAAAAAGAAAACCATTAAGGTTTAAAAAATTTGTTCAGGTAAATCAAAAAGTATAAAGACCCACTGATATGGATATTTCTCAAATCATCAATGAACTGGCAGAAGACAGGGAAAACTATTTCAACGCCGTTGCCCCGCCCATTATGCAGACCAGCAATTTTGTTTTTAAAAAAGTGGCTGATCTCCACAAAGCATTTGAAGATGAGATGGGTGGTTATCTCTACAGCCGGGGATTAAACCCAACCGTTGATATTCTCAGAAAGAAATTGGCTGCATTGGATGGAGCGGAAGACTGCCTCGTATTTAATAATGGAGCCGCCGCCATCTTCGCCGGCATTTTTGCCAATATAAAATCAGGCGACCATATTGTTTCTGTGGCCAAACCATATACATGGGTACAAAGAATGTTTGATGTGATATTGCCACGATTTGGTGTTACTTCCACTTATATTGACGGAACAAAAATTGAGAACTGGAAAAACGCAACACAACCCAATACAACTTTCTATTACCTCGAATCGCCCAATAGCTGGGATTTTGCATTACAACCCATAAAAGAAGTAGCGGCGCTGGCTAAATCAAAAAGGATAACCACTTTAATTGATAACAGCTATTGCACCCCGCTGTATCAGAAGCCTGTTGAAATGGGAATAGATATGGCGATGCAGACAGCTACCAAGTATATCGGTGGTCATAGTGATACACTCGGTGGTGTTTTATCAGGCAGTCATGCAATGATGAAAAAAATATTTGACAGTGAATACCTGAATATCGGCAGCGGCATCCAGCCCTTCAATGCCTGGTTGCTTATCCGGGGATTAAGAACATTGCCTGCACGGATAGAGAGAATCACAAATTCAACTGCCAAAGTTGTTTCGTTTATGAAGCAGCATCCAAAAGCGGAATCCATCATTTTTCCATTTGATGAAAGCTTTCCGCAATATGAGCTGGCGAAGCAACAAATGAAAGGTGCCTGTGGATTATTCACCTTTGTATTGAAGACAAGCAAAATGGAATCTATTATCAAATTCTGCGAATCACTGCAACATATCATGATGGCTGTAAGCTGGGGTGGGCATGAAAGCCTGGTAATACCCAAATGTGCAGGACTGAAACCGGATGACCCGATAGCTATCGGGTTTGACGCCAGCAATAAAGAGCATCGTTATGTACGGATGTATGTGGGGTTGGAAGAGGCGGAGTATCTGATTGCTGATTTGGAGCAGGCATTGATTAAATTTTGAAAAGTAAACAACCTAGGTAATGTTATTTATTCAGGGGTATGATTTTTTTTGATTTTGTTTATTATAGGATATGTCGGGCTTATTCAAAAACGATTGAAAGCGACCCAAGTTTTACAGCGATTTGCATTGCTTCCTTACTACAGGTGATGACAATTGTTATAATAATTGATTTATATTCATTATTTGCAAAGACCAAATTAATTTTGAGCGATATATTATGGGTAGCATTGACTAGTATAATACTTTTCCTTAATTATATCAGGTATTTACCTAACCGGAGAAATAACTATGAAATAATAAAAAAGAAATGGGAATCTTTTTCTATAGGATCTCAAAGGAAAAAAAGATTCTTTATTATTCTCTATATCTGGGGAATCCTTATTCTTGCTGTTGGTTTGAGTATATACTTGGGCAATAAGAAGATGTAGGTAATATTTCAGAATACAAATTATTTTCTTACTCGGCCTTGTCAGGTAAAGGGATACTGCCAAAAAATGATTTAACCTCCATTTGTAAAAAATCATTTACCCACCACTGCATTTCATTTATTTTTGCTGATTATGATTCGTTACGCAGTTTTGTTCGTTAGTTTGTTTATTTCCTCCATATCATTCGGGCAGGGAAAATGGGATCTGAGAAAATGTGTGGAATATGCATGGACAAATAATATAACCGTAAGGCAGGCCGACCTTCAAAAAAGATTTGCCAAACTGGAAGTGGATCAAAGTAAAATGGCTCAGTATCCGGGAGCAAATTTTAGTTCCAACCTCGGTTATAGCGCAGGCCGCAACCAGGACCCTACTTCATTCGGACTTACCACCATCGGATACTTGTTTAATAGTTATACCCTTCAGGCCAGTGTGGATCTCTTCAGCTGGTTCACCAAAAAAAATACAATTGCTGCAAAGGAATTGGATCTTAAAGCGACAGAACTTGGTTTTGAAAAAGCAAAGGACGATATAGCTCTCAACGTAGCAGTAGCTTACCTGCAGATATTATTGGCAAGAGAGCAGGTTGCTTTGGCCAAAGCACAGATAGCGGATACAAGATCTCAGTTGGAAAGCACCCGTAAACAGGTGGATGCAGGCAAACTTCCCGAACTCAATGCAGCAAACCTTGAATCTGTTCTGGCCAGTGACAGTTCAACCCTTATTACAGCTGAAGTTTCAGCTCAGCAGGCATTGCTGCAGATGAAAGCTTTGCTGAACCTGGATGCGGCCACCCCATTTGATGTGGAAACACCGCCGGTTGATCTGATACCTGTTGAAAAAATTGCAGACCTGCTGCCCGATGCTGTTTATGCACTTGCTATGGCCAATATGCCCCAGCAAAAAGTGGATGAACTGAATGTAAAATCTGCATTGAAATCAGTTGAAGTGGCAAGAGGTAATATGTATCCAACGGTTTCCCTGTTCGGAAGCCTTGGCAGTACGTTTAATAATAAGGCGCAGGAGATAAAATCCAAAACACAATACACTGTGCCGATCGGATCAGTAACGGTTGGCGCCAGCACCTACCAGGTTTACCCGTTGTCGCCTTTTACTTCTTATACCTTAGGGAAAATCGGTTATTTCGATCAATTGAATCAAAATTTCCGGCAGTCAATCGGGCTGGGGATCAGCGTACCGATTTTAAATGGAGGAGTTTTGAAAACTGCATGGCAAAGATCGAAACTTGTGGTAAAGCAAAGAGAGCTTATAAGAGAGCAGAACAGTTTTACATTAAAGCAGGATATTTACAAAGCATATAACGATGCAGTTTCGGCAATGCAAAAATTCAATGCAAATAAGAAAACGGTGGAGGCATCACAGAAAGCTTATGATTTTGCTGTAAAGCGATATGAGCTTGGTTTGCTTTCTTCGTATGACCTTGTTACATCGCAAACAACATTGACCCGTGCCAAAAGCCAGTTACTGTATTCGCAGTATGATTACGTTTTTAAAATGAAGTTGCTTGAATTTTACAGGGGGCAAGGACTAAAACTTTAATTGGGTATTCACATATAGGAACCTAATTACTCACTAATGAATAAAATTGAACCACATAGACACATAGAACACAGTAGGAGGTCACACATAGCATGTCTATGTGAAAACTATGTACCTATGTTTCTATGTGGTGAAAATGCGGTTACCCCAAAAAGGATAGTCTCTAAACTTTAAAGTATTGATATGAGCAAGGGTTTAAAATGGACGTTGATAATTGCCGGTGGTTTGGTTGTTTTATTTGGAGTCGGCAAAATGCTTAGTGGTGGAAAGAAAACGGAAAAAGTTGCAACGGCCAAAGCCGGTAAACGTACAATTATTGAAACGGTAAATGCCAGTGGCAAAATCTATCCTGAAGTGGAAGTAAAGATCAGCCCCGATATTTCGGGAGAGATCACTGAACTGAATGTGGAAGAAGGGGACAGTGTAAAAAAGGGACAGGTGCTGGCCCGCATTTATGCCGACATTTATTCATTGCAAAGAGATGAAGCTGCTTCGAGGGTAAATCAAACTGTTGCCACTGTTGATAATGGAAAAGCAGCCCTGGAAGCATTAAAAGCAAGTATGGAACAGGCCCAGCAGACATATGACAGAAACAAAAAATTATACGACGACAAAGTGATCTCAAAAGCTGAACTGGAGCAATATGAAACAACACTTCGTTCCGCAACCGCCAATTACAATGCGGCACAACAAAATATCAAAAGCCTTCAGGCCGGTGTGCAAAGTTCGCAGGTGGGTTTAAGCAAAGCGAATAAAGACTTAAGCAGAACTACATTGACCGCTCCGATGAATGGTATTATTTCTTCACTGAAAGTAAAAAAAGGAGAACGGGTTTCCGGCAACAGCTTTACTCTTGGCACCGAGATGATGACGGTAGCCAATATGTCGGTACTGGAAGTAAGGGTGGATGTGGGAGAAAATGATATTGTAAAAATAAAGGTTGGAGATTCGGCAGATGTGGAAGTGGATGCGTATAATAACAGAAAATTCAAAGGAGTGGTAACGAAAATAGGCAGCAGCACCAAATCCTCTGCCGGAATTACTACCACTAATGATGTTACTAATTACGAAGTGCGGATAAGACTGGATAAGGAATCTTACAAAGACCTTGCGGAAAGAACTTTTCCATTTCGCCCCGGCATGAATGCCAGCGCCGATATTAAAACCCGGCGGATGGATAATGTGCTGGCAGTGCCCATCGGCGCAGTAAATGCAAGAGTGAGAGGCAGCGATATGAGCATGGCCGATAAAAAGAAGAATGAAGAAAAAAACAAGGATGCGGGTGAAATGAATATGGATGAAAGAACTTCCGGAGACGAACTGGAAGAAGTAGTTTTTGTAATGCAGGCAGATGGCACTGTTAAAAAAGCAGTAGTGAAATCAGGCATACAGGATATAAATTATATTGAAATCCTCAGCGGATTGAAGGAGGGAGATGAAGTGGTGACCGATCCTTATACAGCTATCAGTAAAACTTTAAAAGATGGCATGAAGGTGCAAGTGGTACCCAAAGAGAAATTATTTCAGAACTAAGGAAGAAGCTGCGAGCTGTTAGCTGCGAGCTACGAGCCGCTACATTTCAAGTTTCTTCAGCGAATTTTAGAACTTCACATCTCGTAACCTGCCTACCGGTCAGGCAGGCTCAAAACTCATAACTCGTAACTCATGATTTTCGGCATCATCGGTGGAGGCAGTTGGGCGACGGCTTTGGCAAAAATTCTTACGAATAAAAAGCATTCCATAAACTGGTGGATACGGGATGCGTCAGTCATCAGGCATATAAATGAAAGACATCATAATCCCCGTTACCTGAATTCAGTAGAGTTCGATGTTTCATTTTTATCAATGTCAACGGATGTCAGGGAGGTCGTCGTCAAATCTGATATACTCGTTATTGCTGTTCCATCAGCCTATGTTGAATCCAGCCTTCATGGATTAACTGCAGATGACTGGAAGAATAAAAAAATTATTTCTGCAATTAAGGGATTGTTACCGGATAAAAATATTCTGCTGAATTATTACCTGCAAAAAGAGTTTAATGTTTCACTGGAAAATTATTTTGCCATTCTCGGCCCCTGTCATGCAGAAGAAGTGGCGGCGGAGAAACTTTCTTATCTCACCCTATCAGGTATTGACATCACAATGGCTTCTGAGATCGCTTCACATTTTATTACAGAATACACCAACACCATCATCAATCATGATATACTTGGAGTGCAGTATGCAGCCGTATTAAAAAATATTTATGCATTGGGAGCAGGTATAGCCCATGGTTTGGATTATGGCGATAATTTTTTAAGCGTCTATATTGCCAATGCGGCTGATGAAATGGCTGGCTTTCTGAAAAAATTTGGGGTTGAACATATAACCGTTGGCGAACATGAAGGAGAAGACCCTGTCACTCACCGCAAAACACCCAATTATGCTGCGTCGGTTTACCTTGGCGATCTGCTGGTGACATGTTACTCATTATACAGCCGGAACAGGACATTCGGGAGTATGATCGGTAAGGGTTATTCTGTAAAAGCGGCACAGTTGGAAATGAATATGGTAGCTGAGGGATATAATGCGGCAAAATGTATTTATACTATCAATCAATCCGTGGGAGCTTCCATTCCAATAGCCGAAACCGTGTATAAAATACTGTGGGAGAATGTTAATCCTTCTAATGGTTTTAAACGGATAGAGCAGGTGCTGGTCTGAAAAAATAAGTTCCGGATTTCTGCGTTATAATGTCAGCGGCTTTCTGTTGGCGGAGTAACAGTGGATGGAAGAACTGAAATTTTAAAAACATACCCTATGCCGCTTTCGTACCACGGTTTTGTTCCCACAGCTATATTGATTATGATACTTTGCCTCATTGCAAAGCAACTGTATAATTACTGGAAACATAATCATCAAAAACTTTAACTTCACGGAGTTAAATGTATCAGCATGATAAAGTTTTTCCAGGTCCTCTTTCTTACAGCAGGGATTATTCAGATTGTATTAAATGTAATTGAATTTAATAAATGGCAGGAGGGCCGCAAAGAAGGCAGCACCAAACCCCATCCCATTAAATGGTTCAGTTTTATTCTCACTTCACTGGTGGCGCTGGGATGTGTGTTGAGTATACTTTTTAACTGGATTGGGTAGATGGTCAAATGAATAATGCAGCAGCAATTCCGTCTGCCAGCAATTTCCCTTCTCTTGTCAAAATCAAATGCTGATCTTTCAACTGCATTAAACCACTGTCAATATATTTTTTACCTGCAGCCTGCAGTTTATAGCTTGCGGCTTCGCTTATCTTTTCAAGGTCCAATCCTTCCATCGTTCTTAGTGAAGTCATGATATACTCATTCAACTTCTGTGCATCGGTCAATATTTCTTTTTCAAAAGGCAGATTTGCTTTTTCAATTGACTCAATATATTTCTGGTTATTGGAAACATTCCATTGCCGGCTTTTATCATCAAAAGAATGGGCTGAGGGGCCAATGCCCAGATATTTTTTCCCCTGCCAGTAAGAAGAGTTGTGCTGACTTCTGTATCCCGGCTTTGAAAAGTTGGATATTTCATAATGTTCATATACGGCATCTTCCAACCATTGCATCAGCAGGAGAAATTGTTCTGATTGTTTATCGGGATTGATATTTTCCTTTTTATGCTTTCTTATCATTTTATCCAATGGCGTTTTTTGTTCTACTGTCAGTGCATAGCAGGAGAGATGGGAGATATTTAAACCAATGGCTTTATCAACATTCTGTTTCCATTTTTCATTTGTAAGCCCGGGAATTCCATATATCAGGTCAATAGTAATGTTGTCAAAATATTTTTTTGCCAGTTGCAGATTTTCTATTGCCTGCTGTGACCTATGTGCCCGGTTCATCCATTTTAGGTCATCGTCAAAAAAACTCTGAACACCGATGCTCAGCCGGTTGATGCCTGTCTCTTTCCATGCATTGAGCTTTACAACAGTGATATCATCCGGATTGGCTTCAAGGGTTTTTTCTGCACCAGCCGCTACCTGAAAAGTATTTTTTATTTTCTCAATGATCATTATTAAATCTTCAATATTCAATAATGATGGGGTGCCGCCGCCAAAGTAAATAGTTTCAATCATTTCATTATCCAGATAATTCTTTTGCAATTCAATTTCTTTAACTAACGCAGCTACCATCTCATTTTTATAATGAAGGGAAGTGGTGAAATGGAAATTGCAATAATGACATGCCTGCCTGCAAAATGGAATATGTATATATATACCAGCCAAGAATCTGCGGTTTAATGAATAATTTAGTGCTGAATATCCCGGCGAAAGGCCACATGAAAATATTCAGACTGCAAATATCGGTTCTTGTTCTGCTGCTGGCCAGTGTTTATTCCTTTGGTCAGAATAAATACAATCTGCATGTTCATGGGGTGGATAATGATTCTGCCGGCATTGTTGCCAAAACAGGTTTGCAGGTCTCATTTCCCTCATATACAGCCTGTGCTGAATATATAAATAAACTGCCTGGTTATCTCCAGTCAAAAGGTTTTGTCACAGCCTCTATTGACAGCCTGAATTTTGATTCTTCATTTGCACGGATAACCATTTTCCTGGGTGAATTATATCAATGGGCCCTTTTGGATGTAAAAAACATTGAAACAGCAATATTAGATGCTGTTGGCTGGCGGGAAAAAATGTTTGCCGGCAAGCCGATCAACTTTGAGGAAGTACAGCAATGGCAGGAAAAAATTCTCAATCGCATGGAAAATACTGGGTATCCGTTTGCACGGGTCTATCTCGACAGCCTGCAGCTGGATAAAGACCGGGTATCAGCCTTGCTTAAGATAAACAAAGGGCCATTGTACAGGATTGACAGTATCCGCCTTTACGGCAATGCGAAAATTTCAAATAACTACCTGCAGCGTTACCTCGATATACCCAATGGCAGTTTGTACAGTAAAGAAAAACTATTCCGCATCAATAAGAAAATACGGGAACTCACCTATGTGGAAGAAGAAAGACCTTTTGATATTGCCCTGCTGGGAACAGGTTCGGTGCTGAACCTTTACCTGAAACAGAAAAAAAGCAGCCAGGTGAATGCCCTGATTGGTTTTCTCCCGAATAATGATCAGCTGTCAACTAAAAAAGTATTGATAACCGGCGAAGCCAATATTCTTTTGAAAAATGCATTGGGTGCAGGAGAAACCATTGGCCTCAACTGGCAGCAGGTGCAGGTAAAATCTCCAAGGCTGAGTTTGCTGTACCAGCATCCTTATCTGTTTACATCACCGGTAGGGCTTGATTTTTCTTTTGATATGTATAAAAAAGACAGCGCTTATCTGAATATAGACTTTCAGCTTGGAGTAAGATATAGTTTACATACAAGCCAAAGCGGAAAATTTTTTCTGCAATGGTTTCAGACTATAGTAAGTGAGGGAGGAATTAATACGGGGTTAATATTACTAAACCGGCGTTTGCCCAATGTAGGCGATGTGAATTATTTCAATGTCGGGTTTGATTATGATTTTAATAATACCGACTACCGCCTTAATCCCGGAAAAGGAAATGAAATCAGACTGATTACAACTGTGGGAGCCAAAAAACTGAAAAAGAACAATCAAATACTGGAGTTAAAAGATCCCAATGATCCCGGTTATGATTTTGAGAAGTTATACGATACCGTAAAACTGAATACCTACCAGTTCCGGATCAGGACTACAGCAGTAAGATACTGGCCTTTGGGAGCACAGCGAAATACAATTAAAACAGCTCTCAACGGAGGGATGTTTCAAAGCGGAAATACTTTCCGGAACGAACTGTTTCAGATCGGCGGATACAAATTGCTGCGTGGCTTTGATGAAGAAAGCCAATACCTGTCACATTTTATCATTGCCACGGCAGAGTACCATTATCTGGTTGGTCAGAACTCTTATTTTTATGTTTTGACCGACGGAGGGTGGGGGCAAAGTAATATCGCAAAAAATAAAATCAACTATGCCTATTTTGGCGCCGGACTGGGTATGGTGTTTGAGACCAAAGCGGGCATTTTTAACCTTGCCTGGGCAGTGGGAAAACGGAACGACACCCAATTAAACCTGCGTCAATCAAAAATTCATATTGGCTTTGTAAATTATTTTTAGACTCCGATGAAACCTGAAAGTATTTTTGCAGCATAACAGTTTGCTTTGAAGCATTTTTTTTCATTTACAATTTCTTTATTGATTATTAATCTTTTTTCTGCTGCACAAACAGGAACAGATTCGCTTGTAACTCCTGTTACAGACACTTTGCAACAAAATGATTCAATTATAAACAACGATTCGATACCTGCAGGGATATTAATAGATTCAGTTTCCAAAATGCTGCCTGAAAACATAAAATGGATAAACGATTTGATAAGCATTTCTTCATCACAGAAGCTTGGCTGGGAATTGACAAGACACAATCCATATTTTGGCTTTTCATCTCCCGTTACAATTATCAGTTCATCAGTTCGGCCGTTTACAGGTAAGGAACCTCTTTTTTATTTATTGACCGGGCTTTTGCTTGTATTTGCCTTTTTAAAAAATAGTTTTCCAAAGTATTTTAATGACCTGTTCCGTCTTTTTTTCAGAACCACTATAAAGCAACGGCAAATAAAAGAGCAATTGATACAAACACCCATGCCTTCCCTGCTGCTCAATGGCTTTTTTGTTGTCAGTGCCGGCTTGTATCTCACTTTTTTGATCGAACATTTCAAAATAAATCCTTTTGGCAGCTTTTGGCTGCTGTATTTTTATTGTTGTCTCGGGCTTTCTGTCATCTATCTGGTTAAGTTTCTGGGATTGAAACTTTCGGGCTGGGTTTTTAATAGGGAGGAAATTGCCGACGCTTATATTTTTATCGTATTTATCATTAATAAAATGATAGGCTTATTGCTTCTTCCCTTTCTGATTTTATTGGCTTTTGCAAGTGGTGAACTTTATTCAGCAAGTATGATTCTTTCATGGTGCATGCTGTCAGTATTGCTCTTTTACCGGATTATTTTGACTTTTTCTGCAATCCGTAATCAGGTCAAAGTCAATCCCTTTCATTTCTTTTTATACCTGCTTGCATTTGAATTAGCACCGCTTTTACTGATTTACAAGGCTTTGCTGTTGTTTTTTTCCCCTATAACTGCTTAACTTTGCCGCCAACTTTAGGCGAACCGAACATGATTAAAACAGGGGTTAATAAGGCCGGTGAGCAGGCCAAAGCAATAAAGAGAATCCTGATTACCCAACCGAAGCCCGACAGCGACAAGTCGCCGTACTTTGAGCTTTCAAGAAAATACAATGTAGAGCTCGACTTTCATCCTTTCATCCGGCTCGAGGGCATACCTGCCAGGGATTTCCGGAAACAGAAGATCGAAATACAGAATTATTCCGCTGTTATTTTTACCAGCCGCAATGCCATTGATCATTTTTTCCGCATCTGCGAGGAAATGAAGGTCAGCGTTTCGCAGGATACCAAGTATTTCTGCATTACAGAAGCTGTTGCCTTGTATCTTCAAAAATTTATTCTTTACAGGAAAAGAAAAGTTTTTTATGGGGCTGATGGCACCAACAAAAGTATGTTTGATGTCATCAATAAGCATAAGGGCAACGAGAAATTCATGTATGTGTGCTCCGAAAATCAGCAGGATAATGAGATCGTAAACTGGCTAAAAACCAATAATTGCGAATTTGCGCTTGCATTTATGTATCGCAGTGTGAGCAGCGATGTAAAAGAAATACTGTTGAAAAATGAATATGATATTATCTGCTTCTTTACCCCCAGCGGCGTAAGAAGTTTATTTGACAATCTTCCCAAATACAAACAAAACGGTACCATCATCGGGGCATTTGGAAACAACACTTTCAAGGCCGTGGAAGATGCTGGGCTAAAATTAGAAATAAAGGCTCCTCAGCCCCAGGCGCCAAGCATGGTGGCGGCATTGGAACAATTTCTTGCAGCCTCAAAGAAGAAATAATTCTATTTAAGGAATATGATAAAGGACATCTTCAGGTGTCCTTTTCTTTTTTTTGTGACCTTCGTTGCATAAAGGGAGAAATGAATAAATACACAAACCAATTAATTCATGAAACCAGTCCCTACCTGCTGCAGCATGCACATAATCCGGTAAACTGGTATCCATGGGGCGATGAGGCTCTGCAAAAGGCAAAGCAGGAAAGTAAACCCATCCTCGTCAGTATTGGTTATGCGGCCTGCCACTGGTGTCATGTAATGGAAAGAGAAAGTTTTGAAGATGAGACCACCGCCAGGCTGATGAATGAAAATTTCATTAACATAAAAATTGACAGGGAAGAACGTCCCGACCTGGATCATATTTACATGGATGCCGTGCAGGCCATGACCGGCAGCGGCGGCTGGCCTTTGAATGTTTTTCTTACTCCCGATGCCAAGCCATTTTATGGGGGCACTTATTTTCCTCCACAGAGGGCTTTTAACCGTCCATCGTGGCAGGAAACGCTATTAAATGTCATTAAGGCTTTCAATGAACGGCGTCATGAAATAGATGCACAGGCCGAAAACCTGACAGAGCATTTATTTCATACTAATTCGTTTGTGCTGAACAAATCCCCGGGCAACGAAAATATTTCCGTTGGAAATGCTGAAGAAGCTTTTCAAAGTATCATGAAACAGGCCGACAGGTTATGGGGCGGTTTTGGCAGGGCGCCTAAGTTTCCCCAGACTTTTTCAATTCAGTTTTTATTAAGATACCATCATATTTCAGGTAATAAAGAGTCACTTGATCAGGCCCTGTTAAGCCTTGATAAAATGATTGAGGGAGGAATTTATGATCAGATCGGTGGAGGCTTTGCCCGTTATGCAACCGATACAGAATGGCTGGCGCCTCATTTTGAAAAAATGCTGTATGATAATGCGTTGCTGGTATCTGTTTTATGCGAAGCATATCAATTAACTAAGAAAGAAAGATACCGTGAGGTGGTTCAGGAGACCATGCAGTTTGTGGAAAGAGAACTTATGCATCCGGATGGAGGATTTTATTCCGCTTTGGATGCCGACAGCGAAGAAGTAGAAGGAAAGTTTTATGTATGGAAAAAGGCAGAAGTAGATGAATTATTGGGAGAGAATTCATCCATATTTTCTAAATACTATGACGTTACTGAAAAGGGTAACTGGGAGCATAGTAACATTCTCAGGGTAAAGAAATCTGCCGAAAGTTTTGCTGAAGAAAACAAAATTAAAACAGCGAAACTCAAAAAAATTCTTGCAGATGGAAGGGCAAAACTGCTTGAGCAAAGAAAAAAAAGAGTTCGTCCCGCATTGGATGACAAGATCATTCTTGGCTGGAATGCCCTGATGAACACTGCCTGCAGTAAGGCTTTCGGAGCTACGGGAAATGAAACATACCGGCAATTGGCTGTTAAGAACATGAATTTTCTTTTTGAAAAACTTTCTGATGCAAAAAGCGGTGGGTTCTGTCATACATGGAAAAATGATAAATCAAAGTTTCCGGCATTTCTGGATGACTATGCTTTCCTGATACAGGCATTGATTCACCTACAGGAAATAACGGCTGATACGGATTACCTGTACAAAGCCCAAACTGTTACCGAATTTGTAATT
This sequence comes from Sphingobacteriales bacterium, assembly GCA_016235125.1. Taxonomy (GTDB): domain Bacteria; phylum Bacteroidota; class Bacteroidia; order Chitinophagales; family Chitinophagaceae; genus JJ008. The sequence goes on along the minus strand of JACRLZ010000004.1, from coordinate 319,464 downwards.
GAACATTTCAGTGAAAAGGAAACAGGTTTCTTTTTTTATACTGCAGCATTTCAAACAGACATAATCATCAGGAAAAAAGAAGTGTATGATGGCGCAACAGCTTCCGGAAATTCTGTAATGGCTCACAATCTCCTGTATTTATCGGTTGTTTTTGACAAATCTGAATGGAAACAAAGAAACCTTGATATGGTTTCTTCACTAACGAATGCGATCACCAGGTATCCCGCTTCGTTTGGCAATTGGCTTTGCTTGCTGTATGAAATAATGATCGGTACCAATGAGATCGCCATTGTGGGGCCGCAGTTTTCCGGTATTCAATCAGAGTTACTTTCCCGGTTTATTCCCCACAGGGTTTTGATGGCATCGGGCTCGGGTAACCCGGGCTTTCCGCTTTTAGCTGATAAACCAATGACTGTAAGCACAGGCATCTGGCTTTGCAGCAATTATACCTGCCAGCCTCCCGTATTTTCCGTAAATGAACTTATTTCGCTGATAAACAGGCATCACGGAAGGGAATAAATTCTACAGGAATGCAATAAATCCATGCCGATATTCGTTAGAAATTTTACCCCGTAAAAAGTACTTTGATTGCAAAAAAATAAATCTTAACCTTGTGTGGCATAATAGTTCAAAATATTATATTTGCCCAATACCCTTTAAGTGTATGAGAATGAAAAACCTTTACTACTCCCTCATCGCAGTATTCTGCGTGGCAGTGCTGTCAAGTTGCGGCATTCTGGGGAAGAAAGATAAAGGCAAAGGTGGAACTTTGCCGAATGATGGACAGTTGCACGGAGTGGCGCCTGCAAGTAAGTACACCCTGCCCAGGCCTCCGGGCATGGTATATGTTCCGCAAGGAACATTTCACATGGGTCCAAGTGATGAGGATCCGGCATATTCTTTCAGTGCCCGTAATCGTTCCATTTCTATCAGTGGATTCTGGATGGATGCCACTGAGATTACCAACAATGAATATCGTCAGTTTGTAAACTGGGTCAGAGATTCCATCGCTGCACGCAGGCTTTCTTATGTAAAAACGGGTCCCGATGGTGAAGAGCATGTAGACTGGGCAAAAATGAAAACCACTAAACTCAGCGACCCTAAAGTAATTGAACAACTGGCCGGTACTGATTTTATTCTTCCTCCCGAAGACAGGTTAAATGGCAAGAAGGAAATCGATCCATCAAAACTCGTCTATTACTCCGATGTATTTGATCTGAAAGAAGCAGCTCAAAGGAAAAATGCAGGGGTAGCCCGTTCCAAGTTTATTACCAAGAATGCTTTTCCTTATTCCATCGCACCGGACACTCTTTGCTGGATAAGGGACTTTGCTTATTCATATAATGAGCCGATGACCAAAAGATATTTTTCTCACCCGGCTTTTGGAAATTATCCTGTGGTAGGTGTAAGCTGGAAACAGGCTACAGCCTTCTGCGATTGGAGAACTCATTTACTCAACGCATATCTTGATTCAAAGAAAAGAGCACAGGAGTCAGATTTCCGTTTGCCCACAGAAGCGCAGTGGGAATATGCAGCCCGTGGCGGACGTTCTCAATCCATGTTCCCCTGGGGTAATTATTATCTCCGTAATAAAAAAGGATGTTTGATGGCCAACTTCAAACCGGGCCGTGGTAACTATCCGGAAGATGGTGGTTTCTACACCGTTCGTGCCGATTCCTATTGGCCTAATGATTATGGTCTCTATTGCATGAGCGGCAATGTGGCAGAATGGACATCTTCTATATATTATGAAGGCCGTAATAACTTTCAGCATGATATGAACCCCGATGTTCGCTGGAATGCCAAAGACGATGATCCCCCCCTGATGAAACGTAAAATAATCCGTGGCGGCAGTTGGAAAGATGTAGGTTATTACCTGCAAACAGGTACCAGCACATACGAGTACCAGGATTCAACCAAATCTTACATAGGCTTCCGTTGTGTAATCGATTTGCCTGCCGCACCCCTGAAAGGAAAAGGCAGCAAGGAGAAAAAAAGCAAATAATTTGAAGTAATTTCTAAAAAGATATTGAGAGGGCAATGCAAAAAATTTGTCCTCTCATTTTTTCCACCTGTTCGATTTAATATTCATAAAAAACAATTTAAAAATCTAGTTTTATGGCAGCAGCAGTTCCTTCCAAAGTAGCAAAATGGGTAGATGTAGGCGTATCATTTGGCGCAGCACTTGTAATCTGGGGAGCCCTAAGAAAAATTACACACCAGGCCGATGCAGATTTTTGGCTTTTTGCGGGATTAACGACGGAGACGATAATCTTTGCCACCTATGGCATCCTGTACACTATTTACCCCCCTGTGAAAGATACCACCCATGATGAGGAGCAATTTGTGGTTGCCGGTGAAAAAGCAAGAAAAGGATTTGCAGCCATGGATAAAATGCTGATGGAAGCGGACATCACCCCCGATACAATGAAAAGGCTGGGCGAAGGTTTCAAGCAGTTGAATTCCACTGTCGGTGGAATGAGCAATATCAACGACAGCATTTCTGCTACCAGCGATTTTGCTGCCAAAACAAGGGAGGTAACCGGCACATTGGAAAAGGTAAAGGATGCTTATGTAAGCGCCGCAGGTTCTGTCGGGGCATTTAATGCTGCTACGGAGGGTGCCCGGTCGTTTCATGAGCAAATACAGGTGCTGACAAAAAATCTTTCTTCGCTGAACACTATTTATGAATTGGAACTACAGGAAAGCAACAACCACCTGAAAGCATTGAATGCCTTTTATGGTAAGTTGTCTGAAACATCAGCTTCCATGCTGAACAGCGCTGAAGATGCCAAGAGGGTACAGGACCAGATAGGTCACCTGGCTACCAACTTAAACCGACTGAACAATATTTATGGCAATATGCTGACAGCCATGCAGGGTCGCAACTAAACCGATTGCAATAACAACCTGTATCCATGAATTATTAGAAAAGTCACTATTACTAATTCTAAAAACCGAAATTTTTCATGTCTTTACCAAAGGAGCCACGGCAGAAGATGATCAATATAATGTACCTGGTGCTTACAGCCCTGCTGGCGCTGAACGTATCATCGGAGATCCTCAATGCCTTTAAAACTGTAAATAATAGCCTGGTAACTTCAAACATTGCAACAAACGCTTCAACAGCTCAGGTATTTCAATCTTTAACTGATAAATTAAAAGAGCCCGGAGCTGCTGAAAAAGCTGCTATTTGGCGCCCAATTGCAAACGATATTATGAGTTATGCTTCAAAAGCGAACAATATGATTGAGCAAATGAAGACCGATCTTATGCTTGAAGCCGGGGGTAGCAAATCTGATCCTTCTAAGGATTATAAAATTGATAACCTTGATGCTGCTACAAGGCTTTTTGTCAAAAAAGGAAAAGGTAAGGAGCTTTTGCAGCTATTAACTGACTTTAAAAACACCGTATTAAAAAGAGATACAGCAATAGGTAATGCTTTTGCAAATTCGCTCCCTATTAATCTTGATAAACCTGCTTCTCAAACAGGAAATAATAAAAAGAATTGGGAAGAGTCTTACTTCCATATGGTGCCAACGATAGCTGCACTTACTATTCTCTCAAAGTTTCAAAATGACATAAAAGTTTCCGAGAATAAAGTGGTAACCTTTTGCCATGAGCAAGTTGGAAAGGTAAAAATACAACAAGATGCATTTGCTGCTATCGCTGTTGCTAATGCAACCTATGTACAACCGGGACAAGAGATAGAAGTAACTGCAGGGGTAGGTGGATTCAGCACGGCTGTTCAACCTCAGATATCAATTAATGGACAGGGGATACCAATAGATCCAGCAGATGGGGCCGCACATTATAAATTCAGACCCGACGGGCTGGGAACTCGTTCTATCACCGTCAATATTTCTTACACAGACCAGAATGGAAAAGTGATAAGTGTTCCAAAGACAATACCATATACTGTTGGTCAGTCTAATACATCTATAGGGTTACCTGAAATGAATGTTTTATATGTAGGGTGGGATAATAAAGTAAAAATTGCAGCCAGTGGCGCCGGGGATGATAGGGTGAGTGCGTCGATTCAGTGCGGTACCATAGCTAAGCAAGGAGGGGGTATGTACATCGCAAAAGTAACTGGTCAATCTGATGATTGCGTTGTAAATATCCTTGTTGATGGCAAAGTAGTTGGTAGCCAATCTTTCCGTGTTCGGAATATTCCTGATCCTGTAGCTACTGTTGGGGGCATAATGAGTAATGAAAATATGACAGCTGGCCAATTTAAGGCCCAATCAGGGGTAGGGGCTTTTATTAAGGACTTCCCGCTCAAGCTTCAATATACTGTTACCAGTTTTACACTTACGGCGGATGATGAAAATGGGGATATACAGGAAGCGCCTTGTACAGGCAATACTTGGAGTCCTAAAGCGTTAAGTGTAATCAGAGGGCTTGCACCCGGTAGAACTGTTACTATAGACAATATCCGGGCTGTTGGTCCAGACGGAAAAAACCGGAAAATACCCGGACTTGTTTATTACATTAAATAAAATAACCGGAACATGAAAAGTCTTATTGTAAAATGTTGTTTGTGTTTGTTGGTATTGCTTTTTGCTGCTCAGAACATTTATTCTCAGCGCACTAATCGGAAAAAGAACAACAATCCTGCTACTACACAACCAACTGATACCACAAAAAACCCAATCGGAAATCAGCAACAGCAGGTTAATAACAATGTTACTCCGGGATTTGACCCCTTTGCAAATATTCCAATTATCGTTGATTCCAGCGGTTTAAGTGATACGGTAGTAAAGAAGTCTTTACGTAATGATAATGCCTTCGATAAAAGCAGCCTTACAAAACGTAATCCCCTTCCATATGAAAACCTTCGTTGGGACGACGCCTTATTTGCTGAAAAAGTATGGAGAGAGCTGGATCTTAGAGAGAAACTCAATAAAGTTTTTCAATATGAAGCAAATGATGATAACGGGAGTCAGATGTTCATCAATATTTTGTTGAAGGCAATCAAAACAGGAGAGGTAACAGCTTTTGCAGATGAGCGATTTACAACTCCAATGAGCCTTGCTGAAATTGATCAATTGACTGCAGGTTCAGCTGATACGGTAAATAAAACAGCGATAGATGATCCAAGTAAAATAATTGCCCGGGTTGTTACCAGAGCAAGTTTTGATGCCAAAAGCGTTTCTAAAATGAGATTAAAGGAGGAGTGGGTATTTGACCGTGAGTCAAGTAGAATGTTTTGCCGGATTTTGGGCATTGCACCTGTCAAAATTTCTTATTTACCCAATGGTCAGGAAAGAGGCTCAACTATGATGTTTTGGATATATTATCCGGATTTACGTCCTGTATTAACGAGATATGAGGTCTATAATCCTAAGAATATGGGTCAGAGCAGGATGACTTGGGAAGAGCTTTTTGAGAGTCGTATGTTTAGCAGTTATCTGATTAAATCTACTTTTGATAATCCTTCGAATAAAAATATAAGAAGCTATATTAAGGACCCTATCCTTGCATTATTAGAAGGAGAGAATATCAAAGAAAAGATATTCAATTTCGAGCAGGATCTGTGGTCGTATTAATACGAGACACACACACTTTAATATTAAATTTATAGCCCCGATACCGGGGCTTTTTTAATAACTAAGTCATTAAGGGTTAAGTAATAAAAAAAGTTTTCAAAATCGTAAAACTCCTATAGGAAAATTGGATAAATGTTGTATTTTCGTTTCGGTTTTTCATAGGATATTGGATTTTAAAAACGGGGCTGGATTTCTATCCGGGCCCCATTTTTTTTAGACCTCCCGCCAACAATCATACAAAAATATTATTCCCAAAATACCCCTCTTTGCATGGAGAGGGAGATTTGGATTTATTGGAGGGTATAAATTTATGCTGAAGCGGGAGAGGTTAAGTATTTCATCACTAACCTTGCTTTGGTTATTCCAATTACTTTTCCAATTTCAATTTCCCCCTTGCCTTTTTTTATTGTTTCCCTGATATTCTTTACCGATCTGAATTCTTTGAGCAACAGATCTGCGGTGGCTTTTCCAATGCCTTTAATTTCTTCCAGTTCATTTTTAAAAGTACCACCACTCCTTTTCTTTCTGTGAAAGGTAATTCCGAAGCGATGCACTTCATCCCTTATCCGCCGGAGGAATTTAAGGCTCTCACTGTTGTAGGAAAGTTTTACAGAGGCTGAATCACCCGGAAAGAAAAGTTCTTCTTCATTTTTGGCAAGACCGGCCAGGCTCATTTTCCCCTCCAGGCCGAGTTCGGTAATGGCTTCCATTGCTGCACTGAGTTGTCCCTTACCTCCATCAATAATTACCAACTGAGGCAAAGAATGACCTTCTTCTTTCAGCCTTTTGTACCTGCGATACACGGCTTCTTTCATTGTGGCAAAATCATTAATTCCTTTTACAGTCTTTACATTAAAATGCCGGTAGCCAGGCTTGCTTGGTTCCCCATTTTTGAAGCAAACCATTGCTGAAACAGGGTAACTTCCATGGAAATTGGAGTTGTCAAAACATTCGATATGCACAGGTAGATCCGGTAAGTGAAGATCTTGTTGCAATTGCTCCGGCAGTTTTTGTTTCTCAGGTTTCTTACTGTCCAGTTTCAATCGCTGTTTTGATTTTAGTTCTTCAATAAAGTGAGTTACATTTTTGAAGGCCAGTTCCAAAAGCTTTTTTCTGTCGCCCCCTTTTGGAATCACAATTTTTATGTCTTTTTGAGGATATTCTATCTGGAATGGCACTATGATTTCAGGAGCATCGCTGTTGAAAGTGGCCCTTAATTGTGCGATGGAAAAACGCAGCACTTCTGCATCCGTTTCTTCCAGGTGGGTTTCCACTTTATTTGTCTGTGTCTGAATAATGGTTCCGTTACGAACCATCAGGTAATTGATATAAGCTATATTTTTTTCCTTCAATATAGAAAAAACATCCAGGTTGCCGGTTTTTGTATTTGCTACCACTGATCTTGCCTGATAGTTTTCAAGAAATTCAATTTTCTTCTTTGTTATCTCTGCTTTTTCAAATGCCAGCGCTGCCACCTGCTCTTTCATTTCATTTTTAAAATGCCGGATCACAGGCGCCATATTTCTGCGGAGAAGATTTTTTAGTTGTTTCAGGTTTTCATCATAATCCTGCATGGTTTGCAGGCCTTCACAGGGGCCTTTGCAGTTGCCCAGGTGATACTCGAGACAAACTTTAAACTTGCCTTTTTTGATGTTGTTTTCTGTGAGGTTCAGGGTGCAGTTGCGCAGTTGGATGGTTTGTTTGATAAACTGTAAAAGCTCTCTTACCTTTTTAACCGACGTATATGGGCCAAGGTATTCCGAACCATCATTGATCTTTCTTCTTGTAAGAAATACTCTCGGGAAGGACTCATTTTTAATAATAATATAGGGATAAGATTTATCATCCTTAAGATTAATATTGAAACGGGGCTGAAATTCTTTGATCAATGTGTTTTCGAGTAAAAAGGCATCCTGTTCTGAATTGACAATGGTAAATTCGATCCTGGCAATGCGCTGCACCAATTCATGGGTCTTGTAATTTGTAAGGTTTTTGGTGAAATAGGAGCCGACTCTTTTGCGAAGATTCTTTGCCTTACCAACATAAATGATTTCATGGCCGGCATCAAAATATTTATAGATGCCCGGCTGACCGGGAATAGAAGAGGCTATAGCTTGAAATTCTTTATTGGTCATTGGTCAAATCCTTCATTCCAGGTTACTTGGGTGGTGGTAACTGTTTCCGGTTGGCCCGGCAGCCGTCGTGTGGTAACCACCTGGAAACTTTTATCCATTTGCCAAAGCATATTCTTTTGAACAGAACTGTCTCTGTTACTTACAGAACTGGTGATGATGATGTTTGTAACCCTGTCTCCTAAAAGGGGATCGGGGACAACCAGTAACTCCTGTTTTTGGATTATTTCTTTATCCGGGTTTTCGGGAGTATAGGTGATCACCACCCGGTTAATAGAGTTATCATACAATGTTTCTTCTTTGAATCGCCGGGCTATTTTTTTATCTGACAGGTCTGGTATTTCAAGAAATTCTCTTGCTTCGGCAGCAAAGTCTTCCCGCCTGATATATGCAGTATCCTGATGCAGACTGTCTGTTGAAACTATTTTGACAATTGCATATAGTGAAGTGTCAATATGTGCAACCTGGGCTTTGACAAGGGATAAAACAGAAACATATTTTTTCTCCGGTTCTTTTTTTTTCTGTTTGCAGGAGAAAAGACAAAGGATGAATAGAGAGAGTAAAACGGGATATTTCATGCTTTCAAAATTACTTGAAAACGACCTGTAAAATAAAATCCTGCTCTTTTAAAAGCAGGATAATCTATGAAGAAAAAAGTTAATAAAGCTTATGGGTTTTTAAGCGTCACTCCTAATTTGACTCCAAAATCATAAAGATGCTCTCTTACCGGATAGGATTGTTTAAAGCTGGAAAGCATCTGGTAACGGAATTGAGGTCCTATCTTCCATTGAATCTTTCCTGTGTTGTATCTGGCAAAAGCCTCAAAGCCGCCGCTCAGATTCCAACGACGGGTAAGGGAAGGCACTTCTACATAATTCTTGTAATCTGTGGAGAGCAGATAAACCCTGTCGCCAAGAACATAAGTCGGCTGAATAGTGGCAGCAACACCAATTTGTGTTTTTGGAGAATTATTCAGCTTAAGCTCAACCCCGACGGGAACAGAAGCGGAAAAATACAGGTTCGACAACCAACCCGCATTATTACCATCGAAATTTCTGTAATTAGTAAAAGTGGAAACAGAATTTAACCCGGTTCCGGTATTTAAAGCAATGGTAGCTACTTCACTTGAATAGGTATAAGCCAGGATATCATACTTGCTTACATTAAACTGCAGTCCTGCAAGTATTTTAATACTCCTGGTAAGAGGATACCCGGCATTAAATCCAAGTTGAATACCAAGGTCAGGTTTATGGGTTACGAGGCTATTGATATCAGCAATGGCAGTGTAGTAGTTTAACTGATTATTGGATGCCTGTGCTGAATTAATAAATGCCTTGTTTTCTGCCAGCTTACGATAAGTAATGTTGGGTGAAAAATAAACCTCCCAGGATAATTTTTTCCCCGGCTTTTGATGCATATAGGAATTTACCACACTTTCAATAGTGAGCGGATAAATATCTTTTTTGTTTTCAATAACAGAAGAACTGATTTTGCCGGGATCATCCTTTTTTATATCAGGTATTACAACAATATCATTTTTAAATTCAGGAGCAGCGGGAGGTAAAACTTTTTTGGAAATGGATGGTTGTTTAACAGCTATCGGATTTGTTTTATAATTCAAAGCCGGCATCGCAATACCCGGAACCGCATTTTCATTATTAATTTTTTCGACAGCTTTTATAGCTATGTCACCCACATTGCTTTCAGGGATGTTTAGGATAGCATCCGGAAAAACCCTGCTTTGAAGATTTTCAGCATTACTGATAAAGCGGTTTTTATTTCCTGCAGGTTGAGTTGCTGTAATGAATATTTTTTTCTTACTGTCCGCAGTATTGTTTTCAGCGACAAACGTTGACCCGGATTTTGACGCAATAGTAGTATTCTTCTTAACGGGGGAGAGCATTACCCAGGTAACTGTAGCAACCGTTAACAATAATGATGCAAGGCCGATGCCGTACCATTTTCTGCGGGTATGAAGGGAAAAGTGAATGTTCTTCCACACTTTTTCAGATGGAAACATCCGGTATTGATCGGCATTTTGTTTTACAAACTGCTCAAAATCTCTGTTATCAAATCTATTTTCCATAATCAGCCATCCATTTGGGTACGTTATTGATTGTTACCGGCCAATAGCAGCCAGCCAATCTGTTTGTTGTTTTGGTTTTTGCAGTATCCTTTTGCGAATCAAAATATCTTCAAGCATCGCTCTTGCCCGGGTGTATTGGCTTCGGCTGGTGCTCTCTTCAATATCCAGCATATTGGATATCTCCCGGTGACTGTAACCCTCTACTGCATAAAGATTCAACACCGTCCGGTATCCGATAGGCAATAGCCTGATACATTCTACCACCTGTTTGGCCTGAATAATTGCCGGTACACTGTCTTCTCTTACCTGTATGCCGGTGGCGTGAATGATATCCACACTTTCATTGAACTTTTTATTTTTCTTGAGGATGTTAATGCAGGTATGTACAATGATCCTCCTGATCCATCCTTCAAAAGCTCCCCGATTCTCAAAAGTGTGCATCTGTGTAAAGACCTTAATAAAACCCTCCTGAAGCATATCCTCAGCATCTTCCCGGTTGTGAGCAAAACGATAACACACAGCCAGCATTTTCGGACTGTACCGGTTGTACAACTCCCTTTGGGCTGTGGCATCGTTTTGTAAACACCCTTTTAATATGGCTTCCTCGGTCATAACTCCCTTTGGTTGCCTGTAATTTAGACAATTTTCCTGTACGGATGCTGCACAAAATGTAAAAATTCGGTTGCTGGAAGGAAAAATAAAAGGATGAAGGTCAAAACCTTTATCCTTTTGAATAATTCGGGCCCGAAAAACTACCAGTTTGCCCTTAAGGCAAGTATGAAATTGCGGCCCGTGGCTGAAAATCCCGATGCAAAATAACGGTAGTTGCGATCGGTGATGTTTTCAACGCCAGCTTGCAGTATCAGGTATTTGGTAAAGGCATAACTGCCCCTCCAGTTAATAGTGAGCCATCCGGGCATTCCATCAGGGGTGGCATATTGCTGATTGTCTTCTCCATCAGGGTTATAATCCTTAATTCGTTTCCAACCATTAAACAGAAGATAAGCTTCGGTATTAAATTTTTTATCTGTATAAGTGATGCTTGTTTTCCCAAAAACAGGTGGCACATGATCAAGTGGTTTTTTACCGCCGGATACTTTATACCTTCCATAAGTTTGGGTAATAGTATTATCCCAGGCTATTTTTTTGCTTAGATTGATTTTCAATCTGCCGCTTATACCCCTTGAATAAGCCTTATTTATATTGCGGCTTGCATATACGGCACACATAGTGCCGTTATAAAGAACAGAGTCCTGTCCATTTAATTTAAAAGGAGCAGTAGCAATAGCGTCTTTGAACGAAGTGTAAAAAACCGTCAGTTCCGCTTGTGCTTTGCCTTCTATGTTTTGAGAAAAACCAATATCAAAATTGTAGGTGTATTCAGGTCCGATATCCGGATTGGGAACAACTAATCTTCTAATAGCGGTGCTTGACTCAAAAATTCTGGTTACATCATCAATATTGGGCGCCCTGAAACCAGATGAAAGATTTCCTGTAAACCTGAAATTATCAGAAGGCAAATACACCAAACCTAAATTGCCGGTGATGGCAAATGGTGTTTGCTTAATATCAGTAAAGGGAAAATTGAAAAATGAATTGTCAATAATGGTCGAATGCAGGCTCAGTATCTGAACACGGATGCCATCATTGATTATCAGTTTACCGCCTTTTAATTTGACTAAGTGCTGGGCATACAGGCCGAAAGAATTCATTTTATTTATTCCATCGGGATAACGGGTGTCCAGTTTTGAAACTGCACCTGTATTGATATTTGTTCTGTTTGCTACTGATTTTACATCATTCAGTTGGCCATCCAGGCCAAAGTTTATTTCGTTCAGGTTTTTATGTTTCCAGTCAAATCTGCCGTCAATATTAAATCCAAAAACCTTTACATGCTCCCGGCGGCTGTCAAGCATGTCATAACGACGATACTCTCTTGTGTGGCGACTTTCTTTAATGTCCTGGTAATTGAGATTTACTTTCAGTTCACTAAGGAAACCGGCATGAATTATATTTAATTCATATGCTCCAAGCAATCTTGTTTGCGGACCATAATACCATTGGGCATACCGAAGTGTGGTACCGATGCTGCCTCCGAAATCTTTCATATCCTGCAAACGGTCATAGCGGGGAACATCGTTGGTGTTTGAATACTGCACATTAATACGATGAATTACTTTATCGGTTTGTTGAAAGAGAAGCTTCTGCGTAACATCCCATTGCTTATAACCGGAAAAACGCTGAATCCTGTCGTCGTCATTGGTGATTACATAATCTATACCGCCGATGTTATCAATGTACCGGGATCGCCTGCCGAAATTTGGATATTTATTGGGATAATCATTACCCATTTTCATATCCCCAAAGTCACTGTAAGAATAAGATTGAAGCCAGGCGAATTTTTGCCCGCCCAGACTAACATCTGCATGACCTGTTTTTTCTTCATTTGCTGTACTATACCTTGCAAACGCCGATCCGGTAACCAGGAATTTGCCACCTGGAGATAGAACAGGCGATTTAGTTCGAAGATGAATAATTCCTCCTAAAGCATCGCTTCCGTAAAGAGTAGAGGCTGGGCCATACATCACCTCCGCTCTTTCAAGCATATTCTGATCGACGGAGATAGCATTTTGAAGATGTCCGCTTCTGTATATGGCATTGTTCATCCTGATTCCATCTACTACCAGTAATATACGGCTTGCTTCAAATCCCCGAATTACAGGGCTGCTTCCGCCTTGCTGGCTTTTTTGTACAAATACATTTCCGGTGTTGATCAATAAGTCGCCTGTATTTTGTCCGTTAAGCCGGGCAATGGTCTTTGCTGATATGACATCAATCTTTTGTGCCAGGTTTTTTTTCTTCTCTACAAACTTATTGGAATAAACCACCGCTTCTTCCAGCGTTTTCTCCGTAGTGCTGTCGGTTTGTGACCAGGCAGCTGCCCCTGCATATACTACTGCAAAAAGAAATACAATCTTTCTCATAATTATTTTTTGATTACTGAGATAATTAAATAAATAAAGAATCCTTGTAATCAAACTTGCGGAGGAGGAGTAATAATAGAAATAAAAGGAGAAGAAGGGAAAAAAGTAAAGCGGCCTGTTAACTCTTTCCTTAAAAAAACAGGTATGGATAATTCATCTGTGGTCGGGTTTTTGTATAATGACTGTAAGAGCTGGAAAAGCTGTGTTAATTGAGTTGTACCGGGGAAATTATTCTGATGATCTTTTTTAAACCGGGCCATAAGTTCCGTTTCGTCATCATCATACAATCCCGAAAAAGTGATTTTATTTCCCTTGATAGAAATGGATTTTATATCAAACATCTTACCATCAACCATTATTTCTTTGTCTGCCTTGATCCAATGAACTTCTTTTTTATCCAGTGTGATGGTATGCAGGATTTCAGTACCGAGCCTTACTTCCATCTCTTTTTGCAGTTTCTGCTGTCTTATCTGAATGATAAAAATGTGTAATAAAGGAAATGCTATAGCCAGCAGGATGATAAATGAAAAAATCTTGGTAAGTATTTTTTTCATGCAGTAGCAGCGGTCAAATTTACTATTGTTTCTTTCTTACAAGACTGTCGATGGGATATCTTGCTTTCATTGTATCCATTACTGAGTTCGCCCAGTCAAGCAACTTTTTCTTTTCTTCCTGGCCAAGCTTAGCATCCTTGTGAATCCATAAATAAGAGTTCAGGGGCATCTCGCCTTCCTTTACCTGTTCTATCACTTCTTCCATCTTGTGATATTGATAACGAAGACGCTTGTTGCTGTACTCGTCAAAATTCAATCCTTTTTTTCCCTCATTGACATGTTTGGTTATCCACCAGTCAACAGGCTGAATATTGGTGTACCAGGGATAACGGGTATTATTACTATGACAATCCATACAGGCTTTGTCTAAAATAGATTTTACATCTGCAGGAATTGCAAAATTCTTTCCAATGAAATTAGGTTGATCTCCTTTTGATTTATTGGGTTTGGGATGAAAAAATTGTATGATAACCAAAGCTGCCAGCAAAAACAATAATAGCGGCCTTATAAATCTTTTATACATACTATTTGTTTTTTAAATGTAAACTAATTTTTTAAATCAATACTTTTCCCGTCATCTCAGCAGGAATCGGAAGTTTCATCATTTTTAATATGGTTGGGGCTATGTCTCCCAGTTTGCCGGGTTTGATCTCACCCCTCCAGTTATTATCAATAATAAAAAAAGGAACAAGATTCATGGTATGCGCTGTATTAGGTGAACCATCTTCGTTTATCATGTAATCAGAATTTCCGTGGTCTGCAGTTAAAAAAATAGTATAGCCATTTTCCAACCCGGTAGTTACAATTTGCTCCACACATTTATCTACCGTTTCAACTGCTTTGATAGCCGCTTCCCACACACCGGTATGCCCTACCATATCTGCATTGGCATAATTTAAACAAATGAAATCGGAGGTTTTACTTTTTATTTCAGGAAGCAAGGCCACTGTGACTTCGTATGCACTCATTTCGGGTTTCAGGTCATAAGTAGCGACTTTTGGAGAAGGTATCATGATTCTTTTTTCTCCTTCAAACGGTACTTCACGACCGCCACTGAAGAAAAAAGTTACATGCGGATATTTTTCTGTTTCCGCAATGCGTATCTGTTTCAGACCATGCTGTTGCATCACTTCGCCAAGTGTATTATTCAGATTGTCGTTATCAAAAATGACAAAAACATTTTTAAAGGTCTGGTCGTACTCTGTCATGGTGGTATAATTCAATGACAGTTTCCTCATTCCGTAATCAGGCATATCGGTTTGGGTCAATACCTGTGTTATTTCCCTGCAACGATCAGTCCGGAAGTTGAAACAAAGGACCACATCTCCATCTTTTATCAGAGCCAGAGGCTGCTGTCCTTCATCAACGATTATGGTTGGTTTGATAAACTCATCCGTAATATTTTTCGCATAGGAGTTTTCAACAGCCTGCAACGCATCTATAGCTTTTTCTCCCAGCCCATTCACCAACGCATCATAAGCAAGTTTAACCCTTTCCCATCTTTTATCTCGGTCCATTGCATAATAACGACCACTTACGGTAGCAATTTTCCCTACAGAATTATTCAGGTGTTCCTGCAACTCTTTTATAAAACCCAACCCGCTTTTCGGATCACAGTCACGGCCATCAGTAAAAGCATGAATGTATACTTCTTTCAGTCCTTCTTCATTGCATACATCAATTATTGCTTTCAGGTGATTGATATGGGAATGAACACCGCCATTACTCACCAATCCCAGCAGGTGCAATGGTTTTTTATTGTCTTTAGAGAAACGAATTGCTTTAAGCAGGGTTTCATTCCCGGAAAAAGAACCATTTTTAATTGCTACATTAATTCGTTGAAGTTCCTGGTAAACTACTCTTCCGGCACCCAGGTTGAGGTGGCCCACTTCAGAATTTCCCATTTGACCCTCAGGTAAACCAACCGCTTCACTACAGGTGATTAATGTGGTATTCGGATATTTTTTGTATAGAGAATTTGTAAAGGGAACATTGGCATTCTGTATAGCATCTGAAGATGCAACCTGCCCCAGTCCCCATCCGTCCATAATCACCAAAATGACTTTTCTTTCCGGCATTTGTTAATAACAATTTATAAATAGTATAACTACATTCATTTTCAGGGAAGAATGCTGTGTAAATCTACATTCAAATCATCTAACTGGCGGCAAAGATGAGACAAAGAAGCTGGTTTTTAGTAATTTGTGGAGTAAGAATTATCCGAAAAAGATGGCATGTTTTTAGATTATTACCCTTGAAATCATTTTAACATGAAAACCCTTTTCAGCACACTGTTGGTTGGTTCCTTTATCCTGCTTTCTTCATTTGTACAGCAAGGAAGCATTGATGAAGTAATTGGAGCATTGCGATCAGGCAATTCGGGTGACCTTTCAAAGTATTTTGATGAGAATATTGAGCTGACATTACCTGATAAAAGCGATAGTTACAGCAAGGCGCAGGCTCAGCTGATCGTAAAAGACTTTTTTAAAAACAATGGTGTTAAGGGATTTGAACTGAAACACAAAGGGGATGGTCCCGACGGTCATTTCTGCATAGGTACACTTCAAACCAATTCCGGTAATTTCCGCACCAATGTTTTTATGAAAACAAAAAACAATAAAGAAGTGGTAAAGGAAATCCGCTTCCAGGCAATAGAATAAAAATTCAGAGAATAATATAAAGGCCCCGTCCTTCGATACGCTCAGGATGACGGGGCTTTGTTATTTTTGTACCCATGAACTTTAAAAAAGTTTTACAGCATTTGATCGAAGAAGCGCTGAAAGAAGACCTGGGTGATGGGGATCATTCTACCCTTGCCTGTATTTCTCCGGAAGCAATGGGCAAAGCAGTTTTAAAGATCAAACAAGACGGAATATTAGCAGGGATGATGGTAGCCGAAAAAATTTTTCATTATGGGGAACCTTCTGCCGTTTTTATTCCTTTTAAAAAAGACGGGGATGAGATGAAATCCGGTGAAAAAGCCTTTGAACTGGAAGCAAGGGTGCATACTATTCTAAAATGCGAAAGACTTGTATTGAATTGTATGCAGCGGATGAGTGGCATTGCCACATTGACAAAACAGTATGCTGACAAACTGAAGGGATTTAAAACAAAACTGCTCGATACAAGAAAAACAACTCCAAATTTCAGGCTGCTGGAAAAAGAAGCCGTACGGATCGGAGGGGGCTATAATCACCGCTTCGGTTTGTTTGACATGATAATGCTGAAGGATAATCATATTGATTATTGCGGAGGTATAGAAAAAGCTATTTTAAAAGCTGATAAATATGTACGAACGGCGAAGCCGGTCTTAAAAATAGAAGTGGAAACCAGAAGCATTGAGGATGTGAAGAAAGTGATAGCTGTTGGAAAAGGAAAGGTATTTCGTATCATGCTTGATAACTTTAAACCGGAACAAATAAAGGAGGCAGTTGATTTAATTGGCGATAATTTTGAAACCGAAGCCAGCGGCGGCATCAATCTCGATAATATTGAAGACTATGCAAAAACGGGAGTGGATTATGTGAGTGTGGGTGCGCTGATACACCAGGCGAGGAGTTTGGATATGAGTTTGAAGGCCTCCCTAAATCCCTCCGCAGGAGGGACTTTGGAACCTTAAAGAGAAATTTTATTTGCTGACTGGAGAATTCTTAAAAGTTTTTTACCCGAGGCTTTAAAAAAACGGATAATAAAGGAAAACAGCAATCTTTCGGAAATTAAGAACCCTTCTTTGGAGGGCAGGGAGGTCTTATGAACAAAAAGAATAAAACCGATTCAAGAGGATTTGTGTACAGCACTGATCCGAATTTTTCCTTTGAACCCGTACAGGATAATACAGAAACCTTGCCTGCATCGAAGCAAAATCTAAGAATATGGCTGGACACAAAACACAGGGCAGGAAAAGCGGTGACTCTTGTGAAGGGTTTTATTGGAAAGGAAAAAGACCTTGAAGAGCTGGGCAAGAAACTTAAATCATTTTGCGGTACCGGAGGTTCAGCGAAAGACGGTGAAATAATTATTCAGGGAGATCAACGGGAGAAAGTGATGCAATGGTTGTTGAAGAATGGTTATTCCAATTCAAAACAATCAGGCTAAGGTTATTGGCCTTGCGCCAATGAATAAGCTTTCTTATCTCCCCACATGTTCAGTAATTCAAATGAGCAGATTTTAAAGTTACCACTCATACTTACATACAGGCCGATAACATCCTGCTGATTCAATGGAAAATCATCAATGCTTTCAAACCTGACATTGTACTGATTCACCAAATTGGTATAGACAGAACCGGTAGGCCATACCTGTGTGCCACGATTGCTGATGTTGATGAGATTAAATTTCACTCCAGCATGCCGTTTACATTTTTCAGCAATGGCTGCCGGTTGTTCATGGCTTTCGATAAACAGGTCAACGCCAACAATAATTTCATCTTCGGATTCTTTGGAAACCATCATCGGGTTTGTTTCCAGTTTCATTGGAGTTGGTGTGCCGGGTTTATTTGAAATTAATTCTACTGCTCCCTGCTGTGGCAGTTTACCAAAATTGCTGATTATAGCTTCTGCAAACCGGGTTGTGTTTACAGAAGGTTTTGTCTTGTCACCAAAATCACCCGTATGCACTCCGCTTTCCAAAGTATAAAGTAGTGCATTTTCAATGACGGCAGCATTTTCAGTAAGCCCCACATGCCGAAGCATGGCAAACCCACTCAATAAAAGTGCAGTGGGATTGGCAATATTTTTTCCTGCAATGTCAGGGGCTGTGCCATGCACTGCTTCAAATATGGAAATATGATCGCCGATATTGGCAGATGGGGCAAAGCCCAGCCCTCCAACCAGACCAGCGCAAAGATCACTTACAATGTCACCCTGCAGATTGGTAAGCACCACTACATCAAAATTGTCAGGCCTTGTTACCAGTTTCATGCAGAGATCGTCCACAATCACATCATCAGCTTTCAGTTCCGGAAATTCTTTTGCTACTTCATAAAAACATTCCAGGAATAAGCCATCCGTAATTTTCATAATGTTCGCTTTATGACCACAGGTAATACGCCTGGCTTTTTTCTGACGGGCCATTTCAAATGCATAGCAGATTACCTGCATACTGCCCGGACGGGTTATAAAACGGCGGCTCAGCGCCACATCATGGGTGAGCATGTGTTCGATACCACCATAAGTGTCTTCGATATTTTCCCTCACAACAGTTATGTTTACCGGAATGCCGGCTTTACTGAAAACCGTATCTACTCCATGCAGCGATTTGAATTCTCTTTTATTGGCAAAAGTGTTCCATGTTTTGCGGGCTGTTACATTAATGCTTTTTACGCCTTTGCCTTTTGGTGTTTCCATGGGTCCCTTAAAAAGCAGACCGAGTGATTCAATGGTTTTTTTTGCCTCCGGCGTCATGCCGTTGCTGAATCCTTTATCAAACACCCATTTCCCCATTTCCACAAACTCATATTCCAGTTGCACTTTATTGGCGGCAAAAATTTTTAATACCGCATCCATGATTTCCGGGCCTATCCCGTCGCCTTTCGCTACAGCTATCTTCATTCAACTTCTTTTTTTGATTCGAGCGGTAAAATTAAGCCCTGGCAGGCGATTTAAAAGATAAATAAACGGTAAGCTGTGTCTGCCGTATTTTTTTTATTTTTACTGTATGACAAGCATGATATCAGAAGGCGTAAAGGTGAGTGTGGAAACCTTTTACCAGTCAGATTACAGCAATCCCCTGAATTCAGAATTCATGTTTGCCTACCGCATAACAATTGAAAATCACAACTCTTTCCCGGTAAAGCTGCACCGCCGCCACTGGTATATTTTTGACAGCAATGGCAGTTACAGAGAGGTAGAAGGCGAAGGGGTGATAGGGGTGCAACCGGTTATTCAGCCCGGCGAACATTATCAATATGTAAGCGGCTGCAACCTGCGTACAGAAATGGGCCGCATGTACGGCACTTACCAGATGGAAAACCTGCACAGCAAAAATTCGTTTGAAGTAAGCATCCCTTCTTTTGAGATGTTTGTTCCGTTTAAATCAAACTGAGCTACTTCGGCTTATACTTAGCCTCTTCCAGTATTTTTCTTGCATTCATCTTCATTATTTCCTCGGGCTTGAGTGATGGATTTTTTGAAACAAATTTTTTTATGATCTGCCAGCCAATCCAAGGGCCAATATTTCCGGGGGAATATTCCGGGGAAAATCCTTGGGTAAACGGGCCTTCGCCAATATAAGTCTGGACCACCGTTGGATTTATCGAATTTAGATCTTCATTTTTTATAAGCTCACTCCATATCAGTCCTTCATTTTCCCTGCACCAATTCAATTGCTCCTGTGTGTAACCTGTTTTAATGGAATCAGGAGTAGTGGGTAAAAATTTATCCAGCAAATACCATTGCTTTCCTTTTTCAATCATTTGTTCAATAAGCGGAAGGCTTCCGCTGTTATCAGGATACATATCATCCACCACCAGCATCATGGCATCAGCAATGATATATTCCTTACTGAAGCGGCGGCTGCGGTATTGGGGGGCCACATTTTCAATAAAGAAAGGGTCATTGTAAACACTGAAATTTTTGCCAAGATAAAACTGCAAGCTGATGCCCAGTAAACCGGGGCGTAAAAAGTTGGGAGTAGGCCCGTTGACAGACTGAGCCATTGCGTCTACAGGTCCTGCAACGGTAGCAATCAGCGGCAATGTATACTCCGGGAAATAATATTTGATGTATTGAAATGCTTTTTTGAATTGCTTTTCAATAGCAGCTGTGTTTGGGAAAACTTGATTGATGGTATCATAAAGCCTGCCGCTGAGACGGAGAAAATTCTTCACACCGGGAAATAACGAACTGCTGTCAAGCCCTAATACGTTTTGCAGAAATATCGTTGTGAGGAGAGGGTTCTTGCTGTTCAGTTTATCCAGTCCGGCTGAGATGTTATTACTGTCAATAGAAAAAAAATCTTTATCGAAGCGCTGTAACTTTATATCCACTTTAATGTCCGAAACATCGGGAACTCCTTTTTCGTCTTTACAGGCAAAAAATGTTGCAGAAACCAAAAAAACAAAGTAGATTTTTTTCATAGTTATTGATAACGAAGCTTGTTCAGATTTGTTGCGGAAGCAAATTTACCGGAATAAAAATAAGCGTTAATTCGGCAGACAATGGTGTAAATTTGCATGATGAAAATCGCCTTAGCGCAGCAAAATCATCACATAGGCAATTTTGAAGAAAACACCCGGAAAATAATTGAAGGGATCAATTGGGCGAAAGAACAGGGGGCTGACATAGTGGTATTTTCTGAACTATGCATTTGCGGCTATCCGCCGAGAGATTTCCTTGAGTTCGGAGATTTCATAAATAAATGTAACGGGGCAATTGAGCTTATCAGGGAGCATGCAGATACAATTGCAGTTTTAGTCGGCGCTCCTGACAGGAACCCGGTAAGAGAAGGCAAAGACCTTTTCAATGCCGCATTTTTTCTGTATGAAAAAGAAGTGAAAGGAGTTGTTCATAAAACCTGTCTTCCCAACTATGATGTGTTTGATGAATACCGGTATTTCGAACCGGCTTATGATTGGAACATTATTCATTTTAAAGGGAAAAAATTAGCCGTCACTATTTGTGAGGATATCTGGAACCTGGGCGACAATCCTTTATACCGCAACTGCCCAATGGACCAGCTGATGAAACATAAGCCCGATGTAATGCTGAATCTGTCTGCCTCTCCATTTGACTACACCCATGTAGAAGACCGCAAAGCCATCATCAAACTGAATGTACAGAAGTACAAACTTCCCATGCTTTATTGCAATGTGGTGGGCAGCCAGACAGAAATTGTTTTTGATGGCGGCTCATTGGTGTTTGATAAAAGAGCTAACCTGGTTAAACAATTACCGCTGTTTAAAGAAGCGATGGAAGTTTTTGAATTAAAGGATGACGGTACATTCGACTTACCGGTAAAAACATTTGCTAAAGACCTGCCGGATGCCGAATTGGTTCCGCCGGAACTGGATTACAATTTATGTACTGCTGAAATACATGATGCCATAGTGATGGGCATCCGGGACTATTTTACCAAAATGGGTTTCAGCAAAGCTATACTGGGCAGCAGTGGTGGTATCGACAGTGCTGTTACTCTTGCATTGGCTTGTGAAGCATTGGGAAAAGAAAATGTAAGAGGGGTATTGATGCCATCGCAATATTCTACTGAACATTCAATAACTGATGCAGAAGAGTTGAGCAGAAATCTAGGAAACCCGTATGACATTGTTTCAATCAATGATATTTACAATAGCTTTTTATCGGAATTAAAACCTTTGTTTAAAGATCTTCCCTTCGGTGTTGCCGAAGAAAATATCCAGGCAAGAACAAGGGGCAACCTGCTTATGGCAATTGCCAATAAATTCGGCTACATATTATTAAATACTTCAAATAAAAGTGAACTGGCAACAGGATACGGAACATTATATGGCGACATGGCCGGCGGCCTTTCTGTATTGGGCGATTGTTATAAGATGCAGGTATATGCTTTAGCGAATTATATAAACCGGAATAAAGAAATCATTCCGAAGAATATAATTGCCAAACCTCCTTCCGCAGAATTACGGCCGGGTCAGAAAGACACAGACTCACTTCCCGATTATTCTGTTCTTGACAAACTCTTGTACCAATACATTGAAAGGCGGCAAGGCCCGAATGAAATCAAAGCAATGGGTTTTGATCCGGCATTGGTTGACAGGGTACTGAGGTTGGTGAATATAAATGAATATAAGCGGAACCAGTTCTGCCCGATCATTCGCATTTCACCCAAAGCATTCGGGGTAGGCAGAAGGGTGCCAATTGTCGGCAAATATCTTTCCTGATTTTTAATGAACAAAAGTTACTACTACAGTTTGAGGAGTACCGATTGTTATTGTTTGTGACAGCACCAGCTGAGATTCATTTAAAGTGACGATAGCGGATGAATTACTACCGCCTGAAAATATGGGGGCCGACATCTGCAAAACCGTTTCATTACTTTGAAAGCTCCATGTAAATGGATTGGTTTGAGGGTCACCCGAATTACATTTGGTAGGGCCTTCATCAATAGTACCAGTGCCCGCAGCAGCAAAAGTCATTATGTTATCTTTCTGGCAGGCCTGCAGTTGTGAGGATACATCACTGCCGTTTAAAGTGGCCGCTCCAAACCTCCAACTGCTCTGGGTCAGTAATTCGGTTTTTGTTTTGGGTACAGGGTCTTCATCTTTATTGCAGGCAATAAATAAAATGAAAATAAAACCTGTTGCAATGGCGGTAATCAGTTTATTCATATCACAATGAATGAATCCACAAAATAAGCATTCTTTTTCGCCTATAAAAGGTAAAATACCCTGAAAATTGAACCGTATTTTCTGCTATTTATTTCTGCGGCAGATTATTTGCTAAATGAGACTTCGTACTTTTAGTCATCAATGATCAACTATGTTTAAAACCGCAGAAGACATCCGGCTCCTGAATGAACGAATAACACAGGCAGGCCGGTTTGCCGATAAACTAAAAGCAGAAATAGGGCATGTAATAGTCGGGCAATCTTATATGCTCGACAGGTTACTGATAGGGCTGCTCAGTAATGGACATGTACTGCTGGAAGGAGTTCCCGGGCTTGCCAAAACGTTAGCTATAAAATCATTGGCACAAGCCATTCATGCTAAATTCAGCCGTATTCAATTCACTCCGGATCTATTACCTGCTGATGTTATTGGTACTTTAATATACAATCAGCAAAAGAATGAGTTTGTTGTTCGAAAAGGCCCGGTGTTTGCCAATTTTATTCTGGCTGATGAAATTAACAGGGCTCCGGCCAAAGTGCAAAGCGCCTTACTGGAAGCGATGCAGGAAAGACAGGTTACAATCGGCGAATCAACATATAAACTGGATGAACCTTTTCTTGTTTTAGCAACACAAAACCCTTTGGAACAGGAAGGCACTTACCCGTTACCTGAAGCCCAGGTTGACCGTTTTATTATGAAAGTGATTGTGGATTATCCAAGTATTGCTGAAGAACAATTGATCATCCGGCGGAATATACATGGAGCAACAATGCCGGAAGTGAAACAAGTGGTTTCCATACAGGAAGTGCTGCAGGCAAGGGAACTTACCCGGCAGATATATATGGATGAAAAGATAGAGCAATACATTCTGGATATTGTTTTTGCAACACGAAGCCCGGAACAATATAAACTGGAAAAATTAAAACCGCTGATTTCTTATGGCGCATCGCCAAGAGGAAGCATTAATCTTGGATTGGCATCGAAAGCACAGGCATTTTTAAACAAGAGAGGTTTTGTGATACCGGAAGATGTAAGAGCCATCTGTAAAGATGTTCTCCGTCATCGTATCGGGCTAACTTATGAAGCAGAGGCCGAGAGTGTGAATGTGGAAGATGTGATTGAGGAAGTGTTGAAGAAAATTAATGTTCCCTAATGTTGACGACAGCAGAGATATTAAAAAAAGTAAGGCAGCTTGAGATCAAAAGCAAAAAGCTCACAAGTGATCTTTTTACAGGTGAATATCACAGCGCTTTTAAAGGAAAAGGAATGTCATTCAAAGAAGTACGAGAATATGCAGCCGGTGATGATATCAGGTTTATTGACTGGAATGTTTCTGCGAGGTTCGGGCATCCTTACAGCAAACTTTTTGAAGAGGAGAGAGAGCTAACCGTTATGTTGCTTGTTGATATAAGCAACAGTTCTTTATTTGGCACTGTGCAGGCCAGGAAAAAAGATATTATAACTGAGATTGCTGCCGTACTTAGTTTCTCAGCAGTGAATAACGGAGATAAAGTGGGAGTGATATTTTACAGCAGCGTTATTGAAGCATATGTACCTCCCAAAAAAGGCAGACAACATGCTTTATATATTGTAAGGGAATTGCTGAGTAAAGAAACAAAAGGGGAGGGCACGGCTGTAAGTAAAGCTTTACGGTATTTTACCAATTCAACAAAACAAAAAAGTATAGCATTTATATTGAGTGATTTCCTGGATGCCGACTATGAAGATGCGTTGCGTATTGCCGGCAAGAAACATGATGTTACAGGTATTAAGCTATATGATAAAATGGATATGCAGCTTCCCGATGCCGGTTTACTGCATGTGCAGGATGCAGAAAATAAAAAAACAAAGTGGGTTGATAGCAGCAATGGCTTTGTCCGCCATAGTTATGAGAAAGAATTTTTCCGTGTCTCTGAATATGCCACAGAAATTTTTAAAAAATCCGGATGTGATTTATTGCATGTCCGGACGGATGAAGATTATGTAAAAGTGCTGCAACGCTTCTTCATCAGCCGGAACAGATAAACCAAATGAATTTTCGCCGAATTATATTTTTGCCCGGGTTCTTGTTTATAGCTGGAACTTGTTCAGCGCAGAGTGGCGCCAGCATAAAAGCATCGGTTGATAAAAATAAAATACTTATCGGCGAGCCATTCATACTGACCATTGAAGCAAACCAGTCACCTGAATCAGTTATTTCATTTGTAAGTATTGACAGTATAGAGCATTTTGAATTTTTGGAAAGGCCAAAGATTGATACATCAACAGTTAATGGGAGTACTTTAATCAGGGGAGTTTACAAACTCACCAGTTTTGATTCCGGGCATTGGGTTATTCCTTCTTTTATTCTTTTTCCTTCGGTAAAAACGGACAGCATTCATGTTGACGTAATGTTTTCTGATTTTGACCCCAATCAGGATTATCATGATATTAAAGATATTATTGATGTAAAACCCAAAGAGAATAAACAGCAGTGGTGGTGGTATGCAGCAGCGGGGGCATTACTGGTTATATTGATTATCCTTTATCTCAGGAAAAGGGAAAAAACGGTAATTGCTGTAATCAGCCCCAAAGAGGTTATCGATCCCTATGATGAAGCTATGGCAGCTTTAAACGAATTGCAAAGAAATAAACCGGACAACAAGCTATATCATTCAAAGCTGGTTGATATTTTCCGGCTATATGTTTTCCGGAAGAAAGGAATCCTTTCATTGCAAAAAACCACGGATGATTTAGTGATGTTGTTGAAAGACCTGAATATGCCAAGAGATATGTTTGATAAACTATCGCAATCACTCCGGCTGAGTGATTTTGTAAAATTTGCTAAATACAAATCAACAGAAGAGGATGATAAAATTTGTTTTGATAATATTTCAGAATCTATAAAACGAATGGAACAATCCGGTTCTAATCCTCCCCCTAAAGGAGGAAGTTAGAGGGAGGTTCTTCAAATGATTTATAATTGGCTAAAAAATATTGTTTTTGCTGACCCGGCTTTGCTTGGTTTGTTTGCCTTACTTCCGCTGTTAATAATATGGTATGTAAAAAAATATAACATGGGGCAGGCTTCTGTCAAAGTTTCATCTGTGTATGCCTTCACTGTTTCATCATGGAAAAACCGTTTCCGGCATCTGCCGTTTATTTTTCGCTTACTTACGTTAAGCTGTTTAATAATCGTATTGGCAAGACCGCAAAAAAGAAATGAAGAACAAAAAACCGAGGGGGAAGGAATTGATATTGTGCTTTGCATGGATGTCAGCGGTAGTATGGGCTCCACCGATATTGCTCCATCCCGCATGGATGTAGCAAAAGAAGTAGCTGGAGAATTTGTAAACAGCCGCCCGGTTGACAGGATCGGCCTGGTGATTTTTTCAGGAGAAAGTTTTACGCAATGTCCTATCACTACGGATCATGCTACCTTAATTAACCAGATACAATCATTGGAAAGCCGGAAATATTTAGTTGACGGCACAGTGATTGGCGAGGGACTGGCTACTGCGGTTGATCGCCTGACAACCACAGGATCGAAAAGCAAAGTGATCATCCTGTTAACAGACGGGAAAGAAGACCCGCCGGAAACAAGATTGATCGATCCCCTGACAGCACTGGAAATTGCAAGGGCAAAACAAGTGAAAGTATATACGATCGGAATGAGCGCCGGTCCATCTACTGTGAATGAAATAAGCGATCCTTCAAAAAGACAAAAGAAACCCGAACCGGATTTTCTGGATGAACAGCTTTTGCAAAGAATAGCTGATGAAACAAGCGGTCAGTATTTCCGGGCAAGGGATAAAGACGGTTTAAAAAATATTTACAGCCAGATAGACAAGATGGAAAAATCAAAAGTGGAGATAACCACTTTCCGCAGATATGAAGAAAAATACTTGCCGTTTGTATTAGCCGCTCTCGGATTTCTTTTTCTTGAGCTGGTTTTGCGACTTACTGTACTTAGAAAATTTCCCTGAGTATTTACTGTTATCTTGCAATCATGAAGGCGATAGTTTATAAATCAACCGGAAGCTGGTACATTGTAAAGGATGAAGCCGGAAAATTCCATAATGCCCGGATGAAGGGAGTAATGAAACTGGATGATATTACCAGCACAAACCCCGTTGCTGTGGGAGATATTGTGGAAATGGAAATTGAAGCTGCAGAAAGCAATACCGCCATTATTGACGAGATATATGACCGGCATAATTATATCAACCGGCAATCGCCAAGGCATAAGCATCAGCATCATATTGTGGCCGCCAATCTTGATCAGTCAGTACTGGTAGCTACATTAAAGGAACCCCGGACCTCGCAGGGTTTTATTGACAGATTTCTCGTGGCATCAGAAATGTACCATGTGCCTGCCATTATTGTTTTTAATAAATCTGATCTGTACAAAGCCAAAGAACTGGAAAAGTATGAACAATGGAAGACCATGTATGAAGAGGTGGGATATAAGGTGCTGTTGATAAGTGCAGAAACCAAGGAGGGTGTTGATGAGTTCAAAAGCATTTTAAAAGGAAAGACTTCTTTACTCAGCGGACATAGCGGTGTGGGGAAATCATCGTTGCTCAATATTGTTGTTCCCGGACTGGATTTAAAGACCCAGGATGTAAGCGGCTGGAGCGGAAAGGGAGTGCATACCACCACTTTTGCAGAAATGTTCGATCTGCCGGAAGGGGGCCGCATTATTGATACTCCGGGTATGAGGGAATTTGGACTGGTAGATATAACGAGGCAGGAAGTGTCACATTATTTTCCTGAGATGAGAGAAAGATTAAACAATTGCCAGTTCAACAATTGCCTGCACTTTAATGAACCGGGCTGTGCTATCAAGGAAGCTGTTAATGATGGGAAAATAAGTGAGGACAGGTATGTGAGCTATTTAAGCATTATGGAATCAATTGAAGAGAAGAGTTATTGAGAAATAAAAGAGGCTACTTTACAATCCTGCTTTGATTCATCCTCGGGTTTGTTATTTTAAATTCTTTAAGTGTATTATCCGCTAAAGATATTTCAAATGTTCTCCAGATGCCCGAAACAGCATTTACGATACCAGGGCTTACTGAGACATGACCAAAAGTGAGGTCAAAAGTGATTTTGTCAGATTGATATCTCGTATTGAAAAATGTTCCGCTTGTGCCAACTATCATCAGGTTCTGCAGTTCATACACAAACTTTAATAAAGAAGTCGTGTCGGTGAATTTGTTCCCGATAAAATGTTTCAGAAATAACTCATTTTCGTCAGAGTACCATATGGGCTGTACCAGTTCAATTTTTTTATTCAGGGAATCATATAAAATAAGACATCCTGAAACGTTGACATGATAACCCAGGTAATTTGTCATGGTTACCCGGTAAAAAGAATAAGCCGGGATTATTTTAGAAATTTCAGGTTTGTCAATTTGTTGAATATTGCCGGTTTCCGGGTAATAGACCCATCTTCCATCTGTCATGGAATTTTTTGGAAAATCTCTTCTCAAACAGCCATCCAGTGTTGTTGGATGATCATATGCTTTGTTAGGCCTGAATATTGAATCAATCTTCCTGTTGATAGAATCAACTATTTTGAGCGAGGCCTGTCCATAAGAACAGTTCAGAAATAAAAACAGGGGAAAAAATACAATTGATTTGTGCATATAGCATTTAAGATGTGCTATCCAAAAATACTACATAAAAATGCTAAAGGATTTTTAAAGGCTTCAGATATTCACCGGGGATTTGCAGTTACTGAATAGCGAACAGAACGTACAAGAGTGCAACGCAACAGACAATGATAGTAGTGCTAAGCCTGGCCAATAATAACATCAAAAACTTTCAGAGTCTTCGTAAGCCCCTTTAGGGGTCTGGGGTTTACGCAATATTCCTTTGCCCGTTATCATTGAGCAATTTCAGTTCCAGCACATTGGCCAGTTCCACCACCGCTTTATTGTCTTTATTCAGGGCATCACGGGTCTTGGTAGGGAAAAGAGAAATGCCGTTGTAAATACTGTAGTGCAGCGTCATGTTATGACCTTTGAACCGGAATTCCCAGTCGATGGTATCAAAATCATCTTCCTTGTTGGAAAAATTAACATCGAAATCCTGGCTCAGGATATTCGCTACATGGTAAAACTGTTTTAAACCACCATCATCGGAGAGTACGGCTTCGGTGCAGCCAAGAGTGGTTCGTAGGGTGAGGCTCATAGTAAAGGCGTTTAGGTTTTTTAATGCCATCCCGGTATGCCCGGCATGCAACATTAGGACATGGATATTGGTTGGTTAGCTGCATGAACAATGTGTTAACTCCTGAATTTCTTAGCCTTTTTTACATCCTTCGCAGCTTTAGGGTCGCCGCTCAGGATTTTTTCGGCCCCTACATTTTTGCCATTGCTTGGGCAACCATACTTTTCTTTTTTAGGGAAGATCCCGCCAAAGAGATTGCCAAAGATCTTGCAGGATGAAAGCAAGAGCATGAGGCTCAGAGCAATGGTGAAAAAACGAAGGCTTTTCATTGTTATTCAGCTTATATCCTAACGAAGTTAGAGTAAAATAATTGTCTGTGCCATAGGGAAATTACGAGAGAGAGTCTGGAGTCTTTAGTCGTTAGTCGGGAGTCATTCCATTGAAGTTGAATACTTTACTCTGGACTCCAGACTAATGACTCACGACTGCATTCTGAACCAATCCGCATACCCCACATAATTATTAGCTATCCTATGGATCTCTCCGCTGATCATTTCCTGGGAAATATCTTTTACTTTTTTAGCAGGCACACCGGCATAGATACTCCCAGCTTCGCAAACAGTGTTCTCCAAAACCACGGCCCCCGCCGCAATAATAGTATTGGAATGAACGACTGCATTATCCATCACAATGGCGCCCATGCCTATCAGGACATCATCATGCAATGTGCAGCCATGCACAATGGCATGATGACCAATGGAAACATTATTGCCGATAGTAGTTCCATATTGCTGGTAGGTACAATGAATGCAGGCGCCGTCCTGTACATTCACTTTGTTACCGATGCGGATAAAATTCACATCGCCTCTTATCACTGTATTGAACCAGAAACTGCAGCCATCTCCTGTCGTCACATCACCAACGATAGTGGCATTGGGAGCAATAAAACAGTTGTTGCCAAATTGGGGATGCTTATTTTCTACAGGTAATATAACTGGCATGTCACTTTTGTTTTTTAAACGCAGAGAACAGGAGAACGCAAAGGTTACGTAGAGTTTATCGGGTTACTCTGCGTTAACTCATTTTCTCTGCTTCCCTGCCTACCGGCAGGCAGGTCTGCGGTGAATCACAAATATCCTTCATTCTTTCCGACATTTGCCACATGACACAACGGGAACTTTTTCTTCGTCATGTAGCGCAAACCTCGCCTTCGCCAATGGCTTTTGAAATAGCTAAGGCAGAAGGCTGTTTACTGTATGATGTGAATGGAAAAGAATACATAGACCTGATTGGCGGCATTAGTGTAGCCAATGTGGGTCATCGCCATCCCAAAGTGATTGAGGCCATACAAAAACAATTAGATGCCTACCTGCATGTGATGGTGTACGGAGAATTTATTGAAAGTCCGCAGGTGCAATATGCCAAACTGCTGACGGAGCATTTACCTGCATCTCTCAACTCTGTTTATTTCACCAACTCCGGAGCTGAAGCAGTGGAAGGAGCGATGAAACTGGCCAAGAGAGTAACAGGCGGAATACAGATAATTGCTTTCAATAAATCTTATCATGGCAGCACACAGGGTGCATTGAGTGTAATAGGTGATGAATACTGGCGAAATGCTTTCCGTCCGCTGTTGCCGGATGTGCTGCATCTGGAATTCAATTCACTTGAATCATTGAAAGAGATAACGGAACAAACAGCCTGTGTTATTGCTGAAACAGTGCAGGCCGAAGCAGGCATCATTGTTCCTTCAAAAGAATGGATGCAGGCCCTGCGGAAAAAATGTACAGAGACAGGTACGTTATTAATTCTTGATGAGATACAGGCCGGCTTTGGCCGCACCGGCAAAGTTCATCCCGATGCATCGGGGCTCTGGGGCTTTGAACATTTTGATATTGTTCCAGACATTTTATTGCTTGGCAAAGCATTGGGTGGCGGCATGCCACTGGGAGCATTTATTGCCGATAAAAAAATGATGAATGCTTTTACCGAGAATCCGGTGCTGGGCCATATCACTACTTTCGGCGGCCACCCGGTTTGCTGTGCAGCAGGTATGGCGGCGATGAAAGTTTTGCTCGGAGGACGGAACTCCGTTCCGTCTGATAATGACCGGAACGGAGTTCCGGTGTCCATTATTGACAGCGTTGCTGCAAAAGAAAAATTATTTCATTCATTACTCCTTCATCCCAAAATAAGAACCATCCGTTCTTTTGGTTTATGGATGGCGGTGGAGTTTGATTCTTTTGAAACAAATAAGAAAATAATTGATGCCTGTATCGCTAACGGAGTGCTGACAGATTGGTTTTTATTTGCTCCGGATTGTTTGAGGATTTCGCCGCCGTTGGTGATTGGGGAAGAGGAGATAAGGAAAGCTTGTAAAATAATTACAAATGCTTGCGAGGCTTAAGTTAATTCTTCTTTCCTCCTTTTAATTTCTTTACTGCTTTCTTTTCTTCAGTAGCAATTTTTCGTTTCACTTTTTTAATATCTTCAGCACGGGGTAACGATTCTGGTTTTACACCCCGTTCTTTCAACATTTTTCGGACTGCAAGGTTGTTGTCAATATGTTCCTTACTGATTGCTGTTTCTCCTTTTAAATCCTTTTCAACAACATTGTGACTGGTGAGTTCTGTTGCAAAATCTTTTGCTTTGATGGTAAGTGTAGGAAGAAAGTCGGCCAAAGGCCTGTTAGATGGTACCAGTAGCTTTCGCTTCATATCGTTGGTGTTAAAGCCACCAAACAAGGCCTGATCTCCTTTGGAACGGATAATGGCAAACCCCTTTTCATCAACGCCACGTTCATAAATGATACCGGATAGTTTTTTTTCAGATCTGGAAAGTTTTTCTCTTGCCGTTACCCTTGCAATATCAAGTAGCCGTTGCTCAATAATTTCCTGCCTGCGGGTCTGCACTGCAAAATAGGTTTGAGCAAAAGCAATGGCAGGTTTAGAAGCATCACCATTTTGAGCTACCAGGTAACAGGCATAGCGGGTTAGTGCTATATCTTCAATTTCTCTCTTAGCTCCTTTCGCCAGATCTATCATTTTCGTGAAGTCACGAAAATGATCAATAACTGATTCACCGGCATTTTCACAGGCCCTTTTTGCTTTATCAATCGCATTTGTAAAATTTTCCCAACGCAGATAACCTAGAATGGATTGCAATTCCCTTGCACTCCAGCATTCAATTCCTTTATAATCATAACAGGCTTGTTCAAAGCGGGAAAATAATTCGGCTATCAGTTCTTTCTTCATAAAGACATATCAGTAATAAAGTTAGCGGATTGTTTGCGGATTTCGCCGCCGTTGGTTATTACTGAAGAACAAATAGGAAAAGCCTGCGAAACAATAACGGCAGCATTTTAATCGGAATCAAAAAGAAAACTCATCCCGGATCAGATCCAATATATCGCACATGGTTTTGGCATAAGAAGTTTTCTTTTTGAACAGGTAAGGTGACCAATACTCAACAAACCGGTAAGAATATTTGTCAGCAATTTCAACATTATAAGTGACCCCATCCGCCCCAGCGCCATAATCATAAACATCTTTGAAGTTCGGAAGCGTTGTGATATTCAGGGCTAATAACCTGGGTATAAAATTTTCCCAACCTGATTTTGGCGTGGCTGCCCTTGTATCATTGGTGAGGATCGTTTCCGTCCATTTATTATAATCCCAATGAACGGTCATTTCGTATAGGTCAGCTGACCATCTTGACCTTGTATATTTAAGGACGATCAATTGTCTTAATGTAAAAAGAGAATAGTCATACCAAATCCGTATCTGCAGGCTATCAAAACCTGACTCAAGACTATCCAGCCATAGCTGATGGGCTTTTTGCTTATCTAATTGGTAGAAGAGATCTGGTTCCCCATTCTTATAACGTGGTATCTCAATTTTAATCTTCTTGTTGGTGCTATCTGCCTGTGCTGTGCAGGGGGATAGGAAAAATAAGACTGTTACTATGAGAGCAAAAAATTTCATTTTTATATACAGATTATTCCACTTCCACAATTAACTCAATCTCCACCGCCATATTAAATGGCAAGGAGCACATACCCACGGCTGAACGGGCATGCTTGCCTTTTTCACCAAACACAGCTACCATCAGATCGGAAAAGCCATTGATGACCTTGGGATGGTCTTTAAAATCTGCTTCGCAGTTCACCATGCCCAACACTTTTACAATGTGTTTTACTTTGTTCAGGTCTCCGAGTTCTGCTTTTAGTACGGCCAGTTGATTGATTGCGGTCAGTCTTGCTGCTTCTATTCCCTGTTCCAGTGTCAGGTCTTTTCCAACTTTGCCGGTGATATACACCCCCTGTGCATTGGATGGGCCTTTGCTGGCGAGGAATAATAAATTTCCGCTGCGCACCACATGAACATAGTTGGCAATGGGTTTTCCCAGAACCGGTAATTCTATTTTTAGCTCTTTCAATTTGGCTTCAGCGTCCTGTGCGTGCAGAGAAACAGACAACAGGCAATGGACAATAAACAATAGAAAGATATTTTTCATTGGTCAATTACTTTTTATTTCATAAATATATAAATCAGAATTGTCACCATTCATGATGTAATACTCGTTCAATATGACGATTTCTTTATATCCCCCTGGTATAATATCAAAGAGTAAATATTTTATATCACCATTCAGTACTCCATAGTGCCCTTCAATTTCTATCTTAGAGCGTTTGTTCCCATTAACAGCTACCAAGTTGTATAGGTCATATTTATCTTGATCTGCTGGTCTTTCTATCCGGCAGCGTATCTTTTTTTCATCCGAGTTCAATTCAAAGCTCTTAGTCCCATTGGAATGGAACATGGATATTATCAATCCATATTTTTCATCCACAAGCCCGAATTCCTGGAGTTTTTTTAAAAGAACAGTATCACTATTGGCATAAGTTCCCGGATTGCTGTTTTCTATGCTGTCGAGCTCTTTTTCAGGAACATCCCTGAACTGGATCGCAGCATAAGAGCGTCTGAACAATAGCTCACCGACTTTTTGAATTGAAAGATTGTCACTTTTCTTATCGGTACAACTAGCGACAATTATTATTGATGATATTAATAAGAGAAAACTGAACCACGTTTTATTCTTAGATCTTCTCATTTTAAAACTGCTTAAATAAGAATACAGCTAGCAATGCGCCAATGATTGGCCCAACAACCGGTATCCAACTATAGCTCCAGTCACTATCTCTTTTATCTTTTATGGGTAAAATGAAATGTGCAATGCGTGGTCCAAGATCCCTTGCAGGGTTGATAGCATATCCGGTGGGTCCCCCAAGTGATAAACCAATAGCCAACACCAATAAGCCAACCGGTAAGGCTCCTAATTGCCCGGTATTGCTTTTTGGTAATGATAGTAAAGAGGCCCCCAGTACCAGTATAAATGTACCGATGATCTCTGTGGCAAGATTCCATGTCGTATTTCTTATAGCCGGGGCCGTACAGAATACAGCGAGTTTTAAATCTTTGTTTTCTGTTTCATCAAAATGCTGTTTGTAGGCAATAAAAATAATGGTGGAAGCTGCAATAGCTCCTGCGAACTGCCCGGCGATCATGGGTAAAACATCAGCGATGTCAAAATCAGCAACAACAGCCATGGCAATAGTAACAGCAGGATTCAGGTGACCGGGGCCTTCTAATGCCAATGAGGCGGACACACCCATGTACACAGCCATGCCCCAGCCAAATGTGATGACGATCCAGCCACTGCTGTTGCCTTTGGTTTTATTTAAAACAACATTGGCTACCACACCGGCTCCGAAAACAATCAGTATGGCCGTGCCGACAAATTCAGAAAAGAATGCAGATCCCATAAAATATCAGTTTGATTTTGGTTGATAATTTTTTGCAAGGGCATTAAAGTTATTGATTTGTTCCTTAATCCAAATTTCATCTTTATTCATTTCCTCTGCCATTAGTTTGGCAACCTGCGAAGCTGCTTTTACGGCTTCATTGGCATTCAGCAAAAGCTGTCTTGTTCTTCTTGATAAAAAATCTTCTACCGTCATACACATTTCTTTTTCCACCGATTTTTTAATGGCAGCTTTTAATTCTTCATTATTTAAAGAAGTTATTTCAGCAGCAGCCACCGGTTTATCATACCCATTCAATTTCAGTTCTTTTGTAATGCAAGAGTTTTGTTGTAAACCAGCTTGTTCAATAGCAATGTCCACCACATCCTCTGCCATCTTTCTGTAAGTTGTCCATTTACCACCGGTGATAGTAATTAAGCCGGAGTCAGCAACATTTATCAAATGATCCCTTGATAAGGCGGCCGTCTTTTTACCTTTTGTTTTTACTAATGGCCTCAGGCCGGCAAACATACTTCTTACATCATTTAGTTGCGGGTCTTTACTGAGATAACGACCGATATGTTTTAAAATAAATTCAATTTCTTCTTGCAAAGGAACAGGCTCTGCTGAAACAGCACTGACAGCGGTATCCGTTGTTCCCAATACAATTTTATCATGCCAGGGCACGGCAAATAAAACCCTGCCATCATCTGTTCTTGGAATCATGATGGCCGTATCGCCGGGTAAGAACTCTTTATCGACTACCAGATGTATTCCCTGGCTGGGATTAATAATGTTTTCATGTTTTATATCATCCATTCTCATCAGTGCATCGGTGAATACACCGGTAGCATTGATGACCACTTTGCTTTTTACCTCATATTCCTTCCCGGTAAAAAAATCTTTCACCCAAACACCGCAAATTTTCTGCTGCATTTTCAACAAACCGATGACAGGAAAATAATTTAGCAATGTTGCCCTTTGCTCAGTAGCTGTTTGTGCAATACTGATGGCTAATCTTGCATCATCAAACTGTCCATCATGATATAATACACCGCCTTTCAGATCTTCGGGATCAAGGGTAGGGGCTAATTGTAAAGTTTCTTCTTTGGATAAAAGCCGGGAAGCACCTAAACCTAACTTACCCGCCATCTTATCATATATTTTCAGGCCGATGCCATAGAATGGTTTTTCCCACCACTTGTAATTGGGTACAACGAATTTTTGGTTGTGAACAAGATGAGGAGCATTCTTCATCAGTAAACCCCGTTCTCTCAGGGCTTCCATTACCAGTTTGATATTGCCTTGCTGTAAATAACGTACACCGCCATGCACCAGTTTGGTGCTGCGGGATGATGTGCCTTTGGCAAAATCGTATTGCTCAAATAAAACCGTTTTTAATCCTCTGGATGCTGCGTCTAATGCAGTACCTAATCCGGTGGCTCCACCACCAATGATGCAGATGTCAAACTCATTGACATCTTCAAGCTTCTGTATAAATAAAGAACGGTTCATTTTTTGAGAAATTATTAATTAATGATTATTAATTAATAATTATTTAGAATCGGCCCATGCAATAGCAGCATTCACCGCCCTCTGCCATCCCTTAACCAACTCATTTTTCTTTCCCTCATCCATTGCCGGGGCAAAAGATTTATCAATTTGCCATTGCTGTTGTATCTCTTCCACATTCTTCCAATAACCAACAGCAAGACCAGCTAAATAGGCAGCACCAAGAGCAGTTGTTTCTGTAATCTTCGGACGAATAACCGTACTATTCAAAATATCACTTTGAAACTGCATCAGCTGGTTATTAACCGTTGCACCGCCATCCACTCTCAGTTCTTTGATATGAATCCCCGAATCAGCTTCCATGGCTTTTAATACATCATAAGTTTGATAAGCAATACTATCTAATGCTGCCCTGGCGATGTGTGCATTGCTGCTGCCTCTGGTCAAACCGAAAATACATCCTCTTGCATGTTGATTCCAGTGGGGTGCACCAAGACCTGCAAAGGCGGGCACAACATATACAGCATCCGAATCATTCACTTTTGATGTAAGCTGTTCCACTTCTGCAGAAGTTTTAATGATTTTTAATTCATCCCGCAACCATTGTACCACAGCGCCTGCAATGAATACACTTCCTTCCAAAGCATATTCTGTTTTACCATTTACCTGCCAGGCAATTGTTGTCAGTAAATTATTTTTTGAAGCAATGGCTTTCTCTCCTGTATTCATCAGCATAAAACAACCGGTACCGTAAGTATTCTTTACCATGCCGGGTTGTGTGCACATTTGCCCGAACAACGCAGCCTGCTGATCGCCGGCAATGCCTCCGATGGGAACGGCTTCATGTTCACCATAGATTTCACTGCTTGATCTTACCTGAGGTAAGACGGAAGCCGGAATATCGAAAAGTTTCAGCAGCTCCTCATCCCATTTCAATGAATGAATATTGAACAACATTGTTCTTGAGGCATTGGATACATCTGTTACATGCATCTTCCCATTTGTAAGTTTCCAAACGAGCCATGTATCAATAGTGCCGAAAGCCAGTTCACCATTGACTGCTTTTTCTCTTGCCCCGGCTACATTATCCAGCATCCATTTCAGTTTGGTAGCAGAAAAATATGCATCAATGATCAATCCTGTTTTCTCCTGAATGCTCTTTGCCTGACCCGCCGCTTTCAACTCATCACAATAAGCAGCAGTTCTTCTGTCTTGCCACACAATGGCGTTGTAAATTGGCTGACCTGTTTTTCTATCCCATACAACAGTCGTTTCTCTTTGGTTGGTGATGCCGATACCTGCAATTTCTTTCATACTGCTATGCGCTTTGGCTATTGCTTCGGCCATAGTGCCAAACTGGGTACTCCATATTTCATTGGCATCATGTTCTACCCAACCGGGTTGCGGATATATCTGCTTAAATTCTTTTTGTGCGGAACTGATTATATTTCCCCGTTTGTCAAAAACCAGTGATCTGCTGCTGGTAGTACCCTGGTCGAGGGCAAGAAGGTATTTCGACATATAAATAATTTTATTAGCAGGAAGATAAGTAAAACTTTGATTGAGGGATTAACAAACCCGAAATTAAAAACCAACCCGGATGCTACCAAAGATGCCGAATGATTTATCACCAGTTTTAGCAAGTGTGGAAGGCAATACCCGCCAGATAAAATCGATCCGGAAAAGATGAAAGATATTATCAATGCCGGTACCGAGTTCAAGATATGTTTTACCATCAAGGGTTTGAAAAGTGTGGCCTTGTTTGAAGTTTAGTGCTTTGTTTTCAGGCGTAAGGCTGCCCCATAAGGTTTTTACAGTCCAAAATTGCCGAAAACGGAGTTTGGGAAACAACCGGAAAATTCCATTACCAATATTGTGTTCAAAGTTTATTCCTGCATATTTATCATGAATGAATTCCCATCGGTTCATCATGTTGAAAGCATATTTATTGTAGTAATGTAATTCATTGCCCGGAGCTATATCAAGCAGCGTATAAGGAAGTGTACCAAAAGTTTTACCTGCAAATACGATCCAGGAGATATTACCGAGGGGCGGAATGGATGCATCATCAGAGATACTTACAGCAAGTTTGGTATAGCTGTAACTGCTTTTTAATACTCCCGGAAAGCCATGGCTAATATTAATTTCAGCAACAGGGTAGGGACTGCCAAGACTGCTGCGGTAAAAATGACTTTCCAGAAAACGTTCCAGGTAGGCAAAACGTACGGAAAGAGATACTTCAAAAGTAGTTAGCGGTTTTCCAACCGATGTTTTAAAAGAATCAATTGGTAAAAGGTTGCGGAGTGGGAGTGTTGATTTATGAATCAAAGCAAGTTTATTTGACATCCACGGGGTCATCTCTTTAAAAAACTCTAATCTTTTTTCATTCACCTTAATGTTTTTTACGGGGATGCCATTCTTGCGGGCAGCTATGGCAAACAGGTTATCCGATGTTATTTCACCAAAATAGTTTTGCCCGAAATCAAGGTCATTGATAAAAGACGAATAAATAAATGTTCGGGGATCTTTATCAGGCAGGTAGAATATCTCCGCCATTCCTTTCAGCTTTTTGTCTTTAAAACCATAAGCCAGATAGGTGTGAAACTTGATTTTTTTATCAAAATGTTTGTTAGTACCGATATCAAAACGCAATCTTAGCCCTTCCCATCCACTTGAAGTGATCCAATTATACCAGGGTCCTATTTCGTAATTGCCAATATCAAGATAGCCGGTGCCGATAAAATTCATTGTTTTGGTGAATTTCTGAAATACCGGGGCATGGGTCAGCGTATCAATCATTTTGATAATACCGCTTTCTGTTTTATTTAGGGGTTCATGCCTTGCATCAGCCCAAAAGGTTTTATCCTTTTCATCGGCTCCGGGAAGAGTAATTACCTCTTCCAGCATTTTATTTTTATTTACTTCATTGGCGACAGAGGTATCATTTACAATAACATTTCTGTAAGTGGTTGTCTTGCGGCCTATAAAACCGGGCTTGTCTTTTCCAATAGGCGATACATCGGCCACAAATTTGTCTCTTGATAAAAACCAGGTGGAGTCGTTTATCATTTTATACTCCTGTATCATGCTCAGGTTTTCGAGAAAATTTACATTGGCCTCTTTGCCAAGCCGGAGACTCATTTTTTGAATGGCGAAACTACCGGCCTGCACCCAGCAATCACCCTCAAAAGTATCTCCTCCCTTGCGCCGGGGAGTGAATACAAGATGATAAAAGCGGCGTTCGCTGATCATCTGTGTGTCCACAACCCGGTAATTGTAATAATAATCTCCGTTATCACTGATAGGGCTTACAAACTCTTTGTCAAATACCGGTATAAAGTTGTTGTAGACATTTACGATCTGGCTGATGCCACCCAATAGTTTATTAATGCTTTCATTCCGCACACCATTTTTGTTAATGGCTCTTATAACTTCTCTCCTTTTTTCGGGTTTTACCTGGTAATAATAAGTGGAAATAACTTCGGTTAAAAATGCAGGAAGATATTTCTGCCCTTCTGATGTATCTATGTTTTGATTAATGAGTGTGGATATCGGTTTTAAAGGTTTTAATTTTCCGAATCTTTCAAAATTGATGTTCTTCAGGTCAAGCTCCAGTTTATTATACAGGTCATATGAAAAATTATAGAATTTATACCGGTTATTTTCCGGTTTATGCTCTACGATCTTTCGCCAGAGCAAGAGACCTTTATTCACTTTCACTTTTACACTGGCTCCTTCATTAAAAGTGCCCCGTTCCATCATCACTTCAATTGTTATACTATCCTTTGCACTGTTCATCAGTAAGAAGTAGGGTTGATAACCCACACAGGAAATTTCCAGGGTATCTGATGGCCATGAGCTGAGTGTAAATGAGAAATGGCCGGCAGAGTCGGTAAGTTTACCGGTAGTAGTATTTTTAAAAAAGACTGAGGCAAAAGGGATGGGCTCCTCGCTGTGCAAGTCTTTAACAAGGCCCTGAATAATCTTTTGTTGGGCAAGGCATGGCATGGCCGTTCCTGATAACAGGGTGACAATTATAAAAGTTTCCAACATCTGTAAGCGGCGCCGCATCCGATAAAATTACATACCTGTAGCGGAATTGCCGGGATATTTTAACAACAAAAATGACTCAGGCAGGGAAAAAAGATTTGGAAATTCGTAATCTCTCCATTTACTTTG
Source organism: Sphingobacteriales bacterium (assembly GCA_016235125.1). Taxonomy (GTDB): domain Bacteria; phylum Bacteroidota; class Bacteroidia; order Chitinophagales; family Chitinophagaceae; genus JJ008. Next base: position 279,202 of record JACRLZ010000004.1, on the reverse strand, counting down.
TATTACAAAGTACTTTTTATGGAAGATAAAAATCTACAACCAACAGAAGCCCTGAAAGACATCAGGCAAATAATGGAACGCAGCAGCCGGTTCATCAGCCTGAGCGGATTAAGCGGAGTGGCTGCCGGTGTTTGTGCACTGGGCGGAGCATGGATTGCCAATGGAATTATTGAAAAGGAGGGCCATGCGGGTTATTTTATTGATTCGTTGCGAACAGGAGTTTACGATTCATTCACTTTAAAATTATTTGCTGTTGCCGCAGTTACATTTACGGCTGCTTTCATCTCTGCATTTTATCTGACATGGAGAAAAGCTAAAAAGAGTAGCCTGCCCGTTTGGGATCACACTTCTAAACGTTTATTCTGGAATATGATCATTCCCATGACTGCAGGCGGGTTGTTTATACTTGGAATGCTTTATTATGGAGAATGGAGGTTTGTAGGACCGGCCTGCCTTATTTTTTACGGTATGGCCCTGGTAAATGCAAGCAAATACACATTGTCAGATATCCGGTATCTCGGTTATTGTGAAATAATGCTGGGTTTGATCAGCATTTATTTTATTGGTTACGGTTTGTATTTCTGGGCAGCAGGTTTTGGTGCGCTGCATATCGTTTATGGAACAGTAATGTGGTTTAAGTACGAAAGAAAGTAAAAGGCAAACAGATCATATAAGTCAAATGAGTCAATAGCAAAGATGAAGAACCCTATTAATGGTTTAAATAAAGTGTTTGAAAGCCGCATTCGCCTGGGGGTGATGAGCATCCTGATGGTGAATGAAGAAATTAATTTCAATGATCTGAAGCAAATGCTGGAGGTCACTGACGGTAATCTTGCAACTCATCTTGTGAATCTGGAAGACAATGGCTTTATCAAAGTAAAAAAAGGGTTTATAGGAAGGAAAACAAATACTACATATTCAATAACCAAAGCTGGGGAGAAAGCCTTTAATGAACATATCACTGCATTGGAAAACATGATAAAAGGAGTGAAATGAAAAAACTATTTGTAAGAACAAGAACCGCTGTTTTAGTTTTTCTGACACATAAAATAGCCCTTCCGCTACTCAAACGAATCAGGAAGCCGAATCACTTTATATATTCTATGGAACAATTGAAAAAATTGCCCACCGGAAGTCTCGGAAATGACCTCTATCTTTTTCTGGAAAAAAGAAAACTGCCATTGCTGAATCATTATGCCCGTCATGACCTGAAACATGTTTTGCTTGGATATGACACCACTGATGAAGGTGAGGCCTGCCTGCAAAGTTTTATGCTGGGCAATGGCCGTATATCCTTTCCTGTGCTGGCCACAGTCATTTATAGTTTCATCACAATGCCTGAACATTGGAAAAAGATGAGAACAGCATACCGGCTTGGGAAAAAAAGTAATTTAATCCATTCATGGCCATGGAATAACATTTTGCCGGAACAAACAGTTGAATTAAGAAACAAAGTATTTACCAGTCAATAAAATATTTATTTATGGAAACAACTACCCATCGTCACACCTGGCTCAACTCACTGGCACTCTTGCTGACGTTGCCTGCAGTATATTTCATTTCCATCTCAGGTTTAAAATATTTATTCAATATAGATGGGCCATTTGAGAGCAGCTGGCCTTTTTTGCAACAACTGGGCATCAGTGAAAACCTGGGATGGAACATCAATCTGCTTATCCTTTTTGGGCCTTTGCTTGCATTTGTTATCACTTTCTTACAGGTATTTCATTTCAGATGGAATTTTTCCCAACAGCAGTTTGATTTTCATATCACCATTCAAAAAAGATGGTTCCCATTGCTGATCGCAATATTGAGCGGGACTACCTTACTGACATTGTTCATTTACCTGGTTGGTGAGAATTTCTGAATGATATGTAAAAAAACAATAAGAGATGAGTAACTATGACAATTTAAATCAGGCAAAATCCGGCAGACGAAGATTTTCAGTAAAGGACAGACTAAAAAGTTTTGAATATGCGATTGATGGGATTAAAATTTTTTTTAGAAATGAACATAATGGATGGATTCATTTGGCTGCTACAATAATTGTAATTGTATTGGCATTTGCTTGTGAAGTTTCTGCAAATGAAGCCATTGCTCTTGGATTTACAACAGGGTTTGTATGGACGGCTGAGTTATTTAATACTGCTATTGAGAAAATGATGGACTTTATTTCAGCTGAGAGAAAACCACAGATTAAATTTATTAAAGATATATCGGCAGCAGCAGTGCTTGTTGCAGCTGTATCCGCCTTCCTCACAGGCTGCATTGTATTTATTCCAAAGTTATAATTATGACTTTACTTAAACAGATACGATCATCAGGTATCGCAATGTCTGTTTCCATTCATCACTGGCTGCTGCTTTCCTCTGCCTTCAGTTGTTTTTTATTGCTTGGTAGAATTATTGTAACTGATTCAATGGCCTATATCTTCCTCCCATGGAATTTATTCCTTGCTTTTATCCCATATTGGATTACAAAATACTTTGCTGAAACAAGTTCTATCAGGAGAAATAAAAGGAGGGTGCTTATTGTGGTATTGGCCTGGCTTGTCTTTATTCCCAATTCTTTCTATATAATCACTGATTTATTCCATCTGCATCGTTTTTCAACAGCGCCAAAGTGGTTTGATCTCTTGCTTATTTTTTCTTTTGCATGGAATGGAATTATTTGCGGTATTCTTTCATTCAGAAGGATAGAGATGATGCTGAAAAAAGCGAGGGGAAAGAACCTTTCTTTCGTTTTCATTTTTATAGTTATGTTTTTATGCTCCTTTGGGATCTACATTGGAAGGTTTTTGAGATATAACAGCTGGGATGTGATTACTAATCCTTTCTCACTTGCTGAAGAAATAGCTGATATGTTTTTACATCCTTTTGCAAACAGGTATGTATGGGGAATGACTTTGTGTTATGCAGTATTTATGACTTTTATGTATTTAACCATTAAGAAGCTAGGGGAATTCATTTCATTCTCAGAATAAAAGCCCGATCAGGGGCTTCAATAAATTTAATCCTATTAATCAATGATCAAAAGTCTAATCCCATTGCAAAATAATATTTTGGTTTGCCGCGGAATAAGCCATTCATTTCCCAGCCTGCATCAAAGCGGAGAAAATAACCGAGCAATGTGCTTCTGGCGCCAAATCCGTAACCGCCAGCAAAAGGCCCGACACCACCTGCTTTGATCTTCACCTGTACCGGGGGCTGTCCGTATGTTACGGTCGGTCTTTTTAATTTATTAAACTTTCCATTCCACGCAGTGCCCAGGTCAATGAACTGAACGATCTGGAAATTTCTCAGGAAAGCATTATTAATTGGTTTGTTGAAGAACGTACTGAAAACAGGAACTCTCACTTCACTGTTGATTACTACTGCATTATTTCCGTTTGCCACATTCTGAACAAAACCTCTCAGGTTTACCGCCAATGATTGGTAAGCATAATTGCCGGATGGAGCAGGATCGGGGTTGAAATAGCGGTAAACAAGATTTCCATTCTTGTCCGTTTTCTCGTTCTCGCCAAACATCAGCCAGTTGTCAACACCGCCAAGGTAATAAACAAATTTTTCCTTTCCCCATGAAAAATCACCTGCAGCTCTTACCGCCCAGATGATGTTGCGGTAGATGGGCAGATAATGTCTTGCATCAAAACCAACATTTATCGTTTGTGGATGGTCACCAAGTTTTGTGGGTCCCACTTTTTGAGTTATCCGGGCATTTATATCCACATAAGCTTTCCAGCGCAGACCTATCCAGATATTGGTGGCAGGACTGATAGCATCATCATGCACATACTCGATATGAGCCACTGCATAGTTTAACTTTCTGTCAAAAACTTTCAGCGAAATTGAATCGGTCAATAATGTCGCAAATTTGTCGCCACGAAACGCCAGGTTAAGCCGGAGACTCTGTATCCGGTTAAAAGGATAGGTAAGTGATAACTGGTAAAGGTTGGTATATACTTTTTGCAGGGGACTGTAAAGAATGCTGTTGATCACTGTATCCGGCCCGATTATTTTTTGTGAAGTGCGGTAATATGTAAGGCCATAGTCAATTCTTTTCTTCAGGTACTGCGTGGTAAATACATACTCATTATTGTTCAGGTCGGGGCTGATGCGGAAACCTCCTGCAAATTTCCAGTCTTCAAACAGATCGGAAGTACCTACTCTCAGTATGCCATTGAACGGATCGCCATTGCTTAACTGTATCGGTCCTGCGCCGCCCTGGTAAGGCTGAAAACGGCTCACCAGAACATTATTATTAAATCCGCTTACAAGATAATCATTGAAAAATTTTGGTGGCCGGTATTCATAGACTTTGGCTTTTTTAAGAACCGACTCTTTAACTATTTCTTCCGAACCCACTACATTACCCAGCTTGCTGTCATCTTTTTTGTTCAAGCTATCATCCTTGAATTCGGTGTTAAAAAAATCTTTTTGTTTCTGACTTAGTGTATCTGTTTTCGGAGTAAAGCTGGTCATTTTGCTGGCGCCTTTCTTTTCCTCTTCAATTACTTTCTTGATGTATTCAGTTGGCCGGGCTGTTATATTGCGGCGATGCAAAGTGTTTTCATCCACCCTTAGTCTGTAAAGTAATTTGATGTCGCCCAGCTTCACTACTTCACTTACCTGCTGGTTGTCGCCGGCTGTTCTTGTTTCCAGTAAACTACTTTGGTAATTCGTAAGCGGGAAAACATAAGAAGAATCATTAGTGACGGAAAAATACCCAACCGAGTCGATATCCGTTTTTTTCCATTCTTTCAGCAGGCTATCCACATCTTTTTGTGCAGGATTGCGGAGTACTTCATCGCCGATAAAAATCAACGTATCATAACCAGCTCTTTCAGTTGTAAAAAAGCCTGCATACCGGTTATTGATCCCGTTTTCATCGCTTACAAAAGTAAAATGTGATTGGTTGTATTGAGAAGGAAACCGGGCATTGCCATGTTTCAGGTCACTGAGTTTTGAAATTTGTTTGAATTCAGATTTATTCCAATTGTCAACTAAATAAATATTAAAATGCCTGCCGGGCAACGAGTCATCGCTGCTGGCTGCCTGTGCCGATGGCCTGTTGCTTGAAAAAAGAATACCTGTACGATTGGGGAAAGTTACAAAAGAAGGATCCAGGTCATCATACACATCATTGGTGATCTGCTCAAAATTTTGCTGGCTGATTTTGTAAACATAAATATCGCTTTGACCACTTCTGACCGCACTCATCACAAGAGTGTTGGCATCCAGCATGAACTTCATATCCTGCACCAGGTCAAATTGTTTGATTACATGTCCATGGAGTTTATTCCGGTTCACCAGGTCATAAACAAAAATCTTAGTTTCACCCTCATCATTGTACAATACAGCGAGTCTTGTACCCTTGCCATCCCATGCCAGCAGGGGATAATTAGGATGCAGGTCTTTTTCTCTTGTGCGAACGCCAAGTTTCAATAATACTTTCCGGTTCACAAAATTTTCCATCAGCACTACCTGGTAACGGCCTTGTTTAAATTCCACTACTGCATAAGTAAAGCTTCTTGGTAATGGATTTGCATTGAAGCGGATGAAATCTTTTTTATCGATCTCTTCGCTAACTGAGAGCTGGCCTTTGGGTGAATTGCGCCTTCCACGGATATCTTTGAAATACTGCTGCGGCACTTCATTCATAAAGTCCTGCAGCAATAGTTTGAATTTTTTCTTTGCAATTTTATTGGAAGCATTATTCAGGTTACGGTAAATGCGGGCCAGGTAAAGGAAATAAGTGGTTTTGCTTTTGCCATACCTGTCGGCAATGTATTTCCAGAAAGAATGACCGGCCAGCAAAGGTTTTTCAAAAGCAAACTGGTAAAAATTATTATAGTTGCCGCCAAGCATTACGGCACGCAGATCATCATCCAATGTTGTGCTCCAGTTTTCCGCAGCATATTCAATATAGCCATCGGTCAGCCATTTGGGAAGATCAAGCAAAGCCTGGTTAGCGGCAAATTCGCCGAGGTCATCACCAAATAAAAGATTATCCACTAAAATTTTTGCAATGCCCTGTCTTATCTGGCGGCGAAGGTTTTCATGATTGCCATCGTAGTAAACGATCATTTTGTTGTTTACCAGTTTGGTTACCCCGCCGGTATTCTGCCAGTCGATGCCCAGCCCGATATTAGATTGCTGCATCTCATCATAATTATTATAGATGACGATGTTTGCTCTGCGCTGCAGCCCATATTCTACAAATTCTTCAATTGAGGGAAGTTCTTCTTCGGCTATTTGTGCCACATATTTACCCAGGCCCAGGCCGTCCTGGCTGAAATAGCAATTAAAATTTTCCGTCTGGTAATATTTCCATTTAAACTTCTGGTATTGCACACGGTTTTTCCCGAACTCCACGGTGTTCACTTGTGCCCCGGTTTCCATGGCCATGAAAACAGAAAGGCAAACAATCATCAGGCTTGATACTTTCTTCATTCGTTTATTGTTTCTTATCGCTTTTTTTATTTCTTAGTTGCCGACTACGGAGGGTTAAAGACATTATCTTTATTTCCCAAAAATCAGGATAAATCCTGTAAATCCAGGTTCTGCTTTAAAAGTACGAAAAAACCGTCCATGTTAGCTGTTAAGTCTTTTACTTTTAGCCCCGTTCAGGAGAATACTTACGTTTTGTATAACGAACAAAGACAATGCTGCATTATTGATCCGGGCTGTTATTTTCCGGAGGAAAGGGAGGAATTAAAAACGGGCATTGAGAAGACAGGCCTTGAACCGGTTTTGCTGCTTAATACACATTGCCATCTTGACCATGTATTTGGCAACAAATTCGTTTACGACACCTGGGGCCTGCACCTTCACCTGCATGAAAAAGAAAAACCGGTGCTTGGCTTTGCTCCGCAGGCGGGCCAGCTATGGCAACTGCCATTCGACAATTATGAAGGGCCATTGGTTTATTTGAAAGCGGGAAATATTATTAAAATAGGTGAAGAGGAACTGGAAATTCGTTTTGTTCCCGGCCATTCACCCGGCAGTCTTGCTTTTTATCATGAGGCCGGCGGCTTTATTATCGGCGGTGATGTATTATTTAATATGAGTGTTGGCAGAACAGATCTTCCCGGTGGCGATTTTGATGTATTGGTCAACAGCATCCAGACCCAGTTCTTTACTTTGCCGGATGAAACAAAAGTTTATTCGGGGCATGGGCCTGTAACAACCGTAGGGTTTGAGAAAATGAATAATCCGTTTGTGAAATTGTATTGAAATTAAAAATATTTCAATGAATAAAGTTGAAAAGGAGTTTTGGGGCAAAGGAATTGTTCAGCCAGGTGGATTATGGATTATTTTTTCAAAAACAATTGCTATTGAATTTGCAGAAGCATGCAGGAAGGAATTAATAGAAATATAGGGAATTGATGGATTTTTATTACATCCAAACAACGGAATTCAACCATTTCAGGAATACAGTATTGATTTTTCATCCGAATCATATCCAAACAAAGCTGACTTTAATTGTTGGGATGAAGCAATTAGATTTCTTCAAAAGCAATCCAATGAATTTCATTTCGAAGTTACATGTGCTGATTAGATAACAACAGACTCCCTTACTTAATAAATCTTCCAATCACTGGCCACTTCGCAAACTCTTTCCTCTCTACATTCAGCACCAGCAAAGCAAACAGCCCTGCCAATCCGAGTGCTACACCACGGTTCACCCATCGGTTCATTTCAAACTGCAAGAACGCCTGGTGCAGCCCGAACAGCATTAGGCAAATTGCTATATAGGCCAGTATTTTTTTCCATGCATAAGGGACAGGATAATGTTTCTGTCCGAGAGCATAACTGACAACCATCATAAAACCATAACAGAGAATGGTGGCAATTGCGCAGGCCACATATCCCCAGACAGGTATAAACATCCAGTTGAAAACAATAGTGATAACTGCACCGCCAATAGTGATCCATGCGCCGGTCAGGTTGCGTTCTTTTATTTTATACCAAATGGAAAGATTGTAATAAATACCAAGAAAAATTTTGGCGGTCATCAGCAGCGGTACCACTTTCAGCCCGGTGTAATATTCCGGGTGAGCAGTGCCCATAAAATATTTCCAGATGTCAAGAAACAGGGTAACTCCTAAGAAGCAGAAGCAGCAGGCGATCACAAAAAACTTCATCACTCTTGCATAGGTTCGCTGCGCATTTTCGGAAGTAGATTGTTTAAAGAAAAATGGTTCGGCGCCCATGCGGAAGGCCTGGATGAATAAAACAATAATGACTGCAAGCTTATAGTTTGCTGAATAAATTCCTGATTGTGAGAATGCCTGTTCTGTTGTTCCGGGATACAACTTCAAAAGCATGATACGGTCAATGGTTTCATTCACCATGCCCCCAAAGCCCACAATGACCAACGGCCAGCTGTATGTCATCAGTTTTTTCCAGAAAACAGGATTAAGCCGGAAACGGAACTGAAGAAATTCTTTGCTTAGTAAAAGTAATGTCATTCCGCTGGCGATAAGGTTGGCAATAATAACATAACCCAACCCGACCTTCGGATCATAGAGATCGGCCAAAATGTTACCGGCATTTTTTTCATGGGCTTTCTTACAAAAAACAAGGAAGAATACCACAAGTCCTACATTGATAAGAATATTCAGGATTTTAATAGCGGCAAACTTTCTTGGCCTTCCTTCATAGCGCAGCTTTGCAAAAGGCATTACCGCTAAAGTGTCTAATGCCACAATCAAAATAACCCATAAAATATATTCCGGGTACGCAGGCATTTCCAGGAAAACGGCAATATCTTTTATGAACAACAACAATAAAGCGGTAAAAATGCCGGTACTGATCAGCAAAGAAGAAGAACAGGTGTTGTACACCTTTGTTTCCGCTTCGATGGAAGCAAAGCGGAAATAAGATGTTTCAAGACCATAAGTAAAAACGATATTCAGAAATGCAGCGATAGTAAAAAGGGTACTTATTTTTCCATATTCACCGGAAGCAAATACAGTAACCAGCAGCGGGGTCAACAGATAATTTAAGAATCTGCCAAAAATGCTGCTTAAGCCATACCACAAAGTTTGTCCAGCCAGTTTTTTAATGCTGCTCAAAGGATGGGAAGTTTCGGAACAAAAGTAACTGATAGGATAGCAAAAAACGAATGTCAGCTTCCCACAGTCGTTTATTTATGACTATTGCAACGAATCCGGCACTTCTGGTATCTTTACCTGCAAAATCAATGCTATGAAGAAGATATTTTTTTTGACTATGGTGTTATTTGGCTTTTCTTTTTTGTCTGCAGCGCAGGCTTATGAGGACAATACTCAGTACGACAAGAAAAAACAAGCCTGCATCGCCATCAATTATAATTATCCGGCACAGGCCGTGGAAAATGCCTTTACAGAAAAAATGGCTAAGATGGGTTTTAAAGCCAGGGAAGAAAAAGGGATTTTTAATAAAGACAAGGGATTTATTGTTTTTAAAAATGCCTATGTAATTGATATCAGCGCCGACAGGATGGATTATATAATTTATGTGGAACGCAAAAGCCGTAAGGAAAGCGATGAATCAGTGATGTACCTCATCATGAACAAGGATGGTGAAAATGCCTTAACTAAAATGGGCGCTGAGAATGTGGGCAGGGCAAAACTATTTCTCAATAATATGCTGCCAGATATTGAGGCAGCCTGGCTTGAAATACAGATTAAAGACCAGGAGGAAGTGCTGGCAGGCGCTGAAAAAAAATTAAAGGAACTGAAAGACGATCAGGCAGGCCTTGAAAAAAAATTACGACAAAATAAAGAAGACCAGGAGAACACACAAAAAGATATAGAGGAACAAAAGAAGGTATTAGACATCCTGGTAGGTAAAAGAAAAACTCCTGAACAATAATTAATCCGGCTTGCTGAAACGGGGGTTGATGAGGAAAGAAGAATCAGTAAGTGTTTTAAGAAATTGGTAAAGATTGTCAGCTTCCGCATTGGTTAAACTGATTCCTCCGGAAAGAGATGGATCAAGCGTAGAACTTTGTTGTACACCTGTACGATAATGATTTATGCATTGTGCCAGCGTATTAAACCTTCCGTCATGCATGTAATTTTCCGAAACAAAACAATTGCGTAGAGTTGGCGCTTTAAATTTCAGCGAATCTGATTTTAGCCCTGTTATTCTCATTCGTCCATAATCCTTCAAAAAAGGATCAACAGGTAAGCCGATATTCCGGTAATTGTAATCAGTGAATAATGGCTCAGGATGACAGGTAGCGCATTTGGTTTTGAAAAGCTGGTATCCGGCTTCTTCCTGAATTGTAAATGGGGCAACCCCTTTTTTATATTGATCATATTTTGAGTTGGCTGAAACGAAGGAGCCGGTAAACTGTTCAAGCACCTTTAAAATAAATTCAGGACGAATGAAAGGATAGCGGAAAACTTCTTTGAACATTCTTTGGTAATCCTTGTCGTCTTTTATTTTATTGATAATGCCCTCCCATGTTTCTCCCATTTCAATAGGTCCATTGATGGGCTGGGCAATTTCATCTCTCAGAGAACTGAATTCGCCATCCCAGTGAAAACTGCTGTTCCAAGCAAGATTGAAAAGCACAGGAGCATTACGGAGTGTATGTGAATCAAAAACACCGTGGCTGCGATCATGATGATAAGTTCCGAAACCAGCGATTTGCTGATGACAGGAAGAACAGGGGTGTTCATTATCTATCGACAAACGGCCATCATAAAATAATTTTCTTCCCAGTTCAAAACCTACTTTGCTCAATGGATTATCGGCAAACGTATTTACCGGCTGCGGAAATCCATCAGGTATTTCCTGTTTGAGCAGTTCCAGTTTTTTTGTATTCTGATCTTTTTTGCAGGAACCAAGTAAATAGGAGAATGAAACGACAAAGATTGTGAGAATGAATATAGTAAGAATCGTTTTCCGCACAGGGTTCAATTGATCAGCTAATTTACAATTTTACTTTTTGCTTATTCATCGCCGGGCCTGAATTTCTGTCGCCCTGATTTTATCTCTGCGTTTCTTTTTTTCGACTCAAGTCTTTTTTCCTTTGCTGCTTTACTGACTTTAGTGGCGAGGCGTGGTTTTTTCCTAAGCAATGCTTTATAAAGCAGGGTATTTATTTTTTTTATCGCTTCTCCTTTGTTGGCATACTGGGTGCGGTGTACCTGGCATTTTACCTGCAAATAACCATCTGCATTTATCCGGTTGCCGAGCTTTTCTTTCAATACTTGTTTTTGCTCATCGGTAAAAAATGTGGATGATTCAATATGAAAAGAGCCTATTACAGCTGTTTCTACCTTGTTTACATTCTGTCCTCCCTTGCCGCCGCTGCGGGTTGTTTGAAAAGATATATCCTTTGTAACATCAATCATTGATCTGCCATTACATTTGTAAAACGAAATTACGGATTATGCGGGCAGTTATTCAACGGGTCACCAGGGCAGCAGTAATCATCGAAGGAAAAGTACATGCTTCCATCGGGGAGGGTTTATTGGTATTGCTTGGTATTGAAGATGCCGATACGGATGAGGACATCGAATGGCTTTCAGCTAAAATCGTCAACCTCAGGATATTTAATGATAATGATGGTGTGATGAATATTTCAATAAAGGAAATGGATGGAAATATTTTACTCATCAGCCAGTTTACCCTGCATGCTTCCACTAAAAAAGGCAACCGGCCATCTTATATCCGGGCAGCCAAACCAGAGATTGCTATTCCGAGGTATGAAAAAATGATACAGCAGCTTTGCAGGGATATGGGCAAAATAATCAAGACCGGGATTTTTGCCACTGATATGAAAGTGGAATTGATCAATGATGGGCCGGTAACGATTGTAATGGATTCGAAGAACAAAGAATAGACTAAGAGGGGAAATGAGTATAAAAAGATAAGGAGAATTTACTCTTCTCTTTTCTCCTTCGATCTCTTAGCTTATTGTATTCCGATTTTCTCGGTGTAAATTTTTCCATTGTCCATCGCCACCATCAGGAAAAATATTTTATCAGTAATGGGTATAGCAAAAGTGAAAGACCCCGCATTGATCTCCCTTTGCTCTACTGCCCGGTGACCACTTGTTGTCCAGAGCATTACATGCTGAATGTTCCTGTTGCTTTTGACGGTTATTCGTTTGCCGGAGCTAAACACTTTGTAAGGTTTAATTTCTTTTGCAGAGGTTTGGGCATCTGAAGTAATGAACAGGAAAGACAGGATAATAACAGCGGATAACCGGCGAATGACTGACATCATAGAATACAATAATTTTTTAGAGGAATTGGTTTACCAACGATTTTCAGGGGGCAGGGAGGCTTATGGAGACAAGAATCATGCTAACTTGCAGAAACCAGATAAAAAATTTTGTTATGACGATTCAACAAGCCCAGCAGGATGTGGATGCCTGGATAAAAACAACCGGCGTCCGCTATTTCAGCGAACTGACCAATATGGCTATACTTACTGAAGAAGTGGGAGAACTTGCCCGCATTATGGCCCGCACTTACGGAGATCAGTCGTTTAAGGAAAGTGATAGAAGCAGGAATATGAGTGATGAAATGGCCGATGTGCTGTGGGTGTTATTATGCCTGGCTAATCAAACAGGTGTTGATTTAACCGAAGCTTTACAAAAGAACTTTGAAAAGAAAACAAAAAGAGATACGGAGAGGCATCAGAAGAATGAAAAATTGAAATAAGTTTCCTTTTAATCCTTCAAATCATATAAATCATAGTTCTTACTTTTGCCGCCTATGGCAAACGATTCGAACAGGTTCCAGGCAATTATTTCCCATGCCAAAGAGTACGGTTTTGTATTTCCAAGCAGTGAAATTTATGACGGCTTGCAGGCGGTATATGATTACGGCCAGTGGGGCAGCGAATTGAAAAAAAATATTAAGGACTACTGGTGGGACAGCATGACCCGCATGTATGAGAATATTGTGGGCATTGATGCAGCTATTTTTATGCATCCCACCACCTGGAAGGCTAGCGGCCATATTGATAATTTCAACGACCCAATGATTGATAATAAAGACAGTAAGAAACGATATAGGGTGGATCATTTGATAGAAACCTGGGCGGAAGACAAAGCTTTCTCTTTTAAAACAAAAAAAGTCTATCCTGAACATTTAAAAGATGTGCAGGGGTTCATGGATGAAAGAATTGATATCCCTAATCCAACTGAAGGAAATCAACCAAGTGATGATGCTCAAAAAGCAAAATCCGTTTTGGAGGAAATGGACAAGTTACTTGCAAAGGATGATTTTGTGGGTTTGAAGAAGTTAATTGAAGAAAATGATATAAGATGCCCTATCAGTGAAACATGCAATTGGACAGATATTCGTCAGTTTAACCTGATGTTCTCTACTGAGTTTGGCTCGACGGTTTCTTCAGAAGATGAAGACAACAAAGTTTATTTAAGACCCGAAACGGCACAGGGCATCTTTGTAAATTTTCTGAATGTGCAGAAAACCGGAAGGATGAAAATTCCTTTTGGTATTGCTCAAATTGGTAAAGCATTCAGAAATGAGATCGTAGCAAGACAATTTATTTTCCGCATGAGAGAGTTTGAGCAGATGGAAATGCAGTTCTTTATTCCCCCGGGTACTCAAAAGAAATGGTATGAGTTCTGGAAAGAAGAAAGAATGAAATGGCATCTTGGCCTGGGAATTCCAAAAGAGAATTACCGTTTTCATAATCATGTGAAGCTGGCTCACTATGCCGATGCAGCCTGTGATATTGAATTCAATTTTCCGATTGGTTTCAAGGAAGTAGAAGGGATTCATTCCAGAACTGATTTTGATTTAAAGAATCACCAGGAATACAGCAAGAAGAAGATGCAGTATTTTGATAATGATATTGACCCCGCTACCGGCAAACCCTATGGCAATTATATCCCTTACGTTATTGAAACCTCCATCGGTCTTGACCGTATGTTTTTATTGGTAATGAGCCATGCTTACGAAGAACAGGATCTCAGCACTGCAGAAAAACAAGACAGTCGTGTGGTATTAAAACTCCCCAATAAACTTGCGCCGGTAAAACTGGCTGTGTTGCCATTGGTGAAAAAAGACGGGTTACCAGAGATTGCAAGAAAGATCATGGATGATTGCAAATCTTCCTTCCGTTGTTTCTACGAAGAAAAAGATACCATCGGTAAACGTTACAGAAGAATGGATGCTATCGGTACGCCTTTCTGTGTCACCGTGGATCAACAGACCAAGGAAGATAATACCGTCACTATCCGCTACAGGGATACAATGCAGCAGGATCGGATACCTTTATCGCAGATAAAAGAAATAGTTTCAAAAGTTATTCTCTGATTATAATTCTTATCTTAGATATCAGTTTCTCCGCAGATCCCTCCCTACGAATGAATTTTTTTTATAACCTAAATTAATTTGTTATGAAAAAGTTTCATTGCAGCATATTCCTTGTGTTTATTGTTACCTGGGTTTCTAATGCCCAGATTGAGTTGAATTATGAATACTTCCATTCTTGTGTACCTGCTGATTTTGACTCCTGTATTAAATATTCAAGCTGGGGGGGAAATAAAAAATTTGTCAGGTATTATCAGGATCAACAATTAACCCGATCCTGTATTTTCAGTTGGAACAATGTTACACAAACCTGGAATAATAATCCTTTGCAGGAATATAATTATGAATTTGATCAAGAAGGAAAATTAAGCACAGTAAACGTAATGATCCCGGATCCCGATTCAAATAATCAAAGTACAAACGGGAAAACGAACCTCAAGTTCAGGGAAACCTATTATTATAATGACCAGAGTCAGTTTCATCAAGTATTAATTCAAAATAAGATTAAAAATGGCTGGGAGACGTATAAGCAAATTTCATTTGAATATAAAAATAACAGGTTAACCAGGATTAGCTGCCAGGAACCTATGGTAACAAGTATTAAGGATAAAAGAAGACTCACAGGTTTATCCCCGGGGGGAATGGATGTACAAGGAAATAAGCTTACTAAATACGAGTACAAAACTGTCCATAAGAAGAATCAGGGCTGGGGCACTACGGATTATATAGTGTTTAACTACCTGGACAGTGGCAAAGTGGAAGTTGATCAGAAGGAGCTTAATTATAAAGATTATTATTACTTTTTAGATCAGGGGTTTGTGAATATGGGGTATGTCAGTAAAGCGAAATATGTAGCATCGGGAATTCATTTAAGCAAAATGAGTGAATTAATTGTAAACTCAATCACTGAGAATTGCAAATCTGTTAATAAAAATAAAAACAGAATCACTGTTTATTATTACTCACAGAAAAACCTGGAAACAATAAGATATGTCTATTATTATAATCACAATTTTGATTAAATGATTTTTTAAGGATATAGTTAAATAAATATCATTTTTTATTCTTCTTTTCGGGCAGTGAAATTGTGTAAGCCGTTTCTTGTTTTACTTCTGTCATTACAAATCCGCTTTGCACTGTGCCAATATTCGGCAACTTGGCCAGCTTGTTTACAATAAAGCTTTGGTACTCATTCATGTCTTTTACCACAACTTTCAATAAGTAGTCATAGATACCGGTCATGTGATTGCATTCCATTACTTCGGAGAATTTTACAATGTCTCTTTCAAAGGCTTTCAGCATCGGGTGAGAATGTTCCTTTAATTGTACGTTGGTAAACGCAACAAGATTCTTATCAATCTTATTTTTATCCAGTACTGCCACATACCGCTGAATATATCCTTCCTGCTCCAGCCATTTTATTCTTTCATAAATAGGAGTGACGGTTTTGCCAATTTTGTCGGCTATCTCTTTGTTGGTAAGTCTTGCATCGTTTTGAAGCAATCGCATGATGCGGACATCGGTATGGTCAAGCTGAATCATAAAAGATTTTTTTACTAAAAGCAGTTAGCCTGCTTAATCCTTTTAAAATATATGTCTTTAATTATATTTAAAAATAGATTTATTTTCTATATTGACAAAAATCAATGGAAAAATAATCTTTAAATATAAAATTTGTATCCTAAATCAGAAGTCATGACTAACTCCCGTTTTGCCCCCGAAACCCAGATGCTCGGATATGGTTATAAACCCGAACTGAGCGAAGGCGCTGTAAAATGCCCCATCTTCCAGACATCCACTTTTGTCTTTAACAGCGCTGAGGAAGGCAAAGCATTTTTTGAAATGGCGTATGGAAAACCAGGTCATGAAGGCGAGGAGATGGGTTTGATATACAGTCGCATCAATAATCCGGATATGGAGATACTGGAAGAAAGGTTAAAGTTGTGGGACGGCGGTGAGGCAGCAGCTGCTTTTTCAAGTGGCATGAGTGCTATTGCTACCACACTGCTGACTTTTCTCAGTCCGGGTGATGTGCTGCTATACAGTAACCCTGTTTATGGTGGCACACATAAATTCATTCATCATATCCTCACTCACTTCGGAATTGAAGTAGTTGGTTTCCATGCGGGGCAAACCCAAAAAGAAGTGGAAGAACTTTTAGTGAAGAATGAATATGGCAGGAGATTAAAAATGATTTATGTGGAAACGCCGGCCAACCCAACTAATGATCTTATTGATATTGAAATGTGCAGTGCCATAGCAGGGAAATTTTCCGGAGACGATAGAAAAGTGCTCGTTGCGGTTGATAATACTTACATGGGCCCGCTGTGGCAACATCCTTTGAAACATGGAGCTGATATTGTTTTGTATTCTGCGACCAAGTATATCGGCGGGCACAGCGATGTGATTGCAGGAGCAGCCGTAGCAAACAAAGAGATAATCGGCAAAATTAAAAAGACAAGAACTTTTTTTGGAACTATGATTGACCCGCATACCAGTTGGCTGCTGATGCGCAGCCTGGAAACATTAAAATTACGGATGGAAGCTGCCGCTGCGAACGCAGAAAAAGTAGCGGCTTATCTGGCCAAACATCCTAAAGTGGAGAAGGTATATTATCTGGGTTATACAGCAAAAAACAACCCTGAACAAAGGGAGGTTTTTAAAAGGCAATACCTGAGCAATGGAGCCATGCTGAGCTTTGATATAGCCGGCGGCGAACAGGAAGCCTTTACCTTTTTGAATAATCTGAAGCATATCAAACTGGCTGTAAGCCTTGGCGGCACCGAAAGCCTGGCGGAACATCCGGCAACCATGACACATGTGGACATTCCTGATGATGAGAAAGAACTTTATCATATCGGTCAAAAAATGATCCGGCTTTCTATCGGGGTGGAAAATTATAAAGACCTTATCTGGGATATTGAACAGGCGCTGGAAAAAGTTGAAATTAAGATTATGCTACCTGTGTAGAACTTTTTTATCATTATACTTTATTTTCTTAAAATGATAACACCAGGGTGAAAAAATTTTTTTTACCGGATGAAAGCTGGTGACTTTTCCTTACCAAACTTAAAGTAACTGATATGTCAGAAACAATTTCATTCGGATTGCTCTGCTTCACATCATTATTTACACTGATAAACCCATTGGGAACAATGCCCGTTTTTATGGCAATGACTTCCAATTTATCAGTGGAAGCAAGAAATGCTACGGCGAGAAAAGCTTCAATCATTTCTCTGTTTACCACTATAGCCTTTGCTTTTGCAGGACAGTTGATATTTGATTTTTTTGGAATCTCCGTAAATAGTTTCAGGGTAGTGGGCGGAGTAATTTTTTTTCTTATGGGCATGGATATGCTGCAGGCCAGGCTCGGGCAGGTAAAAATCAAGGACAGCGAAGTAAAAAGTTATGTAAGTGATATTTCCATCACACCGCTTGCCATTCCCATGATTTGCGGCCCTGGTGCCATTACCAATGCCATCGTTTTGATGGAGGATGCCAATACATTTCAAAAACAAACCATTTTGATAGTTGTTATTTTTCTGATCATGTTCCTGACATACCTGGTCCTGTACAGTTCTTCAAGACTTATAACCCTGCTTGGCCAGACAGGTATAAATGTTATGATGCGGATAATGGGACTGATAGTAATGGTGATAGCTGTTGAGTTTTTCTTTGCCGGGTTGAAGCCAATTGTTTTAAGCATGTTTAAAGGATAGTATCCAGGGCGGCAGTTGAACTGATAATATATTTGAAGCTGGTTAATCTTAAGTCGTTTGCGCCAAAATATCACATTTTCTTAATTGTGATGATTTTTATCGGCCATTTGTTCATAAATTTGTGAACAAATGAACAAATTGTATGGTACAAAAAGAAATATTTCGCCTGCATGCTGAGGTATGCAAGGCATTAAGTCATCCGTTAAGAATTGAAGTTATTGATATACTGCAGGAAGGTGAACTCTGTTTTTCTGATATTTTGGGTGTTACCGGCGGGCTCAAATCCAATTTATCCCAGCATCTTTCTGTAATGGTAAAACAAGGTATACTCCGGATGAGAAAAGAAGGTACCTGTAATTATTACCGGCTCAGCTCTGTAAAAGTGGCTAAGGCCTGCGACCTGATGCGTGAAGTGCTTACTGAAAACCTGAAAAAACATCGCATGATTTTAGAAAAAATGTAAAAAGGGTTATGGGCAATACAATATTGATATTAGGCGCAGGGTGGGGTGGTTTGACGGCCGCCCATGCCCTTCGTGGTATGTTGCCACCGAAACACAGAATTATTGTAATAGAAAAAGGGCAGTCATTTGTTTTTTATCCGTCTTTTTTAAAAGTGATTACCGGGGAAAGCGAAGGCTTGAGATACATCGAAAGCCCTTTGAAAAACCTGATGCGGAAAGATCTCGAAATTCTAAACGAAGAGGTGATTCAAATTGACCCGGTAAATAAAACCGTTACCACAAATACCCAAACCATCCGGGCCGACTACATTGTAATTGCTCTTGGCGCTGAATTATATCCTGAGCAAATTTCTGGATTCGGGGAATACTGTCATAATCTTTTCGATACAAAAGGATCGTTTGACATACATCAAAAACTAAAAGATTTCAGCAAAGGGAAAATTGCATTTCTTATTACCCGTACTCCTTTCCGATGCCCGCCATCTCCCTATGAAGCAGCAATGCTTACAGACTGGTTCCTGCGTGAAAAAGGGAAACGAAGTGAGGTAGAAATTTCTATCTATACTCCCGAAAAACTTCCTATGCCATCTGCCGGTGAGCAGGTAGGTGAAGCTCTGCGGCAAATGCTGAATGCTCATAATATTAAATTTTATCCTGAACATGTTGTTACAAGTATAGAAGAGCAGAAAATGATTTTTTCAAACAACAAGGAAGCAAAATTTGATTTACTCATTGGCATCCCGCCTCATGGAGCCCCAAAAGCAATTAAAGATTCGGGGCTCATCAATTCATCAGGTTATATTCCGGTACATCCGCAAACAATGGAAATACTTGATAATATAGAAGAGTTGACAACCAAATATCCCGGAGTGTATGCCATCGGGGACAGTACAGGGATTCTATTATTTAATGGAAAATATCTTCCCAAGGCTGGTGTTTTTGCAGAAGAAGAGGCTCACACCGTTGCCCGGAATATTGTTGCACAAATAAAAGGCGAAAAATCAAAAGCATCTTTTAATGGTCAGGGAGTATGTTATGTGGATGTGGGTGATAATATGGCTGCCGAGGGATCAGGTGATTTTTATGGCTATCCTGATCCAATAGTGAGGCTTCAAATGCCATCCAAAGAATCCCGGAAGGCAAAACATGAGTTTGAGCGGATTTTTGAATGGTGGTTCACAGAATATCAAAACGGATAATATGGGAATATTGAAAAACTATTTTGTCAAAAGTATATAATGAAATAAAATGACAAATCCTGCCAACATAAGAGCATTCAATCAGTTTGCCGATGATTACGATAACTGGTTTGAACGACATACGGGGTTATACCAATCGGAATTAAAGGCAATAAAAAAATTCATTCCGGGTGAAGGCCGGGGGATTGAAATCGGGCTGGGTACAGGAAGGTTTGCATCACAATTAGGAATAACAATTGGCATTGAACCTTCACATTCCATGGCGCAGATGGCGCTGGCTAGGGGTATTCGGGTTGTAAAAGCAAATGCCGAGGAATTACCTTTTTTTGATTTGTCGTTTGATTATGCACTGATGGTGACCACCGTTTGTTTTCTCGACAATATTCCTCAGGCATTCAATGAAGCATACAGGGTATTGAAAAGAAACGGCCTTTTCATCGTTGGGTTGATTGATAAGGACAGCAGGCTTGGGAAAAAATATGAAGCAGAGAAATCCACCAATTCATGGTACAGGGATGCACATTTTCACAGCACTGAAGAAATTACACAATTATTGCAACAGGCTGGATTTTCACATTTTGAATATTGTCAAACATTGGTTGGCGACAATGAAACAGTAGAAGAAGAACCGATGCCCGGTTATGGCAAAGGAGGTTTTGTAGTCATCAAAGCCGGGAAAATTGTTTAACCTTAAATCCTGGAAAAATGAAGATTTTATTTATCATTAATGATGCTCCCTATGGAAGCGAAAAAGCATATAATGCTTTACGCATCGCCAACCAACTTGGCAAAGAACACAAGGATGCGGAAGTCAGGATTTTTCTGATGGCAGATGCTGCTGCCTGTGCTATGGCAAATCAGACGACCCCTAGTGGCTATTATAATATTGAACGGATGTTAAAGTTCTCGTTGAACAAAGGAGCCAAAGTGAAAATTTGCGGCAGTTGCGCAGAAGCGAGAGGATTAAAAGATCTTTCCCTGATACCCGGCGCCGAAATCAGTAATATGGCTGAGCTGACGCAATGGGTGGCGGAAAGCGATAAAGTATTAACTTTTTAGTGTTGAAACGAAACCAATGACAAAATATGTGCGGTTAGGTTTGAAAGAAAACTGGCGGCAGTTCTGGTTACTCGTCGTCATCAATGCATTTGTAGGCGGCATGGTAGGGCTGGAACGTACCATTCTGCCCCGCATTGCCGAAGCGGAATTTCATATCGCTGCCAAAACCGCTATTCTTTCTTTCATTATTGTTTTTGGAATAGTTAAAGCCCTCACTAATTATTTTACCGGCGCATGGGCCAATAAAATCGGGAGAAAAAATCTGCTCACTATTGGATGGCTCATCGGTATTCCTGTCCCATTCATCCTGATGTTTGCCGATAGCTGGAACTGGATCATTGGCGCCAATATTTTACTCGGCATCAACCAGGGTCTTACATGGAGCAGCACGGTGGTAATGAAAATAGACCTGGTGGGAGAAAAACAAAGAGGCTATGCCATGGGTTTAAATGAATTTGCCGGGTATGTTGCGGTGGCACTGGTTGCATTCTTCACCGGATGGATTGCTTCTGAATATGGTTTGCGGCCTTACCCGTTTTATATAGGTATTGCACTGGCGCTTGCCGGATTTTTTGGAAGTTGGTTGTTTGTAAAAGATACAAGGCATCATGTATCGCATGAAACTCTTAGCAGCAAAGTGCCCAAACTGAAAAACATTTTCTGGGATACCACCTGGAAGAATAAAAATCTCGGCTCAGTCACACAGGCAGGTTTAATCAACAACCTGAATGATGGAATGGCATGGGGCATTTTCCCGATTCTGCTTGCGTCAAAGGGTTTCAGTATTGCAGAAATCGGGGTTGTTACTGCTGTATATCCTGCTGTGTGGGGAATCGGGCAGTTGTTTACTGGAAGAATGGCCGATTATTTCTGCAAAAAAGATTTACTCTTTCTTGGTATGCTGTTGCAGGGTATTGCTTTATTGGTTTTAGTATTGGCAAACAGCATGGCAACATTTATTGTTCTTTCAGCTTTGCTGGGCATTGGTACTGCTTTGGTGTATCCTACTTTTCTTGCTACGGTGGCTGAGAATACACATCCATCCGACAGGGCGCATAGTCTTGGCATCTTCCGGCTTTGGCGTGATATGGGTTATGCCATCGGCGCCATTCTTACCGGTATCATTGCCGATTCATTTGGCATAAATGCATCCATAATAATTATCGGCTTACTTACCATTGGATCGGCCCTGATAATTTTTTACCGGATGCGCTGCCTTGATAATTATTCAAAAAAAATTTTCAGGTGGATTTCAAATAAAATAAAAAAAGATGGAAGAGATGGCAGCACAACCATGCGTTGCACAGGAAGAACTGAAAAGACTTTTATTGCAGCAGGATAAAAGTTTTTTAGTCGTGGATGTAAGGTCATCCGATGAATTTATGGGGGAACATATTCCCGGTGCTATTAATATTCCTGTAACTGAACTTGAAAGGAGTTTTGAATTATTGTCAAACGATTCATTCATCATCACTGTTTGTGGCAAAGGCGGAGGCCGTTCGGCACAGGCTGCTGATTTATTAAAACAAAAAGGGTTTCAGTCAGGCTGGCTCTGCGGGGGAATTACAGGCTGGTTAAGCTTTCAGGGATATATGTTGTAAGACTCACATCAATCAACCTTACGGCTGACTTTTATCATGTTTCAAAATCGGGCTACTGGGTACTTTCAGGGCTGATTTTTAACCAAAAACTTCGGAAATGGAAACCACAATAAATCCGGCTGCGGAAAAGAAATCTTCATTACAAAATAAGAATGTTTTTTCCATTATGGATGGAAATGAAGCAGCAGCTTACATCGCTTATAAGACAAGTGAAGTTTGTGCTATTTATCCAATCACTCCTTCATCCGCTATGGGAGAATGGGCAGATGAATGGAGCAGCAACGAAATGAAAAATATTTTCGGCGAAACACCGAAAGTAATTGAAATGCAAAGTGAAGCAGGCGCAGCCGGGGCTATTCACGGCGCTTTGCAGGGAGGTGCATTGGCCTCCACATTTACCTGTTCGCAAGGTTTGCTGCTGATGATTCCTAACATGTACAAAATTGCAGGTGAATTAACGCCTGCTGTATTTCATATTGCTGCAAGAGCTATTGCGACACATGCATTATCAATCTTCGGTGATCACAGCGATGTGATGGCGACAAGAGCTACCGGCTTTGCAGAATTATTTGGAAGCAACCCGCAGCAGGCGATGGATATGGCTATGATTGCACATGCCGCCACATTGAAAGCAAAAGTTCCTTTCCTGAATATTTTTGATGGCTTCCGCACATCACATGAACTAAACCAGGTATCTGTTATTTCTGAAGACATCATCCGTAAAATGATTGATGAGCAGGCGGTGAATGAACATCGCCACCGGGCATTGAATCCTGATCACCCGCTTGTTCGGGGTACAGCACAAAACCCTGATGTATTTTTTCAGAGCCGTGAGGCCTGCAATAAATACTATAAGAATGTTCCTGAGATCGTAGAGGAAACAATGAAGAAATTTGAAAAACTTACCGGCAGGTCTTACAGGCTATTTGATTACTATGGCCATCCTGAAGCTGAACGTATTATTATTATCATGGGTTCGGGTTATGGTCCTGTTCATGAAGTGACAGATTATCTGAGGGATCGTGGCGAAAAAGTGGGGTATGTAAATGTGCATCTCTTTCGTCCCTTTTCCATCAAACATCTGATGGATGTTATTCCTCCGACAGTGAAAAAGATTGCAGTATTGGATCGTTGCAAAGAACCCGGAGCTATCGGTGAGCCGCTTTATATGGATGTGATCAGTGCATTGCACAGCGATTGGCAATTTAAAATGCCAAAAGTGATCGGCGGCCGTTATGGTCTTGCTTCAAAGGAGTTCAATGCCGGCATGGCCAAAGCCGTGTTTGATGAATTGGACAAACCCAATCCGAAAAACAATTTTACGATTGGCATTGAAGACGATGTTACACATACCAGCCTGGATTGGGATAAAGATTTCTCACTCGAGTATCATCACTTGTTCCGTGGCCTTTTCTTCGGTCTCGGTGCTGATGGTACAGTGAGTGCCAATAAAAACACCATCAAGATCATTGGTGAGGTGACGGATAATTTTGTGCAAGGATACTTTGTATATGATTCAAAAAAATCCGGATCACTCACTGTATCGCATTTGCGTTTTAGTGAAAATCCGATCCGTTCCACTTATTTGGTTAACTCTGCCAATTTTATTGCCTGTCATCATTTCAATTACCTTGAAAAATATGATGTGCTGAAAGATGCAGAAGAGGGAGCCGTATTTCTGCTGAATACTCCTTACCCGACTGAAGAAGTGTGGAAACAACTGCCAAGAAAAATCCAGGAAGAGATCATTCATAAAAAACTAAAATTTTATGTAATCAATGCTTCTAAAGTGGCGAAAGAAACTGGTATGGGTTCCCGTATCAATTCCGTTTTGCAGACCTGTTTCTTTGCCATCAGCAATGTGATGCCAAAGGAAGAAGCTGTTCGTTACATTAAGGATGCCATTAAAAAAACCTACGGTAGAAAGGGAGAAGAGGTGGTTCAGAAAAATTTCAGGGCAGTTGATATGACATTAGAAAATCTCTTTGAAATTGATCACTCCGGATTTGATATTGGGAAAAAAGAAATTGAACCGCCCATACATGGCGATGCCCCCGACTTTGTAAGAAATGTTCTGGGAAAAATCATCGCCGGTGAAGGAGATGATCTCCCGGTAAGTGCATTCCCGGTTGATGGCACTTATCCATCGGGTACAACCAAATGGGAGAAAAGAAATATTGCCGAGCAGGTTCCTGTCTGGGATCCGCAATTGTGTTCACAGTGCGGTAAATGTTATTTCGTTTGTCCGCATGCTGCTATACGGGTGAAAGTTTATGACAGGGAATTTTTGGGTGAAGCCCCATCTTTCTTTAAACATGTTGACCCGATTGGTAAAGAGTTCTTCAAAGACAAAGAAGCATATACATTGCAGGTGGCAGTGGAAGATTGCACCGGATGTAAACTTTGTACCGAAGTTTGCCCGATTGAAAGTAAAACGCAGCCCGGTCATAAAGCCATTGACATGATGGATGTGCTTCCATTGAAAGAGACAGAAAAACAAAACTGGGACTTCTTCCTTTCACTGCCGGATATTGACAGAACAAGAGTGAATAAAACAACTGTAAAAGGATCACAGTTGCTTGAGCCTTTGTTTGAGTTCTCCGGCGCCTGTAGTGGTTGCGGTGAAACGCCCTACCTGAAACTGCTCACTCAATTATTTGGCGACAGAATGTTAGTTGCTAATGCAACAGGTTGTTCATCCATCTTCGGAGGTAATTTACCCACTACACCATGGACAAGTAATGAACAGGGCAGGGGGCCGGCATGGGCCAACTCACTCTTTGAAGATAATGCTGAGTTTGGTTTGGGTATAAAACTGGCCACTGATAAAAAAAGAGAAATGGCCATCCGCCTGCTGAAAGAACTGCGGGAAGATGTGGGGGCAGAACTTGCCGATGCAATTATTACAAACGCAGAGGCTACTGAAGCGGATCTGATCCAGCAACGTAAATATGTAAATGAACTAAAAGGCCGGTTGAAAGATCTGCGCAGAGAAGATTCTTACAGATTGTATAACCTTGCTGAGTTTTTAGAAAAGAAATCAGTTTGGATTGTAGGTGGTGATGGATGGGCTTATGATATCGGTTTCAGCGGTCTTGACCATGTATTGAGCACCGGTGAGAATGTAAATATTCTGGTGATGGATACGGAAGTGTATAGCAATACCGGCGGACAAAAATCCAAAGCGTCACCCATCGGTGCCAGCGCCAAATTTTCCATTAAAGGAAAAACTACAGGTAAGAAAGACCTGGCAATGCAGGCCATAGCGCATGGAAGCGCCTATGTTGCCCAGATCGCTATGGGTGCAAATGATGTGCATGCATTGAAAACGATCCTTGAAGCTGAAGCTTATCCCGGTCCGTCCATCGTTATTGCCTACAGTCATTGCATTGCACATGGTTATGATATGTGTCACGGTCTGGATCAACAGGATCTTGCTGTGAAGACTGGCTATTGGCCATTGTTCCGCTATAACCCGATGAAAGAAAAAGGACAACGCTTCTCATTGGATTGCAAAAACCCGACATTACCACTGGAAGAATTTTTATATCAGGAGAACAGGTTTGCTACGATTAAGAATAATTATCCTGAAAAAGCAACTGAGTTTCTTTCCCTGGCTAATGAGGGTATAGCAAGAAGATGGGAAACTATTGAGGCATTAAAGAATCTCTGACGATTGCCTGATTGCTTAATAAAGAGGAATCTCAATGAGGTTCCTTTTTTATTCTATCTTTTATCAGGCTGTTTTGATTTCTGTTTGTTGTGCGTAAGACTGGCAGCACATCAAAGTCAGTTTTTAATAAAGGCAATGCCATTGCTGATTTCATCCGCAAGGTTTTGTATGGTTTTTTTTTCAAACAGGTGAATCAGTTGGGGCTTTATGAGTTTGTATTCGGAATGCATGGGGCACGGTTTTAATTCAGAGCATTGTTTCAAACCCAACACACATTTCTCCAGTTTTACATCCTCGCCCATTACTTCCAACACTGATTTTACAGGTTGTTGTTTTGATTTATCAGTTATAAAAAAACCTCCGTTAGGGCCTCTTGCCGAGCTAACTATCTTGTTTCTGGCTGTAAGTTGCTGAAGAATCTTGGCCGTAAATGATTTGGGTGAGTGGATGGCTTTTGCAATTTCTTCCAGTCCCAGTTTATTTTCAGCTGAACTTTTTTGGGCTATATAAATTACAGCCCTTAAAGCGTATTCGGTTGTTTTGGAAAACATCTTACAAAATAGGGAATTTCAGGCGCCCCAAAATAAAAAAACTTTGCATTTATGTAAAAAAGGGATAAAATTGTCCTTAATTTGTTAATCACGGCATCATGTTGTGTACCTGTTTCAACAATATAACAATGACGAATGGCAATCTGCACCGGGATATCCTTTTTGCCTCCGATATTGTATCAGGTGATGGTCCTTCCTTTCATTTAATTGAGGTCATTGTTGTTTCCCTGCATTTTGACGGAACAGATTTTATATAACGTCCTTCCTGCCTCAATCCTTATCCTTCTCTTTTTCCAACTGTAATCAAACCATTTACATATGCAAGAAAATTATTTTCCCGACAAACGAAAGCTTTATCGTTTACCCTGGTCAACAAACGACAACCCCATCGGCTGGGTGGAGATAACCGATATCTGTAATATTCATTGCGATGGCTGTTATCGCCTCGTAATGGGAGAAGGCCATAAACCACTGGAGAAAATAAAAGAGGAAATACTTTTTCTGAAAAAGTGGAGAAACTGTGATGGCATTTCCATCGCTGGAGGAGAGCCATTGACCCATCCACAGATTGTGGAAATAATACAGTTTATAACAGACAATGGAATGAAAAGCCTGATGCTGACAAACGGATATGCACTGAAAGAAGACGTACTGATCAGGCTGAAAAAAGCGGGGTTGACAGGTTTAAGCTTTCATATTGATGTGACACAAACAAGGCCTGAGTTTAAAAAAATAAAACCTGAGAAAGAAACTGACCTGAATGATCTTCGCCTGAAGTGCGCCACCATGCTCCGTAAAACGGTAAACATGTATGCTCACTTTGGCATAACAGTTACAAGAAAAAACCTGCATGAAGTGCCCGATCTTCTGAAATGGGCTATTGAAAACATGGATGTGGTCGGAGGTATTTCATTGATCACTTACCGGGGTGTTCCGGTGCATGAAGGGATAGAGTTCAGAAATTCGGCTGGTCAGAAGATCCCGGTATTGCCCGGCAGCCTGGGTTATTCAGTGTTACCTGAGGAAATGAAGGTTGCTAATGTTACTTCCAAAGAAGTTTATGCGGTTATAAAAAAAGCCTTTCCGGGCTATGAAGCCACAGCCTATCTGGGGGGCACTGTGGATCATGAATCTTTCAAATGGTTGATCGGAAATTTTATTGTTAACAGGAAAGGAAAGGTATTTGGCGCTTATGGAAGTAAAACAATGGAACTGGTGCAAACATACTATCACCGCTGGTTTGGGAAATACCTGGTATATCCCAAAGTAAAAATGGGAAAAAGGATTTTCTTTATGAGTTTGTTTGACAGGGCAGTGAGAAAAGCGTTCGGTAAATTTCTGCTTTATTGCCTGGGAAACCCCTTTCGGTTTTTTTACAAAGTAAAAGCTATTGGGATAGGTGTTATACAGGCTCCTGATGTGTTGCCTGACGGAAGGGTGGATATGTGTGATGACTGCCCGGATATGTGTGTCTTTGAAGGGAAACTGGTTCATTCCTGCCGGCTGGATGAGTGCAGAAAATACGGCAGCTTATTGAATGTGAGTGTTACGACACAGGAGGCAAAAGAAATGATCCGGAAAAGCAGGGAACCCGAAACAACAGTATTATCCTGAGGCAAATTGCCGGGTTGAGATTATTTATATTTAAATAAAGGATAAAAATATCCTTTATTTTTTAAAACCCTAAATTTGTCAGCCAGATGCGTAACAGAAGCTTTATCAGCTACCTCCTCAACCCCAAAAACTGGTGGCTGCCCTTATTGATTATTTTTATTATCAGTGCAGCCGGTGTTTCCACCATTGCTGTACACACCTATACAGAGGCGCCTCCCATTCCCTCCTATATTTCTGAGAAAAGGGAAACAGTGTTTTCCAAAGAAGAGGTGCTCAAAGGCCAGGCGCTGTTTCAGCGATATGCCCTGATGGAATATGGAACCATGTTTGGCGATGGCGGCAACCGGGGGCCCGATTTTACTGCCGAGGCCCTGCATTATGTTTCGCAGTACATGAATGAATATTATCAGTCGCAGTTAAAGGATAGCGTAAATAACGGGATTCTTAAAAACGGTATTGCTGCACAGGTAAAAAAGGAAATTAAAGAAAACCGGTATGATAAGAATGGAAATAATGTAACACTTACAGATGCCCAGGAATTTGCCACAAGAAAGCTGCTGAATTTTTACACGCAGAAATTTACAGACCCCTCTTCACCAGGTGCATTCAAACCTGCAGGATATATCACCGATGCAGGTGAAATAAAATCACTTACGGCCTTTTTCTTTTGGGGATCATGGGTGTGTGGAGTTGAACGTCCCGGGAAAAATTACAGCTATACACATAACTGGCCATTTGACCCCGATGCCGGCAACACACCCAGTTCGGCCATTATTCTCTGGAGTATCATTGGTTCTTTGGGTTTGGTTTTTGGTCTTGGGCTGGTGCTTTATTATCATGGCAAACTGGAGAAACTGGATGATGCAGTTTTTACCAGCAAGGCACAGCCATTTATGACAAGAGATGAAATACAACGGTTCAAACCAGATGCTGTGCAAAAAGCCACCTATAAATTTTTCTATGTTGCCGTTTTGCTTTTTGCCGTGCAGGTGCTGGCGGGGATATTAACCGTGCATGATTTTGTCGGCCTGGTTAATTTTTTTGGTTTTAATATTTCTGAACCCTTGCCAATAACAGTAACAAGAAGCTGGCATGTGCAATTATCTATTCTCTGGATCTCAGCCTGCTGGATAGGCGCTTCCTTTTTTATGATGTCGCTGGTTTCTCCACGACAAAAGAAAGGGCAGGTAAAACTCATCAACAGCATTTTCTGGATTACAGTGTTACTTACGGCCGGTTCCTTTGCAGGAATTTTGTTAGGGCCGAAAGGCCTTATTGGCAAAAACTGGTATTGGCTCGGACACCAGGGATGGGAATTTGTTGAACCGGGAAAGATATGGCAGATCATGCTCGGTGTTGTTTTTATTCTGTGGGCAATAACATTGTACCGTGGCATCAGGCCGGTAATGAAACTGAAACAACCATGGGATTTGCCTAACTGGCTGGTATATGCAACATTCAGCATTATTATTTTATTGCTGTCCGGATTCATTGCAACACCAAAAACAAATTTTGTTATTGCTGATTTCTGGCGATGGATGGTAGTGCATATGTGGGCCGAAGCCTTTTTTGAAGTATTCACTACTGTGCTGATAGGATATTTCATGGTACAGATGGGGCTTGTAAGCAGAAAGGCTGCTACCAGGGTTATCTATCTTGCTGCATTGCTGTTTCTCGGCTCAGGGTTATTAGGCATCTCGCATAATTTTTACTGGAATGCCAAACCTGTTTTCACGATGGCGCTGGGCTCCGTATTTTCCACTTTGCAGGTAGTGCCTCTTGTATTGCTTACACTGGAGGCATGGCGGTTCAGCAAACTGCCCCGTGTACTTGAAAATGGAAATGGCAGTTCTGTCAGTGAAGGGCGTCGTTTTGGTTTTTCAGAAGTGTTCATGTTTTTGGTGGCGGTAAACTTCTGGAATTTCTTTGGAGCCGGTGTACTGGGCTTTATTATCAATCTTCCCATTGCCAATTATTATGAACATGGAACCTACCTGACCGTCAATCATGGTCATGCAGCGCTGATGGGTGTATATGGAAATCTTGCACTGGCGGCGATATTATTCTGTAGTCAGTTGTTGATAAAATCAGAATGGTGGAAACCCCGTGTTATCAAAACTGCTTTCTGGTCTGTCAATGTGGGTTTATTGCTGATGGTGTTTCTTGATTTATTCCCTGCCGGTATCTGGCAGTTTAAATCTGTAACCGATAATGGGCTTTGGTATGCCCGCAGTCACCGGTTTATTGAAAGCGCCGGATTTCAAACACTCACCTGGCTGCGTATGGTGGGTGGCGCCTTATTTACACTTGGCGGTGTTATTCCGCTGGTATGGTTTATTACTACCCGCCGGAGAAGATTAAAAGAAAAAACTGTTACTATTAAAGAACAACAAGTAAGTGAAGATGAAAAAGTTTCAGCCCCTCTGGCTCAGGATTAAGGTAAATATATGGTGGCGGTTGCAGTTTTTCCTGCTGTTGACAAAGAGAGTTAAAAAAAATTTTTCTGAGGATGAAAGTAGTTTCTGAAACCAGGCCCCTTGTTTACTCTTGTTCGGGTTGCAGTAGTGTGGCGCAAATGACAAACTATCTTGCTGTGCAGCTCGACAGAAGAGCTATTGCTGAAATGAGTTGTATAGCAGGGGTGGGAGGGAACGTTAAAAATCTGCTGCACACAGCACAGTCGGGAAGAAAGATTATTGTAATAGACGGGTGCCCGCTGGCCTGCTCCAAAGCCTGTTTGATCAATCATTCCATTCAGCCTTCGATGCATTTTGAACTTACTTCATTTGGTGTAAAAAAAGAATATCATAAGGATTTTGATTTGAAGGAAGCCGAAGAAATACTGAAGATATTGGAGCTGAGTATTGCAAAAGGGAAAGAAAAACTTGGCAGCATCTTAAGCACAGCTAAGCAAATCAATACATCATCCGCCGGCATTTCAATAGAAGAGGTAAAAACAAATAAGCAGATGGCTGAGTTTATCAATTTTCCGCTCCGGTTGTACAAGGGCAACCTCTTTTACATACCGCAGTTGAAAAAAGATATGCAGGATACATTTAACAAGACCAAAAATCCTGCCTTCGACTTTTGCGAAGCAAGATACTGGCTGGCGTATAAAGATGGAAAACCTGCTGGCCGAATAGCCGGGATCATCAATTATTCTTTCATAAAAACATGGAAACAGCCCTTTGTACGTTTTGGCTGGTTTGATTTTATTGAAGATGAAACCGTAGCCCGGGCTTTATTGCAAAAAGTGGAACAGTGGGCCAGGGATAATGAAATGATAGCTGTGCATGGCCCGTTGGGCTTTACCAATTTTGATTATGCAGGCATGCTTACCCATGGATTTAATGAAACAGGAACCCTTGCTACCATTTACAACTATCCTTATTACCCGGAGTTCATGGAAAGAGCAGGCTATAAAAAAGAAACCGGATGGGTGGAATATAAAATAAAAATTACAGAGACTATACCCGAAAAAATTGAAAAAGCCGCATCGGTCGTTGAGAAAAGGCTTCAGCTTAGGGTAATTAAACCAACAAAGCTGAAAGAAGTTCTTCCGTATGCCGTTAAGATTTTTGAGCTCATCAATTCTGCTTATACAGGTTTATTCGGCATGGTACCGATGACGGATAAACAGATTCAGTATTATATCCGCAAGTATTTAAGGTTTATTAAACCGGAGTTTATTTCATTGGTACTCGATAGATATGGTGAACTCGCCGGATTCGCTATCACAATGCCATCCTTATCAAGGGCTTTGCAAAAGGCAAAAGGCAAACTTTATCCTTTTGGTTTTCTGCACCTCCTCAGGGCATTCAAAAGAAATAAATTAGCCGATCTTAGTCTGATAGCAGTGCGTAAAGATTTGCAGGGCAAGGGTGTCAATGCCATTCTTATCAGGGAAATTAATGCTGCATTTATCCGGCATGGTATTGAGTATGCGGAATCAAATCCCGAACTGGAAGAAAATACCCGGGTACAGTCGCAATGGGATTATTATGAAACAGTGCAACACAAACGACGTAGTTGTTTTATCAAATATGTATAATTGAAATCAGTTGTTTGTATAGATTATTCCACTGTATTATAAGTCAGCTCATATACAGACTTATATTTTCAATTTTTGAATTAACAGATCAGTCATGTTGCGAATGTTCCATGATCTTAAAGATGTGAAGAATATACGGGAAAAGAGCATCCATACTTTCCTTCGCCCCTCTTGTGGATCCCGGTAAAGCCAGGATGAGTGTATTCCCTTTTAACCCGGCAACACTTCGTGAAAGCATTGAATAAGGCATTTGTTCCTGACCATAATTTCTTGCGGCTTCCGCAATGCCCGGAATTTCACGGTCAATCAGGGGACGGATAGCTTCAGGGGTAACATCTCTTGCAGACAATCCTGTTCCGCCGGTTAAAATAATCAGATCAAATTTATTATCGTATAGGGTAAGTGTTTTATCCTGTATATCTTTTATTTCATCCGGAATGATACTGTAATCATCAATAGTGATATTGTATTTTTCAAGCTTGCTGATAATGGCTTTACCGGCCATATCCTGTTTTTTCCCGGAAGAAATACTGTCTGAGCAAACAATTACCGCTGCTTTTATTTTCCGGTTCAGTTTATCAATGTATTGCGACTTGCCGCCTTTTTTGCTTATAAGTTTAATACTGGTAATTTCAATTTCCTTATCAATAGGCTTCAGCATATCGTAAATGGTTAATGCAACGACTGAGGCACCATGCATTGCCTCTACTTCTACGCCGGTCCGGTAAATGGTATGTACTTCAGTTTCGATAATAATCTGTAATCCTTCAATGGAATGAGTAATAGTAGCAAATTCAATTGGGAGGGGATGACAATCGGGTATCAGTTCGCTGGTTTTTTTAACAGCAAATAAACCAGCCACCCGGCTTGCTTCCAATACATCTCCCTTTGGAACAGTTTTATTATTGATGGCATCAATAGTTTCCTGATTACTCACTTTAACTATCGCCTGCGCTTTAGCTGTGCGGTGGGTTTTTATCTTATTCGTTATGTCAATCATAATGCGATACGTTTTAACTGTTTGTTTTCCATTGATAGGTTTCCCCGGAAAATATTTCTTTTCCCCAAACCGGCACTTCGTTTTTTATCCTTTCAACAATTTCATTGCAGGCCTGTATGGCATCTTTGCGATGAACAGAAGAGGTAAAAACAAATAAACTTATTTCTCCGGCATTCACACGGCCTATACTATGATAAATGTGCATACAGGTTAATGAATATTTTGTAAAAGCGGCTTCACGGATTTCATGAAATATTTCCTCTGCCATTTCAGAATATGCCGTGTACTCTATTGCCTCCACTTCTTTTTCATTAATAATGTCATTCCGTACCTGCCCGAGAAAAATGCTGTGTGCACCGATGTTTTTCTTTGTACTGTGTTTTGCAATTGAATCAGCAATAAAAGCCGGCCCAATGGCCCCGTCAACAAATACTTTATGTTTTTTCTTATCTATCATGTTAAACAGAAATATTTTCCTGTAATTCTTTCCATTCTATAATACCCCCTTTCAGACTGTAAGCATCATATTCTCCGGATACCTCATTTAAAATCTTAACTGCCTGACGACTCCTTATTCCAGACTGACAAAAAACCACAATTTTATTCTTTGTTGAAATTTCAGCAACAGATTCTTTAAACCTGCTAAGCGGGATATGAATAAATAAAAACTCATTCACTTCGGGAAGTTCACCCTGTTCCCGGACATCAATGATGGTAATTTTTCCGGCGCTTCTCAACGCATCAAATTCCTGTACAGAAATTTCATTGTTTACAGAAGAAGCCCCGCAAAACCATTCGTAATTGAACTTCAGAAATTCTTTGATGTTTTTAGGCATCTGCCGATGTGAATCAACGGAAGCCGGTATGCTGCATTCATAAAACTGGTTATTCAGTGCATTAAAAGATATTATTGAATCAGCAAGAGGTTTGCCGATACCCGTAATAATTTTTATTGTTTCCGTAGCTTGTAATATGCCGATGATACCGGGTAAAACACCTAATACGCCGGCCTCGGAACAGGATAAGGTTGAAGAAGGATCGGGAGGCTCCGGAAATAAATCCCGGTAATTGGTTTTGGTTTTTGTTTGCTCAGTGGTAAGATTAAACACACCCACCTGTCCTTCAAAGCGCAGTACGGCGCCATATACCAGGGGTTTATTGCACAGTACACAGGCATCATTAATGAGGTACCGGGTTGAAAAATTATCAGACCCGTCAATCACAATATCATAGCCGGGTATTATTTCAATAGCATTCTGATTATCTAATTTGATGTTGTATGTCTTTATTTCAATTCCAGGATTCAGTGATTTTAGTTTTTTTGCAGCCGTTTCCGCCTTGGGTTTACCGATGTCTTCTTCTGTGTACAGAATTTGCCTCGGAAGGTTTGAAACATCTATTACATCAAAATCAACAATACCAATCGTTCCTACTCCCGCTGCTGCCAGATATTGAAGTGCCGGACAACCCAAACCGCCGGCGCCAACAACCAATATCCTGGCCACAGATAATTTTTCCTGGCCTGCTGTTCCAAATTCTTTCAGCAGTATCTGCCGCTGGTATCTTTGATATTTATCGGTACGCTTCATTTTATTTATCCTCCTGAAAACGGAGGAAGTATGGCAACGGTATCTTCATTATTTAATATTGTGTTTTCCCGGACAATCTTCCTGTTTACTGCAATGGAATATTTGATCGTTTGAAGTCCAGGAAAATTTTCAATAAGTTTTTCATTGAGTTCCAGTGTATTGGTTATTCCTGAAAAATTCCAGGAAGCCTTTCCGGTAATATCAGCAGCTTGTCCGAAAAATAACAGGTTAATTTTTATTATCATACTTGACGTTTGTCATAACTCAGGTGAATAACAATTTTACTGAAGCAATCAGCAATACAGCAGCCAATATTCTTTTTAACAGCAAACTGTTGAATTTCAGAGCTCCTAAATAAGAACCGGCCAAACCGCCTGCAAAAGCCACTGCTATCATCCATCCCATTTCAGGCTTGTATTCAAAACCAGTAGTAAAAAGGCCTGCGAGGCCGGCAAGCGAATTTACAAAAATGAATAATGCTGAAACGGCAGCAGTTTGTTTCATATCTGCCCAGTGTAACAAAAGAATAACCGGGCTTAGAATAATCCCCCCGCCGATTCCAATCATGCCGGATAGAAATCCAATAAGGGTACCGGTTAACAATGCAGCATAAAACGGCACTTCTCTCTGTAACCCTTCCGGTTTAAATTTCAATCCTGCGAGTTTTACTATAGGGAATATCAGCAAGACTCCTAATACTTTTTTGTATAAAGTATCATCCAGTGTAAATAATCCTCCGGCAAAAGAAGCCGGAATGGATGCAATTGCAAAAGGCCAGAATAACTTCCATTGAAAATATCCAATCCGGTAGTATTGAATAAAAGCAATCAGGGAAACAAAAATATTCAACAGTAATGCGGCGGGCCGCATCGCTTCTGAAGGAAATGAAAAGAATGCCATTAATGCCAGGTAGCCGCTGGCGCCTCCATGCCCCACAGAGGCATATAAAAAGGCCACCAGTAAAAGGAGCGGATAAAAGGAAAGATCAACCGGCATATATATTCAAAAATAATTTCACTTAAAGTTTCTTTGCATTTTAGAAGCTTAATAAATCATCTGAACAAATACCCGGTCTCCAGGGTTAAAATGTTCTTTTTCTTCATCCAGTTCAATAATGCAGTCAGCTATCGCAAAAGAATTCATCAGGTAGCTTTCCTGGTTATCTAAAATCACAACGGAATTACCTTTTGTTTTTCCCTTGAGAAAGTAGGTGAGCCCCGGTTTTTTTGTAAAGCTATTTTCCAGGGGTAAAGTTAATTTTCTGAAATATTCTTTTCGGGTATAGCAACTGATTGCCGGAACAATATATTCATAAAAGCATGTCATTACTGCTCCCGGATTGCCAGGCAGCGCAAATACCAGGGTATGATTATAGATCCCGAAATAAAAGGGTTTTCCCGGCTTTTGTTTTACTTTATGAAAAATTTGTTTGACTCCGCATTTTTCAAGCGCCGGAGCAACCAAATCGTAATCACCAACAGATATTCCCCCGGTAAGAATAAGTATGTCTGATTGCAAATGCTTAGTAATGGTTTTGATGATTTCTTCCTCATTATCATCAACTACCTGTACTGAGAATGGTGAAATATGTAATTGTTCCAGTGCTGCAGCGAGGCCGAATGAATTGGATTCAAATATTTTTCCCGGGGTAATTGCATTACCGGGGGCAATTAATTCCTTACCTGTTACAATAATGCTGATGACCGGTTTTGAAAATACATTTACTTTTTCAATACCCATACCCGCCAGAAATGAAATGGCCGGGGCTGTCAACAATTGTCCGGAGTTCATTGCCAGTTCCCCTCTTTTTGTTTGAGATCCCCGGAGCCGGACATTTGTGCCTTTTGTCAGGCTATCATCTTTTATACAAATAAAATTATCCTTCAGAAGAATCTTTTCCAGCATCACAACAGTATCAGCATTGGGAGGTAATGCTGCGCCTGTAAAAATACGAACCGCTTCAAGTGGTTTCAGATACCTGTCATCATAATTTCCTGTCTGAATTTCTCCCCTTATAGTCAGATTGCTATGGCCATCCCATGTATCAAAGGAAAAAGCGAAACCATCCATTGCAGATTGGTTAAAAGGGGGAGTGTCAACCGGAGAAAGAACAGGTTCTGCCAAAACAAAACCCATGGCGTTGCTTAATGATATCAATTCTTTTCCAGGTGGGCTGCAATTTTCCAGAATAAGTTTTTTTGCTTCCGTTACCTTTTTCATGCGGGCTTATTATATTTAATATCTGTCACTAATTTTTTCCTGCTATTCTTTTGAGCATATTTCTGAATATAAAATAATGGAATGGAAGCATAAAGTACCAGTAATTACGTCCCATAATTCCTTTTGGACGGAATGTGGCTGTTTGTTTCAGGATACAACGATTGTCGTTTTGAACAATGGAAAATTCAAGCCAGGCTTCACCGGGAAGTTTCATTTCGGCATATAACAGCAACCGGTGATTTTTACGGTCTGCTAAAAGCACTCTCCAGAAATCTATAGTCTCACCTGCCTGAATATCCACATCACTTCTTCTCCCCCTGCTCATACCTACGCCCCCGGCCAGTTTATCCATCAGACCCCGTAATCGCCATAATTTATCAGCATAATACCAGCCATTTTTCCCGCCAATTCCAAAAAAACGGCTGGCTACCTCTTCCACTTTTTCCTTATCAATTTCAATCCATCTACGATCCAGATAACATCCATTCACCGGTACTTCTATGTGCTGATGAACATCCAGTCTGCTGAGGCTGCTGGATGCAGAATCAGTCCAGCTTGAAATAACCATATTTTGCTCTATTCTTTCGAAAGCCATTTTTATGGCATCCCGGTAAGAAATTAATTCCTGGGGAATAATATCACGGATAGAAAATTCTTTACAGACCACATCATTCTTCATGCTTTGTACCAACTGCCTTGCAATTGTAAAGTTGGCAGAAGTGGTAAGATATAACCAGTAAATTGAAAGCTTTGGAAAAAGAACCGGTAATGAAATAATATATCGCTTATAGCCACGTACGGCAGCAAAGCCCAGCAGCATCTGTTTGTAAGTTAAAACATCGGGCCCGCCTATTTCAAAAGGTTTAAAAAAAGTTTTTTCGACCAGCAGGCTTTTAAATAAATAGTTTATGACATTTCTGATTGCGATTGGCTGACATTTTGAGTTGAGCCAGCGGGGAACAATCATAATGGGCAGCTTTTCAGTAATGTCACGGATAATTTCAAATGATATACTACCCGAACCCACAATAATGCCTGCTTCGAAAATAGTATAGGCAATTCCAGACCGGATAAACACATCTTTAACCACTTTTCTGGCCATTAAATGTTTCGAGAGGTTTTTTTCGTTGCTTATACCACTCAGATAAATTATTTGCTTTACCTGCGTAAGGGATGCAACCAATACAAAACAACCGGCCGACCTTACTTCGTACTCTTTCAACGTAGTGGAAGTGTCGCCCAGGGAATGAATCAGATAATAGGCGACATCAAACTGTTTTTTATTAAAATGCTGTACGGCATTTTCCGGTTGAAGGAAATCGTATTCTATAATATTGATTTTGGAAAGAAGGTCGGAAGAAGGTTTGAAACGCAGCCGGTCTCTGACAACGCAGGTTACTTCATGCCCGGCTTCTACCAGCACCGGCAGCAACCTCATGCCAATATAACCATTCGCTCCGGTAAGTAATATGCGCATTTTTACTCATTGAGATTATCCGCCAATATTAATCATGCTCCTGTTATTGATTTTTGATACAAGCGGGTTGTTATTTATAGTTGTGAACTGGCCGCCTAATGACTCTTCTTTTTCAAAAAGGCATTGTTTAATGATAGGAACTATATCCATTCCCTTTCTCAGAGCTCCCAGGATATCTGTTTCATTTTTTGAAAAAAGACAGTTTTTCATTTTTCCGTCTGTTGTCAGCCGCATTCTGTTGCACCCGCTGCAAAATGGTTGGGTCATAGTGCTGATAATGGCAAAGGTTCCTTTGTGTTCCTTTACAAAATATTTTTTAGCAGTATCGTTTATTTTATCAGGCAGTTTGCTGAAAGAAAATTTCCTGGAAATTATTTCCAATATTTCCTGGTGTGAAACTACTTTCTCATTGGTCCAGCGGTTGCCGGTAAAGGGCATAAATTCAATAAACCTGACATGTACCGGTTGCTGCTGAGTCCACGCAATAAAATCGATTATTTCATCGTCGTTAACATTTTTCATGACTACCATATTAACTTTTACATGAAACTCATTTTTCAGTAAAAGATTAATATTGTCCAGTACCCTGTCAAATTCATTTCTTCCGGTAATCAAAAGATTTTTTTCTTTTTTCAATGAATCGAGGCTTACATTAATGGAGCGGATTTCTGCCTGTTTGAATGTTTCAATAAATTCATGTACAAAAACGCCGTTGGTGGTGATGGCCAGTTCCACCGGATATTTTGCCAGGCGTTGTATAATTTCTCCGGCATCTTTTCTTACCAGGGGCTCACCGCCTGTAAGCCGGATTTTTTTTACCCCTTCTTTTATGAAGACAGAGGCAATTTTTTCTATTTCATCAGCTGTCATCCGGGGAGCTCCGGCAAAAAATCCTTTGGGCAAATCCACCGGATTGCAATAGGTACACCTGAGATTACACTTATCCGTAAGTGAAATCCTGAGATAATCGTGTATGCGGTTAAAATTATCTCTTAACATAAATATATTTTATCGCCAGCATCATGCTCTCCCGTTTTCAACTTTTTCAAAATTATTACAGCGCTATTGAAAAATATTTTTTAAGTTGATCTTTCTGCTCCTGAAAGTCCTCATTTGTAAAATATTTATGTGCAAGAGCAAAAACAACATTATTCTCCCTGAATATGTGTAACCGGAGTAATTCAATTAATGAATTGCCCTGTTCTATTGCAGTGTCAATTAAAATTGCCCGGGAAGAAAGATCTGTAAGTCTTGATGATAATCCCATCAAACTAAACATAAGGGTAACCAGCTGCATAGTTTTTATATGATCATTCTCCAGCATATCTACAGCTGTTTCAGGAATAGAACCCGGGGCATGTTCTCCTGCATCCAGAAGACGATCGTGGAGTAAAGGAAATAGAATCCTTTCTTCCTTCAGATGATGCAGAACAATAAACTCATCAAGAAATTTGAAAAAATCAGCCAGTTTTTTATTAAGACTTTTGTTGATGCCTTCTTTTCTTATTTCCAGCAATGCTTTTTCTAAATCATCCAGCCCGGCCAGTATGAATTTATGCTCATCATAAAGATGACGGAGAACCGGGTCCAAAAGCTCATACGCTACGGGTTCAATGCCGGGCGGCTTATAAGCATCAGGTGGATCCATAGGAGAATACCCGGGTTGCCCGTTGGCATCTTTTTCAACATTACGTTTCAGATAATCTGATTCTGAAAAAATATTAGTCATGTATGTAAATTAACTTCCTAAAGATTAGGGGTTAGGGTTTTTAATTATCTGACAATTATCAAAGCTACGTATGATATGTGTTAACTTGGTTTTTCGCAGCCTTTTCGGTTGTAATAATACCAGTTTATCCAGGTAGCAATTAATGTAAAACAAATTAAACCATAAAAAAACCCGGTTGCATTTCCGGTTAATTTTATCACGGATCCAATAATAATAGAAAAAATAAATGGGCCGTAGGCTGCAATGGCTGCTGTCCAGCCGATAACACCTGCCGCCTGTCTTGGATTATGCCCGAAAATAATCGGGAACTGCCGGAAAGTAGCGGCGTTACCAATTCCGGTAAAGAAAAATAAGCCAAGCATAACGGCCACAAAAATTGGAAACTGTTCCATGCTGGTAGGTGCCACCAACCCCATTGTGATGAGTAAGGTACAGCCTGTCATCAGTCCAATACCTGTAATGGTAGTAAGAATAGCTCCCCCTGTTTTATCAGAAACAAAACCGAAAATTACACGGCTTGCTGAACCGATTAATGGACCGTAGAATGCGAATTTTAATGGATCCGGGGCTCCTTCAAAATTTCCGTAGAGTGTTTTCATTAACAATGGAAATGCTGCAGATAGCCCGGCAAAAGAACCAAATGTCATCATGTAGGTGATTGTGCAGAACCAGGTGTGTTTATTTCTGAAAATATCCAGTTGTTCTTTAAAGGATGCCTTTACGGGAATGCTGCGCAATTTCCACCAGCAAATTATAGCAACAAGAAAAAGCAGTGGTATGTACCAGAGAGCTGCATTCTGTAAATAAATTTGATCGCTGCCAAGAACCTCTTTGGTTTTGGGATTCACTTTTGTGAAAGTTTCGGATGCTCCATAAATAGCGACTCCCAGCAGTGCCGGTGTCATGAACTGTGCCAGGCTCACTCCGAAATTTCCAATCCCTGCCTGAATTCCCAGGGCAGTGCCTTTTAATCTTTTTGGAAAAAATAAATTCGTACTTGGCATGAAGGAAGAAAAATCGCCGCCACCAAATCCACAACTAAAAGCCAGAATTAGAAAAACCCAGAAAGGAGTAGCAGGATCCATTACTGCTAATCCAATACCTACACAGGGGATTAATTTCAGCAGGGTAGCAAAAGTTATTACATGCCTGGTACCATAAATTGGCAACAGGAAAGTGTGTATGATGCGAAATGTGCCTCCCGCAAGGCCCGGCATAGCAGCAATCCAGAACAATTGATTGGTGGTAAATTTAAAACCAATACCGGGCAGTTTTACTACGATTACACTCATCATAAACCAGGTGGCAAACGAAAGAGTAAGGGCAAGTGTTGTAATAGTAAGGGTTCGCCAGGCTATCCGTTTACCCTCACTTTCCCATTGTAAATTATCTTCAGGATCCCATTTTGCTAACCAGGTTGACATATTTTTTAAGTTTAATGTTCGTTAGATGATTCAAATTTTCCTTTTGTATGGGGAGCCGCTTTATCTCTCATATGTGTAATTACATGATGCATCCACCATAGACAGGTAATGGATACTGCCCAAAGAAAGATCCACATACTGGTCCATAATCCTGTTCCTTTGAGCAAATAGCCGAAGATGATAGGGGAAAAAAATCCTCCTAATCCACCCAGTACACCTACCATTCCACCTACGGCGCCCACATCATTTGGGAAATAATTTGGAATATGCTTATACACAGCTGCCTTACCGATTCCCCATACTATTCCAACAAGAAAAATTAAAAAAGTGGCAATCCAGATATTAGCCTGGAAATTAATCAGGGTGGTTCCTTTTGCAAGCAGTTGCTTCTTTTTTATCTGGTCTCCTGTTTTGACTACGGGTACCTGCCAGGTATTTTTTTTGGGAAAAACAGAAAATTTAGTATTTGAAACCGCCATTTCCTTTTTGATAACAAGCGGATAAGACAATCCATCAACCTGTATCAGGCTATCAGAAACGAAACTAACCGTGCCACTTCTTTTTGCAAGCACACCCTGACCGGGTGATTGGATTTCCATTTGCGGTATGATGAGTAAAAAACAAATAATGCAGGATGCAACAAAAATCCAGTACATCACTTTTCTGGCGCCCAGCTTATCAGATAACCAGCCGCCCAATGCCCGGATAAGACCTGAAGGCATGCTGAACAGCGATGCCAGTAATCCTGCAGTAACTAAAGAAACAGAATACATATTTACATAATATGGAACCAGCCATTGTGACAAGGCAACAAAACATCCGAACACCAGGTAATAATACAAACCAAAGCGCCATACCCTTGTCTGTTTTAAAGGAGCAAGCATTTTGATAAAGCTTTTTCCTTTGGCTTTTTCTGATTTTTTATTTTTTGTAAAGACCAGAAAGATAACTGCCATAATAACTAATGCTGCCGCATAAATTTGAGGAAGCTGGCGCCAACCTTCAAGGTTTGTTCCATTACCTGTGAGCTTTTTCAACAATGTAGGAGCTACCAGGGTTGTGATACCTGCCCCAAAATTGCCCATTCCGAAAATGCCAAGTGCCCGTCCCTGCCATTCTTTTGGATACCACAGTGAAGTGGAAGCAATACCAATTGAAAAACCAACTCCAGACAGGCCAAACCCCAGGCTGCATAATGCAAAGGCTGCAAAGCTGTTTGCATAGCTAACCAAAAACATGGGAATGGAACATAATAACAGTAATCCGCCCATCATCCATTTGCCACCATATTTATCTGTCCATATTCCGCCATGAAGCCTGAATATAGAGCCGCTTAGAACAGGAATGGCAAGCAACCAACCAATTTC
Organism: Sphingobacteriales bacterium; assembly: GCA_016235125.1. GTDB lineage: Bacteria > Bacteroidota > Bacteroidia > Chitinophagales > Chitinophagaceae > JJ008. The sequence goes on along the minus strand of JACRLZ010000004.1, from coordinate 236,173 downwards.
AACCGGGTTCCATTTGAAAATCTGGTTATCCACAAGAAAAGCAACGAGTACTCCATTAAACATCCACACGGCAAAACAAACAGTAAATGCCAGAGTGTTTAAAAAAAGAATACGGTGAGATGTTGCAGTTACTCTTTGTTCCATACAAAAAATTTTCTTATTCTGTTTTCTTTCTGAAATTCATTCTGCCTTTTCCGGAAAATTTCTGCGAATACCTGACCTCATATTTTCCACCCGGAACAATAATGCTGTCTTTTGAAACAGGATGATAGGTATTACAGTTACGGAATTTCTGACCGTTTACTTCATACTCAAATTCAATACCCTGTCCCCGGGCAAAAACATTGCAATAACCAATGGTGGTACCCTGAACATATTCCGGGTTTTTAAGAAGAGCTGATTCAACACGGTATTCTTTAAATATGAAAATGATGGCGACAGACAGGATAATGAAAATGACGGAGTTTATTATTCTCTTGCTTTTTGATTTTTTGCGAACAATCCGAAACAGGTTATATATGATTCCTGCACCGGTGAGGATCAACAGAATTGTCTTTACTATCTGGCTGGTGAGCAGTTCTTCATCGGTTACGATGTTCAGCAGCATGGGTTAATTATTTTTAGGACGTTGTACCGACCAGGGTGTGCGGGGGCTTCGTACCTTTCTTCTGCCCCAATACCACCTTACCTGCTGATAAGGGCGCCATATATAATCAATAGGAGGAACCAGGAAGTGAATGAGCCTTGAAAAGGGGATAAGCCCGATAATTACAAAAGCGCCGATGATATGAAGCTTAACCGTCAAAGGAAGCAGTGATACAACTGTTATGTCAGGCTGAAGGGTGAAAATAGAATTCAGATAAGGGGTAAGTAAAGTGGAAAACCAGGAAGAACCCCAACGGAAATTGTAAGCAATCCACAAGCCCATTACGGTTTGAAATATCAGCAACAGATAAATCACCAGGTCCATTTTATTGGTAACAAACTTCAAACGGGGGGTGGTGTATCGTCTCACCAAAAGATTAACAAGACCCACCAGCATACTGATACCGAAAATGAAAGCGGTAATCTCAAGTATCATCAGGCGAACCGGCTGGCTGTTCCATGCCAAAACTTCCCGTGGAAAAAGAAATGCAATAAGGTGACCCAGAAAAAGAAAAATGACGCCCCAGTGAAACGGCACAGAGCCATAAAATAATTTTCTTCCTTCCAGGAACTGGGAGGAAAGTGATGAAAACTGAAACCCCTTATAGGTGAACCGGTAAATAGAACCCACCAGGAAAATTACCAGCGCCATATAAGGAAGCGCAATAAAGAAGAAATTATTAAGAGCATTCATAGTATGCTGTTTTTGTCATTAATATTTTTCAATGTTCATTTCTATTTCAATATTTCCACTGTAATCCTTAGCAACAGGATTACAGGAGCTGCAGGCTGTCTTATCACTGCAAGACAGATTACTGATATCCTGTTCTTCAACACCCGATGGAACATTTAAACTGCCGGGTTCATAGCCAAAATCATTTTTTAGTGCGATAAACAACGCCTGTAGCAAACTCTGGTACACCGTTCTGTAAACCGGTGAATAGTCAATAACCGTTTTCAGGTTCTTTTTATAGATTTCATCTTTCTTTTCAATTTTCCTGCCATCAAATTCGCTGATCATTTTTTCTACTGCCGGAATAAGCAATCGTAGCGCAATTTCATTACGCATTGTTTCATCTTTCATTTTTGGCAACAAACGCAATACATTCGGTAAATGGTCGGAGAGTTCGGTATGGCAATCATTTCCGGCTTCCCGATGCTCTCTGTTCAGGTTCACCAGCAATTGTCCCCGTTTGTAATCTTCTCCAAATAAGGTAAAGCCAATATCAAGTGTGGTAATGGCCTGCACATCAAATGAACGAAGGAATAATTCCTGTATTTCCTGCACAGTAGAGTTAGCGATAAACTCAGTGAAAGGTTTCATCAGTTCTGCCGCTTCCGGAAGGGTGGCAGAGAAATGCTTATATACCTCTTCTCCTTCGGTTACATATGAATTGCTTTGCGGATAAATAAAAAGCCCGGATATCAATTCATAATCGCTCAGTTCCTGTGTCGTTGAGGATTGTATGCCTGGTTTTATATCTGAAATGGTATCCATATTGTATTTTCTTTACTTATTAAAGTCCTCTTCTTATTTTACTTTTAATTCCGAATCCAACTTCTCCTTTCGTATCTCCGGTGAAGTCAAGCATTTCAATTGCCTGCTCACGGTGAGCCGGAGGAATGACAAAACGGTCTTCAAATTTTGCCAGCGCAGTGAGATAGAAAATTCCATCAGCCATCTCAGCAGTTATTCCTGCTTCCCGTAAAGTTTCATCCGCTTTTTCATTGCTTACATCACCTACGGTAACTCTTCTGCGATGAATACGGACTGCCATTAATTTTTTCCATTTATCTTTTATCATGTCTTCATTGCCGGCGCTGAGCAGGCTGGCAAGGTATTTCAGCGGGAAGCGAACCTGATCCAGTGTGCCCCATAATTCTTTGGTGCTGGTATCATACAGCCAGTTGTCATCCCAGTATTTTGCGATGGGATTCATTTTTTCTGCCTGGTCGCTGTTATCTACCTGTTTCACTGTTGCCATGACCGGCAGCAATGGTGGCACATAAAATAACATCGGCAATGTGCGGAACTCAGCATGAAGTGGTAATGCCAGTTTCCATTCTTTCACATATTTGTAAACAGGAGAAAACTGTGCAGCATGAATTGTTGAATCAGCAACACCGTTCATTTTTGCAGCCCTTATTACTTTTTCATCAAATGGATCCAGGATAATATCAAGATGACGGTCTATCAGATTTTTCTCGTCATCATGTACGGCTGCTTCTATTTTATCTGCATCATACAGCAATACTCCGAGATAACGGATTCTTCCTACGCATGAGTGCATACAGGCAGGTGCAAGACCCGCTTCAAGACGGGGAAAACAGAGAATACACTTTTCAGATTTACCGGTATGCCAGTTGTAGTATGATTTTTTGTAAGGACAGGCGGTTACACACATCCGCCAGGCACGGCAAACTTCCTGGTTAATTAACACAACACCATCTTCGCCCCGTTTGTAAATAGCACCGGAAGGACATGCTCCTACACAGGCAGGATTCAAACAATGGTTACAAATCCGTGGTAGATAAAAGAATGCCATTCTTTCCAGTTGAAACATCACTTCCTGTTCAGCAGCACTTAAGTTTTTCAGATTCGGGTCGTTTCTGCCGTAATCAGGAGTACCGCTGAGATCATCATCCCAGTTAGGTCCCATTTTAATATCAATAGGTTTGCCGGTTATTAAAGAAACAGGCCTTGCAGTTGGCTGATCATCCCCTTCCGGAGATTCTATAAGATCTAAATATTTATACGTAAAGGGTTCATAATAGTCATCAATAACCGGAAGGTTGGGGTTATAAAAGATATTAGTCAATCCTCTTCTTTTTCCTGCACCTTTAAGGGTAACTTTTCCATTGGTTTTTTGCCAGCCACCCCTGTAAATATTCTGATCTTCCCATTTGGTAGGATAACCTGTACCCGGTTTGGTTTCTACATTATTCCACCACATATATTCTGCTCCCTTACGGTCAGTCCATATGTTTTTACAGGCAATAGAGCAGGTGTGGCACCCGATACATTTGTCCAGGTGAAAGACCATTGATATTTGTGAGCGGACATCCATATTTAAAATATTTAAGATTAAAGTTTATCTACCAAACAAGTTTCTCCATTTTCTTTACGATTACATGTGTATCCCTTTGCGGTGCGATTGGCCCCCAATAATTAAAGTGATAAGAGAACTGCCCGTATCCGCCACTCAGGTAATTTGGCTTCAGGTGAGTGCGGGTTACACTGTTATGTCCTCCTCCGCGCCTGTTACCTCTCAATTGTGATTTAGGAATTCCTACCGTTCTTTCCGGCACATGATATACAATACAACTTCCGGGTGCAATCCTTGAACTAACGCAGGCACGGGTTACATACACACCATGATCGTTATGAACTTCTACCCAGTCATTATCTTTTATACCCAATGTTTCGGCATCTTTTTCACTCAGCCAGCAAGGCTCGCATCCACGGGAAAGTGTAAGCATCCGGATATTTTCCATATAAGTGGAGTGAATGTGCCACTTACCATGAGGCGTGAGATAATTCAGTGCTAATGCTTTTCCGTTTTTCCAGGTTTCACGCAGATCGCCATACACTTCCGGCCTTGGGGCAGGTTTATAGGTGGGCAGGTGCTCACCATGAGCAATATATAATTCATGGTCTAGATAAAAATGCTGCCGTCCGGTAAGTGTTCTCCACGGAACCAACCTTTCTACATTATAAGTATAGGCGGAGTAGGCTCTTCCATCATTCATCAATCCTGACCAGAGAGGAGAAGTATTATATCTTCTTGGTTGCGCAACAATATCCTGAAAGCGCAGCTTCACATCTTTGCTGCCCTCACCCAGGTCTGCCAATGAAAGCCCTGTTTTCTTCTCCATGTTTTTATAAGCCTCTACATTGAGTTTTCCATTGGTCAGCGTTGAAAGATTGAGCACCGCATTGGCTGCCCATTCATCTTCCTGAATGGAGGGCATTACTTTGCCATTATAATTTCTGTGATGAAAGTGATTGGATGTACACATTTCATCATATTCTTCTTTGCAGAAATAATGATTGCCATGGGCTCCCAATCCTTTTTCACGGATGCCTTCGCCAAGGGTAATGTACTTTTCATATAATTGAGTATAGTCCCTTGTTACGATGGTCAGTTTTGGCATTGATTTTCCCGGAACGGGTTCACACTCTCCTTTGAACCAGTCTTTGATGGTTGGCTGTGCTATTTCATCTGCCGTATCATGAGAAAGGGGAGTCATTACAATATCTTTCTGCGGCTCAGCAAAATATTTTTTGGCTATTTCACTGGTAGCTTTAGCAAGCTGTTTAAAAATATCCCAATCGGTTTTTGATTCCCAAACCGGGGCTATGGCCTGTCCAAGCGGATGAATGAACGAGTGCATATCTGTACTGTTCATATCATTTTTCTCGTACCAGGATGCAGCTGGAAGAACGATATCAGAATAAAGGGCCGATGAATCCATGCGGAAATTCAGGTCCACCACCAAATCCAATTTACCTTGCGGGGCGATTTCATGCCAGATAATTTCATCTGTTTTTTCTTCAGAATCTTTTGCGATAACATTGTTATGTGTGCCGAGATAATGTTTTAAAGCATACTCGGTGCCTTTCATACTTCCATGGATGGCATTGCCTCTCCAGATATACCAAACCCTGGGGAAATTTTCTTCTGCATCTGGATCATTGATCGAAAATTCAAGTTTCCGGGATTTTAATTGCTCCACTGTATGTTTGATGATCTCTGCATCTGTTTTTGCTCCATTCGCTTCCGCATCTTTTACTACGTTCAGCGGGTTTTCCTTGAATTGTGGATAGTAAGGCATCCATCCGTTTCTTACGGCTGTAAAAATAGAGTCGGCGGTATGTTTTTTAGTCAGATCATTTTCCGGCACCGCATTATAATGTGAATGACGGCCATCATAACGATATTGACAGGTATTGATGTAATGCCAGAGCGGCGCTTGCTGCAATCTTGCAACAGGAACCCAGTCTTTGGCGAATGTGACTCCACCCCATGCATCTACGGGGGCAAGTTTTTCCTGGCCTACATAGTGATTAAGTCCTCCGCCGTTTTTGCCAAAGCAACCGGTTAAAGCAAGGGTCATAGCTGCAGAACGGTATATTAAATTAGCATGATACCAGTGGTTAATACCCGCTCCAACGATCACCATGCATTTTCCCTGCGTGGTTTCAGCAGTGTTTCCCCATTCATGAGCAAATTGAATAACCGTTTTTGAATCAATGCCAGTAAATATTTCCTGCCAGGCAGGTGTGTAGGAGGCATCTTTATCGGTATAGTCTTTCGGATACTGTCCTTCTAATCCGCGGTCAACACCGTATTGTCCCATTAGCAAATCATAAATGGTAACAACCGGAACTTTTCCATTAACAGTGTCAAGATATTTTACCGGAACTCCTCTTAAAAATTTATTGTCTAATCCATATTCAATGAACTCGGTTTGCAGCACCCCGTCATTTTTATTGAGTTGGGTGAGTACAGGGTCATAATTTTTTTCTGTTTCACCACACTCGTATTTCATATTCCATTTACCGCCTGCTTTATCCCAGCGGTAACCCATCGTTCCTTTTGGTACGATCAGCTCGCCTGATTTTTCATCAATGTTTAAAAATTTCCAGTCACCGTTTTCAATGTCTTTCCATTTAGCGATTTCATTGGCACGAACCAATCTTCCGGGTTTATAATGGTTTCCTTCTTTTTCAAGGTGAACTAAAAACGGGCTATCAGTATACTTCTTGGTGTATTCAATAAAGTAGGGAGTTTGTTTCTGATGATGGTATTCTTTAAGTATAATATGAGTTACGGCCATCCAGAAAGCATTATCTGTTCCTGGGTGAAGCGGAACCCATTGATCAGCATATTTACAAACCTGGCTGAAGTCAGGTGAGAACACAACAGCTTTTGTTCCGTTGTGACGTGACTCAGCAAAGAAGTGACAGTCAGGAGTGCGGGTCATATTCAAACAGGCACCCATATCGGCAATCAGTTTCGAATTATACCAGTCGGCGCTTTCGCAAACATCAGTTTGCTCACCCCACATTTCAGGAAAATGGGTCGGAAGGTCACAATACCAATCGTAAAAACTTAAATTGAAACCACCGAAGAGTTGAAGAAACCTTGCACCGGCTGCATAACTCATCATAGACATGGCAGGAATTGGTGAGAAACCTGCAACACGATCAGGCCCATGTCTTTTAGCCGTATAAATATTAGCAACAGCCATTATTTCCAGCACTTCATCCCAGGTGGCCCTGCGAAATCCGCCCTTTCCTCTGGAGCGTTGGTAACGGCTGCGTTTTTCCTTGTTCTTTTGAAGATTTTCCCATGCTACCAATGGATTACCTCCGGCTTTTTCTTTTTCTTCCCTGAAAAAATCAAGCAGCGTACCACGAATAAGAGGGTATTTTATTCTTAACGGACTATACAGGTACCAGGAATAAGATATTCCCCGCTGGCATCCCCGGGGCTCATAGGGTGGAAGAGAATCTTCCAGTAATGGGTAATCCAGTTGCTGGGTTTCCCACACTACTATTCCATCTTTTACATGTATCTGCCAGGAGCATCCGCCGGTACAGTTTACCCCATGCGTACTGCGTACAATACGGTCATGCTGGAAACGGTTGCGGTAAAACTCTTCCCATTGTCTGGTTTTGGGCGAGATGATGTCTTCAATCCAGCTCATAAAGTAGTTATTTGTGATTAGTTAATTGATTATTTAAGTATTCCGGATTTTATAAAAAAAATTCAGGTTGATTTGATTTGTCTTTCGTAAATCGAATAATTCACGGTTCGCTGTTTTCTTCTTATCCAGAAGAATGAAAACAGAAATAACAATACAACTACACCGCCAATACCGCCGAGCAGCATCTTTTTGCCGATATCATTTTTTGGCTGGGTTGTTACAGCAAGATCATTGGCTTGTTGTAAAAAAGCGGTAACGTCAGCAATTTCCTGATCCGTTAAATTTTTTGATTCATAGGATTGTTTCATTTGAGGGAACGGCAGACCGCTGATAATTCCTTTTACACCTTCAGCAGTTAATCTTGATACAGATTGTGTCAGGTCTTTGGCTAATACTCCTCCACTTATAAGTCCTTTCATATTAACATTGTGGCATGAGTTGCATGTTGGCCCGTTATTCAGAAAGCGAATGTTGCCGATAAACAAATCTTTTCCTTTTTGTGCATTACCCGGGTTCTGTGCCGAAGCCGGAATGCCGGATGCCATGAGTAAGATTGTGGCAAGTATGCCCGGGAAAAAATGCATTTTCATGTGTATATTTTAGTTTTATAAATTTGTCACAACTTGTCCCGTTCTTAAAAACGGGATGTTATTCGCCATATAATTTTCAACGCTGGTTGGTATAATAGTTCGAAAATTTTATGGCTCATTTCATAATGCGATTGTTTTATTTTAAACTCCTGGATTTTTTTGAAAGATGACCCGATTGTAATTATTGGGTTTTCTAAATATTATTATTTAAAAAATGCATTATCACTGCTGTAAAAATCTCTGATCTGATCCAGTAGATTCCTATTAACCTTTGCCAGTGAGAAAATCACAAATAGCATGAATAATATAACTCCAAGAAGAAGGATATTTATTCTGGTAAATAATCTTCCGCCTTTATTTACCGCCGGTTGCCCCGTTTGTTCGGATGTGGTCGCAGGACTGGTAGTAGCGGATGCGGAACTCTTATTGTCAATATAAGATATAATATTATTAACCTGTTCATCAGTAAGGGTGGGTTGATCCGGCATAACTACTTTATTGAAAGCCTGAAATAGCGAATCAGCATATTTATCGCCGCTTTTTACTACTGATTGGGATGATTTGACAAATTTCAAAATCCAATCATGGGGTCTTCTTTGAGTAATGTTGGCAAGGTCGGGTCCCACAAGCGGCCCCCCGCCGATTCTATGGCAGGCAGCACAAAGTTGTTTAAAGGTTCCTTCTCCGGCTGCAAGATCCTGGGCTGAAACTCTGCCACTGCTAAAAGCGAATATTACTAAGGCTGCTGCAGATAAAAATAAATATTTCTTCATACGGCATTTTATATTTTGTTTTAAGAATGTCAACCGGTAATTCCCGCCTGCAAATAAACTCCCGGTCTCCGGGATGTTTTTATTTATATCAGCTTTTGTACCCCATATCCTTTATCAGGATAAAATATCTTTAATTATTTTTTTTAAAAAATACAGGATTTCCTAAAATCTGACACCAATCCCCGGCGCCGCCTTCCATTTGTTTTCACTACTTATATAATAAAATGGCAATGCCAGTATAAATGATTTATAACCAATCTGTATACCGGCGCCCAGCATGGGAAGAGCTGTTGATTTTACAGGATCATTTTTCCATCTCAGGCTCGGATACATGCTGATACTGGCATACAGATTCTTTGAAAATGAGAATTTAATTGCAGGCCCCCCATACATTGTATATACACTGTGAAAGTCAGTTGCCACTATAAAATTTCCGGAGATTTCTATTTTGGATTTAGCCTGAGGGTTGTTATTTGTGGATTGGGCTTTAAGGGTACAGCAACAATAAATACAAATTAAAATGTTCAGCAATATTGGTTTAAGTACCCTTTGCATCAGGTTTTGTATTAAAATCTACTGTTGCAAAATGCTGTGACATGGATAGGGGAAATATGATTTTTATCAATGAACGGGCTGAGAATCGTCATATATTAAGGACAAAAAAGTCTTTTATTATTAAAAATTGATCCGGCTTTTTTTTAATTAAATTGTCCGCCCAAATTATTGTATCATTTCTTATTTGCTGGTAAGCAACAGTCCAGGCTTATTGAGGGATTGAGATAATAAGAAACGAAACTGACAAAGCTGTAATTATGAAGGAGAAAAAGAATGAATTATTGTCGCCGGCTGGTTCATTTGACAGCCTGCAGGCGGCCATTAATGCCGGCGCTGATTCGATTTATTTTGGGGTGGAGCAGCTAAATATGCGTACCCGTTCCTCCCGGTCATTTCAGCTTTCAGATATTAAAACCATAAGCAATACTTGTCGGAAACACCATATCAAATCTTATATAACCCTTAATACAGTGATGTATGAGCATGACATGCAGTTGCTGAAAATGATTTTTAAAGAAGTAAAAAAAAATAAGATTGATGCGGTGATCGCCTCTGATTTTGCAGTATTTGATTATTGCAGTCAGCTGAACATTCCCCTGCATATTTCTACACAGGCCAATGTAAGCAATATTGAATCTGTAAAATTTTATTCCCGGTTTGCCGATGCCATTGTTCTGTCGAGGGAACTGACGCTGAAGCAAGTAAAGAATATTACCAGCGAAATAAAAAGAAAGAAAATAAAAGGCCCATCCGGCGATCTGGTAAAAATAGAAGTTTTTGTTCATGGGGCTTTATGTATGGCCATATCGGGAAAATGTTACATGAGCCTCCACACACAAAACGCTTCAGCCAACCGGGGGGCTTGTGTGCAGAACTGCCGAAGGCCTTACCTGGTAAAAGATGCGGAATCGGGTGAGGAACTGGTGATTGACAACGAATATATAATGTCGCCCAAAGATTTATGTACCATTGATATTCTGGATCAGGTAATTGATAGTGGGGCAGCGATATTAAAAATTGAAGGAAGAACTAAGGGAGCTGATTATGTACAGGTGGTTACACAATGCTATCGTGAAGCCATACAGTCAGTTTATGAAGGAACATTTACGAAAGAAAAAGCCGACTTATGGAAAACAGCATTGACTAAGGTTTATAACCGGGGTTTTTGGGAAGGTTATTATCTCGGCAGGAAATCAGGTGAGTGGACGCCGCATCCTGGTTCGGCTGCAACCGAACAAAAAATATACATCGGAAAAGGAACCAGGTATTATCCCAAAATTGGAGTGGCTGAATTTATTATCGAATCGGGTAATTTAAAAGTGGGGGATACTTTAATGGTAACCGGATCCCAATGCGGAATGGTAAAAGAAAAAATTGAAGCGCTGTATGTAAATGGCATGCCGGGTAACGAAGCTGTGAAAGGAGATAAAATAACCTTCCCGTTTACTACAAAAGTAACCAGCAACGATAAACTCTATAAAATGCTGGAAACTGTGAGGCATGCATAAAATTGTACAATACAGGAACAAATGTATTGGCTGTGCAGTTTGCTTTGAGCAGCAGCCGGAATTTTGGCGGATGTCAAAGAAAGACGGGAAAGCTACTTTGATAAAAGGAGTTGGTAAAAAAAATGTTTTTATTCTTACAATACCTGACAAATCAGTGATCAAAGCCAGAAAAATTGCTGAGACCTGCCCGGTAAGAATTATAAAAGTGCTATGAAAGACAAAATTGACAAATACATCGGGAAACAGACTTGTGCTGCTGTTTGTTGTTTGGATGAATTCGGAAATCCTTATTGTTTCAATTGTTTCTATTCCTACGACATTGCCAGAACAGTACTGGTTTATAAATCTTCACCCGATACGCAGCATCAGCTATGGCTTTCAAAAAATCCTTCCGTGGCAGGAACAATTTTGCCCGACAGGTTAAACTTATTGCAGATGAAGGGTGTGCAGTTTACAGGTATTGTTTTACCTGTTAATCATCCCCTGGCGGAAAACGCATCTGCTGATTATTATAAAAAACATCCGGTTGCTTTGGCAATAAAAGGGGAAATCTGGGTCATTCAAATCAACAGTATCAAGTTTACAGATAACAGTCTTGGCTTTGGCAAAAAACTTACCTGGAATAGGACCGCTGCTTTACAATAATTAAAGATAAAAAAGTCCTTAATTATAATTACCTTTACCCCGAACGATTAATATACCTGTTACCGAAAGGTAGACTCTCTGCTTAACATCTCATTTTTACCTGCCCATTTCAGCTATAATTATCCATCACATGAATTACAACTCGCCTCATACATTTCATATTCCTGTAATGGGACTGGCGTATACAATTGATAGTCCGATTAAAGTTGCCCGTTTTGGTATTTCATCAGTCATTTCAATTGTCGAAGACAGGTTGGTTGAAATGATGAGAAGAACGTACTACCCGGTTATTTGTCAGGAATATCATCCCATTTCCGAACAGGAAACTGATTACCGGGCCAAAAGGATTACTGATTACCTGAATTTGGTGAAGAAAATTGTTACTGATCAGATTGAAAAACTAAGAAATGCTGCTTTTGAAACAGGTTCTGAAATAGTTAGATATTTTGAAATGTTACCGGAAGACAGTACACTGAAACAATTGTACCGGAAAATGATGAAGACCGATACAGTACAGGAAAGGGAAAAAATACAATCGCAATTAAGGGATCAGATTCAACCCGGCAGTATTGATGTTAATATCATGACTAAAGTTGACAGGAATAACTATGACAAATCAGGTGAGCTTATGGAAGATGGTTCGGATGCAGTAGCTGCACTACGGGGATATGCAAAAAGTAGTCTCGTTAACTCTTCAGTTGTATTTTCTGCCGGAATGAATCCCCGGTTGTATAATTATCTTGAAAAATGCAGGGAATTTGATATTAATGAGGACGGGAATTTTACCAAAAAAGTAATCATCAAAGTTAGCGATTACAGGTCTGCATTGATTCAGGGAAAATACCTGGCTAAAAAAGGTATTTGGGTAAGTGAGTTTCGTATAGAATCGGGTTTGAATTGTGGTGGCCATGCCTTTGCATCAGACGGATATTTAATGGGCCCTATACTGGAAGAGTTCAAATCAAACAGGCAGGAACTTATTGATACGCTTTTTGAAATTTATAAACCAGCTATTCAGAAAAAAAATGGCAGGCAACCGGATTCCCCACCAAAAATGATATTTTCTGCACAGGGTGGCATTGGTACGCATGAGGAGAATTCTTTTTTGCGCAGCTATTATAATATAGAAAGCACCGGTTGGGGAACCCCTTTTTTACTGGTACCGGAAGCTACGACTGTTGATGAGCCCACTTTGAAGCTATTGAGTGCCGCAAAAGAAGAAGATGTAGTGTTGAGCCATAATTCTCCCTTAGGAGTCAGATTTTATTACCTGAAAGGAACCAGTGCCGAAAATGAAAAATTGGTACGCATCAACAAAGGAAAACCTGGTAGCCCCTGTACCGAAAAGCACCTTGCTTTTAATACAGAATTTACCACTGAACCCATTTGCACAGCCTCACACAAATATCAAAAACTGAAAATTGCACAATTACAATCGCTTGGCTTACCGGAGCCTGCATATAAAAGGCAACTGAATGATGTACAGGACAAAGAATGTTTATGTGTGGGACTAAGCAATGCTGCGGCTATTAGTTACAATCAAACTTTCATAAAGAAATTGAATGCAGTGAATATTTGCCCCGGGCCAAATATTGCTAATTTCTCCAGTATAGTTTCATTGCAAACAATGACGGACCATATTTATGGCAGAAAAAATATTCTTACCAATGTCAACAGGCCCCATATGTTTATTGCGGAACTGAATTTGTATATTGATTACCTGAAAGAACAACTGAAAGATGACAGCATTGCAGGACAATTTCAGCACAGGAAAAAATATTATACTTCTGTTTACCAGAATTTGAGAAACGGGATCACTTATTATCAAAATATTTCAGGCATGTCCAAGACGGAGGCAAAGATTTTTTTAAAAAACCTGCACGATGCCGGAACGGAACTTGATTTTCTTAATTATCAATACTCAATTTTTGCAGAGCCCGCAATTTCCTGTAAGCCTGAACCGGCTATTACTGCTCATTAAACCCAGCTGGAAAATTTCTTTGTTTTGTAAAAAGAAACCAGGCGCTTAATATTCACCTTTTTGCAGGTTAGTATAGAAAGGAATATGGAGCTGGGTGAAAAATCTGGTATTAAAGAAATAGCAGAGTTTATTGATGCCAGTGAACATACAGTCGGTAAAATGTTGCAGATGCTTGTAAGGGAAGAAGTGATTAATAGCGCTAAGGGTCCAAATGGCGGCTTTTATATCACAGCAAAACAACAAAATCAGGCAATTATCAACATTGTTTAGGCCATTGATGGGAAAGAAATTTTTACTCAATGCGGACTTGGATTCAGCAAATGCTCATCCTTGCATCCCTGCCCCATACACGATGAATATAAAATTGTACGGGACAGTTTTGAAAAGATGTGCAGAGAAAAAACAGTCAATGACCTTTGTGAACCCGTTAAAAATGGATTGGCTTATTTATTCGGTTAACAAAGTTTTTATTTTCACATCAACTTCAGACCTGTTTTATCGCTTTTTATACAAATACAATCCAGCGTATTTTTTCCTGAATATTGGCCGATTTATATCTTATTCCTGAATGATTAATGTCATGTTTTTTGGCTGGCAAAATCATCTACTTTGATATGCAAAACCTAAGTATTGCCGGTAAAAGATATGCAAACTTCTCTTTCCGAGTTATTGGTGGCAGAACATAATGTCATTCTGGATGCAGGAAAGCTTATTGAATCAAATAATAAGCTTTGGGAAACAGATCCCTCTGCATACAAAGAATTTGTGAATTCCCTTTTTGATTTTTTTTCAGTTTATGCCGATGAGTTTCATCATCAGAAAGAAGAAGAGATTTTGTTCCCGGCAATCAGTAAAGTAAATGAACTGGCAGGCATGTCAATTGTACAGGAATTAACGGAGCATCATGAAGATTTCCGTCAGCTTGTACAGGAAATACATAAAGTCTTTGACCAGCAGGATTATGTTTCAACCCAGCGATATCTTGAAATGTATATGGAAAAATTAAAAGACCATATAGCAGCCGAAAATGATGAGCTTTTTCCGATGGCTGATGATATACTTTCTGCAGATGAGATTAACCGGCTTTATTATAAATGTATTGATAAGGATGAAGAACTTGGAATAGAAAGGAAAAAAGAGTATGAAGAAAAAATTAAAAAGCTAAACAGGAATGAAACAGTTCAGTGAATTATTGGCTTCTTGCAATAAAACGGCTTTCGATCTCCGGTTTACAAAGGCAAAAAACTGGAAACTGGAGCAAGAAGACAGGGTGCTGCTGGGTTTTCTTCCCATCTATTTTCCCAGGGAGATTGTACATGCGGTAAACGGCCTTGCAATCGGGATCATGGGGGCAGGAGATCATAAACAAATTATCAAAGGCGATGCTTATTACCAGTCTTATATCTGTCATCTGCCAAGAGGTATAATTGAAATGGCGCTTGACGACAGTCTTGAGCATTTTGATGGTTTCGTTTTTCCTGCAATCTGCGATTGTGTAAGAAATCTTTCCGGTATGTTTAAACTGGCTCAAAAAGGAAAGTTTCAGCGTTATTTTGATTATCCTCAAAACTTTGATTCATTGATCGGCGGTGTTTTTTACCGGCAGGAGCTGGAAAAAATAATTGATGATGTTTATAAAGTAAACGGAGTAATGCTTACTGCAGAGAACCTGAATCATTCCATCAGGCTGTATAATAAGAACAGGAGATTAATTGAAGAAATATATGATATACGCCAGCAATATCCCTGGAGGCTGTCTGCAGTGGACACCTACCTGATCGTAAGGGCAGGCTTGGCAATGCCCGTAGAAGAACATAACCGGATTCTCGAAGAAGTTGTTGATATCGTCTGCGAAGAAAGAGGAGAACCCATGGATAATATCCGTGTAGTAATTACCGGTTCATTTTGCGAACAACCGCCTCTTGGATTAATTAAATCTATTGAAATGGCCGGCTGTTATATCGTTGATGATGATTTCATGCAGGGATCAAGATGGATACAGGGCGATATTGACGATACAACTACTGACCCTCTTGCTGCTTTGACAAATGCTTACCTCACGCAAAGCACATTTGCCTCCGCTGTGTATGATGTAGGCAACCCAAAAGGGAAACGTCTTGTTGATTTAGTTAAACTAAGGAATGCTGATGGTGTGATTTTCAGCGCCGCAAGTTTTTGTGATCCTGCCCTGCTCGACAGGCCTGAACTGCAAAAGCATTGCGATGCTGCCGGTATCCCGCATATCAATTTTCAATACCACGAAAACACCGGGCAGTTTAAAGTGATAAAAGAACAGGCAGGAACATTTTCTGACTCCATTAAACTCTGGGCTTAAAAACAAAATGAGTATGGAAACAAAAGAAGCTATAAAGGAAAAAAGCATGGTCATACAAAAAGACATGCTTGCAAAGCTTTTTCATGAGTTAAGTGTAACAAAAGAAACAGGTAAGAAAGTGGTATACACATTTGTTCCCGGAAATCTTACCGAATTGATTTTATCTTTTGATATGCTGCCAGTGTACCCGGAAATAAATGCCTTGCAATCCGGAATGCGGAAAAAATCGGGGTCATATATCAAAGAAGCTGAAAAAATCGGATTCAGTGAAGATGTTTGTACATATGTGAAATGTGATATTGGGATGATGTTGAATGGCAATATCGGCCCCACGGGAGAAAAACTTCCGCCACCTGATTTGCTCCTGCTCAGTTATACCGGTTGTTTCACTTTTATGAAATGGTTTGAAAACCTGGAACGTCTGTATCCCGGTGTTCCTGTTGCTATGCTACATACTCCTTACCAGGAAGATGGTCATATTACCCCGGACCAGGTTGAATATATGGTGAAGCAAATGAAAGAAGATGTGATACCCAAAATGGAAATGGTTTCGGGAAAAAAATTTGACATGGAGCGGTTATCTAAAATGATGTTGAACTCTGCAAAAGCTGAAGACTTACTGGTAAAGATTTTAGAAACTGCAAAACACAGGCCATCACCCATTGATGCCTATTTTGCCGGTGTTTATTATATCGGTCCCATTTTTACTGCCTTCAGGGGAACAGAAGAAGCTGTTGAATACTATACGGAACTGTATGACGAAGTTATGGAAAGGATGAAACTGGGTTTGGGTCCGGTAACTCCCGAAGGGGAACTGAAAGAAGAAAAATTCAGACTGGTTGTGGAAGGTCCTCCTAACTGGACAAACTTCCGTGAGTTCTGGAAAATATTTTATGATGCAGGCGCTGTGATCGTTGCTTCTTCTTATACAAAAGTGGGGGGTGTGTATGATCTGGGTTTTCGTCATGATGCAAATGAACCGCTTGAGAGTTTGGCAAAATATTGCATGGGTTGTTACACCAATATGAATCTGCCGCAACGGGTAAATCTTCTTGCTGATTATGTGAAGGAATACCAGGCAGATGGATTTCTTATCAATTCTATCAAAAGCTGCAATTCATTTTCTGCAGGCCAGCTCATGATCATGCGGGAAATAGAACAGCGTATGGAAGTACCTGTTGGTTTTATTGAAAGCGACCTGGTGGACCCACGTTATTTTTCTTATGCAAATATTAAGAACCGGCTTGAATCATACTTCCAGATGCTGGACCAGCGAAAAATTATTATGGCACAGGAAGCTGAAAAAATTATTTGAATTCAGGAAAAATAAAATTTTAAAACATTTTAATGAATAAATATTATCTCGGCGTTGATCTGGGTTCTACCACCTCCAAAGCGGTTATCATCAATGAACAGGATGAGATAATCGGTCGTGGCATTACGAATACAAGAGCCAATTATTCAGTGGCAGCAGATATTGCAAAGGATGAAGCTGTTTATAATGCCCGTTTTTCCGTGCTGAAGAAAAAACTGGAGGAAGAAATAAAAGCAAATCCGGCATTTAAGAAATATATCAATGACCTGGAAAGTGTTTTTCAATATGAACAATTTAAAGTGAGGCTGGATAAACTGGGAGAAGAACTTTTGAAGACATGCCATACATTTTTTAAGGAGGAAGAGACCCGGGAAAAAATGCTTCAGCAACTGCGAAATATCCGCCGTGCATTTAAACCAGTTATCAAGCATGATTATTTGTATAATAACCTGGGAGCAAAAAACCAGTTCTTCCGTGATATTGTTTCTGAAAAGTATAACGAAGAAGTCAATAAACTGGATATGGCTCTGTTTGAACCGCTGATGACCGTTTGGGATAAAAGTATCAGCCCGGCGGAAAATCAATTGATCAGTTTCGATTTCAGGGAGCTTATTGATAAAGCTATGGATGAGCTTAGGGAAAAATATAAAAATCTTCCTGATGAAGTTTTAGATGATACCAGTATCAATTTCGATGCAGAACTCAACCTCCTGAAAGGAAATTTTGATCATGTTTCCGATTCACTCCGGGTGCATATTGATGAAATAGCAAAAATTGATTTCAATATTACCAATATGACAGGAACAGGCTATGGCCGTGCCCTGCTTCCTTTCCCGCAGGATTGTATCCGTTCAGAAATTTTATGTCATGCATTCGGCGCTCATGCTGTTTTTCCGGAAACCCGTACAGTATTGGATATAGGCGGACAGGATACAAAGGCCATACAGGTTGATAAATACGGACTCGTTACCAGTTTTCAGATGAATGACCGTTGTGCTGCAGGTTGCGGACGTTATCTCGGTTATATCGCAGATGAAATGAGCATTTCTCTGAACGAACTTGGCCCCATGGCATTGAAAGCAGAAAAGGAAGTAAATATCTGTTCTACCTGCACCGTATTTGCAGGTGCGGAATTAAGAGAGCTTACCAATCTCGGAGAAAAAAGAGAAGATATATTGGGGGGGCTGCATAAAGCCATCATCATGCGGGCTATGTCATTACTGGCCCGTTCGGGCGGAGTGTTTAATGAATTCACTTTCACCGGCGGTGTAGCCAGGAATCCGGCCGTATTAAAATATTTATCGCAGCTGGTAAAGGAAAATTATGGAGATAAAATAAAAATAAATATTCATACAGACTCAATATTTATGGGCGCCCTTGGCGGCGCCATGTTCGCCAGAAGGAATTTGAATATTAACCTTCCGGCAGGCAAAATAGAAACGGTAGCAATGAAATAAAAAAAACTGTTCAATGGAATCATCGGTTTACACAATGGGTATTGATATCGGCAGCAATTTTATCAAGCTGGTACTGATGGATTATGCTTCCGAACACCAGTTGCTTGACAAACAAACAGAAAAAATCAGGAAAAGAAATCCTACACAGGTGGCCGATGAAATGATTCAGAGTATGCTGCGAAAATTCAATCTTAAATATGAAGACCTGGCATACCTCGCTTCCACCGGTGAAGGTGACCTGGTGAAACGCAAACGGGGACATTTTTATGGAATGACCACACATGCCAAAGGAGCCCATTATTTTTTCCCGGATGCAAAAACGGTGGTGGATATGGGAGCCTTGTTTGTACGGGCTATAAAAATATCTCCGGATGCAAGGGTATTGGATTATAAAATGACTGGTCAGTGTGCATCCGGCTCCGGACAGTTTGTTGAAAATATTTCCCGTTACCTCGGTTTATCAATAGAGGAAGTGGGTGATGTTTCATTAAAAGCAGATAATCCTGAAGTATCATCCGGTATCTGTGCTGTACTGGCCGAAACAGATGTAATCAACATGGTATCACGGGGAATTTCCACACCCAACATCATCAAGGGTATTCATCTTTCCATCGCCAGCCGCATTATTAAACTAATGAGTTCGCTGAAAGCTGAGTCACCTATTGTCCTAACCGGAGGAATGGCTTTGAATAAAGGGATGCTGCAGGCATTAGAAGAGCAATTGAAGGAAACAGGAAAAAAATTTGAAATAAAAACACATCCGGATGCAGGCTATGCAGGCGCTATTGGCGCCGCCTTGTGGGGCGGCTTTCGTCATGTAAAACTTGCAGCAAAGGAAAAAGAAATGGTTTAACATCAATGTTATTTGATTATGGAGTCCATAATTCAGTCAGGTAAAGTTTTGGGTGATGTTGTTCCAAACATCGCCACCATGCTGGCAACCAATGCAGGCAGGTGGAGTGATAAAATCGTTTTCCAATGGAAGCAGGATGGAAAATATACCGGGATAAACTGGAATGGGTTTTATAATAATATTCTCAACATTGCTTTTAATCTAAAAAAATTTGGTTTTAGCCGGGGCGATAAATTGGTCATCTTTTCACCCAACCGGCTGGAGATGCTGGAACTGGAACTGGCAGTGATGGCTTCAGGTGGTGTTGCTGTTCCCATTTTTGCATTCTTTCACCAGGAAACTGCAGAGTTGCTCATCAATCATTCAGATGCAAAATTCCTGGCAGTAGCAGGCGAACTTCAACTGAGCCGTGTGAGTGATATTGAAGTAAAAGATGTTTTTGTTTTTGATAAAGCGGAAAAAAAATATTTTCCGAACCAGCATTCTTTTGATGAGTTACTGACTGAACGGTCAGATAAAAATTTTTCACTGTATTTAAATGAAGCTCCTGAAGAGATTTGTTTAAACATGTACACATCCGGAACAATGGGTATTCCCAAATGTGTGCAGCTTTCACATAAAAATATTCTGTCGCAGCAGGCGGGCCTTTCTTTGGTATGGAACCTGGATTTATCCGACCGCTTTCTTTCATACCTTCCGTGGCACCACAGTTTCGGAGGCATTTTTGAATTGTTTGCAGCCTTGTATAACGGGGCAACTTATTCACTTGATTCAGGTTTGGGGAAAGATCCATCAGTTATTCTTGAAAACTGGAAACTGATACAACCGACTGTTTTCTTCAGTGTACCTAAAGTGTACCAGATGCTGGTTGATCTTACCCGGCATGATAAGGAAGCGGAGGATTTGTTTTTTCACTCGCAGTTGAAATTCATATTTACAGCGGCGGCTGCGCTTCCGCAAAAGCTTTCTGATGAATTTGAAAAACGCCATATTCCCGTTGTTGAAGGATGGGGGCTTACCGAAACATCACCCTGTTGTACCCTGACGGATCCTTTGCAAAAAAGAGAACCGGGTGTGGTTGGTTTTCCCCTTCCGGGTGTAAGTCTTCGCCTCGCCGATGATGGCGAAATACTGGTAAAAGGCCCCAATGTTATGAAAGGGTATTACAAAAACGATGAAGCAAACAAAGGAATATTCACAGAGGATGACTGGTTTTGTACCGGCGATGTTGGAGAAATGACAGAAAAAGGGCTGAAGCTGATTACAAGAAAAGACAGGATTTTTAAATTATCCAATGGGGAAAAAGTAGTTCCATCAGATTTAGAGAAATTAATTGAACTCAAGTGTCATTATATTTCTTTCGCCATGGTGGTAGGAAACGGGGAAGAATATCCCGTTGCTTTATTATTTCCCAATAAAAAATTATTGGAAATACCCGACTATGCACTGTCTCCCAATGAAGGCTGTTTTTGTCCCCGTAACCTGAATGAATTATCGAGATGCCTGAGAGGATGTTTACACGATGCCAACTGTGGGATAGGCCAGAAATTTGCAAAAATAAAATCAGCCATGATTATTAATGATGAACTGACACTGGAGAAAGGCACTCTCACACCTTCTATGAAAGTGGCTCCCAAGAATGTCGTGAAAGCATACAAAGCCCACCTCGAAAACTTATACGGAGCAAAAAATCTTGTAGACAATGAAGTATATGTAATACGATTATCAGAAACAGAAGATTCGCTTGGAAAAATAATTACTGTTTAATTATGTATGAAATTAAAACCACAAGGCGGCTGCGGCAATTAATGAAAGATTATTTCATCGGCATGGAGAATGCCGGTAAAATAGCATGGTGTACCAGCGTTGGTCCGGCCGAGTTGCTCCGTTCTTTCGGTTTTGAGGTTTACTTCCCCGAAAATCACGGGGCGTTGATGGGAGCCACAAGGGTGGCAGGAGATTTTATTTCATCTACTGTCAATCTCGGATATTCCGGTGATATCTGCTCTTATCTTACCAGCGATATCGGCGCTTATCTTAATAAAAGAACGCCATTGCAGGATCATTACGGAATGAAAGGGATCCCCAAACCTGATTTAATAGTTTACAATACCAATCAATGCCGCGAAGTGCAGGACTGGTTTACTTTTTTTGCAAAAGAATTTAATTGTCCTGCCATTGGTGTTTATCCTCCCAGGCATATAGATGATATTACGGAAGCAGAAATAGCGGATGTAAGCAACCAGTTTAAAGCAATGATACCTGTCTGCGAAAAAGCCAGCGGGCAGTCATTTGATATTGACCGGTTCCGCCATACCCTTCGCTTAAGTAAAGAAGCAACGGAATTGTGGAAGAGGGTGCTGGCTACCGCTAAACACAGTCCGGCGCCGATCAGTTTTTTTGACGGAACTATTCACATGGGACCCATCGTTGTGCTCAGGGGCACACAGATTGCAAAAGATTATTACCAGGAATTGCTGGATGAGCTATTGAAAAATACAGCTGATAATAAAGGCATGGTAAGTAATGAACAAAGCCGTCTTTACTGGGATGGAATGCCCATTTGGGGAAAACTGCGGGCCCTGTCAGATCTTTTTATTCAGAATAATTCAACAGTGGTAGCATCTACTTATTGCAACAGCTGGGTATTTGATGCATTTGATGAAAACGATCCATTTGATTCATCGGCAAAAGCCTACACCGAAATTTTTATTAACCGCAGCGAAAATGCGAAAATGAAAATGCTGAAACAAATGGCTGATGATTTCCGGGTGGATGGAATTATTTTTCATGACGCCAAAACCTGTTTTAATAATTCCAATGCCCGATTTGGATTACCGCTCCGGTTTTATAAGGAATACGGGATACCGGTGCTTGTAATTGAGGGCGACCTGTGCGATCTGCGTTTCTATTCAGAAGGACAAACAACGACCAAAATAGAAACTTTTATTGAACAACTGGTAAGTCAAAAAATGATACAAACATAATATGCCTCAAAAAACAAACAGGATAGGCATTGTAGGTATGGGGCCGGTAGGTTCCATTCTGGCCACCCATCTCAAAGAAGCAGGGCTGGATGTAGCTATCTGTGACCTGGATAAACTGAAGATGAACCTGGTGAAGACTGAAGGAATAATCCTGGAAGGGGTGATGAATAAAAAAACTTTTTTTAAAAACGTATTCACCTCGCTGAATGAGTTTGAAACATTCAAACCCGATTTGATATTTGTTTGTGTAAAAACAACGCAGTTGCCAGCCCTTGTAAGGGAGATTGCGGCGATGCAGTATGATAAATCCGGAATTGTGTGCGCCATGAATGGGATTGATGTGGAAAAAATGATATCCGGAGTAATAGGCGATAGCCGTACCTACCGCATGGTCATCAATTTTGCAGGCAACCTGAATGCCCCGAATGTTACCAGGGTTACTTTTTTTAATCCGCCCAACTATATCGCATCCATGGATGACAGCGGCATTGAGGTGGTCAATGAAATCTCCGGGGTTTTGTCCCGGGTGGGTATAGAAACAAAAGCGCTTACTTCTTTTGAAATTCTTCGCCGGGTATGGGAAAAAACGATTCTTAATTCATCACTCAGCGCTTTATGTGCCGTAGGCCGCATGACTATCAAAGAAGCGATGAGCAATGCAGATACTGTTGAACTGATTGAACAAATCATCGAAGAAGCTGTGGAAGTAGCTGCGGCTGAAAAAATAAAATTTGAAGATGATTTCAGCCGTAAGTGTCTCCGCTATCTGCATAAAGCAGGCAATCACTTCCCCTCGCTGGCAGTTGACCTGCTCAATAACAGGCCAACAGAAATAGACTTCATGAACGGTAAGATTGTGGAATACGGGAGAAAACACTATATCCGTACTTCACTCAATCTTACTTTTTCTAATATGGTAAAAGCCATTTCAAATAAAAACTATACTTCTCTTGTTAACACGGCAAGAACCGCCCTTGATCAACGAAACTTGGTACCGGAAAACGGAAAGCCCGGCCAGGCGACAGCATCAAAAGATTTTTTTCTTGGTATAGACCTTGGGTCGGCATATATAAAATTTACAGTAATCGGAGAGCAGGGAAATATTTTGTTTCAAACAGCTCTGAAAACTTTGAACCGTGACCGTATTTCCGTTCATCATGTTATAGAAGCGCTGAAAAATGAATACCCGGTGAAGACCATTTGCGCCACCGGCTATGGCAGAAAACATTTTGCGTATGCCGACCTGGTAAAAACAGAACTGAGCTGCGCAGCGCTGGCTGCTTCAAAATATTTTTCCGGCGCCAAAAATATTATTGATATCGGCGGTGAGGATATTAAAGTGATAAAATGCAATGCAGAAAACAATATTGAAAATTTTTATCTCAATGATAAATGTGCTGCCGGTACCGGTTCTTTCATTACCGAAGTGGCAGAAAGGGGCGGTATAAATATTGCTGAGATGAGTGATCTGGCTGCTAAATCTTCTTATAAAAAAGAACTCAATAGTTTCTGTACCGTTTTTGCCAAAACTGAAATCATGTCCTGGTTATTTGAAGGTTTGCCGGTAGAGGATATTGCAAAAGGTATTTACCTCTCCATCCTGAACCGTGTTATAAAACTGAGGATTGATCCGGCCTCTCCGGTATTTTTAATTGGCGGGGTTATTGCCTGGCACCCTTACCTGAAAAACCTGTTGCAGGAAAAACTGCAGAAAGAAGTACAGATAATTGACAAACCTCAGTTTGCCGTTTCATATGGCGCTGCCTTATTTGCAAAAGAAGCATTTCAGAAAGGAATAACAAAGGAAAATGACATTCATATTCCAATGCATAAATCTTAATATGAAAGGATATCATAATACAAAAAAGGGAATTGGAATTTTATTTGACGATATTTTCCTGGTTAACGGGATGCGAACACCGTTTGGAAAATATTGCGGTACGTTAGCTCAAATATCACCAACAGATCTTGGAATCGTTTCTTCCCGTGCAGCATTGCAAAAATCTAATCTCAATCCGGTTGAAATTGATCAGTTGGTTGTAGCCAACATTGGACAGAGTTCTTATGATGCTTATTTTCTTCCCCGTCATATCGGGTTGTTTACCGGTCTTCCTGTTGAAGTGCCTGCATTGATGGTGCAGCGCATCTGCGGATCAGGTTTTGAAACACTGATAACCGGGGCCGAACAAATTATTTTGGGGAAAGCCAATTCAGTTTTATGTACAGGTACTGAGAATATGTCGCTTTCTCCGGTTGTAAGTTTTGGAAGCCGGATGGGTCATCCGCTGGGAAGGCCTGTATTCAAAGACATGCTATGGGAAGCGTTGGATGATACTGCTGCCGGTTACCCGATGGGATTTACTGCTGAAAATGTTGCACAGCGTTACAATATCACCCGCCAGGATTGCGACCAGTATGCATTGTTGTCTTTTAACCGGGCTATTGCAGCTAACGGGAAAAAATATTTTGATGAAGAAATTACACCAGTCAACTCTTCCGTATTTGAAGCGGAAGGATTGAAAACAAGAAAATTCAAACTGCCTGGCGGAGTAAAAGATTTTGCAAAAGATGAACAGGTGAGGGAAACAACTATTGAAGCCCTTTCAAAATTAAATCCTGTTTTTTCTGAAGTGGGTGTATTAACAGCCGGTAATTGCAGCGGGATTGTGGATGGCGCCGCATCATCAGTTATTACCAACAAAGAATTTATTGAAAGCAGGAAGATGAAATCTCTTTCAAAGATTGTGGCAGGCGCCAGTTGCGGTATTGATCCTAAAGTAATGGGCTTAGGGCCGGTTCCGGCTATCAGATTGCTTTTAGAATTGACAGGATTACAAATAGAAGAAATCGGATTGGTAGAAATAAATGAAGCTTTTTCGGCACAGGTGGTAGGGTGTGAAAGGGAATTAAAACTGGATAGGGAAAAATTAAATGTGAACGGCGGCGCTATTGCCATCGGTCATCCATTGGCAGCAACAGGTCTTCGGTTATCATTAACAATTTCACTGGAAATGAAAAGAAGAAATATAAAATACGGAATTGCATCTGCCTGCATTGGCGGCGGGCAGGGAACAGCAATACTTTTTGAAAATACGGATATATGAGTACTGAAAAATTTTTTCAATGGCATATGACGGAGTTGAATCAAGAATTTAAACTCACTGAAAATTCTTTTCCTGAATTAGCAGATGGAGAAGTGTTGGTAAAAGTTGCCGGTTGTGGAGTTTGCCATACTGATATTAGTTTCTGGCATCATGGCGTTCAAACTAAACATCCTCTTCCTCTCACACTTGGTCATGAAATAAGCGGAGTTGTAGTGGATGGTGATGCAGCATGGCTTGGAAAAAAAGTTATTATACCGGCAGTTCTTCCCTGCGGGGAATGTGAGTTGTGTAAAAAAGGAAGAAGTAATATCTGCCGGAATCAACTGATGCCCGGTAATGATTTTCATGGAGGGTTTGCTTCGCATATAAAGGTGCCTGCAAAATTCCTATGCCTGGTTCCGGATGATGGTTTAAAAAAATATCCGCTTGAACAACTGTCAGTGATTGCTGATGCTATTTCTACTCCTTACCAGGTCATAAAAAAATCCGAACTGGAATCCGGCGACCTGGCAATTGTGATTGGCGTAGGTGGAGTAGGAATTTATGGGGCATTGATTGCAAAAATATTTGGTGCAAAAGTGATTGCATTGGATATAAATGATGAAAAACTTGCTTTAGCAAAAGCAAATGGCATAGAGGGCACAATCAATATCAAAGGCCTTGATGCAAAAGCCGTAAAAGAAAAAGTAAAAGAACTGGCTAAAGAACTTAAAGCCCCGAAAACAGGCTGGAAGATATTTGAGATAAGCGGTACAAAGGCCGGGCAGGATCTTGCTTTCAACCTGATCACTTTTACATCAACGCTTTCTATTGTTGGTTTTACAATGGATAAGGTTGAAGTGCGGCTAAGCAACCTGATGGCATTTGATGCAAAATTGATTGGTACCTGGGGTTGCCGTGCTGAATTATATCCTGAAGTTTTGGACCTGGTGGCAGGCGGAAAACTGATGATTGCACAGTTTGTGCAGACTTTTCCCATGTCGCAGATCAACGAGGTCTTTAAAAATACATTGGAACATAAGTACACTAAACGATCAGTACTGGTACCTGATTTTAATTAAACTAAAAATATTATGCAAGAGTTAAAAGATCACAACATTGTAAATGCAGCATACAAAGAAATCATTTTTGAAAAACGTCCTTGTTTAAATAAGGAAGGTGCAGTTATAAAGAATTTATACAATGCATGGATTATTCTCAATAATCCAAAGCAATACAATTCTTACACCACAGGGGCTGTTAAAGAAATAATTCTTGCTTTTGGTGAAGCATCCAATGACAGAAGCGTTGTTGCTGTTGTATTTACCGCTGTAGGTGATAAAGCTTTTTGCACCGGGGGTAATACAAAAGAGTATGCTGAATATTATGCAGGCAACCCGCAGGAATATTCACAGTATATGCGTTTGTTCAATGATATGGTCAGCGCCATTCTCAAATGTGAGAAACCTGTTATCTGCAGGGTAAATGGTATGCGCATCGGCGGGGGACAGGAAATCGGTATGGCCTGCGATTTTACAATTGCCAGCGATATGGCAAGATTTGGCCAGGCCGGTCCCAAACATGGAAGTGCCCCGATTGGCGGCGCTACAGATTTCTTACCGCTTTTCGTCGGTATTGAAAGGGCTATGATGTCATTAACGCTTTGCGAACCATGGACAGCACATCAGGCCTATTACTTTGGAATGCTCACGGATATTGTCACGGTATTAAAATTGAACGGAAGATTTATCTCGAATCCAATGGTGGTTACAGATAAAATAGTTGATGAATATGGCCGGTTTGTTTTTGGTACAACAAAAAAGGGGGAAGAGTTGAAAAAAGCCAAAGAGATGGTTGCAGCTGCAGAAACTGATTTTACAATGCTGGATGCTGCTGTAAACAATCTAATCAATAAAATGCTGCACACTTTTCCAAACTGCATGAATAAAACAATCAGCGAGGTTCGCAAATTTAAATTAGAGCATTGGGATAAAAACAAGGAAGGAAGCCGGGAATGGCTTGCCCTGAATATGATGACCGAAGCAAAGGCCGGCTTCAAAGCTTTCAATGACGGGCCAAAAGAAAACAGGGAGGTTGACTTTGTAAAACTCCGTCAACTGCTGGCAGAAGGACATGAATGGGACGGTGAAATGCACAGAATTATATCACCACAATTTCAAATTATAAATTATGAAAAAGATTAAAGTAAATTATTCATACGATAATTCAGTTGTAACCATAATACTTGATGATGGAAAAGGGAATGTACTTGACCGCATCATGATGGACGAGCTGCAATATGTGTTTGATGCATTTACCAAGAAGGAAGAGTTGAAATTGATTGTTTTTGAAGGTAACGGAACGAATTTTTCCTATGGCGCAAGTGTGGAAGAACATAAAAAAGAACATGCCGCTGTCATGCTGAGGATCTTTCACCAGTTGTTCTATTCCCTCAGGGACATATCTGTACCTGCTTTGGCAAAAGTATCGGGACAATGCCTGGGTGGGGGATTTGAACTTGCATTGATGTGCAATTTTATTTTTGCAGATAAGAGCGTCAAATTTGGCCAGCCGGAAATAATACTGGGCGTTTTTCCACCGCCAGCTTCCATACTTCTCCCTGAAAAAATTGGATATGCAAGAGCTGAAGAATTACTCATTACCGGTAAGACAATAAGTGCAGATGAAGCAAAATCTATGGGATTAGTAAATGAAGTATTTGAAAATAAAGATGCGCTGGATGCAGGAGTAAAAGAGTGGGTGGGAAAAAATATTTTGCCCAAAAGCGCTTCATCGCTCCGGTATTCTGTAAGAGCCGCAAGGGCAAAATTGAATCATGTGTTAAGTAATTTCCTTCCCCAGCTTGAATCAATTTATTTAAAAGAATTGATGGAAACTCATGATGCCAATGAAGGGATTGGGTCGTTCCTAGAAAAAAGAAAGCCGGTATGGACAAATAATTAAGTAGATATGAAGCAAATCAAAACAGTGGGAGTTGTTGGGGCGGGAACTATGGGTTCTGCACTGGCGCAGAAATTTGCACAGGAAGGATTCAAAGTGATTCTTGCTGACCAGGCAATAAATTTTGTTGAGAAAGGATTGACCAGTATTCATAAAACACTTGAAGATGGGGTTGAAAAAAAAGTTTTTACAAAAACCCAGGCGGACGAATATTTATCAAATCTGAAAGGAACTGATTCTCTCGCCGATCTGAAAGATTGCGACCTGGTGGCGGAAGCAATTTTTGAAAACCTGCAGGCAAAGAAAGATTTGTTCCGGTTGCTGGGTGAAATTGTATCAAATGACTGCATCGTTGCCACCAACACTTCTTCATTCTCGGTTACAGAGTTGGCAGCAAGTATTGTTCACCCGGAACGGGTTATCGGTCTTCACTTTTTTTATCATGCAGCCAAAAACCGCCTGGTGGAAATTATTCCCGGTAAAAAAACATCTTCCGAAACATTAAAAACCGCCCGGTTGTTTTCAGTACTGGCGGGAAAAGATGCAATTGATTGCACGGATACTTATGGATTTACGGTGAACCGTTTTTTTGTTCCCTGGCTCAATGAGTCAGTTAAACTGTTGCAGGAAGGAGTGGCCACAAAATCTGAAATAGATTTTGTGTGTATGAAAGTATTTGGGATTGGTATGGGGCCATTTGCTTTGATGAATGCCACAGGTGTTCCCATTGCGTATCATTCTGAAAAAACACTGGAGGTTTTTGGAAAACTATATGAAGTGGCAGAGGCCTTGAAATCGCAGGCTGAATCGGGCAGGCCATGGGAAATTGAACTACAGGTTGAAGCAATTGATCCTGCAAAAGAAAAAATTATCAGCGACCGGATGCAGGGTGTTGTGTTCTTTGTGTGTTCACAGATACTGGAAGAAAAAGTTTCTTCCGCCACTCATCTCAACCGGGGGGCCAAAATCGGGTTGCGATGGAAAAACGGACCGGTAGATCTGATGAAAAATGCCGGGGAGGAAAAAGTAAACCGTCTTGTTGCTATGATTGCGGGTTTATACAACATGAAAGTTCCATCAACCATAGGAGGTAAATACTGGCAGATTGAATCGGTGAAGCTGGAAAAAAATAATTCAGTGGCAATCCTCACTATGGATCAGCCTGAGAACATGAATGCATTGAGTGAAAAAACGGTTCAGGAACTTTCAGAAAAATTCAATGAAGCCGATAGTGATCCTGGTATTGAGACAATATTTATTACAGGATCAGGAAAAGCTTTTGTGGCGGGAGCAGATATAAAATTCTTTGTAAAAAATATAAAAGCAGGTAAAATAAATGACATTGAAACATTCACTGCATTTGGTCAGGATGTTTTCAACCGCATTGATCAGTCAAAGAAAAAAGTGGTTGCCATTAATAATGGTCTTACGCTTGGAGGTGGATTGGAACTTGCTTTGTGTGCTGATATGATCCTGGCGTTGCCCAAAGCACAATTTGCTTTTCCGGAAACCGGTATCGGTATTTACCCCGGCCTCGGCGGCACACAACGAAGTGTCCGGAAGATTGGAAAAGGGTTGAGCAAATATTTAATACATACCGGCAAAATGCTTTCTGCAAAAGAATCTGAGGAAATCGGGTTGGTTGATAAAATAATTTCTGCGGAAGAGGTTATAGAAATGATTGAAGGCAGGCAAAATATACCTGTTGTTGCTGAAAAGGCTCTGCCTGAAAAATGGCAAAAGGTTAAAGATCTTTTTGAAAAAAATTCTCTTGTTGAAATACTGGAGAATAGATATTCCAATCGCTCAATGGCGGCTGAAGAGGCTGAAAAAATTGTAAAAACTATCGGGTATAAAGCTCCGGTGGCTATCAGGCTGGCCGATAAATTAATTGAAGAGGAGAGGGGCAGTGATTCGGAGCTGGCATATTTGTCAGAAATATTTTCAACTTCGGATGCTTTGCTGGGATTGACTTCAATAGGAAAGAAAGTTCAATATGAAGGAAAATGAACGAGTCTGTTTCAGTTATATTACTGGCTGCGGGCAATTCAGCACGGATGAACAGGCCGAAACCTTTTCTGCCATTTGATGAGAAAGAAAATTTTGTTGACAAAATAACCGGCACTTATATCTCAGCTGGAATAAAGGATTTAATTTTAGTAGTCAGCCCGGCAATTGAAGATGAGATAAGGCAGACTATGGGAAAAAAATATCCCGGACAGCCCGTTGAGATTGTTGTAAATTCATTTCCGGAGAGAAACAGATTTTATTCATTGCAGCTGGGGCTGCAAAAAACCAGTTCTTCTTTTTGTTTTATACAGAACATTGATAACCCTTTTGTTGCTGAAGAACTATTGGCTGAAATGATAAAGTTGAAACGGCCGGGAACTTATGTAGTCCCTGTTAATAATAATCAAAAAGGACACCCGGTCCTGGTCAGCGCTGAAGTGATGAATCATTGCCGGTGGCTTGATGGATATGATTATAATATCCGGGAGGAGTTAATGAATTTTGAGGAAATAAAGATGGATTGGCCGGATGAAAAGATTTTGACGAATATCAACACAACAGAATTATATCAACAATATTTTCAGTCATGCGAAGTGTTTATGAAATAATTGCAGGGATTGAACAACGAGGGGAAATGGCGGCGCTTTGTATCATTACAGAGACCCGGGGCTCCACACCTTTGAAAGCAGGCGCTAAAATGATTGTGTGGCAGGATAAAAAGATTTTCGGAACCATTGGCGGCGGTAACCTGGAGCACAAGGTTATCAATGATGCTTTGACTGTAATGCAGAATAACACCGCTCAGCTATTTGAGCATCAGCTTGTCCGGGATCACCAGATGTGCTGCGGCGGTACTGTTTTTATTTTTATAGAAACCATTAAAAAAAGAAATAAGCTGATTGTATTTGGTGCAGGGCATGTTGGCAAAGAAGTAGTGAAGTTTGCCCGGTCTCTTAATTTTCAAATAAGCCTGGTGGATGAACGGGTCGAAATGTTCAGCGGATTGCAATTGGAAGATGTAAAAGTTTTTCATATGCACCACCGGCAATTCTTATCACAGGCTGAAATAGATGAAAATACTTATGTGGTCATTTGTACTCACTTGCATCAGTACGACAGGGAAATTCTGGCCCGTTGTATTAAAAGACCGCTGGCCTATCTTGGAATGATTGGCAGTAAAAGGAAAATTGCCATTACAAAAAAAGCTTTTCTCAGCCAGGGACTGGCAACTGAGCAGGAACTTTCATCAGTGGATATGCCAATGGGATTTGATATCGGTGGCAATACACCGGCGGAAATTGGAATCAGCATCGTGGCGAAACTGGTGGCCGTTATGAATGGTCGTCAATCGCAGAATAAAGATGATGCAGGAAAAATAAAATTTACTTATGCAGAACCGGACAGCGATAATAACAGGAGCAGGTAAAGGAATCGGTAAAGCAATTGCAGAACGTCTTTCAAAAGATGGGTTCTTTGTATTGCTGGTTGATATTGACAAAGTAAGCGGCGAGGCTGCAACTGCTGCCATTGGAGCTGAGAAGGCAGCTTTTTACCTGGCGGACATTACTGATGAGGCCCGGGTAAAATCCTTATTTGAAACCGTTGAAAAAAAATATGGAAGAATTGAAGTGCTTGTGAACAATGCCGGCATCATCCGGGACAATATGATCTGGAATATGGAAGCTGCCGATTTTGATGCCGTAATAAATATTAATCTCAAAGGAACCTGGATGATGTGCAGGGAAGCAGCGAAAAGAATGAAACAGCAGAATTCAGGGAGTATTATTAACATATCTTCCCGTGCATGGCTTGGCAATGCGGGGCAAACGAATTATTCAGCTTCCAAAGCCGGAATCATCGGGTTGACAAGGTCATTGGCATTGGAGTTAGGTAAATACAATGTTTCTGTGAATGCTGTTGCGCCGGGGTTGATAGACACAGCTCTTACACAAAAACTGAAAAAAAATATTCTGGAGAAGCTGATTCAGGCGCAGCCTTCCAGATCCATGGGCAAACCAGAAGATGTAGCTAACACCGTTTCATTTTTAGCTTCAGTAAAAACAAATTTTATAACAGGTCAAACCATTTATGTGGATGGAGGTAAAAGTATAGGAGCCGGGATATGAAAACAATAGTGATACGAAAAATATTATTGAATAATGAAGTCCATTAAGATAAAGGTCAGCAACAGGGAACATGAACTGCTGATTGAAGAGCATGAAACCCTTGCCCATGTTTTGCGGGAAAGAATCGGGTTGACCGGCACCAAAATAGGTTGTGAGCAGGGAAACTGCGGCGCCTGCACTGTATTGTTGAATAGTGAACCGGTGCTTAGTTGTATTACACCGGCTATGCGTTGTAATAAATCTGAGATAACCACCATTGAAGGTGTTGCTGAAAATGGGGAACTGCATTTACTGCAAAAGAAATTTGTGGAGAAAGGAGCCATTCAATGTGGCTTCTGTACTCCGGGTATGGTTATGACCTCGCTGGATTTTGTAAAGAAAAATCCGAATGCTTCTATTGATGAAATCAAAGATGCTCTCTCCGGTAATCTTTGCCGCTGCACAGGGTATAAGAAAATTATTGAAGCGGTTGCTGAAACTATTTATGGGGAAAATATTTCCGGTAACGGACAGGAAAATAAATCTTCTGATGGAAAAGTCATCGGAACAAATCAGCCATATATTGAAGCGGAAAAGAAAGTGCAGGGCAAAGCGGAATATGCGGATGATATCCGGTTAAAAAATGTTTTGCACTGCAGCTTTTTACGAAGCTCTTATCCGCATGCTGTCATTGAGCATATTGACACAACTGCAGCCAGTGAACTGGAAGGAGTAAAATATATACTTACCGGGCATGAACTACCTGAAAAATTCGGAGTCCTTCCCATATCGCAGGATGAAACGGCCTTAGCCATTGATAAAGTCAGGTATATCGGTGAAGTAGTGGCGGCAGTAGCTGCAGAAACAGAAGAAATAGCAAAAGCCGCCTGTAAACTCATAAAAGTTAAATACAAACCATTGCGCCCTTTTTTTGAAATCGATGAATCGCTAAATGATATTGGTTTTGATGAGAAGATTCATGAACATGTAAAATTCAATAACAATGTTCATAAGAAAGCTGAATTGCGGTTTGGCAACCAGGCAGAGGGATTTCATCATTCTTCGTATAGAAGTAAAATGAATTTTGAATTTGATGGAGTAACACATGCTTTTACAGAACCACATGCTGCCACTGCAAATTGGGATGAAAATGGTTTGACGATTATCACAGCCACACAGGTTCCGCATTATCTGCACCGGGCATTAGCAAAGGTGCTGAAGTTGCCGTTGAGCAGGGTTCGTGTTATTAAATCATATGTAGGCGGAGGCTTTGGAGGAAAAAGTGATCCGTTTCCTCATGAAATAATTGTGTCATACCTCGCCATGAAAACAGGAAGGCCGGTAAAAATCCGTTTCAGCCGCGAAGAAGTTTTTATCAGTAATCATGGAAGGCATCCCACAAAAATGACGATGGAACTTGGAACCGATACAAAAGGTAATTTCCAGGTTTTGGATGCAGATATTTCTATTGATGGCGGCGCTTACGGAAGTTTTGGCGTGGTTACATCCTATTATAATGGTGTATTGCTGCAGGCTCCTTATAAAATTGAAAACTTTGGTTTCAAAACATACAGGGTTTACACCAATAAACCACAATGTGGCGCCATGCGGGGCCATGGCGCTGTGAATTCCCGTTTTGCTATGGAGACATTGATTGATGATCTGGCGCATCAGATGAAAACAGACCCCTGTGAATTGCGCCTGAAAAATTTCATGCCATTCAATACACTTACTGTTGGCCAGTACCGCATCACTTCCAACGGCAGCCGTGAATCATTGATGAAAGTGATGGAACAATCGCAATGGGAGAACCGTCACGGAAAACTTCCTTTTGGCCATGGGCTTGGTGTGGGTTGCGGATTCTTTATCAGCGGAAGCGCCTTACCCATTATCCGTAATGAGTTGCCGCAATCTGTAGTGCACCTGAAAGTTGATTTTGATGGAAGGGTATTGATTACCTCAGGGGCAAGCGACATAGGGCAGGGAAGCGATACCATGCTGGCAATGATTGTAGCGGAAGTATTGGGCATATCTATGGATAAGATTTTTGTACTTGCTGCTGATACACTGCTTACACCAGTTGACCTGGGCAGTTATTCAAGCCGTGTTACATTTATGGCCGGCAATGCTGCAAAGATGGCCGCAGAAAACTTGAAAAAAGAGATCATCAGTGCGGTGGCTGTCGGAAAA
This sequence comes from Sphingobacteriales bacterium, assembly GCA_016235125.1. Classification (GTDB taxonomy): domain Bacteria; phylum Bacteroidota; class Bacteroidia; order Chitinophagales; family Chitinophagaceae; genus JJ008. Next base: position 201,466 of record JACRLZ010000004.1, on the reverse strand, counting down.
AAAGTTTCGGCAGATGAATTGAATTTTTCGGATGACAGAATTTTTACCAATGACAAAACAACTGATATAACCTGGAATGAAGCTATTGATATAGTAACAGCCAACCGTGGGGCTATCAGCGTCAGCGGAAAATATATTTCTCCAAAACTGGGTGGTGATTTTAAGGGAGCAGGTGCCGGGTTAAGTCCCTCCTACAGTTTTGGTGCTGTCGTTGCTGAAGTAAAAGTGGACACAGAAACTGGTGCAGTAAAAGTGCTGAACATCTGGGGCGCACATGATTGCGGCAAAGCTATCAATCCATTGGCGGTGGAAGGGCAATTGGAAGGTTCATGGCATATGGGTATGGGGCAGGCAATGAGTGAACAGGTTAAATATTTTAATGGTTTACTACTGAACAGCAATTTCCTGGATTATAAGATTCCGACTTCATTAGACACTCCGCCCATTCATACCAATATTATTGAAACAGCAGATCCGGAAGGGCCATTTGGCGCCAAGGAATGTGGCGAAGGAGCTTTACACCCGGTAATTCCTGCCATTGCCAATGCAATTTTTAATGCTGTGGGAGTAAGGATAACAAAATTACCGATCAGTGCAGAAGATGTTTTAGAAAAAATAAAAAGCAGCGAAATAGCATACACTGCACAGGAAACTCTGTAAAAGAGAATTTATGATTGCAGAAAAAAAATATTTGCAGCCGGCTTCCATTCAGGAAGCATTGTTAATGGCAGATAGATCCGAAAATGATTTTCGTTTTCTGGCAGGCGGAACAGATGTGATGGTAAACCGCTGGCAGGGAAATGAAACATCATCCTGCCTGATTGATTTGAGTGGTATTGATGAATTAAAGCAGGTAACAAAACAGGATAACTATCTTTCCATCGGTTCATTGGTTAAACTGGATGAATTAAAATATCATTCATCCATCGTTTCTGAATTTCCGGCATTGATTGAAGCGGCTGATGCGGTTGGTTCTCCCCTGATCAGAAAATCGGCCACCCTGGGAGGAAATATTTTATGCGAGAACAGGTGCATCTATTACAATCAGTCGGAATGGTGGCGCCAGGCGGTTGGTTTTTGCCTGAAGTGTGAGGGCAATATCTGTATTGCAACAGGCAGTAAAAAGAATTGTTATTCTGAATTTGTTTCTGATACAGCCCCTGCATTAATATGTATGGATGCTTTACTTGAAGTAGTGGATAAAGAAGGCCAACGAAGAATAAAGTTAGAAGAAATTTTTACCGGTGATGGTGTTCGTCCCCGCAACCTCGACAAAACCGCTGTAATCAGATCGGTACTGTTGCCATTGCACCAGGAATTTCGTTCTGTTTTCAACAAACTGCGGCAGAGACAAAGTCTCGATTTTACTTCGCTTACTACAGCTGTATCAGTTGATAGAAACGGGAAATTAAAAATTGTTTTGGGTGGAGTGGATCCCAAACCTGTTGTAGTGGAAGGAACGAATAGAAGCGACAGGAAAGAATTAATCAGGCTGGCGTTAAAAAAATCCAGGGCTATAGACAATGAAATGTTTTCACGGAATTACCGAAGGGAAATGATAGGTGTTTTTCTGACCCGGAGTTTTCAGCGATTACTTGATTGACCTGATAACAATAGCCGGTATTACAGCGGTTTTAATTTCGCTGTGAAATGACGCAGTAAAGGAGTTTCTTCAATAATCTCCAATCCTTTTAAAGTACTTCTTTTTGCAAATACTTCAATGATTACTTCTGCTACATAATCAATATGGCTTTGTGTGTACACTCTCCTTGGAATTGCCAGTCGCACCAGTTCCATTTGTGCCGGGATTAGTTTCCCTGCTTCATCGTATTTACCAAACATCAGTGAACCGATTTCCACACTTCTTATTCCTCCTTCCTCATACAAAGCACAAACCAATGCCTGCCCTGGATATTGTTCAACAGGAATATGCAACAAGAACTCTTTGGCATCAATATAAACTGCATGTCCACCTGCTGGCTGCATTACCGGAACACCAGCTGCAATCAGTTTGTTGGTCAGGTATTCAATACTGCGGATGCGATATTGCAGGTAATGTTCATCCATTACTTCTTTTAAACCGATAGCGATGGCTTCAAGATCTCTTCCTGCCAAACCACCATAAGTTGTAAAACCTTCCGTGATGATCAGAAGATTTCTGCAGCGAATGGCTAAATCCAGGTCATGCATAGCCAGAAAACCGCCAATATTGGCAAATGAATCTTTCTTGGCGCTCATGGTACATCCATCAGCGTAGGAGAAAAGTTCGGCAGCAATTTCAGTAACTGATTTATTTGCATAGCCCTCTTCACGCAGTTTGATGAAATAACTGTTCTCGGCAAAACGGCAGGCATCAATGAAGAAAGGAATATTGTTTTCTTTACAAATAGCGCTGGCTTCTTTTATATTCTGCATACTCACCGGCTGTCCGCCTCCTGAATTATTCGTAACAGTCATGATGACCATGGGAATATTTGCGGCGCCTTTTTCTTTAATCACTCTTCTCAGTGCTTCAATATCCATATTACCTTTAAAAGCTGCAGGAACAGTGGGATGTTTTCCTTCTTCACACAGGCAGTCAATGCCTTCAGCGCCGGAGAATTCTATATTGGCTCTTGTGGTATCAAATAAAGTATTGCTGACGAAATATTTTCCCTTACCGCCCAGAATACTGAACAGGATTTTTTCCGCTGCTCTTCCCTGGTGTGTGGGAATAACAATGGGAAATCCAGTTACTTCTTTCACGGATTGCTCAAAATGGAAAAAACTCGGGCTGCCTGCATACGACTCATCACCCTGCATGATGCCGGCCCACTGGTTACTGCTCATGGCGGATGTACCACTGTCCGTCAGCAGGTCAATCAGCACATCGTCTGCATGAATACGGAACGGATTGTAATGTGCCTTTTCAAGAATTTCTTTTCGTTCCTCTTTTGTATTGAAATAAATCGGCTCAACCGATTTTATTTTGAAAGGCTCTATGATTGTTTTCATACATGAAGTTTTACGGTACTGCTACCGTGATAAAAAAAATAAACAAAGAATCAGAAAGAAACTTCAGGTAGGTTTGCGGATGATATTTTTGAAGATGTTCATAAAACCTGTTCAAAAGTAGGCTGAGCAGGTTTACAGGCTTATGACTTTAATCAGACCCCGAACTGCCGGAGATGGTGGTCGAGGTGTTTCCAACTGGCCTTGCTCCAGTTTTCTTTGGTCAGTTTACCAAACACCGGGTGTTTATCGGAAACAATATTGGCTTCTGTAAACCGGTTCACCATATCCAATAACCCGGCTTTCTCTTTTTCAAAATCCTTTTCCTTTCCAGTCATCACAAAGGAGGGAGCGGTGGGCAAGCTTTGCTTGTATGGTTTTTCATTCCATAATTTTTTTTTGAATAAAGGAAGAATCAATTTCATCAGCCAATTGGCTTTTAGGACTTTTCCATCCAGTGCTACTGCTATTGGCTCCTGGCAATGTGCCAGCATTTGCGCCACATCCATTTTCCCCCATTGCTGTTTTGATTGGGGTGTAAGTTTGTTTATCCTGTCAACGATTTCCTGTTTTACAACAGGGTCAAATAAATTCTTTACTTCCATATTTATGAATTAAAGACGGAAGATCGGTTTTTTGTTTTAAATAAAAATGCCCTGGCATTTATCGCAGGACATTAGTATTTCAATAAGACAGATTATTTTCTTGGGTTTTCTATCTGTGCCTGCGCCGCCGCCAGCCTTGCAATAGGTACACGGAATGGCGAGCAGCTTACATAGTTCAATCCCAGCCGGTGAAAGAATTTTACGCTGTCAGGGTCGCCGCCATGCTCACCGCAGATGCCTACTTTCAGATGCGGTTTTATTTTTCTTCCCCGTTGCACACCATCCATTACCAGTTCCCCTACACCGTCCTGGTCAATGGTCTGGAAAGGATCATAAGGAAGAATTTTCAGGTCAAGGTATTTTGGAAGAAAACCGCCGATATCATCCCGGCTGAAACCGAAGCTCATTTGTGTAAGATCATTAGTTCCATAACTAAAGAAATCTGCAACGTTCGCCATTAATCCGGCCCTGATGGCTGCTCTTGGTGTTTCAATCATCGTTCCATAGAGATAGGGGATACTTTTCATTTTCATCTTTTCACACACTTCTTTGTATACCTTGTCAACAATTAATTTCTGATGCGATAATTCATTCACGGTACAGGTTACCGGTACCATGATTTCAGGTAAAGCCTTCTTTCCGGATTTAATTAATTCTGCTGCGGCTTCAAGAATGGCTCTTACCTGCATTTCTGTTATTTCAGGATAACTGATGCCCAGCCTCACACCCCGGTGGCCCAGCATCGGATTATTCTCATGCAATGCCAGCACTCTTCTGTTCAGCATGCCCATGCTTATGCCAAGCTCCTGACTGAGTTGTTTCAGTTTTTCTTTATCATGTGGTACAAACTCATGCAGCGGTGGATCAAGCAACCTGACTGTAACAGGATAACCCTTCATGACAAGCAAAGTGTCTTTCACATCTTTCTTGACATATTTATATAGTTCATCCAGCGCAACCCTTCTTTCCTCTTCTGTTTTGCTGACGATCATTTTGCGCAGCAAGAAAAGAGGTTGTTCACTGCCCTCACCATAAAACATATGTTCAGTACGGAACAAGCCAATTCCCTGTGCACCAAATTTGATTCCATGTTTGGCATCTTCAGGCGTTTCTGCATTGGTACGTACTCCCATCACTTTCACTTTGTCCACCAACTGCATCAGTTCTTTGTAGGATTTATTTTTTTCGATATCAATATCAACCAGCGGAAGGCTGCCTTCATACACAAGGCCTTTGGTTCCATTCAGGCTGATCCAGTCACCTTCTTTTATTATCACACCATTTTTTCCATGAAATGTTTTTGTGTCTTCATGTATTTCAATATCACCGCAGCCTACAATGCAGCATTTACCCCAACCCCTTGCTACCAAAGCGGCATGAGAAGTCATACCACCTTTGGTTGTAAGTATTGCCTGTGATTTATGCATACCATCTACATCTTCGGGAGAAGTTTCTTCCCGCACCAGCACTACTTGCTCTCCTTTATGAGCCCATTCCACTGCATCATCAGATGAAAAAACAACACGGCCTTTGGCACCACCTGGCCCGGCAGGTAATCCTTTAGCGATTGGTTTAGTCAGCAACTCTACTTTGGGATCAAGCATTGGGAGTAATAGTTCAACCAGCTGATTTGGCCCTACCCGCATGATTGCAGTTTTTATATCAATGAGTTTTTCTTTGTACATATCCGCTGCCATGCGGACCGCAGCTATTCCATTTCTTTTTCCCACACGGCATTGCAGCATATACAGCTTTCCTTTTTCAATAGTAAATTCAATGTCCTGCATGTCTTTATAATGTTGCTCCAGTCTTTTCTGATAACCGAATAGTTCTTTATAAAGTTTCGGCATTAATTTTTCCAATGAAGTAAAATGTCTGCTCTGGTCATTCATGGAGTATTGATTTACCGGCGCCGGGGTTCTGATACCCGCCACCACATCTTCACCTTGCGCATTTACTAAATACTCGCCATAGAATTTATTTTCTCCATTACCAGGATTTCTTGTGAAGGCCACACCGGTACAGCTGTCATTGCCCATATTGCCAAATACCATAGCTTGTACATTTACAGCTGTTCCCCATTCATCCGGAATTTTTTCGATGCGGCGATATTCAATGGCTCTTTTACCATTCCAGCTTGCAAACACGGCACTGATGCCGCCCCAGAGTTGTTCCCATGGGTCATCTGGAAAGTCAACGCCTAATACTTTCTTTACTGTTTTCTTGTAATCTTTCACCAATGCTTTTAATTCATGAACTTTTAAGTCCGTATCAGTTTTATAACCCTGTTTGTGTTTGATATGCTCAAGTTTTTCATCCAGTGTTTTGCGGATACCTTTACCATTCTTAATTTCTATTCCGCTTCCTTTCTCCATTACCACATCGGCATACATCATAATGAGGCGGCGATAGGCATCGTAGGCAAATCGTTCATTACCGCTTTGTGCGATAATTCCTTTGATAGTTTTTTCATTTAAGCCGATATTCAAAACTGTCTCCATCATGCCGGGCATGGAACGTCTGGCGCCGGAACGAACAGAAACCAGTAAAGGATTAACCGGGTCTCCAAATTTTTTCCCCGTAAGGTTTTCCATTTTACCAAGGGCTTCTTCCACCTGTGTCTTTAGGATTTTTGGATATGTTTTTTTATTTGCATAGTAGTAAGTACAGACCTCAGTAGTTACCGTAAAACCCGGAGGAACAGGCAAACGAAGTTTGGGATGGCCTGCCATTTCGGCCAGATTAGCGCCTTTGCCCCCCAATAAATTTTTCATGGATTCATTGCCATCGGCTTTGCCATCGCCGAAGAAATAAACGTATTTGCGATTGATGATTTTTGCTGCCATATCTGTGCTATTTTAAATAGCATAGTTATGACTGAAAGCATTTCTTTTCAGATACTCAGGTCACTAATGGACTTGATTTTTGTCATTAAGAGAAGGTAAAATGCTTCTATGGATGTTCATAGTAGGGAATCTCATCATCACTTACAGATTCCTTTTGTTGCCAGTAAGCCAATGTAACAAAATGACCGTCCTGTGTTTTTAATTGGCGGCCAAAAATGGCATTTACCCAATTGAAAGTGTAATCGGTAACACCAACAGTGAAGGTTTCGGGTGCAGGTGGAGGGGGAGGTGGTTGAATTTCGCCTTCCTTAGGCGCAGGAGCAGGCGCAACTTTTGGAGGAGGTGAGGGCACAGCTATTACTTCAAATCCGTTAAACGCAAGCAAGCTTTTTAAGAAAGCAAGTCTTTCTGGCGATACATTCTTTTCCACGATGCCACATTTCACACCGTTCAGCTCTTCGAATTCATGATTTTTATTTAGTGCCATAAAGAATATCGAATATTGAACAGGGAATAATGAATGTTGAAGTAAGTAGTTTGAAGACTTCGGTGTTCGATATTCCTTGTTCGGGGTTCATTATTTATTTATCATTACAATGTAGTCATAAATCCAACTCAATAACCCCACCAGCACTATACCTGCTGCGCAAAGTATCAAAGCAAATTTTCCGGCAGCAGTTACTTTTATCTTTTCAACTGGCTGTTCATTTTTATCCATGAACATGGCCCTTACAATTCTTAAGTAGTAATAAAGCGAAATGACCAGGTTCAACACTACAACAATTATGAATCCATAGTTGGCTTTGGCTGCACCGGCGCTGATTAAAAATAATTTACCAAAGAAACCTGCGGTTGGTGGAATTCCGGCAAGAGAAAATAAAGCCAGTGTCAGTATCCATGTAAGAAATGGATTGGTTTTGTACAGCCCTTTATAGTCGTCAATATTTTCTTTTCCCGTTTGATCTGTGATAACTGATGCCACACCAAAAGCAGCGAGGTTGGAAAAGACATATATCAGGATAAAATAAACTACTGATGAAATGCCTGCACTATCATTACTGCTGATGGCAACAAGTATAAACCCAACCTGTGCAATAGATGAAAAGGCAAGGAAACGTTTGATGTTTTGCTGGCGCAACGCAAACAGATTACCGATAACCATTGTTGCAATGGCAAGAATAACCAACATTATATACCATGTTTCCTGCAGTGGTTGAAAGACCCTGTACAAAGCGCTGATGAAAACAAATGCAATAGCTCCTTTTGAAATAACAGAAAGAAAAGAAGTAGCCGCAATAGGGGAGCCTTCATACACATCAGCGGTCCATAAATGGAACGGTACAACTGAAAGCTTAAAAGCAAAGGCGGCAAATAAAAATACAAATGCCAGTATCTGCAGCGGACTTCCATCCAGTTGCGAAGACAGTTGAGCAAAGCTTATGGTTCCTGTGGCGCCGTAGATCAATGAAATACCGAATAACAAAATACCGGAAGAGAAGGCTGAAGAAAGTATCATCTTCATCGCTCCTTCGGAAGAACGTTTCTTTTCAAGGTCGAAATTGGCCATGGCGGCAACAGGGATGGAAGCCAGCTCAAGGGATAAATAAAACATCAGAAGATTTCCGCTGGAAATCATAAAGAACATTCCAAGCAAAGCAGATAACATCAGCATGAAGAACTCAGGAAGATGAGGTGTTTTCTTCAACCAGCCGGAACAGAGTAATGAAATAAGATAAACGCCGAGATTCAGAATATTTTTCTGCAACACAATCAGTGGTGTTGTATAGAACATATCACCGAATAAACTTCCCTGTTTATTAAAGAAGAATCCAATGATAAAATTGGCAAGCAATAAAATTTGGGTCAGCGCCAGCAATGATTCATTCTTCATCCCTCTGCTGAGTTTTATGAACAGCAGGATGAAAATGATGAGGGTAATCACCAGTTCAGATTTCATCAATATCCAGAGATCATTCATCATTCAATTTTATTTTGCTCCGATTTTATTCATAATAACTTCTGATGCCGGTTTCAGCAGCTCATTCAACCATCCGGGAATGATACCTATTGCAAGAATGCCAATTACCAATATCGCTGCGGCCATTCTTTCATTCCACTTTGCGTCGGTCAGCTGTAAAAAACTTTCTTTTGCCGGTCCCATGGCTACCTGTCCAATGGCTCTTAATATATAAACCGCCGTGACTACAATGGACATACAGGCAATGATGGTGGCGATGCGATGAAACATATCAGCATTTTCCCATGAACCCATGAAGATGGTCATTTCTGCCACAAAACCACTTAGTCCCGGCAAACCCAATGAACAAAGGCCTACTATGAAAAATACTGTGCTGATGAATGGCATCATTCTCATCAGTCCGCTCATTTCACTTACCTGTCTTGTATGTGTTCGGTCGTATATCATTCCGATCACTGCGAAGAAAAGAGCTGTCATCAAACCATGACTTACCATCTGCATCACAGCGCCGGTAATGGCGGTTTTTGTCAACATGCCAATTCCAAGCAATACAAAACCACAATGGCTGATGGATGAGTAAGCATTGATATATTTCAGGTCCTTCTGCATCATCGTAGCGAAGGCGCCATATAAAATCGCAATGGAAGCAAGTATGATAATGATATTGGCATATTCTTTTGCTCCTTCCGGCAATAAATAGGTAGCCACCCGCAAACAACCATAGCCTCCTAATTTCATAGAGATACCTGCGAGGAACATAGACCCCGCTGTTGGTGCTGAAGAATGACCATCGGGTACCCATGTATGAAATGGGAACAAGGCAGTGAATACTCCAAAACCAACAAATAATAAAGGAAAGATGATGCTCTGTGTTCCTTTTGCAATATTCATCTTTGATAGACTGAGTAAATCAAAACTGTGTCCAGATGAAAAATATAGTCCTAGTATGCCAACCAGTACCAATGCAGAGCCACCCATCAGCATCAATGCCAGTTTATTGGCGCTGTATTCTTTCTTGCCGCTACCCCAGATGCCGATCAACAAATATTTTGGGATCACTGCAATTTCAAGGAAGAAGAAAAGAACAAATAAATCTAGAGAAATAAAAAATCCATAAGCGCCGAGTGCAAGCAGGGTGAGCAGGAAATAAAACTCTTTGGTCATTTTTTCTATATTCCATGATACCAGCACACCGGCTACCACTACAAAAGAGGTCAGCAGTATCATTGCTACTGAGATACCATCTACTCCCAGATGAAAATTGATATTCCATGCCGGGAAGATGTTGTAGTTCTGCTCAAACAACATTTGTGTTGCATTTCCTGTCCCCCTTTCATTTTGGAATGCAAACAACAATACAAAGGCCAGGATCAGTTGAACTACAGAACCTGCAAAAGAGATCCATCTCACCTGCCATTTACTGCGGGCCAGCAATGCTGCCACTGCGGTAACCAACGGAGCCAATATGAGTAATAAAAGGTTCATTCAGTTTTTATTTCCATATATAGATAAACAATACAGCCAGCCCAATTACTCCCACGAGGAAATAAATGGCATATTGCTGCACTTTGCCGGACTGTACTTTCTTAATGTCTTCTGAAACCTCTGCCGTGGCTTTCCCTGTCAGGTTCACCAGTCCATCCACCACATTTTTATCAAACCATGCTGCGGGTTTGCCAATCAGATTGAAAATAATTTTCTTAGTGATGAACGTATATATTTCATCAATATAAAATTTGTTGTAAGCAGTTTTATATATACTGTAAATCGAAGCGGTAAGCTTGCCGGGTCTTTCGCTTTCTTTTCTGTAAAGCCACATAGCGATGAATATACCTGCCAGGCCAACCGCCACCGGAAGTGCTGAGAACTGCAGATCAAAATGACTTTCCAATACTGTACCATCAGTGCTTACATATTTTCCAAATGGGATAAAGCCTGCTGCAGCTGCGCCAATGGCTAATAGGATAAGAGGGATCATCATGGAAAATCCTCCCTCGCTCTGTTTTTCTCCATGAGGATGATGTTCTTTGTTCCAGAAAATGGAGAAATATAAACGGAACATATAAAATGCAGTCAGTCCGGATGTAAATAATGCGATCCAATAAATAGCAGGGTTGTTATGATAAGCAGCCAGTAAAATTTCTTCCTTGCTGAAGAATCCAGCAAATGGAGGCACGCCGGCAATAGCAAGACAGGCGATCAGAAATGTTATATGGGTTATTGGTAAATATTTTCTGAGTCCACCCATGTCTTTCATTTCATTGCTGTGGATATAATGTATAACAGCCCCGGCACCGAGGAACAACAACGCTTTGAACATAGCATGGGTGAAAAGATGGAACATGGAAGCCGTATAACCAAGGCCTGCTTCGCCGCCATATTTCGAAACGCCCAATGCAAACATCATGAACCCGATCTGCGACATGGTGGAATAAGCCAGCACTCTTTTTATATCTGTCTGTGTGCAGGCAATGATAGCAGCGATGATAGCCGAGATAGCTCCCACCCATCCGACTATTTCCAATACTCCCGGAGTAGTAATGGAGAAAACAGGGAATAATCTTGCTACAAGAAAAACACCGGCCACTACCATCGTTGCAGCATGTATCAATGCCGAAACAGGAGTAGGGCCTTCCATCGCATCGGGCAACCAAATATGCAGCGGGAACATGGCACTCTTTCCTGCGCCGCCTATAAAGACCAATGCAGCTCCCCATGTTACTGCAGATGCACCAAGAAAAGTTGAAGCCACTGCTTTCGCCTGGCCCGTTCCGGATGAAGTCAGGGTTGAAATCAGCGTATTGAAATCAAGAGTGCCTGAACTGTATGATAATATCAATATGCCAATTAAGAAACCAAGGTCGGCGAAACGGGTAACAATAAATGCTTTCTTGCAGGCAGCAACTGCTGATGGCTTATTATAATAATAACCAATTAGTAAAAATGAAGAGACACCAACCAGTTCCCAAAAAATATAGATCTGGAAAAGATTGGAAGAAATAACCAGCCCAAGCATGGAGAAAGTGAACAGGCCAAGGAAAGAATAATAAGTAGGGAATCTTTCTTCGCCTTTCATGTAACCAAGGCTGTAGATATGCACCATTAACGAAACAAATGTTACTACTACCAACATCATTACTGAAATCGGATCGAGCAGGATGCCCATATCAATCGAAACACCTTTGGAAAACTCCAGCCAGGTATAACTAAGCGGAACAAATTTTTGGTAAGCTCCTGCTACTTTTCCATACACAAAGAAATATTCATAAGCAGTGTACAGGGCAAGAACCGTTGATGCCAGTAAAAGGATAGTTCCGATGATACCAGAACTTTTCTTGAGATATTTTCTGCCAAACAACCCCAGCAGAACGAAACCTGCCAGAGGTAACAAAGGAATAAGTGCTATCTGTAAACCAAGGTTCATTTATTTCTTGTTTCCCAAACTCCCCTTTAGGGGATGGGGGTTAATATTTTAATTCTTCAGCATTTTCAACGTCAATTGAATTATGGCTGCGGTACAGATTAATGATAATAGCGATGGCTACGGCTGCTTCCGCCGCAGCAATGGCAATGATGAATACAGTAAAAAACAGTCCATCCATTTTATGCGGCCACAGGTATTTATTAAATGCGATAAAATTCAGGTTCACACTGTTCAGTATCAGTTCAATGCTCATGAGCATAGTGATAAGGTTTCTGCGTGTAAAGAAGCCATATATGCCGATAAAGAACAGTGCAGCGCTGATAAATAGTAAATGATATAGTCCCGGTTGCATCATTTCGTTTCCGGTTTACTTTTTAAAGCGATCACAATACAGCCGATCATCGCAGCCAATAACAACATGCTCACTACTTCAAAAGGCAATGCATAACCTTCGGCATTGGTACTAAGCATCTTTCTCCCGATGTCAGCAACATTGGTGGTTATTGCTTCGTTTTCCGTTTCAATAAAATCATGTTGGTAAACCTGCAGCATGGTTAAGCCAAAACCACAAAACACAGCTAAAGCGGAAAATATTTTCCTGCCAATTTTTTGCTTGGGTAATTTTTCTCCGGCCTGTTGTGTAAGGAAAATGGAGAAGATGATCAGAACCACAATACCGCCGACATACACCACAATCTGTACAGCGGCAATGAACTGATAATCCAACCAGAAATAAATGCCTGCAATACCAATCAAAGTGAACAATAAATAAATGGCAGCACGGAAGATTTGCCGTGTAGAAACAGATAATACAGCACAAACCAGTGTCAATGCTGCCAGTAAATAAAATATGATATCAGAGCCGTTCATTATTCCACACCCTCCATGATTTTTGATCCGGGGTTGTTTAAAACTTTTATCAGTTTATTCCTGTCAAATACGCTGTGTTCAAAAGTCTGAGCCATTTTAATTGCATCAGAAGGGCAAGCCTCGATGCACAAATTACACATGGTGCAAAGTTCGAGGTGATAAACCAGCTTATCTATAGCTTTCTTTTTCTTTCCGTCTATCATATCAAACTTAGTAATCACTTTAATTGTTCCGTTAGGACAGGCAAGCTCACAGGCCTGGCAACCGGTGCAGCGATGTTCATTCTTTTCATCATGCGGCATTACCACTTCACCTTTGAACCGTTCAGGTAAAACCAAAGTGTCACGGTTGTCCGGGTATTCCTGTGTGATGATCTCTTTATGATGAAAGAAATAATACAGGGTACGTTTCATACCCGTAGCCAGCGACTTTACCACACCAAAAACATCTTTTATGTATTTACCAACAGCCATGTTTTAAAAATGCCATTTTAATATTGCCATCACTGTTACAAGTAATAAATTAATCATACTGATTGGCAATAAATATTTCCATTCTAAATTCAATAACTGGTCAATGCGTAATCTCGGGAATGTCCACCTGAACCACATAATGACAAATATCAGGAAGAATGTTTTTCCAAAGAACCAAATACTGGACGGTATATAATCCATTGCATGATTGAATCCTGTCCAGTTTCCAATATGGAAAGGCATCCATCCACCAAGGAATAGTGTAGCGCCGATAGCACAGACAATAAACACATTCACATATTCAGCAAGGAAGAACAGGGCAAATTTCATCCCTGAATATTCAGTATGAAAACCTGCGGTCAATTCAGATTCTGCTTCTGCAAGATCAAATGGTGCTCGGTTAGTTTCTGCCGTCACAGCAATAATGAATGTGATGAATGCAATGATAGCAGGGATATGTCCTTTGAATATCCACCAGCCATCGGCCTGTGAATTAATAATATCAGAAACCTGTAAACTGCCACTCAGTACTACAATCGCTAAAATGGAAAGTCCGGCTGATAATTCATAACTGACGATCTGTGCACCGCTGCGCATGGCCCCAAGCAATGAGTATTTATTATTGCTCGACCATCCCGCTATTAATATACTGATGACCATGATAGACGAAACAGCCGACACATACAGCACACCGATGTTCAAATCCCATAACTGGAAATTTTTGGCAAAAGCAATCGGAGCCAACAATAGCATGGCAACGATCATGGCAATGAAAGGCGCAAGGTTAAACATGATCTTATCAGCGCCATTCGGGGTAAGGCCTTCTTTTACAATCAGCTTGACCGTATCAGCTAATGACTGTAACATTCCTTTCGGACCAACTCTATTAGGGCCCAACCTTATCTGCATCCAGGCCGATACTTTTCTTTCCATGATCACCAGTACCAATCCCAATAAAGCAAACAAACCAATCACCGCCACACCGGCAATGACCATTTCAAAGATCAACGTCCATGTAGGGTTGAATGTCTTGCTCAACCATTCATGAATACTGTTTGCTATTTCAGAAAAACTCCACATAGGGCCTCCCTAAATCCCGCCGAAGGCGGAACTTAAGGTCGTTTATTATTTAAAGTGTTTTATACTTCATTATTCGATGTTTCTTGTTCAATGTTCATTATTTTACTTAGCCATCTGCATTACTACTATCATCGTCTGTTGTGTCACTCACTTCATCGTTCGGTAATTCTACTCATCTTATTATTGAACCCCTGCGGGGTTCTGATTGATTCATTTCATTTCTTGTCCCCGGATTTCATCCGGGGCTACCGACATTCAGCCCCTACCGGGCTGTAGTATTTTCACGATAATACTTTTCAATAACAATAAGAACTTGCCAAATAATCGGAGTCCCAGAACCCTCCTTCGGAGGGCAGGGAGGCCCGGCTTATTACCTGTCAATATCAGGTATTACTAAATCCAATGTTCCCATCATCGCCACCAAATCACCTATCTTACTCCCTTTGGCAATGTGATCCAGCACTGACAAATTTGAAAATCCCGGTGAACGGAATTTAATACGATAAGGTGTTGTTCCACCTTCACTCACAATGTACACTCCCAGTTCACCTCTTGCTGTTTCCACTCTTGTATAAAACTCTCCCTTGGGCAATTTCAGCACAGCTTTTGTTTTTGCCTGAAAATCACCTTCAGGAATATTATCTATTAATTGTTCAATGATTCGGATGGATTGATGCATTTCCCGGATACGGATAAGGTAGCGGGCAAATGAATCACATCCTGTCTCCAGCACCTCATCAAATTCCAGTTTATTATAAATTTCGTAAGGATATACTTTACGTATGTCGCAACTAACGCCGCTGCCTCTTGCAGTGGGGCCGGTGCATCCATAAGAAACCGCATCTTCTGCAGTTAACACGCCAACGTTTTTCATCCGGTTCTGGAAAATGATGTTACCAGTGACCAGCTCATCATATTCATGAATTTTCTTTTTATAGAGCTGTATAAAACCCTTCACCCTCTTTTGAAAATCGGGATGAAGATCATGCATCACTCCACCGGGTACCATATAGTTCATGGTCAGTCTTGCCCCACATGTTTCCTCCATGATGTCATTGATGGTTTCTCTTTCTCTGAATGCATGAAAGAAAGGAGTGAAAGCGCCCAGATCCATCGCCATGGCTCCCCACCAGAGTTCATGAGATGCAATTCTGGTCAGCTCATCCATCAGCACTCGGATAACCTGAGCCCTTGATGGAATCTCCACCTGTAATCCTTTCTCCACACATAATGCGCAGGCATGATTATTAATATGAGCAGACAAATAATCCATCCGGCTGGTGACATATATAAATTGCCGGTAGCTCAGGCTCTCACACATTTTTTCGATGGAACGATGAATGTATCCAAGATGTGGTTCTACTTTTTTGATTGTTTCTCCGCTTAATGTAATGACCAAATGCAACACACCATGTGTGGCGGGGTGTTGAGGCCCGACATTAATAACAAATTCGCCTTCAAGAGAGGTTGTGTTATCGCTTATTATGTCAGTCTGTCTGTACATTAATTGAATATCGAAATTGAACAAGGAATAACAAACATCGAAGCTTAAACGGTATTACTTCATCATTCGATATTCCTTGTTCGGTGTTCATTATTCTTAGAGTTTTATCATATTAACCGGGTCTTCAAAATCTTTTCTCAACGGATTCTTTCCTTCCCATCCATCAGGCAAAATCAATAGCCGCAAGTCGGGATGGTTAAGAAAGTTCACACCAAACATCTCGTACACTTCTCTTTCATGAAAATCAGCCGTTCTCCAGATATGGGAAACGGTTTCTATTTCAGGTATGCCGCTGTCCAGTTTCGATTTTACTACGATTATATGCCGGTGTTTGGTTGATTCCAGGTGATACACCATTGTCAGATGTGTCTTCCAGTCAATACAGGTAAGGCAAAAAAGATAATCGAAGTAAAGAGAATCATCATGACACAACTGCCGGGCAAGAGCTAACCAGTCTTTTGCTTCTGCATTAATATTGAGCCATTCGCCAGTTTCATCAAACCCAGCTGCAGGATATAGTTCAGTTATTTTTACTTTCAATTCTTCCTTCGTCATGACGTTTTAGCTTCCTTTATCTGTTCTCTTGTGAGTCCGTTTTTTATTTTCTCCTGTAAAGTGATCAATGCATGCAGCAACGCTTCCGGTCTGGGCGGACAACCTGCCACATACACATCCACAGGTATCACATGATCGGCCCCCTTTACTACCGAATATGTATTATAAAAAAATGGACCGCCGCTGATAGCACAGGCTCCCATTGCAATTACATATTTGGGGTCCGCCATCTGGTCGTATAATCTTTTTAATACCGGCGCCATCTTATTTACAATCGTACCGGCAATTATTATTACATCGGCCTGCCGTGGTGTGGCTCTTGCCACTTCAAAACCAAACCTGGAGAAATCATATTTAGCAGAAGCTGTTGCCATCATTTCAATGCCACAACAACTGGTCGCAAATGTGAGTGGCCAGAGAGAATTTGCCCTTGCCCAGTTGATGAGGTCATCAAGTTTGCTTAAAGCAATACCGCCACCCGGCAAGTCATGCACTTCCCCCGGAAAACTATCCTTTAATGATTTGGTTTTTACATCCATTTAAGAGCTCCCTTTTTATGAGCATATAAAAAGCCCATGAATAAAATGAAAAAGAAGATCACAATTTCAATCAATGCAATCCATCCGGCGCTTTTGGCTACAACAGCCCATGGGTAAAGGAACACCAGTTCTACATCGAATATTAAAAATATCAGTGCAAATAAATAATAACCTACATTCAGTTGGATCCATGTCTTTCCTTTGGTGGGTATACCACATTCATAAGGCTCGCCTTTTTGTTTGTTAGTTGTGGCTTTTAAAACCAGTTTGGAAATAAGAATAGCAATGCCAGAGAATGCGACTGCGGCGATTATTAAAACAATGAGTGATGATGCACCCATGGGTCAGTTGATTTGAGCGAATATAGGAACTATGCGTTAAACCGGAACATGACAGTTATCAACGACAGAGTTGCGGAAAATCATTCAATCTTTCAGTCATTTATCATCATCCATACAATTCCTCATGAATAGCTTTTTCACTGTACCCCATCGCCAAAATTCTCTTTCTTGCTTCATCAATCATATGCTTCCATCCACACAAATAAAAAACCGCATCGGGTTTGTCTTTGCATAAACTTTCATATATGTGATGAACATAACCATATTCCCCTTCCCAATGTTCACGGCTCAGCGTAGGATAGTAATGGAAATCGGGCATCCTCTTGCCCAACTCCACCAGTTCATTATAATAAAGCAGGTCTTCCTTTTTGCGGCTGCCAAATACCATATGTATTTTCTTATGCGGAATTGCATGCAGGTAAATGTGGTTCGCCATGCTTCTGAAAGGAGCAACACCTGTCCCGGTGCAGATGAAGAAAATATTTGTATCAATTTTTTCAGGCAAGGTAAACACTCCCTGTGCGCCACGAAATGTCAGTTCACTGCCGACTTTTACTTCATTAAAAAGATATGTTGTGCCCAGGCCACCATGGGCAAGTACTATCAGCAATTCAAAAACATTTGTGCCATCGGGCCATGAGGCAATTGAATAACTGCGGATTCTTTTAGTGGGTTTATCGCTGATAGGTAAATCAAGTGTAACGAATTGCCCGGGTTTGAAATCAAAAGATTTTGTGTCTGCTGCTTCAATCCAGAACCGCCTTGTATTAGGAGCCTCGTTTTCAATCCGGATAACTTTTCCTTTTCGCCATTGTAATAATGCCATTCTTAATGCTTTGATAATTGGTAAAGGTAGAACCAATGAAATGCATTAATGTTTTGAAAGTGGGAATTTTTGGCTAAGAGCTTAAACGAGTGGAAAGAGATAAAAAGAAATACTTCACGAACAAACTTTTCTTCAGGCAGGAGATTTCAATTTTGCTCTTTTTCTTCTTTTCTCTTTTTAACTCTTAGCATATCTTTGCCAGGTTGATGAGTGTAAAGAATCTGCTGGAACAGTATCAAAACACCCCCCGCCTTTTTCAATTGGCGGACAGGCTCTCTTTTCCCTGTCCCGATCCTTCGGGGCCCCCGCCTCAAAGGATCTACCTGAAAAACTTACAGGGAAGTTCATCGCAGTTTGTAGTGGCTGCCGCTTTTCTGCACCCTTCCTGTTCGCAGTTGAATCATCTTATCATATTAAATGACTCCGAAGAAGCGGCTTATTTCCATAATACATTGGAGAATTTGACTGATGCATTGGATATTTTCTATTTCCCGTCTTCATTTAAAAACCGGAAAAACTATCAGTTGCTTAATTCATCGCATGTAATGCTGAGAACCGAGGCGCTGACAAAAATAGCAACTGGCGGCGCTTCGACTTCGCTCAGTGTAAATAAAAAGATCATTGTTACTTATCCTGAAGCATTGTTCGAGAAAGTTGTTTTACCCTCCACTCTTTCTTCGAATATCATCCATATTAAAACAGGCGATTCACTTAATGCAGAGCAACTACTCTTAAAACTGGCAGATTATGGATTTGAAAGAACCGATTTTGTATATGAACCGGGACAGTTTGCAATAAGAGGCGGCATTCTTGATATTTATTCCTTCGGCAATGAAAAGCCTTACCGTGTTGAATTGTTTGGTAACGATGTTGACTCCATCCGCATTGTTGACCCGGAAACACAACTGAGCGAAAGAAAACTGTTGCAGGTCAGCATTATTCCCAATGTGGATACACAATTCAAAAGCGAAGACAGAATTTCTCTGTTTGATTTTTTACCTGCGAACACAGTAATATGGATGGAAGATTATGACCTGTGCAAGGAAAGACTTGAAGATTGCGAAGAAGACCTGCAGGTGTTTTTGAGAATGCAGAAGGAGATAAAGGCGCAAGGCACAAGCAAGCCTGCCGGCAAGGCAGTGCCCAGGGTGCAAGAAGAAAAGCAAGACAACTTGCAAGAGAAAGAGATTAATGAAAATGATTTTATTGGAGCAGGCAGTTTAAAGCATGAGATATTGAAAAAGCATCTTGTAGAATTTGGCTATCGGTCGCACCTGGCAAATTTTGAAATTGAATTCAATACGAAAGCACAACCCGCTTTCAACCGCCAGTTTGATTTGCTGATAAGGGATTTAAAGAGCTGGGAAGACAAAGGATTTCAGCTGTATATGTTTGCTGATAACCCCAAACAACTGGAAAGACTTCAAAGTATTTTTGACGACCTGAAAGCCGAAATTGTTTTCAATCCCGTTTCCGTTTCTATTCATGAAGGATTCATTGATGAAGACCTGAAAGTGGTTTGCTATACCGACCACCAGGTATTTCAGCGCTATCATAAATACAAGGTCAGGCAGGCATACAATAAAAACAAAGCGTTAACCCTCCGTACGCTGCGGGAACTGCAGCCGGGAGATTTTGTTACCCATATTGATCATGGGGTGGGAGTATATAGTGGTTTGCAAAAGCTGGAAGTGAATGGCAAGCTCCAGGAGGCAGTGCGGTTGATCTATAAAGACAGCGATATTTTATACGTCAACATCAACAGCCTGCACAAGATTGCCAAATACACCGGCAAGGAAGGAAGTGTTCCTAAGATAAATAAACTCGGCAGCGATGTCTGGAATCGCCTGAAAGAAAAAACCAAATCAAAAGTAAAAGAGATTGCTTTTGATCTGATCAAATTATATGCAAAGCGGAAAACGCAACAGGGTTTTCAGCATACAGCAGATAATTATCTGCAAACAGAATTGGAAGCGTCCTTTATTTATGAAGATACTCCTGATCAGGGTAAAGCCACCGCTGATGTAAAGAAAGACATGGAATCCGCATCGCCGATGGACAGGCTGATTTGCGGTGATGTAGGTTTTGGAAAAACTGAGATTGCCATCCGTGCCGCTTTCAAAACCTGTGTGGAAGGAAAACAGGCGGCGATATTGGTTCCTACCACCATACTTGCTTTTCAGCATTACAAAACATTCAGCGAAAGACTGAAAGATTTTCCGGTGACGGTAGATTATATCAACCGGTTTAAATCAACGAAAGAAAAAAAAGAAACATTAAAAAAAGTTGAAGAAGGAAGGATCGAGATCATTATCGGTACTCATGCATTGCTTGGAAAAGAAGTGAAGTTCAAAGACCTCGGACTATTAGTTGTGGATGAAGAACAAAAATTCGGAGTTGGACATAAAGAAAAAATAAAAACACTTCGTACAACCGTTGATTGCCTGACGCTTACTGCCACGCCGATCCCCAGAACACTTCAGTTCTCATTGATGGGAGCAAGGGATTTAAGTATTATCAATACAGCGCCACCCAATCGTCAGCCAATACAAACAGAAGTGCAGGTGTATAATGAAGACACAATCCGGGATGCTATTTATTTTGAAACGGAAAGAGGAGGGCAGGTCTTCTTTATTTATAACCGCATAGCCGGATTAGCGGAAATGACTAATATCATTCAGGCGCTTTGTCCCGATTTAAGTATTGGCTATGCTCACGGACAAATGGAAGGCCATCACCTGGAAGAAAGGATACTGGATTTCATTGATAAAAAATATGATGTGCTGGTTTGTACCAATATTGTTGAGAGCGGAGTAGATATTCCAAATGTAAATACGATTATTGTAAACAATGCACATCAATTTGGGTTAAGTGACCTGCACCAGCTTCGTGGAAGAGTGGGGAGAAGTAATAAAAAAGCTTTCTGTTATTTATTGGCTCCGCCATTGAGCACTTTGCCCAATGATTCAAAACGAAGATTGCAGACACTGGAACAACATAGCGATTTGGGAAGCGGTTTCCAGATCGCTATGAGAGATTTAGATATTAGAGGCGCCGGAAATTTATTGGGGGGAGAACAAAGCGGTTTCATGGCTGAGATCGGTTTTGAAATGTATCAGAAAATTCTGGATGAGGCCATCCGTGAACTGAAACGTTCTGACTTCAAAGAATTGTTTAAAGAAGAAATTGCCAAACAGGATGATTTTGTGCAGGACTGTACTATTGATACCGATCTTGAAATTTTGATTCCTGATGAATATGTGGAAAGTATTACAGAAAGACTTTCATTGTATCAACGACTCGATAATTGTGAATCAGAAGAAGAGCTGTCTGCAATGAAAGCAGAGCTCGAAGACAGGTTTGGCCCATTGCCACAACAGGTGGAAGATTTATTTGTTACGGTTCGCTGCCGCAAATTGGCGGTTGATCTTGGTTTTGAAAAAATGAGTTTAAAGGACAATACACTTCGCTGTTTCTTTATCAATCGTCCTGACTCCCCTTATTTTGAATCTGCTACTTTTCAAAAAATAATTCAGTTCCTTCAGACCGGGACAAACAAGGCAAAACTTAAACAAACAGGCAGAATGTTTATGCTGATCGGTGAAAATATGCAAAGCATGGGGGAGATGCATAGATTCCTTTTTCAGGCTCATGCATATTGTTTTACAGGCAACTCAATCTCATCATAAGACGATTTGCCTAATTATAGCATAACTGGTATTGGTATTTTCCAGCTATTTGTACTAATTTTAAATCTCATTCAAATCCACTATGAGGCCCAATCCAATTCCCTTGACAGCTGCTTGCCTGCTTTTGTTCTTTTCAACAGCAGCTCAGGATAATACTCAGTATAAGCTTTATCTCAAGGCTGGAACCTTCATCCCCGAAAAAAATATTACAACAGAAAAACTTGAGAAGTTTAACCAGGCTGCTGCAAGAACTGAAGGAAGAATTTTTACAATAATACAATTTGAGCGAATTCCTGGTGAAATAGAAAGAAAACAAATGCAGCAGGCAGGAATTGAGTTGCTTGATTATATTCCCAACCTGGCTTATACGGCAATTGTTTCTGGTTCGTTAGATTCCATGTTTCTCACTCAATTTAAGACAAGAGCCCTGATTGAATTACCGCCTTCATTAAAAATGGAGCCATCGCTGGCAAAAGGGAATTATCCATCATGGTCAATAAAGAGTGCAGGCTCTGTTGATGTATGGATAAGTTTTCCCAAAATTTTTTCACCTGAAATGGTACGCAAGGAATTGCTTGACAAAGATTTTCCTGTTTTATCAACAACACTTCAGCCATACAGAATATTTTCTTTAAGGGTATCGCCTGGAAGGTTAGAGGAATTAGCGGCATTGCCCATTGTTGAATATGTTCAGGCTATACCTCATCAGGATCAGTCGCTGAATTATAATAGCATGTTTGCATCAAGAGCAAACCAGATCAAAGCTTCTCTTGCAAATGGCGGACGAAACTTAAACGGACAAGGCGTGGTGGTTGGTATTGGAGATGATGGTGACCCGCAAACACATCTTGATTTTACAGGGAGATTGATAAACCGTGTTGGTGAAAGACCAAGAGCTCATGCCTCACATGTAACAGGCACTGTGGGTGGAGCTGGCATCATCCAGGAACTGTATGCAGGTTATGCCCCCAAATCGACTTTATTGAGCCAGGTCTTTTCCAATATCTACACCTATGCTCCGACCTATGTGCAGGATTTTGGAATGGTGATCACAAATAATTCTTATGGCGCTGTGGTAGATGATTGTGATTTTAATGGTCTGTATGATCTTAGTTCCCGCATTCTTGACCAGCAGGCATTTGACCTTCCCGAATTACAACATGTTTTTGCGGCAGGCAATGATGGTAATAAAACCTGCACGCCTTATCCGGCAGGTTTCAGAACCGTGCTGGGAGGATATCAGAGTGCAAAGAATGTGCTGACGGTTGGAAGTACAGATTATAAATCGGACTGGAGTTCTTTTTCCAGTAAAGGGCCGGTTAGGGATGGCCGCCTCAAACCGGAGATCATGTCAATGGGTCAGTTTGAAGCATCCACCTGGACAAACAATATTTATAGTTACAACAACGGAACCAGCATGGCAGCGCCGGGTGTATCCGGAGGTCTTTCATTATTGATACAGCGATACCGGCAGTTGCATGGCGGTGCTAATCCCAAAAGTGGATTAATGAAAGCACTGCTTTGCAACGGAGCCAATGACAGGGGCAATGCAGGCCCGGATTTCAGTTATGGTTTTGGACAAATGAATTTATTACGTTCCGTTGCGATGATAGAAAACACAAGTTATTTCTCATCATCACTCAGCAATGGTGCAAGCAATTCTCATTCTATTTCTGTTCCGGCAAATACAGCGCAACTGAAAGTATTATTGTATTGGCAGGATCCGCCGGCAGCAGTGATGGCTTCCAGAACTTTGGTGAATGATCTTGATCTCCAGCTAACCACGCCTTCCGCTTCCACAGTACTTCCTTCCTTGCTGGATACACTTGCTGCCAATGTAAATGTAACAGCCGGTACCGGCGCCGACCACATGAATAATATTGAGCAGGTTATTATAAATAATCCGGCAACGGGTAACTATAGTTTGAAAGCCATTGGCACATCAGTCACTCAGGGTTCGCCGCAGGAATATTTTCTTGCTTATGATATTATTCCGCAAAGCCTGGTGTTGACAAACCCGGTGGGTGGAGAAGCCTTTACTCCAAACGGTACTTATTTTTTCGGCGCACAGGTTTTGGATACCATGTATGTTCAATGGGACGACTATAGTGTTTCGAATAATGAAACTTATACTCTTGAATTTTCAAGTGATGGCGGAAACAACTGGTCAACCTTAAGCAACAACATTCCTTCATCTGCCAGGCTTTATAAATGGGCCATTCCGAATATCCCAACTGATGCAGGCAGGATCAGGTTGTCAAAAAATAATACAGCATTTACCCAAACAAGTTTCGCATTTGTCATTACAGCACTGCCGGTAATTTCATTGTCCCCGGTGCAATGCGAAGGATACATAAGTATCAGTTGGGCAGCAGTTCCTGGAGCGACAGACTATGAAGCCATGATACTGCAGGGTAATCAAATGGTTTCAGTGGGAACTACAACCGGATTAACTTATACGTTCAACGGACTGTCAAAAGATTCAGTCTACTGGGTTACGATGCGGGCAAGAATAAATGGCAACCCGGGAAGAAGGGCAAATGCTTTATCAAGACAACCCAACAATGGTACTTGTGCAGGAAGTATTTCTGACAACGATCTGAAGATTGATGCGATTATTTCACCTGCCTCATCCGGAAGGAAGTTCACCAGCTCTGAATTGTCAGGCAATGTTCCGGTTACGATTCGTATCAAAAATCTTGATGATAATGTTTCCGGCGGTAATATAAATGTATCGTACAGTATTAATGGAGGAGCACCTGTAAATGATGTAATAACTTCTCCGATAGCGGATATACCACCCGGGGGAAGCATTGACTATACGTTTGGTACCAATGCCAACCTCTCGGCTACCGGCACTTATAATATTATTGTTACAGTAACAAAGGCTTCTGACCCCGTTATTGCCAATAATACCGTCACCAAAGTATTCAGGCAGTTAAACAATGTACCCATTACCAACAATGACCTTCCATGGAAAGATAATTTCGACGCAATGCCAGTTCAATCCTTTACTGCCAGGCAAATGGGACTAACGGGAAATGAACGCTATGATTTTGTAAACAGCAGCATTAATGGAAGGATCCGTTCTTTCATCAATACCGGGATGTCTTATTCAGGGAGCAGGGCATTGACGCTGGATATGGACAAGTTCGTAGCAGCTGGAAACACCGATTCACTTACCGGCACTTTTAATCTTGCTGCATTCAATACCGCCACAGATGATATACGCATTGACTTCCGGTATAAGAATCATGGACAATTAAGCAATGCTGCTAACAGAGTTTGGATAAGAGGGAGTGAGAATGACAGCTGGATACAGGTATATGATTTATTTACCAATCAGAACAATGCTGAGGGTACTTATAAACTTTCAACCAGCATTGAACTAAGTGATTCACTGGCGGCGCATGGGCAAATCTTCAGCAGCAGTTCGCAGGTAAAATGGGGCCAATGGGGGCAATACATGGCAGCAGACAATGAAAGTGCAGCCGGTTACAGTTTTGATGATATCCGCATTTACAGAGCTATAAATGATATTCAGATGATCAGCATTGATACTCCAACTGCAGTCAGTTGCGGGTTGAATAGCTCTGTGCCGGTGAAAGTAACTGTTCATAACTCTTCTGCGGCTGCAATAAACAATATTCCCGTTGTGTTGAAAGTAGATGGCAGTGTGATAGCTACAGAAACTATCACTTCAATAGCTGCCAATGGATATCTGCAATATACTTTTACTGCAACTGCTAATCTTGCAGCTAACATTAATCATACAATAGAAACATGGACAGGCCTTTCCAGTGATTCATATCACGATAATGATACAGCAAGGATCACAGTAAATAGTTTACCAATAATAACCAGCTTCCCTTATTTACAGAATTTTGAAGCAGACAACGGATCATGGTATAGCGGCGGCAGGTTCAGTTCATGGGAATACGGCCTACCTATTTCACCAAAGATCAACAGGGCGGCAAGCGGCACCAAAGTATGGAAAACAAGGCTTGCAGGATATTATAATGACCTGGAATTATCCTATCTCTATTCGCCATGTTTCAATCTTTCCGGGCTTGCCAACCCAATGTTAAGTTTCAGTTTTGCTTTGAATATTGAGGATTGCGGAAACTTCTTATGCGACGCCGCATGGGTTGAGTATTCAATAAACGGGGGAGCTACATGGAGCAAACTGGGCTCATTAGGGCAGGGCACCAATTGGTATAATAAAAATTATTCCGGCAATCAATTATGGAGTCAGCAGAATTATACCCGCTGGCATGTAGCTACCACCGCATTACCTGCAACCAATAACAGTAATTTACGTTTAAGGTTTGTGTTTAGTTCAGATAATGGAGTTACAAAAGATGGAATAGCTATTGACGACGTACATATTTATAACAATGCAAATGGCATTTATGATGTGGTCGGCAATAGCCCCGTGGTAAATCAAAATACAGGCGGCTCGGGCTGGACAAATTTTGTTGATGCTGCCAGCAACAAGATCATTGCTTCTGTGAACAGCGGGGGCCAAAATCCCGGCAGCACAGATGTGCAGGCTTTCATTACAACACCCCCGGTCAGAAATTTTAACGGACAATATTACCTGAACCGGAACACCACTATAAAACCGGCAAACGAAAAACCTTCTGACTCTGTAAGTGTAAGATTGTATTTTTTAGATAGAGAAACCGACTCAATGGTTTTTGCCAGTGGATGCACAACCTGTCCTCCGCTTGCAACTGCATATGATCTGGGAGTTTCTCAGTACAGCGATTCGCTGAATCAATTTGAGAATGGATCACTAACTGATGACACTTCAGGCGTCTGGCATTTTATTCCCCGTACACAAATCATCATGGTGCCATACCTGAACGGTTATTACTCCGAGTTTAAAGTAAAAGGCTTTTCTGAATTCTGGTTAAATACAGGCGGCGCCGGCAGAGTGCATCCTTTAAGAAATGAATTACTCCAATTCACTGCTCAAAAAGTGGCAACCAACAATGTGCTGTTGCAATGGACAATGGCATCAGAAAATAATATAACCCGTTATGATATAGAAGTGGCAAAAGGAAATGATGATCTGCAAAATGGCCGCTATACCAAAATAGGACAGGTGAACGGCAATGGAAACGCTAACGTATCAGTTCAATATAATTTCACAGATGCAGAACAAGGGAAAACCGGGACAAGGTATTATCGCCTTAAGATCATTTATACCGATGGGGGTTACACTTATTCAGGTATAAGGCCGGTATTATTCCCGGATGGGATCATTGTACAGGTTTATCCCAATCCAACCACAGGTATTTTCAATATCGTTTACCAAATGGAGCAGGGCCAGCAAATTCATTTGAATGTAATGGACGTCACCGGAAGATTGCTGAAAGAAGTGAATACTGTTGCAGATGGATTTTTGCAAAAGCAGGTATTTGATTTCAACAGCCGCATTTATCCGGCCGGAATTTATTTATTCAGGATATCAGCGGGAGATGTAAGCCAGGTATTTAAAGTAGTGAAACAATAAGAAAGCCCTGCATCAGCAGGGCTCTGTACATCATCTCACATTATTTTTTACCAGCCTTGTTTGGCCACACCGGCTTTGATGGCAGCCAAGGCTTTTTCTTCGTTCATTAAAGTTGTCAGTTTATTGCCTTGCCCGTCATGCCCCTGCGCCATGTAAGCGCCTTTGGCTGTTTTGGTGATCACGGCATCCAGCATTTCAACTCCTTTCTGTTTGGTCTTTACATTGTAAGCTGTAATTTTTACATCAGACATGGTTAATATTTTTAGGTTTGATAAAGGCTGAAATTAAGGCTTCCGGGCTGTATGGCTGGTTAAAATTTGCTAACAAATAAAAAAAGTCCCGGAAAACCGGGACTAACTCTTTTATTCTGAAACAATTAATTTTTACACATCCAGTTTCGCATACTTGGCGTGACTCTCAATAAATTCTCTTCTCGGAGCCACTTCATCACCCATCAGCATACTGAAAATGCGGTCTGCTTCGGCGGCGCTTTCAATGGTTACCAGCTTTAATGTCCTGGTTTCGGGATTCATGGTGGTTTCCCAAAGCTGGCTGGCATTCATTTCACCCAAACCTTTGTAACGCTGCACATGTACAGAGTCATCTTTTCCCCCGCCCAATTTTACAACCCATGCTTTACGCTGTTCTTCATTCCATGCGTAAGACTGTTCTTTTCCTTTCTTCACTAAGTAAAGCGGTGGCTGAGCAATATAAACGTAGCCCTGCTCCACCAGTTCGGTCATATAACGATAAATAAAAGTCAGTATCAATGTGGCGATATGTGAACCATCCACATCAGCATCGGTCATGATGATGAGTTTATGATAACGGAGTTTGGATAAATCCAAAGCTTTAGGGTCATCAGGTGTTCCCATTTTTACACCCAAGGCCGTAAACATATTCCTAATCTCTTCATTATCGTAGATCTTATGCTCCATGGCTTTTTCCACGTTGAGTATCTTACCTCTTAACGGAAGTATGGCCTGGTAGCTTCTATCTCTCCCTTGCTTGGCAGTGCCTCCTGCAGAATCTCCTTCAACAAGAAAGAGTTCGCAACGTTCAGGATCTCTGTCAGAGCAATCGGCCAGTTTACCCGGCAAACCGCCACCTGTCAATACTGATTTACGTTGTACAAGTTCTCTTGCTTTTCTGGCAGCAGCTCTTGCCTGTGCAGCCAGAATAACTTTTGAAACAATATTCTTGGCTTCTCTTGGATTTTCTTCAAGATAAGCCTCCAGTACTTTCGATACGGTGGAATCCACCACACCCATTACTTCATTGTTTCCCAATTTGGTCTTGGTTTGTCCTTCAAACTGGGGTTCGGGAACTTTTACTGAAATAATGGCACTCAGACCTTCCCGGAAATCATCGCCTTCAATTTCCACTTTAGCTTTTTCAAACAAACCATTTTTATCGCCGTAACTTTTAAACACTCTTGTCAGCGCCCTGCGGAATCCTGATACATGTGTGCCACCTTCAATGGTGTTGATGTTATTGACGTAAGAATAAATGTGTTCATTATAGCTGTCGTTGTAACTGAGCGCCACATCCACCACCACATTGGTATCATTGTCCCTGCCTTCCACGTAGATCACTTTTGGAATAAGCGAATTGCGCCCTGCATTTTTATCCAGCATTTCCACAAACTCCACTATGCCGCCTTCGCTGTAAAAACTTTTTGTGTAATGCCCGTTATTATCTTCTTTGTCACGCAGATCGTTAATAGTTATTCTGACTCCACGGTTGAGGTAAGCCAGTTCACGGAGGCGGCTTTCGAGAATATCCTTGTTGTAAACAAGAGTGATGAATATGCTGTTGTCCGGCCAGAAACGGACTGTGGTCCCGGTACTATCGCTGTTGCCAATTTCACGAACAGGATAGGAGGGAATACCCGTATGATATTCCTGCTCAAATTTTTTACCGTCACGGCTTACGGTAACATGCAGCTTTGCACTAAGTGCATTTACGCAGCTTACACCCACTCCATGCAACCCTCCTGATACTTTATAAGAATCTTTATCAAACTTACCACCGGCATGCAGTACCGTCATCACCACTTCGAGTGCTGATTTTTTTTCTTTCGAGTGTATATCGGTGGGTATACCCCGGCCATCATCTTCTACTGAAACAGAGTTGTCTTCGTGAATAGTAACGATAATGTTTTTACAATAACCGGCTAACGCTTCGTCAATGGAATTGTCCACCACTTCGTACACCAGGTGATGAAGTCCTTTGACACCAATATCACCAATGTACATGGCCGGACGTTTGCGAACGGCTTCCAAACCCTCTAAAACCTGGATACTTTCTGCACCGTAACCATTGCCGGAGACAGGCTTTTTTTCCTTTGTTTCTATACTCATATAGTCGTTGAAAATCCCTCTTGAAATTGAGAAAAAAAATAACTCACAAATGTACTGAAATAAAGCCGGGTATGGGTTTTAAATATGGCCTTTTTTCTTCACTTTTTTGCTAAAAATGAGATAAAGAAAAAATGATTAAAACCGGGTTAAAACAGCCTGAAAAAATGAGGATTTATGAACTTTATTATCGCTTAATGATTTGAGCCACCAGGTCTCCTTCGGCGCAAACTTTATTGCCTACATAAGCTGTTCCCCTCATCTCACAGATACCCCTTCGGATAGGTGCCATTAGCTCCATTTTGAGGAGCAGGGTATCGCCGGGGCGCACCATGTTTTTAAACTTGCAGTTATCTATTTTAATGAAGTAAGTATCATATTGGCCTTCGCCGCTGAGGTTAATAGCCAATATACCTCCGCATTGTGCCAAAGCCTCTACCTGCAATACGCCGGGCATAACAGGGTTTCCCGGAAAATGGCCCTGGAAAAACCACTCGTTGTAAGTAACATTTTTTATTCCGATGATATGCGTATCGCTGAGTTCAATGATCTTATCAACCAATGCAAAGGGGAAACGATGCGGCAATGTTTTTTCAATGTATTGCTGATCGTAAATCGGCGGAAGATTGGGATTATAAACCGGAACGCCCCTTGTGTGTTTGTTCTTTTTGATGTACTGTTTGATCTTTCTTGCAAACTCCACATTGGTACTGTGGCCGGGGCGATTGGCAATAATGCGTCCTTTGATGGGATAACCAATAAGAGCCAGGTCGCCGATAACATCTAATAATTTATGACGGGCCGGCTCATTTGGGAAACGCAGTTCAAGGTTATTGAGATAGCCTTCGCTTTTCACTTCAATTTTTTCCTTTCTGAAAATTTTAGTGAGGCGATCCATTTCCTCGTCATCTACCGGTTTGTCAACAATGACAATTGCGTTGTTTACGTCACCACCCTTGATGAGATTATTATCCAGCAGCATTTCCAGCTCATGTAAAAAACAAAAAGTGCGGCAAGGGGCAATTTCATTCTTAAAGTCCCTGATGTGTTTTAAACCTGCATGTTGGGTGCCCAGAACCGGAGAATTAAAATCAATCAGCGTAGTTACCTGGTATTCCATGGATGGCATCGCCACCATTTCCACTCTTTTGACCTCGTCATAGTGAAAAATATTTTCATCAATGCTATACCATATTTTGGCGGCATCCTGCTCCATCACACCTGCCTCTTCAATAATTTCCACAAATGGTTCTGAGCTTCCGTCAATAATAGGGATTTCGGGTCCATTGATCTCAATCAGGCAATTATCTATTCCCATTCCTACTAATGCGGCAAGAACATGCTCAACGGTGTTCACTTTGGCGCCATTTGATTCGAGTGTGGTTCCCCGGCTTACATCCGTGACAAGGTCGCAATCAGCTTTGATAATAGGCTGATTGGGTAAATCAATTCGTTGAAACTGAAATCCAAAACCCGGGGCTGCAGGTTTTAACGTAAGATCAGCAAGAATACCTGTATGTAAACCCGTACCCGATATACTTACGGGTGATTTCAGTGTATGTTGTTTATCTGGATTAAAATCCGGTGCCATGAATTTTTATTAAGCGGGGCAAAGATAGCCATTCATTTAAAAAGGGGAAAGGATGAATTGTAACGGTTTCACAGCTTAGTATAATTACGAAAACGGAAAAGTTGTTTGCCCGTCATTTTCTCCAGGCGGTTTAATACTCTGTCTTTAAAAGAAAACTGTTTTTTATTTGTATCAAGCTGCATATCCCAGTTCTTTTCAGTGATTCTTTTTTGCATGACAGCGGGATGCGAGCCGGTAAATCTGAAAATGGCATCTGCATTGGCGGCGAAATCAAATTGTTCTTCGGATTTTACTTCAGGAACTACATACTCTTCGCCATTCCATAAACCGTAAAAGCTATTTAGTTTTTCAAGCTGCTTTTGGGGATGTCTTACCCACCCGTAATGATATACACAGGCTCCGGAATTTTTTACCAGCAATTTGATATCTTTTTTGTTACGGAATCCCTGTGCATCCCGGTAAGAATAAATACCCTGATTGGGCCGTATCATTCTAACTTCATAAGGAAACCAGCGACGGGAATTTCCAACATAATCATAAGAGCCAAAAAAATGGATGTATTTGAATATAAGTCCCTGTACTTTTTTATGATTCATGTACTTTTTTGAAGATTCAAGAATAACCGGATAATCTTTTTCATGAAGCACTTCATCCGCCTGGAGATAAAAAGCCCAATCATAATCTTTTGGAACCAACGCAAATGCTTTATCTGTTTCAACTGCAAGTACTCTTCCGCCTTCTTTCAAACTTTCATCCCATACCGATTCATGAATTTTTATTTTATCAGAAGGGATGGATCGTATCAGTTCCAGGGTGCCATCCTCTGATTTGCCGACCAGCACAATTATTTCATCCACGAGGGGTAAAAGGGATTTGACAGATTCAACAATAGGGTAGTCAAACTTCACCGCATTCCGAACAAAAGTAAAACCACAGATTTTCATGCAATAAAAACAGTATGCTAAGATATTTTTTCTGCCAGCAATTGCCTTACCAGCATTTCCAATTCTTTAATTCTTTTCTCCATTTCCGGAAGATTGCGGGCCACGGCCTGGCTGCGGATAGCCTGTCCATAATCGTAGGCAGGAGAAGATGTAACAGAAGAACCTGGTTTTAATGACTTACCTAAGCCTGCCTGAGCATTTATTTTTGAACCATCACCTACCTGCAAATGTCCGGCAAGCCCTGCCTGTCCGCCAATCAGCACCCCGTTACCGACTTTAGTGCTTCCGCTTATTCCTGCCTGCGCTGCAATAACAGTGCTCTGACCTATCTCAACATTATGTGCAATTTGAATAAGGTTATCAAGTTTGGCCCCGCTTTTTATCAATGTTGATCCTATAGTGGCCCTGTCTATTGTGGCATTGGCGCCTATTTCAACATTATCTTCAATAACTACATTGCCTATTTGCGGCACTTTCTTTAAGCTGCCATCTGTTTGGGGCGCAAATCCAAAACCATCGCTGCCTATTACTGTGCCGGCATGAATGATAACATTGTTACCCACTTTGCAATCATGATAAATTTTTACACCCGGATGAATTATACTGCTATCGCCTATTGTCACATTATCGCCGATAAAAGCATTGGGAAAAATTTTACTGTTGTTCCCGATTTTTACATTTTCTCCCAGGTATGCAAAAGCTCCGATAAAAACATTTTCGCCATGTACAGCCGTTTTTGCTATATAACTTGGTTGCTGTATACCGGTGAGTTGTTGCTGCATAATTTCCTGGTATTTGGCAAGCAGTGTAGCAAAGGCTGTGTATGCATCGGGCACCCGGATCAGTGTAGCTGTAACCGGTTGTTTCAATTCATAAGCTTCGTTAATGACTACGATAGAAGCTTTTGTACTGTATAAAAATTCTTCGTATTTGGGATTTGCAAAAAAAGTAAGCTGCCCCTCTTTGGCTTCTTCGATCTTGCCAAAAGAAGTAACGGCGGTATCTGATTTTCCTTCGATACTTCCGTTTATCAGGAGTGCTATTTGTGATGCAGGAAAGGTCATGTTTCTGGTTTCTGGTTGCCTTTTTCTGGTTTCTGCCGGTAAAGTATTTTTTTACAAGTGGCCGGCGTCCAGCAACTAGCAACGATAATAACAAATATAATATTTTCTTACTGCGCCGCTCAGGTTATGCTGAATCAGCGCATTGTCCACTTTTGAAATGTCTTTTACGGTTCCGTCCTTGAACAAAATATTGATGTGTTCGTCCATCGGGTCGTACGTTGTATTGCTGGTTTCACCGGTAAAAACAAAATAACCTGCATCTTCAGCCTTTAATCCCAACTTTT
This sequence comes from Sphingobacteriales bacterium, assembly GCA_016235125.1. Taxonomy (GTDB): domain Bacteria; phylum Bacteroidota; class Bacteroidia; order Chitinophagales; family Chitinophagaceae; genus JJ008. The sequence goes on along the minus strand of JACRLZ010000004.1, from coordinate 167,981 downwards.
TCACAACTTCATTCGTTTTTTCTTTTATTATTGAATCTTCAAAGGGTACTGCCTGCAACTTTACTTTGAATAATTTCCTTTCCACTAAAGAACGACAAAGAATGCTTAATATTTTGTCCGGGTGAGTGCACCAGTTTTTAATGGTCGCCATCACATCATGATCATCCAGACTGCAAAATTTTTCAAGATGCTGCTCAATATTTGTGCCGCTACCGGGATGTTGCAGAAAAAAGTCAAAATTTGCCGATGGGGTCTGTACGGGAATTTTTGTAGTAATCAGTTCTTTTGCCCTGCGGATAATTTTTACCAGCATCATTTCTGCACTCAGCACAGTTTTATGCAGGTACACCTGCCAGTACATGAGCCGGCGACTGACAAGAAATTTTTCTATAGAATAAATTGCTTTCTCTTCCACCATCAGTTCTCCTTCTTTTACCGTCAGCATTTTAATGATGCGGTCATAACCAATCACTCCCTCCGCCACACCGGTAAAAAAACTGTCACGGTTCAGGTAATCCATCCTGTCCACATCCAGCTGGCCCGAAACCAGCTGATGCAAAAATCTTTTAGGATGATTGTTGGTGAAAATAGCAATGGCTGTTTGCAACTGACCATTGTATTCATCATTCAGTTTTCTCATCAGCAAAATGGAAATCGCTTCATGCTGCGCTTCTGTTATCAGTTCATTTTCGAGAGCATGGGAGAATGGCCCATGTCCAATGTCGTGCAGCAGGATGGCTATTTTAGCGCCGAGTTCTTCAACAGGAGAGATGTCAACCCCCTTGCTTTTTAATTCGGTTATGGCCAAGCACATCAGGTGGTATGCGCCAAGCGAATGGTGCAGCCTTGAATGCACGGCGCCGGGATAAACAAGATGAGCAAATGCCATCTGGTGAATATTCCGCAACCGCTGGTAAACGGGGTGAGAAATAATATCGAGTATCAACGGGTGGTCGATGGTAATAAAACCATACACCGGGTCGTTGATGATTTTGCGGACGGGTATCATTGTTGCTTTTTTGTTAAAGACAAGCGGACAAAAGTACAAAGGGAGAACTTAAAAGGCTATTTTTGAAAAAACACCAATAATCATTTAAGGAATGGCCATAGCAAAGATCATCTGGGTCGACGATGAAATAGAAAGCCTGCAATCGCAGAAAATGTTTTTGGAAAACAAGGGGTATGAAGTGCAGACCTTCACCAACGGGTTTGATGCCATTGACTATGTAAAAGAAAACCCGGTGGATGTGGTGCTGATTGATGAAAGCATGCCTGGTATTACAGGCCTGGAGACATTGGCCAAAATAAAAGAGGTAAACCAGTCGCTGCCGGTAGTTTTAATTACAAAAAACGAAACGGAGAACCTGATGGATGAAGCCATTGGTTCGCAAATCAGTGATTACCTGATTAAGCCTGTAAACCCCAACCAGGTTTGGCTGAGCCTGAAAAAAATCATTGATAACAGGAGATTGGTTGCTGAAAAAACCACGACCGCTTACCAGCAACAGTTCCGGCATTTATTTACTGCGCTGAACAGTAATCCTGATTACAATGAATGGATGGACATTTATAAAAAATTAGTGTATTGGGAACTGGAAATGCAGAAAAGCGACAGCCCGGAGATGCAGGAAGTTTTGCAAAGCCAGAAAAATGAAGCCAACACTGAATTCTTCAAATTTGTTTCGAGGAATTATGCAGGCTGGGTTTCACCAAAAAGTACGGATGGCCCGGTGATGAGCCATAGCTTGTTTAAGTTTAAAGTATTGCCGCATGCAGAGAAAGGAATACCGCTTTTCTTTGTGCTGATTGATAACCTTCGGTTTGATCAGTGGAAAGCCATTCAGCCAATTTTTGCTGAAAGTTTCAGGATACTGGAAGAAGATAGTTTTTACAGCATCCTGCCTACCGCCACTCAATATTGCCGCAATGCCATTTTTGCCGGGCTCATGCCGATAGATATCGAAAAGCAATTTCCATTACAATGGAAAAACGATGAAGAAGAGGGAGGAAAGAACCTGCATGAAGAGGAATTTTTCAGGGCGCAATTAAAAAGGCTTGGAAAGGCTGACCTGAAAGTTTCTTATACCAAAGTATTGAACAACCAGGCCGGGCTTGACCTGGTAAATAATATACACAACCTGCTGAATAATGATCTGAATGTGATCGTTTACAATTTTGTGGATATGCTGAGCCATGCCCGAACTGAAATGGAAGTACTGAAAGAACTGGCAGGAGATGAAATGAGCTATCGCAGTATTACAGCAAGCTGGTTTGAACACTCACCGCTGCACCAGGCATTGAAAAAAATTGCGGATAAAAATATCAAGATCGTTCTGGCAACTGACCATGGCAGCATACGGGTGAAAACTCCTTATAAAGTTGTCGGGGATAAACAGACTACCACCAACTTACGGTATAAACATGGCCGCAACCTGAATTATGAAGTAAAGGAAGTACTTGCCTTCCGTAATCCAAGGGAAGCGGGTTTGCCTGTGCCTACCATCAATTCTTCCTTCATTTTTGCAAAAGAAGATGGTTTCCTGTGTTATCCAAACAACTATAATTATTATGTAAACTATTACCGCAATACTTTCCAGCATGGCGGAGTGAGCCTGGAAGAAATGATAGTGCCGGTGATAAAGATGCAGAGCAGGTGAGTATTATTGCTTTTTCTTTTTTAGGATGATTTCTTCTGACATAAGGCCAAAAATCCTTTTGAAAAATTCATGCAAACCGGCATACTCATTTTTTTCAAAGATAGCTTTTTTAATCTCAAAGGTTTGGGAAAAAGAAATATTTGACTGATTTGAGTAAGTAATTCTGGTATAGATAAAGCTCGAATCAGGCGATCTGACTACCATGCTTTTGGGTAAATTTTCAATCTGGAAAAATTCAGGTATCTGCAAACTCATGTTGATTTGAATTTCCTGATTACAGCCAAAATCAATATCTGTATTTCTTTTATCAAGAATAAAAGGATTTGTTTTTTTAAAGGCAAGAAGTTGTGGGTTGATTGAGTAAAAATCTGCTGATTGTTGAGTTTCGTAATCGAATTCAATAGTTTGAACCAAAGGCTCGCCTTCGCCGGTATTTTCTCGGTTGTCAGAAAGTAATTTTAATCCGGGTATTTTTTTATCAGGCAATCTGATATCGACGGTTCCAATTGTGGTATTAGAAAAATAAAAAAAGAGAGACTTTGCATAATCAAAATAATTAATAGTAGCTCCGGCTTCAATTTTCCCTTCTTTTGTAATTGTCCCGAAGATATTGATTGTTTGTTTCAGTAAAGGACGATCATCTGTTATATTCACCCAGCGAATGTTATCCGGATCCAAAACAAAAATTTCTCTGTTTAAAATATTCAGAGGAGGAATGTTATATGGTTGAAACTTTAAACTTGCATCAATAACGTATGTAATATCTTTATCAACTATTAATACATCCATTCCATTGAATTGCCCGAAGCTGGGGAAATCAAGATTTATTCTTCCGTTCTCACGGGTGCTTACCAACACAGGAAAACAAATAACCCCCGAACGCTTCATAAGGTTCATTAAAATCATGTTTATTTCTGCTGTCGTTCCTTTTCTACTTTTCCAGGTATCGGAAATATCATCAGCAACTGATGCCTGACCCTGACTTTCTGGTATTCTGTTTTTCACTGCACGATACAGGTATTTAACTCTGTCTGACATATTAATTATTGTAAGCGCCGTATCAACAATCTTTTCGGTACCCGGGAGATTTTTTTTAAACTGTTCATCAAAATAAGAGGATTTTAAAATCCTATTGGCAAAGATTTTCCAAAGAGAGGAGGCTGAATAATTGTCAACGATTATTTTTCCATCTTGAAACAGTCCAAAAGCCATTCTGGGCATATTATCCCTGAGAGAACTCATATAGGGTTCGGGTTTAAGAGAAGGAATATTTTCTTTCGAGAATATTGTTTTAGTTTTATCAAGACCCTTTTTAATTGAAATAGATGTTTTGAAAATATTCTCTGCGCCTAATGCATATTCCTTAAAACCTGCGTAAGCAGGTACGATAATAGAATTGCTGCAATAAGCCATGGGAATTTGTGCTTGCAATATCCAAATGTCAAGATTAGGATTGTTTCTTTCGGTAATCGTATAAGCATACTCAATCACACTTCCCGGCTTTACATTAGGAAATGTGAAAGTCACCATGCCGATTTTTTCCATGGCTTTTTCCTTATAAAAATCTGTTTCTTCAATTTTACTGGTAACAATATTTCCCAGTTCATCAAGTGAATAAACTATGCCTTTCAGGTCACTTACTTTTGTATTCTTTTTATTACTGTAATAAGGAATCTTCACAACTGCATAACGGAATCCTTTTTCATTAAAGATCTTAATGCGAACCCTTCTTTCGTTTCTGATTTTGTCGGCAAAAGGAGAAGGTTCAAATTCTGACTCCTGGATGTCGAAAAGAATCATAGCATCAGCATCAGGCTCAAATGAGCATGATTTCAGATGAAGATCAGTTTTATCAATGACTCCAAAATCGGGTAATGTTTTCTGGCCATACGCTAAATTAATGAGGAGATACTGGCTGGTAATAAAGAACCATTTCTTCATAGCAAAAAAGGTTTTTTCAAATATATAAAAAGAATAAATTTTATTGGTGAACTTAAGACGAAACTTTTCATCAGTGTTTATGTATAAATTTGCCTGATGAAATACACCCAATCTACTCTTGATAAAATGGAAGCCATTCCTGAAGAAGCCGGTTATGTGCTGCGTTACGAAAGAGGCACTTTTCAAAGCGGTTACTGCATTCTGGAACAAAAAAAAGTTGTAGTGCTCAATAAATTCCTGCAAACCGAAGGCCGCATCAATACCCTGGCTGAGCTGATACCACAACTGGAAATTAACCCGGTATCTCTTACAGAGGAGTCCCGAAAACTTTACGAAGAGATTTTGTCAGAAACAGAACAACCGGCGAAAGACTGATTTTTTATCTGCCTCAGGCAGACAAGTTTTACATTTGCCGGGTGAGTTATCCTCCCATCAAAATTACTTTTCTTGGTACAGGTACCAGCAGCGGCGTACCGATGATCGGCTGCGAATGTGATGTTTGTATTTCAACAGATAAAAAAGATAAGCGGCTCCGGGCCAGCATACTGGTTCAATCTGCAAAAACAACCTTGGTAGTTGATACCGGCCCCGATTTCAGGTACCAGATGCTGAGGCAAAAAATAAAACATCTGGATGCTGTACTGTTTACCCATCCGCATAAGGATCACCTCGCCGGACTGGATGACATAAGAGCCTTTAATTTTTTTACAAAGAAACCTATTGATGTGTATGCTGATTCGTTGACGGAGGAAGCCGTTCGCCGTGATTTTTATTATGCCTTTACCGATACCAAGTATCCGGGAATCCCTGAATTGAACCTGAATACCATTTCGCTTGAACCATTTATGATTGGCGATATACCGGTGATACCCATTCTTGTCTGGCATTTAAAAATGCCGGTGATGGGTTTCCGGTTTGGAAAATTTACCTATATCACCGATGCCAACAGAATTGATGAACCCGAAAAAGAAAAAATAAGAGGTAGCGAAGTGATGGTACTGAATGCACTTCGAAAACAAACTCATATTTCTCACTTCACATTGGATGAGGCAATTGATGTTGTAACCGAACTGAAGGTTCCTCTTACTTATTTCACCCATATCTCTCACCAACTGGGAAAGCATGAGGATATTGAAAGTGAATTACCAGAGGGAATTCATCTTTCCTACGACGGGCTGCAGCTTCAGTTCAAATAGCTTAAAGACCGGCGGTAACATTTCCGACGCTAACACTCGTTAGTATTTCTGGATTTTCCCTTATCTTGCGACGCTTCTGAGAAACATCAACCATTGATTTTTGTATGAACTTTCAAACTTCAGAACTGACGCAACAAGTGGCTCACACAGCAAGGGATTTTGCCATGAAACACATAAAGCCATATGTGATGGAATGGGACGAAAGCCAGCATTTTCCTGTAAATATGTTCAAGGAAATGGGTAAGCTTGGATTGATGGGTGTGCTGGTACCGCATGAATACGGCGGCGCAGGGCTTACTTATTTTGAATACAAAACAGTAATTGAGGAGATAGCAAAAGTTTGCGGTTCTATCGGGTTGAGCCTTGCTGCACATAATTCACTTTGCACCGGTCATATTCTCAGCTTTGGCAATGAAGAACAAAAGAAAAAATGGTTGCCCAAATTAGCTACCGCCGAATGGATAGGCGCCTGGGGATTGACAGAAGCGAATACCGGCAGCGATGCAGGCAATATGAAATGCACTGCGGTGAAAGAAGGCAACAACTGGATAATTAATGGTACTAAAAACTGGATCACTCATGGCAACAGCGCTGATGTAGCTGTGGTAATGTGCCGTACCGGTGAACCAAGGGCAAAAAATAATTCAACCGCTTTTGTGGTGGAAAGAGGAACAAAAGGATTTGGCGCCGGCAAAAAGGAAAATAAACTGGGTATGCGGGCCAGTGAAACAACCGAAATGATATTTGATGATTGCCGTATTCCGGATTCAAATCGTTTGGGTGAAGTGGGAGATGGGTTTAAACAGGCTATGAAGGTTTTGGATGGGGGAAGAATATCTATTGCTTCACTTGCACTGGGTATAGCTAAAGGAGCTTACGAAGCGGCATTAAAATATTCGCAGGAACGTTACCAGTTTGATCAGCCTATTTCCAATTTCCAGGGTATATCATTCAAACTTGCCGATATGGCAACAGAGATTATGGCGGCTGAATTATTAACGCTGCAGGCCTGCGATCTGAAAGAAAGAAAACTGCCTATGACCAAGGAAGCCGCCATGGCAAAATATTATGCCAGTGAAGTGGCGGTGAAAGTGGCCAATGATGCGGTGCAGGTATTTGGAGGCTATGGTTACACCAAAGATTTTCCGGTGGAGAAATATTACCGGGATGCAAAACTCTGTACAATTGGGGAAGGCACTTCAGAGATTCAGAAGCTGGTGATATCAAGAGAGGTTTTGAAGAACTGATTACCTCACCTCCTGCATCTCCACTAATTTTTTATAAAAACCATTTTGAGAGAGAAGCTGATCATGGGTTCCCCGTTCAACAATTTTTCCGTTTTGCAACACAATAATTTCATCGGCATGGCGAATAGTGCTGAGTCGGTGTGCAATGACGATGGATGTGCGATTGGTCATTAAATTATTGATGGCATCCTGCACCAGTCTTTCACTCTCTGTATCAAGAGAGGAGGTAGCTTCATCTAAAATCAAGATCGGGGGATTCTTTAATACAGCTCTTGCAATGGTAAGACGCTGCCTTTCGCCGCCGCTGAGTTTAGTGCCTCTGTCGCCGATATTGGAATCATACTGCCCTTCTTTTTTCATGATGAATTCATGAGCATTGGCAATTTTGGCAGCCGCTACCACTTCTTCTTTACCGGCATCAGCGCTTCCCAAAGCAATATTGTGTGCTATGGTATCATTAAACAGAATGGGCTCCTGTGTCACAATGCTCATCAGGCTACGTACAGAATACAAAGAATAATCTTTGATATTGATGCCATCTATCAATACTTCGCCGCTGCTTACATCATGAAATCTTGGAACAAGGTCTGCCAGGGTGGATTTACCGGCGCCAGATGAACCAACCAAAGCAATGGTCTGTCCTTTTTTGATAGTAAGATTGATATTATCGAGGATCAAAGCATCATCATATTTGAAACTTACATTCCTGAACTCGATCTGGTTTTTGAATTCTGTCAGCAATTTTCCATTGGGATTGTCGTCAACCGTAATAGGTGTTTTCAGGATTTCTTCAATGCGATTGATAGCTGCCGCACCTTTCCGCATATTGCTGAAAGATGTAGATAATGCTTTTGCCGGGTTAATGATATTGTAGAAAATGCCGAGGAAACCGAGAAAAGCAGATGCTTCGAGCAGTTGATTTTTAAGTACCAATCTTCCGCCCCAATACAATACCGCAATAAATAATATTACACCCAGCACTTCAGAAAGCGGTGAAGCCAGATCCCGGCGGTAAGAGATCTTATTTTTTGCATTCAGCAACTGTTCGTTGGTCTTAAAGAATTTTTGCCGCAATAATTTTTCAATATTAAATGCTTTAATAACCCGCAGACCTCCGAGTGTTTCATCGAGTATGGAAAGGCTTTCGCCATATTTATGTGCAGCCTCCTGTGAATGTTTTTTTAATGACCTTGTGATGCGGCCAATCACTAATCCCAATACAGGAATGAGAATTAGGATAAAAAGAGTAAGCTCAGCGCTGATTAAAAACAAAACAGCCAGTGTAACAATAATAGTCATGGGGTCCCGTATCCATCCCTCTAATGTGCCCACTACTGAACCTTCCACTTCCCCGATATCGTTAGTCATCCGGCTCATAAGATCGCCTTTTCTTTTTTCATTAAAGAAACCGATAGGCAACCGGAGTACTTTATCATACAAGTCTTCCCGAAGATGATTCACCAACTTGTTTTTAAGAGGATTCAGGGTATAGTAAGATAAATAAAGAAAGCAGTTTTTTAAGATAATGAACGCAATCATCAGCAGGCAGATGTAACCTAGGGTTGGAATTTTTCCGTTTGCTTCCACCGACCGGTCTAAAAAGTCGTTGATAAAACTGATTACAGGATTGCTGCTTGTCGTGGTTACTCCTTTACCCCCCAGAAAAATCAGTTGCAGAAAGGGCATCAGCATACCGATTGATACAATGGAAAAAAGTATGCTTAGCAGCGTAAACAGGAAATACAGGAAAATTTTTCCTTTATAAGCCCTGAGGTATTGAAAGATCCTGGAATATTGCTTCATGGTGCATCCGGGCCGAAGGCTTCCTTTTGGGAAAGGACCCCCTTCGGGGAAACCGCAAAGTAACTAATTTTACGGCGTCCGCCGAAGTCTTGAAGAAGGTGGACAGTAAAGTATAACAGAATGGAAGAAGGTAAAAGACAGAAACAGATAGCCGGCTTGCTGAATGAGGAAATGAATGTGATATTTCAGCGACTCGGTCTGAACATGATAAATGGAGGTATGGTGTCCATTTCATCCGTGAAGGTGACACCTGACTTACTGGAAGCAAGATTTTACCTGAGCTTTTTCCAGGTAAAAGATGTAAAAGCAGCGCTGCATAAAATTGAGGAACGACATCATGAAATAAAGAAAGAACTGGCGGCCAAAGTGAGACATCAGCTGCGTAGCATACCCATACTCAAATTTTTTCAGGACGAAACACTGGACCATGTGTTTAAAATGGAAGAGCTTTTCAAACAAATAGGAGGTCAGAAAAATAATGAGGAAGGAACGAAGAATAATGAATGATAAAGCAAGAGTACTGTCATTTCCCAACCCTAAACTATAAACCCTGAAACCTTTAAACTTCCTTTTTGCCTGGCGGTATTTCAAAGCAAAAAAATCAACCAATGCCATCAATGTCATTGCATGGATAAGCATTGCGGCAATCATTATCGGAACAGCAGCGCTTATTTTGGTGCTGAGTGTGTTCAATGGATTTGAAGGGTTGGTAAAATCTCTCTATTCTTCTTTCTACACGGATTTAAAAATTTCTCCTGCATCAGGAAAAGTAATGATTATATCAAATGAACAATTGCAAAAACTAAGGGGCATTGATGGTGTTAAGAATTTTTCACTGGTAGTAGAAGAAAAAGCGATGGTACAGAATGGGGATTACCAGTCTGTGATCTATTTAAAAGGGGTTGATGAAAATTATCGCTATGTAAGCGGAGTAGCGGATAATTTATTGGATGATGCAACTTATGATCTGGGTAATGAAGAGGCCCCCAAATTGATTGTCGGCGCCGGAGTGGAAGGAGCCCTTGGCATCCGTGCTGATAAAAATATTTTTTTGCTGAAAATCTATTTACCAAGAAAAAGCACTACTGAGCAGATCAATTTCCTGGAAGATATCAGCAACGATACCATCCGTTCTTCTGCTGCTTTTAAAATTCAGCAGGATTTTGATAATAAATACGGAATTACCAATATTGACTTTGTAAAAAAGTCCATGAAACTGGCAGACAGTGAATACAGCGCCGTAGAAATCGCATTAAGGAATCCGGCTGATGCAGGAAAGCTAAAAAAAAAGGTAAAAGAAATCTTCGGGAACAAGTATCAGGTACAAAACAAATATGAACAAAACAGAAACCTTTACGCAGTCATGAATCTTGAACGCTGGGTTATTTACGGTGTGCTGTGTTTAATTCTTGTGGTGGCAGCATTTAACATGATCGGGGCACTGACCATGCTGGTTCTTGAAAAACAAAAAGACATGAGTGTTTTGCATGCATTGGGAGGAAGTAAAGTGTTTATTCAAAGAATTTTCTTAAGTGAGGGTTTGTTGCTTGCCATCATTGGGGGTGGTGCAGGTATGTTACTGGCACTGTTAGTGGCTGAGTTACAGATCAGGTATCATATAATTCCTTTAACCGGTGGTTCTTTTCTGATTGATTATTTTCCGGTGAAACTAAGGGTAAATGATTTTCTGCTGGTCGGAGTCACTGTTTTTATTATAGCACTGATAGCCTCATGGATTCCGGCAAGAAAAGCTGCTATGCAGGAGTTTTCCCTTCGTTCGGAATAGTAAGAACTAAGACCTGCCTGCCGGCTGGCAGGTTTACATGATTTTGTGGATTAGAGGGAAACAAGATGCTCTCCGATAATAGAGCTTCTTCCTGGTTAAAGAGGAATCACCGATTTCCTGATAATCCTATTTAATCCAAAAAATCTTAGCTCTTCAATAATCACCCAGAGTTTCGGGTAATTGAGCCAGTGCTTTGGTCAATTGTTCATCATTGGGTGCCACACCATGCCATTCATGTGTGCCTTCCATAAAGTCAACACCCTTGCCCATTACAGTATGCATCATTATTGATAAGGGTTTACCATTACCAATTAAAGTTTTGGCTTTTTCCAGCGTAGTTACCACATCATCCATATCATTACCATTCATTTCAAGAGTTGTCCAGCCAAAGGCTTCAAATTTTTCACGGATATTTCCCAGCCCCATCACTTTATCTGTAGGCCCGTCAATCTGCTGACCATTCCAGTCTATAGTTGAAATGAGATTATCTACCTTATGATGTGCAGCAAACATAACGGCTTCCCAAACCTGGCCCTCATCCAGTTCGCCATCACCATGAAGAGAAAAAACAATATTATTTTCTCCATTTAATTTTTTTGTCAGAGCGGCTCCAATGGCCACACTCATTCCCTGGCCTAAGGAACCCGAAGCTATTCGTACACCCGGCAAATGCTCATGAGTGGCGGGATGACCCTGTAATCTTGAATTGATTTTTCTGAATGTTCCCAGTTCTTTTATATCAAAATAACCAGCCCTTGCCAAAGTGGAATAAAAAACAGGCGAAACATGGCCGTTTGATAATATGAATACATCTTCATCTTTCGCATCCATATTAAAATCGGGATTATGCTTCATTACTCTGAAGTACAGAGCGGTAAAAAAATCTGTACAGCCTAATGAACCTCCCGGGTGGCCGCTATTAACAGCATGTACCATTCTTACAATATCACGTCTTATTTGTGATGCAATGGAAGTAAGTTCAGCCATAAAAATTAGTATCTTATTAAACTTTTAGTATCTTGTGCTTTCAAACCCGTCGTTGCGCTGCAAAAGTGCAATCTTTTTGGATACAAAAGCCAACCAGGCAATCTGATTTAGCAAATCCAAAATATCCTGCAAAGGGGGAAAGAAATAATTTCTTCATGAGAAATCAAGGGGCGTAGAGTTATTTTTGTACCTGTAAAACTGCTTACATGCTTGATATTTTACTAACTGCTTCTGTTTCATTTATAATCACTTTTTTAGCTATTCCTGTGATTTTGCAGGTAGCTGAGCAGAAGCATCTGTATGATATTCCCGATGAAAGAAAAGTGCATACAAGGCTTGTAGCTCCTTTAGGGGGTGTAGGTATTTTCAGTGGTTTTTTACTGGCATCACTTTTATCTGTACAGGGATATCTCAATCCTGAGTTTCAATATTTTTTTGCGGCAGCAATCGTTATTTTTTTTCTTGGGCTAAAAGACGACCTGATGATACTTTCGGCAACAAAAAAATTTATAGGACAGATCATTGCCGCTTCCATTTTAATTCACCTGGGTGGCATACGGCTTGACAGCATGCATGGCTTATTCGGTTTTGATCATGTTTCCGAAGGTTTTGGTCTTGCTCTTTCGTATCTCACAATAGTTGTTGTAATAAATTCATTTAATCTTATTGATGGGGTAGACGGGCTCGCAGCCAGCCTGGGCGTTTTAACCATGCTTGTTTTCGGGATTTATTTCTTAGCTGTAAATCAGCAGGCATACGCATTAATGTCTTTTGCTATGGCAGGAAGCCTGGGGGCCTTTATGATATTTAATCATCATCCTGCAAAAATATTTATGGGCGATTCGGGATCCCTGATGATTGGGCTCGTTAATGCTATACTGGTGATCAAGTTTATCAATATCGCCGGCACACCGGAAGCTGCAGCAGTACCTCTTGAGTCTTCTGTAGCGATTGGTTTTGCTATTTTGATTGTTCCCCTACTCGATACACTCCGGGTGTTTAGCGTAAGGATTATTAACGGCAGATCACCTTTTACCCCCGACCGGAACCATGTACATCATTTATTGCTGGATAATGGGTTGAGCCACCCGGCTGTCGCATTTACATGTGTTGGGATAAACATTGGATTTATTCTTCTGGCCTATTGGGGACAGTCACTTGGCCCCAATTACCTGTTGCTGATAATGCTTATACTTTCTTTTAGCGGACTGGGACTTTTGTATTACAGGAAATCCCGCAGAAATAAAATGGTTATTGCAAAAACCATTACAGGGACCACCGAACTTAAAACAGCTACTAAAGTTGTTACACTTACAAAAGAATCACAGGCGGCAGCCGATAATTAAAATCTTTATTAACAATTTAAGCCTTTCACAGGGCTTTTTTTGATCCGATAGCTATCGGATTATACTCTTTTGTTAGCTTTGCTACCCATTGGGTTTTATTCAATAAATAAATTTTTTATGGCAGAAGATATTGCATCAATTATTTCAGGAGCAGAAGATCATATGAAAAAAGCCATAGGTCACCTGGAAGCTGAGCTGGTAAAGATAAGGGCCGGCAAGGCCAATCCGCAGATCATTGATGGCATTATGGTGGATTATTACGGATCACACATGCCTGTTCAGCAGGTATCAAATGTAAGTGTGATGGATGCCCGAACACTTAGTATTCAACCATGGGAGAAAAATATGCTGCAGCCCATCGAGAAAGCAATCATAGCAGCCAATATTGGTATCAATCCTCAGAACGACGGAAATATAATCCGGTTATTTCTGCCGCCACTTACTGAGGAAAGAAGAAAAGAACTGGTAAAAAAATGTCATCACGAAGGTGAGAACTCAAAAGTTGCTATCCGCAATATCCGCAGAGACGCAATTGAACATATCAAAAGATTACAGAAGCAGGGTCTGAGCGAAGATGCAGCAAAAGATGCAGAAACAAATATGCAGCAGGTTACTGATAAATTTATTTCTGCCGTGGATAAACATCTTGCCGCAAAGGAAAAAGAAATTATGGCGGTGTAATCTTTTTAATACGGGTTTCTTTTTTCAAAAGACCCTTCAACCACCTGATGGGTTTTTCATTTGCATTGATAATAAAAATACCAAGTAAAATCATCAGCAGGCTGAGGATAACAGGAACTGTTATTTTTTCATGATACACCCATCCCCAGAAAATAGCAACGAAAGGAATACCATAGGTCACAGTGCTGGCGAAGATCCCGCCTGATCTTTTCAGTAAAACATAAAAAAGTATTGAAGCGACAGTGGTGCCCATTATACCCAGTATGGCGCTGGCGCCCAAAGACCATAAAATATGGCCATCGGAAAAATTCAGATTATGGGTTCCAAAAGCTAACAGGATGATCAAAGAGGGTATTGCTAAAAAAGAAAAAGCCAATACGCCTATATCGAATGAAGGAATGTCTCTCAATTTTTTACCAATCATGTTTACATTGAGGCCATAACAAAAAGTTCCCAATACAATAAAACCAACGTAGAGCAGGTCTCCGGTTTTTCCGCTTTTGGCCATAAAAAGAAAAATGCTTCCTGCAAAACTGATAAGGATACCAATTACCTGCTGCCATTTCACTTTTAAGTTGAAAAAAAATACACCCACCAATATCACGAAGATGGGGGTAAGGGAATTTAATGTGCCGGCAAAAGAACTGTCAAGGCGGGTCTCCGCCAGGCAAAAAAGAAAAGCAGGAAAAAAACTACCCAAAAAACCTGACAGAATCGTATAAGAAACTTTTTCTTTTGGGATCCTTTTTATAACAGGCCATGCAAATGGTAACATAATAATTCCAGCTGAAAAAAGTCGTAGCGCTGCAACCTGCCAGGCATTTAACTGCTCAAGTCCGATAAGCATCAGTAAAAAACTGCTGCCCCAGATAAAAGATAAAAGAACGAAAAGCCCCCACTTTACGAATACATGATTTGTTTTCATAACGGGTGCAAAGGTGCGGAATATAGAGTATACAGGAGTTCGAAATCAGGAACAATTAATTATCGTTTACATAAGTGGCAGGAATAGAATAAGAACTGGCAGAATAATCATTATTTTCCCTTTATTCAGCCTGTTTCTTTCAAATCAGTAACTTTCATTTTTATTTAATCAGTTTGCCGGCTTAATCATTTTTTTAACCGGCAGGCATAAAAGTTTTTTATGGGAATGCTAAAAGAATTTAAAGAGTTTGCTACCAAGGGCGATGTAATGGATCTGGCAGTGGCTGTTGTGATCGGAGGTGCCTTCGGCGCTATCATTACTGCATTGACAGATAAGATACTGATGCCGATAGTGGGGTCTTTTATCGGCCAGAGGTTTGATTCATTAACTGCAAATGTCAATGGTGTGGCCATCCAGTATGGTTCATTCATTCAGGCGGTTATAAATTTCCTGTTGATTGCTTTCTTCCTTTTTATCCTGATCAAAGGATTAAACTCCATGAAGAAAAAACAGGAAGAAGCCCCTGTTGACCCTCCGGGACCTTCATCTACAGACAAATTGCTGATGGAGATCAGGGATGCATTAAAAAAATAATGAAAAGTCTGTAAAAAAGGGTTGGCGGCAATTACCTTATTTTTGCCTGCCGGAAATGTTTATTGCTTTGGTAAATTGTTTGACTTTAACAGGATCAGTTTGGCAAATACATCATACCAGATAAAACTTCCCCAGTTTGAGGGTCCATTTGACCTGCTTCTCTTTTTCATTGAAAGAGATGAGTTAGACATTTATAATATACCCATTACAAAAATTATAAATGATTTTCTGGAATACATACATCAAAGTGAAGAATTGAATATTGAACTCAGCAGCGAATTCATTTTATTTATTTCCACGCTGATGAGAATAAAAGCCAAAATGCTGCTGCCCCGCAAGGAATTGGATGCTGAGGGTAATGAGATAGATCCAAGACAGGAGCTGGTTAATAAAATTCTTGAATACAAACGTTTCAAAGAAGCATCAGCACAAATGGCCGAGATGGAAACCCTGCGTATGCTGATGGTGAAAAGAGGAAATATTCAGCAGGAACTGGCTGCAATAGGGGAAGAAGACAGCGAGGGAACCGAAATACAGAACATAACTCTTTTCAAACTGATGCGGGCCTTTGAAAGGGCCATGCAGAAATACAGCGAACGCATCAACAGGCCTGTCCATACTATAGTTCAGTATAACTACACTATGGAGGGCAGTCGTGACCAGGTGCTAACCTGGGCAAGGGAACAACAAACTATTTCGTTTGAAAAAATTTTTGAGCAATGCGAGAACAGGGTGCATGCCATCTTTTTATTTCTGTCAATGCTTGAACTGGTGCAGCAAAAATTCCTGAAGATCATTATAGGGCAGGGGAAGAATAATTTTATCATCGAATACAACGATCCGGAAACCCGGCTCGCTGAACTTGCCTGATGGCAGGCAGAATGGACAAAACCAATCAACCACAATAAAAATTTTATTATGAAAAGAACAGCAACCGCCAACTGGAAAGGAACCGGTAAAGAAGGTATGGGAAAACTGCAAACCCAATCCGGCGTTATTAAAAACAAAAAGTATGATTTCAGGAGCCGCTTTGATGATGGTTCTTATACCAACCCTGAAGAATTAATTGCAGCCGCACATGCCGGTTGTTATTCAATGAAATTGAGTTTTGTATTGGGTGCGGCGGGATTTACTCCCAGCCGTATTGAAACTACCTGTACTGTTACCCTTGAAAATGGGGTTATTACCGGTAGTCACCTGGATGTAAAAGCCAAAGTGCCAAAACTAAGAGCAAAGAATTTTCCGCAATATGCAGAAGAAGCAAAAGAAAATTGCCCTGTAAGTAAGGCTTTGGGAATACCGGTAACCATAGAGGCTCAGCAAGTGAAAAGCTTTAAGGCTGCTTCAGCATAATTTATTTTAAGATTATTTCTTGAGCTGCCTTGTCATTGCAGGGCAGTTTTTTTTATTCATAAATCCAGAGCAGCACCGGTTTTTTTGATTGATTGATGATCGTTTTTAGTTGCTCTAAAAAATTGGGTGACACGGTGGGGCAACCATTGCTTTGGCAAATTTCATCAGGCACCTCTGTTTCAGGAATGCAGGAATGAGCATGCAGTACTACTGTTCGTTCAAAAGCATTGTTATTTGTTGTATCCAATCCATGCAGTTTGTAGGAATATCCAAATTTTCCGGTATAATGAATGCCGATCTTATATTTTCCCAGCGAAGTGCAACCACTTCCTACCACATTGCTATACTTCCTTCCTTCAAGCCAGTATTCATAGCAATTGCCATGCGCTACAAGGCCCGAATTGAACAGAGAATCATTTTTCAGATCATAAATAAAAAAACGGTTTTGTCCTGATGACAGGCTCATGTCTATCAGGAAACAAATATTGTCGTTATACTTTTTTTGTTGAACAAAAATTTTTCCTTCTGCAGCTTTTTGCTGCAGCTTCTCTTCAACTCTGTTAGTTAAAGAATAGTCTTTTTGAGTTTGAGGAATGTACAATGCTTTGGTCCTTTTCCAGAGTTTTGTTTGCGAAAGCCAGGAGGCAGCTACGATAATAATCAGGACGAGTATTAACAGGCGGGATATTTTCATACAACAGCCGTTTGAACGGGAATGAGACAGCTATTCAACGAAAATCCACAAGGGCTCTTTTACAGCAGAAGTTAAAGAAATGAAAACTTAAAACCTCCAGCCGGCATAGAGCTGCACCACATTGTTTTTAATAAGTTCTTTTGGGACGAAATTGGGGTTTGAGCCACCAATAGGAAGTTCTTTATTCAGATTATGCAGGCTGATATTGATACGGCTGCCAATAAACAAACCACTTACCGGCGATACCTGCACCCCGCCAACCACACCATAATCAAACTTGTTGAAATAATCCAGCAAGGTGCCACTACTGCTATTGCCTGAACTGTCAACCTTGGCATTGAGTAAAAGCGCCATTTGCCCCCCCACATGCACTTCAAATTTTTTTGTGAAGTTGAAGGTGATTAGTTGGGGCAGCAACAGGTAATCAAGATTTACTGTCCCGGTGTTGGTATTGCTTTTGTAATCATAACCTTGTCTTGATAAGATCAATTCGGAACGGTAACCAATGATCTTTTTCGGCTTTGGTGAAATATAACCACCCACCATATAACCCGATTTGCTGTTGGCATTGATGCCTGCTGTATTTGTAACATTTACAAAGTTGAGACCGGCTTTTACGCCGATGCCTAATTGCGAGAAGCAATGCAGGGGCAACAGGAACAAAAATCCTAAAAGAATTTTCATAAAAATAAATATGGGTTTGTAAATGATTATTGATTATCCTAAAACCGGAAAATCCACATTCACCTTTCCTTTCATCATCTCCAGCACCACCGCTTTGATAGCCTGCGCATCATAACCACATTCTCTTTGCAGCTCTTTGGGTGTACCGTGTTCAACCAGCTTGTCGGGTATGCCGAGTATTTTTATTTCAGCTCTGTAATTATTCTCATTCATGAATTCAAGAACTGCAGAACCAAAACCGCCAACAACCGTTCCGTCTTCAACCGTTATCACTTTATCAAATTTGCTGAACACTTCATGCAGCAATGCTTCATCGAGTGGTTTTACAAAACGCATGTCGTAATGGGCAGGGGTAATACCGTCATTTCTTAAATCCCGGATAGCAGATGCTGCAAAATTTCCCGGATGGCCTAAAGAAAGAATGGCAATATCTTTCCCGTCTTTCAGTTTTCTGCCTGTGCCGATCTTTACTTCTTTCATTTCTGTCTTCCATTCCGGCATCACGCCTTCGCCTCTTGGGTAGCGGATGACAAATGGATTTTTTGTTGACTCCAATTGAGCTGTGTACATCAGGTTCCTTAATTCGCTTTCATTCATCGGGGAGCTGATGATCATATTGGGGATGCAACGGAAATAAGCAATATCATAACAACCATGATGTGTGGGGCCATCATCACCCACCAGGCCGGCACGGTCAAGACAAAAAATAACAGGCAGTTTTTGAATTGCTACATCATGCACCACCTGGTCATAAGCCCTTTGCATAAAGGAAGAGTAAATATTACAGAACACCTTCATGCCCTGTGTGGCCATACCGGCACTGAGTGTGACAGCATGTTGTTCTGCAATGCCTACATCAAAAGCCCGGTTCGGCATTTTCTCCATCATAAATTTCAGAGAGGAGCCGGATGCCATGGCCGGAGTCACTCCAAATATCTTTTCATTCTTCTCTGCCAGTTCAATGATGGTATATCCAAATACATCCTGGTACTTTGGGGGTTGAGGCAGGTCGAATTTTTTCTTTTGTATCTCACCTGTTATTTTATCAAACAAACCGGGTGCATGCCATTTGGTCTGGTCTTGTTCCGCAAGGGCATACCCTTTTCCCTTGGTAGTGATAATATGAAGAATTTTTGGCCCGGGAATATTGCGAAGGTCTTTTAAAGTGTCAACTAATTTAGCCACATTGTGCCCGTCAATGGGCCCGAAATAACGAAGCTTTAATGCTTCAAATAAATTGGCGCTGCTGCTCACCATTCCTTTTAATCCTTCGGCCAGCTTATGACCCATTGCCCTTGTAAATCTCTTACCAACAGGAAGCTTGCCGAGTAATTTCCATACATCATCCTTAACCTTATTATAAGTTGGAGAGATGGTGATATCTGTAAGATATTCTTTTAGTGCTCCTGTATTGGGGTCAATACCGATTCCGTTATCATTAAGAATAATTAATAAATCAGTATCAGCCACACCTGCATGGTTCATTCCTTCAAAGGCAAGGCCGGCTGTCATGGCGCCATCGCCAATCACTGCAACCACTTTTCTGTCTTTTTCTCCTTTGTATTTTGCAGCCATTGCCATTCCAAGCGCTGCAGAAACAGAAGTGGAAGAATGACCCACCCCAAATGTATCATATTCGCTTTCGCTTCTTTTGGGAAAACCGCTGAGGCCTTTGTATTTTCTGTTTGTAATAAAATTATCACGGCGGCCTGTCAATATTTTATGTCCGTAAGCCTGGTGGCCCACATCCCAAACCAATTGGTCATAAGGAGTATTGTAAATGTAATGAAGTGCTGTGGTAAGTTCCACTACACCAAGGCTTGCCCCGAAGTGACCACCATGAACACTTACGACATCAATGATGTATTGACGTAATTCATCACAAATCTGGTGAAGTTTTTCCCTCGGTAGTTTTTTAAGGTCGGCCGGAGAATCAATGGTTTTTAAAAGTGGTCCCGCTGTGATTTCCATTAGCTCTGTTTAGGCACTGTAAAGATACTGTTTTCCGTTTGGCCTTTTTCCCTAAAGATTGTGCAACAATGGTAACAGGAAAAAGTTCTGTATGCCAGGGTTTCAGAGAGGGTTAACTCATCAGTGACCGCCCATTTGTAGAATGTTTATGCCACTGATACCAATTAGCTGTTGCCTCTAAAAATCAATTGTGTAGATTTGTTCAATGCAAATCAGAAGTCCGAAATATCTGTACTGGATACTGCAGGTTTCCGGCTGGGGATTGGTGGGTGTCATTATGTGGTTTTTTGCCCATACTTACCAGGTAGATATTTCAGGTTCAAAATTGATCAAAAGAATAGCTGTTGTTTTCGTATCAGGTATCCTTGTCACCCATCTTTTAAGGATTGTAATTAAACAGGGCGGCTGGATGATGCAGCCAATTGAAAAAGTAATTCCAAAACTGGCATTGGGGATAGTGATGACATCCATGTTATTTAGTTTTATTGTATTGGAGGCAATTGCTTTTTTTAAACTATCCATTGAGAACGGGAAAAACATCTCATATCTGAGAAAGCTGGCGGGCTATACAATTGACAACAGCATGTTTATTCTCCCCTGGGTCTTGATCTATTATTTCTATCATTTCTTTCAGAAAAGCCGGAAACAGCAGATGGATACCCTGAAAATGGAATCGCTGATCAAAGAACTTGAATTAAAAACTATCAAAGCTCATATCAATCCTCATTTTATTTTCAATTCATTAAACAGCATAAGGGCACTGGTGGTTGAAAACCCGGAAAGGGCAAGAGCCGCTGTTACCGAACTCAGCAATATTCTCCGTAGCAGTATGCAGGCCGATAAAGTGGAAACAGTGACGCTGGAAAGGGAGCTGGGCATAGTGAAGGATTATCTTGCTCTCGAAAATATGCGGTTTGAAGACCGTTTGAAAATAGAGTATGAAGTAGATGAAGATACGCTGGATCAACCTGTGCCGCCCATGATGTTGCAGACACTGGTGGAAAATGCCATTAAGCATGGCATCAGCAAACAAATCAAGGGTGGAGTGGTAAAAGTGATTTCAGACTTCAAAGGCGATTATCATGAACTGGCAGTGCAGAATACCGGGTACCTGAATGGATATACGATAGGCAACGAGGGCTTCGGGCTATCAAGCACCACCAACCGGCTGAGTTTGCTATATGGAGATAAAGCAAAGTTTGAAATAAAGCAAATCAACGGGTCAATGGTAGAAGCAAAAGTGTTGTTACCTGTTTCACCCTATATAAAATAATTTATGAAATGAGCAATAAAATTTTCAAAGTAATTTTATCAAACGGTGAAAATTTTAGTGCGAATTCCCTGCCCGTCCGGTCAGGCGGGCATCTGGCAATAAAAAAAATATAAAATATACAGATGAAAGCAATTATTATTGACGACGAAAGATTAGCAAGAACAGAGTTGAAAAAACTGCTGCAGGATTATCCGGAAGTGGAAGTGATTGATGAAGCGACGAATGCCGATGAGGGCATAAGCAAAATTGAAAGCCAGCATCCCGATCTTATTTTCCTGGATATTCAAATGCCCGGTAAAACGGGATTTGATATGCTTGAACAGCTGGAGAAAACTCCCCAGGTAATTTTTACAACGGCCTATGATGAGTTTGCACTGAAGGCATTTGAAGTAAATGCGCTGGATTATTTACTGAAACCCATTGAGCCCAAGCGACTGGCTGATGCAGTTCAGAAACTGCATTCGGCAGAGATAAAAGAAACAAGAGCTGAAACTATTGGCACCAATAACAGTCTGCTTACCGAAAATGACCAGGTATTTGTGAAAGATGGTGAACGATGCTGGTTTGTAAAACTGAGTGATATAAGATTGTTTGAAAGTGTGGGCAACTATGCCAAAGTATTTTTTGGACCCAACAAACCACTTATTTTAAAATCGCTGAATGCATTGGAAGAAAGATTGGATCAAAAGACTTTCTTCCGGGCAAACCGCAAACATATTGTCAACCTTCGTATGATTGAAAAGATAGAGCCTTACTTCAACGGTGGGTTGTTGCTTGAATTGAAAGGAGGGGAAAAAATAGAAGTAAGCCGTCGCCAGACAGTGAAGTTTAAAGAAATGATGAGCCTCTGATTTTATCTTCTTAATACAAAGATGAAAGAGCCGCCTTTATCATCAACCCCCGTAACGGCGGAATATTGAGGATTATAGTACTTTGTACGATCTGCTTCAGTAGTGTGATCCCGGATACCTTTGTCCACAAAATCCCACACTTCCTTTGCGCTTACAAAAGGTTTGTTGTTGTTATTCAGAAACTCTGTAAGGTATCTGATAAAGAAACTTTCATCGGGCACTTGTTCCAGATTGCCGCTGGTCATTACTTTCCGGCTGGGCGATTGCCATTGCACAGCCAGATCACCTGTAACATCATCAGGGCCGCCTCTTGTAAAGGCGCCGCTGTAACAGGCGTCCAGCAATAAGAGCACATGTTGTGCATTGCTCCGTAATAATGCTTTTTTAATTTCTTCTGAAGTAATAAAATAAGATGTCAATCCTTTTTTTGCTGATGTCGGCACCAGGTATCCGTCAACACGACCTTCTTTGTCCTGTGATGTGTCTCCATGACCGGCATAAAAAACAAGCAGGTTGTCTTTCTTTCCCAAAGCCTTGCAGCGGGCAATAATTGTTTCTAATATATCTTCCCGGCTCCGGTTATATAATGTGTCAACATTTTTCGGATCAAATGTATATTTTGTGGTAAGTATCCTCTTAAGATTATTGGCATCCCGTATCGGGTAATTCAAGTCTTTCAGATCAGGGTCTGCATAATCTTTTTCTGCAATGAGAATTGCGTAGAACTTACCCATGGGATTGGTTGTTGCTTCATTGCTGGCTCCCACCACAGCTCCCCTTGTAGTTGGTTCCTGGTTGTATGTGTAAGTACCCTTATTACCTGAAGAGTCAGAAGCTGTAATTATTATAGGCGATCGGTCCCCGGTTTTTTTTCTTAATGTATGGCGGAAAAAACCATCTTCTTCCACAGCTTTTACCAGTTTATTATCAATCCTTACTTCTTTTATTCCTGATTCATCATAAGCAGTGCCTCTTATCTTGATGGTGATGCTGTCTCTTGCTGCAGTTTGTGTAACATT
This sequence comes from Sphingobacteriales bacterium, assembly GCA_016235125.1. Lineage (GTDB taxonomy): Bacteria > Bacteroidota > Bacteroidia > Chitinophagales > Chitinophagaceae > JJ008. The sequence continues at coordinate 144,973 of JACRLZ010000004.1, read as the reverse complement.
TCTTGCTGTATCAGCAAACACACCTTTAATAACCGGGAGAGTTTTGTCAATATTTCTTGTTCTGGAAGCGATTCTTATCAGTTCCATGTTTTCCAGCGCCTGCCGCACATCGGGCTGCCGGTTGTCAATTACGAGAGCTTGCTCATAGCAGGCTTTGGCGTCATCATCATTTCCCAATGTTTCCAATATATAACCCCTTAACGCCAGTATGTCGACATAGCAGCGTTTGGTCAGGTTCTTAACTTCTGTGCCATATTTCCGGGAAGCTGTATCAAGCTGAAGTAAAGCTTCCTGCAGTTTGTTGTCTGATACAAGATCCACTGCTTTTACATAATAATTGAAAAAGCGGTAAGTATCCATATCGAGAAATGAATTGAAACTGCTCTGCATCCGGTTCAGGTTTTTCATAATGAACTGCCTGTCGAGGAACAGGTTGTAAAACACAGAAGCTTCCTGGAATCTTTTCAACCTCGCAAGCGGCGGAATGATATTGATGAAAGAATTACCGAAGCTGAAATTATTTTTCATATACACCAGGAAATCACTGGCGGCTGAATCATACATTCCCTTGCCATGATAAAAAAGCCCCCGGTAATTATAATTGGTATAGTTGGAATCAGTGTAGATGATATCGTTAATGTCTTTTAAAGCAGAGTCCATCTCGTTCAGACAGTACCATGCTTTGCTTCTTGCCCTGTAGAGGTTTACATTTAAACTATCAAGAACCATCGCAGCGGAAAAATCGTTCAGGGCAGATTCATAAGCATTCCTGTTATATTGCAGCAGCCCTCTGCGGTACATTACTTCATGATAATCGGGTTTTATTGACAGTGCTTTTGTATAATCAAGCCAGGCAGAATCAAGAGAGTTTTTGCTTTCGTAAGCTATTCCTCTTTCTGTGTATACGCCGGCCAGCCAATCTGTACTATCAGCAGGGGCAGTGCCAATGGCCCGGGTAAAATCAACTATTGCTGAATTGAACTGTCGTTTTTTATACCAGGAAGCAGCACGGCTGTACCAGGCTTCGTACGATTTGACATCAACAGCAATGGCTTTGCTGTACCAGCTAATGGCAGAGTCGTATTTCTGTGCGTAGAAAAAATCATCACCTCTTTTAATAAGACTGGTAACATCCTGTGCGCAGGCAAATGAAAAGCAAAAGGCTAAGCAGATGCTTACACTAAGTTTGTTATAACAAACAGGCATTTTCATTTCAATAATAACACAGTAGAGGTTCTCAGGGGCGGGAAAATCAGTTCCTAATTTAACTGTATTATTTGGTATTTCAAATAAACAATTCCGGGTATCTGTTATTTAAGCGGCACTGATTAACAGACATCTTTCGATAGATTTGAACTTTATAAAAGTGAAAGCATGAAAAAATATTGCATTTCCGGGTGGTGGCTGCTGTTCTTTGTTTATTGTTCCGGGCAAAAAGCCGATACGATTATTAACAGCAGGGAAGTGGAAAGAATTGAAAGAACACTGGCTTCAGATGATATGCGGGGAAGAAAAACATTTACTCCTGATATTGACAGGGCGGCGGATTTTATTGCAGCAGAATTTAAAAAGACCGGATTACAAACGCTGAATAACAGCAACGGCTATCGGCAGGAATTTTCAATGATAACATCAAAACTGGTAAGCCTGAACTGCACATTTGATAAACAACCTTTTGATCAAAAGAATGTGGTTGTGGTGACCAGCAAGCCGGAAATTTCTATAACTGAGAAGTCAGGGTATGAAACTGCAATGATCAGGGCAGGAAAAAATATGGGCAGTGAAGCAAGGAAATTTATCCAGTCGGGAAAAAATTACATGGTGCTGGTTGATACCAGCTATGCAAGAAGTTTCAGCAGGTTGACGAACCTGAAACGACAATTATTCAAAGCGGATAACAATGTGCTGTTTTTTTTATCAGTTACGATGCCCAACGAATTCACAGTAGAAGCAAAGCATGAAATAACCGAGCAAAAACTGACGAATGTGGTTGGAGTATTACCGGGCAAAAACAAGAAAGATGAATATGTAATTTTTTCAGGCCATTACGATCACCTTGGCGTTACTACAAAACCAGTGGAAGGGGATTCCATTTTTAACGGAGCAAATGATGATGCGGCAGGAACCACAGCTGTAATTATGCTGGCTAAATATTTCAAAGCCCTTGGCAATAATGAAAGGACAATTGTGTTTGCCGCTTTCACGGCAGAAGAAGTGGGCGGTTTTGGTTCGCAATACTTCTCCCGTCAGTTGAAACCTGATAGAGTGATGGCTATGTTTAATATTGAAATGATAGGAACGGAAAGTAAGTGGGGAAAAAATTCCTCATACATAACCGGTTATGAAAAAACCAATATGGGTGAGATAATGGCGAAAGATTTACAGGGAACTGAATTTACTTTTTATCCCGACCCTTATCCTCAGCAACAACTCTTTTACCGGAGTGATAATGCAACATTGGCCCGCCTGGGTGTACCGGCACATACCATTTCTACTTCCAAAATGGATGATGAACCCAATTATCACAAGCTAAATGATCAGATAGAGACATTAAATATGGAAAACATGACAATGATCATTAAAGCAATTGCACTAAGTTCAAAAAGCATTGTTGCAGGGAAAGAAACACCGACGAGGGTGAAGACGGGGGATTTGCGTTAAATTTTCACCGGCACACTATGCACCGCATCACTCATCTCTTTAATCAATGATGCATCTTTTTCAATAGCATTGCCAACAACAATCACATCAGCGCCGGCTTTGCAGTTCAGATAAGCTTTTTCTGGTTGTACAATACCACCTCCAATAATTAAAGGGGCTTCAATATTATCCGCCACAATTTTTATCATGCTTTCAGTAATGGGACGTTTAGCGCCGCTACCACTGTCCATATAAATAAGCTTCATACCCAGCATTTCACCAGCCATGGCTGTGCACATGGCAATTTCATTTTTGTCATGCGGCACCGGTGTGGCATTGCTGATATAGGAAACAGTAGTGGGCGCCCCGCCATCAATAACGATGTAGCCGGTAGGCATTATTTCCAGTCCGCTTTGTTTTACAAAAGGCGCAGATACTACATGCTGACCGATCAATAATTCAGGATTGCGACCTGATATTAATGAGAGATATAATAAGGCATCGGCGTACTTGCTTACCTGCGAAGGACTGCCGGGAAATAGTATTACAGGGATGTCACAGTTCTGTTTAATATGCTGCACACATTCATCCAGGTGGTTGGAGATAACAAGACTTCCACCCACCAATAAATAATCCACTTTAGCTGCTGTACAAAGTTCAGTCAGTTCATCAAGCAGAGAAGTATTGACCTTATCCGGGTCAATGAGTACGGCAAAGGATTTTTTTCCCTGCTTCTTTTTCTGCACCAATCCATTATATATTGCTGACTTCATCCGGTACTGCGGTTGATACATGCAAAAATGCGAAAAACTTCCCGTATTGCCCATAGCGTATATAATCTTACTTCTTTTTAGCTTTCAGGGTTTTTAACAGGACAGACTACGGATTTGAAAATGACTAAAACCATCCACAGAGACAGATTAACCCCGGACTGCTTACGTTATGTTCAAACGATTTTTTTGAACCCGTAAAAGCAATACAAATTTTTCAAAACAGATAGTAAACCAAATCCTTTTCTGTAAAGGCTTTTATGAAGAGAGATTAATAAAATACAGCAAAATCAGCTATTCCAGGGCATTGATTCCTAAAAACCCTTGCTCAGTTTGAGTTTCACTTAACAGTATGGCAACAGCTGAATTTTTTAGTGCAGCAGAACTAATTTTCCAAAAAAAATTTAGCAAAAAAAAGTTACTCACTGTGAAAAAAAGCCCGGAGTCAATACAGGCTTGCATCAGGGGTTCTTTATCAATCCTTATCCACAGAATGTGCATATTTCTGACTATGAATTACAGATACTTAAAAATATTTTCGTCTTCTCCGTTAATCTTTTACTTAACCCGAGAAATTCTTTAGTTATGGCAGCCAAAACCAAGGCGAACGTCAAGGGAGGTTTGCAGTTTTCACGTCGCTTTACCCGGCCAGACGTGAATGTGTTTGACCAGTTTGAGTATGACTACCGCACATCGGTTATTCGTAACCCCAATGGCGAAGTGGTGTTCGAAATGAACAATGTAGAAGTGCCCAAACAATGGAGTCAGATTGCAACAGACATTTTAGCCCAGAAATATTTTCGTAAGGCCGGCGTGCCTCAGCCTGATGGGAGTTTGGGCAGGGAAACATCTGCTAAACAGGTGGCTCATCGGTTGGCTCATTGTTGGAGAGTGTGGGGCGAACGTTACCATTATTTCGCTTCAGAAAAGGATGCCCGGATATTCTACGAGGAATTAGTGTATTCCATTCTGAACCAGATGTGTGTTCCCAACAGCCCCCAATGGTTCAATACAGGTTTGTATGAAAGCTACGGCATAAAAGGCAAACCACAGGGACATTATTATGTTGATGCGGCAGATGCCGAATTGAAAAAATCAACATCTGCTTACGAAAGGCCGCAGCCACATGCCTGTTTTATTTTAAGTGTGAGTGATGACCTGGTAAATGAAGGCGGTATTATGGACCTGTGGGTAAGGGAAGCCCGGATTTTCAAATATGGCTCTGGCGTAGGAACTAATTTCTCGAATCTTCGTGGCGAAGGTGAGAAACTCAGTGGTGGCGGCACATCATCTGGTTTGATGAGCTTTTTAAAGATTGGCGACCGGGCTGCGGGAGCAATAAAATCAGGCGGTACTACCCGTCGTGCAGCCAAAATGGTTTGCCTTGATCTTGACCATCCCGAAATTGTTGAGTTCATTAATTGGAAAGTGGAAGAAGAGAAAAAAGTAGGCGCTTTGATCAATGCCGGTTATCCCAGCGATTATGAAGGCGAGGCTTACAGAACAGTCAGCGGCCAGAATTCAAACAACTCTGTTCGCATTCCCAACTTATTTTTTGAAAGATTGAAAGCCGATGAGGATTGGGAACTGAAAGGAAGAATGGATGGCAGGGTGATGAAAAAAATTCCTGCAAGAGAATTATGGAACCAGGTTTCTTATGCTGCATGGCGCTGCGCCGATCCGGGTACACAATATAATACCACTATCAACGAGTGGCACACCTGTCCCGAAGGTGGCGAGATAAGGGCTTCCAATCCCTGCAGCGAATACATGTTCCTGGATAATACAGCCTGCAATCTTGCATCTGCTAACCTGATGAAGTTTTATGATGCAGAAAAAAATGTGTTTGATGTAGAAGGCTATGAATATAATTGTCGCCTCTGGACTGTTGTATTGGAAATATCAGTACTGATGGCACAGTTCCCCAGTAAAGAAGTAGCACAACTCAGTTATGAATACAGAACATTGGGATTAGGATATGCTAATCTCGGAACCATGCTGATGGTTAGCGGTATTCCCTACGATAGTGAAGAAGCCAGAGCAATAGCCGGCGCCATCAGCGCTATTATGACAGGAACAGCTTACAGAACTTCGGCTGAAATGGCAAAAACGTTAGGTGCATTTCCAAGATATGAGGAGAACAGGGAGCATATGCTGAGAGTGATGCGTAATCACCGTCTTGCTGCTTATGATGCGGATGAATATGAAAACCTGAGCTTGAAACCACAGGGCATCAAAGCGCAGTATTGTCCTGATTATTTATTGAAAGCTGCCTGCAAAGCATGGGATGATGCGGTAGAACTGGGAGAAAAATATGGATACAGAAATGCTCAGGCAACTGTTATAGCACCAACGGGAACCATCGGGCTTGTGATGGATTGTGATACTACCGGAGTGGAACCTGATTTTGCACTGGTGAAATTCAAGAAGCTGAGTGGTGGCGGTTATTTCAAGATCATTAACCAGTCCGTTCCGGTTGCTTTAAAAAACCTGGGTTATTCCGAAAAAGAAGCTGAATCCATCATTAAATATGCAACAGGTACTGCTTCTTTTGCAGGAGCACCTTTTATAAATCACCAGTCGCTGAGTGAAAAAGGATTTATTGCCGATGAGATCAAACGTCTTGATGCTGCTGCATTAACAGCATTCGAGATCGGATTTGTATTTAATAAATACACTTTAGGCGAAGAATGCCTGCAGCGTCTTGGTTTCACTCCTGACCAGTACAATGATATGGAGTGGAGCCTGCTGGAAGCTCTTGGATTTACTGACGAACAAATAGAAGCCGCCAATGATTATGTGTGCGGAACAATGATGCTGGAAGACGCCCCATACCTGAAAGAAGAACACCTGCCCGTTTTTGACTGTGCCAACAAATGCGGTAAAAAAGGCCAACGCTATATTCATGCCCATGGCCATATCCGCATGATGGGAGCTACGCAGCCGTTTATCAGCGGTGCGATCTCCAAAACAATCAATCTTCCTCATGAAGCAATGGTGGAAGAAATAGCCGATGCTTACCTGTTGAGTTGGGAACTGGGATTAAAGGCCTGTGCATTGTACCGTGACGGTTCCAAATTGTCTCAGCCATTGAGCAACAAAAGTGATAAAAAGAAGAAGACATCCTTCGACTCCGTTCAGGATGGAAGTCAGAAAACTGAAGCCGGACAACAGACAACGGACAACAGACAGCCTGAAGTGCTTGAATCAAACATTGTTGATCTCGGTAAACTGACAGTTGAAGAACTTTTAGAGGAAGTACAAAAAAGAGTTCAGTCATCACCTGATACCAAACTGAAAAGAAAATTAGCCAGCATTGTTGAGAGAAGGGCATTACCTGCCAAGCGCCGCGGCTTTACTCAAAAAGCAAAGATCAATGGGCAAGCTGTTTTCCTTCGCACCGGCGAATACAGTGATGGTACTTTGGGAGAAATCTTTATTGACATGGCTAAAGAGGGCGCCACCATGCGCAGCATGATGAACTGTTTTGCCATTGCTATTTCCATCGGTCTGCAATATGGCGTACCGCTGGAAGAGTTTGTTGACAAATTTGCTTTTACCCGGTTTGATCCGTCTGGATTTGTGGAGCATCCGAATATTAAGACCACCTCTTCCATTGTTGATTTTATTTTCCGGGTATTGGGTTATGAATATTTAGGCCGCACTGATCTGGTGCATGTACTGGATAAGCCTGAAGTAATGAATACCGGTGCCGATGATTGGGATGAAGTGCCTTCCAATCCGCTGGAATACGCCGACCCGGAGTTATCAAGTGTAAGAGTGACACCGGCATCAGGAACTGCGGCGCCGCAGCCCGCAAAAAATCAAAGGGCAGCGCAACCGGTAAAAGCCGACAGCAGTTTAGATGCGTTAAGCGCCGCCACCAAGAGTATGCAGAGTGATGCTCCGGCCTGTAATGTATGCGGCCATATCATGATGCGTAGCGGCACCTGTTACAAATGTCTTAACTGCGGTAACCAGGGTGGATGCAGTTAAGCCCAACCTTGTTTGGACGAAAAACCAGATAAAGAGTGTACCCATTAAGTTCATCCCGCCGCAGGCGGGATGTTTGTTTAGTAAAGTTTCTTTTTAAATAAAGGGAAAATTCAAACAAGAAGAGAACATTTCAGTAGTATTTCTTTATCCTTTTTCTGGAAGCGGTAAAATAATTTTACGTCTTAATCCGCTAACTATGAAAACCAGAATTATTTTATTACTGATCGTTGCAGTTACCTTGTTTCAATCTTGCCACCGGGCAATGACACCGTATGAGGCAGCTAATTTTCCAAGAGGGAAGAAATGCAGGGATATTAAATAACGTAATGTCATGCTGAGCCCGTCGAAGCATGACAGCATTGCTATTCTCCGCCAAACACATTATTCACCGCCCCTTCAAGCATGGGAAATTTTTCAACCACAAAATTCTTGATGGTTGTTATGGCTTGTTTGGCTTGTTCATCAGTAAGACCGGCTTCGGTTTTTAATTTTTCTATCAGTTCCTGCATGATGAATATATTATAGGTTGAAGGTAAGCTAAATTAAAAATGCCCCGCAAAAAACGAGGCACTGCTTATTTGACTTTTATGACCAACAGACCTTCTTATGCCACTTTCAATAAACTCAGTTTGCTCTTGTCAAATTTCCGTTTGGCGTATTCAAGGTCGAGTGTAAATGATGTTTCTTTTGAGGAAGGCAATTCAAACATAGCATCAGTGAGTATGCCTTCACAGATGCTTCTGAGGCCTCTTGCACCCAGTTTATATTCCATGGCTTTCTCCACCATGAAGTTCAGTACTTCCTCTTCAATGGTCAGCTGAATACCTTCCAGTTCAAACAATTTGTTGTATTGTTTTACCAAAGCATTCCTGGGCTCAGTAAGAATGGCTCTTAGGGTTACTGCATCCAGCGGGTCAAGATGCGTAACCACCGGCAAACGACCGAGTAATTCCGGGATCAATCCAAACGCTTTCAGGTCGGTAGCATTTACATAGCGAAGCAGGTTTTTCTTCATGGTTTCCTGGGCTTCTTTGTCAACATTGAAACCAATCGTATTGGTCTGCACCCGACGGGCAATGATCTTATCAATGCCATCGAATGCTCCGCCGCAGACGAAAAGAATATTTTGGGTATTGATCTTAATGAGTTTTTGCTCCGGGTGTTTTCTTCCGCCCTGTGGTGGAACGAGTACATCGGTTCCTTCCAGCAGTTTCAGCATTCCCTGCTGCACACCTTCGCCGCTTACATCACGGGTGATGGAAGGGTTATCTCCCTTGCGGGCAATCTTATCTATTTCATCTATATACACAATTCCTCTTTCGGCTGCGGGCACATCATAATTACAAACCTGCAGCAAACGGGTAAGAATACTTTCCACATCTTCACCTACATAACCGGCTTCTGTGAAAACAGTGGCATCCACAATGGTGAAAGGAACATTCAGCATCCTTGCAATACTTTTTGCCAGCAGGGTTTTACCGGTTCCGGTTTCACCTACCATGATGATGTTGCTTTTTTCTATCTCCACTTCATTGGCGGCAACATCTGTATTCTTTTGTTGTAATCTTTTATAATGATTGTAAACGGCAACGGCCAATACTTTCTTTGCTTCATCCTGCCCGATCACATATTCATCCAGAAATTTTTTTATTTCAACAGGCTTTTTTACAGTAAGCTTGAAAGAAGAAGTGGTTTTATCATCTTTGACAGTAAGCTCCTGGTCAATGATCTCACGGGCATGCTCCACGCAGTTTTCACAGATATGGCCTTCTTGCCCTGCGATAAGAATTTTAACCTCATCACGGCTGCGGCCGCAGAAAGAACAGTGTAAAGGATTTTTTGCCATTTTTCTTAAGGTATAACGGGGTTCAAACGAATTCGTAACTCACAAAAGTATAAAACCGTTCCGGGAAAGAACGGTTTTATTTATATCAGTAAACTAAAGCCTTCGTTTTGAAGAGCTTAGAGTTTGTCTATCAGCTTATCTACAATGCCATATTCAATGGCTTCTTTGGCATCCATCCAATAGTCACGATCAAAGTCTTTCATGATCTGGTCAACAGTTTTGCCGCAGTTTTTGGCAAGAATGGAGGCTCCAATCTCTTTTACTCTTTTGGTTTGTTCGGCCTGTATTTCCAGATCGGCACTTACACCCTGTATTCGGCCGCCAATGGATGGCTGATGGATCATTACCTCGCCATGCGGATAAATAAATCGTTTCCCCTTTGCGCCACCGCTTAATAAAATACTGCCCATAGAAGCAGCTAATCCCATACAGATTGTGCTGACAGGACTTTTTATCATCTGCATGGTATCGTACATCACCATGCCGCTGGTGACCACACCACCGGGGCTGTTGATAAAGAATTTAATTTCTTCACCCGGTTTGTCAGCATCGAGCAACAAAAGCTTTGTCACTGTTTCTCTTGCAGATTTATCATCCACTACACCCCAGAGGTACACACTTCTTTTTTCAAAGAAATATCTCTCCAGTCTTTTATTCAGCATCATCAGATCATCTCGTTTATCTTCTCTTTCTTGTTCTTCTTCGTCATCGAATTTCCAGGGTTTAAAATATTTATGATTCATAGAATTTTATTTCGGTGTTAATCTTTTTTCTGTTTTCTGTGATTGGTTATTAAAACTTCATCCACCAAACCATATTCTTTTGCTTCAATGGCTGTCATCCAGTGGTCACGGTCAAAATCTTTTTCGATCTGTTCTATAGGACGGCCGCTGTGAATGTTTACCACTTCATACAATTCCTTCTTTATCTTCTTTATTTCATTTACCGTGATTTCAATATCGCTTGCCTGTCCGCCAATGGCGCCGCTGGGTTGGTGCATCATCACTCTTGCATGCTTTAATGCAGCTCTCTTTCCTTTGGTGCCTGCGGCTAATAATACACAAGCCATGGAGGCGGCTACTCCTATGCAGATGGTAGCGATATCCGGGCTTACATATTGCATGGTATCATACACACCGAGGCCTGAGTACACACTGCCGCCGGGACTGTTGATGTACATATTAATATCCCTTGACCGGTCAGTAGAATCAAGAAAAAGCAATTGCGCCGTTACGATATTGGCTATTTCATCATTGATGGGATAGCCAAGAAAAATAATGCGATCCATCATCAGGCGGCTGTACACATCCATCACTGCCACATTTAATGAACGTTCTTCTATGATGTTTGGCGTCATGCCGGTCACAAGGTGAGATGCATAATTGTGAAGCGTATTACTGGAGATACCGCGGTGTTTGACGGCGTATTTTTCAAATTCGGAATTAAAGGACATGTGTTCAGTTTAAAGTTTAAGGTTTGAGGTTGTTTACTTCAAACCTTCTAATTTCCTCAAATATCCGTCCAAATGGGAAAACGGCAAAATGCATGACACGAATTACACGAATTAGGACGAATTGGCATAATTGGGGTATGGTTAGATGCAGTAATTACTTTAGATACTTTATTTACTTTTTAGTATATAAAGTATCCAAGTATGTAAAGTACGTTCTAAGGAGCTTGTCTAGTGATGATGATGCTGATGCTCCTCTACCATTTTGGTAAAATCTTCTGCACTGATGCTTTTATCAGTTGGCTTCACTTTGGTTTCGGCCCAGTCAAATATTTTTTGTGTCTGAATGCGGTTGTATGAATCTTCCACATACTTTCTGTCCTTCATCATTTTTTCAATGTAGTCTGTTACCCAGGGCTGATCATCACTCAGGTTGGCGCCGCCCATATAGCTGAAGAGTTGTTGCTTTGCAAAGTTTCTTATCTCATCCGGTGAAACCTGTATTGCATTTTCGTTGACGATCTTATCAGTGATAAGCGTCCATTTCAGCTGGCTGAGGAATTTTGGGAATTCTTTCTCCACGTCCTCATCTGATTTTACTGCATCACCTTGTGTTTTCACCCATTTTTTTAAAAACCCTTCGGGAAATTTTATTTCGGTATGGTCAACCAGTTGATGAAATACCTGGTCATGGATTTGATTTCTTGCCTGCCCGTTCCAGTAAGCCTGTATCTCATCTTTAATTTTATTCCTGAAATCTGATTCTGTTATTACTTCCTGGCCGGGATAAAGCTGGTTGAAAAACTCTTCATTCAATTCTCTTTTTTCCAGCAAACCAACTTTGGTGATGAGTATCTTAAAATATTTTTCTGCTGCGTTGGCATCATCCTTTAACCCCAGGTCACTGATGATCCATTCTCTTTCTTTTTCTTCAAAAGCATCTTTCAGGGAAGCAGTAATGGAATCTTCTTTCTTTTTCCCCATCCATTCTTTGCGGTATTTTTCGGCAAAATATTTCACAAGTAATGAATTATCTTTTTTTATACCACCTTCCGTTTCAATGCTTGTATTATCGGTTTCACTAAAAGTTACATTCAAAACATTGTCTTCTGTTGCCACAGCTTCTTCATCCTTCATGTTGCCATACCGGTTTTGAAGACGGGTGATCTCTTTATCAATCATATCGTCAGTAACCTCAACCACATACCGGGTGGTGTTAGCCTTACCAAGATCTGGAAGTTGAAATCCGGGCTTCATGCCGATCTCAAAATGAAAAGTGTAATCGGCCGGATTGTTTACATCCAACTGGCGAACATCCGACTCGACAGGAATTGGCTGGGCGAAAATATCCAGCTTGTCATTTTGAATATAACTCACCAGTTCTCTGTCAACAGATTTCAACACTTCATCAGTGAACAGCGAAGGACCATACATCTTTTTAATAAGCCCTGCCGGAACCATTCCCTTTCTGAAGCCGGGAATATTTGCTTTCCTGCTGTATTCTTTTAAGGTTTTTTCAAACGAAGGAAGATAATCGGTCTTTTCCAGTTTCACCGTCAGCTTTTCATGCAGCAGGCCGATGTTTTCTTTGGTAACTGTAGCCATGTCTTATGGTTGAAAGTATATAAAGTAAATAAAGTTGATAAGGCAAAGCCAGAACCAGCTTAGAGCAGGTACTTATTTACTTTATATACTTATCAACTTAAAAAGTGCGGGTGGAGGGACTCGAACCCCCATGCCTTGCGGCGCCAGATCCTAAGTCTGGTATGTCTGCCAATTTCACCACACCCGCAATTTGGGCTGCAAATGTAGGCCATTTCAGCTTTTATAACCGGCGATTTTTGACTAAATTCGTAGACTAACATGGATACTGTAGCGCAAATACCGAAGTATAACCTGAATGAAGAGGAGGAGAAGAAGCTTATCCTCAGGGAATACCGTTCGCTGTTACGGGTATTGAAGGGAAAACTAAAACCCGGCGACAAAAATCTTATCCGTACCGCTTTTGAAATGGCTGCCGATGCACACAAAACCATGCGGCGAAAAAGCGGCGAACCTTATATCCTTCATCCGATAGCTGTGGCAAAGATCTGCGTAGATGAGATCGGCCTTGGTATCCGCTCCACTATTTGTGCTTTGCTGCATGACACGGTAGAGGACACGGATATTTCTCTCGAAGATGTAGAAAGAGAATTCGGACAGGAGATTGCCCGCATTGTTGACGGGCTTACCAAAATTTCAAATGTCATAGATGTAAATGCATCGCAGCAGGCAGAGAATTTTAAAAAGATATTACTCACCCTTACCGATGATCCCCGTGTAATACTGATCAAGCTTGCCGACCGCCTGCACAATATGCGTACACTCGACAGTATGAAAAGGGAAAAGCAGCTGAAGATATCATCTGAAACTGTGTATGTATATGCGCCGCTGGCCCATCGCATGGGTTTGTATAATATCAAGACGGAGATGGAAGACCTTGCCATGAAATACATGGAACCGGATGTGTACAAAGACATTGCAAGAAAACTCGCTGAAACGAAAAAAGAAAGAAGTAAGTACATCAATGAATTTATCAAACCCATAAAAGAAAAATTAGAGAAGGCAAACCTGGATGCGGAAATATATGGCAGGCCCAAGAGCATTCATTCCATTTCGAATAAAATGAAGAAGAAGGCTGTGGATTTTGAAGAAGTGTACGATCTGTTTGCCATCCGTATCATACTTAATTCAGCTTTGGAAAAAGAAAAAGAAGAATGCTGGAAAGTGTATTCCATCATTGCAGATGAATACCAGCCCTCGCCGCAGCGGTTACGGGACTGGCTCAGCAATCCGAAGGCAAATGGTTATGAAGCTTTACACACCACAGTGATGGGGCCACAGGGCAAATGGGTGGAAGTGCAGATAAGAACAAAACGGATGAATGAAATTGCTGAAAAAGGTTTGGCTGCTCACTGGAAATACAAGGAAGACACGGCTGATGAAAGCCGGTTTGACAAATGGTTTCAGCAGATAAGGGAGGTGATCGGCAACCAGGAAACAGACAGTATTGATTTTCTCCAGGATTTTAAAACCAGTTTTCTGGCCGAGGAGATCTATGTGTACACTCCGAAGGGAGATGTAAAGATGCTGCCGGTGGGGTCCACTGCTCTTGATTTCGCCTTTGCCATACACAGCGCTATCGGTGTAAAAACGATTGGTGCAAAGGTCAATCATAAATTGGTTCCTATCAGCCATAAACTTCGTAGCGGCGACCAGGTGGAGATCATTACCAGCAGTAAACAAAAACCATCGGAGGACTGGCTCACATTCGTTGTTACTTCCAAGGCAAAAGGGAGAATAAGAGATGCGCTGAAAGAAGAAAAAAGAAAAGTGGCAGATGAAGGAAAGTATGCGGTGCAAAGAAAACTGGAAGGACTGGGTGCATCCATGTCCCAGCACAACATAGATGAGTTGGTGCAGTGGTATAAGCTTCCTTCCAACCTGGATTTGTTTTATCAGGTGGCTGTGAAAAACATTGATCTTAAGGAACTGAAAGAATTCAAAGTTGTGGGTGACAGGATCGAGGCTCCAAAACCGGTAAAGATTCACCATGAAAAAGTTGAAATCATTCCACATCACCAGGTTGTGGCAAAAAAAGATGCTGAACTGGTGATATTCGGGGAAAGCAGCGATAAAATAGTTTACAATCTTGCCAACTGCTGCAAACCCATCCCGGGTGATGATGTATTTGGATTTGTAACAACAGGAAAAGGCCTCACCATACATCGCACCAATTGTCCCAATGCTGCCAAGCTATTGGCCAGTTACAGCCATCGTGTGGTGAAAACGAAATGGGCCAAGAACAAGGAGATATCTTTTCTTACCGGTATCAAGATCGTTGGTATGGATGATGTGGGTGTGGTGAATAAGATCACCAACCTTATATCCGGAGAACTGAAAATAAATATTTCGGCCCTCACCATTGAAGCCAAAGAAGGTTTATTTGAGGGCAATATCCGTTTGTATGTTCATGATAAGGAAGAACTGGATAAGCTTGTCCGTAGTTTATTAAATCTTTCCGGTATTGAATCAGTGGAGAGATATGATATGGAGGATATTCCGTCTTAAAAGTCATTTTCAATAATGCGGATAAAAAAGTAAATTTGTGTTATATGTTCAATGAGGCAAGAAAAATACAATTGATTGAAAGAGTGATCAAAATCACTGATGAATCCACGCTGGCCAGTATTGAAAAACTGCTGAAGAAAACTTCTGCGCATAAAAAGCAAAAACCGGCTGTAAAATTTTCAGGCGCATTGGCCGGCAAAAAATCCATGTCTCCCTACAAAAGAAAAGTATTGAGCGACCTGAAACAGGCAGTAAAAGAAATGCATTTGATAAAGCAGGGTAAGCTAAAGGCCCGTAATGCCGAAGATATCCTGAATGAACTATGAGGTAAAAACCATACAGACATTTGAAAAAGGTCTTAAGCGACTAAGTCGCAAATATCCCTCTCTTAAGTCAGAATATTTTGAACTGGTTCAGCAATTGAAAGTGAACCCTGAACAGGGTACACCCATCGGGCATCACTGTTTTAAGATACGTCTCGCCATTGCCTCCAAAGGAGCAGGGAAATCAGGTGGAGCAAGACTTATCACCTGTGTGAAAGTAGTAGAGACCACGGTATATCTGCTGACCATTTTTGACAAGGCCGAAAAAGAAAATATTCCGGACAAAGAACTGAAGCAGTTACTTAAACTGTTGCCATAGAATGATCAGCCTCCCGGTATTGAATCAGTGGAGAGATATGATATGGAGGATATACCGTCTTAGAATCAATTTTTTGTTCATAATCATCTCCCAAAGCCTGCCGGCAAAGGATAATTTTATTAACTTGTCCCGTTTTCCGGCACCCTTATTTATCCAGGTAAACTTTAAACCGATAATGAAACTGCAATCGTTGAGGCGACTGATTATTGTTGGCTTTTTTATTTTTTTGTCTGGCATTGTAAAAGCCCAGGGTTTTTCATTTAATTGTTCAAAAGATACACTGGTACCTGGTTGCCCAACGAACCTGTGTATTACTTTAAAGACGCTTATCCCCGATCTTCATGGTCTGACAAGTTCATATAGTCTGAATCCCGGAAGTTCAATTCCTGGGTGTTTTCCCATATATGGAGCCCCTGATGATCCTGCAGGAACTTCAACAAATCTTACAAACGATGACACATATAGCATTGTAATCAATATTGGGTTTCCTTTTCCATTTTATGGAACTACATATAATGATTTAGTGGCAAGCACAAACGGCTATTTAAGTTTTGATATTTCTTTGACTGGCTTATTTTCACATTGGCAGAACAGGGGTGATCTGCCAAATACACAATATGACAAGGCATTAATAATGGGGCCCTATCATGACCTTGATCCATCTCTGAATACAACAAACAAAATTCAATACCAGGTTTTCGGAACTGCCCCACACAGAAGATGGATACTTAGTTTCTATAAAGTACCACTGTTCAATTGCGCCAGTTTGGTAGAAAATACTCATCAGATCATTTTGTATGAATCAACCGGTATTATTGAAGTAAAGATTTTTGATAAGGAGATTTGCACTACATGGAATGGCGGAAAAGCAATGGTGGGCATCCAGGATTTTACAAGAACTCTGGGAATGACAGCGCCGGCAAGAAAGATGAGTGATCCTTCATGGGGATCAATCGGTATGAACGAAACATGGCGGTTTGTACCCGATGCGGGGGCTTCGCTTTTCAAAAGAGTCGAGTTGTATGATATGAGCAATAATTTGCTGATCACAGGTACCGTTGCACCTTATAGCAGTGGCGTACTTGAGGCATCCTTTCCTAATTTATGTGCACCAGCCGGTGCCACTACATCCTATATCGTAAAATCAGTCTATGAAAAGATTGATGACCCTACGGTTGAGATCTTTGGGATGGATACAATCAGGGTAAATCGGGCAAATCCGCTTACTGCTAATGTAGCTCCGACACCCGCCGATTGTGGTACAAATAACGGGACTTTGACAATAACTGGAGTTAGCGGAGGCACTGCTCCTTATCAGTATTCATTAAATGGTACTACATGGCAAGCAAGTAATGTTTTTACAGGTCTTGCCTCAGGGTCATATACTGTATATGTTAGAGATGCTCCAGCTGTTTGTTCGACAACAATTCCTGCAACAATTTCATTGAACGGAAATATCAGCGCAACAACCAGCTTTACACAGACTGCATGTGCAGGAGTAAATAATGGCACTATTACTGTGACTTCAGCCGGGGGTACCGGGCCTTATACATTTACTCTCGATGGAGGAGCTCCTGTTCCTGGGACAATTCCTTTTACTTTTACTAATCTCAGTGCCGGTCCGCATACAGTTTTGGTTACTGATGTAAGTACAAGCTGTACATCTTTGGTCCTGAATGTTACTATTACAAACGGAACAGGGGTTTTGGGAAATGCGAGCAGTACTGCTACTTCCTGCGCAGGAGCTGCAAACGGTACAATAACAGCTAATGCAACAGCAGGAACTGCTCCCTTTACATATACTCTTGATGGAGGAGCTCCACAAAACGGAGCCAATCCCTACACTTTTACAAATGTGACAGCAGGCGGACACACCGTTGTCATCACTGATAATGTCGGATGTACCAGAACAATAAATGTAACAGTTCCGGTGGGTCCGGGTATTGCAGGAAATGCTACCAGCACTGTTGCTTCCTGTGCCATTGCTGCAAATGGTACAATAACAGCTAATGCCACAACAGGTGTCGCTCCTTTTACTTTCAGTCTCGATGGAGGGCCACCACAAAGCGGAACCAATCCTTATACATTCAATAATGTTACTGCCGGGTCTCATACAGTATTGATAACTGATAATATCGGATGCACAGTTACAATCAGTGTAATTGTTGGTATAGGATCAGGCGTGAATGCCATTGTCAGCCAGACTGCCACTTCATGTCCTGCTGTCAGCGATGGTTCTGTTACTGCGAATGCCACAACCGGTACAGCGCCGTTTACCTACAGCCTGGATGGGGGACCTGCACAAAGTGGAGGCAATCCTTATACATTTATCGGGGTGGCCTCAGGCCCGCATACTGTATTGATTACTGATAATGCAGGATGTAATGTAACACTCAATATAACGGTTGCCGCAGGTCCTGTATTAACTGCAAATGCTGCTTCTACTGCTACCAGTTGCAGCGGCGCCACCAACGGCACTATCATAGTAACGCCAACTAACGGAACAGCTCCTTATACTTTTTCACTCGATGGCGGACCTTTTGTTGCAGGCGCTGCTCCCTATACATTTACCAATGTAGCAGCTGGCACACATACTGTGTTGGTTACAGATGCTGCCACCTGTGTTACCAATTCGATTTCAGTGGATGTGCCGGCAGGACCCGCATTAACAACTACTGTAACTCCTTCTGCTGTTTTGTGTAATACCGGAGCTACTGGTTCAATAACTGTAACACAACCTGTGATCGGCACGCCGCCCTATCAATATTCTCTGGATGGAGTGACCTGGCAGGCCAGCAATATCTTTAATGGCCTCATAGCCGGAACATACACTGTTTATTACAGAGAAAGCAACGGTTGCCAAGGTTCGCAAACTGTCACTATTACCGAGCCTGCGGCTTTAAGCAGTTCTGCTGCTACTGTGCCTGTTGTTTGCAACGGGCAAACTAATGGAATCATTACCATTACTGCGGGGGGAGGTGTGACCCCTTACCAATATTCAATTGATGGTGGAGTGACATGGCAGGCCGGTAATATATTTAATGTGGCTGCTGGTAATTACAATGTTATTATCCGTGATGGAAATAACTGTACCAAAATCCAATCAGCCAATGTAACCGAACCGGCAATTCTTACGGCTAATTCCTCAAATTCTAATGCAAGTTGCAATGGAGGTAATGACGGAATGATTACTGTAAATGCAGCCGGTGGAAATTTGGGATACAGTTATTCAATTGATGGCGGGGTAACCTGGCAAAGCAGCAATACATTCAATGTGGCGCCGGGGAATTATGTAGTTAATGTAAAGGATAATCTTGGATGTACCACTTCATTTAATACAGTGGTAGGTCTTACCAATGACTTGACTTTTACTCCTCAAACCGATCCATTCATTTGCGAAGGAACATCTACGCAATTGCAACTTACATCCAATGCCCTGGTTTATTCATGGACCCCGGCAACCGGGCTGAGCAGTACCACAATACCAAATCCAGTTGCCAATCCAACGGTAACCACGCAATATATTGTAACAGCAACATTAGGCCGATGCAGCGCTAATGACACTGTCATAGTGAATGTAAATCCCGCTCCCATACCCAATGCAGGGCCCGATGGAGATATTTGCTATGGCCAGAGCTATATGTTGCAGGGCTCCGGAGGCACACAGTATTTATGGTCCCCCTCTACTTACCTGAACAACCCAAATATTTCGAACCCGGTTTCCACTCCGGATAAAACAATTACTTATACTTTAATGGAGGTGAGGGATGCTATAGGCTGCAAATCGCTGGTAACAGATGATGTGACGGTGAATGTGACACCCCCGATAAAAGTGCAGACCTTCCCATTTGATACCGTAGCTTATGCCGGTGATCAGTTTCAGATAAATGCCACATCCATTGCCAATATTTACACATGGACACCGGCAACCGGATTAAGTAACCCAGGGATTGCAAACCCCGTTGTAACCGTTGGGCCTATCGGAAGTGATGTCGTTTATAAGGTAACAGCATCCACTGCAGCGGGCTGCAAGGGAGAAGGCTATGTAAGGGTGAAAGTTTACACTGGGCCTGATATTTATGTGCCCACAGGGTTTACTCCCAATGCAGACGGGAAAAACGATAAATTGACCCCATTCCCCGTTGGTATAGCATCCATAAAATATTTCAGGGTATTTAATCGCTGGGGACAGATGATTTTTTCCACAAATACATTGCATGAAGGCTGGGATGGCAAGCTTGGAGGTGTGGAGCAACCTACCGGTATTTATATCTGGACAGTGGAAGGAATAACAAAAACTAATAAGATCATAAAGAAAAAAGGTACAGTAAGCCTGATACGTTGATAACTCAATACTATTGGGTGAAAAAATATAACTGGCCGGTTGAGTAAATTCTCCGGCTTTTTTATGCGAACCTGTATTTTTGCCTGCCCCCTTAGTTTTACCAAAGGGGGGGCCTGCTTCTCTTAATATCTAAAAAATGGTAGATGTAATACTCGGCCTCCAGTGGGGCGATGAAGGAAAAGGAAAGATCGTTGACTTTTTTGCAAAAGAATATGATATAGTTGCCCGTTTTCAGGGAGGGCCCAATGCCGGGCATACATTATATGTAGGCGACAGAAAAGTGGTGCTTCACCAGATACCTTCGGGTGTTTTTCATGATGGCGTAATCAACCTGATAGGCAATGGTGTGGTATTGGATCCGGTAGTGCTTAAAAGAGAGTGTGATACCGTCGCCTCATTTGGCATTGATCTTAAGAAGAATCTCTTTATTTCCGAACGTACCCACCTGATATTGCCAACCCACAGGGCATTGGATAAAGCGGCGGAACTATCGAAAGGCAATCAGAAAATTGGCTCTACTTTAAAAGGCATCGGTCCCACTTACATGGATAAAACAGGAAGAAACGGATTGCGGGTGGGAGATGTGCTGGATAAAAATTTTACCACATCTTATATCAAACTGCGCCTGAAGCACCAGCGGCTGCTTGACAATTATAATTTCCAGGAAGACATCAGTGCATGGGAGGAAGAGTTTTTTGAAGCCCTGGAGTTTTTAAAAAAGCTGAATATTGTAAACGGCGAATACTTTATCAACAATGCCATAAGATCGGGCAAGAAAGTTTTGGCAGAAGGAGCCCAGGGAAGCATGCTCGATATTGATTTCGGAACCTTTCCATATGTTACCTCCTCCAGCACTATTTCCGCCGGGGTTTGCAGCGGATTAGGAATAGCTCCGCAGCAAATCAGGGATGTAATTGGTGTTACAAAGGCCTATTGCACACGGGTAGGCAGCGGGCCGTTCCCAACTGAATTGACCGATGAAACGGGGGAAGAGTTGAGAAAGATCGGCAATGAATTTGGCGCCACCACGGGCCGCCCCCGCCGTTGCGGATGGATTGACCTTGTGGCTTTACAGTTTGCCTGCATGATAAATGGAGTTACCAGGATTGTAATGACCAAGGCTGATGTATTGGATTCTTTCAAAGAACTGAAAGTATGCACAGCCTATAAGCTGGATGGAAAAGAAACTAAGGAAATCCCGTTTCAGATGGACCGGCAGAGGCCTGAGCCGGTATATTTACCCTTTGACGGCTGGAACAAGGCAAGCAGTGCAGCAAACTCCTATGCTGATCTGCCTGAAACGATGAAATCTTATGTTCAGTTCATCAATCAATATCTTGGGGTTAGCGTTCAGTATATTTCCAACGGGCCGGGGAGGGAACAGATCATTCAGGTTAAATAAATCGTTATTTATCTTTCAGGAAGGGGAAAAGAATCAAAAAAAATTTTTTAAAAATTTGGCGAATTAAAAACTTCGCTGAAATTTTACAGCAATAATCCTTTTAGACTATGACATCAAAATCTGATAAGGAAAAAAAATCCGCCGGGAAAACTGGTTCATCTGCTGCAAAGGGCGCAGCTAAAAAAGCTTCTTCCAAACCTAAAAAACAAATGGAAGAGGAAGAGGATGACGATGAACAGGACGATGATTCCGATAACAATCGGGAGGAAACTGCATCCGTTTCAAAGAAAGGGGGCAAGACTGCTCTTGCATCCCGGAAAAGCAAAGATGACGATGATGATGACGAAGATGTAGATGACGGGCCCGATGAATGGGAAAAGCCCGAGGAAGAAGAAGACTGGGATCCTGACTTTGATGAATTTGATATCCCGAAATCGAAGGGGAAAAAAGGCGCCGCCGGGAAAAAAGGGGGCGATGAAGACGATTTTAAATTTGAGGATGATGAATTCAAAGACATGTTCAACGATAAGGATTATGACGACGATGATGAAGATGACTATTAAAACACTGTTCCGAAAGGAATTTTTCAACCATTTTGAATAAAGCAATCTCAACCAATTGCAGTTTTTCAATAGCTGATTTTAAGGATACTAAACAAAAAGTGTTGAACTGGGCGCAGCGGTTTGGCACTTTTTGTTTTTTGGATAATCATCAATATTCTATAAAGCCGCATACGGTTGAATGTATGCTGGCTGCCGGCGTTAAAAGATATGTGAAGGCAACGGCGGGTAACGCCTTACATCAGCTTCAGCAATTTATTGATGAAAAACCGGCCTGGCTGTTCGGGCATTTGGGTTATGATCTGAAAAATGAGATAGAAAAGCTGGAATCCTCCCATCCTGATAAAATTGGTTTCCCCGACCTGTTTTTTTTCGAGCCTGAAATCATTATCCGGCTGAATGAAACTGAAATGCTGGTTGAAGCTGAGAATGCAGAAAGAACAGCGACAGAAATTAATGCAACAGCAATATCCCGGGAAACAGCCGGAAAAGCAAATGCAGTGATTCAAAACCGATTTTCCAAAGAGGAATATATTTCTGTAATAAGACAATTACAGCGTCATATTATCAGGGGCGACTGTTATGAAATAAATTTTTGCCAGGAATTTTTTTCTGAAAATGCAGGTATTGACCTTGTTGATTTTTATAAGAAACTAAGTAATGTCTCCCCCAATCCCTTTTCAGCCTTATACCGGCTGGATGATAAATGGCTTATTTGCGCCAGCCCGGAAAGGTTTTTACAAAAAAAAGGCGACAGGCTATTATCTCAACCTATTAAGGGAACTTCGAAAAGGGTATCAGGCGATACTGCGAAAGACGAACAAAGTAAAAAGGAGCTGGAGCAAAGTTCAAAAGACCGTTCTGAGAATGTAATGGTGGTTGACCTGGTAAGAAATGACCTGGCAAAGATTTGTAAAGAGGGTACAGTAAAGGCGGATGAGCTTTTTGGCATTTATTCATTTCCCCAGGTGCACCAGATGATTTCTACGGTAAGCGGCAACTTGAAAGACAATGTTTCATTCACAGATATTATCCGATCAACTTTTCCGATGGGCTCCATGACCGGGGCGCCCAAGAAAAGGGTAATGGAACTGATTGAACAATATGAAAAAACAAAAAGAGGAATTTTTTCCGGAGCTGTTGGGTATATTACTCCTGAAAGCGACTTTGACTTCAATGTAGTTATCCGGAGTGTGATGTGCAATGCAACCCGGAATTATCTTTCTTACCAGGTTGGTTCAGGCATCACATTTTATAGCAAGCCGGAACAGGAGTGGGAAGAATGTTTGTTGAAGGTGGAGGCGATTAATAAGGTATTGAAAGATTACTAAGCACTTTCTTTAATTACCCGTAGAATTCAACAATATCTGAAAAGATTCGTTTAGTATATCCTGCTTTTTGGCAAGAAACAGATCCATTTTTTCGGAAGGCAGGCGAAGTTCATAGGTTCCGTTTGTTGACATCTCCTTATCAAAACCCGGATTATACCGGTTGAATATATCAATGTCCATACTGATATGCTTTACGATCACATTTGCATAATACCTGCCGGTTATTTGCTGAACTTTTGAATTGTTTATTTCATCCTTACTCAGATTTACATTTCCACTTGCCAATATATCTTTCATCTCTTCTTTAGTAACGGTTGTAACACCTCCTTCGCCCTCCATAATATAATGTGTGGCTATAAATTTTTTTACATGATTCATTGATTCATTGGGAAGATAGTATTGCAATGTCCAGAAATCTTTGCTGCCCCCGCTTTTTTTAATAGCCTTGTTTACATTGCCGGGGCCACCATTATAAGCAGCAATTACCAATAGCCAATCACCATACTGTGCAAAAAGGTCGGTAAGCAATGCAGCAGCGGCATGGGTGCTTTTATAATAATCAAGCCTTTCATCGTTGTGCCGGGAAACGATAAGGCCATATTGTTTTGCTGTGGCAGGCATCAGGGCCCAGGGTCCCACAGCGCCAGCCCAGGATATGGCATTGTACCGCAGCCCCGATTCAATCACAGCTAAATATTTAAGTTCTTTGGGCAGGCCATGCTGGCCAAGCACCAGGTCCATCATTTTGAAATAAGGCATTGCCCATTCTTTCATGGTGCGAAGGCCTTTGCCATTTTTGGCGATGTAATCTTTTACAAAACTTACTGCCATCGGGTTCAGTTTTGCAGGATTTACCCCATCGCCTAACACGGCGGTTTCAAAAAGATTTTTAAAGCCCAGTTTCGGATCGTTCAACTGAATGACAGATGTATCTTTTTTTTGAGCAGTATCGGAAATATCGGGAAAATTATTTTGAGAAGTTTGCTGCAGCTTGCCGGCCAATGCGGTTAAAGGGAAATATATTATAACCGATACGGAGAGAAATATTTGTTTCAGATTTCTCATTCTTTCAATTGACCTTTCTGTATTTGCATCATTTGATGCGAAACCTGCAACAAAGTTAATTCATCAAAACGGTTTGCCATGACCTGGATGCCGAAGGGCATTCCGTTGCTGTGTTTAAATAACGGCAATGAAATGGCGGGTATGCCTGCAAGATTAGCCAATACTGTATATATATCAGCCAGGTACATGGCAATGGGATCATTTACCATTTCACCAATCTTAAATGCAGTGGCAGGTGAGGTGGGCATTATAATAAAATCATAATCTTTAAAAATGCCTTGTATTTTTTTTAAAATCAATTGTCTTGCCTTTTGTGCTTTTGTATAATAGGCATCATAATAGCCGGCGCTGAGAACGAATGTGCCAAGCATGATCCTTCGTTTCACTTCTTTGCCAAAACCTTCGGACCTTGTTTTTTTATAGAAAGATGTCAGGTCAGGATCTTTATCTGTGGCTCTATAACCGTATCTCACCCCATCATATCTTGATAAATTAGAAGAAGCTTCGGCTGTTGTTAAGATATAATAGGCAGGAACAATATAATCGAGTAATTCAAACTTTACCGGTTCAGCCGTATGACCCTCTTTTTTCAATTGACCGATCCATTGGATGATTGAAGAAGAAATTTCAGGATCATTTCCGGGGTGCTTCAATGTTTCTTCGAAATAAGCGAAGCGAAATTTGGCCTCCATCTTACTCCTTCCAAAAGAGGGGAAAAATTTTTCTAAAGGTTTTTGTGAGGCCGTACTGTCGTATTCATCCGGACCGGCCATTACTTCAAGCAGCCTGGCCGCATCAGGTACATTATTTGCAAAAATCCCTATCTGGTCAAATGAAGAGGCATAAGCAATGAGGCCATAACGGGAAATTCTTCCATAAGCAGGTTTTAATCCAACTAGGCCGCAAAAATCAGCCGGCTGTCTAACTGAACCTCCCGTATCACTTCCCAATGAAGCCATGCAAAGACCTGCCTGAACAGCCACTGCAGATCCTCCTGATGAACCGCCGGGCACTTTGGTTTCATCCTGCGCATTTAATACCCGGCCATAAACGGAATTTTCATTGGTAGAGCCCATGGCAAATTCATCACAATTACAATTGCCAATAATGATTGCTTCCTCAGCCAGTAATCTTTCAACTGCAGTCGCAGAATAAACGGATTCAAAATCCAGTCCGACCGTGTCATCCGGGCGGGTTTTAAGAATGGCGGAGGCGGCTGAAACCCTGTGATCTTTATAACAGATAACATCTTTCAGGGCAATAATGACACCATGTAATTTTCCTGTTTTGCTTCCTGAGTTTCTGTTCTTATCCAGTTTATCGGCTTGCTGCAAAGCTTCTTCAGCAAAAACTTCAATAAAAGCATTCAGGTGTTGCCGGTCTTTTATCCGGTTCAGGAAATATTCAACTGCCATGCGGCAGGTGGTTTTTCCTTCCTTTAATTGGGCATGATATTGCTCAATGGAAGAAAATTCAAACAAAAGAGGAACTTTTGAAGATGATGAAAATGAGGAAAGATTATTTACTTGGTGTTCGGTGAATTCTTAATATCGTTGGCGCTGTCTTCTATTTCCTTTTTTACATTGCTTTTTGCATCGTTGAATTCACGGACTCCCTTGCCAAGGCCCCGCATCAGTTCGGGTATTTTTTTACCACCAAACAGAAGTAAAACGATTACCAGGATAATGATAATCTCATTGGTGCCCAGCATACCCAGCAAATAAGGTTGTATCATATCAAGAAATATTAGACGTCAAAGATAATAAGTACTGAAAGATTCAGGAAGAATTAGTTTCTAAAGATTCTATAACGTAAAAAGCCCCTACGGGCTTTTCGAAATTATTTGATTTGAAATTATTCAGCAGTTTCGGCAGCCATACGTTTTTCCCGGATCCGGGCACTCTTACCACTGCGTTTACGCTGATAAAATAATTTGGCACGGCTCACATGGCCTGTTTTATTTAACTCAATGGAATCAATGTTGGGAGAAAAGAAAGGGAAAACCCTTTCCACGCCTATTCCATCGGATATTTTACGAACAGTAAAGCTGGCTGTGTGACCGGTACCCTGTTTTTTGATCACATCACCCCTGAAACTCTGGATTCTTTCCTTGTTTCCTTCAATGATCTTATAGTTCACAGTGATATTGTCACCGGGCTTAAACGCAGGATAATTCTTCTTGCCTGTCAGTTGCTCATGTACATATGCTATGGCGTTCATAATGCTGATTTTTAGGGAGGGCAAAGGTAAAGGAAACTGTTTAAAGTTTGAAGTTTAAGGTTGAATGTTTTTCCGGAGTTTCAAACTTGTGCTGGCTTTCAGAACCTTAGACCTGAAACAGTTATCTCGCCACATTCACAGCCCTTTTCTCCCTGATTACCGTCACTTTTATTTGACCCGGAAAGGTCATTTCGGTCTGAATTTTCTGGGCTATTTCAAAAGAAAGCTTATCCGAATCCTGGTCCGTTACTTTATCTGCTTCTACGATCACCCTCAATTCTCTTCCGGCCTGGATGGCATATGCTTTTTCCACTCCGTTATAACCCATTGCCAGGTTTTCCAGGTCTTTGATCCTTTGCAGGTATTGCTGCATGATCTCCCTTCTGGCTCCCGGTCTGGCACCACTGATAGCGTCACAGGCTTGTATGATGGGTGAAATAACATATTGCATTTCCATTTCATCGTGGTGGGCGCCAATGGCATTTACGACAGCGGGATTCTCGCCATATTTTTCAGCAAGTTTAGCTCCCAGCAATGCATGGCTCAATTCGCTTTCTTCATCCGGTACTTTACCAATATCATGAAGCAGGCCGGCTCTCTTGGCAAGCTTGGCATTCAATCCAAGTTCAGCAGCCATGGTAGCGCAGAGGTTAGCAGTCTCACGGCTATGCATTAAAAGATTTTGACCATAAGAAGAGCGGAAACGCATCCGTCCAACCATTCTCACCAACTCCTTATGCAGACCATGAATGCCGAGTTCGATTACTGTTCTTTCTCCGATTTCCATTACCTGTTCTTCAATCTGCTTTTTTGTTTTTTCAACAATCTCTTCAATTCTTGCCGGGTGAATGCGGCCATCTGCTACTAATCGCTGCAAACTTAATCTTGCTATTTCCCGGCGCAGCGGATCAAAAGAGGAGAGAAGTATAGCTTCCGGAGTGTCATCAACAATTAGGTCAACACCGGTGGCAGCTTCTATAGCCCGGATGTTTCGTCCTTCCCGGCCAATGATCTGACCTTTAATTTCATCGCTTTCCAGGTTGAAAACGGTGATGGAATTTTCGATGGCTTGTTCCGCAGCGGTTCTCTGAATGGTTTGAATGATGATCTTTCTTGCTTCTTTATTTGCTTTTTGTTTGGCCTCGTCAATTATTTCCTGTTGCATTCCCAATGCTGCTGTCTGGGCTTCATGTTTCAGGCTTTCTACCAGTTGGGCTTTGGCTTCATCGGCAGAAAGGCCGGCAATTTTTTCGAGCCTGCGGATATGTTCTTCCTGGTGTTTTTCCAGTTCAGTTCTTTTAATATTTACCAGTTCGATCTGGCGGTTCAGGTTGTCTTTGATGGCTTCATTTTCTTTTATGTGCTTATCAAGATTGCCTTCTTTTTGGTTGATGGATTGTTCTTTTTGGCGGATGCGGTTCTCGGTGTCGTTGATCTTCCGGTTTCTTTCGTTCACTTCTTTTTCATGAGCCGCCCGCATTTGCACAAACTTTTCCTTTCCTTCCAGTTCCTTTTCTTTCCGGATGGTTTCGGCTCTCAGTTCAGCTTCTTTTAATATGGTTTGTGATTGGAGCTCGGCTTCTTCTATTTTTTTACGGGTGTTTTTTGCAAAAAGGAACTTACCCGCTACAAGGCCCACGATGAGGGCGGCAACACCTATGATGATGTATAATATATTCGGATCCATGAATGTTTTTGTTTAATTGTGGCACAATCCTGTTATTAAGTAAAAAATTTCCCGATTTAAATCGGGATAGTCAGCGAAGATACAAAACGGGGGGCAACGGATAAAATCGGGATATGGAGCCTGATTTTGGCTTTTTAGAGGGCTTTTAATCCGGGAAAATAAAACCAAATGCAGCATCTACTCGAGGCTCAACCGGATAAATGGCTATCCAAAATTTTCTCAATCGAACTTAACTGATCGGTGATATTCTCTTTTTCCAGTCCGGCGGACATGGCAGTATGTTGCTCGGTAGCATACCATATCAGCACCATGGCAATATAGTCCTGCATATCTTTACCGGCATACTGGGTTCTGAATTCAATGATCTTATCATTGAGGGTTTTGATGGTTTTTCTTACCACTTCTTCATCATCGGGATGAATCTTGATCCGGTAGCTGCGGTCGCCAATAACGGCTGAAATGGCAATTAATTCATTCATATTCTTGGAAATTTCAATATCTATTTACTATATTCGATGCCCCTTACTAACCGAACAGCCACTATCCCCGTAAAACCACATGGTTAAGGACACCTAAGGAAACGAATAAAACGTTTACCTCATGTTTGCCAAAGTTAAGTCTTCGGTATTTATTGATGCGTTGCATCTTGAACTTACTGCTCCTAATGGTCAGTGTGTACGTGGTGTTTTAAAGGATGATACCGGAATGGTGTGCCGGACCATTGAAAAAAATATTTCCAGGGATAAAAGGGAAATTACATGGAATGGACTTAACGACCTGCCATACGGGCAATATACCTTAGAACTTTCCCAGGGAGATGATGAGATGAAAATGAAACTGGTGAAAAGGGTTTAAGAGTATTTATTTCAGATTTATAATTTTTTTCCCATCAGTAATAAAGATTCTATCGTCTCTATGGAGGTAAATTATTTGATTTCTGATTTTGATCATTTTTCTTAGATAGGCGGGAAATCTTGAATTTTCAAATTCATATCCATTCCATTCTTTCTGTCCGGGTATGATTATTTCTGTTTTAGTTATTTTTCTTTTTCCCGAGCTATATCGGCACTTCATTAACCCCAAGCTTGAAAAGTAATAAATCTCTTTACTTGCATAGTCATAATAACCAGTTCCGATAAAATCTTCATCATCCCTTTTAGGCCCAAACCTTGATGTGTCGTACTCAGGATGATGTATCCGCAACATTGTATCCTTTTTATAGGTCATGATTGCACTCATGCCAAACATAAAATCCTGATCAACAAAAAATATCTCTTTTCCGCCCCCAAAAATGTCCTGTACCCGCCTAAAAAAGGTGAAACCTTTAAACGAGGGAGTAATAAATTTGTTTTTCCTGATTGAAAAAACATGAACTTCCGCACCTCGACGGCTGTTAATGCCCATCCATAAATTGTTATTTTTGTCGATGTATGCACAGCTTATATTATACCTGGTTCTCACAAATTCACTGAAGGGCCGGTTTCTATACCAGTTTTCTCCATAAAAAGTATTTGTACGCTTGCTTAAAACCCCCAAGTCAGTTATAAAGATGGGGGAGTTGTCAATGCAAAAAAGTAGTTTCCAGATTCGTGCTGCACCAATATAGCTATCCCATTTCCAGCCTGTATCCTTTAAAACATAAGAAGAAGAAAAACTATCAATAGCCCAAAGTGAACCTTGCCTGTCAACAGCAATACAAGAGGCAGGGAATCGGGACAGTTCTGAAGAGGAGGTATCAACTAAGTTCGTATAATAGATTTTCCCATTAGTTGTAAGTGACACTATTCCATTTCTGTACTGATAAAAATCTATAAAGCCTTTGTCATCTATGTGTTTTTTGATTATTGGTAAAGTTTCCTGGCTTAATACAGATGAAGACAAGCAAAAAAATATGAATAAACGATAAATCAACTTCATTTTCCTACAGGGTAGCGAGTAAATCTGTCTTAAAAAATCAGTTGGTTTGATAAAAAAGGTTTGTTCATTAACTCATTCTCCCAGCAATGCAATGCACCGATCAATCTCCTTCAGGTAACCATTAATTCTTTTTTCAAATTCTTTCTTATCGGCATTATTCATCTCCGCTGTACTAAGCTTTAAAACACTAACCTGCTGTTTTAACTCATCAACACTTTTCTGCTGGGTAACAATTTTTTGTTCTGCTGATTTTAATTCTTCAGCAAGTTGTTTGTTTTCTTTTTGCAAAGTTGTGTATTGCTTCAGTAATTGCTGAAGTTTATCCTGAATTCGTTTAAGATGTTGCTCAGTAATGGTCATTTTCTTATTTGGCCAGTACCCTTCGGCAAGCCTGTCTGCCGACAGGCAGAGGCAGTCCCGGGGTGACAGTTCATTATTTCCTGATCTCAGCCTGTAAATCTTTTTCCAGTGCTGTCATTATCTTATTCATCCAGCCATCAATCTCTTTATCAGTAAGTGTTTTCTCTTCGTCGAGAAAAGTAAGATTGATGGCGATTGATTTTTTGTTTGCTCCAAGCTTTTCGCTTTCAAAAATATCAAACAGTTTAATGTCCTGCAGTTTATCCAGCCTGATTTTTTGCACGGTTTGTTTTACCAGTTCCCATGACAGTTCTTTTGATACAATCATAGCAATGTCTCTCTGTACCGAAGGATATTTTGGAAGCTCTTTGATTTTTACAGATTGTTCTGATGCAGCAGCAACAAGCAACTCCCAATTGAGCCCTGCAAAATATACAGGTTGTTTTATGCCGGACTTTTCCAATACTTTTTTCTTTACCTCACCGGCTCCGGCAATAATCTGATTATTTAATTTATAAACAACATGATTATCCAGTTTAGGGACTTCCATTTTTTCAACTGAATCAGGGGTAACTCCAAGCACTTTTAATATGGCATCAACTGTACCTTTCAGCCAATAAAAATCCGAGGCTGTGTTTTTTTGTTTCCAGTGGTCTTCATTTTTGTTGCCGCTGATAATGATACAAAGATTTTCCGTTTCATTGTAATTACCCGGGCCGTTGCTGCTGTAGGCTTTGCCAAATTCAAATAAACGTAATGAATTGTTTTTGTGATTCAGGTTGTGGGCTGCTACTTCCAGCGCCGTTTCAAAAAGAGAGCTGCGGAGTATGTTCAGTTCGGCGCTCAGGCTGTTCAGCATCTTCACCATGCTTTGCTGTTCTTCTTCAGAATAATGTGCAGCATTGGTAATGGAGTTGGTCATCATTTCATTGAAACCCTGTCCCACTAAATATCCGGCCACTTTCTCCCTGAGTATTTCTTTTTTATAATTTTCTTCAACAGCGGGGGTGATGCTGATAGCTTCAGGTATTTCAATATTATCAAGACCATCGATCCGTACAATTTCTTCCACTATGTCAGCAGGCAGGCTGATGTCGGGTTTATGGTAAGGCACAGCAACCCTCAATTCATCAATGCCCTCTTTCAGTATTTCAAAACCAAGGCTGACGAGAATATTTTTAACGGTATCAGGATGATAGTTTTTACCGCTTAATTTTTTTATGTAATGCCATTTTACGGCTACTTCCGTTTTGGGTTTTGGATTGGGATAAATATCAATTAACTCTGAAGCAATTTCACCACCGCATAATTCTTTGATCAGCGATGCGGCCCTTTTTAAAACATTAACGGTGGCAGAAATATCGGTTCCCTTTTCAAATCTTGAAGCGGCATCTGTTCGCAATCCATGCCGAAATGAACTTTTTCGGAGAGTGATGCCATCAAAGAAGGCACTTTCGAGAAAAATGTTTTTTGTATGTTCAGTCACACCACTGTGAATACCGCCAAATACCCCGGCAATACACATCCCTTCTTTGGCATCGCAAATCATCAGGTCATCAGCACTGAGTTTTCTTTCTTTTTCATCCAGAGTGATGAAAGGGGTCCCTTCCGGCAAATTCTTCACAACGATCTTTTTGCCGGTTATTTTATCTGCATCAAAAGCATGAAGCGGCTGACCTGTTTCATGCTGAATGAAGTTGGTAATATCAACAATATTATTGATCGGACGCAGGCCAATAGATTTTATTTTTTGCTGCAGCCATTTGGGAGATTCTTTGATACTGACATTGGCTATGCTGACACCGGAATAGCGGGGGCAGGCTTTTTCATTTTCAACCTTTACATCAATGGTAAGTGATGTATTGTCAACTTTAAAGCCAAAGCTGTTTGGCAGTCTGGGTTTCAGTTCTTTTTTGTCATGATGAGATAGGTATGCACAAACGTCTCTTGCCACACCCCAATGGCTCATGGCATCCATCCGGTTTGGGGTAAGACCGATTTCATAAACAATATCATCGTATAGCTGAAAGTATTCTGCAGCCGCTGTTCCCACTTGTGCATCGGTAGAAAGTACCATGATACCGGCATGAGAAGCGCCTAAGCCAATTTCATCTTCTGCACAGATCATTCCCTGGCTTTCGCTACCCCTGATCTTTCTTTCAGCCATTGTTATTGGGTCACCAGATACAGGATAGATAGTTGTACCAACCGGGGCTACCAGCACTTTTTGCCCGGTGGCAACATTTGGTGCACCGCAAACAATATTTAATGGGGTGCCATTTCCAATATTTACAGTGGTAAGGGTAAGTTTATCAGCATTGGGATGCTTTTCTGTTGTCAACACTTCTCCAATTATTAATCCTTTCAATCCGCCTTTTACTTCTTCATAATTGGTCATGCTTTCTACTTCCAGACCGATGGAAGTAAGAATGCGGGAAAGCCTTTCGGGTTCAACGGTAACAGGGAGGCCTGCCTGTCCGGCAGGCAGATATTCACTCAGCCATTTATAGGAAATCGTCATGCGGCAAAGATAAGTGTCAGGCAGCAACTACATCCGGTAGCAAATGGCATTGATGTTCATACCTGCACCTACGGATGCGAATAAAACAATATCGCCGATATCCAGCTGATGGTCGTTTAATTTACCTTTTTTGACCATATCAAATAAAGTAGGGATAGTTGCGACCGAGCTATTGCCGAATTTTTGAATATTCATCGGCATGATATATTCCGGCATTTCTTTTAATCCATATAACTTGAATAAACGACGAATAATTCCTTCATCCATTTTTTCATTGGCCTGGTGAATAAAAACTTTTTTTACTTCCCCGATGGAAACCCCTGCTTTATCCAGGCAATCTTTCATTGCGGCCGGAACATGCAGCATAGCATACTCA
This sequence comes from Sphingobacteriales bacterium, assembly GCA_016235125.1. Taxonomy (GTDB): domain Bacteria; phylum Bacteroidota; class Bacteroidia; order Chitinophagales; family Chitinophagaceae; genus JJ008. The sequence continues at coordinate 111,735 of JACRLZ010000004.1, read as the reverse complement.
TAGACTTTTCTTCCTTTCATTTTAATAAACCTTATCCGGGAATCAGCATCCGGAAAATTACTTTTGCCCATGTATAAGTAATAAGCCTCATCCAGGCAATGGCTTTGAACAGACCAGGAAAGAATGCCGCTTTTGGTTTCAGTATCCTTTTTTATTTCCAGCACTGAAGCTCCGGCACCGTCAGAAAATATCATACTGTCACGGTCGTACATGTCAATCACCCGGCTCAGTGTTTCTGTACCGATCACCAGCGCCTTTTTTGCTATACCTGCTTTGAAATAGGTATCGGCTTGTATCACTCCCTGTACCCAACCCGGACATCCAAACAGAATATCATACGCCACACAGTTAGGGTTTTTTATACACAGATCATGTTTAACTCTTGAGGCAAGTGCCGGTAAAACATCAGTCTGGATCGTATTCTTGATAACATTTCCAAAATTGTGGGCCAGTATCACCTGGTCAAGTTCTTCGGGATCAATGCCGCTTTCTTCAATGGCCAACCGGGCAGCAATGGTCGCCATATCTGATGAATTCATTGCATCATTGACGTACCGTCGTTCTTCAATGCCGGTGATGTCTTGAAATTTATCTACTATTTCCTGCGACGGAGTGATTATTAATTGTGCGTCCTCAGTATAAAAATCCTGTTTACTGAAATCTTGGTTTGTTTTTATTATTTCAGGAATGTAACATCCCGTTCCTGTGATGACGGTTTTCACACCCATACTTGTACTTTTAGGAATAAATGGAATACAAAGATCAAAGTTAAGTCTTAATGGAGCTAACAGATGTTTGGAGTCCGGATAAAATTTTACAAATTGAAACTAAAAGCCCTGACCATATTATTCATCGTCCTTATGTCACTTTTTCCTGTGTATTTATTGTATAATTATTTACAAAAAATATTGCGCCCTAAGGAATCAATGCGCAGATTCTTTTTTTGGATGATAGCTTCCTTTGCATTGATATTTGCTTATACATTTTTACTTGTATTTCTTATAAGTCTTACGTTTCCGTGAGCTTAGAAATACAACTGCATAAATCGGCAGGTGGTTTTGCTTCGATGTACGAACTATCTCCTTATTTTTACCACAACAAAATGAATTGCTATGTCAAATAATTTACTGAAAGGAAAAAAAGGGATCATTTTCGGCGCTTTGGATGAAAAATCCATTGCCTGGAAAACCGCATTGAAATGTTATAGCGAAGAAGCACAGATTGTTTTGACCAATGCACCGGTTGCAATTCGTATGGGTGAGATTAGTAAGTTGGCCGAACTATGTGGCAATGCTCCTGTAATCGGGGCCGATGTGACCAATATGGATGATTTAAAAAATCTTTTTACAAAAGCGGTAGAACATTTTGGGGGTAAAATTGATTTTATTCTTCATTCAATCGGAATGAGTCTGAATGTGCGGAAAGGAAAGCATTATACCGAAATGAATTATGAATGGAACCAGAAAACACTGGATATATCGGCTATCAGCCTGCATAAAGTATTGCGGACTGCATGGGATATGGATGCGCTGAACGAGTGGGGAAGTGTGGTGGCGCTGACTTATATCGCTGCACAACGGGTGTTTCCCGATTATAATGAAATGGCGGATGCTAAAGCATTGCTGGAAAGTGTGACGAGGATGTTTGGTTATTATTATGGAGAAAAGAAAAAGGTAAGAGTAAATACGATTTCTCAATCACCAACCAGAACAACTGCCGGCAGTGGTGTGAAGGGATTTGATGGCTTTGTCAATTATGCTGAAGCAATGAGCCCTCTTGGTAATGCATCAGGTGAAGATTGCGCTAATTATTGTGTGGTTATGTTCAGTGATATGACAAAATATGTTACGATGCAAAACCTGTTTCATGATGGTGGTTTCAGCTTTACAGGAGTTACAGCCGGAGTTATTGAAAAGATGGGAAGTTGACCTTACAATGTCAAATCATTTCAAAAAATAATAAAGGCTGCTTATTGCAGCCCTTTTATATTAATCAGTTTAATCAACGGCTAATATTCATCCTCATTGAACAGAAAATCATCCTGGGTAGGATAATCCGGCCAGATGTCTTCGATGGTTTCATACACATCGCCTTCATCTTCCAGTTCCTGCAGGTTTTCCACTACTTCAATAGGGGCGCCGGAGCGGATAGAATAATCAATCAACTCATCTTTGGTAGCCGGCCAGGGTGCGTCTTCAAGGTATGAGGCTAACTCAAGTGTCCAAAACATCTTCGAAGGGGTTTTTAATTAGAAATAAGGTTTTCCAGGCTTTTGATACCCTCTAATTTTCCGCAAATGTAGCTGTATTAACGAATTTACCAAATCCATAGTTGCGGGGCCCTGTTTAAAGGATTTCTTAAAAAATTAAGCTATAAATCTGCCTGGTTTTTGTAATCGGCCTTCCTTTGCGGATATTTCCTCCGGAAAGCTTTAATTTAATAATATTGTCAGAGGGAATCTTTGATAAAACTTTTCAATCCGTTTGTGTTTAATTTCGGGCTGAAGAATTTTATGTCGGTTTGATTCATCAAATCTTAGGTCGGCTGCATGCTTACAGGAAAAAATATTTATAAACGCTACGGAACAGTGGAAGTATTGCGGGGTGTTGATCTCCATGTTGCCAAAGGTGAAGTGGTTTCCATTGTTGGACCTTCCGGTTCAGGCAAAAGCACTTTGTTACATATACTCGGCACACTTGATAAGGCTGATATGGGAACAGTGATTGTGAATGGCGCCAGCATCCATGCACTTACAGGAAATAAACTGGCAGGATTCAGAAACAAGCATATCGGCTTCGTTTTCCAGTTTCATCATCTTCTACCTGAATTTACGGCTTTGGAAAATGTTTGCATTCCCGGCTGGCTCGCTGGCAGAAAGAAGAAAGAAGTTGAGGCAAAGGCAAAAGAGCTGCTTGAAATATTAGGCATGACAGAACGAATGGAAAACAAACCCAACCAGCTATCCGGTGGTGAACAGCAGCGGGTGGCCGTGGCAAGAGCATTGATCAATAACCCGGATATAATTTTTGCTGATGAACCCACCGGCAATCTTGACTCAGCCAATGCAAATGAACTACATCAGTTATTTTTTGACCTCAGAAAGAAAATCAATCAAACCTTTCTTATTGTAACGCATAATGAGGAACTGGCGCAGCTTAGTGACCGGGTGCTGCATATGAAAGATGGGAAAATTGTGTAATGTGTTAATATGCCAATTTTGCCAATATGCTAATGCTTTAATTAAGCCAGGGTAACACATGTTTTATTAGCAAATTAGCACATTATTGAATTAGCAGATTATATTCTTGCTTTCCAGGGAATTTCTTTTGCTTTCAAACGATGGCCAATAAACCGGGACAGCACAAATAAATAATCACTCAGCCGGTTCAGGTATTTGATGACTAAGCGATCGATAAACATTTTTTCATCCTGCATATGAGCACACAATCTTTCACATCGCCTGCAAACGCAACGGGCAATATGAAGCGAGGAAACAGTCGGATGACCTCCGGGAAGAATAAATGACTTCATCGCAGGTAATTTTTCATTCATCCGGTCTATTTCTTTTTCCAGCAATTCCACATCGGTATCCTGCAGGTCAGGTATTTTCATTTTGGTGTCCTTGTCAGGGTCGCAGGCCAGAGATGAACCAATGGTAAAAAGCCGGTCCTGTATTTCTTTCAGAATTTTTCCTGACCGTTTATGTTTTACCTGGTCATTTACAAACCCGATCCATGAATTCAGTTCATCTACCGTCCCATAAGTTTCAATTCGAATATGTGCTTTAGAAACTTTTGTGCCCCCAATCAATGAGGTGGTACCTTTATCGCCGGTTTTGGTGTAGATTTTTAAAGACATATCCCCAGTTAATAAAGAGCAAAATAACCATAAATATTTTAGCTTAAAAATCAATTAGCTTGTTCTTTTATCAAAAAAGCTAAATATGATTTATTCCTTCCGGGTTTTTGTTTTCGGGATGAGAAATAATAGTAGCAGGGTTGCTGAACAACAATTGCTGGGCGGGGACGCCTAATGCCCCCGCTAACTTTTCAATCTGCAACAGATTTGTACATGCACTTCCATTCTCGATTTTACTGAGTGTTGTTTTATCAATATTTACTTTTTCAGAAAGTGATTCCTGCTTTAAGTTTTTTAACCTGCGCCAGCTTCGTATGTTTTCTCCGCACAATTTAGCCAATGACATAAAAACGATTTCGGTTTCAATAAATAATGGTTTATCATCAACAAACTTTGCGCCATTTATTTGCCCGCCTTTGTTACAACGCTGAACTTCATAAAAAATTTTTCTTCACCTTAAAAAAACCTTTTTATGAAAACAAAATCCTTTTTCAGGGCAATTAAGATTTTATTGCTATCGGCAATCGCCACAATATTTTTTTTTGATTAGCTGCCAAAAACAACCTAAATTGGAGCAAGCTGCTACTATTAAAAACCCGCCACCGCCAGGTCTTTTCGGTAAAAATGATGGTAGCGTCATTATTTTAGGAACGCCCAAAGTAAATCCTTACACAGTAAGCAATATGCAATCAGCATATTCAACATTGAGCAGCAGCGGAATAATCCCCAGCCATCCGATTAACATCAGGACCACTTATTATTATGTAAAATTTAAGCCTCAAAATTCCAATCAATACCAAGCTTTAACAAGTGACACAACGATAGATTTTTCTGACATTCCTATTGAAGCTAACATAACGCAGGATGGCGATTACTATCATGACCCTTCATTGCCTGATTCAATACCAACCTATCAGTATGCTGCTGTGCCCCCCAACTACGATTTTATTGACAGCATACCCTATGAGATTATTTCGAATATCTACATTCCGGAAACCGATAGCTCCTTTATTGACGGCAACAGTTCCACCGATGTTTATATTGATAAACTGCTTGACCAGGCGTATGTACAAACAAACAATTTTGAGGATACTGTAAAAAATGACCCGCAGAGAGGCTGCTTTTATCCCGGCGGCATCATAAGGGTTTTTGATACCCGTCTAAATACTTACATTGGCATGGAAGGCGTGAGGGTAAGGGCAAGGAGATGGTTTACCACTTATTATGCCTTTCCTGATTATAACGGTAATTACCGGATGAAAAGTTGCTTCCGCAGACCATGTAACTATTCTTTAGTGTATGCAAGGTCTTATTTTGCCATCAGGTGGCATCTGTTTGGCACCACAGCCTGGATAAACGGGCCTAAACTGAATGGTGACTGGAATTTTGATATGGCAGATGGTATTTACCGCTTTGCGGGGCATATTTTCAGGGGAGCATTCAGGTATAATTACAAAGATATTGAAGGCTTAGCAAGACCAGGATCGTTCTTTAATTATAGAAGGCAAGTTTACATAGCAGTAAATGATAACAAGAATTGGCAAGGTATTAACTGGGAGGTTTTTCCTATAATTAAAATTGCACGGTTTAGAGGCGAGACTGATGCAGAATACGATTCGGATGAAATTTTTTCAACAACTTGTCATGAAACCGGACATACAACGCACTATCTTGCTGTAGGCACATTACAATTTCTACTTACAACTTCAGAGATAAGAGAAAGTTGGGCAATAGGAATTGAGTGGCTCTTAACTCATTTGGAATATGCCGAAAGGGGAATTAATAATTATGGCGATGAAACTTATAGTCCCGCCAACCCGCCTGAATATCCTAATCAATATGCCTATCAGTATTGGGGGAAAGAACAGGGCGCAGACGATTATACTTCGTTGTTTATTAACCTGATTGACAATTATAATGAGCTCGGGCATTTTTTTCCGAATGTTTTACTTACTGGCACAATTAATGACCAGGTTTCTGGATATACACTACCCAACATTGAATCATATTTAAGCAGTTCTTTCAGCCTGCAAAGCCTCTCTGTGCAATTAAAAGGGCATAAACCTGCTGGAGTTAGCGATGCACAGATTGATTTATTATTAAGCTTTTATTAAAAATTTCTTTATGAAACAAATATCGTTTTTGTCTTATATTTCGATATTCATGCTGACAGGATGTACAAAGGATAAGTCAACTAATTACTATTCATATTTTGAAAATAAAACTAATCATAAGATTGTAGTAACACCTTACTTATCAGGTATAATTTACCCCCAAAATATAACAAGATTAAACCCTGGGGATAAAGTCTTACGAACGCAGGGCACTGTGGATGGCTTAACGAAAATTACTCCAATCTCAGAATATGTAGGTAATGGTAACGAAAGGGATTCTATTTTGGTAACTTTTGATGATTCAATTTCCATAACACACTACATCACACTCCCTGTAGCAGTTGCCAGGAAATATTATTTATACTCATCAAACAGGAACCTTTGGAATCGAAATAGCCTTAATATAAATGTAACAATACTTTCTAAGTTTAAGTGGAAGACAGAAGCATTATACCAATTTGTTGAACAGGATTATTTAGATGCAAAATAAATGGCTTTAGTTATTAATACCGGCCTCATAAACAGGGCCGGTATTTCTTTTATAACGGATAAAAAATTTTATACAGAAATGTTTTTATAACCGTCTTTAGGAGACTTAGGGGCATCACTTTCTATATTTCCATCCCTTAGTCTTACGATTCTCCGAGCATGTCTCGCAATGTCTTCTTCATGAGTTACTACAACAATGGTATTCCCGTTTTTATATATCCTGTCAAATATTTCCATTATTTCGTAGGATGTTTTGGTATCAAGGTTTCCGGTAGGCTCATCCGCTAAAATAATAGAAGGATCATTTACCAATGCTCTTGCAATAGCAACCCTTTGGCACTGTCCACCAGAAAGCTCATTGGGTTTGTGATGGCTTCTGTCGGTCAGGTTTACCATTTCAAGCACCTGCATGGCTTTTTTATTCCGTTGTGCTCTTCCCATACCTGCATAGACCAGGGGCAATGCTACGTTTTCCAGCGCCGTAAGCCTCGGCAGCAGGTTGAATTGCTGAAACACAAAGCCAATCTCCTTATTTCGTATCTCTGCAAGTTCATTGTCTTTCATTGTGCTGACATCATTATTATTCAGCACATAAGTTCCTGCTGTGGGAGTATCAAGGCACCCGATGATATTCATTAAAGTGCTTTTGCCCGAACCGGAAGGCCCCATCAGCGCCACATATTCGTTTATAAAAACATCCAGCGAAATTTCTTTCAGCACCTGGAGTTCATGCCTGCCCATGAAATAGCTTTTGCAGATTTGTTCAAGATGTATAATACTGTTCATAAATCAGAGGTCAGAAGCCGGACGTCGGAGGTCAGAAAGTGAACCAAATGATCAGGTGAACTTCTGACCTCATACCTCAGACTTCCTTCTTTATTACCTTTGGTACTTTAAAAAATTTATCATCATGCAATGAGGCATTTTTTAAACCTTCTTCCCGGCTGATGGAATTTTTCACCTCATCTTCACGGAGAACATTTATTTCTTCACTCATATGCAATAACGGCTCAACACCCTCAAGGTTAAGTTCATTCAGCTTTTCCACAAATGCAATCATCTTTTGCAGATCTTTTTTTATTTCCTCTTTTTCTGCGCCACTGAATGCCAACCTGGAAAGATGAGCAAGCTTTTCCACCAATGCATCGTTTACTTCCATGATTCAAAGATAATGTTTCTGGTTTCTGGTTGCTTGTTCCTTGTAATCTTCAATTCGGTTTTTTCGCCTGGTATCGGAAATTTCAAACTTTGAAAACCAGTTACCAGTAACCAGCAACAAGTTCTATCTTCGCCGCAATGAGCAGGAAGAAAGAAACCTTGCCTGCCGGCAGGCAGGTAGTAATGAGCGGTATCCGGCCAACCGGTTTTTTGCACCTCGGCAATTACTTCGGGGCAGTAAGAAACTATGTGCGGATGCAGGAAGAATATGAATGTTATTTTATGGTGGCCGATTTACATTCGCTAACCACACACCCGGATACAAAGGAGTTAAAAGAGAATGTTCACCGTGTTCTTTCAGAGAATATTGCCTGTGGGCTTGATCCGGATAAAGTAGCTCTTTATTGTCAAAGCCATGTTCATGAGACAGCAGAATTATATCTGTACCTGAATATGCTGGCTTACAAAGGGGAATTGGAAAAAACGTCGACATTTAAAGACAAAGCAAGACAACAACCGGATAATATAAACGCAGGATTGCTGACCTACCCTGTGCTGCAAACAGCAGATATTATTCTTCATAGAGCAAAGTATGTTCCGGTGGGTAAGGATCAGGAACAACACCTGGAAATGGCCAGGAATTTTGTGAACCGGTTTAATCATCGTTATGGAGAAGTTTTCCCCGAGCCTGTTGCTTTTAATTTTGGAGAAGAGTTAATAAAAGTACCCAGTTTGGACGGAGCCGGAAAAATGAGTAAAAGCGAAAACCAATTGGCCACCTTATATCTTTCAGACGATGATGAACAGATAACAAAGAAAGTGATGAAAGCAAAAACGGATGCCGGGCCTGCTATGCCCAAATCGCCCAGGCCTGATTATATTGAAAATATTTTTCTGCTGATGAAGCTGGTAAGTGATGATGCGGTAGTAAAAAAGTTTGACGAAGATTATAATAATTGTTCTATCCGCTATGGCGATATGAAAAAGCAACTGGCAGAAGACATGATAAAATTCATAACCCCGATCCGGGAAAAAACGGAAGCCATACGGAATAATCATCAATACCTGAAGGCTGTTATGGAAAAAGGGGCGGAGAAAGCCAGGAAAAGCGCCAGAGCCACCATTGAACTGGCAAGGCAGGCAATGGGACTGAATTATTTTTAAAAATCTCAAAATACAAATTCCAAATTCCAAAAAAGAACTTTACTTTGAACCTCTTCCCGCATTGGGATTTGGAATTTGTTATTTGGAATTTTCCTGAGTTATGGCAAAAGCAACAAAATTAAAACCAAAACATATCGCAGTAGCCGGTAATATCGGTGCAGGAAAAACTACACTGACTGAGATGCTGGCCAAGCATTATAAGTGGATCCCCAATTTTGAGGATGTTGACCACAATCCTTACCTGATGGATTTTTATGAGGATATGCCCCGCTGGAGTTTCAACCTTCAGATTTATTTTTTGAACAGCCGTCTTCGCCAGCTGGTAGAAATTCAGAAAGGAACAGAAACGGTTATTCAGGACCGCACCATTTATGAGGATGCCAACATTTTTGCTCCCAACCTGCATGAAATGGGCCTGATGAGCAAAAGGGATTTTGATAATTACTATCATTTCTTTCAAACATTAAAGACTCTCGTAAAACCGCCGGACCTGCTGATCTATCTGAATGCATCTGTTCCCACACTGGTGGGCAATATTCAAAAACGGGGTCGGGAGTATGAAGAGAATATCCGCCTGGATTATCTTAAAAAACTGAATGAGTATTACAACAAGTGGATCGAGACCTACAAAGAAGGCCAGTTACTGGTAATTGATGTTGATAAAAACAGGTTTCCTGAAAATGAAGAACATTTCGGAGAGATCATCCGCAAAGTGGATGCGGAGTTGTACGGATTATTTTAATAGTCTGCATATTTTTTAAGCCCATCCAGTAATTCTTCAATCTTCTTCAACCATTCTTCCTGTTTTTCTTTGTTGATACTGTGGTTGGTTTCGTTATCATATTCATCCTGCATTTCTTCTTTTTCATGCATGATGTCATCATATATCCTTTTAAGATCCTTGTTGTATGTGTTCCAGTTAAATTTGTATTCACTCATCCGTTTATTCAGTTTGCGGGCAAAAATTTCAGCAATATCAAAATGCCCCTGTTCATGAAGCAGGATAAAATCTGTTTTATACCTTCCCCATGACCTTGTTTTGGAAAACCAGGAATTGATCTTATAACCGAAACTATTGCTGCTGATATTGTATTCAATTTTCAGGTAAGTGGTTGTGGATGCAGCCGCATCACTCTGGGGTTCAGGTTTGCTTTGATAGTCGTTCCAGGTAAGTTTTTTTGAAGCATTCCATTCGAGCATTTCTTCATCTGCTGATTGGGCAAACAAAGCCGAAGGAATCAGAAGAAGGATTAATAAAATACATTTCATTGTATAAAGGCAACGTAATGTAATCGCAAAAATTATTCTTGTTATAACTTTTGCCGTTAAATAAAATAAAAACCTCCTTCCTGTTGGGAGAAGGAGGTTTTATAAAAGTTTGTTCAATACTCAGGCTTTCGGTGCAGCTGCCAATACTTCTGCCGTTACTCCCGAAGCATATTTTTCAAAATTCTTTACAAACAGCCCGGCCAGGTATTTTGCTTTTTCATCATAAGCATTTTTATCGGCCCATGTATTTCTTGGATGCAATACTTCGGCAGGAACATTTGGGCACTCTTTTGGAATAGAAACCCCGAATATAGGATCAGTATCAAACTGAACAGAGTTCAGTTTCCCTTCCAGCGCTGCAGTGATCATTGCACGGGTGAACTTTAATTTCATACGGCTACCGACTCCATAGGGGCCACCTGTCCATCCGGTGTTCACCATCCAAACATTTACATTATGTTTCTGCATTTTTTCTCCCAGCATCTGAGCATATTTTCCAGGATGCAATGGAAGAAACGGTGCGCCGAAACAAGCACTGAAGGTTGATTTTGGTTCGGTGACCCCGGCTTCCGTTCCCGCTACTTTAGCGGTATATCCTGAAATAAACTGGTACATCGCCTGCCCCGGAGAAAGCTTCGATATGGGAGGCAATACACCAAATGCATCACAGGTAAGGAAGAAAATATTTTTTGGCAAATGGCCGATGGATGGTTCCAGCGCATTGCTGATGAAGTGTAAGGGATATGATACCCTCGTATTTTCTGTTACTGATGCGTCATCAAAATTTATTTTGTTGGTGCCGGGGAAGAAAGTGGTGTTTTCAACGATTGCTCCCGGGCGGATAGCATGAAATATTTCCGGCTCTTTTTCTTCAGTAAGATTTATCGTTTTAGCATAACAGCCCCCTTCGAAGTTGAAAATATTGTCAGAGGTCCATGCATGCTCATCATCGCCGATTAGTTTCCTGTTCGGGTCGGCACTGAGAGTTGTCTTACCGGTGCCGCTTAATCCAAAGAAAATTGCAGTATCTCCATCATCACCCATATTAGCGCTGCAATGCATACTCAAAACATTTTTTTCATGCGGTAAAATGTAATTGAGAATAGTGAAGATGCCTTTCTTCATTTCACCGGTGTATCCACTGCCGGCTACCAAAATCATTTTGTGTTTGAAGGAAACCAATGATACATTATGCTGTCTTGTACCACATTCTTTTGGGTCAAGTTTCAAACCCGGAACTGCAATCACATGCCAGTCGGCTTTGAAGTTTTCCAGTTCTTCTTCTTTTGGCCGGAGAAACATGTTGTAGGCAAACAGATTGCTCCATGGTTTTTCATTGACCACACGGATATTTAAACGATAGCGGGGATCGGCACAAGCATAGCAATCTCTTATCCATATTTCAGGCAGCTGATCGAGATAGTCCAATACTTTTTTATAAATAATGTCATAATATTTGGGTTCAATGGGAATGTTGAAATCATTCCAATGAACAATATCTGCAGTGGTCTCATCTTTTACAGTAAACTTATCCTTTGGAGAACGTCCCGTAAACTCTCCGGTGCGGATAACCAGGGCGCCGGTATCGTTTAAAACTCCTTCACCAATTCTAAGGGTATCCTGCACCAATTCATCCGGAGATAACTGATAATGAATGTTTTCGGTATTTTGTAAGCCAATATTGAGGAGATTTTTAATTGGAAAAGTCATAACAGGCACTGACATAGAAGCAATCTTATTTGTTGAAGCCGCAAAGGTAAGGCACAAATAAATATCTCTACAAACAAGTGTTAGGAGGACACATTAAAAAAATCAGGACAATCATTCTAAGTACCCGCATGAATTGCATGGGGATTTTATGATTGATGGCTGCTGCCCTGCTTTTTCATACCTATCTTTATCATTCAAATTTATCATATGAAGTACGAAGCCCTCAATCCTGAAATTTTTGTAAAAAACCGGGAACGTTTCATCAGCCGGATGACAAATAACTCGATCGCTATTTTTGTGAGTAATGATGAAGTGCCGGTGAATGGAGATGCGTTATATCATTTCAAACAGAATAGTGAGGTATTCTGGCTCAGCGGTATTGAGCAGGAAGACAGCATGGTGATTTTATTTCCGGATAACCCCGATCCGAAATACAGAGAGGTTCTGGTTTTAGTCAGACCTAATGAGTTAAAAGAAAAATGGGATGGCAAAAGATTGAGGGTAAACGAGGCACAGGCTATAAGCGGTATTAAAACAATTGTATGGCTTGATAGCCTGGATGCATTGCTTCAGCCGTGGATTCATTTAGCAGATAATATTTATCTCGACAGCAATGAAAATGACCGTAAGGCCAGCCTGGTAAGAACAAGAGATTATCGCTTCATTGACGAAATGAGAAGCCGTTACCCTCTTCATAATTATTTGCGGGCAGCAAAAATTATGAAAGAGCTGAGGGCAATTAAAACTGCTTTGGAAGTTGAGGTATTACAAAAAGCAATTGATATTACAGATAATACATTCCGCAGGTTGCTGAAGTTTATCAAGCCGGGTGTAATGGAATATGAAATTGAAGCAGAAATATTTCATTCATTTTTATCACAAAGGGCAACCGGACCAGCCTATGGAAGCATATTGGCAAGTGGTGACAGGGCAAGAACATTGCATTATGTAAGTAATAATGCTGAATGTAAGGATGGGGAATTAATATTGATGGATTTTGGCGCTGAATATGGAGGTTATTGTGCCGATCTTACCCGAACAGTTCCGGTAAGTGGAAAATTTGGCCGCAGGCAAAAGACTGTTTATAACGCATGCCTGCATCTTCATAACTACGCAAAGAGTTTATTGAGACCGGGCATCACTATTATAGAATACACAGATAAAGTTGGGGAAGAAGCTACTCAGAAGTTTTTAAAAATAGGATTGCTCAGAAAATCAGAAGTGAAAAATGAGGATCCTGAAAACAGGGCTTACCGGAAATATTTATATCATGGCATTTCCCATCATTTGGGGATAGATGTGCATGACCTGGGTACCCGAACTGAGCCTATAAAACCGGGCATGGTTTTCACCGTAGAACCGGGAATTTATATTGAAGAAGAAAAAATGGGAGTAAGGATTGAAAATAATCTCTGGATCACAAAGAGTGGTCATAAAGATCTGATGAAGAATATCCCCATTACGGTGGAAGAGATTGAAGCGCTGATGAAGAAATAAAATTTATCTTTCCGGCATGAAGAATGTTCCGAATCTGTTTACTCTTTTGAATCTCGTATTCGGCTGTCTTGCCATAATCTTTATTTTACAAAATGGGATTTTGATCACAGTTGATGCCGGAGGCACACAGTTGATTGATATTCCTGAAAGAATCTGGATGGCTTCACTTTTCATTGGGCTGGCTGCAGTAGTTGATTTTCTGGACGGATTTGTAGCAAGATTGTTTCGCAGTGAGTCTGCCATGGGAAAACAATTGGATTCATTGGCTGACCTGGTCAGTTTCGGGGTAGCTCCAGGGCTGATTATTTATCAGTTTCTGAGGCTTAGCTATGCGCAGGAAGAAAATGGTCTTGATGTTTCATTCCTTTGGCTTGTTCCATTTGTGCTATTGCCATGTGCTGCTGCGTGGCGATTGGCAAGATTCAATCTTGATAATAGCCAGTCATTTTCTTTTAAAGGATTACCTGTGCCTGCAGTCGGATTATTTGTTGCTTCTCTTCCATTGATTTACTGGAATGTAAATGAACAGTGGGTAATTGACCTGTTATTGAATAAATGGTTTTTGTATGGCCTTACTTTTTTGCTTTCATTCCTGATGGTTTCAACTATTCCTTTAATGGCGCTGAAATTTAAGGATTTCAGTATAAAGAGTAATTTGCCTAAATACATTTTAATAATTGTTTCTGTAACCTGCCTGTTTATTTTAAAATGGATGGCAGTTCCGGCAATGGTGCTAGCTTACGTTTTTTTATCTTTGCTTTTCAAAAATAAAACTACATGACATATACAGTTCAGATAAAAGTGATGCCGCTGAAAGAATTACTTGACCCGCAGGGAAAAGCAGTGATGGGAGGACTAGAGAGCCTGGGATTAGAAGGGGTAGAGGATGTAAGAATAGGCAAGAATATCACATTGCAGGTGAATGCAGATTCTGCAGATAAAGCAAAAGCAATTGCTGAAGAAGCCAGCAAAAAATTATTGAGTAATCCTGTCATGGAGTATTTTGAAATATCAGTGAATTAAAGCTATGAGCTATTAGCTGCGAGCTGTGAGCAACTGGCTCGAAGCTCACAGCTCAAAACTCGCAGCTATGTTATACCTTGTTCCCACACCTATCGGCAATCTCAAAGACATCACCCTCCGGGCAATTGAAGTGTTGAAGGAAGTTGATGTGATATTGGCAGAGGACACAAGGACCACTTCTCACTTACTCAATCATTACAATATCAGTAAACCGCTTACTCCTTACCATCAGCATAATGAACACCAGGTATTAAAACATTTGATCAGCCAGTTGCTGGAAGGGAAAAAAATGGCTGTGGTCACAGATGCCGGCACTCCCGGTATTTCCGATCCCGCTTTTTTATTGGTAAGAGAATGTATTAAAGTGGACATAAGAGTAGAATGTCTGCCCGGAGCCACGGCTTTTGTCCCGGCATTAATAAACAGCGGTATTCCATCCAATCGTTTTTGCTTTGAAGGATTTCTTCCGCAAAAAAAAGGAAGGCAAACATTGCTGAAGCAATTGGCAAATGAGGAAAGAACAATGATCTTTTATGAATCTCCGTTACGGTTATTTAAAACCTTAGAGGAGTTTATCATTTATTTTGGTGAAGACCGGCTTTGCAGTGTAAGTCGTGAACTGACAAAACTATTCGAGGAAAATAAACGGGGCACACTACGGGAAGTAGCTGATTACTTTAAAGAAAAGGCGGTAAAAGGTGAGATTGTCATAGTGATTGCCGGTAAAGATTAATACCAGGCTACAATTTTTTCCAACGGTTTTCTTTGAAGATCAGGTACCCAACATTCCTCAGCAGTATATCCTATCGGAATCAGCAGAAAAGGTTTTTCATTTTCAGGTCGGTTCAGCACTTTACTTAAAAAATTCATAGGAGAAGGTGTATGCGTTAATGCTACCAAGCCTGCATGATGTATGGCTGCCAATAAAAAGCCACAGGCGATGCCACAACTTTCAGTAACATAATAATTTTGATGTTTATGTCCTGCATCTTCCAGTTCATAACTTCTTTTAAAAACAATAATCAGGAAAGGGGCAATTTCCAGAAACTCTTTTCGCCAGTCGGTTTGTAAAGGTTTTAAATCTTTCAGCCATTCATCGGGCATACGACCATTATAACTTTCATATTCTTCCTTTTCAGCTTCCATTCGTATTTGTTTTTTAATTGCCGGATCGCTGACCACGCAAAACGTCCACGGTTGTTTGTGTGCCCCGCTGGGAGCAGTGGAAGCGGTAAGAATTATATTTTCAATCACTTCTTTTGAAACAGGGTTGTCTGAAAAATCTCTTACCGTTCTCCGGTTATCCATCCAGTTGCAGAATGACCTGCTGCGTTGCAGCATTTCGTTTTCAGGAAAAGTTTCTTTCGAATAAGAAACAAAAGGATAACCATCGATCAACTTTCTTTTTATCATAACATTCGTTTCCCGAAATTTACCTCCAGATAACCATCGAAACAAAATTTATTTTAATGAAAAGAATTATTTTTTTATTGATTTTCCTTTCTCCGCTAGTGTCTTTAGCCCAGTCTGACAGATGGCAACAAAGGGTAAAGTATACGATGAATATTGACATGAATGTGCTAACTAATCGTTTTACGGGAAAACAAAGACTTGAATATTGGAATAACTCCCCGGATACGCTGACAAGAATATTTTATCATCTCTATTTTAATGCCTTCCAGCCAGGAAGCATGATGGATGTAAGAAGCAGGAGGCAGGGAACCATACAGGTTGGCAGGGGGCAAGATTGGGATTCAAGAGTGAGAGACAGGATACAGAATCTGAAACCGGATGAAATCGGGTATCAGAAGATTCTTTCACTTAAAATGAATGGAGTACCCCAGAGTTTTAAAACAGATGAAACAATTCTTGAAGTAAAACTGTCGAAACCGATTTTGCCCAAAGCCAAAGTGGTTTTCGACATGGATTTTGAAGCACAGGTTCCGCTTCAGGTTCGCCGAAGCGGAAGAGATAATCCTGCCAGCAAGGTTCGTTATTCCATGAGCCAATGGTACCCGAAAATGTGTGAATATGATTACGATGGCTGGCATCCGACTCCATATGTGGGCCGGGAATTTTATGGTGTGTGGGGTGATTTTGATGTGACTATATCTATTGATAAAAAATACATACTTGGCGGCACAGGATACCTTCAAAATCCAAACAAAATTGGATATGGCTACGAGGATACCGGGGTAAAGGTTATTCAACCAGCAGGCGACAAACTTACCTGGCGATTCATTGCGCCTAATGTGCATGACTTTATGTGGGCTGCCGATCCGGAATATATTCATGTAAAACGAAAACTCAAAGACAGCCTTACCATTCATGTTTTATACAAGCCAACCAATGCCAGTGCAAAATCATGGGAAGATTTGCTGGATATGGCTGAAAATGCTTTACCCTATATTGAAAAAACTTTCGGCGCTTATCCATATAAACAATTCTCTTTTATTCATGGTGGAGATGGAGGTATGGAATATCCGATGGCAACTCTTTGTATTGGTCCCGGTGCAGCCCTGCATGAGTGGATGCACAGCTGGTATTATGGCATGCTTGGTACCAATGAATCCCTTTATTCATGGATGGATGAAGGCTTCACTCAATATGCAGAAGAAAGGGTGGATGCATACCAGAACAACAGTAAAGCATTTCCCTATACCGGTGAATACAATGGGTATTTTAGTTTGGTAAAATCAGGAAAAGAAGAGCCGATGAATACCCATGCAGATCATTACAATACTAATTTTGCCTATTCCATTGCATCGTATTCCAAAGGCACAGTATTTCTGGAACAACTGGGATATATCGTTGGCGCACAGGTAAGAGATAAAATTCTCCTGGAATATTACAGGCAATGGAGATTCAAACATCCCAATGCGGCGGATTTCATTCGTATTGCCGAAAAAGTAAGCGGTATGAAACTGGACTGGTACAAGGAATACTGGATCAATTCAACTAAAACAATTGATTATGTCATTGATAGCTTATGGGAAGAAGCCGGCAAAACCAAAGTAAGAATAAGCCGTACAGGACTTATACCAATGCCTGTTGATCTGCAAATCACCTTTAAAGACGGATCAAAAGAAATGCATTATGTACCCATGAACCTTATGTATGGTGAAAAACCCGTGGAAGATTCAACTACCCCACGCAAAACATATGATCCATGGAAATGGACACACAGTATCTATACAATAGAAACAAACCGCAAACTGACGGATTTCAACGTGGTGGAAATAGACCCCTCACAGCGAATGGCGGATGTGGAAAGAAAGAATAACAAACTCGAGTTGAAGTGGTAAAAAAAAACCCTCGTTTTGCAACGAAGGTTTCTTAGACGGTTTTTGATCAAGGCCCCTTTGCTTGCCACAGATAGGTTAATGGTTAACGGTTAAAAAAAGGCAGCAATGAGATTGAAGTCAAAGGTATACCGGGGATGAAAACCGGACAATACCACTAAGTGGTAAATTTTAGGAATTCAATGTGGATAAGTCAAACCAAGGCTATCGGCCATAAAATTTATTGACTGCTGCTACCCGGTTATTTACATGCAGTTTTTCGTAAATATTGTATACATGCTTTCTGACCGTTTCCGGGCTAAGGAGTATTTGTAATGCAATTTCCTTATACATTAATCCCCGGGCAAGCAGCTCTAATATTTCCTTTTCCCTGGTTGATAAAACATCAAGATCAGGAGTGCCTTTGCTCTCATTTTCTTTTAGACGAAAGGCTGCAACTACCTTTCTGGCAATCTGGCTGCTCATAGGCGCTCCTCCTTCATAAAGCTCACGGATGGCTTCCAGCATCCCGGATGGGTCAGTTTTTTTCAGAATATATCCACTGGCTCCTGCACTCAGGGCTTCAAAAATTTTTTCATCCTCTTCGTATACGGTACACATCATAAAATTAGTATCAGGCATCCGGGGTTTTAATACCCTAACTACATCTATACCTGTTTCGGGACTTCCAAGATTAATATCCATTAATACCACATCGGGCCGTAAGAGTGGTATCTGGCTCACCGCATCTTCTGCAGAGCCTGCTGTGCCCACACATTTATATCCCTGCGACATGGTGACGATTTCTTCCAGGGCATTTCGCAGGTCCCTGTTATCGTCAACTATACAAACCGATATTTCTTTCATAGCCCTAAAGTTCCTTTTAATACGCAATTCAAACAATACCACTAACAGGTATTTTTTACCTGGCGATGTAGAGAAGGTATTTTTCTTTGAAAAATTCTTCCTGGAATATTTCTGAGATCTCCAATACTCTTGGCCGGGTATTACTTTCCAGTATTTCTGCTGCAAGATTACCCCCTTTCAGGCAAATAAGGCCGGGTGGATCGCTTGAGTCCTGTCCCTTCTGTTTTAATAAAGGCCGGCTCCATTTCCATAAATCCTTCAGAGGGGCAACGGCTCTTGATACTACAAAATCAAACCCGCCTCCCGGGAGGGCCGGCTTCCTGTCTTTGATATCTTCTGCCCGGGTATGTTGAATAGTAACATTTTTAATGCCCGTAGCATCAACTACTGCCTGCACCACTTTTAATTTTTTGGCAATGCTGTCCACCAAATGGAATTTGACTTTCGGAAAGAAAATTGCCAATGGGATCCCCGGAAATCCGCCGCCGGTTCCCAAGTCCATTATTTCAACCCCATCAGGAAAGTCAAAAGCAGCGGCAATACTCAATGAATGCAGAACATGCTTCTCATACAAGCCATCAATATCTTTTCTTGAGATAACATTTATTTTTTCATTCCACTCCTTGTACAATGGGCCAAGCAATTTAAATTGTCCAAGTTGTTTCTCAGTAAAATCGGAAAAATATTTTAGAACGATTTCCATAAAGCGGTTATTGGCTCCTCTCCAGAGGAGAGGGGTTGGGGTGAGGTTAGCTCCAATGTTGTTTTGGTTTTCTCCAAAGTGCCGGGGCAAAGATGATATAATAAAAGAACATCCACATATCCAGGAATACAAACCATGGCCATAAGTCCTTTTCTCCCATTTTCTTCATCGACTTATATAAAATGAATGCCTGCAACAGAAAACGGATGCCAAAAACACCCGGCACAAATCTCCAGTCATAAAAAATAATGGCCCCTGCAAAAAGCGGGTAAAAAATAAATTGCGTGGCAAAATATAAACCCAGCAAAAACTTGTGTTTGGGTTTATAAAACTTGGCAGTAGTATAGTGCCTCGACTTTTGACGCAACCATCCGCTCCATGTGGTTTTAGGAATAGAACGGGTGATAGCATCGGGGTCAATAACCACTGATGTATTAATCCGGTTAGCTGCTTTGTTTACAAACAGATCATCATCCCCGCTGGGAATATGGTTGATGGATGAGAAACCCTTGTTGCGGAAGAATAAGCTTTTTTTATAGGAAAGATTCCTGCCAACTCCCATATAGGGAAGACCGGCTAATGCATAGGACAAATATTGAAGCGCTGTGTGAAAGGTTTCGAAGCGTATCAGCTTGTTCAGTAATCCCCTTTTTTTATGATAAGCCCCGTAACCCAAAACGATTTCTGTATTCTCATTGTATGCTCCCTGCATTTTTTCAATCCAGTGTTCGCTGGCGGGAACACAATCAGCATCGGTAAGCAGTAGTATCTCATGTTTTGCTTCCCTGATGCCGACTGAGAGGGGATACTTTTTTCCTGAGATCAGCTTTGCTTCCTGAGTAAGCTCCACTATATTCAGCGATTTAAATGTCTTTTTCAGTTCTTGTAAAATATATTTGGAATCATCAACCGAATTGTCATTTACCACTACCACTTCGTAGGTGCTGGGATATGATTGCACCAATACTCCGGGGAGATTACGGGCCAGGTTTTCATCCTCATCTCTTGCACATATAATCACGGAGACAGGATGCTGTTGTGTTTGTGTTCTGGGTTTTATTTTGTAAAAAGCAATACGACTGAAAAACCAGGCATAATAAAATATTTGGATGGCGGTAACAGCCGCAAAGGAATAAAAAATAATCTCTCCCCAGTTAATCGGTGGCATGGCGGCAAATGTAAGAGATAAGGCACAAGGAACAAGACATAAGGCGCAAGCTGTGGGCAATGTGTGGTTAATGTTTTTCTTGTGCAGCGTACCTTGTACCTTGCGTCTTTTATGGCCACATTTCAATTTCATCTTCAGCATACTGACATTACTTCAAAAGCAAGAGCAGGGAAAATTATCACTGACCATGGTGAAATACTTACTCCTGTATTTATGCCGGTAGGAACCGCAGGAAGCGTAAAGGCAGTTACACAGCAACAATTGGAAATTGATATACATGCCCGGATCATTTTAGGCAATACATATCATCTGTACCTACGACCAGGCCTTGAGGTACTCGAAGCAGCGGGTGGCTTGCATAAATTTATCGGGTGGAACAGACCCATACTGACAGACAGCGGAGGCTACCAGGTATTTTCATTGGCAGGAACCAGGAAAATAAAAGAAGAAGGCGTCACTTTTCAATCTCATATTGATGGGAGCAAACATTTATTTACCCCTGAAAATGTGATGGATATTCAAAGAACCATCGGAGGAGATATAATAATGGCGTTTGATGAATGTCCACCGGGAGGCAGCGAATACAAATATGCCAAAGCATCTATGGAGATGACACATCGCTGGCTCAACAGGTGTTTACTTCAGTTTAATAATACAGATGATAAATATGGTTACACCCAGAATCTTTTTCCAATAGTGCAGGGTGGCACATACAAGGACCTGCGGAAACAATCCTGTGAATACATTACTTCAAAAAATGCCGCAGGCAATGCTATTGGCGGATTAAGTGTAGGCGAACCGGAAGAAAAGATGTATGAGATCTGCGATTGGTGCTGTGATCATTTGCCCAGGGAAAAACCAAGATACCTGATGGGAGTGGGCACACCCTGGAACATTCTTGAATGTATT
The DNA here is from genome assembly GCA_016235125.1 of Sphingobacteriales bacterium. Lineage (GTDB taxonomy): Bacteria > Bacteroidota > Bacteroidia > Chitinophagales > Chitinophagaceae > JJ008. The sequence goes on along the minus strand of JACRLZ010000004.1, from coordinate 90,525 downwards.
GGTATGGGTGTTGATATGTTTGACTGTGTGATGCCGACAAGAAACGGAAGAAACGCCATGCTCTTTACCACTAAAGGGGTTATCAATATTGATAATAAGAGATGGGAAAAAGATTTTTCAGCACTGGACGATGGATTGGACTGTGAAGTAAGCAATCATTACAGCAAGGCTTATCTCCGGCACCTGATGAAATCAAAGGAAATTCTGGGACTTACCATTGCCAGCATTCACAATCTTGCTTTTTATGTATGGCTGACGGGTGAAGCAAGAAAAAAAATACTGGAAAACAATTTTACAGCCTGGAAAAATGAAATGATAGCCCGACTGCTTCAAAAATTATAAATGATACCCGAATCACATATATGCCGTATTTGTGGCCATGATATGGGCGAACCTGCATGGGAGGATGACAACCCTAACTGGCTTATTTGTAACTGCTGCGGCTCAGAGTCCGGATATGAGGACACATCAGTTGAGTCGGTCAGAGCCAATCGAAGTAACTGGGTTAAGAATGGCTGCAAGTGGTTTTTACTTGATGCAAAACCTGCAGAATGGGATTTACAGGCTCAGTTAAACAGAATTTCTCAAAAATGGAAATGAACCACCCAGTCTTTTGCTTCTTAAGCTATCTTACCTCCGATTTCGGAAACAATTTTTTGAAATAATAGTGGTACGAGTAGCTGCTTCCTTCCACAACAGGGAATGCATTCACAAGCACCCAGCCCTGAGCTCCCATGTAATTTAAAGCATCCACAACCGTATTGAATTTTTTCAGCCTTCCGGTTTCTTCATCTCTTAACCTGTTATCGCTGAAAAATTTTCTTTCATCACCAAAGTCAACATCGATGTTGACTTTGTTTGAAAGCAATTTGTTGAAAGCTACCAGACGGCAATACTGTTCTACCCTGGTTGTATCCTGGGAAAAAGCGCTGAGCGATGAAGTCATCAGAATAATAAAGAATAATTTTTTCATAATGATTATTTAGAGGTTATGTTAACTAATCTGCTGCAAGTTAAAAATAGTTGCCGGCAACCTGGTTTTGAAAATGTTAAGAAGGGCTACACTGACCGGTCATCATCCGAAACTGTCAGCTTCATTGCATGAATCTTTAGCAATTCATTCCCGCATAATTGTTTTTCTTTGCATCCAGATGCGAAAGCTGGACTGGTATATATTGAAAAAATTTTTGGTCACCTTTATTTTCTGCATGCTGTTGTTTACGGTGATCGCCGTAGCCGTTGACAGCAGCGAAAAAACGGATGACTTTGTAAAGGCTAACCTCAGCACCAGCCAGATCATTACCCGTTATTATCTTGGATTTGTTCCATGGATCTGGAGCCTTTTGTTTCCGCTATTTGTTTTTATTGCCGTTATTTTCTTTACAAGCCGCATGGCTACCAGGTCTGAAGTAATTGCTATTCTTGCCAGTGGCACCAGCTACAATCGTTTTTTAAGGCCTTATATCATTGGGGGTTTATTATTGGCTTCTGTATTGTGGTTGGGAAGCCGCTACTGGATTCCCAGGGCTAATGTTATACGAAGCAATTTTCAAAGCCGGTATATCGACAAAAATAACCCTGCCAAAAACATGAATGACGGGAGCTGCTATGACTGTTTCTATCGCCGTATTGATTCCAATACTTTTGTTGGTATCAAATATTATGACACAAGCACCCGATCAGCACGGGGATTTTTTATGGAACGAATAAAGGAAAACAAAGTGGTGTATAATCTCCGCTCAGAAATAATCAGGTGGGATACGGCAACAAGGAAATGGCAATTGGTAAATGCAGTTGAAAGAATAATAGACAGCATGGGAGAAAAAATGAATAATTATCCGGGTTATTCCCTTGATTTGAATCTGAGATATGACGAATTACGAAAGGATGAGTACCTGAAAGATAAATTGACCACTCCGGAACTCGTCAGGTATATTGAGAAAGAAGAACACCGGGGTACTGAAGGCTTGAACACTTATAAAGTAGAAAGATACAGGCGAACCGCCACACCGGTAGCGGTTTTATTACTTACATTCATTGGCGTTGTTGTTGCAAGCCGCAAAACGAGAGGGGGTAGTGGAATGCATCTCGCCCTGGGAATTGTGATCGCAGCTGTGTTTATTCTGGCCGATAGGTTTTCAAGTACATTTTCTGTAAAAGGAAATTTTCCTCCGTTGATTGCCGCATGGCTTCCCAATATTTTTTTTACAGGGGTGGCATTCTGGCTTTACAGGCGAACCCCTAAATAGATTCTGGCGGGGGTGAGGATAATCATGTTTTGTTTTGATTTCGATTTTTTGCTGCACAGACGGCATTGCATAATTTTACCCGATTAATATTATAATCAGAAAATAAATCATCATGGGTATTGTTAAAGACCGGTTCAAGGCAAAAGCAGAGACAGTGGCTGCCGAAATAAAAAACCTTCTGAAGGAGCATGGTAATAAAGTGATAGGCGAAGTGCAGCTGTCACAGATCTACCAGGGTATGAGGGGAATGACAGGGTTGGTCACCGAAACCTCTTTGCTCGATGCACAGGAGGGAATTCGTTTTCGGGGATATTCTATTCCTGAGCTAAGGCAAAAGTTGACCAAAGCCCCGGGTGGGGATGAGCCATTGCCCGAAGGGTTGTTTTATTTAATGCTGATAGGCGATCTGCCGTCAGATGATGATGTGCACCACCTTACATCAGTATGGCAGCGCAGAAGCCATGTGCCCAATCATGTATTTGCCACCATTGAAGCATTGCCTGTCAATACGCATCCCATGACTCAATTTGTTGTGGCCGTAATGGCATTACAAACGGAAAGTCATTTTGCGAAGCAATATGCAAAAGGGATGAATAAAAAGGAATATTGGGAAGCGGTGTTTGATGATACCATGGATTTGATTGCCCGGCTTCCCCGTGTGGCAGCCTATATATACCGGCGTAAATACAGGAGCGGTGAACATATACAACCAAACGGTTTGCTTGACTGGGCGGGTAATTTTGCCCATATGCTGGGCTTCGAAGACGAGAGTTTTAAAGAATTGATGCGATTGTATATGACCATACATGCCGATCATGAAGGCGGGAATGTTTCGGCACACACAACCCACCTGGTTGGTTCAGCATTAAGCGATCCTTATTTAAGCTATGCCTCGGGAATGAACGGTCTGGCAGGTCCGCTGCATGGCCTGGCAAACCAGGAAGTGATCAAATGGATCTTTGAAATGCGGGAGGCATTAAATACCGAATCGCCAACCAAAGACCAGATTGCAGACTATGTAAAAAGAACCCTGAGCGAAGGAAAGGTAGTGCCGGGCTACGGTCATGCTGTTTTGAGAAAAACAGATCCCCGCTTTGAAGCGCAAATGGAATTTGGTAAAAAGCATATGCCCGACGATCCGCTGGTGAAAACGGTATGGGATATTTATGAAGTGGTGCCGCCTATTCTGCAATCAATTGGTAAAATAAAAAATCCGTGGCCCAATGTGGATGCACACAGCGGTGCATTACTGGAGCACTATGGATTGGTGGAATATGAATATTATACGGTTTTATTTTCCGTGAGCCGTGCACTGGGTGTATTAGCCAGTCTTTGCTGGGACAGGGTATTGGGTTTCCCGATTGAAAGGCCTAAGTCGGTAACAACTGACCAGGTTAAACTATGGCTGGAAGGCAAGGATAATATCTGGGGAGAGTGATTATGTTTGATATAAATTTATAAAGCCCCGCATAGCGGGGTTTTATTTTGGCAACAAATGATGATGACAATATATTTGCAGCCCGATTGGGGGTTTAGCTCAGCTGGCTAGAGCGTTTGCATGGCATGCAAAAGGTCACCGGTTCGACTCCGGTAACCTCCACTTCACCGGACAACGTCAGATTTTTGAACAGTTGTCCGGTTTTTTGTTGCCCGAAACCCTTACTGGCATAGAGTATCCGCCTAACCGCCTCGTTGAGCCGGGGTGTTCGACTTTTTCCTTTGGAAAAATATAGATTGGCAGGAAAAATCGAACTCAACAATTTTTTCTTTTTGGAAGGAATTGCTTCGTCGTAGTACAGAGTAATTTTTGAAAGTAGATCAATCCCATTTTTAAGGTACTGCTGGTATAAGGATGTATCCTGTTTATTTAATTCAGATTCTTTTCTCAAATTCAAAATTCCACTGCTGTATCACTGAACTCCTTTATTTAATGCATCCGCTTCAATTATCCCGTCAGCAAAACTATCTTCCAATTTTTGGATGCGGGATTCAAGTTGACTCATCTCCTGTTCAATCTTTTCCTTTGGCCTTTTTGAGATAAGATTGCATTCAGAAAATATTTTTTTAATCATAATATCATAAAGCTTCTTGGCGGGACTGTTGATATTGATTTCTTCAAGAATCACTTTTATACGTTCGTCTATATCACTAACCTGGATCCTTACTTTATGGCAATGATTGCAATGATAATAGTTATAACCAACTCCTTTACTGTTGCGGGAAGTACTTCCTGTTAGCTTTTTACCACAATTATCACAATTGATGATTCCTCGTAATAAAAAATCCTTCCGAAAGCTTTTTGCTTTTACAAATTTCTTTTGCCTCAGATTTTCTTCTAACTTTTCCTGTACCTGGTTAAATAATAATTCGGATATTAGCCCTTGATGCATTCCTTTTACATAATAGCCCCCTTGCTCAGTACCATCGGTAACAAATATCTTCCCTATATACAACTGGTTTCTGATTAATTCTGAAAATGTACTCCTTGAAAAATAAACACCTTTTATTCTCAAAGCTTCCCTGATTTCTGATTGGGCATATCCTTTTGCCAGGTCTGCAAATATTTTTCTAACTATCTTGGATTTTTCACCGGGAATTAGCAACGGTTTGTTTTTCTCATCCCTATCTATCTTATAACCATATGGAGCTTTTCCTAGCCAGCGTCCTTGTTTTTTAGCAGCCCTAACCCCTTCAGTAATCTTCATTGATCGTCTTTTATTATCTATATCAGGCATCGCCAGATATACGGATAATATCATCAGGTTTTCCGGGATAGAAAGATCCAGCGGCTGTTCTATTGCCTGTGCCTCACATTTATAATTTCTTAAACGGGTTATCATGGCAAAAGATTCAGATAAATTTCTGGAAAATCTATCCCATGAAGTAACTAGCAGCAAATCAACCTTCCCTTTGTTTTTACTCAGATACAGTAGCAGTTTTTTAAACTCTGGCCGGTTGAAATTCTTTGCAGAGTGGTCCTCCCGGAAAATATTTACCACAGTTATATTTTCACGCTGACAGTGAGCCAGAAGTTTCTCGGTCTGGATGTCGAGGCTGTACCCTTTTGCTTGTTCTTCACTGCTGACTCTCGCCATCAAAATTGCCCGTTTCATACGATTCATTTTTAGTTTGCGTTAAAAAATGTTCAACAGATTCCTGTGCGAAATCCCAAAGAAGGTCTGCAACAAGCTTTACTTCTTCATCAGTATATTGGTCCCCATCCTGTTCGAGCACTTTCCGGCAAACGTCGTAGTCGATCATACAACAATTGCGTAATGGTCTGTGGCCTGTGGTTCAGGTAAACAGAAAGGTGAACAATACAACCCGGTTTTTCCGGTATGTTTATTTGATTCATTTTATTATCCTTTTTTCAGTTTCGTTGATATAAGCGACTCTTCCATTTTCTGTATCCAAAGTAATACGGCTAAATTTATTTTTAGCAATTATATTTTGTATTTCATCAAGAACATTTGTTGCAGGCTTTTTCCTTAATATTTCAACATAATATTCCTCACCGTCTTTTAAATTTATATGGACACTTTTTATTCCCCCTGATCTGATTATTTCAATTATCTCTTTTTCTTTACGGCTAAGGGGTGAAAGGTCGTAATAAGTGTTTCCTGTAAATTTTTCTCCTAAAAAGAAATTGTCAATGATCTTAGTGATATTTATTAAAAGTGTATTCTTGGTTTCAATAGTCTCTAATAAGTGTTCAATTTTCTTTTCTAGTTTTGGCGGCTTTAGAAACGATACACTATAATGTCCATCACTGAAAAATAAAAGAAAAGTGGGTTCCCTATCGTAAATTATTGAAAGAATCAGAAAATGGAACCAGGTAATTTGATTTTCTTCATTCGTTGACTCCTCAGAGAAAAGCTTTTCAGCTTCGTCTAAAAGACCAGGGTTATCTTCTTCGAACTGTTTCCTCGTTGTTGAGTGCTGTTCAGAGTTTATCATCACCATTAACCCACCTTCCGCTGGAGAAAAAAGCTCTTCTTTGACACTTCGGATAGTAGGCAACGAAACACCAAATGCTCTGAGTTCAGAAATAATTTTTATCCAGACATAATCAAAAAAAGAAAATCGTCTCCAACCCTTACGCTGATTATTATCAATAACAATAATCTGTTCTTTCTCCCAATGAAGGATAGTGCGGTGTTCCACCATTGAATCAGATATAGTGAATTGCCTCTGCATCAGATTGATGAAAAGCTCCCCCAATTCTCTATGATTAGATTTCACCAGCTCCTCTAATGATTTGCCGGTTAGCTTGTCCAACTTTATTTCAGTAATATCCATTTTTTAAAAATCGTACCTAAATGTACGTTTTTATTAATTAATTAGTACTTTTGGCATAAACTTATTTTTATGCTGTACAAAAAACCATGTCTCTGTTGTAGTGATGACGTGTGGGGTCGGAAAAACAGGCTTTATCACCCAGCTTGTAAAACAATTGCCAACAACGAGATTGCGGGCTTAAAAAGACAAGCAATTGCTCCTCTCGTAAAGGAATTTAAGAAAAAATTTGTTCCTCTCCCCGAGTCATTAAAATTTAATGACAAAATTGAAATAATAACAGCCGCTGTGGGAACTGCAATACCTACACCTTCATTGGCACATTCATCCGGTATTGAGGAAAAAGTTAGGGAAACAATAGGCAATGAAGAAATACCTTCTTCAAAACCAAAATCCAGGAAATGGAAGCCCGTTTATATTGTGGGTGGCCTTTTAATTGCCGGTGTAATTGCTGGCGTAGTTATCTATCTTGTCCGAGATGCCAAAAAAGAAAAGGAAAAACAGGCTGAGCTGTCAAATTAACTATAATAAATTATCAACGAAGAACTTGATTGGTCATTAACCATGTCTTTAAGCAATATTAATAGTATTACCAGTTAATGAATACCCATCCTCTATTTATCGCACAAAAAACACATTTATGCGCATTGAAGTAGTTTTGAATTCGCATAAATCTGCATTAATTTATTTTGATCATTCAATAGCCAGCAACCCATCAAATTCTCTTCATTTTAAACGCATTTATGCAAATTCAAGCTGCGCAGGATTTTCATAAATCTACATTATTTATTTGTACGCATTCTGAAGAGCTATTCCGACAATTTCCACACAGATTAGACGGATTTATTCGAATTCTTGCCGACCGGAAATTCGAATAAATTCACATTAGTTGTTTCCAGCTCTGCGTACTGCGCAGGCCGAAAATGTCCGTAATAATGCAAACCAGCTTTCAAAATTAGGTACCGCACATGCTGTCAAAAAATGTTCGGTTAAATCCGTGTGTAATTGCGTCATGGTTCTCGGTCTGTATTTATTTTTCCTTAGAGGATTTATTTTAAACAATATTCAGCTATTGAAGCCGCTACAAACACGGCTGATTTGGGTGTACAAACATGTAGTGTTAAGCATGCTATAACCTTGTATTACACCCGTTTAAAATGTGCTTCTATATTATATGCATAACCGATCAATTATAAAAAAATCTTCAAGAACTAAGTGTACTGCATTTTGGCAATTCATGTCTTTTTTATCCTGCGGAAAAATTGTAAGAAAGTATGGGTTGTTTACATTTAGTATTATTAAAAATTCTACAGATAGAAATGTAAATCCGCTAAGAAAGTAATCTGGGATTAAGACATAACAATAGCTTTAATCCTGATTAACCCATAATTCGGCAGCAAGTATTTGCAAGAAAATCTTCCAAATGAGCTGCAGATAATAATCATATTTGATTATCACAGCCTTCAAATATCCTGTCTCAATGAATTTTTTCCAATTTTTTCAGAACAACGTTTGTTCCGTCATAATCAATAAAGATTTTAACTGAATCTTTCGGATGAATCCCTTCAAGGAGTAAAGAATCAGGAACATTAAATGGCATAGTCATGGCTTCCATAAAGCCAGGTATGACACCATGTTTGATTATGATCTGCTTTTTATTGGGAGGTATGGAAATTACAATCCCTGCTCCTTCATAGCTCTTCATTTCTACCTTTGATTCAGATATAGAATCAGTTGAAGAAGTCTGTTCAGGCTTTCCCACTTGTTTGGGATTGGATGAACAACCAGACAAAATAATTCCTGCCACTAATAATGCTATCAACTTTTTAGATTTTCCCATTTTAAATTGATTTAATGATCCCGATTTTAATTCTGAAATTAGTTTGGTGCTGCTCTCCGTTCAACTTCTGAATAAGCGGAATACTGAAGGTTATGGGGATCAGCCATTCTTTGAAGCCAGGTGTAGCCCCGGTTTGAAGAAATAAAGAATATCCTCCCGTATTTTGAATTATCTCATGGTCTTTTGTTTGCCCGGAACTCCATTCGCCTGAAATTCCTGCAGTAACATTCCAGGAAATATTTTCCTTAACATGATTTATTTTTTTAGCAGAAAGAATTGTGTCTGTACTTTGGGCATTACCCCCCAGTGGCGTGGAACAACTTTCTTCTTTGCCCTTTAATTGGTATCCGAAAGAAATATTATGACTGAAAAAATTGCCAAATTTAGTTTTGTCAAACCCCGCCGTGCCGTATTTATAAAGAGTATTCAGGCGGATAAAGCTTTTAGGAAAAGATTTTACCAATACAATTCCTCCCACCGGATCATAAGAACCGGACCCTATCACTGAATTGGTTTCATTATCTAACACTGACTTTTTACCTGTTGGAAATTTAACCCCGGCAATGAAAGCCCCTGTAAAATTATTTTTGCCGAAAAGTTTTATAGTGGAAATAAGCAGCAGATCACCCAACCCATCCGCTCTTTGGAGCGATCCATTGAGCCACAAATAAGGCTGCTGAAGAGAGAGTGTAATATTATTTGTAAGACCATATCGTATTCCCAATAAGGCAATCCTTGCATTTCGTAATTCGTTTTCAGGAATCGTATCGCTATTGGTGATATTTCCGTTTTTAATATCGTGATGATGAGTTCTGAATGAACGGTATTCAGAGTAACCATCAAAGAGCCATTTATTTTTCTTTAATGTTAGCGAAGGGCTTCCGCTTTCTCCATAAGCTAATCCGGACGAGGAACTGCCACAACTGCACTGGGAAAAACTATTGACTGCCACTATTCCCGCAAGTATGAGCAGTAGTATTTGTTTTCTCATTTCAATTATTTTGTTTAACTGCTTTATTGTACTTCATTAAAGAAGTGTTATCCATTTATCTCCGTCTTTTACTTCAATTTGTGACGGCTCAATAAGTGCATCCTTGATAAAAAGCCCCTTTATTTTAACCTCCTTTGACATATAATCAGAAAATAGCTGGGAAGATGTTCTGATTACCCAGACATTGGCTCCATATTGTTTATCTCCGGACAAAACACCAATGGGATAATTTTGCTGCGCACACATGCCCGCACAATTTTTTACAAACCCATTTTCAGGTAATTGATGATCGGTTCCTGTATTTTTTTCGTTAAGAGAGTAGCAATGTGTGCATATCAGAATCCCGGAAATCTGTATAGTATCATTTTCAGAAATGGAACCTTTCAGTGAACTTTTTTCCCTGGAAGAAATTTTATTTTCCCCCGATTCAGAGCCGCAATTTATAACCGATATAGTCAGGACAACGATGCTTGCTAAAAAAATGAATTGTTTCATTTGGAATAATTTTTTTATAAAGAGAAGGGATATTCATACCCCTTCTCCTTATCATTTACATCATTTCATCATGTACACAATCTTTACCTCTTTCCAGGCACTTCCTTCTTTCACTTCCAGTTTGTCAACAATGACAACGCCATTCGTTTCCTTGCCATCAAGCCTTACTTCTTTTGCCATGTACGGAGCCAATTGGCCTGCAGGAGCAGCCAATACATGCAAATTCCCTTTCTTGTCCAGCACAGCAACAGGAATTCCCATGTTTGCACATGCGGCTGCACATCCTTTTACTTCCATCAGTTTTCCATCAGGCCCCATTACCTGGTGATCATTACCGGCATTCATTTTTGGCATCATTGAGTAACACTTGCTGTCAACCAGGGTGCCTTCAATATGTCCGGCCCCGACAGGAAAGGTTGCAGACATCAGAAACATGCCCATAATGATTCCGGCTACTGGCATAGTTAGCCTTTTCATTTTTTTCATTTTTTTTGATTTAGAAGTTTAAAAAATATTAATGTCGCCGGAATAGTCGGGGTGCCGATTCAAAACTGACAACAGAAAAAAATATTTTTTATCCCGGAGAAATATAGTGATGTAAAAGCAGCGGAATACCGGGCATGCGGAGCCTGTTCCGGTAAATAATATAGTAAAATGACCTACCTTTATTTTCATAGTAAACAATATGGATACAGTAATGGACATATCAAATCCCTCCAAAACAGTTAAATGCTGGGTGGATTTATATTCGGATAAAATGTATTCCTGGGCTTTTTACAAAACAGGCAGCAAAGAAACTGCCGAGGATTTGGTCCAGGACACTTTTTTGGCTGCAATACATTCTTTCAGCAAGTTTGAGAGCAAGAGCAATCCTCAAACCTGGCTGTTTGCTATTTTAAAAAATAAGATTGTTGATTATCACCGAAAGACATTTAAAACTCCCGTAGTTACAGAATCTTCCCGGCAGGTTAATGATGGGGGTAATTTTTTTGACAACCTGTTTGATAAGGATGGGGCCTGGATGAAGGAACAGATGCCGGGACAATGGGAGCCTGCATCTGATAATCTTTTGGATGACAGGAATTTTGTCATAGTGCTTCAACTTTGCATGGGAAAGTTGCCTTCAAACTGGCATTCTGCTATTCAGCTAAGATACCTGGAAGAAAAAAAAGCTGAATTCATTTGTCAGGAATTGGGCATTGCGACTACTAATTACTGGCAGATACTCCACCGGGCCAAATTACAATTGAGAAAATGCCTGGAGATGAACTGGTTTAAAAGGTAGAAATATGAAAAAATTGATGAATTATCTTATGCTTTCCTGCAAAAAGGCGACTGAACTAATTGAAAAAAAATCATTATTTGGGCTTTCCTGGAAAGAAAATATACAATTAAAGGTTCACACAAAGATGTGTAATGCCTGTTCTACCTATCAAAAGCAGAGCAAGGAGATAGACACATTACTTGAAAAGCATATCTGCTCAGCGGACGAAACACATACTCCTGAACTGGAAAACAAAAAACTAAAAGAAACCATTCTTCAAAGTTTAGAGCATTAGCGTCTGCCTTATTAAATATTCCTTCATCTCATTGAATAGCAAATAATGGAGTTTGATAAGATAATCATAGCTATAAGCGAACAATTGCTTCTTAATGTAAAAACAGGAGCAGCCACTGATAGCCTGGAATATTCGTTACTGCGGCTTGATGTTAAAGATTTAACGGAGACTCTTACTACTGATAATGCCAGGAAAACATTCTGGATTAATATTTACAATGCTTACTTTCAAATTTTATCAGCAAGAGAAAAGAAAACAAGGCCAGCTATTTTCAGAAATAAATTGGTAGATATTGCAGGAAATAAATTTAGCTTAGATGATATTGAGCATGGGATATTGCGTAAATACCGGTGGAAATACAGCCTGGGTTATCTTCCACAATTATTTCCATCAAAGTTAATAAAACAGTTAGCGGTTTCTTCCCTTGACTTTCGCATTCACTTTGCGTTAAACTGTGGCGCCAAAAGCTGCCCGCCTATTGCATTCTATAAGCTAGATCCCATTGACAAACAGTTGGATTTAGCTGCTCTTTCTTTTTTGCAAACCGAAACATTAATAGATGAGGAAAAGAAAATAGTAACGGTTACAAAGTTGATGCAATGGTTTAAAGGTGATTTTGGAGGTAATGATGGTACTAAAAATATATTATCCCGATACTTAAAAAAGAATTTTTCAAATTACACTATCCGCTTTAGTCACTATAGTTGGGAATCGCAATTGAATAATTTTTTAAAATAGGCTGGAACTTTTCACTATGAAGGTGTAAAGGGAGGTTGAAGAATTTCGTACTACAGCGAAAAATATCATTGTATTTGTCATGAAATGCCGGCATAACCGACTAAACTGGTATGAAAGCATTAGTCATTTCAGGCGGTGGCAGCAAAGGCGCTTTTGCAGGCGGAATAGCTGAGTATCTTGTAAAAGATTGCGGAATAAAATATGATCTGTTGGTGGGCTGCTCCACCGGGAGCCTTTTATTGCCGCATATTGCTATTGGCAAAATTGATAAAATAAAGAAAATATATACTTCAGTAACGCAGAAAGATATTTTCAGCATTTCCCCGTTTCATATAAAGAAAATTGCAGGAGGATACAAAACAAGTATTAATCATTTTAATACACTCCGCAGTTTTATTAAGGGCTGCCCCACCTTTGGCGAAAGCCTCAGCCTTCGCACTTTAATTAAAAATAGCATTACAGAAGATGATTTTACTGAAATAGAAATTCAAAAACGAAAAATAATTTTTACAGTTTCCAATTTAACCGAACAGGCCGTTGAATATATTCATTCTGACGATTGCACTTATGATGAGTTCTGTGATTGGGCATGGGCTTCTGCCAATTTTGTGCCTTTTATGAGTGTGTTTCAAAAAAATGGTTGCCAGTATGCTGACGGAGGGTTTGGAAACCATGTTCCTGTTTATTGTGCCCTGGAAAACAATGCCTGTGAGGTGGATGTTATTATTCTGGAAAGTGAACATTCTTCTCAAAAACAATCTATCGGCAAAAATCCTTTTTCACTGCTGATGAAAACATTTCGTTTTATGTCGGCACAAATAAGTGTAAAAGATATTTTGATTGGAAAATTAATGGGACTGAACCGAAGAATAGATATTCGTATTTATTATATGCCAAGACAGCTAACAGATAATGTGCTGGTCTTTGACCCCGAACAAATGACTCAATGGTGGGAGGAAGGTTATCAGTATGCCCGGAAGAAGGAACCGGTTTGTTATTGCCACATGCCCGAAGATAAAATTAGCGGGCATTGGGAATAGATACACTCCCTGAATTTTTTGCCTGCCTAATGTTGCCCATATAAATCTTCAATCAATTTTACCGAAGGTTTATTTTGCGGTGTATAGTCGCTGTTATTTTCACCACCTGCATTTTCATTATCATACCATTTCCAAAGGAAGCCACCGGCAAACCAGCTCTTATGCCAAAATGAATTAAACAAGCCTTCCAGTGCAATTTTTTGATTGTCCAGATTAACAGGGTGTTTATCATTTGTCCAGGGTTCTTTGGCTGCATAGTCGCAGCTTCTATAGCCATATTCCGTAAATAAAATCGGGCTATTATTTTTTAACGATAAAGATTCTATTTCTTTTTTATGTTTTTCCCAGGCGTTTTCCAGGTCCTGTTTCGTAAAGTTTGCTGCATCACTCAATGGGAAATAAGCGTCAACACCAATATAATCTAACTTTTTCCAAAAGGGTACATTGATATATGTATCCCAATTTTCAGCATAAGTAATTTTGCCTTTGTAAATCATCCTGATTTTGATTATCAGCGAATCCCAATATGCAGGACGGTTAACAACAAATTTGTTTAACTCTGTACCCATACAAAACATTTCGCATTTAGTGTCTTCGGCCGCTCTTGCAAAATCCAAGATAAAGGCATCGTATTGCTGCTCCAGCACTTTCCAGTCTTCTTCCGTTTTCATTTCTATATGCCCTGTAAAACTTCCATGCCCGGCCCATATCTGCGGCTTCAGCATTACCCGAATCCCTTTTGCTTTAAAGGCAAGGGCGGTTTCTTTGATGCCTTCAATCCTTTCTCCCCGCCATTGTCTTTCGCTGTTATATTGTATCCGGGGCGAATCAATATCTCTCATAAATGCAAATGGCATTAATGAAACCCAATTGGCATTTACCTGCTGCACATGGCTTATGATTGTATCATTTATTTTTCTGGGTGATGCAACAAAGCTGAGGCCGTTGATTTTTTTGCCTGAAATTTTCTTGTTCCCGGCTTTGGTTGGTTGTGAGCATGATATCAGTGAAGAACAGGAAAGGCTAAAAACAAGCAGCATTAACTTGGCCCATACAGAACCCGGATAATGATTATTCATTGTAATTCTTTGATTTTTTTTGTAAATCTAATCTTTACGGACAAGAATTTTTGTTTTTTAACAATATTATATTTAAGTATTTGCTTAAATAATAAATTTAGTATTATCTTTGTTTTCAAATTAAAAAAGTATGAACACCTGTATCCGTTTGTATGCCGACCCGGTTCAGATAAAAACCTGCAGAGAAAAGGTTGAAAACACAGAAAATGCTTTTTCGGAAATGTCGGCAGTGTTGTCTTTAGCCGGTAATGATGTAAGGCTAAAAATCCTTTATTTATTTGAAGAAGAAAAAGAACTCTGCCCCTGTGATTTGAGTGATATACTCGGCATGAGCATCCCTGCTATTTCGCAACACCTGCGTAAGATGAAAGACGGCGGCATCATACAGGCTCGCAAAGAAGGGCAAACTATTTTTTATTCTTTAAAGCCGGAACATTTAAAAATGCTCCGGTCTTTATTCAAATACATTAATGAATTAAATGCAAAAATGGAATTAGTATGAGTACATCAAAATCTGGCAGTAAAACATGGATAGCCGGGATACTGACAGCCACGGCAGCTTCATTATGCTGCATTACACCGGTATTGGCATTGATAAGTGGCACCAGCGGCATTGCCTCCACATTTTCATGGATGGAACCTTACCGTCCCTATTTAATTGGATTAACTATTGTTGTGCTGGGCTTTGCCTGGTATCAGAAACTAAAACCAAGGAAGAAGGATGAGATTGCCTGTGATTGCGAAGAAGACAAACCTTCATTCTGGCAAGGTAAAACCTTCCTGGGCATAGTAACCGTATTGGCTTTTTTACTGATGGCTTTCCCAAAATATTCACACATTTTTTATCCTAAGGCAGAAAAAAAAGAAATAATAGTTGTAGATAGAAATAGTATTCAGCAGGTAAAACTGAATATCAAAGGAATGACCTGCGAAGCATGCACTGAAACGATTAACCTGGCATTGTCAAAAGTGTCCGGCGTACTGGAATATAAAACCGAATATAAGAATGGCAGCAGCACTGTAAAATTTGATAAATCAAAAACCGGCGAACAGGATATTATTAATGCTGTAAATGAAACCGGCTATAAAGTAACTGAAACAAAACCTATTCAATAATCAATTTAAAATTACAAACATGAAACAATTCTTATTCGCTTTTTTAGTAGCAGGCTCATTAGTTGCCTGTCAATCATCATCTGCTAATCCTCCCCACGGGCAAGAAGGTCACAAATGTGATAAAGAATGTATGGCCAGCCAGGAGTCAAAAACCGGTGCTGCAACTTCAGAAACCGCTGACCTGAAAGACCATGTATGTACGGATGCCTGTAAAGATGGAAATCATGTATATGCTCATGGCGAGAAAGGGCATACCTGTACCGATGCTTGTAAAAATCAATCAAACAATTAAAACATTTGGTTATGAAAAATCTTTTCATCTTTTTAGGAGCTATAGTTTTAATGGCTGCCGCCAATGTTTGCGGCTGTGGCGTATGCAAAGCTAACGCAACCGGTAAAACAGTTAAACAATCACCGTTCCTCAATCAAGAGGAGCCAAAGACTGTTACACTTAAAATTACCGGCATGTCCTGTGCAGGTTGTTCAAATCATATTCATACTGCTCTTTCTAAGACGGAAGGAGTAATCAGTGATGATGTAAAATATCCCGGTGAGATTGCAACTATCAAATACGATGCAGCAAAAATTTCAGAAAAGGAAATTATTGCCGTGATTGAAAAGGCGGGTTATAAAGCAGAGGTGATTAAAAGCAAGGGCAAATCAACCGTATCGGCAAACGAAACAAAAACTTGTTGCAGCAAAGGATAAGAAAGTAACTACCAATTTCCTGTTATGTGGATTCATTTTGCCTGTTGCGGAATTTTGTTAGCAGTCCTGGTAATATCAGGCATTAAAAGTATTAATCAGAAAATAGATAAGAAATGAATTTTTTAAAAAAGATATTTAAAAGCGAAACGGACAACATTAACGGCAGCCCGGCAAAAGAAGAAAAGTTGTCACTCGATATTTCCGGTATGACCTGCAACCATTGTGCAGTAAGTATTGAACGTTTGCTGGAAAAAAAGAATGGTATTCTTTCAAAGAAAGTAAGCTATACATCAGGTAAAGTGGAAATCGCTTTTAACCCTGACCAAATTTCTAAAGAAGAAATTATACAATCCATCAATCAAACACCCACTTACCGGGCAAAAGAAACGAACAATAATGGATTACCAGGCATTAAATCAAATCACTTTGATTTAATCATTATTGGTGGCGGATCTGCCGCATTTTCAGCAGCCATTAAAGCCAATGAGCTAGGCTTAACCACCCTGATGGTAAATGCTGGGTTAGATTTTGGCGGCACCTGTGTAAATGTGGGATGTGTGCCTTCTAAAACAATTATCCGTGCTGCGGAAACAGCTTATCATGCATCACATTCCAACTTTGCAGGTATAAAACCAAAAGGAGTTGATATTCATTTTGCACAGGTAATAAAAGACAAAAAACAATTGGTGAAAAACCTTCAGCAAAAAAAGTACATGGATGTGGTGAGTGATTTTAAAAATCTGCAATTGGTTGAAGGTTGGGCAGAGTTTGTGGATGATAGAACTATTTTAGTAAATGGCAAAGACAAATACACTGCCATAAAATTCATTATTGCAACAGGTGCAACTACCAATGTACCTGATATTGAAGGGCTGAAAGATATTGGTTACCTCACCAATGTATCTTTATTTGATTTGGAAGAACAACCCGCCAGTATTACCATTATGGGTGCAGGATATATCGGTTTAGAAATTGCAATGGCCTATAATCGACTTGGTACAAAAGTCCGCATCATAGAATTTACCGACCGTGTGCTGCGAACTCAAACACCTGACATCAGCGAAGAAATAGAAATGCACATGAAGAAAGAAGGCATTGAAATATTGCCCAACTTCCGTGCAGTTAAATTTGAAAAATCAGGCAACGATACAATCATTCATTGCAAATGTCCTGACGGTTCTTTTACCAAAATAGTTGAGCCGGGTAAAGTGGTAGTTGCCTCCGGTACAAAACCCAACACCAAAAAACTCGGATTGGATAAAATTGGTTTGCAACTTACCAAAAGCGGACATGTACAGGTGAATGATTTAATGGAAACAAACCTGCAAAATATTTATGCTGTGGGTGATGTGGTAAATACGCCTTCATTTGTTTATACCGCAGCTTACGAGGGAAAGATTGCTGTTGATAATGCTTTTACCGGAAGTGAAAATAAAACTGATTATACTTCCTTACCCTGGGTAGTTTTTACCGACCCGCAAATAGCAGGTGCCGGATTAGATGAAGCACAAGCAGCAGCACAAAACATACCTTTTGAAGTTTCTAAACTTGCATTGGATAATGTTCCCCGTTCATTGGCGGCCAATGATACGAGAGGCTTTATCAAACTCATCCGCAATAAGGAAACAGATAAATTAATTGGTGCAAGGATAGTAGCGCCGGAAGGAGGCGAACTGATTCAACAATTAAGTATGGCCATCAAATACGGAATATCCGTAAAAGAATTAGCCGAAAGTTTTTATCCTTATCTCACATTAGGCGAAGGAATAAAACTGGCAGCTATTACATTTGGCAAAGATGTGGCGAAGCTGAGTTGCTGTGCAAGCTGATGAATTTATAGCACTGGAATTTCAAAATGAAAACATAACTGTAATGCTTTTATCGGTGTTAGAATTGAAGGAATGTAATACATCCCAGGCCGGTGATTGCTGTGTCTATTGCAGCTATGGATCAGTTGTGTGCCCGCCAAAGCAAAATGGAACTTCCTGCTACTAAGAGACGAAAACAGTATCAGAACTTCCCAACTTTAGCAATACCGCCCAAAATAAGCAATCTGATATTTTTCTGTCAGGATGTTGTACCTAATACGTCTAATCCTTTTAATAAATTATAAACCAACCAAATGAAAAGGATAATCCCCTTTATTATGCTTTGTTTGTTATTTAGCCAATTCGCTGCATCTCAAAGCGGATGGGTCAGGCAAAAAGATGATTATTTTATAAAGCCTGATTATACTTTCTACAGTTCGGCTAATTATCACCGCATTAATTCAGATTTACAAATCACAAGTCCTTTCAGGCAAAAAACCTATTCTTTTTACTTTGAATATGGCTTAAATAACACTTGGGCATTTAATGGGTATATTCCTGTTTTAAAACAAAATGCTTACGAAAATACCGAACAGGTAAGTAACATAGGGGATATAAAATTGGAATTAAAGTACTCAATTCAGAAAGGCTCTTTTCCTGCCGCATTAAGTTTTGCTGCCGAATTTCCAACCGGCCCAAAAGAGTTATTAGCTAAGAACAAAACAAATCCGCTTGAAACAGTTAACCTTGCAACCGGCGATGGCGATTTTAATCTGTGGACGATTTTTGCAATCTCACATTCATTTTATCCCAAACCATTTTATGCATCTGCCTACGGTTCTTATAACTGGAGGGCAAAGTTTGATGACCAGGTGCAGGCAGGGGTTGAAGCCGGTTATAAATTAAAAGATAAGTTTTGGCTGATCAGCAAATTATCTGTTTTGACGGGTTTTGGCGAAAGACCAGAGATTGTTGATTTTATAAAAACCGATGGTTTAAGCTATACAAGTTTTACTGCAACAGGATTGTACGAAGTAGGAAAACATTGGGGCATTGGCTTTCAATACTTAAAATATAATGGCGCAATTATTAAGCTCCGAAACACTTATGGGGCTGATGTTTACTCTGTTTATCTTACTTATAATAAAAAAAGATAAGTACGGCTGCTATAGGCAGGTTATTGGTCAGCATTCGGGTTTCGGTTCGTCTAATCTGTCTGAATACAAAAATGGATTTTTGGATTATTCAAAATAAAAAATTATTAATTACATGAAAGCGAAGTTGATTGCAATTGCTGCATCCGTTTCAATATTGTTGCTGCTGATTGCCAATGCTCAAAAAGGGGAACAAACAAAGAGTTTTGAAAGTGCCAATGATTTTTCAAAATACTGGTATGATGGAAAAGCAGAGCTTTCCAGTTATACCCTGGTGCAAAACAGGTATGGACAATTACATGAAGGCAAAGCAGTTCTTGTATATGTAACTGAAGATTTTTCAAAAAGCAAACAGGTGAAACTTGACGACCCGAACAATACAGGAAAAGATAAATTACCCATTCTGAAATTAAATTTTACTAAAAACTTTCTTACCGGGATTTACCCTTATTCCATCATCAATTCTGTGTTTACGCCGGTTGATTTATCAGGCACTGTTAAAACATCCTGCTCGGTTCAGGAATGGTGTGGTCACACATTTACACAATTAAACAGGATCAAAGACGGTTTTTCCGCTACAGAGTACTCTTATTTTGAAACGGAGGGGGATAAAAAGAATAAACTGCCTGAAGCAATATTGGAAGACGAACTTTGGAATATTATCAGAATAAATCCCGGCAAATTGCCCGAGGGTAAAATAAGTCTTATTCGTGGGAACGTGGCAGTAAGATTAATGCATGTGCCGTTAACGCTTGTTGAAGCAAATATTACAAAATCCACTTCTAAACTGGAAGGCAAAGATGCCGTTGTTTTAACGGTGGAATACCCCGAGCGGACATTGAAAATATATTATACTAGGTTATTTCCGCATACTGTTCTTGGATGGGATGAAACATACAGCGAGTTTGGCAAAAAAGCAAACACAACCAAGGCAAGATTAATTAAGACTATGAGGCAGCCTTATTGGCTACTTCATAATAATGAACACAGGGTTTACAGGGATTCTTTGGGACTTTAGCCCTTTTTATAAATAACGTCCGGTTTGTCAGGATTTTACAGGTTTGCCGACTAATCCTCAGCCTGAATTTTCAAAAAAACTATATGAAACTGAACTTATTAATAATTACAGCTACCCTCATATTTTCAATAAATACAACAGGACAGCCATCAGGTGGATCTAAACCCGGCAGTCCGTCACACCGGGTATTTGATGGTTTGCTGCAGAAGTACGTTTCTACCTCCGGTAAGGTAAATTACAAAGGCCTAAAAAAGGATAAAGCTGTTCTGGAAAGTTATATAAGCGAATTGGCAAAACAGATACCTGATAATACGTGGACCAAAAATGCTTCCCTTACCTATTGGATTAATGCCTACAATGCTTTTACATTAAAATTAATAGTTGATAATTACCCTATAAAAAGTATTACCAACCTGCATGGTGGAAAACCCTGGGATATAAAATGGGTTGAACTGGCCGGGAAAAAATATTCGCTGAATAACATTGAGAATGATATTATACGCCCAACGTTTAAAGATGCAAGGATACATTTTGCAGTAAACTGTGCCGCAGTTTCATGCCCGCCTTTGGCAAATACCGCTTACACCGAAGCTAATATTAATTCATTGCTTGATACAAGGGTAAAAAATTTTGTAAACTCCGCTGCCAATGAAATTACAGCAGGTAAAATAACAATTTCAAAAATATTTGATTGGTACAAAGCTGACTTTGGCGATGCGGTGAATTTTATAAATAAATACAGCAACACTAAGGTAAATGCGAATGCCACTATTGAATATAAGGAGTATAACTGGAACTTAAACGAACAATAGACGGCCATGAAACAAATCATAGTCTCAACTTTTCTTTTATTAACAGGTTCTATTGCAATGTGCCAGGAAAAAACAATTGATGATGTATTAAAACGGCTTAACAATAACTCTGTACCATACATACAGGTAAAAGATGTAACACTCAGCGACAGTGTTGTGTTATTGGATGCGAGGGAGCCTGCTGAATATGCAGTAAGCAAAATACCCGGAGCGATTTATGTAGGATTTAATGAATTTGAAATTGATAAAGTAAAAAAACTGGTAACCGACAAGAATAAAAAAGTAATAGTCTATTGCTCACTTGGAGTGAGAAGCGAAAAGATCGGGCATAAAATAATAAGGGCCGGGTACAACAATGTACTAAACCTGTGGGGTGGCATTTTTGAATGGAAGAATGAAGGCAGGCAGATAGTTGATTCTGCCAATCAGCCTACGGAAAATATACATGCCTATTCAAAGAAATGGGGGGCCTACCTCAAAAAGGGAGTAAAAGTATATAACTAAAATAAAAATTATCCTGTCTGCCGATGGATGAAATTGTAGAAATAATAAAAAACTCATACAGCGGGTACTACAACTATATAAAGAATGAAATTCTTTATCCGGGTTGGGATAATTATTTCTATGCGCTGATTGTAATATCGCTTGCTGTTTGGCTGCTTGAAATAATTTTTCCCTGGAGAAAAAACCAACCTGTCATCCGTAAGGATTTCTGGCTGGATGTCTTTTATATGTTTTTCAATTTCTTTATTCTCAATCTCATTATTTTAATTGCCCTTTCAAATTCGGCAGCGCATTTTTTTGATAAAGGGCTGCATGTAATTGGTTTGTCGTTGACAGATTTGCAATTGGTAAATATGAATGCCTTGCCCAAAGTTATCGGCTTGCTGCTGTTTTTTATTGTTACTGATTTTGTGCAATGGAATACTCACCGTTTGCTGCACCGTGTACACTTTTTGTGGAACTTTCATAAAGTTCACCATTCTGTAAAACAAATGGGATTTGCGGCACACTTACGTTACCACTGGATGGAGCCTGTAGTGTATAAATCCCTGCTCTATATTCCCATAGCCATTATTGGCGGTGTGCCGGCACAGGATGTAATACTGGTACATTTTTTCGCCATTACCATTGGCCATCTAAACCATGCCAATATTGGCTGGGATTATGGTTGGCTAAAATACATTTTCAATAATCCAAAAATGCACATCTGGCACCACAGTAAAGAAATTCCAAAGCGTTACGGAATAAATTTTGGCATCTCCCTCAGCATTTGGGATTATTTATTTAAAACAAACTATATACCTGAAGATGGAAGGGATATTGAACTTGGCTTTCCGGATGATGAAGCATTCCCACATAATTTTATACAACAGGAAATTTATCCCATCAAAATAAAGTAATGGAGCATATTGTAATTATAGGGAATGGTATCAGTGGCGTTACAGCTGCACGGCATATCCGTAGGCTTTCTGATAAAAAAATAACAATCATTTCATCCGAGGCTGATTATTTTTTTTCAAGAACTGCATTGATGTATGTGTATATGGGCCACATGAAATTTGAGCATACACAACCTTATGAAAATAATTTTTGGGTGAAAAATAACATCAATTTAAAAAACGGTTTTGTAAAGCATGTGGATACAAGCCGTAAAATATTACGTTTGGAAAATGATGAAAAAGTTCATTTCAATAAACTTATTATTGCCACAGGCTCTAATTCCAACAAGTTTGGTTGGCCGGGGCAGGACTTGGAAGGTGTTACCGGATTATACCATAAACAGGATTTGGAAAATATTGAAAAATATACAACCAGCACTACAAGAGCTGTAGTAGTTGGCGGGGGCTTGATAGGAATAGAATTAACCGAAATGTTACTTTCAAGAAACATCTCCGTAACATTTTTAGTAAGAGAAAAAAGTTTTTGGGACATAGTGCTGCCCCGGGAAGAAAGTGAAATGATTAACCGCCACATTCTGGAACATGGTATTGATTTAAAATTAGAAACGGGATTGAAAGAAATTATTGCAGATGAAAACGGAAGAACAAAGGCAGTAATTACAGATAAAGGTGAAACAATCGCCTGCCAGCTTGTTGGCCTTACCGCAGGAGTTTCTCCCAATATTCATTTTTTAAAGGGCAGCGGTATAGAATTAGGTCGTGGTGTAAAAGTGGATAGGTTCCTCCGGACAAATGTTGAGGACATTTATGCGATCGGAGATTGTGCTGAACAACATCAGGCTATTGGCAACCGACGCCCGATTGAAGCGGTGTGGTACACCGGGCGAATGATGGGTGAAACAGTAGCAAAAACTATTTGCGGGAAACCTATGCAATACAATCCGGGCAATTGGTTCAATTCTGCTAAGTTTTTAGATATAGAATATCAAACCTACGGTTGGGTATTTGCACAGCCCAAAGAAAATGAAGAGCATTTTTATTGGGAACACAGAAGTGGAAAGAAATGTATCCGTTTTGTGTATGATAAAAATACAAGAGAATTTATTGGCACAAATATTTTGGGCATAAGAATGCGGCATGAATTTTTTGACAAAGCGCTTACCGAAAAACAAAGTATAGATTATGTAATGCATAACTTATCAGCCGCCAATTTCGACCCTGAATTTTTTACCAGACATGAGGTTGAAATTAAAACCGCTTTTCCTCACCAACTTCAACCTGCTTAATCATGTCGTCAACTATAACCAACTTATCTGTCATTCAGCATTCAAATGCAATGCAAAGCACAAAACAAAAAGCAGCCCTGGCAATTGGACTTAGCGGACTTTTCATTTTGGCGCTGGCGTTACTTAATGTACAATTACCAAACAAAGCTATATGGCTAAGCATTTCATTAGCTGCAATAGTTGCTGGCACTGTTATGTATGCAAATGATTTGTACCTGCATCATCCCGCCGGAATAAAAAATAATGGCATCTGGTTTAAGTCACTTACAAGTAAGGGGGTGTTGGGTTGGTCATTGGGTATATTACTCACTTTGTTTTATGTTATCATTTACTGGTATCCGCAATACTTAGGATTTAATGGAGAAAAAGGAAACACAGGTTTAATAGCATTTTTTGACCCCCTGAGTAAATTACTAAACGGCCATGCTGCTTCGCAATGGTTTGTATATGGCACACTTTATACTGTTGCCATACTTTCACTCGGCTATAAATTTATTTTAAAATACAGGCATAATAAATACCAGGTGGTAAGAACGGTTTCTGTAATGTTCTTTCAATTGGCATTTGCATTTCTTATTCCTGAGATCCTTTCAAAACTAAATCCTGATAAAGCATATTTCACTAAGGATATAAAGAATATGTGGCCACTCAATTATTATTTCTTTGAGGACTGGCATCTAAAAAATTTAATATCCGGAGGAAACCTGGGCATGTTTATGCTTTTGTTTGGGTTGGTATTAATTTTTATTGGCTCGCCCATACTTACTTATTTCTTTGGAAAAAGATGGTATTGCTCCTGGGTTTGCGGTTGTGGCGGATTAGCCGAAACTGCCGGCGATTCGTTCAGGCATTTATCTAACAAGAGTACAAAAGCATGGAAGTTTGAAAGATGGAGTATTCATTTGGTGCTGGTGTTTGTATTTATTACTACAGTTTCTGTTATTCATTCATTTTTAAGTAACAATCCCGGCTACAGCATTATTACCCGTAACCAGTTTATTTACGGGGTTGCAGCATTCATAGCTGTTTTAATTGGGGGGTTGTATTTTTTCAAAAGAAAAAATATGGACAAAGATGCTGTTTATACAATGGTTTCTTTAGCTGTTGTGTTAGTGGCTGTGATGCTGTTGAATCAATTTAGCGGGAAACAAAATATTTTATTTATTGATAGTTACAAACTAAGACAGTGGTATGGCTTCGCCATTGGCGCAGCTTTTAGCGGAGTGATAGGTGTAGGGTTTTATCCACTGCTGGGGAGCAGGGTTTGGTGCCGGTTTGGTTGCCCCATGGCCGCTATACTTGGTTTGCAGCAACGTTTATTTTCAAGATTCAGGATTACAACCAATGGCGGCCAATGTATTTCCTGCGGCAACTGCAGTAATGCCTGTGAAATGGGAATTGATGTAAGGGCTTATGCACAAAAAGGAGAAAATATTGTGCGGTCTTCCTGCGTAGGTTGTGGTATATGTTCTGCGGTTTGTCCAAGAGGTGTGTTGAAATTGGAAAATGGAAAAGAAGAAGGGCGAATTAACGGTGGCGCTGTGCTATTGGGAAATGATGTGGATTTATTACAGCTATTAAAAAATAAAAACTAACAAACTATGAAATTTTTGTTTTCCATATTGTTTGCCTTCAGCCTTTTTTCATCAGATAGAAATTATGTAAAGCTGTATTACACTGACGGAAAAATCAAAGAAGAAGGCTGGATGACAAATAATAACAAAACCGACTATTGGTATTGTTATTATGAAAACGGTAAAACAAAAGAAGAAGGCAGTTTTGAAAATAATATAAGAAGCAAATACTGGAAATTTTATACTGCTGATGGCAATAAGCAAATGGAAGGCCGGTTTAAAAATGGATTGGCAAATGACTGGTGGGTGTTTTATAAAAACAACAGCGTATGGTATAAGGCTGAATACAGCAGCGGAAAGAAAAATGGCTATACGCTTTACTATACCAATGGTGATATTAGTAAAGTTGAAAAATACAAAGACAATATAAAAACCGGTGAGTGGACAGATTTAGAATCATTTAAACGGGATAATTAGTGAAACGGATAAAAGTGATAATACCTGCATATAACGAGCAAGATTCTATTGGAAGAGTGATAAAGGATATTCCGGCATTTGTGGATGAAATTATTGTAGTGAATAATAATTCTTCAGATACAACCGCTGCTGTGGCAGTAAAAGCCGGGGCAACAGTTTTAGATGAGCCAAGAGCCGGATATGGTTATGCCTGTTTGAAAGGGATGGAGTATATCGCTGATAAAAAAGATAAGCCGGATATTATTGTTTTTTTAGATGGCGATTATTCCGATTATCCTGAAGAATTAGTAAAACTAATTGCGCCCATAACTGATAACGATATTGATTTTGTAATTGGCGCAAGAAATAAAATATTTAGGGAAAAGGGAGCAATGACAGCACAACAGGTTTTTGGCAACCGGCTGGCAACTTTTTTGATGAGACTCATATACAAATCTAAGTTTACTGACCTGGGGCCGTTCAGGGCAATAAAATATGAAAAACTGCTTCAGATGCAAATGACAGATAAGACCTATGGATGGACTGTTGAAATGCAGTTGAAAGCATTAAAACAAAAAATGAGTTATATAGAAGTGCCTGTTCGTTACAGAAACAGGATTGGTGTTTCAAAAGTTTCCGGTACGGTTAAGGGAACCATTATGGCGGGAATAAAAATTATTGGTTGGATTATTAAATACAGTTTTAAATAGTATGTGGTTAACAGTTTCATATATCATCATTGCAGTTTATGGCTTTGCACTGCTCATGATATTTTTTTACAGCACTGCACAATTGCATTTGCTGTTTAACTATGTAAAGTCTAAGAAAAGAAGAAATAACTCCCCGGCATTTAACCTGTCAAAAGAGGATGAAGTTCCTTATGTTACTATACAACTGCCGGTTTATAATGAAAAGTATGTGATGGAGCGTTTACTTCATTGCATCGCAGCAATAGATTATCCAAAAAATAAATTAGAAATACAGGTGCTGGACGATAGTACAGATGATAGTGTAACAGAGACTGCCGGAATTATTCGTCAATTACAAAAATCAGGATTAGATATTCAGCATATAAAAAGAACAAACAGGATCAACTACAAAGCCGGGGCTTTAAAAGAAGGATTAGAAACAGC
Organism: Sphingobacteriales bacterium; assembly: GCA_016235125.1. Classification (GTDB taxonomy): domain Bacteria; phylum Bacteroidota; class Bacteroidia; order Chitinophagales; family Chitinophagaceae; genus JJ008. Next base: position 63,770 of record JACRLZ010000004.1, on the reverse strand, counting down.
AAAGGGAGAATTCATTGCCATTTTTGATGCAGACTTTTTGCCACAACCTGAGTGGATCAAGCAAACCGTTATTTATTTTAAAAACTCTGAAATTGGAGTAGTACAAACCCGTTGGGGCCATATCAACAGGGATTATTCTTTATTAACAAAAGTGCAGGCATTTGCATTGGACACTCATTTTACATTGGAGCAAACAGGCAGAAATGCAAATGGATATTTTATGAATTTTAATGGCACGGCAGGTATTTGGCGCAAACAATGTATTATTGATGCAGGCAATTGGGAAGGCGACACACTAACAGAAGACCTTGATTTAAGTTACAGGGCGCAATTAAATGGATGGAAGTTTAAATACTTAGAAGATGTGGTTACTCCTGCAGAATTGCCTGTTGTTATCAGCGCTGCCCGTTCCCAGCAATTCAGATGGAATAAAGGCGGTGCAGAAAATTTTATAAAAATGTTTCGCAGAATTATTTCTTCAAAAAGAATGTCCTTCAAAATGAAATTGCATGGCCTGTTTCACCTGGTGAACAGTTCGATGTTTTTCTTTGTGTTGATTGTTTCCGTTTTAAGCATTCCCATGCTTTATGTAAAAAATCACTATGGGCATCTTGCTTTATTTTTCAATATCAATAGTTTCTTTATTATCAGCACTGCTATTTTATTTATTTGCAATTGGGTGGTGTACAAAAACCTGCATGGAAAAGGGTTTGGGATTTTTATCAGATACATTAGAATGTTCTTTTCCTTTTTTACAGTTGCGCTTGGTTTTTCCTTGCACAACAGCCTTGCTGTTGCAGAAGCTTATGCCGGTAAAAAAAGCGAATTTATACGAACCCCAAAGTTTAACATTAATAAACTTACCGATAGCTGGAAAGGGAACCAATACCTGAATACAAAAATTTCCATAAATGCCATTTTGGAAACTTTGTTACTGTTGTATTTTGGGTTTGGTTTATACAGCGCTTTCATAGTAAATGATTTTGCAATGATTCCTTTTCATATCATGCTTTTTGCAGGCTATGGTTATGTGGTTATTAATTCTTTTAGAACAAAGAAATAATGAAATCAGCCCGGGCAAATAACAAAATCATTCTGCTAAGTTTGCTTTCGGCTGTGTGCTATCTGCTATTTGCATATCATTTACACAGGGATAATTTTACAGAGCTGATTGGCTTATACAGCATCCTGTTTCTATTCTTTTACTTTCTGGTTAAAAGGGAAATTAATCAACCTAAATTTCTCTTCGGTGTTGGGTTATTGTTCAGGTTGCTGCTACTTTTTTCAATCCCAAACTTATCGCAGGATTTTTACCGGTTTATCTGGGACGGCAGGATGCTGCTGCATGGCAACAACCCCTATTTGTACCTGCCTGACAATTTAATAAAAGACCCCGGCTTTTTTATGCCGGAGGCGGCGAAGTTATATAATGGAATGGGGAGCCTTAGTTCAGGACATTATACAAACTACCCCCCTGTAAACCAGTTGTGTTTCGCCTTTGCCGCAATATTTGCGGGCAAGAGCATATTTGGCAGTGTGATAGTTTTTAAAATTCTCATTATCCTGGCAGATGCGGGGATTTATTTTTTTGGAAAAAGAATATTGAAACATCTTAACCTTTCTGAGAAAAATATTTTCTTTTACTTTTTAAACCCCCTGGTAATTATTGAACTTACCGGCAACCTTCATTTTGAAGGAGTGATGGTTTTCTTTTTAGCGCTGGCTTTTTATTTAATGCTGAAAAAAAAGCAACACCTGTCTGCAATAAGCATGGCTCTTTCCATAGCTGTGAAGTTAGTGCCGTTAATGTTACTTCCTTTACTGTTGCGCCACTTAAAATTTAAAAAATCGGTACAGTATTATTTTGTAACCGGAATGGCCTTGCTGGTTTTGTTTCTTCCGTTTCTTTCAAAATCATTTTTTACCAATTACACAGAAACGGTCGCCTTATGGTTTGTGAATTTTGAATTTAATGCAAGCATCTATTATATCATCAGGGAAACTGGCTATTACAAAACAGGACATAATATCATTCATGCAGTTGGTAAGATAATGCCATTTATTATCCTGTCTGTTGTTCTTGCTTTTTCTTTTTTGAAAAGGAACAAAGATTTTCAACCATTAGTTACTAATATGTTGCTGGCACTTTCGGTTTATTTCTTTCTGTCAACTACTGTTCATCCCTGGTATATTATTACACCGCTTGTCCTTAGCCTGTTTACCAGCTACCGGTTCCCTGTTATCTGGAGCTTTGCAGTAATATTTAGTTATTATGCTTATTCAAATCCATCTTTTAAAGAAAACCAGTGGTTGCTATTGGCAGAATACAGCATTGTCTTCTTCACACTCCTTTGGGAGCTTTCCGGAAGAAACTTATTTTTTGGAACAAATAAAGGAATTAACCGTCAGGAAATATTAATATGACCGACTAATGGAGTACATAATTTTATAAATGAGTTTAATGAAAAAAATAGGAATTGGTTTTGCCGGCACCGTTATCATATTGGGTGCATACGTTTGGTGTATGTCAAGTTGTGGTATCCGTATAAGCGGAAAGGGGCCTGTAATCTCCCATGAAAAATGGACAAATCTTTTACGGAAGTATGTGGGTAATGACGGGCTGGTTGACTACAAAGGTTTTATAACTGACAAAGCAGAACTGGAATCTTATCTGGATTTAGTTTCTAAAAATGCTCCGGCAAAAAGCTGGAGTGAAAATGATAAGATAGCTTACTGGCTTAATGCGTATAACGCTTTTACAGTAAAGTTGATTATAGACCATTACCCGGTAAAAAGCATAAAAGACCTGGGGCCGGCAAATCAGATCATATTTATTAATACCCCCTGGGATAAAAATTTTTTTAAGATCGGCGGCAGAACAATGACCTTAAATAATATAGAGCACAGAATTTTAAGACATAGTTTTACGGAACCCCGTATCCATTTTGCATTGAACTGTGCTTCTTTGAGTTGTCCTGAATTAAGAAATGAAGCATACGACGGCAAAACCCTGGATGCACAACTTACCGATCAGGCCATTAGGTTTTTAAGTGATAGTACCCGGAATCAACCCAATGGCGGCAATCCAAAATTATCATCCATATTCAATTGGTATGGAGGTGATATGAAAAAATGGAGCAAGCTTTCGTTGGTACAATACATCAATAAATATTCTCCGGTGCAGATTAATGAAAATGCAAACATTGATTATTTAAAGTACGACTGGAATTTAAACGAAAAAAAATAACTGCTGCTACTACTATGGCAAGAATAAAAGTAATCCAGCCTGAAGATGCAACCGGCGCCCTTCATACTATTTACCATGATGCTATTGAAAAAAGAGGGAGACTGGCAGAAGTCCTGAAAATTCAAAGCCTTCATCCCGACAGCATCCGGAGCCACATGAACTTTTACATGGACATTATGTTCAGCAAAACTTCATTAACAAGGGCAGAAAAAGAAATGATTGCAGTGGTAGTTTCTGCAACAAATGGTTGTGTTTATTGCCAGACACATCATGCTGAAGCATTAAACCATTACTGGAAAGATGAGGAAAGGATTGAGCAATTAAAGGCTGATTTTAAAAAGGCAAAACTAAGTTTCAGGGAAGAAGCCCTTTGTGCATTTGCCATCCATTTAACTCAAAATCCACAAGAGCATGAAAGCAGTGACCATACTATAATTCTAAAAACAGCAGGTATCAATGATGAAGGCGTTTTAGATGCTGCATTGGTAACATCCTATTTCAACTTTGTAAACCGGATGGTACTGTCTCTTGGCGTACAATTGGAAGATCGTTTGGGAAAGGGGTATAAATACTGAGAACGATAATTTGCAAATGACATAAAAGTCAATCTTACAAAAGAGTTGTAATTTAGCCTACACAGGGCAAATAGTTTAATTTATTACCTTTAAAGTATTGAATAGGATAGGCTCTATATTACTCCTGCTAATTTTTAGTGTTTATTCATTCACCTTTAAAACGCATTTCTGCTACTTTGCCAATTCGGGCAAGCGGTTTCATGGTGATTGCAAGGAGCATTTGAATGGGTTCAACTTGGACGAAAAATCTGCTAAAGCCTTTTTTACCGATGCAAAATACTATTGTTTAGATGTTCACAAAGACTTTCAATACAAACAAACTGAAACCACTTACAAATTTGCCTCATTTGAAATTGCATTACCGCATGTTTATAACACAAGAACTCCAATAAATTTTTATCATAGCCGTCACTGGAATATTAAAGAAATCCCAATCCGGGCTGGCCCTGCTATTGCTGCTAATACTCTTCGTGGCCCACCTTCCTGTTAATCGTTTCTGGCAAATATCTTTTTGTCAGCTTATCTTCTTTTGCTTATTGCCAAAGGCTTATTGCTTTTTAATTTCAACGATTAACAAACACATTCTATGTTACAATTTGCATTTAAGAACAAACACCTGGTTATCGTCATTGCTTTATTGGTTGCGGTAATCAGTATTGTATCTATACAAAGGTTGCCGGTAGATATTTTGCCAAATTATAAAACATCAGCGGTGCAGGTGTTGACACTTTATCCCGGTATGCCTGCCGAAGTAATGGAAAAGGATATTACCAGCCGCCTCGAACGCTGGACGGGTCAGGCGAACGGTATAGAAAGGCAGGAAAGTAAGAGCATGATTGGGGTAAGTATTGTAAAAGATTTTTTTACGGAAGATATTGATCCCAACACTGCATTATCTCAGGTAACATCGCTTGCCATGTCCGACCTGTATTATTTGCCGCCGGGAACAATCCCCCCGATGGTAATGCCTTATGACCCGACGGCATCAATTCCTTTGGCATTGTTGGCTGTAAGCAGCGATAGCCTTTCTGAAAAAGAACTATATGACATTGCTTATTTCCAGCTTCGAAATCTATTAGGCTCAGTGCCGGGAGTAATTGCCCCTGCCGTTTATGGTGGCAAACTGCGAAGGATTTATATGTATGTCTATCCCGACAAATTACAGGCTTACAATCTTTCGCAGACTGATGTAGTGGATGCCGTACAGAAAAACAATGTGATGATACCTACCGGCGATGTAAATATTGGCAACATGAACTACAGTGTAAATGCAAATGGTATGTTGCCAAAAGTGGATGACTTCAATAATATCGTAATTAAAATGGGTAAAGATGGTTCGCCTATTTTTTTAAAAGATATTGGTTATGCAAAAGATGCCAGCGCCATTCAAACAAACATGGTTCACATCAATGGCAAACGGCAGGTGTATATTCCTGTTTACAAAAGGACAGGAGCAAACACTATTGCTGCTGTAGAAGGCATAAAAGGGAAACTGGCAGAACTGAAAGAGCGGTTGCCCAAATCGGTAAATCTTGATGTGGTACTTGACCAGTCAACCTATGTACGCCATTCCATTAGCGGATTGATGAAGGAAGGTATTATCGGTTTGATTCTTGTATCATTGGCGTTACTGTTGTTTCTCGGAAACTTCCGTGCTATGTTTATCGTAGCTATCAGTATTCCGTTATCCATAATGTTTGCATTTATTGGCTTATTTTTTACTGGCGATACTATTAACAGTATGACATTGGGCGGTATTGCATTGGCAATCGGGTTGCTTGTGGATTCTTCTATCGTAGTTATTGAAAATATTGAGAAGCATTTAAAAAAAGGGCAAACGCCTTCTGTTGCAGCTTATGAAGGGGCAAAAGAAGTGGCATTACCGGTGCTGGTGACCACCATCACCATTTTCATAGTTTTCTTTCCCATCATATTTCTTACAGGAATTACAAAATACCTGTTCACCCCACTGGCAATAGTCGTTTCACTGACAATGATTGGCTCCTATTTTTTCTCTATGACCCTTATTCCAATTATGGCTGCAGCTTTCTTTAAGCACCAGGAGATTCGTACAGAAAATAAACACGAACTGAAAAACATGAAAATTTCTTTCCAGGGATTTCAAAAATGGTTTCATCGTGTTACCGAAGCGTATGCCAATTCAATGACCAAAGTGTTGAAATTCCGATGGTGGATATTAGGTTCCGTTGCTTTATTGTTTGCCATTTCGTTATGGATTTTTGGAAAAATCGGGACAGAATTATTTCCCAAAATGGATGTAGGGCAAATGTCTATTGATGTAAGAATGGAAAGCGGAACAAGGATTGATAAAACAGAAGAAACGATTACGCAGATTGAAAAATTTATTGAAAAAGAAGTAGGCCCGGATTTAAATATCATTATCTCCAATATGGGTGTGCTGAATGACTGGCCTGCTGCTTATACCCCCAATTCAGGTACACAGGATGCAACCATCGCCGTACAATTGAAGGAAGGATATAAAACAACTACTGCTGAATATGTAAAGCGATTACGGGTAAAATTAAAAGAACAATTCCCCGGCGTACAATTTATTTTCAATACAGGTGGCATTGTTACAGCAGCCTTAAACTTTGGGCTTCCTTCGCCACTTGACATACAGGTTATCGGTAATGATTTACAAAAATCTCACGAAATAGCGGTGAAAGTCCGTGACATGGTTCAACAAGTAAAAGGCACGGAAGATGTGCGTATCCATCAACGCTATGACCATCCTGAAATAAAGGTTGATATTGACAGAACAAAGGCTGCTCAATTGGGAATCAATGCAGATGTAATTGTAAAAAATACGGTTACAGCCTTAAACTCTTCAGTAAATTTCAAGCCTTCATTTTGGATAGATGAGAAAAATGGTAACCATTATTTTGTAGGTGTTACTTATCCTGAAATTGAATTGGACAATCCCCAATCAGTAGAGAACATAAGTTTATCAGGAACAAATGGACAGGTAACCCTGCTTAAAAATGTGGCTAAAACATCTTTGACGTCTGCACCAATTGAAATAAATCATTTGAACATACAGCGTGTAACAGATGTATTTGCTAATGTGGAAGGCAGGGACATTGGTTCGGCAGCCAATGAAATTGAAAAAAAATTAGAATCACTTCGAAAAGATTTACCTGAAGGATACAAAATTGAAATCCGTGGTGAGATAAAAAGTATGAAAGACAGTTTCGGCAGCCTGGGGCTGGGTCTTGTGCTGGCTATCTTGTTGGTTTATCTTGTTATTGTGCCCCTGTTGCGTTCATTCAAATTGCCACTCATTATTATTACTGTTATACCACTTGGCCTGATTGGTGTAACAGGCATGTTGCTTGTAACAAATACTTACCTGAATATTCAATCTATGATGGGAATAATCATGATGGTTGGTATTACTGTCGCATACAGCAACCTGCTTGTTGATAAAATGAACAACCTTTTAAAAGAAGGGATGCCTTTAGAGCAGGCGATAAAAGAAGGAGTTGCCAATCGTTTCCGTCCCATCATTATGACCGCCATTGTTGCCACATTTGCTTTACTTCCTATGGCATTGGGACTTGAAACAGGCGGTGAAGCCAATGTGCCATTGGGACGTGCAATTATTGGCGGTGTACTGGCAGCAACTTTTCTCTCACTCTTTGTAGTGCCTGTATTATTTTATTTGTTCAACCAAAAATCTCAAAATAAAATGAAGCTTAATAAAATCAATTCAATCTTTATACCGCTTGCAATACTACTGTTTTCTTCCTGCGGAAACAATAGTGATAGCAAAAAGAAAACTGAAGCAAGAAATACCCCGGTTGTGCTGGTAGCCAATCCGGAGACACATTCTTTTGATGCGAAATTGCAAATCAGTGGTACAGCAAAGCCTTATCAGCAGGTAACATTGTATGCAATGACGAGTGGTTTCCTGCAAAAATTGAATGCAGACATCGGCAGTTTTGTAAAGGAAGGACAAACATTGGCAATACTTGAAAACCCTGAATTGTATAGCCAGAAAGCGAGGCTGGAAGCATTGCTGAAAGAAAAAAGAATTTTACACAATCGCTATTCCTCTAATCCGCTCAGTACGCCAACCGGAGCAGATATGACAGGCAAAAAATCTATTTATGAAAGATTGAAAAGTATTTATGAAAAAACGCCGCAGCTTACAACTATTGCAGATGTAGAAAAAACAAAAGCGGATTATGAAACGGCAAAAGCATTGCTCATAAATGAAACAGACAGAACAGAGGCAGAATACCAAAGCCTGACAGCTCAATTAAATGCAATAAATACACAAATAGGTTATCTCAATGTGAAAGCTCCGTTTACAGGTGTGGTAGTTAATCGTATGGCCGATAAGGGAGCGGTTATTCAAAATGGAATAAATAATTCCAATGCCATGCCTTTGTTTGAAATTCAGGGCCTGACTCCTATTCGCCTGACACTTGAAATTCCTGAATCGGATGCTACCATGGTAGATAAAAATACAAAAGCTACTATCGTATTTCCGGAAATGACCAACGGCAATTACACAGCAACTGTTACAAGGGTGGCTTACGGATTAAGTGAAACAACTAAAACAATGAAAGTAGAAATTGACTTACCAAACGCAGATTTAAAAATACGACCCGGAATGTATGCGAAAGTTGAGATACAAAGAAGCGGACATAAGGATGCTTTATCTGTACCCAATGAAGCAATCGGTAATGTAAAAGGACAATCATTTATTTATGTAGTCAGCAATAACATAGTTAGAAAAATAAATGTGAAAACGGGAATACAAGATGAGCATTTTACTGAACTACTAAGCGCTGATATAAAACCAGCCGACCAGGTAGTAGTAAAAGGAAAAGAGTTTTGCAGTGACGGGGCGGCTGTTCAAACCAAAACATTAAATAACAAATAAAAGAAAGCAATATGAAACTTATAATAATTAAACCGGTTGCTTTCATTTCACTTTTAGTAACAACATTAAATGTAAATGCACAGCAAACTTTGCCTGTAAATCTTGAAACAGTTTTAAAAATGACAGGTGCAAATAATTTAACTGTTCAGGAATATCAGCTAAAATATAAACAGGCTTTAGCTGACCGGAGCAAAGCAAAAGAATGGTGGCTTCCTAATATTTATGCAGGTGCAACAACCCATTACCTGAACGGTGCAGCAATGAATACCGATGGCAAAATATTTACAGGCTTAAACAGAAATAATATTTGGGCGGGTTTAGGCATTGCAACAGAAATAGATTTTGGCAAAGGTATTTATCAATCATTGGCAGCAAAACAAAAAGTCAAAGCAGCCAGTTATTTCAGCATAGCAGAAAAAAACAAAACGGTACTCAATGCTGTGCAAACTTATTTTGACTTGCAGGCAGAACAATTAAGGTACAGTTTTCTGCTTGCATTGGTTAATCAGTCCGACACACTCTCTCAGCAAATAAAAATACAGGTAGATGCGGGATTGCGGTACCAGTCGGAATATTTATTGGCGCAAAGCAATTTTAATCATCTGAAAGTTTCCATGCTTCAGGCAAAAGTGGAGTGGCAAAGGAAATCAGCGTTATTAGCAAATCTTCTGAACCTGGAAAATAATATTAGTTTAGTAAGTGCTGACACTGCATTAATACCTTTGGCACTAACTATTCAACCAACAGATACAAGCGGTTTTGAAAAGCGGCCGGAATATTCGGCGCTAAATGCGGAACTGAAATCTTTTCAAATTTCAAAGAAAATGAATAACCAGGGATTGCTGCTCCCCAAACTTCGTATTGGTTATGACAACGGGGCATTTGGAGCTTATTCAAAGACTTTGTACAATACATACCAGGTAAATGCGTCTTTACTCTGGAACCTGCCATTGGGCAGATTAACCTACAAAGGTGATTTGAAACAATGGAACAGCAGGATTGCATTGCAGGAAAATAAAGTTGAGCAATTTAAAAATCAATACCAACAGGAAATATCAATGGCAACATCACAATTACAAATAGCCAGTGACCAGGCGACGATTGCTAAAGAAGCCTTGCAACTAACTGCTGAAGCATTAAGTCAAAGTACAGAACGGCAGAAATTAGGCACCGTAAAACCCTTTGAAGTTTTCCAGGCGCAACAGTTTTATTTGCAGGCACAGATTGATTATATAAAAGCGGTAAGTGAATACAACAAGGCCCAGTTTGCATTAAAAGTAGCAATGGGGGAAATATTATAAATACACTATTTGCTTACAATAAAAGAAATAATCATGAAGAATAAAATAACAACAGTCCTGCTTAGTATATTAATATTATTTAATTCTTCCTGTGGGCAAACACAAAATAATAAAAATGAAAAAGTGAGTAATACCCATCCCTATACTAACGAACTCATTCATGAAAGCAGCCCGTATTTACTGCAACATGCACATAATCCTGTTAACTGGTATCCCTGGGGAGAAAAGGCGCTGAAAAAAGCTAAGGATGAAAATAAGATGCTTATCATCAGTATCGGTTATGCCGCCTGTCACTGGTGCCATGTAATGGAGCATGAAAGTTTTGAAGATACTACTGTTGCACGGCTAATGAATGAAAATTTTGTCGCCATCAAGGTTGACAGGGAAGAACGTCCGGATGTTGATCAGGTTTATATGACGGCTGCACAACTGATAACCGGCAGTGGCGGATGGCCGCTCAATGCAATTGCATTGCCAAACGGCAAACCTTTTTATGCAGGAACTTACTTTCCTAAAAATGAATGGATGAAAATGCTTAATTATTTTGTTGATGCAAACAAGAAAAACCCCGGTGCATTGGTAAAGCAGGCAGAAGAAATAACGAATGGAATTCATTCAGTTGAAAATTTATCTTTCAAAGCAGAAGACAAAACTTTTACATTGAATGACCTCAATAAGCAATTTGCTAACATGAAACCCGGTATTGATTTTAAAAAGGGGGGCGCAAACAGAGCTCCTAAATTCCCCATGCCATCCAATTGGGAATATTTAATGCAGTATTATTATTTATCCAAAAATGATGACGCTTTAAAAGCTGTAACAGCAACGTTGGATAATATGGCATTTGGAGGAATTTACGACCATATCGGCGGCGGGTTTGCCCGTTACTCTACTGATGCTAACTGGCATGTACCTCATTTTGAAAAGATGCTCTACGATAATGCACAGTTAGTGAGCTTGTATGCACATGCCTTTCAGCTTACAAAAAATCCCTTGTACAAAAAGGTAGTATACGAGACGCTGGAATTTATAAACCGTGAACTGGCCTCACCAGAAGGCGGGTTTTACTCATCGCTTGATGCCGATAGCGAAGGAGAGGAAGGGAAATATTATGTATGGACGAAAGATGAAATAGAAAATATTTTGGGAACAGATGCTTTGCTTTTCATAGAGTATTATAATATTACAAAAGCAGGTAATTGGGAGCATGGAAAAAATATTTTATTCAGAAATGAGACAGATGAAGCTATCGCCAAAAAATATAATCTCCCCATAGCGGAATTAAAAAAGAAAATAGCTGATACAAAAACAAAATTGATAAAGGTCAGAAGTAACAGGATAAGGCCGGGCTTAGATGATAAAATCCTCACATCATGGAATGCCTTAATGCTGAAAGGATATGCAACGGCCTACCGTGTATTTGGTGATGAAATGTTTTTAGAAGCAGCTTTGAAAAATGCAAACTTTCTTTTGAAGAATGCCATAGGAGCTAATGGGGAAATTACCCGTAATTATAAAAAGGCCCGCCCGGATGACCCGGTCGGACGGGGAAAATCTTCTATCAATGGTTTGCTGGATGATTATGCTTTTACTGTTTCTGCATTCACTGAGTTGTACCAGGCAACATTTGATGAAAAATGGTTAATAGAAGCCAATAAAATTACCGCCTATACAATGGAACATTTCTTTGATGCAAAATCGGGAATGTTTTTTTATACGCACAATAAATATTCAAATCTCATTTCCCGTAAAATGGAAGTGGCAGATAATGTAATACCGGCTTCCAATTCTGAAATGGCAAAAAACCTGTTTGTATTGGGCCAATATTTTTATAATGATGATTATATCAGTAAGGCCAGGCAGATGCTTGTCAATGTAAAGGATGATTTGCAGAAGAATATTTATTTCTATTCCAATTGGGGCTTATTGCAAATGGAGTTTATTTCACCGCCCTATGAAGTTGCCATTGTTGGGAACCACTACAGTGAAATAAGAAAACAATTAGATGAAAACTATTTGCCTAATGTATTGCTTTCCGGGGGCCGCAATGAGGGGCGCCTTCCACTTCTTGAAAATAAACTGGTAGAGGGTCAAACTACAATTTATGTTTGCCAGGGTAAAGCATGTAAAAGGCCGGTGACAGAAGTTAATGAAGCGTTGCGCCAGATTGAGAAATGAGATTTAAAATTACTTGTAAAGGAAATATTCAAATCTGTTGCGGCAGGTAACAATCGGCATATACCGCCCATTTTTGTTATCAGGTTGTCTGGGCATACGTACAAAGCCAAAAAACAGAATCATCTTATCCAAATAGTCTGAATTGTCCGGAGCTTTATCCTTAGCAATTTGTCACTTTTTTTCCTGCAGGGTATTTATATTGCCAGTAGTCCATAATAGCCCAAATCCTGTTCTTTGGCCGTTAAAAAACACCTCATTTTTCTATACATTTTCTGTCAGGAATCGTATTAGTCACCGTCTATTTCTCCAAACGGGCAAGTAAGCCGGAATATAAACACTAAAATCACCAAAAATGAACCCAAAACTTCAACAAGCTGCAATTGCCGGTATTGCCGGAACAGCAGTAATGACCCTGATTACACTTGTAGCCCCCTACATGGGATTGCCTAAAATGAACCCTGCTGAAATGCTGGCAGGTATGCTGGGCGCCCCGGTAATAGTTGGATGGATAATGCACTTTATGATTGGGGTAATTTTCGCTTTGGCTTATATCTTTTTCGCAGCCAGGTTACTGAAAAAAATTGCAAATAAAGTATTGAAAGGTGCCGTATTCGGCTTTGCTGTTTTCGTATTTGCTCAAATAATGATGGCGATAATGGGCGCATTAATGGGTGGTATGGCATCGCCTGAAGGTGGTATGGTTTTAATGATGATCGGGAGTATAATCGGGCATGTGGTTTACGGGGTTGTGGTAGTGTTACTTGTAAAAGACAATGTAACAAAATAACGGCCTCTTTTTAATATCCAATAACCCAAAAAGTAATCTGGCTTGCGGATTACTTTTTCGTATAAAAAGAAAATTTATTTTTTATGAGTAATCATTATTACAACGAAGAAGATTTAAACAAATTTGGAAAAATCGGGGAGTTTCAAAAACCCCTGGCAGATAAATTTTTTTCATGGTACAATGAGGTTTTTGGTGAAGGGGCATTGACAGCAAAAGAGAAGTCGCTGATAGCGTTGGCAGTTGCGCATGCTGTTCAGTGCCCCTATTGTATTGATGCCTACACCAGCAGTTCGTATGAAAAAGGATATAGCGATGCACAACTGATGGAAGCCGTGCATGTGGCTGCTGCAATAAAAGGGGGAGCTGCATTAGTGCATGGCGTGCAAATGATGAATAAGGTGAAAGAAATTTCAATGTAATGAAAGTATGAAGTCATTATTAGCAGAACATAACAAATTGTCAATTGCAGGTGAGCAGATAGATATACTGGAGCATGGTTCATCCGGCGATTATTCTTTAATCCCCTTTCAGCAAAAGCTGGAAGAAAGTAATTTATATCCTTTAAAACCAACAGTCATTTCCACTTTTCAGATTAATGTCGGAAAAATGTGCAACCAGGTTTGCAAGCATTGCCATGTAGATGCCGGGCCCGACAGGAAGGAGATCATGACCACTGAAACCATGCAACAGTGCCTGGATGTATTGGCAGCAAACCCTTCATTGCAAATAGTTGACTTAACAGGCGGGGCGCCGGAAATGAATCCCAACTTTCGCTGGTTTGTGGAGGGAATTAAAAAATTAGACAGGCATATTATTGTTCGTTGCAATCTTACCATCATCCGGGCCAATAAAAAATATTACGATCTGCCGGAGTTTTACAAACAGCATGATATAGAAGTGGTTTCATCGCTTCCGTTTTACAATAAAGACCGAACCGACAAACAAAGGGGTGATGGTGTATTTGAAGATTCAATTAAAGCATTACAAATGCTGAATGAAGTGGGGTACGGCTTAGAAGGAAGCGATTTGAAACTTAATTTGGTATATAATCCTGCCGGTGCTTTTCTTCCACCATCCCAAGATGCTTTAGAAAAAGAATTTAAAGTTGCACTAAAAAAAGATTTTGGTATCAGCTTCCACGAATTATATGCAATAACCAACTTGCCGATAAATAGATTCTTGGATTACCTCCTGCAAAGCGGCAATTACGAAAAGTATATGGAAAAGCTTTTGGCAGCCTACAATCCAATGGCAGCAGCCAATGTTATGTGCCGCACCACTATTTCAATTGGTTGGGATGGCTATTTATACGATTGCGATTTCAACCAAATGCTGGAAATGAAAGTGGATTGTAAAGGCAAGCATATTTCCAATTACAATGCAGCAGCATTACAAAACAGAGATATAGTTGTAAACCAGCATTGCTATGGTTGCACGGCAGGTGCAGGGAGCAGTTGCGGTGGAGCAGTGGCATAAATTTTAAGTAAAATAAAAATATGACGATCCTGATTTTTCTATTGTTAGCTGTCTTAATGTTAAGCTACTCCAACGGCGCCAATGATAATTTTAAAGGCGTAGCTACGCTTTACGGCAGCGGAACAATGCAATACAAGCCTGCATTAATTTTAGCTACCGTAGCAACATTTGCAGGCTCCGTATGCTCTTATTTTCTGGCAGAAGCATTAATTAAAAATTTCTCCGGCAAAGGTTTGGTGCCTGATAATATTGTTCACTCTGTGGATTTTGTTTTAGCTGTTGCATTGGCAGCAGGAACGACTGTTTTGTTGGCAACTAAACTTGGCTTTCCCATATCAACCACACATAGCCTGGTAGGTTCTTTAGTAGGTGCAGGTCTGGTAGCAGTTGGCGCTAATGTAAATTTTAACAGCCTGGGAAAAACATTTTTTCTGCCATTACTGTTAAGCCCGGTGCTGGCAGTTGTTATCGCCGCTTTGCTTTATATTATTTTTAAAAAAAGCAGGCAGGTAGCAGGCATTACCGAAGAATCCTGTGTATGTGTGGGAAAGAGGCAATGGGTTCCGGTTACGGAAGTACATTCAGTAAATTTTACACCGTTACAAACAACGCAAATAACAGTTGCTGCCACATCTGATTGTATAAACCAATACCAGGGTAAATTTTTAGGCATCAATTTTCAATCCATGTTAAACGGACTGCATTATATAAGTGCAGGCATAGTAAGTTTTGCCAGAGGATTAAATGATACCCCCAAGTTAGTTTCACTACTATTGATTTCTAATCTATTCTCTCTGCCTGTAAATATTTTTATACTGGCCATTGCAATGGCAATTGGAGGTCTCTTAAATGCAAAACGAATTGCAGAAACCATGAGCAAAAAAATTACCAGGATGAATCATGGGCAGGGCTTTACGGCTAATTTGGTTACCGGGTTCTTAGTGATTGCAGCCAGCAGGTTTGGCTTGCCTGTTTCCACCACCCATGTATCTGTAGGCAGCATTTTTGGCATTGGCTTAATAAATAAAACCGCCAGCAAAAAAGAAATTTCAAAAATTGGTTTATCATGGTTGCTTACTTTACCGGTTGCAGCTGTATTAAGCGCCATATTTTATTTTATCATTCATTTAATCAATAAATAATAGTTATGTCAACAGCGTATTTAGAAACAACAAGAAATGTTTACAAAGAGGCGGCGGAAAAACCAGATGTTGGTTTATGCTGCACTACAACTCCTGTTTGGAAATTGCCCGGCCTGGATATTCCTGTCATTATGCAGCAAATGAATTATGGCTGCGGCAGTACAGTAAATCCAAGAGACCTGGTGAATAATCCTAAAATTTTATATGTGGGTGTGGGCGGCGGAATGGAGTTACTGCAGTTCGCTTATTTCAGCAGGCAAAGACATGGAGTTATTGGAGTGGATGTGGTAGATGAAATGCTGGAAGCCAGTAAAAGGAATTTTGCTGAAGCTGAAAAATTGAATCCCTGGTTTAATAAGGAATTTGTGAATTTGAAAAAAGGTGATGCGTTGAACCTGCCAGTTGAAGATAACAGTATTGATTGTGCAGCGCAAAATTGTTTGTTCAATATTTTTAAGCAGGATGAATTAAAACAAGCTTTAAAAGAAATGTACCGTGTATTGAAACCCGGGGGGCGATTAGTAATGAGCGACCCAACCTGTGAAACCGAAATGCCTGAAGCATTAAGGGAAGATGAAAGGTTAAGGGCATTATGCCTGAGTGGTTCGTTGCCGCTGAAAGAATATATAAAAATGATTACGGATGTTGGTTTTGGCACTGTGGAAATAAGGGCTAAAAGACCGTATAGAATTTTAGACCCCAAAAATTATGCAACAGATAAATTAATTTACATTGAAAGTGTGGAGGTATGTGCCATTAAAGACCCGATGCCTGCTGATGGGCCTTGTGTATTTACCGGTAAAACAGCTATCTATTATGGCAGCGATGATTTTTTTGATGATGATAAAGGACATGTGCTGATGCCTAACCAACCATTGGCTGTATGTGATAAAACTGCAGGTGCTTTGGCAAATTTAAGCAGGGAGGATATTTTTATTAGTGACAGTACATTTTTTTATGATGGCGGCGGATGTTGTTAGAACTCTCAAATTTTAATTACAACAAATGAAGTTATTGCAGGAAACAAAACAATTTTTAATAAACAAGGGAATCACTGATGCCACTGTTGGAATTGTGCTGGGCACAGGGCTTCATAAAATATTAGATTATGTAGAAGTGCTGCTGGAAATTCCGTATAGTGATATTCCAAATTTTCCGGTTTCCACAGTTGAGTTTCATAAAGGCAATTTAGTGTATGGCAAACTGGCTGGCAAATATGTTTTAATTATGCAGGGCAGGTTTCATCAGTATGAAGGATATAGTATGCAGCAAATTGTATTTCCTGTAAGGGTAATGAAACTGCTTGGCATAAAGGCATTATTTCTTTCTAATGCTGCAGGTGGTATCAATCTCAATTTTAAAAAAGGCGACCTGGTTTTGTTAAATGACCATATCAACTTGCAAAGTGGTAATCCTTTAACCGGAAAAAATTTTGATGAATTGGGAGGCCGCTTTACAGATATGAGTGAACCATACAGCAAAAAGCTATCAAAAAAATTAAAGAAGCAGGCAAAGGCATTAAATATAAAATTAAAAAAAGGTGTTTATGCTGCAGTAAATGGCCCCAACTTAGAAACAAGAGCTGAATACCGCTATTTAAAAGTTATTGGAGCTGACCTTGTTGGTATGTCAACCGTACCTGAAGTGATAGCCGCCAATCATATGCAACTACCCTGTGCTGCAATATCAGTTATTACAGATGAATGTAACCCGGATAATTTAAAACCAATAAATATTGCAGAGATTATTGAAATTGCAGGAAAGGCCGATGAGAAAGTGGCGCTGCTTTTAAAAGAAACAATTACCTTATTAAACTTAGATACAGCCAATGGATAATGCCATAATAATATTTGTAAAAAAACCCGTATTGGGTAAAGTTAAAACCAGGCTGGCAGCCACTGTTGGCAATGAAAAGGCATTGGATATTTATCTGGAACTGGTTGCACATACCCTGGAAACTGTAAAGGAAATTACGGCTGATAAATTCATTTACTTTTCGGATGAAATTGATTCAACAATTGGTTACAGTAATATTCCTTTTTATAAAGCATTACAAAGGGGTAATGATTTAGGCGAAAAAATGAAAAATGCTTTTACAGATGTGCTGAGTAATTTATACCGTAAGGTTATTATAATTGGAACAGATTGCCCCGGCATTAATACTGAATTGCTTCAAACAGCATTTGTCAAATTGGCGAATGCTGATATAGTGATTGGTCCGGCAACCGATGGCGGTTATTATCTTTTAGGGATGAAAAGCCTTCAGCCGCCATTATTTAAAAATATCCAATGGAGCACTTCAACAGTATTGGAGAAAACAATAAAATGCTGTAAAGAAAATAAACTCAATTATCACCTGCTTCCGGAATTAAGTGATATTGATGAGGAAAAGGACCTTGTACATCTTGAAAGATTAATGAAACAAGTAAGGGCATGATCAGCATTATTATCCCAACCTTTAATGAGGAAAAAAATATTGAGAGGCTGGTTCCTTATCTGCAAAATTGTTGTGCAGATAAGGAAGTGGAAATAATTATAGCTGATTGCGGAAGCGCCGATAAAACCAAAGAGCTGGCAACATCATTTGGGGCTAAAGTTATTGTTTCTTCCTGCAAAGGAAGGGCTGTTCAAATGAACAGCGGGGCAATGGCAGCAAAATACGATATCCTCTACTTTGTACATGCTGATTCGGTTCCTCCAAAAACATTTTTTACCGATATAGCGACTGCTGTTAAAGACGGGTATGAAATTGGGCGTTACAGAACAAAGTTTGAGGGTAATAAATGGCTGCTGAAACTGAACTCCTTCTTCACAAGGTTTGACTGGTTTGTTTGTTATGGCGGCGACCAGACGCTTTTTATTACAAAGTCATTGTTTAATAAAGCAAATGGTTACGATGAAAAGTTTTTGATAATGGAAGAGTATGACCTGGTAAAAAGAGCAAAAGATTTTGCCAGGTATAAAATATTTCCCAAAGCTGCATTGGTTTCTACCCGGAAATACAATTCTAATTCGTGGTTACAGGTGCAAAGGGCAAATTATGAAATTGTCCGGCTTTATAAAAAAGGAGTGCCGCAAAAAGAGCTGGCAGAAAAATATAATCAATTACTTAAAAATCTGAAATAACAACTATATAATGCAGGACATTATTACAGGTATTCAGCAGGTGGGAATTGGCGTTTCAAATGCAAATGAGGCCAAGCATCTTTACAAGGACTTGTTTGGTATGAATGTGAAAATATTTGACGATAAGTCTCCTGCTTCATTGATGTCTGCTTATACGGGCAATGAAATTCATAATCGTCATGCTATTTTAACAATGAATCTTTCTTGCGGAGGTGGGTTTGAAATATGGCAATTTACAAGCCGCACACCCGCCATGCAACCAGAGAGCAAAATTGGAGACATTGGAATATTTGCAGTAAAAATCAGGACAGGTGATATTGCTGCTGCTCACAAATTTTATTCGGTCAATTCATCTGTAACTACCTCTTCTGTTCACACTACTCCATTGCAGGGCCGTTATTTTTGGGTAAAAGATAATTTGGGCAACCGTTTTCAGATTGTACAATGCGGTGAAAAGTATTTATCAAACAAATTTGTTTGTGGCGGTGTTGGAGGCGCTGTAATTGGTGTAAGCAATATTAAAACAGCAGTTGATTTTTATACAAATGTTCTTGGAATCGGCAAAATCGTTTTTGAAACGATATCCTCTGAAATTGTTTTTGGAAAAAAAGTATTATTAAAAAAAATATTGCTGCAAAAAAAGAGAAATCCAAACGGAGCATTCAGCAACCTCCTGGGTGATATTCAAATTGAACTGGTGCAGGCTTTGGATAATATCCCTGCAAAAATATTTGAAAACCGATATTGGGGCGATTGTGGTCTTATCCACCTGTGCTTTGATGTACTGGATATGGATAAATTAAAAATAAGAGCTGAAAATAATGGCTACTCTTTTTCCATAGACAGCCAGGGTTCTTTTCCCATGGAAGATGCAGCGGGCCGGTTTTGCTATATTGAAGACCCTGATGGAACACTCATTGAATTAGTAGAGACACATAAAATACCGATCATTAAGAAAATTGGCTGGCATCTTGATTTAGCCAAAAGAAAAAGAAATTCACCATTGCCTAAATGGATGATCAGGATGCTTGGGTTAAGCAAAGTATAAAATTACAGGATCACAGATTACTTTTCATACGTTTCCTTAATGCCTGTTATTCGTTCTCTGATAATTTTGCAATCCATCTGTAATCAAAATGGAGGTCATGGTTTTATTTTTTTGGTGAAGCACCTGTGAACCAAAAAGTGACGAAAAGCGTTTCGAAGCGGGAGATAGTGAAAATAAAAATCCCCCAAATCAATATTTTGGAGGATTTCATGGTGTATTGGGCGATACTGAATGTGCCTGGTAGCCCGTCAAGAGTTATTCTGCAATAGATGGGAGCTTTGCCAGAATCGTCTGTCTTCTGCATGTAGGGCCAGAAGAGGATTGACATGAATTGATTTTTTTTCATTTTGTGGTGACTTAAAAGATGACCTCGAAATTGGTCTTAGATGAATAAACTTCTTTGGCGTAAAATGCAAAAGCCGCATGAACAGTGCATTTCAGGTGGCTTTATTTTTCTTTGATTTTGGAAAAGTAGCCTCGACAGGAATCGAACCCAAATACAAAGTTTCTTATATTTAAATCCATGTTGAAAAATGATAAATATGTCATACCAGGATTTTTTTTGGTCATTTTATTTCAAATTTCAGAAAATTAATAAGTAGCTGATAATCAATTAAATTACTTGCGTATTATTTCTTCTAATGTCTTGAGTTCTTCAAGAAAATTGTTTGACTTTTGTTCGCCTTCCTCCACCAAGGTTCTGAAATATCAGAACCTTTTTTTTACACCTTATAATTGAAAATAACGGAAGAGTAGATGAATGTGTAATTTTATCATATGAAGAAAACTGTTATCATAACCGGGGCTTCAGGAAACATGGGACAGGCAGTAGTGAAAAAATTTCTTTCCGGGAATTACAATGTGGTTGGAACAATCATTCCCAACGATCCGGTGCCAATGGAAATTATCAATGACAGTTTTGAAAAAGTGATTGTTGACCTGATGAGTGAAGACGATTCAAAAAGATTTGTTGAATCTGTTATCAGTAAGAATGGAGGTATCAATGCTGCAGTACTTACTGTGGGAGGATTTGCTATGAATAAAATTGCTGACACAACCACTTCTGATATCTTGAAGCAATACAAACTGAATTTTGAAACAGCTTACAACATAGCCCGACCTGTTTTTGTGCAGATGATGAAGCAGGGATATGGAAGAATATTTTTGGTTGGCTCAAGACCGGGCCTCGATGTTTCAAGACATGGCAAAGGAATGGCTGCTTACAGTCTTGCCAAATCTCTCATCTTCCGGCTGGCTGAGTTGATGAATGCGGAAGCCAAAGATCAGAATGTGGTCACCAGTGTTATTGTTCCGAGTACGATTGATACGCCGCAAAACAGGAAAGCAATGCCGGATGCAAACTTTGACAGTTGGGTAAAACCGGAAGATATAGCCAACAGCATTTATTATTACTGCACCGATGAAGCGGCAGCGTTGCGGGAGCCTGTCATTAAGTTGTACAATAAAGCCTGAGAACTGATCATGGGAATATGGAGGCAAATATCTGAATACCTGTACCTGAAGAAAAAAGATCCGTCTCGTCCTAAAAGCAAATGGATAGGCTACATGCACGGCATCAACCGTATCAGCCTGCTGATATTCATTCTTTGCCTGATCATTCTTGCCATTAAATTATTGTCGTAGAAAATTGTAAATGGAAGAAGCAGCTTTGGCAGAAGCATTGCCTTCCCAACCAAGCAGGTTATTTAATGCTGCATAATCTTCTTTTATTTGTGCAGTCCTTTTTTCATCTGTCAGCAACTGTTGTAATTCATTTTTAAGATTCGGAGCCGTAAGATCATTCTGAATTAATTCTTTCACTACCTCTTTATCCATAATGAGATTGACAAGCGAGATATATTTCACATTCACTAATCGCTTACCGATCTGGTAAGAAATGAAACCACCTTTATAGCAAACCACTTCGGGTATCCCGAATAAAGCCGTTTCAAGTGTTGCGGTACCGGATGTTACCAATGCTGCTTTTGCCTGCAGCAATAAATCATAAGTCTGATTCTTCACAGCGGTTACATTGGAATATTTTTCAGTAAATGTTTTATAAAAAGAATCATCAATGGAAGGAGCTCCTGCAACGATGAATTGGTAATCGGGAAAATCTTTACTTACTTCCAGCATCACCGGAAGCTTCTTTGCAATCTCCTGCTTTCTGCTTCCCGGCAATAAAGCGATAATTGCTCTGTCGGAGAACTTGTGCCTTGAACCTTGTGCCTTGTATCTTTCTATTTCTTCAACCAACGGATGCCCAACATATTCCACCTCCCAGTTCCATTTATTTTTATAATAATCTTTTTCAAAGGGAAGAATGACCAGCATCTTGTCAATGCATTGCTTCATTTTTTTTACCCGGTTCTCTTTCCATGCCCATACTTGTGGTGAAATGTAATAGATGACTTTCAATCCCTGCTGCTTTGCCCATTTGGCAATACGGAGATTGAAGCCGGGATAGTCAATCAGTATAAGTGCATCGGGTTTGAATCGAAGAATATCTTCTTTGCAGAATTTAAGATTGCGGAAAATGGTTCGCAGGTTCATCAATACTTCAGTAAAACCCATAAATGCCAGATCACGGTAATGCTTTACCAGTTCAGCACCGGCCTGCTGCATCTTATCGCCACCCCAGCTGCGAATAATTGCATCTGCATCAAGTTTTTTTAATTCCTTGATGAGATTGCTGCCATGTAAGTCGCCACTTGCTTCACCGGCGATGATGTAATATTTCATACCCCCAAAAGTAGCTACACCATTTTAAACGTTTTAACAAAAATGAGTGTTGTAAAGAAAATTTTGCTGATAACGATTGAATTTAAGAAGATTGAAACAATAGTTTCTTTCAGTTTAATATTTTCAACACCAGTATCCCAATGCCATAAAGAACTGTCATCAGGAAAATTCCTTTGGCTGTATCGTCCCGGTGGGTGTTTATGTAGATTGTAAAAAGAATCACATTGGCAAGTAAACTCAACGAACCGACTGAAGTGATCATTTTATTATCATTCATGAAATAAGTGAGAAAGTCCATGAATGAATAAGAAGGAAATTTTATGAAATAGATTATGATCAGTCCCAGCAATGGGCCGATTAATCCGAATGTCAGTCCTAAACGAAGGTTGTCTTTTTTCAGGAATATCATAGCCAGATTTTTTCCAGTTTGGATTTTAAAACGTAATTGGTCATATCAAATTGTACCGGCACCACACTTACATAATTGTTGGCCAATGCCCATACATCGGTATCTTTTCCTTTATCAAAATTTACAAACTCACCGGTAAGCCAGTAATAATGCCGGCCATGCGGGTCTTGCCGCTCTACAAAATCTTCTTCGTATTTGGCATAGGCCTGCCGGCAGATTTTCATTCCTTTCAGCAGGTCTGCAGGAATGGAGGGAATGTTGACATTTAAAACTGTATGTTTATCCAGTTTGGTTTTCAGCATTTTTTCTACAATAATCCTGGCATATTTTCTTGCGCCGGAAAAATCAGCTTCAATGCTGAAATCGAGTAAAGAAAAACCAACGGAAGGGATGCTTTCTATAGCTGCTTCTACAGCAGCGGACATGGTTCCTGAATAAATAACATTAATACTGTGATTAGCCCCGTGGTTGATACCGCTTAAACACAGATCGGGTTTGCGATGCAGTACTTTATCCACCGCCAGCTTCACACAATCAACCGGTGTACCCGTACAGTTCCAGGTCTCTACATTTTCTGTAGAGTGAATTTTATGCAAACGCAAGGGCTGACCAATGGTGATGGCATGTCCCATGCCGGATTGAGGTTTATCAGGCGCAACAACAACGATTTTTCCCAGATCTTTTACTGCCTCCACCAGATTTTTTAAACCGGGGGCTGTAACTCCATCATCATTTGTGATCAGGATAACCGGTTTTTCTGCCTTTACGGATGAAAGGTGGGTTGTTACAGATTTTGCTGGATTCTTTTGTGAGGCTGGTTTTTCTTTTTTCGCCATATCGCAACAAAAATCTTTGTTTTTTATGGGTTGACCAAAAGGGAAAGAAAGATTTGGTATATCTAAATTAATTAGTATTTTGCGACTAACTAAATTAGTGGTTATGGCTATTTCCAATCAAAACATGAAATATTTGCGCAAACTCAAGGGGTGGACGCAGGAAGAATTTGCGCAGAAACTCCGCATCAAAAGATCATTGCTTGGAGCCTATGAAGAAGAAAGGGCCGAACCAAGGATTGATGTTCTTGAAATAGTGTGTGATATTTTCAAATTGACACTCGATGATATACTTCGGAGAGACCTGAGCGAAAACAAAGGAAATTATCTGGTAAAACGAAGGGCCATGAAACTTGCAGGAGGAAGACCCGATATTCCTTTTGTACCGGTGAAAGCTGCTGCGGGGTATTTAGCGGGTTATGCAGATCCTGAATTCATAGATGAGCTCAATACATTTACGTTACCCATGTTATCCGGAGGGAATTACCGGGCATTTGAAATCATTGGCGATTCAATGTTGCCCACACCCAGCGGCTCAGTAATAGTGGGAGAGAAGGTAGAAGACATGGAAGATATCAGGAACAATGCCGCCTGTATCGTTGTATCAAAAAATGAGGGTATTGTTTACAAAAGGGTGCAGAAAAACGGTCGCCAGAAAAATAAACTGACTTTGATGAGTGATAATCCGTCTTATCATCCTTATACAGTGGATACTGATGAGATAATGGAAATGTGGCAGGCGCAGATTGTGATATCAAAAGCTTCGGAGCAGCACAAATGGGATATGCATCAGTTGGTAAATGTGGTGCATGATCTCCAGGAACAGGTTATCTCGTTGAAAAAGAGGATGAACTGAAAATTAATAATAAGGGTTTACACCTATTTTTTTTAAGAGGTCTCCTTCCTTCTTTGAATGCTGTTTTTTATATTTGAGGATTGCAAAACCCTGCATTTTTTTTGAAAAACTATATCTGTTTACCCCTGTTACTGATTAGCGTTTCGCTTTATTCACAGCCCAAATCAATACAGGCAGTTAAGACAGAACAGGCGCCAAAAATAGACGGCAATCTGGATGACGCTACCTGGACCACTGCGGCGGTGCTTGACGGGTTTATACAAAATTTTCCAACCTACGGATTGCCGGTTTCACAAAAAACAGAAGTGAAAATCTTATATGATAATTCGGCCATTTATGTTGGAGCTTATTTATATGATGATCCTGTGCAGGTAAGAAAACAAATAACTGCAAGGGATGATGAAGGACAGAAGGATGTAGATTTTTTCTCTGTTTTTTTTGACACCTATAATGATCATCAAAATGGTTTTCAGTTCCTGGTTACTACAGCCAATGTGCAATCAGATTCAAAACCCGGACCGGGCTATGATGGTGTGTTTGGAAATTTTGGCGATAAAACATGGGATGCAGTCTGGGAAAGCAGTGTGAAAATGCAGGCTGATGGTTGGTCGGTTGAGATGAAAATACCATATTCGTCCCTTCGGTTTGCAAAAAAGGAAGTACAGAATTGGGGGCTTCAGCTACTAAGGTATAACAGACGTTTTAGTGAGTTCAGTTTCTGGAACCCGGTGGACCCGAAAGTAAACGGGTTTGTCAACCAGTTTGGCCAGCTAAATGAGCTGAAAAACATTCAGCCACCCTTACGGTTAAGTTTTTCCCCATATATTACCACCGGTTTCAGAAGTTCACCGCAAACCAATGGCTATCTTGATGAATGGCTGCGAAATGGCGGCATGGATGTAAAATATGGCCTCAATGAAAGTTTTACTCTCGATGCCACATTAATTCCTGATTTTGGGCAGGTGGTCTCTGATAATGTGATCAATAACCTGACTCCGTATGAAGTAAAGTTTACTGAAAACAGGCAATTCTTTACCGAGGGCACTGAATTATTTAATAAAGCAGGTTTGTTTTACTCCAAAAGAGTGGGCGCCACTCCCTCTAAATACCGTAGCGTTAAAGATTTTGTCGCTAATAATTCTGATTGGGAGATTATAAAAAATCCTTCTGTAACACAGTTATATAACGGAACTAAATTTTCCGGAAGAACAAAGAAAAAACTGGGCATCGGAATATTCAACGCCTTAGCTGCACCCATGGAAGCGAAACTGCGAAACATCATTACCGGAAAAGATTCTGTTATAAGAACCGAGGAAATCACAAACTATAACATTTTCGTTCTGGACCAGGCATTAAAAGGCCGGTCTTATGTAACATTTACCAACACCAATGTATTACGAAATGGGAATGGAAGAGACGCAAATGTAACTGCAATAGATGTGGCTTTATATAATAAAAGAAACTCACATTCATTTAAGGGAACAGCAAGATACAGTAAGATATGGAATGCAAACGGGTATGATGGATATAATACAACGCTGAGTTATGGAAAAGTAAGTGGCAACTGGCAATATAGTTTCTCAGGAAACATAGAATCCAAAAAATATGATCCCAACGATCTTGGAATTTTAACTGCTCCGAATGAGATCACTTACAGGGGAAATCTAACCTACCGAATTTTTAAACCTACTGACAAATTCATTACCTATAGTTATACCATTGGGTCAAGACTTCAGTATTTGTATAAACCTTATACTTTTAACAGGTTTGATATTACAGCAAATGCCTTTTGGGTATTCAGGAATTTTTGGGACGTAAATTTTAAGGTGCAAATCATCCCCGGATGGGAACGCAATTATTTTGCACTCTTTACAGAAGGAAAACACCTGAGTTATCCCGTCAATTATTATTTTCAGGTGGATGGGAGCACAGACAGCCGAAAAAAACTTTTTGTACGATACAGCGGGGTATATGCCGTAGCTCCAAAGTATGATAATACCTTAACGGGTACAGGATTGGGATTTCGGTTCCGTTTCAGCAATAAATTTTCTCTTGACCTGCAAACCAATTCTGCATTTGAAAAAAATCAATTGGGGTATGCATTTATCCGTGAACCCAATGGTGACCCGATAGTTGGATTTCGCAATAACCGGGAGTTTACTTCCGTACTTTCCGGTATTTATAATTTCAATTCCCGGCTTAATCTTACGCTTAGGGCAAGGCATTACTGGAATGAAGTAAAATACAAGAGTTTTCACGATGTGGATGCAAAGGGGTACCTGGTCGCCAGACCTTTTATACCGGACAGGGATGAGAATTTCAATATTTTCAACCTGGACGCTTTTTTAACATGGGATTTCCGCCTGGGCAGCAAGTTGATTATTGGATATAAAAATTGGCTTGGAGATGAAGAAACAGTACCATTTCTGAACAAAAACTCTTATTTACATAACCTTGGCGAGGTGTTTGACCTGAGGCATGGAAATGAGATCACCATACGCTTTATTTATTTTCTTGACTATAATCAGCTTCGGAAAAAACATTAAGGTTTTTTGATTATCTCAGTACCCGCAATCGCATACACCAGATCCTCTTCTTTCGGCTCCACCTTATATAAACCCGTAAACTTGCTGAAGGCGGGAAGTATGCAATGATTTTTTGTGAAATAAAAGCAAGGTAGTTTGAGTGTTTGCCGGCCTTGTCCGCTCATCCGTATGCCGGGATGAACATGCCCCGAGAATACAAAAGATGCAGCGGCGCAGTCGTCAAGAGGATTGCTGCTGGGAGTTTCGTGACGGAAACAAAAATCGCCAATAACGAGTTCCTTTTTATGAACAGTAATATCTGTTTCAAAATACCAATGGTCTTCAAGTATGTCATGATTCCCTTTGACGAGATCAAAACGGAACAGTGGAAAATCGCTTCTCCATCTTTTAAAGAGCTCCAGTTCTTTGTTAGCAGCGCTGTGGGTAAAATCCCCAACAATGATGACCCGGTCGGCCTTAAAAAAAAGAAGCAATGCAATAAGCCGCTGCAGGTCTGCTTTGTTTACGTCTTGCGGCACGGGAATCCCTGACTTTCGAAAATGTCCGGCCTTACCAAGATGCATGTCGGCAATGATAATAGTATTCTGTTGCTCCCAATACAAACAACGTTCGGGAGATACCCAAAAGGTATTGTTATTGATAATATGAGGAATCGGATTTTGCATTTCAAAGGGTGTGCAAAGATAAAAAACTGATGACAGTACTGCAAGTGTCATTAGAGTTTAGTGTAGCCGGGGCTATGCGCCAAGCTCTATCTGCATTCTTTTGACCCTGTCTTCCAGCTTTTCTGAAGACAGGTCTTCCCGCATACTATCTACTTTAATAGGAAAGCAGAACGGAGTAAGTTGTCCGGGAAAAGAGATAATGATCTTTGATTCTTGGATTCGTTCCAGCATGTTACGGAGCCTTGTTTCTTCCATTTGCTGTTCCAGCACTTCGTTATAAGATTGGCGCAATAACAGGTTTCCCTGATCATATTCGCTGAACACATTAAAAAGAAGAGAAGCCGATGCCTGCAGGTGTCTTGCTTTCTTCTTTTCTCCCGGCATGCCCTGAAAAATAAGACCGCCTATAACAGCCACATCTCTGAATTTTCTTTTCGCCATTTCTGTACTGTTTACGCTTCGTTGAATGTCATTCAGCAGATCATCCGGAGAAAATAATTCATAGGCATTAGTATCATCAAAAGGAATTGGCTGGTCGCTCAGCAATTCAAAACCATAATCGTTCATGGCAAAAGAAAAAGTAATGGGCCGGATGCGGCTGATTCTGTATGCAAGTATCGCTGCCATGGCTTCGTGTACCAACCTTCCTTCAAAAGGATAAACAAATAAATGATAACCATCTTCTGTTTCTATATGTTCAATCAATAATTCATTTTCTTTGGGCAAATGAGATAATTGTTGTTGCAATTCAAGCAAGGGGCTCAACCTTTCAAGCTCTTTTGTCAATTGCTTATTGCCTGTTGCCAGCTGGTTCAGGGTTTCTCTCAGTTTTTTTCCCAGGTTGGCGCTGAGGGGCATTCTTCCGCCTGCCCAGCTCGGTACAATGGATTTTTTTTTGCTGCTTTTTCGAACCAGGGCCGTCATATCTTTTATCATTACAAACTCAAGATTTTTTCCGGCCAGCGAAAACACATCTCCCGGTTCCAATCTTGAAATAAAATATTCTTCTATCACTCCTACATATCCGCCGGTAATGAACTTTACTTTCATCATCGGATCACTTACAATGGTGCCGATGTGTATGCGATGACGCATCGCTACTTTACGGCTATTGATTTTAAAGGTTCCGTCTATCACCTCAACTTTTTTGAAATCATTGTATTGCTGAAGAGCATTGCCGCCTTCTGTAATTAAATGGAGGATTTGTTCCCATTCTTCTTTCAGCAAATCACGGAAGGCATAAGTTGCTTTGACTTCCTGATAAATTTCGCCCGGAATAAAACCATCTGATATGGCCAGTGTATTCAGGTATTGAATCAGTACATCATAGCAAAGTAATTTTGGTTCCCGGCTCTCAATCACATTTTCTTTTATAGCTGATTTCAATGCTGCTACTTCCATCAGTTCGAGTGAATGTGTGGGGAGAAAATAAATTTTGCTGACAGCATCGGGACTATGACCACTTCTTCCGGCTCTTTGTAAAAAACGGGCTACTCCTTTCGGGCTTCCTACCTGTATTACGGTTTCAACAGGGCGGAAGTCAACACCCAGGTCAAGTGAAGCAGTGCAAACCACTGCTTTCAGCTTGCCGGTATGCAAATTCTCTTCTATCCAGTTGCGGAGTTCCATATCCACAGAGCCATGATGCAGCGCCATTGAACCAGCCAGATCAGGACAAATATTTAACAATGTATGATACCATGTCTCACTCATTCCCCTTGTATTGATGAAGACAAGAGTGGTTTTGCTTTGCAGAATTATCGGGATTACTTTATGTGCCAGTTTAATTCCCAAATGTCCCGCCCAGGGGTATTTTTCTATTTCATCAGGAAAAACAGATTCAACTTCTATTAGCTTTTGAACGTCTGCTTTAATAATCACAGATTCTTTTTTAAGCGGAGAGAGAAGAACTTCTTTTGCCTCTTCCAGGTTTCCAATAGTAGCAGAGATTCCCCAAATGCAGAGTCGTGAGTTGTGAGTCGTGAGTCCGGAGCTGTCAAATGGGCTGTGCCTTTTTTCTCCCGACTCCTGACTCCCGACTATTCTACTCAATGCCAACTCCACCTGCACTCCTCTTTTGCTTCCCAGCAATTCATGCCATTCATCCACTGCAATAATTCTTAGTGATTGAAATAATTCTGCATACCCTTTTTGTGCCAGCAATAAATGCAAACTTTCAGGAGTGATGATGAGTACTTCAGGCATTTGTTTTTTCTGCCTTTGCCTTTCGCTTACATCTGTGTCGCCATTTCTTATTCCCACTTGCCAATTCATACCCAACTCTCCAATCACTTCTTCCATGGCCCGGCCTATATCTTTGGCCAGTGCCCTGAGAGGAGTAATCCATAATAGCTGAAGGCCATTATTCTTTTTTGTACTGTAGTCTTGCGGATGCTGATTGATAAAACCGATAAGTGCACCCAGGAAAACAGAATATGTTTTGCCACAACCGGTAGGGGCATTCACCAGACCGCTTCCGGCATTTATGATGTGCTGCCATGTTTGTTCCTGGAAAGAAAATGGAAATTTATTTTTTGAAGTAAGCCAACTCCGCACAATTTTATATCCCGGGCTATCACTTAACTCCTGCAGCATAATGTATGATTCAATTCACAAATGACGGTGAAATTAGTAAATCTACGATAAGCTTGCAGTTCCCCGAAACCGGTATTATCTTGTGGCCTGGTTCAATTCCTCTCTTGCTTTCACTATCCTCGAAATTCCTTCATACAGATTCAGTATTCATGAAGAACAGTGATAAATGTTATTACTGTATTTCTAATACATTCATGTATGAAGTATTTTTTTAAGAATATTAATGATTCAGCCAAACCAGAACTTCAGGATAAAGCCAATCATCTTTCAAATAAGCTTTATGTAGCTTATATTAACCGGGATATGGCGAATGATGACGGTTTATACGAGGAGGCTGTGGCTGGTTCATCCCGATATAAAGCAAGCTCATTTACTTCAGATGGCGGGCAGACGCCGGTCATACTTTCACAAGAAGAAGAAATGATGCTTTTTTCTGATGAGTATTATTGAATTTCTCAGTTCACTGCTTTAATAATTCCATCCTGCCATTTAAGAAAGAATAATTTTTTGTTCTCAAAATAATCCAGAGTCATATTTTGTTTGTTCAGTACCGGCTGGATATCGAAATCAGTAAACAGCTTATTTTGTTTGCTGGAAAGATTTGAGGGTAGGTCTTTTCCATATTGTATCAGCAGTTTGGCATATTTCCATATCACTTCATAGCCACGGAATACCATGTCGCTTGGGCGGGCATACATCACCTGGCTAAAATAATTGATGATACCAAGACTTACTTTATCAACCTTTGGATTATAAAAAGGAGTGCTGTAAATGATTTCAAGACCTTTGTATTCCGGCTTACTGAAATCTTTAATGTTATCCCATGTGGGCATTCCCATCATAGTAACAGGGTATTGTTTTTTTATAATAGCCATTTGCAAGGCCAATCTTTTACCAAAGTTTTCATCAAGACTGCCGGCAATGCAAAGGGTCTGGTTATTACTATCAAGTTGTGCTGTCAGATCATTTACCGTAAAACTGTCGATAAGATCAATGTATTTTAATTTCAATGGTACCGACATGGTGCTTTTACTGAAATCATCCAGGTACATTTTTATCCTGTCTTCCAGCTGTCCTTTTTTCCGGTAAACAATGAGAGTATTCAGCGGATAATATTTTTGAATGTAGCGATAAATCCCCTCACATTGGGTTTTAAGTGTTGAATTCAGAATTACAAAAAAAGGATTCCCGGTTACATTACCATCATTTGGCAGGTTAACATTGATGACCGGAACATTTCTTTTTAATCCCGCATCAGCAAAGGTTTTTACCTCAGAGGTATAACAGTGTGCAATGATCAGTTCCACACTATCCATTTCTGGTCTGCTCAGTTGTTGCGAGAGATTTTCTTTTGCCGACCTTGTATCATATACAAAAACTTCCAAAGGGGCTTTTTCAATATTCATTGAATCCAAAGCCAGCTTTGCACCCTCATAAAATTCCAGACCGGGATTAATGAATTTTGGGAACTGAGTTCTGGCATAACGATAAGTCGTATCATCTACAAATGCTGAGTCAAGATAAAGCGGTGCGAATAGGGCAATCTTATGTTTAGGAACATCAGTTTGAGCTATTGCCTTTGAGTTTTGTAACAGGCTAAAGATGAGCAGTGGTAAAATGAAATTACTGTATTTCCTCATAATCCTTTTAATCATGATAATCATAGTTCTATCTATTCCCATTCAATCGTTGCCGGGGGCTTACTGCTGATATCATACACGACCCGGTTGATACCTTTTACATTGTTGATGATCTCGTTGGAAATATTGGCCAGAAATTCATAGGGCAAATGGGCCCAGTCTGCCGTCATTCCATCCACACTGGTCACCGCTCTTAAAGCTACGGTAAATTCATATGTTCTTTCATCACCCATCACTCCGACCGATTTTACCGGGAGCAAGATAGCTCCTGCCTGCCACACCGTTGCATACAGGTTGTTATCTTTAAGTGCTTTGATATAAAGATGGTCTGCTTCCTGCAATAACTGTACCTTTTCTTCTGTAATTTCTCCCAGGATTCTAATGGCAAGTCCGGGGCCAGGGAAAGGGTGACGGTCAATCATCTCTGCTGGTATTCCCAGTTCCCTTCCCACTTTTCTTACTTCATCTTTAAATAAAAAGCGGAGTGGTTCCACTAAGCCAAGATGCATTTGCTCAGGCAATCCTCCAACATTATGATGCGATTTTATTGTTACTGACGGCCCATGCACCGATACGCTTTCAATTACATCCGGATAAATAGTGCCCTGGCCCAACAATTCAATTCCCTGAATATGTTTTGCTTCTTCCTGGAAGATCTCAATAAACAAACGGCCAATGATCTTTCTTTTTTCTTCGGGATCAGATTTGCCGGCAAGATCGTTATAAAATCTTTTTTTGGCATCAATGCCTTTTACATTCAATCCCAATTTTGCATAAGTATGTAAAACATTTTCAAATTCATTTTTGCGGAGCACACCGTTATCTACAAATATTCCATACAGATGATCTCCAATGGCTTTGTGTATCAGTGTGGCAGCAACAGTAGAATCAACCCCACCACTTAGCGCCATTACTACTTTACGATTGCTGATTTGTTTTTTTAATGCTTCTACTGTATCGGTGATAAAATGAGCCGGCGTCCAGTCCTGTGAACAACCGCAAATGTCAACAAGGAAGTTCCGGATTATTTTTTTCCCTTCTTTGGAATGATAGACTTCGGGGTGGAATTGAACACCATAGAGAGGGAAATCTGATGTCTGAAGTCTGATGTCTGAAGCTGCACGACCATTTTCCGACTTCTGACCTCCGACTTCTGACTTTCTGAACGCAGCGACAGGAATACTTTCAGTGGTGGCCAATAATTCAAATCCTTCGGGCATTTTAAGGATCGTATCTGCATGACTCATCCACACCTGTGATCTTTCTTCTACATTCTTGAAAAGAATATCTTCTTTTTGTTTTTGCAGCAAAGCCCTTCCGTATTCCCGTTTGTTGCTTTTGGCTACTACACCACCAAATCGTTTCGCCGTCAACTGTGCTCCATAGCAAATACCCAGTACCGGAACTTTGGTAATAAAGTCCTGCACATTTACATCCGGGGCGTCAGTTTCATTTACGGAACAAGGGGAGCCGGAAAGGATAATGCCTTTCAATCCGGACTCAAATTCAAAAGACTTGTGGTAAGGAATGATTTCGCAGTAAACATTAGCTTCTCTTACGGCACGGGCAATCAGTTGGGTATATTGGGAGCCAAAATCAAGGATCAGGATCTTTTCGGTCATCTTCCTGCGAAGATAAGGATTTGATGCCTGCCCTTTGTAACCTCTGGTTTTGCTTTAGCGTCAAAGATTTTATGAACCCGGCAAACCGAAGCATCTTTGCATACTACTATGCTTATGGGCTTCGTAGCACACAGTATCTAAAACCACATATATGAAACGGATTGTTGTTTTATCAGTATTAAGTTTTTTTCTTTTCAGTTCATGTCGCCAGATCTTTGGCAAACGGGTAAGAGGCAATGGTCATGTAAAAACAGAGGCAAGAAGTGCGGGCAGTTTCAGTAATGTGGGTGTGAGCGGCAATATTGATGTGTATGTAAAGCAGGATTCAGTTTCTTCCGTGAAAGTGGAAACGGATGAAAACATCCTGGAGTATATCATTATTGAAGTAAAAGAAGGCACACTAAAAATTCACCCGAAGGAGAATTATCGTTTGAAAGCCAGCAAAGGAATAAAAGTGTATGTAAGCAATTCTTCCTTTAAGCATTTTGAAACCTCCGGCGCCTGCGACATTTTTGGAGAGAATACCATAACAGGCAGCGATGCCCTTAGTTTTAATCTTACCGGTGCAGGAAAAATTAAAATGGACCTTAATGCACCGGATGTAAAAGTTGATTTATCAGGAGCAGGTACAATTATTCTGTCCGGTCAAACAAGGAATTTCAAGGTGGATGGATCGGGGGCAACAGAGATAGACTGTTTTGATCTGAAAACGGAAAATACAACGGTAGATTTATCGGGGGCAGGAGATGCTGAAGTTTTTGCAAGTGTAAAGCTGGATGTGAATGTATCCGGTGCTGCCGATGTGAAGTATAAAGGCAATGCAACCGTAAGCCAGAGTGTAACGGGAGCGGGGAGTGTGAAGAAAGTAGAGTAATATTTAAATTGTTTGATTGTTAAATGGCTAAAATCAGTTTTAAATAACAATCCAACAATACAGCCATCAATCAATTCAAAAATTGCATGAGAGTATTTACAAGTTCACATATCTTACTGTAATTTTTATATTCCTGTTCCTCCCTTTATCATCTGTGCAGGAAATTTTTACCGGGCCTTCTTCGGGAACAAAGAATTGTTTTTCGCCAACATTGCAGCTTTTGAAGAATTTATTGTTGATATACCAGTACACTTTGCTTACATCATTGGCGGTTTTGCAGGTAAGCTGAAGAGGCTCGGGGTCTTTTTTATTGATAATATATTCCATACCATTAACAGGGAAAGTAATGGCCGGCGCTGAACCCTTAAATATCAGTTCGCAGTTGGGATTATGTTCCGGAATTTTCTGATAGGCAATCCTGTTTTCTTCAAACCATGCCTGCATGTCGGGTTCCACTATTTTATACCATTTCTTTTTATATCCGCTTTCCGGAGCACAACTTTTGCAATAAGAGATTTTTTCATCAGGGCTTATCATGATCTCCTGCCAGTTGCTGCAGGCCTTTGTAGAGGAGATAAGCGGTATAAAATAATCTGTGACGAGATTGGTACAATGATCTGAGGGAATCAAACCTGTTTCGCTGCAAACCTGTCTTATATCGCAATCGTTAGGTTGTTTAAACCATTCTTCATCGCTATCGTAATCAATAGTATTAAAAATTTTGAAGAGCAAGGGAGTGGCAATATTAGCTCCGCTTAAATCCGCCACACCTACACCGGAAAAATTTCCCGACCATACACCTACCGTATAATTTTTATTGTAACCGATGCTCCAGGCATCTTTTCTACCATAGCTGGTGCCTGTTTTCCAGGCAATCTTGGGCATCCGTTCTGTGGCAGTCCAGTTAATCGGGAAATCAGGGCGGTTCACTTTTGATAAAATTTCATTTATCATGAATGTGGCCGCAGGGCTCAGTACAGTCTGACCGTCCCTGTTTGACCCTGTGGAATCACTTTGGATATAAGCAGGGGAAATAAACCTGCCATTATTCGCAAATACAGAGAACAGGCTTGTCATTTCTTCCAGTGTAGTGCCACAACCACCGAGTATCAATGAGAGGCCAAGCTTTCTTCTGTCTTTTTGTATTTGTTTAAAATGGCAGTTGGATAATTTCTGTATCATTTTTTCAAGACCAAGCATCCGCAAACTTTTCACTGCCGGAATATTCAGCGAATGTTCCAGTGCATATTCAATGGTCACATAACCATTAAATTTTTCATCATAGTTTTCGGGAGCATAGCCATCATAGTTTACTGCCACATCTGTTACCATAGTTTTTGGAGTGAGTAATCCTTCATCAAAACACATTGCATAAAGCAAGGGCTTCAATGTGCTGCCCGGTTGCCGCACTGCATTTGCTCCATTCACCTGACCGCCATCCGTTGTGTCTTTGAAGTTGGAAGAGCCGACATAAGTAATCACTTTATGAGTGCGGTTGTCAATAATAACCACAGCGGCATTTTTTATATTCTTCAATCGTTGGGTGCGAACATAATCTTCCACCAGCTTTTCTGTTTTCAACTGGGTATTCAGATCAATATTCGTTTTAATTATACTGAGCGAAGTCGAAGTACCACTCTGTTTTTTTAATTTAT
This sequence comes from Sphingobacteriales bacterium, assembly GCA_016235125.1. Lineage (GTDB taxonomy): Bacteria > Bacteroidota > Bacteroidia > Chitinophagales > Chitinophagaceae > JJ008. The sequence goes on along the minus strand of JACRLZ010000004.1, from coordinate 27,541 downwards.
AAGAAAGGTGAGGTATATAATGAGGTACTGCTCCTCTTGTTACAGTCAATGGTTCGGCCAGCGCATCTTCAATCTCCTTTTTTGTAAATACATTTCTCTCGGCGAATTTTTCCAGCCAGCGGTTCCTTTCTTTTACAATAAAATCATTGTTTCTGCCAGGTACCATTACACCGGGCTTATTTGGGATGATGCTCAGTGCTGTTATTTCTGCCAGGGATAAATGATCGGGATTCTTATTAAAGTAAAGCAGGGATGCGGCTTTTACACCTTCAATATTTCCTCCGTATGGCACCAGGTTCAGGTAAAGTTGGAGAATTTCTTTTTTACTATACCTCATCTCCAATTGCAAAGCCCGGAACATCTCCCGGAACTTGCTCCAGATATTTCTTTTGCCGGGTTCCAGCATTTTAGCCACCTGCATCGTAATGGTGCTGGCTCCTGACATTCGCCGCCAATGAAAAATATTACTAAAGAAAGCCCTGATGACTGCAAATATGTTAACGCCGGGGTGAGAATAAAAATGCCTGTCTTCCTTGGCCACTATGGTTTTTTGGAGCAAAGGAGATATCTCATCCAGCTCTGTTTTCATCCGCCATTTCTGGTCACTGGTCAGGTAGGCGTTTACGATCTCTCCTTTATTATCAGTAATAATAGTGGAATATTCAACTTTATCCGGCAAAGGGAAAATCCAGTTCAGGATAAAAAACAGAATAACCAGAGAAAGCAGGCTGATGCCGACCCATTTAAAGAAACGGAGAACACCTTTTTTGGTTAACCGGAATTTAAACTTTGCCACAGTGTAAAGTTATGGGTACATGCATCAGCAAAGATGCTTAAATGAGAGGCAATGATTTTACCCCTGCTGCACTTAACAAATAATTATCTAACCGGATTTGCAACTCCGCATTTATGAACTGTATCTTTCCTGTCAAATTCTATTCTTCCTTTATGGAACTGTCAGACCTGTCCCGCCCCACCCGGGACATCCCTCCTTAAATATTTTACAGATGATTTCTATTGTTTCTGCCAATGGCTGGAACCTGTGTTGAAAAAAAAGATTCATCATCAGTTTTTTCGTCATCAAACTTCTTTATCTTCTCACCATAATTACCATTAACCTAAACTTATATGCGTATCAAACTCTACCTGGTTCCGCTGATAGCCGGAACTATTTTTTTAGCCTCCTGCAAAAAGAATTCCATCAGCCTTTCTTTTACCAATGCAAAAGGCGAAGTGCCTCAGCTCGGAAATCTTACATTCCGTTTCAGCCATTCATTGGCCACCGATTCCATGCTGAATGCATGGGATTCCACTGAGTATATCTCTTTTGAACCAAAAATCCCCGGCCGGTTTCGCTGGCAAAGTCCTGATGAACTGGTCTTTTCACCTTCGCAGCCTTTGAACCCTGCCACCACTTATAAGGCAAAGATCAAAAATGCGGTATTGAAGTACAGTAAATTCAATTCTGTAAAAAATGCTGATAAGATCAGCTTCCACACTCCTGACCTTACATTGGATAACTCCCAGGTAATATGGATGGGGGAAAGCGGTACTTCAGCCGTGCCGCAGATTGATTTATTTTTTAACTACCGGGTGAACCCTGAAGATCTGAAAGATAAATTAAAAATAGAAGTGGATGGTAAGAAAACTGATTTCAGCCTTATCACTGTTTCCACCGATAATAAAATTTCATTCCGCATCAGCGGCCTGAAATCAGAAGATAAAGATATAGATGCAAAGATCATTATTGAAAAAGGTTTAAAACCGGAAAGCGGTAATACATCCACCTCTGAAGAAATAAAGAATGTTATGACCATTCCTTCGCCTTATGTGCTTACAATACAGAATGTAGAATCAGAGCATGACGGCATGGAGGGAGTTGTAAAAATTACCACCAGTCAGCAGCTAAGCGGCGAAAGCGTCAAACCATTTTTAAAACTTGACCCCGACCTGGCATACAATGTTGAACTGAATGATTATGGCTTCACCCTGCGCAGCGATAAGTTTGATGTGGAAAAAAGTTATGCCCTGATGATCACAAAAGGACTTCGTGGAAAAATTGGCGGCGTTTTAAAGGAAGATTATAATGGAGGAGTGGCTTTTGGCGAACTGGAAGCCGGCATCAGTTTTACCAACAGCAAAGCGGTTTATCTCTCCAAAAAAGGAGGACAGAATATTGAAGTAGCCATTACTAATGTGCCAAAAGTGAAGATCATCATTTCAAAAATTTATGAGAATAATATTTTGATGGCTCAGCGATATGGCTATTCTCCGAGAGAAACAAGCAATGGGGCACAATATGCCAGCTACGATGAAGGTTATGAAGGCGATTATTATTATGATAGCTACGGCGAAGGCGATGCCATGCTGGGCGATGTTATTTATCAAAAAGAAATTGATACCCGTTCATTACCAAAAAGCGGAGCAGGAAGGGTATTGAACTTTTCACAGTTTGAAGACAGGCTTTCTGATTTTAAAGGAGTGTATCATGTGGTGATACGTTCTTCTGAAGATTATTGGGTGAAGGACAGCCGGTTTATTTCTTTATCGGATCTCGGATTGATAGCAAAGGAAGGAACTGACAAAATCTATGTGTTTACCAATTCCATCAAATCTGCTGACGCAGTAAACGGTGTGAATGTTTCCGTTTATTCCACCAATAACCAACTTATTGGTACTGCTGCCACTAACAGTGATGGAGTGGCTGAAGTTGCTTACAGCAAAAAAGATTTTAGCGGATTCAAGCCGGCGATGATCATTGCCAAGACAGATGATGACTTCAATTATCTTCCTTTCAACAATACAAGAGTGAACACATCCAGGTTTGATGTGGGAGGAAAAAGAAATAATCCTTCCGGTTTTGATGCTTTTGTTTATGCAGAAAGAGATGTGTATCGTCCCGGAGAGAAAATCAATTTCTCTGTCATACTTCGGGATGCACAATGGAAGAACCCCGGCGATGTGCCGCTGAAAATGAAATTCCTGATGCCGAATGGAAAAGAACTGAAATCATTCCGTAAAAGCCTGAATGAAGAAGGCTCGGTGGAAGGCAGTATTGACATTGCTGCTGCAGCTATTACAGGAAGCTACACACTGGAGGTTTATACATCAACAGATGTTTTGCTGGCATCCAAGAATTTTTCAGTGGAAGAATTTGTTCCCGACCGTATCCGGGTGAATGTAAAGATGGATAAGACTTCACTGAGGCCGGGAGAAACATCCAATCTTTCCATCAATGCGATGAACTTTTTTGGCCCACCTGCCGCTAACCGTAAGTATGAAACAGAGATACAGGTAAAACAGAAATATTTTTCACCTGAAAAATTTGATGGATATGATTTCAGCCTTGCGAACCAGAATACATTTTTTGATAAAGAAGTGAAAGAAGGCACAACTGATGCTGATGGCAATGCAAATATTGAATATACAGTACCGGAGACCTATGCTGATATGGGCGCATTACAGACAAATTTTTATACAACTGTGTTCGATGAAACCGGAAGACCGGTAAGCCGTGCAAGCAATATTAATGTCTTTACACAGGATGTGTTCTTTGGCATCAAGCAGGACTGGTTTTATTATTATCCGCTGAATCAGCCGGTGAAGTTTAATCTCGTTTCTGTAAATAAAGACGGGAATGCTACCAATTCAACAGCAAGGATAGAGGTGATAAAACATGAATACAGAACCGTATTAGTAAGAAGCGGCAGCTATTTCCGTTATGAATCGCAAAAGGAAGATAAGCTGATGATAGAGCAACAGGTCAGTGTTGGAAGCAATACCGTTTATACTTATGTGCCGAGAAGTCCCGGCGATTATGAAGTAAAAGTTTATCGTCCCGGCGCCAACAGTTATGTAGGCCGCAGCTTTTACAGTTACGGAAGCTGGGGAGCCACCAACACTTCATTTGAAGTAAACAATGAAGGGAATATCGAGATTGAAATTGATAAAAAATCGTATTCCACCGGAGAAAGCGTTAAGGCATTGTTCAAAACTCCATTCAGCGGAAGGATGCTGGTGACAATGGAAACCGATCATGTGATCTCTCACCAGTATGTGGATGTAAGCAACCGCACGGCAGACCTTGATCTTAAATTAACGGGTGATCATGTTCCCAATGTCTATATTACCGCCACTTTGATTAAGCCTCATGAAGTATCAGATATTCCGCTTACCGTTGCTCACGGATTCAAGAGTGTACCGGTTGAAGAAAAAAGCAGGAAAATACCTGTAGAAGTGGTGGCCGTAAAAAGTGTTCGTTCTAAAACACACCAGAAAGTAACAGTGAAGGCAGCGCCGGGAAGTTATGTAACCCTTTCGGCTGTAGATAATGGAGTATTGCAGATCAGTGATTTTAAAACACCTGATCCTTATGATTATTTCTATCAGAAGAAAGCATTACAGGTTTCAGCATTTGATCTGTATCCTTTATTGTTTGCTGAAGTGAGAGCCAAATTGAGCAGCACCGGTGGTGATGGCGAAATGGCGATGGAAAAAAGGATGAACCCGATGCCTGCCAAAAGAATCAAAGTGGTAAGCTATTGGGGAGGCATCAAAAAAGCAAACGGAAGCGGCGAGGCAACATTTGAATTTGATATTCCCCAGTTCAGCGGTGAGCTGAGACTGATGGCTGTTTCTTATAAAGGTCAGAGTTTCGGCGCTGCTGATAACACGATGACCGTTGCTGATCCGATTGTTGTCAGTACAGCTTTGCCGAGATTCTTAAGCCCCGGTGATACCGTGAATGTTCCGGTGACATTGACCAACACAACAGATAAATCTGCTAATGTAACAGCCAATATATCTGTAGAAGGCCCGATGAAAATAGCCGGTGGCAACAGTCAGTCGGTAAGTCTTGCTGCAAAAAGCGAAGGAAGAGCTACATTTAAAATTGTGGCAGACCCAACCATCAATATTGGAAAAGTGATTGTGACCGTAAGTGGAATGGGAGAGAAATTCACCGATGCAACAGAGATTTCTGTTCGTCCGCCATCCACCTTGCAAAAATCAACAGGCGCCGGATCGATTACCGGAGGTAATTCGCAAAAAATAAATATTGGACTCAGCGATTTCATGCCGGGAAGTGTAAACTATAGTTTGGTAGTGAGCCGTTCTCCTGCACTGGAATTAGCCGATCAACTGAGATATTTAGTGCAATATCCTTATGGCTGCACCGAGCAAACCGTATCAGCAGCATTTCCTCAATTATATTATGGCGACCTGGCCGACCTGATGATGCTGAACAAGCAACAGAATAAACTGAATGCAAACAGCAATATCCTGGAAGCTATCCGCAAGATTAAGATGCGCCAGTTGTACAACGGCGCTGTTACATTATGGGATGGCTATGATAAGGAAGATTGGTGGGCCACTGTTTATTCAGCCCATTTTTTACTGGAAGCAAGAAAGGCCGGTTTCGATATGGACAACAGTTTGCTTGAAACTATGTTGAACTATATCAACAACAAACTGAAGTCAAGGGAAACCATCACTTATTATTACAACCGTGATCAGAATAAAAAGATAGCGCCGAAAGAAGTGGCTTATGGTTTATATGTGCTGGCGCTGGCCGGAAGGACGAATGTACCTGCCATGAATTATTACAAGGCCAATCAATCCTTACTTGCATTGGACAGCCGCTATCTCCTTGCCGCAGCTTATGCAACAGCGGGAGATAAAAAATCCTTCAATGCCATGCTGCCTTCTTCGTTCAGTGGTGAAGAGTCTGTGGCACAAACAGGAGGAAGTTATTATTCTGATGTGCGGGATGAGGCAATTGCGTTGAATGCATTGATTGATGTTGACCCCGGTAATGCACAGATTGGTACGATGGTGAAACATGTAGCTGATAAATTAAAAGCAAGAATGTGGTTAAGCACACAGGAAAGGGCATTTGCTTTTCTTGCGCTGGGTAAACATGCAAGAGCAGCCAATAAGTCCACAGCCACAGCAGAAATAATTGTAGGTGGAAAAACAATTGCCAAAGTAAGCGGCGGTGAATGGAGAGGCGATATGAAAGCTCTTGGCGGAGACAGGAACTCCGTTCCGGCGATAGAGATTGCAACAAAGGGAGACGGAAGACTGTATTATTTCTGGCAGGCCGAAGGCATCAGTACCAGTGGCGCCTATAAGGAAGAAGACAGTTACCTGAAAGTGAGAAAGCGTTTTTATGACAGGAATGGCAAACTGATAACATCAAACACATTTAAACAAAATGATCTGATCATTATCGGTATTTCTCTGGAACGTTCTTTCAATACATCAATAGAGAATGTAGTAATCACAGATCTGTTACCCGCCGGTTTTGAAATTGAGAACCCGAGAACCAAAGAGATACCGGGTATGGACTGGATAAAAGATGCGATGACACCAACCGCATTGGATGTAAGAGATGACCGTATCCATTTCTTTGTGGATGCAAACAGTAATAAACAAACTTATTATTATGCTGTCCGTGCCGTATCACCCGGTAATTATAAAATGGGCCCCGTAAATGCGGATGCAATGTATAACGGGGAGTATCATTCTTATAATGGGGCGGGGGTGGTCAGAGTGGTGCAGTGAGAAAAATAAAAGTTTAGCTTTAAGTCCTGCTTCGGCAGGACTTTTTAGTTTGTTATCATTTTCAAAAAATATCGCCATTGTCTGTAACCGGCTGGCAGGGGCAGAACGGGCAGAATTTTTAGCAGAAAGACTTTCATTGCAATTATCGGGCAAGGAAATTCTTCACTCCTTATTTATTGGAAACTGGCCCCCTAACTTTATTGGTTTCACCGATTTATGGATTGTCGGCGGTGATGGCACCCTTAATTATTTTATCAACCATTACCCGGATATAAAACTGCCTTTGGTGATCTTCAATGGCGGTACAGGTAATGATGTTCATTGGTTATTATATGGAAAGAAAACTTTTGAAGAGCAGCTGGAAACAGCTTTAACGGGTGAGCCGAGGCGTGTTGATGTTGGTAAGTGCAACGAAAAATATTTTATCAACGGAGTCGGGATTGGTTTTGAAGGCGCTGTAGCCTTAGGCCTCACGGGTAAGAAAAAGGTATTAGGAAAAACTTCTTTCCTGGTTACTATTCTTAAAAAAATATTCTCTTACCGCTCAAAGCACTATGCAATAACGGCAGAAAAGTATTCAGGCGAAGGCAAGAAACTGATAATAGATGTAGCCAATGGGCAAAGGGCGGGAGGAGGTTTTCATATAGCACCTGTTTCTGCCATTGATGATGGCTGGCTTGATGTTGTGATGGTTAACAAGCTTCACCCCTTCATGCGGTTAAGATATTTACCGGTAATCGAAAAAGGCAAACATCTTCAAAAATCATTTTGTTATCATTTCAAGACAAAGAAAGTTATTATCGAAAGTGAACAGCCGATGCAGGCACATTTAGATGGCGAGTTTTATTCTGCCAATAAAATGGAGATTGAAATATTGCCAGGGAAACTTTTGTTTCGTTACTGATCTATTTTTGAATAGACTTCTTTTCCATCAACCACCGTTCTTAGCACTTTGACGTCCTTTATTTTCTCCGGCGTTATTTCAAAAAGGTTTTCACTCAGCACCACAAAATCGGCCAGCATTCCTTTTTTGAGTATTCCCAGTTTGTTTTCCTGGAAACCGGCGTAAGCATTATTAACGGTGTAACATTTTAATGCTTGCTCCACAGAAATTTTTTGTTCAAGATACCAGCCATTTGGATTTTTATCATCCAATGTTCTTCTTGTAACGGCGGCATAAATTCCTTCGAGTGGTGTGGCAGGTGCCACGGGCCAATCAGAACCAAATGTGAGACCAGCTTTTGCGTCCAGCAAACTTTTAAAAGCATAGGTTCCTTTTAATCTTGCATCATCTAATCTTTTGTATGCCCATTTGCCATCATCAATAGCATGATAAGGCTGCATGGAAGGAATTACTTTTAGTTCAGAGAATTTTAAAATGGCCTGCCGGGTTAAATGCTGTGCATGTTCAATCCGGAAACGATGATCTTTACCCGGGCTTTTCTTTACAGCTTCTGCAAATACATTTAAAATAAAATCATTGGCCCTGTCGCCAATAGCATGAACAGCCACATGCAGGCCACAGGAATCTGCGGCAAGCACCCATTTTTGCAATGTAGCAGTATCTGTTACCTGCAGACCGGTTTTACCCGGTGCATCAAGATAAGGTTGATAAAACCAGGCAGTGGTGGAACCTAATGAACCATCTACAAAACCTTTCATGCCTCCCCAACGAAGCATATCATCACCACGGCCATCTTTTCTGCAAACAGAATCAATTGCTTTCCATCTGCCAAGGGCAATAAATGAATAAATGCGTAATGGCAACCTGTTTTCTTTATATGCTTTTTTATAAACTCCGAGATCGATCCAACCACCATAGCTTCCCATATCATGTACCTGCGACACTCCATTGGACAATGCATATTCTGTAGCTGCACGGAAGTATTCATCCATTTCCGATTCTGAATCTGCGGGTATAACCCTATACATAAAGCCCATTACATCATCTTTCAATACACCGGTAGGTTCCCCGTTTTCGTCTTTCACAATTTCACCACCTGCTGGCACTTTGGTTTCTTTTGTGATACCAGCTAGTTGCAATGCTTTTGAATTCGCAAAAGCCATATGACCATCATAACGGTTTACAAACAACGGATGATTACCGGTAACAGAGTCTATCCATTCTTTGCGGGGCAGTTCACCTCCCCAGTTCTCATGATCCCAGTCGCCACCCTGTATCCAGCGGTCATCAGGATGTTGCAGACAAAATTCTTTGAGGATACGAATAAAGTCAGCAGGGGTCTTCGCATATCTCAGTTGCACCCCGGCAAGATTATATCCGCCATTCAGAAAGTGGGTATGATTGTCAATAAAACCGGGTACAACCATTTTACTTTTCAGATCAGTGACAGTTGTATTGCTGCCTTTATACTGTTCATAGTTTTTTCCGGTATAAATAATCTTGTTGTCTTTTATTGCTATTGCCTCGGCCCATGGCATGCTATCATCAGCTGTCCAGATTTTTGCATTGATGTATATTTTATCAGCCGTTTCCTTTTGTGAGTAAGAAAAAAATGGCAGGAATAATGTCAATAGAAGAAAACTTCTGTTCATATTATGAAGTTGAATTGTTGAAAATAAAAAAAAGTCCGGCTCTTTCGAACCAGACTTTTAAAGCTTCATTTATCATGATGATTAATAGTCGCTATTGTATCCGCCGCCGCCATTGCCACGGTCACGATAGCCGCCACCGCCGCCTTTTTTGTAGCCACCGCCGCCACCTTTGTAGCCGCCGCCGCCGCCGCCAAAGCTTCTTTTCTTGAAGCCGCCACCGCCACCACCTTCGGGTTTCGGACGACTTTCATTAACTACAATGTTACGGCCATCCACTTCAGAACCATTCAGTGCAGCAATAGCTGCCTGCGCCTGGTCGTCGTTGGGCATTTCTACAAATCCAAAGCCTTTACTGCGGCCGGTGAATTTGTCGGTTACAATTTTTGCTGAGCTTACTTCACCATGTGTGGCGAATAGATTTTGGAGATCCTGATCTTTCAGGTTCCAACTGAGATTTCCTGCGTAAATGTTCATTTTAGAGAGGTTTTTTAAAAAATAAAAGTGTCAACAGTAAACAGTAACCAATGAACATTCTACGGTTTTTCAGAAACGTTCAGGACTTGTGAAACTGTAAAGAACACCAAATGCGTAACAAAATAACGGATTTTTTTTGGACATATCCGTAAATTATTACTTAGCATTATTTTTACTGGCTAAAAGATTGGTTTTAAAGGTAATAATATTGACACGACATTAAAAAACCCTTCAAAAAGAAGGGTTTACTATCAGTTATTTAGTTATTGTCTTATTCAGCTACCACTTCAAATTCTACTTCGGTAGTATGACCACTGCCAAAATCAATATTGGCTTTATAAGTGCCCAGCTCTTTTACTTCATCCACAATACTGATTTTTTTACGATCAATATCATAACCTTTTTGTTCACGGATAGCACGGCTGATCTGTAATGAGGTAACACTTCCGAAAATTTTTCCACTGGTGCCTGTTTTAGCGCCAATTTTTAGTGGGGCCTCTTTTATTTTTTCAATTACACTGTTGATCTGGGCCAGCATTTTCTCCTCTTTCTTTTTCAACTGCTTCATCCTTTCTTCCAGTTGTTTTTTGTTGCTGGGATTATTTTCAACAGCCAGTTGGCGGGGCAGTAAATAATTGCGGGCATACCCATTCTTTACTTTTACCACTTCATTCCGGGCGCCAAGATTATCTACGTCTTGTATTAATATTACTTCCATGTGGGTGTCCTCCTATTTTAATAGATCAGCTAGATACGGCAATAGCGCCATCTGACGAGCCTTCTTCACAGCATCAGAAACTTTGCGCTGGTATTTCAGGCTGTTTCCGGTAAGGCGGCGGGGCAGCAATTTTCCCTGCTCGTTCAGAAATTTTTTCAGAAACTCCACATCTTTATAATCAATGTAGCGGATCTTATATTTTTTAAAACGGCAGAATTTCTTCACCCGTTTGTCGCTCTTGATAGCGGTCAGATATTTAATTTCATTTTTTGCCATGGCTTATACCTCCGCTACTTTTTCGGTTCCTGTTTTTACACCACTTCTCTTTTTTGCATTGTACTCGACGGCGTATTTATCGAGTTTGGTGCAGAGGTGACGAAGCACTGATTCGTCACGCAGCATTTGTACTTTCATTTTTTCATTGAAGTCAGGCGCTGCTGTATATTCAAGCACCCAGTACAGTCCCGTTGTTTTTTTCTGGATCGGGTAAGCCAGTGATTTCAGTCCCCATGCATTTTCAGCTACTACTGTTCCGCCGGCAGCAGTCACCATTTTGGCGTACTTCTTTTGTTCGGCTTTAAACTCATCGTCGCTGAGAACCGGGGTGAAGATCACCATCAGTTCGTAATTGTTCATTCTACCTGTTTTTACCCCGACCGAAGTGTCGGGGATGGTTAAAAATTGATTTATCCCATTGGACACCCCGACAAGTCGGGGAGAATCCTGCTACCGGCAGGATTTGGGGCGGCAAAGATAGGGTGTAACCGCCATATTCTGAAGCTAAATAATGGCAATTTATTTGTTGCTGCAGGAGATCATTCACCTGTTTTTTTGCAGAATAATGGTTTTTAATCTGTTTATACAGAGCTAAACCCAAGTCACTAAAACGAAAACACCCCATAGTTGACGGGGTGTTTTCGTTGGGTCATTTTTGTTCAAGTGTTTAATGGCCGATCAATATCCATTTGGTTCCTGCAAGATGGTTACTGCTGTTATACAATTTAACCACATATTGTCCCGCAGGAAGATGACTAAGATCTACATCAAACTGGCTGTACTGGAATGTGGTTGCAAACCTGCGTTGATATACTAATGTTCCTTTTGAATCATATACAGTCAGTCTTACTTCTTCATTGATCTGGTTGAAGAACCTTACATGAAAGATTCCATTGCCCGGGTTTGGATAAATATACAAGAAGTCACTTGCCTGGGCACTCACCGTAACCACTGCCGAAATGGATACACATCCGTTCGGGTCAGTATAGGTGCAGGTATAATTTCCAACATTGGCTATACCCAAGCCGGTTAGTGTATTACTTGTTGCTCCCGCCATTGGTATATTATTCTTGAACCATTGGTAGGTACCGCCACCCGGACTTACTACAGCAGTCAGATTAACGGTTTGAGTGGGAAGAAGTGTAGGTGTTCCCGATGTGGATATATAAACTGATGGCAATGGATTCACAAATAATTGCGCAGACCCTGAAGTTACCGTGGTGCAGAGGCCAATCACCTGTACACGATTACTATTCAAATTCATGCTATGAGTTACTCCTGTAAGGTTGAGTGAAGAGGCTGTTGCACCGGATATATTTACCCATGCAGATCCATTCCATGTCTGCCACTGATAACTTACAGCATTGCTGGCTGTAATAGTAAAAGTAGCATTGGTACCCACACACACTGTTCTGTTAGCAGGCTGTTGTGATATTACAGGTAACTGACCATCCAGTACTGTTATGGTAAATGAGCAGGAAGCTGTCATGCCGCATGCATCTGTTGCTGTAGCGTTCACAGTTGTAGTGCCCATAGGGAATGAACTGCCAGAGGCAGGAACGCTTACCACCGACACAGCTCCGCAATTATCTGTTGCATTGACTGTAAAGTTTACAACGGCTGTGCAGGAGCCAATAGGTGTGTTGACTGTGATATTTGAAGGACAAGTAATGGTTGGCCCCGTTTGGTCATTCACAGTAATGATTTGTGTACATTGGGCGAAATTACCACAGGCATCTGTTGCTCTGTAAGTTCTGGTAATCGTATACCTGTTTGCACAGGTTTGATTACTGATCACATCACCCTGCCATGTTACTGTAACAGCACCGCCACAGTTATCACTTACTCCTGTAACGGATGCGATATTGGGCGCAGGTACAGCTGAAGCACAAGTTACCGTAACATTAGCCGGGCAGGTCAATGCCGGAGCTGTTTGGTCACTAACTGTGATGATCTGCTGGCATTCGGCGAAATTATTAGAAGCATCAGTTGCACGATAAGTTCTTGTAATCGTATACCTGTTTGCACAAGTTTGATTACTGATCACATCACCCTGCCATGTTACTGTTACTGTGCCACTACAGTTATCACTTACTCCTGTAACGGATGCGATATTGGGCGCAGGTACAGCCGATGCACAACTTACAGTAATGTTAGAGGGACAAGTAAGCATTGGCGGAGTAATGTCTGGAAACATAATATAAGCAACAGGTGCATCATGATCTGATATTCTTTCAGGGCGATTAGCATCACTGCGGTACACTTCAGGAAAATCTGCATCAACTCTTCCAATGCTAAAACGACTTATTTTACTTAGCAGGTTTGAATTAACAATGACATGGTCAAGCACCTGTGCATCTCCGCCGAAACTGAATGAATATCTTTCAGACGCTGTATGAGAGTCTATAAGGTCAGTAAGATCGGGATTTACGAGGTCAGGTGATGCTAAAACAACCTGTGACGCCGGGGTGGGGGTTCCTTTTATTGTTCCAATAACATCCACATAACCATCGTTAAATTGAAACGCATTGTAATCACCTACGGAAATAATATTAGCATTTGGATCAGTAGTTTGAAAACCCTGGACCAGGTTAGCCAGAAACTCAGCCTGTGCTGCTCTCTTGGTTCTTACCCTGTTTCCATCAACCGGATCATCCACACCATTCAGTGAACGAAGATGATTTACTATAACAGTAATAGCATTGGGAGTGCTGCAACCGGGCCTGGTAAATGTTCCATTCAATACCAAAGGCGGCCTGTCATTAAGTAATTCAGGAAGCCCGGTGTTGGGGTTTATATATGTTGTACTTAGCCCATATTGCGTAACTGAGTTAACATTTACCCTGCCGGATTTTACCAGGAATCCCACATCAATCAAACCCACATCATTTCCTTCGGCCAGGTAAGCTGTATAATTCGGATTTGCTCCACCACCCGCTACCACATCGTTATTTACCTTATTTGCAATGGCCTGGAGTACTGTGAGGTTTTCTACTTCTATAACACCTATTACATCAGGTGTGCGGAGCACATTTCTGATGGCTAATGAAACTTTGTTTAAACGATTGTTATAAGCGGTAGCTGTAAGAACAGCATCACCACCCGGATCATTTACATTATCATAAAATCTTTCGATGTTAAAGGAAGCAACAGTTAATTCGTCTGCGGTTTGCGCAGGCACAGCGGTAAAGGTTAATCCATTATTGCTTACTGTCGGGGGGCTTGCAGGATCAATATCGATTGTGTAAGTCCGGCTTCTGTAATCCAACGGACCCACAACATTAGTAAGCACAGCGCCAGTTGCAACATCAATAGCAGCAGCCCCGATGGAGTTACTCCCGACACCTATCAACTCAGGATTGGCATCATAACGGGGAATGGGAGGAATTGTGCCGGATGGCGGTAGGTCGGGTGATTCAATGCCCGGCTCACGGAATGGTCTTGCAATACCGGTGATTACCCCATAAAAGAAGCCATTTGAAGTAGAAGTGGCATTTGCTTCGGATATATTGCCCTGTGTAGGCGCTACTACTGTTAAAGAATTTACCTGTACCCTCATGCCTTCAAATCTTTCCAGTTGATAAATAGTTCCTGCAGGATTAGTGTTGGCAGTAGTTAATACAGTTGCCGTTGGCAAAGGATTACCGGAACTGAGCAGTACAATGGTTGGTGATGTAAGTTCTGTTTGGGAAGGACTACCGGGATCGGATGAAGGAATAAATTCAGCTACTGTGCCGGTAACCTGCAAAAAATTACCCACAACAACAGAAGCAGGAGGCGCTGAACCGGTAAAAACAAAAATTCCTTCTGAAGTAGCAGGGTCTGCGTCAATGGTAGCATCAGGTTCCTGTAAAAAGAAACCATTTGACCGTACTCCGGTTACAATTCCTGTTGTGGTAACAACTGTGGCTACAAGTGGAGAAGTATTCCCATTTCCCTGGATAGTGTGAATAGGTACAAGGCTTACATCATCATTAACAATTGTTCCCTGTCCCTGGCCATCACTTACCGTGGCGCCAGTTACATTGGTAACATTTACAAAAAAAGTTTCGTTAGGTTCAACTGTTGCATCGCCATTTACCTGCACGGTAAAGCTGTAAGTGGAATTTCCGGCAGCAATGGTCTGGCCTGTCAGTGAATTGGTAGAATAATCGTTATCAGCAACTGTTGCTGTATTATCCTGCGTAGCGATATCAAACGTCACACCACCTGCCGGTGCAGGAGATGATAAGCTTACGGTAAAAGTAAAATTGGTAGTGCCGGCATTGCCTTCATTGGCGGAAACATCGTTAATGGTAAGATTTACTCCGCCACCCGTAAAAGTCGGTGTAATGCTAAAATCATCAACTCCAAGCCCATCATCAGCACCGGTAGCATTAAAATCATTCCAGCGGATATAAAAAGTGACGTCATTTGGTATGGACAATCCTGTAATTGTAAAACTGATAGTTGTTCTGTTAGAAGCAGCATTGCCATCTAATGCACCTACGGTTCCTGTTGAATTAGGGGCATTGAAATCTAAATTGTTTTCATCAATCCAGGTTCCTGTAGTAAGACTTGTTGCATCGAGACTGTATTGAAAATCTAAACGGTCAGTTCTTCCTGTAGCACCCAGCCTCCATTGTTCTCCTGTATAAACGATAGCCAGAGCAGTAATAGTGCCTCCCGTATTGTTTGTAAATGCAACACCTTTTGTTGGAGTTAGCGACCCTGAAAGAAGCCCTCCAAATGCTCTTTCTGAATTTCCGGATGCTCCAAAGCTGTAGGTATCGCCTGTATTGCTCGATCCAGTTCCTGCAGTATACAGTGTATTTGCATTTGTTCCTGATTCAGTAAACAACCAACCGGGTGGTACGCTGGAACTTGTACCCGTATTAGCCAGTGTATTGAAATCCTCAGTATAAGTAACACCTGTAAGAGAAACCTGGGCGGAAACAAAGCTGGAAAGATAAATAAGCAAAAATGCTGACAAGTATAATTTTTTCATGCAGTTGTTTTAAGAGAGGCGAAGCTAAATTTTACAAAGCATACAGCCATGCTTTGTTGAAAAATTTATTAAGAGAATAATTTTGATTCAGAAACTATTCTTATTTAAGAAAATCGTAAATCAAACATTCTCAATTGAAGCGATTTCTGGCCGTTCCATTCGTTCTCATCAATTTTAAAAACTATATCAAGTGGTTTCTTTTCCTGCAACAGGTGAAATTTGTCAGCCATATTAAAACCGATACCGGAAAAAGTCACATTATCTTGTTTCAGCGAAAATTTTATATGTTGCTCTTTTACAATCTTTGACCAGCCGGTATCTATTACTTTTTTTGCCATAAACACCGGTCTTAGATTTTCAGGACCAAAAGGCTCCATCTGGCAAAGAATATCATAAAAGGATTGACGGATATCTTTAAAAGAGATCTCAGCATCAATGATGATCTCAGGGATCAATAATTCGGCAGCAATAGTTGAGCTTACTATCTCTTCAAACCTGTTTCTGAACGCATCAATATTTTGCGTTTCCAGGGTCAGACCGGCTGCTGCAAAATGCCCGCCATAACCAAGCAAATGTTCACGGCAGGCATGAATGGCCTCATACAAATTAAAACCCGGAACGCTGCGGGCACTGCCGGCAGCATACTCACCGGATAGGGTAAGCACAACAGTGGGCCGGTAGTAATGTTCAATAAGCCTTGAAGCTACAATCCCTACCACACCTTTATGCCAGTGAGGTTGAAATACTACAGTTGATTTGCGGTGTATCCATTCCCCGTTTTCTTGTATGATCGACAATGCTTCTTCCGTTATACTGCTGTCGGCTTCTTTTCTGTCCGTATTATCGCTGTGCAGCATTTCTGCATAATGCAAAGCTTCGTCATATGTTTCAGCAATAAACATTTGCACCGCTTTTGTGGCATCATCCATCCTTCCGGCAGCATTTACCCTTGGGGCAATCATAAAAACGAGATTATGAATATGAAGTTCTTTTACCAACCCGCTGAGTTGGGTAAGGGCCTTAATACCATGATTTGGATTTTCATTTGCCTTCTTCAATCCGTGAAAAGCAAGCACCCGGTTTTCCCCCGTCATGGGTACTATGTCTGCGGCAATCGCAGTAGCTACCAGGTCGAGGTATTCAAACGCATCAACTGAGGGCAAATTCATTTTTTCAGCCAGCGCTGTCATCAGCTTGAAGCCTACGCCACAGCCACATAATTCTTTGTAGGGATAAAGGCAATCTTTCTGTTTGGGATTAAGAATGGCAACGGCTGACGGCAACACATCATCGGGCAGATGATGATCACAAACGATAAAATCTATATTGATGCCTTTTGCATAGGCAATCAGCTCTGCCGATTTGATTCCGCAATCAAGTGAAATGATAAGGCTGAAACCATTGTCATTGGCAAAATCAATCCCAGCCTTGCTTACTCCATATCCTTCCCGGTAACGGTGAGGAATATAAAAATCAATATTGGGATATAATTTTTTAAGAAAAGAATACATGCTGGCAACTGCCGTGGTGCCATCTACATCATAATCGCCAAAGACAAGAATTTTTTCATTATCATTTATTGCGTCTATTATCCTCTTCACCGCTTTATCCATGTCTTTCATCAGCCAGGGACTGTGCAGGTCTGTGAGTTGTGGCCGGAAGAATTGTTTAGCCGCATCAAAAGTTTCAATACCTCTCTGTACTAAAATTTTGCAAAGTACAGGATGTACTTTAAGCACAGCCTGTAAAGCTTTTATTTTTTCTTCATCAGCAGCCAGTATGTTCCATCGTTTCTCCATTGATTTTGGTCTTGCCATCAGAATGCGGTAAGCGGCCTGATGGTTACGCTGTTTGTTTTATCCGTCAGACCGCTTCAGCATCCCGGCTGATTCAATCACTAATATTTTCTGTCTGTCACAAACCTCACCATATCTTCCAGGCCTTTTCGGGCCGGATTTTCAGTAAACTCATATAATATCTTAAGTGCCTCATCCCTGAATTCATTCATTTTTGATTTGGCATAAGCAATGCCCCCGTTTTTTTCCACCTGCTGTATCACCCAATTCACTTTTCTTTTATCAGTGTTATTGTTTTTTACTATGTAAATGATCTTTCTGCGGGTAGGTGCATCCGTATTGTTCAGGGTATAGATAAGGGGAAGCGTAAGTTTTTTTTCTTTAATATCGTTTCCGGTGGGTTTGCCGATGTTTTCACTGGCATAGTCAAACAGGTCATCCTTTATCTGAAAGGCCATGCCTGTTTTTTCGCCAAACAATCTCATTTTTTCTGTTATTGATTCATCATTGCTGGTGCTCCAGGCTCCCGCAGCGCAGGCAGAGGCAAGTAAAGAAGCCGTTTTGTTTTTAATGATCTCGTAGTAGATATCTTCTTTGACATTAAGGTGGCGGGCTTTTTCCATTTGCAGCAGTTCTCCCTCACTCATTTTTCTGACGGCATCAGAGAGAATATGAAGTATCCTGTAATCCTTATGATCAAGTGAAAGCAGCAAGCCTTTTGCAAGCAGGTAATCGCCGATAAGCACGGTTGCTTTTGCTTTCCAAAGGGCATACACGGAAAAAAAACCTCTTCTTTCCAGTGAATCATCCACCACATCATCATGAATCAGGGTTGCGGTATGCAGCAGTTCCACCAATGAGGCAGCCCGGTAAGATGAATCATTTATTTCGCCGCAGAGCTTTGCTGAGAGCAACACAGACATGGGCCGCAGTTGCTTGCCTTTTCGTCTTACTATGTAGCGGAGGATCCTGTTAAGTTTCCCACCCTGGCCCTTCATATCTTCCCTGAAACGGCTTTCAAAGATTTGAAGTTCATTTTGTATTAAATCAGTAGCAGATTTCATCAGTAAGAGAGGGCAATTTACGGGCAAAAAAATAATTCATATTCCATGCATCAAAACAGCTGTGATAATTGACTAAGTAATTGAAAAATAATGGGCAAAGAGGGAAATAATTTTCACAAAAATTTGGTATTTAATCCTCAATATCTATTTTTGCCTATTATTAGGACATTGTTTTTCAAATCTTAATCCTTAGTTATGGCAAGCAAAAAGTATTTATTGCTTATCGCAGTAGTGTGTTTTACTGCTATAAGTTCTTTCTCCCAGGTCAAAATCGGTACATATTATGATTCCTCGCAGGTTCCTAAAAAAAGGATGCCTCAGCATACCGAATTTTTAAATGGTACTTATAATTTTCCTGCAAAGCCCCGCAACCAGTGGGAAATTGGTATTAAAGGCGGACTCTTCCAGGTAAGTGGTGATATTCCGGCGAAATTTATTTCTCCCGGTTTTGGTTTGCATGTAAGAAAAGCCTTTGGTTATATTTTCTCTCTTCGTCTTGAATATATCTATGGTATTGGTAAGGGATTTGCATTCAGACAGGCGGAGAACTATGCAAAAAATCCGGCTTGGGGTGTCAATATTGTTGACCCGTCAAAACGCTATTCAGCGCCAAAAGCCGTTACAGGAAATGGTGGAGTTAGACAAATTGTTTCAACTACTACCGGACTTGCCACTACACCTTTTGAAAAAATTTATTACAACTATAAAACCACTGTTCAGGACTTAAGTATTGAAGGTGTTGTTACTTTAAATAATATCCGTTTCCATAAATCAAAAACAGGATTTAATATCTATGGATTTGCCGGTGTGGGCGGTACTATCTATGACACTAAGGTCAATGCCCTTGACGGGTCTGGTAACTATGCTGCCAAATTCAATGCCCTGACACAATCAGCATATAAAAACAGAACAAGTTTTCTCAAAGACATGAGAAATAATATTCTGGACAAGTCTTTCGAAACACCTGCCGAAAACCAGGGCGACCGTCGCCCCAAACTGTTTGGCGATACTTTCAAGCCTTCCGGAACCGTTGGTGTTGGCATAGCCTTTAAACTTTCCAACAGGCTGAACCTTGCTTTTGAAGACCGCTGGACGTTTATCAAAGATGATTTACTTGATGGACAGCGCTGGCAGGAGCATGCCTGGGGTGATGCTGTACTGACCCGTGACTTTGACTCTTATAATTTTTTGAGTGTTGGTCTGAATATTAATCTTGGCGCCAAAGCAGTTGAACCACTCTGGTGGCTCAATCCATTGGATTATGCTTACAGCGAGATCCGCAATCCCCGCCTGATGCGTCTTCCCAAACCTGTACTTCCTGATAGTGATGGCGACGGTGTTACCGACCAGTTTGATCAGGAACAAACACCTGCAGGTTGCCCGGTTGACAGCCATGGCGTAACCAAAGACACCGATGGTGATGGCGTACCTGATTGTAAGGATAAAGAACTCATCACACCTACTCATTGCCAGCCGGTGGATGCCGATGGTATCGGTAAGTGTCCTTGCCCCACTTGTGAAAATTGTCCCGATCTGTGCAAGGGTGGTGTAGTGATAGAAAAAACATGTGCTGAGAAAATGGGTGCATTGCCGAGTATTGCTTTCAAAGTTAATTCCAATAAGCTCAGCGATGACGCTAAAGCTGTGCTTGCTACAGTTGCGGCTACAATGCGCAACAACCCGGGTTGTAATGTGGTAGTGATAGGCTATTGCTCATCCAATAAAAAAGAGCAGCAATTAAGCTGGGATCATGTGAATGCTATCATAAATTACCTGGTAGATAAAGAGGGTATCAGCAAAGACCGCCTGATCTTTAATTATGCTCAGGAAGGTGGTGATTGCAACACGGTTGATCTTCGTGCTGCTGCTGAAGGGGAAACCGGACCCAACAGGGTTGATCCTCCGCATCCCAACCTGATGAAGAAGAATTGATAAACTGAATATACTTTTTGCTCAAAGAACCCTTCTTTTTAAGGAGGGTTCTTTATTTCTTCAGTACCAGAATAAAAAGAGTAGATTTTACCCTGAAAATGGATTATCAAAACCTTAACTGCGGGGGTTTGGCATCTTATATTTTTTGGGCAACTTTTGCTGCTATCTGTTAACTTTGCCCGCCCGTTACGAATGCTAACGTTCGGGCAGGCAAACAATTTTATGAAATATAGCTGGACATTAGTTTTGGTTTTTGTTTTGGCCGCCTGCCATGGCAGTAAGCACATTGTCAAAAAGGATAACGGGAAAAAAAAATCCATCAGCAGGATACTCAAAAACCCCGACCCTGCGTATAAGCTGCGCATTGCAGAGCAATATTTTGCAAATAAGAAATATAACCGGGCACAGATCATATACGAAGATGTGATGCCTTATTACAAGACAGACAGAGTATTTGAGGATATATACTATAAATACTGCTACTGCGCTTATAACCTGCATGATTACATGAATGCAGAAAATCTTTTTAAAAGTTTTCTGGAAATATTTCCCAACAGCGCCAAAGCAGAAGAAGCGGATTACATGAGGGCCTATAGCTTTTATAAGCAATCACCCAAACCGGAACTGGACCAGACAAATACGATCAAAACAGTGGGTATGATGCAGACGTTCATCAACACCCATCCGGGTTCAGCAAGAATAAAGGAGGCTAATGAGATTATTGATATTTGCAGAACCAAACTGGAAACCAAAGACCGCAAAAGTGCACTATTGTATTATGATCTTGGGCAATTCAGAGCTGCAGGCGTAGCCTACACAACTTTATTGAATGCCTATCCTGAATCAATGATGGCTGATGAGTATAAACTGATGATCATAAAATCTTATTACCGTTTTGCAGAACTCAGTGTGGAAGAGAAACAGGTTGAAAGATATGAACAGGTGGTTAATGAATGCAATGAATTTACTGATCGTTTCCCCGACAGCAAACTGAAAAAAGAAGCAGAGGATTTTTTAAACTTATCTCAAAACAATATAAAAAGACTAAACAATGAGCAAACTAAGAAGGCAGCTTAGCGCCGGCATCACCAACAATGTGGAGACCCGCAACATGGATGACATCAAGGCCAAAACAGGTAATATTTATGAATCCATCGCTATTGTTGGCAAAAGAGCTAACCAGATCAATATTTCCCTGAAAGAAGAATTGCATAATAAGCTGGAAGAATTTGCCAGCCACACCGACAGCCTGGAAGAAATTCATGAGAACAAAGAGCAGATTGAAATTTCCCGTGCTTATGAAAGAATGCCCAATCCTGCTTTGTTGGCCACACAGGAATTTATGGATAACAAAGTTTATTTCCGCAAGGGTGAAGATGAATTGTTCAGCTAATCCTATTTGTATTCAATAAATATTTACAGCGATCCCGCACCTGCGGAATCGCTTTTCTTTTTTGATATAGGTTCATTGATATTATGAGCTTTTAGGGTTAAATGCTAATTTTGAAGACTGATGTTAAAGGGGAAAAAAATATTATTGGGCATAACCGGAAGCATTGCAGCTTATAAAGCTGCTTATCTGGTGAGATACCTGGTGAAAGAAGGAGCCGAAGTAAAAGTGATCATGACGGCATCGGCAAAAGATTTTGTTTCCCCGCTGACCCTTTCCACACTAAGCCGGAATCCTGTTTTAACGGAGTTGTTCGATGAACAAAGCTGGTCCAATCATGTGATGCTGGGCCGATGGGCTGATGTGATGCTTATAGCTCCGCTTAGCTGCAACACATTGGCCAAAATGGCGAATGGCATTTGCGATAATTTATTACTGGCGGTCTATCTTTCTGCCACATGCCCCGTTGCCATTGCACCGGCGATGGATGAGGATATGTGGCATCATCCGGCTACAAAGGAAAACCTCGCTAAGCTTTCCTCTTTTGGCAATGAGATCATCCCGGTTGAAAGGGGCGAACTGGCCAGCGGGTTATTTGGCGAAGGAAGGATGGCAGAGCCGGAAACCATCATTGGGTTTCTTAAAAATAATTTTTTTTTGACCAGTCCTTTAAAAGGTAAAAAAGCGATGGTTACAGCCGGCCCCACATATGAACCCATAGACCCGGTTCGTTATATCGGAAATCATTCGTCCGGAAAAATGGGGATTGCCATAGCCAAAGAATTACAGAGAAGAGGCGCCGCAGTATCACTTGTGATGGGACCTTCACCCGTCAATGTTTTATCCAATGGCATTGAGGTTACAAGGGTCACAACGGCTGAAGAAATGTTTACGGCATGCAACCGGTTGTTTGCATCGGCCGACATAGCCGTAATGGCGGCTGCCGTGGCTGATTATACAGCATTGGAAAAAGCAAAAGAAAAAATTAAAAAGAAGGATGACAAACTTACCCTTGAGCTGGTAAGAACAAAAGATATCCTGAAAAGTCTTGGCGAAAAGAAAAAGAAGGAACAGGTGCTGGTAGGTTTTGCATTGGAAACAAATAATGAAAGGGAAAATGCAATGGAAAAGCTAAAATCCAAAAATGCCGACCTGATAGTGCTTAATTCTGTAAAGGATGAAGGGGCAGGATTTGGTCATGATACAAATAAGATCACTATATTCGGAAAAGGAGGAAGTGAATTTCAATTTCCGCTGAAATCAAAGAATGAAGTGGCGAGAGATATTGTTGATACCATAATCAAACTTTATTATGCATAAGAGATTTTTGCCGGCCTTTGTTTTATTAATTGTTGCTGCATCTGTCAGTGCACAGGAAATACAGGCAAGGCTAACGGTGATTACCAGTAAAGTAAGCACCCAGGTGGATAAAAAAGTGTTTCAGACGCTGCAGACAGCACTTACAAATTTTCTGAATAACCGCCGCTGGACAAACGATGTATTTCAACCCGCAGAA
This sequence comes from Sphingobacteriales bacterium, assembly GCA_016235125.1. Classification (GTDB taxonomy): domain Bacteria; phylum Bacteroidota; class Bacteroidia; order Chitinophagales; family Chitinophagaceae; genus JJ008. The sequence continues at coordinate 4,268 of JACRLZ010000004.1, read as the reverse complement.
AAGATTCAATGTAATTTTCTGCTGACCATTGACCAGGATCTTGGCAATAATACTTACAAGGGGAAGCTGACGGTACAGGCGGCCCGACCGATCTATAACACTTCCTACGATTCACCCATTATGAACTTTCTCGATGATAATGTTACTTTCCGGTATGTGGAGTTTCAGCCCATTGAATTCAATGAAAACCGGGTGCAGGGAAGTGACCCTTTGGCGGCCAATATCACCGCCGTTCTTGCATTCTATATCAACATTATTCTCGGACTTGATTATGATTCATTTTCCCTTCGTGGCGGCGATCTTTATTTTCAAAAAGCCTGGAATATTGTGAACAATGCACCGGAAAGCGGAGACATAGGCGGGTGGAAATCTTTTGAAAGCCTTCGTAACCGCTATTGGCTTGCAGAGAATTTTAATAATTCCCGTTTTGCCCTTCTTCATGATGCCCTTTATTCATATTACCGTTCGGGGATGGATATTTTCTTTGAAAACGAAGATGCCGGACGAACTGCAATATTAAATGCGCTGAACTTTCTGAATACAGTAAATATAGAAAATCCCAACTCCATGTTCATACAATTCTTTTTCCAGGGCAAAAGCAATGAACTGGTAAAAATGTTCAGCAAGGCAAGCGCTGAAATGAAATCAAGAGCAAGAGAATTATTGACCCGTCTTGATATTACCAATACTTCCGTTTACAAAGAGCTGAAATGAGGTTTTCCCGGTTTATACTGATCCTGGTTTTATTCATTACATCCTGCAAAAACAAAAATGCAGTGCCTTCAGGCATACTGCCGCCGGATAAGATGCGGGCTGTGATGTGGGATATGATGCGGGCCGATCAGTTCCTGACCGGCTATGTACTGAACAAAGATTCCGGGATAAACAAATCAGATGAAAGCCTCAGGTATTTTCAGCGGGTTTTTATGATCCATCATCTCACCCACGGGGAATTTCAAAAAAGTTTTTCTTATTACAGGTCACATCCGGAATTGTTTAAAATTATTATGGATTCCCTTAGTAAAACAGCAGGGGATGCGCCTACACAAATGGTAAATGATCCGGATAAAAAAGATAGTTTACAAACCGCTCCTGCCAGGTCATTGCCGGCTGATACCTCATTTCGCCTGAAGAGAAGAAAACTCAGTAGCTGATCTTTTTTATCAGGAGAGACTTATTTCAACTTCCCTAATTTTACGGCTATATTTCTGTATATGAAAAAAGTTGTTTTGGATGCCGATGAAGCCGTAAAAGATATTCCGGATAATGCTGTGCTGATGCTTGGTGGATTTGGCCTTTGCGGTATTCCCGAAAATTGTATTGCAGCGCTGGTAAGAAAAGGAGTAAGTGATCTCACTTGTATTTCCAACAATGCCGGGGTGGATGATTTTGGGATCGGGCTGATGCTAAAGCAAAAACAAGTGAAGAAAATGATATCTTCTTATGTAGGAGAGAATGCTGAATTTGAAAGGCAGTTGTTAAGCGGGGAACTGGAGGTTGAACTGATACCCCAAGGAACTTTGGCTACCCGCTGCATGGCAGCCGGATATGGAATGCCGGCCATATTCACTCCCGCCGGAGTAGGCACTGAAGTGGCAGTTGGCAAAGAAGTAAGAAATTTCAATGGCAAAGAATATTTACTTGAATATGCGTTTGAAGCTGATTTTGCCATTGTAAAAGCATGGAAAGGAGATACCGACGGAAATCTTATTTACATGGAAACGGCAAGAAACTTTAATCCATTAATGGCGATGGGGGGAAGGGTAACCATTGCAGAAGTAGAGGAGCTTGTATCTGCAGGGGAGTTGGATCCTAATAATATTCATACACCTGGTATTTATGTTCACAGGATCTTCCAGGGAAAGGATTATGAAAAAAGAATTGAACAAAAAACCATACGAAAAAGAAATTAATAATTAGATGGCATTAACTAAAGAACAAATCGCAAAACGCATTGCCCGGGAACTCAGAGATGGATACTATGTAAATCTGGGTATCGGCATCCCGACATTGGTAGCGAATTATATACCTGAAGGAATCAATGTAGTGCTGCAAAGTGAAAATGGTTTACTGGGCATGGGCCCTTTTCCTTTTGAAGGCGAGGAAGACCCTGATCTTATCAATGCGGGCAAACAAACCATTACTACCGTTCCCGGTTCCGCATTTTTTGATTCTGCATTAAGCTTTGGAATGATAAGGGCTGGCAAAGTGGATCTCACTGTGTTGGGCGCCATGGAGGTAAGTGAGAACGGGGATATTGCAAACTGGAAGATACCTGATAAAATGGTAAAGGGAATGGGCGGCGCCATGGACCTGGTAGCCAGTGCAAAGAATATCATAGTTGCCATGATGCACAGTAACCCCAAAGGCGAATCCAAACTATTGCCAGAATGCACATTACCGCTAACGGGAGTTCGTTGTGTAAAAAAAATAGTTTCAGACCTTGCAGTGCTTGATGTAACTGATAAAGGGTTTAAGTTGCTGGAAAGGGCGCCGGGTGTAAGTGTGGAGGAAATAAGATCAAAAACAGCAGGGAAACTAATAATAGAAGGAGAAATTCCTGAAATGAATGTTTGAAGCCTGATGTCCTCAATCCGGCACAGTAATTTTACTAACCACAAAGTGGTATTGTTTTCTTTGCAGGGCCCAAGTACATTACACCAGCTATTTACCAGGGCAAGTACAGTTTAAAATCAATCATTGTTTATGAAAAAACTTTCTTTACAGGCACTCAGTGCAACCTTTGCTTTGACATTGGTTGTCTGTGTGATTATTATATCCTTTATAAACGGGTGCCGCAAACTGGACATGCAGGAAACTTCCCGAAGCGCAATTGAAGTAAAATTTTTTAATTCTCACAGATCTTCTGAGTCTTTAGTACAGACTATAAATGGATTCATGCAAAGACAAAACGCCAAATACAACTTTGTTGAAAGGACTGTAAAGCAGATAGGTTATCCGTACTGGGACAAGGCAATTAGTGTAACAGAGGCTGCCACTCAAAGAAGCGAAACTGACTCAACAGTTATTACTTATATTCCCTTTGTAAGGGATAGCCAGAATATTGTAAATGCCGCCCTTATTGTTAAAACCACAGCAACTGACACTATCTTCAGATATTTATGTGATTGGCAGTATGCTAATCCTGATTCAACAACGAGATGGAGCCCAAGGAATGTATTTCATATCTTTTCCCGGCTTGAAAATTACGTCTTTGGAAGAAACAAGTTTAGAATAACAGATGAAATAATTTTATCGGAAAGGGAAAATGACTATATGGATAGTGCGGGTCTTTCATTTGACAGTGTGAATGTCAACTATACAATGGAACCGCTTGAAGGCATTTCGGGAAGAAATAATTTGTGGGCATTGAGCCTTTGGTGCGATAATGCTTATATATGTTTGCCCCTAAGTTCTCCTTTTAGCGGAACTAAATCGAATCTTTCTCAAACAAGCGGTGGTAATTGCGCAAGCGGCTATTTCCTTGTTGTGCAAGTTTGTACTGAAACATGGACATGGGAAGAATCTCCCGGTGGCGGAAATGGTGAACCGGGTGGCGGTGGAAGCGGAGGGGGAACCGGAGGTCCGCCCCCACCTCCCTGCGGAACATCCAATCCGAATAGAAGTTCTGTTACTACACCCTGTGGGCCGGGATGGACACCGATTGAGGAACCAGGAGGCGGAGGTTCATCACCTCCCAATGATTCAATAATAGCCGAAAACTTAAAACGATTGATACAAAAATCGCTTAATAAACCAGATTCTCTGCATTATGAAGCCCAGCAGGATGGAAATGAACGAACCTTTACTTTTGTTAAAACTGTAACAGGTGATACTGCTATTATGTGGATAAAAACCGGAACTTCTCATTCATCCTCGCCAACTTTAACTTATAACTCATTTGCCATTTTTCACACCCACCAAGAGGACGACCCAACCGGGGGTAGTGATAAAAATCAGTGTTTTGATGGCCCTGATATCTATAAGTTGTACAAAAATGTGACAGTTGACGGGTACCCGATAGAGACTTCCATTATTACCACCCGTGATTATTACTATGCTGCCGTAATTACAGACCCGATAAAATTCAGAGATTATATTAGAACATTATGTGGTTCATCAGATATTAAGTTCATCGCAACTCAACTAGTGTCATGTCAAATTGATAATGTCTGTTAATTTTTTATAACTTTACCATCCAAAAACGATGGTACATTATAAAGTAACATTAACAGCCGGTGAAAGGGAACAGTTGAAAGCCATTATGA
>JACRLZ010000005.1 GCA_016235125.1 Sphingobacteriales bacterium | reverse complement strand
CTTCTGGGTTTTACCATCAGGCGTTGCAGTCACCGTTCCCGTTATTATAGACCCGGATAATGATTGCGGCAGATCTACTTCCACATTTCCATAAGGGGTGTTAAAAGTAGATTTTGAAATGCCAGATTCATATCTGACAGTGCCGTTAAGCGTTTTGGTAATTTGCCCCCAGGTTATTGATGCGGGTACGAGCAGGAATAAGGAGAGCACAGCAGGGAAAATTGATTTTCTCATAGCAGTGCTTTTTCTAAATTTAAAGAAGTTTTCCGGGATTTTTCCAAATAAATTCAATGCTTCAACATCAACAAAAGATAATCAGTGTGGACAACATCTGATAAAAAACGGGATATAACCAGACAATTTAGCTAATGATCGCTTTTGATCTCCAACAAAATCTTAACATTTTCCAAAGCATGCTGCATATAAGTTGCACGGTGTTTGAATCGTTACTAACAGGTGTGAACAATAATGATTTCCACCGCTATTCACCGAAAACTACTTTTGTATGAATTACGCTTTTGCAATGTCTGTATCACCTGAAACCAAAAAGGAAAGAACTGAAGCAACCATGATCACGGCGGGCTTTGCCGCACTGATGATATTGCTTATGTTACTTTGGAAATGGCCGATTCATAAGATTGAATTGGTCGCCGAAGCACCCGGAATTGAGATACTACTCGATCTGCCGCCTGAACCAGAAGTGCAACAATTAGCCGATGGTGGCGGCGGTGGTGGTAACCCTGTTCATGCTTCCGGCCCGGCAGGTATAGCCAAATATGTTCCTCCCCAACCGGGTACTACTGATGATTCAAAAGACATAGATGACAATGCGGATAAAACAGCCGTGAAGGTTTTAAAGCCTGATGTTGTAAAACCCAACGCCACTAAGGTGAACGAAAACAAATCCATAGTTAAGGCCGAACCTAAACCCGTAGTTGAAACCCCCGCACCAAGAGTTCCGAAAGCTGTGCTTGGCAAAACCACAACCGGTACCGGTAAAGGTGGCGGGGCTGACGATTATGAACAAAGTGGCGGAAAGGGAAATGGCTACGGTGTGGGTAATGGAAATGGAACAGGTGGAGGAACCGGAAATGGCGTTGGCGGAGGCAATGGAACCGGAAGTGGTCCTGGTAATGGACCAAAGATCACAAGAGGCGACAGAAAAATCATCCGCTATTATTCGTTTGAAGGGGACCTTGACAAAGCTGTTATTTATGCCAATGTCAGTGTTTCTCCGGAAGGTATTGGTCGATTTGTCAGCATTGCAAAGGGCTCATCCAACAGCAGCAATGCTTATAAGGAAGCCATTATACAATACCTGCAGAACATAAAGTTTGACAAAGCAGACCATGAATCAATGCTGACAGTTCAGTTTAATTTCAGGGTCAACTAAATAATTAAGTTCCGGACGGAGAAGGGTGCTTTCCAAAATGGAGGCGCCCTTTCTTATTTTTGCACTATGAATTACCAGCAGGCTATTGATTATCTTTTTGACCGCCTGCCAATGTTTAGTCGTGTTGGCCCTGCTGCGTTTAAAAAGGATCTGACCAATACATTAGCACTTTGTGAACATCTCGGCAATCCCCAGCAAAAATTTAAAAGCATTCATATAGCGGGTACCAATGGGAAAGGATCGGTAAGTCATATGCTGGCTGCTATATTACAAACCCAGGGTTATAAAACCGGTCTGTATACATCACCCCATTTAAAAGATTTCAGGGAAAGAATAAAAGTGAACGGTGAAGTAGTAAGCGAAGACTTTGTAATTGACTTTACGGGGGAAATAAGACCGTTGATAGAAAAAACAGAGCCCAGTTTTTTTGAGATAACAGTAGCTATGGCCTTTGAATATTTTGCACAGCAAAAAGTGGATATTGCGGTAATTGAAGTAGGTCTTGGCGGAAGGCTTGACAGCACCAATGTCATCATCCCTGAACTGTCTGTTATCACCAATATTGGCTGGGATCATATGAACATGCTCGGCGACAGTCTTGAAAAAATAGCTTTTGAAAAAGCAGGGATAATAAAAGAAAATATTCCTGTTGTGGTGGGTGTAGCCCTGCCTGAAACTTTGCCTGTGTTTCAAAAAATTGCAGAAGAAATAAATGCTCCACTGTCAATTGCTGCCGATAAAAGACAGCTTGCTGACTGGCATTGGCAAAAGCCTGCCCGACAAAGTCATTCAGGCGGGCATGAATTACTGGTTGAAGTAGCAGAAAAGCATCATACCGATCATAAAACATATCATCTTGACCTGCCCGGATTATACCAAGCCAAAAACTTACTGACTGTACTCGAGGTATGCTCACAACTAAGAGCAAAGGGCTGGAAAATGGATGAGGAAAATATCTCAAAGGCTTTGAAACAGGTGAAAAAATTAACCGGCCTGCATGGGCGCTGGGAAATAGTTCATCATTCTCCATTGGTAGTGCTTGATGTGGCGCATAATGCCGATGGAATAAAACAGGTAGTGCAACAAGTTGAACTGACCGATCATAAGAACCTGCATGTCATTATAGGGCTTGTGAAGGATAAGGACCCCGAATGGGTGCTGGAATTATTACCAAAAGAAGCCAGCTACTATTTTACCAAAGCACAGATACCAAGAGCATTGTCTGAAAATGAATTGCAAAAAAAAGCAGCCCGTTACGGTCTGCGTGGAAAAACATTTTCAAATGTGAATACAGCTCTTTACAGCGCTGCCGTAAATGCACACAAAGATGATATGATCCTTATTTGCGGGAGCATTTTCCTCGTAGGCGAATTAAGCCTGAACAGTGTAAAATCAATTTGGGGAAAAGAAGAGCTTTCCGGAGGATTCTGGTCCCTTATTGAAACTATCGGTTCAATTGGTTAAAATCATTAATTCCATTCTACAAGACCCGTTCCGGACCAGTGCCCGAATGATGTAAGGTCCAGTTTAGGCTTATTCATATTGTACCAGATATCCAGCATATTCCATAGCCTAATATCATCAAATATGAAAAGGCATTTCTTCTTAAAGTTTATTTTTGAAAAATGATCCAGGAAAAGATGTTCCTGTTTTCCGTCTTTTAATGCATCCATAAAGATTATGTCTGCCTGTTCAAGCAAAGACAGATGCTTAGCTACTGCTTCCGGCTGGGTCAAATCATCTGTAAACTGCACCAGTTGAGAATCAAAATCTCTTTCTGCCAGGATAGTATCTTCAAAACCTGTCCATGGGATAATATCAAAAGTATAGACAGTGCCATCCTGAGGCATAAATTTTTTCATACACAAACTGGAATAACCAAGATGGGTACCAAGCTCAATCACTACTCTGGGTTGCAGTTTTTCCACAATCGCAGCAAGCAGTTTGTAATGCTCGCCGGGATAAATATTAATATAGTCTATGCTTTCTTTTATCCTCGAAGACACATCACTTAAATCTTTTTTGAAAGCCGATTCCACACAAGATAGTCCGAATGACAACAGCCACTCAGTCGGCTTGCCTGGTTGCCCGTACATGCTGAACAAGGCAGAATATCTTTTATCAGCCGCCTCAACAGGAATGGGCACCGTCTTGCCTAAAACATCCTCTGCTTTTCCTTTTTTTTTCCAAAGCATATACTGGTTTTATATTTTAATTTCGCCCATTCTCTCCAGCGCATACAAAATACAACTCACATGCATTGCCTGTACAATTTTATTTTCCCGAAGCAATTGCTTTAATTCTTCCATACTTAAAAGCATTACTTCAATTTCCTCATTTCCATCCAGCTTTTGTTCTGCAACTTTTTTCCCTCCCCTTGCCAGAAACATATGAAGCAGATTGCTGTTCGTGGAAGGATTGGGTGAAATTCTCCCGAGGTATTCAAACTTTGAAAACGAATACCCTGTTTCCTCCTTCAGTTCTCTTGCAACGGACTCCTCCAAATTTTTATCCGAATCATCCACGCAGCCGCCGGGTATTTCTATGCAGATTTCTCCCAACGCATGGCGATATTGACGAACCATAATGATTTTTCCATCTTCAGTAACAGGCAACGCCCCCACCCATGTAGAAAATTCATACACATAATAGGGATCAACAATCTTTCCCTGCGGGGTAATACATTTTTCTTTACGAACCTTGAACCATTGATCGTTGAAAAGATATTCAGATGAAAGAGTCTTCCAACTCATGTCGATGGTTTCACGTTGCCGGTCAGGATGCTTCAAATCTGACATCTTCTATAACAAATTTGAAAGTTATTAAGGCTATAGGTGCAAAATAATATAAAGATGAAGATAACCAGTAACAAGAAACAGGCAACCAGCGCTACCATTTCATTCTTTCCCTCAATGAAGTTATATGTGCCACATGATGTCGTCCATGCCAGGCATACATACCAAGCAGGTACCAGAGCCGCATTGTTTTTTTATGTTCAGGATGAAAGACCGTTCTATTGTTCCATTCATCATCCTTCACATATTTCAATGCCTCATGCCAACGGGCATGTAAGGCATGAAGCAGGGTTATAGAAATATTTACCGGCAGCTTTTGCACATCATGCAGTTCTGCCCATTTCTTTTCCTCATAAGGCTTAATTGTCGGGTTATCCTCTGTCAGGCCTACTTTGAAACGGATATAAGCATTCATGTGGCTGTCGGCAATATGGTGCACTAACTGGTGCACTGTCCAGCCACCTTCCCGGTAAGGAGTCTGCAATTGTGCCTCATCCAGGTTAAGAATTGCGTTTTCCAACTGAAGCGGTAAAAATTTGATATCCGCCAGCCATTCCACTTTTTGTGGAATAGAAAATGGCTTGGCTTCATACTCCCCGACCGGATAACGAATGTCAGTAACAGTCATAGCAGGCATAAAAGTCAATTTTATTTGTCAAGCTTTAGCAAAGCCAGACCAATCTTTAAAAATTATTCTTCCCTTAATGAATGACCGGTAAGATTGATGAATACATCCTCCAGATTAGCCAGCTTCATTTCTCTCCGTCGTTCAAAACCTTTTGCAATCAGGTCATCAATCAGCTTATCGGGTGAATCGAGTGCAATTATTTTTCCTGCATCAATTATCGCTACCCTGTCGCACAGGTATTCCGCTTCGTCCATGTAATGAGTGGTAATGATGACCGTTGTTCCCCTTTCCCTGATTTGTTTTATCAGTTCCCATAAACTTCTTCTCGCTTGCGGGTCAAGCCCCGTAGTGGGTTCATCAAGGAAAATAATTCTTGGTTGATTAATGAGAGTGATTGCCACAGAAAATCGTTGCTTTTGCCCACCACTCAGTTCCTTTACTTTTGATTTTGCTTTTTCTTTCAGGTTCACCATCTCCAGCAATTCCATAGCATTTACATGGCGATTATACAAACCACAAAATAATTGAATCAGCTGAACCAGGTTAAGACCGGGATAATAACCGCTTGCTTGTAACTGAACTCCTATGATCTTTTTTATTTCATTTGGCTCTTTATCAAGATTCAGCCCATCCACCATAACCTCACCACCCGTTTTGATACGAAGCGTTTCAATAATTTCGAGAGTAGTTGATTTGCCTGCACCATTGGGCCCCAGCAATCCGAAAATTTCTCCTTCATTTACTTCAAATGAAATCCCCTTTACAGCCTGGAAACTGCCGTAATTCTTGACAAGGTTCCTTACAGATATGATTGTGTTCGCCATGTATTCTTTTTTGTGCCCCTAATACTATATCATCATAATGGTGGGTTACCCTAAGTCTCCCCTTCGGGGGATTTAGGGGGCCAGATATGTCTCCAGTTCTTCCATCATCAGTTTACTACCAATGTATAGAGGGGTCCGTTGATGAAGTTCTGTTGGTTCAATATCAAGTATTCCTATTTTACCATTTGTGGCTTTGCCGCCTGCAACGGTCATTATAAAAGCAAAAGGATTGCATTCATACAACAAGCGAAGTTTCCCTTTCGGTCTATCTGTTGTGCCGGGATACATGAAAATGCCCCCCTTTATCAGGTTACGATGCACATCTGATACCATGCTGCCAATATAACGCTGTGTGTACGGGCCCCCATCTGCCTTGGTTTTATTCTGGCAAACATTTATATACTTTCTTACATTGTCGTCGTACTGAAAAAAGTTGCCATGATTGACAGAATATATCTTTCCCCTTTCCGGGCATTTAATATCAGGATGGCTGAGCGTCCATTCGCCAACAGATGGATCAAGTGTAAAGCCATTCACACCACGCCGGGTTGCGTACACCAGCATGGTGGAAGAACCATACACCACATAGCCTGCCGCCACCTGTTGATTACCGGGTTGCAAAAAATCCTGTTTGGTTACAACAGTTCCGATCGGCGTAACACGGCGGTAAACAGAAAAAATAGTGCCGATGGAAACATTGACATCAATATTACTGCTTCCATCTAAAGGATCGAAAAGACAGACATATTTTGATTTTACGCTTTTGGCATCATCAAAAGCCACAAAATCATCCAGTTCTTCGCTGGCAATACCTGCACAGGCAATTCCATGCTGAAGCACCCGGGTTAACTGGTCATTGGCATACACATCTAATTTTTTTACTTCTTCCCCCTGCACATTTACCGTGCCGGCGTCACCAAGAATATCTACCAATCCCGCCTTATTTACTTCTACATTCACTCTTTTAGCAGCCAGCCCTATATTTCTCAGTAAATGAGATAACTCGCCGGTGGCTTGCGGAAAATCACGAAGCTGCTGGATGGTAAATTCATCGAGAGTCTGAACTCTGCGGTTCACATTCATATAAATTCTTTTGGCCTGAAACAAAAGTAAGAGAAAAGAGTTTACCTACCTTTAGTTAGCATGAGATAAAGTCATCAATAACCTGCTTATGCACCCAGTTAAAAAAATCTTAGGGATATTTATTCTTTTCGCTACGACCTCCTTTTTTTGCTGCAGGAACAAACAGGAAAATAAACAAGGGATTGTTGGGAAATGGGTTTACAAAGAAATGAGTTATACTTCTGCTAACCGGTCATTTAATAAGCTCAATGAAAAGCAGCAAAAAAGAAGAAAAGAGGAGGATGACCGGGAAGCCAGAGGAACTACCTTTCTTTTCAATCCGGACAAAACTTTTGTGATAACACCCGGGCAACAAGATGAACAACCCATAACAGGCACTTACGAATTAAAAGAAGGCGGTGAGCTTTACATGATAAGAAAAAATAGCAGATCCGAAAACGCTACGATATCCTTTCCGGATAAAAATACCCTGAGACTTGAAGCCAGGCAAGATGGAATAATTATTATTTTCACCAGAACAGAATAGTATATTCAGTTAAGAGCTTCCCTATCTTTGCAGCCGCAAAAAAATCAGCTTGATGAAGGTTTTCAAATTCGGCGGCGCTTCTGTAAACAGTGTGGAGAGGATTAAAAACCTGGCCGATATTCTTGAAAAATTCAGGGGAGAGAAGTTATTGATTGTTATTTCAGCCATGGGCAAAACCACCAATGCCCTTGAAAAAGTGGTAAATGCTTTTTATGAAGGAAAAAAGGAAGAAGCCCTTCAGTTATTTGAACTGGTAAAGCAGCAGCACCTTACAACTGCCAAATACCTGCTCGTTACCCATTACCTTAGTTGCGAAACCCAATTAAAAGATTTTTTTACTGAAGCAGAGTGGTTGATCCATGATAAACCTGTGAGGGACTTTGATTATTACTACGACCAGGTTGTCTGCACCGGGGAATTATTCTCTACTTCCATCGTCAGCCATTATCTGAACGAAAGAGGTATTGATAACAAATGGCTGGATGTCCGAGATATTTTCAGGACGGATGATGATTTCAGGGATGCCAATATTGATTGGGATTATACAGGTTCAAAAGTCCGCAGTTCAATAGTTCCTTTGTTTGACGAGAAGGATATTGTTTTAACGCAGGGCTTTATCGGGGCAACCGACGAAAACGAAAGCACCACTCTGGGAAGAGAAGGCAGCGATTATTCAGCGTCAGTTTTTGCCAATATGCTGGATGCCGAAAGCCTTACCATCTGGAAAGATGTGGAAGCTGTGATGAATGCGGATCCACGGCAATTTCCCGAGGCCATTCCTATTCATGAGTTGAATTATGATGAAGTAATTGAAATGGCCTATTACGGCGCACAGGTTATACATCCTAAAACCATCAAACCGCTGCAGAATAAAAGCATTCCGCTCTATGTAAAATGTTTTTTAAAGCCCTCACTGCAAGGCACTGAAATTCACAACAAACCGGTTCGTCATTTGCCCCCTGTAATTGTGCTGAAAGAAAAGCAAACTATGCTGCAGATGAGTTCAAGAGATTTTTCCTTTATCGGAGAGCATCATGTGGGTCATTTATATAGTTTGTTTGAAAAAATGCATATTAAACCCAATCTTACTCAAAATACAGCCATCAGTTTTCTTTGTGTGCTTGATGATCGCCCCGATAAAATTGAAAAACTGGCAATGGCTGCATCAGAATTTCTGGATGTACAGGTGACAAGGGAATTATCACTACTTACTATAAGGCACTATACAAAAGAGGTTTTTGAAAACCTTACAAAAGGGAAAAAGGTTTTATTGCGGCAGCAAACTCCCGATACAATTCAGCTTTTACTTGCTGCTCAAGATTAGTGATTTATGCCTGTTATTTTATAGGTCCCTCTTCCCCGCAACCAACCCCGGTAAAGCTGAATGTACAGCAGCCTGTTTTATTACCTGCCTTGTAGTATCCGGGAACAGACGTTGGCTGATAGACCTGGCTAAATACCAGTTTATAATATGATTTTGCATTACCCGTGGTGCCAAAATCAAATTTTAAAACCGAATCTGTCATGCAGCCCTGACTTGGATCAGGCTGAAATGAAGGTGAAAATCCTGTCCAGTTATTACCATCAGCGCTATAGGCTGCACCGATAACAGCCGGCCATACCACACATGTTCCAAACTGCATTCCCCAATGACTAAGATCCTGGATAGTTCCATTATTGCCGTTTCCCGGATTGGAATTTTGTACACTCCATATCCATTCCCAATTACCATTTACCAGAGTGCGGCTTTCAAGCAGTATTATAAAAGCATAGGAATTACATTGACCTTCGGTTTCCGCTTGTGGCCGTGATGATGATAAACCGTTTCCGGCTGGTAAAATTAATGTTTGGGCCAAACTGTCCTTAGGGGATATTTCATTGAAAGCAGACTTTTGACATGCTGCATTTAAAAACACTAAAATGATAGTAGCACAAAAATTGAGGCGAATTGTTTTCATAGAGTTTTTTTTAGAGTAATAGATTAAACAACCCGGCTGCCTTATTTAATCTAAGTGAAACCGGCATCGGGTTATAAAGGTAATACCTTAAAAACAGCAAGGAAAGCGAAAGCACGAGGGAAATATACTTTGTAAAGGCATGCTTAATTCCGGGTAAATACTGAACAAAAAATTACAGAGCAGCATCAATTGTTACCGTCTGCACCATTTTCTTGACAACAGGTTTATCATGCAGCAAGGCCGGTTTCCATCTGCCCATATTTTCCATCCGGGTAATGATTTCATCATTAAGCTCTTCTCCATCCTTTATACTTCTTAAAACTTTAAAGTTTACAGGAATCCCATCTTTGTCAATTATAAATTCAAGTTGCACATAGGCTCTTTTAACTCCTGCAGGAAGAAATACGGCCACATCCCTGCCGGTTTTTTCCAAAAACTTCATTAGTGCGTCTGCTCCACCGGGATATTCAGGCCATTGGTGAACTGCATCCGCTACAGTCCCCACATTTCTTGTACGATGCTGAACAAGTGCTCTTTTAACAGGTTTCTCCTCTGCTGATGGCTTTTGTTTTTTTAGAGGCACATCATTTATTAAATATTCTCCTTTTGTCCCGATCATCACCACAGGAAGCTGTTTGTATTTTTCGAAATAATCAAATGCATCTTCCATTTTTTCAGAAAACTTTTTAAGAACGGGGTCATCTTTAGTAAGCGTTTCAAGATATTTTACACTTCGCTCCACATTAAAACGAACGGGTAAAATATGAACGGGGATAAAATCCTGGCCCTGGTCTTTTGCATAAGCAGCCAGAATATACAGTTCATCAATTTGTTCATCGGTAATGGGGATACAACCAACGGTAACACAACTGCCATGAATAAATATCTCACTACCCGGTCTTAATGAATCGCTTAATATTTTATCTGACGCATTAGGATAGTTGATACCCAATGACAGGTAATAATTGCTTTTGGGATTAAACTCATTGATATAGTAAAATCCTTCGGGCACCTGGTAGTCTCCTTCCATTCTTTTGGGCCCCATGGTACCGGCCAGGGCGCAAACTTTATAGGTCTTAAAGAGTTTAAAAGGTTCTGCTATTTCATTTTTCACCCATACTTCCAGTTGACTGTCATATTTAAAAGACCGGATATAAATATATTTTGCAGGCCAAACTAATTTTTTGATTTCAAATTGTTTTTGCAGCGTATCAACTTTTTTTTGAAAAGCTTCATTGGGTCGGGGAAATGTTTTTTGATAATCAACAAAAGAAAAACCGGAAGGCCCGCCTTTTGATACCGTCTGAGCCTGTACCAGAGAGACCGAATATATCAATGCAAAAATGATTATCCCTTTTTTCATCGTTTCCACTTTATGCCTACAACGACACAAATTAAATTTTATGAAGTAGTTCTGGCTAAAATATTTGTAAAGGTATGTTTTAAAAAAAAACAGTCAAATTTGTCAAATGAGTCATACGGGTCATTATACTTTCTCTTTCATACAGTTATTAGACAAATTTGACTTATATGACTTTTGTGACCTGCCTTACAAATTCCCCCTCGCATCCTGTTCTCTCTCCAGGGCCTCAAACAAAGCTTTGAAGTTCCCTTTTCCAAAACTCCTGGCTCCTTTCCGCTGGATGATCTCATAAAAAAGCGTTGGTCTGTCTTCCACTGGTTTGGTAAACAGTTGAAGCAGGTAGCCTTCATCATCCCTGTCAACAAGTATTCCCAGTTCTCTTAGTGGTTCTATGTCTTCTTCTATCTGTCCTACCCTTTCAAGCAGATCATCGTAATAGTTCGCAGGAACTCTTAAAAATTCCACCCCCCTGTTTTTCAGTTCCGTCACTGTGTGAACAATATCGTTGGTAGCCATTGCTACATGCTGGCATCCTTCGCCATTGTAAAACTCCAGATATTCTTCCACCTGGCTTTTCTTTTTACCTTCAGCCGGTTCATTGATAGGAAATTTTACAAAACCGTTTCCATTACTCATCACCTTACTCATCAAGGCAGAATATTCGGTAGAAATATCCTTATCGTCAAATGACAGAATATTGCGGAAGCCCATCACATTTTCGTAAAAATTCACCCATGGGTTCATTTGGTTCCAGCCCACATTACCTACACAATGATCAACATACAGCAAACCTGTCTGAGTAGGATTATAATCACTTTTCCACTCTTTGAAGCCGGGCATAAATACACCATGATAATTTTTCCTTTCAACAAATACATGCACAGTGTCGCCATAAGTATGAATGCCGCTTAAAACAACTTCTCCATCATTATCTTTCAGAACACAGGGTTCCATACAGGCTTTTGCTCCACGTTTGGTTGTTTCATCAAAAGCGCTTTGGGCATCATCCACCCTAAGTGCCAGCACTTTCACTCCGTCGCCATGTTTATAAACATGATCAGCTATAGGATTCCCTGTTCTTAACGGCGTTGTCAAAACAAAAGTGAGCTTGTTCTGCCGTACTACATAACTCACTTTATCCCTCATACCGGTTTCCGGGCCGGCATATGCCAGGCTCTGAAAACCAAAAGCTGTTTTATAAAAATGAGCTGCCTGTTTGGCATTACCCACATAGAATTCTACATAATCGGTTCCCTGCAGGGGAAGAAAATCGGTTTGTGCTGCCTGAGTATTTTTTTTTGTTGTTGCTGTGTTCATGATTTTGAAATTTAGAAATTGATAAATGGAAATTTCAAATCCGCCTTGCAGCGGTTTTTTCAAAATCAACAATGGTCCATGGCTAAAGCTTCCATCAGCAAACTGAAGTTGCTGCGTTCGTCGTTGAAGAGTTTATGAGGATAGTCAGGGATCATAATGTAAAGGTAAAAAAATGATTTATATAGAAATCATTTCTCTGCTCGCCGTTAATTACTTTTGACAAATGTTAAAAACAGGCATCCTCGGTGGCGGACAACTCGGACGAATGTTATTACAGGCTGCCGCTAATTACCCTGTCGAAACTTTTGTGCTGGAGAATGATGATGAATGTCCCGCTGCCCATCTCTGCCACCACTTCACAAAAGGGGATATAAAAAATTTTGATTCGGTTTACAATTTCGGGAAAGGCCTTGACGCCATTACTATTGAAATTGAAAATGTAAATGTGGAAGCGTTGGAAAAACTGGAAGCTGAAGGGGTGAAGATTTATCCCAGGCCATCCGTTTTAAAAATTATCAAAAATAAGATCAGGCAAAAGGAATATTACTGCCAGCACAGAATACCCACCGCAGATTTTATTATTACAAATAAGCTGGAAGATCTAAACCAGCAGGAAAAATTTCTGCCCGCTGTACACAAGCTGGGTGAAGGAGGTTATGATGGCCGTGGGGTGCAACTCATTAAATCAAAAGAAGACCTTGCCAGGGGTTTTGATGTACCGGCAGTACTTGAAAAAATGATCACCATTCAAAAAGAGATTGCACAGATGGTGGCAGTAAATGAAAAAGGTGACACTGCATTGTATCCCCCGGTTGAAATGTTATTTGACCCGGTGCTTAATTTGCTTGACTACCAACTCTGCCCTGCAGAACTTAGTACCCAAACTTTATACAAAGTTGAAGCAATCGCCATGGCAGTGGTAAAAAATTTTCAGTCGCCGGGCATATTTGCTGTTGAAATGTTTGTTGATAAAAGCGGTGATGTGTTTGTGAATGAAACGGCCCCAAGGGTGCATAACAGCGGTCATCACAGCATTGAAGCACATTATTCTTCTCAGTTTGATATGCTCTGGAGAATTATGCTTGATTATCCGTTAGGAAATACTGATGCTATTCTTCCCTCTATCATGGTAAATATCATCGGCACCGAAGGTTACAGCGGCCCTGTAAAATATGAAGGGCTTGATGAAGTATTGAAAATAGAAAATGCTTTTGTGCATTTATACGGTAAAAAAGAAACAAGACCGGGTCGCAAGATGGGGCATGTCACCATCATAAGTAAAGAAAAACAAGACCTGCTGCACAAATCAAATAAAGTAAAAAGAATTCTGCAGGCCAAAACCTGACCTTTTATCCCCCGATAATACCACCTGTAACTACCTGATATTTATCGGCAGGAAAGCAGGGCTTTTGACGTCCAAAAGCAAGCTAATATCCATTATCTTTATCCCGATTGTTTTACCAACTGCACACAAAACAAATGAGACGTAGTACAGGAGTATTTTTCCCGATTCTGTTTATTTTTTTAGCCGCATGTGGAGGCAGGGATAAAAAAGATGCTGCCCCTTCACAAAATGGAAAAGGAGGTCCACAAAAACAACCTCCGCTGTCGGTGGAAGCAATGATTGTGACCACCCGTGAACTTAGTGCTGATATCGAAGTGCCCGGTTCATTGCTGGCAAATGAATCCACCGAAATACATCCTGAAGTTTCGGGCAGGCTCGTATTGCTGAATATAAAGGAAGGCGCAGTAGTCGGTAAAGGAACCCTGCTCGCCAGGTTATATGACGGAGATATGCAGGCCCAACTAAAAAAACTACAGGAGCAGATCAAAAAATCAGAAGTGCAGCTTAAAATAGCCGAGCAAAATGAAGAAAGATCATCAAAGCTTTTGAAGATACAGGGCATCAGCCAGCAGGATTATGACATGAGTGTACTCCAGGTTAATAATATCACGGCAGACATAGGAATATTAAAAGCCGAAATGGAAGCCATAAGAGCCAATATGAGTAAGTTGAATATTTATACCCCTTATAGTGGAAAACTTGGTTTAAAAAATATCAGCCCCGGATCATTTGTCACTCCTTCTACCATCATCACTACCATAAGCCAGGTAAATCAACTGAAACTACAATTCAATGTTCCCGAAAAGTATGGGTCATTGGTTAAAAAAGGCCAGGCGGTTGATTTTACAGTTGACGGCAGCCAAAAAACATTTAATGCATCCATTATGGCGACTGAAGATGCAATAGAGGAAAACACAAGAAGCCTTGCAGTAAGAGCGTTGATAAAAAATAATGACCCTGCTCTTTTGCCCGGGGCTTTTGCAAGAGTGAAAATTATTTTAGGCAAAAATGAAGAAGCATTGATGATACCTAACAGCAGCATTGTACCACAGGGAAGAAAAAAACTGATCTTCCTTGCAAAGAATAATAAAGCCATATCCACCGAAGTAACCACCGGGGTAAGGGATTCAACAAATATTCAGGTACTATCGGGGTTGAATAAAGGTGATACTGTTATTACTTCGGGATTACTTTTTGTAAAACCAAATGCAGATATAAAAGTTATACTTAAAAATTAATTGCTCTCCGCTAATCAGCGGATCGGGGGTATATGAATCTATCAGAACTCAGTCTAAAGCGTCCGGTGTTTGCGATGGTTTGCTCCATTGTGATCATTATTTTCGGCGCCATCGGTTATAAATTTTTGGGTGTAAGGGAATACCCGGCCATCGATCCTGCTGTTATCAATGTCCGCACATCGTATGTAGGCGCCAGTGCAGAAATTGTGGAGCAGCAGATAACAGAGCCACTCGAAAAAGCCATCAATGGTGTGCAGGGTGTAAAAAATATTACATCCAACAGCGCACAGGGTTCCAGCGGCATTACCGTGGAGTTTGAACTGAATGTAGATCTGGAAAAAGCAGCCAATGATGTTCGGGATAAAGTTTCCCAGGCTATCGGCAACCTGCCACAGGACATTGATGCTGCGCCTATCGTTACCAAAGCCGATTCTGATTCTGACCCTATCATATTCATGCAGATCCAGAGCCAGAAAAAAGGATTACTCGAACTCACCGACTTTGCTGAAAACGTGGTGCAGGAAAGAATACAAACTATTTCTGGTGTAAGTTCTGTGAACGTATTCGGCAAACGCTACTCAATGCGTTTATGGATCAATCCTGCCAGACTCGGCGCATACAAACTTACCATCAACGATATCCGGCAGGCGCTTGACAGGGAAAATATTGAATTGCCCGGTGGAAAAATAAGGGGCAATACCACGCAACTGATTGTAAAAACCTATGGCAAACTGACCACAGAAGATGATTTCAACAACCTTATTATCCGTGAAAGCGGCGAAGGCATCATCCGTTTCAAAGATGTGGGTGAAGCAACCCTTGGCCCGGACAATGAAGAAAGCGCTTCAAGAAAAAATAATATCCCGTCTGTTAACCTCGGTGTGATAGCCCAGCCCGGATCGAATCAGATTGAAATTGTTGATGAAGTTTATAGAAGAATCGGGCAGATAAAAAAGGATATGCCTAAGGACATTATCCTTGAAGTGGGATACGACAGAACACAATTTGTAAGAAAAGCGATTAAAGAAGTAAAAGAAACTCTTGCTATTGCCATCGGGCTGGTTGTTCTGATAATCTTTCTTTTCTTCCGTGAATGGTCCATCGCCCTCCGGCCGCTGATTGATATTCCGGTATCACTCATCGGCGCTTTTTTCATTATGTACATAATGGGTTTCTCCATTAATGTACTCACTTTATTGGCTATTGTTCTCGCCACCGGTCTTGTAGTGGACGATGGGATTGTGGTAACGGAAAATATTTTCAAGAAAATGGAACAGGGCATGAATAAACACAAAGCCGCCCTTGAAGGTTCCAAAGAAATTTACTTTGCCGTTATCGCCACATCTTTAACATTGGCGATTGTATTTCTTCCCATCATTTTCTTACAAGGGTTTGTCGGTCGTCTTTTCCGGGAATTTGGAATTGTGCTTGCCGGGGCTGTTTTAATCTCCGCATTTGTTTCACTGTCACTGACGCCGGTACTCAATATTTTTCTTACCAAAAAGAATATTCATAACCATTCATGGTTTTACCGTGTCACCGAACCCTTCTTTGCCGGACTTGAAAAATTATACCGCAGTTCATTGGAAGCATTTATGAGGATGCGAAAGCCGGCAACAAGTATTATTATTACTGCCTGCCTTGCCGCCATTTATTTTATCGGTAAAAACCTTCCTTCCGAACTGGCGCCGATGGAAGACAGGAACCGTGTTCGTACAAACATTACCGGTCCCGAAGGCTCTGACTTTGATTATACCGACCGGGTGAATTATGAAATAGCGCAACAATTATTGGATTCCATACCTGAAAAATATGTAGTGCTTGCATTTGCACCAGGCTTTGGCGGCGGTGGCAGCAATGCATCTTTTATCAGCATGGGATTGGTGGATGCCGGTGAAAGAAAGAGGTCACAGGATCAGATTGCCCAGCAAATGACAAGAATGTTCAGAAAGTTCAGCAATGTACGGGCTTTTGCCACCCAGGAACAAACCATATCTGTTGGTCTTGGTGGCCGAGGGGCACAACCTGTCCAGTTTGTATTGCAGAATTTAAATTTTGACAAGCTGAAAGAAAAAGTGACACAGTTTATAGAAAAAGTAAGGGAGAATCCCATCTTCATTAATGCAGATGTAAACCTGAAGTTTAATCAGCCGGAATTGCAAATCACCATCAACCGATTAAAGGCAAATGAGCTCGGCGTATCTGTACTGGATATCAGCAACACTTTACAACTTGCTTTAAGCGGCAGGCGATTTGGCTATTTTATAATGAATGGAAAACAATATCCTGTGATTGGGCAAGTAGAAAGAAGTGATAGGGACGATCCGCTTGATCTGAAATCATTTTATGTAAGAAACAACAGAGGTGAACTGATACAACTGGACAATGTGGTGAACATGGAAGAATCCGCCAATCCATCCACTATTTACCATTTCAACCGGTTTAAAAGCGCAACTGTTTCAGCAGGTCTTGTTCCGGGCAAAACCATTGGCGATGGCATAGCAGAAATGAAACGCATTGCATCCGGCCTGCTTGATGAGTCATTCTCCACTTCGCTCAGCGGCGCTTCAAGAGATTATGCTGAAAGCGCTTCCAATACATCTTTTGCATTCTTGCTTGCATTGGTATTGATATTTCTTGTTCTTGCTGCACAGTTTGAAAGTTTCATTGATCCATTGATCATTATGATTACAGTTCCGCTTGCATTGGCCGGTGCAGTTATTACACTCAATTTGTTCGGACAAACACTGAATATATTTTCGCAGATAGGTATCATTATGCTGATTGGTCTTGTTACAAAAAATGGAATTTTGATTGTTGAATTTGCCAACCAGAAAAGAAGAAGAGGTGAAATGAAGATCCCGGCAGCCATTGATGCAGCCGTTGCAAGGCTCAGGCCGATCCTTATGACAACACTGGCAACCACATTGGGTGCCTTGCCCATTGCTTTAGCTATTGGTTCAGCTGGAAAAAGCCGGATACCACTCGGAATAGTTATTATCGGCGGAATGTTGTTTGCCCTTGTGTTGACATTGTATGTTGTACCAGCCATGTATTCTTTTATGTCGTCTAAAAAGAAAGTTCAAACTGATGAAACGGTTTAATTTACTCATCATATTATTTCCTGTTCTGGCAAACGGCCAGAATAAAATGCTGACGCTTGAAGAAGCCATTGCCACGGCATTGCAGAATAATTATAATATCCTGCTGGCAAAAAATGATTCCACTTCGGCTGCCATTGATAATTCCTATAAAAATGCCGCATTCATTCCCCGGTTAAATGGCAATATCGGAACAGTCTGGAACAACAATGATCAAAAACAAATACTCTCAGATGGAACCAAGCGGCAAAGCAAAGGATTGCGGTCAAATAATATTACTGCACAACTTGCTCTTAACTGGACATTATTTGATGGCTTAAAAATGTTTGCCACCCGTGACAAAGTGGAGGAATATGTGAAACTGGGTGAACTCGGGATCAAAAATCAATTGGTGAATACAGTAGCTTCTGTCATTACTACCTATTATAATATTGTCAGGCAAAAACAACAACTGAAAGCAATTGAAGAGCAAATGAGCCTGAGCCAGGAAAGAGTGAAACTGGCTCAGTACAAACTGGATATTGGCATGGGCACCAAACCTGATGTGTTGCAAGGTAAAGTAGACCTGAATGCACAGAAAGCGGCGCAATTAAAGCAGCAAACATTAATCGCACAGTTGAAAGAAGAGCTGAACCAGATTATGAACGTCCAGTTAAGCACTGTGTATGAGGTCAGCGATTCGATTCCAATAAATGAGAACCTTGCCCTTGGTGATATTCAGAGTTCCGTGGAAACGAACAATCCCTCATTACTGATCGCTAAAAAAAATATTGACATTGCCGGGCTGACATTAAAGGAAAGAAAAGCCGAACGATTCCCTACTGTTGCGTTTAATTCTGCTTATAACTTTAACCGGAACAGGAATCAGACGGTGCTCAATAATTTTTCTACTCTTTTTAACCGGACCAAGGGGTTCAACTACGGACTTACTGCCACCATCCCGATCCTGAATAACCTGAACAACAAAAGGCAGATTCAGCAGGCAAGTCTGGATATTCAATACCAAAAGCTGGTATACGATAATCAAAGATCGTTGATTAATCTTTCTGTCCTCAATGCTTTTAGAGATTACGAGGAACAGAAAAAGGCATTGGCGCTGGAAGAAGAGAATATTTTACTTGCAAAAGAAAATGTTGATATTATCTTCCAGGTTTATAAACTTGGTTCCACCACTTATATTCAGCTTCGTGAAGCTCAAAAAAGTCTCGAAGATGCCTACAATCGCCTGATTGCAGCAAGGTATAATACCAAACTTGCAGAAACGGAGTTATTGCGTTTAAAAGGCGATCTTGTAAAATAAAAACACGGTCCATATACTCAGAGTCTTGTCATGCCGAGGAACGAGGCATCTCAAGAAACTGATCTTTCTTACTTTTTTAGTCTTTGTGACTCCTCCTTCGTCGGAGTGACAAAACTCCGGGAATCTGAAACAATCCGATACTCTAAGCTTTGCGTTTGTTGTGTCATTGCGAGAGACAAATATTTACCGTTTCTTTGCAATATGAAACCACTCGTCGGAATCATTATGGGCAGCGACAGCGACCTTCCTGTTATGCAGGCTGCTTCAGATATACTGAAACAATTTGATATCCCGCATGAAGTAACCGTGGTATCTGCACACCGAACACCACACCGCATGATAGAATATGCACAAACAGCAAAACAAAGAGGATTGAAAGTGATCATTGCCGGCGCAGGCGGCGCTGCTCATTTACCGGGAATGGTAGCTTCCGTTACCACATTACCCGTTATTGGTGTTCCTATCAAATCTTCCAATTCGATTGATGGATGGGATTCTGTTCTATCCATTCTGCAAATGCCTAATGGTGTGCCTGTTGGCACTGTGGCTTTAAACGCCTCAAAAAATGCAGGCATACTGGCTGCAGAGATACTCGGCACATCGGATGAAGCTGTTTCGAAAAAAATAGCTGATTACAAAAAGTCGTTGAATACTGAAGTGATTGAAAAAGTGGAGAAGATGAAGAAAGAAGGCTGGGAGAATAAGTTTGATTAATACAATCATTCAATCTATATCCTGATAATATGAAAAAAAGCACTTTAATCCTGGTTATACTTGTCTGTGCATTCATTACTGCTAACAGTCAAACACCCCTCAGTTTCAGAGATACCAGCATCAAAGGCCCGCAAACCTTTGCGATGATAATGGGTATTTCCAAATATAAATATGTACGACCATTGAACTATGCGGATAAAGACGCCGAACTTTTCCGTGATTATTTAAAATCCCCCGGCGGCGGCAGTGTGAAAGACAATAATATCTTTTGCTTATTGAATGACAAAGCCATCAGCTCCAATTTCTGGAGCAAAGGTTTTCAATGGCTGAAAGCGAAGAATCTTCAAAAAGCTGACAAGTTGTTTATCTATCTCGCCGGTCATGGTGATGCAATTGATGAAGACCAGTTTTTCTTCCTGGGTTATGATTGCAATCCGCAGGGCGATAAAAATAATTATCTCGTTGCCGGGACCATTCAACTGTACAACCTGAAAAAGAAAATTGCGGTGGAAGCCGGCAAAGGAGTTGATGTGATCTTTGTAATGGATGCCTGCCGCACCAATGAATTACCGGGAGGAACTGAAGGGCAAAATTTTCTGAACACCGCCATCTCAGAAAAAAAAGCTGGTGAGATCATCATGCTGGCCACGGCTGCCGGTGAAGAATCGCTGGAGGATGCTTCCATTGGCAATGGCCATGGATTGTTTACCTGGTATCTTATCGACGGGCTTACCGGTTCCGCTGACTCCATCAGCTCCCTGGATTATAAAGTTACCTACGAAGAAATAAGAAACTATGTTGATAACAATGTTCCTGCCATTGCAGAACAAAGATTCAACCGCAAACAGGACCCTTATTTCTGTTGCGATGAAAAAAGTTCCAAGGTCATCAGTTCAGTCGACACCGCTTATCTGAAAAAATGGCTGAAACAAAAGAAAGCACAGAAAGGTCCGGGCAATTCTTTCACCGGCAATCCTGAAAGAACATTCCATCATTTTATTGCCGATACTACATTGATAGAAACTTACAACCTTTTCAACAGGGCTGTAAGCAATAAAAATATCAGCGGTAATAATTCAGCAGAATATTATTACCAGCAGATGGAGAGAAAATATCATGGCAATCCCTACACCCTTGATGCAAAATCAACCCTGGCAGTAGAATATATCAATGATGCACAAAAAAAAGTTGACCGCTATCTTGCCTGCGGCGATGACGGCTCTGCCAGAGAAAAGCAGGAAAACTATGAGGCTGCTCTAAAACTGCAGAAAGCAATTGAACTGGTAAGTGAAGACGATCCCGACTATGCCAAAGCATTGATGAACCGGGTGTATTTCTTAAGAGCCAGTGGTGATCTTGGAAAAGACGGTAAAAACGGTGATATCTCCATTGCATTTCAGAATGCTTACGCCGCACTGAAGATCGATCCAAACGGCGCTTATATTCAGAACAAACTTGCCTTACTTCATTTGCAAAACGGGAATAAGGACAGCGCATTATACTATGCTGATAAAGCAACAAAGACCGCCCCCAAATGGGGTTGCGCTTTAACAACACTATCACTGGTAAGAAATGCACCGGATAATAAACAACCTGGCAATAACACAAAGCAGAAACCCAAACTCCCCGGCAGAAACAGCTTTGGTGTGACGATTGGTGGCGGGCTGAATGAAGCTGCACCCACATTTGCCGGTTCCCGTAACACAGCCTTCATTGGAGTGACAGCCAACCAGACAGCAGCCTTTGATATCGGTGTCATTTACCAAACAGGCATTGGTGGCAGCGTTGATATTCGTCCTTCGGTGCATGTTTCATTTGATGGCGGCGACCTTGTGTATGAACGAACACCTACTGCAAGCCCCCAGTTTGAAACGATAACTCTTAAGAACACAGCTGTGAATGTGTCAGTACCTTTTGTATTCCGCCTGAGCAGGAAGGATATTGCTCCTTTTATTATGCTCGGTCCTTCATTCAGCTACATCATCAAACAGGATGCGGCAGCACAGGAAAGGGTGCCTGTGAAAAAATCAGTTGTTCTTGGCGAGGCTGGCATTGGATTAGATATCAGCCTGACTAAAGCAGGGATAATCTTATCGCCGGAGATAAAATACAGCCGTGGATTATCTGACCAGTACGATGATGCAGGCACATCCTATACCAATGTGCTTTCTACATTGAAAAAGCAGGGATTTGCTTTTCATTTGTATTTGAGAAAAAGATAGCAGGAATTATTTTTCCGCTAATATCACAAACTCCTGTTCCAGCCCAAGCGAATGTTCATAGAGTTGTTGAATAAACTCTCTCCCCCATTTCGCATAATAGTAAGAAAGATTCTCCTGCCGTTCCTGTAATCCGTCACCGGGAAATAAATGTTCTTTGATGGCATGAATCTGCCGTTGCTGGTCAGTAAATTTTCTTTTCTCCGCTCTCAGCATTTTCTTTTCCAGCTCCTGCAGACGATAAACGGTTTGCTGTTTCAATGCATCTACATGCTTCTCCAAAGTTTTATCAACAGTTTTTGCCTGTTTCTTAAATGTATCATACAACTGTTCCAATTCAGTCAGCGGGCCATTCAGTTTTGTTTTGTTTTTGCTTTCTTTGGCAACAAGGCGGTTCATTAGTTCCTGTACAGGCAAAAAGAAATCTTCAACCGTAAAACCAAGATGAGCAATTTTCTCCTGCCATTTCTTCTCCACTATTAAAAACGAATTGCGCAGCGCTAAAACAGGAAAAGGGATTTTATAATATGCAAAAAGGTCTTTCAGTTGTAACCAGTAAGCTGTCTCACCTCCTCCACCGATAAAAGCGATGTTGGGTAAAATTGTTTCCTGGTACAAGCCACGGAGTATAACATTTGGGCTGAATCGTTCGGGATATTCTTTTAGCTCCCTGAGTAATTGTTCTTTTGTAAACTCAATCTGAGTACTCAGTACTGAGTACTTAGTACCAAGACTTGCAATCCTATCCCTCCGGTCATCCTTTAAATAAAACAAATTGATCTCCCTCGGATTCACCTGTACCTTATATCCTTCAGCTTCTAATCTTTCTGCTGTTTTTTCAACAATTCCTGAAGCTGTTTGATGCAGCAGGTCATCTTCAAAAATTTTTATCATCTGTTGCTTCAATGTCGCACTGTCGGGAAGCAATACAACCAACCCATGTTCTGCGAACAGGTTGTTAACAAAATGGAATGTCGCATCTTGTATCGTAGTTCCTTCTTTATAATATTTTTTGACTAACCCAACAAGTTCATTTCCGTTCGGCAACACGGATAACTGTCCTTCCATCCTGTCAATAAGCATCAGTAATCCTTTATCAACTTTCATTCTTCCCACAGCACCGGTTTGTTTTGTCTCCCAAACTAATTTCTCTCCGCCAAGGTAAATATGGTTCAGCTCTTCAAGGTCAGCATCTTCTGTGCCGATATAAAACACCGGAACAAAATTTTCTTTGGGTAAAAAAGCTTTCAAATGATCCGCCAGTTTGATGGCATGAACAATCTTGTAAATGAAATACAGCGGCCCGGTGAAAATATTATTCTGATGAGCTGTTGTAATCGTAAATGTATCTGACGACAATAGTGATTCAATATTCTTCTTTACTTTATCACTTGTCTCCACCCTATCATATTGTTTCTTTAATTCCAGTACCAATGTTTTCCTGTCTGTAGCAAACTGTTTTCTTGTTTCAATGCCTTCTTGAATACCCTGTAAAGTTGGAGTATGCGTAAAGAATGGTTTCAATGCTGCCGCCTGGTCAATATAATCCAATGCAATTTTGGAAAAAGCATTGGTCTGTCGATAAGGCAAGCGGGTAGATGTACAATCCATAGCAGCTATAAAAGTAAGAAGTAGTTGCCGATGTCAGTTAATGTTTATTCTTTAAACAAATGCTAATTCAGTATAATTTTTAACACAGAGGCACTGAGAAATTGAGTTACACAGAGAATGGTTGAAAGTACAAGTTGTTTTACTCTGTGCTGCTCCTGAACTCTGTAACTCTGTGTTTAAATCCTTTTCAGGAGAAACGATCCACCATAAAAGGTTTTATATCCATACTTGTCGGGTTATTATTTACAATCTCATCCACCAACTTGCCGGTTCCTGCCCCCAGACTCAAACCAAGCATGGAATGACCTGTTGCAACAGTTACATTAGTATATTTTTTTATTCGGCCAAGATAAGGCAGGCCGTCGGCAGAGCAAGGCCTGTAACCATACCAAACTTTTTCTTTGGGAGGCAGCGGCACATCAAACTCCGGATAAAATCTTCTCACTGCATCCAATATTCCCTGCACACGGTTCATCCTCGGTGGTGTTTTATGAGATGTTATCTCCATCGTTCCTCCAAATCGTATTTTATTTCCATCCATCGGTGTGACGGCCACCCTTCCTTCCAGCAGCACAGCCGGGTAATTTACTTTGTACGGAGAGTTTTCCAGTGTAACCGAGTATCCTCTGCCCGGCATCAAAGGAAGTTTTAATCCAAGCATCTTTGCTGTTTCTCGCCCCCATGAACCCGTGGCAATAACAATCTCATCAGCTTCAAAAATATTTTTCTCCCCACTGATGGTATTTACTGTATATACTTTAGATACCCTGTTTACTTTTCCATCTTTCTCAAACCCCGTTACTTCTTCATTCGCAACAAACATTACCCCCTGCTGCTTCAGATAAGCGATCAACTGCTGCATCAGTTTATTGGGATAACAATGTGCATCGCATTTAAACAATAATGCTCCTTTAGCATTGATGCTTGTTTGTGGTTCCAGTTTATCCAATTCAGCTTTGCTTAATAAAACGGTATCTGTCAGTCCCAGTTCATGTGCTTTTTCACAGGTATGATGGGCATGGTCGGCTCCTTCATTTGTCTGAAAGATCTCGAGAAGGCCTTTATGTTCGTACGCAAAATCAAAACCCTGTAACTGCAGCCAGCTTTCATATTCTCTTTGACTGATGAGAGCAATATCTCTTAAAGGAATAGCTGAATCTTCCACATGCTTTGCTGTAGCGATCCGCATGAACTTCAATCCCCAGTTGATGAGGTTCCAGTCCAGCCTTGGCTGCACATAAAAAGGGCTTCTTGAATTCCACATCCATTTCAATCCTTTTTTTACAATACCCGGAGTGGCCAAAGGGATAAAATGGCTTGGGCAGATATAGCCGGCATTGCCATAAGAACAATTGTCACTGAAATCACTTTTATCAAGAACAGTTACATCCCAACCCGAACGATGTAAATAAAATGCAGAGCTTAATCCAATAATGCCGCCGCCGATGATGATCACTTTCATTATCCCAGTCTTTTGTATTTAGTTCCTATATAATCAATAAAATCCGGCTCCAAACCCTGCTGCCGGATGATGGTTTGCACCTGAGCCCGATGATGAATGGAATGGTAATTCAGTTGTAAGGCTATATCTTTTAATACACAACTCCAATGAGCACCATCATAACCCACAAATTTTACTTCTTCCATTAAATCACTTTCTGATTTTGTTTTCAGAAAATCAATCCATGCCTGCAGGCTTTTATCCCACTCTGGTTCCAACTCTTCCAATTTATACATTGGCTCCCACCAGTCCATCTTTGGGTCTTCAGGATAAACCTGTATCCGCTTCAGCCATTTGTTCTGCGAGTTGATCAGGTGACTGAAATATTTTACTGCTTCTGATTTATCCGGAAGCTGCTTTATTTTCTCCAGCATCATTTTGTTAGCATGGTCATTAAACCGGAAAGTGTCAATAAGGTATTGTTTCATTTCCATACCACAATTTTGCTGTTTAAAATATCTCTCACAGATTTCACGGATGTTCACAGATGATCTGTGCAAATCTGTGTCATCTGTGAGCAACTCATACAACGGAAAATCCATAAGCATAAGGATCATCATCCTTATCTATCCAGATGGTATTATATCCATAAATCTTCGCCCAGCCTTCCACACTGGGCCTGATTGCCGCCTTACCAGCCAATGTCAATTCTTCTTCTATCCTCCCTACAAACTTACTCCCGATAATACTTTCATGAATAAACTCATCTCCCATCTTCAATTTTCCTTTTGCATACCACTGCGCCATTCTTGCACTGGTGCCTGTGCCGCAGGGTGATCGGTCAATCGCTTTTTCTCCGTAAAAAACCGCATTCCTTGCAGTGGAAGTTTTATCCAGCACAGCGCCGGTCCATAAAACATGCGAACAACCTTTTATCGTTGCGTCTTCGGGATGAATGAATTCATATTTCGCATTAATATTGTTCCGCAGCTCCCTTGCCCATGCAATTAATTTATCAGCAGAATAATGTTCCAGCCCTTTAAAATTCTTCTGCACATCCACTATCGCATAAAAATTTCCGCCATAAGCCACATCAATAACCAGTTCGCCCATTTCAGGACAATCTGCAGTCAACTCAGATGAATGAAGAAATGCCGGAACATTCGTGAGTTTAACACTTGAACATTTATTATTGAATATTGAATATTGAATATTAACAAGACCTGCTGGTGTCTCAAGCCTTACTGTCCCCGGTGTTTTGGGTTTTATCAGTCCCTCTTCAATTCCAATAGTGATCGTTCCGATTGTTCCATGTCCGCACATCGGCAGGCAACCGCTGGTTTCAATAAATAACACTGCTACATCATTCGCCGGGTCATGTGGAGGATAAAGGATGCTGCCGCTCATCATGTCATGTCCTCTTGGTTCAAACATCAGCCCCGTTCTTATCCAGTCATATTCTCTAAGAAAATGCTGCCGCTTTTCACTCATGTTCTTTCCAATGAGAACAGGACCGCCTTCCTTTACTAACCTCACCGGGTTACCACAAGTGTGAGCATCTATGCAATGGAAAATGTGTTTCATAGATTTTTGCCACTAAGGCTCTAAGACACTAAGTTAAGGCGCATCAGCAGAAGACCTCCTTTGTGCCTTTGAGTCTTTGTGGCATTTTCTTTTTAAATTTGTTGACATGGAAACCTACGGCAAAATACTGCTTATCGCCATGCCCGCCTTTCTTGCATTGGTATTATTTGAAAAATGGTGGGGCTGGAAAAAAGGATTTGATACTGTCCGCAATATGGACATGATCTCCTCACTCGGCTCCGGAGTCACCAATGTTACCAAGGATGTACTGGGCCTTGCCTTCTCCATCAGCATCTATCCATTTATGCTGAACAATATGGCGTTGACGCATATTGACAACAAACTTATCGTCTACGTCATCACTTTTATCATTATTGACTTTAACGGCTACTGGGTACACCGCTGGAGCCATAAGGTAAATTTGTTCTGGAACCTGCATGTCATCCATCACAGCAGCGAAGAGTTCAATCTTGCCTGTGCACTAAGGCAAAGCATCTCCTCCTTCTTCAACCTGTTTACCATCTTATTGCTGCCGGCGGCATTACTTGGTATCCCCTGGGATGTAATAGCCATAGTGGCGCCGCTGCAACTCTTTGCACAGTTTTGGTACCACACCCGGCATATAAAGAAGATGGGATTCCTGGAAAAAATAATTGTTACACCCAGCCACCACAGGGTGCACCATGCCGTGAACCCGGAGTACATGGATAAAAATCTTTCGCAAATATTTATTGTATGGGACAAACTGTTTGGAACTTTTGTGGAAGAAAAAGCAGATGTTCCTCCCGTCTATGGTATTACAAGACCTGCCAAAACATGGAACCCCATTAAAATAAATTTTCAGCATCTCTGGCTGATGATAAAAGATGCATGGAGAACCCATAGCTGGAAAGATAAGTTTACACTTTGGTTTAAATCCACCGGCTACCGCCCTGCTGATATGGCGGAGAAATACCCGGTAAAGAAAATAGAAGATCTGTATCATTTTGAAAAATTTGATACCAAAACAACTCCCCTCTTTAATGCTTGGGCATGGGTGCAACTGGTGATGATACTTTTATTTATCAGCTACCTGTTTGGAAACATTGCTTACATCAACAGCCTTGACCAATATTATATTTACTGGTATGGCGCATTTGTTTTTATAAGTGTATATGCCCTTACCGACCTGATGGACCGTAACCGATATGCTATTGTTTGGGAAGCCTTGCGCTGCGGTTTGGGTCTTTGGTTTATTTATGAGCAGCAGGATTGGTTTGGTGCGAGCCAGTGGGTGGCTTCTGTTAAGTATGTGTTGGGGGCTTACTTTGTTCTATCATTAATTGTGACAGGGTGGTTTGCGATAAGACATAGGAAGGAGGATATGATTCTCAATTACAGTTAGGTGTGATTAACATGAAACTCAATAAAGAGGTTTTTATTTATTAAGTACCAAAAAAATTGAAGGCTTCAAATGCAACAGTTCAGTTCAAACTGCAAGTAACCAGTATCCAGTATCCCACCTCCGCTGAAGCTTCGGTGGGCAAGCCAGCATCTAAATCCCCCATTCTCATTTAAAAAGCCTACCTTCATTGAAATCAGTATTCCAACATTCAGTCAGGATAAGTGTACTTCTTGCTATCTACCGGTAAAAGTTAATCTCCTCTTTTCTTTTTGTTGCCTTGCTTTGGTTGTGGCCGCACAGTCGGTAAATAATAATTCATTTTAAAAAAACATATATGACAATAGAAAAAGTAGGCGAATTTGTAGGAAAGAAAAAACAGGAGAATGCGCTGGTTAAAATCAGTTTCAAAATCCGCAGTTCCGTTACCGGAACCTTTATTAAAGCACCCGATTTTGAAGAACTAAGCAAGAAGAATTTCTGGAGAATAGTTATTGAAGCCAATGCTGCAGCATATAGTAAAACAAAAGATATTAACCTGTGCAGAATATTCAGCGGGGCCGAATTCAAAAAGCTGGAGCTGGTGTAAGAATCGTGTTAGGAATAATTTGTACGCTTAATCCATGACAACCGTCTATCGTCTTCATAACAGTCAATTAACCGAGAACTTGGTTAAGTCCATCAAAACGGCCTTTAAGGATAAGACTGTTGAGATAATTGTTTCTGATGAAATGAACGAGACTGAAACAATCAGAAAATACACAACAGATGAAGACAGCTTCAAATTCTGGATGGCAAAAGAAGAAGACCTCTACCAGGACTACCAAAAGAATAAGCCAGAATGAAGACAGGAGATATTGTATTGATACCATTCCCATTTTGTTCGCCCCGGTGTCTCCCGTGCGGCGGGCCGTGTTAAGCCGGGACGCCGGGGTTAATAACTCCTTCGCTGTTCCAATATATGCCAGCACTTCGCATGTTAACGGTGTGTTCCGTAGGGCCCAAAGTCGGCTGCTTGCACACACTTGGCCGCACACGGCCAGACATGGACAGGAAAAGGGTGAGTGAAGCGGAGACTATGCGGGAAGCAAAAAAACTTGCGAAGGCGGCCCCGAATGCTTTCGGGGTTGCTTTCAAAAGAATAAGAATTGACGATATGATCCTTCCCTGATGGCCTATATACACAGTTCATGTTAGCTGGCGTTTTCCTCATTTGGTTGAAAGACGATTCTTTCTATAAGAGTTTTTAACTGCTATTTTGCCATCCTTAAAGGTAAATAAATCACATCCTGTGACTTCAACCTTAACTCCGTCTTTTTTAGTCCCAATAAAGATCCACTCCGTGAAACCTCTCTCGCCTATTATGAAATGTCTTGGATTGCTCCAACGAGCATCAGGGAAGGTTGCAAAAACGTCTTCGAACGCCTTCTTAACTTGCTCTTGACCAATAAATTTTTGTCCATCAATATCAGGTCCTGCCGAGGCTTCAAATACACAATCATCTGTCATATGTGACATTATTGCTTTAATATCGTGAGTATTAAATGCGTCAGCAAAAGACTGGAGAAATCCCTCCGAAACTTTATTATTTATTTGTGCCATAAGAAAAAATGGTAACAGTAAGAGAATTGCCAAAGTGCCTTTCTTCATATGAATATCTTTTGTAGTTGTCCATTAATATGCCAGCTAACGGCAACGCATTGGCGATGTGCCGGTATTCCATGTTCCGTCAGCCGGAACCGCAGCCGGATTTAGTTTAAGATGAAGTTAAGTTCTTTTGATGATATTTCTTCCCCGATAAGTCTCCTCCAGCACGCCGGCTAAACTTTAGAAAAATCAGCGGAGGGACTCGTCGCCTGCGAAGCACTGCCACTCACTCAGCAAACTTCATATACTCCCGGTTACACCGCTGTTTGTGTTGTGCCTGGCATTGTGTGTTAGCTTCACCAACAGCCGGGTTGAGTGAGTTCTCTATAATTTATGCCGTTGGTCTCTTGCCTGCGCTGCATGGCTGCACACAAGACACAACGGCGGCGTGTTGTTTTTTGGAAGACCAACGGCAAAAATTTTCAACCAACCGCCGGATTTTAAACAGGCTATAAATAATCTTTCTGATGTCTATCAAACCCGCTATTGACTATCATCATTTGTAACAACATGGTGCACATGCTAAATTGAGAAAAAGCATTTTATGAGAAATATTCATGGGCAATTCAAAAAAGGAGGTATTTTTTTGCTGTTTTGTCTTTTTGCAATGACAGCCAGATCCCAGGACGGTTATTGGCAGCGATATAATGTAAAGGATACCATGACTGATGTTCAGAAGCTTATCAGGAACACATATAAAAACTTCAACCTTGCACACCATAAATTTTCTGCCCAAACAGGTGACATGGGTTTGAGTTTTGAGTACAACTATTATTCAACAATTGATAAAAAGGACCATATCCGCCGCGGGCATGTGGCATGGGAATGGACCAACCCTTCCACTATGACCCCAGGAGAGAAATTGACCGTTCGTGGTATAGTTTCCAATCTTACAGCCGAGTCAGGCAATGTTTCTGCCTATGTTAAGCTGAGTTCTTTCGGATTTATGAAACCTGAGCCGGGAAAACTATCTTATGCAAAACCTAACGGAACAACAATTATGGCCGGTACAGCTGAAGTGCCCAAGCCCGGGATAGACAGGAACGGCAAACTCATACCCTACCTGTATCTGAAATTTGTTTTGTCCGGCGGGAACAATTTTACCTGGGTGGAAAGAACGATCACTTACACATGGATCCCCAAAAAAACAGAAACAAATCCTCCTGCCACCGGGAGTAATGCGATTGCCGGGACTTATAAAACTGATTTTAATGAAATGACTTTAAGCATTACCGGGAATAAAGTAACTGGAACTTATAAATGGAATAATGGAAAAATTGAAGGCACCCTGAATGGTATGACACTTACCGGGTGGTGGTTCCAGTCAAACGGGAAAGGAAGGTTTGTTTTTAATTTCAACAGCAACTTTACTGCCTTTACCGGAAAGTGGGGATATAATGAAAGTGAACCGACCAGCCAGTGGAATGGAACAAAAGTGAGTGGTCAGTAACTGATCCCTGCAGGTAGTTGTTCCTTTCCACGGTTGCCAACTGCCACGATGCGTGTCTCCACGCATCGGAACAAATTGTCATAAACTTTTCTGTATAATGACAGGCTGAAGGCTATTGTTTATCATTCAGCTAAAATTCTTCCCACAAATCTTTCAGAAAAGAAAAATTCTTTTCGTCCCGTTCATAATAAATAGCGGATGAGTATTTATAATCGCAAGGGTCTTCTACCAGTTGTCAGTGTTCGGCCAGAGGGTTCATGTGTATATATTTCAATTTTTGAACTGCTGCTTTCCTGGTGAATAATGGCATAGCCAAAGAATCATGTTGCCAAAATTCATACTTTTTGTTGGCGGCATCCTTTTTATAATTATTCAGTTCACCGCTCCCTTCTTTGCGTAACATTTTCTGAAAAGTGTGGGCTGTGAATTTCATAAAAAAACCTTGTGGTGATTCTTTCCCGTTTGGTTCATTCACCCGCCAGATAAAATGAAGATGGTTTGGCATAATAACAAAAGCAAACACATCTATCTTGCCATTGTCGTAAGATATTGCAGTGAATCAATAATCACCTCCTTGTATTCATCCCTTCGCAAAAGACGTTGGCACTTGTTAATAGTGGCCGTCCAAAAATAGATTTCCCCTTTGTCAATATGTGATTTGCGTACCGGCTTCAATAATGACTTATCCATCAGGATAAAGCTACAATAAATTAACATTCAACGTACTGAATGCTCACTTCCGATGCGTGGCGACACGCATCGGGGCATTCTTTTACGGACACGAAGCAGGGAGAAGGCCATTTTTTTACTTTTTACCATAGCCATAAAAATTAAAAGAGGCTACCCCAAAAGGATAGCCTCTTTCGTTTATGCATTTTTTTTACTTCACCTCCTCATAAGGAACGTCAGTCACATTATCTCCTGTAGCTGCACCAGCACTTTGCTGTTGCTGTGCTCCATCAGCGCCAGGTTGTTGTGCACCGGGCTGTTGTTCCTGCGTTGCCTTATACATATCCTCACTCGCCGCTGTCCATGCTGCATTCAATGCAGCCATAGCAGTATCAATAGCGGCTAAGTCCTGTGCTTTGTGTGCCTCTTTCAGTTTTTCAGCAGCCTGCTCAATCGCTGTTTTCTTTTCTGCCGGTATTTTTTCACCGTATTCTTTCAATTGCTTCTCTGTCTGGAAAACAAGGCTGTCGGCCATATTCAGTTTCTCCACTTTTTCTTTTTCTGCTTTATCAGTTGCTTCATTAGCCTTCGCTTCAGCCTTCATTCTTTCCACCTCATCTTTACTGAGTCCGCTGCCGGCTTCAATATGTATCTTCTGTTCTTTGCCTGTGCCTTTGTCTTTGGCGGTAACATGCAGTATGCCGTTGGCATCAATATCAAATATCACTTCAATCTGAGGCAAGCCTCTTGGAGCAGGTGGAATACCATCGAGGTTAAAGATGCCGAGGCTCTTGTTGTCTTTCGCCATACTCCTTTCCCCCTGCATCACATGTATCTGCACGCCGGGCTGGTTATCGCTGGCAGTGGAGAACACTTCAGATTTTTTGGTTGGTATGGTTGTATTGCTCGGTATCAGCGGGGTCATCACACCACCGAGTGTTTCAATTCCGAGAGAGAGCGGAGTAACATCCAGCAGCAATACATCTTTCACTTCACCGGTCAGCACTGCTCCTTGTATCGCAGCGCCTACGGCAACCACTTCATCAGGGTTTACACCCTTGTGTGGTTTTTTGCCAAAGAATTTTTCTACGATCTCCTGTACTTTGGGGATCCTTGTACTGCCACCCACTAATATCACTTCATCAATCTGTGAAGTGGATAAGCCTGCATCTTTCAATGCTGCTTCACAGGGCTTCAGGCAGCGGGCAAATAAACTGTCTGCTAACGATTCAAATTTTGCACGGCTCAGCTTTTTTACCAGGTGCTTGGGCACACCATCCACAGCAGTGATGTAAGGCAGGTTTATTTCTGTTTCAGAAGATGAGCTCAGTTCCACCTTAGCTTTCTCGGCTGCTTCTTTTAAACGCTGCAGGGCCATCGGGTCTTTGCGCAGGTCAATAGCTTCATCTTTTTTAAATTCATCGGCCAGCCAGTCCATCACCACTTTATCAAAATCATCGCCACCGAGGTGTGTATCACCATTGGTGCTTTTTACCTCAAACACTCCGTCGCCGAGTTCCAGCACGGAGATATCAAACGTACCACCACCAAGGTCAAACACAGCGATCTTATGGTCATGCTTGTCTTTATCCAAACCATAAGCCAGTGCAGCAGCGGTAGGTTCGTTAACGATACGGCGAACAACCAAACCCGCAATTTCACCGGCTTCTTTGGTAGCCTGGCGTTGAGAATCGTTGAAATAAGCAGGCACGGTAATAACGGCTTCGGTCACCTCATGCCCGAGGTAATCTTCGGCGGTTTTCTTCATTTTCTGTAGCACCATCGCAGATATTTCCTGCGGGGTATAGAGTCTGCCATCTATGTCAATACGAACGGTATTATTGTCACCTTTTGCCACCTTGTAACTCCAGTGAGTTATCTCCTCGCCCACTTCATTAAACTGGCGGCCCATAAAACGCTTCACCGAAGCGATGGTGTTTTGAGGATTGGTGATGGCCTGGCGTTTGGCCGGGTCACCCACTTTACGTTCACCATTCTTCAGAAAAGCCACTACAGACGGGGTTGTACGGCGGCCCTCATCGTTGGCTATCACCACCGGCTCGTTGCCTTCCATTACAGCCACGCAGCTATTGGTGGTTCCAAGGTCTATTCCAATTATCTTTCCCATAATATATTTTTTTAGTGTTCCCTATTGGTTCTCAATGATTATGCCGTGAGGGGAAAAGTGAAAAAATGGCAGACCCACCCCTATGTCCCAATACAGAAAGTTTCCTGAATTCGCCCCGCCCAGGCGGGGATGTGTACTAAAGCAGTTGGTTTACCAAGTGATTGAGAACGGCCGTCATCCCCTCCCTGGGAGGGGTTGTGGAGTCATTGAATTAAGTGATCTTCAAATGGGGTGGGTCTCTCTATTTCAGGTTTTGAACAATGCTATCTGCTGTATCGCTGAATTTTTTCAGCAGATTGGAAAGGGTGCTCATCACTTTGCTCATTCTGTCCATCGCCATTTGCAGTTTCAGCGATTCCATTTCACCCATCTCACTCATGGAGTCAAGGTCTTTTTTTAACCTGTCTTTGGTTTCATTTATCTCAGACCTTGAAGGCGTTGTCCGCATGTTGTTGGACTTAACCGTTTTTGATGAATCAAGCGTTGTAACCCTGACTGGTTGATGAGTATTAAG
Organism: Sphingobacteriales bacterium; assembly: GCA_016235125.1. GTDB lineage: Bacteria > Bacteroidota > Bacteroidia > Chitinophagales > Chitinophagaceae > JJ008. The sequence continues at coordinate 51,014 of JACRLZ010000005.1, read as the reverse complement.
ATTAACCTGGTTTTTCAAGACAAGGCAACTGTTAGAAAGCAATTTGAATGAATCGAGCTGTACACGGGTAAAATTTTGCCTGCTGTTTGTCATTTGGGCATTGGCATCCCTCAGCTGTTGTTTTTTATCATTGATGGCTTTCACTTTCGCCATAATTGCTTTCAAATCTTCCTGTGCACTTTTTGAAGCTTGCATCAGTACTAAGAAGGCAATGGCTTCAATATCCTGGCCGTTCATGCTTCCAAGTACTCCGTAGCGGTTTACCCTGACCACTACATCATCCGGTGAAAGACTTTTTTCATTTGCCTCTTTTGCTGTTGTCTTTATCCAGTTTACATGCCGTTGATTTATCTGCTCCATAGCACTGTTGAAAAATGCTTCGGCTTCAGGCGAAGCAGAGTATTCTTCTTGAGAATTTGCTATGCAGGGGAAAAACAGTGTAAAGCTTATAGCAAGCTGGATGTATATTTTCATTTTGAAAATTTGAATAAAGTTCCTGATTCAACAGAAAATATCAAAAAACAATTGAAGAAAGAGCTGTGTCTCAGTTTAATTTTTTGCCACTAAGACACAAAGACGCTAAGTTGCACAAAGGCTTCTTCGTGATCCCGATAGTTATCGGGACTTCGTGGCTTAGTGACTTTGTGGCACACTGTTTTAATTTTAAGGCCCTATCATTATCAGGGGAGGAACTATAAAAATAATTTTTCGTCAGGGCAAACAGGTAGCCTCTTACCGGAAAGTGGTATTGGCTGTAATGAATCTTAAGTGTAGCTTACAGCTAAATCATTTTTTATGGATACTCATTTTATCAACACCGACCTGGTAAAAGTTTACCGCAGTGAAACAAAAAAAGACAGCTTTTTAACCGTGCTGGCATGGGGTGATGAAGTAACATTAATAGAAAAAAAAGCAGCATTCTGGAAGATCAGCCTGAAAAATTTTGTCGTCAAAGAAGGCTCACTTGTTGCTGCGGACACAACGGGCTTTATTTTACGAACGAATTCAAACAAAAGTTTTTTTGATTCCATACTGGCACCCATAGCAAACAAAAAAGTATTATCTGTATCCTTTGTGGATGTGCAGCAGGGCGATGGTTCAGTAATTGAAACTCCCAAAGGCAAAGTGATGCTGATAGATGGCGGAGAAAGCGCCATGTATGGCCGTTACCTGGCTGCCCGCTACCAGGGCTCTTCCTTACAGGATCCCAAAATCATTGATTGCATTGTTGTCTCACATGGCGATGCTGATCATTTTGAAGGTCTTCCTTTAATACTCGAATCCGAGACGCATAGCAATCCCCGGAAGAGATTATTCATGCATCCCAAAAAAGTTTATCACAATGGGATCATAAAAAGACCCTCCAGCAAAAATGGAAAGAAAGTGGCGGATAAAGATCTTCTCGGCCCCACCATTAAACAAGGCAATGAAACGTATCTGACAGACCTGGTGGATGACCTGCTCGATGTACCCGATACAGACATGAACAAACCGTTCAAAGCATGGAAGAGTACACTGGCAACTTATAAGAGCAGAAATTCAAATATTAGGATCAGGCGGCTGGATGATAAATCAAAGAATGAATTCAGCTTTCTGAATGATGAAAAAATTAAAGTGGACGTACTAGGCCCTGTCATTGAAGAGGTGAATGGAAAGTCTGTACTGAAATTTTTGCGGCAGCCCGGAAAAAATGTAGAGTTAGAAGAAGATAGTAGTAAAGGATCTCTTTCTGCATCACATACCATCAACGGCCATTCAGTGATACTACGGATCAAATACGGCAATGTAAAATTCCTTTTCGCCGGCGACCTGAATGAAGAAGCCGAGGATATTCTTGTTAATAAAACGAAGAACGGTGAACCGGTGTTGCCTGCCGAAGTTTTAAAAGTGCCTCATCACGGCTCGGCTGATTTTTCCAACAAATTCTTTGAAGCGGTACAGCCGCTTGTTTCCATTGTTTCTTCCGGCGATGAATCAGAAGCCAAAGAATACATTCACCCCAGGGCTACCCTGATGGGAGTTTTAGGTAAGTATTCCAGGCATGACAGGCCACTGGTATTTGTGACCGAGCTTGCCGCATTCTTCAAATACATGGGTACGGCAAAATCATTGGAAGGAAATGATAAAGGGAAAAACTTTTATGCTTTTAAACGTACTTCATTTGGCATCATTAATATCAGAACAGATGGCAGCCGTCTTTTCGTTTTTACCCATAGCGGCCAGAAAGATCTGAAAGAAGCTTATGCTTTTGAAATTGCTGCTGATGGAACAGCTACCCGAAAGAATGTGGCTATCGCCTGAAAATTGTGACCGCCGTTTAAAAGCAAGATTCAATATATGGGATAGGAGAATGTGCTTTACTTTTACGGAAACAAAAACCGTATGGCCAGTTCTATTGCAGACAAGCTCCGGATAAAACCTAAATACAGTTTACTTACTCTCAACGCACCAGCTGATTTTAAAAAGGGCCTGCAGGGTTTACCTGCAGGAGTGAAAATTTCAGACAGTGTCAAAGACCCGATAGCTATCGGGTATAACCAGGTGCATTGGTTTGTATACAACAAAGCTCAATTGGAAAAAGAAATGAGCAAAGTAATGAAACTGGTGAAACCGGAAGTGACTGTTTGGGTATATTATCCAAAAGTATCCTCCAGGTTACAAACAGACTTAACGAGGGATAAAGGCTGGGATTGCCTGTTAGCTGAAGGAGATAAACTGACCTGGATAAGCCTCATCTCATTTAACGATACATGGAGTGTATTTGGTTTCAGGGCCAAAACGGAGGTCGATAGAAAGAAAGAAGCCAAACCTTCTTCGCCAAGAGAAATTTTTAATTGGGTAAATCCGGAAACCAAAGAGGTAAAACTACCAGATGATCTTGCTGCTGCATTAAAGAAAAATAAAAAGCAATCTGATTTTTTCAATACACTTTCTTTTACCAACAAGAAAGAATATATAGAATGGATTGTAACGGCAAAAAGAGAAGAAACAAGAATGGAAAGAATTAAGGGAACGATTGAAAGATTGGGGAAACAATGGAAGAATCCAAGAAATATTTAAATTAATAAGCCACTGAGGCACAGAAACACAGAATTATTTTTCAGTGCCTCAGTGATTCAGTGGCTATAATGAAACTAAAACGAACAGACAGCAACGATAAAGATTTTCACTTCCTGGTGGAGAAGCTGAATAAATATCTTCTTCAGCAGTATGGTGCGTTGCAGGATTATTATGGTCAGTTCAATAAAATTGAAAATATTCAGAATGTAGTTGTCGCTTATATTGATAACGAACCTGCCGGTTGCGGTTGCTTCAAAAAATTTGACGATTCATCAGTTGAGATCAAACGGATGTTTGTGGCAAATGAACATCGTGGCAAAGGAGTTGGCACTGCTGTTTTGAATGAACTGGCTCACTGGGCTGCGGAACTCGGAAAAAAATCGCTGGTGCTGGAGATGGGTAACCGCCAGCCGGAAGCAGCTGTGCTGTATAAAAAATATGGTTTCACCATTACCCCCAATTACGGACAGTATATAGGTATGGAAGAAACCAGTATCTGTATGAAAAAAGAATTAACTTGAACGAGGAATGCAATTGACCACCGACATATATCAACGCCTTGTAGCTGCCAAGGTTTATATCGATGAAAACTATCATGAGAATATAGACCTTGAGCAAATATCAAAACAGGCTTTTCTTTCCCGCTTTCATTTTCACCGGCTTTTCAAACAGGTTTACAAACGAACTCCTTTACAATACATCACCCGGAAGCGTTTAGACAAAGCAAAAAACCTTCTGGCAGAAAACAAACCGGTAACAGAGGTATGTAATGAAGTGGGTTTTGAAAGTATTGGCTCATTTAGTGTGCTATTCAAAAAAGAAATTGGCGCTGCTCCTACCTACTACCGCAATATGGCCTGGCTCAAAAAGCAACAACAGAATGCGGAGCCTAAAGTGGCTATTCCGCATTGCTTTATTGAGCAATACAAGTTAGATGAATAGTGAATGAAGAATAGAGAATTCCAGATTATTATTTAGTATTAATGATTCAGATAAAAGCAAGATTCAATAAACTGATCTCCTCTTTCCTCCTTACTTTTATTTTCTAAAACAACAATTATGGTAACAAAACTCTCTCATGCATCTTTTTATGTGCTTGACCAGGATAAGGCATGCGATTTCTATGTCAATAAGCTTGGCTTTAAAGTAAACACAGATGTTAAAATGGACAATGGTTTCCGCTGGCTGACACTGAACCCGCCGGAGCAGCCTGATCTTGAGATTGTATTGATGGATGCTTCTGGTGATGGATCGGCTTTTGGATGGGATGCTGACACACAAAAGGCATTGAGGTTATTGCTTGAAAAAGGCGTAATGGGCGCAGGAGTACTGCATGCCCCGGATTGCAGGGCCACTTATGAAGAATTAAAGGCCAAGGGAGTTCAGATCACTGAACCCAAAGAACAGTTTTACGGCATTGAATGTATTGTGAATGATGGTTGCGGCAACTGGTTCAGCATGACGCAGCCCAAAGAGGGTTTCTGATTTTTTCTAAGTATTTCTTCACAATTCCTTTTCCTTTGTTTGGTTATTTTTGACCACTAATCGCTATCATGAAAGGAAAAGGAATTTTTGTTTTCGTTGCTTTGCTGGCTGGATTTATTTCTTATTCTCAAAAAATAAACCCTGAACATCCGGACCTCTCCCCTGCCAATTTCAAACTGGATTCACTTCCCAATTCTGAAATTAATATCCCCATTCAGATCAATCTGAAGCCGCTGTTTGTAATGGCTGAAACGAGTGTAGATACGCTTTTTACATCACCCAATTATCCCAATGACTGGATTCAGGATGGTTGTGATATCCGTTACAAATATTCGTTTCGCCGCAGCCCTTTGCAAATGAAAACCTCAGGCACATTACTTACATTAGGTTTTACAGGGTATTATAAAATAGTTGGCTCTACAAGGCTTTGTGTAAAAGGGACTGTGTTATCTCCATGGACACCAGCCTGTCGTTGCGGATTTAATGAACCGGAACGCAGGGTAAATGTTTCCTTCAGCAATACACTCAGTATTCAACCGGATTATAAAGTGAAACTGAACATTGTGAGGAACGAACCCAAACCACTTGATAAATGCGAAGTGTGCTTCTGGGGACAGGACATTACGAAGCAGGTAATGAAAGGGTTGACCACAGAGTTGGATGCCGCAAAAAAAGAACTGGATAAAACGTATGGACTGGTTGATCTGAAACCAAAGTTTCAGCAGGTCTGGGACCAACTAAACAAAGTGTATAATATTTATGGTCTCGGCTGGTTGAAAATAAATCCGCAGAAGGTCAGGATCAACAACCTTTATTCAAAAAATGATTCGCTGAATATTTTCCTGGGGTTGACAGCCAAACCTGTTATAAGTTTTGAAAGACCCGTGGAGCAAAACTCATGGGTACCGAATATCGGCACCTTCGGCAGAAAATCAGGCTTTACTATTTTCATGGATGCCGTACTCAGCTATGATTCGTTGAGCAATATCCTGAACCAGCAGCTGGCAGGCAGGGAATTTGAGATAAAGAAATTCTTGTTTAAAAAGAAATTCATCATTGATCAGTGCAAAGTATACGGAGCTAACAGTGAGAAACTGATCATCAAACTAAATTTTTCAGGCACCAATGAAGGTGTGATCTATCTTTTGGGCAAGCCTGTTTACAACAAGGAAAAGCGGACAATTGAAGTAACAGATATTGACTTTGATATAAAATCAAAGAACCTGCTGCTCGGCTCCGCCGACTGGCTGTTTGATAAAAAAATAACAAAGGAGATAAGCAAAAATTCAGCATTCGACTGCAGCGCATTTATTGATACCGCCAAAACAAATATTAACAGGCAACTGAACCAGGAATGGGTAAAAGGAGTTCGCAGTTATGGCAACATTTCAGATATAAAACTTATTGGTATCTACCCGATGCAGCAATATCTTGTTTTGCGAAGCAATTGTTCCGGTGATCTCTCAGTAAAAATTGATTCAGTCAGTTTTACTCTTTAGTTTCCTCGTTATCAGCTGTGATTTTGAAAGAAAAATTCCGCTGGGCGACGTAGCTGAAGACCACCACAATGCAAATAGTTATCACCTGGGCAATGACAGGATAGACATGAAACTTCTCTACCAGTATCTTCAACAGGATATAGTTCAACGCCAGGTTAAAGAGGCAGATCATCAGGTAACGGAAAAGCTGTATCCTGCCCCGCATATTTGAATCGCTGAACACCACATATTTTGACATAAAAAAGCCAACGGGAAAAGTGACACAGAAAGAAAGGATCAGGGCGGCAATGTGTCCTTTAAAGGCATAAAACCCGAAGTGAAAATTTTTTTCCGAAAAAATAAATTTATAACTGATGTAATACACCAATAACCCCAGCAGCGTATTGCCCCCGCCGGATGCTGCATAACGAAAAGTTTGCAGGCTCATGATTTTTTTGAATGGCGGGTAAAAAAAATCAATGATGGGAAGTATGAAGTCCCTGGCGCTATGGATATGTCTCCTCATGAATGCTGGCAAAGGTAATATGGGAATTGGGAATTAAGGAATTAGGGATCAGGTTTCCTAAATTTGCAGATTAAATGAAAATTGGATGAGCATCGTAAATGAAATAATGGGTCTTGTAACAAAGGCGTTGAAGGATTTGTATGGCTTTGAAACGACAGAAAGCGATCTGACCATTAATTCCACCAAACCGGAATTTGAAGGGGACTATACCCTGGTGCTTTTTTCGTTTGTAAAGCAACTCAAAAAAACTCCTGAGCAACTGGGAAATGAAATGGGTGAATCGTTGGTTAAAAACAATCCAAAAATATTTACATCCTATAATGTTATTAAAGGATTTTTAAATCTTACAGTTTGTGATGATTACTGGTTGAATTTTCTGGAACTGAATTTTAACCAGAAAAACTTCGGGAAAAAACAACCAAACAAACAAAGGGTAATGGTTGAGTACTCCTCCCCCAACACCAATAAGCCTTTGCATCTCGGTCACCTTCGGAATATTTTTCTGGGATGGAGTGTGGCGCAGATAATGAAGGAGAATGGTTTTGATGTTTTTAAAAGTTGTATCGTAAACGACCGGGGCATTCATATTTGTAAAAGCATGATCGCATGGCAGTTGTTTGCCAACGGAGCAACTCCTGAATCAACCGGAATGAAAGGTGATCATTTTGTTGGTGAATATTATGTAAAGTTTAATGATGAATACAAAAGGCAGGTTGATACGTTAATGAGCGATGGCGTTGATAAGACCACTGCAGAAAAAGATGTCCCGATAATGAAAACCACCCAACAGATGCTGCTTGACTGGGAAGCAGGGAAACCCGAAGTGATTGAACTCTGGGAAAAAATGAATGGCTGGGTTTACGACGGGTTTGATGTAACCTATAAAAGAATAGGCGCTGATTTTCAGAAAATGTATTATGAAAGCAACACCTATTTGCTGGGGAAACAATTTGTGGAAGAAGGAATAAAACAGGGAGTATTTTTTAAAAAAGAAGATGGCAGTGTATGGATCGATCTGACAAATGAAGGACTGGATGAGAAATTGGTTTTAAGGAAAGATGGCACTTCCGTTTACATCACCCAGGATTTAGGATTGGCGCAGCAGAAATACGATGAATTCAGTTACGATCAGAGCATTTATGTGATAGCGGATGAACAAAACTATCATATGAAAGTGCTGAAACTGATCCTGCAGAAGCTTGGCAAGCCATACGCCGGCGGTATTTATCATTTAAGCTATGGCATGGTGGAACTTCCCAGTGGCAGGATGAAGAGCCGTGAAGGAACAGTTGTAGATGCCGATGACATGGTGGATGAAATGGTGAATGTGGCCAGGCAAAAAACAGAGGAGTTGGGAAAAGTGAAAGATTTTACCCAAACTGAATTAAAAGAATTGTACGATACGATTGCTCTTGGCGCTTTAAAGTTTTTCCTGCTGAGGGTTGACCCCAAAAAAAGGATGATATTTAATCCCGAAGAGTCAATAGACTTTCATGGTTTCACCGGGCCTTTTGTGCAATACACTCATGCAAGGATTAAATCAATTCTCCGCAAACAAGTTGCGGGCCATGAGTTGCGGGTTGCAGGTCAGCTACTGAAACTGGAAAAAGAACTCACTATTTTACTGGAACAATATCCTTCTGTTATTGAACAGGCCTGCACGGAGCACAATCCCTCGGTGATTGCAATTTATGTTTTTAACCTGGCAAAATTGTTCAATACTTTCTATACTGAACATTCAGTGATGAATGCAGAATCGGAAGAAAAAAAACAATTACGGCTTCAATTATCCGAAATGACAGCTAACGTAATTGCATCTGCAATGAACTTATTAGGTATTAATGTGCCGGAAAGAATGTAAAACTTTATTATAGCTAAATATTTATTTTATTTTGTCGTTCCTGTAAAAATATTATATGAAAAAACTGATCATCCTTGCCTGCATCTTAGCATTTACAATTACTGCAATGGCACAAAACAATCCTCCCATTGGTTCACAAAAGGGTGTAAAAGAAAAATTTATCCGGATTAAGAAAGGACTTCCTGATATTAAAAGAAACCTGACAGAGCAAGATGAAATGTGGACCGACGTACGCAATGTGAAATTTGAAATGGGTAATGGATTAATTATATATGAAGAGGATGAAGAGGAAGATGGAGTTGATCAATATTTGAAGATTCGTTTCACACAGTCCTATTTCTCCGGAACACTAACTAATTACCAGCAGTACTATAAAACCCTTGTGGCAATGCTCAAAGAGGTATTTGGCCCCGGGTTTGAAGTATCCTCTACAGAAAAAGAAAAGAAATGGAGTACGACCATCGTAGAAAAAGGTAAAGATGTTTTCAACTCCCCGATTCAGGTTTATATCACATTGGACTGGATAATTAAATCCCTGGGACCTGAAATTGGCATTGAGGTACACAGTAACTTCAAACAGCAATAAAAAAGGGCAAACCAATATTGATTTACCCTTTTTTGTTATTAATATCTGGTCAAAGTCCCGCCATCATTTTTTTCTGACGATAGGTGCCAAGGCTGGGGTCCATGCCAATGGCTGTGTCGCAAAGCCGGGTTCCTTTTTCTGTATTTTCTTTACCGCCTTTTTTCTGGTAACACATTCCGATCATATACAGCGCTGATGCATCTGTTTTATCGTATTCGAGAATTTTGTCCCAGTATTCCATTGCAAGATCATACTTGCCTTTGTAATAGTATGCCTCAGCAATCATGTTCAGCAGGTTCATGTCGCTGGGTTTTTTAATCAATATCTCATTCAGGATTTTTACTCCGTTATCAAGATCGCCGACATTCAGGTAAGCAATGCCCAGGTTTTCCAGGTAGTCATTATCTTTTTTATATCCTTTATCCCCTGCTTCAAGGATATATTTCAGGGCATTCTTGTCATCATGCATCGCATAGCAAATAAGACCTAACTCGTATATCCAGTAAGTCTCTGTCGGTTTAAGTTCTATTGCTTTTTGAAAAAACGGCACGGCCAGCTTGTAATTCATCATATCTGCATAGCTGTGTGCAATGAGATAAGGCACTTCGGCATTGGCCGGATCTTCTTTGGCTGCTTCATTCAGGGCCTTTATTGCCTCACCATAATTATCGTTGTCATAATTTACCCTGCCGATATAATAAGCAACTTTTTCTGATGGGTCTGCTTTTTTCAGTTTACCGGCATACAACAGTACATCATCATTTTGCTTGAGCTGAAAAGAAAGTGTAAGCAGCTGCTTGAAATTAGCAGCAGATTCATCGCCGAGAGAAACCAGCTTTTTAAACATTTCTCTTGCCGGTCCGTAACGGCGAAGATCAAGATATGCAGAGGCAAGTTCGCCGGTGATCGTTTTACTGTTCGCATCGTATTTAGCCGCTTTTTCAAAATATTTAAGCGATTCAAGACGACGGCCATTTTGTTTTTCCTGCAAACCTTTTTGCAAAAAATAATCAGCGCTATCTGTGCTTACAGTAATAACGGATGAAACAGAAGTTTGGGAATGGGCCATTGCTGTTGTGAGCAAAAACCAGGCAGCTAACATCAGGCGGTTCATAGGGCTTCTTTTAGGATTGGATGAAATTGGATTTCTCATCACTAAAATAGATTTGAGAAGTTACTAATCAAAACTTAACCGGTTATTTATCAACCAAAACTATTCCAAAATAGTATTATTTCAGGATGATTCCCGTCAGGGCTGGTAAATTTACTGTCAGTTTGTATGTTTTTTGAGCCTTATCAATCCCCGCCTGACCATCGGGCAGGATTTCTGAACGGATTTCCGGATTGAAAACGTTTGCACTCCCCCAGTATTTTTCACTGTCACTATTGAATATTTCTTTTTTATACTGTTTTCCACTCACCACCACTTCCCAATCATTTCTTACCACAGGGGTCATGTTGAGAATTATCAGCAGATCATCTGCTCTTCTTTTGCCTTTTCTTTTATAAACCATTACTGATTCCGGACGATGGTTAAGATCAACCCATTCAAAACCCTCCGTTTTAAACTGGTTGTGGTGCAAAGCAATTTCTGATTGCAATAATTTGTTCAGGTCAGTCACACAATCTTTAAGTAACCGGTGACAGTTGAATTGTAACAATTCCCACTGCAATTCGGATTTAAAATCCCATTCATTTGTCTGCCCAAACTCATTTCCCATGAAAAGTAATTTGGCGCCGGGGTGTGTCCACATATAAGTATATAACAATCGCAGGTTGGCGAACTTCTGCCATTCATCACCGGGCATTTTATAGATCATCGGGCTTTTGCCGTGCACCACCTCATCATGGCTAAGGGGCAGCATGAAATTTTCGTCATAATAATACATCATGCTAAAGGAGAATTTATCCTGATGAAATTGCCGCATCAACGGATCGAGTTTGAAATAATCCAGTGTGTCATGCATCCAGCCCATCATCCACTTCATGCCAAAGCCAAGACCGTCCTGCCATGTAGGTCTGGAAATACCCGGCCAGTCGGTTGCTTCCTCGGCTATTGTCTGCACATCCGGAAAATCACGGAAAATAGTTTCGTTTAAATCTTTTATAAAGGCAATTGCTTCCAGGTTTCCATCGCCGCCAAATTCATTAGGCTCCCACTCTCCCTCTTTTCTTGAGTAATTCAGTTTAAGCATGGATGAAACAGCATCCACTCTTATTCCATCAATATGAAACAGATCAAACCAAAACCTGGCGCTGCTGATGAGAAATGATTTTACCTCTCCCCTCCTGTAATTAAATACATAACTGTTCCAGTCAGGATGAAACCCTTTTCGCATATCTGCATACTCATAGGTATGTGTGCCGTCGAACATAAAAAGCCCATGTGCATCGTATGGAAAATGAGAAGGAACCCAATCCAGGATGACACCCATATTTTCCTGGTGAAAAGCATCGATCAGCCGCATCAATCCCTGCGGATCGCCAAACCTGGAAGTGGGTGCAAAAAAACCGGTACATTGATAACCCCAGCTTCCATCGAAGGGATGTTCCATAACCGGCATCAGCTCCACATGTGTAAAGCCCATGTCTTTAACATAGGGAACCAGTCTTTCCCGTATCTCATCATAATTATTATATTTTCCTTCATCATTTTTATCGGGTCTTTGCCAGCTGGCAAGGTGAACCTCATATACACTCCAGGCTGCATCAAGTGAATTATGTTTCTTACGGCCTTTCATCCATGCCTCATCTTTCCATTCGTAGTACATATCCCATGTGATGGAAGCTGTCTGAGGTCTTTTTTCCCAGAAATTGGCAAAGGGGTCCCCTTTATCCAGTCTCCTTTTTGAATAACCAACGATGTGATATTTGTAAGCTTCTCCTAATTTGAAGTGAGGGATAAATCCTTCCCAGATGCCGCTTTTATCCCAACGGGGGTACAATTCGTATTCATTATTTTTCCAGTCATTGAAATTGCCTTTTACAGAAACGGATGTAGCATTTGGCGCCCACACACAGAAGTACATGCCCCACACATCATTCACCTGAATGGAATGAGAGCCGAATTTTTTGTAGAGCTGGTAGTTAGTCCCTTTCTGGTAATTACTCACATCTTCATCTGTGAGCAGAGAATAATTCCAGACGGGTTTTGAAGTATCAATGAAATTGGTTTCTTCGTAACTTTTGGGTTCAGGCGGAGCTGTCTTAGCAGGCTCAGTCCTGTTTATTTTTTTTCTTTGCGATACCGGAGTTGATCTCTTCGCTTTAGCCATATTGTAATTTAGGAAGAAATCAACCTTTTGAAAAACATCTATTTCAATAATTCAAAAACAAAACTTTCTTTTGGCTCTATCTCCAATCCATCAAGGGGCTTAATTTTTCCGGTAATCACATTTCTTACCTGTGAAGACCCGGCTGTTCTTTCCCTGTACCAGTTCCAATCCGGCTTTACATTTTTATCCCCGGTGTTTGTAACCACCATCACGATTTGTTTTGCATCATACCGGAAATAAACATACAATCCCTCTTTTGGAATGTATTGCATCGTTTTGCCGCTGGTAAGAGCTGAAGAGTTTCTCCGGAAATTGGCCAACCGGCTTATATATTCAAAAGCTTCGTCCTGTTTATCATTTCTGCCCTCTTTGGTAAACCGGTTATCTTTTGGCTTATCATCGGGCCAGCCCCCGGGAAAATCCTCCCGTACAGTGGCATCGGTGTTTTCCTTTTTATTCTTCATCAGCACTTCAGTGCCATAATAAATCTGGGGAATGCCCCGCAAAGTAAGCAGCCAGTTAAAACCCATTTTCATTTTATTCCAATCCTCATCTACCACGGAAAAGACACGGTCCATATCATGATTATCAAGAAAAATGCAATTATTTAGCGGCTCTTTATATAAAACATCCTGTGAAAGTGTGGTATAAATTTTATTCACTCCTGTCAGCCATCCGAATGGCTCGTTCATACCTGCAAGCATGGCAAAGCAAACCTGGAAATCGAGCATCCCCTTTGCATTGTGTTTAAAAACTGTTTCCATTTTGTTTTGGGTGAAATAAGCATTGGCCACGGTACTATTTACCCATGTTTCACCAAACACGGTCAGCTTCGGAAACTCTTTTGCCAGAGCTGCGTTGCAATTATTCATAAACTGCTCATCACAATATTTATAGGTATCCACCCGCCAGCCATCAATCCCATATTCTTCGGTTGTCCAGATGGCATGCTGAATAAGAAAATTGGCAACAAAAGGGTTTCGCTGGTTCAGGTCGGGCAGGTGCGGAACAAACCATCCATCCAGCATATTTTCCTTATCCTTTTGCGAAGCATAAGGGTCGTAAAAAACTTCTTCACGGTGATTGGGCCCCCTGTTTCCCTGCGAGGTATTGAACCATGATTTCATCGGCGGGTCAAGCACAAACCAATGATGGTCGCCTACATGGTTATACACAGCATCCTGTATCACTTTCATTCCGTTTTGATGAAGTGTATTGCAGAATTCTTTATAGCCTTCATTACCACCAAAGCGTTTATCAATCTCATAATGGTTAGTAAACCAATAGCCATGATATCCTGCTACGCTGTTGCCCCATTCGCCGGTTCGGGGCATATCATTTTCAAGTACAGGTGTAAGCCATAAAGTGGTTACACCCAGCTGGTTGAAATAATCAAAATGATTAAGAATACCCTTAAAATCACCTCCATGCCTTGAGAATTTATCTTTCCTGTCGCTTGTTCGGTCCCTGTAATCATCAACGATGTCATTTGAAGCGTCGCCATTGGAAAAGCGGTCGGGCATCATCAGGTAAATAAAATCTTTGGAGGTAACACCCTGCACTCTTGTTTTGCCATTTTGATTGCTGCGGGTCTTTAATTCATATTCAAAAATCTTATAAGGAACGGCTTCAGGCGACTGCAGGTTATCAATCATGAACCTTAATTTCCCCGGTTTAGCAGTTTTATCAATCAGCAGGTCAATAAAAAGGTAATTCTCATTTTCCACCTTAGTTTGCTTTACCAGTTTAACTCCAGGGTAGGGAAGCATTGAAACTTTTTCGTTAGCTACCCTGTCTCTATGTATCATCAGTTGGAGATTTGGGTTCTTCATCCCAACCCACCAGTGAGAGGGATAGATGCCATACATATCGATGGCAAAAAGCCTTGTTGACAGTAAAATAAAGGCGACAAAAAATATTCTTTTCATTTATCAGGATGTTTGAAGTTCATTTTTCTTTTCCCGGATTAATACAAAACAAATCAAAGCGGCTAATATCATCATTCCTCCTCCAATTTGCAATGCAGCCATTCTATCATTGCCCAAAACATTTTTCATCAGCCAGCCAAAACCTAATGAAGCGATAATTTCGGGCAGGACAATAAAAAAATTAAAAATACCCATGTAAATGCCAACTTTGTCTTTAGGCAAACATCCGCTCAGCATGGCATAGGGCATGGAAAGAATACTGGCCCATGCAATCCCCACTCCCACCATCGAAACGAATAATAAATTCTTATCGTGTACCCAGCTCACACTTATTAAACCTAATGCACCGCAAAGAAGACAGATGGTATGTGTAAGTTTTCTTCCAAGTTTGTCTGCTATTGTTGGTAATACCAAAGCAAATAAAAAAGTGACTACGCTATAAAATGAAAGGGTAAGGCTGCCAAAGTCAGCTCCTTTTGCAAAAACAGGGTCACCGGACTCGGCCTTCCCGCCAAAAATATTTACACCAACAGCTGTTGTATAAAAAAACCACATCAGGAAAAGGCCTGGCCAGGTAAAAAATTGTACCAATGACACTATACGCATTCTTTTGGGCATATGTGTCAGTGCGTGGAAGATTTCTTTTACACCGCCCCCAAAACCTTTATTTGATTCTTTTACTTTTTCTTTGAATCCCAAGTCTGAAGGAGGGTATTCTTTTGTTGTGAATACGGTATAAAGAACTGCTGCGAGAAAGAAAAAGGAACCGGTATAAAAAGACCACTTAACATTTGCAGGAATATGGCCGGGATCAGCCGTATTGGCAATATGAAATACATTCTTCATGATCCAGGGAAGCGCCGAAGCGATGCTGCCACCCAAACCAATCATCAGGCTTTGCATGATGAAGCCACGGTTTACCTGTGCGTCCGGAAGTTTATCTGTTACAAATGCCCTGAACGGTTCCATCGCTACGTTGCCAAAAACATCAAGTATCCATAAAAGCCCTGCAGCCATAAACAAAGTGCCGCTATGTGGCATAAAAATTAATGCGATTGAGCTGAGAATTGCACCAATCATGAAGTAAGGTCTTCTTCTTCCCCACCTTGGATGCCATGTCCTGTCGCTTAGATATCCAATAATCGGCTGCACTATCAAGCCTGTTAACGGGGCAGCTAAAAACAAAAGTGGTACTTCGTCGGGATTGGCGCCAAGATTTTCATAAATGCGGCCCATATTGGCCCTTTGCAGATCCCATCCGAATTGAATTCCAAAGAAACCAACACTCATGTTGATGATCTCTAAAAGACTTAGTTTGGGTTTTTCACCGATAAAAGCAGTGACAGACATAAGCAATCATTAATTAATTTCCAGAGCAGGCTTGAAGATAGGAAGTTTATGTAAAAAGTACACATTTTAAAAACAAAATGTACCTGAAAGATCAAACTGGTTTCATATAACAAATCCGTTCGGAATTACAGACCCTTTTTTTATCACTACTATCCCGTCTTTTACAGAATAAAGAGAATGATCCATATTTTCAATATGTGTGCCTCCATTGATGCGGACATCATCTCCAATGCGGCAATTTTTGTCAATGATGGCATTCCTGATATAACAACGGCTGCCAATACCCATCATTGGGATATCTGTTTTATTCATCTCAGCTATTTCTTCCAGTGTTTCATAGGAATCGTTACCCATCATGTAGCTGCTTACCACCGTAGAACCATGTCCTATACGGGACCGGATACCAATCACACTGTTCTCAATACGGGAAGCATGAATGATAGAGCCTTCGGCAACTAATGTTTTTTCCAGCGTAGTGCCGCTTATCTTGGCCGGGGGCAGCATACGGGAACGGGTATAGATGATCCTGTCATTATCAAAAAGATTGAAAGAAGGAAGTTCTTTTGTCAGGTCAAGGTTTGCTTCAAAGAAGGAATAAATATTTCCGATATCCGTCCAGTAACCTTCATACTGGTAACTGGCCACTTTATATTTATTAATGGTTTGCGGAATGATCTCTTTACCAAAATCGGTAGCATCTTTAAATTCATTTTGCAAAAGGTCAAACATCAACCGGCGGTTGAAAATATAAATACCCATGGACGCCAGGTAGTTTCTTCCGGCAGCTTTCATTATGTCCCCTGTTTCACTTACCCATTGCGGCAATACTTCTTTCTTGGGCTTTTCAATAAAAGAGGTTATCAATCCTTCCTTTGATTTTAATATTCCAAATTCAGGGGCATCTCTTTCATTGACAGGAATGGTGGCCACAGAAATATCGGCTCCCAGTTTTTTGTGGTTATCCAGCATTTCGGCAAAATCCATTTGATAAAGCTGGTCACCGGAAAGAATCAGCACATAATCACTTTCAAACGGTTCGATATGCCTTAGCCCTTGTCGCACGGCATCGGCAGTGCCCTGGTACCATGTGGGATTGTCGGGTGTCTGTTCTGCAGCCAGTATGTCAACAAACGCTTTACTGAATGCACTGAAATGATATGTATTCTTGATATGCCTGTTGAGTGAAGCGGAGTTGAATTGAGTAAGTACAAACATCCTTCCTATCCCGTTATTCAAACAATTGGAAATCGGAATATCAACCAATCGGTATTTACCGGCAATAGGCACAGCCGGTTTGCTGCGGCTTGCAGTAAGCGGATACAACCTGGAACCTGCGCCCCCGCCAAGTATAACACTTAGAATTTCCTTCGAATGAGTGATTGTTCTTATCGCCATAACCTATCTTTTTACTTAAGTGACTTATACAGATCAATATACTGTTGTGCAGATGAATCCCACGAATGATCGATACTCATCATGTGCCCCCGCATCCATGTATAAAGGTCAGGTTTATTCTTGTAAAGGTCAATAGCCCTGCCTACAGAATAGGTGATGTCATGCACACTTGCCTGGTTGAACCGGATGCCTGTACCCTGCCAGTCGCCCATATCTGTAACTGTATCTTTTAATCCACCCACATTGTGCACCATCGGAACGGTGCCATACCGCAACGCATACATTTGGTTCAATCCACAAGGTTCTACCCGGCTTGGCATCAGCAGAAAATCTGAACCGGCATATATTAAATGACTCAATGGTTCGCTATAGCCGATATATGAATTATAATAGCCGTTGAATTGCTGTTTCATCTGGTCCAGCCTGCCTTCCAAAGCCGGATCGCCGGAACCCAGTACCAAAAAATTTGCCTTGCCATGATGCTGGTAAATTGACTGGCTGATTGCATCGGGTAAAAGGTCAGCGGCTTTTTCACCTACTAATCTTCCCACAAAAGATATCAAAGGCTTATTGGGATCAAGACCAAACTGCCCCGCCAGTTCTTTTTTATTTTTCCATTTTCCCTTTTCTACCAGTTCCTTATCATAATTTTTAACGATCATGTTATCAGTGACAGGATCCCACACATGAGTATCAATGCCGTTTAAAATGCCTGAGCTTTTTCCCCTTTCATATTCAAACAAATTCTGCAGGCCATTGGCGGATTCTCTCAACTCATCCAGGTAACTATGGCTAACCGTAGTCACTTTCCAGGCACATTTGACTGCCGAGGCTATTGGATTGATGACATTATCCCAATCGAGCAATCCCCATTTCCATGAATCAAAAGCAGGGAGATAATAGTATTTATCCCAGCCGATCCATCCCTGGTATTGGGCATTGTGAACTGTGAACACGGTTGGTATTTCAGAAAGTTTTTGCCTGAACTCCAGGCAATATTTTATCATGAAAGGAATAAGCCCGGTATGATGATCATGACAATGGATAACATCAGGCTTATGTTGCCATTTATTCACCCAGTCGCAAAAGGCTATTTGAAATGATAGAAACCTTTCTGTATCGTCATCATAACCATATATCTTTTCCCTGTCGAGCAAACCATTGATGTCAATGAGATAAAGATCAAATCCAAGTTTGTTTGTTTTTTCTTTGATGACACTGTAATGAAAATAATGTGGCCCGAGATACTGGCCTCCTTCATGCACCAGTTCCCATTGGTTTTCGTAAAGAAATCCGGTGCGGTACATCGGCATCACCACTTTAGCTACATGACCAAGCTCACTTTGATATTTAGGTAAAGCGCCAACAACATCACCCAAGCCTCCTGCTTTGGCAACGGGGTAACATTCCGCAGCTATATGAAGTATTTCCATTGATCGGGATTTCTGAACAAACTCAAGCTATGAATATTTTTCAATATTGGATGTGATCAAAAATAATCCATTTTGCAACACTATTCGAATGGTTTGGCAGATGCCGGGACCTGTAACCCCTTCCTTGATCCTTGTTCTTTCTTTCGTACATTTTATAAAAAACCATTCTTTGTCCGGTATCATATATGCTCTTCATTTTAAAAATAAACTTATCTTCATTACCAGATTTATTTCAATGGAGGCAGACTGATTCATTTGGAAATAATAATCATTGCCAGCCCTGCTATATATAACAGCAGCATGATATTCAACAATGGTTTTGTTCCCTTTGGAGCTTTATCAAATTCCTTCCATATATAAATGCCCCATAGTGCTGCAACAACTGTTGCACCCTGGCCTAATCCATAGGAAATAGCCGGGCCTGCTTTACCGGAAGCAATGATGCTTAATGACATCCCAATACACCATATTAATCCACCTAATATGCCAATGAAATGGTCCTTTATTGAACCTCTGAAATAATCAGAAAAAGAAACCGGTGTACCGATAAAGGGACGTTTCATTTGTATCGGGTTAAAAAGAAAACTACTGATTACAATACCAATTGCAAAAATCACCAGAGCTGTATACGGAGTCAGCTTTCCTGTTTCGGGTACCTTAAAATTGGTAACCATTGAAACGGCAACATATTTATAAAACAAACCCATCAAACATCCGCTTACTACCGATAGGATCAATCCCTTTTTTGAAACTCCTTTCGAAGAACCCGTTTGTAATTTTTGATAAGCCCTTGCATTCAATATAATAGCCACTGCAATTAAAGCAACGCCGCCAAATATTAACACCGGATTTCCCTGCGGGTTTGAAATATAATTTACAATTACACCCAATATCAATGCAATACCAATAGCTACCGGAAAAGTAACCGACATGCCTGCAATGGCAATGGCAGCTACTAATAAGATGTTGGCTAAATTGAAAATTACACCGCCAATAAAAGCAGACAGCATATTATTATTTTCTGCCTGGTTAATATCTGCAAGAAAACCTCTTCCTTCGCTTCCATTGCTTCCCAATGTAAAAGCCAGTAACAAGGCGGTAATTAAAATACCAAAACCATAATCCCAGTAGAAAAGCTCAAATCTCCAGGTCTTGCTGGTAAGCTTTGTTGTATTGGCCCATGAACCCCAGCATAGCATGGTAATGACACAAAGGATAATTGCCAGTCCGTAATTTTCCACAATAAACATAATGTTGGTTTTAATTGGTGACTTATTGGAAATCCAATTCATTCCTATACGGAACTGATGCCTGTGCACCCATTCTCGTAACAGAAATGGAAGCGGCTTCTATTGCAAATTTTATGGTGTTTTCCCAATTCATTCCTTCTGTAAGCGCAACCGATACTGCACCGCTAAATGTATCACCGGCTGCTGTAGTATCCATTGCCTGTACACTGGGAGCATCTATTTTTAGTTTCAGGTTTTTGTTTTGAAAGTAAGCTCCCTGCTTTCCTAAAGTGATAATTACATTCTGCACTCCTTTGTTTAAAAAAATATTTGCGGCATGCGATGCTGTTGTTTCATCTTCAACTTTAATTCCGGTTAATAAAACAGCTTCAGTTTCATTGGGTGTAATAAGGAATAAACCATTCAGCAATTCATCATCTAATTTTTGTGCTGGAGCAGGATTGATAATTATTTTCTGATTGTTTGCCTTTGCCTTTCTTGCTACAGCAATAATTGTTTCAATGGGAATTTCCAATTGCATTAAAATAATTTCTGCTTCTGAAATATTTTTTACCTGTTCAATATCCGCCGGCAGTAGTTGAGAATTAGCGCCGGGAGCAACTACAATACAATTCTCCCCATCTTCATTCACCATAATTAATGCTGTGCCTGATGGTGCAGTTTTATCTGTAAAAACATAATCTGTATTAATGTTTTCTTTTTTTAATCCTTCAATTGTTTGTTTTCCAAAAATGTCATCACCAACTTTTGTAATTAATGTAACATGGCCTCCAAGCCTTGCAGCCGCAACAGCCTGGTTAGCGCCTTTGCCACCGGCATTCATAAAAAAAGTACCGCCTAATATTGTTTCGCCTGGTGATGGAAGTTTTTTTGATTTTACCACCATGTCGGTATTGGAACTCCCGATTACAAATATTTTTTTCATCAAATTTATTTTTTAATATTCAACGGCAACCAAACCCTCATATCGCCGCCGGTTTGGCTGGCTTCAGCAAAAGGAACTAAATAGATTTTTTTGTTATTGCTTAAAATATCAATTGAGTAAGTTTGTCTTCCAATCCAATTCGCAGGTAAAATATTTGATTGGCTTACAGCATTTGGTTTCCCTGCCACAATATTTTCTTTTGAATTTGCAATTAAATCAAATGCCTGTTCAGCGTTTAGCGATTTGTCAACTGCCAAAATCTGTGGCCCTCTTTGAAAAGCAATTTGATTGGGATATGATTTTCCGCCTGCAATTTGCTGAACAGGCATATCAAATCTGACGCTTATCTTTTCGCCTGGTTTCCATATTCTCTTAATCGTTACAAACTTATTTGGATTTCCTTTGTATGTTGTGTTTCCCACTTTTGCCACAAAATTCGTACACCAGGTGGGCACTCTTAGTGCTAATGGAAATTCAGCAGATTGAGAAGTTTCAACAGCGATAGTTATATTTCCGCTTTCAGGAAAATTGCCATCAATTTTAAAAGTTGCATTAATGTTTTTTTTGTTTGAAACAGTAATGCTTTCTTTATATGATGCAGGTTCATAAAAAAGAATGGTTGGAACATTTTTAATATTCCCAAAAGTAAAATTCGGCACTAAAGCAATTCCTCTTGGCACACTGGATTGGCAACAAGTAATGTAACAGGTGTAGGGTTTTTTATCCATCAGCGGGGTGTAATAACTTACGCAACCTGTTTGTGGATTTTCGGCAGCCAGTAAATGATTGTAAACCGATTTTTCTAATTGGTTTAAATACTTAATATCGCCGGTTATGGCAAATAGATTTTGGTTTAATTGAATCCAGGTAGTGGTTACGCAGCCTTCGCCCATATTTGCGTTTGCTTCGGCAGGCAATACCCCATCTTCCTGAAAATATTCATGATCGCTTGTTGTTCCGGTAATATACAAGCGGTTTTTAATTACATCCTTCCAGGCCAGTTCAACTGCTTCTAAAAATTTTGCATCGCCTGTTACCTGATATAATTTTATCAGACCTGCATAATTGGAAAGCATTTCATAAGCCTTCCTGTTTCCTACATCAGTAACCCTACCTGTTTTTAAAATAGCACTGATTACATGCGGCCCATTATCCTGTTCCCAGGCATCTAAAATATAATAGCAAAAATCTAAATATTTTTTATCCGCTGTGTATTTGTATAACTCTACCATTGCATCCAATACACTGGTAGCCGCCATGCCAACATGTTCGCCGGCTAAAATAATATCTCTTTGTCCTGAATTTTTTCCAAATGTTCTGCATAATAAATCACCCATTTTTTTACAGGTCTCTAATGCAGGCTTATATCCCGTGGTAGAATAATAAGCCAGCAGTCCGTGCAAATTATATTTGTGGCTCCACACATCCCAGCTTGTCCAGTATTGGTCGGGTGTATATGTGCCCAGGTAGCCATCTTCTAATTGTGTGTTGATTAAGGTAAACATCATTCTGTCCATTTGCTTTTTTAGTGCCGGGTTATGTGTAAGCTTCCAAACATTACAAGCGGCTTCTAAATATTTTCCTATATGTTCTCCCTGCCAGGCATGAATACCGGGACGGTTTAAATACGAACCCATTAAACCATCTTCATCAACTTTTAATAAACGTAGTTCTAAATTTTGTGTAAACCGTGTGCCGAGATAACCTGTGAATTTTTGATTTTGAAAAGAGACTGAACTGAAATTATTCTGAATTCTATTTTGAACCAAAGGTTTTACTTCTTTTAAAACCGGGATGATAAGATCATAGGTAGCAATATATAATTGTTCCTTTTTCAAAAAAAGGTTACTGTTATTATCATTAATTTGATACCCGACCTGAAATACATTTTCACTTTCCGATTTGAAATTGGAAAATGCAACAACCATCTCATCTCCTTTTATCCCCTGTAATTGAACAGGTTTTGTTTCGGCAAACAAAATTTTAGTTTTGTTTTTATTGCTTATCCAGTATTTAATTGTTCCGCTAAATGGGTTATCCGTTTTATTTGACAAGGTGAACTCTGAAATAAAACCATTGCCCGCATCATCCCTGTAACCCTGCTTAACGGTAACTTCATCCATCCAGCCAATGGGTTCAATTGTATAATAAGGATCGCCTGCCCACATACCCATACCGCCAACTAAATTGTAAATTCTTACAGCAATTACATTTTCTTTATCCCACTGAACATCTTTTTCCGGAATAATATATGTTCGGCTCTTGTCCCATTGTGTAGTATAATCAGGAGGCATGGTGCCCATTGCCCCAATTAATTTTCCATTGAAAAAAGTCTGGTCTGCATCATCAATTTTTCCAAGGTTCGCCTTTAATCCCTTTCCATTAGTTGTCTTCATACCTGATGGGATTATAATTTTAATCCGGTACCAGCAGTAAGAAGAATCTTTTTTGAAACTTTTTCCCAATTCCTGGTTTACCCAATCATTGTCATTAAAAGCTGGATTTGCCCATTCAGGATCATCGCCAAAACTGAATTTGCATTCTTTGGGTAAGGTGATTGATTGTGTTAATGCTGCCTGGGCAAATAAACAAAGCATCAGAACAAGGCCCGTTATTTTTTGGAATATACTTTTCATACCCGCACAAAATTTAGTGTTACTTCAATTTCTCAATTTTATACTTTTCATGCAGTGTTGCGGTTTTCCATTCATCCGTTCGGAAAGGCACAGCAGGAAAACCTTCTTTGTTGAACAAATTACATTCACCTGCATCTCCCATCCAGCCAAAATGTGCCGCCATCGGATCAGAAACTTTTTCGGAAGAGAGGATGATTTTGTTGTCCTTAATATATGCTTTGGCAAAATGAAATACACTGTCTGCCCCGGCAACTTCAAATCCTTTTAAATAGCCATATTTATCAGGAGTAAATAAACCACTGCCAAAATTATAAAACGAGAGAATTATTTCATTGCCTTTCACTTCCATTGATTTGTATGTCGGACCGCTACAAATCATTTTCTTATTGTACAAATTGTTCAAGGCAATTGCAGCAAGCCTTTTCCCAACATCTTGTTTATTAGTCGGATGAATATCTTTTGGATCAGTAACCAGGTCAGTAGTAACACACATACCAGTATTGGGCAAGTTTAATGTCATTGTTTGTGCTTCTCTGAGCTCCGCCCAACCACAACCAACATTACTATTGCCACCTGCAAAAAAAGTTGCCAGTTGCACAAAATAAAAAGGCATGTTGGGGTTATTCCATTTTTGCCTCCAGTCATTTATTAATAATGGAAATGCTTTTCTGTATTGATATGACCTTTCTGCATTGGATTCTCCCTGGTACCACAGCACTCCTTTAAATGTAAAAGGAATTAACGGATTTATCATGGCGTTATAACAAAGGGAAGGCAACGAATTTTCATTGGTAGTTTTTTTGACAGATTCAACCTGGAATTTCCAATTGCCTTTTAAAGGAATAAAAGAATTGCCCAAACTTAATTTTAAATCTGCGGTGTCACCATAAATTCCACCACCACCCACATTGTCAACCACCCTTACAGCAATTACATTTTTGCCTTCCTTTAAAATACCGGGCGGAACTGCATATTTTCTTTTAGCATCCCACTGATTGGTGCTGCCTACTTTTACGCCATTTACATAAGTCATATCATCATCATCAATTTTAGCTAATTGCAGTATTGCATTTTTTTTGCTGTCAGGTTCTGACAGCGTAATAGTTTTCCGCAACCATACCACGCCATCTAATTCTCCAGGGCTTTGCTGTTCCCAAAGTTGTGGCGCATTTAATTCCGGCCATTTTGAATCATCAAAAGAAAGTTCTTTAAATAAACCTGTGTTAAGGTCTTTCAGTTTTGTTCCCTGTAATTGTTCAATTCTTAATTCACTGCTCCTCACTTTTAATTTAGAAAGAGAATCCAGATTTATTAAAGGCATGCCTGCAATCATTTCTTTATACTCATCGCTGCTTTCAAAACCTTCACGGCTTATCCAGGTTTCAATATTGGTGCCACCCCAGCTGTCATTTATTAAACCAATGGGTATTTTGAGGCTATCATAAATACGTTTGGCAAAAAAATAACCCACTCCGGTAAATTCCCCAACAGTTGCCGCATCGCAAATTTTCCATCCGGTAGTTTTGAAATCTGATTCAGGTAAGGAACTGATGCTATGCAGAATTTTTATATGCCTGATAAATGGATAATTGCCCGCAGCTATTTCCTTTTTTGCGTTCATAGACTGGGCTACTGTCCATTCCATATTAGATTGCCCGCTGCAAAGCCATACTTCGCCAACCAATACATTTTTAATCAGGATGATATTTTTACCTTTTACAGATAACTCATAAGGCCCCCCGGCAGCTTCAGCATCCAGTCTTATCATCCATTTCCCGTTTTTATCAGCTTTAATTGTTTTAGTCTGTTTATTAAATTTTACTTCCACTTTTTCATTGGCACCCGCCCATCCCCATACAGGTATCAGTGTATTTCTTTGCAGCACCATGTTGTCAGCAAAAATTGCAGGCACAATAACCTTTGAATGTATTGAAAACGAAAAACACAAAACGGCAAAAAATAAGAAACACTTTTTTTTCATAACTGATAATATAATTCCAATATTTTTTCAGTCTGGTAAATTCTTTAAAAAGAAATCCCTGACATTTCCTCCCATTATTTTTTCTATTTCTGATCTGGCAAAACCAAGCTTTTCCAGTTCTGTAACAATCAAAGGGGTGCCGGTAACATCAAAGTGCATTTCATAAGCTCCATCCCAATCGGAGCCCAGGGCAACTCTATCAATGCCAATTTTATCTGCCACATATTTAATTGTCTTTGCTGTGGCTGCTGCATCTTTACCACACACCGCTGTTTCCCATAAGCCCACTCCAACCAAACCGTTACGGTTCCCTATTTCCATCAACTGTTCATCGGAAAGGTTGCGCTGGTTATTACAAATCCCTTTTACCCCTGTATGCGATACTAAAAGAGGGCCGCTGTGATATGTAAAAACATCGCTGATGGTTTGTTGCGATGAATGGGCCAGGTCAATTATTATGTGCAGGCTATCCATTTTTTTAATTAACTGAATTCCCTTTTCTGTTAATCCGCCTTTAATCATTCCATGAGCTGAACCTGCCCATTCATTATCAAAAAAATGAGCAAGACCGATGTAGCGTACACCTGCTTTATAAAATTCATCCATGCTATTCAAATCATTTTCCAAACAATGGGCGCCTTCAATGCCCAGCATACCGGAAGTAAGCCGGCGATTCTTTTCCCTGTCGGTAATAAACTGCTGCAATTCTTTTTTGTTTGTTATAACCCTGAACTGACCATTAGATTTTTTGGCAAATCTGTGTAATGAACGGCATTGATACAGTGCCCTCTTCTTTACATTAAACCAGTTTGCAGGGGGCTGCAACTGTGCAAAGCTGAGTAACCCAATCTGGTCGGAGTGAGAATCATTTTTTTCTATATTAATTCCCTTTGGAACTTTGCTTACAATAGTAAATACCTGGAAGGCCATATTGGCCTTCTGCATCCTTGGTAAATCTACATGGCCGTAATCATGTTCTTTTAAAAAATTTCTGTTCCAGAGTAAAGCATCACAGTGCAGGTCAGCAATAAAAGGAATAGAATCGTACCATGTGCTTTTTACAAACGGCCCTTTAATGGTTACTTTATTCTTTGACTTGTCAATATACTTCGGTGCAAAAACAAAAAACGCTATTGCCGCCAGGATTAAAACAAGCAAAGAGATTTTTACTATTTTTTTCATTCTCGTTTTCTTTAAACTGTTTCCTTTTTACCAAGTAAGTAAAAATTGTATGCAATTAATAACAAACCACCCAGCATAAAACTATACCGCAGAATTTCAAACACCGGCTTCATGTTTTGTGGTGATGTGTAAACCAAAACACCAATTGGGAGTTGCAAAAAGAACAGACTGAATTTTAATAATCTTTCCAAAAAAGTATTACCAGGCATTGAAAATGCAAACAGAAATAAAGATAAATAACTGAGGTGAAATTTTAACTGGCTCAACGTCATCTGGCCTGACACTTCATTCATATTGACAGGGACTCCTTTTTCGGCAGTTGTAATAAAAGTGAGTATATGATGATTTTCATAAAAATCCAGCAACCCGGTCGCCAATACAACAATAAATGCGATTGTCACATTTATTGCTTTCTCTTTATAAGACAATGCCATAAATAAGAAAGTAAAACCTGCTGTATAAAGAACAGCAAAAATGTTATCAAATGTCAAAATCAACCGCAATTCATTTCCGTAAGCAATTAAACCTTTTGTATAATTCTCCGCTGATGAAATCATTTCAAAATTCTGTGCAGTGACATGGTCATCTGAAAATAATGAAATGAACACCATACATAATAAAGCAACACCTGCTCCAAAAAATGAAATTGAAAGATTTTTGTAAATCTGCTTTAATTCCATGTTGAAAATTGTTTAGTTTGGTTTAAAATTTTCGTGTAAAATAATCAGGCTATTTTTATTGGATCAATTCAAAATTGTCTTTTAATTTTATATCTCTTGATGAAGTGCCAATCATCAGTTCAAAATCCCCCGGCTCAGCCACCCATTGCAGTTGCTGATTATAGAAAGAGAGTTTTTCCTTATCAATAATAAATTTGATGGTTTTGCTTTCTCCTGCAAGTAGTTTTATTTTCTTAAAATCTTTTAGTTCTTTTACCGGCCTTGAAATGGAGCCTACTTTATCCCTCAGATATAATTGTACAACTTCCTCCCCATCATATTTACCCGAGTTGGCAATAGTTACAGATACTTTAATTTGTTCACCGGCTTTCATTTTCTTTTTACTCAGTTGTAAATTGCTGTATTGAAAATTAGTATAACTTAATCCATAACCAAACTCATACTTTGGAAAAATAGATAAATCAGTGTAAGAAGAATTGTAATTATGGTTGCTGTCGTTTGTTGCAGGACGGCCGGTATTAAAGTGACTGTAATAAATCGGTATCTGTCCAACACTTCCTGGAAAACTTATAGGCAGTTTTGCAGAAGGATTATAATCACCAAATAATACATCAGCAATGGCATTGCCGGCCTCACTTCCCAGCCACCAGGTATATAAAATAGCAGGAGCATTATCAGCAGTGTAATTAAACACCAATGGACGGCCAGCATTTATCAACACCACAACAGGTTTACCTGTTGCTAAAAGTTCTTTCAGCAAATCTTCCTGCACTCCGGGAATATTAATATTGCTGCGGCTTTTGGCTTCGCCACTCATATCTCTCCTCTCACCAATGCTGAGAATAACTACGTCAGATTGTTTTGCAATTTCAACAGCTTCAGCAAAACCGTCTTTCCTATCTCCTTCAATTTCGCATCCCTTTGCATAAAGCAGTTTTGTATTGGCGCCAACTTTATTCTGCAGGCCCTCCCATTGGGATACAATGAAGTTTGAATCAACTCCCGGCACTTCCACATCCCAAAAACCCTTATTTTGTTTTAAAGCCTTCACCAGCGGGCCAATAAATGCAATCGTTTTTAAATTTTCTGAAAGCGGTAATAGATTATTTTGATTTTTGAGCAACACTATGCTTTTAGCCGCAACTTCTCTTGCAATTTTTGTATGCTCAGGATCATTTAATTCTTTTTGTTCCCTTGCAGCATTGCAAAATTTGAAAGGGTCATCAAACAAGCCAAGCTCAAATTTTTTTTTCAGAATTCTTTTTACCGCATCGTCAATTACGGCAACAAGGATTTTTTTGTCCTTTACCAATTGTGCCAGATTATTTTTATAACACCTGCTCTCCATATCCATATCACTTCCTGCAGTGATGGCAGACAAAGCTGCCTCGTATTCATTCTTTACATTGCCATGGTTAATCATTTCGCCAATGCTTCCCCAGTCGCTTACAACAAAACCTTTAAAGCCCCATTTACCTTTTAAAATATCTCTTTGTAAATATTTATTTCCTGTAGCCGGTACGCCATTAATATCATTAAACGAATTCATGAATGTTGCCGCTCCTGCATCAACAGCTGCCTTAAAGGGTGGTAAATAAACTTCCCATAGCAATCTGTCACTCATGTCAACAGAATTATAATCCCTGCCACCGATTGCAGCGCCATACGCCGCAAAATGTTTGGCACAAGCCATTAATGCATTTACATCACCCAATTTATTTCCCTGGAAACCTTTTACCCTTGCATAAGCAATCTTAGAACCGAGATAAGGGTCTTCGCCTGCGCCTTCCATCACTCTTCCCCAGCGGGGGTCACGGGCAATATCCACCATTGGCGCAAATGTCCAGTGGATGCCGCTTGCACTTGCTTCTGTTGCTGCAATTCTTGCTGATAACTGTATTGCATCCAAATCCCAACTTGCGGCTTCAGCCAATGGAATGGGAAAAGTTGTTTTAAATCCATGAATAACATCCTGACCGAAAAGTAAAGGAATTTTTAAACGGGATTGCATGGCAATATTCTGCCAGTTTCTGCTACGTTCGGTTCCGATACAATTTAATAAAGAACCAACCTGGCCTTTTTTAATTTGTTCTGCTTTACTGTTGTCTAATGTTACCGGGCCGGTAGCCGTCCAGTCATCATTGTATTGATTGAGCTGACCGATTTTTTCTTCCAATGTCATTAAACGTAAAACGGAATCAACTTTCTGGCTGATTGATTTTTGTTGTGCATCCACAACAAGAAATTGATTGGCACATAACAGTAACAAATAAAATGAGACCCTGTATTTCTTCAGCATACAATTTTATTACTTAGTTTGAAAAACCCTGACATAGTCAACTTCCATAACAGCGGGAAAAATATTTTCATCAACCCCCCTTGCTCCGCCCCAGTTTCCGCCTATCGCCAGGTTAATAATTAAGAAAAATGGCTGGTCAAATGGCCATTCCTTTGTTGTTAAATGTTCATTTGTGATGTGATTATATATCACTCCATCCATCATAAAATCAATTTTCTCAGGTGTCCATTCAATGGAATAAAGATGAAAAGAATCATAAGGGCTATTAATGAAAATGCCTTTGCCTTTTTGTGTTCCCTTCATGTGGTTATAGGCTTCTGTATGAATAGTCCCGAATATACTGTCCTTTTCATAACCAACATGTTCCATTATATCAATTTCGCCACATGCCGGCCATTTCACTTCATCAATATTTTTTCCAAGCATCCATACAGCAGGCCAGGTGCCTCTTCCCTTTGGTAATTTTACGCTGATTTCAATTCTGCCGTATTTAAAATCAGCTTTATTTTTCGTCACTAATCTTGCAGAAGTATATTGCCTGTTTTCAATTGTTTGTTTTCTTGCACTGATTTTTAAAACGCCGCTTCCCACTTTTGCGTTCAACGTATCCATTGCTGTATAATACTGCAATTCATTGTTGCCCCAGCCGTGCCCGCCAACATTGTAATTCCATTTGCTGCTGTCCGGCAACCCTTTGTAATTAAATTCATCGCTCCAGGTTAATTTCCATCCGGCAGCAGTTGGAGAATTCTTTATCCTTTCAAATAATAATTCCGGTTCATTAGTAGTTATAAAATCAAAGCCATTTGCCAGCAACCAGTCCATATCAGCAGCTTCATTTACCGTCCAGGCATTCAGGATAATGCCGTTTTTCCTTGCACTTTCAATCCAGTCAGGATGATATTTAAAAACTGAAAAATGATAGTCAGCCCCGGCAATTCCATTTGCCTTTAATTGTTCCGGCGTTTTTTCCCCATTCAGATATTGTGTGATGGCATTGGGATTAAGCCTGATAATTTCTTTGAGGATATCATAATCAAAACTGATGTAAACTACATATTGTTCAGCCCGGAGTTGTTTAAAAAGTCTCAATACCCTGGCAGCAATTTCTTTTCCCCTTTCTTTACTTATTGTTGAAGGTTTTATTTCGCAAACCAATTTTGTGGAAGTATTGTTTTCGAGTCCTGCCAGAATATATTCCCTTAATGTTGGCAGCTTTTCGCCGTTGGAAAGTTTGAAAGCAATCAAGTCAGCATAGTTTGTTTTTTCTACCGGCAGTATATTGTAATCAGGGTCATGATTAAGTATTAATGAATCGTCAGCTGTCATTCTTACATCAAATTCAGAGCCGCTGCATTTCAGCCGGATGGCTTCTTTAAGTGATGCTATAGAGTTTTCGGGAAAATTGTTTTTCTTAAAAGCGCCGCGGTGCGCAATAACCGGATTCTTTTCATACCCGGTTTTTGAATTCAAAGCCTTTTGCGGGGCCTTACAGGAAAATAAAACCAGTACAACTATAATAAAATGAAATTTCATGCTTAAAGATATAATCAATAGCAATAATAAAGCAGGGGCATTGCTGCCCCATGCTTTTTATTTATCCTGCTATATGAGACTAATTATAAAACTTAATACCCTGTATTTTGCGGGTAAGCAGGTCCCAATAAATTTATTTCGGCTCTTGGTATTGGCCAGTTTACCATCCATGTTTTCATTGTCCTTCTTGATTCATTTCTGTACGGGAACGGATCAGCAGGTGTGTTAGCATGCCCGGCAGAATTCTCAAGGCTCAGATCCCCTGCTTTACCATAACCTGAATGATCAACTATATAACTATATAACCTGCCTAATCTTTTAAGCATATACAGGCGGCGGCCTTCAAAGGCCAGCTCCTTTGCCTGCTCATTTAAAATAGTATCAATGGTGATAGCGGTTGCATTGGGCACGCCAGCCCTGTTTCTTACCCTGTTTAACTGTGTAAGGGCTGTTCCATTATCGCCCAGCATCATATTGGCTTCTGCTGCAAAAAGCAGTGTTTCAGCAAACCTGAATACAGCAATGTTTTTTGTTTGCAGGTCCTCGGTGGGTATCCCGTCATCCGGAAAATACTTTCTGCAACCTGCATTCATACGAATAAAAAATCCGTTTCTGTCACTGGCAGAAGCTGCAAATTCTTTCCAGGGTGTAGTAGGTGCAAAATTAAGTACAGCCCCTAATGTTGCCCCAGGCGGCAAAGTGGCAGGATCATTAAATACATATTCTTTGATATAATAGGTTCCTTTTATACGGGTATCTCCCGGAAACTGCGCAAATAAATCCCGTATATAATTATTCATAGTAAGCCAGCCAAATCCACGGCCAGCCTGTTCTATTGAATATTTTGAACCTGGGGTTTGTTCTGCATAGTTCGGCATCAGGTTGAAATTGATTTTATGGGCTGTGCCATTTTCATTTTTCTTCCATTGTAATACCCATAGGTTTTCAGAATTTTTCAGGTCGCCTTTAAATACAAGGGCAGTGGATGCTACAAGGTTGTGAACAGCAGTTTGTGCAATGACGGCTTCAGACTGAGCTTTTGCCTCAGCCCAGTTTTGCTGCCACAAAGCCACGTCGGCCTTCAAATGCCTGGCTGCGCCTTGTGTAATGCGGCCAAACTCAGTTGTGGTCCAGCTCAAATTAGAAATGGCATAAGTAAGATCATCATTAATCTGTTTGTAAATATCTACTACAGGTGTTTTATCCTGAATGATATTTAATGCATTTTCAGGGGTTGTAGGCTCTGTAGTTACATAAATATTATTAAACAGCCTGTATAAAACAAATATTGAGTTGGCCCTGAAAAATTTAGCTTCTGCAATTACCCGTACAATTCTTGACTGATCCTTATCTGATCTGCTTTCCGCAGCTTTGATGATGGCATTAGCCCGGTCAATGATACGGTAATAGGTACGCCAGTAATTGCTGTACACACCACCACAATCGTTATCCGGAGTGGTGCCGCAAAACATTCTGCCGTAGTTAGCTACTTCAGCATTACGATTAATAACAAGGTCATCTTTAGCATCAATTACAATGGGGTTAGAGCCATTATTGCCCAAATTTTCCCAAAAGGCCCGTTGAAAACTATACAATCCTACTACGCCGGCTTCCAGGCCCTCGGGTGTATTATATACAAAATCGGCCGTAAACCCCGAAGTAGGGTTCTCCGTTAAGAATTTCTTACATGAAGTAAAAAAACTCAATGTTAAAAACAGAGCAAGGCTCCATTTCATATAAGTTGTTATTTTTTTCATTGCTTTTGTTTTAAGATGTATAATTATTATAACCCCACATTTATCCCAAACGTAAATCCTTTGGTATCAGGAAAATCGTTGGGATTATTTTCCGGGCTGTATGATTTATATTTTGTAGCGGTAAATAGATTGTTGGCCGTTATATAGATTTTCAAACTGCCCATCTTCAATTTGCCTAACAGAGATGACGACAGATTATATCCCAGCGAAAGAGTTCTTAATCTTACGTAAGAAGCATCTGCAATCGTCAATACACCTGTATGTGCCGGGCCGGTGCCGCTGCCGTAGTTTGGACGGGGGTGAGTGTTCGAATGATTCTCCGGTGTCCAGTAATTAACTTTTATCCCGTTTCTGTAAGATTGCAGAGTGCCCCCTTCATTAAAATTCCCGAGGTAGGGGTTTGATTTCCAAATGTCCTGAACAATGTACAGATCAGCTAACAATTCAAAATTTTTATACTCCAGGTTAGTTGATATAGCAGCATACCATTTGGGGTTTGCGTCAAGAATAACATTGTCTGCATCAGTAATCCTGCCATCGCCATTTACATCTTTAATACGGATGGTGCCGGCTTTTAATACCGTTAAGTTAGTAAAAGGTGTAACCGTGCCGCCCAATGTGCCCTGTGGTGACGCTATTGCTTCTGCATCGGTTTGAAAAATACCGTCAAATAACATCGTACGTATTACATTGATAGGTTGGCCCACAAACCTGTTTCTTCCCAGATCGTCTTTAGGATTGCCATTCACATCTACTATGCCTGTTTTTAATATTTTATTTTTATTTTTCGTAAATGCTGTAGTTACACTCCAGTTTAAATTTTTATTCCTGATGATATGCCCGGTCAATAATAATTCTATCCCGCTGTTTTTTGATTCACCCCCGTTAGTTATCATAGAACTGAAACCGGAGGTACCGCCCAGGGAAATATCTGTCAGCAGATCTGTTGTTTTGGTATTGTAAAATTCCACGGTTCCGGTGATGCGGTTATTGATCAATCCGAAATCAAGCCCGAGGTTAAAAGTGGTGGAAGTTTCCCAGGTCAGGTTTGGATTGGGCAGTACACTACCCGGCAATGCGCCACCAACAATAGCTCCGCCATAAACGTATGGAAGGCTGCTTACAACGCCAAGCGTAGTGTATGGGTCTAAGGACTGGTTGCCCACAGCGCCATAACTCAACCTCAGTTTTAACTGGTCAATGGCTTTTACATTTTTAAGGAAAGTCTCTTTATGTATTTGCCATGCTACAGATGCTGCAGGAAAGAATCCCCATTTTTTATTTTCCCCGAAAACAGAAGCTCCGTCCTGACGGGCAGTAAACGTAAGCAGGTATTTATCCATCAGTGTATAACGTATCCTGCCCAGGAAAGAAGCAAGCCTGTATTGCTCTTCCACCCTTGATGTTTTAAAAATAAGGGCATTGGTAATACCATCATAACCCAGAATATCATTTCCAAATCCTGTTCCGGTAGAAGTTGTTCTGGAAGTGTTACGCTGGTTAACAGACTGGACAAGGGTTACATCAAACTTATGGTTGCTTCCTGACTGTCCGCTATAGTTCAGGATATTTTCAATCAGATATTCTTCCCGTAAAGTATTGGCAACTGAAGCGCTGCCATTGGGTGTAACGCCGGCAGAGTGCAGTTTGGAAATATAGCTTCCTTCATCCACATTTCTCCTGCTTAATAAGGTATTTAATTTGTAAGAGAAATTTTTAGTGAATTTGTAATTACCAATTAAGTTCAGGTTATACAGGTTAACCTTGGTATCATTATCTGATTCCCTGATATTCCATAGCGGATTAATATTACTGCTGCTGGCATTGGCGCCTGCAACAAGCTTTACTAAGTTTCCAAGAGAATCGTAAGGGCCTGTAAAAGGTGAAATGGTAATAAAATCAAGGCCGGGTGTTTCTTTTCTTTGTTTATCGGTCAAAAAATTTAAATTGGCTTCAATACTTGCTTTACTGTTTATTTTTTGATCAATATTAAACCTGAATGAACCCCTTTTATAATCGGCGCTTGGCACTAAGCCAGTTTGTTTAAAGTAATTGATACTGGCAAACAGTTTGGTATTTTCATTACCACCGCTTAAACTGACCGTGTTACTGTTGGTAACGCCGGTTTTTAAAACTTCATCTTCCCAGTTGGCATATCTGCCTGCCCGGAAATTAGCGCCTTCCAGACCTGTAAAATTTACATTATCGGGGCTATATGCCTGTACGCCGCCTACTACAGGATTGGTAGCCCGAACGGCTTCCCTTCTTAACTGTGCAAATTCCTCGGGAGAATACAGATCAAAATTTTTGGTAAGTTTTTGTGTAGTTACATACGTATTTACCCCCACTCTCATTTTACCGGACTTCCCTTTTTTAGTAGTTATAAGTATAACCCCGTTAGAAGCCCTGGCACCATAAATAGCTTGTGCCGATGCATCTTTCAACACCTCAATGGAAGCAATATCATCCGGGTTTACATCATTAATATTCTCAATGGGAAAACCATCTAATACAATCAATGGGTCGTTGCCACCTCGGATTGAATGCCTGCCCCTTATTAAAATACTTGAATTACCACCGGGCCTGGCCGAGAGCAATGTAACCTGCACACCGGCAGCCTGGCCCCGTATCATTTCAGCAATATTGGTGGTTGGAATGGCTTTAGCTTTATCCATATCTACTTTTGAAACAGCGCCGGTTACATCACTTTTCTTCTGTGTCCCGTAACCTACTACTACTATCTGTTCGCCTATTGCAATAGAAGGTTTTAATCCAATTGACAAAGCAGCTCCGCTGCCTGCTTTTATTTCAAGTGTCTCAAAACCGACATATGAAATAATTAAAGTTGAATTGGGTTCGGCATTAATAGAGAAATTACCATTGGCATCTGTTTTTGTGCCGTTATTAGTTCCTTTTACAATAACAGTAGCTCCTTCGAGAGGCTGCCCTTTATCATCAGTTACCTTCCCTTTTATTTCAATAGCTGTTATTTCCGGGGGAGGCGGGGCATTAACCTCGGAGGCAATTACTTTTCTTTTTACAATAATGGTGTTTTCAGAAATAGTATAAGTTAATTGCTGATCCTGAAAGCAAAAATCAAGTGCTTCTTCAATGCTCGCCTTTCGGATATTTACCGTTACATTTTTAGCCGTGGCTACTACTTCATCTGCATAAAAAAACTGATAGCCGGTTTGTTTCCTTATTTCTTCAAATACTTTTTGAAGAGGAATGTTGGTCTGGTTAAGGGTGACTTTTTGAGAGTACCCTTTGGCATTGACCTGGAGGCAGGCGGCGATTATAAAAACTGTTGTAAGTTTCATAATCCTAATCGTTTTGGTTAAAACCCTGCTTTTCCTGAAGCCGGGTTTACAAAGAGCATTTAAATACATAAATTTGTATTGTTTGGGTTGAAAAATAAGCAGTCGTTGACAGACGCAGTTTACTTCGATACTCAAACCTTCGCCGGGTTTCGCTGCAAACGAAGCCCGGTTTTTATTTGACATCGTTTCAACATTTATCCATCACCGAACCAGGGAAATAAAAAGCTGAATGCAATAATCATAATAACAGTTTATTTTGGTGACACAATTATTTTCTTTCCATCAATCTTAAGATGTACTTCACCTGTCATCTCTAATTTTTCAAATACTTTGGATACACTTATACTTCTGGGAAGCTGGCCGGTAAAGTGCAGGTTGGCGTTTCCTTTATATTCAATATCCACGTCATACCATCTGGAAATCTGGCGCAGAATGCTTTGCAGATCTGCACTCTTAAATTGAAACCGGCCGTTTATCCATGCCACCGCTTCTTCTGTATCCGCATTATTTAAAATATTTATTTTCCCTTCTTTATTAATATCCGCTTGCTGTCCTGGTTTTATAAATCTTGCTGATTGATTACTTGCTCCCGCCGGAACAGACACTTTTACCAATCCTTCCAGCAAAGTGGTTTTTATAGAAGCCTCATCATCATAAGCATTTACATTAAAATGGGTGCCCAGTACTTCTATTTCCGAAGTAGCAGCTTTTACCTTAAACGGCATGCCCTTATTTTTTGACACTTCAAAATAAGCTTCACCTGTTATTTCCACTTTGCGTTCTGTACCTGTAAAGAAAACCGGGAAACGGATAGAAGATGCTGCATTCAGCCAGACCTTTGTGCCGTCAGACAGAGTGACCTGGTATTGCCCGCCACGGGGTGTTGAAATGGTATTATAAAAAGCCTTGTCATTCTCAGTAACCTGTTTTCCGTTTATCAGATATGCCAGCAACCCGTTATCCATTTTCTCTATTTTAATATTTCCCTGCTGACTAATAGTTCCGTTAGATGCACTATCCAAAATAATTGAAGATCCATCTGCCAGAATGAGTACGGCCTTGTTGCCACCGGGTGCTATGTCGTATGCCGGCTGTGGTTTTGCATTTGCAACCTTATGCTTATCCCCTTTTGTATTAAAAATAAAAAAAGCACCGGTAGCTATTAATAACAAGATAGCGGCTGCTGCGGGTATTCGCCATTTACGGCGGGGCAGTGTTACTTCAGGCTTATGTTTAGTGCGAATAGTTTCAAAAACCTGCTTCTTAATCCTTTCAGCCAATTGCAGTTCAGTCAAACCGTCACTCGTTGTTATTTCAGCTTCGGTGTCATTAAATGAATGGTACCATTCATTTAAACGTAGTTTTTCTTCCGGGGTCGCCCTGCCGGCCTGGTATTTTTCTATCAGCGACAGTATGTATTCTGGAATTTGCATATAAATACAAGTGCACTGAGTGAAGCAGAACACCTATGCCGGAAGAAAATATTTTTTCCCCTCGGTAAGCACACTTGTGCCCCGAATGGCAAAAAAGCATATATACATCCTTTTTTTGCATACCGCAGGTTTTGTATATTGTACGTTATTATTGCAATGAAATCAATAAACCGGCTGTTTATATCATGGAATATAGTAAAGGTAGTACTGCTTGCTACAGTAGTAACAACTTCTTTTTTTCTTGCGCTAAATGGTTTTGATGAAACAACACTCCGCACAACGGTAAGGTTAACTGCGAGATTTAGCGGACTTCTTTTCAGCATAGCATTTATTGCTTCTTCACTTCATTTGCTTTTGCATAACCCTTTTTCGCAGTGGATGCTGAAAAACCGAAGGTATATCGGGGTATCCTTTGCATTGGTGCATTTGATACATCTTGGATTAATCATTTCACTGCAAATGGTTTTTAAAACAGTAATACCCAATACTCAACTTATTACCATGGTGGGCGGCGGCATTGCTTATGTTTTTGTGGTTGCTATGCTATTAACTTCATTTTCCCGTTTTGCTGACCGACTGTCAAAGAAAAAATGGAAGCTATTGCATACCGTGGGTGGTTACTGGATATGGGCTGTGTTTTTATTCAGTTACATCAAGCGTTTGCGGGATGATTATATCTATATTGTATTGGCCGTTTTTTTTGTTGCTGTATTGCTGATACGGTTATATAAAAAGAGGTTGAAACAAAGCAGCCTTGCAGCAGGTTAAAAATTTAAAAGGTAATGAAACTGACAAAAAAATAATCCCTGAATTAATATTTTGCCATCCAAAACAACCATCATGAAAACAATCAGCTATCAATCCCTGGGTTACACTATTGCTGTGATTGGTATGGCAATAGTCTTACTATGGATTGGCATTTTCAAATTTACACCTGCGGAAGCCAAAGCAATTGAAGGTTTGGTAAAAAACAGTTTCCTGGTAAGCTGGTTATATACATTAACCAGTGTGCAGGGTGTTTCAAACATTATTGGCAGCATTGAAATTGTTGCGGCTGTTTGCCTGCTGCTTCATTTTTTCTGGAAGAAAGCCGGAATAGCAGGTGGCATATTGTCTGCTGCAACTTTCCTTGTAACACTTAGCTTTTTATTTACTACACCCGGTGTCTTTAAAACTATTGATGGAGTACCGGTAACTGAATTCTTTATTTTAAAAGATATAATGGCGCTGGGGATTTCATTGATGGTTCTGGGCAAATGCCTGTCCGACCAGGTGATTCAGGCGGGTATTTCTAAAAAAGGATAAAAGGGATAGCAGGCTAAAATCTATTTTCAATTCAAGTATTAACTTATTGGCATAAGGCTATCCATTTCTACCTTATGCAACTTTTACTAGTAAACATTTTTTTAACCATTTTAAACCCCTCTATAAATAATACGTCTATGAGGCACTAAACCCAATTTCAATGACTAAATACGTACTCCTCGCCTCATTTTTCCTCTCCCTTGTATTTTATGCTTGCAAAAAATCAACTGATAACGGGAACGGAGGTATAAATCCACCGCCCCCGGCCTCAACTACCTTCATCGGGAAAGGAGGTATTTATTACCTTGGCAATGCCGACGTGCCATTAAGTACTACAGCTTATACCAATCCGAACTTAGCGGGGGCTGTGGTACGGCTGAAATGGGAAAACTTAGAAACCGCACCTGGTGTTTTTAACTGGAGTTATATTGATGGTGAACTAACTAAAGCTAAAGCCAGTAATAAAAAAATAAGTGTGCAGGTGCTGGGTTATCCTTCCTGGGTAATTACTACCCTTGGGGCTGGCAGCTATAATTATATTGACAAAAATGTAAACCACAGCACTTATCTCGACACACTTAAAGATGTTATTACCTGGGATAATATTTACCTGAATCGTATATCCAATTTAGTTAATAACCTTTCCGTGAGGTATTCCAACGATACTTCTGTTGCATATTTCAATCTTGTATCAGGCCAGATAAGTCGTGGCTTTCCGGATACTGTGATAACAGCAACAGGTCCAAAAGCCTTCTGGACAACATTTCCTTACAATGCAGATACAGTAGTTGCCAAAATGAAACCATTACTGGATTTATACATGACTAAGTTTCCAAAAACACCTCTTTGGAGTTCTGTTGATTACGTTTCCT
Source organism: Sphingobacteriales bacterium (assembly GCA_016235125.1). Classification (GTDB taxonomy): domain Bacteria; phylum Bacteroidota; class Bacteroidia; order Chitinophagales; family Chitinophagaceae; genus JJ008. The sequence goes on along the minus strand of JACRLZ010000005.1, from coordinate 11,461 downwards.
TTGAAAGCAAAGCATCGGGAAGAGCAAACAATTATCTTACTTCACAATATGTGGCCTATGGAGTGACAACCTACCCCGATAGATTTGGTTGCTGGAGGGAAGATATTGCTGCCTGCAATCCCCAACCAAATGTTCAAAACACCAGCCAATGGTTTGTGATGGGGCAAAACCCAACAAGAACCGGCGCTCAAATGCTGTGGAATGTACAGGACGGCCCTAACAGAATGAATAAATGCGGCATACTCCCCAATACAAAACAAGTGGTATTAGATAGCAGCATCAATAACGGCTTAAGATTAGGAATGCGTTATTTTGAAGTGTATGCTGCTGATATTAATGACGCAACACTTTCAATTAATATTGCCAATTACAATAATACGCTGAAGGCAAAGTATTCATTTTAGCAATTGCAGTTAAAGTATTAATTAGCTGTGTATAGCTTCTTTATCTCCTCACCGCAGGAATAAATAAATTACAGGAGTCCGAGGAAAGATTTGGTTGCCAGTTTTAATTGTTTCAGCGCTTTGTTCAACTGATTTTCCACAGTTTTGGGAGATATACTGAGTTGTTTTGCAATTTGCTTTACAGGCAAACCTGCATCCCGGCTGTATTTAAAAATCAGCCTGCATTTTTCCGGCAGTTTTTCCACTTCCGTATTTACAATTTCCAGTATCCTTTTGTAATGAACTGAAGTTTCAACAGGCAGTTCAATAACCGGAGTTTGATCTGATGTTTTTTGGAAAATTCTCTCTTTTGCTTTTCTTTTTATTTTATTCAGCACTGAATATTTAACTGCAGCAGCAAGATAATTTTCAAGAGAGCTTATTTCACTATGTTTTCTTCCGGACCAAAGGCTTGCGAAAACATCATGCACTACATCTTCTGCTGATTGAATTTCTTTCAGTCGGTTATAAGCCACAGTAAATAATTTTTTCCAGAAACGGGAATATAATTCTGTAAAAGCTGATTCATCATCTTTTGCAACAAGATGCAGCAATTCGTTAGTATTATATAGTGAATATAATTTCACCGGTTTGTGGAAGCAAATTTAAAGATAGGACTTTAACTGATATTTCCAACATCATGTTTTGAGCATCATCCTGACAACCTATCACATCAGTTCAGATGCGGTTAGTATAAATATTTTTTTTGCTGAATTGTTACAGAACAGTTTCACCAATATCAGCCCGGCGTAACTACCTTGATATCATTAACTCCGGTTGCAACCCTATACCTGCAATTTATTGATGCAATGATAACAATGATGAAGAATGTCGCCCATTGCCGGAGATCCATCCTGCAACTAATGCCATACTAACAATAATATGTTGTTCGCTGGCCGATAACAGAGGGATTAAAACAAATAACCGGGCATTTATAGATGGATTTAAAAAGAGAAATTCAATTCCGGCTTGATTTGAAACAAGGTTTGCCCGGATTAATGCAACGAATACCGGCATTATCGTTTTATTGCCGGCTGCAGATTCAGAACAGGGAGATTTTTGAAATATAAAATTTTTCACTATCAAATTTATTTTTAATTTCCGCTATTAAAATAAATTAATGAAATAATGAATCAGCAATCCAAACAACCAACCAATTACGGAGCTTTGGGAACTCTTGTTACTGTTTTCTTTTTTTGGGGTTTTATAGCTGCTTCCAACAGCATCTTTATCCCTTTCTGTAAAACGCATTTTAAACTTTCGCAGTTTGAATCGCAGTTAATTGATACTGCTTTTTACGGAGCTTATTTTATCGGCTCAATGCTGCTATTTGTGATCTCATCTTCTTTAAAGATTGATATTCTTAACCGGATGGGATATAAAAAGGGAATTATCTGGGGATTGGGTATTTCCATAGCCGGTGCACTGATGATGATCCCGGCTGTAAATTCCGGCTCATTCTTTTTTATACTGGGTGCTTTTTTTGTTATTGCCCTCGGTTTTTCATTACAGCAAACTGCTGCACAGCCATTTGCCATTTCATTGGGTGATCCTTCCACTGGTTCCCACCGGCTGAATCTTGGCGGTAGCGTTAATTCATTTGGCACCACGGTTGGTCCCCTCATTGTAAGTTTTGCTCTTTTCGGCAGTGTAAAAGAAGGCGCCGGCAGCGCCGCCGATATTGGTTCCATTAAAACTTTATACCTGATCGTCGGTGGTGTATTCTTCCTTGCAGCATTTATTTTCTTTATTTCCAAACTTCCCAAAACAACCGGGGATGAACACATAGAAAAAAGTAACAAAGCTCTCCTCAGCCTGCTAACTATTACTGCAGCATTGGTGGCATTGATCTTGTTAGGTCAATATACAGACCTGGGCAAACTTGAACTTACCAGTATTGCTTTGGTTGCAGTTTTTGCTGTATTGTTTTTCTCCTATTCTTCGGCAAGCAAAAGCGGAGATGGATGGGGCGCTATGAAGTACCCACAACTCATCTTAGGTATGCTGGCCATATTTGTATATGTAGGCGTTGAGGTGACGATTGCCAGTAACATGGGGGCTTTGCTTAAGACACCGGATTTCGGGAGTATTACTGATGCCCATAATTCCAGTTTTATTTCCCTTTATTGGGGAAGCCTGATGATTGGCAGATGGACCGGCGCTATTTCTGTATTTAATTTCAAAAAACAAACAAGACTCCTGCTTACTGTCATCGTTCCCCTGGTTGCTTTCGGGCTTATACTTGCTGTTAATTATCTCCGGGGGAATGATGTAAGCGACCTTTATTATTATGTTGTTTGTATCGCCATCATGATAGGCGGAACGCTATGGGGACAGGAAAAACCGGTAAAGACGCTTCTTACATTCTCATTACTTGCCGCCGCTGCTATGGTTATTGGCATGTTAACTACAGGAACTGTAGCAACCTATGCTTTCATCAGCGGAGGATTATTCTGTTCCGTTATGTGGCCCTGCATCTTTGCACTGGCAATAGCCGGCCTGGGAAAATATACAAGTGAAGGGTCTGCATTCCTGATCATGATGATCCTTGGCGGCGCTATCATTCCACCATTGCAGGGAGCAATGGCTGATAAAATGGGTATCCATACTTCCTATATCCTGGCAGTGGTATGTTTCCTTTACCTGGCATGGCATGCTATACAAACAAGGAAAGTATTGAAAAAACAAGGATTGGATTTTGATCAGCAGATCGGGGGCGGACATTAATTAAAGAACCAGTTAAATACTATGGCAGACTTTGCTATCGGGATTGATATCGGAGGCACCAATACCAAGTTTGGTGTGGTTGATAAGAACGGCCACATTCTGAGCCAGGACAGGTTACTCACCAACAAGCATGATGCTGTGCAGGATTTTATTGATGAGCTGCATGAGAAGCTGCAACCAATGATTGCTGTCAACGGCGGACCACAAAATTTTACAGGGATCGGTATCGGCGCACCCAACGGAAATTATTACACCGGGAATATTGAATATGCCGCCAACCTGAAATGGAGAGGCATTATTCCTTTTGCCATGATGGTTTCTGATAAGTTTGGATTAAAAGTAAAACTTACCAACGATGCCAATGCAGCGGCCATGGGTGAAATGATGTATGGCTGCGCCAAAGGCATGAAACACTTTATTGTCATCACACTGGGTACCGGTGTCGGAAGCGGTATTGTTGTTGACGGAAAAATAGTTTTGGGCCATGATGGCTTTGCAGGCGAACTGGGCCATACCATCATCAGGCCTGGCGGACGTATGCACAAAGGCACAGGTATCAGGGGCACATTGGAATCTTATGCATCAGCTACCGGAGTAAGGGAAACTGCCATTGAAATGCTGACGGAGCACCCTCATGTAGAAAGCCTGCTGAGGGATTATTCCATCAATGATCTCATCACCAGCCAGACAGTTTATGAATGTGCCACCAAAGGCGATAAGATAGCAAACGATGTTTTTGAATTTACCGGACAAATACTGGGTGAAGCGCTGGCAAATTTTGTAATGTTCTCATCTCCCGAAGCCATTGTTCTTTTTGGCGGATTAACAAAAGCCGGGGATTTAATTATGAATCCTACAAGACAGGCAATGGAAGCAAACCTGATACAGGTTTTCAAAAACAAAGTGTCGCTGATGTTCAGTGAACTGAAAGAAGCGGATGCAGCCATACTGGGGGCAAGTGCACTGGTATGGGAGTGATCACTGGTTATTGGTGACTGGTTATTTCAGATCAGGCTGATACTTTACAGCACCGGTTATTTTCAAATCATTTTGTTGCTGAGAAAATACAACCAACTGCCAGTTACCTGTTGCAAGATTCTTCGGAACATTTAATTCAAATTCATTTTCTGGATTTGCTTTCTGACTTTTGAAAGCTCTTACAATATTAGTATGCGATAAAATAGCGCCACTGTTTTCCCCGGCTCTCACATTCATAACCGCTTTTTTTTGTACCAGGGCTGCCAAAAGATTTGATCTTTTAATATCCCCGTTTGCCGTAACAATAAATTTTACTTTGCTGTTGTCAAATTGTACATCGGCAATTGAAAGTGATACCGATGACTTTTCCTGTAATGCTTTTTTGATAGCAGTTTCTGCGTTGCTTCGGTTGCTGCCTACCATTTCATATTTTCCGTTTACAACAAGCTGGGGTGTGTATATACTTTCAAGATTCAGTTGCCGGGCATAGTCTCTTTGTCTTTCCGTGAATTCGCTGCTGCTGAAAGGGTCTGTCCAGCCAAGACGGTTCCAGTAATCAACATGAAAGGATAAAGTAATGATGTTTGAATCCAGTTTCTCCAGTTCGGGCAATAAACGGTCTGCAGAGGGGCAACTGGAGCAGCCCTCGGATGTAAAAAGTTCAAGCAGCACTGCCGGCTTAAATGAGCCGCCTCCGGCTTTTATTTCTTCATCTTGCATGGCCGGTTTGTTCATTGAAGTAAATCCTAAAGCAATGATGCAGGCCCCGGCTAAAATAAAAGTAAATAGTTTCATGCCTGCAAGCTACTTAAATAGCAGATTCAGGTTTTGTCGGTCACAAGACAAATGATTCTCTTTAACGGTTTCTTGATAAATGAAAAAGGCTCTTCGTATGAAGAACCCTTTTCTATAGAATGAAGAATGATCCGCTATTTCACTTTCAACACCGGCTTTAGCTGATACGTTCCGTTGCCGGTCTGATGAACCGAGAGAGCCGCATCAAAATCAATCAGCAAAGAATCCACGTGGCCGTTACATTGCTTATCTACTTTTATCTTCAAACCCGATTCCGCCCCGCTTGGAATAGTCAGGGGAAAAAGAGCTCCATTCACTTTTATGGAATTGGATGAACCAAGCACAAACCGGATTTCTTTTACTGAATTGGAAGGAATAATTCCTGAAGCAAGCAGGGTGTCTATGCCGTTCTGCAAACCAAGCAGATCATAAACACCTGTATTTGTATTCAGGTCTATCCAACCGGAAGAATCATTTCTGAAATTCACCCTTACCTGCTGAATGTCCACATTTACTTCATCGGCATTGACAGGTGCGTCAGTAAGCCTGATCTTTAATGTTGTATTTGAATCAGAATTATCTTTTGAGCAGGCAATCAGTATGATAGCCGTTACAAAACCTGGCAGCAACAAGATCGGGATAATCTTTTTCATGATTTATTTTTTTATAAGCATCCAACTTTCAAAATCATGCCAAAATTATTTTAAAATCATGTTTAAGCTGAAGACTTTTCCACAAATAGAAAAAATTACTTTTCTCTGATGATAAATACTGCGGGCACAGGCCGCTGACCTGCTGCATCAGATGGTTTGATAGTTTCCTTTCCATTAATTAATAAACAACTGCTGCCGCCGCCATCAAGATTCAATGCTTCCCAACAACCGAGGTCTTTGAATATTTGTGCTAATTGAGTAATTGTGGCGCCGCTTGCATTTTTATTTCTTCCTTCAATCATTAGGATGAAGAATTTACCCTCTTTTGTATAACCCATTGCGGTGCGGGGGTGTTTATCGTTGATGGCTTTGCCGGTAAACATTCCTTCCTGATTATTTGTTATCATTATATTATTTTCCTGTACCAACACAGGCCCGCCCCCAACTGCCGTATACACCTTCCAGCGGGAATCAACATGTCCATTTATTTTTCTTTTATTAAAATTGTTACTACTGTCATTATAAGTTACAGAATTCTCTGATGGGAGTTTTCCCCGCTCTGCCCTCGTCCGTGGGAATTGATATGCAATTGCATATTTTAGAACAGGATTAGTACCCAGCCATGCCACGTCAGCCTTTCTGTTGCGAAATATTCCTATAGCGCCTTTGAAATAATAATATTGCCTCAGTGAGTCTCCTCCTCTTCCTTTAACTGCCTCATTGTGACTTACAATTTTTCCATCTTTTACTACTACTGATACACTCCTGTTGGTCTCATAAGAAAAGAAAGTGCAGTTGACAACTGCAAGCGGTTTATTGTTACGTTCATAAAATGTATTAGGTGTCAGACGGCGATCCTTTGAAGTATCAACAGTAAAGTCAAGTTTCTTATCTTTTAAATCAGCGATCAGGTAAAATGCCCTGAACAAACCGCTATCAACCTTGTCATCAGTAAAAAAAACATGAACAGAAGATGGTAAAGGCTGGTACAGCGAATCAACATTTGTCCATTTAAGCTGAGCAGAAACTCCGGAACCACTAATAATTAATAATGAATAATTATTAATTATTAAGCGGAATTTTTTCATTAGCCGGCATTTGACTTATATGACTAATTTGACTTTTTTGACTTCCCGATATGTCTTTCGCTGTGATAAGATGAACGTACCAGCGGCCCGCTTTCCACATAATCAATTCCCATGTTGTAGCCTATCTCCCTGTATTCAGCAAATTCATCCGGATGTACAAAACGATGAACAGGTAAATGTTTTTTAGTTGGCTGCAGGTATTGCCCGATCGTTACCACATCACAGCCGTTATCCTGCAGGTCGGTGATGGTTTGTATCACTTCTTCTTTTGTTTCACCTAATCCAAGCATAATGCCGCTCTTGGTTCTCATGCCAGCTTCTTTCAGTATCCTTATCACTTCCATGCTCCGCCAGTACTTGGCCTGTATGCGGACTTGTCTGGTTAATCGTTCCACCGTTTCAATATTATGGCTCACTACTTCCGGCGCTGCATCAATGATGCGTTGAATGTCTTCTTTCTTTCCTTTAAAATCGGGTATCAATGTTTCAAGAGTGGTTTCAGGATTCAATGCTTTCACAGCTTTGATGGTATTGTACCATATAGCAGCACCACCGTCAGGCAGTTCATCACGGTCAACAGAAGTAATAACAGCATGTTTCACTTTCATCAAATGAATGGCTTCAGCCACTCTTTGCGGCTCATCCCAATCCACTTCTTCCGGTTTGCCTGTTGCCACCGCACAAAAACCACAACTTCTTGTGCAAACATTTCCGAGTATCATAAAAGTAGCCGTGCCTTCTCCCCAACACTCCCCCATATTAGGACAGTTGCCGCTTTCGCAAATGGTATGGAGTTTATGTGTGTCAACAAGCCCACGGACATGTTTGTAACTTTCGCCAATAGGAAGTTTTACCCTCAGCCAATCGGGCTTTTTTGTTCTTGCCTCACTTGTAACAGGAAGTTCGATCATCCGGCAAAAATACAATTAAGTTGTTTCCCGCAAAGCCACTAAGGTCATTAGGGAATATCGGTATTTAATTCCAAAGCTTTGTGTTCTTTGTGTCTTAGTGGGAAATTTTCATGATTACCTGCGTCGTCCAAACAGTAATGCAACATATCCATGAAAGAAGAATTGTTTTTGTTTTTGCCCGAACAGAATGGGAATTTTTGAGCCATAGAATTCGGCGCTTACTCCGGCCTCAATACCGGACACCACTTCATTGAAACGACCGTAATCAAAACGCAAGGCGGTTTTGATAAAGCCGCCGGGTTTTATTTTTATCTCATTCCATCCTTTCCCAAGTCCAGCGCCGCCAATAATGGTGGGACCAAGAAATAAGCCGCTGTCCTTTGAACTGTATTTGATAATCAGGTTGTCGCCACCATTCGGGTCCTGCACTTCAAGGTAATAAGGCCGCAATAAACCCAATGCAAGACCGCCGGAATAAACAGCCGTGACAGCCACACCGTTTTTATTTCCTTTTTGGCCAAGTATGTACTGCTGGCCAAAACCCAGGGTGGCCTGGTAAAAATTATTCAGTTTGCCATACACATAAGGAGTACCGAAAATGATAGCGCCGTTCGGGGTTTTTTCCTCCTTCTGGTTTTTTATTTCTGTGATGTCGAGCCGGTAGATATTTGTTTTACGGTTGGTCTTCATCCTCCCAAATTCAAGAAAGCCACCATAGCCATTGGTGCGAAGCTGAATACCCATTACCATTTGTTTCTTATATACCAGCACACCTTCCTCAGCCTGCCTGATCAGGTTATTCACTTTCTGACGGCGGATTTCCTTTCTTTCATTTTTTACTTTGTGCCGGGTGCTATCCTGCGCAAATGAACCTATCACAATCGTTGCAAAAAGTACAGTAAGGCTTAGTTTCTTCACGGAGTATCTGTTTATTTAACTAAACGTAAATTTAGGGCAAAATATTGATAATGACTTCTACAGTAGTTTACAACGGCGCCTTAAGAGCCGTGAGCACCCACCTGAAAAGCGGCTCATCATTTGAGACAGATGCGCCAACCGATAACCATGGTAAAGGAGAACGATTCTCTCCTACTGATACGCTGGCTACCAGCCTTGCATCCTGCATGCTGACCACAATGGCCATCAAAGCCCGCAGCATGGGTTTTGACCTGGACGGAATAAAAGTAGATGTACTGAAGATAATGAAGAGTGACCCCCGCCGGGTGGGCGGCATTGAACTTAGTTTTCATATTCCCGATGCATTGAAAGATATGGATGAGAAAACAAAAACTATTTTAAAACATACCGGCAATACCTGTCCTGTGCAAAAAAGCCTTCATCCTGATATTGAGGTGAGGGTTGATTGGGGAAGCTGGGCATATTAAAATCGAAAGTTACTATGAATTATGAATTTGAAGATGATATAAGACCATCTTTGATTAGGGGGGAAAAAATTCTTTGGATAGGAAAACCCAAGGCGGGAATCAAATTTCGAACAACAGATATTTATCTTATTCCATTTAGTTTTTTATGGTTTGGCTTTGCTGTATTTTGGACAGTAACTGCAAGTAGAGCCGGTGCCTTTGCATTGTTTGGGATACCTTTTGTAGCGATTGGCTTTTATATGGCGATTGGACGATTTTTTACGGATGCCTATCAACGCACAAGGACTATTTATGCAATATCAGATAATCGTGTCATTATAAAATCAGGTTTTTTCTATAGAAATGTTACCTCTTATAACATCAAATCATTGCCAGAAGTTACAATAAGGGAGAAAAGCGATGGAAGCGGGTCAATTACATTTGGAATTGGGTATAGAAATTTTTGGTATAACAACTGGTCGTATTGGCCTGGAACAAAAGAACACTATGAAATTGAATTTATTGACAATGTTAGGAACGTTTATGCAATTATTGTTGAACAACAAAAGAGAAATTAATATCCGTTTAATTTTAGTATCGCATTCCCCACCCCGCAATCCAAACATCTTTTCTTACTGCAATATTCATTTTTCAGTTCAATCAGCGCCTGGCTGTCAAACGCATTTTTGTTTTCTATACCAAGTTTTATAAACCCTTTGATAATGCTGTTGCTTTCTGCTGTGGTCTTCTCCAGCCACTTCATAGCTTTGTCTTTATATTTTTCTTCCTTATGGTAATTGCCATACGCAAATAAGACCGGCGCAACGGTGTTGATGATGATATTATCAATCATAGCAGTACCAAGGCTTTTCTTTTTATAGGAAGAAGTTTCTCCAAAGCGGTAATGGTAATGCCAGTAATCATTGGCAGTCACATCAAACCATTGCTGTATCTCCTTTACTGTTTTTATCTCTTTTATTTTGGAGAACAGGTGAGTTGAGTTGTTGATCAACGCTGCCAGTTGGGCTAAACGGATGGTTGGAAAGTTACCTGGCCTCATTCTTAGAAAATGAACTGGCAGGTGAACAGGCTTCAGTTTGTATTTTTCTTTCAGGAATTTATATTCCCGTTGAAGAAGTTTTGGATAGTCTTCATTAAACTTTTTTTCCAACTGACCAGCCTGTCCAAATAACAAGGCCTCAAGCTGATGAATCTGGCTTTTATGTTTGGCCAGAATATTTACAGGAATAGATCTTGCCATTGCCTCAAAAGCATCTGCATTTACCTTCATTCCAAAATTTCTGGACAGCAACCACCAGAAAGTTTCTTCCCAGTGGCAATTGTTTTGCTGCAGAGAAATTTCCACGGTCTTGGCTTTTCTCATTAAGCGTTCAGCCAATAAACGGTCTTTCCAGCTTTTCCAGATAATATCTTTTACCGAATGGATAGATTTTTCGCAGGGAATAAATGCAGACGAGTTCATCAGTTCTTCATACCGCTGCAATAAGATTTTGGAAACTCTTCCTTTCAGTTCCAATACCGGAACTACGGAACTCTGTTCCGTAGCAGCCGGAACTGAGTTCCGGCTTCCGCTTCCATCATCTTCCCAAACAACATGAAGTATTACATTGTTATAATTTTTATCGCCATGGTGATTATGTTTATTCCAATCGGAAGTTTTCAAATGCAGTTCCACTGTTCCCACCCATGTCGTTTTACCGATCCTGATCTTTGCATCCAGAAAATCAGGGCCCTGGTTGGTGTTGTATTGACCAGGAAAAATTACCTGTATTATTTCTCCGGCAGTGGTTGTTAATTCTCCTTTGTTATAGTATTGGAATTGCCAGATGAATTGAAGTAGCCGTTCGGTCATAGCATGAAATTAGAAATAAGAAATGAAAAATAAGGAATGCGAAAGTGTAGTGCTACTTTTTGCGCCTTTCATCGTTGTTTTTGGCAGTTTCTATACTCTTAAGGAATATAGCCATTAATTCATTTGACTCATTGAAAGCAATTTCAACTTTTTCATGAACCACGACTGGCTTTCTTTTTATTATTTTCAGATTTACCCTTGACTCCCTGATTTCTTTTAGAACCAATTTCATTTTATGTAAAAAATCTGGCCTTGATTCAGCTGCCTGTGCCTCCCCGTAAATCAGGGCTGGAGCAGTTCCACTTTTCGACAACTGATTTTCAAGATTCTGTCCTGCTTTTGTATTCGGCAATAATTCACAAACTTCCAGGCACATGCAGGCGAAGTCAACCAATCGATCCTCAAGGTCAAACTTTGTGTTTTTATTTTCCATAATAATCGGGTTTACTTTCTAATTTCTCATTTTTTATTCCTCATTTGTCATTTAATCTAGTGTCATGTCAAATTGATAATGTCTGTTAATTTTTTATAACTTTACCATCCAAAAACGATGGTACATTATAAAGTAACATTAACAGCCGGTGAAAGGGAACAGTTGAAAGCCATTATGAATAAAGGCAAACATAGTT
>JACRLZ010000002.1 GCA_016235125.1 Sphingobacteriales bacterium | reverse complement strand
GGTGACTGCAACGCCTGATGGTAAAACCCAGAAGGAAAAGAACCGAAATCTGAAAGAATTATTACAAATGACAGTTGCCCTGGGTGATCAGCAGATACCCATTAAAGAAATTCCGTTCCTGTTCGACTGGAAACCCAATGCGCCATCTGGTCAAAGAACACCTGTCAGAATTTTCAGTAAGGTAAAAGAGCAAATGGGAGAATTGACACTGCCACCTGTCATTATTACTCCCCACATCGTTGACCCGCTGGAAGGTGTACCTGTATTATCTGTACCTTCAAATGTAATGCTGAAGGGTGATTTGCTGAACGTATATACCAACCAGCAGTTTACTCCCGGAGAAAAATTTATAGTTACAGACGCCAATGGTCAGCGGTTCACCTTGCAGCCAAAATGTATGTCGGCACAGCAGGCTGTAATACAATTGCCCGATAATATAGTACCGGGAGAAATTACAGTTTCGGAAGAAGTGTGGAATCAGCCAGCAGATAAATATAGCTTCACTAATACAAAACTGAATCTTGTAGATCTGAGCATCAGCAGCCCGAATACGAATTTGAGGCCTGGACAAAAATCAGAGGTAATTGTAAGTGTAATTGTTACTGATTCAAAAGGTGAATGGGTGAATCCGGATATTGAAAAACTTATCAATGGAACTATGACAATTGACCTGCGAAACCTGAATCCGAATACGGTAACCATGCAGGGCGGTAACAGACAACTGATCAGGAATTCAGATTTCACTTTTTCCCCCCAGGCATCCAGTTTATCATCCGATGAACCTGCTCAAATTTGCTGGCAGATAAGAAGAGGAATCACCGGGAATGCAGTGGGAAGTTTTTCTGTCAGTGCCACCCTGCACGAAGATTATAATACAAGTAATGATCCTTTCCGTCCACAATTAAATGCATTACAAACCCCGGAAAATTTTAATGCATGGGCCAATGCGTTGAAAAAAGATTTGAAAGAGTATGCAGCTGTGCATATCGTTGATGTCCCCGGAGCTGCTCCGTTTGATCCACACAATATTAACAGGGCTATTGGTAATATGCCTGTATGTACAATTCCCGAACAATTGGAAGAGTGCAAAGTAGTGGCCTATTCCCTAGTGCAACCGCTGCAGGTGCCAAAAGGCGCTGCTAACACATGGTTAAGCAGTTATGAAACTTTTAAATCCTTGCTCACATCTTTTAGAGGCACGGAAGAAATGTCAAAACTATTTCAATTTAATATGGAGGTTGTTGATGCCGGTCTTTATTTTATGGAAAGAGTTGCCCATCGCACCAATGACCAGTCTATGATGAATGAGATAATAAATGCCCGTTCAACAGGAGGGGGAGATATTAAGCCTGAAGACCTGCAAATTTTGATAACAAAGACAGATGAAAAAATAAAAAACGATCCGGAACAAACCGCCTGGAAACTTTTCAACCTTGCATTTTCCACTTTTTGCTTTGATAAAAAGGCAAAGGATGGGATAGATCCGGAGAAAAGCATGGTGGGAGGTATTGACCCGGTGCGTAAAATTTTACATGTAAATCCTGAATACCAGGAAAGAGTCTTAAATTCTCTAAATGCTATTCCGCTAGGCAATGGAAATTATCATATCAACGCAATTTCTGAAACAAGGACACCTGTTAGTTATACTGTGCAGGTGAAGCCCCTGATAATGGCAAATGTATTTGACAGCGACTGGTGGGCGGAACACCTGATTAATGAATATATAAAGAAGGATACCAGCCGGGGAAATATCATAACCACTACGAAGGATTCAACCGGTACTTACTATATTTTCTACAAAGATGCTCAATGTGTAAAGAATGACAGGGATTTGACTCCCGGTTCTTGTTTCAAAGAGACTGAGTGGGATAGTAATGAAAAAAAGGTAAAAGAAACCGGGAGATATAAAAAAATTACACTTTATCCCACCGGCACTTGTAAAAAAGGGACAGAATTTTGCACCGAGGTTTATGTCGTGACTTCAATCTCTCAGATATTTATGGACGCAAACTGTACACGAATGATCAAAACAGAGGATTTTAAACATTTTTCCTGTTTATAAGTTCTGAAAATAAAGTTTATGGTATGATAAAAATAATTATTCCCGGATTACTCTTTTTATTCCTGCGGTGACTGCAACGCCTGATGGTAAAACCCAGAAGGAAAAGAACCGAAATCTGAAAGAATTATTACAAATGACAGTTGCCCTGGGTGATCAGCAGATACCCATTAAAGAAATTCCGTTCCTGTTCGACTGGAAACCCAATGCATCATCGGGTCAAAGAACACCTGTCAGAATTTTCAGTAAGGTAAAAGAGCAAATGGGAGAATTGACACTGCCACCTGTCATTATTACTCCCCACATCGTTGACCCGCTGGAAGGCGTACCCACATTATCAGTTCCCTCCAATGTAATGGTAAAAGGAGATTTACTGAATGTGTATACTAACCAGCAGTTTACCCCTGGAGAAAAATTTGTAGTTACAGATGCCAGAGGCCAGCGATTCACTTTGCAGCCTAAATGTATGTCGGCACAGCAGGCTGTAATACAATTGCCCGATAATATAGTACCGGGAGAAATTACAGTTTCGGAAGAAGTGTGGAATCAGCCAGTAACAGGATACGCTATTGACAAAGTTGCGAAGGTTATGCTGGTTGACATATCACTGAGCAGCCCCAACACTAATCTCCGCCCCGGACAGGAATCTTTTGTGCTGGCTACTATTTCAGGTTTATGGGAGGATCATTTTGCTTTTTGTGTTGATCTTCGGAATCTTAATCCAAACATTGTAACGATGGAAGGAGGCAATCTGCAAAGGGTAAATGTAAACAACTTTACAGTTGTAACCGGTGAAGCTATTTCAGAAATTTGTTGGCAATATAAAAGAAATATTACCGGCAATGCTGTCGGCAGTTTTTCCGTCAGCGCTACATTGCATGAAGATTATTCTACAAGTAATGACCCTTTCCGTCCGCAATTAGATGTTTTAAAAACTCAGGAGGATTTTAATACCTGGGCAACAGCTTTGAAGAAAGATTTAAAAAATTATTCAGGCGTAATATCTGCTGATGTTGTGCCAGAGCTTAATACAGATGTAGTGAGTTTTAATGCACAAAGGGCAATTGATAATATGCCGGTTTGTACAAGTCCTGAGCAATTAGATGAAAGCAAGGCAGTGGCGTATTCATTAATACAACCATTGAATGTTCCTAAAGGCGCTGCTAACACATGGTTAAGCAGTTTTGATGCTTTTAAATCTTTAATTACATCTTTTAGTGGGAGAGAAGAAATGTCAAAACCTTTTCATTTTAATTCAGAGATTGTTGAAACCGGCCTTGATTTTATGGAACGAATAAGTTACAGAAGCAATGATCCAACAATGACGCAGGATGTTACAAATGCCCGGCAATTAATTAACACGATAAAGGAAACTGTTGAAATGAAAGAAGATCTGGCCCAATTGGACCAGGCATTAAGTTCTTTAAGTTCCCGAACAGATCAAAAAATGATGTCAGTTTCTGAGACAAGCAAATTATTGGATTGGAGTCTGTCGGATATGGGATTTTCAACTTATTGTTTCGACAAACGAACAAAAGACGGGATTGACCCTGTTAAAAGCATGATAGGTTTCCTTGACCCGGATAAAAAAATATTGAGGGTAAAACACGAATACCAGCAGCAGGTTTTAAACTCACTGAATGCTCTTCCTCTTGATAATGGAAGTTATACAATAAATGCGGTAACAGCTTCTTTAACGCCTGTTTCTTATAATATACAGGTGGCATCTTTGGTCAGGGCCGATTTCTTTGACAGCAAGTGGTGGGAAAAATATCCGGTGGAAAAAGAAACAGATGCCGCCACGTTACTTACTACAACCAAAGATGAAACAGGTACCGTTCATGTTTTCTTTAAGGATGCAAAATGTAATACAGGTATAACTGAAAGTGGCAGAACTGCTGACTGTACTGAACTGCAAGAATGGGACGAAAAAGAGCAAAAATTTAAACCAACCGGTAAGTATACGACAATCAAAGAAAGTCGTTCAGGAAGGTGCCGGAAAGGAACAGATTTTTGCACGGAAGTTTATGTTATCACCAAAGTTATAAATACATACCTGGATGCTAAATGTACAAGGCTGATCAAAGTGGAGACTAAATCTGGTTTTTCTTGTTTGTAAATTAAATAGTCAGGCAGATATAGTGGCAGAAGGGATTTGATAAAAATAAATTTTGCACAGTTATGAAAAAATATCACTTCTGCAAAACTGTACTTTTTTTATTCCTGCTGGCACCCGCATCAATAACCCGGGCGCAAATTAATCATCGCTTCCCGACTTTACTAAAGCCGGTAATTCAGGAATTTCACTTACGGCCCCACACTTCATTTAGTAGAGTATTCTTTGTAACTTTTTAAAACCTGCAGAATGAAACACTTATTAAAATTATTGCTTTGTCCGGTAGCCTGTTTGTTGTTCTATTTGAATACACTGGCCCAAATCACTAAAACCATCAACGGTACAGTGAGATATCAATCGGGTATATCTGAAACCCAATTTACTACTCCATATGGTAATGTAAAGGTGGATCTGCCACAGTCATTATCGGGTGCGGTAATTTCCGGTACTGTTACGGCAGAGCCAACAGGAAAAAATCAAAAAGAGAAGGACCGCAATCTGAAAGATTTGCTTAAGATGACACTTGCCATAGATGACCAGAAAATTCCATTAAATCAAATACCTTTTTTATTTGATTGGAAACCCTCCCTGGGCACCGGGCAAAGAACACCTGTAAGACTAACCAATTTTTTGGGTACTGAAATCGGAGAAGTGAGCCTGCCGCCGGTAATCATTACACCGCATATAGTTAATCCCCAGGAGCCTGAACAATTATCCACTCCTTCCACAGTTATGGTCAAAGGTGATTTATTAAATGTTTACACCAATAAAGCATTTACTCCGGGAGAAAAATTTGTTATTATCGATGGAAAGGGTGAGCAATTTATTTTGAAACCGAAATGCTTTTCCGCACAGCAGGCTGTGATAGAATTGCCTGAAAATATTGCACCGGGCTCCATTACGGTAACTGAAGAAGTATGGAATCAGCCGGTTCAGTCTTTTGATATAAGAAGTGCGAAGACAACCCTTGTGGATTTAACAATAAGCAGCCCCAATACCAATCTCCGGCCCCGACAGAAATCTGAAGTAATTGTAAACTGTATTGTTACAGATTCCAAAGGCGAGTGGGTGAATCCTGATATTGAGAAACTGATAAACGGAACAATGACAATTGATCTTCGGAATCTTAATCCGAACACTGTAACGATGGAAGGAGGAAATCTGCAGCGGGTTTATGGGAAAGATTTTGCTTCGGTTTCCTCAAACGAAGTTGCAAAAATTTGCTGGCAAATAAAAAGAGGTATTACAGGTAATGCGGTTGGAATCTTTTCTGTCAGCGCCACATTGCGTGAAAATTATTCTACAAGCAATGATCCTTTCCGTCCACAGCTGAATGTTTTGAAAACCCCTGAAGATTTTAATGCTTGGGCTAATGCGTTGAAGAAAGATTTAAATCAATATACCACCAGAGTAACAGATGATGATGGCGGAACTTCACAAGACATTTCGGTAATCAGATCCAATGTACAAAGGGCAATAGGCAATATGCCGGTATGCACAAGCCAGGAGCAATTAGATGAAAGCAAAGCAGTGGCGTATTCATTATTGCAACCGCTGAATGTACCTAAAGGCGCAGCTATCAGTTGGCTTAGCAGTTACGAAGCGCTTAAGGCCGTAGTAAATAATTCAACCGGTAATACAACACTGACTGACTTTGATGTGCTGAAAAACGGGATCGAATTCATTAACAGGGTAGCTCAATATTATAAAGAGACTGCTTTGCAAACCGAATGTGGTCATGTTCAGGATTTCATTGACTCGGTACAAACAACCGGAGAAACAAAAGAGAATTTGCAGCAGCTAAAAGATAAGATAAATGGATTAACGACAAGGGCTGATATGAAAATAGCAACGGATGATCAAATAACACTCAGAACCGGGATGAAAGATCTTATACTGTCCTCTTATCAATTGCCCTCGCTTGCCCAACCGGGCAGAGTACATCCATATAATGACCTGATGGGTTTTTTAAATCTGGAGAAAAAAACGCTATTTGTTTTACCAGAATACAAGTCCATTGTATTGAGCATGATAAAGGCCGAACCTTTGCCAAATGGGCAATACCATATCAATAGTATGACACTAAACCGAAATCCAATTGATTATGACATTGCTATCGTGGTTGCCAACCAGTTTTTGCTTTTTGATGAGGCAGGAAAAAAACCTGATGAAACAAAAAAAGACGAAGTTAAGACTGAACCCAAAAAAGAGCCGGCGACATTTGTAAAGAAATTTTTCAACGGGAGTCTATACTGCTTTTTGTATAAAGACGCAGAATGCGTTCATGAAAGAGACGCTAAAAAGGATGACGTTTGTACACTTATACCCGGGGCTAAGCCTGACGACCCTAATGCTGGTTATATGAAGACTGAATATTTGGCAAGAGGTTATTGTAAAAAAGGAACCGGAACCTGCATTGAAATGCTAACGGTTGATTATATCACACATCATTATACTGATAAAAACTGCAAAATACTGCTTGGTGTTACCTCACACAGTAGCTATTCTTGTGAATAAAATTGTGAATAATTCAAAAAATAATTATGCCGCTGCTGCTAGGTCTTTTAAAATTACAATTATGAAATGGAGATTCTTTTATTATGCCTTACTCTCTTTATTTATGCTGTCACCCGCATCAATAACAAGGGCGCAAACCATTACCTCCCAAAAAGGATTAACCACTGCTGTTTTCCCTACACAGCATGGCAACGTAAAAGTTTACCTGCCGGATGATATCAGAGCCGGAGATATGATTTCAGGAACTGTAATAGCGGAACCAAATGGCAATAATTCGAGGCAGATTGACAAAAGTCTGGTTGAACTTAAGAAATATACTATCCGCTTTAATAATGAAAAATTTCCGGTTGGAAACGAAGATGGAAGATTCAGTTTTATTGCCCATACTGACCGGCAATTTCTTCAGGCCATTGAAATGCGTCATGTAAGCGGACAAAACATTTTTTCACTTCCCGTTCCTTCCATTCCCGCTGCCAAAAAAGATTCAGTTCCAAAAGGTGGATCAGGGGGGGCGGATCCCCGTGATTATGTGATTTGGCAGAATTCGGCAAATGAAGGGCAAAATGAGGTAAACCGTTGTATTACTCCCACACATGCTCTTACGGCTGCACCTATGCAGATAATGGGCCCTTTTGATGGTAACGCATCCAATACACAATGTTCTTTAAATAATCAACCCGTACAGGTATTAGCCGAATCACCGGGACAATGCCAGGTACAGTACCCGGCAAACGGTCAGGGTGTGCAAACCATGCAGATTAATGAGAATGGTCAGCAATTATGCAGCAAACAGATTTCCGGGGTAGATATGGTGGTTACTACAGGCGATTTGGATTTACGCAAAGGCCAGAATACATTCATTGATGTAAAATTGCTCCACCTGGAAAGGCTTCCGGATAAAGCAACACTTACCATTACCAATACAACACCCAATGTAGTTACTATGACCAATGGCAATGTTCAGGTAATTCCCATTTGGCCTCCTCCTGATAGCGCCAATGGTACTTTTTCCATTCATTGTCCGGCTGTAAGTACAGCAACAGGAAATTTTACCGTGACCATTAATCTTGATTTACCGCAACCGGGAGACGTTACTACTCCTCAATCGGAATGTCCTCCAGGCTATATAAAAAAATCCTGCAATTGCGGGGCTTCGGTAAAAGTTTCCAAATCCGGAAATTCATTGACAGCTACGGCTAAATCAGAGTGTACAGGAGTATGGGGTGTTGGCATTAACACTTTTCCTGTTTGCGCAGTTTTAAAAACAGAATATAGCTGGAGTATAAAAGATGGGAAAGAAAATGTTGAACTGGTTGGGAAAACCGATGGTAAGACAATAAACATCCGGCCCAAAAATAACCGGGGATTTACGGTATGCGTTAAAGTAACTGTAACCTGTATTGATGGTACCGTTTGTACAGCAGAGGATTGCGTTACCCAATCTGGCGAAACAGTGCCTCCACCACCCAGCAGCAGGTGTAATTGCTCTGCAACCTGCGCAGTTACTGAGACAGCAAGAAACGGAAATGTAATAACCTATTCAGGAGCTGTGAAAGCAGCCTGCACAGGTACATTTGGTACGGGTAATACGAGATCAGTCTGCGGAGTTGCAAAAGTCACTTATAATTGGACGGTTTCCACATCGCCGGAGGATAAAGGAAAAATTGAGATTGATGGTAAGGCAGACGGTGCTTCGGTAAATGTGAAAATAAAAGGTGAATGCAGCTATTCTGTTTCACTTAGCGGAACGGTAGAATGCAATGATGGCACCACCTGTGATTTTTATTGTAATGCAGAAATTCCCTATATCCCTACTACCAATGAAAGAATCTGCTTACCCGATGTAGAAGAAAAGATGGGGCCAAAAATGGTTGGCGGACTAAAAAGCAAGCAGGCAGGTACAGGCAGCACCAGCACTATTTTCAGGGACGATTTTATTGCATTGGAAGCGGCTGGCTCTGATGTTGATCTTGTTGTCTTTAAATGTAATCCAAAAGCTCCCTGCCCCGATACAAGAAGTGAAAAAACTATTGAAGTTAAAGGCAAAGTGAGATTTGAATGGACAATTACAGCAGGTGAGGGAAGATTTGTAAAACTCGGTTGCGCTGCAGAGAATGAAAAAACAAATGAAGGAGAACATGTGGTCTTTCAACCACCTTATGTTGCACTGCCTGTAAAAAGTGCAGATACTTTCGCTATCACTACCGTTCTATTATCTATTATTGATGACGGTTCTCCGGTAACTGACCTTACGGTTACAAAAACTATTACGATAAAAACCACAAGGAA
Organism: Sphingobacteriales bacterium; assembly: GCA_016235125.1. GTDB lineage: Bacteria > Bacteroidota > Bacteroidia > Chitinophagales > Chitinophagaceae > JJ008. Next base: position 1,071,995 of record JACRLZ010000002.1, on the reverse strand, counting down.
GAAATCATTGCCGGATAAATACGAAATTACCATAACGGGTGGTGAACCTGATAAACCGGCAGCAGCGGCTCTTCCTGTTGTGGATGGAAGTTGCAAACTGGTCGGACCTTCCTGGAAACCCGGTGACAACCTTGCTGAGCCGGCTATAATGCTACCGGGTGTGGCCGATGCCGATAAAATGGTGCTTGGTCAATGGATGGTTTTGAAATCCCAGGATCAAAACGATCCTGATGATATTACATATAACTGCACCTCGGCAAATTGCACCAGTTCTGGTGGCAGCAAAACTTATCCCGATAATATTATGTGGGAATGGACTATTGTATCAGGTGGAGGCAAATTTATATTGGGCAATGGCGGCCAATATGTGATTTATGAGGCGCCAATGGAAATGCCGAAAGGTAAAGAAGTAATAGAAGTTAAAATGAGATTGAAAGTGATGAATCCTGCAGGACCAAGAAAAGATCCTGATAAAATTTCCAAAGAATTTGTATTGAAAATCTACCAGCCCGGTGTGAAACTCAGTCATCCTGATTTTGTGTGGCTGCCCACCGATAATAACAGCCTTGAACTGAAATCGGAACTGATGTACAAAGTGGGAGGTAAATGGCTGCCTGCTCTTTCTCATATGTGCCGTATTCATTATTTTGAATTAATGAATGTATCAATGGAAAAAGGCGTTTGTTTGAATACTCCTGTTCCAAAAGATGCCGATCAGTGCCGTGACCTTCAGCTAAAGCAGGAAGCAGGTCATGAAGCATGGGATGATACAAAAGCAAGTAATACGAAATGCGACACGAAAGGTCTATACCAGCAGGCAAGAACGGAGCAGCCGGAAAAAGAATACAGCATAAAGATTTATTCAAGAGATTTTGGCTCATATGGGTTTCTGCGAAGTTTTGCCAATGTAAACAAGAAGACAAGTTTGGATGGCAAGCCTGTTTATATTTCCATTCCTGTAACCAAAGATGATGTAAAACATCCCACCGGACGTATCAAGAAAACTGTGTATCCGGATAACCGGGTCACTATCCCGATAGATATTGATGAAAACAGGATAGCCGATGGAGGATGGATGGTTACAGGCGGGGGAGAAGTGCCTGATCCTGCTAATAACAATGAAGATGAAGATGATAAGCCAGCCGGTGATGGCTTTAACGGGGATGGCCTCTCAACATATGAAGAATACCGGGGCTTTATGGTTATGGATGGCGATGATATTGCCCACACCCGGACCAGCTATAAGAAAAAGGACATTTTTGTAAAGAATGAAAGCGGACTCGACCTGGCTGTTTATCAAAAAGTAAGTGGTTTGCAGGTACATGAAATCAACGATAAACAGTATGTGGATGATAATTTAAGGGTTGTAAACAAAAATTTTAATCCCACTACGCATATTGTTGACCAAAGGGGATTGCGGCTGGTTGACAGAAAAGAAAGCGGGTCATTACTGGGTATAGCAGAATCGGAAACAGGACAACCAACCGTTCCAAACAGGGAAATTGAAATAAAAGTGTTTTCTAAAAAAATCGCACAGGTTTGTAAAGACAAAAAAATAGATTTTGCGAGCAAGATGGCTGCTGTAGTGGCGCATGAGTTGTTGCATGGTAATAATGTTTGTCATCATGGTGAACAGAACCCTGCTGTAGAAAATTCATTTAACCTGGAGCATGGTTTGCGAAGCGGCAATGTGAGTTGTGTAATGCGGTATGATAATGTAGGCGGGGTTGTTCCCGGATATGATCCGGAGGCAATTGGCTCAGATCTTTGTACCAGTCCTGCAGGAACCGGCTATAATGCCAATGGTAAAGCTTTCAAAGATGCAGCACCAAAAAGGGGTAATTGCAAAGGACAGATAAGAGTTTCTGGAAAGGGAGCTACACCAAAAACCTGTGGTAACCGGTAAACTTAAAAATTAAATCTTTGTTATGAAAAAGATATTATTAAAGTACTTTTCAATCGTTCTGCTTTTTACATCCGGATTTCAATTACGGGCACAGCGTATTGATCATTTTACGATAAAACAAGGTATAAATGGGGGACAAGATGCTGCTGTATTCCAGGACGAGCCTGTTTTATTTGATTTAGCTATTTATAATAAGAAAGCACAAGCCGACAAACGGTGGAACATGGCTGGTGATGAAAGGTTAAAAGAGCTTGATGACTTATTGAAACAGGGAAAAATAAAGAAGGAAGAATATGACAAGGAAAAGGCAAGCATAGAGAAGAACAGGCGAACCCCCTCCGGTATTGAAATTGACCTGACTGAAAAAAATGGCAAAATTGAAGCCATTGTATGGAAGGCAAAATTCCTGGGCGCCGGGGCTAATGCTATGCCGGTTCATTTACCGATAAAACCATCATCACCACCCACCCCGCCTGGACCTAAGGGTGGCAAGGCAATGCTTGATGCAGATGCTTATTATGTCTTAACCTATGTAATTGCACCCGGTGATCTTATGTCATTAGCACCTGGTGCTTACCTGATTGAATGCAGCATCAATAATGTTACTTCAAATGAAGTAAAACTAATTGTGAAAAAGGGCAACATGGATGCTGCCACGGCAAACAGCGATGTTATATCATTACGTTTGGGCAGCTATTATCATCACCTGGAAAACGGGAGCAGGGTAGTAGAGTATGCAGATAAGATACTGGCAAAAAATCCTGCTTCAGTGGATGGTCTCTCATTAAAAGGTGATGGCCTGGTTTTGCAAAAATCGTATGCACAGGCATTGGAAACATATAACAAAGCGGTCAAAGAATATTATCGTCAAAACGGCGCAGACAGTGAGCCGCCGGAGTATCTGCAAAGCAGGATTGATTGGCTTAAAAAACAACTGGAACAATAGCATTTTGCTAATGAGCAAAATCGTAGTCAAACTTTCCTTTTATCCGTTCCATTGAGGGATTGAAATAACCAAACTTCACTTGCGGGAATTCATCACGGATGAGTTCCTGCAATTGTTTTATACCAAGACATTCTCCTGTATCCGTTATCCCGATCTTTCCGAGATACCAGTCAGGGTCAATATTGAAATTGCGCCACTGGATCATTTTTAAACCGGTTTCTTTAATGAGCTTTCGCAATGCTTCATATTCCGCAACCGAATCCGTCATACCGGGGAAAACAAAATAGTTGATGGATGTCCACCCGCCGAAACGATTAACTACTTTCAGACTTTCAACAATATCATCAAAATCGTAATTGTTAGGACGGTAATACGGCATATAGATTTCCCTTCTCGCTGAATTAGTACTCACACGGATAGAGTCTAATCCGACTTTGCATAATTCTTCTACTGCATCCGGTCTTGAACCATTTGTATTGATATTGATGCTGCCTTTGGAGGTATGCTTTCTTATTTCAATGATGGCGTCTCTTATTGTTTCCCACATCAGCAAAGGCTCGCCTTCGCAGCCCTGCCCGAAACTTATGATAGGATAGGGTGCTGATTCAAGGTGAGGGACAGTGAATTCAACAATCTCTTCGACTGTGGGAATAAAATCCAGTCTGTCTTGTGTGGGAACAATTATCTTTTCATCGGGCTGAAAGGAAATACAACCCAAACAGTTCGCATTACAACCTGAGGATACAGGAACGGGACATTCCCATCTTCCTAAAGAAAAATTTCTTGCGGCAGGACAGTGATAAGTTAATGCACAGTTATTCATTAAATGATTCACTAACCTGTTATGCGGATAATGTTTTAACAGATAGGCAGCGCCTTCATTCACTTTATCCTGATCATAACCCGGGCAATCCTGTCTTATATCCGGTTCAATTCTTACAGCAGGAACATAAAATTTATTATTGAGCCAGCCTGCAGCAGTATAACAGAACAAGGGAAGGGTGGGGGCATCTTTTGATGATTCATAAGCAGCGAGATAAAATCCTGTATGCGCAGGCGGGATGAATGCAGCAACAGCCCATCCTTTTTCACATAACCGCATTTCACCTGTCGTTACATCGATGCCGATTCCTTTTCTTCCAGGCAGTTCATACAATGATCCTCCATCTGGTAATTCAATCCAATGATCATTTGGGACGGGTACTGCATCCCATCCGCTTCTTCCTGTTACATAAAGCGAAGTGTCTTCAAAGATGTTGCCTTTGCCATCGGAATAAAGTATGTATGGGGATTGTGATAAACTCATTTATTCAATTGCCGCCTGCAAAACTCGTTAAATTCCTTTTCATCCACTTTTGTTTTTTCTTCATCAATCAATTGCTGGATGATTTTGTTGTTCTTGAAATCGATGGTTAACAATCCGTCTTTCAGGATAACATTATTCAAACTGTCCCAACCTATTTTTTTTCTGAACAGGGAAGGATAATAAATATTGCCTTTTGAAATATTTACAACAGGAATTTTTGTTGCAAGAGTGTGAAGTAAATCAAAAAGTAACATTGTTCCGGCAAACCAATAATTATCAAGGATAATCCATAGCACTATGGAGATGGAAAAATAGGGATGCAATCCAAATTTGTAAACAGTTTTTCTGAAAAATCTTTGAGTAAAAAATACTATGGCAAACATTATCAGGGCAGCAATACTTGCAGTTTGAATTTTTTTAAGATTAGTGGAAAAAATCAGATAAACAAGAAAAATAATATTGACCGTTATTATTAACCAGCCAATCTGATTGTATAATTTGAGTTTATCACTTTTCAGAATTATTGAATATTCCGGCTTCACTGGCTGTTGCTTGTCACCAATAAATTGCAAAGTTTATACAATACTCTTGCTCCCACATTGGCATCCCAATCAGTATCGCCGCCGATGCCTACTTCATTGAGGTCAAAACCCACAATGGTCTTACCGCTTTGTAAAATTTTACTAAACAGATAAAAAACCTGTTCCAGTTCAAATCCACCCGGAACCGGAGTGCCGGTAAAGGGACAGAGTTTTCTATCGAGCCCATCAATATCAAAGCTGATAAAAATTTTTTCAGGCAGTTTGCTTACAATTTCTTCCGCAATCTGTTTCCATGTTTCACCTTCATAGATCCGGCTGCGGATGGTTTTGTCGAAGTAAGTAACAATTCTTCCATTGCTGTTCTTTGATAAATTCCATTCGTCGCTGCCATAATCACGGATACCTGCCTGCACCAATTTTTTGAGTTGGGGTATTTCTTTCAGGGCGTTGTACATAATGCTGGCATGAGAGTAATAAAAGCCCTCATAGGACTCCCGAAGATCAAAATGTGCATCTATTTGCAGTATGCCGAAATCACCATGCTTTTCTGCAACTGCCTTGAAGAAACCAAGAGGAGTGCTGTGATCGCCACCTATCAGTCCGACCAGTTTGTTACTATCAAAAAGAACCTTTGTTTGTTCATATACCCAATTATTCAAAAAATGACTTCCCTCGTTTACTTCCTTCAGCGTCTTGGTCATGAACTGATTTGCGTCAACATCTTCTCCTTTGGATATATAATCAATGTACAGTTCAGCCTCTTTTCGCAGATAATCGCTTTTCATCAATATCTTTTTGTCGGTAGGGCGCATATAATATCCCTGTTTCCATGCATCGGGAAATTCGGGGTCAAAAAGATCAACCTGGAGGCTGGCTTTAAAAATTGCTTCAGGGGCACGGGCAGTACCGGCACCATAACTCACAGTTACCTCCCAGGGAACAGGAACGATTACAAGTTTTGCATCTTCTTCAGAGGTAGGCAGGCCAAAAATATTATTGTTAGGATTACCTACACTGTTCGGATCATAATTGGAAAAATCGACCATACGGTTTCTTTAAAAAGCTGTGCAAGTTAACAGGCTTTTGCTTCGCGGCAAAATGAAGTCTTTAAATATCTGCAGGTCTCCTTTATAATTATTTTCATTCTTCATTTCCTGCTCAGATTCCTCAGATGGGAAAAATGAGATACCAGGGCAAGCCTTAGCTTTGGGTATTCAATGTAGGGGAGACCAAATTCTGCACATGCCTTGCGTATGATCTTGCTGATAGCAGGGTAATGCACATGAGAAATGCGTGGAAATAAATGATGCTCTATCTGAAAATTCAACCCGCCTACCCACCAGGAGATGAACCTGTTTCCGTTGGCAAAATTTGCTGTGGTTTTAAGCTGGTGCAGGGCCCATTCATCCTCCATTTTGTTTGTGGCCGTATCCGGTTGGGGAAACTGTGTGTCTTCTACAGTATGCGCAAGCTGGAAGACAATACTTAGTGTAAATCCTGCGAAGAGTGCATACGATATGAACCCAAGCAGCCAGGGAATGGCGCCAACGCTTAATATGGGTAATACAATAAAAAGAAATGCATGAACTGCTTTTGAAAGCCAGAAAACAATATGATCAGTCAGGTTCATTTTCTGTATAGGTGTGGACCCAATACGGCCCATGAAATATTTTTTATAGTCAGTAAAAAACACCCACCATATATATAACAACGAATAGGCAGCCCAGAAATACCAATGCTGGAAGCGATGAATCTTGTAATATTTTTGAGTTTTGCAAAGTCGTAAAAGAGGTCTTGCTTCAATATCATCATCAATACCTTCTATATTGGTGTAAGTATGGTGAATGATGTTGTGTTTTATCTTCCATAAAAAATTGTTAGCACCAAGAAAGTTCAAAGACAACCCGGCGAGATAGTTTATCCATTTATACCGGCTGAAGCTTCCATGTGCTCCGTCGTGCATTACATTGAAACCAATAGCGGCAGTAAGGCCTCCCAATGCCAGGCATTCAAACACAGCCAGCCAGGGGGCAGGGGTAAAGAATATTGCATGGATGTAAAGGCTTACAAAAGCAATAACCAACAGAATAGCTTTTATAAATAGTTTATAATTCCCGGTAGTTGCCTTACCCGACTCCTTAAAGTAATTACTGATCCTTTTTTTCAACTCAACATGAAAGGGATTAGGAACAGACGCAAATTTGGGTATATTCATTTTTTAAATTGAAGGGCAAAGATAGAGTAACTGCGCTTGCAAGCCAGAAGATTTTACGCTAACGATTGTTACGTTTCATTGCAAATAAGGGCATCCAGATGCCTGATGCCGATCTTTTTCTCTGTAATAAATCCCTCGGCATATTTTACCCCTATTTTTTTGCCCAGCATCCTGGCTCTTGCAATAAGGCTCTCAAGAAAATCAGGCGTCGAAATATAAGTCTGGGGACCCCTGCTGCTTTCCCTGCCAGTATGAAATTGTGTTGCATAGGCCTCGATGGCTTTCATTCTTTGTTCGAAGACATCACTGATGTCAATCAGCAGGTCGGGTTCATGGTACCAGTCCTGTATATAATGCAGTACGTAGGCCGGTTTCCATCTTGCCTGGAGATTTCCGGCCTCGTCTTTTGTTTCGATCTTTGATAGACCCGATAAAAAACAACATTCAGCAATCATTTTGCCGGCCCGTCCATGATCGGGATGACGGTCATGAAGTACATTGGCTAACACTATCTCAGGCTGATACTTTCGGATAGCTGCAATCAGCTTTAATTTATTTACTTCATCATTCTCGAAAAAACCATCCCGCATTTTTAAATTTTCTCTTATATGCACACCCATGATCATGGCTGCATTGGCCGCTTCCTGGTAACGGGTTTCTACGCTGCCTCTTGTTCCAAGTTCTCCCTGAGTAAGGTCAACAATACCCACTTTTTTCCCTTTCTTTATTTCATTAATGATAGTGCCCGAGCAGCCAAGTTCTACATCATCGGGATGAACACCTATTGCCAGAATATCTATTTTCATGTTAGAGATTTCTTGTTACAGGGTGCTGGTAAAGCTATACTACTGGACAGTGCCTGTTTTTATGTAAAAGTAAAGTTATGGAAGGAAAAGAGAAACAATGATGAAAGTGCAGGAGAACAGAAACAAGTAACCAGCAACTAGTTAACCCGATATGGGTTCACATACCAGCTTCCGTCAATTTCTTTGACAATGTTTTCAATGTCACGGTCAATTCTATTCTCCCTGAGATCCCACTCCTGTTTCAGGTTGCCGCCTACAAACCAGGCGATGGTTTGATAAAGCCGGGCATTTAAACCGCCTTTATATTCTTTGATTATTTCATAGCAATTATTTCCGGTCTGCCTGTTGATCAGTTTCATCAATATTTTTCCCTGGTACACGGATAAATTTGAAAGCGGTTCGGTAAACTCCTTACGCAACTCTTTTTCCCGGGATTTTATATAGGCTTTTCTTTCCATCTTGCCGCTAAAATTCTCCAGGTTCTTATTTATATCATTAATTGTACTTCCGGCAACTCTTGCATAAGGGTAAGTTACATAAACAGCATTGCGCAGTCTTGTCCATTCTTCAATAAATTTTGCAAGCTTCTTTGGTGGTAGCTTGGAAACCCATGCCATTTCCAGGTCTTTGTAACCCACAATTTCATTATGATACCACAAAGCGGGAATAACAATTGTATCATTTGGCCCCCACTTTTTTCGTTGCTCTTTCATTGCCCTCAGGGCATATTCCGTTGAATCCTGAACTACCGGAAGTGAGTCTATTTGGGAAAACAAACGGGTACCTGCCAGCAAACAAAAGAAAGCCAGTATGAAGATTCTTCTATTGTATATATTGCTGGAGGGCATTACTGCAAAATTAATTCAGAAACCTTGTATTTCATATACAGACAACAAAGCTATTGAAGTAGCTGTTTGCTTCACTGAAAGCGTATTGAAATAAAAGCTAAAGTTGTGACCCGGAACTGTTTATACGGTTTAATTGAATTCTTCGTATCATGCTTATAAGGATACCTGTGGCAGTTACAATTATTCCTATCCAAAGAAGGTTAATGAATGGGAATTTGTAAGCTTTCAATGTCACAAATTTTGTGAAAGAGTTGGATTCTTTAACTCCCAGGTCTATGCTTTTGTCATCATTTACTTTTTGTACCTGCAAAATGATATTTTCTGACGGAATGGTATCGGGAAGAGCCAACAGACCCTCTTTTAGAAATGCAAGACGTGATGTGACACTGTAGACGGAGCCGGTCTTTGAAAATATTTTAATCGGAGCTTCATATAATTTCCCTGTTTTTCCAAAGATTTCTTCGGGCAAGCTATCCCTTTGTTTTACATCCTGAAGTACCATAAACCCGTTTGAATAAAACACAGTATCACCGGTTCTTAAGGTATTCCCCTTAAAAACTGCGGTGTCTTCCTGTTTATCAGGATTGGGCAAAGAAGTGATATAAGTAAACACATCATGATCCCAATAATGTTTGGCAGCCGGATTGGCCATCAGTCCTTCATTACCTTTATAATTAACAAAGGCATTGGGTTTAAGTACAAATTCTTCTTTGTCATTTTTACTTTTAAAACGAACACTGTAAAACCATAATTCCTTTTTGGGGTGAGCCGAGTCTCTTTCATAAGTCAGCGTATACTTTCCCATATCTGCAGGAACGCCTTTTATCAGCGTCAGGTTTTCCCTCGGGTCATCCATGCCGGTAACCGGAGCTATGAGACCATTGCTGTTGCTGGAAAGCACTTCTTTTTTAGAAGAGGAAATCAGAATACCAAGCAATACCATTCCAAATCCGGCATGAGCGATGGAGCCGCCGGATAATTTCAGTTTCCCTTTAATACCAATCCATATGTAAGCAGCATTTGCAACGATCGCATAAAGACAGGCAGTGGCCGCCAACCAGATAGCAGCCTGAAATCCCGGTCCTTTTTTTACATAATTAATATTTCCAAATGCCAGCATCAATGTGGCGCCAGCAGCTGCAATAACCGTTGGGATTAGTAGTTTCTTCCAGAAAAATTTACTCTCGGTTTTCTTGTATTTTAAATATTGTGTAACTGCAGTAAGTAACCCAATGATCACGGCTACATAAACCTGTATGCTGTTGTATGCAAACTCAGGGTCTTCCGGTGGCGCTTTTTTAATGTCAAACAGCTTATTAAAAACCGGCAGTGAAGTTTTACCAATAATAAGGACGGCAGATAAAAAAATTACAAGTGAACCGATGAACATCCAGAATTCTCTTGATGAGCCGCTTTCTTCCTTTTTAACGGTTGGTATTTCTTTATAACGAAGCAGGAAAAATACAATAGATGGAATTACAAAAACAAATAAGAAAGCCAACAGTTGCCAGTTCATTCCCAAGTCCGTAAATGCATGGACTGAAGAATCGCCCAGCACACCACTGCGGGTAAGAAAAGTTGAGTAAAGTATCAACCCAAAACAGAGTATAAAAAATAAATGAGTGGCTCTTAATGAATGACCGCTATGCCTGTAGATAAGTAAAGTGTGTATGCCGGCAACCAATACCATCCAGGGAACCAGTGATGCATTTTCAACCGGGTCCCATGCCCAATAGCCACCAAATGTAAGTGACTCATATGCCCACTTGGCACCCATCATGATACCAACGCCTAAGGCAACTGCAGAAAAAAGTGCCCATGGCAGTGCAGGTTTTGTCCATTCGCCAAATTGTTTTTTCCAAAGACCCGCAATGGCAAATGCAAAGGGAACAACGGTAGATGCAAAACCCAGAAACAGGACAGGTGGATGGATTACCATCCAGTAGTTTTGCAATAGTGGATTCAGGTCATTACCATCTTTAATGAAAGAGAGATAATCCGGATTAAAGGATTGTGTAATATCAAAATTCAGGTGCAGGGCAGGCGCATTATCCAGCACACCGGAATCTCTTAAAAGAATAAAAGGGTTTGAACCCATTCGCCAGCCAAAAATGTAAATACCAGCAATCATGGTGGCAAGGCATACCTGGGCAAAGCTCACAACTGTCATTACCGGCGCTTCCCATTTCTTGCTTGTCTTTATAAGGATTAATCCAAGCACACAGTGCCACACACTCCACAAAAGAAAACTTCCTTCCTGGCCTTCCCACAAACCGGCAAGCAGGTATTTAAATTCAAGTGAACGGCTGCTGTGCTGCCAGGCATATTTGTATTCAAACAAATGATTTGAGAGAATATAAATAAGTAAACCAATGATGGCAAAAACAGAAACTGACTCGGTAATAAATGAAAATCTAGCAAGTTTTTTCCAGTAACCTGCATCTGTTTCGTTTTTTGATTGCGCAGATTTGAAATACGAAAAAGTAGCTATAAGCGAGGCAACTAACGACAATACAATAAAGAATTGTCCTGCCTGGCCGGGTAATCGATGCTCACCAATGTAATCCATTCGGGTTACTATTTATTTGCTGAAGAATTTTCGGAAGACATATTTTGCGTGGCATCCTGTACCTTCTTTTCTGCCGCTTTCATATCGTCCTTGTATTTTGAAGGACATTTGGTTTGCACATCCCTGCATTCAAAATGATCTTTTTCAAATTTTCCTTTTAAGACCAGTTTTTCGCTGATCATCAAATTTGGAATTTCTCCTTTCCTGTAAACTACTTTCATTCTTTGAGTGGAGTCTTCGGCATCTATGGCATGAAAGCTCAGGTAGTTTGGATCTTTCTGAGCATTATACTCCACCGGCAGTGATTTATCTAATTTAACTGCCACATGAACAAATTTATCAGGAGTTGATTTTGCCTCTGCTACAGTCTCATAGGTTGACGCCCCTTTCAAAAAAGTGACCAGAACAGCAATGGCTCCTGCTATCAGAACGAGTAATAAAATATGTATCTTCTTCATAGCACTGTTTAAACGGCAAAATTATGCCAAAATCTTTCATCGGAATGGGAAGTTTGAAATTAGTTGCAAATCACCAGGGTTCTTAACGGAGGCCTGCTTTGCCCTTATCTTTGCGGCAAAGAGAAAAGCTGGTATGATGTTTCAATTTACTGAAGAACAATTGATGATACAAAAGGCTGCCAGAGATTTTGTACATACTGAATGTTTGCCGGGAGTAATAGAAAGGGATGAGAAACAGATTTTTCCCCGTGAACAGGTGATGAAGCTGGCCGAACTTGGATTCCTTGGTATGATGGTGGACCTGCAGTATGGCGGTTCTGGTATGGATACAGTGAGTTATGTGCTTGCAATGGAGGAGATCAGTAAAGTGGATGCCAGCGTAAGTGTGGTAATGAGTGTAAATAACAGTCTTGTATGCTATGGCCTGCAACAATTCGGTACAGAAGAGCAAAAACAAAAATATTTAACTCCACTGGCACAGGGACAGAAGAACGGTGAATTATATATAGGCGCTTTTATGCTTAGCGAACCAGAGGCAGGCAGTGATGCCACTTCACAAAGAACAACTGCGGAAGACAAAGGCGATTATTACTTACTGAACGGGACAAAAAACTGGATTACAAATGGCGGCACAGCTTCGGTGTATTTAGTAATGGCTCAGACCGATCCTTCAAAAGGTTCGAAAGGAATCAATACTTTAATTGTTGAAAAAAACTGGCCCGGTGTTGTTGTTGCGGCTAAAGAAAACAAACTCGGCATACGGGGAAGTGATACTCACACTGTGATGTTCAACGATGTGAAGGTGCCTAAGGAAAACCGTATCGGTGCAGATGGCTTTGGATTCAAATTCGCCATGAAGACACTGGCAGGTGGCAGAATTGGTATTGCATCGCAGGCATTGGGTATTGCCAGCGGTGCGTATGAACTGGCTAAAGAATATTCCAAAACCCGGAAGGCGTTTGGAACAGAAATAATGAACCATCAGGCTATCGCATTCAAACTGGCTGATATGGCAACAAGAATTGAGGCAGCGAGACTTTTATGTTTAAAAGCTGCATGGGAAAAAGATAATGGTCTTGATTATTCACTCAGTTCATCCATGGCTAAGGTCTATGCTTCAGAGACTGCAATGTGGACCACTGTGGAGGCGGTGCAGATTCATGGCGGCTATGGTTTTGTAAAAGAATACCATGTGGAGCGGCTGATGCGGGATGCAAAGATCACTCAGATTTATGAAGGTACCAGTGAGGTACAGAGGATCGTTATAAGCAGAAGTATACTTAAATAAATTTTAGAAACCCAATTTAAAATGTGCCGGGATGTAAGTCGCCAGCACATTTTACTTTTGTAAGATGGCCGTTAACCGAGAAGCATATCTGCAATTAAAAAAGGAGCTGGATGTGGAAGGAGTAACCCTTGTTGCTGTTTCAAAAACGAAACCCTTCGAAGAAATCCTGGAATTATACAATCTTGGCCACAGAGACTTTGGGGAAAATTATGTCCAGGAAATGGCAGAGAAGGCAAAACAGCTTCCCCAGGATATCCGCTGGCATTTTATCGGTCATCTGCAAACCAATAAAGTAAAGTTAATAGTCTCCTTTGTGCAACTCATCCAATCGGTGGACAGTCTGAAACTTTTACTGGAGATAAACAAGCAGGCCCAAAAAGTAAACAGGGTAGTTGATTGTTTAATGCAGGTGCATATAGCACAGGAAGAAACTAAGTTTGGACTGGATGAAAATGAGCTTATTGAGTTAATGAAGGAATTTGAAAGTAAAGGAATGCAAAACGTCAGGATCTGTGGATTAATGGGGATGGCAAGTTTTACTGATGATATGAACAAAGTGAGGAAGGAATTTCAAAACCTTAAACGACTTTTCGACAGACTTACGACTCACGACTCACGACTCACGACTCTAAGCATGGGCATGACCAGCGATTACAGAATTGCAATTGAAGATGGGAGTAATATGGTGAGGATCGGGAGCCTGATATTCGGTGAAAGAAATTAACTGTAACTATATTCCATAAATCTTCGTATTTTTTCCAATTAAATCATCTGTCATGCGATTTCTAATAATACTTGTGACAATACTTGCTTCACTTCCAGCCATCAGTCAGAAAGATGGTGACAGTACATACTCAAGATGCCCTGTATCATTAACCGACACCACAACCGGTAATAATTATTTTATCGAGCACCTGCCTGCCAAAGTAAAAACCTATCGCAATCACGGGAACTTTACAGTTGTCATTGAACAAAAAAGCCAGTTTCTTACTATTTTTTTTAATTCAAGAAAACTTTCTTCAAAGGGAAAATACAGCATTAGTGTAGGTGAATCAGGCAGAGGTGATGTAACTGCAAAATATTCTTTCAAGTCGGGGGAAAGTGTTGCTTATCTGGATGTGAGCAGCGGGAAGGTAGAAACCTCTTACGATAAAGCCAGCAAACTCTATCATGTGACATTGGTCGGGTTGGTAGCTAATATGGGTGATACAAAAGTTACCTATTTCAAAATTAAGTCTGACTTGTTCCTCAGGTAAATTCTGAGATTAATTATTCTTCTTTTTTTACAAATTAATTATTTGGGAATGAATGATCTCTCCTTGACAATTAGTCAAGAAAAGTGAACCGATGGTGTAGTTAATTTAGCCGTACAGAAACTGTAACTTTAATTTGAATATGCAAACCCGCAACTTCATTTTGAAGTACAAATTACAACATGTGGCATTCTGGGCATTGGTGTTTGCCCTTTGGTACTATCTCCGTTACCAGGATTATGAAACATCCTTTATCGCTGTACAAATTACCCTGCTGAAAGTGCTTGACCTGGCAGGTATGATCTATCTCACAAATTATTTTTTAATTCCCCGCTTTTTATACCCGAAAAGGTATGCACTCTTTCTGCTTTTTTTTATCCTCATGATTTTGGGGAGCAGTGTAATTAAAGTGGTTTTGACGGGATTGATATTAAATCAAACCGGTATTTTTAATGTTTCGGCAGATTTAAAGACAAAGCTTTATGAAAATGCCATTTCGGATTTCTTTCTTGTATCTGCCGGCGCTGCGTTCAAACTCATCTTTGATTATCTGAAAATGCAGCAAAATCTTGCTCAGGTAGGAAAGGAAAAGGCCGAAACAGAACTGAATTTTCTAAAATCCCAGATCAATCCTCACTTTTTGTTTAATTCTCTTAATTCAGTTTATTTCCTGATTAATAAAGATAATATCGAAGCAAGAGATGCTTTGCATAAGTTTTCCGAGATGCTGCGTTACCAGTTATATGAGGCCAATGGTGATAAAATACCGGTTGAGAGGGAGTTGAACTATCTGAAAGACTATATAGAACTTCAGCAACTAAGAAAGGATGAAAAAAATTATTCAGTTCAGTTTAATTGCTCCGGCAATGTCAAAGGTCTTATTATTGAACCCCTGTTGCTGATCCCATTCGTAGAAAATGCTTTTAAACACCTTTCTCACCACGGCAGGGCCATGAATTTTATTAAACTGGATATAGGTTATACTGATCATTCACTCAACTTCAGGATCGAGAACTCAAAGGAAGAGGATGTGCCGGCAAATGGGAAATCTGGGGGTATAGGGTTAGTAAATGTAAAGAGAAGACTGGAATTGCTTTATCCCGGAAAGCACAGGTTGGATATTAATGAATCCGGTGATACTTATTCTGTCAATTTAAAAATTCAGTTGAATGGAAATTAATTGTATCATCATTGACGATGAGCCCCTGGCAAGAAAAGGACTGAAGGAATACATTGCCGAGGTTGATTTTTTAAGACTTGAGGGAGAATACGAAAATGCATTAAAAGCAACCGATCAGATCAGCGGGGGAGAAGTGCAACTTCTTTTTCTCGATATTCAGATGCCAAAGATAACAGGGCTTGAATTTTTTAAAACACTGAAAGAGCCACCTCCGGTAATTTTTACGACAGCTTATCCGCAATATGCACTCGAGGGATTTGAAGTAAATGCGCTGGACTATCTCGTTAAGCCCATTTCATTTGACCGTTTCCTGAAATCGGCCCTGAAGGCGAAAGAATATTATGAAGTACGACAGAAAAACCAGGGAAAAGCCGCTGTTCCATCCGTGGATCATTTTTTTATTAAGGCCGATAATAAATTGATAAAAATCTTTTTTGATGATGTGCTTTTTGTTGAAGCATTACAGAATTATGTGGTCATCCGGACAAAAGAAAAGAAATACATCAGTTATCTTACTTTTAAATCAGTGGAAGAATATTTGCCTGCTTCACTTTTTATCAGGACACATAAATCATTTATTGTTGCGGCATCAAAAATTGAAAGCATTGAAGGGAATGACATAAAGATAGGCCAGCATCATATTCCTGTCAGCCGAAATCTCAGGGATGAAGTAATGGAGAAGCTGCTCAAAGGAAAATTCTTAAAAAGATAAGCCTTTATCAGCTTCCTCTCGTTCCTCCCGCCTTATGTGGTTTGATGGTAAACCCGGGCGATTTGCCTGATTTTGCAATGAACTTTGAACCCTGGCTTTGTGAGGCGGCGCTGCCCTTGTTTCCTTTCTTTTTATTATTGCCTTTCTGCTGATTTAACAGTGACATAGGGATAAATTTTATTTACAAATATAATTCAGATTGAAGAATATTCTATGGCATTTTGATAAGAATGACAAAACAATAAACTGAAACGCTGCCCGTTATTATTCAAACTCCTCTTTACCGGACATCTCTACCTAAAACCCCTGCTACATGAAGCGGTTGTTGTCGCCGTCAGTTTTACTGCTGCTTAATCCCTTATCTACTCCGGCTCAGGAGAATTTTTCCGGAGTATTCAGTCTTGGTAGCCGCAATACTATCAGTATGTTCAATGATGACAAGGCGGTAGGAAAGGGAATCGGTGGTCAGTTTCGCATTCAGGTTGGCCCGAAAATGAACACAGAATGGTACCTTGATTACATTACTTCAAAAAACAAGCCTTACACTTTACGTAATGATTATCATATAGGCTGGTCTGTTCTTCTTTATTCCAGCGCTAATTGTAGCTTTGACCGGTTAATGCAGCCTTATCTTATCGTTGGCCATTGTTTTGATTTAAGTAAAGTAAGCGAACTGCAGAAAAGATCCAATTCAGTCAGCAGGCTCAGTATGGCCACACAGGCGGGGCTGGGAACACATATCAATATTACGCAAACCCTTGACTGCTCTCTTTCGGGACAATATATGATTCACTTCGGCAAGGATATAGAAACTGCTATTGATAAAGGCGAAGTAGTTATTGAAAAAAAGGATTTTTCAACTCCAGATGGCCATTTTCTTTTTACTATAAGCTTCAATTATAAATTCTTCAGATTGTGGAGTAAGGATAGGTAATCATCTTAACTACATCAGCAATTTGCTTCAAAAGGTTTTCGGTAACTTGAGAAGGATTTGTGTAATGAAACAAACCGGAACAATACTATTTCTATTTTTTGTGCTTACTTCATTCAGTCAGCAGGCAAAAATTGATTTCAGAGGAATAGATCAAAAAGTATCCCGGATTGAATCTGCGGATCCCGTTGAGTTATCTCAGAAACTTACATCCGGATATTCATCAGACATTGAGAAAGTAAGGGCTATTTTCCGGTGGATAACGGAAAATATTTCCTACAAAGCTGGCGAAGCCCGGAAACATTCCAGGACGAATTCTCCTGCTTATGAAGAGGATACTGATACCGCAGCAATCAAACCGCTGGATGAAAGAGTGGCAGCAATAGTACTCAAAAATGGCACTGCTGTTTGTGATGGCTATGCAAGGCTTTTTAAAACCCTTTCTGATTTTGCAGGTATTAAATGCGAGGTCATTACCGGTTTTGCAAGAAGCAACAGGCGGATCCGAAGGTTTGGTTCCAATCATACATGGAATGCAGTGATGATTAACAGCAAATGGGAATTGATGGACCCGACATGGGCCAGTGGCTACATGGCGTGGCAGGGAGACCATTTTGTAAAGGAATTTGATGAACTCTATTTTATGACTCCCCCGGAAAAATTCATTGAGGAACATTACCCCGATAACCTTCATTGGACATTGATGGATGATCCTCCCTTAATGCCTGAGTTCCGGAATTCACCTTATAAACAAAAGACATTTAGCAAGTACAGGATTAAATCATACAATCCGCAAAAGGGATTGATAGAAGCAGCTGAGGGTGATACTTTGTATTTTGAACTTGAATCGTCGGATGCTGCAAGAGACCACCAGATTTATTCTGACCTTTTTCCGGATACATCGGTTTATAAAACTCCCAACAGCATATTATTATCGCCATCAAGTGTTGACGGTAATAAAACGGGTTACAGCTATATTGTAGGTTCAGCTGATATAAAGTGGCTATATATTTTATATAATGATGATGTCATTCTCCGCTACCGGCTGCAGATTAAAAAAGATAAGACGGATATTGCGACAGCTGAGTGAGACTCCGGGAACTTTTATTTTCCCATGTTGATAACAGCACAGACAATGTTCATCCGCTCATTCACCTGAGCAATATTGAGATTGATTACATCCGCCTGGCGGCTGTCGTTATAGAGTTGGTCAATTTCAGAACTTGTTTTAGCCAGCTGATTTTGATCAATATTAGGAATTGTGGTTTTCAATGATGTGATCAGTTCTTTCATTTCCTTGTAATTCTCAGTATAAAGCGCTTCGAATTCCTTTTGTATTTTTTTTATTCCGGATGTTATGAGTTTAACAGTGGTAGGCGCATCAGGAGGATAAAAAGAACTTTCATTCCTTGATTTGATTGTATCCAGCCAGGTCTGTAGCTTCTGGGGATCGTAATGCTTTTGCAGCAGCGCTTCTACAGGCACATCTTTCAAAGAGGGTTTGGTGATGTTCTTTTTCATAGTGGTGACGCATTCCACCAGAAATTCTTTCAGGTCGTCTTTCAGTTCTTCTGATTTTTCCAGCAACCGGGCCACCTGCTGCCCAAACTGTTCATTTATCTCATTCAGTTTTTCATATTGGTAAAAGTATTGCTGCACTTTCGCCATAAACTTATTCAGGTCTTCTTTAGTGATGGTTTTTTCAACAATTACGAGGTTGCCAACCAGCGAGATCACGGTGCTGAATATTCCAAGTGAGGGCAAATATTTTTTTACCTGTTTGATGCCGTTGTCTTCGGGATTATTCAGAAAGTTTTCTATTACATCTTTGAATTTGCCGCCATCTGTTTTTTTTACTTTATCGAGAATGGGTTTTAAAGCGGTGAGGATTTCGTTTTTCAGGCTAAAACCCAATTCATTATTTACCGGATTATTCAGCGTGGTGATCTTATTTCTGTAATTATCTTTTTTCAGTAAACTATTAAGTGAATTAAGAGAATTATTGGCGCTTTCAATAAAGTATGCAACTGAAAGAAGACCGGGTTTATAATCTTTTTTGATTGCGGGTGCCTGAGCCATCGCTACGAACGGCATCGTTATGATGGATGCAAGAATGGCTGTAGAAATAATATGGCAGTTGGTGAATCTCATCTCCCGCAGTTTCATGCAGGATGCAGGCGTCTTACTCATTACACATCGGCTTGTAGATTTTTTAAGAACGCAATTTGTCTATGTTTGTGTCAAAGAAACTGTTAAGGTCTGAAATTTCCTGGTGCAGATTACACCGGAACATATTTAACTTCACTATTAATCCGAAACTGAAATTTTAAGATGGCAAAAAAGAAAGATCCGGTACAAAAAGAGAAGGACGATAAGCCACCCATCGTTTACAGGGACGGCTTTGGAAACATCATTGAGGATGAAGATTTGAAATTGCGGGAAAAACTGAATAAGGAGCTGATGAACAAATTCAGTCGGCGGATTGAATATGAAGGCACTTTCAGGGCCGGAACAATAATATATAGGGATAATGAATCCACAATAAAATTTTATCATGAAATGGGAGGAGGCAACTGTATGTTTTATATTGATGTGCCACCGGAGAGTGAATGGGAAAAGCAAACACAAACACCCTTATCACGCAGAAAAGAAATTTTGGAATATGTGGCTGAAACAGTTCGGGTACAGCAGGCATCCAATTGTTATTTTGAAATAAAAGAGAAGGAGATAGGATTTTATTACAAATAATCTCAAATGACTTTCTTTTTCCATCTTCCGCTTCTTATGTAAAGAAAAGAGAAAACGAATAACGAGGCCCAGTATAATAATTCAGAGGCCCATGCCCACACCAATGACAGGTTCCATATTTTTAATACCAGCCAGATGTAAATTGTATAGATTGTAATAGCTGCAATTTCAATCAACAGATTTATCCTTGTATTGCCAGTACCTGTTACTGCATTCAACCATATTGTTGCGATAGACATGCCTAGCATTCCCACAGTAACCATCCGAATTACGGGGATGGCATCGTTGGTAAAAGATATGTCACGGCCATACAGTTTTAAAAAAACATCCGGAAAAAGATTTATAAGGAGACAAAGGAAAAATGTGAGAATGAAACTGAGATTCATTATTTTTTTTATCAGCATTATCACTTTATCTTTCTTACCCTGCCCGATTATATTGCTGACCATGGCATTACTTGTACTGGCAAAAGACCAGACGAAGATGCCGAACAGACCAAAAATATTCCGCATCGCATTGCTGATAGCCAATGGCCTTTCTCCTTTATTTTCTATCAGGATATAAAACAACAACCAGGCACCAACACTGAGCAGCCATTGTAATACCAACGGCGACGATTGGCGAAAAATAAGCGATCCTAACGGCTTATTAAAAGAGAGATGAGTAAACAATCCAAAGCGACGGTGAAACTTTTTATAAACAATGATTCCAAAAACTACCAGCGCAGCAAAAAACTGGGCAATAACAGAAGCCACTGCCGCACCATTAAAACCAAGCTTTGGAAAACCCCAATGGCCATAGATCAGTACATAGTCAAGAAAAATATTTAGTCCTGCCTGTATCCAGAAACCATACTTCATGTAACGGCTGTTGTTGGTGCCTACCAGAAAAGCATTGCCCATCTGGAATATATAAAGCAGGGGAAGCCCCCATATCCCGATCTTCAAAAAACTTATTGCCTGTGCCTGAACAGTGGCGGAATGTAAACTTGACTCAAGAAACCAGGGCGCAAACAAATAGGTGATCAATATGCCGCCTGCTGCAAAAAATAAAGCTATCCAGATGGATTGTCCGAATAACTTACCAATTTCCTCCGGGCGGTTCTCACCTGCACGCCGTGCAATGAGTCCCTGCAGCCCGCTGTTAAGACCATTACCTATTAATGCAAAAACGAGATAAAAGACCCCGGTAATACCTGCAGTTCCCAATTCTGTTTCGCCTAAGCCACTGAGAAAAACATTATTAGTAATAAAATTTATCTGTGGCACAAGCAAAGCAAGACTGATTGGCAAAGCTATTTTCAGAATTTGCCGGTTGCTAATTCCCACCTGTAAATCACTATGTGCAGCAGTTGTTGACATACAAAGCTGGCAAACCTACGATATTTACTGTGTGCTACATAGCTATCCATTAGCGTAGTAGAAAATTTTTGTCTATTATTGCAAGCATTCAACAAGATCAATTGAAACAACTGTTCTATATTAAAAATGAGAACCCGGGTGACGTACAAAAAATCCTTTCATTCAGGATTGGAGAAAAAACTGCCGGTTTTTCTATCAGTAATAAAACGGGGGATAAATTATACGAGTTATCATACAGCCAATGCGCTGGATGGGATGAAACTTCTCTTTCTGACTTTTTTAGAGCCTGTCCTTCATTGAATGATTCATTCTACCAGGTACTGATTGCTTATGATTTCAGACAAAATTTTCTTTTATCATCAGTTCATCAGCGTCCGGAGCAACCTGAAATTGTATTTATGGCAACAAGGGGATTGCCGGTGTCTTCCAATCTTGTTTCAGAGTTAATTCCGGAATGGCAATTGAATAACTTTTATGCTGTGCCTTCGTGGTTGCAACAATGGCTCAACAGGAAATTTCCAACTGCACAATTCAGGCATCGGTATTCAATCGCAATCAGAAACATCAACGAAGCAGGAAGTAAGGGGTTATTATTAGTTGACTTTGGTACGGAGGAATTTACTTTGCTCGCAGCAAAAAACGGTCGATTGTTGCTGGCTGAATCTTATTCATATAGCACACCTGAGGATGTGCTTTTTTATTTATTAAAGTGTTGTGGTCAGTTTTTGTTTTCTCAAAAGGAGGTTCAACTCAGACTCTCAGGACTGATCGAAAAAGATTCAGCCTTGTTCAAAGAAATATACCAGTATTTCATTAACATAGAATTAAGAAGTGCTACATGGAATTCAGGAGAAGAATATCCTGCTCACTTTTTTACATTACTTAATGACCTGGCCCGATGCGCATCATAGCCGGAAAATATGGCGGCAGAAAATTCAACCCGCCATCAAAAATGCCATTTACAAGACCTACCACCGATGTGGCAAAAGAAGGTCTGTTCAATATTCTTCAAAATAATCTTGATTTTGAAAAACTGAAAACATTGGATCTTTTTGGCGGAACAGGCAGCATAAGCTACGAACTGGCTTCAAGGGGTGTGGCAGATATGACAATTGTTGAAAAAGATTCAAACATGTATGAATTTATCAGAAAAACATCAGCAGAGTTAAAGATAGACGGGTTGAAAGCAGTGAAGTCAGATGTTTTTAAGTTTATTAAGAATTGTCAGGAAAAGTTTGATTTCATTTTTGCGGGTCCCCCGTATGCATTGACAACTATTGATGATTTGCCTGAACTCATTTTTCAAAAGCAATTATTGAATAAAGGCGGCTGGCTTGTTCTGGAACATACTCCGAGAAATGACTATAAAAAATTTCCCCATTATGCCACCGAAAGAAATTATGGCACCACCGTTTTCTCCATTTTTATAGAGAACCACTGACTCTTGCATATTTGCCTACCTTTGAATCTTTATTTGATGTTGCATACCATTTATGTTCTCTAACTTCTTTCTGAAATCGTTCCGCATACTTTTATTGCCATTCGCATTGGTTTTCTGGATTGGAATTAAGATCAGGAACTGGCTTTACGATCAAAATATTTTTAAATCAGCTTCATTCGGGCTTCCGCTGATTTGTATTGGTAATTTATCAGTAGGAGGCACCGGTAAATCACCCATGGTTGAATACCTGGTTGAAAAATTGAAAGACCGTTTTAAAGTTGCTACGCTTAGTCGTGGGTATAAAAGAAAAACGAAAGGTTATGCATTGGCAAATGAAAACAGCACGGCACTGGAAATTGGCGATGAGCCTATGCAGTTTCATTTAAAATTTCCCGATGTCCCGATAGCAGTTGGCGAAAAAAGGATTGAGGCGATTCCTCAATTATTGCATGACAAACCCGATACGCAGGCAATCATTCTCGATGATGCATTTCAGCACAGGGCAATCAAAGCGGGGTTGAACATTCTATTGACGGAATACAATAATCTGTTCACAAGAGATTTTTTTCTTCCAACTGGCGACCTGAGAGACGTAAAGACAAGTGCTAAAAGAGCGGATATTATAATTGTTACGAAGTGTAAAGCAGACCTTACAACCGTTGAAAAGGAGGAACTGATAAAAGAAATTAAGCTATTGCCCGGTCAACGTATTTTTTTTACAGCAATTGAGTATGGAGACACTTATCATATAAAAGCTTCCGGGTCATCGGGAGTGAATGAGAAAAAAGAAATATTACTGGTTACGGGCATTGCCAATCCGAGACCATTGAAAATGATGCTGGAGCAGCAAAGCAAAACATATTACATGATGCAGTACCCGGATCATCATATTTTTACTATCGATGACCTGAATGACATCAAAAAGAGATTTGAAAGCATTGACTCAAAAAACAAAATGATACTGACAACTGAAAAGGATGCAGTGCGGCTCGTTAAGTTTCAGAAAGAGATATGTGAATTGCCGCTATATGTTATACCGGTCAGACATCATTTCTTGTTCAATGAAGGAGAAATGTTTGATAAACTGGTGATTGGATTTATAACAAATTTTAAAAGACAGGGATAAAATAATGGGAAGAAAAAACTCAAAGAAGCTTACCCGCCATAAAGGCGGGAAGAAGCAAAGGCACAAATCATATGCCCCTCAAATGCTGAAAGGAGTGCTGGAGATCACAAGGTCGGGGATGGGCTTTGTTATTGTGCCGGACCTGGAAACAGATATTCTTATTCGTCCCGGCGATTTTAATACGGCTTTGCATGGTGACACTGTCAGGATCAGCATTAAAAGCGGCCATGGCCGAAGGCAACAGGGAGTAGTGGAATCGGTTCTTCAAAGAAAGCGGACAGAGTTTATCGGTCATATTGAAATGAATAAGGGCTTTGCGTTTTTTGTTGCAGAAATGGACAAGCCTATGCCTGATATTTTTATTCCTCTTGAAAATATAAGTGGAGCTCAGGATAATGACCGTGTGATGGTAAAACTGCTCAGTTGGGAAAAAGACGGGAAACGACCTGTCGGCAAAGTACTGAGTATTCTTGAAGCAGAGAACACTAATGACGTAGCCATGAAAGAGATTCTGCTTGAAGCAGGATTTCCTTTACAATTTTCAGATGAGGCGCTGGAAGTGGCGGCAAGAATACCGGAGATCATATCCGCATCGGAGATAAAGAAAAGAAACGATATACGTTCGATCCTCACTTTTACTATTGACCCGGTTGATGCCAAAGACTTTGATGATGCTATTTCTTTCAGAAAGCTGAAAAACGGGAATTATGAAATTGGGGTTCATATTGCAGATGTAAGCCATTATGTGGAGGCTGATAATTCCCTGGATAAAGAAGCTTATCAAAGAGCTACCTCTGTTTATTTGCCGGACAGAGTGAATCCGATGCTGCCAGAACATATATCGAATGTTTTATGCTCCTTAAGACCCAATGAAGACAAACTGACCTTTTCTTCCATTTTCCAAATCACTCCAAAAGGAGAAATAAAACAGTATTGGCTTGGTAAAACGATCATCCACTCAGATCATCGCTTTACTTATGAAGAAGTGCAGGCCATCATTGAAGAAAAAGCAGGTCAGTATGCCGAAGAGATTTTAATCCTGAATGACCTGGCTCAAAAAATGAGAAAAAAAAGATTCCGGCATGGTGCCATCAGCTTTTCATCGCAGGAAGTCAGGTTTAAACTGGATGAAAAAGGCGACCCCATAGGAATCATGATAAAAGAGAGTAAAGAATCTCATCAGCTGATAGAAGAGTTTATGTTGTTGGCTAACCGGACAGTGGCCGAAAATCTTTCAAAAATAAAAGTCAACAATAAGGCTTTACCCTTTCCATACCGGGTGCATGATGATCCGGATGAAGAAAAATTATTGCCTTTCGCTGCCTTTGCAAAAAAATTTGGTCATACGTTCGACACTTCATCGCCTGATACTATTGCGGCTTCATTCAACCAGTTGTTGCAGGATGTTCATGGAAGACCTGAGCAGCATGTGCTGGAGCAGTTAGGGATTCGTACAATGGCCAAAGCAAAATATACAATTGAAAATGTAGGTCATTATGGTTTGGGTTTTGAACATTACTGCCATTTTACCTCACCTATTCGCCGCTATCCTGATGTGCAGGTACACAGAATACTGGAGCAGGTATTAACCAATAAAATTAACCCCGATAAAAAACTGGAAGAAAAATGCAAACATACCAGCGAAAGAGAAAGAGCTGCTATGGAAGCTGAAAGGGCTGCCAATAAATACAAGCAGGTACAGTATATGAAAAATTTTCTGGGCGAGGAATTTGAAGGCGTTATCAGCGGCGTGGCAAGTTTTGGTTTTTGGGTTGAAACAGTTGAACATAAATGCGAAGGCCTTGTAAGTGTGAACAGTTTGCTTGAGTATGATGAATTTCGCCATGTGGAATCTGACTACTCTCTTATTGGACAAAGAAGCGGTAAGAAATTCAGGATGGGGGATAAGGTCTGGATAAAAGTGGTGGCTGCTAATCTTACCAAGAGACAATTAGATTATGAGTGGGTGGTAGCCGGAGAAGCTGGTATTGAAAAAAGTTCGAAAGAAAAAAGTAAGAAAAAGAAATGATAATTAATTTGTGGCATGCAAAGCTTTGAATCATTAACCGAACAGTTTGCTTCCTTCTTTAACAAGCGTCACTTTCCCGCCGCACCGGCATCCTTATATGACCCGAATGAATATTTCTTAAGCCTCGGCGGTAAAAGAATACGTCCGGTTCTCTGCCTTATGGGAAATGAGTTATTTGACAAAATAAACGAAGATGCCTGGCATGCTGCCACCGCCATTGAATTATTCCACAATTTCACCCTTATCCATGATGATATAATGGACAAAGCTCCGTTACGGAGAGGAATGACTACTGTACATAGTAAGTATGGAGAAAGTACAGCACTACTGGCGGGAGATGTAATGCTGGTAACTGCGTATGAGCACCTGAATAAAATGAATGCAACGCATCTTCAAACTATTCTTCATTTATTCAACGAAACAGCAAAGCAGGTCTGCGAAGGCCAGCAATATGATATGGATTTTGAAAAGATGGAAACCGTAGGGTTTGCAGATTATCTTAAGATGATCGAACTGAAAACGTCTGTTGCTCTTGCTGCCAGTCTGAAAACAGGCGCTATACTCGGCGGGGCAGGAGAAAGAAATCAAAACCTGCTCTATGAGTTTGGCAGAAAGCTGGGTATTGCATTTCAAATTCAGGATGACTACCTCGATGCCTTTGGTGATCCTAAAAAATTCGGCAAGCAGATGGGAGGTGATATCCTGGCCAACAAAAAGACTTTTTTACTCATCCATGCTTTTGAAACCGCTTCTGCTTCTCAATTAAAAGAATTACTTGATATTGCTGCCGGAAATTCCGCTGATAAAGTTGAAAGAACTATTCAGTTATTCAAACATTGCAGATCAGATGGATGGGCTCTGAAACTCCAGAATAAATACCTTGATGAAGCCCTTTCACATCTGGATGATATTGCTGTATTATCCAAAAGAAAAGAGCCACTCAGAGAGTTGGCTCATTTCCTTGTGAAAAGGGATCATTGAAACTTTTCACAGCTTTTAAGCAGTTAGCCCATTTACTATACAAATTAAAATAATAGCCACATCAACCAGCAGGCTGATAAAAAAGACAGGAATGGTAACTTTTGTTGGCATGGCAGCCAGGTTAGTGATAACGCAAACAGCCATTGCAGCAATGGCAAAAGGCCAGAAAATAAAATTATTGCCGGTAAATACAATTGCCAGCATAGTGAAAATAGTAGCGATGCAGCCATGACCTACCAGGATGCCGGCTGTCCATCCCCAATGGTTTTTTTCCTGTCCATCAGCCCAATTAATAAAACGCCTCCACCTGGAAACATGGGTTCCGGCATTGCTTTGAACGTAGTCCTGTTGAATTGTTGATTGCATATTATTTGACTTACGGAGTCAAATTTTGACTTATGCGTTTTTTTTTAGACTGATTTTAATTATGCTGTTACCTGATTAATATCAGGAATGGGTAAAAAGTTTTGATGCAAATCCGTTAATAAACCGGTTTTTTACCTATTTTGAATAATCAAAACCGACTTTTATGCTCAATCAACTCTTCCGGAAAAAATCAATTCCCAATATTCTTAAAGAAGCTGAAGCCGGGCTTCATGATGGCCATTCTGTGGGTTTGAAAAAGGTTTTGGGTGTAAGAGACCTTACTTTTTTTGGTGTAGCTGCTGTTATAGGCGCCGGCATTTTCAGTGGTATCGGATCCGCTGCATCCAATGGGGGACCCGGAGTTGTTTTACTTTATGTTTTTACCGCCATTGCCTGCGGCTTTGCAGCTTTATGTTATGCGGAGTTTGCATCTACCGTTCCGGTTTCGGGAAGCGCCTACACATATTCTTATGTTGCTTTTGGGGAGATCTTCGCCTGGATCATAGGCTGGGATCTGCTGATGGAATATGCTATTGGAAACATTGCTGTTGCCATTTCCTGGAGCGATTACTTCACCCGGTTGATGGATTCGGCTGGTTTTCATATTCCCGACTGGATGACGATGGATTATGTAACGGCCAAGGCGGGCGCCACTGCTGAAGCTATTTCAGCCTGGACTAATGCTCCTCAGATTTCTGGATTCAGGATAATCATGGATGTTCCTGCCCTATTAATCGTAGGACTGATAACGTATATAGTATTTATTGGAATAAAGGAATCCCGTTCGGCAAGCAATATCATGGTGATTTTGAAACTTGCAGTGATATTCCTGGTTATTGTACTGGGCTCTTTTTATATCAATCCCGATAACTGGTCGCCTTTTACACCCGAGGGATTTGGTGGCATTATGAAGGGAGTATCTGCCGTTTTCTTTGCTTATATCGGATTTGACGCCATTTCCACTACGGCAGAGGAGTGTAAAGATCCGCAAAGGGATTTGCCCCGGGGAATGATATACTCTCTTATCATTTGTACGGTGGCCTATGTGCTGCTGGCCCTGGTGCTTACCGGAATGGTGAAGTATAACACCCTGAATGTAGGCGATCCACTGGCAATGGTTTTTGATGCACATGGTATGAAATTCATTTCGGGCATAGTGGCTGTAAGCGCCATCATTGCCACTGCAAGTGTGTTACTGGTTTTCCAATTGGGTCAGCCGCGGATCTGGATGAGCATGAGCCGGGATGGATTGTTGCCAAAGATATTTTCAAGAATTCACCCAAAATATGGAACACCCTCTTTCTCTACTATTCTTACCGGAATAGTTGTAGCAGTTCCGGCATTATTCTTAAACCTGAATGAAGTATTATCATTAACAAGTATCGGGACACTCTTCGCTTTTGTGATGGTATGTGGGGGGATTCTTGTTTTGCAGCAAAGAAAAGACAGGCCCCAAAGTAAATTCAAGGTACCATATTTGAATGCACAGTTTATTTATCCTGCCCTGTTGACAGGTGCAATCATACTTATTGTTTATAAAGTGCCTTCTCATTTTACAGAAGATATCTGGACAAAGGATACCTGGCCAATGGCAGCTTTCTGGGTCATTGCTATTACTATGGCTGTGCTGGCATTTTTGAAAAAGCTATCCATTATTCCGGTATTGGGCATGATAAGTTGTTTTTACCTGATGGCACAGGAAACACATAAGGTGTGGATGCGGTTCCTGATATGGCTGGTGATAGGTCTTGCAATTTATTTCCTGTACAGTTATACGCATAGTAAACTGGCGAAAAAGAAGGAATAAAAGAATTATATTTTTACAAGTCGCACATTTTACTTAAAGTAACTTTGTGCGACTTTTTATTTAATGAATCTTAAATACCTCTTTGTGGGATGGAGGCATGAAGTACCAGGTAGGCGATAAAGTTTTGATCCTTCACTCTAATGAGGAAGCGGATGTGGTTGACATCATCAATGACAAGATGCTGCTGGTGGATGTGCAGGGAGTACAGTTTCCGGTGTATATGGACCAGGTAGATTTTCCTTATTTCAAGCGGTTTACTGAAAAAAAAATATTTCCCGTCAAAAATGAAAAACAATATGTGGATGATGTGAGAAAAGAAAAGCCTTCACAGCAAAACAGAAGTGCCGACGGGGTTTGGGTTACTTTTTTGCCGGTAATGGATGTGGACGTATCAGGAGATACAGTTGTGCAGGAGTTAAAGATCCATTTGGTGAACCATACAAGCCTGCAATACAATTTTATTTATGCCCTTCATTTTTTTGGCAGACCGGATTTTGAACTTAAGAATACAGTTCACCCCTTTGAGGATTTTTACCTGCATGACATAGCTTTTGAAGACCTTAACGACAGCCCTTCTTTTGAATTTGAATTCCATCTTGCAAAACCCGACAAAAGCAAGGAAGATTATTTTGACACTGTGGTAAAACTGAAACCAAAGCAATTGTTTGCCAAAATAAAAGAGCTGCAGGAAAACAATAAAGCCACCTTCTCGCAGTTGCTGTTTGAAAAATATCCGGACAAAAGACCGGAAGAAACAATTGAACTAAGTGATAAACTAAAAAGTGGTGCAAAATTTTATAATGCAACCGAAGCAAAACAACATATTGAGTTGCCGCAATCAGTAGTTGATCTGCATATTGAAAAACTTACAGATGACTGGAGCCGGATGAGTAATTATGAAATACTCAGCCTGCAATTAAGAACTTTTGAAAAGTATTACCAGCTTGCCATAGTGCATCATCAGTCTTCTTTAATTGTGATACACGGAATAGGAGAGGGCAAACTGCGGGATGAGATACACCGGATCTTAAGAAGTAAAACGGAAGTGAAAGACTTTGTGAATCAGCATCATCCAAAATACGGTTATGGGGCAACGGAAATCTTATTTTAATACTGACTTTACTGATTAAATTTGCTGTTCGCTACAAGCCAGGCTATCGATCCGACGCTTCCAGTTGGGTAGGAAAGTCCGGACAGCACAGAGCAATGCACCGGTGAAGAGCCGGGCCCGCCGTTGTTGGTGTTTTCACCAACAACAAGGGACAGACAGTGCCACAGAAAATAACCGCCCCGACTTGTCGGGTGTAAGGGTGAAAACGTAGGGTAAGAGCCTACGACTTTTGATGGTAACATTATTAGTGGGTAAACCTTGCATGCTGAAATGCCACGTATACCATGAAATGCAGCTGTTCGCTGTGTCTTCCGAAGCTTTAGCGGAGGAGGATCATGGAGGGTAGGCAGATTGATCCCGATAAGTAATTATCGGGACAGATAAATGATAGTCCAAAACCCGCCTACGCCGAGGCTTCGGCGGGTGAGACAGAATCCGGCTTACAGGCTTGTAGCTTTTTAAAACTGTGCCATGGTTTGAAACCGTGGCTCAGCTTTAAGCATTCCCGATATATCCGCCGACCTCCATCATCCACGCAATACCGAGATGAACGATCAATCCTCCAAAGATGGAACGGGTATTGTAAACAACAATTCCGAGGATCATTCCGCCGAAATAAGAGCTGATGCATTCGCCCAAGGGTTTTCCAAAATGAATGCTGCAGTAAAAGCAGGCCATTGGCAATATTGCATCCTTGCCCGCCCATTTGATAAAGGCAAGTATTAAAAAACCACGGAAGAAAAGTTCAATGGTGATGAAGTCGCTGCCGTAAGAAAGTTCAAACAAAAGTTTGTGATACCATGTTATGCCATGATCATTCTGGCCTGTTATCAACTTTAATTTTGGATACATTTCCAGAAAATCTGGCTGTGTGGAAGCAGCGGCAACCAATGGCAGCATAATCAGGAGCATCAACAGGTAGGGTTTCCAGTTTATTCCTTTTGTCCGTATTCCATAAAAAGGCTGAACTCTGTCAAATATTTTCCAGATGATGAAAAGGATGGTTCCGGTAATAATAACCAGCATTGGCCAATAAAATGTTTGTTCCCAGAAGCGATTCCTGTCAAAATCATCAGTAATGTGAAAGGGTATATCAATGGCGATCTTCAGTGAAAATATAGCCGGGGCGAGGAGTAAAAGAATAATGAAACGGTTTTGCTGTAAATATTTTTTTTCGCTAATGAATTGGTATAAAAGATAAGGTATGGCAAAAGCCGGCAGGAAAATCACATATCTGGCGATAAAGTGATATGCGAACGATTCATGCCGGCTTATATTGCTGTCGATGGAATAATAATAATTTAAAAAAATAAGAATACCGGTAAACAGGGTAGTGCATAGTAAAATGACTTTGTTTGTTTCAATAAAATAACTGCGTATATAACTGATTATCTCTTTCATTAATCCGGTAAAATATAATTTTTTGGCGTTCTGTTAAACTTTCGGCCTCCTGCCAGTTCCAATGTTGCGTTAAATGAATTTGAAACCCTAAAAGTATAGCCATGAAAACTATCTCAATTAACCGGATCTTTATTGCTGCTATAGCAATATTATTTTCCACCTTTATTTTTACAGCATGTCAGAAAGAAAACAGCCTGACAGATTCCTCAACCGTTACCGAAGAAGAAGCAGCCAATTTATCGGATGAAAGCTCA
Source organism: Sphingobacteriales bacterium (assembly GCA_016235125.1). Classification (GTDB taxonomy): domain Bacteria; phylum Bacteroidota; class Bacteroidia; order Chitinophagales; family Chitinophagaceae; genus JJ008. The sequence goes on along the minus strand of JACRLZ010000002.1, from coordinate 1,040,410 downwards.
CAGGCCGAAGCCAGCTTTGATGATGCAGACGATATTTCCTTTACGGCTGCCGAAGAAGAAGGCAATGCCGGAGGATTTGGCGTAGAAGGTCTTGCTGCCAATAACCTGCAGGGTCGTCCTTTTCTTCCTACTTTCTTTGAACTTCGTCAAAGAATCGGCGATTGCGCCACCATCACTGTAACTCCCAACGACAGCACTTATCCCAAAACTGTTGTAATAGATTTTGGCGACAGCTGCCGTGGCCGTGATGGTAAAGTAAGAAGCGGTAAGATCGTTCTTCATTTCACAGGCCCCATCCGCAGACCCGGATCAGTAGTAACTCTCACTTTTGTGAATTACTATGTGAACAGGGTGCATATCGAAGGAACCAAAGTGTTCAGCAATCTTTCAGTACCCCCTGTACACAAATGGAAAATTGCAGCCATAAACTGTAAGGTTACATTCCCCAGCGGAAGAGGTTATACCTACGAAGGAATTAAAAATGTAAAACAGATCGCCGGAATGCTTACCAATATATGTCGTGACGATGTGTATGAGATTACCGGAAATTCACAAACGGTGTTCAACAACGGAAAAACAGTTTTGATCAATACGGTAGATCCTCTGATCAAAAAAGTAGCCTGCCACTGGATAAGTGACGGTACGCTGAAGATCAAGATCAATGACAGAGTGCTGAAACTTGACTTCGGATTCCCCAACAACGGCGATTGTGATAACAAAGCGCTGTTGACATGGAACAACGGTAACAGCCAGAGAGTGATTATCCTTCCATAATCAGCATAAACAGCAAAGCAAAAAACAACCCCCGGCATTCATCGTCGGGGGTTTTCTGTTATTTTCCTTTGGCAAAATTTTTCCTGATCCACACAACAGCTTTTCGTACATAATACTCTTCATCGTTTTCAAGGTTAGCAGCCAGTTTTTTGATTTCAGGATGCAATGCTTTTACTCGGGTATACCATTCCACCAAAACAAGCGATAACCTTCGTTGCCAGAAGTCTTTTGAGTGGTTATACTTCCGTGCCAGTTCAAATATTTCTTTCTGATGGGTTTTTACGATTGGCTTTAGTGCCTGCATACCCATTGCATCGCAAACAGCCCAGTTGCCAATGTTTTTGGCGAATAACTGAATTATTTTTAGTGATTGTTCCGGATCTTTCTTTGCAATTCTTCCAAGTATCTTGAGGGCAAGGATTTTTTCTTCCAAAGCACCAGCTCTCCATAATTCAGTTACGAGATCAAATCCACCCGTCTTATATTGTTTTGCCAGGTCATTTAAAACGGGAGTTCTTACCCCATACAGCCTTTCTTCAGAACCCGGAACAAATTTTTCATGTGCCGCTTTGGCAGCCGCATTGGATCTGGCTTTTAGAGTCTTTTGTATTTCGTTAAGTTCTTTTGACATTTCATTCAATAATGTTGCTCCTGATCTTATATTTTCTGCATAGCCTTTCTGCTTTTTCTTTCAATTGGTTTTGATAGGAGAAGGGAGTGTAAAAGTTTTCACCATACAATGCCCGGTATTTTGACAGCAGCGATGCATCATATCTTTCGAGAAACTTATAGTACAGGGTCTTGCTGTCAGCTATTCCATTTCCAAACAATGTTAATCCACCAACGAGAATATAATCAGCCCCGGACTCTTTTGCAGCGACAATTATTTCTTCAAGCTCCGGATCCGGATCTGAGATATATGGCAAAACAGGAATTGCATTCACACCTGCCAGGAAACCCTCCTGTTTTAGTTTTTTCAACAGTTCCATTCTTTGCTGAGGGGAAGTTGCTCCCGGTTCAAGCATATTGCTGATATTTTCATTCATGGTGGATACAGAAACCGAAAGAATCACGCCTCTTTTAAGGGTGTGCTGAAGATCTTCCGGCAATATGGCTGCTTTGTCAATTTCTTTGAGCAATTCAATGTCTCTGGTAACCAAAGTGCATTTCGTACTGATGAAAACAGGAAAACGATGCTTTAACATGAGTTGAAGCATACCGAGGGTCTGCTGCTCTTTCTGTTCATGATGTATGTAGGCATCCGTACCGGAACCTATTGCGACAATCCCATATTGATTTTTTTTGGCCCTTGCCGCCAATTGTTTTTCCAGGATTTGAAGGGCATTTGCTTTTACAGCAAGCCCTTCATCCATATTTTCGTCATACTTGCTTCCCCGTATGTAACAATAAAGGCAATTGCAGCTGCATCCTTCATATGGATTCACGGAGTAATCATCCAAAAACCAGCTATCCCGTTTTTTATGTTTATTTAAAACAGATTTTACCTGCTTGTAATGAAGCATGAAATAAAGTTAGGTAATCAGCAGTGAGTTGGCTTACTCAATATGATAAGCCACCAGTGTAGAAATCTGTTGCAGCTTAATCACCCGCTGGCCCATCGGCGCTTCCTCCCGGATGTATTTAATGACCCCAATACCTTCTTTAAAGAATACCTGGTCTTTACGATAATTGCGGGCATTTTTTTCAAAGTAAAGACAATTATCAAATGAGTCATTTTCAGTCTTCAGAGTGTTTCCGATTTTCAATGAACGGCCCTGGGCTGCTATATCATTAAAACTGGTAAGGTATTTTACCGAATCACCTGCGAATAAGCCAAATTCTTTTTTTACATCTTTAAAACCAGGGGTGAATAACCTGTCTGTAAGACCAAAGAAGGTTGAATCATTAGCATATAAAAGATTGGGAAGTCCGATGTTCACACTTGACTCCCACCAGGTGAGCCCGTCGCTTAGTGATCTTTTTGTGACAGAATATTTCAAAGTATCGTATTGAACTTTTACGAAAACTCCGTTATTGAAAACAGAATCCTCGTAGATCCAATAATTCCTGGTGCTTAAAGGAAGGATGCCGCAGTGCTTATTGGTGCAGCTATAGGCTATGATAGAATCATTGTTGTACGATTTTCCCGCAGGATTGTTTGTCTGCGGTACACACAACTCTATTGCAGAGGGTCTTAGTAACTCTGATTTAGTACAGGCGAGCAAGCACAGGCTGGCTACAAATAGGGTGGCAATTGTTTTTTTCAAAGGTGTCCGATTTAAGTCCGAAAGGGTTGACAAAATAGAAACTACTTTTTACAATTCATAGCTTTTACTAAGAAAAATTACGATTCTGCCTGACCGTATTTTGTGCAAACATCTATAATTAAGTGCCTTAGAAAGAATGTTTAAAATAAAAAAGACCCTGCTTTTTTCAGAGTCTTTAGAATCATTGAGCAATAGCTGGCTATTTGAAGATTTTTTTGAAAAAATCTTTCATTTCAGTCCATGAGGCGGTATCTGCCGCAGCATTATAAGCGATAGGCAGGTTGAATTTTTTCCCATTGGCCGTTGCATCCGGGTTGGTAAAAGCATGGAGGGCGCCATCATAGCCTTTAAAACTGTATTTGGCTCCGATAGAGTCCATCTGTTTTTTGAATTGAGCTACTTCGGTGTCAGGAACAAAGGGATCGGCATTGCCATGGCAGACAAGAATCTGGGCTTTCAGCAGGTTTTTATCAGCAGGAGTTCCAACCAAACTGCCATGAAAACTCACAACTCCTTTTAAATCTTCACCCATCCGGGCAAGATTTAATAATATTCCTCCGCCGAAACAGTAACCAATAGCGCCGATATTGTTTGCATCAACCTGGCCATAGGTTTTGAATTTATTCAGAGCTGCTCCAAAATGCTTTTTTGCCATTTGCGGGTCTTTGTAAAATGGCATGGCAAGATTGCCTGCATCGGTGGGATTATCGGCTCTTCTGCCATTTCCATACATATCCACAGCCAGGGCGATATAGCCAAGGTTTGCCAGTTCCCTTGCCCTGCGTTTTGCATAATCATTGAGTCCCCACCATTCATGCAGCACCAGCACTGCGGGACGCTTGCCTTCCATATTTTCATCGTACACCACATAGCCATCCATTTTCAGACTGTCAATATTATAACTGATATTTTCTTCTTTTAATTTGGGTTCTTTCATTTCGGCCTCCTTTTTTTTGTCGTTGCTGCTGCAGGAAATTAATACCATCATGCAGGCAAATATTGTTATCCATAAAAATGATTTTGGTTTCATAACAGCAATTTTGAGTTTCAGATCCGGGACATTAAAGTTCTGAAAAAAAATGAACTGGCGAAATAATCCGATCGGCTCAATATTTCTGTCGTTCTGCAATTTCGCATGTCAGGAATGATATTTTTCTCATTGCAGTAATTTCTTTAAATTTCTGTATCAAATTATCATATGAGCAAAAGCCGCTCTGCAATCTTCCTGTTGCCGGCATACTTGCTGCTATTGTATCTATTGGCTTGCAATACAGCTGAGTCTCCCCGTAAATTGACCCATGAGGACAGTATTCGTATGCATTTGCTGGATTCCGGGTCGCATCATTATGTTATAGACAGCAATATCACATATGGAAACGAGTACTATCCTGACCGTGAAGAATACCAGCGGGTAAAGAACCTGCTTGAGTTCCATACCCGGGATACTATGAGAGTTGATTCCACTTATATAGCCACGCTGGCTATGGGAAAAGATATTTCTCCTGCTGAACTGGAAGCCAAGGTGAGTGATATCTCCGAACCGGGCGGAAAAGTAATGGTAGTCGACAGTACACAGGAGATCAGTTTTAGGATGAGTGCCACATTGGAAGATAAGGCTACGGAAAAAGATCCTAATTTTTTAATTGAACTGCTTGGCGGAAAATCGGATATCAGGACCTACGATGAAAAAAAGAATAAGATGGTATGGCAATGGAATGTAACACCGCTAAAACAGGGAAATCATGAGTTGATCCTCAGCATTTCCCAGGTGGATGAAACAGGGCTTGGCATAGGAAGCCCTGAAACGAGGCATCATTCCATTACAATTTTTTCCCGGCAGCGCAAAGGAAGCCTGGGAAAAGGGATAGGAAACTTCATTGAAAAGTACTGGCAATGGCTGATAGGCGTTATTGGCCTACCCCTTTTTATTGCATGGTTTACCACCCGGAGAAGAAATGCAATGCAAAACCCGCATGCAAAGACTGCTAAAAAAGAAATAAAGAACAGAAAAAAATAGAATGAGCTGTGCTGCAGTTTATCAATATCAATGCAATTATCATTGTAGGGCCTTAGCCTCCAGCACTTCAATTTCAAATACAAGGATGCTGTTAGGTGGAATTTTAGCAGCCCTTGTACGGATGGAATAGGCAAGGTCTGATGGAATGACGAGTTTTATTTTTCCACCTACCCTGCAAAGCGGCACACCGATCTGCCATCCTCTAATTAATCTTTTGAGGGGAAAAGTGGCGGGCTTGTCTTTAGTTTGGTCAAAAACAGAATCGTTTGCAAATAAATATCCTTTGTAAAAAACAGTTACAGTGTCATTTACTGTCACCTGCCGGCCCGTTCCTTCTTTCATCATAGTGTAATAAACTCCCTGTTCATTTTCCTTTACATCTATTTTCCCGGAGGCGACAGCATCTTCAATTGTCTTTATATCCTTCTGCCGTTGTGCAATGCTGTCAATGTGCCCATAAAGATTAATTACCGGTGGAGGCAGGTTTTCATCTTTTAGGTTTTTCCAGGAGCCGTTGCTGCGCTGGATCCATACTTGTCCGGTATTAACCTTCATTTCTTCTTTTCCCCAGTTGTAATAATAAAAAGCCGGTTGTTGTATGGTATTCCATCGCCCTTCAATTTTACAGGTGCCGATCAATTTCCATTTGTTTTCCCGGGGAAGGAATACATATCCGCTGTATAAAGAATAATTGCCAGCCGAATCTGCCGCCTGGGCAATAAGTAATTTATAAGTTTCATTGATTTCCCATTCGTATTTGAATCCCATATCGGCGAATCTATGATCAGCATTAACATTTAATCCTCTTGCCGGCATATCAGCGTATGCAGGAAAAAGGAATTGGATACCTCGTTGTTTGCTCATGGCATATTTTGTGAGAGTGAGACTTACAGCATCTGTTTTGATACCAACCCTACTGAATTTCTTTGCATTAAAAGATGTTACTGTTATCTCCGCCATAAACTGCACTGCTTTTATACTATCAGGAAGATTGTAATAAATAGTTGAATCTTTATCAGCAGCTTTTGCTGAAACCATGAACAATAAAGACAAAACCGGTAGCAGACAATATTTCATACAAAGGTTTGTTTGTATAAATCTACAATTAATGTCTTAATGAGATCAATTGCAATGAAAACTCATAAGCTAATGGTAAAACGAAGTGATTTGATAAATTAAAATAGGCCAGGTGGCCAATAAGAGCTATCTTACAGGTCAACATCGTAGTTCTTTATTAGTCCCCTGTTTTTTTAATGTCAATAATTCTAGTGTTCTTTTTGTGTCACTGGTACCTGGCGATCTTTTCTCAGACATTTCTCCAACACCGTTACGCATCTCATGCTGCCTTCAGCATGAGCAAATTTTGGGAACGTTTTTTTTACATACTGGCTTATATCGGCCAGGGTTCCTCGTATTTAAGTCCGAGAGTGTACGCCATCATGCATCGTATGCATCATGCATATACGGATACCGAAAAGGATCCGCATTCACCCAGGTATGATGATAATGTATTCGCCATGATGTGGCGAAGCCGCACTTTCACTGCGGGGGTATTCAACAATAAAATTGAGATAGAAGAAAGGTTTTTAAAGAACCTTCCTGACTGGAAGGCATTTGACAAAATCGCCAATAACTGGGTATCCCGTGTCATCTGGATTGGGATATATGTGGCATTCTACATAATATTCGCTCCTTCGGCATGGTGGTTTTTGTTATTACCTGTTCATATAACGATGGTGGCATTTCATGGCGCCGTCATCAACTGGTTTGCGCATAAATATGGTACTATCAATTTCAAGATGAAAAATACTTCCCGAAACTTATATCCCATGGATGTATTCTTATTGGGTGAAGCTTATCACAACAACCATCATAAAACACCTTCTGCCGCTAATTTCGGCAGGCGTTGGTACCAGGCTGATCTTCTTTATCCTGTTTTGCTTTTTTTAAATTGGCTGCATATCATCAGGATTGATAAGATAAACAAGCACAGTAATGTGGAACTGGAACCGGCTGTCGTTGATTAATCCTTAAGCTGTCTTTCGCAACTCCAGTATTATCCATAGCACCACAAAACTCAGCAGGGCAGCAAAAAAGCACCATACCGAAACAACAAAGTTGTTGTAAAAGATGACAGCGAAAAGATAGGAAACAAGGAAAACGACACCGAGCCATTTCATTTTTTTAATACCGGATATAAAAGGAGTAACGATGGTCGCCATTATGTAAAGTACCGTGAACATTCCTATCAGGCTTTTTGCTGCAGCAGGGAAAGTGAATTCATAATGGAGGTGATTACGAATGCCCGGTGTGGGAGACACAGGACAAGTAAGGCATAGTGGAGTCATCACTTCAACAGGATAAATGGAAAGTACAAGGGTAACGATAATAGAAACAGCTGCACCAATCGCTACTAATGCGTTCATTATTCTTTTGCGTTTTTTATCTTTTTCAAGCAACCGGATGGTAAGCGGAACCCATAGCGGCCAGACGGCCATGGCAAATACAAGGTATATATAAGTAAGTAAGGGTTGCCAGGACAGCAGTTCAGCATTTTTCAAAGAAAGCCAAAGTATTCCCTCTGTTAATTGCTGCACTGCGAAGATCAGTGGGATGGTCGCAAATACTCTTTGAGGCTTTGTTTTTGCTTTTGCTACAGCAATAATGCCAACAACTCCCAATATTGCGCCGGCTCCGAAACTAGCTGTAGCAGAGAAACACATTCGGTTGGTTTTTGTTAAAGGGGGAAGATAAGCTATGTATCACTATTCAGAGAAATCATGTACTTTACTATAAAATCAAAGACATGAAAGCATACAACATCAACCGTTTTTTTCTTGCATTGAGTTTCTCTTTTGCAAGTATGATAGCAATGGCACAGGCTACCCGCACCTGGGTATCCGGCGTGGGGGATGATGTAAACCCCTGCAGCCGTACTGCTCCTTGTAAAACATTGGCAGGCGCTATCAGCAAAACGGCCACTGGTGGAGAGATCAATATCCTTGATCCCGGAGGATTTGGCGCTGTCACCATTACCAAATCAATTACGATTGATGGCGGGGGTATTATCGGCTCGATACTTTCCAGCGCAACAAATGGAATTATCGTTAATGCACCGGGTGGACTGGTGACGATCCGCAATTTCTCCATTAATGGGGCGGGCACCACATTGGGAACAAATGGTATCCGGGTAATCGCTGTTAAAAAGCTACTTGTTGAAAACTGTACGCTGTCCAATTTCTCAGCCAATGGAATTGATTTCAACAATTCGACTACGGCAGCCGACATAATGATCAACAACACAACTATTACTAATACCAATGGAGGGATCAGCTATACCGGTCCTTCAGGTTCTACAGGCGCTGTTGGGTTTACCGTTATAGATGGATGTCATATTCAGGGAATCACGACTACAGGAATTAATATTGCCAGCGGAACGGCTACGGTCAGCAATTCTGTTATTTCAGGTTGCGGTACAGGAGTGGAGTCGAAAACAGGAGCAACGGCTCATCTATCAGGAAATATTATAACAAATAATGCTACAGCTTTGAAAGGACCTGGTACGATAACTTCGGCTAAAAATAATTCTGTGACGGGGAATGCTTCGCAGGGAGTGACGCCGACGGTGGTGATTCAGCAGTGACAATTTTGTTTATAGGTGAGTCTTATTGCGATGGTATGTGTTAGGGGTGGTCTTGTTGTGTTACGGAGTTATTTTATAATTTGCTTTTCAGTCATGAATTGCACCTGTCCCGATGATTTCGGGAAACCTGTCTGCCGGCAGGCAGGCTCTTGACAACTTTCCTAAAGATTTTAAAATTATTACTGACAGAGAACACTCAGGAGAACGGGGAATTTCACTGCGATGGTATGTGTTTGTATCGTCCTGAAGTTTGAAAGCCCCTTGTTGCAGGCAGTGCCATTTTTAGTATATTTGGCCTATGAAAGCAATAGTAGTCACTCCAAAAAATAGTAATGAATTAAAATTTGTTACAGACTTACTCAAGAAATTAGGTGTGGGTTCTTCAACAATAAATCAGGAAGAACTTGAAGATATTGGTATGTCTAAGTTGATGCGACAGGTTGATAAAACTAAACGGGCAAGCCGAACAGAAATAATGAAAAAGCTGTCCACCTGATGAAAGTTGAATTTTCAAAGAAATTTTCCAGGGATATTGATGATCTAAAGACAAGACCTGTCAAACAGGCATTACTCCGGGTTATTGATTTAATGGAAAATTCCGGGTCACTTGCTAATATCCCGAATACAAAAAAATTAAAAGGTCATAAAACTGCTTATCGAACAAGGGTCGGTGATTATAGATTAGGTTTCTTTTACGAAAATTCAACAATCCTGCTTGGGCGATTTGTTCACCGAAAAGACATTTATAAAATTTTTCCTTAATTAGAGTTTCTGCTGGCATTACCTGCAACAGTTGTACGCCGCAACTGCTTGTTCCAAATTTAATTCATTTTCAATATAGGAATGAACAAAGCTTGTTCATAGGCGGGTTTCACTGCGATGGTATGTGTTAGGGGAGGACTCTCCGGGCTACGGAGTTGGGTGTATGTGTATTCCTTTCATAAATGCTTCCCCAAGCTCCCCTAACTCTCGAAAATGGTTAGGATAGTTAGTTGATAGTTGTGAACTTTGTATTATGAATGATAAAGAAGTAATATTAGCAGCAATGCAAAGAGAAAGGGATGAACTGCATGATAAGATAATGCAAGTTGATAGGATAATTAAGAGGATTAAGAATGTGGATTATTCAAATGAAATTAGCGGCGACAATACTAAACAGCTTGAAACAACAATAGCAAGTAAAGAGCCTGTTAAACCTGTTTCCATTTCTACGTCTACCGATGTTAAAGTTCAAATACTTAGAATATTTGAGATATTAGGTAAGGCATCCAAATTAAGCCAGATACAGAATGAATTTACCAAATTGACGGGCAGCAGGTACAAAATCCGGGACGTTGTTCGTGGCCTCCAACAGTCAAAGATATTGCAGATGCTAAAGTTAATTGACTCACATCGGGGCATATTATGGGTTAAAAAGGATTGGGTTAGAAATGGTCAATTAATGGATGAATACAAGCCAGAAGGCTTTGATTTATTCTATCAAGCCAGCAATGTGATATACGAATAAAAAAATATTTAGTTGAAAGTTTGCAACTATCATTTATTTACCTATATTTGCTATATGGCTGTAAATCTTAAATGGCTCAAAACTGTTAAGAACTTCGCTTTAGGTCACAATGTGACACCAGCCTACATATATAAATTAGTGAAAGAGGGACGCATGGAATTAGTGACTGTTGACGGTGTGAAATTCGTTGACGCATCTATGTACAAAGGTATTCCCGTAACAAATAGACGCAAATAGCAGTCTATATTTTTTTAATTAAATTAGTTGAAAGTATTAAACTATGAACAATAAATATACAATAACACAGTTTAGGAATGATTTCCCGGACAATGATACTTGCCTGCATAGACTGTATGAATTAAGGTATAAAAACCTTGTGTGTCCTAAATGTGACAGCGATAAACCATTTACCAAAGTAAAAGGCAGGAGAGTTTATCAATGTCCTTGCTGTGCATACCAGCTATGCCCTACGGCCAATACAGTATTTCATAATTCATCTACACCATTAACGCATTGGTTTTATCTTATCTTCTTACAAACTACGACACGCAATGGAGTTGCAGCAAAAGAGGTAGAAAGGCAACTAAATGTTTGCTATAAGACTGCATTAAGAATGTGCCACCAAGTAAAGAAACTTATGGCTAATATGAAGGTTGAAAAGCTAACTGGTATTGTTGAAGCTGACGAAAGTTATTTCGGCATGAAGGCTGAGAACATGACTAAAAAGAAAAGAGCATCAATGATAGATGCTAACAATACATTTAAAGATAATAAAACAGGTGTAATGGGTTTTGTGTCACGGGACGGATTAGTAAGAACTGAAGTAATGTTTCCCGGCAAGTCATTTAAAGAACGTGTAAGAGATAATGTTTCAACTGATGCCACATTGGTTACTGATAGTCATACAGGCTATGAGGGTCTTGACATTGAATTTACAGCGCATGAAACAATTAATCATAGTGCTGGTGAATACAAGCGGGATGAATGGCATACGAATACCATAGAAGGCTTTTGGAGTCAACTAAAGAGAACGATTAAGGGAACGCATATTCATTGTGACGCTAAATATTTGCAATTATATGCTGATGAAGTTGCGTTCAGATATATGAACAGAGATAGGCAGGCAGAAATGTTTGATATTATTTTGAGGCACGTTGTTTAGGGTTCGCTGCTTTTTTTACTGTTTTATCAAAGGACGTTTTGCCGTCCTTTTTTAATTCCTGGCCTTTTATAAACTTCTCATATCCTTGAGTAAGTTTTTCCATTGGGGATTGCTTCTTCTTCACTTTTTTAGTTCCTTTCTTTTTCAAGATAATACCTAATATCTTCCTTAAAATTATTGAATGAAGTGAATTGTTTTTCACTCGCATTTGATAACCTTGATATATCCGATTTGCCAAGGCTTTCAAAGGACTCATAAACTACCCAGCCCCTAAAATTCAATTTGGCTAATTTAAAAGCCATAAAATTAATTGTAGCCAATTTGGCTTGACTCGGATGCTTAATGCCCATTAAATAAACAGGATGGCCATTAGGTGAAAAAGAATAATCAACTTCATACTCCGGGCTGGCTGGCATTGGTACAACTTTAGACTTAGGATTGAAGTCAACCAGTTCTGAAAATATATATTCTTCGAGCATCTCAATAAACAGGCTTTCTAACATTTCCCTTTTGAAATACTTCATACTACCAATCTTTGAATAGGCATTCGTAACATGGAGTAAATCGGTGAATATAGTTTGGGAAGTTGTTGGCATGAATATATTGCCGTTCCTTTCGTTTAAGCCATTCTCAAGTAATATCTTTTCAAGAATAGTTTCTTTATTGGGAGTATCTATATCAAATTCGTAAGAAAGCCTTTGAAGTGTCTTCCCGTGATCCGCAATGACGAAAGAGTTATCCCTGCTTTTTTCTAAATAAATATCAATCATATCTCCGTCCTCATGATAGAGGGGAAGATAAAGCTGAAATATATTCGGCCTTTTTGTTTCAACTTTTATCTTGTTGTTAAAACTTTTCTTTATGGCTTCAAAAATGGCTTCCATTTTATTAAAAATCTCCTTAGTCAAATAATGTTGTAGCAGGGGGTACGGGAGTCGGAAAATGCTTTCTCCTATCTTGAAGGACTATATTTATCCTTTTTACATAGTGTTGTATAGCTTCTTCCATCGTTGTATAATTATCTACTTTAATAATATTTTTTTCCCTCTTAATCCCATTATTCAAATCTTCCGCTAAAGCTGTATGTTCATGACAATATGCATGATGCGGAATAACTTTTGTGCCGCCATGTAAACCATTAACCCTAAGCAAACAAACCCTTCCCTTTTCTCCTTTCGGCTCATACACTAATCCAATAGAATAGTCCTCCTGAAAGGCATCGTTTTGATTCATAAACCCACGAAATAAATATTGGTCATCTATTGAACTAAGTTTAAACTCCTTTTTAGTATATCCCCTACCCCAAGGAGACGTCTTAACGCCCTCTGTAATTTTCTTTTGACAGTTAATTAATTCCTCAATTAATTCTGGCGTATACATAGCACACTCAAAGTATGCCAAATAAATTTCATGTCAAATAGCGAAACAAAAATTCAGAGTAACTTTGACCAACTGACCGTCAAAGTTAGAATAAAAAAATGATAACCAAAAATTTAGACTGCTATATGTCATACCTTTTGCCTAACCAAAAACCACCTAAATGAAAGAGCCTCTTTCCGCCAAACAGATATGGATATGTATTGCCTATACTATCCTGTTAATCCCATTTGCAATCCTGATAAACTTAGCCCTTAAATGGTGTTTCAATAATATTTTGTTTGATGTGTTGAACTGGCTTAATAGGCTTTCTATTGTCATGAAAGTATTCGTCTTGATAGCTGCGGCAAGTATAGTAATATGGTTTGTTACTCTGTCCCTGAGTGTTGCATTCAGTCTTTTAATAGGATTGATATTTAGAAAACTCCCAATAAACGGCTTCATAGTAGTCGTTTCAGTATTAACATTTATTGTCAATGTTTTTTTAGGAATAAGAGAACTTTGGGGTATAGTTCTTCATTGGAATTTGTGGACGGTAATAGAATTCTTTATGCTGTGTTTGCTTGTACTTGGAGCAAACTATTCTTTAGTTGCAATTTTGAATAAAAAGAAAGAGGACGGACAATTGACTTAAATCAACTTCTTTACTTATGAAAGGGGTACATATATACCCGGAGTTGTTTTATAATTTGCTTTTCAGTCATGAGGTGCACCTGTGCCGATGATTTCGGTATGATTTCGGGAAACCTGTCTGCCGACAGGCAGGCTCATGACAACTTTCCTAAAGATTTTAAAATTATTACTGGCAGAGAACACTCAGGAGAACGGGTTACCAATAAATCAGTTTTGATGAAATAAACTCACAAATAATCAATTCAGTCGCTGATTCAATAAATACAATAGTGTACTTCTTCTTGTAAGGAATACATTTATATCCTATAGCAGCACGGACTGGTTCCCTGCAAACAGGATATGACTTTCTTGTATCACCCATTCTGATGAAATAATCATACGCATCATCAGTAAACTTATCTGCGGTGGCAAGCAAACCTTTGGATTCGATAAACCATGCAATGGCAGCAATATTATCTGCTGCGGTTTGTTTTACGATTACTTTGCGGTAGCCCATTTCCTGATGAGTTTTTTACTGTATGCCCGGGCCTCTTCAACAGTAAATGTTTTGTCAGGCGGTATTTTCAATGCAGCCTTCTTCTGTAAAGCCTGATATTCTTTTTCAAGTACCAGCACATATTTCTTTTTATCTATAACAATCTGCGTCATAAAATTTATTTGTTCTTTCAAATTTACAAAAATTATCGTGTGGGGCAAATTCTTGCATAAAAAGGCAAAGCCAGAGTTTTTGTTCATAGGCTGGCCTCACTGCGATGGTATGTGTTAGGGGTGGACCGCTGCGTTACAGGGTTGTTTTATAATTTGCTTTTCAGCCATGAGTTGCAAATTTCAAATACAGACATTTATCGTCTGTACTCATGACAACTTTCCTAAAGTTTTAAAATTATTACTGGCAGGGAACAATCAGGAGAACGGGGTGAGACTCGATTGGGAAATAATGTGTTTGATTTTTATAAAATATTCTTATCAAATCCTTTAGGCGGCTCAATTCCCAGATATTCTCGGTAAATTCTTTCCCGATAGTTCTTGCCTAATTTATTTATTTCAGAAATGAACAACTGATATGTGCCTTTACCGCCGATTAAATTCCAAAACTCATCTCCGATAAGAACAACTCCATCACTTTTCATGTCGAACCACCTTGCTGGAAAAGACCATTCATAATCTTTCCTTTTCCCATACGGATTGTAAGGTAAAGAGTAATAAGCAGCGGTAATCGGAGATGGTTCCATGGCGTACAACTTAAATATTTTCTCTTTACTAACTTTTGTTTGATCGCTATTTGGGAGAGGCGCCTTCAATTCAAATGCATATTTTTCGTTAGTAGAAACATTTTCTGCGTAAACATCACATATCACTTTCGTAGGAACAAGAGCACCTTTGCCAGCAAGAATATATTTCAATTCATTAGCCCAGTTAGGTCTTGGCCTTTCTCCTTTAAGAGGTTTGTGTTCAAGTTTATTTAATACCTCCTGAATTCTTCTTAGGCGTTCTTTTGGAATTTGTCCTTTTATTTGATGTGAAACTTCACAATATCCTAAAACTTTTTCTCCTACGACCTTTGCTAATTTTTCCCAGACTCCACCGAATGGTGTAACAAATCTTCTTTCAAAATGTGATCCTTTAAAAATTTCATCTGGAACAAGAGCCGCATATAAGGGTTTAGTTGCTTTGTGAAAGTCAGGTAAAAAAGGGTCATTTTTAAGGACATTATTCATAACTCTGTCCATCATTACTTGAACAACTTCTTTAATAGCTTCTTTTGCTTTATTACTTTTCCTGGACATTACTTTCTCTTAGTGTAAATGAAAATACTTTCAAAGAATTCATTTGATCTACGACCTGTCCGACGATTGACATGCCTTTCTACTACATGCTCAAGATTAAGATTCGCCATTTCACCAATTTCAGGATACAAATTATCCTTATCACCTGCAATGATTATAATCTTTCCCTCATCTCTAACATGCTTTGATGTGTTTTTAAAAACTTCAGCCATCGCTATTTTATATTCTTCTTTAGCCTTTTTACTACTTCCATTCTTTGCGGCACCAATTTCCATTTCGGAATTATCTTTTAAGTCCAGTAAATTATATGCATAATTGTGCTGATCATGATAATCAATTAAACCGACATAGGGTGGAGATGTAATAATGCCATCAATTTTTTTTGTTTTCGAAAAGCGACTGTCAGCGTGAAGTATGTTAACTGATGCATCAGTACGAAGTTTTGAATATTCAATAATTCTGGTGAAAGTGTCAATTGAATAACGTTTCAAAAACTTGAGTGCATCATCTGTTGGCTGACACATTCTATCATGCTTATAGCAATAGTAAGGTTCGGTTTGAGGTTTTTTTGGAAAATCTAAATCAAAATGAGTCGTGAGTCTTGCCGATCTTGCTGCTCTTGAGAGAATAATCTTGAACAACTCTTTATTCTTATACTCTTTCAATAAAATTTTATAAATTAATAATTCACTTAACGCCTTAGGAGCAAACCAAGTATTTAGATATTCATTATCAGTTTCAATGCTCTCATAAGTTTGAACCAATTCAGAAAACAGATCCCTTTTGTTCTGCTTTTTTAGAGCAATTTCTTCCGTACGGTTTATTAACTCATGTATTTCATTCTTGAGAAGATTAAGGTCATAGTTTCCAGTTTTGGCTTTAACAAGCAAAATATTAAACTCTGAAACATCGAATCCAATGCTATTAATGCCAAGTTCATTTGCTTGAACCAATGTTGTTCCTGAACCGCAAAAAGGGTCTAATACAGTCTGCCCAGATTTAAAATACTTTCTCAGAAAAATTTCGACAATTTGAGGAATAAATTTACCCAAATATGGATGAAGCCTGTTAACATGTTTTGTTCTTATTTTTTCTGGCAAGTCTTTTTCTGTCCAATTGAGATTCAGTGATTCTAATGGTGTATCTGGATTTACTTCTTCCGATCTCGTCGGCTTACCATTTGAATTATAAATAGCAATTTTCTTTTCTGTATTTTTTAAAACTTCGGACATAATCATATTCTCTTAATAATATATTATTTTTTTGAACTTTAAAAATAGTGATTAATAAGTTTATAAGGCAATCTGTTTATCCATATTTGTTCATAAAACAATATTGCTAAATGGTAAAGTTTCGGATATCATATAAAGACTTCGCAAATGCTCAGTAGCGAACAAAACCCTGAAGAGTGCGACGCAACAGACGATGCTCAGGGAACCGAAGCTGGCAACCAAATCCTCACCCATTTCCTTTACCTTTGCCCCATGACAATCGAAAAATTGAATGATATGCGGTCCCGCATTGCCGGGGTAAGGAGGTTTCTTTGACGTCGCTAACCGGCAACAAAAGATAGCTGAAGAAAAACAACTTTCACAGAGTCCCGGCTTCTGGGATGATAATAAACGGGCAACCGGAATTCTCAAGAACATCAAGCTGAATGAGTATTGGGTGAAACTCTATGAGACGGCTGAAACGTCTGTAGAGGATTTTGCTGTGCTCTTTGATTTCTGGAAAGCCGGCGATGCAACCGAAGAAGAAACCAAAGCGGCTTATGATAAAGGCATTGCTTTGCTGGATGAGGCCGAGTTTAAAGCCACACTGAATGAACCGGAGGATGAATTGCCTGCTGTGCTGCAGATAAACAGTGGCGCCGGCGGCACAGAAAGCCAGGACTGGGCTGAGATGCTGGCCCGCATGTATCGCATGTATGGCGAGAAGCAAGGCTGGAAAGTAACGGAACTTGACTGGCAATGGGGCGATGGTGCAGGTATCAAAACCTGCAGCCTGCAATTTGACGGCCCATTTGCTTATGGTTTTTTGAAAGCGGAGAGTGGTGTGCACCGGTTGGTTCGCATTTCACCGTTTGACAGTAATGCAAGGAGACATACTTCTTTTGTATCGGTGTTTGTATATCCATTGGTGGATGATACCATTAAGATTGAAATAAACCCTGCTGATGTAAAAATGGAAACATCAAGAAGCGGCGGCGCCGGCGGACAGAATGTAAACAAAGTGGAAACAAAAGTTCAGTTGACGCATATTCCAACTGGCATTGTGGTAGTTTGTCAGCAGGACAGGAGCCAGCTTGGCAATAGAGAACTTGCGATGCAGATGCTGAAAAGCCGTTTGTATGAAGAAGAGCTTCGCAAACGACAGGCGATAAAAGATGCAACCAACAGCACCAAGAAAAAAATAGAATGGGGCAGCCAGATACGGAGTTATGTTTTTCATCCGTATAAAATGATAAAGGATCATCGTACGGATTATGAAGTGGGGAATATTGGGCCGGTGATGGATGGGGAGTTGGATGGGTTTATAAAGGCTTATTTGATGAGTGAAAAAGAATCCTCAACCTGAACATGTTTTAGCAGATTCTTGTAAAGACGACTGTTCATGAAAGTATATTTATAAAATTCGTCTTCTTTTAATTTTAAAGCCGTTTGATCATCTTTCCAATCTTCTGTGTATCCATATAGCTGTATTTCTGCTCCAAAAATAAGGGTGCAATGATATTCATATTTTCTTCCCCATTGTTTTTTAGTCTTCATGCTGATACCGGCTACTGCTTTTTGGAGTTATGATTGGATGACTTCTTTGCAATATTGCATTTTAATAAGGCTGTCTGCGAAATCAACCAAATAGCTGTTACCGGCCAATCCATTATACATTGAAAGAGGTAACAATACAGCAATGGCTTCATCTCTTCTTCCCAGACCTTCATAACAACGGGCATAGGTATATGCAACATAAATATCATTAGCAGCATATTCATTTCCACAAAAATGTTTGTAAGGATAAACCTTGTCAAAGAGTTCTGTATATTCCAAAGCCTTTGAATATTCCTTTTCTTTCAGGGACATTTCTGCAAGAATTTTACAACTGTTATTCTTGTATAAAGCATAAGGCTCACCCATAATACCTTCACCACGACCACCTTTATCCATTTCATCATAATCAGCATCCATGATCGCCAGGAAAATTTCTTTTGCTTTTTTGTAATCCTCCTTCACATAGAATATATGTCCCATGTTATAGTATGACTTGGCAATTAACGACAGATCCCCTTTGCCTTTTTTATAGATTTTTTGATATATGAGTAAAGCCGAATCATATTCTTCATCATGGTAATAATCACTGGCTTTTTCAAACAATTCTTCTGGCTTTTGTGAGAACAGAAGAGAGCATGAACAAATAAGCAGGAGGGATAGAATAAGCTTTCTCATAATTGTTGTTTCAAAGGATGATGCCCCGGCTGTCTATTTTACATAATCCAAAAAATACTTTGATTAGTTTACCTTTGCTTATCAAGTTAAAATCAGAATAATGAGTATAGGAACTTTTTCTTATCCAATGCCGGTCAATGAACCGGTTCTTTCTTATGCACCCAACAGTCCCGAAAAGAAAAGATTAAAAGAAGTATTGGCTGAATTAAAAAGCAGTGAGATAGATGTGCCCATGTATATCGGCAGTAAAGAAGTGAGAACGGGTAAAAAAAGAGCTATGCATCCGCCGCATGAAATAAAACATACACTCGGATATTTTCATGCAGGAGAAGAGAAGCATGTTGTGCAGGCCATCGAAGCAGCATTAGCAGCAAAAGAAAGCTGGGCAAATACCAGTTGGGAAAACAGGGCGAATATTTTTTTAAAAGCGGCTGATCTGCTGGCAACAAAGTATCGTCCCTATATCAACGGAACTTCTATGCTGGGACAAAGTAAAAATGTTTTCCAGGCGGAGATAGATGCAGCTTGTGAGTTCATTGATTTTCTGCGTTTCAATGTGCATTTTCTTTCAGAAATATATAAGCAACAACCCATCAGCGGCCCGGGAATGCACAACAGGATGGAGTATCGTCCGCTGGAAGGTTTTGTGCTGGCTGTTACACCATTCAACTTTACTTCAATTGGCGGCAACCTGCCGACATCTGCAGCCATGTGTGGAAATGTTGTTGTTTGGAAATGCGCCAACACACAGGTTTATTCGGCACAAATGATCATGCGGGTATTGAAAGAATCCGGATTGCCTGACGGAGTTATCAATCTGATCTATGTGGATGGCCCTACGATTGGAAGAGTTTGTTTTAATCACCGTGATTTTGCCGGTGTTCATTTTACCGGTTCAACGGGAGTGTTCAATAATATGTGGGAAACGATCGGTAAGAATATGTCGAATTATAAATCTTATCCAAGAATAGTGGGAGAGACGGGTGGAAAAGATTTTGTTATTGCACATAAAAGTGCTGACCCTGATGTGGTGGCTACTGCATTGTTGCGAGGTGCTTTTGAATTCCAGGGACAGAAATGTTCTGCAGCATCAAGGGCTTATATTCCTTCGAATATTGCTGAAGAAGTAAAGAAGAAATTGATTGCGGGTGTAAAGAGTTTTAAAATGGGAAGCCCGGAAGATTTTACAAACTTTGTCAATGCAGTGATAGATGAAAAGAGTTTTGATAATATCAAACGCTATATTGATAATGCAAAAAAAGATGAGAAGGCAGATATCTGGGTGGGAGGGAAATGTGATAAGAAAGAAGGATATTTTATCCAGCCCACTGTCATCGAAGCAAAGAGCCCGAAATATGTAACTATGTGTGAAGAGATATTCGGACCCGTATTGACCGTTTATATTTATCCTGCAAACAGTTTTGAAAGAACATTGGAATTGGTTGATTCAACTTCTCCTTATGCATTAACAGGCGCAGTGATTGCAAAAGACAGGGCTGCTGTTGAGTTAGCAACAAACAAACTCAGAAATGCTGCTGGTAATTTTTATATCAACGATAAACCAACTGGGGCGGTGGTAGGCCAACAGCCATTTGGCGGAGCAAGGGGAAGCGGAACGAATGATAAGGCTGGTTCTATACTGAATCTCTATCGCTGGTTGAGTGCAAGAACAATTAAGGAAACATTTAATCCGCCGGTGGATTACCGTTATCCATTTATGCAGGAGAAATAAAGAATCTTAATCCTGACAATTTTCTTTGATGAATGCCTGGTAGGCCGGGAGCTTACCAAATTTATTGGCCCATTTTTTCATTTTAGTACAGCCATACAGACCTTCTTCAAACATCTTTGCTGCTTCCTTAAAAGCATTTTCAGTTTCTTTTGCATAGAGATAGGAGTAGATCAGGTCTTCCCGGAACCAAAGTTTATCATCGTCTGCATACTCATCTGTTTTCCTGAGCCATTCCCGGATTTCTGACTCGCCATAAGATTTTTTTCTAAGGTAACGGATCAGGCCATACATGTATTCAGCCTCAGATGGATCGAGTAAAACGGCCTGTGTATAGAAAAAGTAGACCGAATCCTGGTACGGGTGGTTTTTTTTATCGAACCGTTGAGCAAGTGTAAAATAAAAATGGGCTGAATCTATATTGTCGTTAAGATAATTCCTTGCTGAATCAAGCGCAGCTCTTCCTTCCACATCATCCTTATATTTATCATATCTTATTTGATTCAGCCTTTTTTCATATTCACTCATTTTCTCCATGATACAGCGGGCACAGTCAAAAGTGCGGTACAAGCTGTCCTTCTGCATTACCTCCTGATAATAGCTAAGCGCCTTTCTGTAATCCTTTTTGTATCCATACGCAATACCCAGGTAGTATTTCGGTATCAGCCAGCCCGGGCCCATTTGTGTTGCTTTTTCCAAAATCTGAATGGCATTGGTATAATTCATCTTTCTTAATTCGAGTGCACCCTTTGCACTGAGCAGATAAGCAGCCTCCGGCTCTTGTTTTAATGCAGAATCAAGTATCAAAGACAATTCATTTACGTCAGACTTCCAGTTCCAGAGTGTGGCGCCCATTACTGTTAAGTATCGCTTGAGATTGGTCAGTTGTTCTTCATACGGAAGTTTCAGATCATTCATATCCAACACCTGGTTATACAGGTCAATGGCATAGGGATAATCTTTTTCCTTTACAAAATTTTTACCGATAAATGAATTGTTGACAATTTCCTGCGCAGTATTCATTAGGGCAGATAGTAATTGTGAATTAGCGGAAAGCAGCATATCCTTGTCATTGGTGCAGGATCGAAGCCTTTTATAATTATCAGCGGCAGAGCCCGATTCATTTCTGTCAAATTTTTTTTCCCGGATAGCCGTTGCCATTTGCTGGTAATACAAGGAACAACTGTCTTTGGGAAGCTGAAACCTGCGGGGTGATATAAAACTGTTGCCAGCAGGTTTGGTGTTATTTTTTTCCGGAATTGATTTGATGCTGGCGATTACAGTAGAATATTCATCCGGTCCCTGTATAAATGGTTGTTGCTTTTTTCCTGTTTCTTTTACAACTGTTTGTCCAAAATATTGACGGAGTTCAGCAAGTGTTATCAGCGAATCCCTGTCGGCATCAGCTGCGCCGCTGAGACCTTCAACGAGGTAGTAAGAAAATACCCCTCTGCCATTTCCCCATTGTGGTCCTTCCAGTGATTTCTGTTTTGGCTGCGAACTCAGAATTTTTATCTCATTATGCCACATAGTGGTGAGGGCAACACCGGTGTATTCCATCCCTTTCACACCTCCGGATAAATTGCCTGACCGGCATGCATCCGTTATTACAACTACCTGAACATTCCTGTTTGTCAGTGTTACGAACAGATCTTTAAGATCGTTCACAGGCAATGCCCCGGCCATATAATTGTTAGTGTAAGTATCCTGTGTAAGCAGGTAACATTTATTGAACAAGGTCATGTTTTCGTTATCACCATGCCCCGAGAAATAAAAAATCAACCTGTCTCCGGGTTGGGATAAAAGAAATAAACGTTGTAATTCAGAAATAACGTTTCCCCGTTTTGCGTTTTCGTTGGTAAGAAGTACAATATTGCTTTTATTGATACTCCAGAGGTGATTATGGACAAGATAATCTGCAAAATATTCTGCATCCTTATCTGCATAATCAAGCTTGGGGATAAACTGGTACCGGGAGATACCAATGATCAATGCCCTTGTTATGCCGCCGGGCGATGATTGCTCATTACTGGTAACATCACCTTTAACAGGCTCTTGCGACAGAACCGGCGGACTGTAAAAAAACATTGATACCGCTGTCAGGCTTATCCATAAACAGGTTAAGCGGACATTTTTCATAAACTAAAGTTACTTAATGCCCGGTCTTGAAACAATACCAAATTATACGGATAAAAACTCATATGCACCAACTCCCTTTCAGTCAGTATCTTCACATCAAAAACCAGCATGCAGGTTCTACTTACATCACAACAACTGGCTGAATCGACCAACCAACTCGCAAATGCGTTACATGCAAGACATAAAAATTTAAGTGATGTAGTTTTTGCAGGCATCCAACAGGGAGGCGCTGTGCTGGGAGCAAATATTGTTGCTGAATTGCAGAAACTCAACCCTTCTCAAAAAGTGCAGTACGGCCAACTGGACATAACTTTTTACAGAGATGATATCCGGAAAGAAATACTGGCTCCTGATACCATGAACATGCCCTTCAATATTGAAGGAAAAACCGTGGTGCTGATAGATGATGTGTTGTTTACAGGAAGGACCATTAAAGCAGCTCTCGATACACTACTGGATTATGGCCGCCCTGCCAAAGTGGAGCTCTGTGTGCTGATTGACCGCAAAGAACACCGCCAGTTTCCCATACAGGCAGATTATATAGGAAAAACTATTGTAACTGATAAAACAGACAAGGTAAAACTGGTAAATGGAGAGGTTGTTTTAATATAGAAAATAATCTGTGTTCATCCGTGTTAATCTGTGGCTAAAACTATAACTTCGCCTTTTAATGCAACTATCCACACGACACCTGCTCGGCATTAAAAACCTCAGCAAAGAAGATATATCCCTTATTCTTTCCACCGCAGAGCAATTCAAAGAAGTTTTACAAAGGCCGGTCAAGAAAGTTCCCTCGCTAAGGGATGTAACTATTGTAAATCTCTTTTATGAAAACTCCACCCGAACAAGATTCTCTTTTGAACTTGCTGAAAAAAGATTAAGCGCCGACACCATCAATTTTGCCGCTTCCACTTCTTCCGCTGCAAAGGGAGAAACATTACTCGATACGGTGAATAATATTTTATCCATGAAAGTGGATATGGTGGTGATGCGTCACAGTGCCAGTGGAGCGCCACACTTCCTGGCTCAGCATATTCCGGCGGCCGTTATTAATGCCGGAGATGGCATCAATGAGCATCCCACTCAAGGATTGCTTGATGCATTTTCAATAAAAGAAAAAACAGGAAAGCTGGAAGGAAATAAAGTAGCGATCATCGGAGATATTATGCATAGCCGGGTGGCACAGAGTAATATTTTTCTGCTTAAAAAAATGGGGGCTGAGGTAACGGTCTGCGGCCCGCCAACTTTAATTCCGAAATACATCAGTGAGGCTTTGGGAGTGAACGTCAGTTACAATCTTAAAGAAACATTAGAATGGTGTGATGTAGCGAATGTGTTAAGAATTCAATTGGAAAGACAAAACCAGGTTTTATTCTCTTCTCTTCGTGAATACAGCATCGCATACGGCATCAACAGAAGTTTATTAGATAGTCTGCATAAAGAAATAGTTATCATGCACCCCGGCCCAATCAACAGGGGAGTAGAACTTGACAGCGATGTGGCAGATAGCAAACAATCCATTATCTTACAGCAGGTGGAGAATGGTGTGGCGGTGAGGATGGCAGTTTTATATTTACTTTCCGGCAGAAATAATGCTTAGTTTATCTGTCATTTAAGATTTAATATTGAATATTGAATTCAGGATTTCAGTAAATCTTAAATATTAAATCACAACTATTAAATCAATGCGTATCTGTCTTTTCCCCGGAACTTTTGACCCTGTTACTCTCGGACATGTAGATATTATCAACCGGGCATTGCCGCTATTTGATAAAATCGTGGTGGGGATTGGTTTGAATACAGCAAAGGCTCCCATGTTTTCTCCCGAACAAAGACTGCAGTGGATAAAGGAAATTTATAAGGATGAAGAAAGGGTAGAGGGGGCAGTGTACGAAGGATTGACAATTGATTTTTGCCAAAAGATCGGAGCAAAGTTTATTTTACGGGGCATTCGTTATGTCAGCGATTTTGAATACGAAAAAACCATTGCTGATGCCAACCGTACGTTGGACAGAACAATTGAAACCATATTCCTAACCGGTGAACCAAAATACACTTCGGTGGCTTCCACGATCGTAAGAGATATTATCCGGAATGCCGGCGATGCCAGCCATTTTCTGCCTGAGGTAGTTTACAAATCCCTTTCACACCAGAACCTATCTCAAAAGTCAAAATAAATGTTTCGCACAAAGACACCAAGAGCACAAAGCGTTATTATTCATTAATAAATTTCTTGGTGGCCTTTGTGGTTTTGCGGGAAATAATACATTTGAGATAGATTCTAATAATATTTCAGACCAATTGCAATACATCCACGACAGAAGGGTAGCTGTCTTTAAAAAATTTCTCCAGCCCTGAAGGCGGTACCCATTTTATTTCATGAATATCTTCAGTTGTTTGTGGCACTAATGTTTGTTCTCCACTTACTTTCATTTTGTACCAATGAGATTCCTTCAGGATGAATCTTGCTCCCTCATGATAAGTGTGATAAGTAATCGTTAGTGGTGAAATAAGTTGCACATTTTGCAAACCCGTTTCTTCTTCTACTTCCCTGATGGCACAATCTTCCAGCTTTTCTTTTTTATCCAGTTTACCCTTTGGCAAATCCCACTTGCCCCGTCGGAAAATCAAGAGCACATCTTTTTTCTCGTTTTGCACCAGGCCGCCGGCGGCCAGTATGATGGTAAACTTTTTATAAAAGGATTTTTTCAGTTCTTCAAGATCGGGATGATAAAACACCCCGGCATGCACAGAAGGCTGTTCCATTTCATGTATCATGGTTTTTACTGTATGGGTATTCAATTCATCAATAAAAACAGTATCGTCATGATGTATAAAAGGTTCAATGGTCTCGTCCACAACATCGCAGAGATAGAGGGGTTTGTCGTCAAAGAATATTTTGATATACATAAGAGTAAGGCACAAGGCACAGGGAACAAGGTACAAGAAATCCTGAGTTTGAAGATGTCTTTAGCCTCCAAGTTTCTTTATTATCGCTGAAAGAATCTTCCTTATTTGCTCTCCTTCATCTATAAGCATCAATTTTTCCTTCTCAAGAGCCGTATTTCCATAGGTCAGAATCAAGTCAAGACATTTAATTGTTTCCTTTGTTTCTCTTCTTGAAGTTTTTAGCTTCATCTTTTCATCTGCTTTGCCCAGATCGTCTGAGGCTTCAGTGTAATTTGCACTTACAGAACCACTGGACCGAATTACCTGCTTAATGTATTCTTTATTGATAATATCCCATTTAACCCGGGTACAAAAATCCCTTACTGCTTTTGCATAGTTATGAAACCTGTCTTCCAGTTCTTTTGACATAGAAAATAAATATAGGAAAATTTGTGCTTTGAGGTCATGTACCTTGTGCCTTGCACCTTGTACCTTCGTTTTATGACAGACGCAAAGGCTGTAGCCGAAAAACTTCTTCAAGTTAATGCTATAAAATTAAA
Organism: Sphingobacteriales bacterium; assembly: GCA_016235125.1. Taxonomy (GTDB): domain Bacteria; phylum Bacteroidota; class Bacteroidia; order Chitinophagales; family Chitinophagaceae; genus JJ008. The sequence continues at coordinate 1,014,483 of JACRLZ010000002.1, read as the reverse complement.
TCCTTCCCAACCTTTTACATGGGCCAGCGGATGGAAGAGTCCTATCTATTGTGATAACCGCAAAGTGCTGTCGTTTCCCTTTATCCGTGATTTCATTAAATCTGAAATGTGTAATCTGATCTTTGAAAAATTTCCCGATGCGGAATTACTGGCAGGGGTGGCCACAGCGGGTATTGCATGGGGCGCCATGGCAGCAGATCAGTTGAAACTGCCGTATATCTATGTGCGGCCCAAGCCAAAGGAGCATGGACTTGGCAACCAGATAGAAGGTTTTTATGAAAAGGGACAGAAAACTGTGGTGATCGAAGACCTGGTATCTACAGGTAAAAGTTCACTTCAGGTGGTTGATGTGCTGAAAGAACAAGGATTAGAAGTGACAGGCATGGTCTCTATTTTCACTTATGGATTCCGTGTTGCAACGGATGCTTTCTCTAACGCATCATTGACGTATTATTCATTAACGGATTACCCTACTTTAATTGAACTGGCTCTCGCAAAAGGAATGGTATCAGTTGCACAACAGGAAATTTTGTTAAAGTGGCGGGATGATCCTGCAAACTGGAAAGGGAATTTGTAATTTGCTTTTATTCAAATGGCGCTATGAAAAAGATTCTTTTAGCTACAATCGCAATTGCAGGTTTATTGATAGCAGGAAATGCCCAGCAGACCAAACCTTCGGTAACTGCGATAATTAAAACTCCTGATGCTCTTTGTGAGAACTGCAAAAAAAGAATTGAGGCTTATGTGAAACCTTACGACGGAATAGTGGAGATAAATGTAAACTATCGTAAAGGGGAAACCAAAGTGAAATACATCATTGACAGAATTAATATTGAAGAAATTAAAGCCTATATCGCTAACTGTGGTTATGATGCAGATGATGTGCCGGCCGCAGAGTTCGCTTATAACCGGCTTCCGGGAACCTGTAAAAAACAAAAAGATGGAGGACATCCTGGAGTAAAGCCGCCACCACCACCACCTCCGCAAACTCCGCAACAACAATAGTTATTTGATCAGGTCTTTCAGGCTCTGCCTGGTTTCATAGCGAATCGGATAGTTGATATAAACAGGACCTTTGCCAACTCTTGCTACGCCTTCTACTTTTACAGTTACTTCCCTGTTCAGCAACAGGGCTGCTGCATTTTTGGATAGCTGTTCTTTATCAATTGTCACTTTAGCAGGCAGAATAAAATCAGAAAGTGCATCAATACGAACCATGCTGTCAATAATGAAATGTCCGAGTTGCCGGTCATTCAGCCATGCATCACCCTCAGCCCTTTTGAGCCTGAGCCGGTAATTATTGGGGTTGTAATAATAAAGATCAATTGAGAGGTCAGCGTTTCCGGTATTTGATTTTCCCATCCGGATATTGCCAATGCCTTTCAGTTCCGGGTCTTTTACTGATTGGCAGGAAGTAAGAAAAAGAATAGCCAAAAAACATGACAGGATCAGGAGGGAATAATTTTTCATTACTGCAATTAACAGGATAAACATTTTTAAATGACTTTTCATGTCTTAAAACAATGCCAAATCATTTTACAGTGAGAAAACATTTAACCCGGACCTGACCCCCTTAAACCAAGAGGATATATTCTTGTAAAAGGCTTTAGTCCAGCTACTTTGGTTCCTATTGCATGCATGAAATTGACCAATTGTGCAGATAAATCCAAGGTCGTAAATATTTCCCATTGTTTTTATTAAATTCGTCTTTGGTTTCTTCACAATCAGGACATTGGATTAATGAGAAGATTAATTCTGCTATGTGCTTTTGCATTAGCGGCTGTTTTATATGGCATGCATTCCTATTGCCAGGACTTCTCCAATAAAGGCAAAGAATTTTGGTTAGCTTATTGCTATCATGTATCCATGATAAATAATCCGGGCAATGGGCCGACAATGACACTTTATATTACGTCGGATGTTGCTACGGCTTATACAGTCGAAGTTTACGGAGTAACAACAATCCAAACAGGAAACATTACTGCAGGCCAGGTTATCCAGGTACAAATTCCAACTACATATTGGTTAGACAATGAAGGACTTTTTACCGGGAAAGCCATTCATGTTACAGCTACCAAAAACATAGCTGTCTATGCTTATATCACCCGGCAGGCCATAAGCGGCGCAACCCTATGCCTTCCTGTACCTGTATTAGGCAAGGAATATTTTTCAGCCAATTTTACCCAGGTATCGAATGAAACAAATTCCAATTCATACTTTACGATAGTAGCAGTTGAAGATAATACTACAGTAGAAATTACACCTAAGGACACTACTAAGGGGGGCTGGTTACCCAATGTAACTTATACACAAACCCTTAATAAAGGACAGATTTACCAGGTAATGGGAAAAACGACAGGTAATACCGGGAAAGACCTTTCGGGTTCTTATATTAAATCAGTTTCATCGGGACCAAGCGGATGTAAGAGAATTGCTGTTTTTTCAGGTAGTGGAAAAATAAAAATTCCCGGAGCTTGTGCATCGAGCACTTCAGATAACCTTTACCAACAGCTTTATCCGGTAGCTTCCTGGGGAAAAAATTATCTTACTGTTCCCAGTTATAATCGTCCGGCAAATTATTACAGAATTATTCGCAGTACTCCTACAGCCAATGTTTACCTGAACGGTGGACTTATTCCCGCTGCTTCTTTTACAAATGAATATTTCCAGTTTTTCAACAATACACCCAACAGTATTACTTCTGATCAGCCCATAGCTGTTTTTCAGTATTTCACTACTCAAAACTGTGATGGAAATTCAGGGGTTTACGACCCCGATATGATTGCCCTGAATCCGGTAGAGCAAAATATCAGCAATGTAACTCTGGTCAGTTCCAATTTGGTAGCTACGCCTCCAGAGCACCATCTGCATGTTATTCTTAAAAATGCGGGTTCCGCTATATCAAGTTTCAGATTGGATAATGCGGTTCCTCCGGGCTCATGGGTTACACATCCCGCTAATCCAGCTTATTCTTACCTCTATCTTGCCAATGTAGCTCAGGGATATCACACACTTACTTCTGATTCTGGTTTTCTGGCCTTAGCTTATGGCTATGCACAGTTTGAATCTTACGGTTATTCAGCAGGCGCAAACGTAAAGGACTTGTATCAATATGTTACAATACAGAACCAGTATGCCACGGTAAATTTCCCGGCTACCTGTAAGAATACGCCGTTTTATTTTTCAATGACCTTTCCATATCAGCCTACCCAGATACAATGGATCTTCGGACCGGCACTGAATGCCATGGGCATCGCTGATGTTACACTCGGGCCACCGGCTCCGACACCCACAAGCATAATTGTTGTAAATGGTAAAACACTTTATGTTTATCAACTGCCAACGCCTTACATTATTACTGCTTCCGGTACTTACCCAATCCAGGTAAATGCAGTAAACCCGACTCCGGATGGATGTGGCGGAGCACAGGAAATAAATTATGACCTGCAGGTTTTTGATCCGCCGACAGCAGATTTTACATTCACTTCCAATGGTTGTGTGAACCAGGCTGTAGCATTCTTTGATAACTCCAATACCGGAGGCAGGCCGATAATCAGCCGCTATTGGAATTTTGGGGATGCTAGCACATCAACCGTAAACAACCCCACACATTTGTATGCAACACCCGGTGCTTATAATGTGAAATATGCTATAATCACAGATGTTGGTTGCTTGTCAGATACAGCTCAACATATTGTAACACTAAATCCATTGCCTACTGCAAGCATTAGTGGATCTACAGCTGTTTGCCTTAATGCACCCTCGCCAGATATTACATTTACAGGTACAGCCGGAACTGCTCCATTTACTTTTACATACAATATTAATGGAGGGCCAAACCAGACAGTTGTTTCTACAGGAAATTCAGTTACAGTTTCTGTTCCCACAAATGTTGCCGGAACATTTGTTTATAATCTTGTTAGTATCCAGAATGGTACTACTTCGCCGTGTACCAATTTACAAACAGGTTCGGCAACTGTTATAGTAAATCCTTTGCCAACTGCGGGCATTGCAGGCACAATAGAAGTATGCGTAAATGCTCCGTCACCCAATATCACTTTCACTGGAGCTGCTGGAACTGCGCCATATACGTTTACCTATACAATTAACGGCGGGCCCAATCAGACCGTTGTTTCAGTTGGAAATACCGCTACTGTTGCTGTACCAACCACTACGGCAGGTACATTTACTTATACTTTGATAAGTGTGCAGGATGCAAGTACAACTTTTTGCAGTCAATTGCAAACAGGCTCAGCTATCGTAACGGTAAATCCTTTACCAACAGCAACTATTAGCGGAACGATTGCAGTATGTGTGAATGCTCCTTCTCCAAATATAACCTTTAACGGAGCTGGCGGCACAGCACCCTATACATTTACCTATACAATTAATGGTGGTCCCAATCAAACAGTAGTTTCAGTTGGAAACACTGCAACAGTTTCTGTACCTACTACTACGGCAGGAATATTTACTTACACTCTGATTAGTGTTCAGGATGCAAGCAATACATTGTGCAGCCAGTTGCAAACAGGTAGTGCAATCGTAACAGTAAATCCACTGCCAACAGCTAATATCAGCGGGACAATCGCTGTATGCGTAAATGCAACAGCACCGGTTATTACTTTCACTGGCGGAGCAGGCACTGCACCTTATACGTTCACATACACAATTAATGGCGGCCCCAATCAAACTGTAGTTTCGGTTGGAAATACAGCTACAGTAACTGCCCCGACTACTACTGCAGGCACATTTACCTATACATTGATCAGTGTGCAGGATGCAAGTACAACATTGTGCAGCCAGTTGCAATCCGGCACTGCTATTGTAACGGTAAATCCGTTACCCACTGCTTCTATAAGCGGAGATGCTGAGGTTTGTCTGAATGCTCCTTCGCCGGTCATAACGTTTACAGGTGCAGCAGGAACTTCACCCTATACATTTACCTATAATATTAATGGCGGACCAAATCTTACAGTGGTTTCAAGTGGAAATATTGCAACAGTGAATGCTCCGACAAATGTTGCCGGAACATTTAACTACAACCTGATAAGCGTTCAGGATGCAAGCACAACTCTATGCAGCCAGCTGCAAACAGGCACTGTCACCGTTATCGTTAATCCATTACCTACAAGCAATTTCAATTTCACTATCCCGTCATGCGAAACAAGAACGATAAGTTTTACCGACTTATCTGTCCCCAATGTTGGTAATATCATTACCTGGCAATGGGATTTTGGCGATGGCTCTCCGGTTGTTACCATCAATGCTCCGGCAAGCCCGAATGTGACACATACTTTTGCCACAGCAGGCACATATAATGTGAGTCTTGTAGTAACAACGGATAAAGGTTGTGTAAGCATTACTCCCGCCCAGCAGGTTGTTATCCATGCCAGGCCTTTGGCAGGATACATTATTCCCGAAGTTTGCTTAAATGATACCTATGCCCAGTTTATTGATACAAGCAAAGTAGCGCCTCCGGATATTATTACAGCATGGCAATGGGATTTTGGCGACCCGGTCAGCGGGCCATTGAATACTTCTGTATTGCAAAATCCCCAGCACAGTTATTCGGCAGTAGGTTCTTATAATGTGCAATTGATTGCCACCAGTAACAATGGATGCAGGGATACCATCACACAGGTTCTTTTTATCAATGGCAGTTTTCCTGTAGCCGGGTTTACTGTGCAGAATCCCGCCACACTTTGTGCCAATGATTCAGTGGCTATAGCAGAAAATTCAACTGTGTTTCCGGGCACCATTACAAAAGTTGAGATCTATTGGGATAATGTGGGACAGCCCGCTGTGTTCGACACAGACAATTTCCCTGTAGCGGGTAAAATATATAAACACCTGTATCCAAACTTCCAGGCGCCATTGACAAGAGTCTTTACCATCCGGTATAGAGCTTACTCAGGCGGAGTGTGTGTGGATGATACTCTCAGGAACATTACCGTAAATGCGGCGCCATTGGTTCAATTCAATAATATGCCAGATGTTTGCCTTGATGCTGCTTCATTCCAGATCACACAGGCCAGCGAAACAGGAGGGGTGCCGGGCACAGGAGTATTCAGCGGGCCGGGTGTTTCACCGGGAGGCATATTCAATCCGGCATCAGTAGGACCGGGCACTTATACTCTTACCTATACGTTTACATCCACAGCAGCAGGCTGCAGAGATTCACTTTCAAATACAATAACAGTTTGGGAGCCGCCGGTTGCAGACTTTTCATCAAGCACACCTGCCTGCGAAACAAAAGCCATCACTTTCACAGATAATTCCAATACACCCGTTGGCACACTTACCACCTGGACATGGGACTTTGGCGATGGCTCACCCGTCGTGGTAAGAAATAATAATTTGCCATTCACTCATACTTATGCCGCATGGGGAACTTATACCGTAACACTTTTTGTTACCACAAGCAACGGGTGCAGGAGTGTACTAAAGTCAATGAGCATTACAATAAATCCACAGCCCAGGCCCAATTTCAGCACACCGGCAAGTTCCTGTTTGCCTGATGCAACCGTTCCCTTTACCAATCTTACTACTATCGCTGATGGATCATTAGCCTTATGCACATATCTCTGGGATTTTGGCGATCCGGGCAGTGGTGCAAACAATACTTCCACATTGGCCAATCCATCGCATGTTTATACAGGCACCGGCCCTTTCAATGTGTATTTGCAGGTAACAAGTAATAATGGTTGTGTGCAGGATACCAGCATAGCGCTGACCACGGTGCATCCTCAGCCATTGGCATCATTCATTACAGATATTACCGATGTATGCATCGGCAGCGCCATTACCTTTACCAATACCAGCGACCCGATGGATGGAACCATCACTCAATACAACTGGACGATGGGTGACGGAAATATCATGAGCACACCCAGTTTTGCATATACTTACAGCGCTTTAGGCACTTATAATGTAAGCCTGTTTATTTTCAACAGCCATGGATGCCGCAGTACTACGTTCAGCAAAACTGTTTTTGTAAATCCTTATCCGCCGGTAAATGCCGGGCCGGATAAATTTATGCTTGAAGGGGGACAAGTGATGCTTACACCTGTATTAACAGCCACAATGCCGGTAACTTATTTGTGGTCGCCGCCGCAATACTTAAGCGACCCGGCCATTCCCAACACTATTGCATTTCCGCCCGATGATAAATATTACACATTGACCATTACAACAGATAAAGGATGCAGCGCTTCGGATATTGTATTCATTAAAGTGCTGAAGCTGCCGGCCATTCCCAATATTTTCAGCCCGAACGGGGATGGGGTGCATGATAAATGGGTAATTGATTATTTAGAAAGCTATCCGGGGTGCACAGTTGATATTTATAACCGGTATGGGCAGCACATTTATCATTCCGAAGGCTATGCCAATCCATGGGATGGAACGATTAGCGGCAAGCCTGTTCCTATTGGCACTTATTATTACATTGTGAATCCAAAGAACGGCCGTAAGATCATGTCGGGTTATGTGGATGTAATTCGTTAGGCTTCAGTTATTCGATGTGAGTGTAAGTCAGTTTCAGTGCCTCAGTGCTTCTGTGGCTTTTTTTGCCGCTGAAACACAGAAACACTGAATTATCTGCCAGATTATTACAGTAAAGAACTTTAAAAGGATCTGCTACTCAATCTTTGATTGGTTTTGAAATCAAACGATTGCAAATTTGAGAGTTAAGGCGATTATGAATTCTGGATAAGAATCCAATAAAATCCTGCTGTTTTCCCAATGTTTTTGCTAAATTCGTCGCCTCTTTCTGTACATTCAGGACATTGACAATGAGAAAACTTTACCTGCTAAGTACCCTTGTACTACTTGCCGTATTATACGGGTCAAAATCTTATTCCCAGGATTTTTCAAACAAAGGAAAAGATTTCTGGTTAGGATATGGCTATCACCAACTGATGTCGTCCAATAGTCAGGAGATGGTTTTGTATTTTGCCACTGATCAGGTGACAACTGTAACTGTTTCTATTCCGGGTAATGGTTATTCTGTAACCTATGCTAATATTCCTGCCAACACGGTTTTCACAAGTTCCCCTTTGCCCAAAACAGGTGCACAAGATGCAAGGCTCACTAATGAACAACTTTATGACAGGGGTGTTCATATAGAAGCCACAAAGCCTATTGTGGCTTATGCGCATATCTATACTACTTTTGTATCAGGAGCTACGCTTTTATTCCCGACACCTACACTGGGGAGGGAATATTATTCAATCAACTTTACTAACAATTCCAATTCTCCAAACTCAAACTGCTGGTTTTATGTTGTGGCCTGTGATACTGGTACAACAAAAGTAGAAATCACGCCATCAGGAACAACGACTGGAGGATGGACAGCAGGCAACACTTATGTAGTAAATCTTACACAGGGGCAGATATATAATGTGATGGGAATATATGCAGGTAGCAGTGGGGATGATTTAACCGGGTCAATAGTGCAAAGTGTCAGTTCTGGAACGGGTGGATGTAAGAGGATTGCTGTTTTTTCTGGCAGTGGCCGAATAAGTATTACTTGTAATGGCGGAGCCGCTTCTTCAGATTACTATATGGTTCAGGCATTTCCCAAAGCAGCATGGGGGAAAAAATATCTCACTTCTCCCACCGGTGGCAGCATGCAAAACAATATTTTCAGAGTCTGTGTCGCAGACCCAACAACTATTGTTAAACTTGATGGGGCCCCGATACCCTATCCACTTGTAAATAATTTTTATTATGAGATTTCTGCTACATCAACTCCTCATATTATTGAAGCTGATATGCCAATTTGTGTAGCCCAATATATTACGTCACAAAACAATTGTGGAAATGGAAACCCTGGCGATCCTGAAGTAATTTACCTTAGTTCCGTGGATCAGAATATTGATAAAGTTTATTTTAACTCCACGCCTAATGCTGCTATTTTGGATCATTATTATAATGTTATTGTCCCGAATGGCGGCTCAGGGTTAAGTTCATTTACATTGGATGGCGTTCCTGTACCTGCAGGAAATTTTACAACACATCCGGGAGACCCCAACTACTCATATTTGACCCAGACTGTGGGCATAGGCCAACATGTTATTGAATCCGATTCGGGGTTTAATGCAATTGCATATGGATTTGGAAATGCAGAATCCTATGGCTACAATGCGGGAACCAATGTAAAAGACCTGTACCAGCAGATCCGTGTAAGTACCCAGTATGGTATTGAGCAAACTCCATCGGTTTGTTCCGGGTCGCCATTCAAGTTTAAAGTTTCGCTGCCTTATTGCGCTGATTCCATTCAATGGGATTTAAGCAATTTGCCGGGTCCGCCTGTTCCTACATTTCCAAAATTTATTTATACTACCTGCACACCCGGTCCGGGAGGGCCTGATTCAACTTCTGTAGTTAATGGAAGAACGATCTATTGGTATTCTTTGCCAAGCACCTATAATTTTCTGCCGGTAGGAACATACCCCGTTACCATTACTGTTTATGCTCCTAATACCGGTGGATGTGGCAATGTACAGGATATAGATTTTGATCTTGAAGTAACGCCGCCGCCAACACCTGATTTTACTTTCAGCACAGTGGGCTGTTATTTACAGCCGGTACAGTTTACGGAAACCACACCGCAAACACCCAAACCCACTTATGCGTTCTGGTGGAATTTCGACGATCCTCTGAGTGGCGCAGCTAACACATCTAACCTCAGAAATCCTACTCATACCTTCTCGGGACCTGGAAATTATTTTGTTAGATATGCAGCCATAACAACACCGGGTTGCTTAACTGATACGGTGGTTCACCAGGTTACGGTGGCTGATATTCCTGATGCTACCATTAGCGGAACTACCTCTGTTTGTGTAAATGCTGCTTCGCCAAATATTACTATAACCGCTACAGGTGGGTTAGCTCCTTATACTTTCTATTATCACATTAATGCAGGTCCCGCTATTTCTGTTTCCGGTCCGTCACCATTGGTTATTCCGGTTAGTACTGCAACACCCGGAACATATACTTACACATTAGATAGTATAAGAAACCAGGGATCTACTTTTTGTGTCAGAATTATTACGGGTCAGTCAGCAACCGTTACCGTCACACCCGGACATTCAATAAATCTTACTTCAGGTGCGGCTAATCAAACCGTATGTGTGAACACTGCTATCACCGATATTAATTTCACTTTAGGTAATGGGGCAACCGGGGCGACAATAACAGGTTTGCCTCCAGGTGTTACTTATTCTGTTACTGGCACCACTTTAACGATAACAGGTGCTCCCAATACTGCGGTTGGTTCACCGTTTAGTTATACGATAACAACAACAGGGAATAGTTGCACTCCAGCCACTTCCAGCGGAACCATTATTGTCAATCCAGACCATACTTTATCGCTGACATCAGGCAGCCCGACTCAGGCGGTTTGTATTAATACTGCAATTTCAGCCATTACTTATACAATAGGAGGTGGGGCAACAGGAGTGAACATAACAGGCCTTCCTCCGGGAGTAACTTTCAGTGTTGCTGGTAACACAGTTACAATTAACGGTTCACCTACGAGCACTGCAGGTTCACCTTATAACTTTACGATAAATACAACGGGTAATGCCTGTTTGCAGGCAACTCCGTTAAATGGGACCATTACTGTAAACCCGAATCATACAGTATCATTAACCTCGGGTAATGCGAGCCAGACAGTATGTGTGAATAATGCGATTGTAAATATTACTTACACATTGGGAGGCGGCGCAACAGGAGCAACTGTTACAGGTCTTCCGGCCGGTGTTACTTTCTCAGTAGTTGGAAATACTGTGACGATTACCGGATCACCGACAACAGCTGTAGGTTCGCCATTTAATTATACAATCAACACCACAGGCAACAGTTGTACGGCTGCCACATCCAACGGCACATTAACTGTAAATGCTGATCATTCATTATCGCTGACATCAGGTAATCCGACACAGGCGGTTTGTATTAATACTGCAATTTCAACGATTACTTATACAATAGGAGGTGGAGCAACAGGAGTGAACATAACCGGCCTTCCACCGGGAGTTACTTTTAGTGTTGCTGGTAACACAGTTACAATTAACGGTTCACCTACGAGCACCGCAGGTTCACCTTATAACTTTACGATCAATACAACGGGTAATGCCTGTTTGCAGGCAACTCCGCTAAATGGAACCATTACAGTAAACCCGAATCATACAGTATCATTAACCTCGGGCAATGCGAGCCAGACAGTATGTGTGAATAATGCGATTGTAAATATTACTTACACATTGGGAGGCGGCGCAACAGGAGCGACTGTTACAGGTCTTCCTGCCGGTGTTACTTATTCAGTAGTTGGAAATACTGTGACGATTACCGGATCACCGACAACAGCTGTAGGTTCGCCATTTAATTATACCATCAACACCACAGGCAACAGTTGTACGGCTGCCACATCCAATGGCACATTAACTGTAAATGCTGACCATACATTGGTATTGGCCTCAGGACCTGCTAACCAGACGGTATGTATCAACACAGCTATTATTCCTGTAACATATACCATTGGAGGCGGAGCAACTGGGGTCACAATTACAGGTCTGCCACCGGGAGTAACCTTTAGTGTTGCGGGTAATACGGTTACAATTACAGGAACACCCAGCACTGCTGTTGGTTCTCCATTTAATTTCACAATCAATACAACGGGAAATGCATGTTTGCAAGCGACACCTCTTAATGGTTCAATTGCTGTAAGCTCAAACCATGTGGTCTCACTTACTTCGGGTAATGCCAGCCAGACAGTTTGTGTTAACACCCCGATTGTAAATATTACTTATACGCTGGGCGGCGGTGCAACAGGTGCAACCATCACCGGTCTTCCGGCTGGTGTTACTTATTCAGTTGCAGGAAACACATTAACTATTACAGGTACACCTACAACAACTGTAGGTTCACCTTTCAACTTTACAATTAATACAACAGGCAATAGCTGCCAGGCAGCTACTGATAATGGAACACTTACTGTGAATCAGGATCATACTATAAGTCTTACATCAGCTGCATCAACTACCAGTCAGACTGTTTGTGTAAATACAGCTATTACATCAATAACCTATACACTAAGCGGCGGTGCTACAGGGGCAACTGTAACAGGTCTGCCTGCCGGAGTCACAAGTTCTGTTGCAGGTAATGTACTTACGATCAGCGGCACACCAACAACAACTGCCGGTTCGCCATTTAATTATACCATTACAACAACTGGCAATGCCTGTGTTACTGCTAATGCAAACGGAACAATTACTGTAACCCCTGCCCAGAACATCGCTCTTACATCTGCTGCACAAACTGCTAATCAAACTGTTTGTATTAATAGTTCTATAACCAATATCACTTATTCATTAAGCGGTGGCGCAACCAATGCTGTTGTAACTGGACTGCCTTCTGGTGTTACTGGTTCAGTGGCTGGAAATGTTGTTACCATCAGTGGTAGCCCAACCACAACAACAGGCTCGCCATTTAGCTTTACTGTTACAACATCAGGAAATAATTGTACACCTGCTACTCTGAATGGAACTATTACAGTCAATCCAGATCATGCCGTTACGCTTAGCTCAGCTGCTTCTACAACTAATCAAACAGTATGTTCAGATAAGCCGATTACAACTATTACCTATGCATTGGGTGGTGGAGCTACTGGCGCAACCGTTACCGGATTACCTCCCGGTGTTACAAGTTCTGTTTCCGGTAATACGATAACAATCAGCGGGTCGCCGACAACTATTGCAGGTTCACCATTTAATTATTCAATAAACACAACGGGTAATGGCTGTGTTGCTGCAGTGGCAAACGGAACTATTACTGTTTTACAGACACCTGTTATACAATTCAGTCCCGTTCCGGGTATTTGTGCGGATGTTCCTGCATTCCAGGTGAATGCTATGCCAGCATCAGGAGTATTCAGCGGGACAGGCATTACATCCGGAGGTTTATTTACCCCTGCAACAGCAGGGCCCGGCAATCATACCATACGTTATACTTTTACAGCAGCAAACGGATGCAGCAACTACCAGGAACAGATCATTTCAGTATATCCGCTACCGCTTGTCAATGCGGGACCTGACAGGGCGGTTATTGAAGGAGGGCAAATAACCCTTACTCCTGTGCCCATTACAGGTATGGTGGTTACTTATTTGTGGACACCCTCCACCTATCTCAACAATCCAACTATTTCAAATCCAGTTGTAAGTAATCTGCTGGCGGATATAACTTATACCTTGCTCGTAACAACGGATAATGGATGCAGCGCTACCGACCAGGTATTTGTCAAATTATTGAAGAAGGTCGCCATTCCGAATATTTTCAGCCCGAATGGTGATGGTGTGCATGATACCTGGGTGATGGAATATCTCGACAGCTATCCCGGTTGCACCGTAGATGTGTTTAACCGCTATGGACAAAAGATATATCATTCAGAAGGATATACCAAACCATGGGATGGAACCGTGAATGGTAAACCGGTTCCCATGGGCACTTATTATTATATTGTAAATCCGAAAAACGGAAGACCGATCATGTCGGGCTATGTGGATGTAATTCGTTAAGCCATGAAAAAGAAATTTCTTTTAATCCCTGTGTTGTTCGTCAGTGTGCAGTTGATGGCTCAGCAAAGACCTCACTATACACAATACATTCTGAATAACTACATACTCAACCCAGCTATAAGCGGCATTGAGAATTACATGGATATCAAAGTGAGCTACCGTGACCAGTGGATCGGGTTGAACGGGGCGCCCAAGACAACTTATATAAGCATGCAGGGGCCCATTGCCAAAAAGGATTACCGCACATCGTCCACTTCATTCCAGGTACCCGGGGAAAATCCAAGAGGAAAACTTTATTGGGAGAACTATACAGCAGCAGACCCTCACCATGGCGTCGGTCTTACGATTGTCAATGACCGTACAGGCAGTTTCAACCGCTTTACAGCCAATGCCACTTATGCGTATCATATCGGATTGAACCCAACGACCAACCTGTCAGCAGGATTTTCTGCAGGCATCACAAGGGTGGGAATTGATAAAACCAAAAATGATTTTACCGGCTATGGCGATCCATATGATCCGGCAACAGGAGCTGTGATAGACGGGGAGATCAATCGCATCCGCCCTGACCTGGGCGCCGGGTTATGGCTGTATTCGAGAAATTATTTTATCGGTGTGTCCGCACAACAGATAATACCGCAAAAAGTTTCTTTTTCCGATGATGCAGCCTATGTGAGCAAAGGAAGACTGATACCTCATTTATTTTTTACTGCAGGGTATCGTTTTCTACTGGGAGAAACCGTGAATGCCATTCCATCCGTGATGTTGAAATATGTCCAGAACTCTTCCAAAAATGATTTTCAGCCTGAGATGAACCTTAAACTTCAGTACATGGATCTTTTGTGGGTGGGTGGAAGTTATCGCTATGAAGATGGCTATGCAGCCATGGCCGGGTTTAATGTAGGTAATACGTTTAATGTTGGCTATGCGTATGATTTTACCACTACATCACTCAATACGGTAAGCCGCGGCACTCATGAAATTTTAGTGGGCTTTATTATCGGCAATAAGTATAGTGAAAAATGTCCCCGTTGCTGGTAATCATCTGACGGTCTCTGTCTGATGATGTTGATGTGCTGTTTCTATATTACAGGTGTACAATCTTTTTATTTCTTGAGGCCTTAAGGCTGTTCAGCGTTTTGCGGAGTTGCCGTTTGGATTCGTCAAGCACTTTGACAGTAACTTCGGGAACGAAAGACTGTTTTAGTTCAGCGGTCAGCAGTTCTTCTTTTGCTTTGTCGAGTTTGCAAATGGCATCATTATATACTTTCTGCAAACTATCAAGCCGTATATTGTTTACTGCATGGGCCAGTTGCTCGTTTATCCGGTTCCAGTCAACTTTGTCATAAGCCATCCGGAGTTTGTGTTCCCACTGGTTCCAGTCAAGTTTGTTTATCTCATTTTTATAAGTTGCTTTCAGTTGTTCTTTTTCTTTCAGTGTCAGTACTTCTGCAATATTTTTTTCCAGCGCCTTCCATTCTTCATTCTCAAAAACTTTTCTTGACGTTTCGATGGCTTTCTTTACCTGCTCTTCTTCATACTTTTTTAATCCGGGTATCGCAACAGGTGTAAAGGCTGCATTCTTGAAATCAGGGTCATCCAATTCTGCAACCAGGGCTTCGGAAGAAATGGCATTTTCTTTTTCAACTGCAGGTCTGGCAAAATCAGCTACTATTTTTTTGCCGGGTACAGATCTGTTTTCTGCACCGGAAACGAAAACAGGTGAATAATAGTTGAATGACCCCGCCCTGAAACCGGAGGTTGTTTTATCAATATGCAGCAATGCATTCAATGAAAAAATACAGAAAAAAGCGGCCAGCAAGCCGGCAAGTCTGGTTACGCCAAAATATTTTTTCTGCTGAACACCCATGATCAGTTCTACCCGGTGAAGCAAATCATTCCTTTTGCCTGAGGCTGCAATAAAAAAAGCGGTACGGTTATTCGCTGTTTTTTCCAGTGTGAGCAGGGCAGAGGCATACTCATGCGAGTCGTACTGAAACTGCAATACCATTTCATCGCAACTTTTTTCCCTTTCTCTTTCAATCACTCCTGCAAAGGCTTTTACAAATGGATTGAAATAAAGAATGGCTTTTATCAAACTGATGATGAGATTGAGCAGGTAATCGTAGCGGCGGATATGCGATAATTCATGCAGCAACACAGCTTCCATCTGTTGCGGGGTCAATTGACTGATGGCAGCCAGCGGCACCAGGATCACCGGTTTCAAAAAACCAACCGTGACAGGTGATGTTACAAACTCCGACGCCCAGATTTTTACTTTCTTTCTTATATCCATTTGTGCCGCCACTTTCTGAACAAATACTTTCCATTGTGCATCCATTTTTTCCAAACCATACCGGCGTATTACCTGTACATAACGGTAGTTGCGGATAAACTGAAGAGCCGGAAGAATTAAGAGAATAAGATAAATAACTGATGCAATGCCAAGCGCTGATTGAAACCATCCGGCACTTTTTTCATTTATATTCAATACGGCGGTAATAGCTGTCCCTCTTTCTGTTTCAGTACCACCCAACCATGCATAAGCAAAAGTGTAAAGGAACCAGCCAAAGCCGGCGACCAGGAGTATAGTGGCCAATGAACTTTTAAAAGAAGCTTTTGAGGATTTAAAGATAACAATGATGAACTGGTAAATGATCCAGAGCAAAGCCATTTGCCAGAGGCTGCTGAACACAGCCCAGCCCAGTGATTGCAGGAAGCTGGTTTGGCCGGTTATCATGTTTATTTTTTAAGACTGTCGAGCAATGCCTGTATCTTATCCAGTTCTTCACGGCTTGCTTTATGGCTTTCATCACCCAGGGCCTGAATGACCAGTTGGGTGGGGGAGCCGCCAAACAAACTATCGATCATTTTGCTCAGTAAATGCTTCTGGGTTTTTTCCTTGTTCACGGCTGCCTGGTACACATGGGTCCGCATGGAGTCATCTCTTTTCACTATTCCCTTTTCGTTCATGATCTGCATAAGTTTCAAGGTAGTAGTGTAGCCAACATCCTTGGTGGCGGCCAATTCTTCATGCACTTCCCGCACAGTGGCAAGACCTTTTGCCCAAAGTATCTGGAGTATTTCCAGTTCACTTTCCGTAGGCTTTATCATTTTTGGCGCTGACATAGTTTTCAGATTTGAGGCCGAATATACGATTATTTTCGTATGGCCAAAAAATACAGGCCAATTTTAAATTTTATTAACATTGGACGACACATCGGGAGAAAAGTTACAAGAAATATAACCGCTTGCTTTTAGGAATAAAAAAACTGTAGCAGTTTTATTTCAGCAGTTTCTTTACAAATTTTTCGCCATTATCTTTTATTATGCTTACGCTATATTCTCCGGGAGGAAAACGCAGGGATGATACTTCAGTAAACCCTGAACCGTTTATAACAGAAATTTTTCCAGAATAAACCATTTGTCCTGCTGCATTGTGTAAAATAATTGAAGCATTGGAAGAAGAGAAATTCCGCAGGTAAACATAAAACTGGCTTTGTACCGGATTGGGAAATACCTGTATGATATTTTGCCCCGTCACGGCATCCGGTACTTTACGGGATGTATTATTCCGGGTAATGAGCCAGTATTCAGGATCAATAAAAACAGTGTCGGGCACAAATCCGATGTTACGGAAAAATATCTCGCCATTACTTTTGTTATCCAGCACAATTGTTTTTTGTTGCGTTGCATTTTTGAAATTTAATGCTACCGGCAGTTCAAAAAAAGTAACAGAGGGATGAGAAGTGGTTTGAGACATTTTTATTTTTACATAACTGCTTCCCAGCGCTGTCCATTCTACATTATAAGTGGGGTAACCCTGTCCTTCATACCAATCTTTAAAGAACTTTGTAAGATCCTTTCCGCTTACCTGTTCAAGGTTTTTCTTCAGATCATTTGTTTTTGCAAAACCATAACTGAGATTCGGATCTTTTTGGTATTGCTTTACTGCACGGAAGAATACAGAATCGCCTAAAATCCATCGCAGCATATATAACAGGTGTGATCCTTTGGTATAACTCAGGCGGCCGCTGAAAATTCTTCCTACGTTAGTAGTGTCATCCACTTTAACTGAACCGCCGGGTAAGGATGTAATAGATGTGATTTCATTTTTCCTGGTTGCTATTACGTTTGCCGGGTATTTTGCTTCCATATAAATACTGGCCAAGTGAGTGGCAAAGCCTTCATTCAGCCAGATGTCTTCCCAGCTTGCACAGGTGATCTTATCGCCAAACCACTGGTGGGCCAGTTCATGAGCCATCAGACTTTCCCCGGGGGAAACAAGAAAAGTGGAGGTCTGGTGTTCCATTCCTCCGCCCCAGTTAAATTGCACATGCCCATATTTTTCTTTGATAAAAGGATACTCACCAAATAAATTATGGAAAAGCTGCAGCGCATTCAGAACAAGTGGAGTATTGGCCTGGAAGCTGGCCAAACTCTCCGGATAACAATACGTTTGCATTGGAAGATTAACTGCTCCCAGTTGAACCGAGTTATTAAAGACTGAATAATTAGTGACGGCAAAACAAACCAGGTAAGATGCAATGGGGTAGCGATGCTTCCAGTAAGCAATTTTTTTAGTGCCGCCGCTTATCAGTGTTTCGCTCTGTAATAATCCATTCGATGCTGCTTTATAAATTGCAGGTGTAGTTACTAATACGTCAATGGAATCTGCTTTGTCATCCAATCCGTTTTTACAGGGCCACCAGTCCCGACTTCCATAAGGTTCGCTTAATGTCCATATTACCGGAGTGCCGGCATGGGTTGTTTGTACAAAGGAACCCAGGCCTGTATTGGGCGGAACGCCCTGGTAATAGATACTTACTGAATCAAAAACCCCTGTATTAACACCGGAAGGAAAATTTATCTGCAACACATTAGCAGTATGTTGTTTTGTAAGAGTAACATTATGTTGCTTTACACTATCAACATTCAATCCATTCATAAGATCAAAAGAGATAAAAGCGGCTGGTGAAGTGATCAGGTAATATACAACCACTTTTCCTGTTATATATCTAATGGCAGGATCTACCTGCCATTCGCATCTGTAATACTTTACATCAAAATTATTGGATGCAAGCGTTGCATTTCCCCGGTTGACAAGTCTCTCATGACCGAGGCGTTCCATAAAGGCAATATTTTCTATGTCTTTGCATCCGGTAGCTACCGGGTCATTTTGCGCAAAAGCATTGATCGTTACCAGCAGCAGGAATGAAAAAATGATCCGCATATAAAATCTTTGGGATTGATGTCTATAAAATTCGGTTTTTTTTCTTACAGGTTCATATAAAAAGGAACTTAGATCTGGCCTGTCTTGTTAAAAAATAAGTCCCGCTGTAGACACAGCAGGACTTAATGTAATGGTTCTGATTAAGAATTTTAATTATCAGGATAGTTGACAGTTTTTTTATTGTCTGTTAAAGCTACCGGTTCCCCGGCCTTTATCACCTTGCCCATCGGTTGTCCTCCCGCAGAAGGCGGCAATGGCGCTTCCGCTTTCTTTGCATTGATCTGCGCAAGGGTAGGGGCAATGACCAAAGATACGATAGACATCAGTTTTATAAGAATATTCATGGATGGACCAGAAGTATCCTTAAACGGGTCGCCTACGGTGTCGCCGGTTACAGATGCTTTATGCGGCTCTGATTTTTTATAAAACATTTCCCCGTTTATTTCGGCGCCTTTTTCAAACGATTTTTTTGCATTGTCCCATGCGCCGCCTGCATTGTTCTGAAACATTCCCATTAACACACCGCTTACTGTGGCGCCTGCAAGAAACCCTCCTAATGCTTCAGGACCAAGAATAAAACCGATTGCCAACGGAGAAATAATAGTGATTGCGCCGGGTAACAACATTTTTTTAATAGAGGCATTGGTAGAGATGGCCACACATTTATCGTATTCGGGTGTTCCGGTACCATCCATAATACCCGGAATAGTTCGGAACTGGCGGCGCACTTCTTCCACCATACTCATGGCAGCCTGGCCAACGGCACGGATGGCAAGAGAAGAAAAAATAAAGGGTATCATACCGCCGACAAATAAACTGGCGAGCACTTCAGATTTATAAATATCAATATGCTGGTTGCCTGGCATGGCCACACCTACAAAGGCAGCAAATAATGCCAGCGCCGTTAATGCAGCAGAAGCAATAGCGAATCCTTTACCGGTGGCTGCGGTAGTGTTACCCACTGCATCCAGCACATCTGTTTTTTCTCTTACATCTTTTGGCAGCTCACTCATTTCAGCAATACCACCTGCATTATCTGCAATAGGACCAAATGCATCAATGGCTAATTGCATGGCCGTAGTGGCCATCATACCTGCAGCAGCGATAGCCACACCATATAATCCTGCAAACTGATAGGAACCCCAGATACCGGCAGCTAATACAATAATGGGAAGGAATGTTGATTCCATTCCGACAGCCAATCCACCAATTACATTGGTAGCATGTCCTGTTGATGATTGACGGATGATTGATTTCACCGGACGTTTGCCCATAGCAGTATAATATTCTGTAATAGCACTCATCAATGCACCAACCAAAAGTCCTGTACCGATGGCGCCCATTACATCCCATTTGGTAAAGATGAATCCACGAAGTTCCATGGCTTCAGGAAGTATCCAGTAAACTAATCCACCGGCGGCAACAGCAGTTAAGATGATAGAACCCCAGTTGCCCATGTTCAGCGCTTTCTGCACATTATCGGTATTGATACCCGCAGCATCACTTACACGAACAAACCATGTACCTGCAATCGAAAAAATAATTCCAACACCGGCTATCAGCATCGGCAAAACAATGGGGGAGAAACCGCCCAGCATATCCTCTGTAATGACAGTTGTCTGTTGTCCCAACACAATTGTTGCAAGAACGGTTGCAACATAAGAACCAAAAAGGTCGGCGCCCATACCGGCAACATCACCTACATTATCGCCAACATTATCTGCGATGGTTGCTGGGTTTCTCGGATCATCTTCCGGGATACCCGCTTCTACTTTACCAACCAGGTCGGCGCCAACATCGGCAGCTTTTGTATAAATGCCACCGCCCACTCTTGCAAAAAGGGCTATGGATTCGGCTCCTAATGAAAAACCGGTCAGTACTTCCACCGTTCTTATCATTTCATCACTGTTCACCGGCGCATCGGGTGCAAATACCAGTTTCAATACAATGAACAAACCTCCCAATCCAAGTACAGCGAGGCCGGCCACACCAAGACCCATTACAGAACCTCCGGTAAAGGATACTCCCAAGGCTTTACTTAAACTGGTTCGGGCAGCATTGGCTGTTCTTACATTGGCTTTTGTTGCCACTTTCATTCCAATATATCCTGCTGTGGCGCTGAATACAGCTCCGACAATGAATGCACCGGCGATCAGCCAATGAGAATGCGGATTAGTAGTGGCCATTACTGCCAGAAGAATGGCAACTATCGCAACAAAGTATCCGAGTATTTTCCATTCAGCTTTGAGAAAGGCCATGGCGCCCTCAGCAATATGATTGCTGATATCTTTCATCCTTTCATTACCGGGATCCTGTTTGGAAACCCAGTTGAATTTGATAAAAGTGTACAGTAAACCAATCAGGCCCATTGCAGGGACGAGATAGATCAATTTGTCCATAAGTATTGATTCTTATTCAAAATTTAATCAAAGACCGCCGTCGCTGAGGCTATGGCGGTCAAGGGCGGCAAAGATAGGGGAAAAGGGTTTAAGGTTTTGGGGTTGAAGTTTAAAGTTTTCCCTGTTATAACGGTCCTAAGCCACTGATTGGAAAACACTTGGAGAATTCCAAACTTTGGCTGCCGTAACTTCTATACCTGTTCATTGTGCAAAAAGGCAGGGCCTAATTTATTTATAATATCTCCAGCAATCAATGCTTCCATTGAAAGTTCTTTTGCTGCAATATCTCCGGCCAACCCATGCAGGTAGACAGCAAGGATGGCGGTTTCAACTGAGCTATAATTCTGAGCCAACAGTCCTGTCAATATTCCGGTCAGCACATCACCGCTTCCGGCTGTTGCCATACCCGCATTACCTGTTGAGTTAAAATACCCATGACCATCAGGTGCAGCAATAAATGTATAATGGCCTTTCAGGATGATGATGACATTCAGCTCTTTTGATTTTTGAGTGGCCAGCAGAATTCGGTCAAAGTCATTTGCGGTTTCTCCAAACAATCTTTCAAATTCTTTTGGATGAGGTGTAAGAATGGAACCGGGAGGAATTAATTTCAATAGTTTTTTGTCTGTAGCAATTATGTTCAACGCATCGGCATCAAGCACAACGGGACTTTTGTAATTGTGTAAGAAATCTGTTAGCATTGCTTTGGTTTCAGATGCTGTTCCGATACCCGGGCCGATACCAATGGATGTATGTTTTGAAATATCCTCTTCGATTTTGGTAATGAAAGAAGAGTTGAAATCAGTCAGTATCATGGCTTCCGGAACTGCTGTCTGTAAAATTTCATAACCACATTTTGGAATATGACAGGTGAGCAAGCCAACTCCGCTTCGCAAACAGGCTTTTGCTGATAAAACGGCTGCTCCCATTTTCCCATAACTTCCTGCAATGAGCAATGCATGGCCAAAATCTCCTTTATGAGAAAACCTGTTTCTGGGTTTGTAAATAGAATGAATGATTGAATCATCCAGCAATTCAAACCGGCTATTTATTTGTTTCAGGAAATCATTGTGCAAACCAATATCGAGCAAATGTGCTTCGCCAACGTATTCAGCATTTTCAGCTACAAGAAATGCGGGTTTATAGCATTGAAAACTTAAAGTATGAGTTGCTTTGATAATTATATTTCCTTTTGATGAACGATCAACAAATAACCCGGTGGGTATATCAATAGAAATTATTTCACATCCTGAATTATTGATATGTTCAACAAGTTTTGCAGTCAGTCCGTCAATACCTCTGTTAAGCCCTGATCCAAAAAGGGCATCAATTATTATTTCGTCTTTGCCGGGTTCATGAAAATCTTCCCCCGACTGAATAAAATGAATCTCACCATCCAAAACCTGATGCAGCCGGGCAAGATTGATTTGAAAATCTTCGGTGCCCTTGTGACCGACCCCGATATCCATCGGGTCCAATATATAAATACTTACTTGATAATTTTTTTCAGACAGCATTCTCCCAATGGCCAGCCCATCGCCTCCGTTGTTTCCTTTCCCGCAAAAAATTGAGAACTTATTATCTGTGTAGCCTTTTTCTTCCAACCATTCTACACATTTGGAGGCAGCCCTTTCCATCAAATCAATGGAAGCAATAGGCTCATGCCGGATCGTAAACTGATCCCACTCCCGTATTTCTTCTGCTGAAAGGATTATCATTTCAACCTTAAAGTTGGCAAACAATTCTGAGAAATAAAATGATTTAGCGATGGGATTTTTTTGATCTTTTATCCGCAGGGGTCTGTTTTTTCACCGTATCAGCATTCTCACTTTCTTCCTCAGCATCTGGCTGGCGCCGCATGTAATCGCCAAAAATATCATAACTGAAATATCCGGCATTGTAAACTGCCCTGGTGAACCGGTTTCCCAGGATAATGATGGTAACTTTTTCATCCGGAAGCCTCGCAAAGGCTGAATTAAAACCATGCCATTTGCCATAATGGTATATCACTCTTTTTCCGTTTGGTAAAAACTCAAGCCGCCAACCCAAACCATAATTATGAATAGAAGGCTTTTCGAAGCTATATCCCTTAAAAGCAGAATCAAGAAGCTCTTTATTAAGTATTTGTTCTGTATAAAAAGCCTGGTCCCATTTCAGCAGATCCTGCGGAGTACTGTAAATGTTTTTGTCCCCATAAGTGCCGTCGAGAAAATCATAGTTCCAGTAAGTACCGTTATTGCTGAATGAAGGAGTGGCGGCCAATGTGTCTTTCAAACTAAACACATAAGTGTTTTTCATCTGCAAAGGCTCAAAGAATTTTTCTTTCATGTACTCTGGAAAAGATCTGCCGCTGATCTTTTCGATGATCAATGCGAGCAATACATAATTGGTATTGCAATAAGCCATGCGGCTGTTGGCTGTAAAACTTTTATCAGGTTTGCTTTTAATGAGAAAATCAAGTACATCTTTATTCTGTGCATATACTTTTTTATCCCAATCACTGTTGGAAAGGAAGTATAAATAATTTGGCAAGCCGCTTCGGTGGCATAAAAGCATTTTCACTGTTATGCCCGGATAAGGAAAACCCGGAAAGAACTTGTTCACAGAATCATCCAAAAACAATTTCCCTTCCTTTACCATTCTGAGTATAGCCGTGGCAGTGAAAGTTTTACTTGTGGAAGCAATATGTAATGACGTAGAGGCTGTAATAGAATCTTTCTTTCTCAGGTCAATCAGTCCCCGGTATTTCTCATAAATAATAGCTCCGTTTTTTGCAATCAGTATTCCCCCGTTAAAACCTTTATCCAGCAAAGAGGTATCCATGAATTCATTTACTGCCCGGTAATAATGCCTGAACTCATCTTTGTTCAGTGAAACAGGGGTAGGAGGGTAATATTGCAGGGAATCATCGTCTGCTTCCCTTCGGTTTGCAGATGAATTACATTGCTGAAAAAACAGGGCGATAAGTAACAGCCAGGATATTGTCTTCAAAGGAATTGATTTGGGTGCCTCAAATTTAAAAGCCGGCAATTCAGATCACAGACTTAGTTTTCCCCATCATCATCCAAATGTTAATTGTGTAGGTATATATTTGCAGCATGACGAAAATAAACAGTACCAGTTATCCAAAAGAGAAAATCAAAATCCTTTTCCTGGAGAACATCAGTGATTCTGCCGTTAAATTCTTCAATCAGAATGGATATACTCAGGTCACCCGGATGAGCAAATCTATTTCCGAAGACCAGTTGATCCAGGAAATAAAAGAGGTGCATATTCTTGGTATCCGCTCCAAAACAAGAATAACAAAGAAAGTGCTGGATGCAGCAAAAAAGTTGCAGGCAATCGGCTGTTTTTGTATCGGCGTCAACCAGGTGGATCTGAAAGAAGCTACAAAAAAAGGTGTGGTGGTTTTTAATGCCCCTTATTCAAGCACCCGGAGTGTGGCCGAAATGGTGATCGGAGCAGCCATCATATTGCTGAGAAAAATACCCGATATGAATAAAGCTGCCCATGAAGGTTTTTGGCTAAAGGAATCAAAGGGTAGTTATGAATTCCGTGGAAAGACGATGGGCATTGTGGGTTATGGAAACATTGGCGTGCAGGTGGGTTTGATGGCTGAGGCATTGGGTATGAAAGTTATTTTTTATGACCAGGAATCAAAAATGCCTTTGGGAAATGCAGAGAATATAAAATCATTTAAAGAATTAGCGGGCAGGGCCGATGTTGTGTCACTGCATGTACCCGAAATAGCTGCTACCAAAAACATGATCAATAAAGACAGTCTGAAATTTTTTAAGAAAGGATCCGTCTTAATCAATTTTGCAAGGGGAGGAGTGATGGACTTTGAAGCGTTGCGGAATGCAATTTTGGAAGGCCATATTGGCGGCGCTGCAGTAGATGTATTTCCCGGTGAGCCTGAGAAGAAAGGCGATCCTTTTAAATCACCGTTGCAGGGATGTCCAAATGTTTTGCTGACACCACATATCGGTGGAAGTACCGAAGAAGCACAGGAAAATATTGGTGAAGATGTAAGCCTGAAATTATTCAACTATCTTGAAAAGGGAATTACATTCGGGTCTCATACGGTTCCCGGTCTTTCATTGCCACCGCATGAAGACAGTCACCGGATACTGCATATACACAATAATATACCCGGTGTATTATCGGAGATAAACACTCAACTTTCAAACAATAACATCAATATCCTCAGCCAATCGTTAAAAACAAATAACGAGATAGGCTATGTGGTGTTTGATGTGGACAGGCAACTTTCAGCAAAGGCCATGCAATTGCTGAAAGCAGTAAAAGGGACTATAAAGGTGAGGATGTTGTATTGATTCTGACACAAATTTAAATTATTTAATTTTCAAAAAATATTGAAAATTATGTAAATTTGTCCTGTAAACAGACAGGATATGAAAATCGTAATTGTAGGCGCAGGATTCGGCGGGCTAAGATTAGCCAGGAAACTCAGCAACAAACCAGGATTTGAGATCATACTGATAGACCGGTTCAATTATCACCAGTTCCAGCCATTATTTTACCAGGTAGCTACAGCAGGACTGGATGCCAGTAATATCTCGTTTCCGCTGCGGAAGGTTTTTCAAAAAAGCAAAAATGTAAAGATCCGGCTGGCAGAATTACAAAAAGTAATACCGGAACAAAATAAAATTATCACCGACACTGAAGAAATAAGCTACGATGCACTGGTTTTGGCAATGGGAGCCGACACAAATTTTTTTGGCAATGATCAATTGTCAAAACATGCCTTTCCGATGAAATCAACGGTGGAAGCATTGCAGCTCCGGTACAGGCTTCTCCAAAACTTTGAAAAAGCACTTACGGAAAAAGATGAGGAAGAACTGCAACAGTTAATGAATATTGTAGTAGTGGGGGGTGGACCCACAGGAGTGGAGGTTGCCGGGGCTTTGGCAGAAATGAAAAAATATGTGTTGCCAAAAGATTACCCGGAACTTGATTTTTCCAAAATGAATATTTTTTTACTGGAAGGAACAGACAGGACATTGGCCAGTATGAGCATTAAGTCATCCATGCAATCTCAGAAGTATCTTAAAAAACTAGGTGTAAAAGTGATGACAAGCTCTTTGCTACAGGATTATGACGGTAAAACTGCATTGCTTAAAGGCGGAAAATCAATCCGTGCAAATACAGTCATATGGGCTGCAGGTATTAAAGGAAATATTCCAGATGGGATTGACAAGCAGTTAATAACCAGGGATAACAGGATAAGGACAGACAGATATTGCAGGGTAGGTGACAGGCAAAATATTTATGCTATTGGCGACCTGGCATATATGGTAACTGTCAAATATCCGAGTGGGCATCCACAGGTGGCGCCGGTGGCCATGCAGCAGGCGGATATGCTGGCTTATAATTTTAAAACGCTGGAAAGAAAATCAAGGCCGGATAAAATGTATCAATTCGAGTACAAAGACAAAGGTTCCATGGCAACGGTGGGAAGAAATCTTGCTGTGGTTGATATACCAAAACCTAAATTACATTTTGGCGGTTTCTTTGCCTGGTTTATCTGGATGAGCCTGCACCTTATGCTGATACTGGGAGTCAAAAACCGGTTCTTTGTTTTCTGCAACTGGCTATACAATTATATAACGTATGACCAAAACCTGCGACTGATATTTAAGGAATTTAATAAAGCGGAAAAAGCTAAAACTCTGTAAGGATCTTTCTGGCTCTTGACTTAAACGCTGCTGTTTCAAAATCCCAGCGATCTTCAATTATTGTCTTTAATTCCTGCCGGATATCCGGGTACTGTCGGGATAAATGCTGAAGTATGGTCAGCGAAAAGGCTTTCACGGCAGGCTTTTCAGCAGGAGAGATGATATAGTCAAAGCAGACATTCATTATTTCGCCGTGGAATTTTTCAGGAATCGAAACATCCTGAAGTAGCCGTAATGTATTTCGTTTTACTGCATCATGAAGATCGGGTTTACGGAGATTGCTTATCAGTTTTCCAAAATGCATTTGTATTAGCTGAGGACAAGCAATGGCGATATAGCTTAGCGGCCAACCGGCCCGCTGAACAACCAATGCCTCATCATAAAGAAATAATTTCAACAATTCATCAAATCTTTGCTGATTGCCGTCAACCCATCTTATTATTCTGTCACGGTTGACTTTGGGTGCTCTGCCAGTATTAGTTCTCTAAGGCTCATTATTCAATACTAATATAAATCTGTAAAAAGACGGCACTAAAGTATAAATTTATTCCTATAATGTATATTATGTTAAGTATATAATTTTTAAGAAAACCCACATTTAAGTGGCCTCTCCGTCATTATCAATATTCTTTATTTAATGGACTCCCACAATTCATTCCACTTCTTCTCTTCTGCTGCATATTTAGCAGCATCCGGCGATTTAATTCTTGTAGCCATTACTTTTTTGAAAGCAAATATATCGGCAAGATAACTGGCAGCTTTTTTATACTGCTGCTTTTGTTTTTGATCAAGGTTTGCTTTGGCCTTAAAAATCTCAGTTGCTTTTTCATAAGGAGCATGAGCCAGTTCCAAAGCATCTGCATATTTTTTATCCAGGGCATCTCTTTTGGCAATATCTTCTTTTGGATTTGGCTGTCCGGGTTTGGTACGGGTCTTCATTTCTGCAGCAAAAGCAGTTCTTTCGCCATCTACTTTTACTGCCTTATTAATATAATGGTCTCCAAGATAGAGCCAGGGATTTTCATAATCGGCTTTCGCAGCAGCAGCTTTTCTAAAGGCAGCATCCATCTTTTTTTCCAGTTCAGCAGCATTAGCTGGCAAAGGCAGGTTATCTTCTTTCGGGTTCAGGGTGTCGTAAATTATCTCCCCTAACACTTCGTTTCCTTTAAAATTATCAGGGTCGGTAGCAAGCACTTCTTCTACGGCTTTAAGCTTTGCTTCAAAATTATCAACAAGACCAACGGCAAAATCAATTTTATCAAAAGTAAAATACTCGCTTTTAGGATAAAGTTCTGCCCCTATTGTTTTGTACTTTTCAAACAGGGGCATGTCCTTTTTCATGAAATAGTGGCTTACAAGGAAGCGATAAACACTTTCAAATCCATCTCCTGTTATTTTTTTATCAGCAAGGCGGCAGTAAATTTTTGCAGCATCATCCTTATGTCCGCCGTTTTCGGCAGTGATGCCGGCCAATATTAAAACATTCGTATCGAGAGCTGCTGTCAATAGTTTCTTTTCGATCAGCATGTCGGAGTATTCTACCGCTTTTTTAAGATTTTCAAATCCTGACTCCCATTTTTTTGCAGAATAATCATCATATCCTGCAGTGAAATATCCGGAATAAAGATTAATAGGTCCGTTTTGGTAGATCTGGTCAGTAACAAGAGTCAATGAAGGATCCATTTCTTTATACTTCCTGTAAGCTGCGTCTGCATCTGTGAGTAATTTGCCGAATTGATCAGAGCCTTTCACTTTTGGATCCATGGCCATACTGGCATAAATAAATGCTTTTAAAATATAGGCTTCGGGCTTTGAAGTGAATTTAGCGTTGCTCCATGCCTTGTCAAGGTCTTCTTTGGCTTTCTGGTATTGTTGCAGCAAAGCTGTATTCCGGATGCTTTCATAATTCTGTGCTCCGGCCATCAGGCCAACTGAAAACAACACAGTTAATAGAAGTAGCTTTTTCATTTTTGTATTTGATGTTTGTAAAAAATCAGGTTTTATTTCAGCTTTCATTCTCCAGATGTATTTTCTTCTGATCCGGTTGCGTTCATATCATTGCCGGTTGAATCATGATTTCCGTTCCCATTTCCATTTTGCCCACGGTCATCCAGTTTGGTTATAGCGGCAATTTCATCTCCGTCATCCAGCTTTATCAATTTTACACCCTGGGTGGCTCTTCCCTGTTCGCTGATGCCGCTTACAGGCATGCGAATGGTGACCCCACTTTTGCAGGTTATCATCAGGTCTTCATTTTCGGCTACATCCAGAATTCCAACAAGACTTCCGGTTTTTTCGGTAGTGTTAATAGTCTTTACTCCTTTGCCTCCACGATTTGTGAAACGATATTCATCAATAGCAGTTCTTTTACCGAATCCCTGCTCACTTACCACCAGTACTGTTTTCGACACTTTTTCATCCGGCTTTACACAAATCATACCCACCACCTCTTCACCATCTTCATCTGCCTCGATACCAGCCACACCAATAGCGCCACGGCCTGTGGCCCTTACTTTATCTTCTGAAAAACGAATAGCCCTGCCGCTTTTCACCGCCATCATGATCTCTGATTTTCCGTCCGTGAGTTTTGCATCAAGCAATTCATCGCCTTCCACAATGGTAATGGCATTTACGCCTGTCTGTCTTGGACGGCTGAAATCTTCCAGCTCTGTTTTCTTGATAATGCCTTTTTTGGTGCACAGCACTATATTATGAGCTTTCACAAATTCTTCGTCTTTCAAATCCCTCACATCAATAATGGCTTTCACTTTATCATCCGGGGGCAATTGTATTAAATTTTGAATAGCTCTTCCCTTGCCGGTCTTCTCGCCTTCCGGTATTTCCCAGATATTAAGCCAATATACCCTGCCCTTTTCTGTAAAGAAAAGCATGGTATGGTGTGTGGAGGCAACAAAAAGGTGTTCGATATAATCCTCTTCTCTGGTTTTGCCGCCAATTACTCCTCTTCCACCTCTCCGCTGAGAGCGGTATTCTTCAGCCGGTGTACGTTTGATATAACCAAGATGTGAAATAGTGATAACTACGTCTTCTTCTTTTACCAGGTCTTTGATCTTTACCTCATCGTCGAGATATGTGATCTCTGTATTTCTTCCATCACCAAACTTATCTTTTATCTCAAGTAATTCTTTTTTAATGAGGTCAAACCTCATTGTTTCGTTTGACAGCAATTCATTCAGATGCGCAATCAGCTTTACCAGTTCGTCATACTCTTCTTTGATCTTTTCTCTTTCCATTCCGGTAAGGCGCTGCAGGCGCAACTCCAGTATAGCTTTGGCCTGAATTTCATCCAAACCCCAACCGGCATTTACTAAATTATCTTTTGCTGTTTCCGGTGTAGCAGAACTGCGGATCAATGCTATCACTTCATCCAGATGATCAAGAGCAATAAGATATCCTTTAAGTATATGAGCTTTCTTCTCTGCTTCCCTTAATTCATACTTTGTTCTTCTAACCACCACTTCATGCCTGAACTCGACGAACTCACTGATGAGTTCTTTCAGATTCAAGGTTCTTGGTCTTCCTTTTACAATGCAAACATTGTTGATGCCATAAGAGGTTTGAAGATCGGTGAGCTTATAAAGCTGGTTGATGACGACGTTGGCAATGGCGTCTCTTTTTAAATCAATTACTACCCTTGTACCTTCTTTTTCGTTTGATTCATTGTTTACATGGGCAATGCCATCAATATGTTTTTCATTCACCAGTTCACCGATACGGTTTGTAAGCGCATCCCTGTTTACCTGGTAAGGAACTTCAGTGATGATGATCTGTTCTCTTCCACTGGCTTTTGACTCTACATTCAATCTTCCCCTAACCACTACCCTGCCTCTGCCCAAATGCATGGCAGCTTTTACTCCTTCCATTCCGTAAATGATTCCACCTGTTGGAAAGTCAGGGGCTTTCACATACTGCATCAGTTCTTCAACAGTAATGTCCCTTTTGTCAATAAAAGCAATGCAGCCATCAATAACTTCAGAGAGATTATGCGGCATCATG
The DNA here is from genome assembly GCA_016235125.1 of Sphingobacteriales bacterium. Taxonomy (GTDB): domain Bacteria; phylum Bacteroidota; class Bacteroidia; order Chitinophagales; family Chitinophagaceae; genus JJ008. The sequence continues at coordinate 983,558 of JACRLZ010000002.1, read as the reverse complement.
TTGGTGGCCATGCCCACTGCAATACCACTTGATCCGTTTATCAGTAATTGGGGAATTCTTGTGGGAAGTATGGTTGGCTCTTTCTCCGAATCATCAAAATTGAGTTGGAAATCCACAGTGTCCTTATCAATATCATCCAGCATATGCTCAGCAAGGCGTTCAAGTCTTGCTTCAGTGTATCGCATGGCAGCAGGGCCATCACCATCCTGGTTACCAAAATTTCCCTGGCCATCGATCAGTGTATATCGCATATTCCATTCCTGCGCCATCCGCACCATTGCATCATATACAGCAGTATCGCCATGCGGATGATATTTACCCAGCACCTCTCCCACAATACGGGCCGACTTTTTATAAGGCTTGTTGTAGTGAATTCCCAGTTCATTCATCGCATATAAAATGCGGCGATGTACAGGCTTCAATCCATCTCTTACATCCGGCAAGGCCCGGCCAACGATCACCGACATTGAATAATCAATGTAAGCGGTCTTCATTTGTTCTTCTATGTTAACGGGAATGATGCGGTTGCTATCATTGGTTTCCTGCGGCCCGAGATTCTCTTCCATCGCTGATTTTTCCTTCTTCTTTTAGTGATTTTTTGACCCTTAAAAAACCCGGAAACCGGGCTGTTTTCAGTGCCTGCAAATCTACTTTTTTAGGCCCTGATAACCTGAAAAAAAGACTGTTTTTTAAGGTATTTTTTCCACCCATGTGGATTATAATTTTCATGGTAATAAAGGGTAGTTTATCTGCCTATTTTACCTCCGATTTCTCCCTTTTTCATGGTAATTTACCGGCTCTTTGAACCCTGATTAAATATGAAGACGATCCTGTTATTTGGAGCTGGTAAATCAGCTACGGTTTTAATTGATTATTTATTGGAAAACGCAGTGGCGGAGAATTGGAAACTGTTGCTGGTAGATGCGGATCTGAAACTTGCTCAATCCAAGATAGGGCATTCCCCCAGAGCTGCCGCATTATCTTTTGATATCAATGATGATAAGGAAAGGGGAAACCAGGTTCAAAATGCGGATATTATTATCTCAATGCTACCCCCTTCTTTGCATATTAAAGTTGCTTCGGATTGTATCAAGCACCGCAAGAATCTTTTGACCGCTTCCTATGTTGATGATGATATAAAGAAGCTGCAGAAAGATGTCGAAAAGAATAAACTTTTATTTCTCTGTGAAATGGGACTTGATCCCGGCATTGATCACATGAGTGCTATGAAGATCATTGATGACATCAGAAAAAAAGGGGGGCATATCACTTCATTTAAATCACATTGCGGCGGATTGGTGGCTCCCGAAAGCGATGACAATCCCTGGCATTATAAAATAAGCTGGAATCCGAGGAATATCATTATGGCCGGAAAAGCCGGCGCACATTTCAGGGAATCAGGCGAAGAAAAAAAAATTGCCTATGAAGAATTATTTACCGGAGACAGATTGGTTGATATCCCCGATATCGGTGTATTGAGTTGGTACCCCAACAGGGATTCACTTAGTTATACATCACTGTATGGTTTGGCGGATGCAAAGACATTTATCCGCACCACACTCCGGCACCCTGATTTTATGTATGGCTGGAAAAATGTAATTGATCTGAAATTGACTGAGGAAGAAAAGCTGTATCAGACAGATGGTAAATCACTTTACGAAGTTTTCAGGGAACACATGGACAAAAACGGTTTTGGCGAATGGCTGAACCAAAAACTTTCTGAACGGTTTGCAGAAACGAAAAGCATGCTGGAAAACCTGATGAAGCTGATGGAAGCTGAAAATGAAGCGGAAGAGGAAGGCGCAAAAATGCCGGAATCTTTTATGACAGCTGATGATAAAGGGAATATCCAGGAAATAGAAATTGATGAAGTAAAAAACAGGGCGGCAGGTTTTCTTGCTCATAAAATGCATGAGGCCAATCTCACTTTAAAGCAGCTTTTCTTTCTTGGACTTGATGATAAGGAAACCAAAGTAGATAAGGGACTCTGCAGTGCAGCAGACATTCTGCAATTTGCTGTTGAAAAAAAACTGGCCCTGCGCCCTTATGATAAAGACATGATTGTAATGTTGCATGAAATGAAGTATGAGGCCGGAGGTAAGAAATCTGAGGTCAGAAGTTCGCTGGTTGTGAAGGGTGAAAATAACCTGCATACTGCTATGGCCAAAACAGTAGGATTGCCCCTGGGAATTGCAGCTAAACTTATTTTGAACGGAAAAATCAATTTAACCGGTCTTCATATCCCGACGCATAAAAAAATATATGAACCGGTGCTGAAAGAACTGGAAGCACTGGGAATAAAGTTCAGGGAAGTTGTAAATGATTTAAAAGAATAGTCCGCAACTCCCTCACTCCTTCGGTAGCCGGCTTCTCAATTAACGTAAGATTTTTCATGGCAGACATGTATGGTATCTTTTTGTCAATTACATATTTCGGAGTGTTTATTTCAACATAGTTGATCAAACCTGCCGCCGGATAAACAACCAGTGATGTTCCCACCACGGCAAATATATCTGCCGAATAAACAACCGGAATAGCTTCTTCAATTTTTGGTACCGGTTCTTCGAACCATACAATATGCGGACGGAACTGCCCTCCATCTTCTGCCAGGTCGCCTAATTGTATATCACCCCTGATTTCTTTTATCAGTGTTTCATCCCTTTCACTCCTCATTTTAAATATCTCACCATGCAGATGAATGATATTAGTTGAGCCTGCCCTTTCATGCAAGTCGTCTATATTTTGAGTGATGATGGTTACATTAAAATCATTTTCCAACTCAGCAAGTCCATGGTGTGCAGCATTGGGTTTTGCATCGGCAACATTCTTTCTTCTTTCATTATAAAACCTCAGTACCAGTTCCGGGTTTTTTCTCCATGCTCCCGGCGTAGCCACTTCAGTTACATCATATCCTTCCCAGAGTCCATCACTATCACGGAAAGTTTTCAATCCACTTTCGGCACTGATGCCGGCGCCGGTAAGCACTACCAATTTCTTTTTTGCCATACCCAAATGTAAAAAAGCAAGGCCACCCATGCAAAACGAGTGACCTTCAGTTAACCAAAGAGTATAGATTTAATTTTTTGCCAGCGATGTTGCCGACTGCACCAATTTTATAAACTCAGCCCTGTAGCCATTATCATCTGCACCTTTTGCCCCTTTTGCCATATTCACTACCTGCTGGTAGGATGATTGCTGCTTGTATTCAGAGCTTCTGAGCAACAAACCAAATTCAGCAACAGCAGCAGAGAAACGGAAATTATCTGAGGTGGCTGCCAGTTCTGTATGCGTATCTGTTACAGGATGAACAATCAGTTTACTCACATCTCCATCAGGCTTTTTGTAACGGAGTTTTATGGTCAGCATCTCATTGGAATTACTGATAACTTTTTTTTCGTTTGACTGGTATTTCAGCGGGTCAACAGATTTGGTAAAGTCATCCTTCACTCCCACCGGTATTATTTCATATAAAGCTGTAACGGTATGGCCGCTTCCCAGTTCGCCGGCATCTTTTGCATCATCATTAAAATCTTCCGCAGCAAGCATTCTGTTCTCGTATCCTACCAGGCGATAAGCCTGTACTTTTGCCGGATTAAATTCGATCTGAATCTTTACATCTTTGGCAATGGTGAACAATGTGCTGCCAAATTCATTTACCAGCACTTTTCTCGCTTCATTGATATTATCAATGTAAGAATGGTTTCCATTTCCTTTATCAGCCAGTTGCTGCATTTTATTGTCCTTGTAATTCCCCATGCCATAACCGAGTATTGAAAGAAATACGCCGCTCTTTCTTTCCTGTTCTATCATCCTCACCAGTTCATCATCGCTGCTTGGGCCTACATTAAAATCTCCATCGGTTGCAAGAATGATCCTGTTGTTACCCCCTTTAATGAAATTTTCCCTCGCTGTCTTATAAGCCAGTTTTATCCCTTCGCCACCGGCGGTGGAACCGCCTGCTTCCAGGTTATCAATCGCTTCTTTGATTTTGGTTTTGTTTGTCCCGTTTGTTGAAGGAAGCACCAACCCTGCATTGCCTGCATACACCACAATCGCCACTTTATCTTTTTCCCTCAACTGGTCAACCAGCATATTCATTGATGCTTTTACCAATGGTAATTTATTAGGTTCATCCATTGAGCCTGAAACGTCAACCAGGAAAACCATATTGGAGGGAGGAAGATTGTCAACTGGTATTTCTTTTCCCTGCAAACCGATATGCACCAGTTTATGCTGGGGGCTCCATGGACAGTCAGCTATTTCCGTGATCACATTAAAGGGGTCATCATTTGCTGGCTTTTCGTAATTATAGTCAAAGTAGTTTATCATTTCTTCAATCCGCACAGCGCCTGCTGGCGGCATGGAACCATTTTCCAGATAGCGCCTGATATTGCTATAAGCGGCTTCATCCACATCAATGGAAAAAGTGGAAAGCGGGTTTTGAGTGGTGGCGAGGAATTTATTTTCAACTATGTTGTCGTAGTCTTCGGTATTGAATCTTTCATTCTCAAGTACTTGTTTTCCATCGTCCATTTGTTCACCAGGCTTAATTTCATTTGTGGTAAAATTTTGTTGTTGTGAAGGTGGAGGCGCCATCTTTGCCTCATCCTTACTCACAGGGGCCATTGTTACTTCCTGAACCTTTAGTTTCTCAGCTTTTGATGAGGAATTGTTTGTATGCTGATTGCAGGCAATGACAGTACATAACAGTGCTGCTAAAACAGCGATTCTGATTTTCATGACAATAAATTTTTGGAGTTTGGGAATGAGATGCGGGTATATACATTTTGCATAAAAACAATCCCGCTTCTTTTTTGAAACGGGACTATCGGTTATTTTAGTTTGGTAAACAAAATCAATAAACTGTCTTTCGACTGCACCTGCAGGCTATCCTGGGTTAGTTTAACAACCGAAAATGTTTTGCCGGTTGAATCGTCAGCCTTTTCTTTCCAAACCAATTCATTGACCTTGTTCCATTCGTAGTGTAAAGTGTCTGCCTTTACTGAATCGCTTACAGAGCGGATTATATTTCCGTCTTTCAGAAAATCGTATTGGTAAGAACTGAAAGCGGAATCCTTTCCGGCATCGGCCTTCCATTTACCAGCGATCCATTCTTTGTTGATTTCGTTCTTGACATCTGAGTTCTTTTTTTTGCGGAGCAGAAAGAAAGCTCCTGTACCGGCTGCTACGATGAGCAGCCCGATCAATACATTTTTCATGGCTATACTTTTTAAGGGTTAAAAGAGAATCAGTCATTGATTCTTCGAACGATAAAAAAGTAACCTTTCCAAATTGTTAAAGGATTTTCGTAACAAAGAAGGTCAGCAAGAAACTACTTCTCATCCGCCAGTTCCAAAACCGTTTTCCACTCAGCATCTGTTACAGGCTGGCAGGATAATCTTCCAATTCTTACAAGAGCCATGTTTGCAAGACGTTTGTCCTTTTTAATTGTTTCCAATGTAACAGGATTCTTTAATTTTTTAACAGGAGCAAAATCAACAGCCACCCAGCGGTCATCATCAGTGGTTGGATCCTGGTAGGCTTCCTTTACTACTTTGGCAATGCCGACAATATCGGTTCCCTCATTGCTGTGATAAAAGAATACCTCATCTCCCCTTTTCATGTTCTTCAGATGCAGCCGGGCGGCATAGTTGCGTACGCCACTCCAGCAAGTTTGTTTTTCTTTTACCAATTGGTCCCAACTGTAGGTGGACGGTTCAGATTTTACCAGCCAGTATGCCATACGTTGAAAGTTTAAATGTGGATTTCAAAATTACAGGGAAGTTGAAAAATAAATTTCTGATTTTTTTCAATCCGGGACTTTTTCAATTGCCGTATCTGGTTTCATCAATTAAAATATTTAAATCTAAAATTAAAACCATGAAATCTCTTAAATCAATTGCATTGATGCTGGCTGCGGCTTTTACATTCAATGCCGCTTCTGCCCAGAAAATGATGGACGAAAAAACAGTGGAAGTGGGTGGCGCCCCGATGTATCCTTCTAAAAACATTGTGGAGAATGCCATTAATTCCAAAGACCACACTACCCTGGTAGCTGCTGTAAAAGCGGCGGGTTTGGTAGAAACTTTACAGAGTGCAGGCCCGTTTACTGTATTCGCACCAACGAATGCAGCCTTCGACCTTCTTCCAAAAGGAACAGTAGAAACTTTGGTAATGCCTGAAAACAAAGCCAAGCTTACCGGTATCCTCACTTATCATGTTGTAGCGGGTCGTCTCGGAACCAAAGAGCTGGACGAGTGGATCAAAAAGGGAAACGGCAGTGCGGAATTAACAACAGTTGCCGGCGGCAAACTGTGGGTATCAAAAAAGAATGCTAAATACTGGCTGAAGGATGAAAATGGCGGAATGGCACAGATCACCATCAGCAATGTTTATCAAAGCAATGGCGTGATACATGTTATTGATCATGTAGTGCTTCCCAAATAAAAAGGATCATTAACCTGTCCGACAAAAAAACTCCGGTTTGAGCCCGGAGTTTTTGTTTTGGCAATTTGTCTGACAATTTTGCCGCTGTGCCCATCTTAATTTTGTTTAACTTTCAAATACAAAACCTGCAATAGCTTATGACGGAAATTGTAAAAAAACATCCCCTGGCTGTGCGCTGGTTTCACTGGATCAATTTCCCGGTGTTGGCGATCATGATCTGGAGCGGTTTGCTTATCTACTGGGCTAATGATGTGTACCGGATCGGTTTTGGCAGTACCACTCTTTTAAAATTCTTTCCCAAATCTTTTTACCAGGCATTGAATCTTGAAAGACATCTTGCTGAAGGCATGGCCTATCATTTCTTATTTATGTGGCTGTTTTTTCTGAATGGCATTGCCTATGTTGTTTATACAATCTTTTCAGGCGAATGGCGGGATTTGGTTCCGCTGAAAGGAAGTTTCAAAAGATCATGGCAGGTATTGCTGCATGACCTGCATATAAGAAAATCAGCGCCGCCGGTAAAAGGAAAATATAATGATGCCCAGCGGATAGCATACACTGCCATTATCATCATGGGTATTGGGTCTTTACTTACAGGACTAGCAATCTATAAACCTGTTCAGTTGAGCTGGCTTTGCTGGCTGATGGGGGGCTACAAATTTGCCCGGATTTTACATTTTGCATTTACGATCGGGTATGTACTTTTTTTCCTCATTCATATTTTCCAGGTCATCCGTGCCGGGTGGAATAATTTCCGGGCTATGATAACCGGCTTTGAAGTGAGAAAGACGAAGGAAGAGAAACCTGTGGAAGAAATTTCAAAATAAAAAGCTATGGCAAATTTCTTTACAACCATTTTCGCAAAGAATTCGAAACTAAGCACCGATCAGCTGATACTGAAAAAAACAGTCATTTCATTCTTTTTCTTCTTTCTGTTTGCAGGCGCTGCTTTCTGGGGATGGAAATGGCTCAGACATGAAAGCACATCTGCGAAGGGAACAAGACCCCTGCTGAGAAATGTCCTAAACACTAATGAAAGTATTTTTAAAACATTTTTGTCGGGCAAAAACCTTGCAAAAGAATATCCCCTTTCAAAGGCTGTATCAAATCCACGGGTGAATGGCTATGAAGGGATCAGATCGCCGCTTGATTCAGCCAACTGGAAGATGAATGTGATACTGCAATCGGGGGACACATTAAAGATAACTGTGGAGGATTTACAAAAGCTTCCCAAAACAGATATTGTTTTTGACTTTAAATGCATTGAAGGCTGGAGCCAGGTCACTCACTGGGCAGGGGTTCGTTTCAGGGATTTTGTAAAAGCATTCGGACTTACCGATGAAACGGCAAAGAAATATGTTGGGCTGGCAACTCCGGATAACGGCTATTATGTTGGCATCGACATGCCATGCATCATGCACCCGCAAACAATATTATGTTATGAAATGAATGGCAAGCCATTGCCGCTTAATCAGGGCTATCCCCTTCGTCTTATTATTCCCGTAAAGTATGGTATCAAACATCTTAAACGTATCGGTACTATGTACTTTGACAACAAGCGACCACCTGATTACTGGTATGAGAGAGGCTATGATTATTTTTCAGGACTTTAATATCCGGATGCCAGCACATCCGCTATATGCATCGTCTGCAATTTATATCCTTTATGGTTAATGTATCCCTGCAAATGCATCAGGCAGGAAAGATCGGTTGAGATAAGATAATCAGCGCCGGTAGCTAAAGCATTTTCCACCTTCTGCTCTCCCATTGCTATGGATATGGCTTCAAACTTCACCGCAAAGGTTCCCCCAAACCCACAACAGGTTTCCACATCATTCATTTCAATCAACTTTAGTCCTTTAACCCGGGATAATAATTTCCGGGGCTCTTCTTTTATTCTGCATTCCCTGAGGCCGGCGCATGAATCATGATAAGTAGCTTTTCCTTTCAATACAGCGCCAACATCTTCTACTTTCAATATCTGTATCATAAACTCAGAAAACTCAAATACTCTTTTACCCAGGTCTTTCACTTCATTATGAACGGAAGAGTTGTCAAAGAGCTTACCATAATAATTTCTGATAAATCCTGCGCAGCTGGCGCTGGGTGTGACAATGCAATCACTACCATTGAAATCTTTTATGAATTTTGTACAAACGGATTTTGCCTCATCCCAGAAACCTGCATTAAAGGCCGGCTGACCACAACAGGTTTGGGAGGTATTATAGCTAACGGTGCAACCTGCTTTCTCCAGTACCTTGATCATATTAAATGCAGTCTCCGGATAAAGCTGGTCAACAAAACAGGGTATGAAAAGCTGAATGTTCAAGTTTTATAATATTCTCCAAAAGTAAGAAAGGCATCCTTTTCAGAACGCCTCTTCAGTTTAAATCCCGATATCCGGCAAATTTAATTTTCGGAACTATAAACACCCAGCTGGGCAAGATAATTATCGGCATCCCTTGCCTGGCTTGTGTTTGGAAATTTTTCTTTCAGTTCTTTATACAATTCAATCGCCTCTTTCGAATTTTTCATTACCCTGTCGGCTAAGTAAGCAGCCATGAATAATGCTTCTGCCGAGGCCTTATCATCTTTCTCGAAATGATGAGCCGCTTTTTTATAATAGTCCAATGCCTCGCTATTTTTTCCCAGATCACCATAAGCATCGCCAAGAAGTTTATAAGCTCTTGCCTGCAATGGAAGTGAATTGGTACTGAACTTTTTCAGGTATTTCACCGCATTTTCATTATCATTTAGCTTGATGTAACAACTGCCGATATAAAAATTAGCCAGCTTTGCTGCATCAGTTCCTTTGTACTTGCTTGCGATACGAAGGAAACCATCATACTGTCCGTCGCCATTCAGCGCTTTACTGGTTGAGTCAATCCTGTAATACTCCTCGGCTTTAAACATTGCCTCAGCTGCTTTTGCTTCTTTGGGTTCCTTAAAAAAAATCTTATAACCATACCATCCGCCAAAACCCAGAATAAGGAGTGCAGCGACAATAATTACAGGTATGCTGTATTTGGTCCAGAAGTCTTTTGCTTTAGCGATCACCGCCTCATTGCTCCCGGTATCCGGCACTTGTTTCTTATCTGCCATAATATAATTTTCAGTTTATGAATTTTGTTTTACTCAGTCAACAATAAAAGGATAGTTTTTGTCAACATAAATGTCTTTCAGCACTTCGCTGTCATCCGGCCATGGGCTTTCTTCGGCAAACTTCACCGATTCGGTCACAATGCCATCCACTCTTTTGTTGATGGCGTCTATTTCTTCCTGCAAGGCAAGGTTATTCTCCAGGATCGTTTTCAGCATTTGTTGTATCGGATCCTTGCTCTTGTATTCATCCACTTCTTCCTTGCTCCGGTATTTTTGCGGATCACTGATTGAGTGACCTTTATACCGGTATGTTTTAATTTCAAGTAAGGTAGGCCCGCCTTTTTCTCTTGCTCTTTTCACTGCCCTGCTTACGCCATCATGAACAGCTTCTGTACTCATGCCATCAATCGTATCTGCCGGCATTTCATAGGCATCGGCCAGTTTATAAATATCAATTACGTTGGAAGTACGTTCCACCGAAGTACCCATTGCGTAATTATTGTTTTCGCAAATAAAGATCACAGGTAGTTTCCACAGCATGGCAAGATTGAATGTTTCATGCAGCATGCCCTGCCTTGCAGCGCCATCGCCAAAAAAACAAAGAACCACATTATCAGTGCCACGATACTGCTCGGCAAATGCAAGGCCAGCTCCGGTTCCTATCTGTGCGCCAACAATTCCATGACCCCCGTAAAAATTTACATCCTTGCCAAAGAAGTGCATACTGCCACCCTTCCCTTTGGCACAACCTGTTGCTTTGCCATACAATTCAGCCATGCAGCTGTTTACCGAAACCCCTTTCGCAATCGCCAGCCCGTGATCACGGTAAGCAGTGATGATAAGATCTTCTGGTCTTGTAGCTGTCATACAACCTGCTGCAATAGCTTCCTGCCCAACATAGGCATGAAAGAAACCACGGATCTTTCCTTCCATCTTGTACTTTTCTTCAGCCATGAGTTCAAACTGGCGGATCAACTCCATCAGTTCGTACCAGTACAGGTATGTTTCTCTTGAAAATCTTACAGCCATTGGCTAAAAAAATCAGGCCGCAAAAATAAGGGAAAGAAGGCAATTTTCAGGTATCAATTATGGATTACAGATTTTTGATTCTTATTGCATTACATGAGAATAAAGAGTCCCCGAACTTGCTTGCTTGTGCCTTGTACCTTGTACCTTGCGTTACATGCTTCACCTTGAAAAGATATCACTCATCCAATTCAAAAACTACAGTCATCAGTCTTTTGATTTTAAAGAAAGGATCATTGGCATCTGCGGAAAAAATGGGGTGGGCAAAACCAACCTGCTGGATGCCATTCATTATCTCTGTTTCACCCGGAGCTATTTTTCACGGCTCGACTATTCAAATGTTCAGCATGGAAATACCGGCTTCCGGATAGAAGGTGATTTTGCCTTGAATGATAAGGCGGAAAAAGCGATTTGTATTTTACGGGAAACAGGTCGAAAGGAATTTTCGGTAAATGAAGCCGCTTACGATAAGTTCTCACAGCATATCGGAAGGTATCCCTGTGTTGTTATTGCACCGGATGATGCTATACTGATTACCGGAGGCAGCGAAGAGAGGAGAAAATTTCTGGATGCATTGCTTTCGCAACTGGATGCTGATTACCTGAAACAACTGATTGCCTATAACAAAATACTTCAACAAAGAAACTCAGCACTCAAATCATTTGCCGAATCAGGAATGACTGATGATGCACTGCTGAATGTACTCGATGCGCAGCTCCAGAAACCGGGTGATTTTATCTTTGATAAAAGAAAAAAATTTCTGCTTTCTTTTTTACCACTGGTAAAACAGCTGTACAATGAAATTTCAAAAAGCGGGGAAGATGTAAACCTGTTTTATGAAAGCGAGTTATTGCAGGCCTCTTTTGCCGGGTTGCTTCAGGTAAACCGCACAAGAGATCTTTTGATACAAAGAACCAGTTCGGGGATTCATAGGGATGATCTGGATATAAAATTGGACAAGCAGGATTTTAAGAACATCGCTTCACAGGGACAGCGAAAGAGTTTATTGCTTGCATTAAAACTGGCTGAAATGGAAACATTAAAAAATGAGAAAGGCTTTGCTCCTCTCCTTTTACTCGATGATGTGTTTGAGAAATTAGATGAAGACCGTATCAGCAACCTGTTGAATAAGGTTTGTTTGGAAAATGACGGGCAGGTGTTTATTACGGATACAAATGAAGAGCGGCTGAAACAGCATCTTAATGCATTATCAGTAAAATATCAACTTTTCAAACTATAGGGTTTGTCACTCCGACGAAGGAGGAGTCTCAAAAATTATTACAGTGAAACAAATTAAAGTCTCTGAGATGCTTCGTTCCTCTGCATGACAAGCCAAATTAATTCTACCTTTACTGCATGGGCGAATATTCCATCAGCGAAGCAATGCAGGAATTCCTGAAAGGCAGCCGCATAAAAGGTGGTATACAGGCCTTGCAGATTGAAGATGTCTGGGAAGAAATAATGGGTAAGACCATTGCCCGCTATACCGATAAACTCCAGATCATCGGTGATAAATTAATTATTACAACTAATGTGGCTCCTCTCAAGAATGAACTGAAATATCAGAAAGAAAAAATTATGCAGAGAGTTAATGAAGCGCTGAAGCAGAAAGTAGTGAAGGAAGTAATTGTGCAGTAATTATCCTTCAGCCGGATATCCTCCATTAGAAAAAAAAGTTTCATCATAATATTCTCCATCATCTCCCTGCACTTTAGCAGATAGTATTGAAGCGATTCTAATCATTTTACCAATCGTATGATTGTCCGGATATTTTGCCATTATTGAATCATGGTAAAAATGAAAGCAGGGGATTGTGTCAGCATCACTTCTTGGATGTCCAAACCACTCAAAACTGCCAGTTGTATCATTCTCGCCAAAAAGAGCCTTATTGATTTCCTCAGCCTGTTCCATACTTAAATTAGGATTGTCAACACTATACTCAACTGCTGGCTCTAACTCTTGGTCACTAATTCCATATTCTATCCATTCTTTAAGAGTTATATTACTTTTTTCAGACTCATTTGAGTAGTCCTTCTTTCTTAATATATAGACTTGGTATGCCATTAAATGGTTTTATTCTCAAATAATCATTCCACTCTCACCCTCGGATCCACCACTCCATATAGAATATCCGCAAGAATATTTATTAGAATAAAAAAAGTAGCTGCAACAAGAACTGCGCCCATCACAACGGGATAATCCAATTTCTCCAACGCATCAACAGTCACTTTTCCCAATCCCTGCCAGCCGAAAATATATTCAACAAAAAAAGCCCCGGCCAGCAATTCAGCAAACCAACCGGTAACGGCGGTGATGACCGGGTTCAGTGCATTGCGTAGTCCATGTTTCCAGATAACTTTTCTTTTACTCAATCCTTTTGCATAGGCAGTGCGGATATAATCCTGGTCAAGCACATCAAGCATGGCGCTGCGGGTAAGTTGTGTGATGATGGCCAGCGGACGAATACCTAATGTGATAGCAGGCAGGATCAGGTTTTGCATCGTCAACCGCCGGTGACCCTCATCATCAATGGCAAACCAACTTCCTGAAATGTGTAACCCCGTCCAGTCGCTCAAAACAAAGCCAAATAAATAAGCGATGATGATACCCATGAAAAAAGAAGGAGCTGATATGCCGACAATGCTGCCGAAAACAGCCGAACTATCCATCCATGTATTTTGTTTTACAGCAGCCAATACACCCAATGGTATGCCGATTAGTACAGCAATGAACATTGCAGCTACTGCCAGCATGATAGTGCCGGGCAGGGCCTGCATCAGGATATTCCACACACTTCGTTTGCTTTGATAGGATTTTCGGAGATAAGGAATTTTGAAACCAAACTTCGTATTGCCTCCGATAAAAATCCCCTGCAGTTTTTTCTTTTCAATATCTGTTTTGCTGTGAAAACAGATGGGTGAAATATCGTTGAGGTAGTAAAGAAATTGTTTGAATTTGGGTATCTTCTCCCCTTTCTCATTTATCAGGTAAAGTTCTTTCCGGATATTGGCCTGTGTGGTTGAATCACCTGTTTGCCCCATCACAATTCTTGAAGGGTCGCCAAAACCCTGGAACAGAAAAAACACCAGCACCATCACACCCAACAGTACCAGCAAGCCGTATAAGAATTTTTTGATGATGAAGCGAAACATGGTTACTGGTTTATCCGCCGAAGCTATTGCGAAGGCGGGTTGCTTGTTGCAGGTAACTGGTTGACGATTGATTGAACTATGTTCATTCTTTTATTACTCCATTTCCCCTCAATAGTTCCTGCTTTCAAAAGATAAATACAGGGATTGGTTCGGGCGGCTGTACGGATAGTAGTGAAATCGCATTTCAATATCTGAATATCAGAAAATGATGTTCCGTTTATTTCCTTTGGCGCATCATTGGGCCTTCCGCTTATCATATAAGCAGGGATATTCTTTGATTTTAAAGTTGCATACAACTTTGAAAATCCTTTTTCCCATTTAGAAACCGGGGTTGAAAAATCTTCACTGAAAAATAAAATGGCATAGGGCTGGTTCAATATTATTTCTGTGGAATCTTCCCCCGTTACACCCGATAAGCTGAATCCTTTTATTGCAGGTTCCGCATTTCCCTTTCTTATCAGTTTATCTTTTCTGCTGATGAACTTATAACTGCCCAGATCAGAAGGAAGATCAGATGGTGAGAATTCATATTGCTTCCCCTCTTTTTCATAAGTGAATCGTATGGCGAAGCTATCGGGTCTTGCCCCTGGCGGGATCTTCATTTTCTCACTGATGTTATTCCCTTTTTTGAATGGCAGGCAATCTACAAAAGGCAAATAATTCATCGCATACCATTGGATGCCAAAACTCAGAACAGTAACCCCCAACATAGAAACAGTATTCAGCCTTTCTGAAAACAGTGGCCTGATAAAATTCTTTTTAATAAACAGAAAGCCGATCAGAACCAGTAACACCAGGTCTTTCAGAAAAGAGGTAAACGGCGTGATAGGTATGCAATCGCCAAAGCAACCGCAATTCTTGAACTTGCCGGACAGATAAGCATACCCGGTAAGGAAAGTGAAAAAAATTATCAGCAATAAGAGCAACCAACTGAACAGTTTGATCCTCCATCCCAACAATAAAGCAAACCCTGCTATGATCTCAAACATATTCATCAGCACCGACATGAGCAAAGTCCATGAATTGAATTTCGTCATGCCCCAGAGTTCAAAGAACTCCTGCATCTTATAACTCAATCCCAGCGGATCATTGGCTTTCACCAAACCGGAAAAAATAAACAACAGGCCTACAATAATTCTCACAATGTTTACTGTCACCTTCATGTTCAGATAAGTATTAATGCAAATACGGCGTAATTGATTATATCGAGATAGTTGGCGTCAATGCCTTCACTCATTATCGTTCTGCCTTCATTGTTCAGTATCTGGCGGATGCGCTGCAGCTTCATCAGGATAAGGTCCACAAAACTTTCCTGGCTCATGCTCCGCCATGCTTCGCCGTAGTCGTGATTTTTGTCATTCATCAGGTCTTTGGCTGTCTGAACATATTTGTCAAACATTTTTGAAACAACAGCAATTTCCATTTCTTCGGGAGCATCATCTGTTAGTTCGAGTTGTATAAGACCTATTACAGCATAATTTATAATGCCTTTGAATTCAGCTGCAATGCCGTCTGCCACTTTTTGTTCACCCTTTTGCTGTATAGTACGGATTCGCTGCGCCTTAATGAAGATCTGGTCAACGATGGAAATGGTGCGGAGAACCCGCCAGGCAGTGCCGTAATCTTCTGCCTTTCTTAAAAAAATTTCTTTGCAGGATCTGATAACCTGGTCGTATTGCTGGTTAGTAATTGTCATAAAAGTCATATTGGTCAAATGAGTCATATCAGTCAGTCAAAAAGGTTGTATATGATTATTATGACCTGTTTGATTTACTGACTTGTCCCTTACCTTAGCTTCAAAAATAACGAACAAATCCTGATGTTTACGCTGAATTGTAAAGGGAGATTGCTCAAAGTGGATAAGCCGCTTGTGATGGGGATTATTAATATAACTCCTGATTCTTTTTATAAAGGCAGCAGGTATCAAAACATCAGTTCTGTTTTGCAACAGGCAGGGCAAATGCTGAAAGAAGGAGCTGTGATATTGGATATCGGGGGGCAAAGCACCCGGCCCGGCAGCGGGAGAATAACTGCAGAGGAAGAAGCAGGAAGAGTGATTGAACCCATTACAGCAATTCATAAAAATTTTCCGGAAGTTTTTATTTCTGTCGATACTTTTTATGCTGAAGTTGCAAAGCAGGCAGCGGATGCAGGCGCATCCATTGTGAATGATATCAGCGCCGGCAGAATGGATAGTGATATGATCAGCACAGTGGCTAATTTGCAGGTTCCCTATATTCTGATGCATATGCAGGGTGAACCGCAGACTATGCAGCAGCAACCGGAATATGCTGATGTTACTAAGGAAGTTCTTGATTTCTTTATCCTGAAAAAAGATGAATTAAAAAAGGCCGGCATACAGGATGTGATCATTGACCCGGGTTTTGGATTTGGGAAAACCATCCGGCATAATTTTGAATTGCTCAGAAACCTTTCTGTTTTCAGGATGCTCAACAGTCCGGTATTGTTAGGCGTTTCCCGGAAGTCGACCATTTATAAAACCCTGGGTGTTTCGGCAGACGAAGCGCTGAACGGCACCACGGTTTTAAATACCATTGGATTGATGAACGGCGCTTCCATTCTCAGGGTACATGATGTAAAAGAAGCAGTTGAGGCAGTAAAGTTGTTTGAGGCCTGCAGAGATGCAGAAAAATAAAAAGAGTAATCTGCACAGATCACTCTTCTTCACCATGTCTTCAATCATGGCCTAACCGGTCTTTCACAGATTCATACCAGGTACAGATCATATTCGGACAAGCAAAAAGTACGGCGGCGGGCAGGATCGTTATTATTTCAAGGGGGAACAGAAGCTTAAACCGGATCAATGGACTAAAAACGGGGCCAATCAAAAAAAGTACCCATCCTTCGATGGGTACAAAGTTCTGCTTTTATACAACACAAAATTATTTTTTCTGTTGAGTGGTATCAATTTTTATTTCAGCCGGCTGATTTCTTGGTGATTTTACAACCGGTGCGGAATCCTTTACATCGACAACCTGGATATCAAAAACCAGGTGTTCAAAAGGTTTAATTCCACTTTGAGGATCAGGATTAGCCCCATAAGCAAGAAGGGATGGAATATAAACCCTTGCAGAGCCCCCGGGTTTCAAAAAAAGTACTGCTTCATCAAAACCTTTGATCATTTGACCGGCACTGACGGTAAAAGGATAAGGCCCTACATGATGAAAAGCTGTATCAACATTACTGTCAAACTTTTTTCCACCTAAAGTAGTACCTGTGTAATTAACGGAAACATACTTGCCGGAGTCAATCTGGTTACCCGTACCCGGATTGGTGACCTGCACAAATGCTCCGGAAGTGGTTTTTTCAACCCGGATATTTTTTTCAGCAAGATATTTCGCCAGATAAGCAATTTCAGTGCCCAGAAACGCTTTTCTTTCTTTCTGTTCATCTGCCGTTTGGGCTGAGTCGGTGGTAAAAACATCCAGCACTTTGATGGTGGTAACAATTCTGTCTCCCTTCTTGAATTCGGGTGGAATACCTGTCGGGTTTCTCTTAATAAATGTATCCATCATTTGCGTAGCAATAACGCTGTCGCCAACCTTCAGTTTCAACAACACTTCAGAAATATCATACGGTTGGGCCACCTGGTTCACTGGCATATATACAGGCAATTTGCCAAAAGACGAAAAATAGACGCTGTCTTTGATCTTATAAATCAGATTGCATTTTAAAATATTTCCGACAAATATTTTTTTTGAGCCATTGCCTTTATAAAGCTGGTAAGGCATCCCTCCGGCTGTTTTCCTGTATGTTACCTTATTGCAGGAAGTCATAAAACCTGCTGCAAGTACAAAAAATCCGAAAAGCCTGATTGTTTTCATTTTGTATATTTTATTTATTGTAATAATGCTTCGTTTTGTTTCATTACTGTTTTAAAATGCTGAACTGTTTTTTCCAGGGAATCGTTGCTTCTGCCTCCTGCTGCATTGAAATGACCGCCTCCGTCAAAATACTTGCGGGCAAAATCATTACAGTCAAAATCACCCTTGCTCCGGAAACTCCATTTTCTTTCTTCATCCCGATCGATCACCAGCGCCACTAATTTGATTCCCTGTATGGATTGCGGAAAATTTACCAACCCTTCCGTATCACCGGTTTTGATCTGGTATTTAAGCAGATCGCTTTTGGGTACAGCAATTAAAACGGTGTTGTATTCATAAAAAACCTCCATGCGGTGCAGGAGCACATGGCCCACAAACCGCAAACGGTTTTCCAGGAAATTATCAAAGAGTTTATCATGCACATTGTCATGTTTAAAGCCTCTTGACTTTAAATCAGCCACTAGTTTATGCACCCCTGCATGAGCCGACTCGAACCGGAAAGAACCCGTATCTCCCACCACACCGGCATATATACATTCACTGATCTCTTCAGTTATCTTTTCCTCATTTCCCGATTCAATTACCAGGTCATAGATCATTTCACAGGTAGAGCTTTTGGCAGTATTGCTGATGCCATAATCAAAGGAAGGTTCATCAGGGTCCTGGTGATGATCTATCAGTATTTTGGTGCAGTTAAGCTGTTTCAGCTTTTCTGTCATTGTCTTTGTGCGGTGAAAAATATTGAAATCAAGGCAAAACAACCACTGAGCTTCATCCAGAGCCTTCCCGGCTTTTTGTTGATTGGCTTCATAGTCCAGCACTTCATTTACCCCTGGCATCCAGTTTACCCACCCTGCCCAGTTTGTCGGTGAAATAACTGTAACCTCATGCCCGAACTGAACAAGAAAATGACGCAATGCAAGTGATGCACCCATTGCATCTGCATCCGGTTTTTGATGGGTGGTGATGACCACTTTTCGTGGCTGAGACAGCTGAGAATATATTTCCTGGATTCGCTTCATTAAAACGGCTGCGAAGTTAAGAGAAAGTCGGGAGTCGTTAGTCTTGAGTCAAAACTTTAATTGCTGAACTCCGTTACTCGACTAATGACTACAGACTATCGACTGATTTCTCTTACCTTTGCGGCCGAAAAATAAACAAACGGAACTATGAGCAACAGAACTTTTACCATGATCAAGCCCGATGCAATGGAGAAAGGCCATGCAGGAGCCATTTTAAATCATATTACCAAAGCTGGCTTTAAAATAAAAGCTTTAAAGATGCTGAAACTTTCAGCAGAAAAAGCAGGCGAATTTTATGCCGTACATAAAGAAAGACCCTTTTATGGCGAACTCGTAGAATATATGAGCCGGGGCCCCATCATTGCAGCTATATTGGAAAAGGAAAATGCTGTAGCTTCTTTCCGGGAACTGATTGGCGCCACCAATCCTGCCAATGCTGCTGAAGGCACTATCAGGAAATTATATGCAACATCGGTTGCTGAAAATGCCATTCATGGCAGCGACAGCGATGCTAATGCAAAGATTGAAGGTGACTTCATGTTTTCTGTGCTGGAACAATTTTAATCTGTAAGTTAACTGGCAAAGGTTTGAACTATCTTTCAAACCAAAAAATTCTGTCTTCAAGGTGTTTTACAAGGTCACCATTGGTAAGAATAATATCGGCTACCAGTTTCAGGTCAAATTTACCCTTGCCTACGTTTATTTCTTCGTAGGGCATAAATAACTGCAGGTCTTTATACACGGCGTCATCGTAAGCTGGTTTAATGCTTTTGTAAACTGCTAACTGCCCGTTCTTGCTTCTATATGCTGAATTGAGGCCGTCAATCTTTTCACCATTCTTTTTTTCAAAATAGATAGCGGCATAAGCATCTATTCCCTTCATATTTTTGGCCGAAAACTTCAGGTGAATGCGCATACCCTTTTTTCCGGCTTCCGTAATATCATATTCAATCCACATTTCATCAAACACAACATCCACTTTTGAATTTGATTCCACATCAGCAGGGCTTCCGGGCTTGCTGTATTCAAAATCGTAGTAGGTGAGTTGGGAGATCTCCCCTCCTGCTTTATAAATTATCTTCACATCCATTGTCAGGTCATAAATGCCGGGCTCCAGATCCAATTCGTTGTATGGCATGAAAACACTCAGATCATCATAGATCGCAGGATCATAAGCCGGTTTGATACTTCTGTAAACAGCCACATCGCCGACACTGCTGACAAATTTCTGATTCTTGTCTTTCAGCACACCGGAAATATCATCATTATAAGTATAGTATATTGCCAGGTAAGCATCCATGTCCCTCATGCCATAAGCGCTGAACTTAACATGTATCCTCATTCCTAAAACATCATTCTCCTTAATATCATAATCCACCCAGATGGAATCAAATGTGGCATAAGGATCGGCTTTGGAATTGTGAAAAGAGTCATACTTTTTTGCCTGGACGGCTAAGATGGTTGCGACTGAGAAAAGGATAAAACAAATCAGCTTTTTCATGGGAGTGTTTTGCTCCTTAAAGTTATAGAAAAATTGATGAAAAATTAAGCTTACCAGCCATACGGTAGTGTACAGTTTCCCACAAAGACACTAAGTACACAAAGATAAAAGAGTGATTTCCTTAGTGATTTTTGTGGCCTTTGCGGGAAATATTTTTAAACTGCGCCATTACCAACCATACCGGGCCAGAATTGCAATTTGCAAGTCTGAGATAGCAGTGAAATCAAAACCGGCACGGCTGAAGGATGGCGGTCCGAAGGTTCCCATTACATTATTTGAAAAACCATAGCCTTCTTTGGGAATACCGAAAAAGTTGGTATTCATCTTCAGGTCATCATTTTCATCGTGCAGAATGGCTACGGCATATTTCCCGGATGGTAATCCGGTAAAACTTACAGAGGCAGAATAATTATTTATTGCGAGTTGTGCTTTTCTCACTGCATTCTCGGGCCTATCAGGAAAACCGGAACTGCTGTTGAACAAACTGACAAGCACATGGCCTTTGTTATTACGCAGGTTCAGGATGCTGATTTTTATGTTCTCACCCGTTGGTGCATGAAAAGCAATGAGTGAAAAAAGAAATGGGATAAAAAGAAACAGCCTTCTTCTAAACTTCATAACTGCAAAGAAAGGGGTTTTCAAAAGGCCGCCCGTGAATCATTATAATCATCTGCAACCGGTTTCCTTTTTTTAATTGACCTGTTCAAAAAAACAGCAGCAAAATTATTTTTCAGAAAATTTTTTATCAGAGTTGTGCATCAGCCACTCAATGTTAGCGGTATACCCTTCATCGTGGTGTGTCGAAATGAATGAATGTGTCCAACGAAGCAGGGTGTGTCCCGGAAGCGTTGGGCAAGGCAGGTTGGCTTTGTGCAGTGGGTTTGTGTGCCTGCCCAAAGTACCTGACTTGCAGCCTGGCTATAGTTGAAATTTATACAATCTTGCCACTGCCTGCTGATACTCCCACTCAGCCTGTAAGTATTTATCGTAAGCTGTAAAATAGAAGCTTTCGTCATAGAAATACTGAATGATGGTGATTTGTCCTAACGAAAGGGCTTTGTTTAACAGGGTAGTATTGTTCAGTGTTGACAAAAGTTCTTTGTACTCCTGAACCATTTTCAATCTTACATCCAACAGGTCATAATACTGTTTGTTTTCAAGACGGTGATTTAAACGATGTGTTTCAGTATTTGATGCAGCATATTCAAGGTTGCTTTTTGTTGCATTTAATTTATTCTTATTCTCCCATAATGGAATGGTAATACCTGCATGGAAGCCTTTATAGCTCTGCCCCAATATTCCCTGCGAATGGTAGCCGGTTTCAATCTTTGGCAGGTTCATTGCTTTTTGTACAGCAATTTGCTGTTGCAAAATTTTCTTTTCCTGTTCATATACTTTTATAATAAGGTCATTGGCTTCAATCGTACTGTCTAATATTTCAAAGTCTGGTATAATTGGAACAACCGGATACAGCGTATCATTAATAGCTAAAGGTATGCCGCCGTTTAGTTCTGAAATTTTGGTAAGTAGTACCTGCTTTTCATTCTCATTCAGTTTTACTTCGTTCTGAATATTGAGCAACTGCAATCTTGCTTTGTTTACATCAAGGATAATTACATCGCCTTTGTCTAACTTATTCTGATAATCGGTTACTAATTTTTGAGTATTCAGTAACCTTCTGTTCAGTTCCTCGCCTTTTTTGTTCAGGTAAACGACCTGCAAGAAAAGTAATTTTGCTTCCAGCAAAATATCCTGGCGGTAAACCTGTTGCTGCAACCTTGTTTGTGCAATCTGCTGGCCGGATAGTTCTTTCTTCCGCTTGTAAGCAGTGGGAAAGTCTAATCGCTGTGTAATGCTAAAGTCTTTTTGATTACCTGCACCAACAGGCGAACCAAACAAATAGTCATATTCCACTTGCGGGTCATAAGGAGTTAAACCCGTTTTGAACTCTGATTGTCTGGCCTGCCAATACTTTTTGTTTGTCTGGATAGACTTATTATTTCTTTCCACCTGCTTCACTACACTGTCAACACTATTTTGTGCTTGTGTAGTTTGTGTAAAAAAACACTGCATTAGCAGGAACACTGCAATGCAGGATAAATTTTTGAAAATTGCTGAGTAATGAACAGAAAGTAAAAGAGTGCGACGCAAGGGACGATGATAGTAGTAATGCAGCCGGGTACAAAAAAATAAATTACTTCTATTAACTGCGACATTTAATAAATAATTTTTCATTTCTTTTTTGTTTTTCTGTTTGCTAAGAAGTAAACAATGGGTACAATAAATAAGTTAAGCAGGGTGGAACTTAACAGTCCGCCTAAAATCACTTTTGCCATCGGGCTTTGTATTTCATTGCCCGGCAAACCGCCGCCCAGGGCTAATGGTATCAATGCAAGCCCTGCTGTTAATGCTGTCATTAGAATTGGACTTAGCCTGTCTTTTGAACCCTGTATGACAGTTTCATATAAAGGAACACCTTGCGCCGTTAATGTTTTGTACTGTGATACCAGGAGGATTCCGTTTCTTGTAGCTACTCCAAACAATGTAATAAAACCAATGATGGCAGGAATGCTTAATATGCCTGATGTAAGCCATACACTTAACACACCACCAATCAACGCTAAAGGAAGGTTCAATAAAATGATAGTTGATATTTTTATATTCTTAAACTCCATGTAGAGCAAAAAGAAAATAACCACTAATGCAAGTAGAGATGTAAGAAGTAAAGTTTTTGATGCTTCTGCCTCTGATTCAAACTGCCCTCCATATTCAATCCTGTAACCTTCGGGTAATTTAATATCGGCTTCTATCTTTTGCCTGATTTCATCTACGACACTTTTTTGGTCACGGCCTGCAACGTTTGCCGATACTACTGTTTTGCGTTGTACATTTTCCCTGTTAATTGTATTGGGGCCGGTTGTGGAAACAATATTGGCTACATAGTTAAGTGGTATTTTCTCACCATCTTTTGTATCAATTAAAGTGTTGCTTATTTTTTCAAGATTGCCCCTGTTACTTTCATCAAACCGAAGCACTAAATCAAAACGCTGATTGCCTTCATACACTTCCGACACTTTTTCACCTGCAAATGCTATATCTGTAAACGCTGCAAATTCGCCAATGGTAATACCATATTTACTCAGCATATCCCGGTTGGCTTTTATTTGTATCTGCGGTATTTGAACCTGCTGCTCCACACTTAAGTCAACCAAACCTTCTGTGTTTTCAATTGTACTTTTAATTTGATTGGAGATAGTAAAGAGTTTATTTAAATCAGTACCGAATATTTTGATGGCAATATTGGCTCTTGTACCGGAAAGCATGTGGTCTATGCGGTGGCCAATAGGCTGGCCGATTGTAATATTTGCTCCTGAAACACCTGCTAATTTCTGTCGCACATCTTTCATGAAATCTTCACGGCTTCGTTCTTTCAATACAAAAGGTGCATCAATCTCCGAAGCATTTACACCTTGTGCATGTTCATCCAATTCTGCCCTGCCTGTTCTTCTTGTAGTGATTTTTATTTCCGGGACGGTAAGCAGGGTCTTTTCAATATTCGCCCCAATCTTATTGCTTTCCTCTAATGAGATACCCGGCAAACTGGTAGCACTCACAACCAATGAGCCTTCATTAAATTCCGGTAAAAAACTTCTGCCTAATGTGCCCAATAAAATCAATGCGCCAATAAATAATGCTACAGCAATTCCGATGATGGGGTTTTTAAAATTCATTGCTCTTTTCAATCCTCTTTCATAAGCTGTATTTAAGTTGCGAACCAGCCAGCTTTCTTTGTGCTGTCTTTGCAACATTTTTTCACCCGACAATAAATAGCTGCACAAAACCGGGGTAAGCGTAATAGCTACAATCAGCGAAGCAAACAAAGAAACAATAAAAGCGATGCCCAATGGCGCTAATAATCTGCCCTCCATGCCTGATAAAAAGAACAGCGGTACAAAAGCAACGATGATAATAAATGTAGCGTTGATAATGGAAGTCCTTATTTCTACCGAAGCATCAAATATTACATCCAGCTTATTCTTTCGTTCTGCTTCCGGTTTGGCTGCATTCTGTTTAAGCCGTTTAAATACATTTTCCACATCTATAATTGCATCATCCACCAATGCGCCAATGGCAATAGCCATACCGCCCAGGCTCATTGTATTTATGGTAAAGCCCAGCCACTTTAATGTAAATATGGCTGCCAATAAAGAAACCGGAATGGCAATAAGGGAAATAAATGTAGGCCGCCAGTTCATCAAAAACAGGAACAGGATAATGATAACAAACTGGGAACCTTCAATTAATGTTTTTTGAATATTGCCAATAGAGGCGTTGATAAAATCAGCCTGTCTGAAAATTTTTGTGTTGATAGTTAAATCCTGCGGCAATGTTTTCTTTAAATTGACAAGAGCATCATCAATTTTATTTGTCAGCTCCAGTGTGTTAGTACCGGGTTGTTTCATTACCGTCATTATCACGGCTGGATTACCTTTTAAAGAACCGTCACCAATCTTTATAGCTGAACCGATTTTTATTTCCGCCACATCTTCAATCTTAACCGGGCTGCCAGTCACGGTTTTTATCAACGACCTGCCCAACTCATTCAAATCACTTGTGCGGCCAATGCCTCTTACAATATATTCGTTGCTGTATTCGCTCATAAAACCACCGGCAGCATTCTGATTGGCTTCTTCCGATGCTTTCAGCAATTCTGTTAGCGATACATTGTAATAACTCATTTTTTGCGGTGATGCCAGTATCTGAAACTGTTTGTACTCTCCGCCAATAACAACGACCTGTGATACGCCACCAATGGAAAGTAACAATGGACGGATATTCCAATCGGCAATAGTTCGCACATCCATTTTATTGGTAACTGTTCCGGTAACACTAATCAGCATGATTTCTCCCATGATGGAAGATTGCGGCGCCATCACCGGTGCATTTACACCGATTGGTAATTGATTGGATACAACACTAATCTTTTCATTCACTATCTGTCTTGCCCTGTAAATATCTGTTCCCCATTCAAACTCCACCCACACAATAGAAATACCGGCAGATGATGATGACCTTACACGCCGCACATTTCCTGCTCCGTTCACTGCTGTTTCCACCGGGAAGGTTACCAATCGCTCTACTTCTTCGGGAGCCATGCCGTGTGCTTCGGTCAATACCACAACCGTTGGTGCTGTTAAGTCGGGGAATACATCCACTTCCATTTTGGTAGCGGTGTATGTTCCTGTCAATAGCAATAGGATGGATGCTGCTATAACCAGCACCCGGTTATTTAATGAAAATTTTATTATTTTATTTAGCATCGGTTTGTTTTTATTTTATTTAACCAGCTTCAGTTTTTCATGGCATCGCCTGTTGCGTCGCACTCTTGTACGTTCCGTTTTCATAGCAGCAACCCCCGCCTGAAAGACTCAGTCGGGCAGGCACCCCGGTTTCTCAAAGTATTTACCTTCACTAACTAACACTATCAACATTTCCCATTTCTTTCAGCCTCTCTGCAAAGCAAGGGCTGTGCTTAGCATCCCCTCTTGGGAGGGCAGGGGTGGGTTACTACCCACTGCATTAATGCTCATGCCCATGAGCAGGTAATGCACCGCTTGCCTGAGATAATTTTATTTGATAACCTCCTTTGGTAACTACTCTTTCGCCTTCACTAACTCCTGAAAGGACTTGTACTCTTTGCCCATCATTTGCACCCAATTTCAATTCTCTTTTCTGAAAACTTTCTCCTTCAGTTTGCACATACACATAAAAAACACCTTGCTCTTCTACCAAAGCAGGAACAGGAATTACCAGTGCATCATTGATGGGAATTGTTTTTAAGAACACTTCGGCAAAAGAACCGGGCAACATTCCCGGTTTGCTGTCTATCTGAAAATGAACCGGAATGAAAGGCGAATTACCAGCAGTTGTTTTACCAACTGATAATAATTTTCCGTTTAACTCTTTTGTGCTGTAAGACTGTTTATTTTGAATAATGGTAAAGTTTGCTTCCTGTATGCTGCTGATTTTATCAGCATCTTTTAGCGATACATCTGCTTTTAAAATCAAACGCTGGTTTTTTGTGATAGTAGCCAATGGCTGACCGGCAGAAACATATTGCCCTTCACTAACCATTATGTTTTTAATAAAACCATTGATGGGTGAGGAAAGACTTTTGCCGCCACTGTAATTACGGCCTAAATTGTTCAAAGTGATTTGTGCCTGCTCGTAACGAAGTTTAGCATTTTGAAATTCTGCCTGTGTTATCAGCTTGTCTTTTATTAATTCATTTGCTCTTTCATATTCTGTTTTTGCAGTTGCTAACTCTGCTCTTGCTGTTTCTTTTGCTGCATCTATATTTTCAAAAGCAATTTCACCGCCTGTAACTGTGAACATGGTTTGTCCGGAACGGATAGCTGAACCGGTAATATTGTTATTACCTGCAAACTTTACTATTCCGTTTGATTTGGCTGCAATGGTTACTTCATCGCCGGGGGCAGAAATAATTTCCCCTGTTGCTTTTACCACATCAAACATGGTTTCCTTCATTACGGGTGCATTGGCAAACTCTACTTTCCATGCTTGTTCTTTCAGGTAGGAAATATCGCTGCCATCTGCTTCATTGGTTTGTGCTGCAATGGCTGTTTTTTCATCATCAAACACTTGAATACTGTCAATAATAAACCGGTCGGTAAAATCTTTGGTTTGAATATCGAAAACCAATTTACCCTTACCAGCCTGCGCAGGTTGTAATGCCAAACGAAAAATGCCGGGAGAACTGGGAGCATCGGCAATATTCTTAATACCTTTTCCGTCTTGCATAAAACTTATGGTTACTGTGCCTTCAGTAAAGGGCAGAAAAGTTTCGCCCAACACCGTTAAGTGTGCTGCAAATTTTGAGGTTTGTCCAACTACTAAGGGCTTGAACTCTACAAAGAGTTCCGACTTGCTGCTGTATAATGTATAGGCAAGTGGCTCTAAACTTTCTGCTGCTGTATTTTCCTTTGCAGCTTTTTGTTTGCAGGCTATCATACCAACTGCCAACAGGCAAATTGTGAATATATATTTCATAATAATATGCTTTTGTCTTTAATGAGAATGCTTTTCTCCGTCTGGATGTGTATTGGTAGTCGTATCTTTTTTTGTGGTATCCGCTACGTTAAACTCTTGCTGGGCCGGTTTGGTGGTGTCATGGTCATCATGAGTGCTACCGTCGTCATGTGTATGTGTTTTGTCTTTTTCAGAAATGTTGTTGCAGGAAGTTGTTAATACAAATACCGAAATACTTGCTAATAGCAATATTTTTTTCATTATTGAAAATTTAAATTGACTTAAGAAAAAGAGGAAACGCCAAAAACCTGAAAAGAAATCAGGCAGTAAAAGCAGGGGGTGCTTTTAATTGAAAAAAGTAAGGCTGTGTTTGCGGAAAAGAAAGATGTTCCATTCGTGCAAGCGGCACTATTAAAGGAGGCTTTTCAAAATGGCTTAAAAAGATGCTTGCCAATTTTATAAAGGCAGTTTCATAGTCCGTTATCTGTACATCATATTTGATGAACTGTCCGGAAATGTATTCTATTCCTGATTCACCAATGTGCTGAAAGTAATGAAATGAATTTTTTTCGTTGCCGTTGTCATGGTCATCATCATTGTGGTCGTGTCCATGATGATGGGTTGCCTGTTCTGTGTCGTGCTGGTGAGGGATAAAATTATGCGCCAGCAACACGGTATAGGCGGTTGCCAGAAAAAGAAATATGACGCATTTTTTGAACATGGAACTGCGAAGATAGCTTTTATTTATTTGAGTTGTTCATTCCTGTCCTTCGTCCTGAATACTGTTGCCTGTGTGTTGGAAATTGCGGCTCTTTTGCAGGTTGGCTTTGTGTCAGGGTTTGTGCGCCTGCAAATGTGCCGCAATGTGTGTCGGCCAGTTAGGGTCTGTCACTAAAGTCGTTACCTGAAATGAAACGGGATGTCAAATAGGGTTACCGCTAACGGATCGGGGCTTGGTGCAGTTTTGTGGCGGTTCCCGACTTCGTGTTGGGAATAAAGCTACAAAACAAGCCTGACACCCGAAGTAAGCCGCCACGAAATTGCGCCAACTAAGCCTTTGCTGGAGTAAAGAATTTACAAAGAGGTAATGGAATGATTTAAATAAAAAGAAATTCAAAGGCGGTGTTTCGTGGCCGCCATTGCTGTGCAAAGAAAATGCGGAGTGTGCAATGCGGCCATTTCTGTCCATCTCTGTAATATACGTCACTTCTTGTTCTAATTCATACTGATTATCATAAGAAAGCTGAACAAGAAACTATATCTCCCTCACCCCGCCAATCTTATTCTTCACAGGTTCCACTTTGTATCCTTCCTTTCTTAATAAACTGATCACTCCTTTTTCTCCTGGCAGGTGCCCCGCCCCTACTGCAATCAGTAATGATTTTTGAGGCAACAGGTCTTTTAGTTTTTTAACCCAGTTCTGGTTGCGGTGGTACAACATGATGTCTGTAAACCCAGCCATTCCTGCGTCTGTTTCCACCATCAGTTCTTCCAGTTTTTTCAGGTCCTGTTCTTTGTATGCTTTGAACATTTCTTTTAACTGTTTGTCTTCGTTATCACCGGTTGTGGCGCTGTCAATATATTGTACCAGTTGCTGTGCCTGCAATTTATAAGGTATGCTGTCGAGCACCCCGGCCTGGTAGGCCATTGTTTCCAATCCCTTTATTTTCTTATCATACTGCTTGGCTTCTTCCATGATCACCTGCTCCATGATGGCTGTATTATCACAGGGCAATGAGCCACTCTCCAAAGTGGAAGCAGCCAGGATAGGTTTATATGTTTCAAGCATAGAGAAAGGAAGCATCGAGCCTTTCTTTGTAAAATATTCTTTTACTTTTTCATAATCTTCTTTACTCAAAAGATCTTTAAGCGTTGTGTCACCTTTCATTTTCATTTTGCTCATGGCGCCGAGCATTTCAAAGAGATTGTCCATGTCCACTTCAAAATACACTTCATCACTTTCCTTAATAGCTTCTTTCATTTTTGAACTAAGCACCGCATCATCTGCACATAACATATGGATGGTGCCGAAGAGATAAGAAGGTTTGTCCAACCCATTACCGCTGATCTTCCACAACAGCGTTTTCTCGGATTCTTTTTGAGTAAACCCTGCAACAGACAGCATGCTCAATAACAGGACAGCACTGATTCGTTTCATCGGAATTTTATTTAAAGCAAATTACAAAATTGTTCATGGCTCTTGGCGAGCTGTAATCAAATATCTATCCAAAGGAAATAAATGACTTACTGTCAGTAAAAGACCTCTTGCCAGTATCTTGAAAACTTTGTACCCCATTTTACATTCAGTTCATTTGAAGAAATTGGCAGGCCTAGTTCCTGTTTTATCGCAAGGACAGGCAGATTAATGCCTGCACCCAATGCTGCGGAAATAGTTCCCTGTACACGGGGATTGATCTCAAGGATCAGAAATTCATCTGTGGCAGATTTTTTAACCTGTATCCCGATATTGCCATGCAGTTGCAATTCTTTTATGATGCGGATGCAGTAGCTGATAATTTTCTCTTCTTTTATAAATTCACCTTCTACACTGATGCCGTTAATGATTCTTTTTCTTAATCTTGGAACTATTAAAACAGATTCACCATGATTGGCGAGACAGTCAACAGAATATTCATCACCCGGCAGGTATTCGCTGACGAGCAGTTCCGGAAATGTGCCGGATGAAAGTATCCGCACAGCATCATTAAAACCGATGTAAGTTGACGTTGGTTTATGATTGAACAACAGATCCAGTTCATTCATCTGTTCGCTGATGATGCGAAAGCCGCGGCTTCCGTTAGAAACCGAAGGTTTAAAACAAACAGGTCTTTCGGGATATCCTAATTCAAGCACTGCTTTTTTAAATTGCTCAACTGTTTCAACGATCCTGAATTCAGGAACAGCTATCCCCCGCCATTGCAGAAATTCATACAGCCGGCTTTTGTTATTGGCAATTTCCAGTGAAGCCAACGGAGATACAAGCACTTTTGTTTCAATCTGTTCAAATCTTTTTATGTGTTGCGCTAAAGGAATGAGTTCCTTTGTTACCAAAGGGAGAACAAGATTTATATTTTTTTTTCGGCAGATATCAAGCAACGCATCTGCAAAAGAAGAATCATTGGCGAAAGGGATATGTTCAAACCCGATAGCAATCGGGCCATTGTTAATATATTGGCCGACAGCATTTGGGTTTGCATCTGCGACTATGATATGAAATGATTTATCCTGATGCAAACATTTTAAAATTCCGGCAGCGCCGGGTGCGCCTGCTCCTGTCATTAAGATATTAACTGTTCGCCCATACATTTTTCAAATGTAGCATTAAACTCTTATTGCATAAAGACAAGACAATCCCGCAGGGATGAAATTACTATAATAAAGAATGGCATGGCTACAGAACTCCGAAGGAGTGATATATTGTGCCACCACTTCGTGGTTTGTTTACAATTTTATAGCTTTATTAATATTACTAACAGCCCTTCGGGCTTGATTACCGGACCACGGCTTCTTCCCCGTACATCTGCCCTTTAAATTTAAGCGAAGGTGAAGGAATGAATTCACCGATGCCCAAATCATTCCACTTTTCATCCACAGCTTTTATTGTTTCATCATCAGCTACAATAATATTCGGCCAGTCACGGTGAAAGTCGTCGAACTCTTTTGTTTTTCTGGTTCCGTCAAAACCCATGCAGGCTGTATAACTTCGGGATTCGGGATTCGGGATTCGGGTAAGATGAAAATCTCTTTTCGGATCCAGGTTGTTACAAAATCTCCATAAAGCTGTAGGAAGATCATTAGCATCTACGGTATGCTCCACATACAAAATCATTTTAATACCTGCTGTTTCAGGCAATGCACAAATCTGGTCATGCAGTTCTTTGATATGTCCTTTCCTATTTTTCTGAACAGATATGATGAGGCAGCTAATTTCTTTTTTAAGTAATGAAGTATTTACTTTCTTTATTTCATCAAAAGATACCAAAGCATTTTCAATAACCCCCGACTCCCGACTAATGACTCCCGACTCATACAGGTCATCTTTCTCTTCCTGAAATTTGAAAGTCCCATCAATACACATCTTTCCGCCAAAACCCAGTTTACTGCAACTATGATCCAGCACATCCATCGGCCCGGTAGAAAAATAAATATCCGTAGCTGGGTTAAGATTTTTGAAGACATCCTGTGCCAACTTTAAATAATCATTGATCTTAAATGATTTTTCGGAAGTCCCCCCTTGGGGGGGATTTAGGGGGGCTGTCAATACCAATATTTTATTAAACATCATCTGCCCTGCTCCCCACATTGCATTCATCACTTTTTGTCCCTGTCCTGCATAGTCTTTTTGAATTTTTGCAATTACCAGGTTGTGGAATACTCCTTCAACCGGCATGTCCATATCAATAATCTCCGGCACCATCGTCATTTTTATCGGGGCTAAGAAAATTCTTTCTGTTGCTTTTCCCAGCCATGCATCTTCCTGCGGCGGTATGCCGACAATAGTAGCAGGATAAACCGGATTTTTTTTATGCGTGATGGCAGTAATATGAAAACGAGGATACCAGTCGGGCAATGAATAATAACCTGTGTGGTCACCAAATGGTCCCTCCCAAATCATTTCATCATTCGGATCAACATAGCCTTCAATGATGAAGTCAGCATCAGCAGGCACTTCCACATCAGGCTGCGAAATACATTTTACCAGCTCCACTTTTTTCTTTCGCAGAAAACCGGCCAGCATGTATTCATCCACATTCTCCGGTAAAGGCGCTGTGGCTGAATAAGCATAAACCGGGTCGCCCCCAAGAGCAACGGCCACCGGCATCCGTTTATTCAGTTTCTTATATTCATTAAAATGTTTTGCCGAAACCTTATGCTTGTGCCAGTGCATACCCGTAAGCGTTGGCCCAAACACCTGCATACGATACATACCCACATTACGGGAATTATTATTCGGGTCTTTGGTATGAATGACCGGCAGTGTGACAAACGGGCCTCCATCTTTTGGCCAGCAGGTGATGACGGGCAGTTTGGTAATATCCGGAGAAGCCATAACCACTTGCTGGCACTCTCCTCTTCCTCTTTTCACTTTCGGCATCCATGAAGCAAACTGGTTTAGTTTGGGAAGCATTTTTAATTTATCAATGATGCTTTCTTTTGGAGTTGATAACAGCTTAAAAAGATTTTCTATGTTTTTTGCTACATCATCAAGATGATTTACGCCCAATGCCATGCACATTCTTCTTTCACTGCCATAGGCATTCATCAAAACCGGGAATTCATAACCTGTGTTTTCAAACAGCAATGCTTTACCACCACCGGGCTGCTTGCTCATCCGGTCGGTGATCTCGGCCATTTCCAGTTTCGGATTCACATAAGATTTTATCCGGAGCAGCTCACCTGCCTTTTCCAGTACATTGATAAAATGCTGAAGATTTTTATATGCCATTGAGCAAAGGTAAAACAGCAAAAGTATCCTGGCGTAAAATCGGAATCGGTCACATCAAAAATGTCCGAAGTATTTTGTAATATCGAAATAGATAGTCTTTTTTTCGCCATCCCTGGTTTCAATAGCCATTATATCATACTTTTTCCCGTCTTTACCATTCAGACTTTGTGAAATAAGTTTATAGCCGGGATAATTTTCCCGAAGCCATTTATATTCTGCAGCAATACCGGGACCCTCGGACTTTTCATTTATCACAATGGCCTTTTCATAGCTTGAGCCATCTTTTTCTGAATGGGTTGCTGCAGTCGTGGTAGTGGCGGTATTTGTTGTTTTAATACCGGGAGAACAGGAAGCCAGTGCAAAGAGTAAGGCAGGAATAAGAAGCAGTTTCATGCTAAAAATTTTTGATTGATGAAAGGATTGTCGTAAACAAGATACTTTTAAAAACAGTTTTACACAAAATCAGCAAATTCCCGTCTATCAAGTATTTTGCTTTGCCTTATGGTTTTATTTACTTTTAGTGCTTAAAAAACTTCTATGCGTTTTATTTTCCCCTTAATTACATCCGTTGTCATTATTCTTTCTGCCGCTTCATGTAATTCAAAGTCAGACAAGGAGGCAAAAAAGCAGGATGTGCTGGCAGCCAATATGGACACTACGGTTAATCCCGGCGACGATATTTTTCAGTATGCTAATGGTGGCTGGATAAAAAATAATCCCATTCCTGATGAACAATCTTCATGGGGCATTGCCAACCTGGTGATTGAAGAAAATCTTAAACGGCTCCGTGAAATATCAGAAGATGCGGCCAAATCAAATGCAGGCAAGGGAACCGATGAACAAAAGATCGGAGATTTCTGGAGCACAGGTATGGATAGCGCCAGGATTGAAGCAGATGGTTTGAAACCCTTACAATCCTTATTAGACAAAGTAAACAGCATATCGGATGTGAAAAGCCTGCTGTCAACTGTTGCGGAATTAAAGAAGATGGGTTCCTCTACCCTCTTTGCAGATTTCATTACACAAGATGATAAGAACAGTGATGTAATGGCCTACAAACTCTGGCAGGGAGGACTTGGCTTACCTGAAAGAGAATATTATTTTAAATCTGATAGCACAACCATCAACATAAGAAAAGAATACCTGAATTATATCAGTAAGATCCTTACAATGGCTGGTGATGATCCTGCAGCCGCTTCGAATGCTGCAAAAAATATCCTGTCGCTGGAAACACAACTGGCACAGGCCAGCCGCAAACTGGAAGATCTTCGGGATCCTTATGCCAATTACAATAAAATGGCTATTGCTGATCTGGGCAAAATGAATGCTTCGGTTGACTGGGCAAATTATCTTAGCATTACCGGTGTCAAAGGAATTGATTCGGTAATTGTAGGTCAGCCTGAGTTTTTTAAAGCCCTGGATGGAGCCTTAAAAACAGTTCCGCTGAGTGACTGGAAGAGCTATGTAAAATTCAACCTTATCAGTGATTTCACCGGAGCATTATCTGATAAATATGGACAAACTGCTTTTGAGTTTAACAGGCTTTTCAGCGGCGCTAAGGTGAGGAGACCCAGATGGAAAAGAATAATGTCGGCCGAGGAAGGCGCCATGGGTGAATTGCTTGGAAAATTATATGTAAAAGAATTTTTTAATGAAACAGCAAAGAAGCGTTATGAAGATATGGTAGAAGCAATCCGTGATGCTTTGAAAGAAAGGATCGGCAAGCTGACATGGATGAGTGACAGCACCAAAGCAAAAGCCTATGCTAAACTTGCTGCTATAAAAAAGAAAGTAGGTTATCCTGATAAATGGAAAGATTTCAGTACAATGGAAATTGGCAAGGAAAGTTTTGTGCAGAATCAGATCAACGCAAATCTTTGGTGGCATAATTATAATACCAACAAACTCGGCAAACCAGTTGACAGGGATGAATGGGATATGACGCCGCAGACTTACAATGCCTATTACAATCCATCCAATAATGAGATTGTATTACCTGCAGGCATTTTCACTGTTCCAGGGTACAGAGATGAAGAACTGGATGATGCAACTGTGTACGGATATGCAGGCGCCTCCACTATCGGGCACGAGATCACTCACGGCTTTGATGATGAGGGAAGACAATTTGATGCAAAGGGAAATCTTGTAAGCTGGTGGACAAAAGAAGATGAAGAAGAGTTTACGAGAAGAGCTGATGTGATCATTCAGCAATTTGATGAATATGAACCGGTGAAAGGATATCACATCAATGGTAAAGCCACTACGGGTGAAAACATTGCGGATCTGGGTGGTATTTTGCTGGGAATAGATGCTTATAAAAAAACAGAAGAATATAAGGCAAATAAAAATGTGGCCGGCCTCACTCCTATGCAGCGTTATTTTCTGGGTTATGCTCTCGGCTGGCTTGGGCATACCCGTGAAGAGCAATTGAAGAACAGATTGCTCACTGATGTACACTCACCTGCAAAGTACAGGGTGATTGGACCCTTTGTGGATGTGGACGAATTTTACACAACCTTCAATATTAAACAAGGAGATAAAATGTACAGGGCGGATAGTTTGAGAGTAAGAATCTGGTAGAATTTCGAATACTGAACAAGGAATGTTAAATGATGAAGTATAGAGACTTCGATGTTTGATATTCCCTGCCCATCCGGTCAGGCGGGCTTGTTCATCTGTTCATCATTTTGTTTCTTTTCTGAATACTCCGGCATATCTGATCCCCAATCCCGGGGCATCTGAATAACTTATTTTTCCAAAATCATAGTTTAACCCGGTAGCGATATCTTCTTCCAGTAACAATGGTCCGTCCATATCAACATGATCAATAAAAGGAAGCAAATGTGCAATAGCTGCTGAGCCGATGGTGGATTCATTCATACAACCCATCATCACTCCCATACCAAGTTGTCTTGCTTTATCAATCATCCTTCGTGCCGGGGTGATACCGCTGCATTTGGTAAGCTTGATATTGATGCCATGGAAATGATCTTTGCATTTTTCAACATCCTCTTCAAACACACAAGCCTCATCAGCATAAAGCGGCAAGGAAGATTCTTTATGCAAAATCTTCATTCCTTCCCAATTATCTTTTGCCAATGGCTGTTCAACAAATTCCACTCCTAATTCTTTCAATTGCGGGATAAGCTTCAATGCTGTTTCCAGGTCCCAGGCAGCATTGGCATCCACACGGAGCACTGCATCTGTATTTTCCCGCAATGCTTTTACAATTGCAATGTCGTCTGCCGTTCCCACTTTTATTTTATAAATCGGCCATGGTTTTTCTTTCATCTTTGCTACCATCTTTTCAACCGTATCAATCCCTATGGTATAATCGGTGACAGGATTTTTTGAAATATTACCATTCCAGAGTTCATACAGCTTTTTCCCTTTCATTTTTCCATACAGATCCCAGGCAGCTATGTCCAAAGCGCAAACCAGGAAATTATTCTGCGGAAATAGGTGATGCAGGTAATGCCAGTATCGTTCCGGGTCAGTAAATGCAAATTTCTCAACAAACGGTTTCTTTGATTCAAGGTCTTCAGCCATTTTCTCAACAGAAATATTGTAGTAGGCAATGGCACAGGCTTCGCCATAGCCTTTAACGCCCATATGCTCCAGCGCAACGATGAAAGTTGGCTGATGTGTCTTGGTTCCTTTTGAAATGGTAAAAGGATGTCGGAATTTAAGCTGGTGAATATGGTATTTAACTCTCATGCGGGCAAAGATAGTTTCTCATCTTTTTTATATGAATAGTGTAAATAAAAAAGCCATCCCTGAAAACGGGATGGCTTTTGGTATAACAGAAATTATCTATTCCGGTATATAAACCACGATCCATTTTGAAGCGATCATTTTGCCGGCGCTGTTAAGCACCCGTACCACATAGGGTCCGGCAGGCACATGGCGCAGGTCAACATTCACTTCGCTGTACTGGAAGGTTGTAACAAGCTGACGTCTGTAAACCATTGCACCCCGGGTATCATAAATAAGTACCTGTAAAGACTCATTTATCTGGTTATAGAACCGGATATGGAACTGGCCGGGATTTGGATTGGGATAAATGTACACGATGTCAGACTGCTGTGCAGATACTACTACCGGAGCAGATGTGGAAACACATCCATTCAGGTCAGTATAAGTGCAGGTATAACTTCCAACATCAGCAACAGTTAATCCGCTTATTGAATTGCTTGTTGCTCCAACAATGACTACGCCGTTCTTTCTCCATACATAGCTTCCGCCTCCCGGGCTTACTATAGCAGTTATGCTAACACTCTGGGTAGGTAACAGAACCGGCGGTATGGATGTAGTTAGTGTGACAGATGGAAGCGGATTTACATACAATGTTGCATGTGCTGAACTTACCGTTGTACACAGCCCTATTGCCAATACACGATAACTGTTTGTATTCATGCTGTGGGTTACTGCAGTAAGTGTTAATGAAGAACTGGTAGCTCCTGCAATATTTACCCAGGCGCTGCCATTCCATGCCTGCCACTGATAACTCAGCGTATTGGTGGATACAACACTGAATGTAGCGTTGTCGCCTACACATACAGTTCTGTTGGCAGGCGCTGTTGTAACAACAGGTAATTGTCCATCCAATACAGTTACAGTAAATGAACAGTTTCCTGATATATTACCCGCAGCATCCACGGCTCTCCATGTCACAGTTGTTGTTCCTATTGGGAAAGCTGAGCCGCTGGCAGGGCCTGATACCAGTTGTGCTATAGCACCCGGGCAGTTGTCGGCAGCTGTCACCGTATAGTTCACCACTGCAGTGCAGGAACCAACCGGAGTAGTTACAGTTATGTTACCCGGACAGCTTACTGTCGGCGCCTGTGTATCATTCACTCTTACCGTGAAGGAACAACTCGCTGAGTTGCCGGCAGCATCGGTAGCTGTAAATGTATTGGTCGTCAATCCCACCGGGAAGGCTGAACCCGGAGGCAGACCTGTTGTCTGTGTTAAGGTGGTCTCAAGGAACTGAACATTACAGTTTATGATACCATTGGTTACGCCTTGCTGGAAATGGTTTGCTGATCCCAAAATACCGAAGGATACAGTGCCGCCTGTAAGTCTGAAACCTGAATTGTTGACCGGCGGGCTTATCACACCTACCGTGCCATTAAATACAGGACAAGCACTTTGTCCATGTATAAAGAACGAAGCCGTAGCACCCGGTGCAATAGGTACAAGTGTATTCAGATTACATATACCCAACGGTCCTGTTCCTGTTGCAAAATAGGGCGGGATAGGGTTAACTACCTGCGGTCCCTGCTGGGTCCATCCGGCTGTACTGTTTTCAATGGCCGTAGTAAGTGTACCTGGTCTTGACCATACGGTCAAAGTCTGAGGTGCATTTACCACACCAAAGGCCGGGTTGCCAAAGCGAACACCAAAACCTTTGATCGTACGAAGAATGCTTGACGTATTAGTTATTGAAAAGAATAAACCACCCGGTAACGTATTACCCTGCAGAGTAAATACACCGCCACTTCCGTGGTTTGCGAATGATGCCGGAAGCTGAACAGGGTCAGGGCAGTTATCAGTTATAGTGGGCAATGCGTAGTTCACTACTGCACTGCATAGATTAGGATCATTGCTGACCGTAATATTTGCCGGGCAGGTGATCACTGGTGGCACATTGTCAACCACTGTTACTGTAAATGTACAGGTAGCTGTGCCACATACATTGGTTGCTGTAGCTGTTACCGTGGTAGTGCCTCCGGGGAAGAATGTTCCGGATGCTTGTGAATAAGTAATCGTAGGTGCAGGAATACCTGTAGCCGTTGCCGGCGGATAAGTTACTATGGCTCCGCACAGGCCCGGTGTAATGGGTACTGACACATTACCCGGACAGGTAATAGCCGGACCCGGGTTTACAGTTATTGTAAATGTTGTAGATGGACCTGTACATATCACAGGCACTCCAGGCAAGATGTAAGAAATTGTTACCGCCCCATTGCCTGAACGAACACCTGATGAAGTAAATCCACCTGTTACTCCACCTATGTATGATGAACCTCCGGCTCCACTCTGACCTGTCCAGTTATTTGCGGTGTTATATAAACCATTACCTCCAATTAACCCTCCACCTACGCCACCTGGTTGTGCTGTAGCTGAACCACCCTGTGAACTGGATACTTCCGGTCCCCCTGCTCCTCCAAATCCCAAACCTCCGGGAAAGCCATTATTGGCTGAGGTGAATGTAGATACACCTCCTGCTCCGCCGGCTACTTGTGTGCCACCTGTTGGTACAGGACCGGGTCCAGTTGGCACTCCCGGCCAGCCAGCGCCACCACCACCACCATAATATCCACCACCACCACCACCACCGGTACCCCTTCCACAGAACACTACCCTGTTACCTCCGGCTCCGCCGCCGCCTGCTGCTACCAGCACCCGGTTGGCAAGGGCATTTACATTCAACCTTACATCGGAAGCTCCGCCGCCGCCGCCACCAATTGCAGTCAGACAGGTATTGGAACCTGCATTGCCCCCACCGTTGAAACCTCCATTACTTGTTATTGAATTGCCTCCTCCCGCATAAATGTATAGAGTATTACCCGGGGCTACTGCCAGTGTGCCTGAAGCCGAGCCACCTAAACCGCCTGCTATACTGAAGGCATTACGATTACCCTGTGCTCCAAAGGCCTGGATATCTACAGAGGTTACTCCTGCAGGAACTGTCCATGTTTGAAAAGCTCCTGTGAAATTGAAGGTCTGCGAAAAAAAGTTACTGTTAGTTGTTGGCGTCACCGTGATTGTTGCCGTTACCGGTGCCGCTCCTGGATTATTAGCTATAAATGACCCGATATTGCCAGTACCACTGGCTGCAAGTCCTATTGATGGATCATTGTTCGTCCACTGGTATATAGTATTTACTACTGAACCTGTAAAGTTTATCGGAGTAGATGCTCCATTATGACATACTGTTTGATTAGGTACCGGATTCACAGTCGGTATCGGATTAACAGTTACAGTAAATGTACAGGTAGCGGTATTACCTGATGCATCTGTGGCAGTAGCTGTTACAGTTGTTGTCCCGACAGGGAACACACTGCCTGAAGCAGG
The DNA here is from genome assembly GCA_016235125.1 of Sphingobacteriales bacterium. Lineage (GTDB taxonomy): Bacteria > Bacteroidota > Bacteroidia > Chitinophagales > Chitinophagaceae > JJ008. The sequence continues at coordinate 943,887 of JACRLZ010000002.1, read as the reverse complement.
AGAGTAAGAAACTGTTACGCCGGGACAATTATCAGATGCTGTTGCACTATAACTCACCGCCTGGCTACCGCATACAATAATGTTTGAAGGACAGGTAATTGTCGGAGGCTGAGTATCATTCACGGTAACTGTAAAAGAACAACTGGCTCCGCCTACAGAACTGTTGGCTGTCACAGTAGTCGTTCCAACCGGGAAGAAAGAGCCCGATGCTGGTGACGAAGTAACCGTTCCGCATGTCCCACTCGTCGTGGGCGCCGGATAATTGACAACTGCACCACACTGATTGGGATCATTGCTTACAGTAATATTTGCCGGACAAGTAAGGGTACAAATAGGTCCATCTGTGGCCCCGATAAAACCAAAAGGTGCGGCAGCTGTACCAGTGGTACCCGGAAGTATTTCCGGTGTAAATAATATCCCTACGGAGCCGGTTTGCTGGATTCCGAAAAGTAAACGGATATTCACACTTGCCCCATTGGCCAAAGGTGTCCCAAGAGTTATTACTCCTACTGACATACTTGAATTAAAGCCTCCTCCATTAGGCTGTGAAGGAGGTTGCTCAAGTGTGGTGCCCTGAACTGTTACACTACATGGGGTACCTCCTGGTGCACATGTACTTGGATCATTAATTCCCGCAACAACAACACTTGTAGAGGTACGGGGCCTTAAATCTGACCGGCCTGAAGGAGAAGGAAATGTGCTTACTGAATCAATACGGAATCTCAACCGTGTAATATTTCCACCCGTATTATTAGTGATCCTGTACCGTAAATCAAGTGTTCCAAATGTGCTGTTATTCGGAGGATCAGATGTAAAATCCCTGACCATATTGGGTGGCGATGTGGCCGCCACTGTTTGATCCAAAAGGCTGACTACAAGATTACCTGTTGACCATGCTAGCGGTGCGGATAGGTTTTCAGGACCCGGCGCTCCCAATCGCTGTCCGCCACCGGCAGACGTTCCATTGGTGTCATCAAATTCAAGATCTGCTGCATTATTATTTGAATCCTGGGGTGGGCCGATGTAGGTTTTTCTACGCCAGCAATAATCAATACTAAATGGGGTTAGTGCCGGGTAACCTGATCCTTCTTTATAAAGGACATTGGCTTCCGATGTTGAGCCAACTGCATCCATCCTGTTGGCAAGTGTGTAACTGCCTCCCCCTGTATTATTATTAAAAATGGCAATACCTGCATTATCCGGAATGTCTGTAGTATAGGTTGCATCGCCTGTTGCTGTGGTACCGTTACCTGCAGGATATGACGCTAAAGAGTATCCCACAGAATTTACAAGCAGGTAGTGACCTTTGGCCGGAATTATCGTGCCGTTGGGTATTGTGCCGCGGGTAACTCCATCTGAAGCAGCTATACCATATCCGGTACCACTTACAGCAGCCACTGTATGGTTAGCACCACTGGCATTATAAATTTCAATGAATTCATCATTGGCTCCATTCGGGCCTCTTACTCTGAATTCGCTGATAATAAGTTGCGCATTGGCAACAACTGAAAAAAAGGAACTGAGCAATGCCAGGAGGTAAATTTTTTTCATAGCAGTTTAGTATTTGGGTGAAACAGAAAGATACCTTTATTAGGGGGAAGGTAAAAATTATTTTAATATTATACCTGATTTTAAAATAATTTAAAAAAATCTCACACAGGCAGACACTTTATCAGTGCCTGGGGTCCCGGTAAGCAATAAATCTGTTTGGTTTAAAATAATTGCCGAAAATGGTTTATAATTCAGGTCTTGTGAATAAAGCGATTGAGCCCTGCTTAGTTGTTTTGAAAGATAAATTGATGGTTGAATTGCATTTGTTTTAGTGTCATTCCGGGATCAGGAAGAACAATTACCTTATCGGCCGCTGTGCACCACATATCCTTTCAGTTCCTCATTGAATTCTTTTTGTTTTATAAGATCTTCGAGGTTGATATGCATCCGGTATTGCCAGTAATGCTTGTCAAAAGCAGGATTGTTTATCCTTTCTTCATTGGGTTTTTCACGGCGAAGGGTCTCACTCATGCCCATAATATCCTGCAACTGGAAAATACCCCACATGGCCGGAGAGTATAAATGCTGCAATACAATCGCCCTGTTGATCCATGCTTCACAATATAGCGGCGCTTCACCCCACTGGCCCATTACACCATTATAAAAATGCTGAGTCCGTTCCCTGCTTTCTTCCCACCATCCCCTGATTGTACTCATATCATGAGTGGAAGGTGTAATGACAGACATGTATGGCGCATCGTTGGGATGAAAAAATTCTTTCTTAGGGTCTTTCGGCATCCTTTGAATTTCCAGGCTCAGTATACCAAGCTGCTGCATTACATCCGGTACACAATGCGGAACCATACCAAGATCTTCACCGCAAACAAGCATATTCGTTGCAGCTTTTAATTGGGGTAATTTATGCATGGCCTCTTTATACCAAAATTCATCCTGCCGGCGATAGAAATAATTAATGTATAACTCTTTCAGCTTTTCCTTTACATGCGGCTCCAGAAATCTAAATGAAGATGTTTTTTCCATTGATATCCGGAAATGAAATTTTTCGCCCTGCGATTCTTCATCATCAAACAGGATCACATTGGAAATAAGATCATACAAACCCAGTTTCAGTTTTTCGTTTTCTTCATCTGGCTCCAGTGCGTCAAAATGAGTTTCTACCAGCCGCTGGGTCTCGTATTTCAATTTAAGATCATAGCCATCAAAATCATTTGGCACAAGAAAGTGTTCTTTTACCTCCTCTGCCCTTTCAGCAAAAATTTCTGCCAGCACATCATCATTGATAAAGGGTCTGCAATACCGCTGGTAGTCGAACCAGATTGCGTTTTCTCCAAACTCATTTATATGAACAGGTAAACAGGGCACAAATCTTCCCATAATGCCTTGTACGGCGTTGGCAGGAATGCTCCAGATACGGAAAAAGCCAAGAATATGATCAATACGGAATGCATCAAAGTAGTTGCTCAATTGACCGAAGCGTTGCTTCCACCAGGAAAAACCATCTTCCTGCATTTTTTTCCAGTTGTAAGTCGGGAAACCCCAGTTTTGTCCAACAGCAGTAAAATCATCCGGCGGAGCCCCGGCCTGCCAGCACATATTATATAATTCAGGCGCCACCCATGCATCGCAACTGCTTCTTGAAATCCCGATTGGGATATCCCCTTTCAGCACAATACCTTTTTTATGAGCATAGTCTACTGCTTCCTTAAGCTGAAGGTGAAGATGAAATTGGGTGAAGAAATAGAAGCCTGCTTCCTTAAAGTCCTGCGATCCCGGAGAAACCAATTGGTCTATTTCGTCTTTATTGTATGTGTTGTTGCTTTTCCATTCTTCAAAGTTTGAACTGCCATACTTATCACGGAAAAAGCTGAAAGCTGCAAATGACTCAAGCCAGTGTTTGTTTTTTCTGAAAAAATGTTTGTAATCATCTGATGCAAAACATTCCTGATGCATTGCCTCATATAGCTCCTTTAGTACTGAAATCTTGAATTTTATCACTTCTTCATAGTCAACCACAGTCTTCTCATTCAACTCTCTTTGTTTTTCCTTCAGTGAGTCAAGCTGATCTGCAAATTCATTTCCCGCCAGCTGCCAGAGATTGATATAAATAGGATGCAAAGCAAATGCGGATATGGCGGAATAAGGATACGAATCCGTCCAACTGTAAGTACTGCTGGTATCATTAACCGGCAGCAATTGTATTAATTTCAATCCTGTGGCTTTGGCCCAATCAACCAATAATTTGATATCAGTAAATTCGCCTACGCCAAAACCCTCTTTACTTCTGAGGCTGAAAACAGGGATTGCAACACCTGCCCCTTTCCAGGTATTGTTTGGTAAATGAATAAATCCGTCGTGCAGAATGGTTATTTTTTTTTTGGAAGCATTGCTATAGATCAGCCTGTTATTCCCTTCTTCATACCGGATAAACTTTTTCTCCCTTCCATCATACACTCCATATTTATATGCTACGGGGAAATCCGAATCAGAGAGGTCAAGTTTTTTCACCCACCAGTCACCATCCTTTGATAATAAAACCGGTTTATCTTCATTCCATTCTTTCAGTGATTTACCGGTACCAAGAAGGCAAATCTGCTCACCTTTTCTCAGCAATGGAGCTTTTACTTTGAAAACATGGGTATGCTTTTTATTCTGCTTTGTTTTATCATCCCGGCTCTTTGTTTTAAGCAGTACATTTTTAAAGGCATCAGAATAAAAAACATTTTCATATTCCCCGGCATTATTCCATGTATCTACCAGGTGAATTTCATTGGTATTCTTTTCAAATTCAATCAGCCTGTCATTGCCCCATTCGTAAAGAAGTTCGGCATCCTTATTTTTCAAAAAATACCTGTAGCAAAAGGGCGACTCCCTGTCTCTTTTCTTCAATTCCAGGCTGCATTCCCAGATATCCTCATTCAAATACTCCATTGGAACAGCTTTACCCGGATCATTGTTTCCAAGTTCTTCTGCATTACCCGTTATCCACAGGCTTTGGCCAAACTCAGTATGAAAACGTAAATAAAACTGCAGCCTCATGGCAATCGTTGTCGTGGTTAGGTGAATTGGATGTGTTCCAAGAACACATTTGTACGAAAATAGAAAAAAGTAATTAGGTTAGTGTTTTATTTCTAAAAAAACTTATTAAACGCATGAATAAGAATACGGATAGGTGGAAAATGTTGTTTTGGTGCTGCCTCGGGCTTTTTACAGGCACGGCTTTCTGCATGAAATGGATGGAAGGGGATTTTATACAGAGTGGCCGGCTTTTTACGATTATAGGTCTGGAGATAAGCTATCCCAAAGAGAAAGTAATTACCATACTTTCCGGGCTTGATGAACATGTAAAAACTATTCTGCGGTATCACCTGAATTTTGATTTTGTGTTTATGGCGGGGGTATATCCGGGCATTACAGCCTTGTGCATGATGGCAAGGAAAAAAGTCAATTCTGCCGCAGTCAGAAAATTTTTATTGGCATTTGCTTTATTGCAACTTCCTGCCTGGGGTTGTGATGTTTTTGAAAACCTGAGCCTGCTTAAGTGGATCAATGATCCTGTTATTGGAAATGAATTTGGCCTTTATCATTTTATTGTAGCTTCAAAGTGGATTATTGCTTTGACAGGAGCCACACTTGCAATCCCGATCCTTTTATTCAAAAAGAATCCCATTCAGAACAGTTGAAAACTATTTTTTTCTTTTTGAACGCCTGGCCTATTTTTGCCACGCCTTCGCCGGGCTTCGGCATATTAAACGTAAAATTTTTATACATGGAACAAACAAAGAAGTATAAAGGTCTCTGGTGGTTGCTATTCCTTATTTCAACAGCGGGTTTGATTTTTGCCATCTACAGCCATTGGGAGTGGCTTACTTTGATTCTTCCATTCACTGCCACGTCTTTTGTAAAGGCGTTGGATATTATGTAATAATAAAACCGTAACTAACTGCCCTTATTCCCGTTCTCCTTGTGAGCGACGGGAATATTTATTATATGACAGCTCCCGATAAAAATTTTCTTACTAATTCAGATTCCACCTCCGCAACATATCGCTGGCAGAACGGTAATTTTTCTGCCGATTCCACATGTCAATCGCAGTAAACTTTCTTTTTTTACCTGCGATGGCATCCAATGCCGGTGTTTCCTTCACTTCTTTTGCCAATTGTTCCCTGATCCCGTCATTCAAATGGGCCGTATCAGGCATAATAATGCTCTTCATATAAACTCCTTTTTTAGATTTTTCGTTTAAAGCCGAACTGAGCTTTTTTCTGAAGTAAGAGAACCAGGCGGTCAGGCGTAGCTGGTCAGATACATTTCCTGCGGTTGGGTACGATGGCTCAGTTTTGCATCCGCAAAGATACAACAGATAAACATTTCAGCCAAATGATGAACGATAGATTTTACAGGTTACAATGGTAAATAATAACCTTTTCATGAAGATTACTCCTATTTTATCTCATTCAAAAAAAGCGGCAATCCAGATTTCCAGTCGCCATCAATATACAGTTCAAAAGAATAACGACCCGGCTTTTCAAATTTCAGCTGGTTGAAATTGATCACCATATTTACGGAAGCAAATTGTCCGTTGGGTGGCGCCCCAAGATTGATGTTTCCTTCTATCGGCTGAATGACTTCTTTTCCTGAAACATCAATCAGTCTTAGTTTAAAATCATGATTGCCTGCTTCCTTTGCTGCAAAGCGAAGACGGCAGGCAATGGAGCAGGCGGGGTGTTGCACAGGGAATTGTTTGGAATGTATAGCATCAAACGTACCTACAATAGTGAGCTTGGAATTATTATCCTGTGCAAAATCAGCAAGGGTGAAAATTTCTATTTCCATGAACAGTATTTATAAATGAGCAATAAAGCTATGCTTATTCAGCATTACTATGTTGCGAATAACCGTGCCGGAATTTTCTTATGACATAAATAGCTTTAAAAACAAAATAATTCTGCCATTGACGCATAATAACCTGCCATAGGTGCAGGGGTCATTCCTCATTTCTTTTCATATTGTTTTTTTCCATCAACACCACAATCTTGCTATGATGCAGTATATCCGGAGGCATCTTAAAGGAAATGGTGAAATCCCAAAAACCTCCGGCACGACAGCCGCCCCAGTAATTTCTTTCCTTCAAAAGCAGAATAGGATGATACTTGTCGGCATAAATATTATACTTAAATGTAGCGAAGCAATCTCCCTGTCCATGAGTGTACCAGTTGGAGAAAGAGTGGTCTTTCCGGGAAGCAATGATGGTATCGCCAACAAATGATTTTCTTTGACCAGTCATATCTGCATCCACATGACCCGGCACAATGGTTGATGAAATTTCTATAAAGGCTTTTTTATTGTCCCGCATCAGCCATATCCACCCGTAGCTACACCTGTTACGATGGCAAGCGGTTTGCCCTTCATCATGCTGACAATACATCAGGCACTGCCTGCATTGAACAGAACCGAGAATATGATTGTTGGCAAAATCAAAGTCCCGGTATTTCATGAATGTATCATAACCAAAAAGATTGTACATGTCATGGCCGCTTATTATGTAGATATAGGGTTGCACTACCTGCCGGTAAGAATGTGCTGTATCAAACGGTTCTTTGGCAGGCAAGCCATCCACCTCTTTAATAAAGGCGCTATCTTTTGGGAAAAGAAGAGTTTGGCCTGAAGCCATTGTGCAACAAAACAAGAAGAAGAAAAGAAATCTCATAAAACGATTTTGGACACTGATGCCTCCGTAGAATAAATTACATATTTGATGGTGCTATTTCAATGCTTCTCTCAGTTTCGGTGCAATCTTAGTTCCGAAGATCTCAATGGACTTCATCAGCAAGGCATGCGAAGGCCCGCCTACATCCATGTGAGCAGAAAAACGGGTGAGGCCGAATATTTCCTGCAGGTATAAAATTTTATCTACGGCTTCGCTGGCATCACCGATGATCAAATGGCCATTGGGTTTTCTTCCCATTTCATATTGCAGTGGCTGATATGGCGGCCAGCCACGACTGGCTCCCACCCTGTTCATTTGCGATGAGTAGATTGGATAATATTCATCGGCAATCTTTTTACTGTCTGCTCCAAACAATGTATGCATGTGTACTCCTACCTGGAATTTTGCCTCGGCATGGCGATAATGCTTGTACGCATCCTTATAATATTGAAACAATGGTTTAAACTGAACGGGGTTGCCACCAATAATGGCGAAGATTACAGGTAATCCATATTTAGCTGCTCTAAGTACTGATTCGGGTGTGCCGCCCACTGCTACCCAGATATTGAGATTATTATTTACTGCACGGGGCAATATCAATTGATCTTTTAATGCAGCCCTGTGTTTACCTTTCCATGTAATTGGATTCTCTTTATTTATTTTTACGATCAGCTCCAGCTTTTCTTCAAACAGTTCATCATAATCTTCCAGTTTATATCCATAAAGAGGAAAAGATTCAATGAAACTACCCCGGCCCGCCATCAACTCTGCCCGGCCGCCTGAAAGCAAATCGATCATTGCATAGCTCTCGTACAACCTGACAGGGTCTGATGAACTGATAACATTCACTGCACTGCCCAATTTAATTTTTTTGGTAACTGTGGCGGCTGACGCCAAAATAATTTCGGGAACGGGCACAGCATAGTCGGGACGATGATGTTCCCCGATACCAAAGAAATCAAGCCCCACTTCATCCATCAGTTTTATCTCTTCTATCAGTTCCTGCAAACGCTGCCCCGGAGCCTGTGGTCTTCCGTTCTTATCATAATGATTATCGCCGAACATGCTGATGCCAAGTTCCATGCTGTAATATTTAGTAGCGAAGTTAAGTTGAAGAATGATTAAGGAATCAGTTGCAAAGTATGAGACATCGTCTGTTAGCAGTTTATCCCAAGCGGTTGCCGTACTGCGTGTCGCCACGCAGCATTAGATGCCCTGTTCCGATTCGTGGCGATAAACATCGGGGCATCCGCAATGTTGCATGAATGGAATAAAAAAACCGGTTACACTGTAACCGGCTGAAAAGTTGCTTGCCTTTTCAATTATTGTATTACAAATAAGGTTCCCACGTCTTTTACTTTAAGGTAATAAGTGCCGGCTGGTAGTTTTAATAAACTAAATAGGTGAGCTCCTGCAGAAAATTGTTTTTCAAGCAGCTTTGTTCCATCAGTGTTATAAACAACTGCAATGGCTGGTTCTGCAAGGTTGATGATGGCGGATTTATTTAAAACAGGATTAGGATACAATCTGAACAGAGATATTGCTGCATCCATATTCACAACTATCACTTTACTGTATTTAAAACCATTATCAATATCCCGCTGAAGTATGCGGTAATAATTGATCCCTCCTGATGGCCGCTGATCCGTAAAACTGTAATGCTGAACAGTAGTGCTGTTGCCTGCTGCATTTACCATTCCGATATCTGTCCATATTGAAGCATTAGTGCTGCGTTGCAATGTATAGTCTTTTGTATTTTGTTCTGTTGAAGTGCTCCAGTTCAGCACAACGGATTTGTTTTGCGGGATGGCAGTAAAGTTTAACCATGTTACAGGCAATGTGGATGTAAAAGTGATCTCGATCTGGCCTGTGCTGGTCCAGCTGATGTTGCCATTGGTAATAACAGTGCTGGCGCCGCTAACAGAATTGCTGCCAAGGAAACCACCATTTCCTGCATTCTCTCCTCCTGCTGCATGTACGCCACCACCTGCGGAGGCAAACTGACCACCACCACCGCCTCCACCACCGCCTCCATCACCACCGGGAGTGGTTCCGTTACCACCGTTATTTACACCGTTGGATGAGGTGGAAGAACTGCCAGCATACCCCGAATTTGCCTGGTTGGCCATACCACCACCACCACCTGCTCCGCCAGCCACAATTTTTATTACTGAATTGATAGTAACTACCGAAGCAGCGCCGCCGCCACCACCGCCACCCGATGCACCGGATGATCCTGCATTTCCGCCATTACCTCCATTATAGTTTGCAGATGCGTAAGTATCTGTTCCGCCTGTGCCACCACCGGTACCTGTTACATTGTTTGACCCGTTGCCGCCTTTGCCGCCGGGATAGATACCCACTACATCACCTGGAGTAACATTAAAATTGGCATATACATAACCAGTGGGGCCTGCTGCTGCATTGGTGCAACCGGAGCCACAATCCTGCCCACCAGTACCACCGGCTCCGCCATAAACTTTAATGGCGATGGTAGTAACCGTAGCCGGTACTGTCCATGTAGTGGATGTAGTGTAGGTATTGGTTGTTTGTGCTCCTGAATAAACAGGGATAAAAAAAAGAATGAACAAACGGAAGGCCCTAAGTAAAGATTTACTCATACGATGATGGATTGTGTCCTGGAAAACGAAAATCTGCCGGACAACTTATATTCTTTAAGCAGATAGCCTGATTAAACAGTGTAAATACTTATTGAACAGTCGGAGGAAACACTTTCCCTTTGTCACACATTAGCTGTGCTTCACTAAAGTGTAAGTTCTAAAAATCTTCTTTGTTCCGTCTGAAGCATGAGGAAAGCAGCAGGGCGATAAAAAATTACATTATATGATATATCTCTCTTGAACCGGTAAGGTACATATCCTGGTATCCTTTCATCATCTCTTTCATCTTTCTTGTTTCTTCTGTATCCACCATGTACTTCTGAAAGCTCTGCTCAAAAGCAGCAAGGTTCTCATATTTTGTTACCATTACAACTTTATTGTACTGGCCTGTCATGTCTGTCATGATGCAGTCCAGTTCATTCATGGAGGACATAGCTTCCTTAAAAAGTTTTGCCATTTTGGAAGCATTGCCGGGTTTGCAGATAAAAATATCGTGTACGACTATCATAAAATTTGTTTTTAAGGTTATTAATTGGTTTCTATCCTAAAGTTCAGGAACTCTATTGGATTGGGCAAAGGAATTATATAACAAACTCGGTGTCTGATGCCCTGTTGCGTGTCTCCACGCAACACCAATTAAAACTCATCCCATAAATCTTTCAAAAAAGGGAAATTCTTTTCATCAAGCTCATAATACCGGGCGGATGAATATTTATAATCGCAAGGGTCTTTTACCAATTGCCAATGTTCGGCCAGTGGGTTTCGGTGAATGTATTTCAGCTTTTGAACAGCTACCTTTTTAGTAAATAAGGGAACAGCCAGTGAATCCAGCTGCCAGAATTCATATTTCTTGTTCGTTGCATCGGTTTTATAACCATTCAACTTCCCATTGCCTTCTTTTCGTAACATCTTCTGAAAAGTATGGGCGGTATATTTCATAAAAGACCCATGTGGAGATTCTTTTCCATTCGGTTCATTCACCCGCCAGATAAAATGAAGGTGGTTAGGCATAATGACAAAAGCAAACACATTAACCTTTCCATTGTCGGTCAGGTATTGAAGTGAATCAATAATAACATCTTTCTATTCATCTTTTTCGAGTAGTCGCTGCCATTTATTGATGGTAGCTGTCCAGAAATAAATCTCTCCCTTGTCAATATGTGATTTGCGAACTGGTTTTAAAGCTGGATTACTCATTGAAATAAAGCTAAAGCTACAATAAATTAAGCGGTGAATGTTTATGTGTGATGGCAGTGCGGATGTAATACTGCGTGTCGCCACGCAGTATTACATGCCCTATTCCGATGCGTGAAGACACGCATCGGGCAGGACACACATCGGGGCATTTTATTTTTTATGGACACGAACCAAGGCGAAGGGATAAATCAATATTCAGGAGGCTTAATGTCTGCTCTTTCTCCGTGTTTCTTAATAAACCTCTGTTTATGTTCATGGCCAGTGCTGCTCTTTGTTACAATATCAAACTCATAAACATCAATTTCTTCTCCTTTTCTGAAAAAAACACCAATCATTGGCACTCCGCTTGAACTTGCTTCGGTATTTAAGTTTTGAAAATATGCGATATTATTAGTTTGATTATTTGTATTAAAGTACTGAAAAGAAATGCCTACATTTTTAATAAAAATTTCTATACAGTTTATTTCTTTTTTATCATTGATATGATCGATTTGAAAAATTGGCATGCTCTGTTTGAGGTTAGCCATTTTCTCCATATTAAATCTTTTTTCCAGAAGTTCGTTGGAATTTTTCAATTCATTAACAATATCTGACAACTCCTTTATTTTTTTTGTTTGAAAAAATGCTATGGCGGAAATAATTACAGAAACTATTGCGACTATAAAGCTTCCCCAAGCTGCTATTGCTTGCAAATCGTTTGCCGCATCGAGTATAAATATTATAATTACCATTTAGTAAAATGAAATTATTTCAATCTATCCTTAAAATCTAATTGGTTATTCTTCAAAGTCTCCTTCGCAACTTCATACCCTGCATCTGCATGTCTTATCACCCCCATCCCCGTCCTTCGCTTCGCTCAGGATGACAAACGGCTTTCAATATCTAAGTTATTTGCCTTTGCAGTTTGTATTGCTAAACCGTAGCCGGCGTCGCTATGGCGAATGACACCCATTCCAGGATCGTTTCTTAAAACTCTTTTCAATCTTGCTTCGGCATCATCCGTTCCATCGGCCACTATCACCATCCCCGCATGTATGCTATAGCCCATACCTACTCCGCCACCATGGTGCAATGAAACCCAACTGGCGCCGCCTGCGGTATTCACTAATGCATTTAAAATCGGCCAGTCGGCTACGGCATCGCTGCCATCCAGCATGGCTTCGGTTTCCCTGTTGGGAGATGCCACACTTCCGGTATCCAAATGGTCACGGCCAATAACAATCGGAGCTTTTACTTTTCCTGTTCTTACCAGTTCATTAAAAGCAAGTCCTGCTTTTTCTCTTTCACCCTGGCCTAACCAACAAATTCTTGCAGGCAATCCCTGGAAAGCAATTCTTTCTTTGGCGAGTTTTAACCAACGCATCAGAGATGCGTTGTCCGGGAACATCTTCATGATAACTTCATCTGTTACGGCAATATCATTGGGGTCACCGCTCAAAGCTGCCCAACGAAACGGGCCTTTGCCTTCGCAGAAGAGAGGCCGGATGTAAGCGGGAACAAAACTAGGAAAATCAAACGAGTCGTGAGTCGTGAGTCGTGAGCTGGTGCCATGCTTTTGCTCGAACTCTGCAGATCTGGCCCGGATATTATTGCCGTAATCAAATGTGATGGCGCCTTTGTCCATCAGTTGCAGGATCAGTTGCACATGGCGGTACATGCTGCGATATGCATAGTCAATGTACTGCTCAGGATTTTGCTCCCGCAGAATTTTTGCCTGCTCATAAGAAATTTCATGCGGCCAGTAACCGATCAGTGGGTCATGGGCCGATGTCTGGTCGGTGAGTGTATCAGGAATAATATTTCTTTCAATCAGCCGCTGCAATAAATGAACAGCGTTACATAATACACCGATGCTCCTGCCTGTAGCTGACAGCTTATAGCTAACAGCTTTATCTATTGCTTCATCAATGTCAATGTACTTCTCATCCAGGTATTTTGTTTCGATGCGTTTGTCAATACGCCATTCTTCTACTTCGGCAATTAATGCAACTCCTTCATTCATGGTAATAGCAAGCGGTTGTGCGCCGCCCATGCCACCTAATCCTGCTGTTACATTCAGTGTTCCTTTCAGTGTACCGCCGAAATGTTTGTCGGCTGCAGCAGCGTAGGTTTCATAAGTGCCCTGCACAATTCCCTGCGAGCCGATATATATCCAAGAGCCAGCTGTCATCTGCCCATACATTATCAAGCCTTTTTGTTCCAGTTCATCAAAATGTTTCCAGTTTGCCCAGTTAGGTACGAGTTGTGAGTTGCTTATTAAAACCCTTGGTGCATCTTTATGTGTTTTTAAGATGCCAACGGGTTTGCCAGATTGGATGAGCAATGATTCATCATTCTCCAGCACTTTTAGTGCTTTGATGATATTGTCGAGAGCTTCAAAGTTTCTTGCAGCTTTTCCCCTGCCGCCATAAACTATCAAGTCGTTGGGACGTTCGGCCACTTCGGGATTAAGGTTGTTTAACAACATTCTCAATGCGGCTTCCTGAATCCAGCCTTTGCAACTGAGTTTTGTTCCTGTGGGGGTTTTGTATTTAACGGGGTCGTATCCTTGTTTTATTGCTGTTGGCATATCGTTATTTTTTATTTCTCGCAAAGGCGCAAAGAGAAAATGCAAAGAATACCTGGCGCCTTTTGTATTCACTTAGCGTCTTTGCGTGAAACCGATACAAAAGTCGTTATTCTCTGATAAAAAATATATCTTGTTCCCTAAACCTTTATTTATGAGTGTTCACATCAGCGCCAAGCCGGGAGACATAGCCAAAAATGTATTGATGCCCGGCGATCCCTTGCGGGCCAAATACATTGCCGATAATTATCTGAAAGATGTGAAACTGGTGAGCAGTGTGCGGAATATTTTCTTTTTTACCGGCTCTTATAAAGACAAAGAATTGACTGTTGGCGCCAGTGGCATGGGCTGCCCCAGCATCGGCATTTATTCATGGGAACTGTTTACGGAATATGAAGTGGACAGCATCATCCGCATCGGCACCTGCGGAGCATATACCAAAAAATTAAAACTGTTTGATCTGATCAATACTGATACTGCCTGTAGCGAATCCACTTATGCCGAATGTGACTTTGGATGGAAGAAAGACCAGTTCAAACACCAGGGCAAGGCTTATGATATTATTAATGAGACGGCAAAGGAATTACAACTGGAAGTAAAGACCGGTTCCATCCATTCCGGTGATGTTTTTTACAGGCAGGAGAAAGGTAAACCAGAGATTGTAAAAAAATATAAATGCCTGGCTGCCGAGATGGAAGCTTTTGCTTTGTTTGCCAATGCAAGGTTTTTAAAAAAGACAGCGGCTTCATTGCTTACTGTCTCGGATATTATTCCTACACATGAGAAGATATCAGCAGATGAAAGAGAGAAGGCATTGAAGCCGATGATCGAGCTGGCGTTGGAGGCTGTGGTGAAGATGTGAATTGTTTTCGTTGTTACAAAGAATCTTCAACCTTTTTGGGTCTTGTCATGCCGAGGAACGAGGCATCTCAGTGATTTCTTAATTAGTACTGCCACTGCCAGTAATAAAACTTCTTTTATCGAATAGTCCTGAGATACCTCCTTCGTCGGTATGACAAGAGTCTTTAAAGACCGGAGAATCCTTCAAAATCATGGTTCAGACTTATTCCTTTTGCCCCAGCAAACTCATTTACTTTCTCCACAAAAGAGAGGTCCTTAATTATGCCAGCCACTTTATTAATGTCTTCAGCAAATATGCGGTCTTCTTCGGCAAAACTCACAAACTCACGGACATAGTGATGTGCAGACTCCAGTAATTCGCTGCTCTTAAGCGGTCTTCGGAATTCAATGGCCTGGCAGGCGGAAAGTAATTCGATGGCGAGGATAAATTCAAGATTATCGAGTACCCGATTCAGCTTTCTGCCACTTATAGAACCCATTGAAACATGGTCTTCCTGTCCGAGTGAAGTAGGAATGCTGTCGGCACTGGCGGGATAACAAAGTGTTTTATTTTCTGATACCAATGCAGCCGTAGTGTATTGAGGGATCATGAAGCCGGAATTCAATCCCACATCTTTCATCAGCAGCATCGGTAAACCCCATTTGCCTTCGAGCAATAAATAACAGCGGCGGTCAGATATATTCCCTAATTCGGATGCAGCAAAGCAGGCATAATCTAATGGCAAGGCAAGGGGCTGTCCATGAAAATTACCACCACTGATAGTATCGTCAGCAGCAAGTATGATGGGATTATCAGTAACAGCATTCAGTTCTATTTCCGTTAATTCTTTTAAATGGAGCCATGCATTACGACTGGCGCCATGCACCTGCGGCATACAGCGGAGTGAATAAGGGTCCTGCACCCTTCCGCAATCCACATGGCTTTGCATGATGGCTGAATCTTTCAACAAAAGTCTTAATCGTTGTGCCACTAATTTATTTCCCGCAAAGGGCCTTAGATCATGCAATCGTTCATCGAAAGGAGCTTTGGTGCCTGTCAGCGCTTCAAGACTCATGGCGCCAATTATATCAGCTGCTTCCAGGCAGTTGTGCATACGTTGTACAGCTTTCACCGCATAGGATAAAATAAACTGCGTCCCATTAATTAAACCAAGGCCTTCTTTTGGGCCTAATTGAATAGCTTCGAGGCCTGTATCCCGCAATACATATCCCGTATCTTTTCTCTCTCCTTTATATAAACATTCTCCCAATCCTATCAATGGTAAAAACAAATGAGACAAAGGAGCCAGATCACCACTGGCACCCACACTACCCTTTTCCGGCACAACAGGTATTGCATCATTTTCAATATGCCAGGTAATTCTTTCGATCGTTGAAAGCCGTACACCGCTAAAACCCTGCGCCAGTGCATGCACTTTTGTTATCAGCATCAGTTTTGCCACTTCCACTGGTATCGGGTCGCCAACACCCACACTATGACTTTCCAGCAATCTATGCTGTAAAGTTGCAGTATCCTCTTTTGAAATTTTTGAGTTAGAAAGAATGCCAAAACCAGTATTGACACCATAAACTGTTTTCTCCTTTTCAACTATTTGCTGAACATTGCCTGCCGAGATATTAATCTTATTTATTGCATCATCATTTAAAACCCCTTTCAGTTTTCCTGAAGCAATGGCAATCGCTTTTGCTGTGGTAAGCCGGTCAATTCCGTAATTAAACTGGTTGGTCATGCTGTCTTATTCGACGCAATTTAACTGATTTAATTCTTCCTTCATATTTCAGCATGTTTGCAACGAATGGCTGTGTAAAACTATCTTTACAAAAATTTTCTATGAAAAGGTTTAGCTGCCTGCTTGTACTGACGATTGTCAATTTAATTTCCAATAGCCAGAGTTTAAAAAAAGTGCCGGTCAGCAATTCGGGTTGTTCAGTCTATACCTATTGCAATTTTAATTTTGAAACAGAATACAGCCAGGATTCATCTGTGGTGTATGTCAGCGAATGTGTGAAAGACGAGGTCAGTTATGGGGTTATTTGTGTAAGGCTTCTGAGCCCCGCTGATGACCTGGACAGAGCCGAGGAACTTGTTATTAATTATCTTGATTATTTAAAAACCAGCTTTAATATCAGCAAAGCAGTTGGCTATGGCAAGGGCCATCATCTTTCCAAAAATGAAAATACCCGTGGTGTGATCGATTACTGGGAGGACAATGAAAAGAAGAACTGGAAAGTTAAAGCATGGACGGATGGAAAATTCATCGGCGTACTTTATGGCTATTCAGCCAAAGAACTTCCCGAACAAAAACTTAATGTATTCTTCGACAGCTTTCGTTTCCCCGGAATGTAAAATCAATCGTCAGTTTTCGACCGTTTTTACCGGAACCTTTGGAGGCGACTGCGGTTCATTGCTTGTGGGAACCTTGATAGGTGGCTGAGTTGTGGTTTGTTGAGGAGGAGGATTAGTTATAACCGGTTGTTGCATTGGATTTTGTTGTAGCATGCCTAATACAGAACGGGGAGGCGGAAAACCAAACGCCACCGGTAAAACTCCGATTGAAAAATGATCATAAACAGGCAAGGAATAATTGATCAAAAGTTCGGGACGCAATTTTTTATTCTCATACCTGGCTGAAGCAAACCATTGGCTTAAAAAGACAGATGTTTCCATTGAGTCTTTAAAGCTGATCATAAATCCATTGTTCCCATATCTGAACATATTTTGCACTATCTCAGTTACATCAATTCTTACTGTTTTTCCCTTTTTATTTTCTGACAGAAACTTTATTTTTTCATCTTCTGTATTGGAAGCAGGCTGTGTAAGCCAGCTTGTCAAAGTATCTTCCCAGGGTTCCACTATCCTTCTTACAATAAACTCACTGGCTTGTATTCCTGCTGCTGATTCAACCGTATTCATTTCAAGCGGACGCAAAATGAGTTTTGCTTCAGTTATCTGCTCGGGTTTAATGAACATCGGAAGCATGCCATATTCAAAATATAATAAGGAGCGGCATTGAAGTTTTTTATTTTTTTCAGCCCATGCTACAGCACCTATGATCGGAGAAATATCTCCCACCCTGTCTTCAAGCAGGTTGCTGATAAGTACTGATTTGGTCGTGGTATCAGATTTTAAAACTATGCAGGCATCGGAGAATCCGGAATAGGTTTGTGCAAGAGTAGAAAGAGATATCAATAAAACTAAAGATGCAGTCAGCAGTTTGGGAGTATTTCTCATATTCAACAGATTGTTGGTAAGAAAATACGTTTTTGCCATATAAAAGTAATCTAATTATCAGAAAACCTCTTTTCATTCCTGAAATGATCTGTTAAAAAAGCGTCTCACCTGAGGCAAGACGCTTTGTGATCCGGACTGGATTCAAACCAGTGACCTACTGCTTAGAAGGCAGTTGCTCTATTCAGCTGAGCTACCGGACCCTATTTTTAAGAACTGGACGCAAAAGTAATTTTTTTTAGCTTGCAGGCAAAGGATAATATATGGATGTTAAGATCGAAACCAGCTGGAAGGAGATACTAAAAGATGAATTCAATAAGCCCTATTTCCGGCAGATAGCCTTACATATCAAAACAGAAAAGTCACAAAGCAAGATCATTTATCCTCCCGGCTCCCTCATCTTTAATGCCTTTAATACAACGCCGCTTGATAAAGTAAAAGTGGTGATATTGGGGCAAGATCCCTATCATGGCCCCGGGCAGGCCCATGGATTATGTTTTTCCGTACAAAATGGAGTGCCTCCGCCTCCTTCACTGATAAATATTTTTAAAGAATTGCATGATGATGTGGGAGTACCTGTACCCAATCATGGCAACCTCACACATTGGGCTCAGCAGGGGGTGTTCTTATTAAACGCTTCGCTTACCGTTCGTGCAGGCGAACCGATGAGTCATTCAAAGATCGGGTGGGCTGAGTTTACTGATGCAGTTATCAAAAAAATTTCGGGGATTAAAAAAAATGTTGTTTTTATCCTTTGGGGAAAATTTGCTCAAGAGAAAAAAATACTGATTGATGAAACGAAGCATTGCATACTCAGATCAGCACATCCCTCTCCTCTTTCGGCCAGCGCCGGATTTTTTGGGTGCAGGCATTTTTCAAAAACAAACGAATACCTTGTAGCAAACGGAATCGATCCTGTTGACTGGAGATTATAAAATGAAAGCTGCAAAAAATATACTGGCAAGGGTATTTGCCTTTTGGGCGCTGATTACATTCATCGTTACATTTCTTATCGTCTATTTGCCATCCATGTTATGCTGGCTGATACCCGATGCCTATGGACAAAGAATTTTTATTGCCCTTGCAAGAATGTGGATGAATGTGTGGTTGCCGCTGAGCGGATGCCGCTTCAAAATAAAAGGGAAAGAAAATTTTAAACCGGGAGACACATATATAGTTGTATGTAATCATAATTCACTGATGGATGTTCCTCTCAGTTCATCCTTTATCCCCGGCGCTAACAAGACAATTGCCAAATCATCTTTTACAAAAGTTCCTTTTTTCGGTTTTTATTATATGAAAGGCGCTGTGATAGTTAACCGGAAAAACGAAATAAGCCGAAGACAAAGTTTTGATAAAATGAAGAGGGTCTTACAAAAGCGAATCCATATGTGCATTTATCCCGAAGGCACCCGCAACAGAACAACAGAACCGCTCAAAAAATTTCATGACGGTGCTTTCAGGCTTTCGGCTGAAACAGGCAAGTCAATAATTCCTGCTGTGATCTTTAACACAAAGAAAGTATTGCCTCCGGGCAAAGTTTTTTACTTCTGGCCGGCAAAAATAGAAATGCATTTCCTGGAACCTGTATCCCCGGGGTCATTAACAGTTGAACAACTAAGAGAAAAGCTATTTAACCAGACCCGGGATTATCTTGTGCAGCACTCACATTAAAAATTAGGGAAAGACCGGGTTCTGTTGATTTTTAAATCCTGCAATACCGCAGCTTTAGGATTGATTGAAAAACTGAAATATTTATATAGCCCCACAGGAGTAATGTTAATCGACATTTGCCAGCAGTGCATCTCCCGGCTGATGCTCATGGAAAAGGTCTGAAGTTTTTTTGTATCAAAATCATAAAACCCGTTTGCAGAAAAATTCCACTTTGGCGTAAGATTGAAGCCGCCATTGAGATTGATGTTGGATGAAAAATCTTTTTCGAAACCACTGAAATCTGATTTTAACCTGTTAGTAAATGAAAGGGAGTAACCAAAACTTATTCTCCAGGGAATATTGAAATCAACAAACTCTGAAGGGTTTTGCTGCATGTATTCAAGCAGCCTTTGCTGGTCTCCGGCAAGATCCGGGTCGCTTAAACGTAGCTGTTCATTTTTCTTTCTCTGTTCCTCTTTTTTAGAATCCCTGGGCTTACTTTGAAAATTGCTGCTGATGGAAATGCTGCCGGTAGTAAGCCTTCCGGGTTTAAACCCGCCTCCCTGCCATGCATATTTATTAATATCTCTTCCCCTTTCATCTGTCTGGTACGGATCAAGGATGCTGTAAGCGGTAATGCTTATCTTTTCAAATAATGTGGTGCGGAGGTAGAGGCTAAAAAAACTCAGTTTCATTGAATCAGCAAGGAAATTATATGCCGTACTGAAACCATAGCCATCAATCAGCTTTACTTTTTTAATGGCATTATCACCTGTATCTTTCTTTGACCTCCATTTCATCTCCAGGTTATTGTCCAGTTGAAAGCTTATCCCGCCGGTTCTTCCCTTTGAAAAACCTGAATATAATGCACCTTCAAATTCGGAGAACTCAAAGAAGTAATTTCCGGTAGTGTCAACCTGTGTTTTATAAAAATGTTTTTTTGAAAGATCGGGCCTGTAATTAAAAGCGAAGGATGGCCTTATAACATGTCTTATAGCCACAATTCTCGACTTCTTAAATTGATAGGTTCCGAAGATGGCTGTATTCAATGAAAGAGAAAAAGCCACCTGGTTATCCATAAAAAATCCTTTGGTGATGCTGGTATCCACTTTTTTTGTAGCGGGGTTCCAGGTTCTTCTGAATTTTTGAGCAATCCATACCTGCGACCAGGATACTCCCGGCGAAACAATAATAGCCCCTCCTGCTATAGGAGGCAGTGCAACAGAAAGCGGGAAATTATGCTGTGCCCCCCATTGCAATGTATCTATCAGTTGTTTTAACCTGAATGCCGTGTCGTAAAACGAAACCTGGTTTCTGAAATTTCCATTATACCCTATCCCTAGTTTTTCATACCACTTCGTGGCGCCAACAGACTCTTTTTTCTGAAATGGATAAAGGGTGCTGACGGAAAAACCTGCATCCGGAAGATTCAGGTTAATAAGTCTTGTTAGGTTATTCTGATTGTGATTGGCACTGATGGTCAGGTTGTATGGCTTGCCCGCCCATGATTTGGAATAAGCAATGGACGAACCTAACTGATTCTGAAAATTTCTTTGCGTACTGTTTGGAACCAGTTCATTGAATTTGGTAGATCCGGCATTTACATTAGCAGAAAAACTTGTACCGGGCCTGGCCTTACCATCTACTGAGTGATTCCAGGAAATATTATAACTCCTGTTCTTAAGAAAATCCGGGTCACCCTTAAAATTCAGTTTGGTGTTTTGAACACTGAAGGTAAATGTGCCGCTATAGCGATACCGCTTACGGTAAGTGGGATTTACGTTGAAAGTCCACCCGCCGTAAGAATAAAGATTTCCGTAAAACCTCACATCCCAGTAGTTGCTGATCACTTTATAATAACCGAGTCCTTCCAGTCCAAGACCGTATTGCTCGTTGGTAGCAAAATGCGGAGGTAATAAGCCCGAATGCCGGCCCTGGCTCAATGGATAAAAGCCAAAGGGCAAATAAACCGGAACGGGCACTCCTTCAAATTCAGGGTGTGCAGGACCTGAAACAGCAAGCTTTTTATTGATGACCTTCATTTTGGGTGTTACAAACGCAAAATGCGGGTCGTCCAGGTTACAGGTAGTAAATCTTGCTTTCCTGATGAAAGTGGTAGTCTCATTTACTTTTTTGGCTTGGTCACCATGTACAAAAATTTCACCATCCTGTGTGTAGGTGTTTTTAGTTAACCCGATTTGTGTTTTGAAATTATACCTTATCGTATCGCTGCTGAATTCGCTTTCGCCACTTTTGAAATGAGCGGTTTCTATTATCTCACCGGTACTGTCCTTGCGATTTACTGCTGTTACTACCTGCGTTTGCTGATCTACTTCCACTTTCGGGGCTGTCAACGTAATATCCTTATAATCCGTTTTGGTTTTTCCATACAATAAAATTTTTTTATCCTGTATCAGTACCACTGCAGAATCTTCTGCTGAATACTTCAATGGTGCGTCCAATGAATCTTTCGAGATCTTTAATGAAAAAGTGTCGATCTTTTCCTTTCTGCCTGAAGTATCAATCCCGGGCTTTGCCGTTGTATCTGTTTTTATTACCGGCTTCGTTGTATCGGTCCCGATAACTAACCGGACTGTTAAAAACCTGTCAAATTTCCAAAGACCATTGTGAGCTGCTGATGTTTTCCACGTTACTGTGCATAAGATAGCGACAGTAAATAGGAGAATAAAAAAATAAATTGATCTAAATTTGTACAGTTGCTTCATTGACAGCAGCAAATGTAAATCTTTATCCACTGGGCTCCTATGGATAAGATTGAAGAATTTGTGAAGATTCATTCCACCGATATTGAAAAGCCATGATAAAACGAACCCTTCTGATATTTATCGCAGCATCACTGAGCCTTATTATTATTTCTTTTACTTCGGCCCGTGATAAAAAATCCGGGAATCAAAAGATTATCAAAACAATTATTGTGGATGCGGGGCATGGCATTATGGAAAACGGCGGCCATAATGGCGCCAGGGGATCTTACTCTAATGAAGACGACATTTGCCTTGCCGTATCAAAAGAACTGGTGAAAAATTTTCAAGCTGAAATGCCGGAGATACGGATCGTGGAATCAAGACCAACGGAAAAAATAACTGCCCTCCACCGCAGAGCGGAAATAGCAAATGAAAACAAAGGAGATCTTTTTATCTGCATTCATGTAAATGCAGCATTGCCCCAGCGCCATTCAGAAATTACAGGGTATAAAAAAGTTACCTATTATACAGGCAAGGGAAAGAACAGAAAGAAAAAAACAAAGGAAGTTCCGGTGTACCGCCACTGGACAACACCCAATCCTGCAAAAGGAACCGAAACCTATATCTGGGGAGCCCATAAGAATGAAGACAAAGAAGTGGCCATGCGGGAAAATGCCCCAATGCTGCAGGAAGAAAACTATAAACTGAACTATGGCGATATTGATCCTAATTCACCTGAGTTTATTGCATTGTCCTTATTAAAAACAAAACAGTATTTCAAAAGAAGCGCTACCCTTGCCGGTTTTGTGCAGGATGAATTTGCCAAAATTGGCCGTGTTGACAGAGATGTAAGACAACGTGGAGTCGGCATCTGGGTGCTGCAAGCTACTGCTATGCCCAGCATTTTAGTTGAAACAGGCTATATCACCAACCGGGAAGAAGAAGACTACCTGAACAGCAAAGAAGGGCAAAAAGAAATTGCCGATTGCGTTATCAAGGCTGTGAGAACTTACATCACATGGCTGGAAAAACAACAGCAGGAAGCAGGACTGGACAACAGCAATACTCAAAATCAACCCTCCTCATCTCAAACAGAGAAAGACGTAATGGCAATGCTGAATGCCATTGAGGAAAAAGAAAGCCTTAGCAACATAAATAATATAAAAAGGAATTGATTTATTTTTTTATGACTTTGTATCTTGTGGGCTTGTAACACCGTTTAATTTGAAACCCGCATGAAAAAAATCATTCTTACTTTATTTCTCGTTTCATCTGCTGTTATTTTTTTCTCTTTTGAAAAGAAAAAAGATGTTCATAAAGCCGGGATCCGCACCTTGATTATTGATCCGGGGCATGGCGGATTGGACCCCGGAGCAAGAGGAACATTTTCAACCGAAGCAAATGTTAGCCTTGCGGTTTCACTGAAACTGGGTGCTGCAATTCAAAAAGAGTTTCCCGAAATAAAAATCGTTTACACCCGAACCACGGATATAGTGCCCGGCAACGGAAACTCTGTTGAGGACGGGTTATATTACCGGGCCGATCTTGCGAATGAATCAAAAGGGGATTTATTTATTGCCATTCACTGCAACAGCGCCGGCCGGGCCCCGGGAGGCTGGTATGGCAAAAGAGTTTCTCATTACACCACTGCCACCCGAAAAGTAAAAGTGAAAAAGAAATGGGTGACCAAAACAGTGAAAGTGCCGGTGTATGAAACTTACTGGATTGAGAACAAAGCAATGGGTACTGAAACCTATGTGTGGGCCGTAAATAAGAATGATGCCAAAATTAATTCCGTATCAAAAAACAATGATTACACCGGTGAAATAGATTCCACTACCACACTCACCCTCCCAGATCCGTCAGACCCCGCAGAAAAAGCAAGAATGCTTGTATATGCCCAAAACTATTTTCGCAAAAGCCTCAATTTCGCCGATCTCATACAGCAACAGTTTGCCGCAACAGGACGTATTGATCGTGGTGTAAAACAAAGAAATGATAAGGGTATCTGGGTGCTGCAGGCTACCGGAATGCCCAGTGTGCTGGTTGAAATCGGCTTTATCTCCAACAAAGAAGAAGAGGAATATATCAACAGTGAAAAAGGACAGGATGAAATTGTTAATAATATTATCACCGCTTTCCGTGTTTATAAAGAAAAACTGGATCAGAAAGCCAGTAATAATGTGGAATAGCTTACCAAGAACTTTAGAAATTATTAGCTAATTTGGCAGCATGAAGATCAGCAATGAAACAAAAGTGGGGGTAATTACAATTTCAGCGCTCACTATACTTATCCTCGGCTTCAATTTTCTGAAAGGAAAGGATATTTTCAAAAAGAAAAGAAGGATCTATGCTGTTTTCAGCGATCTTGGTTCTTTATCAAAATCAAACACCGTAACAATAAATGGTTATGTAATCGGCAGTGTGTATGATCTGTCTGCAAAAGATAAAGATATAAGCGGTATTGTGGCAACTATCAACCTAACGCAGGAAGTAAATATTCCAAGGGACTCAAAAGCTTATATCTCTACTCCATTAGTTGGCGGCTCCCTTATAGTGATTGAAAAAGGAACCGATTCTGTTTTTTTAGAACTGGGAGATACTTTGCTTACAAGAAGGGACAATGGGATACTTGATGATGTAAGGGCTCAGTTCGCCCCCACCCTTACCAAGGTTCGTAATTCGCTTGATACATTAGATATAGTGCTTAATAATATAAACAGGGTACTGAGCAATGAAAACAGGGACAACATCAAACAAACTCTTGCCAATTTAAATATGGCATCAAATGCATTGAATGGGTTATTGGACAACCAGACCGGGCCTTTAGCTAAAACGCTGAACAATGCATCCGAATTTACCGAAGAGTTAAAAAAGAATACGGAAAACATCAATAAAACAATCAGTAATGCAAAAGCGGCGTCTGAAAAACTTGCAGCGCTGGATGTACAACCTACTATTGATGCTATCAATGACCTGGTAGGGAAATTAAAATCAGTTGTGACCAAGATTGATAACAAAGACGGCACATTAGGAGCCTTGCTGAATGATAAAACACTTTACAACAAACTGAATGATGCCATCCTCGCTGCAGAAATACTGATGGATGACCTGAGAACACATCCTAAACGCTACGTTAATATATCCGTATTTGGCAGAAAAGATAAAACCGGTCCTATAACTTCGCCGGCAGTTAAAGACAGTATTCCCAAGTAGCATAACTGATGCGAAATTTTATACTCACTTATTTCTTATTTTTTTCCGGGCTTATCCTTTGCCCTGCTGTTTCTTTTTCGCAGGTTGTACCCCCTGCCACCGTTTCTTCGGAACCGGCGGAAGACAGCCTGGTGAATGTGGAGATATTACAGGCAAGAAAACTTGAATTCCGTAAAGTAAACGATTCAACCCAATTACAAATATTGGCCGGAAGCGTCAGGCTAAAACAAAGAACTTCCCTTTTCTGGTGCGACAGTTGCGTTATCAATAATAATACAAAAACATTCGAGGCTTGGGGCCATGTCCGTATCAATGATGCCGATACTGCCAATATTTATGCAAGCCATCTTCGTTATTTAATGGATAAAAAAATTGCCTATCTCGATGGTGGCGTAAAACTTTCCGACGGCAAAGGAGAACTAACCACACCGGATCTTGAATATGATATGAATACCGATATCGGGGTATACACTCATGGCGGTAAAGTAATTAATAAGAAAACAGTACTTACCAGCCAGGAAGGTCATTACTACGCAGGTCTGCGGGATGTTTATTTTAAAAAAAATGTGGAGTTGAAAGACCCCGCCTATTACATCAAAACAGATTCACTGCTTTACAATACACAATCGCAGATCACCCGGTTTATTTCAGAAACCTTCATTAAAGACAGCAGCGGAAGAACGATTGAAACCAAAGAAGGATATTATGACCTGGCAACAGGCAGGGCTGAATTTGGACGGCGTCCCATCATTCATGATGGCAATACAATGATAACCGCTGATAATATCGTTTTTGATGACAGCAGCCATACTTCCCAGGCAAGGGGTAATGTGATCATTAAAGATTCTGTACAGAAAACCACCATTATCGCCGGTGAAGTTTTCAGAGATAACAAGAACGACCGGATGCTTGCAACAAAAAAACCGCTGATGATCATAAAACAGGAAGATGATTCCATCTATGTCACAGCAGATACGCTTTTCTCAGCGAGGCTTACCGATTTGTATGGAGTAAAAGATTCACTGGTTAAAGACACCATAAAAGGAACACAGGTGGTAAACATCAATGAAAAAGACAGTACCAACCGGTACTTTGAAGCATATCGCCATGTCCGGATCTTTTCTGATTCAATGCAGGCGGTAAGCGACAGTCTTTTTTATTCATTCAAAGACTCGATATTCCGTTTATTTCAGGATCCGGTTATATGGTCAAAAGAAAGCCAGATAACGGGTGATACGGTCTGGGTATTCACCAAAAACAAAAAAGCGGACAAAGTGAAAGTGTTTGAGAACAGTTTTCTTGTAAGCAAGGTAGAACCCGAAGTATATAACCAGGTGAAGTCATCCCGTATGGATGGATACTTTAAAGATGGCTCCATTGATTCTGTCCGGGCGGCGGGATTTGCGGAATGTATTTATTACATACAGGATGAAGACAGCGCTTATACCGGCATCAATGAATCCAAATGCGATATCATTGATATTTATTTTGCCAAAGATGAGTTAAGCAAGGTGGTTTTCAGAAGCAGTGTTACAGGTACCATCTGGCCGATGAGGATGAAAGATCCCAAAGAAATGCGTTTGCCGGATTTTAGCTGGCTTGAAGCAAGAAGACCAAAAACAAAATTTGAATTGTTTGAATAGAAGTTTACAAACCTAATAACCTGTGTTGCAAAATATACAGCACGGCGCCTCCAATATATCCCAACAGGGCCAGCCACCCGATCTTTTTCAAATACCAGAAGAAATTTATTTTCTCAATACCCATGGCTGCCACACCGGCGGCCGAGCCAATGATCAGAATACTTCCGCCTGTTCCGGTTGTATAGGCCAGAAATTCCCAGAAATAATGGTCAGTCGGAAAATCGGATAAACTGTACATGCCCTGTGTGGCAGCAACCAGCGGCACATTATCAACTACCGATGATAGTAATCCAATGCTTCCGGCAATTAAACTCTGGTCTTTGATATTCTTATCCATCCAATCTGCTGCGTGATGTAATTGCCCGGTTGATTCAAGAGCCGAAACTGCCAGAAGAATACCCAGGAAAAATAAAATACTTGATGTGTCAATTTTTTTTAACGCATAAGCCACAGAAAATTTTTTCCTGTCTTCCTCATCTTTCTCGCTGTGGATAAATTCGGTAATGATCCACATTATCCCAAGACCTGCAATGATGCCCATGAAAGGAGGAAGATGTGTTAGTGTTTTAAAAACCGGCACAAGAAGCAGCAATGTGATCCCGCTGAAAAAAACTATTGACCGGTCTTTACTCCTGCTGGTGAGAGTTGTTTCGGTATCCTGATATGCAGTTCGGCGTTGAAATTCACCTTTGGTAATAAAATGCAGGATCATAAGCGGAATCAGCAGACAAACCAGGCTTGGCACAATCAATTTAAAAATAATATTGTATGCCGTTATTTGTTTTCCTATCCAGAGCATGGTTGTTGTTACATCCCCTATGGGTGACCATGCACCTCCTGCATTAGCGGCTACAACTATAAGACCGGCCAGCAACAGTCTGTCTTTTGTATCGGCAACAATTTTTCTGACTAATGAAACCATGACAATTGCAGTGGTCAGGTTATCAAGCACCGCTGAAAGAAAAAAGCTAACAAAAGCGATGATCCATAATAATTTTCTTTTATTGTTTGTACGGATTCTTCGGGTAATAATTTCAAACCCATCATGCACATCAATGAGCTCCACAATTGTCATTGCGCCTAAAAGAAAAAAAAGTATTTGCGAAAGATTGCCAAGGTGAGCCGATAACTGTCCCGTAACGACTTCTTTGTTTTCTGTAAAAAGAATATAAACAGTCCAGCAAAGTACGCCTGTAACCATTGCCGTAGCTGCTTTGTTGATTCGCAAAGAATGTTCAAAAGCTATTGCCAGGTACCCGATTATAAATATGGCGATGATAATTCCTGTCATGGTTGGCTAAAATACAGAAAGCTGACTGAAGCAACAGAGAAACGACAGGGGAACTTTTGCATTTTGTTTAGAGAATACTGGCACCATTTTTCGTTTAGAAAGAAACAAAATCAAATCGCCATGAAAAAAATCTTCTTCGCCTTTTTGTTGATGACGGGCATCGGCCTGGTGCAGGATGCTTCAGCTCAGGATTACAAGACTGCATTGGGTGTCAGGCTCAGCAGTTCTGCAGCAATAGTCAATAACTCTGTTACTTTCAAACAATTCATCAGTGAGAAAACAGCTATTGAAGCCCTCTTTTCATTTGGCGATCCACTGGCGCTGGGAGCCATATTGGAATTTCACAAACCCCTTAGCCCTGCCGGGTTGCGTTATTACTACGGCGCCGGAGGCTATATCGGTTTCATTAAAAACACAAATGTGGCAACAGGCAAAACCTCCACCGACCCCAATTTCGGAGCACAGGGAGTAATCGGCTTGGATTATAAGTTCAGCAATGTGCCTTTGAACCTGTCATTGGACTGGAAACCGGAATTGAATATTGTAAGCGATATAAATTTTGAACCTGCTGCAATTGGATTCACGGCAAGGTTCACTTTTGGCAAATAAATTTCTCTATGGATTCAATCAACTAACCTGCTCCGGCTAATCGGGGTGGGTTTTTCTTTTGAATTTGAACAAAAACAAATTTGTACCTGGTACACAATAGTTTTTGATTTCCCCTTAGTTTCCACATATTGCAAATATTTTCAGGTTTCTGCGTTTTTTTGCAGGAAATTTCGCTTACATTTATTCGCCAAAGACTAACGATGCTTAAAAAGGAAAGACAAGCATATATCTTACACCAGGTAAACCTGCACAATAAAGTACTCTCCTCATCGCTTTGTTCAGAAATCGATGTATCAGAAGACACCATTCGCCGTGATTTGCAGGAGTTGGCCGACGAAGGAAAAATAATCAAAGTTCACGGAGGCGCTTTGTCGCATTCATTCAACCATGTCCATTTTCCGGTTAATGGTGTGTACTCTCAGAATCAAAAAAGGGCCATTGCACAAAAAGCCATAGCACTGATAAAAAACGGGATGTTTGTATTGACAAGCGGCGGCACCACTATTATTGAAATGGCCAGGTCACTCCCTCCGCAATTAAAAGCCACTTTTATTTCCGGAAGTATCCCGGCAGTGCTGGAGTATATGCATCATCCGAATATTGAAGTGATACTGGTTGGTGACAAAATTTCAAAAAGTTCAAAGATCACAGTTGGCTCTGAGGCGATCGCAAAAATAAAACAGGTAAAGGCTGATATATGTTTTTTGGGTACCAATGCTATTGATGCTCAACAGGGCATTACAGATAATGATTGGGAGGTAGTGCAGCTAAAGAAGGCAATGATCGAGTCTTCAAAAAAGGTGGTATGCCTGAGCATTGCTGAAAAAATAAATACCATTCAGCCAATACAGGTATGTGCGTTGACTGAAATAGACGCCCTGATAACTGAATTGAATCCGGGCAACCCTGCTTTGCAGCCATACGTTGAAGCAGGTATTGAGGTATTATAAAACTGGAAACTGCTTATTAATTATATCAAAAAAAACAGCTATGAGAAAAATTCTCCAATTATTCCTCGGCTTATCGCTGATGCTGCTCGTCCTGCCTCCTGCTGTACAGGCTCAGGAACGAACAATCACCGGTACTATCATTTCCGAGGATAATAAAACACCGCTAGCCGGTGTGACAATCAGGGTTAAAGGCACCCGAAAAATTACCCAAACCGACGCTAATGGAAAGTTTTCCATTAAAGTAAA
This sequence comes from Sphingobacteriales bacterium, assembly GCA_016235125.1. Lineage (GTDB taxonomy): Bacteria > Bacteroidota > Bacteroidia > Chitinophagales > Chitinophagaceae > JJ008. The sequence continues at coordinate 913,881 of JACRLZ010000002.1, read as the reverse complement.
CCCGGGTGAAACCCTGCAGATAACCTATGTGGGATACCAGACTGAGGAAATAAAGCCCGGAAGCGGTGATGCACTTGGTATTTCGCTGAAAACAGCCGATAACATGATGGGTGAAGTGGTGGTAACGGCTATGGATATCAAACGAAATCCAAGAGAGTTGGGTTATTCTGTTCAAAAAGTCAGCGGCACTGAGATTCAGGAAACACAACGGGAAAACTTCCTAAACAGCCTTGCTGGTCGTGTAGCTGGATTGACGCTTGATCAAACTTCAGGGGTGGCCGGGGCTTCTTCTTCTGTTGTTCTTCGTGGTTTTAATTCCCTTTCATTAAGTAACCAGCCATTGTATGTTGTGGATGGAGTCATTCTCGACAACCAAAGTATCAATGAAACTTCCGGCGGCGGCCAGTTTGTAGGGCTCGCATCCGACAGGCCCAACAGAAATAATGATTACCAGAACAGGATTGCCGACATCAATCCTAATGATATTGAAACCATCACTGTATTGAAAGGTCCGGAAGCTACTGCACTTTATGGAAGCCAGGCAAGTTCAGGAGCAATTGTAATAACAACAAGAAAGGCAAAATCAAACAAACTGGGAATTCAATATGATAATAGTTTCCGGATGCAAAAAGTAACCCGTTGGCCTGAAACTTTAGATGGTTACTCAAACGGATCCAATGCTTTAGCAAGTAATATCTTCCGGTATTTTGGTCCTGCTTACGCCCCCGGCACTCAACTTTATGATAACAAAAGTACATTCTTCAGAACCGGATTTTCTCAAACACATAACCTCGGCGTTGATTTCGGATTTAAGTCTTCTACATTCAGAATCTCGGGTAGTTTCTTCGACCAGAAGGGTGTGGTTCCCAGAAATGATTATCGCCGCTTCAATGGGAGGATATCCAACACCACTAAACTCTGGAAAGATAAACTGGAGATAACTCCATCATTTGCCTACATTAAATCTGAAAATAATAAAGTTCTCAGAAGCGCCGGAGGTTATTTATTAAGCCTACTCATCTGGCCCAGCACCAATGATATAAGCAATTTTGAAAGTTCAACCGGTGATAAATTAGATATATATTCCAATCTGTCGACAAACGGAGAATACGATAATCCCCTGTTTAATGTAAACAAAAACCGCAGTTATGATGAAACGGTCAGAAAAACAGCCACATTGGGTATAAATATTAACCCATTCAAATGGCTCAGCATTTCGGGCAGATTTGGTTATGATACTTATGACATGTTTGGCTATATGTTCTATCATCCCCAGTCATTTTATTTATCAGCCGGACAAGGAGGCACATTGGATAATTACTGGAGAAGGTATTTCGGATATAACCATACCATGACAGCTACCTATAGACAAAAAATAGGAAAAGACTTTAGCTTGAGACTAATGGGCGGTACTATGTGGCAGGATTATGAAACACAGATGTTCGCTATATATGGAACAAACATTGTTGATTCTGTAGGCGGTCTTAATAACCTGTTTGGCGGAAATGGTAAGATGTATAAGAACAATGCTTTTGTAACTGATAGTGACCTGAAAACCCTTGTTGGCAATTACATGGATAGCAATATCACCCGACCCAACACAAGAATAAGGTTGCTCAGGAATAACTACGGTGCATACAACCTGAGTATATTACGGCAACTTGCCTTTTTTGGAGAGTTTGCAATCAGCTTCAGGAACCTTGTATTTTTTAACTACACTCACCGGTTCGAACAGGCTTCTACATTACCCGAACAAAACCGGAAATATGATTACCCCGGCGGTAGCCTTAGCATCATCATGAGTGATCTTATCCCAAGTCTGAAAAAAGGAAATGTTCTCAGCTATTGGAAAATTCGTACTTCACTTGCCAGTACAGCAAGGTTGAATTCACCTTACTCCACACAGTCAGTGTTCGCAAATAATTTTGCAAGTGGTGGCGGATTCTCATATGGATTTTCAAATAATAATCCCGATCTGAGACCCGAAAGGCAAAGCACTTATGAACTTGGCACGGAACTCCGGCTGTTTAAAAGCAGGTTAAATGCTGAAGTTACTTATTATAATACCCTCAATAAGGGTCAGATTATTGAAAATATGAGGCTGAGTTATGGAACCGGGTTCGTACTAAATACTCAAAATGCCGCCAGCACCCGCAATAAGGGTATCGAGATAGCACTTGCTTACAGCATACTGAAAAATCCCAAGGGACTTAACTGGGATATGAGCGCCAACTTCAATAAAATGTGGAATAAAGTGGTAGGATTACCCGCCAATCTTGCTGAGTATTATATAGCCGATACCTGGTTATATGGGAATGCAAGAGGAGGTTTAAAATTTGGCGGGCCAACAACTTCCATTACTTCATTTGGTTTTGCAAGAAATAATGCGGGCCAGCTTCTGATTAATCCCACTACCGGTTTGCCTTTTAGCGATGGTGTGTTTAATATTCACGGCGATAGGAATCCCGACTTTACCCTGGGTTGGAGCAATACACTTCGTTGGAAAAACTGGAAACTAAGCATGCTTTGGGATTTAAAAGTGGGAGGAGATATTTATAACGGTACAAATTTATTCCTGACATTGACCGGTCGCAGTAAACTTACTGCTGACAGGTATAAGCCAAGAGTCGTTCAGGGTGTGCTGAATGATGGGTTGCAAAACAGCGCCAATCCAACAATTAATACCATCGTTGTCATCCCGGCATACAATGAAAATTATTATCTCCTGGCTATGCCCGAAGAGGCATTTATTGAAAGAGATGTAAACTGGTTCAGGTTAAGAGATATAACGCTTAATTATACATTTAATCAAAATTTTATAAAGGCATTAAAGTCGCTTAGCTTTTTTGTAACTGCCAATGATCTGATATTAATGACCAATTACAGCGGCGCTGACCCGGCAGTAAATGGAAATGTTGCAGGCGGTAAAGGTGTAGGAGGTTTTGGATTTGATTATGGCACGCTGCCTTCTCCCATCAGCGTAAATTTTGGAATCAGGGCATCATTCTAAAACAATTTATAAAAAAATAAATATGAAAAAGATAATAAATCGTTTCATTTATATAGTGCCGCTCACAGCCCTTGTTCTTGGCTCCTGCACTAAAAAAATAGATGAAGCTTTTACGAACCCGAATGCAAGCAGTAAAGTTCCCATTGAAACATTGCTTCCCGGTATTATTGGAAATTTTGTTGGCAGTTCTTCTGCCCAGGGCAGCGCCTATGGCACTGCCAACGACGGTTTGTACATTGGAAGATATTTACAATTCTGGGCTACCAACACTACCGGAAATCAGTTTGATCAAATGGGTGGCGCAACCGGCGCCAGTGATCTTCTGGGTTCCATCTGGGCCATGAATTACTATGGCATGGGTGAAAACCTGAATAAAATGATCAAATGGGGTATTGAAGATGAAAAATGGAACTACGTAGGTGTAGGATATGCCATCCGTGCATGGGCATGGCTTACCCTAACTGATACTTACGGAGAAGCAATTTTACGTCAGGCATTTGATCCTACCAGGCTTACTTTTGATTATGATCCTCAGGTAGATTTTTACACAGAAGTCAGAAGGCTTTGCCACCTTGCTTTAAATTACCTTGATATGACTGGCCCTAATGTAACACAGGCCAACCTGGCATTGGGTGATGCCTATTTTTACAATGGTGATGTAAGCAAGTGGAAAAAATTTGTTTACTCCGTATTAGCAAGGTCTTTCCATCATTTTACCAACAAGCCTGCACTTTATCAATCCGATTCAGTTATCTATTACTGCAATATTGGTATTACAACAAATGCAGATAATGCAGCTGCAAAATTTGCCAACACAGGTCTTACAGGCACTTCAAATTTCTATGGCCCATTCCGTTCTAATGTCGGAGCGCTGAGACAAGGTCGTTTTATGTCCGATCTTATGACCGGGCTGAATCCTATGTTTCCGGGGGTAACCGATCCAAGAGCTATTTATCTTATCAGGAAAAATCCCAATGGAACCTTTAAGGGAATCAGGCCCAATAAGGGAACCGATGGTCTTGCAACTGCTGACCAGCCTGAGGGCTTTTGGGGACAACCTTTCAGCTCTACCACAGCGCCAGCTAATGATAATGCCTCTCGTTATATTTTCCGCAATGGCTCACCATTCCCTATTATCACTGCAGGTGAAATGCTGTTGATGAAAGCAGAAGCGCATCTGAGAAGAGGTGAACATGCACTGGCAAGGCAGGCTTATATTGATGGTATCAGCCAAAACTTTGATATGCTTACCGGCACACCCGATTATCAGAACTCAGTGCCTGTAGCAGAGCAAATAACTCCTGCCATTAAATCGGCGTATCTGGCTAATGCTACTGTGGTTCCGGCTGTTGGAAATCTTACCAGGTCGCATATAATGATACAGAAATTTATTGCCGGCTATGGCTTTGCACTTATAGAAACCTGGATGGATATGAGGCGGTATCACTATAACTCTGACCTGGACCCTGTAACGCTACAGCCCGTTTATGCCGGGTTTACTCCTCCATCCGGCAGTGATCTTTTTACAAACAATAATGGAAAGCTGTGCTATCGGGCAAGGCCACGATATAATTCAGAATACCTGTACAATATTACTTCATTAAACAGTGTTGGAGCACTGGCTTTGGATTATAACACCAAAGAAATGTGGATCACACAGCCATAGGTTTAACCCATAAAAACACTACTATTATGAAATCAATAAAATTATATATCGCCGGCATAGTATTTATTCTTGCTTCAGTGGCCATTGTGTCTTGCGAAAAAACATTTGATGAAAAAACGCTTCAGCAAACAGATTTTACGAATAGTACAAGAGTACAGTTATTTCTGGCAATGGTAAATGCAACAAGGAATTATGTATATGTGGATGCCAACCAGGTAACCGGTTCTGCTATGTCATCAGGAAGTGTATTCCCTTCTGCTGCTAATTCATTTGTGGTAAACGGGGGTCTTAAGGCTTTCCTGGTAAGGGATACTTTATCTACCAGTACACAGGTTCCATTGTCTTTTGCTGAAAATATGCAGGTTGGCAAAAATTATACGGTATTTGTTTACGATACTATTAATACCCCCAAACAGAAAACAGTGGTAACAAATATTGAAGTGCCCACTGATACTACTGCAAGGGTCCGGTTTGCCAATTTTGTTTTTTCAAAAACGGATGTACCGGCAGTGGATATTTTTTCCAAAAGAAGAAATGTGAATGTATTTACCAATGTCCCGGTAACGGATGTTACCGGTTTTATTCCATTTCCATCAGCGTTTAATGATACCATTTATGTACGGGAAACCGGTACGTCTAATTTACTTGCTACGATGAATTCATTTAATCCGTCAGCAAAGAGGAGCTATACGCTTGTTTTCAGAGGCAGATATCAATCTACTTCCGGCACGGTAGTCAGAACGCTTTCATCATTTACCAACTGGTAATAAAAACTTTTCAGGTTAAAAAAGTCCCGGTAGTTTCCGGGACTTTTTTTATCCGAAGAAAATATAGGCAAGAGATATTGAGGTAATAATCCCAACAAGGTCTGCTAAAAGCATTGGCCCGACAGTGTATCGGGTATTTTTGATATTCACCGCCCCAAAATAAACTGCTATAACATAAAATGTAGTATCAGATGATCCTTGTAATACACAGGATAATCTCCCGGCAAATGAATCCGCTCCGAAAGTCGTCATGGTGTCGGCCATCATTCCTCTTGCTGCCCCGCCGCTGAAAGGCCTTACCAATGCTGTAGGTAATCCATCCACAAATCTTGTATCAGTACCCACCGAGCTAAACAGGTTTTTCATTCCTTCAATAACATAATCAAATGCGCCGCTGGTGCGAAGCATGCTGATGGCAACCAGCATCCCGACAAGGTAGGGTATGATGCGAACGGCTGTTTCAAAACCGCCTTTTGCCCCGTCAATAAAAGCGCTGAAAATATCAATCTTCCTGTAAAGCCCTCCTAAGATGATCAGGAAAAGAATGGTGAGCAGTAATCCGTTTCCAAAAGAACCAGAAAAAAATTCCAATGCACTTTTATCCAATGTGGTGAGATACCAGACCAATAAACCTACAAGCGATGATAAACCAAGTATCCAAAGCAAAACCACCGGCTGAAATAACCTGATTCTTTGTTTCAGGGAAACTATCAGCAAAGCGGCTATGGTGGCTGCAAAAGTTGCGATCATGCAGGGAACAAAAATATCGGTGGCATTTTTGGCTCCTGCCCCTGCCCTTAATGCAATTATGCTGACGGGTATTAAAGTAAGCCCGGAGGCATGCAGACATAAAAACATGATCTGTGCATCTGAAGCCTTTTCTTTTTGCGGATTGATCTCCTGCAGGCTCTCCATTGCCTTTATGCCAAATGGAGTTGCTGCATTATCCAATCCAAGCAGGTTGGCAGAAAAGTTCATCATCATATGCCCATGCGCCGGGTGATCTTTGGGTACTCCCGGAAATATCTTTGAGAAAAAAGGCCCGATGATCCTGGAAAGAAACCTCACCCCTCCTGCCCTTTCTGCAATGCTCATAAAACCCATGAACAAGGCCATAATACCAATCAGCCCAATACACAAATTCACAGCATCCTTGCATGTTTCAATGATGCCATTTACTTTTAGTGGCTTCACACCCACTATCCTGTCGCCATCTTTCTTGTAAATAAGAGAGCCCATGGCAACTCTTTGCTGAGAATCGAAAGCAGCTACAAGAGAAGGATTCGCTTTGTTCATTGCAATGTCTTTTACTTTCAGGGAATCCCCGTTTTTCCCGATTACCATTTGGGTAAAAATTTGCTGATTGTCATCCACAGCAAAAAATTTAAACCCTGCCACAGCAATAGCAATGATGATAAAAGCAGACCAGATGCGGGTTAATGCCATAAAATGATTTTTATATTGCAAATTGAAGATTGCAGATTTTTATGTAAATACCAAAATCATCTTCTCACAATTACCTTTCCCGACTACTTTTTCAAGCCTTATCTTTGCGCCTCGCAAAAAACAGATTAGGTCAATCTGAAATATTAAATATTAAATATTCAATTATAAATAGAAATGGGATTACAGGCAGGAATTGTGGGATTACCCAATGTAGGAAAATCAACTTTGTTCAATGCTGTAAGCAACAGCGCCAAAGCACAGGCCAGCAATTATCGTTTTTGCACCATTGATCCGAATGTCGGATTAGTGGATGTTCCGGACCCCCGATTATCAAAGCTGGCTGAATTAGTTCATCCCAACAGAATTGTGCCTACCCAGATAGAAATAGTTGACATTGCCGGTCTTGTTCGTGGCGCCAGCAAAGGAGAAGGATTGGGTAATAAATTCCTTGCCAATATCCGTGAAGTGGATGCCATCATCCATGTGATCCGTTGTTTTGAGGATGAAAACATATTACGGGATGAAGGGGCCATCAATCCAGTGAGTGATAAAGAAATTATTGACACCGAACTGCAATTAAAAGATCTTGACGGAATTGAAAGAAAAATTCAAAAATCAGAGAAACTTGCCAAATCAGATCCGAAACTTAAAGCCGAACTGGATATATTGATCCGCTGTAAAGAACACCTGGATAAAGGGAAAAGTATAAGAGAACTCAAACTGTCAAAAGAAGAGAAAGTGACTGTTGCAGATCTTTTTCTACTGACAGATAAGCCTGTTCTCTATGTTGCCAATGTGGATGAAGCTTCGATGCACACAGGCAATAAATATTCCGGCGCATTAAAAGAAGCCGTGAAAGATGAAGAAGCGGTAGTGATCATCATGAACAATTCCATCGAAGCACAAATAGCAGAAATGGAAAATCCGGATGACAAAAAGTTGTTCATGGAAGAATACAGGATGCTTGAACCTGCACTTGACAGATTGATCCATTCTGCATATAAACTTTTGAAACTGTACACCTACTTTACCGCCGGCGTACAGGAAGTAAGGGCATGGACCATACATGAAGGCTGGAAGGCGCCGCAGGCTGCTTCAGTTATTCATACAGACTTTGAAAAGGGTTTTATTAAAGCTGAAGTCATCAGCTACGACGATTTTACTGCATATGGCTCCGAGGCAGCCTGCCGTGAAGCCGGAAAACTAAGAATAGAAGGGAAGGAATACATAGTAAAGGATGGGGATGTGATGCATTTCCGGTTCAATGTATAGCCGGTTGCTGGTTATTAGTTGCTGGTAACGCCTCTATTTTTTGAAAACCATTTTTCTCTCCTGCCAGTAACCAGAAACAAATGACCAGCGACTAAAACAACGCCGTTAGTGACACTCTTCCGGTATGGACTGTATTTGAACTTCCGGCTTTTCTTCCATCATACTGAAAATTAAGATCCACATTATTTAAAAGGCGCTTGGTCAATCCTAAAGACCAGAGATAGTTTTTTCCCGGAAGTAATCCATCCAGCATTATATAGCTTACTGTTGTATTGGCAGGAAATTTATAATCGATATTATTAAAAGTAAACCTGCCTGTTAATGAAGTGCTTTGAAGTATGTTGTATTTTGACTCAATATTCAGCGAATGTGAAACTGATTTCTCCCCGCCGTATGCAGGAAGATTTTTTCTTGTATCAAATCTGTAACTGGTCACTATACGGAATGATGTTCCTCTGATGAAGGTGAAAAAAGGTTCAATGTTATAGACCGAAAGCTCAAAGTTGCGATTGGCAAACTGAGGAGTGTATAACGCATTCAATCCTTTTTTCCCGTTTACAGAAATAGAAATTTTTCTGCTGATATTCCACCGCCATTTGATCAGCCAGTCATTGAGCCTGCGGCTTTCGTACCCATAAGTAAGTAAAGATTTCCCGTTATTCCGCAGATTGCTGAAATCAAATCCCCACTTGGTGCTGAACCGGTTGAATGATAAAGTATTCAGCAAAGAAGTGTTGGAGATGATCAGCGCAGTATCATTCACTCCGTATTTGAAGGGATTGAATTCAAAATTTCCCCTTGCAATTGATTTTTTATTCGTTTGTAATGAAGTAAGCAGGTTCAGTTTTGAGAGAAATTTTTTAAAGCCCTTTAAATCTGAGGAAGTGAGCAGGGACCGTGGACTGATGTTAAGGCTGTAATTAAACGTTATATAATTTGCTTTTATAAACTCATTGGTGGGTGTAAATATCCTTATAAACTTTGCCTGGTCGGGAAATAAAGCCAGTTCAAACTCATTTAGCTGCTGGATGCCATCTCCATTATAATCGTTCCAGGCATACTGACCCGTACCGGCAGGCACTTCCAGGTAAGCAAAATCTCTTCTTTGCTCCTGCCCCGCCCCTACTTCATATAAGATATTTCCACTCAGCAAACCTTTCCACTCACTCATCAGGTATTCAACTCTTCCCAAAATGGTTTCATCTTCTTTTTGTTTTGAAACAATGGCATCGTACACTTTTAACTTTCGGAACGTTGTATTCAGATAAAGTTGTCTTTTTGGATTTGCCAGAAGCTCTGCCTGCAAATTCAGATTCAAACTTCTGTCGCCTCTCGTAAATTCTTTACCAACAGGATATTTATCAGACCGGGTAAAGAAAGTGATGCCATATTTATTCCTTTTTCGTTCATCTGACCTGAAATAAACAGAATAGCTGTCAAAAGAAAAAGATACGGGAACAAGAGTATCGGTCGCCTTATACCTCACAGTGTTTTGTTCCAGCATATACCGAAAACCGAGTCTCCAGTTGGCTAATTGTTTTAATTGTTTGCCAATATCAATTATGGGCCGGAAAAAGGCTCCTTTGTTATCTGCATTACTGAAATTAGTTATCACAAATTGGTTGTTGACGATCCATCCTTTAAAATCAGCCTTATGAAAAATGGCATTCTGAAATCCGTTGTAGTTATCGCTTCGATGATAATTTATAAATTCATAAGTAAGCGAATGTTTGTTTTTGTCCTTTAGACCTGCCGATGCTTTAATAATATTTTCATCAACCGGAAGAAGTATAAAAGGCAAACCCCAATCCCTTGAAAATTCAACGGTCCTTAGCCGTTCAAGAGGTTTAAACTTTTTTTGAACATACTCATAATCAATCCCGGTTGTCAGTTCCAGTTTTCTGACTGCATTAAGAACTTTGTTATTCTTCAACTGAAGCTTTGCAGCCCATCCCCTGTCATCTCCATTATCTTTTACTGAAAAAGTATTGACATCAAATTTACTGGTTGCAATTTCTGTTTTCAACGAAGTGTTTTTGTTGAGCAAATAGTCAATTCCCAAACTAAGGAGTTGTTGCGTCTTGGGTGTCACCAGCACCTGCACCGGATCAAAACGGCCTTGTTTAACTCCTGCTACCGGTGGTACATATCGATAAACTTTTCCATTGGCGCCATTGAAATCGGGCACATAATCACCCCTGCCTTCACCCAAATCTGTAAAAGCCAGATTATATTTAGCAACAGCCGGATTGGTGGAGTATCTATAGAAAGAATCAAGACCGGCATAAATTTTTTCATACAGAATTTTTTCTGCTGTAAGAGTGTCGGTGTAAACAGTTGGGTAAAATGCTTTTTGAATGCTATCCCCAAGATTCGCCAGGAATTGTTTTTGCTTTGGGTCCAGTTCCTGGTTGATGGTTGAGTTTTTGGCATCGCCGTTATTAAAGGCTCCAATCCTGATCTTTAGCCTTTGATTTATTTCAAACTCCTGTGACAGATACAGGTTGGCGTTAAGATAATTCCTGTCGGCATATTCAAACTCCACCTGGATACGGCTGTCTTTTGTTATCATTCTTTTAGGAGTAAAACTTAATTCAGCGGAGTTGTAATTGATAACATAATCCTGGTCTTCGCCTCTTTGCAATAACTCACCATCCAGAAAAATTCTTTCAGTATTTGCCAATACGATAAAGAAAATCTCATTGTTCGCACCCGCAAGACGGTAAGGTCCCTGGTTGCCCTCCAGTCCCTGGAAAATATTTCTTGTAAATTTTCCTTTGGCAATGGAACCACTGACCAGTGTTTTGGAGTTGACATTATTTGAAATTCTGTTGGCCGTTTGAAACGAAACTCCCTGCAACCGTTTATAAAAGTTCAGAAAATAACTTTGATTTTGCCTTATGTCAATGTCGCCGAGATTCAATTGCCAGCTCCTTTTTTTGAATTGAAGATATACCTGGTCAAATTCATTCAGTTGTTGTGTAGTGCCATCCGGCTGAATGGGAATATTGTTATCCGTAATGGCTGCCTGTATCTCGATGCTGTCGCCCAACATACCGCTTAGCTGCATATTAAGAGTAGAGTTCAGTACTCCGCTTTGATTACTTCCGAAACCGATCTGTCTGCCAAAACTTCCTTCAGCTTTTAATGTTCCGAAATCAAAGATCCCTTTTTGCTCATTTGTGAGTCCGCCATTGAATTCAAATGGTTTTACATAAAACCGGTTCATCACACTGTCATAATTCAAACGCTGTGTTGATGCATCCAGCCGAAATGGAAATACCCGGTAAGTAACCGTTATGCTGTCGGCTACCGGTTTTTGCTTCCAGTAAAGAATTGCTTTTACAAGATCAAGCCGGTAATTATCAGGCGAAATATTTTTTATAGAAAAAGTATTCGGTACAATACTGATAGTATCAATCTTTAAACTATCCGCTTGCAGTTTTAATACTTTTTGTCTGAGATTGGATGCCGAAGTTATGGCAAATGGTACCTGAGCACTGGATTGAAGGAAGGACAGCGTCATCAAAAAGATACAGGATATTTTACCGAAAAAGCTCAACAGCAAATAGTTTAGCTAAAAACCTGCCTGCCGGCAGACAAGGTCGTAAAATTCGTTGTTTTTATTGTCCGAAAGTTATCCCATGCTGTTAATTCCGCAAAAAAGCTCAAATTAGTCCCGTTTTGTAACGATGAAAACTAAGTTTGATATGAAAGATACCAAGTGGCTTTTCAACATGATTTTGATATTGCTTTTTTCTGCAGACGCAATGGGCCAGTCGAGAGCAAAGAAAGAACATAATCATCCTTCAGGAAATATGCATGCTGTGGGTACGGGGATAAATTTACCAATAGGTAATTTTTCATTAACTCATAGTGTTGGGGTTGCGGCAGAATATTCATGGAGTCATTACAGATTCGGAAAGATGGATGTAAAACCAGTTAAGCCTTTCGGATTAATTGCCAATAGCGGGATTGCATATTATCCGGGTAAAAAGGAAGCGGCAGGCAATTATCCTTACAAATACCCGGCTTATACTTTTCTGCATTTATTTGGCGGAGTGATGTATAACCCATGGAATAAAGGCCTTATAAATTTCAGCTTAGGCCCTGCACTTGGGATGTACAATGGAATAAACCGCTTTAATATCGGGGCAAAACTGGATGGCACTTACTTCTTCAATGAAAAATTTGGGATCTCCCCTGTTCTTATTATGATGAAAGAACAGGGCGCTGATGCACTCTGGTTAATAGCCATTAAAGCATCTTACTGTTTCTAAAATTTATCGTACAAGCCAAATTTTAATTTTCCCACAAAGACACTAAGAACACAAAGCATTTTCAATCATTAACAAATTTCTTGGCGGCCTTTGTGGCTTAGTGGGAAATAATACTTCTGAGATAACTTGTAAATTATTCAGCAATTCCCTCCAGCGCAAACAGGAAAGCATAAATCAAAGCCACATCTTCCAATGCCCTGAATCTTCCGGATTTACCACCATGACCGGCTTCCATATTTATTTTAAACAGAATAATGTTCTTATCCGTTTTCAGTTCTCTGAGCTTTGCAACCCATTTCGCCGGTTCAAAATACTGCACCTGGCTGTCGTGCAGGCCGGTTGTCACCAACATATTGGGATAAGCTTTCTTTTCAACATTATCGTAAGGTGAGTAAGATTTCATATAAAAATATTCTTCCTTATTGGCTGGATTACCCCATTCAAGATATTCACCGGTTGTAAGCGGAATGGATGCATCACTCATAGTTGTAATCACATCCACATAAGGTACCTGCGCCACTACTCCATTCCATAGATCGGGCCGCATATTGGTCACAGCACCCATCAGCAAACCGCCGGCACTGCCGCCCTGTGCATACACATGACCTTTTGAAGTGTATTTTTCTTTAACTAAAAATTCAGCACAGTCAATAAAGTCAGTAAACGTATTCTTCTTGTGCATCATCTTTCCATCTTCATACCACTCCCGTCCCATCTCCTGCCCGCCCCGGATATGTGCAAGTGCATACACAAATCCCCTGTTTAATAAACTAAGCCTGTTGCTGTTGAATGTGGCATAAGAAGTGGAGCCATATGAACCGTAAGCATACAGTAACAATGGATGACTGCCATCCTTTTTAAATCCCTTTTTATATACAATGGAAACCGGAACTTTCTTGCCGTCAGTTGCAGTAGCCATTGTTCTTTCCGTTACATATTCATTCTTGTCATATCCACCTACTACCTCTTGTTGTTTCTTTAGCTCCCTTGCTTTGGTATCCATGTTGTAATCATAAGTAGAGTTGGGAGTGATCATGGAAGTGTAAGTAAACCGGAGAATATTGGTATTAAAATCCGGATTAACACTGACGGAAGCGAGATAAGCAGGCTCATCAAACTGCAAATAATGTTCTGCCTTATCTTTTTGATTAATGATACGGACGTTGGTCAGTCCTTCCTTTAATTCTGAAACCACCAGGTGATCTTTGAATACAGTGATACCGGACAAGTAAACATCAGCTCTGTGCGGGATTACTTCTTTCCAGTTCTCTTTTGAAGTTTTATCCAACGGGCATTCCATCAATCTGAAATTTGGCGCATCCATGTTGGTTCTGATATAGAATTTATCATTGTAATGGTCAATATCATACACCAGTCCCATTGTTCTCGGATAAAAAATTTTAAACTCCCCTTTAGGGTCCGAAGCATCGAGAAAGCGGTGCTCACTTTGCTGTTCACTTAATTCGGAATAAATAATGATGAATTTTTTTGATTTGGTTCTGCCCACTCCGATATAATGGCGGTTATCTTTTTCTTCATACACTTTTACATCGGATGCAGGATCGGCACCCACTTCATGCCGCCAGACCTGGAAGCCCAATAATGTGGTAAGATCCTTTTTTATGTAAAAGATGGTTTTATTATCCGCCGCCCATGCGTAGGAACCTCCTTCCGTATTTGGAATTGTTTCCGAAGAGTATTCACCTGTCTTCAGGTTTTTAAATCGAAGATTGTACAGCCTGCGACTTACATCATCTTCGCCAATTGCCATCAGTTCATTATTATCGCTTATTTCAAGCCCGGCAGCATTGTAGTAGCCTTTCCCTTCGGCTGCTTTATTGGCATCATGTATCACCTCTTCTGTTGCATCCAATGTTTCTTTTTTGCGGCAATATACCGGGTAATCTTTTCCTGTTTCAAAACGGGTATAATACCAATAACCATTATCCTTATAAGGAACCGATTCATCCTGTTCTTTTATCCGGCCTTTTAATTCTTTAAATAAATCTTCTCTGAATTTCTTACTTGCGCCAAACATTGTATCCAGATATGCATTTTCCGCTTTCAGGTAGTCCACCACCTTTGTACTATCAGATCCTTTTTTGAAATAATCATTCATCCAGTAATAATCATCAATGCGAACATCACCATGAGCTTCCATTTTATAGGGTTTTTTCTCTGCTGCCGGCGGCATCATCTCCCCTGGCCATTTGTATGCTTCCTTTTTCACTTCTTTTGAGTTATTGCAGGATAAAATTATCAATGCTGCTAATGACAGAATGATTTGCGTCTTCATAAACTGGTTTTTGGAAATTGAAAATAACCAATGCAGACCAAAATAAAAAAAGCCATTTGTGAAAGGCAAATGCGACTGATGACAGCTATTTGTCAGAAGAAAATCCTGCCAAAGCATATTCTTTATTCAGCCGGGCAATATTTTCAATGGAAATTTCTTTGGGACAAACGGCTTCACAGGCCCCGGTGTTGGTGCAGGCGCCAAAACCTTCTTTATCCATTTGCGCCACCATATTCAAAGCTCTTTCTTTTCTTTCAGGCGCCCCTTGTGGTAACAAGGCGAGATGAGCAACTTTTGCAGAAACAAATAATAAAGCAGAAGAATTTTTGCAGGCAGCCACACAGGCGCCGCAACCAATACAGGCAGCAGCAGCAAAAGCTTTATCGGCATTTTCTTTTTCAACAGGAATGGCATTGCCATCAATGGTAACACCTGTGTTCACAGAAATATATCCGCCAGCCTGAATGATGCGGTCAAAAGCAGTACGGTCAACAATCAAATCCTTGATTACCGGAAAAGCTTTGGCTCTCCAGGGTTCAACAACTATTGTGTCGCCATCCTTAAAAGCCCTCATATGCAGTTGGCAGGTGGTGGTGCCATGCCAGGGGCCATGCGGCCGGCCATTGATATACATGGAACACATTCCGCAGATACCTTCCCTGCAGTCGTGGTCGAAGGCGATTGGTTCTTTGCCTTCTGCTATCAGTCTTTCATTTAACACATCAAACATTTCAAGAAAAGACATTTCAGTAGAAATATCATTTACTTCGAATGTTTCAAAGCTTCCCCTGCTTTCAGCATTCTTCTGCTTCCATACTTTCAGTATAAGATTAATGTTATTATGTTCCATATCGGGTTTCAAGTACTTTATTTATAAGATCGTTGACTTGGCTTCGCCACCTCAAACTGCAATGGCTCTTTATGCATTTCCCAATTACTCTCAGTTTTGTACTCCCATGAAGAAACATAGGCATAGTTGGCATCATCTCTTTTTGCTTCACCTTCTTCCGTTTGGCTTTCTTCCCGGAAATGGCCGCCACAGCTTTCATTACGATTCAAAGCATCCATGCACATTAATTCACCCAGTTCAATAAAATCCGCAACCCGGCCTGCCTTATCCAGTTCAGGATTCATTTCATTTGTTTCACCGGGTATCCGCAGATCACTCCAGAATTCTTTGTTCAGTTGCTGTATCTCCGTAATCGCTTCCTTCAACCCCTGTTCGTTTCTTGCCATACCGCATTTTTCCCACATTATTTTTCCAAGTCGCTTATGAAAACTTTCGACTGATTGTTTTCCTTTTATCCCCATCAGTGAATTTATGCGATCAGCTACTGTTTTCTCTGTATGTGCAAATGCTTCATGTGAGGTGGGAATGGGCTTTGTTGCAATTTCATCTGCCAGGTAATTGCCGATAGTATAAGGGATCACAAAATATCCGTCAGCCAATCCCTGCATCAATGCTGATGCGCCAAGCCGGTTAGCGCCATGATCGCTGAAATTTGCTTCGCCTAAGCAATACAGGCCTTTTACCGTTGTCATCAGTTCATAATCCACCCAAAGCCCTCCCATGGTGTAATGCACAGCAGGATAAATCCTCATCGGCACTTCATAAGGATTTTCGCCTGTGATCTTTTCATACATGTCGAAAAGATTGCCATACTCTTCTTTCACCACTTCTTTACCCAGCCTTATCAATGTTTCCTCATCAGGGTTTTCAATGCCATGTTTGTTAGCTTCAGCTTTTCCGTATTTATTGATGAGGTTGTATTTAAAATCAAGATAAACTGCCTGTTTTGTTGTACCCACACCATAACCGGCATCACATCTTTCCTTGGCGGCTCTTGAAGCCACATCTCTCGGCACTAAGTTGCCAAATGCAGGATAACGTCTTTCGAGATAATAATCTCTTTCTTCTTCAGGTATATCGTTAGCTTTTCTTGTTTCATTTAATTTTTTTGGAACCCAGATCCGGCCATCATTTCTCAGCGATTCTGACATCAATGTCAGTTTGCTTTGATGGTCTCCCGTAACGGGAATACAGGTAGGATGAATTTGAGTAAAACAAGGATTACCGAAATAAGCTCCTTTTTTATGTGCCTTCCAGATAGCAGTTACATTACTGCCCATTGCGTTGGTAGAAAGATAAAATACATTTCCATATCCGCCTGTGCAAAGCAACACGGCATGACCAAAATGTCTTTCCAACTCCCCATTTACAAGATTTCTGCAAATAATCCCTCTTGCTTTTCCGTCAATGATCACTACATCGAGCATTTCATGGCGGTTGTACATTTTTACATTGCCCAATGCCACCTGCCTTTCCAGTGCCTGGTATGCGCCAATCAATAATTGCTGACCGGTTTGTCCGGCAGCATAAAATGTTCTTTTTACCTGTGTGCCTCCGAATGAACGGTTATTCAACAGCCCGCCATATTCCCTTGCAAAAGGAACACCCTGCGCTACGCATTGGTCAATAATGTTAACACTGACTTCTGCAAGGCGATGGACATTGGCTTCTCTTGCCCGGTAATCGCCCCCTTTCACTGTATCATAAAACAGACGGAATATCGAGTCGCCATCATTCTGATAATTCTTGGCAGCATTAATCCCTCCCTGCGCAGCTATTGAGTGAGCCCTTCTTGGTGAATCCTGGAAACAGAATGCTTTGACCTTATATCCCAACTCGCCTAATGATGCAGCAGCCGATGCGCCGGCCAGCCCTGTACCCACAACAATTATTTCCAGTTTTCTTTTATTAGCCGGGTTAACCAGTTTGCAATGACCTTTATAATCATTCCATTTATTTTCTAAAGCACCTGAAGGAATTTTTGAGTCAAGCATAACAATCGATGATTGTAATGATATAAAGAGATTTAATAATCAAGTCGTTTCTTTTACTTTATCCACCCCAAATAAAAACTTACCGGCATCATGGCAAAAGCAAGCGGTATAATGATTGAAAATCCTGTTCCAATCGCATTTAACAAAGCCAGGTATCTTTTATTACTTACTCCAATCGTTCTGAAAGCGCTTTGAAATCCATGAAGCAGGTGCCATGCCAGCGAAATACATCCGATCACATAAACGATTACCACCCATTCCTGCTGAAAAGTAACTTTCATTTCCTGGTACAGGTTTAATTCCTCACCCAATAACCAACCCTGGTGTGACCGGTTTGGAATCCAGAAATGAACCCAGTGAAGGATCAGGAACAATAAAAGAATTGTGCCAAGTAAACCCATACTACGACTGTACCATTTGCTTCCTCTGCTTCCCAAACTCATTTTGTAAGCCACACCTCTCTTTCTCCGGTTTTGAAATTCCAGCACCAGTCCCTGGATAATATGAATGACAAAACCAAGTATCAAGCCGATCTCAATTATCCTGATCACAACCATAGAACCCATAAAATGTGCGGCTGCATTGAACATGATTCCGCCGTCATCAGCCCATATGCAGGCATTCAGACCAACATGAACCATCAAAAAAGTTATCAGAAACAATCCCGTCAAAGCCATCACCCATTTCTTACCAACCGGGGAAGTGAGCATTTCAGACCATTTCATAAGCGTCGTTCTAAGGAGTAATCTGTTTCGGCAAAAATACTAAGGCAAGGCCAAAGTAAAATAAAAGATTTGGCTGATAAAAATCATATACTGTTATTCAGCCTCGCTATCAATTCGGAGTCAATTTTTCTGAATAAGTGAAAGGGCTTGTAAGTTCTCCAACTGTCCAGCTCCATCAATTCGATATACTGATTCAGATGAGCATGCCGGAAATCGTATTGTGTCTGCTCCGGCATATTCAGGCAGACCACCCATCCGTTTTCTTCTGACACATCTTCGTACAGTTCTTCGTAGTAATCTTTGCCGTCACTGTGATAATTCAGCACATTTTCGCCGATCAATATAAACTTGAAAATCCCTTCCTGCATGAATACATCCAGCACTTCCCTTTTCAGTTCCATGATGTCATTTTCAATGGCATCATTCCATTCCCCGATCAATTCTATCACAGCATACTTTTCTTCATAGTCAGCCAGCAGCACCTTTAAGTAAAGAGTGCGGCTGCCAAAATCATCCCATTGCGGATGGATATAATAATTATAAACCGTTTGGGAGAATTCAAACTCAGAATAGGTTCTTCCAAAAAAAGGCGACCGCTGATCTTCCTCACTGATATAAATATGCCGCCAGTTGTAAAAAGGTTCTATATCCTGCATAAAACAAAATCAACTCAAAGATACATTGATATCCGGCGATGCTATGTGATTGGATTGATAAAATTATTGCTGAAATGAATCAACGGCCTTTTTTACACTGCCATATTTAAGAAGGATCTCTTTTGCTTTATCATAATCTGTCAGCTTCACTTTTTCCATCAGCATTTTTACCCCCCTGTCCACCAACTTGTCATTAGTAAGCTGCATATTCACCATTTTATTGTCTTCCACCCTTCCTAATTGTATCATTACCGAGGTGGAGATCATATTCAGCACCAGTTTCTGGGCCGTGCCACTCTTCATTCTTGTACTGCCGGTTACGAATTCTGGTCCCACCACTACTTCAATAGGAAAATCTGCTGCTGCGCTTACTGGTGAACAGGGGTTGCAGGAAATACTCCCTGTAATAATTCCTCTTTTTCTGCATTCTTCCAAAGCTCCTATCACATAGGGTGTAGTGCCGCTGGCCGCAATTCCTATCACCACATCTTTATCGCTGACATTATATTCCTGCAAGTCTTTCCATCCCTGCTCCTTGTCATCTTCTGCAAATTCAACGGCGGTGGTTATGGCTTTTTCCCCGCCAGCAATAATTCCAATAACTAACCCGTAAGGAACTCCATAAGTGGGCGGACATTCACTGGCATCCACAATTCCCAACCGGCCACTTGTTCCGGCGCCTATATAAAACATACGTCCGCCCATCAGCATCTTATCGCTGGCGGTTTCAACCAGTTTTTCAATCTGGGGAACAGCAATTTTAACAGCAACAGAAACTTTTTCATCTTCCTCATTAATATTGGAAAGAATTTCCAAAATGGACATCTTCTCGAGGTGTCTGTACATGCTTGGCTCTTCTGTAATTTTTCTAAATCCCATTCCTTATCCTTTTAACCATGATATTCCAGTAATCCTTCCATCGGGTTTTTCAGCACCTTTCCCAGTTCAAATTCATAACTGTTGCAAAGGTGCTGCAACACATCCTTAAAACCAAATGCAACACCACCGGTAAAGTTGACCGGTAAACTCCAGATCTCTTTATACTTGCATAAATGTGTAAAGAAAAAGTCATTCAGCCCGTCCTCTATGATATTTTCAATCATATAATGCCCCCTGTTTTCGGCCAGAAACCTTGTAAAACCTGCCAGGTATCGATTAGGCAAAGGCTTTTTGTAAACATTTTCAAGAATCTCAGTTGCAGTGGTTGTGTAGGTCAAATCAAAACGACCCCTTAGCTCTTCATCAAATGTTCCATAGAGATAATATTGTATAACTTTTTTACCGAGATAAGCTCCACTGCCTTCATCGCCTAAAACATATCCCAGGCCAGGACTGTTTTTTACAATCTTTTTTCCGTCATAGTAACAGGAATTTGAGCCGGTTCCTAAAATGCAGGCAATGCCCCTTTGCCTACCACAAAGTGCCCTTGCAGCGGCCATTAAATCATGTGTCACTTCTGTTTTAGAACCAGAAAAAACTTTTTGCAAAGCCTTCTTTACAGATGTTGCATTATCCGGATTGGCACAGCCGGTACCGTAATAAAAAATTTCCTCAACTTCCACCCTTTTTAATTGCGGTTTCAGTTCGCTTAATAATAGTTGAGAAATTTGTTCCGTATTTAAAAAATAAGGGCTGATGCCTTGCGTAAAGAATGTTTTCTTCTTTCCATCTGTTACAAGGCACCATTCGGCTTTGGTGGCTCCGCTATCAGCTATAAGTTTTATTGAAGACATGTTGCTGGTTCATCGTTATTGTTACTGGTTATTACGAGCCAATAAAGTCTTGTCGCTCTCTAAGTAATCAGTGACAAGAAACCAGCAACTTTTGGTTATTTTGCGTCAAATTACTGAATAAAGGATTATGATGGGAAACAAAAAAATACAGGTCTGGCTTCCGCTTATTTTTTCATTGCTGATGATTGCAGGAATGTTTATCGGATATAAGTTAAACGATAACCCCGGGAGCAAAAAAGGATTTTTCTCAACAGGCAGCCGCAATTCATTACAGGAGGCTCTTGACCTGATAAAACTCAGATACGTTGACCTGGTTGCAATTGATTCCCTCCAGGGAAAAGCGATCCGGGAAGTGATGGCAGAATTGGACCCGCATTCCGTATATCTTTCTCCTGAAGAAGTAAAAGAGGCAGATGAAGATCTGGAAGGAAAATTTGAAGGGATTGGTGTTGAGTTCAATGTTTTTAATGATACAGTTAATGCTGTATATGTTATCCCTGATGCTCCCGGCGACAAAGCCGGTTTGAAGATCGGTGACAAGTTGCTTGAAGTAAATGGAAATTCCCTGACCCGAAAAGGGCAAAGCAATGATTCAATAAAAGCTCTGATAAAAGGTCCAAAAGGGACTAAGGCAGCTTTCAAAATAATGAGGGATGGACAACAGCAATCTGTTACCGTAAGCAGGGGTACAATTCCCGTGCTTTCAGTAGATGCCTCTTACATGATTGATGATAAAACCGGGTATATAAAACTGAATAAATTCAGCAGTACTACCTACGAGGAATTTATGGATGCTATGGAGACTTTAAAAAAGCAAAACCTCCAAAGCCTGATCCTGGATTTAAGAGATAATGGAGGTGGATTGATGGAGGAAGCAACTGATATTGCTGATGAATTTCTCGATGGTGAAAAATTAATAGTCTATACACAAGGGGAGAACAGCAAAAAAAGGGAATATCGTTGTAAAAGACCCGGCATTTTTGAGAATGGAAAACTTATTGTATTGATAGATGAGTTATCAGCCAGTGCCAGTGAAGTGCTGGCCGGAGCATTACAGGATTGGTGCAGGGCAAAAATCATTGGCCGACGCAGCTTTGGTAAAGGGTTGGTGCAGGATCAATTTTCTTTGACTGACGGATCAGGTATCCGGCTGACCATTGCCCGTTATTATACGCCGCTTGGGCGCAGCATTCAACGTTCTTATGAAAAAGGAAAAAAAATCTATCTGGATGATTTCATGGAACGGTATCACAATGGTGAACTATTGTATGCTGACTCTAACAAAATAACAAACGGTAAAGCCTTTGTTACAAATTGCAAAGACACGGTGTATGGCGGAGGTGGCATCATGCCTGATGTTTTTGTACCTATTGATACCATATTCTACACTCAACTCATAAATGATATTTTCAACGGAAGCGCATACAATAGTTTTATCTACCATTATTATCTTGACAACAGGCAGCAACTGGATCAATACAAAACAATTACTGATTTTATTGCTAATGTTGATGCAGCAAAAGTCTGGCAGGCATTCACTGGGTATGCAGGCACTGCAACTTACATACAATCAATAAAACTGCAGGAGAAGGATAAAATTCAGCAACGTATGAAGGCAATGCTGGCAAGATACCGCTGGAGAAACCAGGGATTTTATCAGGTGATGAACAATTATGACCATCTCCTGGAAATGGCCTTGCAACAAATTAAAAAATAAAGGCAACAGCTTTCGCCATTGCCATTAATATCTCAAAGAAATACAGGTCGGTATTTACTTCTGGTCTTTATCGTACCAGTGTTTCTTTTCAATCATATACGATAGCATCAATCCTATGCCTCCGCCGATGGCTATAAGGGCAAAATACAAACCGGTAGGCTCTATCTCAAAAGGAAGAGCATAGGCATCAAGAAGAAATGCAATGAGCAAACCAAGGCCGGCGCCGACTAAAAGTAAGCCTGCTTTTAAACTTTTGAAAGGGGCTGGTCTGTTTGTCTGTTCTTTGGGGTTCATTCCTTTTTCAATCATTGCCATATTCTGCCGGGTTTTCAGATATACAATGCCAAACACCATGGCAAATCCTCCTGCAAACATTGTAACCGGTACTATAACTTCTGGGCCGCCCATAATTTTAATTTTAATTGTTGAAGAAAATTGATTTCTGTGTTTATGACTAACCATCTTTAAACCGGGTTACAATTTCACAGAAATATTTCAAAAAGCTGTTCACAGTCTCTTTGACTACCTGTGCAAAAAGGTAGTTACAGCCGCAGAAAAATAAGTTTCTGCTCTTTGTTGCAAATAGCTATGTTAAGGCTGTCAAATTATTGTACTTTGTACTGTAACCTGATTCATTTACAATGAGTCATACTCTTCAGAATGTTAACCGGACTGAATGATAGTGAAATCATTAGCAGGGTGCTAAATGGTGACCAACAGGCTTATGCCGGATTGGTAACCCGTTATCAGGATTATGTGTTTACATTGACATTGAGAATGATCAAAAGCAGGGAGGATGCCGAAGAAGTGGCGCAGGATGTGTTTATAAAAGCCTATAAATACCTTGCTGATTTCAGGGGAGCTTCCAAATTCAGCACCTGGCTTTATACCATTGTAAACAATACCTGCATTACTTTATTACGGAAGAAAAAGCTGGAAATACATTCGCTGGATAATGAAAAGGTTTTTGAAATGGCTGACAGCAAATATTCCGGTTTCAGCGCCAACCAGGTGGAGCAAAAATCAAAACTAACCATGGTGCATGATGCCATTGCAATGCTTAACCCTGATGATGCAGAGATCATAACTTTGTTTTACAAAAGCGAACAAACCCTGGATGAAATTGCAGCCATCCTCGGTGTAGAGCCGAATGCAGCCAAAGTAAGACTACACCGGGCAAGGATCAGGTTAAAAGAAAAAATGGAAACTTATTTTGCTGAAGAAATTAAAGATTTAAATTAAACCGTATGAATACGCAGCACAATATGGAAGAACGTCTCTGGAATTTTATTGACGGCACAGCTTCCGCAGAAGAAAAGCCTGTGATTGAAAAGTTGCTGGAATCAGATACAGCATGGAAAGAAAAATATAATGAGTTACTGGAGGTAACCCGGCTTTTACAATCATCCCGGCTGGATGCACCTTCCATGCGGTTTACAAAAAATGTAATGGAAGAGATTACCAAACTTCATATTGCACCGGCTACCAAAACATATATCAATAAAAAGATCATCTGGAGCATTGGAATATTTTTTATTGCCTTATTCGTCGGGTTCCTCATCTATGGTTTTGGTCAGGCAGGTTCTGGTTCAGGGGGAGAAGATATGGTGGCAAAAAATCTCAATAAAATTGACTTTAGCAAGTTCTTCAGCAATACCTGGGTGAATGTGTTTATGATGATCAATGTGGTGCTGGGCCTGTTCCTGCTGGATAATTATTTAGGCTCAAAAAGAAAAGCTTACAGAAAAGAAGCTTGATGATAAAATATCATTGAGTCCGGTCAACCCCGACGCCTGCGGTCGGGGTTTTTTACTGGCTGAAAGCAAAAATGTACTTTTGCGTTTGAAATAATCAGCATGGATATTAAGAATAACATACTTGAAACCATCGGCAATACGCCTCTTATTAAGTTAAATAAGATAACAAAAGATTTTCCCTGTACGGTGGCTGCTAAAGTGGATTATTTCAATCCCGGTAACTCCATTAAAGACCGCATGGCATTAAAAATGGTAGAGGTGGCGGAAAAAGAAGGTAAACTAAAGCCGGGCGGAACAATCATTGAATGTACCAGCGGAAATACAGGAATGGGGCTTGCCCTTGCAGCCTGTGTAAAAGGATATAAATGCATTTTTGTTACTACAGATAAACAATCAAAAGAAAAAGCGGATATTTTGAAAGCCGTGGGAGCCGAAGTGATCGTTTGTCCTACTAATGTGTTGCCGGAAGATCCCCGGAGTTACTATAGTGTAGCGGCAAGACTGGCAACTGAAATTCCTAATTCATTTCATTGTAACCAATATGACAATCTTGCCAACAGGGATGCACACTATGAAAGTACAGGGCCCGAAATCTGGAAACAAACTGATGGTAAGATCACTCATCTTGTTTGCACTGCCGGCACAGGTGGAACGATTGTGGGAACAGCAAAATATTTAAAAGAACAGAATCCCAATATCCAGGTCTGGGCCATTGATGTATTTGGTTCATTGCTCACAAAATATTTCCGCACTGGTGAAATAGATATGAATGAGGTTCATCCATACATCAGTGAAGGATTTGGCGAAGACTTTGTTCCGAAGAATTATGACATGAGTGTGATTGATCATTTTGAACAGGTAACAGATAAAGATGGCGCAATAATGGCACGAAGATTAGCTAAGGAAGAAGGAATGTTTTGCGGTTACAGCGCCGGGAGTTGCATCCAGGGATTGATACAACTGAAAAACCGCCTGAAAAAAGGCGATCTGGTCGTTTGTATATTTCATGACCACGGCAGCAGGTATGTTGGAAAAATTTATAACGACCAATGGATGATTGAAAGAGGCTTTCTTGATGTAAAAACATTCAAAGACATTATCAGTTCGAGAGGTATATCAAAAAAGCTTATAACTGTTGAGCCAACGCAAACCGTAGCAGAAGCAGTTGAACTGATGAAGAAATATGACATCGAACATATACCGGTAATGAACGGTAACGGTTTGGTCGGTGCTATCAGCGAAGGGGGTCTGTTTCAGAAAATTTTTGACAACCCCGAGATAAAAAACTCTAAGGTGGCTGATGTAATCGAACCGCTGTTTCCAATAGTGGAGTTTGATACTCCGGTTGAAAAGCTCAGTCATCTTATCAATAAGGAAAACGGAGCTGTATTAGCCAAAGATGAATTAGGGGCTTACCATATCGTTACAAAATATGATGTGATCCAGGCGATGGGCAATTGATTTTGTCTGACTCTCCCCTCTTTATCAGCATTTTAATAAGGACATTCGTAATTCTACGATTCGTTATTCCGCTTTATCCGCAGGTTCTGTATAGCCACTTTACGAATATTTCAGGAAAAACTGTAGTAAAAAAGTTGAGTTGATTTGCTCTGTTTTATTAATGAACTCATAATTATTTTTGCTTCAGATTGATCCAATATCCAATAGAAAATTCCAAAACCAAGTCCTAGAAAATCCAGTTAAAGTCCAACGTCCGTTTTTGAAAAAACCATCCAAGATCCTTGAAGAACGACCAAATCGTCACCGTGTCCAAATCCAATGAAAAAGATTCCCCTCCGGAACCCTCCTGCAATCCTATGCTAAGCAAAGGATAGCAGGAGGCGCGGTGATAATAAAAAAAAATTCCCTTCTTCTTTTTAGACTTTTTTATCCTCCCTGTTTGTTTTTTATTCCATACAGAAAAGAAGCCCATTTATTACGAACTTAGTGCGGCTTTAAATAAAACGAAATGATTTCCATAAGCGAGACAGGAAATGAAGATAGACCCGATAATAAACCTTCACGCAAAAAGCCGATGTTCCCGGTATGTGAAGGGCTGAGAAATTACCTAAAAAAACATGGCCGGGATACTACACTTCCCATTACCTACCAGGAGCTCTTTCAGTTTACCTACTCTGTTCCCCTGAAAGATAAAAACGGGAATGATACTTTGTGGGAAAAGCCATTGTATGACATGCGGGAATGGGAATATATCAGGGATGGTCTCATAAAAACGTATGCCATTCTGAAAACAGAAGGCGATATTCGTTTCGCCGGTCATCTTGATGTGGCAAGAATTGATTATTGCACTTTCGGCAATTCAAATCCATTTCGTATCCGGATAATCAATAAGTACAATGACAATTATGATCACTACTATATTAAAATAGCGGATGCCTCCCGCATTTACGGGCTTGAACTGGAACATATTCTTTCGCCCAACAGGATTATTTTTCTTACTTCTCAAAATACACTGGTTGAAGAACATATTCCCGGCATTCCCGGTGATGTTTTCATTACGCAAATGCTGAACTCTCCCGAAACAAATAAGATACGGCTGGCAAAGGAGTTTGTAAAGTTTAACGAACGATGCTTTATCCGCCTTTTGGGTGATATGCGCAGCTATAACTTTGTCGTAAATATCACTCCCGACATTGAAGACTATCAGTACAGGATACGCTGTATTGATTTTGACCAGCAATCTTATGAAGGACGCAAGAACCTGTATCTGCCCCAGTTTTTTAAAGATAATTTCCCTTTTGTTGATGTTAGCATGAAATGTCTGAATAAAGAATCAATTGACCAATACCAGACAGAAGAAAGAACCATGATGGCATTAAGGCTCGCTTCCTCCCGCTATCGTATCAAAGATTTGCTTGATATTATGGCTAAAGACAATATCTCAACACCGGAAAAGATCAAACAACTGGCAATACAACTGGCAGAACATCATAATTCATCCGCTTTTCTTAAATGCGAGTCTGCAGGAGACCTGGTTAAATTGAATCTGAAATTCATGCTCCGCAAAAACCTGAAACTCATACCCAAATTGCAAAGCAGGGGGAAAGAAAAATAAATAGCATAAAGCTGATGTCAGATACTGTTTCTAATTCCCAAATGAGCATCCTTCCTTATCTTTGCCGCCTCTAAAAATCATCTTCATGGCAAATAAAAAGATTATTGAACTGCTTGCTGACAAAGCAGACTACCTGCTCAATCACAAGTCAAATACAATTTCAAAAGACCAGCTGCATCTTCCCGGTTCCGATTTTGTTGACAGAATCTGGGGCAGCAGCGACCGCAACCCACAGGTACTTAGAAATCTTCAGCAGATGTATAACACCGGAAGGCTGTCAGGAACGGGTTA
Source organism: Sphingobacteriales bacterium (assembly GCA_016235125.1). Lineage (GTDB taxonomy): Bacteria > Bacteroidota > Bacteroidia > Chitinophagales > Chitinophagaceae > JJ008. The sequence goes on along the minus strand of JACRLZ010000002.1, from coordinate 886,345 downwards.
TTTATCCATCCTTCCCGTTGACCAGGGAATAGAACACAGCGGCGGCGCATCTTTTGCAAAAAATCCGGTTTATTTTGATCCGGAGAATATTATTAAACTGGCGATTGAAGGCGGCTGTAATGCTGTAGCCACAACCTATGGCGGATTGGGTTTTCTCGCCAGGAAATATGCACACAAGATTCCTTTTATTGTAAAGGTTAATCATAATGAGTTTCTCACCTATCCCAATAAGTTTGACCAGATAATGTTCGCTTCTATAAAGCAAAGCTGGAATCTTGGCGCTGCAGCAGTCGGAGCAACTATTTATTTTGGCAGCGATGAATCGGCAAGGCAGATACAGGAAGTAAGCAAGGCTTTTGAAATGGCGCATGAACTGGGTATGGCTACCATCCTTTGGTGCTATTTGAGAAACCCGGCATTTAAAAAAGATAAAGACTATCATGTATCAGCCGATCTTACCGGACAGGCCAATCATCTCGGCGTTACAATTGAAGCAGACATTATTAAACAAAAGCTTCCCGAAAATAATGGCGGCTATCTTGCATTGAACACCAAAGAATCTGCGTATGGCAAAAATGACAAACGCATATATGAAACCCTGACCACCGATCATCCAATTGATCTGTGCCGTTACCAGGTTGCGAATTGTTATATGGGTCGTGCCGGTCTTATCAATAGCGGCGGCGCTTCTTCCGGAGCAAGTGATATGGCTGAAGCGGTGTTGACTGCTGTTGTGAATAAGAGAGCCGGAGGCATGGGACTGATCTCAGGCCGCAAAGCTTTTCAGCGTCCCATGAATGAAGGTGTCGAGATACTGAATGCCATCCAGGATGTGTACCTGGATAAGGATATTACGATAGCTTAATCATTTTTTAAAAAATATTTCAAAGCCCCGCAAAAAACGGGGCTTTTTTCTTTGCTTATTTTAATTGTTTTACATTTATAACCCTACAAAATTTTTTATATGGAAACAACCAACAAAACTCTTATAACAGTAGCCACTATTGTTAATGCGCCAGTTGAAAAAGCTTGGACATACTGGACTGAACCGGCTCACATTATCCGCTGGAATAATGCATCGGATGACTGGTGTACCCTCAAAGCAGATAATGATCTGCGTGAAGGAGGCTCATTCAGCGCTACGATGGCTGCCAAAGACGGAAGCTTCAGTTTTGATTTTGCAGGGGTGTATGACAAAGTAAATAAAGATGAGTTGATTGAATATACAATGGCCGACGGAAGAAAAGTAAAGATTGTTTTCTCAGCGGATGGAAATGAAACAACGATTACAGAAACTTTTGAAGCCGAAAATACACATTCCGTGGAAATGCAGCAGACCGGCTGGCAAAACATAATCAACAACTTTAAGAAACATGCTGAAGCCAACGAAAGATCAGGATTGCTTCGGTTCGAAATCAGCATTAATGCCCCGGTGGGAAAAGTATATAAAACCATGCTGAATGATAAAACATACAGGGAGTGGACTGCAGAATTTAATCCCACTTCATATTACAAAGGCTCATGGGATAAAGGATCAAAAATCCTTTTTCTTGGAACAGACAAAGATGGAAAGGAAGCCGGCATGGTGAGCAAGATCAGGGAAAATGTTCCCGATAAGTTTGTAAGTATTGAGCACCTGGGCATGTTGCAGGACGGACAGGAAATCACCAGTGGCCCTGCCATAGACGGATGGGCGGGTGCATTAGAAAATTATACATTCAGGGCCAATAGCAACAGTTCCATTTTGGAAATTGATATGGATTCAAATGAAGAATTCAAAGCCTATTTCATGGATACCTGGCCAAAGGCATTAAAAAAGCTTAAGGATATCTGTGAAAACAATTAATATTTATCTTCAGACAAACAAAACCAGCAATTATGGCAAGAGTAAGCACCTATCTCAATTTTTCCAACAACACCGAGGAAGCATTCAATTTTTACAAGTCCGTATTTGGTACCGAGTTCGAAGGAGGCATCAACCGTTTTGGTGATATGCCGCCCCAGGAAGGTATGCCTCCGGTTAGCGACGACATAAAAAGCCTGGTACTGCATGTGGCATTACCTATAACCGGCGGTTATATGTTGATGGGTTCTGATGCTCCTGAGCAAATGGGATTTAAAGTAAATATGGGCAATAATGTGTACATAAACCTTGAGCCGGATACAAGGGAAGAAGCAGACCGGCTCTTCAATGCTTTGTCTGCAGGCGGTGCAGTGGAAATGCCAATGGCGGATATGTTCTGGGGAGCCTATTTCGGTAGCTTCACTGATAAGTTTGGTATAAAATGGATGGTGAATGTTCAAAATACATAATCATGTCAAATCAAATCTTTCCCTGCCTTTGGTTTGATGGCAAGGCCAAAGAAGCTGCAACATTTTATTGTTCTTTATTCAAAGACGCATCCATTACGGTTGACACACCTATGGTTGTTCACACAGAGATTTTCGGGAAAAGAATCATGGGACTGAATGGAGGTCCAATGTTCAAAATCAATCCGTCCATCTCCCTGTTTGTCTTATGCGAGTCAATAGATGAAACAAATGCTGTGTGGAATAAGCTGGTTGATGGCGGCAGTATACTGATGCCAATTGATAAATACTTCTGGAGCGAAAGATATGGATGGGTGCAGGATAAATTTGGGATGACCTGGCAGCTGTCTGTCGTCGAAAATGACGGAGATGATCCAAAAATTACGCCATCCCTGCTGTTTACAGGTAAACAATTTGGCAAAGCAGAAGAAGCAATAAAATTGTACAGCAGTATTTTCAGCAACTCATCTACTGATGTCATCTTTCATTACCCTGAAGGAGATGCCAATGCAGGCAAGGTAATGTTTTCAGAATTTAGACTGAATGGCTATAACCTGATCGCTATGGACGGCCCCGGCGAACATGCTTACACATTTAATGAAGGAGTTTCAATTGTTGTAACCTGCGACACACAAGAGGAAATAGATCATTACTGGAACAGCCTGACAGCCGATGGCGGACAGGAAAGCATGTGTGGCTGGTTAAAAGATAAGTTTGGGGTCAGCTGGCAAATTGTTCCTACTGTGCTTGGCAAACTCATGATGGATCCGGTCAAATCGCCAAAAGTGGTACAGGCATTCATGCAAATGAAAAAATTTGATATCGCTGCTTTGGAAAAAGCAGCCGAATAAAAATAGTATAATGAAACAGATTGCTCCTGTCAGCACAAATGAATACATAGCGGCATTCCCGAAAAATGTTCAGGCTTTATTAAAGGAGATGCGGAAAACTATCCGAACCGCAGCGCCGAAAGCAGAAGAACTCATCAGTTACCAGATGCCGGCTTATAAATATTATGGCATGCTGGTATATTTTGCCGGTTTCAAAAATCATATCAGCTTCTTCCCAACTTCCTCGGGCATCGCTGCTTTTAAAAAAGAATTATCCGGTTATGCCGGTTCAAAAGGAACAGTACGTTTTCCGCTTGATCAGACGCTTCCGCTGAAACTGATAAGCAGGATTGTGAAATACCGCCTGAAAGAAAATGAAGCCAAAGCAAAGGCTAAACAAAATGCCGGGCCTGCAGCTCCCAAAAAAAAATAAGAATTTAAGGAATTGCCAAAGAGGTCTGATCGATGATACCGGTATTGGTTCACCGATCCATATAAATTTTTTATCGTAACAGCAGCCACTGCGAGGCAACTTTTTTTAAACCTTCTTCGTTATCTTACATCTCAAAGCTTAATTTATTAAATAAGACGGCATCATGAAAAAGGTTCCTGCTATTGCATTAACGGTTTTATCTTTTTTTCTTTTTACTATTTCATGCAGTAAAAGCAATGATGGTGGGGGCGGTTCCAGTCCCGACTGCAATGCTGTTGCAAATAAAGCATGGACTGCTGATGTAAGCCCAATCATACAATCTTTCTGCAATATCTCCGGTTGCCATGCTGCAGGAAGCACCAATGGTCCCGGTCAGCTTACCGGTTACACCGAAGTATTCAATGCCCGTAGCTCAATCCGCACCGCAGTCTCGAGTAACAGGATGCCACAAGGAAATTCATTATCCACATCACAAAAAAATTCGATCCTTTGCTGGATTGACAATGGCGCCCCTAATAATTAACCCGGGCTATTTCAGGCTAAATTGTTTTTCAGGAATTTTGCATTAAATCCCCATTACAGCCTTTTAAGACCTCAATCCCTATATTTGTAATTCATACAATGGGACATGGCTAAACAATTTGAAGATTTTGATGCTAACCTGGCAGGAGAAGAAGGAAAAACAGAAGAGACAAAAGCCAGTTGGTTCAAACGGATCAAGAAAGGCATTAATACTAAAACATCCGAAAAAAAGGAAACACCCGAAGGGCTTTGGGTAAAATGCCCCGAATGTAATTTTATCTGCACTGTAACCGAACTGAGAGAAAGTTTATTTGTATGCCCTAAGTGCGGTTTTCACCACCGTATCAATAGCAATGAATATTACGAAATACTTTTTGACAATAATGAATACACAGAGCTGTTTGAAAATATCCGCAGTAAAGATTATCTCGGCTTCACCGATTTAAAGCCCTATAAAAAAAGGTTGGAAGAGATATGGAGCAAAACGGATTTAAAAGATTCCATGCGGGTGGCTGTGGGTAAAGTAAATGGAAATGAAATTGTGATTGCCTGTATGGATTTTGAGTTTATCGGCGGCTCACTCGGAAGTGTGATGGGTGAAAAATTTTCAAGAGCAGTGGATTATTGTCTTCAGCATAAGCTGCCGTACATGGTTATCAGCAAAAGCGGCGGGGCGAGAATGATGGAAAGCGCTTTTTCCCTGATGCAATTGGCTAAAACCAGCGGAAAGCTTTCACAACTTAACGATGCAAGACTTCCCTACATATCACTTTTAACAGACCCAACATTTGGAGGAATATCTGCCTCATTTGGTATGCTGGGCGATCTCAATATCGCTGAACCGGGTGCCCTGATAGGTTTCGCAGGCCCAAGAGTAATTAAAGAAACCATCAAAAAAGATCTGCCGGAAGGCTTCCAACGCAGCGAGTTTATCATGGAACATGGATTTCTTGATTTTATTGTGCCAAGAAAAGAGTTAAAGGAAAAAATTGCAACAGTTCTCACCTTGCTCAAGGGATAGAATGTCAAAAATATTTTATTTATTTCAGTTTTTATTTTGCTGCGAAATACTGCATTCCCAGGGTTTATATGGCTTTATACAGGCTCCGGAAAATTTCTCAAAAAATGATATTGCAAATTCCTATTTTAATACTGAAACAAAAGAAGTACATATTAATTTCCAGGATGGCTATAAAATAACCCGATGCAGGTATGATTCCTTGTTTTCCTTAAAGGATAGTTTCTCTTTTCGTTCAAATCAACTAAGCCTCTCTGCAAAAGAGAATAACAAAATAACATTTGTTGCCCCCCTTGTAACACAAGCAGGCAATTTCGAAATATATGCCGATAACGACGATATTCAGATCAGGAAAATAGATTTTCAACAGCAAAAAGACAGCCTTTGTTTTACCATTAAGTTTGACAAAAAGAAAGGAGAAAAAATACTATCCATTCTTCCAGATAAAAATGACCTGAAAATTCTTACTTTTCTTGACAATGGTAAACTTAACGTCTATCGGTGGTGGCCTGATCGGCCTTTGGAAAGTATAACGATCAATCTGCCCGAATCCAATTTTACAAAAGAGGAAGAGAAAATATATACAAAGGATTGCCGCATCAGGTTCAAAAAACTGAAACCCCTGAGGGCTTCCAGGATCAACTCAATAAATACATTTCCGGCAGAAAACCAGGTATACTATGAAACAAACAAAATCTGCATTTTGCTGACAATCCCTTTTAACATTGGCATCTGTGTCACTTCAATTGACCTTGTGTCGGGAACCTTTAACATTAAAAACTATTTCCTCAATGATTTAAGAGTCAATGCCGGAGAAAATAACAACCTGATCAAAAATGTAACCGCTTCTTTGTTTGACAGCGTACTGATCATTAAAAACGCTTCTCCCCGTGAGTTTGAGTATTATTTTTTCAATGTAGCCACTTCAAAATTCATCCGGAAATACACCGTGCCTGTTAAAGATTCTGTTGCAGCACTGGTACATTCATCCGTTACACAAAAAGGTACTTACTCCTCGAAAGAGGGTGAAAAGACCCTTAAAGATAAATCGTCCTACCGCCTGCAACATCTTAGCCTCACCGATTATTCAGAGGATTCTGTTACGTTTGCACTGTTTTCTATCGTAGAAACAGAAGGTATTGAAGGCACATTATTATCAATGGCTACATTACCTTTCGGGTACCTGGCTGGCATATATATCGGGAACCTACAATTAATCCCTTACCTTACTATTAAACGAAATGTGCTTATTTATGCCTATTCCAGGTTTAACAAGCAAAATCTTGAGGCATCTTCAAATCGTAATGTAATTTCAAACCTTGACAATGTACTAGACGAGGTAAGGGTAAAAACGCTTGGCAAAAACAGTTCATTTTTTATACAAAAAGACCGGAATGCCTTTGTTGGTATCTTTAATGATGCAAGATCAGGCTTTGATGTATTAAAATTCAACGCCAATTAGTTAAATGCCAGAGCTAAAAAACAGACAGGCTGTTTATGAGTACTTCATCGACTCCCGTTATGAAGCAGGCATGATACTGCTTGGCACCGAAGTAAAATCGCTCAGGGAAGGAAAAGCAAGTTTCAACGACAGCTATTGCATCATCCATAAAGGTGAGGTGTGGCTGAAATCTTTACATATCACTGAATACTCACATGGTACTTCCAATAACCATGAACCTTTGCGTGACAGAAAACTTCTGCTACAGAAAAGAGAGATAAAAAAAATTGAGGCGAAGCTTAAAGAAAAAGGATATACGCTGGTACCCCTTCGCATTTTCTTTAATGAGAAAAACCTGGCCAAAATAGAAATCGGCCTTGCCAAAGGCAAAAAGATGCATGATAAGCGGGAAAGTATCAGGAAAAAGGATGTGGAAAGAGAAATGAAACGATACTTAAAATAGATTGTGAAAAACTTCGTTTCCGTATCGGGCAAGTTTTAGCGATATTGGAAACCGATGCGAAAAAGTGTAGCCATACTTCTCATCCTGATTTCACTGCGTACAAATTCACAATCCGTGTTTGGGTACTGGTACGGTTATGCAAATGTGAAGATCAGCAGCTCAACCAATAACTATCTTATCGAACTGATATTAAAGCCCGAAAAAAATTATGTAAAAGGGGTTCTCAATTATTTTTTTAAAAATACATACCGGAGCATCCAGGTGCAGGGAAATTATTATGCCCCCGGCCGTGAGCTTACCCTTTATAACATTCCCGTCTCCTACCATGGTTCTGCAACGAACTTTGAAGTGGACTGTATGATGAATTTCAGGGCTACCTTACGGGTGGCACAGGCAGGTTCTAATTTACAGGGAATTTTCTTCAGCCTCCCTGATTACAAGTACACCTGCCCGGATATTGGTTTCAATCTTCATCTGAATGCCGATATCAGCAAAACCGATTCCGTACTGAAAGCCATCAGCGAATACAAGGAAACCTACCAGGTATGGAAACCGGCCATAGAGGACAGCGAGGTTGCCGTTAACGTAGTTCCCCGAAAAGTAATAAACTATGTATCAGAAAATGAATTTACCAAAAGGGAAAATGTAGTTATACAGGAAATAGAAGTGGAATCAGATAAACTGAGAGTAGATGTATATGACAATGGAGAAATTGACGGGGATATGATTTCCTTATTCTATGACCAGCAGATCATTTTATCAAATCAAAAACTTACTCATAAATCCATCCACATCGATCTGAAACTTGACAGTACAAAAGAATTCAGCGAAATATCCATGTTCGCTGAAAATCTTGGTCTGATTCCACCGAATACCGCCCTGATGATAATTAATGATGGCAAAACAAAATATGAGGTAAAACTTACCAGCAACATGGAAAAAAATGCCACTCTCAGGATCAAAAGAAAAAAACCTGCGGGCAATTAGATTATTGAAACAATTCCGGCTGCGAACTTTCTTTTGATCTTACCCATTCCATCTCAGTCGACTTGCTGTAATCGGCCAGTTTGCTACCTACAGTTCTCCACCCTGTCACCTCAGCGATCTTTGCGATCTTCAGTTTTCCCTTTCTTACCTGTGCCCCCCTGCCCTGCTGCATGGCCAGAACGGGTTCTTCATCAGTCGTGACGGCTTCTGCATAATTTCCTTCTCCCTCCTTTATAACACTAAATTTATTTTTCAGTGTTGTTGTTTCGATCCTAAACCGCTTTACCATGAATTGCCTTTTTTCCATGTCGGTATAAACAACCGTCACTATTTTTTCCGGGTTGAATTTTTCAATAAATATCACTTTTTCAGAATCGAGTTTCTGCGTCAGCTCCTGGTCAGTTATCTCATAATTTCCATCGTTATACACTACAAGTATTTTGTCGTCTCCATCAAACATTCCAAGATAAGTTCCTTTTTCATCAGTATTCAGCCGGCCAAATTGGTCATCATACCAGAGTTTTTTCCCGGCAATGGTGGAAGCTCCCGCTTCTTTCAATTTCACTCCATCAGCTTTAATGGGATATTTCGTTACCGTTATCCCTTTACTTCCTCTGCCTGTAATTTCCAGTTCAGCAAAATTGTATTCAAATTCTTTCTTATGTGCTTTGCAGCCGGGTGTTAAAATAACCCTCACAATTTCAGCTTCCGCATTTGGATTTATACTCAGGTAATGCACTTTGCTTTTTTCATGCTCTTTGGCAAGAAAATATTCCTTGTCCCTCGTCACCCCTGTAACATTAAAGCGTTTGGCATAGCTTTTTCCATTCGAGCCATCCATGTAGATCATGTTGTAGGTCGTCCTCTCATCATTCTTTTGAAAAACGGCAACATGCAAAATGTCTTTCCCGATAAAAGTTTTATCAGCCACCTTAACTACTTTCATTACACCGGTTTTGCTAAAGGCGATTATATCATCCAGATCAGAGCATTCAAAAAGAAAATCATCTTTGCGAAGCCCGGTGCCTATAAAACCTTCTTCTCTGTTCACATAAAGTCTTGTATTGGCAATAGCCACCTGTTTGGCTTCAATCACCTCAAACTGCTTAATGTCTGTTTTTCTCTCTTTTCCTTTTCCGTATTTCTTCAGCAGGTTCTCATAATAGGTAACAGCAAAGTCAACGAGATTAGCCAGATCATTCTTCACCTGTTTTATTTCAGCTTCCAGCCCTTTTATCTGATCATTCAGTTCATCAATATCCAGTTTATAAATACGACGAACAGGTTTTTCAGTCAGCTTAATAATGTCTTCTTTCGTAATGGCTCTCTTTAATTGTTTTTTGAAAGGAATAAATGCCTTGTCAATGGCATCCAGCACCTTTTCCCATGTTTCATGTTTCTTCTCCAGTTCTTTATAAATTTTTTCCTCGAAGAAGATTTTCTCCAATGATGTATAATGCCATTTTTCCTGCAGCTCATTCAGTTTTATCTGCAGTTCCTTTTCAAGCAGGTCTTTTGTTTTGTCAACCGAAAGCCGGAGCAAGTCCTGCACACCCAGGAACTGAGGCTTATCATCCACAATCACACAGGCATTGGGAGAAATAGAAATTTCGCAATCCGTGAATTTATAAAGTGCATCAATGGTGATATCGGGTGATATTCCCTGTGCAAGGTCAATCTGTATTTCTACCTCAGCTGCGGTATTGTCTGTAACCTTTTTGATCCTGATCTTGCCCTGGTCATTGGCTTTTACAATTGACTCCATCAACTGTGTTGTGGTCACTCCATAAGGCACACTCTTTATCGCCAGTATTTTCTTGTCTACTTCCTCAATATGTGCCCTCACTTTTACCTTACCGCCTCTTTTGCCATGATTATAGTCGGTGACATCAATCATCCCGCCTGTCAGGAAATCGGGAACCAGCTCAAATCTTTTTCCTCTTAAATATTTTATTGCAGCATCTATGAGTTCACAAAAATTATGAGGAAGGATCTTTGTCGAAAGCCCTACCGCAATTCCATCAGCCCCCTGCGCAAGTAATAAAGGAAACTTCATAGGCAGGGTAACCGGTTCGTTTTTCCTGCCGTCATAACTCAATTGCCATTCAGTAGTTTTATTATTAAAAGCAACTTCAAGGGCAAACTTGCTCAGTCTTGCTTCAATGTACCGGGCTGCGGCTGCATCATCACCTGTTCTTACATCGCCCCAATTTCCCTGTGTGTCTATAAGCAAATCTTTTTGCCCCATGTTCACAAGGGCATCTCCGATTGATGCATCACCATGCGGATGATACTGCATGGCCTGCCCGATGATGTTCGCCACTTTGTTATAACGACCATCATCCATCTCCTTCATCGCATGAAGGATGCGGCGCTGCACCGGTTTTAATCCATCCTCTACCGCAGGCACAGCCCTTTCAAGAATTACATAAGAGGCATAATCAAGAAACCATGTTTTGTACTGACCATGCAGCCCCGTTTCGTTGTTTTCAATCTGAAATATCTTTTTTGATTTGGCCATTCCTTAAACTGTTAAAATAAATACTCAATATTCAATGCTCAATGTTCATTTTTTAAGCCGCTCTTTATTTTTTTCAGCCGTTTCAATACTTTTTGCAATTATTGCGATTAATTCTTCTGTCTCTTTGAAAATCGCATCAATCCGCTTAACGGGCTTTATTAATTCCTTTCTTCTGATAATTTTTAAAGCTGTTCTACATTCTTTCAATTCCTTTAATACGACTCCAAGTTTATGAATAAAATCATTCCTCGATTCTGCACCCTGAACTTCCCCATAGTTGAAAGTTGGAGAAATACATGACTTAATTAATTGCCCCGCAATGTAATTTCCAGCTCTTGTATTTGGCAGAGACTCTACAACATCTATCATTCTGCAACTATATTCTACAAATCTGTCCTCAAGGTTATACTCTTTATTAGCCATGTAATGTTTTTTGATCTTTAGGGTTCAAAATTGAAAATTGCTAATTGAACATTGAGTATTGAACATTTCATTCCGTACTTATAATATTAAAACCATTTAACTTGCTATTTCTTCCTTCTTAAACTCTATCTCTCCTTGCGACATTTCAGGCTTTCTCACATCAAACTCTTTCCAACTTTTTTCTACATCACCCATTACCTCGATCTTTCCTTCGCTGATCAGGTGTTTCATCCGCCACATCAGAAACACATCGCCGGTTTTTATCTTCATGCGATGCAGTGTATTTGATAAAACCCTGGTTGCCTTCTGCCATTCAGAAGTAAGGTTTTTCAAAATTTCATTGTCATAAAAGTTTTCTTCCTTACCTGCGATCTTTTTTCCGCCCTCAAGAATTCTTACAGTTGTATTTTCCTCAGCGATCTTCCTCCACTCATCGGGATCGATCTCGAATTCGCTTAATGTGACCGGCCTTGCCAGCTTCTTTGCTTTAATGACTTCTTTGGGAAGAATATCATGCACCGACCATGGATAAAAAAGTTGTCCTTTTTCATTGATAAAAGGGAGGTTGTTCAGATAAATGACCATTATCCGACCCTGGTATTCCCTCAATTGCGGCATCAGCCAGTAATAACCTGTTACATCATGCTGGTTTTGTCCCATCCATATCCAGGCCTGCTCATCAGGGTTTGATTCCAGAACTGCTTTAATTTCTGCAACTGTTTTTCTATCATCAAAACTCCCAACCAAATTTTCACCATAGGGAGATCCCTGCAAAAGATTTCTCCACCAATCTAATCTCGTCTGCCATCCTTCTTCTGTATCTAAATCTTTTAATGGCCCCACTCCCCATTCATCTTTTATCTCAACGATTTTTCCCTGCAGGCTTTCATCAAGCTTAATTGCTTCTTTTAATAAGCCGACATCCGAATGTTGAAAAACGATATGTATCATCTGTGCAAAATTAATTTTCAACCGGAGCATCCATCTCCACTTTCAGGTTATCAATTATGAATTCCTGCCTATCCGGTGTATTCTTTCCCATATAATATTCGAGAAGTTGCTGAATATGCTCCCCTTCTTCCACTCTCATTAATTGTTTTCTCATTCCGCTTCCAATAAATTGGCCAAACTCATCCGGGCTGATTTCACCCAAGCCTTTGAAACGTGTAACCTCCGGCTTTGTTCCCAGTTTCTTCATAGCATCCTGTTTTTCCTGTTCACTGAAACAATAAATCGTTTCCTGTTTGTTTCTTACCCGGAACAAAGGTGTCTCGAGCACATATACCTTTTCATGCTTCACCAGGTCGGGAAAAAACTGCAAAAAGAATGTCATCAGTAATAAACGGATGTGCATGCCATCTACATCAGCATCGGTGGCAATGACAACATTATTATAACGGAGTCCCTCCAACCCCTCTTCAATATTCAACGCATGTTGCAATAAATTGAATTCTTCATTCTCATACACTACTTTCTTGGTAAGGCCGAAACAGTTCAAAGGTTTACCCCGGAGGCTGAAGACCGCCTGTGTTTCCACATTTCTTGCCTTGGTAATAGAACCGCTGGCGCTGTCTCCCTCGGTAATGAAAATGGTCGTCTCTTTTTGTTTTGCCACAAACTCTTCTTTCCCCTTAGCCGGGGCTTCCTCATCAAGATGATAACGGCAATCTCTGAGTTTACGATTGTGAAGATTGGCTTTCTTAGCTCTTTCATTCGCCAGTTTCTTGATACCGGCCAATTCTTTTCTTTCCCTTTCGCTTTGCTCAATCCTTTTCTTTAGTGAATCGGCGGTAGACGGGTTTTTGTGCAAAAAATTATCCAGCTCTTTAGCAAAGAAATCGCCAACAAACTGTCGCATGCTTGGGCCTTCAATATCCACATTCACCGACCCAAGCTTGGTTTTTGTCTGCGATTCAAATACCGGCTCCACCACCCGAACAGAAACAGCAGCAACAATTCCGGTTCTTATATCCGAAGCATCATAATCTTTTTTGAAAAAGTCTCTTATCGTTTTTACATAAGTTTCCCGGAAAGCCTGCTGGTGGGTGCCGCCCTGCGTAGTATGCTGGCCGTTTACAAAACTGTAAATGTCTTCTCCATAATCATTGTTATGTGTTATAGCTACTTCAATATCATCGCCTGCCAGGTGAATGATGGGATAACGGATCTCATCTTCATTGGTTTTTCGCTGCAGCAGATCCAGCAAACCATTTCTGCTGACAAAGCTTTTGCCGTTGAAAATTATTTTCAATCCGGCATTCAGAAAACAATAGTTCCATATCTGGTTCTCGAGAAACTCCGGATGGAATTTGAAATTCTTAAAAACAGAATCATCTGGAATAAATGTTACCATCGTTCCGTTTTCCTCACCGGTCTTTGCTTCTTTGTATTCTTTTATCAGAAATCCTTTTTCAAACTCGGCGGTTTTTTCTTTACCGTCACGAATGGCAGTTACTTTAAAATAATTGCTGAGTGCATTGACGGCTTTTGTACCCACACCATTCAATCCAACTGATTTCTGAAATACTTTGCTGTCGAATTTAGCGCCGGTGTTTACCTTGCTTACCACATCCACTACTTTTCCCAACGGAATACCCCGGCCATAATCTCTTATGGTTACAGTTTTCTTATCCACTGTAAGCTCAACCGTTTTGCCATAACCCATGGCAAATTCATCAATACAGTTGTCAATCACCTCTTTCACCAGCACATAAATGCCATCGTCGGGTGATGAGCCATCGCCCAGCTTGCCGATATACATTCCGGGTCTTAGCCGGATATGCTCTTTCCAGTCGAGTGATTTTATACTATCCTCGTCGTATGCAAACAGATCGTTTGTTTCTTTTGCTTTTGCCATTTACACTTTGTTTTTCAGAGATATTTTGAATGAATCAGCAGCTCTTGCTCCCCGGGATTTTCATTCCGGCAAATATACCGAAACAGCCTTAGGCTTAAAGATTTAGAGTTATTAACAGATGGGGAAAATAAATGCGAATCCCTGTTTTTCAAAACTGACAAATCTCTTATGACTGACTGATTGCACTCACCCAATTCCGCATTTTCACCAGGTAATTTTATAATGAAAATTCAGCGTTATGAAAAAGCTATTTATCATCCCCGTTTTGGCATTCATAGTTTCCTGTCAACCCAGCAAGATCACCCAATCGTGGACGGCGCAGGATGTTGCTCCTAAAAAGTATAAAAAAATCCTTGTGCTGGGAGTATTAAGTGATAACGACATGGAATTACAGACAAAAATGGAAGACCATCTTGCCGGCGATCTGAAAGACCTTGGCTACAACGCCATTGCAGCCAACAAGATCTTTCCTCCCGGTACTTTTGTAAAAGGCGATACGGCAAAAGCTAAAGCCGCCATCGAAGGAAAAGGTTTTGACGGCGTACTGACCATGGTGCTGGTTGACAAAAAGAAGGACCGTTATTATGTTCCCGGCAAGGTAACGGAATACACAACATTCTATAATCGCTTTGGAAGATTCGACAGGTATTATACCATCGTAACAGAAAGACTTTACACACCGGGTTATTATAGTGAAGAAACCAAATATACCTGGGAAAATAATTTCTATGATCTGGAGAGCAGCAAAATGATATACTCTGCCCGCACCCGGTCATTTGATTATACATCCAAAACCACACTGGCACACACCTACGGACAGATGATGGCCGAAAATCTTGTGAACAAAAAAATACTGATCAGGCCGGAGAAACCGGGGGAAGAATAATTTTTTAAGTGTGATGATGCAACTTGTTTGACAGAATTTGCTGCGTAAGTTTGCAAAAAATCTGCAATATGAAAATTCTTTTTTTTCTCCCGATCCTTATTTTACCAATTATTGTTTCCTCACAACGTACAACTGAAAACGACGGTGACTGGAACAAGCAATTTCTCGTTTTAAGAAATACTGCAGAAGCTGACCTGATGATCCGTGTTGGCGATATTGACAATCTCGGGTTTGGTTTCGATCCCGATTTTAATCCCTTCTCCGGCAGGTCAACCTGGTCGCATGGCTTTCCCTGGAAAATAAATATAGAGGATGCCCGTGGCACCGACAGGATAATGGTTCTTTCAAGCTATAAATATGGAACGGCAGTTGAGCAGGATGGATATACCAGCACTACAAAACGACCGGATAATAATCCCGTTTCAATCCGGATGCCTTTATCTGATCTGAAATCTGTGAAAGTGGATTCAGCAGCGCTGCAAATGTTCATTGATGATTTCCAGGCGCCTTCTATGGGTTCAAAATTCCAGGTTAAGATAAATGGTCTCAGGTTTACTGAAGCTGAAAAAATGATTAACCGTATTGACCAAACCGGGCCTGTGGGCAAATTGATCACTCTGCGCCTTACTCCTGAATTATTAGCCAGGCTTAATGCTGACTCCCTTATCATAGCTATTGACGATCCAACCAGTAAGATCGGAGACGGATTTTCCCTTGATTTTGTAAAACTGCTTATCAATCCAAAGATCATTTACAAAGGAAAAGTGCAGGGAAGAATCATTGACCATGATACCCGTGAACCCATACCTAACGCAACAGCTGTTATTGAAGGTTATGGTATGGCTACCTCCGATGAAGAAGGATTCTTTACGCTTGAAAATATACCTGCAGGACTGAATATTGTTAAAGGAAGCGCTTCGGGCTATTCATCCGATGAAAAACAAGTGGATGTGATAGCGGATGAAACAACTGAGAATGTGGAATTGACACTAAAGACTTCCGGGAAAGTTACTTTCAATAACAAAACCCTGCAGGAAGGCGATAACCTGGTGCTGAACAATATTCAGTTTGATGTTAACAGCGCTGTGC
This sequence comes from Sphingobacteriales bacterium, assembly GCA_016235125.1. Classification (GTDB taxonomy): domain Bacteria; phylum Bacteroidota; class Bacteroidia; order Chitinophagales; family Chitinophagaceae; genus JJ008. The sequence continues at coordinate 870,565 of JACRLZ010000002.1, read as the reverse complement.
TGCGGCCCGAAGGAAAAGCCGAACTGGAAAAATTAGCTGCATTGATGAAACAAAACAATTCGGTTGAAATATTATTATCCGGCCATACTTCTTCAGAAGGTTCTGCTGCATTGAACAGGGAACTGTCGCTGAAAAGAGTGAGAAGCTGTAAAGATTATCTTGTAAGCAAAGGAATTGATGATGGCCGTATCAGCATTAAAGGTTTCGGGCCCGATATGCCTGTTGCGCCGAATGATACCGAGGCCAATCGTGCAAAGAACCGGAGAGTGGAAATGAAAGTAACGAGGTTGTAAATATTTTTAATAATACTATCTGTGCTCTATAGGTTTAAAAGCCAATAAAATATTTTCAACACGGAGATACAGAGTAAAAGAGTAACACAGAGAATTGATTTGTAAACATGATCCCTCTGTGAAACTCATTAACCTCCCTTACTCTGTGTTTAAAATTTCTTATTTTGGAGCTGAGGTCAAAACATACTTATGCCTTATAACTGGAAACAATTTACCAAACGCATTCCCATCAAAGCTCCTGCAAAAGCTATCTATGATGCATGGGCCACGCAACAGGGATTGGAAAGCTGGTTTCTCCGCCTTGCTCAGTTTACAAAAGCAGATGGAACAGTCAGGCCGAAGAACAACCACATAGAAACAGGCGATAAATACAAGTGGCTTTGGTACGGTTATGATGATACCGTGCTGGAAGAAAGGGAGATCATTTCAGCAAACGGCTGGGATAAAATCCAATTCAGTTTTTCAGGCGGCTGTGTCGTTACTGTTTCCATAAAACAGGAAGAGGGAGAAACTATTTGCGAATTGATACAGCAGATGCCGATGAATGATGAAAATGAGCAGCAATACTTTTATATTGAGTGCGGCAATGGCTGGACTTTCTATCTCAGCAACCTGAAATCAGTACTCGAAGGAGGTCCCGACCTGAGAAACCGGAACCCTCATCTCCGGGATGTCATCAGCGCCTGAGAGCCTGAGCTACCGCTTAAAAATTTTCACAGAACCACACAATTTTTTGAAATTCAAGGACTAAAATCTCTGGAAAAATCATGACAATTCTTTACATAAAATTTACAGGCCGGAATAATCCAATCCCCTAATTTTGATTCGTACTTCTGACCCATCAAATTCCCCCAATTTCCATTCTGCGCTGAGCGCCTGTTAAATTCTGACTTACTGACCGGTTGAATTGTACAATGAAAAAACAAAGGAGGAGTTGTTATGTATTCTTATGAATTGCTGGAAGCCGGTTGCTATTACCTGGTAAAAGAAAAAGAAGATTCACCCATTACGCTGATCAAAGTGGCTGTGGAATCAGACCATTGCCTGTTTATTCAGCGCTTTGATGACCCTACGGAAACGGAATGGAAGCTGAAAAAAGATTCGCTGTTTGAAATCATCGAATGCCTGACTGATGAAGCTGTAAAAGCATGGGAAGAACAATACAAGAAAAGCGAAGGAGCTTATTATGAAGACGATGATGATGACGATTGATAGTTAATGACCCCACATAATGAAACTGTCCCATCCTGATGCATCGGGGTGGGACAGTTTGCTTTAAACCCAATTTCATTATCAGAGCACCTGCCAGCGGCGGAGTTCCATTTTAGCCTGAAGCACATTCGACGCATTATATGCTTCAAATTTAATAAGCCCAATTCCTCTTGCATAATAGCTCTTGCCGTAATAATTAATTGCTGAAGTAAAGTCCTGCCAGTTGCCGGGGGTAACTTCCCTTTCAAATCTTTCTTCAACTACAATTACATCTTGATAAGTTATACCAGAAGGATTAATTGAAGTATTAAATGTAATCGGTACATTTTTTTGACCAGCTAGAATTTTATAGCTAAAGCGAAGGTTAAAATTATTTCCGCCAGCGGTTCCTGCCCATCCGCCAGTTGGAGGCGATTTCCATGGAGTGGCTTCAGCAGCAGCGGATTGAAGCATAGTGTATTCCACCCATAAAGGATTGTCGTATCCTATCCATGTTCCAAAATCAAACCACTCAAAATAATCTGTGCCGCTTCTGCGATAATATCCCCCTGAATCAAGGCCTGTACCATCATTACTCATAAAGATTGTGAAAACACTCCCTGCAGTTATTGTATTTGATGTAGCAACTCTGTATAAAGAATCTGTTGGCACATCATCCCACTCATAACTCCAGTTACTGGTAGCTGTTCTGGGATAATAATCATTTGCCAACACATATACTGTGAAAGTGCAACTGGCAAAGGGAGTTCCAAAGGTTACAGTAGTATTTCCGGTCGTTGAAGGAGCTGTGCCGCTTCCATCCAATCTCACCGTTTGATTACCCGTTGCTGTAAAGCTTCCTGTCTTTGAAAAAGTCATACCCCCGCCGGTCGCCGTGATTGTATAAGTACCGATTGTACTAACATTTACGGTAATATCAACATAATTTGTAACTGGAACCAACGCTGTACTTTGTACGTAAGCGCCGTTGACAACAGCGCTGGCGCAATTGATCGGTGTTCCCCCGCTAACCAACGTAAAAACTGCAGGCCCACCTGCGGCAGTCACAGTTACCGTAAATGAACAACTGGCAAAGGGTGCAGCAAAAGTCATTGTATGAGCACCCGAAGTAGTCGGCGTTCCTGACCCATCCAATCTTACGGTTTGAACTCCGGTCGCAGTAAACGTACCTGTTTTGGAGAATGTCATCTGGCCATCAGTGGCTGATATATTATATGTACCAACAGTGGCAACATCAACCGTAATATCTACATAATTATTTGCAGCAACTAAACCTACATTCTGTGTATATGTTCCCGATACAACTGCACTGGCACAATTGGTAGGTGTACCTCCGCTTACTAATGTAAATGCAGCAGCCCCTGTTCCCGCAGGCATCACAGTCACTGCTATATTACATATCGAAGTATCGTAAGTAACTACAAAATTATTGATACCTGCTGCAAAGGGAGTTCCATTGCTGCGTAGGGTAACATTGGTCAACCCTGTATTGGTAAAAACACCGGTGGTTCTGAAATAATAACCGTTTACCGTGTCAGTATAAATAGTGTAAGACCCTGTTTGCGCCACATCCACCTGCACCACAATGGTATTGGTAGCAGCCACCAGCGCCGTTCCGGCTATATAAGCGCCATTCACTGTCTGGGGTAAGCAATCACCTGATACATCATCTTTCAGGCTTCCGATGGAAATAGCGTTGGGCGACTCAAAACTCAATTCCTTCTGGCAGGCAAAGGCAATTACCAGTACCGTTGCCAAAAAAAGGATCAGTTGTTTTTTCATATAAGGGGAATTAATATTTAATGGATAAAAATAAGACTATTTTGGCTATTATTCTCAGATGTCGCTAATTGGTAGCGAGTCAATTTCAGTGCCTCAGTGTTTCTGTGGCTATATCTTTTCTTGCCGCTGAAGCACAGAAACACTGAGCTATCTGATTCGCTTAAAGCAGAAAATCTCAAACTGGCCCAACACCGGATCATTTGCAACCAAACCCCGTCCCTGATGTTCTTTAAGCTGTATTTTTGCCCGATAAATTTTTAAAATGAAAAATGTTTGTTTTGGTTTGTTATTACTTTTCTCTGTATCCTGCCATTCACAGCAAGATTCGAGCCGGAGCCTGAAGACTGATAAGTTTGAAGACGCTATCAAAAAAGGCAATATCCAGCTTCTGGATGTGAGAACAGCAGGCGAATACAGGTCGGGTCATATTAAAAACAGCTTGCAGGCTGACTGGAATAATAAAGCCGAGTTTAATGACCGGATACAGTATGTGGATAAAAACAGGCCGGTGTATGTGTATTGCCTGGCGGGCAGCCGCAGCGCTGCTGCCGCAAACTGGATGAGGGAAAACGGTTTTACATCTGTAATTGAACTTCAGGGCGGCATCAATGCATGGAAAAAAGATGGTAAAAAATTAGAGGGCGCAGGTGATGAGCAGCAGATGACGGTTGAAGAATACTGGAATAAAATTCCAAAAGACGCTACCGTTCTGGTGGACTTTGGCGCCAAATGGTGCCCGCCCTGTGTAAAAATGACGCCGGTGATTGATGCGCTTGAAGCTACCAAAGACCTCGACTTTGTTTTAATAAAAATTGATGCCGGTGTTCATACCGATGTAATGAACGCTTTGAACATTGAACCCATTCCTGTTTTTATTGTTTACAAAGAAGGAAAAGAAGCGTGGCGCAAACAGGGCATTGTGAGTAAAGAGGAATTGCAGGCTCAGCTTCAATAGCTGATGATTATTGCTTATCTTTTCCTGCATGAAAAGAAAAACTTTTTTGCAGGCAACCGCTACAGCGTTGGGTGGTAGTTTGCTCCCTTCTTTATCGTTTGCAGAAGAAAACAGGAAGAGGCCGATCCGTTTTGCACACCTTACCGACATTCATGTAAAACCGGGGATCGTTCCTGAAAGCGGAATGGCAAAAGCGCTTCAGCATGCACAACAAATGAAGCCCGGTCTTGATTTTATTATCAATGGCGGTGATTCGATAATGGATGCACTGGAAGCCGACAAAACAAAGACACAAACTCAATGGGATCTTTTCAAAAATATTCTGCAAAAAGAAAACAGCCTGCCCGTTTATCATACCATTGGCAATCATGATATCTGGGGATGGTTCATCAAACAAAATAAGCCTGAAAACGACAGGCTTTATGGAAAGCAATGGGCAGTGGAGATGCTTGAATTGAAAAACAGGTTTTACAGCTTCACAAAAAACAACTGGCACTTTATTGTGCTCGACAGTGTACAACTTAATCCTGCCGGTGGTTATATCGGGAAATTAGATGTTGAGCAGCTTGATTGGCTGCTACAGGAACTGAAGAATATTCCGGCTGATAAGTTCATCTGCATTGTGTCGCATATCCCCGTTCTTTCAATTTGTTCCGGTTTATTTTTTGATAAAACGGAAGCCAACGGTGATCTGCTTATCAAACGAAACCTGATGCACACCGATTTTATTACCCTCAAAAAGATATTTACAAAATATCCGAACATCAAAGCCTGCATCAGCGGCCATATACACCTCCAGGATGAAGTGGAATACCTTGGAATAAAATATTATTGTAATGGTGCAGTGTCGGGCAACTGGTGGGGCGGCGCCTTCCAGGAATTTGAACCGGCTTATGCAATAGTTGAACTTTACCCAGACGGTACTTCAAAAAGGACAATGATCAAATATCAATAGCATGAAAAAAAATTTTGCTGTATTATTTTTTGCTGTGGTTTTGCAGGTATCCCGCAGCCATTCACAAACTCCATCGGTAGAAGTATTAACCAGCGGAACAAAGACCAGCCTCCGTGGGCTTAGCGTTGTGAATGATAATGTGATCTGGGTAAGCGGCAGCAACGGAACGGTAGGCAAATCAAGCAACGGGGGAAGAAACTGGAAGTGGCTTACTGTAAAAGGATTTGAGAAAACCGATTTCAGGGATATCGAAGCATTTGATGCCAGCACTGCCATCATCATGGGCATTGCAGAACCGGCTTATATCTTAAAAACCACTGATGGCGGTGAGACATGGAAAGTGGTGTATGAAAACAAAACCAAAGGCATGTTTCTCGACGCAATGGAATTCTGGAATGAGGAATCGGGAATTGTTATCGGCGATCCTGTCAATGGAAGATTTTTTATTACCCGGACTTTTGATGGCGGCTCAACATGGCAGGATATACCTTTTGATAAAAGACCAAAGGCTGACAGCGGCGAAGCCTGCTTTGCAGCAAGCGGCACCAATGTCCGTGTTCTTGACAAAGATGAAGCGGTATTTGTTTCCGGCGGATTGAAATCGAGATTGTATAAAAGGGATGATGTGATTGAATTGCCGCTTATCATACAGGGAAAAGAAACCACCGGGGCCAATTCAGTTTCTGTATGGGATGATGGTAAAAGAAAGGGCGGGAAAAAAATGATCATTGCCGGCGGTGATTTTAATGCTGATTCATCCAATAATAAAAACTGTGCTATTACCCGTGATGGGGGAAAAACCTGGCAGGCCCCTGCCACTCCCCCGCATGGCTACCGCAGCTGCGTGGAATTTGTTTCAGAAAAAGATGTGTTCAGTTGCGGGTTGAACGGGGTTGACTATACTGCCAACGGAGGTAAGGACTGGCAATGGATAAGCAAGGAAGGTTTTCATGTTTGCCGGATTGCCAAAAGAGGAACTTCTATCTTCCTTGCCGGAAGCAATGGAAAGATCGGAAAGATCGTGTGGAAATGAAAATACTTTCTGGCATTCGGGAACCGAACCGGAGTTCCTCTCTTATTATTTTTGAAGCAAATAAGAGTATCTCACAATTTTTTTTCAACACAGAGTTACAGAGTGAGGGAGCTACACTGAGAATTAACTTATAATGATACTTTCTCTGTGCGACTCAAATATCTCTCTTTCTCTGTGTTTAAAATTATGGCTTGATGGCCGACACTTCATGAATCTCACAAATTATCCAGCAACTCTTTCACACTCGGTCTTTTGCGATAATCAGAGTCAAAAAAACGATATGTAATGGTTGATTCTTCGTCAATAATATAAACTGCCGGAACCGGGAGATATTTTCCATTGGCCCCGTTATTCTTTTCTATATCAAGACCTGAATTGCGGTAACGGGTGAGTGTATTTTCCGGCACTTCAAATTCCACATCATAAGCCTTCATGATCTTCAGGCCTTCATCATACAGCACAGGATATTCAGCTTTTGTTTTTTCTATGGTCTTCGAAATATTTTCAGGCTGCTCAGGGCTCACCGCCACCAGTGTGGCTCCTTTATCTTTTATCATTTGAAGCGAATCCTGCAATCTTGATAATTCTTTGTTGCAGTAAGGACACCAATAACCCCGGTAAAAAATCAGCACTACCTTTCCATCCTTTAACAGGTCTTTTAATTTTACCTGCTTGCCATTCTGATCGTTTGCTTTAAAGTCAGGAGCTTTGGAACCAATGAATAACCCCTCCGGCGCTTCCTGTGAAAAAGAAGCGGATACAATCATTGTACTGACCAGTATTCCAAAAATTTTTTTCATGCTTTTATATTTCCTGTAAAAATATAGTCATTGCCGGTAGCCATACGTCGTAAAGATGACGTTAACACAAAAATATTTTTTTCCTACTTTTGCCGCCTGTTCATCTAAACAAACTCCTATGTCAGGTAAAAGTCATCACGACAGGTATTTTGGCAAATTACTGCTCGGTTTTGCGTCTATCATTTGCAGCATCCTTGTTATTTTCTATGCCATGTTTGAAATAGGCAAAGACAATGACTGGTATTTCTGGGCCATCGTTGCAGCGTTCCTCCTGTGCAATGGTATATATTTTTCGCTTGCCGCATTTGTGCATAAAATAAAATCAGATTTCAGCCGGAGGCAAAAACAAAGAGATATGCAGAAGGACATTACTCCGGGGATCTGATATTACCCAAACTGTTTGGTAAACATAAAATATACAGCCCCGATAATGCAGGCAAAACTGGCAAGATATCTCCAATGAAGCGGTTCTTTCAGGTAGATGATAGCAAAAAATGCAAACACTACCAGTGTTACCACTTCCTGCACAATCTTCAACTGAAAGCCTGACTTGCCCCTTGCATAACCATACCCGTTTGCAGGAACCATCAGGCAATATTCGAAAAAGGCTATGAACCAACTGAGCAAAATGGCTTTCCACAACGGCCATCCCTGCTGCTTCAAATGATAATACCAGGCAAAGGTCATAAAGACGTTGGAAGCAACGAGTAAGACTACAGTTCTCATATATTGCGATTTATAAAAAAAAGTCCGGCTAAAACCAGACCTATCTGACTTATCTGACTCCTATGACTTACTGACTTGTTAGTTCTCCAGGCTCCTGAAATCAACCGGCACCAGTTTGCTTACACCGGGCTCCTGCATCGTCACGCCATAGATAACATCCACCGTACTCATCGTCATTTTATTGTGGGTAACGATGATGAACTGTGAGTTCTCGCTGAACTGGCGGATCATATTGGTGAACTTACCCACATTGGCATCATCCAGCGGAGCATCCACCTCATCGAGAATGCAGAATGGCGCTGGTTTGATAAGGTATATTGCGAATAATAAAGCCGTTGCCGTCAATGTTCTTTCACCGCCGCTTAACTGGGTAAGTGATGTAGGCCGTTTGCCCTTGGGTTTTGCAATTACATCAATGCCGCTTTCAGCAAGGTTCTCCGGGTTTTCCATGATCAGATCACATTGGTCATCTTCGGTAAATAAAGTCTGGAATACTTTCTGAAAATTATCCCGCACTTTATGGAAGGTCTCTAAAAATTTCTGATTGGCTGTTGCTTCCACTTCTTCAATGGTCTTCAGCAAACTTTCCTTTGCCGAAACAAGATCATTTTTTTGCTCCACAATGAAGTCATAACGCTTTTTCATCTCCGTAAATGCTTCAATGGCTGTTGGATTTACTTCACCAAGATTCTCCAGGCGTTTTTTCATCCTGTCAGCTTTCTCCTGCAATTCTTCCACCGGCACTTCCCCGCTTCTTGCCTCGCCAATGATGGTTTCAATATTGATCCTGAATTCCACATCCAGCCTTTCCTTCATCCCGGCAAGCTGAAGTTTTAACTCATTCAGCTTATCCTTAATGGCAGCCAGCATGTGCTCTGCCTGCTCTTTGTCTTTTGATTTGTGCCGTATCTCACTTTCCTTTTCACTCAGCTGGTTACGGAAATTATAATATGCCTGGTCGGCCTCATTCAATTTTCTTTCTTCATCTTCTTTATCCTTCATCATCTGAAGCAGTCCTTCTTCAATTTCTTTCAATGATGCAGTGGATTGTTCAATACTGCCTGCGGTTTCACTTACCTGAACTGTGTTGTTTTCGATCTGTTGTCTCAAATCACTTAGCTGGTTGTTCTTAAACTCCAGCTCCTGTTTCAGCGCATTGATCTTGCTCTGCTGCTTTGTAACATTCAGGTTAAACTCATTGTATTGTCTTGTAGCTTCGTTATAGTTTTCTTCTGTTACTTTAAATGCTTCATCCGCTTCAGCCAGTTTGGCTGCTGTTACCTGTAACTGCTGGTTGTAATCATTCAACTGATTTCTTACTCCCTCTACTGAATCATGTGTCTGTTGCATCTGCAGATTCAGTTCTTCCATCCGCTGCTGACTGCTGGTTTTTAAAGAATGAAGATTTTCCAGTTTGTTGTGCAATGAAAAAACTTCATTGGTCAGTTGCTGTATCTCCTTTTCCGTATCACGGATAGTGGTTTCCCTCAGATCTTCGTTGAAAGCAATCACTTCATTATGTCTTTCCTGTATCTCAGATCGCAGTAACTCAACCACTGCAGCCTGAGCGGTGATTTCCTCCTGCAGTTTTTCCAGGTTCTTGGCTCTTCCTATCTTCTTTCCTTCGATCAGCCCTACACTTCCGCCGGTGAGTGAATATTTTCCTTTTACATATTTCCCGGTCTTTTCAATTATCACATGGCCTTCGTCTGAATTCAGCACTTCCTCTGTTTCTGCAATAAAAACATTGCTGAGCAAATGTTCAGCCAGTTTCCGGTATTTATCCTCCACTTCCACTACATCCATAGCAGGAATGGCGCCGGGTATTGAATGAAAATAAACGCCACCTGACTTTCCAATCTTATCCAGTAAAAAGAAATTGGCTTTGCCTTTTTTGTTTTCATCCAGCAACCTCACTGCCTGCATACCTTCCTGCAGATCGTTCACCACATAATAGCTCAGGTAGGGTTCCAGCACATTTTCCACTGCTGCCCTGTATTCTTCCTTCACATAAATAACATCAGAAAGAACCGGGGATGTATAATTCCAGCCGGTGTTGTTATGCAAAAATTTCACACTGTCAGGATAACCCTCCATAGAATCTATCATGCTCTTCAGCAGGTCATGCTCATTCTTCTTTGCATCGAGCTTCCTGTTTTCTTCAGCAAGGTTATTGCGCAGGCCGTCGAGCATGGATTGTGTTTGCAGTATCTGCTCTTTGGTGTATTCCTGGTGTTTTTGCAATTGCTCCAGGTCCACTTTTTTTATCGCCAGTTCTTTTTCTTTCAGCATTCTGTCCTGGTCAAGGTGCATACGCTGCTGCTCCCTCAACCTTCTCTCCTCCTCTATTTGTGAGATCATTCTCTGAAGATTCTGAACCGATGTGTCGGCCACGGCCACTTTTTTCTCCGCATCAAACTGGCTGCGTTGTATCTGCTGCTGTTCATTACGAAGATTATCCAGCACTTTTCTTTTTTCGTCCAGCACATTTCTTTTGGCATCCACTTCATGCCTCAACTGTTCAAGTTGTGAATTCAGGTTATTCAATATCTTAACTTCATCCTCAACCTGAATCTGTGTGAATGATATGCTTTCCTCAATTCCTTTTTGCTGTCCCTCCGCTTTCTGTAAAAAATCCTTCAGGCTGTTTTCTTTTTCTTTTAAATGCTCCAGCCTCTGTGCCGAAAGGTTTTTATCATTTTCCTTACTGCGTACGGTTTGCAGCAGATCATTAAAAGCATGTTGCATGGCCTGCAATTGCTTTTCTTTCTCGATGAATTCCAGCTTTTCTTTTTCCAATGCTGCTTCGTCAGAAGCAATCTCAGCCTCGATCTTAATTCTTTTGTCTGTCTCTATCTCCTGTTGCTCATTCAATTCTTTGTAAGAAAGATTGAAACCCTCCAGCGCTGCCTTGGCCAATTCGATGCTGATCTCCCGATAGTCTTTTTTTATCTCATGATATTTCTCTGCTTTCTTAGCCTGGCTTTCCAGGGTCTTCAACTGGTTATTGATCTCGAAAAGCAGGTCTTCAATACGGGCAAGGTCCTGCTCTGTTGCATCCAATTTCAGTTTCGCTTCTTTCTTTCTTGTTTTGTAAATGGAAATGCCGGCTGCCTGTTCCAGCATTCTGCGACGGCTGTTGTCTTTATCTTTTATCAGGTCGTCCACCATGCCGAGTTCGATGATGGCATAACTGTCAGTGCTGATACCGGTATCCATGAAAAGATTCTGGATATCTTTCAAACGACAGGATACATCATTCAGGCGGTATTCACTTTCGCCGCTTTTATAAAATTTCCGGGTGATAGTTACTTCGCTGAACTCAGTGGGCAAAAGATTTCTTGTATTCTCAAATGTCAGGCTAACTTCTGCCAAACCGGATGAACTGCGGGTTTTGGAACCATTGAACACAAGACTCTCCAGGTTCTCACTTCGCAGGTGGCTTATCTTCTGTTCGCCGATAACCCAGCGGATGCTGTCAACGATATTACTCTTGCCGCAGCCGTTGGGGCCCACGATGCCGGTGATATTATCATCGAAGTTTACAACCGTTTTATCAGCAAAACTTTTGAATCCCTTGATTTCGAGGCTCTTTAATCTCACTATTATCAGTTTTTGATCAGGGGCGAATTTACGGGAATATGTGGCTTTTTATGACTGATCTTCAGGGTTTTCCACAAATTTTAAGAAGATGTGGAGAAGATAAAGAAACTGTTATCTGTTTATTGAAACAGGGTTTATTCAAAGTCCAATAAGTTTCCAGTTGAAGTCTTGAGTTCTTCAGCAATCTGATGAAGATAGTATGCTGAGGGGTTGATTCTCCCTTTTTCCAGGCGGTTGAGGCTTTGCCGGTCCTTATCACAACGCAAAGCCAACTCGGTTTGACTGAGACCTACGTTCTCCCTTAGACGAGCAATATTCTTGCCCAATTTTTTCAGGAAAATGTCTTTTGTCATCAGCCCTCATTGAGGCTTGCAAGTTTGCTTGTTTTAAAAAATTTATTGTAACCGGATTGGTTTACAATAAAAACGCTACCTTAACACCAGAGTAAGATTTTCAATTTCCTGACTGCCTAAACTAATCTTATGTTTAAAGTACACTCATCAATTGGAGCTTCCATACTTTTTCTATTTTTTTTATTCCCCGGCTGTATAGCTCCGCAAAAAATGGATGCATTTGTTGCTGGCCAATTCAACAACGAGCTTCCTAAACCTGATAAAAAAAAGAATCCGGATATTTCTGTTACAACAACAATATCATCAGATCCTAAAAAAATCTCTGTTTCTGGAAGAAAAACCAGTAACGTATTGCCGTTAATTATTTACTGGCAATTTGACCACCGGTACACATGTGAGCTAAATCCTGCAATTGGGGTAAATTATTTTAAGAAAGTAATTAGCCAGCAGTCAAATAAATTGATCCAAAAATTAAATGGCCGGCAGTTAGAATTAAATGTGGAGCAAATACCTCAAGCATTTGCTCTCACAAACAAAGAACGTTGGATTTTTATACTTATTCAATGGCAAAAACTGTACGTTGAACCTGACTTTAAAGACATGATAGTCTCCTATAAAGTTTCACAAAATGGTTCCGAAATAGAATCAGGAAAAATCACAGTCAGCAACAAACAGCAAAATCAGGGCATTGGCCTTTTTCAGTCGTGGAAATCCTCAACCTCTGAATTTCTTGGCCAATACAGTACTGATATTACTGAAATGAGTAAAACTTTTGTAAATAATCTTATACAAGTGCTATAATATCTCTTACTAATCAATTAAACCAAATTTTCAGAACCCCCATATGAAAAAAGCTACTATAAGTTTATTTACACTTTTGCTGTGCATGTCCTTAATTGCCCAGCAAAAAGAATTTGAGGGGATTATCATTTACAAAGTGGAAACAAAATCAAAATCTGAGTTAATCAGTGAGAAGGCGTTAAAAAGCATGACCGCACTTGGAAATGATATGACAATTTTTATTAAGAAAGGAAATTACAAACAGGTTTCAGGCATACTCACCACGTATTATATTACCAAAGATCAAAAAGTATATTATAAATTCAATAGCCTGGACACCCTATACTATCTCGGTTATTCCTCCGACACAACCAAAGTAAAAAAAATTACCCGGCACGATGAAGAAAGAAATATTGCGGGGTTTGAATGTAAATCAATAACAATTGAGTCAGGAGGTGATGCAAGAAAATATTATTATGCTCCAGATTTGTATATGAATCCGGATTATGACAAGAATAATACTATTGAACGGTATGATGTTTATACAAAAGAAACATCATCCATATATCTTGGATATCTGCAGGAAAATAAGAATTATTCAATATCCGGCACTTGTAAAAAGTTGCAGCAAACTGACGTGATAGACAGCACCTTTGAATTACCTCATTTGCCTCAAAAAAAATTTTCCATAGAAGAACTTATCACCCCGCCTGAATTTACACGAAGCGGTGGATTTACAAAATATCTTCAAACAAATCTGGATATGGAAATTGGAGCAAAGCATTTAAAAATTCCAAAAGGAGAAGAAAAGGTGTCACAAACAGTAATTGTTCAATTTCTCATTAACGAGTTTGGAAGGATTTCAACGGCTGAAGTGGTAAATAAAAAAGAAGTACATCCAAAATTAGCTGAAGAGGCACTGCGTGTCGTAAATGGATCGCCCCCATGGAAACCTGCTACCATTTATGGTAGTGAAAAAACTATTTTTTGGCAAAAAGTACCAATTACTTTTCAGGTATCTAAATAAAATAATTACTTACAACTGTTTTATGTAAATCATTTATTTAAACCATTAAATTTTTTAAAGATGCGCATTAAAAGAATTTTCTTATTGCTTTCACTATTTTTTTCAGTGCCAGTAATGGCTCAGCTTTCTGTCGCAAAAGTAGTGGGGAAGAATGCCGATAAATTTAAGATCGGGTACGGTGTATTTTCTTATTACGATTTCCCGGTTGGCGAAGTTGGTAATAACAGCGTTCGGATAGAGTTGATGGACCTTGTTGTTTTTCCTTCTAAAAACCAGGGATGGGACTCTTTAGCCGGATACATATCTATAAAAGCGGGTTTCAGGCACATATTCAGCAGCGAATCAAAAACTGGTTTTTATATAGAGCCACAAATCGGTTACTGCAGAGTGGTGTCAGCCGAAACAGGGCCCAACGATGCTATTTATGGGGATGGAATTGCAGCCGCTATAGAATTGGGATATACTATTGAATTGGGAGAAAATGGGAATGGTTTAAATTTCGGTCTTAAATATGAAACTGACCGTGCCGGAAAGGATAAAACAATTAGTTCTGTAGGATTCCGTATATCATATGATTTTAGATTATTCCGCCGTCGGAGAGGATAATGTTTTACGCCGGGTCTGTGTTTTCGTTTTTCCTCCGCAAAATATTTCTTCAGCATACATATTAAAATCATTCTCCCAATTGGAAAGCGAATATTTGCTGAAATAACCTTTCTCCAGCAATTCAGGCGCATATTCGGTAGAATAATATCCAGCCTTCATGGCAGCGGCGCTGCTGGTGGAAAGCAGTTCGGGACTCAGCTTCTCCCACTCTTCCCGTATCTTGTAGGAAGGATGATTGCGGAACAACATACTGGAAAGCTCATGATGAAATGTTCTTTCTATCTCATCATTATTGTTTAATGCGATGTAGAGATCGTAACGGGAATTGGTGCCAAAAAAGTTTTCTCCATTGAAACGGAGTTTGCCCAGCAGGTATATCTTTCTTACTTCTTTTAAAATGACCTCATCCGGGTATTTGGAAAAAGCTTTTGCAATAAAGAGTGAATCGTTATGGAAACTGGCGGTATCCGCTTCCGTAGCTTTAGCATTGATTTCTTTATCAAGCCAGCTTACCGGAAAGATGGAGTTTTTGCCATCGTATAATAATACTTTTTTCCAGAGCAATGAATCCTGGCTGCTGGCTGACTGCCGTGCCAACAGAAAACCAAGTAATAATATGATACCTACCTTCATCAGTTAAAATTACAAATTGTCTTTTCTATTTCTTTCCATGGGCGCCGGTATTTTGAGGGGCGCCCATTTTCACTTCCTGGCTGATATTTTCACATGCCCCCCACCCCAAAGAATTTGTTTAGTAACCTTTACCCCCATCGGCTGTAATCATTAGTTCAGTTTTTTTTGAGCTAATCTCCTTTTATGAAACAATGCCCTTAGTGAATCTACGATGCATCGCTTTTTTCCTAAGAAAATTTTGGCAATTGCTTTAAAAAACCACTACCTTAATTCTGCCAATATTCTGATATCTAAAAGAAAAACCAATGGAAATCACTGCGCAATCATTTCACCACGGTGAAGTAAAAACCCCGCCGCTTCGTTTGCAACAACGCTATCTTTTCCTGAAAAGGAAAATATTTTTTTTGCTGAAACAAGTACGGCTGTTTGGCTTTAGTCCGGAGATGGAAGAGTACGAACAAAGAAAGCTAAGCATCTTTAATCAGCTTAATTTTTTGCAACTGCTTGCAGGCATATTGATTCCTGTTTCCGGCGCTTTAAATACTGCTCAAATGCCGCTGGGCTCATGGTTGATGCTTGGACTTCCGGCATTGGTAAGTCTTTTTGTACTTTACCTTAACTACAAAAAGAAGCATGAACTGGCAAGTATCCTCTATTTTATTTTATACCCCTTTGTCACCTGTTTCATCTACCTGTATGGCATGAATCCGGGCACTACACTTTTCTTTATTTTATATGGTGTTTTGTCCGTTTTCTTTTTGAAAGATATCGGTTATATGATCTTTTCACTTTGCTTCTCAATGGTCAGCTATTTTTTATTGGCCGTCGTTATTAAGAATTATCCCTACGAACTGCATAGCATGAGCTATGCGCTTTATATCATCAACCAGGTCATCGCCATTGTATTTATTTTTTATGGCCTTTTCCTGATAAAAAAAGAAAATGCAGGTTACCAGCTTCATATCCTTTCAAAGAACACAGTCCTTCGTGAAAAAAACACCCAGATAGTTCAGCAGTCTGAAAAGATCAGGCGGCATACTGCCCGCCTGAAACAGCAGGCGGCAGAATTAAAAGAACTGAACGCTGTAAAAAATAAGATGTTCAGCATTATTTCGCATGACCTGAAGGCTCCTATTTATGGTTTGCGGAATCTTTTTCGCAGTGTACAGGAAAAACAAATGACCATGACTGAGTTGAAAAAAACAGTGCCTGATATACAAAACGACCTTAATTACGTTGTTGGGCTTATGGACAATTTATTACAATGGGCAAAAGCACAAATGCAGAAAAACACTGTTTATCCGCAAAAAGTGGATATCAAACGATCTGTCTGTGAAGTAGTTCAGCTGCTGCACCTGCAGGCAAAAGCCAAACAGATCAATTTAATTGATGACACCCCTCCCTGTGTATTTAGTCATGTGGACAAGGATATGATCAGCCTTGTTATCCGGAACCTTGTATCGAATGCCATCAAGTTCACCCCGGAAAAAGGACATGTTGCAATAGGTGTGTTTGAGCATCCCTCATTCATTGAAGTGTATGTGAAGGATAGTGGGTCCGGCATCAGCAACGAAGCATTACAAAAGATAAACAGTAAGGATTTTTATACTACAAAAGGCACCGCCAGCGAATCCGGCACCGGGTTGGGATTGATGTTGTGCAAAGAATTTCTTGAACGGAACGGAAGCCATCTCCATATAGAAAGCGAACCGGGAGCAGGAAGCACCTTTTCTTTTTCGTTAAGAAAAACAGCATGATAATCTTACCCGCTATCATACAAGGTAAGAGAACCTGTTATCAAAAACCTGCATAATGGCTTATCCTGTAATGATATTGTGTACCGGCTGTACAACTGGTTGCCCCGGATCAATACCTGATGATTGAAGAATGGGAATCAGTGTTTGTCCGAAAGCCTGGAAGTCTTCCATGCTGTCCCATACATCAGTAACCTGAACAGCATTGCTGTCGCCATAGCATACATGATAGCTCCTTCCCTTAGGAGTGCCGGCACCGGCAGCAATCAGTAGTTTAATCACCTCATTGTATTTAGCTGCTGTCATACCAGCTGGGGCAAATGTTAAAACAAAAGACATAATAGGTGTTTTTTGTGGTTAATAATTAAAGTTCTGCCTTTTGGGTGAAACACCGGTAATAATAGTAAGGCACAATGTCACTTTAATAGCCTACCTTCACCAAGTGATAACAGGTTCTTTCAACAATTCAGTCCGGATCAGTTCAATTCTTACTCTTCGTTTTAGTAATAGTTAATCTCCTCTATACTTTTTGCTGCCAGTCCTTCATCACAGCTTGTCCCGCAAGGACGGGTGGTATTTTAATTGTTTTATTTTAAATTATTGTTTTATGAACATGTACGTTTCGAATTTAAGTTTTCACACCTCAGATGATGACTTAAGAAAATTATTTGAAAAATTTGGCGCCGTTTCTTCTGCAAAAGTGATTACTGACCGGGAGACAGGACGCAGCCGTGGCTTTGGATTTGTGGAGATGGCTTCAGACAATGAAGCAAAGGAAGCAATCAAAGGACTAAGCGGGACAGAAATTGAAGGCCGCTCCATGTCGGTTTCCGAAGCAAGGGAAAAACCAAAAAGAGCAGATAATAAGCGTTGGTAAAAGAAACTGAAAATTGAATTTGAAGGGCCTGTAATCAGGCCCTTCTTTTATAGCATATCGGCGATGGCATATTCTTAACCAGGCATGTTTTGTCCTGGTTGATGTTTTTTACTAACAAAACACATAAAAAAATCTTCAGGATAAAAGAAGGGAAATTGCAGATCAGTTATCAATTTCAGATTTTACGCCCTGGTTGGTGTTCTTCTCCACCAACCACCCGACAGCAGAATTTCCAACCTACTCTTTCTTTCCAAACGCACTTTTATGATACTGATCCTGGAATTTCTTTGCAAGTACCAATAATAATTGCGCCCGGTCTTCCGATCTTTCATTTTTAAGGGTGTAGTAAACCGGCTGGTCATTAAAATAATACCAATCCGCCTTAGCACTCTTCCCTTTAAAAATTCCTGAGTCTTCCACTTTGATTAGTTTCCCCAAATGAAAATAGAATATCGTCAAAGTGTTAATTGTATCTGGCTGGGGACCGCTTTTGTCTATGCCCAATACTTTATTATTGTATTTAACAATATCCGAATCCTTAACAGTAATTGATGCAATTGTCTTTGCATACACAGCAAAGGCCGGCACTTCATTTATAATTGTGTCAGTGGTTGTGAGCAAATCTGAAGCGTTAATAAGATTAACGAGTGAATCAATCTCTCTTATTTTTACTGTGTACTGGCATATACCTGCGCAGGAAGAAAAAATCAAGCTAAGTATCAATAATTTTCGCATGAAGTAAATATAACGAGAAACACAGTTTATGTTTTGCCAATAAAATTCTTCCCGGCTATCTTCAGAAAGCAATCTATTCAGAATAGAGAATGCCACACATATTAAAACAGAAAATATATTACCTTTAACCTGCTCTCAAACCAACATAAAGAACATTATTCACCTTTAAACTCCAGAATATGTTCAACTCAATTGCAAACCTCTGTTTCAGTTTTCTGATTCTTACTGCCTGTAATAACACGGCCAAACCGGATAAGACAGAAAAAGATAATATGCAGTCAGATGCTACTGACACCATTCCGCCAAAACCCGGAAGCGGCCGGGACGAGCATGGCTGCATACCCAGCGCTGGGTACACATGGTCTGTTGTACGGAATGATTGCATTCAAATTTGGGAAATCGGTATTAGAATGGAACCGCAGGATCCGAAACTGGATAAATCTACTGCTGCTTATCTTGTATTCACAGACGACAAGATAAGAGTGGAGATATTTTTGCCCACGCAGAAGAAAACAGTCATTATCCGCAAAAGTTCGGCCGAAGGAGAACCGATGAAATGGGTAAACGGCCCGCTTGCACTATCGGAGTCAAATGGAACTTACAGCCTCGAAGACGAAGGTAAATTGCTATACCGGGGAACTGTCAGTAAATAAATATCCATCACCTGCGTCTGGCAAGTATATCCCTTACTGCAGCAATAAGGAATCCCGCATTTTTGTAAAGCGGCTTATCGGAAAGCCAAGAAGATTCTGCTTTTATACTTATTGAAGTTACCTTACCATTCTTCATTACTGTGATGTCTATACTTTCTGAAGTATAAGGCTCATTTAACGGAGAATTGTTAACCAGCGAATCCTGTTTATTGAGCTGTTTGTCTGTAATTATCTTCCATATTTGACTGACTTCTTCATCAGATAACAGGCATGTTTTATCGTTATTATTCGGGTATGGGCCTCCCTTTGCTCTGCCCGTTTTCTTTATGGCATAGGAAAGATTTTTCCCTTCCAGGCTGAACAACTCACCGATGGAATAACTGTCTTTGCTTCGCTCAGCTTTAAAGTATGACAGGCTGATGGAAGACGTCTGTGCAACTGTCTTACCGAATGGAATAAACAACAAACCAATAGAAAGAAGTAAAATGAAGCGGGTCATTGCTGAGGTTTTAATGACCCGTAAGATACAAACTTTATCAGTTATCAATTTCACCCTTGAAAAAACCAAGGTCAGCCAGGATGATTGCCGGGCAGGTATAGTTGAAAAGACTGCGATTAATATTTTCCTGCAGTTCTCTCCTGCTCTTTAAAAAAGCAGCTTTTATAAGTGTAAGTTTGTATGAGTTGATCTTAAAAAATGCCAGACGGGCATTCTGGGCGATGTAGTCTTCTTCTAAATTAAACGACTCGGCAATGTATGCCTGGTCGCTGTAGTAAGGGTGGTTCATACAGCCGGATATTGGTTTTAAAAGGTCCCGATAGCCATCGGGATGGACAATTGTAAAACGCAGTCTAAACCGGAAAATTGCACTCTCCCGGCGACATATCCTCCCCGGCACTCTATTCAGCTCATATTTAGTATTTTAGTACAAATTGTCTCAAAAATAATTTCGTATGAAATGGCCTTTATTACTACTCTTACTCATAAGCTTTACAGCATACCAGGCCTGCAATCAATATAAAGTGGTCTGGCAACCCTCGCATCAAACGGATACAGGAAAAGACTTCAGCGAAGCAGCAGTTAGCAATGGCATTGCAGAAGCTGCAATAGCTGCAGAACCGGCTTTGAAAGAATTTAAGGTATGGAGTCTTGGTAAAGAAGAGTATCATCATGCCGATTCAGGAAGCAACACAAAGATTCTTCATACTACAGCTATCATTGACGGAAAAATTTCCGGTTATGCCTACGAACTGAAACAGGCAAATAAAAAATATCCTTTTGTTTTTATTGCAATACACAATAATGGCGGAACGAAAAGACATGCCGTGTGGGGTTATATCCATTATGGCGATAAATATG
The DNA here is from genome assembly GCA_016235125.1 of Sphingobacteriales bacterium. Classification (GTDB taxonomy): domain Bacteria; phylum Bacteroidota; class Bacteroidia; order Chitinophagales; family Chitinophagaceae; genus JJ008. Next base: position 850,428 of record JACRLZ010000002.1, on the reverse strand, counting down.
AAGCAGAGAACCGGGAACTCGCCGCAAGGCTTACCAGGGTAATAAGCAGTGTAACCACATTGGAAAACCGCGGCGTATGGCTCGACAGTACAACAGGAAGAAATGATTACCGCTGCAGCATCACAGGCAAACTCAGTTTTTACAGTCTTGACGAAAACATCAATACAGCCCCTTACCGAATATTGCTTGAGATAGGCGATAATGCAGCAAGCCGTGATTTTCTCATCAATACTGCCAATCAGCAAATAATCGGTAAAGCAATAAAAAAAGAACTGGCCTTATGGCTGGCAGAGAAAAAGAAAGAAAAGTCCGGACAATAAATTTTTATTTTGCAAAATTGAATCACCAGCACTAATTATAATTCCATGAAAGCAATAATCCTCCCATTCATCTCCGCAATGCTTCTTGTTTCAGCATGCAAAAGCAAAAAAGAAAAAGAACCTGAAAACCTGCCGCAGCAGGGAGAAAATGTATATGAAGTGGATGAAAGACCGGCTAAGGCAAAAAAACTTACCGACAGGGATTACAGCATTACTCCTGAAGTTGCCTATAATGATATGTTTCTTGACAGCATGGCTATGGAAAATTATATTTCTGAAAGGCAGTTGACAGATAAAAAAATTGCTACCCGTATCCGCAGCTTTTACAATGCCCGGAATTATCAATATGCCTGGTTTACATCAAGCGGCCTTACAGAGCAGGCCCGGTTTTTCTGGAATCAATATGTATATGCAGCTAATCATCTGAAAGATAGCAACCTTATCAACTCTGAATTTTATAAGCGGGCCGATAAATACATGGATCAGGAGAAAGTGGTTGTGTCAAAAAATGACATTGGTATTCTTCAGGCCGAGTTCGGACTTACTGAACATTTTATCAAATACATCAACAGCACCTATGAAAAGGGCTATGTAAAACGCAAAGAACAGGAAAAGTTTATCCCTATAAAAAAGCTGGATCCTTTACTAATGGCTGATTCGCTGCTGAATAAAAAGCATAAAGACGATAAATATTATGAAGATGTAAATGACATGTATGCCGAATTGAAAAAAAATCTGCAACTGTATTATTCCATTGCTAAATCCGGCGGCTGGCAAACCATCGCAGCGATCAAAGGAGCTTTGAAAAAAGGAGATTCCCTGACTGCAGTTCCCCGTATCAAAAAAAGGCTGCAGCTTACACAGGACATGCCGGGCAAAGACAGCAGCACTGTATTTACTGATACTCTGGAAACAGCAGTAAAAAAATTTCAGACAAGACATGGATATAAAGCTGACGGGATAATTACAAATCAATTGGTAAAAGACATGAATATGCCAGCCATCGAAAGATTGAAACAGGTATTACTGAATATGGACAGGATGCGGTGGATGCCACAAAAGCCTGCCGGCAACCTTATTATCGTCAACATTCCCGAATTCATGCTACATGTATTGGATGGAAAAAACAAAGTTTTCGATATGGTTGTAGTAGTGGGACAGGTGGGTCACAATACGATGATGTTTAACGGCGACCTGAACCAGATCATCTTCAGCCCCTACTGGAATGTGCCGCCAAGCATTGTAGAAAAGGAGATATTACCAGCAATAAAAAGAAACCCGAATTACCTCGCCAAAAAGAATATGGAACGTAATGGGAATTACATCCGGCAGAAACCCGGCCCCGGAAATGCCCTTGGAAAAGTAAAATTCATTTTTCCAAACAGTTTCAATATGTATTTTCACGATACCCCTGCCAAGAGTTTATTCGGCCAGGATAAACGAGCCTTCAGTCATGGCTGTGTCAGGTTGAGTGAGCCGCAAAAAATGGCCGAATGGCTTTTACGAAATGACCCTGCATGGCCCAAAGAAAAAATAGTTTCGTCAATGAACAGAACCTATGAAACTTCTGTAAAGCTCAAAGAGTCAATTCCTGTTTTTATTATTTATTATACTGCATGGGTTGATGGTGACGGCCTCTTGAATTTCAGGGATGATGTGTACAGGCATGATAAAGAACTGACCGGCAAAATGTTTCTTTCTGCAGAACCCAGGTAAAATGAGTCATGATTTCGAGTGGGGCCACAGAAATAAAGTTTTTAACCGTTTATCCCAAAAAAGACATCTTCCGGGGATGTAAAGCAGCAAATTAAAACATCCTTTTGCCATAATACGACCGGCTGAAACCAAAACTGTATGCAATATGGTAAGGTATATTATGTCCTTTACAGTGCCTCAGGGCCGGGAACAATCTGCACAAAAAATAATTGCCGGGTATTTTGAATCGTTGCACAAGCAGGGTCCGGGGGGCATGCGCAGCCAGTGTTATGCAGACTATGATAACGATGGTATTTTTATTCACATCAAAAGTTTTAAAAAGGAATCCATTGCGAATCATCATTTCCGGTCGGCCACATTCAGGGATTATGTTCAGCAGTTAGCTGCCTTGTGCGGTAATACCCCGGTCTTTTCAAGGTTGCAGCAGCAAAAAACCTTTGAATCAATTTATTAAAGTGAAGCAACTTTTGTTTTAAGGAAACCGTTTAACTTTATTATAAAGCAAGCAGGATGAAAATTTTTCTGTCCTTTTGCGTTTTTCTGTCAGTCTGCTCCTCTGTCGCAGTATCCCAGCATCTTAACAGGATTGATACGAATAAATACAGGATAAATCTTCCCGATTACTGGAAACCCGGCAATAAGATATGGCAAATACTTTCAGATAAGTTACCTCTTGTGTGCGAAGAGATCCGGGACAAGGAATTGTGTGGCGATGATTGCAACCCCCGTTACACTATTGAATTTGAAATGTCGAAACCTGTGGTTTTTGAATACAGGCCGGTTCATATTCTTTCTGCCTATTCAAACAATCTGAATACAAGGCCGACAGAAACCTGGGACATACAGACCATTTATGGGTTTGAATGTTCTCTTCTGCTTAGAAATGAAACAGGACAATATATTAAACGCTTCATCATTGTGGATATGAATGAAACCTGGAGGATTTCAAACCGGGTTACGTTGAATTCTTATGCCTCTCCTCCAGCAATACTTTTATATGGCCGGAGAATAATACCCGGCCGCCGGGGGATCATCGATCCTGTAGTCAATCCTGCAAACCAACAAATACTGCCTGCTACTGCACAGGAAGGAGAAACTCCTTATGCCTATATTCTTAAAAACAGGGAAAAGCTGGCACCTGCTTTCAGGGATATGTTTGATGTAATTGATCAAAAGATCTGCTCCTGGTAGCAATTCTTAACTGTATTCTTTCTGCATTAATTTACTGCAATCATTATTTCAAAACCTGTAAATTTAGACTGGCGAAACAAACCATCTTTTCAATGCATAGAGTAATTATTCCTGTTGATTTTTCTGAGACCTCATTAAATGCAGCCCGTTTTGCTGCTCAAATGCTGACTGGCAGAAAAGATGCTGTGGCAGTACTATACAATAATTACGAAACACCTGACGACCATGATATTTGCCACAACTACCTTGAAAGTCTGAGAAAAGAATTCATAAGAACCGGTGTGGAGTCTGTGGAACTGGAACAGGAAATGGGTGGCGACCTGATCGATAATATTGCCCGGCTGGCCCATACTGTGAGGGCTACTCTTATCGTAATGGGAATTTCAGGTAAATCCGCAGCCCGGCAGGCAATGTTCGGGAGCAATACTTTGAAACTTGTAGACAGGAACCTTTATCCGGTAATGATCATTCCGCCTGATGCTGTATACAAGGGCATCAATAACATAGCCTTCGCTTCAGATTATAAGAAAATAGAAGAAACAACACCCTCTGAACTGATCAATGCCATATTGGAAATGTTTAATCCTATGCTTCATATTATTAATGTAAATAAAGATCATTATGTATCATTGACCGAGGATATGCAGCAGGGCAAAGAAAAATTTAAGAAAATGTTCGGAACATGGAAAATGGAGTTTTATTTTATTGCAAGAGACGATTTTTTTGATGCGCTGGACGACTTTATAAAAGACTATTCCATTGATGTGATTATTACCATCCCAAGACATCAGAGCAACTCGGCCTCAATTCTGAAAAGCACCCACACAAAACGCCTTGCTTATCACAGCCACATACCTGTTCTGGCTGCACATGAATAAAAGAACCGCTTTCTCTTTTCCGCAGGCTTCTTAATCTGTACCTTTGCGCAGAAATAAAAAACCTCAATTCATGACTATCCAGACTGTAATAGTTCCCGTTGACTTTTCAGAACCATCTTTGATCGCTGCCCGGTATGCTATGAAGCTCTTTACCGGTCGCTATGGCGTAAATATGATCCTCTATCATGTTTATGAAAACGAATCGGATGCGCCGGATGCAAAGCAGGGTCTTGAAAATGTGAAAACCATGTTGATGAAAGAAGGGATAGTTAAACTTAGCATGCTGGCAGAAAAAGGCTCTGATTTTCTGCTGGAACTTGAAAAATTGGCCCGTCACAGAAAAGCTGACCTTATTGTCATGGGCATCACTGATAGAACGACCATCGGGCAAAGCCTGGCAGGAAGCAATGCATTGAAAATACTGAACACAAAAGCCTGCCCTGTTTTGATTGTTCCTCCTGACTCCTCATACAAAGACGTAAAAAATGTTATGCTCACTTCCGATTTTGAGGATGTGATGGCTTCCACCCCTTCGGTTCCTATCAGAAATTTTCTGAAAACAATTCAGCCAACCCTGCATATAGTGAATATCAGTAATCAACATTATGTATCCATAACGGAAGAATACCAGCAGGAAAAAGAGAAACTCAGAAAAATGTTTGAGGAAATGCACCCGGAATTTTATTTCCTTGGCCTGAATGATGTGGATGAAGCCATCAACCAGTTTGCTTCAGATAAAAAAATTGACCTGATACTCATTATTCATAAAGAACAGAACATATTGTCAAAGTTTTTTATAAAAAGCCATACAAAAAAACTTGCTTATCAGAGCAATATCCCCATATTGGCAATACATGAATAGATTTTTTGCAACTTGACTGCAAGAAAACTATTAGCTACCTTTGCTGCAGGCCATATGCATAACAAATCAATTAAGAAGGATTGCATTTACACATTTGCGGAACAATCGCTTCCCGCCAATTATTACATTCCTGATTAATTCCTTTTTGTAGTAGCCCTTACTTACTCTCCCATTTACCGGTATTGCCGGCTTGTCTTTAACGATTAAGGTATGAGAAACATAAAACTGATAGAAGTTCCGTCTGAAATCGGGGCAGGCACCCGTGGCGCCAGCCTGGGTATCGAAGCCATTAAGATAGCCGCACTGGATTTCATGAGTAATTTTTTTATTCATTTCCCATCAGAAAAAATACCGGCCGAAAACAAACTTCTGTATGAACCTATTGAGTCTCCCTATGCCAAACGCATCAAGGGTATTGCCGCCATTTATGAAAGGGTAAGCAAATCTGTTTGTGATTCCGTTAAAAATAATTTCTTTCCGGTTGTACTGAGTGGTGATCATAGTACAGCAGGCGCCACTATTGCCGGCATAAAAATGGCGAAGCCAAAAAGTAAATTAGGCGTTATCTGGATTGATGCCCATGCAGATCTGCATACACCTTACACTACTCCCAGCGGTAATGTGCATGGTATGCCAATGGCTGCCACTATAAACAAGGACAATGAAGATTGTGCGGTGCATGAAGTGGATGACGAAACGGTAAAATACTGGAACCAGTTAAAAAATACCGGCCGCATTGCTCCCAAAGTGCTGCCGGAGGATGTTGTATTTATTTCTCTTCGTGATTATGAAAGAGAAGAGAAATACCTGATCGAGAAATATGCTATGAAAGTTATCAGCAGCAAAGAGGTGAGGAACAAAGGAGCAGAGAACATTGTCAGGGCAGTGCTTCGCTACCTTGCAGATTGCACAGATATATATGTATCATTTGACGTAGACAGCCTGGATTCATCCATTTCAAAAGGAACGGGCACACCGGTGGGCAATGGTCTGAAGGAAAGGGAAGCCGAAGACCTTATCAGCAAATTCATGCAAAACAGAAAAGTTTGCTGTTTTGAAGTCACAGAAGTAAATCCCACACTTGACAAAGAAAACCTGATGGCTGAAATAGCTTTTAATATCCTTCAGCGCAGTGTGAATGTGCTGATGATGAATTAAAGTGAAGCCAGTTTTTCCTTTATTTTTCTGGTGGTAACCGGGCCCAACTCAAAACTGCTTTGCAGGCAATCCTTCAATAATTGTTTTGCTTCCTTCTTTTTTCCATTGGCAGCATAAATAAATGCAGTATGCATCAGGGCTTCAGGTTCAAAGGTTCTTTTGTACACATAGTTTCTTGTATATTCCATCGCTTTTAAAAAATTGCCGCTATTATAATATGACCATGCCAGCCAGTCACAGGTTTCAGGAGTAAACCGGTTTTTCAATTCCTTTTCGGCCAAAGAAATTGCTTTATCATATTGATGAAGATCTTCATTATAAATATGAATCAGATATTTATTGTACATCCCGCCATAACCTGCTTGTTGTACATCCTGTATAAACCCTTCCAACCATTTATTTGTTTCAGCTACATTATCTTCCTGAGTCGCTATCCCGGCCCGCATCATTTTCAGATCAGGCATATTCGTCTGTGATAATATGTATTCAAGGATTCGTTTAGCGGCATTATTGTTACCATCATGTGAATAAGCAATCCAGGCTATCCCCTTCAGGCAATATAAACTGGAAGGATCTTTTTCTAATACCCGCAGGTAAGCATTATAGGCGTCAGTAACCCTTCCGGCATGACCATACATGTCGGCAAGGTTGGATAAAGTCCAGCAATAGAGACTTTTCTTTTTGTTCTTTATTTTCTCAAACGCCTGTTCCATTAGCAAGATTGCATTATCCGTATTGCCGCTATGATCTTCCCATTTTGCTTTCCGTATCAGGTAATCAAAGGCATTTTTATCTTTCAGGCTGTTGAGCGCCTTTAAAGCGTTGTTATAACTTCCTAATTCCATTTCCGTATCAAACTGAAGCAACCTGACAATATACGGATCGCCAAGCGCCTTTTCCGCCGCTGTTCTGTAGGCTGCCGCATTATTAAACAGGTGTTGTGTTATTGAATTCTGCGACAACGCAAATAGAATGCCGGGGTCCTTATCCACTAATTTTTCGGAGCTTCTTTTCAACAATGAATCTCCCAAATTCAAATACCTGATATTACCGGAAATCCGGAAATGATGTAAATAATTATTTGCTAATTCCAGCTTATTTACATAGCTCCCCGTATCCTTGATAAGTCTCTGCTGCCAGAAACTGATTTCAGTTTCATTTCTTTTCTTCTCCTCGCTGATAAACCGGGGTTGCAGGTATCCGATATAGTCTTGTTCATTCACTACTATTCTGTCCTTTTTCTCACAGGAAAAAAATACAGAACTGAAAAAGGCTACCGCTAAAAATATTCTGAACATCATCGTATACTTTTTAAAAAAAGCCGGACTGAAACAAAGTCATCCGGCTAATTGTTATATATTTCAAAAAGGTGAAGCTAGATAGGGAAATGTGTTTAGAAATGCTTTGTCATTCGCATTCACATTATCTTTTGTAAGTCCGGGGTTTGATGCGCCTGTGGGACCGCCAAAAATGAGCAGGAGTTCTGTGTCAATCACATCATCCGCCAATGTCCTTCCCGTAAGTACATTGGTTCCATCAAAAAAAGTAGTAGTGCCATTCATTTTTACATTCAATACATCGGTTACCAATAAACCTGCGAAAGTGGGTTTATCCTGTCCCAAAGCATTCTGTGTATAGCCAAAGGCAGTAAGCACACTTTGAAACTGCGCATTGAAAGCTGCATTCATTGCAGAAGGAACTGTAGTGTTGAATTCGTTCTTACGGGCTGAATTTACAAACACCGTATTAACGGCCGGCCTTGCCATCTGATCATTTTGTATATAGGTACCTGATGTATCAAAGTTATCGGTCGGGGTATCGTTTTTATCGCAACTTGCCGCAAATAATGATAAAGCTGCAATGAGGGATAAACTGATTTTATTAAAGCGTATCATGATTATAAGATTTAAGATTTTTGAATAATTATTTTGATTTTGTCTCTGCCCATACGTTGATAGTGCTGGCAGAGCCCAGCAAAGATTTAGGAACTTCCACTACGATGGACATCACATTCGTTCCGGCAAACGTATCAGAACCAGGATTGTTAAAGCTGGAAGCCGATCCTGCAATAATCATTTTAAAACGGGCAAGGTCAAAAAAGAACGGATCATCACGGGGGCCCGCAAAAATTTTTGTTCCGTTGGCATTGGTTGCTGAATTAATAGCAGCAGCGCCATAGGGTGTTACCGCTACTTCCGTCACCGGGCCATTTACTCTAACCGTGCTGTTAAGTCCCGTTGCAGCCGGGGCAACAGGGCCATACACTCTCATCTTTCCGTTTTGCACCAAGCACTGAATCACCAGGTCTTCCATATTATCGCCGGTATTGTCAATGTTGAATTCATACATCACATTGGAGGGAAAGCTGGCTGCCGCAGAAGCACCGGGCGATAAAAGACCCTGTGTGTTCACCACAAATACCATCTTGCTGTTGTCGGCCGGGCTTTGAAATGCATATACATCAGTAATATCATTACCGGGGCTGGTGCTGCCGGGCCCGGTAACAGCGGGTGCATCAATATGATCTGCAGCGATGATTATTCCGCCCACTGCAAGCATACCGAGCAAACCCGATAAAAAGATTTTCTTTTTCATAATTAAATGGTTTTGTTTTTATTTAAATAGAATTTAGAACAAATACGGAGTATGTTGTGATCCGGATTTAAAAAAAAAATAAATGCTGCAATAAAGTAATGTGAAAATCCGCCTGGCTATTTGCCTCGTAGCTTAAGTCATTAATCAACTGTGAATGAGAGCTAAACAATTTTGTGTATATAACCAGGAATTCGGGATCAGCAATAAATTCAATTTGAATGCAGGGTTACGCTGTGATCATTTCACTTTCGGTTATAAAGGTGAATTGGCAGCTGATGGAAAATTAAAACAGTAATCGAGGAGTATTATAAACCCAAAGCTTATCCTGAAAGCAGGAGTCTCCTTTCATTTCTGACCGTAAAAAATTTTTTTAAGCCCCTCTCCAAATGAAAGAGGCTTATATCCCAGCATTCTTTTTGCTTTTTCAATAAAAAACCCGGTTTTAGGTGGTCGCTTCGCTGGTTGCGAAAAATTTTCAGCAGTTACCTTTATAAGCAAAGATTTTTCCATGTTCAAATGATCTGCAACCATACAAGCCATCTGGTAAGGCGTAAGCACATCCTCGCCGGAAAGATGGTATATTCCTGTAGCTTTTTTCTCAATGATTGAAACGATACCCGCAGCAAGGTCTTCTACATAGGTAGGTGTTCGCACCTGATCGTCCACTACTTTATACTCCTCACCTTTCTGCAGCTTTTCTTTTACTACAGACAAAATATTATTGCGGCCTGACACGGGTCTTCCATAAACCAGAATTGTTCTTGCAATGGCCCAGCCATACTCATATTCTTTTACTGCCTCTTCGGCTTCAAGCTTTGTTTTACCATAAAAATTTACCGGATTTCCCTTATCTTCTTCCCTATACATCCCTTTCTGGCCATCAAAAATGAAATCGGTAGAAACGAAAACAAAAAAACATTTCCGCTCTGCCGAATTTAAAAGCATATTTATCGTTCCTTCCACATTGGTATGATAGGCCCCCCACTGATTTTGTTCACATTCATCCACCCTGCTCATGGCTCCCGCATGCACTACAGTATCGGGTTCATATTTTTCAAATATGTCATGCACAGCAAATGGGTCGGTGAAATCCATCGAAGCATATAGAAAATGATCATCCATATATGGCAAGCGATTTCCTCCCCTCCCCGTAGCAATAACATCATAACCCTTTTGCAATAATTGCCCGGTAAGATAATATCCTAAAAAACCATTGGCTCCTGTAACCAGTATTTTCATTACCTCAAAATTAGAGTTATGCAATAAAAAATCCTGCTGTAAAAGCAGGATCAGGCACATTGGTTATTAAAAACGGGCAATCATTTGTTAAGCTCTTCCACGAGAATGATAATATCACTCTCACTTTTCAGATTCAGACTTTTGCTTTTCACTATCTCTTCGATTTTTGTCGACATGGAAGACAAGGCATCAGCAATTCCCTGTTTACCAGCCTTAACTTTTTTCATTTCGCCTCCGGGAACATAAATGTATAATTGCTGTGAAGTAACAATTTCTCTCCGGCTATAATCGCCAAGAGTAGGAGCATCCTCCACTTTTTGGGAAAGAAACTTTAATAAATGCACATTCGGCCCAATAGCCAGCACCTGGTAAATAGCAGTGCCGGGACGATTATCTGTTTCCGGATAGCCCTGTTTAAACCGAAAATGCTTTGTGGCTCCGTCATTACCGGTTTCATCATAGCTAACCATGTCAAATGATTCAAGCTTTAGTTCCTGTCCTTCCTGCTGAATCATAATAACTCCGTTAAAAATGTTGAACTTGACCGATACATTGCTCACAACTCTTCCGTCGGCAAGTGTTACCGTACCGGTTTTATATTCGGCATGGAAGAAAGGTGAACCACCAATGTCCTGCAATGAAGGAAGACGAAGGGGCTTAAGCGACAGGTCAGCAATAGTTGCAGACAAGCTCCCTTTATTGGTCTGATCGGGTGCTGTGGGATTATCATTTTGTGCAAATGAACTTATACAAATAATGATAAAAGAAAGAAGACTGATAAACGATTTCATGGTGCAATTTAAAATTGGGTGCAAATATATTTCAGCAAATGATAGAAATAATACCGTTTATCAGTTTTTTTGCTGCAAACGATTGCTGACTCCAAAAAAAGGGCTGTTCAGTTGAACAGCCCTGTGAATAAATTAAACCATTCTAAAAAGGCTTAAAATCAGTTGATGATGGATCGATTTTGAAATTTGGTTTTACATTCATGTTGTAAAAAATAAAAGAATAAATGTCAGCAGTGGTTTCCAGGCCCTTTTTCAGGTTGCTGGCCCCGTGACCTGAATTAACATCCACTCTTATCAATACAGGATTCGAACCTTTATACTTGTCCTGAAGGGTGGCTATATATTTAAAAGAATGTGCCGGAACCACTCTGTCGTCATGATCTGCTGTAGTAACCAGTGTAGAAGGATAATTCAGCCCGGATTTTATGTTATGAATAGGTGAATAAACATACAGGTTTTTAAAATCAGCTGTGCTGTCGCTGCTGCCATACTCAGCTACCCAGTTCCAGCCGATAGTGAATTTGTGAAAGCGAAGCATATCCATCACCCCCACTTGCGGAATAGCTACTCTGAACAGATCAGGCCGCTGATTGATAACTGCACCCACCAACAGTCCGCCATTTGAACCACCTTGTACTGCCAGGTATTCTTTGGAAGTATACTTCCCTTTTACCAGGTATTCTCCTGCGGCGATGAAGTCATCAAAAACAGTTTGTTTTTTCAATCGCATACCGGCCTCATGCCATTTTTCGCCATATTCACTGCCACCCCTGAGATTGGCAATGCAAAAAATTCCTCCCTGCTCAAGCCATGTTATCCTCGAAGGAGAAAACGAAGGATTGCTGCTGATATTAAATCCTCCATAGCCGTATAAAATAGTCGGGTTCTTTCCATTTCTCTCCACCCCTTTTTTATAAACTACAAACATTGGCACTTTAGTACCGTCTTTGGAAGGATAAAAAACCTGTTCAGTTATAAAATCATTGGGATTGAATTGTATTTCCGGAAATCTGAAAACAGTGCTTGTGCCTGTGGCAATATCGTACCGGTAAATTGTGGGGGGAAAAGTGATGGATGTAAAGGTGTAAAACACAAACTTGTCGTCTTTTTCCCCGCCAAAACCTCCGACAGTTCCAAGCGAAGGTAATTTTACTTCTTTTTCCAGCTTGCCGTTATAATCATATACATACACCCTGCTGGTAACGTCTTTGAGATAAGTCAGAAACAATTTGCCACCCGCCGAAGAAACAGACGAAATATTTTCTTCTTTTTCAGGAAGGATCGTTTTCCAATTATCAGGTTCCGGATGCAAAGGATCAAGCAGGATGATCTTCTGGTTCTTTGCCCCATCATTTGTACTCATAATAAATTTGCCATTCACATCATCAATAAAATTATAATCGTAATCCCCGGCTTCTTTTATTATCGGTTTAAATTTTTTGTCACCACTGTTATTGTCAAAATACCAAAGTGCATTCCCGTCTTTTGCCTTACCCCTGTCGCTGATATTCAGAAAAACATACCGTTCATCTTCGCTGGTAAAAACGGTGTGAAAACGCTGCGGATTAGCCGGGTCTTCATATATCAATACATCTTTTTCCTGTGATGTGCCCACTTTATGATAATAAACCTGGTGATTCTCGTTTTTGGTAGAAAGCTCCTTTCCTTTTTCCGGTGTGGGATACCGGCTGTAGTAAAAACCATCTCCCTGCCATTGAGCTCCTGAAACTTTTACCCATGCAAGCGAATCGGGCAGGTATTTTAAAGTAGTCATGTCCATTACAAAAAAAGTTCTCCAGTCGCTTCCTCCGGTGGATTTTCCAACCACAGCATACTTCCCGTTTTTCGAAAGAGAAAAAGTAGCAAGACTGGTGGTGCCGCCCGCAGAAAATTTATTGGGGTCTATTACCAGTTCAGGGCTTCCGTTCAACCCTTTTTGCCTGTACAAAACACTTTGATTCTGCAATCCATCATTTTTAGAAAAATAGAAATACTCATTATTTTTTGATGGTGAGGAGTATTTCGGATAATTATTGATCTCTTCAAGGCGCTTTAACCAATCTGCACGATAAGGAATCTTGTCAAGATAACCAAAGGTCACTTTATTTTGCTCAGTCACCCACTGTTTGGTTTCCTCACTTTTATCATCCTCCAGCCACCTGTAAGGGTCTGTTACCTTTGTGCCATGATAATCTTCCACCACATCTCCTTTTTTTGTTGACGGATAATTCAACTGGGCAAAAAGAAAAGAAGGAAGACATAAAAACAGAAAGAAAAAAAACTTTTTCATATTCCAGATTTGTTTCGCTAAAGATAGGGGAACACATGTATAATTACAGGAGCATTTTCTGAAAGGTTTCCTGTAATGATAAGTGAAGGGCGGTTTCTGGCATAAAGGGATGTGTGCTTCAAACACATTCAAAACAAATGCTTATTTTTGACACCTTATGAATAGAGGTTCAAGAAAAATTAACAGGATCGGAGTACTTACTTCAGGAGGTGATTCTCCCGGCATGAACGCTGCCATCAGGGCCGTGGTCCGTACCGGAATATTTCATGATCTCGAAGTGTATGGCATAATGCGGGGTTACCAGGGGTTGATTGAAGATGATATTCAGAAAATGGAGTCCCGTTCAGTAGCAAATATTATTCAGCGGGGCGGCACCATTTTGAAAACTGCCCGCTGTAAAGAGTTTTATGATTATGAAGGCCGGAAAAAAGGATATGACAACCTTAAAAAAAGAGGTATCGACGGGCTGGTGATCATAGGTGGTGATGGTTCCTTCCGGGGAGCTGTTGAGTTCAGTAAAGAGTTTGATATCCCCTGTATCGGTATTGCCGGTACAATTGATAAGGATATACTGGGTACTGATTTTACCATTGGTTTTGATACAGCAGTAAACACAGCCGTTGAGGCAATTGATAAGGTAAGGGATACCATGGATGCCCATGACCGGATTTTTATTATTGAAGTAATGGGAAGAGATGCAGGCTATATAGCGCTGCATAGCGGCATAGCCACCGGTGCAGAAAATATTCTTATCCCGGAAAGAAAAACCGACATGGATGACATTGTAAAATCATTGCTTGAAAAAGAGAGAAGAAAAAAACTGGTGAACCTGATCGTTGTTGCGGAAGGTGATGATTTCGGTGGCGCCGAAGAAGTACACAAAATATTGAAAGAAAAACTTCCCATGGCCGAAATAAGAGTTTGCATTTTGGGTCACATACAAAGAGGTGGTGCGCCCAGTTGCATCGACAGGCTTATTGCCAGTCGCATGGGCTATCATGCTGTGGAATGTCTGCTGGAAGGAAGACATAATGTGTTTGTCGGCATTCAGAATAACCGGATGCATTACATCCCGCTTGAAAATGCCGTTAAAAGCAAAGGTAAGATCAGCGAAGAATGGCTGAAGATTGTGAAAATACTTGCTTCATGATTATTTTGTAATCCGCCCCCGCAAATAACTCTGAATTATGGCAGCTAAACATGCATCTAAATACTATCATGAGTCAATGGACCGGGAAGCCGGACTGGCTCACATAAACCACCGTACAAAAATTGTAGCCACCGTAGGGCCTGCATGTGATACATATGACAAACTGCTGGAACTGGTAAGGGCTGGCGTCAATGTTTTCCGTTTAAATTTTTCTCATGGTGTACATGAAGACAAGGCAAAGATCATTGAGCATATCCGGAAAATAAATAAGACCGAACCATTTAATATTGCCATCATCGGCGACCTGCAGGGACCCAAGCTACGGGTGGGCGACATCGAAAACGGGGAAATAGAAATAAATGCGGGTGATATACTCACTTTTACGAATGAAAAAGTGGTTGGCAATAAAGAAAGAATCTATGTTTCCTATCCTGATCTGCACGATGATGTAAAAGTTGGGAACATCATCATGATTGACGACGGAAAACTGGAAGTGAGGGTGATAAAAATATTGAAGAATAATGATGTGCAGGTGGAAGTGGCTTTAGGAGGCACCCTATCATCCAAAAAGGGAATCAACCTGCCCGATACAAAAATATCATTACCCGCCCTCACTAAAAAAGACCTGGAAGATCTTGAATTCATCATTGAACAAAAATTGGATTGGGTTGCACTGTCATTTGTCCGCAGTGTTAAGGACATCGAAATACTCCGCAAAAAACTGAATCAGAAAGACAGTAAGACCAAGATCATTGCCAAAATTGAAAAACCTGAGGCCCTGGATAATCTCAGGGATATTATCCTAGAATCGGACGCTGTAATGATTGCCCGCGGAGACCTGGGTGTTGAACTTCCGGTTGAAAAAGTTCCGTTGCTTCAAAAACAAATCATACGGAAATGTCTTCACCGGGCAAAACCGGTGATAGTAGCTACGCAAATGATGGAAAGCATGATTGAGTTCAACAAACCCAATCGCAGTGAAATAACCGATGTGGCCAATGCTGTTGTGGAAGGTGCCGATGCAGTGATGTTGAGCGGTGAAACAGCTACAGGGAATCATCCAACTTTAGTGGTACAAACGATGTGCAAAATCATCCGGGAAGTGGAGGCAACAGATTACGACTATAACCGGGAAGATGAACTGGCGCCGCAACCCCACTCTCCCTCTTTCCTTAGTGATGCCATTTGCTATAATGCCTGCAAACTGGCCAAAGATGTAAATGCCAATGCGCTGATCGGTATGACGCAAAGCGGCTATACTGGTTTTATGCTGAGCAGCTATCGCCCCAAAGCTCCTTTGTATGTGTTTACCAAAGAAAAAACATTGGTAAATCAATTGTCATTAAGCTGGGGTGTCAGGGCTTTCTACTATGATGAAGAGGAGAGTCTGGATGATATCATATTTGATCAAATAGACATCCTGAAGGAAAGAAAATTCTTAAAGCCCGGCGACATTGTTGTAAACACAGGCAGCACACCGGTAGATATGCATCTGCCTACCAATGTGCTTAAAATAACAATAGTAGAGTAGTACTGCTATTTCCAGATAGCAAGGATAATTCCTGCGACAACGCAACCTGCAACATTATAACCTGCATTGATAAAATGCAGCATCCAGGGTCTTTTCTCGTACAAATAAGAAATACAAATGGAAGTAGCAGAAAAACAAACACCGGCAACCAATCCGACTTTGGCGCCGGACATCCAGGAAGAGACGCCTACCCTGCTTAGAAAAATCGCAATGCCAAGGCTGGCAACTATCATCAGCACCAGTGATGCAAGCATGGTTTGAGCCACTCCTTTTTTCATGTTGGGATCATTTGCATTTACGCCTGAACTTTTTATCCATGCATTTTTAAAAATAAATGAATACCAGATTGCTCCAAGAGCAAAATAAGCCAAGCCAGCTACTACAATGTGAAGCCATGGAAGATTGGAGAATAAATCAGTGCCCATAACTGTAGGTTTTGGTTAAGGGAGAAAAGATAGGAAAAATTTACAGCGAGGGCTAAACGAGTTGTTCACAACCGCCGTATCCTGATATTTCGGAAACAGACTTCATTACCATGATCTTGCAACCCGATATGCCCTTTCCGGTAAGTACCGAAGCCGGGCATGTTTCTGAATTTGCTGCCGGCTACCATTTTCTTCCAGTCATCATCCCATAACGTTGTAGATACAACATTGGCTCCATTAAGGGAAAGATCAAGTTTGCCATTTACACATTTTACTTCGGCGAGGTTCCATTCACCATAGGGCTTAACGGTTTCAGCTGAACAGGAAATCAGGTCATATAAATCCCCCGCCCTGTGTTTAATGATTTTAGCATCGGGATGACCATTATTATCAAGTACCTGCATTTCGGGGCCGGTTTCCCATGGCCAGTTGTATTTTGCTTTATCCTCATGTATGTAGAAAATGATACCGCTGTTTCCATCTTTCGCAATTTTCCATTCCAGTTGCAGTTCAAAATTCTCAAACTCCTCATCTGTCACAATATCGCCTCCGTCTTTTATCTGCCAGTTCTCTTTTTCGGTTGTATCAAGGTATAAAAAGTCATCCTTCACTTTCCATGCGGAGCCAATTGTATTACTTCCATACTTATGCCAGCCTCTGGTGGTTTTGCCATCAAATAACAACTCCCATCCATTATTTTTCTCTTCTCTCGTCAGCCGATTATTTCCACCGGCAGTGTGCTTTGATGGATTACAGGCAATAAAAAAGATCAGGATAACAGAAATAACGGGTAACCTGTACATGCTATGATTATTTTTTAAGCAATAAAATATATTTCACCATCGCTTCCGCATCAGCCTGTGAAATATCGGGGTGTGGTGTCATAAAAATCTCTCCCCATACTCCATTGCCTCCACCTATGATCTTACCCGCAAGGTGTTTAATAATTGTGTCAGGCATCCCGGCATACTTATTAGCTACTTCACGATAAGGAGGGCCGGTTAATTTTTCATCCACTTTGTGACAAGTAAGGCAATTACTTTTTGATACCAGTTCAAGCCCTTTTTGATAGTCCGGGTTCTTAGTTACATCGCTTGTTGCAGGAGTATTGTTTTTTTCTTTATTGCTGCTCCCACCGCCGCATGAAGAAAAAACCAAAACAGATAAGAGTAAAATAAGTCCTGTTCTCATAGTTTTTTTGTTGGCAAATTTATTACTCAATTCCCAAAATCTCACGATTAATTGATTGATTCGTTTTGCTATTTGCAAAATCATCAAATGCTTTCCCGGTAACACGGATAATATGCTGCTGAATGAAAGCAGCCCCTTCTGTTGCGCCGTCTTCGGCATTTTTTAGGCAACACTCCCACTCCAGCACTGCCCAGCCTCTATAATCGTACTGCGCCAGCTTGCTGAATATGGATTTGAAATTAACCTGCCCATCACCCAGTGAACGAAAACGTCCGGCCCTGTCAATCCAGTTCTGATAGCCTCCGTACACACCTTGCTTGCCTGTCGGGCTAAACTCTGCATCTTTTACATGAAACATTTTTATCCGCTCATGATAAATGTCTATGTATGCAAGATAGTCGAGGCATTGTAACAAAAAATGCGACGGATCATATAACAAACAAGCCCTTTTGTGATTATTTACTTTTTCGAGAAACATTTCATAGGTTACACCGTCATGCAAATCTTCTCCGGGATGAATTTCATAACAAAGGTCAACGTCACATTTATCAAACTCATTTAAAATGGGCAGCCATCTTTTCGCTAATTCAGAAAATCCCTCATCCACCAAACCAGCTGGACGCTGAGGCCATGGATACATCATTGGCCAGAGCAATGCGCCGCTAAAAGTAGCACATGCATTCAATCCCAAATTTTGCGAAGCCTTTGCAGCATACTTTAATTGCTGAATAGCCCATTCTGTTCTTGCCTTTGAATTGCCATGCACTTCTTTTGGAGCAAATGCATCAAAGAGTTTATCATAAACCGGATTCACCGCTACTAACTGTCCCTGCAAATGAGTCGACAATTCGGTTATCTCCAAACCACATTCATCTACTATACCTTTTATTTCATCTGTATAGGTTTTGCTTTCTGCTGCCAGCTTTAAATCAATACAACGGCTATCCAATGTGGGTATTTGCACTCCTTTAAATCCTAATGCTTCAGCCCAGAGACAGACAGCCTTCAGTTCATGAAATGGAGGTTTATCGCTCATAAACTGTGCTAAAAATATTCCGGGGCCTTTAATTGTTGTCATAATATCTCTCGCAAAGGCGCAACGACGCTACGCCAGGTTTTAAAGATTATTCGCAATTCTTTTAATGCCATTTTTCAAAAGGGCTTCGTTAAAATTAAGCAACATCCCTAATTTAAGTCCGGTAAGCCTTAAATAAGTCAACACCTGTTTCGGATGAACTGCCGCCAGAGATTCTACAGATTTCAATTCAACCAGTACTTCGTTTTCAACGATGAGGTCTGCCCTGAATCCCAATTCCATTCTTATTTTCTTCCAGACAACAGGGATTGACTCTTGTCTCTGAACATAAAGCCCATGTTCATTTGTCAATTCATAATACATTATTTCTTCATAAACCGATTCTAATAAACCTGGCCCTAATTTTTTGTGAATATAAAATGCAGTATCAAGTATTATTTTGGAAAGTGGGTTTTCGTTCATATCTGACAGAGTTTGGTTACAACTTTGCGTCGTTGCGCCTTTGCGAGAAATTTTATTCGTTAAACTCAATCCACTTTTTCTCACTTCTGCCGCTCTCAATCACTTTCTCTATAAACATCATTCCTCTCACCCCTTCTTCCACACCCGGAAAGTCAAGCCATTCAGGTTTTGGAGTTTCTCCGCTGAGTTTTGCACTCAATGTCAATGCAAAATTTCTGTACAGATTGGCAAATGCTTCTAAATAACCTTCCGGATGACCCGCTGGTGTGCGACTATTATGCATTGCATGCGAACTGAGATAACCTGTGCCTGCACGGTAAACCTGCGCCGGCTTGTCAAGCCATTTCACTAATAATGTGTTCGCATTATTCTGTTCCCATTCCAATCCGCCTTTTTCCCCATACACTCTTATCTTAATATTATTTTCTTCTCCGGCAGCAACCTGGGTTGCAAATAAAACACCACTTGCTCCATTTTCAAAATTCATCAACACAGCGCCATCATCATCTAATTTTCTTTCGGGTACTATTGAATTTATATCAGCACATAGCTTTACCACTTTTAAACCCGTTACATATTCTGCAAGATTAAATGCATGAGTGCCGATATCACCCATTGCTCCGGCCTTACCGCTTCGTTTCGGATCTGTTCTCCACGATGCCTGGGCATTGCCAGAAGTTTCGAGTGGAGTGCTTAACCAACCTTGCGGATACTCCACATACACTTTCCTTATATTTCCAAACAACCCTTCTTTCAGCATTTGCTTCGCCTGCTTTACCATCGGATAACCCGTATAAGTGTGACAGATTAAAAGTGATAACCCGGTTTCATTCACTTTTGCTTTCAGTTTTATTGCTTCCTCCAGTGAAAAAGTAATTGGTTTTTCAATCACTACATTAAATCCTTTATCCAAAGCCATCATCGCAGGATCAAAGTGAACAAAGTTGGGAGTAACGATACTAATAAAATCAAGCCGTTCATCAGCAGGCATGGCTGCTTCTTTTTCGAATAACGTTTTATAATCTGTATAAACTCTTTCTTTATCCAAGAATAATTGTTTGCCGGATTCAATCGCAACAACAGGATCAATACTCAATGCTCCTGCCTTCATTTCTGCTAATCCATCCATATTCAGCGCAAGCCGGTGAATGGCGCCGATAAAAGCGTCTTTGCCGCCGCCGATCATTCCCATCCGTAGTTTTCTGTTCAGCATTCGTTGATGTAATTATAATTCTAAAAATAGTACATTTAATTTTTCTAACCCCGTTGATACAAATCTAACAATATGCAAAGCACCAACCGCAATCAGCTTTTTATCGCCAGCTGCCTGGCATTATTGGTTACATCTCTTTCATTTGGAATCCGGGCAGGAATACTGGATCGTCTCGGAGTTCAGTTCGCATTAGATAAAGCAGAGCTAAGCACTATTGCTGCCACAGCATTCTGGGGTTTCCCTTTGGCAGTGGTCATTGGTGGAATGATAGTTGATATTATTGGAATGAAAAGATTGCTGATGCTGGCTTTTGTCTTTCATATTGCAGGCATTCTACTCACCATTTTTGCCGATAAATTTGGAAATCCATTCTGGTCATTATTTATTTCCACTCTCTGTATCGGCATCGCCAATGGAACAGTGGAAGCTGCCTGCAATCCACTTGTGGCAACTTTATATCCTGATAATAAAACAACCAAGCTGAATCATTTTCATCTCTGGTTTCCCGGAGGAATAGTTATTGGCACATTGATAGTTTATTTTTTTGATAAAGCGGCCATCGGGTGGCAGATACAGGTTGCCATGATGATTATTCCGGCAGTGATCTACGGATTCCTGTTTGTCAAACAAAAATTCCCTGTTACTGAAAGAGTGGCCAGTGGTGTTTCCACATCAGAAATGTATCGTTCATTATTGAATCCTCTTTTCCTGTTCATGATCATTTGCATGTTTGGAACGGCAATCACCGAATTATTTACCGGGCAATGGATACAAGTGCTTTTGAATAATGTTTCGCAGAATGCATTACTCATCCTGACTGTTACTACAGGAGTAATGGTTCTTGGACGGGGATTGGCTGGTCCGGTTGTTCATCGCTTGTCACCCGCCGGAGTATTATTAGGTTCGGCTGTTTTTTCTGCACTTGGTTTGTATTTGCTGGGTCATCAATCGGGTAATATGTTATTGATAGCAGCAGCTATCTTCGGTATTGGTGTTTGTTATTTCTGGCCTACGATGCTGGGCTTTGTTTCAGAGAATCTTCCCAAAACTGGTGCAGTAGGTATTGGACTAATGGGTGCGGCAGGTATGTTTGCCGTTTCACTATACATGATGTTCATGGGAAAAGTGTATGATGGAAAAATCCTTAACCATTTACCCGAAGGGGCAGATTTGAAATTGTACAACTCTGCCAATGCAACTGTGGAAATGAAAACGGCGCTGGCTGAAGCCAATAAATCAGCCGGCCCGGGAATAATCAACACTACGTTAATTATTCCCATCGTCCTGATCGTTGCATTCACTGGTTTATTTATTTACATGCGGAATAAAAAGAAGAAATGAGTCTTACAAGAAAAAAATTTATCCAATTAAGTGGAACCCTTGCCGGCTCGCTGGTACTATCTCCATCATTAAAACATTTTCCGGGAAATGAGGAAGGAAAATTGAAAACCTTTGGCCTCCAGCTTTATACCATCAGGGATATTTTTGAAAAAGACCCCAAAGCTGCATTGAAACAAATAGCCACATTTGGCTATAAACAGATAGAAGGTTATGAAAGAGCAGGAGGAATTTTCTGGGGCATGAAGAATACTGAGTTTAAAAAATATACAGATGACCTGGGTATGTCCTTTATCTCCAGTCATTGCGATATAGAAAAAGAATTTGAAAGAAAAGCCAATGAAGCTGCTGAGGTTGACATGAAATATCTGATCTACAACTGGCCCTACTCACAACAAACAATGGATGAATACAAGAAGAAGGCAGCCCTTTTCAATAAATGTGGCGAGACCTGTAAAAAAGCAGGCATACGTTTCGCTTATCATAATTATGAGAGCTCTTTCCAGTTGGTTGATGGAGTTTACCCGCATGATGTATTGATGAAAGAAACAGACAGTTCATTAGTAGATCACCAGATGGATATTTACTGGGTGGTTGCTGCGGGACAAGACCCTGAAGAATGGTTTAAGAAATATCCCAATCGTTTCCGGCTCTGCCATATTAAGGACCGTGTAAAAGGAACTACAAAAAGAGAGGACACCTGCGACCTTGGCACCGGCAGTATTGATTTTTCTAAAATATTAAAGACAGCAAAACAAAACGGAATGAAGTATTATATAGCGGAGCAGGAGCATTATCCCAACTCCACCCCATTGAAAAGCGCTGAAGCGGATGCGGAGTATATAAGAAGGTTGAGAATTTAGTGTTCTTTCAAACTATCTTTTGCATCCCGAAGTTCTATTTCATGTATTTTGATTGGAGGGCTTATGGTAGGTTCTTCATCTTCATCAGATGGCCAATCAGTATCAATGCTTAACTCCTTATTAATAAGCCTGAGTATAGCAAGAACATTTTTTCCCTGCCAGTATTTGTCTTCATACATGTCTGGATTCTCATAACTATAGAACCGATAAACGTTCTTGGTAGCTATTTCTACAGCCATAATACATCCATCTGCCGGCACATAATAATTGAAGCCAGGAATTCTCCCATTATCTTCTAACGAAAGTACTTTTAGTTTAAATAGCTTATTAAGAAAAACCCTCCAGCCTGATCTGGGTATTTTGCATTCTATCCTTTGCAATACAGGATGAATTTGAAGATTTTTATCCGTATAATTATCTCCAATACGGCGTACCTCTGCATTCCAGATATTTTGTTGATTCCACAGAGTAACCAGCATATTACTTCCCATTGCGCATCCGTATGATATTCTTATTTGTATAGAATCAAACCCCTTCTCAAGTGAAGGAAGCTTTAGAAAATTTTCAAATTCTTTTTTATAAAAATACTCAAGAGAATCAAACTCTCCTTTTCCATTAACTGTAAACTCATATCGAAAAGTATCTGAGGTATTCAATTCTCTGATATATTGGTCTGCATTCTTAGTTTGTTTGCACCCGAAAATAAAAATAGGAAAGATAATGCAAGACAGCCATGCCTTTAAGCTATGAATCTTTCTCATTAGTCTGGTTTTATGCTTGTAAAAACTAAAAAGACCCATCTATGATGAGTCTTTTCGAATTTTTCATAAAGGTACTACTAACCCACTATAGTATTCCAATTATAAATATCTTCGGCCGTTCCGTTGCGGATATTCTCTAATTTTTCCTTTAAACCCGCTACGATACCCTTTTCTTTTACAGGCAAATGGTAATCTTCCCCATCAATACCGATCACTTCGATTGGTGAAGCCACTGCAGCTGTACCCACACAATAGGCTTCTGCGATGGTTCCTTTCTTAAAGGCAGTTTTAACTTCATTCAGTGAAATAGGTCTTTCTTCTACGTCAACACCTGTATCCCTTGCTATAGTTAGCAATGAATCCTTGGTTACTCCATGCAATATGGAGTCTGAACTCGGAGGCGATAATAACTTCCCATCAATGACAAACAGCAGGTTCATAGCGCCGGATTCTTCAATGAAGTTATGCTCACCTGCATCTGTCCATATCACATTATCATATCCCTGCTCTTTGGCCAATTTGGTGGGATACATAGCCCCACCATAATTACCGCCGCATTTGGTAGAACCGGTCCCTCCTTTTGCAGCCCTGATATATTCCCTTTCCACTTTCATCCTCACCGGCTTTGAAAAAAGTTGTCCTACCGGGCCTGTAAAAATGATGAAACGATATTCATCCGATGGCTTTACTCCAAACCTTGCTTCACTGGCATACATGAACGGACGTACATACAAGGCGCTTTCTTCCTGGTTGGGCACCCAGTTCTTATCTAACGTCATTAACTCTTTCATCCCTTCTTCAAAAATTTCATAGGGAATCTCTGCCATGCACATTCTTCTGAGTGAACGGTTGAAACGTTCGTAGTGTTTATCTATACGAAAAATATTCACCCTACCATCTATCATCCGGAATGCTTTCATTCCCTCAAATACGGTCTGCCCGTAATGAAGGCAAAGCGCTGTGGGACTCATAGATAGATTAGCAAAAGGAACAATCTGCGGTTCATTCCATTGCCCATGATAAAAATCTGCGACCAGCATGTGGTCAGAAGTATATTTTCCAAACTCAAGATGGTTGAAATCCACTTCTTTTAATTTTGAATTCCTTGTCAGCGTTGTTTTGATACCTGTCATTGTTTCCATAACAATTGAATTAATGATTTAGAAATTTTCGGGTAATGTATTTATTTAAAATATTTCCCACAAAGCCGCTAAGTACACTAAGGAATTAAAAAAACTTTGTGCTCTTTGTGTCTTAGTGGGAAACCGGTACACCCCAACTTTCAAATTACAACACAAAATTTTAAAATATTTTTGTTTTAAAACAGATTCAGATTTAGTAATTTTGACTATATCAGATGGAATCGGAGGTCAGAGGTCAGAGGTCTGACGTCAGAAGTCAGACAGATTCTAAAAAACAAAGTATCCTTACTATTAGCACGACTCTGACTTCCTGCTTCCGACCTCTGACTTCAAATCTCTTCTATGCGTAATGCCTCTCTCAACAATGACAACCACCTTTACCTGCAAGTGGCTGAAGGTTTGGAAAAAATGATCGATGAAGATGTACTCAAGATCGGTGATAAACTTCCCTCCGTTCGTGTATTAAGTGAAGAATACGGTATCAGCATGGGCACAGCCTTCCAGGCATATTATCATCTGGAGGGAAAAGGACTGATTGAATCAAGACCCAAGTCCGGTTATTATGTCCGCTTCAATCATCGCCGCTACCCGGAACTCCCACAGTTCAACCAACCGGAAACAATATCACATGAAGTGAGTGTGAGTGAAATGATCGCTTCTATTTACGGAGATATTGTTGCAGATAATGTGATCAATCTTGCATTGGCTGTTCCTGATATTTCTTTGCTGCCTGCGGCAAAACTGAATAAGGCTGTGATGCAGGCCATACGAAACAGCAAAGATCATTGCATCAGTTATGAAGACACCCAGGGCAATCTTGAATTGCGTAAGCAAATTGCAAAGCTTGCTTTCAACTGGGGAGGAAAAATAAAACCGGATGAAGTAGTGATCACATCGGGTTGTCTCGAAGCTATAACGATGTGTCTTCGTGCAGTTACCAATCCCGGCGATACTGTTGCGGTTGAGTCCCCTACTTATTTCGGGATTTACCAGGCCATTGAAAGTCTTGGGCTGAAAGTGGTGGAGATAGCTACCGATCCTGCTACGGGTGTTGACATTCTTCATCTTGAGAAAATGATAAAGAAATTTCCCATTAAAGCCTGTGTGTTTGTGCCCAACTTCAATAATCCGCTGGGCAGTTGCATCCCTGATGAAAATAAAAGCAAACTGGTTGACTTAATAACCAAACACAATATTCCGCTGATAGAAGATGATATTTATGGAGAACTTTATTTTGGAAAAACAAGACCGAAGACCTGCAAGTCATTTGACACAAAAGGCCTGCCTGCCGGTAGGCAGGGGCTGGTGATGCACTGTTGCTCTTTATCCAAATCACTGGCGCCGGGTTATCGCATCGGATGGGCAATTCCCGGAAAATTTTTAGAAGAAGTAAAACAGATAAAAAGGATACATAATATCAGTTGCCCGACCATAACCCAGGTGGCAATGGCCAACTTTTTAAAAAATGGCAGGTATGAATATCATTTAAAGAATCTCCGCAAGGCATTGCATACCCAATCGCTGAAATACATACAAGCGATTATTGACTATTTTCCTGCTGATACAAAAGTATCGAGGCCACATGGCGGTTTTATCATGTGGCTGGAGCTGAATAAAAAAGTGGATGCTTTTAAGCTCCGTGCTGAAGCCATGAAACATAAGATCGGTATTGTGCCGGGAAAAATATTTTCTTCAGGAAGTAAGTACTCCAATTTTATCCGCCTCAGTTTTGGCAAACCCTGGAGTAATGATGTGGATTATGGATTGATGATGTTGGGGAGGTTGATAAAGAAGATGCTGGAGAGGAGTTGAAAGTTTGGGAGGAGTTCGGTATATTTAACTATAGTGCCTCATTCTATAGAAGCATTTTGTAATCTGATAACAGATATAATAATTTATATGATGAAGTATATATTACTTCTATTGCTCTCTTTATTTTCTGCCGGTTATACTTTTTCTCAAAGTGCCAGGATAGATTTTTCACAAACCCCTCCCGATCTGGATACTTTAATTCCAAAGATACTGGCAGAGAAAAATGATAGTGCCCGGTATTATCTGGCAATGAGTGCATTAACCATTTCTGAAACAAATCCTGTACAGGATATGCTTAATTCAGAAAAGATATTGGTATTAGGTCAAAAATATAACGATCCGGTATGCCAGCTTCTCGGCCTTGCGTGTCTGGGGTATGATTATAGGGAGTTTGGAAATCACGTTAAAAGCCTTGATTATAATTTGCAGGCAAATAAAGTCGCTGAAGAATCCAAAAATAACCGTTTGATAAGTTTTGCAAAAGCAATGCTTGCTTTGAACTACCTGGATCTTGGTGATTATGCAAAATCTGTTGCTTACAGTAAAGCCGCAATTGATGCTTCATTAACTTATTCAACCGATATCATGACCGTTTTTATTATCCTTGATATGGGTAATATTTATTTCACAATGAACGAGATCGATTCAGCATTGATCTATACACAAAAAGCGTATGCAATGGGCTTAAAGTCGGGCATTAACTATTGGCTGGCCTATAACTATCTGCAATTTGGCAGTATCCATGCAAAAATGAAAAATTCAACTTTAGCATTGAGCTATTGGCAACTGGCCCTTGATGAAGCCAAAAGGATAAATTCCCCGAAGTTTGCCAGCATTACCTATTCGGGAATCGCACACTATTATAATGATATTAATCAAAAGGATTCTGCTGTTCATTATGCAAAGAAGGCAATTTCAGTCGTCCAGCATACTGCTTTTTCAACTATGTGTATCACTCCTTCAAAATTGTTATTGGATATTTATCGTGAGCACAATATAGACAGCGCTTTTAAATATTCTGAAATCTACCGAATAGCAAATGACAGCCTGTTCAATACCAAATCAAATCAACAGTTGCAGTTAATGACATTTGAAGAAGATGCCCGTCAGCAAGAATTGACAGTTAAAAAATATAAAGCAGAAGTTATACGCAAACAAAACCTTAAATACGTATTGTTAGCTCTGGGTATTATTACCTTTATCATCCTGTTTTTAATGCTCAGTCGCCGGCATATAACTAATACAAAAGTCATCAGGTTCCTGGGAGTAATAGTCTTACTCGTTGTCTTTGAATTCCTGAATTTATTACTTCATCCATTCCTGGAAAGCATAACAAATCACAATCCTGTTCTAATGTTGCTGGCATTAGTTTGCATTGCGGTGTTGCTGGTTCCGTTACATCATAAACTGGAGAAATGGACAACAAATAAATTAGTGGAGAAAAACAAAAGGATAAGGTTGGCAGCTGCGAAAAGAACCATTGAGAAACTGGAAAGCGACCATAAAAGCTAACCATATTCAAGAGTTTTTGCTTCCCTGTCGTTGGTGTTTTAGCTACCCGCAAAGGCCCTGCTCAACACACAACGACGACGTGATTCTTTTTTGCAAAGCCGAAAGTAGGGAAGTATCGCTTACAAAATTATCTCAATACCTTTCTTAAGTTCCTCGCTTTCTCCGCATCAATCGCATTATTCATATAACTCTTTTCTGAACTCGCAAACCCCGGATGCTCAAACTGCATAGGGCTTTTCCTCATAACAAATGTGTTTAAAATGCCCGCTTTTTTGTAAATTAGAGGAGTGAAAAAACGGAAACAGATAAGACTGGATTTTGAGATAGACCGGCTTACAAATTCGATACAAAACACAATTTCAGGTGATAGTTTTAATACGCTGGTATCACAATTGACTATCGCCGATCTGAAGCAGGTAACAAGAAAATCCGGCTGGTCTTTTAATTGGAAAGCAGAGCTTGCCAACAACGCAAATGAAGTTTACAAATTGACGATTGTTAACAATGTAAGCATCGTTCAGGGGCTTCTTAGTTTATCAGTTGAAAACGACCATGTTTTTATGAACCTGGTTGAAAGCGCCCCGTTTAACATTGGCAGAAATAAATTATATGAAGGAGTTGCCGGGAATCTTGTCGCTTTTGCCTGCAAGATTTCATTTCAAAAGGGTTTTGATGGATTTGTGGCTTTCGATGCAAAAACAAAACTGATTCCGCACTATGAGAAAACACTGGGAGCTTATCATTTTCGTGGACAGAGAATGATTATCCCTACAAAAGCGGCACAAATATTAATTGATAAATATTTTAAAAGTTAATCTATGGGACATATAAAAGAACCTAAGGGTGTTGATTTCATCATTAAAAGCAAGCCCCTTACAGACAAAGAAAGAAAAGAAATAAGTGAATATATTCGCCAATATAAAGCCAAACAAAAGCTTAAATCAGGATTCAGAAAAAGACGAGGTTCATCATCCAAAAAGAAATCATTGGCTTAAAAATTCTCAATACTACAGCATAACTATAAAGAAAGGCTCCATCCATCCCGGTACTCTCTTTTTACAAACTGGTTCGCTTCATCAAAATTGGTGATCTTCATATTGGCGGCATCCCATAAAAGTTTTTTGCGGCCAAGATATTTATCTTCCCAACCCTTAAGCTTGGGGTTTTTCATCATCCAGCTTCGTATAGCAAGATTGCCCATCAATATGCTTTCTGTAAATGGCCCGGCATATTCAAACGGCGAGCTGGTAACTCCTTTTCCATATCCTGCTATGCAGGCATTCACCCATTGCAGGTAATGGCCTTCCGGCACTCTTTGTATTTTTTCCTTAGGCATTTCCTTTTCATTCATCAGTTTTGTGGGCAACAGTCTTGGATTAGCTCCATAACAATCCAGCAACAATTTCCCCTTGCTGCCTGTAAACAATACTCCACCATCCCAATTGCCAAAAGGCTCTTCGGGCAATAGTTCGGCTGGCCTTACCGGCAACAAACCTCCATCATACCATGATACTTTAATATCTCCCCCGCCCTGCTTTCGGGGATATGTGAGATGAATAACGGATGAAGGCGGGCAACTTTCCAGGTTCACTGTATCATTCCACGATGCTTTCCAGATGGCAGCAACACTGCATTCCACTTCGGTAGGATAGTCAATAGGCAGGCAGCGAAAAACAGGATCCATTACATGACAGGCCATATCGCCCAATGCACCGGTGCCAAATGCCCACCAGCCTCTCCAGTCAAAAGGAAGATAGGCCGGGTTATACTCGATCCATTTTGCAGGACCAAGCCATAGGTCCCAGTCAAGTTCTTCCGGCACATCAAATTTTCCGGTCGGTGTTGGAATGCCCTGCGGCCATACCGGCCTGTTTGTCCAGCAATCCACTTTATATACTTTACCGATCATTCCGGCATCAATCATTTCTTTGGCCTTCCTAACTCCATCACCGGAGCCGCCCTGGTTTCCCATTTGAGTTACCACTTTGTATTTCTTAGCGGCCTGTGCAAGAATTCTTGCTTCGTAAATATCATGTGTCAAAGGCTTTTGAGTGTACACATGTTTGCCCAGTTGCATGGCAGCCAATGTGGCCACAGCATGGGTGTTATCAGGTGTTGAAACAGAGCAGGCATCAATATTATTCTTTTCTTTTGCCAGCATTTCCCTGAAATCTTTATAGTAAGCGGCTTTAGGAAAATTCTTTCTTGAATTGGCGGCCATCCGGTCGTCCACATCACAGAGTGCAACAATATTTACTGAAGAGCTTTTGGCAAATTCAGAAATATCGCCCTGTCCTTTTCCGCCAACACCGATGCCTGCAATATTCAGTTTATCGCTTGGCGCAACATATCCACGACCCAGTACATGACGGGGAACAATGAAGAATGCACCGCCAACGATGGCTGTATTGCGTATGAAGTTTTTTCTTGAGATAGTACTGCCTTTTTTTACAGGAGTCATTCTGATAAATTTTCACCAAGTTTACAGTAAAATTGCATAATGACAATCAACTGGGGGGATTTTGAAAAAATTGATATCCGCTGCGGAACTATAATCGAAGTAACCGATTTTCCCAAAGCCCGGAAACCGGCTTATAAACTGAAAGTTGATTTTGGCGAAGAGGGAATCAAACAATCTTCAGCCCAGATAACTGCATTCTACAATAAAGAAGAACTGTTGAACAGGCAGGTGATCGCAGTGGTGAACTTTCCGCCCAAACAAATTGCAGATTTTATCAGCGAATGTCTTGTGCTGGGGGTTTATGATGAAAACAAAGACGTAATTTTAGTGCAACCGGAAAGAAGGGTAAAGAACGGAATGAAGATCGGATAAAGATGTCAGCCATTTACAGCACATATTATCATTCGCCTGTCGGTATTTTAAAAATAAGCGGCACGGAAGATTACATCACCGAAGTAAGCTTTCATGACAAATCTCAAAAAACAGAAGGACGAAAAAAGAATTTGCCGCCCATACTCATTCAATGTATCGAACAATTGATCCAGTATTTCAACGGGCAAAGAAGAAATTTTGAATTGCCCATCAATCAGCCGGGTACGGCTTTTCAGCAGGAAGTGTGGGCCGAGCTGATGCAGATACCTTTTGCCAAAACCATCAGCTACCTTGAACTGGCAAGAAGAACAGGTGATACCAAGGCGACAAGAGCTGTTGCCAATGCCAACGGAAAAAATAATGTAGCTATCATTGTTCCCTGCCACCGGGTAATTGGTTCCAATAAAGAATTGGTAGGCTATGGCGGCGGATTATGGAGGAAGAAATGGTTGCTGGAGCATGAGGCGAAAGTGGCGTATGGTGTGCAAACGCTTTTTTAGTTGCTGGTTTCTTGTTTCTTGTCCTTCAAAGCTGAAAATTACTTAATCAGAAAATTCTTTCTTTACCAGCAACCGGCCACAAGCAACCAGGAACTATATCAACTCATCACTTGTAAATGCAAAAGGCAAAAGAAGACTTGCAGTTTTAATGATATAGACCTTTCCTTCCATGCCTCCCAGTATTAAACGAATGGGGTTCTTTAGTCTTGTTTCATATTCAAGCAATGCCTGGCGGCACATGCCGCAGGGCGAGATAGGATGATCACTTTTCACTTCATCACCATTGTAGCTGATAGCAATGGTTTTCACCGGAACATTCGGATACAGGTTGGCCACCGTGCCAAGCAGCACTCTTTCTGCACAAATACCTACAGGATAAGAAGCATTTTCCTGGTTGGTGCCCGCCACCACTTCTCCGTTTTCCATCATGGCCACTGCTCCTACATGAAACTTGGAATAAGGTGCATAGGCCTGCTCAGTTACTGCACGGGCCTCATTCAGCAGCCAGGCATCCTGCTCATCCAGTTGGCTAATGTCATCATACACTTCGTATTCAAACTCGTATTTCTTCTCGTTCATGGCTGGTTAAGATAATCAATTACTTTAAAGGCACAAAAGAGGCTGTCCTAAAAGTCAATTTGATTGTCATATTGAGCCTGCCTGTCGGCAGACAGGCTTGTCGAAATATTGGCAATCAAATTAATAGCCTTCGATAAACTCAGGCTGACAACCCTTTTGGGACAGCCTCTTGGTAAACTCTTATTTTACAATTTTGAATAATCTCTTCCATCTTGGGCCACCGTCCCAGCTGAACCATATCATCCATGCTTTGCCAACAATGCGGTCTTCGGGAACAAACCCCCAGAACCTTGAGTCCTGCGACTGGTGACGGTTGTCTCCCATCATCCAGTAATAATCCATTTTGAAAGTATATTCTGTTACTTCTTTTCCATTCAGGAAAAACTTTCCATCCTTCGTATAAAATTCATTCTTCTCATAAACCCGGATCGGACGTTCATAGATATAGTAATTGTCGGCTGTCAAAACCAGCCTGGCGCCTTTCTTCGGTATCCATATTTTTCCGTAGTTGTCTGTACTCCACCGGTTATACCAAACATAATTTTCAAAAGCAGGATTATATATATCGGTGCTTGTATCAACCAATGGCGAAATGGTTTTGAGCAATCCGTTCTTTTTCATTTTTTCAACAGCCTTTGCTGTAAGTATCATCCGGTATTTGTTATTACCGAGTGAAACAGCTACACGGTTATTATAAATATCCACGTCGTAGTCCGATTTCAGAATTTCCGGATCCAGCGCCTGGTTACTCTCCAGTTCATAATCCATTTGTGAGTAGGGCGGTAACTCACTCTTTTTACCATTTACAAATACATCACTGTTTATAATCTGTAAAGTATCGCCGGCTACAGCAATACATCGTTTAATATAATTATCAGTTTTATCAGCCGGATGAACAGCCAATGGATATTGTGCCGGATCGCTTAAAACCAATTTTCTTCCCTCATCCATATTTCCATTACCCAACTCTCTGCATAACTGGTAATACGGATGCTTGGATTGATAACTGTCACGGTTGATCACCGTATCACCCTGCGGAAAATTAAAGACCACCACATCTCCTCTTTTGGGTGATGAGGCAAACCATCTTGAATAAGGCAGTTTTATAAGTTCAGAATAGGATTTCAAACTGCTGCCGGGTAAATAATTATGTACAAAAGGAACCGATAACGGCGTATTAGGTATGCGGGGACCGTAACTGAGTTTGCTTACAAACAAGAAATCTCTTACCAGCAAAGTTTTCTCCATTGATTCTGATGGAATGGTATAAGCCTCGAAAACAAAAGTGCGGATCAATGTGGCTGCTACCACAGCGAATATGGCTGCATCCACCCATTCCCTCCATCCTTTCTTCTTATGTTTCTTCACTCCCTCCGGCCCGATAAATTTCGGGTCTTCCTTATATGCCAGGTAGGGAAAATAAAAAGGTGCAAAGATGGCTGCAAGAGTATGCTGTCCCAAACTGAATCTTCCGAATGCTTTTGCAAACTCAATAAATATCCCTGGACTGATGAACCAGCCAACCACCGGGATGGCCTGCCAGAAAACCCAGTGCCTGGGACGTTTGGTCAGGGTCTGCATCACCCATGTATTGTAAAAAGGTATGTAAGCCTTCCATGATTCTGCACCGGCTGTTTTGAACAGTTTTGCAAATCCAAAAGATGGTAAAAAAACAATCAGCGTTCCGATCAGGTAAACAACAAATAAATGACTAAGGGGCATGCATCAGATTTTATAGCCGACAAAAGTATTATAAATATCTGCGCCTCAAAATTTTAATATTCAAAGTTTTGCTAAAGGCGGCCGATTGCTGGTTGCTTATTTCTTGTCACTGTTAATCGGGCAGTCGTTAAACAATGAAAAAGTTCCGAATTTGAAATACCAGCACCCAGCAACCAGTAACTTACTTGGGCATTACATAAGCATTCACATCATCTGCGGTAATTTTTTTGCCTGAAAGGATAACCAGCCTTTCCACCACATTTCTCAATTCCCTTATGTTTCCGGTCCAGTTATATTGTTGCAGTAGTTTGATGGCATCGCTGTCAATTGTTTTTACTGCGATACCGTAGTCGGAACAAATATCCTGCAGAAACTGCTCAACCAGCAACGGAATATCATCCTGGCGTTCATTAAGTGAGGGAACATGAATAATGATAACACTGAGGCGGTGATAAAGATCAAGCCTGAAATTTTTCGCTTCCACTTCTTTCAGTAAATCTTTATTGGTTGCGGCAATTACCCTTACATCCACATTGATGTCTTTATCTGCTCCCACACGGGTAATTTTTCCCTCCTGCAATGCACGGAGTACTTTGGCCTGTGCATTGGCACTCATGTCCCCTATCTCATCAAGAAATAGTGTGCCTCCGTTGGCCGATTCAAATTTTCCGATCCGCTGTTTAATGGCAGAAGTAAAAGAACCTTTCTCATGACCGAATAATTCGCTTTCTATTAATTCGGTTGGTATGGCTGCACAGTTCACTTCGATCATTGGTCCTGATGCCCGGTTGCTTTTTTCATGCACCCATCTTGCCACCAGCTCTTTTCCCACTCCATTTTCACCGGTTATCAGGATCCGGGCATCAGTTGGCGCCACTTTATCTATGGTCTCTTTAATTTTTTTGATCGGGGTTGATTCGCCGATCATTTCCTGCACACGGCTCACTTTTCTTTTCAGCACTTTGGTTTCAGTCACCAGGCTGCTTTTATCCATCGCATTGCGGATGGTAATAAGCAGGCGGTTCAGATCAGGCGGTTTAGAGATATAATCAAATGCCCCTTTCTTAACGGCTTCAACAGCTGTTTCAATATTGCCGTGACCGGAGATCATGATCACCGGCACATCAGGGTTTGCTTCCCCGGCTTTTTGCAGAAATTCAATACCATCGAGTTTTGGCATCTTTATATCGCATAAAACAAGGTCATAATTTTTTTCCCTGAACTTTTTCAATCCCTCTTCACCATCAGCCGCCTCATCTATTTTATAACCTTCAAAAGACAGAATTTCGGTCAGGGTCTTGCGGATTGCTTTTTCATCATCAATGATCAGTATATCGGGCATTATTATTTATTTACCGGTAAAAATAAATGTTTTAAGAGAAAGCGATGTTATGCAAGAGGCCGGGTAGAAACCCAGCCTCGTTTTAAATCCAATATCCTATGAAAAACCGTCAATAAGATTGATAAAAGATGAGAAAACGCTGCTTTTGAAGCAGTAAAAATTTTACAATCAGGTGAAAACACTTGCCGTTTGCTGGTAAAGTATCTATTTAACAAGGTACATCACTTCTTTTACCAGTTTCACAGTTTTGGCAACATCGGGCAATGCTGCTGCGACAAGATTTGGGGCATAATGCAGGGGTGCATCGGCAGCAGTAATGCGTCGTATAGGCGCATCAAGGTAATCAAACCCTTCTTTTTGTATCCGGTAAGTAATTTCAGATGATACAGAGCCAAAGGGCCATTGTTCTTCAACAATTACAAGGCGATTTGTTTTTTTCACACTTTCCAGTATCGTCATCCAGTCAAGCGGACGTATGGTTCTGAGATCAATAACTTCAGCGCTTACATTTTCTTTTTCTAACTCAGCTGCCGCACCCATTGCCACTTTCATCATTTTGTTGAATGAAACAATGGTTACATCTCGTCCTGCTTTTTTTATATCGGCCTTCCCCAGTTCGATATAATATTCTTCATCCGGAATTTCCGTCTTGTCACCATACATCTGCTCACTTTCCATAAATATTACAGGGTCTTCTTCATTACGAATGGCCTGTTTCAGCAAACCCTTTGCATCATATCCATTGCCGGGTGATACAACTTTGATCCCGGGTATATTGGCATATAAACTTTCAAAAGCTGTTGAGTGCTGCGCTCCTAATTGTCCGGCCGAGGCATTACCACCTCTGAAAACAATGGGGCATGAGACCTGACCTCCGCTCATTGCCAGCATTTTAGAAGCAGTATTGAGAATTTGATCTAAGGCGAGAACGGCGAAATTCCAGGTCATGAATTCAACAATGGGTCGAAGTCCGTTTTGTGCAGAGCCAACACCCACTGCGGCAAAACCCAGTTCCGAAATGGGGGTATCAATCACTCTCTTTGGTCCAAACTCTGCCAGCATACCCTGGCTTACCTTGTAAGCCCCATTGTATTCCGCTACTTCTTCGCCCATCAGGTACACCCTTTCATCTCTCCTCATTTCTTCACTCATCGCTTCACGAAGGGCATCTCTGAATGCAATCAATCTTGCCATTTAATTCCCGGTTTTTATGGGGGCAAAAATAAGCCTACGCATGGATAAAACCTAAAGCAAAAGGGTTCAGCGATTGCTGAACCCTTTACGATAACAGATATTCTGATTATTAATTTTCCACCCCGTTGCATTCATTTACCATGGCATCCAGTTCATCCTTTGGCATTTGAAGCAATCCCCTGTCGGCTTCAACATAGGAAGAAAAGATCTTTTTTACTTTCTGTAACATGCAATCACAATACTCGGTAGCTCTCTGTGCACTCACATTCTGACGGGCTGTGCCTTCGCAATCTCTCATAAAACGGCTTTCGTCTGTTCTTGACCAGACTGCCCTATCATTACCATTATTTGTAATGGATATACCAAGTTCTTTGGCGCATTCTTTGCCGATACGTTCTCCTTCTTCATCTGTTCCTGATTTCTCAGCTTCATCATAGCTTGAATATTTTTTCATGGCTTTCAGAAGAGCACATTCACAATATGCCGTTCCTTTTTCCTCACCCAAATCATCTTTGACTTCATCCAAACACTCTCTCATGCTTCTCCGCTGTTCTGCATCCGACCATCCGTTTTTATTGTTTCCGTTATTATTATCGTTTTTACCGTAATCGTCCTTTTCCCGGTTATTGGGATTAAAATCATTCTTCCCTTTGTTATTATTACAGGCAAAAAAGAAGAGACTGGCACTCATTACAATTGCAAAAAATGTTTTCATAATCTTAAGTTTTATGATTGGCATACAAGTTAACCATTCTTTGCTCTCTGCAAAAAAAATTACAGATGATTTTCAGCAGCCCTTATTGCATTGATAAACATTTTCAATTTTTGCTCATCCAGCAGGGAGTTTGTTCTGACACCGCTGCAAACATCTATTCCAAATGGCCTTACAATTTCAATAGCTCCGGCCACATTCAGATGATTTAACCCCCCGGCAAGAAATACAGGCACTGTTACTGCCTGCACAATCTGTTTGCTGATTTCCCAGTTGTGAGTATTGCCGGTGCCTCCCAAAGTTTTAATTGTTGCCTTTGGATTTCCGCTGTCAAGCAAAAGGGAATCTACTTTTTTATGCACTTTTATAGCTTCTGCAATACTCTCTTCACCCATAACATGTATCACCTGTACAATCTTCAGGCCGGGGATTGCTTCCCGTATCCTTTCATAAGTTCCTTCTTCCGGTTTATCCACTATCTGAACCGTAGTGGTACCGGTTATCCTAATATGATCAATGATTTCATTTGCAGATTGCCGGCTGGTAAGTAAAAAAGAAGCAATTGGCGGATGAATGGTTTTAGCAATGGATGCGATCAGATCATCACTTATTGGTCCGGGGCCGCTTGGCATTTTACCCACCAAACCCAAAGCATCGGCCCCATGGCGGATAGCCAATGCAGCTTCCTGCTTACTGGATATGCAGCAAATTTTGATTCTTGTTCTCATTTAAACCGGATCATTCCAAAAGCCGAAGTTTTTCACCTAAACTACTTACCCTGTAAAACTTTCCGTCTTCTATCAACAAAGCGCCTGAAAGTCCTTTGGCATGATGTACATCTGTATTGAAAACCTTTCCATTGAAATGAACACTGATAGTATCGGAAACTATGGTATGGCCTGTGGCAATGGCTTTTACATCGTATTTGTCAAGAGTGCTGTCAACCTGCTGTAGCGAGGCAATAGTTTTACCGGTGTAATAACCCCTGTACCAGAAAGGGCCGTAATCGCTGTAAATAATTTCCGTCTTCAAATCAGGGTATTGTAATGTACTATCAGCATAAAAAGGACGGGCAACATCATTTATTTTTGAAACTGAAATAGTAAGATTATTGACAACCGATGAAATGCCTCCATGCACAAATAATATATCACCGATTTTTTCAACAACATTCTTTGTTCTGAGCCACCTGCCTAATTCAGATCTGTCGCCATACAAATCCGGGTAAGGCTGATTCAGAAATTCTGTGTTCTCTTTATATTTTGGATGCAGATATCTTAAATCACCGCTCATATTCATGATCTCATGATTGCCCAGAATAAAATGTACATATCCGCCGAACGCCTTTGCCTTCTCCTCTAATGAATAAATAAGCCACAGCACTTCGGTTACCTGCTCCCCCCGGTCAACAAAATCGCCGGTAAGTACAAGATGGCCCTCTCCGAATATCCAGTTGAAATTGCTGTCAATAACCCCGTTGGCCTGGAGCAATCTTCTTAACGCCTTGAAATTTCCCTCTATATCAGAAATTATCAACTGCTTTGAAACTTTTTTATATTCACTTTTTTCATTCTTCAGTTCAGTTTTCAGTTTTACAGTAAAAGTTTTTCCGGGCATATCGGTAGCGACCGTAAAAGAATAAGATGCCTTTTGCAAAGCGTCAAGAGTATCTGTTTTAAGAACCTTCCAGCCATCATCATTCATTATGTACTTTGCATACATCTTATTGCCGTAGTACAAAACATAAGGGCCGTCGGCCTGCACAGCTTGCATAGACACTGAGTTTTGTTGGTGCCTGCATTTCTCTTCAGGAAAAATAAAGCTAACCAAAAAAAAAGCCGTAAATATCAATGCCAGTTTATTCATAAAACAGATACTTTCTTTTTTAGATATGGTTTACCAATTAAAGGGTTGCTTAACCCTTTAGGATAAAGATATTTAATTAAATTATTTGCTTCTGCAGGTCCATTTTTCATCTCAAATTGCTTAAAATGGAATAAACAGCTGTGTCTTCAAATTTCCCATTGAAATAAAAATCTTCTTTAAAATAGGCTTCCCTCACAAATCCTGTTGATGCCAATACTGCCGCTGAAGCAGTATTGGCAGGGCTGATACGAGCCTCAACACTATGCAGACCCATCGAGTTGAACCCATATTCCAAAACCTTCATCATGGCTTCCTTTATAATACCCTTTCTCCAATATGATGGATGCAACACGTAGCCTATCTCCGATCGATAATGCTCCTTCTGCATTCTCCAGAATCCAATATTTCCAATCAACTTTTCCGGTTGCTCTTTTAATCTGATACCCCAGGCAATTCCATCTCCGTTTTCAAGGTCATTAGTTATCCGTGTTATGAATTCTCTTGCTTCCTCCAGCGATGTAGCCGGCTCCTTGCCCAGGTATTGGAGAATGGTGGGATCTGACCGGAGAAAAAGAACCTCCGGTGCATCATTCAATATCACCTGTCGTAATAAAAGCCTTTCGGTTTCTAATTCAGGGAAAGGAATAAAAGTTGGTTGCATCATGACATAACAGTTAGCCCAATCATCAAAAATAATGTATCAGACTTATTTATCCACTATGCTCTTATTCCATATATCTTCCTGAAAAAAGGAATTAAAGGATTTTAATGTTTAATTTGGCATCCGATCTGGTAAGGCTTATGAGAAAATGTTTCAAAAATCATTTCAATGCATTCATTATAACTGTAATCATTTCATTTGCTTCAAATCTGACCTACTCTCAAAAGCAAATTGCAGACAGCCTTATCATAGAATTAAAAACGGAAAAAACAGATACGGGGAAAGTGATCCTGATGTGGAATCTCGCCAGGGCGATCTATACATACAATCCCGACTCAGCATTGCTCTGCGCACAGCAGGCCTTATTTCTTGCAAAAGATATTAAGTATGCAGAAGGCCAGTCCCGGTCGCTGGGCATACTCGCCAATACTTTTAATACCATCGGTAATTATCCCCGTGCCCTGGAACTGAATCTTGAAAAACTGAAACTGGAAGAAAAAAGAAAAATCCCTTATAACCTTGCCAGTGTGCTGATGAACACAGGTATTGTGTATGTATATCTTGAAGATTATGCCAATGCACTGGATTATTACAGGAAAGCAGACTCGGTAATACGAAAACATGATGTCGAAAAATTCAAATACAATATTGCTCTGAATTTCGGGGATGTTTATGACCGTCAGAATATTCTTGATTCTGCCTATCTCTATTACGACAGATCACTGAATATTGCAAAGCAGAAACTGGATACCAGTTCAATCGGTATTTCACTTACAGGGCTGGGCCACTGCAACCGGAAATACGGGCATTATAACGAAGCGATTGCCAGTTATGTGCAGGCTATCGGATATCTGAAATCAAAGAATAATGATGAAACACTTTGCGAAGCAGCATTGGGCCTGGCCAGTGTATATAAACAGCAGGGCAAGAATGACTCGGCTGCCTATTATGCCCGGTTATCCCTTTTCATCGCCAAAACAGATGGCCTGCTTCCCAAAGAACTGGATGCTGCAGAATTTCTGACTGAACATTACAAACAGCAAAGAAAAGTGGACAGCGCATTTACCTATGTAAGCCAGGTAAAGGATTTAAATGATTCATTGAACAGCAAAAGCAAAATCAGGGAAACACAGATCATTTCCACCGGTGAGCAATTCCGGCAAAGAGAACTGGAGCAGGAACGGAAAGCGGCTGAGAAAGAACGGTTCCAACAGTTGCAAATGCTCCTCATCGGAATTTTTATCCCGGGCTTCTTCCTCCTTACTTTTCTGCTGACCCGTGTAAGAATACATGTGCAGGTTATCCGGTTACTGGGTATTCTTTCACTCCTGTTCTTATTTGAATACCTTACCCTGTTGCTGCATCCAACCGTGGCTAATCTTACAAATCATGTTCCTGTATTTGAGATACTGATCTTTGTAGGCCTTGCAGCCATTCTGATTCCCGCACACCATAAACTGGAGCAGTGGATGATTCACCGGCTTATACACCGCCATGCACATCATGAAGCATTGAAGAAAGAAAAAGCCTTGAGAGAAAATACAGAAAAAAATAACCCGCCTGAAAATAAATCACAATAGTGTGGTTCATTATCAGGCGGGAAAAATCAGCATCCTGTTCCCTGGTTAATCACCCGGAGCAGTGGGCTTGGTGTTAGCTGAATCAATCTTTGTAGAATCAGCCATCATGTTGTTGTCAGGGGTCATCTTATCTCCCGGAGCAGTGGGCTTGGTAGCTGCTGAATCAGTAGTTTCTTTCTCTTTATCCTTCCCATCGTTGTTACATGCCACAGCAGTAACAGTCAGCATGAAGAGCCCTAAAATGATTTTGTAAGCAGTTTTGGTCATTTTTTGTTTCATGATGAAAATTTTAAGTTATAATTCTACGAAACAATTCATTAACTGCAAAAAAAACGGTGTTTTTTATTTTAAATGAGAAAAAAAAATTATGTTGTAGATGAATAAAAGAGGGGTATGACAATACGAATCCTGTTTTTTTTGTGTTTTCTGAATTTTTCCTGGCAAAACCTGAATTCTCAAACAGTCTTTCATTTTCAATATAAAAACCCGCTGACTGCTGATACCACTTCCTGCGACGCATTGCTATTGCTTCATGATAATGGTACCGGATATGTTCGTATTAAATTTCAACCCAAGGCTGGCAGGGCCAGCGTATTAATGGAAATGCCTTTTCAGCAGGAATTTCCGGTTACAAAGGATGAAACAACAGACACATCATGGGTCATTTGCCGGGGAGCAAATCCTGTAATAAAGAGGGGCGATAAAACTGCAAAGATGAGCCCTTTAGCTTTTTGGCTCAGATTTGATGCTGAAAATGGTAAATATTTTCCCTGGACAGTAACCAGGTCTGATATGAATATGTTTCCAGGTGAGAATACTTTATTTAATACTTCTTTGATTACTGAACCATCTGAATTGAGAGTGTTTGTCAGTACTTTCTTTTTACCAACAGAACCCTTTTATAAAAACCTGTTTGACCCCAAAAAAAGAGGTGAGCTTCTGACCGATGAGGAAAAGAAAACAAAAATGTATTTACTGATTGTAGCCAATACAAAAGATTCCACTGTTGGCAGTGCTGCAAAGTTTGATATCAGGAGGGCAATTAAAACATTTACGGCTGTTGCCAAAACACTTACCATTGAAAACAATCTTATTATTGATAGTGTTAGCGGAGAAAGCTATAACAGAACAAATGTTCTGAATGCAATAAATAAAATTGAGCCGCAGAAAGGAAGAGACATTGTCATTTTCTACTATACAGGGCATGGCTTCACCAATCCAAAACAACCCAGAAAAAATTTCCCCTGGCTCGATCTGCTTTATCCTTTTCAAAAGCCCCGGCCGGAACCCAGAGACTCGGCTTTGAATATTGAGGATATTTATGTTATGCTGAAACAAAAAGGCGCCCGGTTGAATCTTGTAATAAGTGACTGCTGTAACAACCGGATTGAAGACAGGGCAATTAAAAAAGACGCAGCACCTGGACAGAGAGGTGATATAGATATGACAAAATGGAATAAAACAAACCTGAAAACTCTTTTTATGGCTGAAAAACCTTTGTCAATATTAGGAACAGCTGCTTCAAAAGGCGAAAAGGCCGCCTGCAATGACAGGTATGGAGGTTTCTATTTTAATAATTTCATACTGGCCCTGACCAGTTATTTTGGTTATGATAAAAATTCACCGTTGTGGTCACAGATTTTTGCAGATGCACAAAAGCAAACAATCTGGCAGGCTAAACACACTTATTGTCCTGAAGTAAAACAACTTTGTCATCAAACTCCACCTCCACCTAAAGTAAATTAGGGTAACAAAAGGAGGCGCAGAAAATTTATTATCAATTTTACTGACTAACCGGAGAATTGGTCAACGAAGTTTTATCACCGGTTTTCAGGAGCTTAAAATAAGCAAGTTTGAAACGGTTATTTACAACCTCACCCTGCACTTCTGCTTTTCTTATAGCCATGCAAAAGCCATCTGACCCATGAGCATCTCCAAATGAATCAATATCAGCGCCATCAACAAAATAGGTATTGCCATTTATTCTAACCGCAAGATGACAACCTTTGCCAGGCATATGAAACTTACACTGCCCGCATGAAGCTTCAACAACATATATTTTTTTAGAAGCATCCGGCCTTTCAGATAAACTGTCATTTTTCTGCGAAAAAGAAACCAATGTTCCAAAACAAAAAACCACTAAAAAGAAAAACTGTTTCATAAATCAAATTTTAAAATTCAAACTTACAGATTTTAAACTACGACTGCTTATTGGCAAATAAAATTCTGGACTGCATTATTGTTGCTGCCACCTGAATTATTCCCATTGTGATAAAAAGGGCATTGAAGGACAAATAATTTACAATAAGTCCCCCGGCAAAAAAAGCCACACCTGTAACTATCTGAGTCTGTCCGCCTGCAAGACCCCATGCATGAGTATCATGCTCTGCGTTCAGATTTCTTGCAAATAAGGCATCCCATGTAGGAGTTCCGATGGCTTCAGCAATCCCCAATCCGCACTGAACAATAAATAACTCCCAGGGATTCGAAACAAACAAATAACAGAAAGTAAATATGGCATTCAGCGCATAACCAAACACCAGTACTTTTGCTTTGTACGGCTTCCCGTTTGTTAATCTCCCTACGATAATAATAAAGATCCCGGTGACAATAAGGTAGGTGGCCCATGCCCATGTAATATCTAAAATATCCCCTCCCATCTTTTCCGAGAAAACTGCATACAAAGGGCCGAGCATTCCTTCACCAAAAAACCATAGATTGGCCCCCCAAAGTAAAATTCTTGAAGTCTTCGTTAAAACCATTTGAATACCTGTTTAAGATTTTAAAAATTGCCGGCCTGTAAAATCATTTTGCGTTTACATAATCAAATAATGCCCTTGAAGCATCGGCCATGGCGCTTACGACTTTTTTTTCGTCTGAAGGTTTGAACCGGGATAATAAAACAAGAACATATTTTTCTCCGTTGGGCAAATAAATGACCCCCGAGTTATGTTGAAGGCCAGTTATGGAACCGGTTTTATGCGCCACCTTCACATCAGCCGGCAATTGGGCAGGAATAATTTCATTGAATTTCTGGTCAAGCAATATTTTAACCATTTCCGTAGACGCTTTTTTGCTTACCAGTTTTTTCCTTGCCATCAATTCATAGATCAGCATAAGGTCTGCCGCTGTAGTAGTATTATTTAATCCTTTTTGAAAGGCTTTTCCGTCCTCCACTCCTCTCAGCACTTTGATATCCATTGCACCAATGGCCTTCATTGTTTTCATTACATTTTCAGGATTTACCAGTTCAATCAACAGATTGGTGGCGAGATTGCTGCTGAGAATAATCATATTGTAAGCCAGTGATGCTATAGTTCTTTTTTGACCAATTTCCCGGTAAAGCTGATACTCACTGTCATCTGTAGAATCA
The DNA here is from genome assembly GCA_016235125.1 of Sphingobacteriales bacterium. GTDB lineage: Bacteria > Bacteroidota > Bacteroidia > Chitinophagales > Chitinophagaceae > JJ008. The sequence continues at coordinate 806,590 of JACRLZ010000002.1, read as the reverse complement.
AGCTTAAATTCACTTCCATCTGCAATGCTGCTGAAAGAATTTTTAATCAGCATGGAGTCTTTCAAAGAAATTTTTCCCTCTCCGGCCTGCCGGTAAAGCTCGATGAGTACCGGTACTTTCATAGTGCTCGCAGCATGATAATTTTCTTTTTCATTGATAAGAATAGTTTCGCCTGTCCGAAGATCTTTGAAGGCAAGTGCAATATGTGCATCTGGTATATCAAATTTCCTGATCAATTCTTCTCTCATCCCGACAGATGTTTTTGGGGTTTGTGGATAAGCTCCTGTAGCCATACTATTTAGAAACAGGATCAGGGAAAGCCATTTCATTATTGAAAATTATGTATGGATAAAGGTATAAGAATTCTGTTTCCGAGTCCCTGAATATGCTATTTTCGCTATCCTCAAACAGCGATTTATGGAAGTACATCATCATCACGGCCATATTCCGATGAAGAAGAAATGGATGGAATATGTATTCCAGTTTTTCATGCTTTTTCTGGCAGTATTTCTTGGGATGCTTGCAGAAAATAACCGGGAACATAAAATTGAAAACAAACGGGAAAAAGAATATATCCATTCACTAACAGAAGATCTCCGGATGGATATTGCAACTATCAATACAAATGAAGAGTTGTACACCGATCAGTATAAGAATATTGATTCACTTCAGCAGGCTTTTATTGATTTCATGGATCATAAACCCGGCGCCGAACAGAGCTGTTATTATTACAGCGAGTTTATAAAACTGGTTTTACTTATTAATTTCCCTGAACGTACCATAACCCAGCTATTAAGCTCAGGCAATATGAGATTAGTAAGAAATACAAATGTTGCAGACAGCATCATGGAGTATCACAGTTTCGTAAAATCGGTGGATGTACAGAAACAAATGTATATTAGCTACATTAACAGGTGTACGGAAAATATGTATAATTTCTTCGACATCGGATACCTGCGACTAAGGGTAAACAAATACGGTGAATTCATTAATGACTCACTTCTGGCCAACGCAAAATTACTTACCACTAATCCGATTGAAATCAAAAAATTCCTCGGTCTTATGGAAAGTACCAAAATCAGTATTGGAGTTTACAGAAGTTTACTTCTCCAACTTCAGGTTAAAGCCGAAAGCATACTCGGATTTCTTCGGGAGAAATATCATTTAAAAGAATAACAGGAAAAGATTTAAAGATCCCTGAATGTAAATTTTTGGCCTCCTATTGATGCTTCGTACATCAATCCTCCCTTTGTCTGGGTAAATATCATAACCCCATTCTTGTATTTTACGTTGGCCGATGCTCCTGCGGTAGCTGCCACAGCAGATGCCTGGGCTGATAATTCCAACCTGTTCTCTTTAAACCTGTCAAGATCATCCTTTGTTTCAAAGAAAATTACTTCCCTATATGCCTGACCTCCCCACTGAAAGCCGATAGTAACCTGGGTCATTTTTGCCATGCCAATTAAAATGCCATGTTTATAGACAGCGCCATTCCCGGCTGCCCCTCCAATTCCAATGCCGCCCTTCCCAACATTTGGAAAGATCACATAACCATAGGCGCTGCTAAAGAGATTGTTCATGAGCCCGTCGGTTTGGATGAAAGCAGCTCTGGCATCTTCGCTGTCTTCAACAATTCTTCTGTCTTTTTTAGCAGATTGAGAAAATGAACTCCCCGATACAAAAATGGCTGCCGCAAAAAGCAAAAATTTGCGTAACACCCTGCTGTAATTTGTTTTCATAAAATTTTATTTCCGTTTTGCAAAATTAATGCCGCCATTGAGAATAACTGTTTTCTCACTCTCAGTAATATTCAAAATTTCTTGTTATTATTTCACCGGCTAATCCGTTGACATATTGAGTTCGTTTTGTCCAGTTGCCGGCTGCGTCATATTCATAGCTCCACGAAACCTCAACTTCTTTTGCCCCGGAGTCACTAAAACCTGTCATCGCAATCTTGTCATTGTTCTCATTATAATGGTGTGTGTACCTGAAAAACATTTTGTCAGCGCCGTTAAACCAGCTTTCGGCTATTTTACGATTGGCGCTGTCATAATTATAAGTAAATTTTTTAATACTGCTGCCGTCTGGTTTATATTCTGCCGACAAGATCATATTCCCGGCGCTGTCATACTTTAACTTCCGGAAAAGAGTATTTCCGTTTTCGAAGTACAATCTGTTTTCTTCTGTTAGGGTTCCTTTCTCATTATACTCATATGTCACTTCGGGAGATTTATCCGGCGAAACATCGGATATTATTTTCAGTATTTTCCAATTCGTATCACACTCGTAGGTTGTAGCAGTATAACTGCTATCCTGGGATTTGAATCCTGTTTTCTGAATAACATGATTTATACTATCATATTTCCAGGAAAATTTTTCAACCAGGTTGTCATACAAATCATACCGGACTGAGTCAACAATCTGCCTGGCAGCATTGTACCGATACATGAATTTTTCCAATAGTTTGGTATTTGATCCAAAAAGTGACCTCCCTATCGGAAGACCGGTATTATCATATCCGTATTCAATTCTTAAAACAGGGCTAATTCCCTTATCCAAATGTGTTTCTTCCGTTAACAGTCCCTTAGTATCAAACTTTCGGGTAAGGCGAAAACGAAGTTCCTCCGAAGGACTAAAAAACCATTTCTCCGTTTCCAGGCCTTTCTCATTATACAAGTAAAAGAATTTCTGCCCATCATTATGAATTTCGGTCAGTGCTTTTACGCTCCCCCTGATCTTTTCTTCTTTTACATAATTTGAAACTGTTTGTGAAAAAACAGGAAAAGATAAAAAACAAAACAGCAGGAGTGATAAGCAGTTTATGGCCTTACCAGTATCATTCATTACAATATGAAGTTTAAAATAATTACTGAAGTATATAAGTAATGCCCCCGATATTCTGACGATAAGCGCCGGTTTTTAAACCGCCTCCCCTTCCGGTTTCCAGTGAAGTGTACCAGGTATAGCTTATGGAACCGATACTTTTTATTTTTCCCCGGATTAATTTATCGTCAAAAGCTGAGTAATAAGTAATTCCTGTATTGCTGACAGATTTCAGCTTTCCTCTCAGTAGTTCTTCTTCAAATGAACTGTAATATTCAATCGGCAGCCTTCCCGCAAATTTCATTTTTCCTCTTATTGCTTTATCAGCATACTGATCGAAATAATCAAAAACCATGACTCCGATTGTTCTGATCTTTCCTGCTTTTTCTGCAGTTTCATAAGAACCGTAATAGGTAAGAGAAGCGGTTCCGATGCTTTTTACTTTTCCCCTGAAAACGGAATCTGCCTCCTGCCCGTAATATTCAACCCGGCCCATATATGGCTGGAGGCGTGGGGCATAATATTCACTGCTTCGTAAAGATTGCAGTTCAGTACCCCATTCAAGAATATTACCATCAGGTGAAACCCTGATGAGTACATCCCCATTAGTAAGAAACGAGATATAAGATAAGCTGGATGCATTTGTAAATGTGACCTGCGCCAATTCCTGTGAATAGATGACCAGGCTAACAAGTAATACCACAGAGGATGCAAATATTTTTTTCATACCATTTAATGTGTGAAATTACCGATTTTCTGAATGGAAAACACTCGTTTCCCCTTAGTGTCTTGCCGCTGTAATTCTACACGGTCTTATTTCCGCATTACAAATTATTAATTGCTATTTCTATTTTTTTAACCCTTCTGAGGGCTTTCCTTTACTGTCACACTGTACCCCTGTGACACACCGGTGTTTAACCAAAATCATTACCAATGGGTATGCGACAGCTTAAAATCTCCAGGTCAATTACAAGCAGGGAATCGGTCAGCCTTGGGAAATACCTGCAGGAAATAGGAAAAGAAAAAACAATAGCTCCTGAAGAAGAAGTCTTTCTTTGCCAGCAAATAAAATTCGGAAATAAAAAAGCCCTTGACAAACTGATTAAGGCAAATCTTCGTTTTGTAGTGTCGGTTGCCAAGCAATACCAGGGACAGGGTCTGTTGCTCAGCGACCTTGTAAATGAAGGAAATATTGGCCTGATATATGCCGCAAAGAGATTTGATGAAAGTCGTGGGTTTAAATTTATATCCTTCGCTGTATGGTGGATAAGGCAGGAAATACTCCGGGCCATATCCCAGCAATCAAAAATGATCAGGGTACCGCTAAACAGAACCTTGCTCCTGAACAGAATCAAAAGAACAAGTTCTATGCTGGAGCAGCAGTTGGACAGGCTGCCTACCGCTGAAGAACTTGCAATAGCAATGGATATTTCTGCGGAAGAAATAGATGAGTTGATGGGGATAGAAAAAAAACATGTAAGTCTTGATACGCCAATTGGCGAGGAAGATGATCATGCAAGTTTATTGGACATTATTGAAAACCCGGACGCAGAAATGGCCTATACCGATTTGAGTTACACGGCATCTCTAAAAACTGAGATAAGCCGGCATCTGCAGATTTTGACTGAAAGGCAAAAAGAAACGATTTGCCATTTCTTTGGTATCGGCACAGAAAGAGCCCTAACACTTGAAGAAATTGCAAGAAAATTTGACCTGACTCCTGAAAGGGTGAGGCAAATAAAAGACAAAGCACTTTTAAAGCTAAGAACCGGCTGTAATTTCCAGCTGCTCAGAACCTATTTATAAATAGTACAGTAACTACCTCATCATTATTATTTCGCAAAAGAGTATCTGCACATAACCGGAATTATGTCATAAGGCTGTTTATATTTTATCGGGAATGAGTAGTTTTGGGGGTTATAGTAATAACTACCGGCTTAGCGTATGCAGTTTTTGAAGAAAAATTACGGCAATCTTGTTTTAGTCTTAATCATTGTTTTGCTTCTCATACCTCAAACCCGGCTGCACATCCAGGTATTTCTTCAACGGTTAATATCCGGAACACCAAAAGTGATCAGTGAATCTGAAAGAAAATCATTAAGTGATTATTCCTGGCAGCTTCGCAGCCCCGATGGCAAAAGTGTTGATTTTTCGATCTCAAAAAATAAGGTAGCTATTGTTAACTTCTGGGCTACCTGGTGCCCGCCCTGTATTGCCGAAATGCCATCGCTTCAAAATTTGTATAATGAATATGGCGATAAGGTAGATTTTTATTTTGTAAGCAATGAAAAGCCTGAAACACTGATAAAGTTTCTTCAGGTCAGAAATTATTCATTACCCGTTTACATTGAGCAATCATCTGCACCTGCTATCCTTCAATCAGAAACACTACCCACTACTTTTGTTATTTCCAAAACAGGCAAGATTATTATTCGTAAAGCCGGCGCAGCAAAGTGGAACAGCAATTCCGTACATCAGCATCTGGAACAATTGCTGGCCGAATAAATCGTCAGTCAGGCAAAGAATCCCTTACATTCACCCAGGTTTGTTTTAAACCTGCGATCTTTACAAGAGCATAAAAATATTTCCCATTATCCGGGTGCAGGCGTATGCACCCATGAGAAGCCATACTCCCCAGTTTACTGAAATTTCCGGGAGTAGTGCCATGTATCGCATAACCATTTGTCAGAAAAACTGCATACGGCATATTCCCCAAGCCTTTATAACTGCCCCCGGGAAATTTTTTAGAAGTATATTTAATATACATGGGGCCCTGGGGATGCAGGCAGAGTTCAGGAGTCTGATATTCATCACCCAGGCCGGTTGAGACTTTGAAGGTATCTGTTAATTCTCCAAAAAGATACAGGTATAAAATTTGTTCCGATTTATCAATCTCTGCAAAAACAATACAATTTTTTTCCCTGCAATTCATATATAAACTATCTGTTCCTGCTTTGAGATATGAATCAACCTCCTTTTTTATCTGTTTTATCAGCTTTTCCTCCTTTATAGTAAACTTCGGTTTTGTTGACAATTCTTTTTTCAATGAATCAAATAAAAGAGATACCCGGATCTGTACCGGAGAAAGACTGTCTGTGGTTGAATAAAACCGGTTCCCGGTATCCGTTGTCTTAAAGGAGGAAAACGTACCTGCCAGTCCTGTAATAACAGTAATCAGCAGAAATTTATTGAAATAAGCCATACACACATCTTCTTTTGCAAACTTCACAAAAGCAATATGGTGCTCCTATGACAGTAATCAGGGAATAAAATGAGATAAATAAGTTGTAGTAGCCACTTACTTTACTGCCGCCACTTCAATTCCGGGTTCTTTTTTCTGAAGATATTGCATCAGGCTGCTTTCAGTCAATGTGCTTATCCGCTTCACGTTGATATGGCCTGTCATTTCACCGTATTTTTTGGTAAGGTTCGTAACAAAAAGACCATCCATTATATTTTCAGTTCCATCGCTTACCAGGTCAAGTACATTAAGCTGCATTACATTTTTATCGGGAGAGACAGGATAATTATTTTCCATCAGCGAAGCGTCTTTGATAACTATCTTACCGTCTTTGGCGACAGATACTTTTACTTTTTTTACACCGTAGTACTCTTCACCGTTTACATCAAACCATGTGTAGGAATAGCCGGTGAACTTTCCTTTTTCTTTTTTGATAAAAATTTCATATGGCAAAGACGTTTTGGTAGAATCATTATACATGGTTCCCTGCCAAAGGCCAACGATGTCTTGTGAAAAAATAAAAAGAGGAGATAAAAATAAAATGGCTGCAATAAATAGCTTTTTCATAAGGTGGATTTTAGGTTCAATCGAACGTTACAAAGCTTTAAAATTTACGGGAGAAATGCCAGCTTTTCAGAATTATAAAGTTTACGAATCGTAGGTTTACCCTGGCTGATGTCGTAATTATTCGAAGGGTATCTGTAACTATGCTGAAAGAAAGTTAGTCACCAAAAATTGTAATCTATGTAAAAGATAATATGGACCGCTGAATTTCAACCGGCTATTTCAGATCCTGTAAGTTATCCAGCATCCACACTCCCCTGCCATAAGTGCCAATTACTAATTTTTTATCCCTCGGATGGATAAACATATCATCCACCGGTAGTGATGCAGGCATATTACCATTAATTGCAATCCATGATTTACCCCCGTTTTTACTCATATACACTCCCATGTCTGTACCGCAATACAGCACTCCATCCCTATCGGGGTCTTCAATGATTACATTGACAGGCGCTGCAGGAAGATTGGAGGAAATGAGTTGCCAGATAAATTTTCCATCACTGCTTAGTGTATATAAATATGGAGCGTTGTTATCCCGCCTTCTATCGTTTAATGCCAGGTAAAGGTTCGAAGGATTTTTAGTTGTTGACATAAATATTTTAGCCACATGCTTATTCTTTGGAAGATTATTGGTTATCTCTTTCCAGTCTCTGCCATCGTTTATGGTGAACCATACACGGCCATCATCAGTACCCACAACTAAAAAACCGGGCTCATCACCTTCGGCAATGGAAGTAATAGCCTGGTGATAGATGAGATAAGGATAATTTCCTTTTGCAGCTTCGCTGTTATAAGAAAGATCAGGACTTATCAACTTCCATGTTTCACCGCCATCTTCAGATTTATACAAATGTTGCAGACCATGGTAGATAACTTTGTTATTGAATCGTGACATCAGGGTACCCGCCAGCCATTCTCCACGCAGAGAATCAATACGTCCTACATCAAATATGCTGATGCGTTTGCTTTGCAAACTGTCAGGTTTACTCATTTCACTTTTCATCAGCCTACCGTAGTAGGTGCTGGAGAAAACAATATTTGAGTTTTGAGGATCTACCTGTATCTGTGTGCCCTCGCCACCGGGAGCCATCATCCAGGGCCGGAGAGTAGTATCTGACGATTTGCCAAAAGTGTTTGTAATGTTTCCGCTCATTGTTCCTTCATCCTGCACAGCGCCAAAGACATTAAAAGGAGATTGCATGTCGTATGTTACAGTGTAAAACTGCGTGGTGGGGATTTTATCAAAATAATTTTTCCATTTCTTTCCGCCATCCAAAGTGGAACTGCAACCACCATCATTGCCCAATATCATCCTGTCGGGATTTTCTTCATCAAACCAAAGAGCATGGTTGTCACCATGTATCCAATCACTTCCCTTTTCACCATTCCATTGCTTCCATGTTTTGCCCCCATCTACGGATCTGGCTCTTGATGTTCCAAACACATATACTTCATTCTCATCTCTGGGGTCAACTCTTATCTGGCCAAACACCCAACCGTAGGTCCCGGACAAACGGAAGAAATCATGTATCTCACTTTGCTTTTTCCATGATTCCCCTTTATCATCGCTGCGATAGATAGCGGCGCCTATCACCACTTTCTGCACTCTTCTTTCATAACTGTCAAATTCATCCGGCTTCGGTTCTCTCTTTTTGTTGTGATCGTCCACAAATGCATACAAAACATTTGGATTGGACTTTGCAACTGCAATACCGACACGACCCGTATTTTTTGTATCAGGTAAGCCATTACTGATAATCCTCCATGTCTTTCCCCCGTCGGTTGTTTTATAAATATTATCGCCATCTTCGGGCACCGGGTCGCTCCACCTTCTACGAATACGGTTCCACATGCTTGCATATAAAATATCAGGATCAGATGGATCAATTACCAAATCAATGCAGCCTGTCTTTTCATCTTTATACAAGATCTTCCTCCATGTCCTTCCTCCATCCATTGACTGATAAACGCCCCGTTCCTTATTATATGTCCATTCATTTCCGCCGGCAGCAACATAAACAATGTTTGGATTGGAAGGATGTACAATAATTCTTGCAATTGTTCCTGTATTTTCCAAACCAATGTGCCTGAAAGTTTTTCCGGCATCGGTTGACTTATACATGCCAATTCCCGGCAAAGATGCACGGAAGATATTTGCTTCGCCTGTTCCCACATAAAAAATGTTCGGGTCAGAAGGCGCCAATGCAATGTCGCCAATGGATTGTGTAGCTTCCTTATCAAAGATGGGAAACCATGTTTTACCTGCATCTTCTGTTTTCCATAAACCTCCGGTAGCAAATGCTGCATACATAATATCCGGATTACCTGTAACACCTTCCACATCCGTACTCCTTCCGCTGCGGTTATCGGGCCCAAGTAATCTCCATTGTAACTTTTTGTATGGCGATTGTGCCAGCAATTGTTTTTGCCTGTTAAATGCCGCCAGTTTTTGTACGCCGGTTGCAGGGCCTGGTTCTTGAGCAAATAAGGAAACAGGAAATAATAAGAAGGCAAGCTTTCTCATAAGCGTTATTTAAACAGCAGATTTTGTTAATTCGTTATTTATAGTTCTCCATATCCCTAAAGGATTCTCATTCTTCAGCTCATCCGGTAATAATTCATTGGGCCAGTTTTGAAAAGCAATTGGTCTGGCAAATCTTTTTATTCCATCGGCCCCAACAGAGGTGAATCTTGAATCAGTAGTAGCCGGAAATGGCCCGCCGTGCTGCATACTTAAACAAACTTCCACTCCTGTCGGTACTCCGTTCAAAATAATTCGTCCGCAAATATTTTTCACAGCCTCTACTAACATTTCATTTTGACGGATGTCATTTTCTGTCGCCATCAAAGTACAAGTCAATTGCCCTTCCAGGTATTTTGCCACTTCAATTATTTCATTCATGTCTTTACAGCGAATCACTAATGAATATGGGCCAAATACTTCCTGGTGAAGTACAGGATTATCCAGGAATGCACTACCGCTTGCAGTGGCGATGGTCGGCAATCCTTCATTCTCTTTAACTGTTGTTTCCGATTCAGCAACCAAATGAACTTCTTCCTGCAACAATGCATTTCCCTTTTTCTCCTTATAGGATTTTACAATTCCCGGATGAAGCATTGCAGCAGGTGTAATTTGCTGAACCGCCTTACCCAGATCATGAATAAAAGTTTGTAATGAACCGCTTTCCACTCCAATTATCAGACCCGGTTTTGTACAAAATTGTCCAACACCAAGTGTAATTGAACCGGCATACATTTTTGCAATATCAGCAGCAGCTGATCGCAATTTCTCAGGTAAAAGAAAAACAGGATTGACACTCCCCATTTCTGCAAAAACAGGAATGGGTTCCTTTCTTTGGTTAGCCCAATCGAATAATTGCTTTCCGCCAATATAAGAACCTGTAAATCCAACTGCTTTTACATATGGATGCATTACCAACGCCTTGCCAATTTCAAAATTCACACCATGAACATGAGCAAAAATTCCCTCAGGCATAATGCATTTATCAACTGCTTTGAAAATAGCATCAGCAACAATCTGCGATGTATTTGGATGTGCCGGATGTGCTTTTACAATCACGGGGCAGCCGGCAGCAAATGCACAGGCTGTATCACCACCGGCAGTTGAATAGGCAATAGGAAAATTAGAGGCCCCGAAAACAACAACAGGCCCTAAGGGAACCAGCATTTTTCTTATATCCGGTTTGGGTGGATTTTTATCGGGTATCGCCGTATCAATTCTTATATCCAGCCATTCGCCTCTTTCACAGGCATCGGCATAACTATTCAGTTGAAAAATAGTTCTGGCCCTTTCATTTCTCAGCCTTGCTTCAGGGAGATTAGTTTCCCCCATAGCTGTTTGGATCAGGGCTTCGCCGCAGGCTTCCAACTCCATTGCGACTCTCCGCATAAATTGTGCCCGCTGCTTCAATGAAAATTTTCTGTACACATGATATGCTTTCCATGCTTGTTGCACCACATTATTCACTTCGTCAGTTGTAGCATCTTTGAACATTGAATATTGAAAATTAATTATTGAATATGGGGTCTGTTCGCAATCCTATCATTAATGATTTTTAATACCCTTTTCCTCTCCTCTCCCTCCAGTCTTAATCTCGGCGCCCTTACATATTCGCTGCCAATGCCAGTTTGTGCCGCTGCAAGCTTTATGTATTGCACCAGCCTCGGATGAATATCCAATTCAAGTAATGGCATGAACCAGCGATAGATTTTTGTCGCTTCTTTAATCATTCCGGCCTTTACTAATTTATAAATAGCGACTGTTTCATTTGGAAAAGCATCCACCAATCCTGCCACCCATCCATCAGCGCCGAGACAGAGTTCTTCCATTGCCAGTGTATCAACTCCGCAAAGAACTTTAATCCTGTCGCCATAAAGATTTTTCATCCTCGTAAGATTTGTCACATCTCTTGAACTTTCCTTCAATGCCTGTATATTTTCATGCTTCACCAATTCTGCAAACATTTCCGGCCTTGTATCAATTTTATAATCCACCGGGTTATTATAGATCATGATGGGCAGGTCAGTTGAATTGGCCACATCTTTAAAGTAAGTGATCGTTTCTTTATCATCACTTTTATATCTCATAGGCGGCAGAAGCATTAATCCATCAGCTCCCCATTGTCTTGCATTGGCAGCCTGCTTTATTGCATCCTTTGTTGTGCTTTCTGCTATATTGACAATCACCGGAATTTTACCATTTAGGTATTCTACAGAAAATTCCGTCATCTCTTCTTTTTCTTTTTCTGTAATAGTGCTTGCTTCACCTAATGAACCGCCAATTATGATACCGTGAATCCCGGCGTTCACCTGAGCGGCAAGATTTTTTTCAAACATATCCATATCCAACCGGTCATCATCAGTAAAAGCTGTAAGTAAAGCCGGAAAAATCCCTTTCCATTCAAAAGACATATCCCTGATTTTTAGGATCTAAAGATAGGCTATCTGATAATCAATACTATTCGGTCACCATACCAAAAGTGAAAAATCCTTTCTGCTTTTATTTAAAAATTAATGTATTTTTCCATTCTGTTTTTCTGGCAGATTTATTCAATTAAAACTAACATTATGAAGCGCTTCTTTACTATTATAACAGTCCTGATTTGTTCTCTGTTTGTTACAGTTTCTTTATCCGCTCAAAAAATACAGGATTACCGTATCCTGCTTCATGCAGGAGAATTTTTACCCGAAAAAAATATTGAAGCGATTACGAAAAATGCGCCTGTTCTTCAGAACAGTTTGTTTGGCGAAAAGCATTATGTTACCATTCAGTTTAATACTTTACCGGATGATCAGACAAAGGGACTATTGAAATCATCAGGCATTGTGCTTATTGATTATATCCCGAATAACGCTTATACAGCCGCTATTGCAAAAAACATCAATACTGATGTCTTAAAAACTTTTTCCATCAGAAGCATATTTCAGTTTACGCCTGAGCAAAAAGCAACACCCGAAGTGTTGAATAAAATAATTCCTCCCTATGCCATACCCGCCACCGACTTTGTTGATGTTACTGTATTAACTTATGAGAAACTAACAACACAGGCAATCGCAGCGTCATTGCAAGCTGTAGAAGCAATCGTTATTGAAGAAATGCCTGCAATGTTCCGCACATTTACTATAAGAGTTCATCAGTCTAACCTAAATATCCTTGTTGCATTACCTTTTGTGCAGTGGGTAGAGTTTGTTGAGGGGCCAAAACAAAATGACAATTTACCCGGAAGGTCATTGCATCGTGTGAATGTAATTGGGGATGGAACAAGAAATCTGAAAGGTGATGGAATCAACATAGGAGTTTGGGATGCAGGTGAAATAAGCCCTCATATGGATTTTCTTCCTGCCAGCCGGCTTACACAGGTTGAATCCAGTTCACCCCAGCAACACTCAACCCATGTTGCCGGCACTATATTAGGCCGTGGTCTGTTAAATCCATTTGCCAGAGGAATGGCTCCAAACGCAAATTTATTTTCGTGGAACTATAATGGAGATGTTCAGGCTGAAATGGCGGTTGGTATTCCTGCCAATAACTTAATTGCAAGCAGCCATTCCTATAATGATGGTGGTTCCGTTTCCTGCAACATTAACGGAATACAGATTCAATACACATTAAGAAGCCGGAATACAGATATTAATCTCAATAATTTCGCCTACCATCTGCATGCTCATTCATCGGGTAATGCCGGAACTACCTGTTCAGGTCAATATATGACTATTACCGGGACTGGGAAATCTGCAAAGAATAATGTTGTCGTAGGTAACATTTCATCGTTGGAAGGATTAGCAAGTTCAAGCAGTTGTGGCCCGGTTCAGGATGGAAGAATAAAACCTGAATTGGTTGCCATGGGTACAAGTGTCTTTTCCACTTCAACACCACTAAATACTTACGCAACATTATCAGGAACATCAATGTCCACTCCCGGTATTGCAGGTTCTTTGTCTTTATTGGTACAACGATATAAGCAGTTAAACAGCAATAATATTCCACCATCAACACTAATAAAAAATGCAGCTTGTAATTCAGCACAGGATTTAGGTAATCCCGGGCCCGATTACCGTTTTGGTTTTGGCCGTATCAATGCTTTGGCTGCTGTAAAAATTCTGGAGGAAAATCGTTACCTCCTGGGTCCCGCATTAACTACGAGCGGTGTTAGCAACACCAATATCACAGTACCTGCAGGTGCAGCCCGGTTAAGGGTAATGCTGACCTGGAATGATCCCGCAGCTGCTGCCAATGCAAACCCGGCATTGGTTAACGATCTTGATCTGACCGTTGTAAATGGCGCTACAACCACATTACCCTGGATTCTTGATAAAAACAATCCTTCTTTTAATGCAACACAAGCAGTAGATAATATCAGCAATATTGAGCAGGTCACTATCGATAATCCTCCGGCAGGTTCCTATACATTAACAGTTAATGGAACTTCCATCCCCAGTGGTCCACAGACTTTTGCATTAACATGGATCATTGACCAGCCTTATATTGAAGTAACATACCCCAATGGCCCTGAATCCTTCAACCCCGGTTCACAGGAAGTTATTACATGGGATAATGCCGGTATTACAGGAACTCAAAACATAGAATATTCTTTGGATAATGGAGCTACATGGACTTTAATTAGCTCTGCACCGCCTGCCACAACAAGATTAACCTGGACAGTACCTGCAGCCAATACTTCAACGGCTAAAGTGAGAGTTAGCAGCGGAGCAGTTACTGACATGAGTGACGCTCCCTTTAAAATTCTGGGAACCGTCACAGGTTTTGCCAATGCCGGAGGTACAAGCTGCAGTGCCGGCGAAGTTAATCTTACCTGGACAGCTGTTACCAACGCCACCCACTATGATATTTACAGACTTGATTTAGCTACGGGTGCATTTGTTATTCAGGGATCGAATATTACGGGCACTACATATACAGCAACAGGATTAGCGGCCTCCACCAGTTATTGGTTTACGATTGTTGCAAAAAACAATTCGGTAGGTTCAGTAAGTGAAAGGGCCATAGCAATAAATGTTACTTCATCGGCAGGTGGTGGTGGATTGGGCGCCGTAGGTGCTATTACAGGTCAAACTAACATTTGTGGCACACCTAACGGAGTTCCATATTCAATCAGCCCTGTTTCAGGAGCAACAAGCTATACATGGACTGCCCCACCGGGTGCAACTATAGCAAGCGGCCAGGGAACAACAAATATCACCATCAATTATCTTGCAGGAAGTTCAAGCGGTAACGTATCGGTATTTGCTTCAAACGGAACTTGCCAGACTGCTCCGGCTACATTAGCAATTAATGTAGGAGGTGCAAATATTCCAGCACCTTTAAGTGGAGGTAATCAGTCAGCCACGGTTTGTCCCGGTAATCCTATTCCAACTTTAACTGCAACAGCAACTGTACCTCCCGGATTCACTGTTGTTTGGTATGATGCACCTACGGGCGGAAATGTTGTGGTAAACCCAATCTTAAATACTGCAGGTACTATTACCTATTATGCTGCCAGCAGAGATAATATCACACTTTGCGAAAGCACAAACAGAACAGCTGTTACCTTAACAATTACTCAGGTTCCTGTGGCTTCAATATCAGCGGGTGGACCGACTACTTTCTGTCAGGGAAGCAGTGTAACCCTAACCGCTAATGCAGGAACTTCCTATTCATGGAGTAACGGCGCAACTTCCCAATCTATCACCGTAAGTACAGCTGGGACTTATTCCGTAACAGTTACAACAGGAAGTTGTGTAAGCACATCACCTGCCACAACTGTTGTAGTTAATCCTGCACCAACAGCCAGCATTTCAGCAGGCGGACCTACTACATTCTGCCAGGGATTAAGTGTTGTACTTACAGCTTCTGCAGGCAGTTCATGGTCGTGGAGCAATGGCGCTACTACTCAATCCATCACGGTAACCACATCAGGAAACTACACAGTTACCGTTACCAATTCATTTGGATGCAGCACCACCTCTGCAGCAACGACTGTAACTGTTAATCCCAATCCGCCTGCTGTCGTTTCTGCAAGCGGCCCTGTTACCTTCTGCCAGGGTGGTAGTGTTACGTTAACAGCCAATGCGGGCAATGCTTATTTATGGAGTAATGGAGCCACTACACAATCCATCACAGTTAATGGACCCATTGGTTCTACCAACTATTCAGTGCAGGTTACACAAGCAGGCGGTTGTGTAAGCATTTCACCGAATACAGCAGTAACAGTAAATCCCATACCTGCTGCAAATATTTCAGCAGGCGGGCCACTTGCTTTCTGCCAGGGAAGCAATGTGGTGCTGACAGCTTCTGCCGGTAGCTCATGGTTGTGGAGCAACGGTGCAACGACTCAATCAATCACTGTTACGAATTCCGGGTCTTACTCGGTAACTGTAACAAATTCAAGTGGCTGCTCCAATAGCTCGTCATCAACAGTAGTGGCAGTAAGTCCAAATCCGGTGGTTACGATCTCTGCTTCACCTTATAGCAGTTTATTCCCCGGATTGACAACAACACTTACAGCCAATGTTACTCCTCCGGGCACTTATAATTATGCATGGTATAAGAATGGAGTGCTGATTGCCGGCGCCATTTCATCGACAATTACAGGCATTAATCTGAGTGGTATCGGTAACTACACAGTGACCGTTACCAATACAACCGGATTGCCCTGCAGCAACACATCTCAGATAATGGCCATCAGGGATTCTGCAACAACCAAATTATTCATTTTCCCAAGCCCGAATGCAGGCCAGTTCAATGTTGCTTATTATACACCCGGCACTAACGTAAAGAATACGCTGACAATCTTCGACTCTAAAGGAGCAAGGGTGTACACTAAAGTTTATACCATCAACAGTCCTTATCAGAATATGGATGTTGACCTGAGAAGATTTGGGCATGGTATCTACCAGGTTGTATTATATGATGCATCCGGAAGAAAGCTTGCCAATGGCCAGGTATTAACTCAATAAAAACTTCCGAATAAACCAGAAGGCTAAATACCAGAAGTATTTAGCCTTTTTTATGTCTTAAGGTTTTTTACATAATAATAGATAGCCTCCTGAGCAGCTAAAGAAGGCATACCGGGAGCATTCTCTATTCTCTTGTTTTGCAGATCAAAAGTTAATAATACAGCTTTGCTGCTATCGCTTAATTGTAATCGCAGAATATGATTGATTTCATCGCATAAATTTTTATCGTATACGGGAAATACTACTTCAATTCTGCTATGCAGATTCCTATTCATCCAGTCAGCGCTGCCCATAAAATATTCCGGCGAGCCATTGTTATGAAATACGAATACTCTTGCATGCTCCAGGTACCTGTCCACGATACGATGTACACTTATGTTTTCACTTTGCCCCGGAACTCCGGGTGCTAATGCACAAATACTCCTCGCCAGCACTTTTATCTTTACCCCCGCCCTGCTTGCTTTGTATAACTTTTCAATCATGTTTCTTTCCTGCAGGTTATTTACTTTGATAATAATGGATGCTGGCTTACCCTCTTTCGCATTATCAATTTCTCTTTGTATCAACTGGCCAAAACGTTTGATCATATTAAACTGTGATACCAGTAAATGCTTAAAAGGCATCTTTCCATATTCTGAAGGCTGTTTCCTTGATTGCAGGTATTCAAACAGCATATCCAGTTCATTTCCGAATTCTGGATTGGGTGTAAACATTACATGATCCGTATAAAATCTTCCTGTAGATTCATTAAAATTTCCTGTAGCCAGGAAGGAATATAACTTGTTCCCATCGTTTTCATTTCTTTTGACCATAGCTACTTTTGCATGCACTTTTAACCGGGGGATGCTGTTGATTATTTTTACACCTGCCGCTTTCATTTTCTTCGACCATCGCAAATTATTGGCCTCATCAAACCTTGCCTTCAATTCCACAAATACAGTCACTTTTTTGCCATTTCTTGCGGCACTTATCAATGCATTTACAATATGCGAATCGGCAGCAACCCGGTAAAGTGTAACAAATATTTCCTGCACTTTGGGATCAATGGCCGCTTCATTAAAAAAACGAAGAATATAATTGTAAGAATGATAAGGCAGGTGAAGCATTTTTTCCTGTTCAGCAATCGATTGAAAAATGGATCGATGGTTATCAAAACCTGGATGGCTTATTGCCGGCCATGGTTCATAAGTTAATTTTCCTTTTTTAGGGTTGGGCAGACTTCCCAGATCCTTTAGGTTATGATATCGGCCGCCCTCTGCCATTTCTTCTTTCTTCAGTTCAAAATACTTTTGAACAAAGTCCCTTAACTCCTCAGGCATCGTTTTATCAAACAGCAGGCGGGTGGCATGTCCCGTATCCCTCTTTTCCAGTTGTTTTTCAATTTTCTCCGCAATGTCACCGCTGAATTCATCTTCCACACTCATTTCTGCATCACGGGTCAGCTTTACACTATAGGCGCCAAGGATTCTATATCCGGGAAAAACTTCTTCCAGATTTTCTCTAATTATATCATCCATAAAAACGAGATAATGATCAGCTCCCAGTTTTGATAATTCATAAAACCGGGGAAGATTCGCTGACGGAATATTCAGCAATGCATAAACATGTTTGTCGTTCTGATCTGATAATTCGAGATCAACAATAAAATAAAGTGCATTATTCTCAAGAAATACATTTTGCTGATTTTCTTTTTGCAAGATCAAAGGCTGCAAAAAAGAAAGAACTTTTGCCAGAAAATATTCCCGTATGTTTTCAGAATGTTCAGCATGGATTGACTCTCCATAATAAAGGCAAATATTATTTTGTTTCAGCGCCGGTAATATCTGTTTGGTAAATATGCGGCCAAATTCTTCCTGCTGTTCAAATACCATTGACTGAACCTGTTGCACCAGATCTTTCGGGTATTCATCCCGAAGCGAAGTTTTTTTGGCTTCAATGCTGGTGAATGCAAAAATAGAAGGCATACGAACCCGGAAAAATTCATCCAGGTTGGAAGAAAAGATGGAAAGAAAAGAAATACGGCTGTATAGCGGAACTGTTTCATCAGCCGCTTCCATCAGTACCCGGTGATTAAAACTAAGCCAGCTCAGATCCCTGTTCAGAAAAATATATTTATCATCGCCCATACGAAAGGTTTATGGACTAAGATAATGGATTTTTTACCGCAAACTCTGTTGAAATTTAAGCTATAAATATTGTATTACAACCGACCTCCCCCCGCCATAAACATAAACATAGTATACTCCCAGTAGCAGAATGAAACCGGTAATACCGGCAAGCCATAAAACCAACAAAATATTCCGGTATCCGGCAAATGTATTATACCCGAAAAATGTCTTCAACCCCCACGCATAGTATATTGATTCAAGAATAAGCCCCGCAAAAAGAATCACATTCGCAGTCAGATTGCCTTTAAATAGAAAATGCCAGGGCATGATAATGATAGAGTATAAAACGGTGGCAAAAGCTGTAAGTAAAATATAGGCTACCGTTATCTCAGCATAGTTTTTTCCCCGTTGCCGGAAAAAGAGCCACAGAAATAATGCAAAAAATGGGGCTGTGATCAGAGTACTGAAATTCATATTCCGGCTGAGGAATCCCTGTATTTGTGAATCTTTCTTTACTGTACTGATATAAGTATTCTTCATTCTTTCATCGGGCAATCTGTTGATGACCTCTGTCCTTATGCCTGGTGTCTGGGATTCAGGTTTCACCCAACTATTAATTAACACCATAAAAGCGACACATAGGCCAAAAAAAGTAAATGGGTTGAAATATTTTTTTCTTTTTCCTCCCACATATTCAGAAATAACAGTACCCGGATGCAGCGCTAATCCTCTCAGCAGGTTGATTATTCCTTTTTCAGCATGAAAAATTGTTTGGAAGAATTCTTTCACCAGACTTCTGGTTGTTATGCGTGGAATGCCTGTTTTTTGTCCGCAGTGCGGGCAAAACCGCTGGCTTAGTGTTAAAATATCTCCACAGTTTTTGCAGGAGGGATCTTGCATGCCCTTAAGGTATAAAAATTTATTTAGGCAGAAATTTCTCAGCCAGTTTGGGTGGGGCTACCGTACAATATGCCACCGTCAAAGCATCTTTAAACATTGACTTCCTCACCTTCCTCAGATTCACAAAAGTGAATCCCATCCTGCCCCAGCCTCCCGGTACCGGATAGATAACTGTTTTGTCGAATGAGCAAAATACAGACTGATCTTTCAAAGTGAGCTTCAGACTTACATTCATGTCTTTTTCAGAAAGTGAGGCAAAAATTTTCTTTTTTACACGAAAAGCGGTTCTTTCAAAATGAGGATGCTCATCCGTTTCGGGGAATGAGAGAGCAAATTGTCTGACAGCTTCGGAAGTTACCATTTCATCTAAAGTAAATAAAATTACACCACTCTTAACAAGATACCTGACAAATATCAAGTCGCCGCTAAATAATCTTACTTAGATTGCCTCCCCCGATCAATGAAAAAAACGATCCCTGCGATATTTTGTATTTTGTTTATCAGCATTTCTACCGAACTGCACGAACTAATGCGGCTTCCGGTTTTAATTGAACATTATTTTCAGCATCGTTCAGATGATCCCTGCCTTTCTTTTTTTGAGTATCTGAAAATACATTACTCAGATAATCATCCTGATGATAATGACGACAATGATGATACTCAACTCCCTTTCAAGTCGCAGGATGGAATAGTTCATATTGATACGGCTATTCCGGTCTCCAGGCAGATCATACCAAAAACAGATTTCGGAGTTAGCAATGTTTTCATTCCTCATTATGCAGAAAAGATTCCCGATAACAAATCCTTTCCCATTTTTCAGCCGCCTGAGATATCTGCCATTCATTCGTAATCAAACCGGTCGGCTTATCCGGCTATCTTTTTTAATTTTTAAAACGTATTAATATGAATGCAGCTCAAATTCATTTAGCGCTGAATCATGCGCCACTGTTTTTTTCAATTGTTGGCGGTTTGATTTTGCTCTATGGTTTTATACGGAAAAATGATTCCATCAAAATATTATCTCTTTATTTTATGATCGCAGCAGCGTTGTTAACTATACCTGTTTATCTCACCGGCGAAGGCACTGAGGAAATGATAGAAAACCTGCCGGGTGTTTCGGAAAATATGATTCATGAACACGAAGAAATGGCCGAGATAGGTCTTTTCGTTATGATCGCCACAGGAGTGGTGGCGCTGGCAGCATTAGTTGTAAGACAAAAAGCAAAACTGCTGAAAACCGGGTTAATACTCTGTGTTGTTTTATCTTTTGCTTCCTTCGCTGTAATGGCTCAAACTGCTCACCTGGGTGGGCAAATTCGTCATTCTGAAATAACAAATGGAGGAAACTCAGCAGCAGAAAATGGAGATAAAAAAAATGATGATGACTAAATCAAAGAGGGCTCCGGCCCTCTTTTTAATTTATTACTCCTTCCAGATCATAATCATATGCCTTTGTGATTTTTACGTTTACAAAATCACCGATCGGAAGTTTATTTAAAGAATGAATAACTACTTCGTTATCTACTTCCACCGAATCAAACTCAGTTCGTCCAAGATATTTACCCGCTTCCTTTTTATCTATAATTACTTTATAAACTTTATTTACTTTTTCCTGGTTCAGTTCAAAAGATATTTCCTGCTGCACTTCCATGATCGCCTGTGCCCTTCTTTCTTTTTCTTCAGCAGGTACATCATCAGCCAGTTCATACCCACTTGTCCCCTCTTCATGCGAATAAGTGAATATGCCGACACGGTCAAATCGTTGTTTTGTCAAAAATGCTTTCAGTTCTTCCACATCATCCTCTGTTTCTCCCGGGAAGCCTGTTATTAATGTTGTACGCAAACAAATTCCGGGTACTTTTTCTCTTATAGCAGTGATAAGTTCCTCCGTTTCTTCTTTTGTGATCAGACGCTTCATGGCCGCAAGCATTTTATTGGAAGCATGCTGAACCGGGATATCAAGATAGTTGCAGATATTATCCCTTTCTCTCATCACATCCAATACTTCCAATGGGAATTTCGATGGATAAGCATAATGCAGACGGATCCATTCGAGTCCTTTCACATCACTCAGTTGCTTCATTAAATCAGCCAGCATTCTCTTTTTATAGATATCAAGACCATAGTAAGTAAGTTCCTGGGCAATGAGCATGATTTCTTTTACCCCTTTTTTCACTAACCCCTCAGCTTCCTTTACTAATTCTTCCATCGGTTTGCTTACATGCTGACCTCTCATGAGTGGAATGGCGCAGAAAGCACAGGTACGGTTGCAGCCTTCAGATATTTTCATGTAGGCATAATGCTGCGGAGTAGCAAGCATCCTCTCCCCAATCAATTCTGATTTATAATCAGCTTCAAATTGCTTTAATATCAATGGCAACTCCATCGTACCGAAATAAGCATCTACTTCTGGTATTTCTTTTTCAAGGTTTGTTTTATACCGTTCACTAAGGCAACCTGTCACATACACTTTATCCAGCTTTCCTCTCTTTTTTAATTCCACCTGGTTCAATATAGTGTTGATGCTTTCTTCTTTTGCCTTTTCGATAAAGCCACAGGTATTTACCACAACAATATTATGGTCATGCTTTTTGTTCTCATGCACCACATCAATATCGTTGGCCTGCAGTTGTCCGCTCAGCACCTCGCTGTCCACCATATTCTTGCTGCAGCCGAGTGTGATAATATTTACTTTGTCTCTATGAAGTTTCTTTGTTTTCACGCCTCAGTTTTATTTTCAAGGCTAAACAAACTGTCCACAAATTCATGTTTGTCGAACACCAGCAGGTCTTCCATCTTTTCTCCCACACCAATAAACTTCACCGGTATTTTAAATTGGTTGGCGATAGCCAGCACCACTCCACCTTTTGCTGTTCCATCCAGCTTAGTAATTGCCAAAGCTGTAACATCCGTAGTCGCAGTAAAATGCTTAGCCTGCTCCAATGCATTTTGCCCTGTACTTCCATCCAGCACCAGCAACACTTCATGCGGTGCATCAGGTATTGTTTTTTGTATTACCCTTTTAATCTTACTCAGTTCTTCCATCAGGTGTGCTTTGTTGTGTAAGCGGCCCGCCGTATCAATCAGCACCACATCGCTTTTCTGCGCCATGGCGCTTTGCACTGTGTCAAAAGCAACAGCAGCCGGATCGCTGCCCATATTCTGCTTCACAATCGGAACCCCTGCTCTTTCACTCCATATTGTCAACTGATCTACAGCTGCGGCCCTGAAGGTATCAGCAGCACCAAGCAAAACATTTTTACCGGCAGCTTTAAAATTATAAGCAAGTTTACCAATCGTTGTTGTTTTGCCAACGCCATTAACGCCCACAACCAAAATGATATATGGCTTTGCCGGCAGATCAGAGTCAAAGGCATAACTGTTTGAATGCGGCGCATCAATCAACATCTGCTCTATTTCCTGCTGCAGCATTTTATTCAACTCAGTTGTATTGGTATATTTTTCCTTTGTTGCCCTTTTTTCAATCCGTTCAATGATCTTCATCGTTGTTTCAATTCCCACATCGGCGCCCACTAACGCTTCTTCAAGCTTATCCAGCACTTCATCATCCACCTTGCTCTTTCCCGAAAATGCACGGGTTATCTTAGCTAAAAATCCTTCCTTGGTTTTTTTCAAACCCTCATCCAGACTTTGCTTTTCTTTCTTTCCAAAAAGTTTATTGAAGAATCCCATAATAGTGAGTGGTGAATGGTGAGTAGTGAATGGGGGCCATTCCCCCAAGGCTCTTTCTCATTGACAATTGACTATTCACTATTCAGCGATTTAATAAAAAAGCTGCTCATAGGAGCAGCTCAATATTCTTACTCCCCCTGCCTACCGGCAGGCAGGCATCAGGGGATGGGTTTACTTCTGAGCCAAAAATTCTTTGATCTTATCTTTATGAACGATCTGCTCTTTAAAAGTGTAGGCTCCGGTTTTAGGGCTGCGTACCGCTTTTATCACTTTTGTCCAGTTCTTTGCTTCGGCTGCTGCTCTTGCATCCTTTGTTTTGATCGCCGTTTTTGCTGCTTTTGCCATGACTTATATTTTGGAATTGGGAAATTTCGAAATTTAGCGCTGACGGGCAATTTCCCAATTTCCCAATCGCACTTTTCAAAATTTACTTGATCTCTTTATGAACAGTCATCTTCTTTAAAATGGGGTTGTATTTTTTTAACTCCATTCTTTCCGGATTGTTTTTCTTGTTTTTTACAGTAATGTAACGGCTGGTTCCTGGTTTGCCGCTGTTCTTATGTTCAGTACATTCCAGTATTACCTGTACCCTGTTTCCTTTCTTTGCCATTTCTATTCAGTTTTAGATATGTTGACCTTTTGCCCTCAATTCTTTTACAACAGTGTATAAACCTCTTTTATTGATGGTCCTGATAGCATCGGTAGTCAGCTTCAGGGTTATCCATTTATCTTCTTCAGCCAGGTAAAATTTCTTTTTCTGCAAATTGGGCAGAAAACGACGCTTGGTCTTGATGTTGGAGTGAGAAACCTTATGTCCTCCCACCGGTGTTTTACCTGTAACCTGACAAACTCTGGCCATAATTGATACGAAATTTTGGACGGCAAAGTTAGGGGTAAAAGACGAATATTTATGTATGGCTGGTATAAAAATTTGCCCCCCGCCCTGGGTTTTTCCCACAACTGTGGAAAGGCTTATCCTCTGGCTTTCAGCAAAAAATCGAAAACCCACCCTGCTTTGACCAATTGCTTACTTTCCAGTAGCTTCGCTGCTCCAATCTGAAATCTGAAATCTAAAATCCAAAATTACAATGGCATACGATGTAGTGGTTCTTGGTAGCGGTCCCGGTGGTTATGTGGCAGCTATCCGTGCTTCTCAGCTTGGTTTTAAAACAGCAATCATAGAAAAGGAAAGCCTGGGTGGTATCTGTCTCAACTGGGGCTGTATTCCCACCAAAGCCCTTCTGAAAAGTGCACAGGTGTATGAGTATGTCAAACATTCAAAAGATTTCGGTATTGAAGCCAGCGGTACTCCCAATTTTGAAGCAGTGATAAAAAGAAGCAGGGCTGTGGCCGATAAAATGAGCAAAGGCGTGCAGTTCCTGATGCGTAAAAACAAGATTGATGTCATCATGGGTTTTGGCAAACTGGTATCAAAAGGGAAACTGGAAATAACTGATAAAGATGGCAAGGTACAGACCGTTGAGGCAAAACATATCGTCATAGCTACCGGCGGCCGCAGCCGTGAACTGCCAGCCATGAAGATTGACGGTAAAAAAATAATCGGTTACCGTGAAGCCATGGTACTGCCACAATTGCCCAAATCAATGATAGTAGCAGGCAGCGGCGCCATCGGTGTGGAGTTCGCTTATTTCTACAACAGTTTGGGAACAAAAGTCACCATAGTGGAATTCCTGCCCAGGGCAGTTCCTGTGGAAGACGAAGAAATATCAAAAGAACTTGAAAAGCAATACAAGAAACAAGGCATCAGCATTATGACAAGCAGCGAGGTAACGGCTGTTGATACTTCCGGTGACGGAGTAAAGGCCAAAGTGAAAACAGCCAGCGGCGAAGTAATGTTGGAAGCCGATGTATTATTAAGCGCTGTGGGTGTTTCGGCCAATATTGAAGGCATAGGCCTTGAAGCAGTGGGTGTGAAAACTGATAAAGGAAAGATAATGGTTGACAAATACGGCCAGACAAATATCCCCGGTATTTATGCCATCGGTGATTGCTCACCCGGACAGGCATTGGCACATGTGGCCAGTAAGGAAGGGATTGTTTGTGTGGAAGCTATTGGTTACAATGAAAACAAATATCATCATCAGCCCGAACCCATAGATTATAATAATATACCCGGTTGCACCTATTGTGTGCCGGAGATCGCTTCCGTTGGTTACACAGAAAAGGCTGCAAAGGAAGCAGGTTTTGAAGTGAGGGTCGGAAAGTTCCCGCTAAGCGCCAGCGGCAAAGCTTCGGCTGCGGGACACACTGAAGGTTTTATCAAAGTGATATTTGATGCCAAATACGGCGAATGGCTCGGCACACACATGATAGGATACAATGTAACGGAGATGATCGCCGAAACAGTTACCGCAAGAAAACTGGAAACTACATACCAGGAAGTGTTGAATGCCATTCACCCCCACCCTACCATCAGCGAAAGTGTGAAAGATGCCATTGAAGTGGCGTATGGGGAGGCGATTCATATTTAGAACTTCGATTTATAAAAATTGCTCAGAAAGCCTCAACGGTATTCTGTGATCTTCATTTCACCGGCATTGGCGCCAACCTATACATTATCATTTATATACCCTTACATAATCCACCTCCATGGATGAAGCAATAATACTACTATCAATTCCCTGAGCACCGCCCCAGTTTCCGCCTACGGCAATGTTCAGCAGCAGATGAAACCGCTTATCGAAAGGCCATTCAGCAAAACCGTTATGAGTGTTGGAAAAACTAAAGAAGAGTTTATCGTCCATATAAAAGTCAATTTTGTCTTCGAACCATTCAGCAGCATAAACATGAAAACTGTTATACACATCATTTACAAATAAACCCTTTGTCTTTTGGGTATGAATGACATGATTGAATGATTTGGTGTGCACACTGCTGAAAACAGAATCGGGCATGAAACCGACATTTTCCATAATATCAATCTCGCCGCTTTCAGGCCAGCCACCATAGGCCCAATCGGTCGGCAGCATCCAGATGGCAGGCCATATACCCCGCCCGGCAGGCAGCTTTGCCTTCACTTCTATTCTTCCGTACAACCAGTCGCCTTTATTTTTAGTGATCAGTCTTGCTGATGTATATGGGTTTGTTCCCGACTGTTGTTTTCTTGCTGTAATAATCAGTTTGCCATTCCGTACTACTGCATTGCCAGTATCGGCATTGGTATAATATTGCAGTTCATTATTGCCCCAGCCATGGCCCCCAACATCATAATCCCATTTACTGCTGTCAGGCAAACCAGTGTAATTAAATTCATCGTTCCATACAAGTTTCCGGCTATCCTTTTGACCCGAGGGTGTGCATGAAAACTGCAACAGGGAAAAGACAAGAAGAAAAAAATATCTTATTTGAAATAAGCAAAACATCTTACAATTTATTTTATCCAGTTCACTTTTACTTTTTTTACATCCCTGGAGTTAGCCCCGATTATAATTTCAAATTCACCGGGTTCCCAGTCATATTTCAGATCATAGTTGTAAAACTTCAGGTCTTCCGGTGTAATGCTAAAAGTAACAGTTTTTGTTTCCCCTGCCTTTAAATCGATTTTCCGAAACCCTTTAAGTTCTTTTACCGGTCTTGTTACACTGCCCACTACATCCCGTATGTACAATTGAACTACTTCCTTGCCATCATACTTACCTGTATTGCTGATTGTGACTGATGCGGTAAGTGTCTGGCTACCTTTCAATGAACCACTGCTGAGCTTTATATCACTATATTGAAATGCAGTATAACTAAGTCCGAATCCAAACGGATAAACAGGGTCATTACTTACATCAAGATAATTGCTTCTGAACTTTTCAAACCATTTCCCTTCGGGTAATGGTCTGCCTGTATTTTTATGCTTGTAAAAAATGGGAACCTGTCCTGCATTCTGCGGCCAGGTAGTAGTTAATTTTCCTGATGGATTTACATCTCCAAACAATACATCGGCGATGGCATAACCCGCCTCGGTGCCGCCAAACCATACATTTAATATGGCAGGAACATTTTCATTCTCCCACGGTATCGTTAATGGCCTTCCGGTAATCAATACTAATACTACAGGTTTTCCTGTTTTTAAAAGAGCTTTCAGCAGGTCTTTCTGTGCATCCGGCAAGTTCAAATCCGAACGGCTGCTGCTTTCACCACTCATTTCTGCACTTTCTCCCAATGCAGCCACAATCACATCAGCATTTTTGCTCACTTCTAATGCTTCATTAATCATTTCCTCAGCACTTCTGTTTTGCCTGCCTGTATTTTTGCCAAACATACCTGCCCTTTGATCGAGCTGTTCATCATACACAAGATTACTTCCCCGTGCATATACAATTTTTACTTTATCCCCAACCAATGAATTCATCCCTGTCAGGATGGAAGTAGCATTTTCAAACCGGGTGGCTACACTCCAGGTACCCGGCATATTTTCTTTGTTATCAGCCAAAGGTCCAATTAGTGCTACTGTACCTGTTTTTTTCAAAGGCAATACATTATTCTGATTTTTTAACAAAACAAAACTCTGCGCTGCAATACTCTTGGCCTCGTTACGATTTTGCTGGTTGAATACTTCTGTTTTAGCTCTGTTCTCATCACAATAGCGATAGGGGTCTTCAAACAAACCAAGTTTATATTTGGCCTCCAGTATTCTTCTGCAGGCAGCATCAATTTGTGTAAGCCTAATTTTACCCTCCTTCAAAGATTTTGCTGTGGTGGTCAGTAAACCCTCACCAACCATATCCATATCAATGCCCGCATCCAGTGCTCTTGAAGAAGCGGTTTGCAAATCGCCGATACCATGATCAATCATTTCATTGATGCCTGTGTAATCTGTAACAACAAAACCTTTAAATCCCCACTGTTTGCGTAATACATCTGTAAGTAACCATTTATTGGCAGTAGCAGGCACTCCATCCACTTCATTAAAAGATGCCATCACACTTCCCACACCGGCATCCACTGCTGCTTTATAAGGAGGAAAATAATCGTTATACATCCGCTGGTGACTCATATCAACCGTATTATAATCCCGTCCGGCATCTGGTGCACCATACAAAGCGTAATGTTTTACGCAGGACATAATAGTATTATTTTTTGACAGATCATTTCCCTGGTAGCCCTTCACCATTGCCTTTGCCACCTCAGCGCCGAGATAGGCATCCTCTCCGCTTCCTTCAGCAATGCGCCCCCAGCGGGGATCACGGCATATATCCACCATTGGTGAAAATGTCCAGTTGATGCCATCTGAACTTGCTTCTGTTGCCGCAATCCTGGCACTTCTTTCTACCAATTGCATATCCCATGTACAGGATAAGCCTAATGGTATCGGGAATGTGGTTTCGTAACCATGTATCACATCCATTCCAAAAATCAACGGAATATGCAGGCGGCTTTCTTCCACAGCCACCCGCTGCACATCTTTTATCTTAGCCACCGATTTAATATTGAACAGACCGCCCACTTTTCCCTGCCGTATTTTTTGTGCAATGTCTGAGCTTTGGGCCTGTCCGGTAGTAAAATCACCTGCTGATGGCAAATTCAACTGACCCAGCTTTTCTTCCAGTGTCATCTTTTTCATCAGCGCATCAATAAATGATTTCATTTTGGTTTCATTAAGAACCTTTGAAACTTTTGGGTCGGCCTGGCTGTTACCGGGAATAACAATGAACAGGTAAGCGGCAAGAATAAAAATAATCTTCTTCATCAGCTGATTTTTATTTTTTTAGTAAATAGGGCTCAATTATATTTTTCCATATCCGGTATCCTTTTGCATTCATATGAAGTCTGTCCTCAATAAAAATATCTTCCCTTGGCAAGCTTTCAGCGCCAAGCATGGCACTCCACACATCTACAAACTGTGCATGCCTCTTCTTATTGTCAAGAAAATTTTTTATTAACCGGTTTGCCTCTGTCATCCTGCTTCTCATTGACCAGCGGCTGGGACTGGGTTTAATGGAAATATAAACAACCGGAACAACACGGAAAGCTTTCCTGATCATATGATAGAGAGTTTTGAATCGCTTAAAAACTGTTTTGTCAGTAACAGTGCTGTCAGTCGC
This sequence comes from Sphingobacteriales bacterium, assembly GCA_016235125.1. GTDB lineage: Bacteria > Bacteroidota > Bacteroidia > Chitinophagales > Chitinophagaceae > JJ008. Next base: position 777,731 of record JACRLZ010000002.1, on the reverse strand, counting down.
TATATCATTTTCTCCGCAATAGATCACTATTTGTTTTGGCTGGTAAGGGAAAATAATATCATTTGCATATCGGACAACATCCGGTAGCGTAGAACCGCCAAACCCACAGTTGATGATCGGATAGCCTGGAAAGTAGTCTGCAACATCTTTCCACATCCTGAAAGAAGAACTGCCCACAAAAAGTATTTTCCCTGTTCCCGGAAAACTAATACTGTCCTGTTTTTTAAAGGCGGCAATTTCATCAGCAAAGGGTTGTGCCGTTGCAGTTGAACAGGAAACTGCAATCAGAAATGAAAAAATTGTTCTGCCTAAAAATTTATTCAACCTTTATCGTTTTATACTTTTCTGAAACCCCATTCTCATTGATGGCTTCAATCGTAAAATAATAGGCTTTCTGACTATCCATTGCTTTGAACCAATATTCATTGATCGTGTTGTCCATTATCATGAAACAGTTGTATAATTTGTCTGGCGAAGTACCGTAATAAATATTGTAAGCATAAGCATTATCAACCGGGCTCCAGCGAATCCATGCACTGCGTTTGTCTTTTTCAGTCCGCAATACCATAAATGTTTTTACAGCTTCCGGTTTTGTGCGGTTACCGTTTCCAAATACCCTTAATCCACTAATAGCAAATTTGCCGGTTGGCATATGAATATTTTCCAGTTTAATGAATCTTGCCAGTACTGGCTTTTCCAATTCCACGTATTCATGCGGAATGTCTGACTTGCTTTGGGACTTATCCATCAACAGCGTCCATTTCTTTCCATCCAATGAATAATATAATTTGTACTGGTGAAACTGATCACCGCCATTTATTTTGCCTAAATGGTCATCGGCCACATCCTGGTCCGCATAATTAATCTGTATTGCATTCACCGTAGAAACATTTCCCAAATCCGTTTGTATCCATTCTCCTTTATTGCCGGTTGCAGCGCTCCAGTATGTTTTCATGCTTTCATCATTGGCATTATTGGCATAGTAGCTCCCTAGTGCAGATGACACAGTGATTGGTTTTTTATAGTTCAAAAGCATCCATCCCGAAAATCCATCTCCGTATTTCAACTCAGATGATTTTAGTTGTTCGGGCAGGAAATGCGGGTAGTCTCCAAACGCCGTATTGCACCACATCACATCATCCTTATCAAAACCTGCTGGCCAGATACCATTACGTCGTTCAAAATTGTTTTTTACAGACAGCATGATGGTACTTACATGCCAATAGTTTTTATAATTATCCTGGAAAGTGCTTCCATGACCAGCGCCTCTTGCAAAACCTCCTAATTTCATACTCAATGGATCAGATTGCGGAAAGGTCTCAATCCCATCAAACAAAGGTTTACTACCCACCACCACTCCATCTGCATAACCACTGAACTCGGTTCCCGGTGCACCGTATTGAAAATAATATTTGCCATTATGTTTTGTCATCCAGGCGCCTTCCATAAAAGGATCAAGAAAAGTATTGTCCATGTGCTCTCCAAATCTTTGCCAGCCATACCTCCAGCTTTGCAGGTAATACATGGGCATTCTCGTTCCGATTGGCTGAAATGTTTTTCTGTCTAATTCAACTCCATAAACCGGAAAAACATTGCTGCTGCCATTGTACATATAAAACCTGCCGTCATCATCAGTAAAAAAAGCAGGGTCCCATCCGCCAATATCGAAACTGTCAATTAAAGGCTTCCATTCATTTGCTTTTGGATCGGTGCTCATCCATATTGTAAATTTTCTTGTATAGGTTGAACCAAATACCAGCATGGTATCGCCAACAATCCCCACAGCAGGAGCGCAGAGTTCATCGTATGTATTCGTATTCCAGGGGCGAAGAAATTTTTTTGAAATAAAATTCCAGTTCAGCATATCATGGCTCCACCAATAACCCCATTGATTGGTGCTGAATAAATAAAAATCGCTTTTGTAATTTACAATGACAGGATCAGCAGTTGTCCTGTGTTTGCCCCATTGGCTGAAATTGGGGATAGGCGTGTAGCCATAATCAATGTTGATGGGGTTGCAATAGGTTTTTTGCTGTGCTTTAACAGATATGAAGAAAAACACCGATACTAAAAAAAGAATAGCCCTTTGCATATTTTTTTACTTTTTGTAATATTCCCAAACAGCCAGGATATAAGCTCCTGCACCATACCCTACCATTGGTGTAGCACCCCTGTACATTGATTCCTCAACACTCAGAATTTCCGGTACCAGGTTATAATTACGGTTGGCATACGCCGTAATCCTCTCAATTAATTTTTTTGCTTCAGCCCTGTTCCCTGCTTTTAATTGCGCCACCGCCACCCGCAATCCGGCGAAGGGCCATTCCTGGTTTTCATAACTGTCGTTGCTGTTGAAACGGATATATCCCTTCGAAGGATCATTCCCGGCACGCAATTGCTTATTATAATATTTCATATGACTGCTGAATAAATTTTTATCCTTTAGCAATCCATTCGCAAATAACTCAAATGTGGCTGCATCGTAAAAATAATGGTCGGTTTCGGAAAAGTCGTTGGCGTTGCCTTTAATTAATTTGTTTTGATAGACAAGGTTTTCATTTATTCCTTTTAATAGGCGATTGGCCGCATCTTCATACCCGGCAAAAGGAAGATTGTATTTTTTTTGCAGTTCCGCAATCATCTGCAAAGCCCTTGCATTTACGCCGCTTGTCCAGGTAAACTGCCTGCCGGGCAAATGGTGTTCCCAGGGGCCGCTTTCTCTTTTTATTAGATTATTTGTATCAATGCAATGAACAATGGCATCGGCAATTACAAGGATTTCTTTATTCCATTTTGTATAGAACAATTCATCGTTTGTATTTTTTATATACTCATAAAAAGCAAAAAGAAATAACCCAAAGTCATCTATTTCAATATTGGGCCCGTTGGTTTCGCCAAAATCGCTTTCTTCCCGGCCTTTGCCGAAATACCTGGTAACCGAAATGATATAAGGCACGCCAATGCCATAATCTCTCCCATCAGTAAATGTATAATGAATGAATTGATTGGCTGGCGATGCATTGAGCATAAACTCCAGGCCTTTTTTTGCTTCCTCCTTCATACCAAGCTTACTCATGGCTGCAATGGAAAAAGCAGCATCCCGGACCCATGCTATTGCCCACACACCTGGCCGGAGTGATGCCAATATCTGCCCATGCGATAAAGGAAAAATTTCTTTTTCGTCTACCTGGCCCATTTTTAAAATTGCAATGGATTGTTCCATTACATTTCTTTCCTCTTCAGAGATTCCTGTTGGAAATTTGCAGGAAGTAAAAACCTTTTTCATGTACTGCAGCTCAGCGTCCAGCAATGAAGTCGTACGACTATTAAAAATTGATGTGGCTTTAAAAACAACATCTGAATCAAAATGCAAACTATCGGTAAACCCAAAAAGGAAATATTTTTCGTAACCGCTGTTATATTTTTTTCCGAAAGAAGTTGTTTGTATTTTACCGTAACCATTTTCAAAATCAAAATCCAGTTTATCAATAGCTGCTTTATCCCCCCGGGCCGCTATATAAAATATCTTATCCCCATTTACCAAGGAAGAAAAATAATAAAGCGAATAAGAGGGATATTTCACTTCAATAATATGTGTATTTTGTAAATACTTTGTACCAAGAGGTTTTTCTTTTGTCAGCAGTTTCAAATTGCTGAGTACCGGTTTTATAATCATCCCTGAATCGTAGTAAGAAAAAATATGCGGGTAAAGGTTCTCTACAGTTTGTGTCTGCTCATTATAAACTGCAGCTATCAGCCCGTTTGATGTAGTAAGCTGGTAATATGATTTTTTGCTTTTTATTTGTTCGGCCACTTGGCGGTCATAGTCTTTTTTTGACATCAGCATCACCCTGCCGGAATAAATGCCGCCATCGCCGATGCCGTTGTAAACCCGTATAGCAATGGTATTATTCTTCTTAATTAAATCTTTTCTGATAGTATATTTTCTTTCGGCGTCCCATGCTGTCTGGTCGCCCGGCGGAAATTTTCCTGAGTTGCCAACCCATTCGCCATTGAAATAAGTTTCATCAGCATCATCTATTGTTCCTGCCAGGAGAACAAGGTCTTTGTTCAGCAATTCATCCGGAATAATAATATGCACCCTGTACCAGCCAATAATCTTTTCTTTATTGATGCCCAATCTTGTCCACCCATTGGGCACCGTAACCGAAAGCCATTTTGATTCATCAACATTTGCCTGCTTAAAAGAAGGATCGTCTTCCAGAATAAGTTTCCAGTGTGATGGCAGGGTGAATGACTGGGTGAATGCCGTGCCTATTGAGATGAATAGCTGGTAAAATATGATCAGTGCAATTTTTTTCATTTACCAATATTAATTGTGGCAAGTATAGGAAAATGGTCGGACGGATACTTCATATCGTAAGAATCTGTAAGGGTTGCAAATTTTGAAACTTGTATCCGCTGATCGACTGAAACAAAGATGTAATCAATACAGCCATCGGGTTTTTCATTAAATTTAAAAGCATTCCAGGTATCCGCAGCCCCATATACCAGGCTGCTGATAGTACGGCAGTTCTGCATATTCATCATCATGTATTGCGATGGCTCATCTTCGGGCCTGGAATTAAAATCGCCGGAAACAATCACCGGGTAATGCGCTGTATTCAGTTCCATTATTTTTTTAATAATGAGTTTCACTGATTCTAGCCGGGCTATCTTGCCAATGTGATCCAGATGCGTATTGAACACCCAAAGCATCTGCTTTGTTTTTTTATGACGGAATAAGCCAAAACTGCAAACCCTGTTATAGGCTGCATCCCATCCCTTGGAGGGTGTATCGGGTGTAGGCGATAACCAGAAAGTGGACTGCCGGATTAACTTATATTTTTCTTTCTTATAAAAGATACAGGAATATTCTCCTGCCTGCTTTCCGTCATCCCGTCCTGCTCCGATATAATCATAGCCCTGCAAGCCGTCCTTCAGGTAAACCAACTGATGATTCAGCACTTCCTGTGCGCCGATAAAATCGGCCTCATAATAATTCATTAGCCCGACTACTTTGTCTTTTCGCTTTTCCCACCCGTTCTCTCCATCGCTTTTAACATCCAGCCGGATATTCCATGACATTACTTTTATTTCCGTTTGCGCTGTGGAAAGCAATACCAGGAAAACAAGGTATATTGTGAAACTGATTCGCTTCATCCTGCTATTTTAAATGCGGGCTGCTGAAACCCAGTTTTATTAATCCTTCTTTTATTTCCGGACAACTCATGAATAATTTCCAGAGTAACCCGCTTCTGTAATTTTCCATCATTACTACTATTGGTCCCTGGTCAATGGCCAGGTAATGGGGCAGATACCAGTTATGTTCTTCGCTGAACGCATCATAAAAACCATAGGGTCCCCAGAGTTTGTCTTTTTTATTATTGTACCAGTACTTCATAGCCGCCATTGATTGCTGCGGTGTATACGGAAAAGATGATAAAGCAGCCGTTGGAGAGATAACTCCAATATCTCTTTCCATAGTGGGTGCATGCCCATCATATCCTTTTACCGAATAGCTGGAGGTAAGGCCCCAGTTAGCAGGCCCGTATCCTTTGAATTTTTTGGGGTTATCAACACACCATTGATAGTTTATCAGTGCCTGGTTTTTACATTCTTTCCAATAATCGGCATATTTATCTTTTAACCCCCGGGGGTCAAGACCGAGGTAAGAATAGTGCGCCCAAAACAAAGGTCCGCCATTCCAGGCATCGCCCTGGTGTTTCATTTGTAACTTGTACGGATAATCAGCAGCAATACCATCGGGTTTGTTTACATCGTTTATTTTTCCCCGTCCGACCGGGTCATCCGGCCGGGCATTTTCTGCCCAGCCTTCATGATATACTTCGGCAGGTACTCCGTGGGTGGGAGATGAAGCCGCCAGCACATACATAATCAAACATTCGTTGTATCCACGAACAGGAAAGTTCATTTTCCATTGATGAACCGGGCTCCAGTGCCAGTACAAAACATTTTGCTTATTCCGGTACCAATCAAATTCCACTTCTTTCCAAAGCTTGTCAATTCTTGCCGCTAATGTTCTCTCTTTTTCATTGCCCGTATTAAAATATTGTCTTACACAAAGTAAACCTTGTATTAAAAAAGATGTTTCCACCAGGTCGCCGCCGTCATCATCCGGACTGAAGGGGCTGACCCTGCCGGTTTCTCCCTGCCACCAGTGTGGCCATGCGCCATGAAAGCGGTCGGCTGTTTCTAAAAAATTTACAATCTTTTCTAATCCTGATCTGCCTTCTTCTTTTGTTACAAAATTTCGTTCAATGGCAACCAACCAGGCCATTACGCCGAATCCACTGCCCCCGCTGGTGATGATATTCTTGTTCTGAAACGTATGATAATTGCCGTCCGCATGAAACCTTTCTCTTGCCATGCCGCTTACCGGTTCGGCCCCATGCCGGAAATATTGAAAGGTTTGACGCTGCACTTCGGTAAAAATTACAGAATCAACTGCAGACATATCGGCTGCACTACTCCCGTAATGCTTACCTGGGTTACAGGAAAGCAATATAACAGTGGCAAAAAAAATTTTAATCATACCTGTCATAAATATGGCGCAGTAAAACCTAATCTTCTCATTCCATTTTTAATTTCCGGTGCGCTGGTAAACAAACTCCATAACAATCCGCTTCTGTAATTTTCTATCATTACCACCACCGGCCCCTGGTCAATGGCCAGTGTTGACGATGCAAACCAGGGATCATCCATTTTAAATGCATCATAAAACCCGTAATTACCCCATAACTTATTTCCCAGCTTATAATAAAAAAATTTCAGTGCATTCATACTTTCTGCCGGTGTGTATGGAAAAGATGATAAGGCAGCGGTGGGAGTGATTACTCCCCTGTCATTATTCGGACTATGGGCCTGGTAATAGCCGGGCGCCGGGCCATCGCTTGCTGTAAGGCCCCAACACTGGCTGCTGTACCCATACCATCTCTGGGGATTGGCTTTGCAATACTCATAATTAATCAGTGCATGATTTTTTGTTTGTGTCTGATAATTGGCATAGGCATCACTGAGGCCATTGGGGTTGATCCCTAAAAATGAATAATGCTCAAAAAACAAGGGACCGCCGTTTGGCGACCCTAAGGGAAGCTGATAACCATAATAGGTAGCATTGTTCACCATGCCGCCATTACTTGCCCACCCATTGTCATAAACAATTTTAGGTATGGAGTCCGTTCTGGATGAAGAAGCCAACACATAAACGATGAGTGCCTCGTTCCATCCTTTGATCTGATGATTCATTATCCATCCTTTGTCGGGACTCCAGTGCCAGTACAGTACATTCTGACCGCTTTGACGAAACCAGTTCCATTCCACTGCATCCCAAATTGAGTTTATTTTATTTCTGAGTTCAGTTTCAACTGCATCGGCTCCGTTGAAGTACTGTCTTGCAGTAATCAGGCCTTCCAGTAAAAAAGATGTTTCTACCAGATCGGCTCCGTTATCATTTGTGCTGAATGGCTGTGTTTGTCCCGTTGAGCCATAAATCCAGTGAGAAAAAACCCCGTGATAACGGGTGCAGTTGTTGGTTAGAAAGTCGACAATCCTTAAAATCCTGTCTCTTCCTTCAACCCTTGTGATAAACCCCCTGTTTATGGCGGCTATCATTGCCATAATGCCAAAACCTGTTCCGCCTGTTGTTACGGTTTCGGGACTGCTGTCCCGCTCCCTTGCCATCCCTGAAACAGGATGACCATAATCCCAAAAGTATTTGAATGTTTGCTGCTGAACTTTATCAAGCAATTCATTATCTGAAAGCATGGGAAATTTATCCGACGGGTCGTATTGCGTTAATAATTTTATGCTTACAGGTGTACTAAGTTTTCCTCCCTGTTTTGATTTCAGCGAATTCGCAACCGACAGGGTATATCTTGAAAGATAAGCCAGCGGGGCATTGGCTTGAATGACAAGGATGCTGTCGCTATTGCTGTATGAAATATTAATGTCTGCCGTTTGAAATGCTATAGAAGAAGCAACAGATGCCCTGTCGATAGCAGTTGGAAAATGGAGCCGGATAAGAGGGGTGATGCTGACACCTTTGTTGTCTTCAAAACTGGGTATGCCATCCACATCCCAGCTGGTTATGGAAAAATTGACCGGTGGCGGAGGAGGGGGTGGATCGGGTTGTTTGTTTTTGCCGCAACCCGTTATAGCAACCCAGCCGCTCAGAAGCAGGATCGTAATAATTTGCAGAAATGTTACAGAACGGGTAATCATAAATTTTTAATATTATAAAATCAGACTTGCTATAGAATGAGGAAGAGCCTTTACTGCAGCCGCTTTCCCGCTTATCCATAAAAAATAGTCTGCCGGCTTTCCGGATTGGTTCATTACAATCACCACTATTTTGCCGTCAGGATTTAGAAATGCCGTGGTCAACAACTGGCTTCGGCTTGCAGCAGCGGCAATGCGCTTTGCTCCGGGCTGAATGAATTTTGAAAAATGGCCGATATAATAATATGCATTTGTATAAATCAACTTCCCGGTTTTTGTATCCCCATGCACAGGTGCAAAACAAAAATTCTGCACATGATTGGGGCCACCTGTTTCATCCAATAAAATATTCCAGTCGGTAAAGCCCACCATACCGTTATTAAAATCATAGATCATATTAGCAGCATATTTTTCGCCAATTTGCCAGTTATTAATCTTTTGAATATTGAAAGCCTCCTTGCAACCTTCTGTGAAAAAAAGGTTTGTGGCAGGGTATGCTTCATACACCCGTTTTACATTATCATACATGGGTTCACCTCCGCTCCAGGGCTCATACCAGTGAAATCCTATTCCCCATAAATATTTAGCTGCACCCCTATCATTTAACAAGGTGCTTGCCCTTTGATATAATAAATCCCTGTTATGATCCCACCCAATAATTTTTTTATCACCCAACCCTTCTTTTTCCATAATGGGGCCCAAATGATTTTTTAAAAAATCTCTTTCTTCTTCAGCCGTGTAGATACAACTTTCCCAGCGCTGTGTTGCCATTGGTTCGTTTTGAATGGATATGCCCCACACGGGTACACCGGCTGTCTGGTAAGCTTTTATGAACTTTGTATAATATTTCGCCCAGCTACTGTAGAATTCAGGTTTCAGTTTACCGCCATGGAGCATTTCATTATTATCCTTCATCCATCCCGGCGGGCTCCATGGGCTGGCAAATAAATTCAGTTTGCCACCTGCAGCTGTCATCGCTTCTTTTATAAAGGGTATTTTATATTTTCTATCATGCTCAATGCTGAAAGTTTTTAATTCCTTATCCCCTTCCCGCACATAAGTGTACATATCACTGCTGAAATCACAGCTATTAATATTTGTCCGGGCAATCGTATAACCAATTCCTGTCTTTTTATCAAAATAAGCTCTTAACAGTTCCTGTTGTGTTTGGCCTGGCAATTTGTAAAAAGTTTCTGCAGCAGCATCTGTGATGGCAGCTCCGGTTCCAAAATAAGTTTGAAATGTTTTACCAGGGTCTACAAAAACGCAAATTTGTGTTTCCAGCGGCTGACCCAAATTCCTGAACTGTAAAGTATCCGTTGCAGACAACCTGTAATCTGTGCTGTCGGCAGTTGTGTATATAATAACTTTCTTACCAGTAGTAAAATGTGGTTTATTCTGAGCAAAAACGGTACCCGCAATAAAGATAAGCAGAGCAGTAATTGAAATCAGTTTCATCTTTTCCTTTTTATATTTTACCATACATAAGTTCCCGTTGCCCCGGGTGGCAGTGATGTTACCAGGATTTTATTTTTGAATCCAATATTAAAATTCTGCGTCACTGCGCTTTCATTCAATACAAGTAATACCTTTTTCCCGGATGGGGTTTTGAACGCAACACCCGGAAGATCGGGCAACAGATTACTGTCTATTCTTACAGAACCGGGTGGTACAAATCGGGAAACATGTGCTATAACATAATAGCTCACATTCCTCGTTATAGCCGAACCATTAATGGTAACAGCGCCTTTACATTCAGTGCAGCCGCCGGGAGTATGGATGCTATACGCCGGATCATTAGCAAGATTCCATTCCAGTGCAATGCGGCTCCAGTTGCGCATTGAACCAATGATCACATTTTTGATGTGCCATTTCAGATCGCCATCAAAACTGCTATTGGCCCCTGTCCACTGCTCAGTAAAATAAATATTTTTATCCGGGTGCAGAGTATGCACCATTGATAAAGCGCTGATGTCGCCTGCATATAAATGAAAAGCCGAGCCATCTACAAACGGTTTTGCAGCAACATCATTTAAAATGTTTATGGGATAATTGGGGTTATTACAGTTATGATCCCATATTACAATCTTTGTGGTAATTCCAGCTACCTGGAAAGCCGGGCCCAGATTATTTTTTATAAATTCTGCCTGTTGTGCGGATGACATCAGCATACTTGGATTGTTACCGCCATGCTCGGGTTCATTTTGAACGGTAACGGCATGTACGGTTATGCCCCTGGCCTGCATGTGCTGAATATATTTCACAAAATAATTTGCATATGCCGGGTAATACTGAGGTAATAAATTTCCACCGATGGTGTTTCCATTATCCTTCATCCATGCAGGTGGACTCCAGGGAGAACCCATAATCTTTATATTGGGGTTTATGGCGAGAATTTGTCTCAATACAGGAATCAGATCCACAGTATCCTGCGAAAGACTGAAACTGGCCAGTGTTGGATCTGTTTGACCCGCTGGCATATCATCATAACTGAACACCGAAGGATTAAGATCCGATGCACCAATGCTTATCCTGAGATAATTCACCCCGATTGAATTACCGCTATTCCCAAATAACTCGTTTAATAAACCGGCCTTTTCTGTATTACCCATCCGGTTAATAAGCCAGGCGCTGCCTCCTGTCAAAGTATATCCGAATCCATCAACTGTCTGGTACATTATAGCGGAGTCAACAGAAATGGTCGGATAACTGTTTGTTGTACTGCTGAATGATAATATATCCGTTTGCTTTTGTAATAGTACAGACTGATCAGGCTTTGTCATCCACACATCCACCTCATTTAACAAGGTTGGTGAAGGTGGAACGGGTGTTTCACCTTCCTTTTGTGAGCAATCGCCACATACAAAGAATAAACATGATGATATCAGCAACAACCTTGTATTCATCTTTTCACTATTTTAAGAATCTGACCGTGACCCCGGCATTAATAAAATAATCAGCGAAGGCTGCATCACCCTGCGCTTTATTACCCGTTGCTTTGGTTTGCAATTTATCAGCATAGCTTTGTGTTCTATTTCGTTGAACCCCAAAAGGCGTTGACAAGTATAGTTGCACATTTTTCACAATATCATTTCTTTTAACGCTTCATTTTAAGTCGTTGATTTACCAATTCACCCACCTTTCTGCCATATTCAGTACTTACAATACAGGAATTATGGAAATGAATGCCGCCATAAAACCTTGCCCAGTTATTTTCTTCCGCCGCCTGGCGAAATGAAGTGAATGAACGATTCTTTATTCCAAACTCGAGTTCAGAAGTATCGGTATAAGCAAAATTATCACCAAATACATCTGTCAATGCTTCTGCAGCAGCAGAAGACACTGTGCTATGACCACAGGTATATTCCGGGAAAGGAGGTGTCTGCAGATACGGTCTCCAGCCGGGATCAATATATTTATTAATAACTGTTTCCGGTCTTACCGTATTGCTTCTGTATTTCTCATCCCAGCACTGAATAAATGCGTCAAAACCGGCAATGGCAGTTTTAGCATAAGCATAAATTGTTGTGGAAAAGTCAGCATTTGCGTTTTTGCAGGCGATCCCGACAATATTCATCCAGTGACCGGGGGGTGAAAACTTTTTGGCGGTAAACATCACATGCCCTTCCACAATAGCCCTGTTTCCAAGATCATCCCAGAATTCGGCAATATGTTTTTGCTCATCACTCAGACTATCGCCTGCATTTTTCACTGTCATCACTTCTTTGTAATATTTGCTTTCTTTGTTCTTCATATCAAACGCTGGTGGACGAGGCGTGACAAAATGGCTTCCGCTATCCATTACCATCGGCCTTATTTCTTTCCAGTGTGGTTCCAAAGCCTGGGCATAAGCCGGCGGCGTGGGCACCCACCTTCCTTCAACATCTGTTTTAATTTCATATTTGGGCGCTGTTCTTGTTTGTGCATAGTTATCCCCCTTACTCCACCGTATTATTTGTGCTGCAACAGAATCGGCCAGTTTTTTTGAAGCTTCTTTCATGGTACTGCTCATCCCCGATTCTTTTGCGATTGAGTCGAGTAATGAAATCTGCTCTTTCAAACTTCCCGCAGGGAAAGTGGTAGCCTCGCCAGCTTTACAAAAAGCAAGTAATGCCGCATACTGAAAATTTACATTTGCAGTATCCGGAAAAGTAATGCCGGGCAAATGATTTATTTGCCCCGAAAGAGATTGAAACCGGGAATCGCCGATTGCCATCGCTTCATAAGCAGCGATAGCGGCATAGGTATAACAACGGCTTGCCACAATTGGCGCCAGGTTATTTCCCATTACAACATAGTTATAAGCTTTTACTGTTTTTGAATACAGGAATGGATCATTAAATAAATTTTTATATTCTTTTTTTTCGTTGCAGCCGGTAATTGCAAAAATGACTGCCAAAACTGCGACACACCGTTTCATAAAAAATCGTTTATATAATTAAATTATCAGTTTACGGGTTTCAAAAAAAGCATTGGGTTATTGTTTCTTGCAATCACCATCATTTTTCCTCCCCCGGCAGTATTCAGCCATTTTATATCCCTTGCTTCTCCGTCAAAATCAGCTATCTTATTATCCACTGTAAATGATTTCGTTTTGTTTTGATAAGAAAATATAACAGGAAGCAATGCGTCATAACGTCCCTCATACGGAATCGTACCATAAAAATTTCCTGCGGCAATAAAAGAACCGGGAGAATCCGATGAATTTTTGGCAAACGCCATTACCGGAGCCAATTGCAACTCATCAGGTAAATCGATCCTTGTAAAATTGCCTTTGCCATCATTAATGAAACAGGACGAACTCAGGGTTTCCGCTTTCAGTTCTGCGTAATCCTTAAATAAATCATAGAACATATACTGAACGGTTTTGCCTGCTACTTCGCTGTATTTCAAATAGGCTTTCTTTAATACCGGTAACGAACGTTCCAGTTCATCCTTGGCAAGAAATGTGTATTCTTTTCCACCTAAGGTGTAACACATTACCTGCTCAACAGAGCTGTTATTGTCAAAATCTTTTACATAAAGTTTGCAGGGCCCGTTTTTACCTGCGTAAAGCTTTGTATTGTGGCCCCAGTTGCCTGCGAGCAGATCGGTGAATCCGTCGTCATTCACATCTGCTGCATATATGGTTTGCCACAAACCTGTGGAAGAAGGAATTTCTGAAGCTGTAAATTTCCCGTTTTTATTTATAAAAATTTTGACGCCCATCCATTCACCCGTCACTACCAGATCAGGCCAGGTATCATTATTCACATCAGCAAAAACTACGGTTGTTACCATTCCCAACGACTGCAGAAAGATCGTTTTGGCAGTTGCCAAATCAAATTTTCCATTGCCCTGATTCAGGTACATATAAGAATGCACCGGCTGCCCATATGCGGTGGGACTTGCAAGACCTCCCACAAAGAAATCCTGATCGCCATCCTTATCAACGTCGGCACTGGCAATGCATGATTTGTTTTCATATTGATTGGGAAACGGAAGTATAGCCTTAGTAAAATGCCCCTTTCCATCATTAATATATAATCTGTCTTCCCCTTCCTTACTGTTTTTCAAAACCTCATTGCCTCCGCCCGTCACCAGCAGGTCAGGCTTTTTATCTCCATTGGCATCAAAGAAAACTGCATCCACATCCTCAGCTATACCATCCGCATTAAATACAGAAGTATCACTTATAATAAATGAGCCATTAAGTTGTTGTATCATTAATGCCCCGGGTTGAAATCTGGCGCCGCATATATACATATCATCCAACCCGTCGCCGTTTACATCAGCCACAGCAATTTTGGGCCCCCGGGTTGACAAAGCATGCGGTATCAGGTATTGCACATTATAGTCAAAGAATTCATTTTCTCTATGCTTCCAGGAAAATTTTTCTCCGGCAGGAATAAACGCATCCGGTTTTGCAGGGAAAAATGCATTGTATTCAAAAACTCCCGATGCATCCTTTGAATACACGGTCAGAGGTTTATTTGCGGGTATATTTTTCAGAACCTGGTATCGCTGATCGGGCCACACAATCAAAATACTGTCAGCTGAGTTCAATGTGTCTAAGCCAAAGTGCAAACGGGTATCTACCGAAGATTCAAAGCCCCTCGTAAGCATCAGTTGCTGGTATTGCATTTTTTCTTTGCTGAAGAGATAGACTTTGGTACCAATACCAAATCTATTCAGGTTATCTGCTTTGAATGAAATGGTAATTGAATTCTTTTTTTCAGTATTATTTTTTAAAATAATTGCTTCTGAATTCAAAGCATTAATCACAAGATCAGGGTCTCCATCATTATCAAGATCGGCGTAAGCAGCGCCATTGAAATATCCTTTTAACCCGGCGGTTCCCCATTCTTTGCTTACATCCTTGAATGGTTCATTACCGTTTCCTTTGAATAAAAAAGGATGGGAGCTTCCATCAGGCATTGCATTGATAGTGGTATCGTCAAACCTGTCAGTACGGCTCAATCCCTGTTTCATTTCCATATCGGAAGCAAATCTGACATAGTCGAGGTCAACAGGTCTTTTGACAATGCCACTGGAAATAAAAAGATCCTTGAAACCATCATTATCAAAATCGGCAAACAAAGGCGCCCAGCTCCAGTCGGTAGCAGCTACGCCTTTCATCAACGACATTTCGCTGAATGTACTGCCGCTGCCATTATTCCGTTGCAGGCAGTTCTTTGAATACTGGTGCTGGTAACCCTGTATCTCAAGTTTTACTTTATAGATATCGGGATTTTCATCGCTTCCATATGTTTTCAATGTTTTTTCATCGGGTGGCAGCATATCCACGGTGATCACATCAGTTTGCCCGTCATTATTGTAATCAGCCGCATCGTTGCCCATACTGAACCGGCTGTAATGACGAAAGTGTTTTGCGCCGCTTTCGGCAAACGTACCATTCCCGTTATTGATGTAGTAATAATCATTTTCATGAAAATCATTGCCCACATAAATATCTTCCCACCCATCGTTATTGAAATCGGCTACCGCCAGTCCCAATCCATATCCCAGATTGCTTTGATAAATTCCCGCCTGGGTTGACACATCGGTAAATTTTTTTTCTCCTGCGTTCAATTCGTTTCTGAACAGTTTATCGCCGGCAGACGAGTCAATGACTTTGCGAAGGCTGGTATCTACAATATTGGCATGTGGTCTTTTAGAATGCCTGAGAACATAGCAATCAAGATCACCATCATGGTCATAATCGAAAAAAACAGCCTGGGTGGAAAGCCCTTTGCAATTCAGTCCGTATTGAGCGGCGCTTTCGGTAAATGTATTATTCCCATTATTAATGTACAATTCATTACCTCCCTGCAAACCCCATGAGCCGCTTACAGCAGAAACATAAATATCCAGCAGCCCGTCGCTGTTCACATCAGCCATCGTAATACCGCTGCACCAATCAGCGATTCCGCCAACTCCCGCTTTTGCTGTTATATCTTCAAATTGGAAATTTCCCTTATTCAGGTAGAGTTTGTTATTTCCTTTACTGTTGGCGGAAAAATAAATGTCCGTTAAGCCATCGTTATTGATATCACCAACCGCAACGCCGCCCCCATTATAATAATACAAATAGTATAAAATATTAAACAAAGGTCTTTTCAGCAACTGATTGGAAAATGAAACCCCGGAATGTGATGAAGAAATTTTGCTAAAAAGTCTTTGGGGCTTATTGCAGCCAGTTGTAATGATTACTGTCGAAATAAAAACAGTGAACAATAACCTGGTATAAATCCTCATGCCTGATTGTCGCCTTATTTTAAAGTAATGAAGGGCTGAAAGATTTCAGCCCTTGATTGCTTGATTTGTGAACGATTGCTTATATGAAAAAATCTAAAGTTTAGCATTAAACAGGGCCAGCACTTCAGAAGCTGATAAGGCTTTGCCATACAATCTGAATTGGTCTAATCCCCCGTTAAAGCCCTGTATCCAGCCATCACCGGGACCCGGTAACCCAACTTGCTTATTCCAGCCTCCAACCACCAATTGCCCGGCTGTTCCATCGCCTGATTTTAAATTTAAAGGCCCTCTTGGATTTGCTCCATTCTTTACATCTGTAAGAGAAGGATGCAACCCGGTTAAAGCCTGCCCGTCAAAATAGTATGTGAGTTTTGAGGTAGTTTCATCATAAACTATCGCCCAATGATGCCAGTTACCATCCAGAAGAGGTCTGTCCAGTTTTTTTGCCCCGACAAATTCAAACCACTGATCCTGCAATACAAATTTTACTGTTGCCTGCGTGGTACTGCTCTGCCCCTGGTCTTCAATCAGCATCCAGGTTTTACCGTTGGCCCAATGATCCTTATCGGTAAGATTGAATAAAAATCCGGGGCCACCACTCCACGGTGTGTTTTTGAGCCAGAAGGCAATGGATATGCTTGTTGAATTTGCCCAGTCATTAGCCGATGAATATTTAATAGCTTTATCCAGGGTGCCCTGAACTGCTTTTCCGGTGATTCCTGTTATTGATGACAATGGATTACTTGCTGCAAAATTAGCCCGGATACTGTCCACTGCATTTCTAAGCGCATCTGAGGAAGTACCATCATATGCTGCATAGAATTTTAATGGCCCACCCGGTGGGTTGGCGTCTTTTGGATAATTACCCAAATCGGGCCTGTTCATTTTCTGGCAGGAAATGAAACTAAGAGCAGCAAAAACTATCAGTGAAATGTATCTTATATTTTTTTTCATATCGATAATTTTTAAATTTTTAATTACCAACAGGGATTTTGAATCAGTACGCCTCCTGCAAAATCTATGGCTGATTGAGGAAGCGGATAATATTGATGACAGGGGGTGTATCCACGGCCACCCAAAACTGCAATAGCATCTCCCCATCTTACCAGGTCAAAGAATCTTTCTCCTTCCATTGCCAGTTCTGATCTTCTTTCTCTTTTAATAATATCCCTCATAGCTGCCTGGGTAGTAAATGCAACATTGGAAAGGCCGGCTCTGCTGCGTATCGTATTTATCCATGTTACTGCATCAGCCTGATTTCCTGCACCACCTAATTCGTTGGCGGCCTCAGCTGCCAGCAACAAAACATCTGCATAACGGATTACCCCGTGGTTCAGCCAGTTGTTTTGCCGCCTTCCGGTCGAAGCTTGCATTGAAGGTTCGGGATATACTTTTTTATTCCAATAAAGTCTTGGCACGGTTGGAAATGCAGGAACAGTTTTACCATAACCATCATCCTGGCCAGAATACAAAATAGTAGCCCCTCTTCTTTTATCTCCGGCTTCGTAAGAAGCTTCCTGACCTGGCTCAGGCACATTCCATCCCCAACCAAGATCCCATGCGCCAGAACCCCTCACACCTTGTTCTACACCGTATTCATGTCCTGCATCAGGTACTCCGTTTGGTCCCACATATGCCTGTATCTCAAAAAGTGATTCCTTGGAGTTTTCTCCTTCCACTTTAAACAAAGAACTATAGTCACTCAATAACTGATATTTACCTGAACTGATAACCTGCTGACAAAGACCCAAACAACCCGCCCAATCTCCCCGGTATATTTTTGTCTTGGCAGCCAGGGTCATTGCCGCATACCGGGTCAGCCTTCCCGGAAACTTGCTGTTTCCTGACGCATTGTTCCAATCAGGAGGCAGGTTTGCTATTGCTGCAGTCAGGTCGGCATCAATCAATGCCCATATCTGTGGTACTGTGGCTTTTGGTTTTTTGGAATCATTTGGATTATATATCCTGAAATCGATTTTGGGCACTTCTCCAAAAACTCTCACAAGGTCAAAATAGGTTAATGCCCTGAAAAATTTTGCTTCGCCAATATTGACCAGTGAAGCCGGATCTGACAAGCCGAGAGAATCTGCAGTCTGCAGAACAGTATTGGCTTTATTGATCATATTATACTTCTGATCCCAGTAGATCGAAGCTGACCAGTGTGCTTTTTGGTACTGGAAATTATCATATACCGTTTCCCAGTCAGCGCCATCTGCAGCGCTGCTGCCTTTCATGGCATCATCGCCACGGAATGAATTTAGTGCAAACCAGGGTATGCTGCTGAACCCATGATAAGAACCATTACGATCCAGGAAATTCCCATACAGTCCGAACACCTGGCCTTCCAGCCCGCCCTGATTCAAATCTTCAAGCGATGCCTGCAAAGGAGCTCTGTCAAGAAACTTCTTACATCCTCCAAATATGACCATCAATGAAGGAAGGATCATAATCAGAAGCAGAGTTTGAATATTTTTTTTCATATTGCTTTTGTTTTTTATAAGCTTAGAAATTAACATTAATACCTCCTGAGAAAATTCTGGGAATAGGATCATGGCCTACGTCCACACCAAAAGAAGTGGGCGAACCGCCAAATTCAGGAGAATAACCTGAGTTATGCTTCCATGTTTTCAGATTCTGAATATTGATAAAAACCCTCAGGCTTTTAATATGCAGTTTGCTGAGCATAGCAGGATTGAAATTGTATCCCAATTGAAGGTTTCTGATCCTGAAATAGCTGCCGTCCTCAATACCATAGGTTGAAGGAAGTCTGTTGGTGGTGTGATTGTCACCCAATATCGGATCCCAGTTGGAAGTTCCCTCACCATGCCAGCGGTTCAGTTTGAATTTCGGATAGTTGAATTTGGTATACGGTAATTCTGAGCTTCCCCAGTAACGGTAAATTTCATTACCATAAACTCCCTGCATGTCCACACCAAGATCAAAGCCTTTATACTTCAATGCTATGCTTCCTCCATAAGTGAAATCAGGCGTTGGGTTGCCTATCATCATTCTGTCATCTGTATTCACCACTCCATCTCCGTTCAGGTCTTTATACTTTAAATCACCCGGGCCATAGGAGCTTCCGAGGTTCATAACCGGAGAAGCCAGTTTATCTGCATAAGTTTGATAAATACCCTCCACTACATATCCATAAAAATAACCGATTGGAAATCCAGCTACCGTTCTGCTTGGATATTGTTCGTCAGGGTTTGAAGTAAAAGGAGATTCGAGAAACAAATTGTCATAAGTGGTCAGGTTTCCTGATACGGTCATTACCAGGTCTTGTGTGAGGTTATGAGTATAGCCTGCTGAAAATTCAAAGCCCTTGTTTCGCATATTACCAATATTCGTCAGGGTTGACTGACCGGCGCCGGAAGATACCAGGGCCATAATATCCTTGGTGGTTTTGTGATAATAAACAATCTCGCCATGCAGTTTTCTTTTCAGGGCATCAAATTCTATCCCTATCTCTTTTCCATGCACAGTTTCCCAATGAAGGTTCCTGTCTGCTAAATATGTTTCGGCGAATACAGGCACAATCAGGCTGCCAAATACAGCGCTTCCGCTTGTTTTTAAAGCAGGGTATGCAGGATAGTCAAATCCATAAGTATTCTGTCCTCCCAAAACACCCAGGCTTCCTTTCAGTTTCAGGTAGTCAAATATTTTCTGATTTTTGAAAAAATCCTCTTTGCTGATTTCCCATGCGGCGCCAACAGAATAAAAATTCTGCCCCTGGTTGCCATAATCGGGACGGAAGGCTGAAGACCAGTCGCGGCGGAATGATCCGTTTAACAGGTACTTTCCCTTATAATTATAAAGAAGACGAACCAGGGTCGAAACTGTTGTTCTTTCAAATTGACCCGAAGAAGATTCACGGGTGGCTTTATCGCCAAAACCATTGTCAATATACCAAAACCGTTTGTCGTTGGGTATGGGGTCTCCGGTAAGTGATTGCTTCACCGACCCAGATAATCCCCGGTAATCATTATAATAGGTAGTAAAACCTGCAATTGCTGTAACTCCGTGATCATTGAAATTTTTCCTGAAAGTGAGGATGTGATCCTGCTGAAACTTATTCCAACGCTGATTCGATTGACTCACTGCTGTACGATTGTAAGAAGGATGAACGAATACAGTGTTGCTTATAGGATCATAAAGACTGTCGATTGGCCTGTACGTTCTGCCATCCACATTTGACATATCAGCGTAAAACGTAGATCTTAAATTTAAATATTTCAGGAAAGAAATATCAGCATATATACTTCCAACCATCCTGTTTTCATAAACCAGTTCTTTGTCCCAGTTATCATTCAATTCCCAAACCGGGTTCACCATCTGGCCGGCCTGAAAAGCTAGGTTATAGTATGCAGCATGGGCATTGTCATAAACAGGGGTTACAGGCCAAATACGGCGGGCATTGAATAAAAGCCCTTTTGCAGAACCGTAGGGGTTTCTTTGTCTCACTGCATTCAGGGTAAATCCGAATTTTATCCCCTTACTTAGTTTCACTTCGTCATTCAGGTTAAGAGTAATACGCTTCAGTTGTTCATGCCGTATAATGCCCTCTTCATAGGTTTGGCCAACGCCAAAGTAAAATTTATTTTTATCCGTGGCGGCAGACAAACTAAGATTGTTGGTGAAAGCCATTCCGCTTCTTGTCATTTCATCGATCCAGTCTGTATTACCAGTCCAGGGAGTAAAGTCAAAACGGCTGGGCCCGGTTATACCAAGATTATCCTCTTCTTCCTCAAAAAGGGTTTTGAACTCCGATGCATTTACCATTTCAATTTTATCAACCAGTTTTTTTGAGCTGAATGTAGAATTGAAATTGATGCTTATCTGTCCGGACTTTGCCTTTTTTGTAGTAACAGCAATTACTCCATTTGCACCACGAACACCAAAAATGGCCAGCGATGAGGGGTCTTTTAATATTTCAATTGATTCAATATCGTTTGGATTAAGAAAATTGATATTGTCATTAAATATTCCATCAACAAGGTAAAGCGGCCTTGCACCACCTGGTGAAAGACTATTTGTGCCTCTGATACGAATATCCGGTTCCTGCCCGGGTGTACCGGAATTCACAATACTTACTCCGGCTACTTTTCCCTGCAGGGAAGCCACAGGGTTCACATTGGGCTTGTCAGCCACATCTTTACCCGACAGCTTTACAATTGACCCGGTAAGGTCTCTTTTGCTCGCAGTACCATAACCGATCACCACCACGGCATCCTGTACCCTTTCAGAAAGGCGGAGTGATACATTGACCTCTGTTTTGCCTTTTACAGAAACCTCTGCTGATTCATACCCTACAGAACTGATCACCAAAACTGCATCGTCTGGTACGGTAATGGAAAAATTTCCGTTTGCATCTGTTACTGTCCCGGTTCTGCTTCCTTTAACAAAGACAGAAGCGCCGGCCAGTGGCTCGCCTGAAGCAGAGGTCACTCTTCCTGTTATTTTAATTTCCTGGGCTATGATTTCTCCCGACACCCCTTCTTTAAGAACAACGAGGTTTGTGCCCAGCAGTTTATAAGCGATGCCTGTATTGGCCAGTATCCTGTCCAGTACTTCCGGAAGGGTGGCTTCATGGACATCTACATTGACTTTGGGTTTGTCTTTTACCGATGCTTCGGCAAAAAGGAATCTGTATTCTGTTTTTTTCTCAATGGCAAAAAGTACTTTTTTAATTTCTGCCGCATTCATTTTCAAGGTAATCTTTTCCTGGCCCCAACCTTCTGCCGAAACCTTTAAACAGGCAATCAACAAAAAAGCAACCGTTAGTTTCATAATCCTTGCAATCTTTAAATAAAACAGACCATTTTGCGAAACAGCAACTGTTTCTCTTTTTTTCATAACTTACATTTGGATTGTTTACAATAAGGGATTCCGTGAATCCCGGTTTACAGCCCGTATTCAGCAGGATTCCGTTGCACCGGTTTCCTGCTTTTTTTTTGATCAAGATGTGTTTTCTGTAGTCATATAACAAGCAGTTAGCGGTTAATAATTATTTTTTTCCCTTTTTGTTCATAATGAAAAGAAACAAACTCCTTAAGGGCATCCATTGCCTGAATAATAGTTTCTTCATCAAAGGTTCCGTTCAGATGCTCTTCTTTCAGTTCAGTATCTGTTATTTCAATCTCAACATCATACCACCTTTCCATCCGCATAGCCAGATCGCCAAATGATTCATCTCTGAATACCAGCTTATTCTTTATCCATTCAGTTTCTGCTACTGTACTGTCAGCAGCATTATATTTCAGCTTATTTACCGACATCAGTGTGCTGATGGGTAATGAGCCGGTGTTTTCTTTAGGTATATTTTTTTCGCTTTCAACTATCCCGCTATTTTCAACAACTAATTTTTCATTGGGTGAAAGGATGATCTTGTCATTAGGGCGTTTCTTAATGGTCACTTCAATACTCCCCCTGATCAGGCTTGTCTCGGTATGTTTGTCCTCGGGGTAAGCCTTTACATTGAAAACAGTTCCAAGAACTTTGATATTGATACTTGAAGTATGAATAATAAACGGCTTCTCTTTCATTTTCATAACATCAAAATATCCCTCGCCTGACAATGTAACCTCTCTAAGTGTCTGTCCATAATCTTTATTATAGGTAAGTTTACTGCCTGCATTCAGCCATACTATCGAGCCATCGGGTAACTCTACCTTTGATTTAGATCCGGGACGGGTGGTGATCTCATTTACTTCTCTTGCCAGCGGTTTTTCTGAAACATCGCTTTTGCTGCCCGGCCTGAGGAATAAAAACAAACCCGCTAATACAGTTACCGCAGCCGCAGCCCAATACCATCTTACTTTTCTCCTGCCATGCCCAATTACAGAAACTTCATCGGCTGCTTCGCCAAAAGATATGTGTAAATCCTTCATGCGCTGCAGATGAAGCATGTAGGCATCAAGCGTCTGCATATCGTCATTTGGGGCTTTGTGCCTCCACAAGTCTTCAATGTTTTGAATAGCATATTGCCAGTCTGGGTTTTCATGAATAAGTTCCTCAAGCTCTTTCAGCTCAGATATGCTTGCTTCGTTGGCTAGTTTCTTTGATAGTAAAATCCAAAAATTCTCCTGGTTCATTCAGTGGTTTGATTAGAGTAAACCAGTAAGACAACAAAAAAGAGAATTTACCCCTAAGAGAGTTTTAACTTTTTTTTGAACTGACCTGAAAAGGGGTGCTTTTGATCTCAAAATGCATACATTTTCCTATGCGTCTGAGAGCAATAGCCATCTGAGCCTCAACGGTTTTGATGGAAAGTTGAAGCAATTCTGCCACTTCCTTGTATTTCAACCCATCTTCCTTGATGAGTTTAAAAATAAGCTTGCATCGTGGGGGTAAATCATTAACTGCTTTCCGTATCTGGCGAAGAATTTCTTCTGTGATGACGAGTTGTTCGGGATCGAAATAGATACTATCGAGCTGAACAAACCATTCTTCGGAAGTAATATTTATTTGCTTTCTTTGGCGGCTTATTCTGGTAAAAGCAAGATTCTTTGTAATGGTATATAAATAAAGACGGGGAGACTCAACAGAAATGAGCTGTGCTCTTTTATCCCAGATCCTGACGAAAACATCCGAAACCAATTCCTCAGCCTCTTCATTTGATTTCAGAATTGAATAAGCGAACTGTTTCAACCTGTGATACAGGAGCACAAACAATTGCTTATACGCTGACTGATCATCATTCAGGGATATAAGCTTAAGCAATCGTTTTATTTGTTCATCCTCGCCCATGGCAGAAAAGCGACCCAATCTAAGAAAATCAATTTGTAATAAAAGTAATCATGTATAAAAATATCTTCCAGCCAACTCTTTTTTGTTTCTAATCAAGTCTTTGACAACCAAGATTTCTCTAATAATTTTCAAAATCAACTTACAGATTATTCGATATTTATTTTTAACAGCGGAGTAATAAGGGAATCCTGCACAAATAATAGGTTACCATGTAAAGGAGTTGATCGTAGAAACTGAAACTGCCTGAAAAATAAAACTACCTATCATGAGCTGTTGAATGCCATCCACCTCACCCCACTATTAGTGGATGGAGTGAAAGATGTGATTGAAGTGGTGTATGGGGAGGCGATTCATCCATAGAACTGCTGGTTAAGATTAACAATATTAAAAGGATTGCCAGTCGCAGGCAATCCTTTTAATTTTTATTTTCATTAAAATCATCTGCTATGAACAAAATACTATCATTGCTCTTAGTGGCAATTATTTCAAACATGGCCATTGCACAGGATGAACCCAAAAAATCAGAGATCAACTACTCCGATCCATTCCAGGTTGACAGTTCAGAATATTTTCTTATCCCCGAATTGATTGATGATGACAACAAGGCCGATTATGGCAAAGGCACGGGATATCTTTTATGGGGCAACTATGCGAATATTTTCTTTTACAATGCCAAAACAAACCAGGCGAAAAAATTATTTAATCAGCTGGCTATTATTACATCTTTTGCGTCCGGTCGCTCCTATTATGATACAAAAACAAGCCAATATATTCCGACCAATATTTTACCTGATCATATTATTTACCTGGCCAGGACACATAATTTCAATGGTGACAAAGCCCTTGACTCTGACGATCCTGTTTACTTATATTTATCCTCAAAAAATGGCGAAAATATAAGGCAGATAACCCCTTCAGGGTTTCATGTTCTTACTTGGACAGTTTCAAAGGATAAAAAAATGATTCTGGTAAAGCTCATGAATGACAAGACAGGTAATAGAAAATTCGGTAATGGTGATAATCAGCTTTATTATCGTATAGACCTAGATGCCGATATTACTAAAGTAAAATGTAACCCAATAAGCATGTAAGGCACTTCAATACTATTATCTCTGACGGACCTGAAAACAAAATCCCCCCGATAACTCGGGGGGATTTCTATACTTAGTATAACCCAATTTCCGGATTACAGGTTGAATCCATAACTAACATAATACAATCCGCCGACAGCAGGGCTGCCATAACCGGTACGGTAATAGTTGTTGCCCAGGTTTGTACCACCTGCACGGAATACACTCTTTGTATTAGGCGGACGGTAAGTGATCTGGGCATCCACCCATGTAAAGTAAGGCAGTGTGCCGGTTGCAAAGGTTCCTTCATAGTAGTTGTTATCCTGCCATTTTACCACCACGTTGAAACCAATATTATGGCAAACATTCTCATTCCTCAAACCGATATTGTAGCGGTACTTGGGTGCATTAAAATAAGTAACAGCCCCCGCAGGCACATCCCTGAGTTCATCAGAGAATAAATTGCCGTACAACCAATACTTCTTAATTATATTATATTCTATTCCGATTCCCCATCCAAGCGCCTTAACCGGAGTAGATGAATTCTGAACGTATGAAAGACTATTGCTTGTAAAAGGAGAATATACCTCAAATTTATACTGATTAAGAGCTTGTGCCACCGCTTCATTAATTATAAAGTCCTGGTATTTGCTGTAATAAGCATAAGCGTCTATAAGCATTTTCTTACTGAGAATTCCTTTATATCCTAATTCAAACGAGTTTACGGTTTCGGGTTTTACTTCCTTAAATACAGCTCTTACAAGTCTGTTTGAATCAGCGATTGTTCCCCTGCGATAATCAAGCACACTGGCTGCTGTGTATCCCGGTTTGGTTGTGCTTAATTTATAATAATCCTGAAACTCAGGCAGGCATCCGATGAGGTAACTGTTGCCACCACCCAGGCGAAGGCTTATATACTGATTCTGATTAGAGGGGAAACGATACGCATTCTGATAAGAGAGGCGTAGGAAATTTTCTTTAGCCACTTTAATTGTTGCGGTTGCTCTTGGGGTGAACTTACCCTCGAAATTTGATTGCTTATCATATCTACCCGAAGCTGTCAATGTAAGAACATCATTCAGTAGTTTTTTCTTAAGCTGAATATAAGCTCCCTTTTCTGTCACGGTCACTTTTCCTGTAGTATCGGCAAAGATCGTTCCCTTTGAGTTCAACACCCATTCTTTCCAGCTTGCACCCACCAGCATTTCTACCTTATCAGAAAAACGCATAGCATCTGAGAAATTAAGTTGTGCCTCTACAGCATACAGATCAGACCTGTCGAGGAACATAGCTCCACCGGGTTTATTAACGGGGGTTGTTTTAATTTTTTTAGCAGCGGCATCAAATGCAGATGTACCGGGAACCAACCGGTTGGTTTCTACAGCAGCTCTTGCAGCATTGTGCAATTGAAAATCGCTGGGGAATTGCCCTGCTAATGCATTCTGACGACGGCCTTCAGAGAAAGTGCCGATATAAGTAGGGAACCATGAGCCGCTGGGATTATACGCTTCATTTAAGAATGCTCCTACCGCATCAGCTATATAAGAATCGCCGGCATTTTCCTGTGTTGTATATCCACGCAAATACCAGTTTTTGGCATTAAACTCAAGCTTATGCTGTGCCATCTTGAAATTACGCAGGGAATATCGGTTGGCGCCTGTATAAACCGTGGTACCGGTACCAAAATAGGTATTCCAGGAAGCTTCTATTTTTTCAGTGATCTTCCAGTGAAGACCTCCGTTTAATTTTACATTTAAAGTATTGTAATCTACAAGCAGTTTCTCTTCATAACCGCCTCTTGAAATGCTGGCGCCGTTAAAATATTTGTTTTTAAACCCATTGTAAAAAGGAAGAAACTGGTTTTGCAATGCTGCAGCTACAGCCGCCTGTTGTGCAGGTGGTACGCCTAATGTAGTGATGATAAAAGAAATTGCACTTGCATATTGTGCATTGGTAGGATAAACCGGATTACCCTGTGAGGCAAAATATGCATCAGCAACTGTTCCTAAAATGGAAGGATTACCGGTGATGGCTGAACTGGTAGATCTCATTACAAGAAGTGCAAAGCCCGACATGTCGGTGCTTGTTTCATCGCCATAGACATTAATACCATTAAAGTTTGGATCATTCAGCCTGTTGCCACCTGCTACTTTGCTCAATATACCGAATTGAGTTTTGTTTCTGTAATCATCAGCCTGCCAGTCATTTCCTTTAATAATTTCAGCAGTAAACTTATAGGCAAATTTATTTTTGATTGTGTTAGCATACCTGAATGCCCAGTTATAATAAGGAGCAGCGGTACGTTGTTTTCCATCCACATGCATGATACCCTGTTTGATGTTATAGCTAAGGCCTTTGTATTTAAACGGATTCTTACTGCTTATAAGAACTGTACCATTCATACCACCGGAACCATAGAGAGCTGATGAAGCGCCGGAAAGCAATTCTATGTTATCAATATCAAGATCGGCAAGACCCACAATAGTGCTTACGGAAAAATTAAGTCCGGGCGCCTGGTTATCCATACCTTCTACCAATTGGTTCAATCGGGTATTACCGCTGCTGACAAAACCACGGGTAGTAACGGTGCGGAATGTGAGGCTGGCTGTATGAACATCAACGCCTTTCAGGTTTCCTATTGCTTCATAAACAGAAGGCGCAGGGACATTGCGAATAACAGAACTGCTCATTCTTTCTACAGTAACCGGAGCTTCCAATATTCTTTGAGGTACACGGTTGGCAGAAACAACCACCTCCTGTCCCAGATCGGGATTTACTTTGAAATCCACTTCAAGGGGGTTTGTTGCATCGGAAACCGTTACCTCCTGTGCGAAATAACCTATAGAACTGAAAACAAGAGTTACAGGAAGACTTTTAACTGTAATGCTGAATTCACCGTCAGGGTTGGTATATGTTCCCTGATTAGTTCCTTTAACCAATACTGAAACGGCAGAAACAGATTCTTTTGAAGTACTGTTGCTTACCTTACCATTGATAGTAACTTTCTGTGCATTGGCAGTCAATGAAAAAGATGCGGCAATCAGCCAGGCTGTCAAAAAGCGATAGCTTTTTCTCATAAGTAACAAGTTTTTAGTTTTGCTCCCCGCATAGCGGGGCGGAATTTGACGGAAAAATAAGCATTGTAAACTTTATCTAAAAATTTAATTTTTAAGCCAAAAGAATAAATTGTTGAAATCTTAAAACCCGCCGGATTGGCCGGTTTTCCGGCCCTTCTTACTTTCGGAATATGGCGCATTTTTCGTTTCCTTATCAAACCTCTTTTTACAAAGGAAAAGTCAGGGATGTTTACAGCATACAAAACAAGTGGCTGGTAATGGTTGCCAGCGACCGGATTTCGGCCTTTGATGTGATTTTGCCCCGCCCGATCCCCTTTAAAGGCCAGGTCTTAAATCAGATCGCTGCATATATGCTGGGGGCTACAAATGATATTTGCCCAAACTGGCTGGTGGACGTTCCGGCGCCCAATGTTTCAATAGGAAAAAAATGTGAGCCTTTCAAAATTGAGATGGTTGTCCGGGCAAACCTCACAGGCCATGCCTGGCGAACCTACTCATCCGGAAAAAGAATTCTTTGCGGGGCTGCCATGCCAGAAGGGATGAAAGAAAACGATTATTTTCCTGCACCAATCATTACCCCCAGCACCAAGGCTGCAGAAGGGCACGATGAAGATATTTCGCCGGAAGAAATAATTACAAACGGGCTGGCAACAGAGGAAGAATGGAAAACATTAAGTGATTATGCTCTAAAACTCTTTGAAAGAGGAAGAGAAATTGCCGCAAAGCAGGGATTGATTTTGGTTGACACCAAGTATGAATTCGGAAAACTCAACGGAGAGATCGTATTGATGGATGAAATACATACCCCTGATTCTTCAAGATATTTTTATGCTGACGGGTTTGAAAAAAGACAGCAAAAAGGTGAAAGACAAAAACAATTGAGCAAAGAATTTGTAAGAGAATGGCTTATTGCAAACAACTTCATGGGTAAGGAAGGACAGATTGTTCCTCAAATGAGCGATGAATGGGTGGATACCATTTCAAAAAGATATATAGAACTGTATGAAAAAGTGATCGGCAAATCTTTTATTCCGGAAAAACTTACTGATGAAGAAACCTATGAAAGGATAATTGATTCTCTAAAAAAGATTATTTAGCTCTTCGCCTTCTCTTTTCTGCCATTCACCGGAAATATTTTTTTGCATTTATCATTCCATATTCCTTTGTAAAAAGAATATAATGCGGATATTATTCATTGGTGCAACAGGTATGTTGGGTAAGCCTGTAGCCACACAACTGATAGCAGCAGGCTTTGATGTAACCTTGCTGGCAAGAGATGCAAACAAAATGGAGAAGTTTTTTCCCGGAATCAAAATCGTTCAGGGTGATGTGTTTGATAAAGAGAGTTTGCGAAAAGCTTTTCCCGGCCATGATGCAGTTTATTTGAATCTTTCCATCAACCAATCATCAAAAAACAAAGACCCGCAAACCGAAAGAGAAGGGATTGATAACATTATTGCCGTTGCAAAAGAAACAGGGATAAAAAGACTCGTTTACTTATCATCACTTGTTCATTTCTACCAGGGAATGAATGGCTTTGACTGGTGGGCTTTCCGTATAAAAGAAGAAGCGATAAAGAAAATAAAAAACTCAGGTATTGATTACACAATCTTCTACCCTTCCACTTTTATGGAAACCTATCCCTACCAGATGATAATGGGAAAAAGAGTAGGCATGATGGGAAAATCTCTGATGCCCATGTGGTTCATAGCTGCTGAAGATTATGGAAAACAGGTGGCCCGATCATTTGAAACAGCAGGCAGCGAAAACAAAGAGTATCCGGTTCAGGGGCTTTATGCTTATACATTTGAAGAAGCCACCAGGATCTTCATTGAGAATTATTCAAAAAATAAACTAAGCATTATGAGGGCACCTTTCGGGCTGGTAAAATTTTTTGGCAGCTTCAGTCCAAAAATGAACTACGTTTGGCATATCTGCGAAGCATTGAATAAATACCCTGAGAAATTTGAAAGTGAAATAACATGGCATGAATTAGGCAAGCCAACCATCACATTTGCTGATTTTACCAAAAGCCTTTGATATGCTACTGGCCGGTTTTTACAAACTCCCTGGTTTGATTCTTTCCGCCTAAAGGGCAATAGTAATTCAAAGCATCCTGTGCTTCCAGGTAACTTAGCCTTGTGTCAGTTATTGTTCCGGTAAAAACAGTTCCTGTACTGCGATTATACATTTCTTTGGTTCCTGTAAAACTAAAATCGCCGTAAACAATACTTCTTTCATAAGGTTTGTAACCGCCCCATGCCCTTACAATAGTGAACCCATAATAGGTTTCTATTACATAGTAATTGCAATAGGTACCGCTATAAACCACTTCTCCCCTTTCTTTTGAAAGCCAATATGACTCATCATAATAAGGATAATCGGTTTTAATACAACTTGTGAGAAGTAATGATGAAACCAATACTAAAGCTGAGAGTGTAAATATCTTTTTCATGGCATAAAGTTTTTACTCTGAAACGTAAATAAGATTATGCCAGAACCAGAATTGGTTGATCAGAGTTTGTTAAAAAGAATTGAAAAAAGCGATCTTCGCTTTTTATGAATGCTAAAAGAAATTTGCTGACGGGTATACTTTTCCTTCAAAGTCTGATAGTCGCAGGCCAGGAAAATTATCTTATTGTGGGCACTTATGATTCACCCAAAAGCGAAGGTATTTATGTCTATAAATTTAATAGTAATGATGCCGGTATAAAAGAGATAAGTCATGTAAAAACTTCCAATCCATCTTTTCTTACTGTTTCAGTAGATGGTAAATATGTGTTTGCTGTAAATGAAACCGCTGATAGCACCAGTAAAGGCGGCAGAGTCAGTTCTTTTTCTTTTGATAAAAAAAAGGGCATTCTTTCTTTTCTAAGCCAGCAATCCTCGGGAGGGAATCATCCATGTTATATCTGGATAGATAAAAAAGGTGAAGCGTTATTTGTTGCTAACTACAGTACTGGCAATCTTGCTGGTTACAAGGTTTCAACTGGCAGAGTTGATACAGGAAGATTATTAATGCAGTGCAAAGGCTCCGGACCCGATACTGCCAGGCAAAAATCATCCCATCTTCATGGTATCTTTTCTGAAGGAACAACCATGTATGTTACCGACCTTGGCGCTGATCAAATTTTTGTTTTTCCATTTCATCCCAAAATATGGCTTGAAAAATATAATTCTTTCAAAACTCAGCCTGGTGGTGGCCCGAGACATATGGCTTTTGATACTTCCAACAAAAAGTATTTGTATTTATATGTGATTAATGAATTAACCAGTACAATCGAGGTGTTCAGCAACAAAAAATACAAAGCAAAACACAAATCAATTCAAATCATCTCATCTCTCCCATCAGATCACAAAGGCGTTGTCGGCGGCAGCGCCGATATAAATGTGTCCCCCGATGGAAAATTTTTGTATGTAAGTAACAGAGGTACATCTAATACGATTGGTATCTATTCAATCGACCCCAAAACCGGAAAATTAAGTGTTGTTGATCATGTTTCCTGCGGAGGAGAAAAACCCCGCAATTTTAATTTTGACCCGAGTGGAAAATTTCTGTTGGTTGCAAACCAGGACAGTAACGAAATAGTAATTTTTAAAAGAGATTTAATAACAGGCTTGCTTACTGAAACCGGTAAAAGAATTCCTGTTGGAAAGCCGGTCTGTATCAAATGGATAAAAACAGACTGATCATATCTGCTTCAAAGACCTGGATCTTGCTTTATTAAAAACATTCCTTCCCTTATCAACCCTACTTCTTCTTTTTTTCTGTTCTTCAGCCGGCAGGTGAATAAAATCCCGGCATGCATCGCCACAGGTTCCTTCCATCTTTTCTTTGCACTCATCACACTGGATAAATAAAAGATGGCAGCTATCGTTTACACAGTTTACATGTGTATCTGCCGGTTTGCCGCATTGATGACATTTGGAAATAATTTCATTCGAAACCCTTTCTCCCAATCTTTGATCAAATACAAAGTTCTTACCGTGAAATTTATTGAGAAGGTCTTTCTCTTTTACCTGTTTTACATAATTGATGATTCCCCCTTCAAGATGAAAAACATTTTTAAATCCCTGGTGCAGCATCCAGGCAGAGGCTTTCTCGCACCTGATACCTCCTGTGCAGTACATAATAATATTCCTGTCTTTGTTTTCCTTCATCATATCCGCTGCCATCGGTAATTGCTGGCGAAAAGTATCGCTGGGTATTTCAATAGCATTTTCAAAATGCCCCACTTCATACTCGTAATGATTCCGCATGTCTATCACCACGGTTTGCGGGTCATCGGTCAGTTGATTGAATCTTGCAGCATCAACATATTTTCCTTTATTGACCATATCAAATAAGGGATCGGTAATGCCATCGGCTACAATCTTATTCCGAACCTTTATATCCAGCACATAAAAACTTTTACCATCATCCTCTACGGCAATGTTCAACCGGATATTTTTCAATGGCTCATAAAAATCAAGACAGGTTCTGAAAGCATCTAAGTTGACAGAAGGCACACTTATCTGTGCATTGATGCCTTCTGAAGCAAGGTATATTCTGCCTAATATATCCAGTTCTTTCAGTTGCCTGTATAGCGCATTTCTGAAAACAGTTGGTTCAGCAATTTTGAAATAACAATAAAATGAAATGGTAGTTCTCGGTGTACCTTCCGACTGAATGCGTTGCTTCAGCTCCCTTCGGGAGATGCGGTTGTGTAGTGCTGCCATATGTTTGAATTTTATCCCGGCATGCCGGGACCTGATTGCCGGTCAGGCAAAATCCTAAAGCATCGCAAAGATAATTGCTAATTATCTCCTGTAAGAAGATATTATCAATAAAAGTGAAAACCGCATCACCTGGCAGATGAACGAAGAAAACTGCCGCTCATGGAAGCAAAGGCAGCTAACAGTCCGCCAACAATTCCTGTTACCAAAATGAGGAGTATGGCATTCCCGCCAAGCGGAAGTACTGAAGCAATTTTTTTTGACAGGATACCGTTATTCTTCATATCAATCCACCAGGCAAGCCCGGCCCATAAAATAAAAATACCCAGCAAGCCAGAGAGAAACGCTTTTCCTGCTTTTTGATGGATGATAACAGCAACCAGTAATGATGTAACCGCAATTCCCCACCAGGGTAAAAACAATCCGCTTATAAAGGCCAATGCTGCCGTAAGAATTGTTGCAATCAAGAATTTCATACCTGTATTTTATTTACCAGAAAATTTCATTGCCCATTTGATATTCTTATCTTCTTTGTCGCCATCCTTCATGAACCAGAGCTTATAATATTTCCCTTCAGTCCAATAGTCAACATAATTATCATAATACTTGCTGCCGGGATTACCGCTTTCACCACCGGGATATACCCCGTAAGCTTCTGTAGTTGCTGTCAACTGCACTATCATTCTCCAGCTTGGCCCATGGCTGTGAGTAACAGCATTAATGATATTACCATTACCACCAATATTTAACCCTCTTCTTGCAAATGGCAGCAATGCATCTTTTAATAAATGATAAACTGTAGGGTTTTTAGATTTTGCCCACCCGAGTTTTCCGTTCTTTTCTTTTTCAGACAGGTCAACAGCTGCTTTTCTAAAAGCAGCCGTTACCACATCATATAAAGTTTCTTTTTCAGTTGTATTGACATCATCAATAAACTTAAAGGCTGAATCTTTTTTCAATAATTCCATTGTTGTTTGTTCTTCGGGCCATGGCGCCTGGGGTTTCACTCTGTCCAGGTCATCTTTCCAGATAGCAACTTCAAGACTATCCCACCAGCATTGATAAATGGTTTGCCCTTTTGAATCCGGAGATGCCATCAAATCCCAATTCCTGAAAATTTCCAGGTATTCTTTTTCTTTTGCACTGAGTTTCTCTTCCTGTACATACTTCAATAATACAGGACGAACATCCTCAGCCAGAGTATTGAAATAATTATTCTGCAGCTTCATCATAACATCGGGAACAATATTATTCATTGACGACAGGTAATTATTAATGGTTACCCCTCTTGGAGTGATATAACTTCCCGGAATAAAATAAGGATAAGCAGAATCAGCCGGACGCTGATTGGCGCTTTCAAGATATCCTCTCTCTGGATTTTTGCTGTGCGGATTCTCTGCCTGCGGAATAAATCCCTGCCATATATAACTGCTGTCCTGTCCCGGCATTACATACAATCCTTGTCCATCCCATCTTGCAGGAAAATTTCCCTGCTGCCAGATGGCAATATCGCCGGCTTTGGATGCAAATACAAAATTCTGACCCGGACATTGAAATGTTTTTATGGCTGCGGCATAATCGTCATAATTCTTCGCCCTGTTGAGCCAGTAAAATGTCATGCCCTCATTGCTGGGGTCATGCGCCGTCCAGCGAATGGCAAGATCCTTTTTATTGGAAAAATCATCAGAAAAGCTTTCATCATACAGCACCGGGCCAAATACAGTATAAGCCACCGTGTCATAAACGGCTGCTCCGCCTTTTACTTTTATTGTTTCAGGTCGTTGTATGGTTGGTTCCCATTTCCCGTTAAACCAATATTCTTTTCTTGAATTGTCCTTAAATTTTACCCGGTAATAATCCTTTACATCCCGCTGTGCATTGGTAACACCCCATGCAATGCTGTCATTAAAACCAATAATTACGAATGGACTGCCAGGCAATGAAACTCCATACACATTACTTGCCGGGGTTTTCAACTGCATCTCATACCAAATGGAAGGCAACGACAGCTCAAGATGCGGATCATTACAAAGTATAGGCGCCCCGCTTTTGGTTTTGCTGCCAGCCACCACCCAGTTATTACTTCCATTTGCAACATCCTGTTTTGAAACTTCCCGGACACCAACTGTTTCTTTTTGATTAAAATAAAGAGAATCAGCAGTAACCGGTGCCACAGGAACAATGCCTGGTTTATCGAATGCCGTTCCCTTGGGAACTATGGGCTCCAGGGAATCCGGTACCTGGGGATAAAGCATCTTTAACTCATCCGGAGTAAAAATCGATTTTGCATTGGTATTGGGTAAATCTTTTTCAGTTTCACCCGTCAGCATCTTTGCCATCATTTTTAAAAGCAATGCTGTACGGATATTGCTCCATTTTTCAGGTTTAAAGTTCAGCAGCTTGTATTCAACAGGCAATTCTGATTCTTTCATCGAGCTGATATAGGCATTCACACCATTTGTATATGCATCGAACATGGTTTTCGACAACGGGTCTTTTTCCACTTCCTTCATCGCATTTTCAGCAGCAAACCGCATCCCCATCCGTCTTTGTCTTTTATCAAATTCTACAGCTTTGGCCCCGGCTATTTCACTGGCTCTTCCTTCGGCAGCTTTGGTCTGCAGGTCCATCTGGAAGAGCCGGAACTTTGCATGCAGGTATCCCTGGATGAAATACAAGTCTTCATCATTTTCTGCAAATACATGAGGCACCAGTCGGTCATCAAAATAAACTTCTGCCTTACTTTTTAACCCGCTAAGTTTAAGATCGGCATTAAAACTTTTATTATCCGGTTCGGCATTTTGCCAGAATCCATGTTGTGGACTTAAAAATTTTCCCATGGGTGGAATATTACCCCATTGTTTGTTCAGAGCAAATACCAATCCGGCGGTTACTATAGTGGAAATGGCGAAAGGAACAATACGCATAAGCTTTAAATGATGGGGAAAGATAGGAAGGAATCAGGAATTGCTGACTGAGAAGAATGAGATTTTGATTAACTTCAATTTTTAAATCAAATAAATATGGCAGTAATTATTGTAGTTGGAGTACTTCTGCTGATTGTCATTTGGGTGATCAGTTTATACAACGGTCTGGTTCGCCTTCGCAACCGCCGTCAAAATGCTTTTGCAGATATAGATGTGCAACTCCGCCAACGGCATGACCTTGTTCCGCAATTAGTAGAAACGGTAAAAGGTTATGCAACGCATGAAAGAGAGTTGCTGACAAAAATTACAGAGGCACGCAGCGCTGCAATGGCTGCAACCGGCATTGATGATAAAATAAAAGCGGAACAGCAACTGAGTTCGGCATTGGCAGGATTAAAAGTGCAGGTGGAAAATTATCCTGACCTGAAGGCTAATCAAAATTTTTTACAGCTACAGGAAGAACTCAGCGATATTGAAAACAAGCTGGCGGCTGCAAGACGTTTCTTCAATGGCGCCACCACAGAATACAACAATGCTGTTGAGTCGTTCCCCGGCAACCTGATCGCAAGAAACTTTGGATTCAAGCGGGAAGTGATGTTTGACCTGGGTGAGGACACAAGAAAAAATATGGAAGAGCCTCCTAAAATTCAATTCTAAGACCCAAACTCCGCCAATGGCGGAGAGTTAAGAAAATGCAATACGTCGGTCTTCAGGAACAGATCAGCAGGAATAACCGGTATTCTCTATTACTACTGATAGCATTTCCAGCTTTGTTGCTGGGCATGTTTTATATTTTTTTCTTTTTCGCAGACAAGCAAAATATAGAGGCAACGAATTATCATTTTGTACAATCAATTCCATTTGTACTGATCGGGGTTGGCATTTGGTTCATCATTGCATGGATGGGCCATTCCACATTTATCAGGTTGGCGACCGGCTCAAAGCCTTTGGAGAGAAAAGAAAATAAAAGAGTTTATAATCTTGTGGAGAATCTTTGCATTCAGCAGGGAATGACGATGCCCGCTGTATATGTCATCGAAGATGAATCGCTGAATGCTTTTGCCACCGGCATCAGCTCAAAAACATTTTCCATTTCCTTATCAAGAGGCATTATTAATAAACTGGATGATGATGAACTGGAAGGGGTCATTGCCCATGAATTGACTCATATCCGCAACAGGGATGTACGTTTATTGATTATCTCAATAATTTTCGTTGGTATTTTTTCTTTTCTTGCAGAAATGGCTTTGCGAAGCCTTCGATTTGGTTCGGGGAGTAAAAAGAAAGATGGCGGTTATATCATCCTGATTGCAATTGCAGTTACCGCCATTTGTTATTTCATTTCACTGTTTCTTCGTTTTGGCATTTCAAGGTCAAGGGAATACCTGGCAGATGCAGGTGGCGCCGAAATGACAAAAAAACCTTATGCACTTGCAAATGCATTGCGAAAAATAGATGAAGATTCACAGATTGAAGCCGTAAAGCGCAGTGATGTGGCGCAAATGTTCATTGACAATCCACAATCAGAAAAGAAAAGTTTTTTTGCCGGTTTGTTTGCCACACATCCCCCGATAAAGAAAAGGATTGATTTGCTGGAGCAGTTTGTGTAAATACAAGTCGTTAGTCTTTAGTCAATAGTCGTTAGTCAGCTGAACTTATCAGGATTGTTTATCATATAAAGAATAAGTTTAGCAACTTCATCATTTTTAGCAGTCAGGTCAAGATGTTTTTCAGAGGTAATATACTTGCAGGCTAAGGCAAAGTCTAACCAAACCTGCGTTTCAGCATTCTCTGTTTCGGAATCGTTTAATTTGGAAATAAAATAATCTTTATATCTTCTACGCTTGTAAGCTTCTACAAAATTTGTGCATACAGACCTGGATGATCTTCTTACCTGATCTGTAAGGCTATATTTTTCTTCTGGAGGAAATTTCTTAGTTATCTCAAAAATTTCCATAGCCAGGTCAAAAGCCTTTTGATAGGCTATTAGTTTTCTATAATCTCCCATATTTTTTTGAATAAACATACGAAAAATCCCGAACGGACTATCGACTAACGACTCACGACTAATTACTTCTTCCCACCCACCATCGGCACAAAAGAAAAATGATCAAACACTTCTTCTTTCAAAGCGCCGCTTTCCAGTTTTGTTACCCTCATCATCTGCTGCACATCGCCGGAACCGAGAGGTATTACCATCATGCCTCCCGGCTTTAGTTGTTCAATAAGTTTTGGAGGAATCTGAGGAGCAGCGGCAGTTATTAATATCCTGTCAAAAGGAGCATAAGTAGGCAGGCCTTCATATCCATCGCCATAAAAAAATTTGATGGAAGGATATTTTTTCAGGAAATCAAATTTTTTATTGCTGTCAAATAATTTTTTTTGCCGCTCAATGGTATAAACCTGTGCACCCATCTCTGCCAGCACCACTGCCTGGTAGGCGCTACCGGTTCCTATCTCTAAAACTTTCATAAACGGTTTCACTTCCAGCAGTTGGGTTTGATAGGCAACAGTATAAGGTTGTGAAATGGTTTGGCCTTCGCCTATCGGGAAAGCCCGGTCTTCATAAGCCACTTCATCAAAAGCTGAGTCTAAAAAAAAATGCCGGGGAATATCCAGAACAGCATCCAGCACTTTTTCGTCAGTGATCCCTTTTTTATGAATGCCTTGAACCAGTTTTTTGCGTAGGCCCTGGTGGCGGTAAGTATCTTCGGTGGGACGCATAAGTGAGGTGCAAGATAATGTATGAGACCACTAAAACTTATGATTAAAAATTATTCTGCCGTCACCCACTTCGCCCCGTTCCAGGTAAGGTTCATCCGAAGTGTGTCGGAAAAACGTTCATCCGGCCGGGGCTCTGCCAATGCAGGTGAGTGATGAATGCCATTTACCAGGCTTGTAGTATGAAAGATTTTCTTATTGTCTTTAGCTCTTTCTATTGAAAGAACATTTATCTCCTTTACATCCCATATGCCTGCACCGTCAGCCGAACTTTCCTGTATATACCATAATTCAACCATCTGCTTTACTTCTTCTTCCTTTGGTGGTGCTGTGGCTGTGCAGGAAACTAGAACAGCGGCGATACCAAAAATCAAAAATATTTTCATAGCCCCGGTTTATAATTTCATATCAGCGATCACTGCCTTAATCTTTTCATCCAGTTTCTTATTTACTTTTTCAAAATCTTCTGCTTTATCCAATGTTGTATTCACACTAAAATAGAATTTGATTTTGGGTTCGGTTCCACTGGGACGGGCCGAAATAACAGTCATATCATCCGTTACAAACTGCAATACATTGGATTTCGGCAGATCAAGCTTCCATTCTCCACCGGATTGAAGATTTTTCTTTACCTGCTTTTCATAATCCATCAGCATAACCACCTGCGAGCCGTTGATAACTGAAGGCGGGTTTTTCCGGTAGCCCTCCATCATCGCAGCTATCTGCTGCTGACCGTCCATTCCTTTTTTGGTGATAGAGATAAGATGTTCCTTGTAAAAACCATACTGCACATACAGGTCAATCATCTTTTCATACAAGCTCCTGCCCTTTTCTTTTTCATAGGCCGCCATCTCACATAACAATGCAACAGCGCTTACGCCATCTTTGTCCCTTATCTTATCCCCGATCATCAAACCAAAACTTTCCTCACCACCTATGATGTAATTTTCTTTTCCCTCTTTCTGCCTTATCATTTCTGCGATCCATTTAAAACCGGTCAACACCCGGTAACAATTTACCCCATTTGCTGCAGCAATCGCATCTATCATCGGGGTAGTGACGATAGTCGTGATCACCATATCATTTTCCTTCGCAATCCCTTTTGTTTTTCTTGCCTCAATTAAATAATTAAAAGCAAGCACTGCGGTCTGGTTGCCGTTCATTAAAACCCATTTGTCGTGGTTGTCTTTTACACCGATAGCAATCCGGTCAGCATCCGGATCAGTGCCGCAGAGAATATCTGCATCTAATTGTTCAGCCAGATTTAATCCCAGGCTCATTGCTTCACTTTCTTCCGGGTTGGGAAACGCAACGGTTGGAAAATTTCCATCAGGAACGGCCTGCTCTTTTACAATATGTACGTTTTTAAAGCCAAACCTGTCCAGCACCTGCGGTACCATTTTTATTCCTGTGCCATGTATGGAAGTGTAAACGATCTTCAGGTCTTTGTGTTTCTCAATGATCTCAGGAAATACACTCAGCCCTTTTACCATCTCCATATATTTCTCGTCGAGTTCCTTGCCGGTAATGCTGATGTTTTGTTCACCTCCATTCCATTTCACATCATCCACCGATGCTATTTTATCAACTTCCTTAATCACATTCTTGTCATGCGGCGGCACTAATTGTGAGCCGTCGTCCCAATAAGCTTTGTAACCGTTATACTCTTTTGGATTATGCGAAGCAGTACAAACAACACCTCCTTTGCAGCCGAGTGTACGTATGGCAAATGATAATTCAGGCGTCGGCCGCATATCTTCAAACAAAAAAACTTTAATGCCATTTGCCGCAAAAACATTGGCGGCCGTTTCAGCAAAAAAGCGGCTGTTGTTGCGGCTGTCATGTGCAATCGCAACTTTTACATTGTCCCCAAAGCATTGCTTCAGGTAATTGGCATATCCCTGTGTAGCCATTCCCACTGTGTATTTATTCATGCGGTTGGTGCCCACCCCCATGATACCTCTTAAACCACCGGTACCAAATTCAAGGTTTCTGTAAAATGCATCAGCCAGTTCATCTGGCTTTTCTTTTTGCAATCTTTTTATTTCGTCTTTAGTAGCCTGGTCAAAATTTCCGTTGAGCCATGCATTCACTTTATCCTGTATTGCTGCATTCATGTAACTTTTATTTGCTTCAGGCGAATTTCGGCTTATTTGGAATATTAACAAATAGCTTTCGGAAAAGGAACAATTATTTGTATTTTTATGTTCAATCGATCGCTATGACAACAACCCTGATAAAAAAGAAACTTACAAAAGCCATAAAAGAAATTGATGATTCAGATTTTTTGAATGCATTACATATCATTGTCAATTCAAAAATGGAAGAAGCGGCTTTTCAACTATCCACTGCGCAACAAAAAGAACTTGACAGAAGAAGGGCATTGCATAAAACCGGGAAAAGCAAATCTTATACATGGCCCGAAGTAAAAAGATCGCTGCTTAAAAAATAGTCATGTCTTTCAGCCTGGTAATTAAAGAAGAAGCAAAACAAGACATAGCCCAGGTAATGCAATGGTATGCAGAAAAATCTGTGAACCTGGATTCCAGGTTTCTGAAAGCAGTAGAAGAAACGCTTTTGAGAATACTGCATAACCCTTTTGCTTTTAAGAAGATCTATAAAAAATTCAGGCAAACTGCTGTAAGAAAGTTTCCGTATGTTATAATTTACGAACCTGAAGGTAAAAATGTAATTATCTATTCGGTATTTAACACATGGCAGCATCCGAAGAAAAAGTTCAGCCGCATCCGCAAATAATCCTGATTGTGTTAATAAGAATTATCATAGCGCTGTCATTATTTATTCTACCTGGAAATTTAATGGGACAGGATACTTCTTTTGTAACCGTGGGACAAATAGGAATAAAAAGGCCATATAGAAATATGCATGACTCTACTGAAATTCCTGGCAAGAAACCAATCTTACTAGTTACCAGTATAAATCTCGTTGGCTACGGAGGCGTTATGACCGCCCTTGCCTCTGCCTGGTATAGTGATTACACGAAAACAAAACTGCATTCCTTCGACGATAGCAAAGAATGGCTACAGGTGGATAAAGTGGGCCATTTTTATGGTACCTGGGTAGAAACCCGGGCCAATAATGAACTATGGAAATGGGCAGGCATGAAAAGAAAAAAAAGAATCTGGATCAGCGGCTTAACCTCTTTTGCGTTTCAAACTACCATTGAATACTTAGATGGCAGAAGCGCTGAATGGGGATGGAGCTGGGCTGATTTTGGCGCCAACATTCTCGGAAGCGGAACTTTTATTGCCCAGGAACTTGCATGGGATGAACAGCGAATCAAATTCAAATGGTCGTTTCACCGGAAAAATTACAGTGATGCTTCATTGAACCAACGCAGTGATGAATTATTTGGCAAAAGCTCACCGGAACGCTTTTTAAAGGACTACAACGGGCAGACCTACTGGGCCAGCGCCAATCTGAAATCGTTCTTTCCAAGATCTAACCTGCCAGCCTGGTTATCGTTATCGGTTGGCTATGGGGCTGAGGGTATGTTTGGTGGTTTCGAAAATATTTGGACCGATGGGGATCCGGGTTTCCCGATAAACAGGACTGACATCAAACGCTACCGGCAATGGTACCTTGCCCCGGATATTGACTGGAGCAAAATAAAAACAAAGAGCAAGGCAGTCAATTTTTTCTTTACTGTTCTCAGCGCCTTTAAATTTCCCACTCCCTCACTTGAATTTTCAAATGGGAAATTTAAAGTTCATGCTATTCATTTCTGAACTCTGCCTTTCAAGCTGTAAATTAGCAGCTGTAACTCATTGCCATGCAAATTGCACAACAGGTATTATTTATTCTTCTCAGCGCCGTTGCTACCTGGCTTTTCGCCAAAAAAGTAAAAGAGATAAGCCGTAATATCAAACTCGGACGGGATGAAGCGATTAATGACAACAAATCACAACGCTGGAGAAATGTATTGTTGCTGGCTTTCGGACAAAAGAAGATGTTTCGCAACCCACTCGTAGCAGTGATGCACTTTTTTGTTTACGCCGGTTTTATCATTATCAATATTGAAATCCTGGAAATCATTGCTGACGGAATTTCCGGCAAACACCGTTTGTTTGCTACGCCGCTTACAGGTTTATATCATTTTCTTATCAATGCTTTTGAGGTGCTGGCTTTAACAGTATTGCTGGCCTGTGCTATTTTTTTGATCAGAAGAAATATCATTAAACTGAAACGTTTTATCAGCAAAGACCTTGATGGCTGGCCAAGGAGTGATGCGAACTATATCCTTATCACAGAAATTATTTTGATGTCGTTGTTTCTATTTCTCAATGCCAGCGACACTTTGCTTCAGGCAAGGGGCGTTGAACATTATGCAGCTCATCCAACCGACAGCTTCATTTTATCTCAATATTTACACCCTGTTTTGAATAACATCAGTGATAATGGCCTTGAAATAATTGAACGGAGTTGCTGGTGGCTGCATATCGTTGGCATATTTGCCTTCATGAATTATCTCCCCTATTCCAAACACCTGCACATCATCCTCGCATTTCCCAATGCATATTATGCAAGATTGCAGCCAATGGGGAAAATGGATAATATGGAATCCATTCAGAAAGAAGTGTTGTATGCTATGCAGCCTGAACTGGCCCCTACTGGCGAGCAAGCTGCTCCGCAAAAATTTGGCGCCAAAGATGTAAAAGACCTGAGCTGGAAAAACCTGATGGATGCTTACAGCTGCACAGAATGCGGCAGATGTTCAGCTGCTTGTCCTGCTAATCAGACAGGTAAATTGTTATCGCCGAGAAAAATAATGATGGATACCCGTGACCGGCTGGAAGAAGTGGGAAAGAACATTAATAAGAATAAAGAGTTCAAGGAAGATGGCAAATCGTTGCTGTATGATTATATCTCTGTTGAAGAACTGCGTGCCTGCACCACCTGTAATGCCTGTGTGCAGGAATGTCCTGTCAGCATCAGCCCACTCGATATTATTTTACAGCTTCGCCGCTACCTTGTAATGGAAGAAAGTAATTCGCCACAGGAATGGACGGCTATGTTCAGTAATGTGGAAAATAATTTTGCCCCCTGGAAATTTAGCCCGGATGAGAGGGATAGGTGGGTAGAGGAAATGAATACCCCCAGCCCCTAAAGGGGAGTAAGAAATGACTTATGTTATGAAACACTCTTAAAAGATAATATCTTACTAAACAAACAATGGCGACAATAACTGGACAAATACAAAAAATTGCACTCGATATTCTCGAGAGCAAACCAGAAGGTATAAGATATTCTGAATTAGGTAGAAAAGTATTAGAACATGACCCTTCGTTTAAACCTAATACAATCAGTGGCGCAACCTGGGACCTAGATGTTACATATCCAGACAAAGTTTACAAACCTGACAGAGGTGTTTTTCGACTTTTAAAATTTAAGGAAAATATTATAACACAACCCGATCAACAACAGACAACATCAATTATAAAAAATAGAAGGAAATTTATTAAAGAAGAAGATTTTTACAAGCCATTTGCAGACTGGTTAGTAAACGAACTTGAAGAATGCACAAGTGCCATTGAACTTGGCGGCAATATTTTCCGTGATAAATGGGGAACACCCGATGTTGTTGGAGTTAGAGAATCTAAACGTAGCGATATCATCCAATTTCCTACCGAAATTATTTCGGGAGAAATTAAGACAGACTCTAACGGGCTTATTACTGCATTTGGACAAGCATGTGCATACAAAGTATTTTCACATAAATCATACATTGTAGTTCCAAACGATTCACAAATTGAGGACATAACACGGCTTGATACACTTTGCAGACAGTTTGGTATTGGATTGATACTTTTCAACAACCAAAATCCTGAGGACCCGAATTTTGAAATACGAGCAAGAGCAGTAAAACATGAACCCGATATGTTTTTTGTAAATAAAAACCTTAAACTCATTGAAGATAAACTTTTCAAATAAACTTCTTCTCTGACAAGTGTCCTTTAATCTTCCATTTCATTAATTCATCTCATTTCAACAATAGATTTGTAAATTCGTGGCTCGAATATCCATAGAGACAACCACATGAGCATTATTAACCGGCGGGCAAGATTTTATTTTCTTTCTTTTCTCAAACACGACTTCAAAGCAAGCATCACTGTATTCTTTGTAGCGCTGCCACTCTGCCTTGGTATCTCATTAGCTTCCGGTGCGCCCATTTATTCCGGCCTGCTTTCCGGTATTATTGGTGGTGTGGTAGTAAGCCTTATCAGTAAATCACACATCAGTGTAAGTGGTCCGGCTGCGGGTCTTACGGCCATTTGCGCATCTGCCATCACAGAATTGGGCAGCCTGCAAATATTTTTTTTGTCAGTGGCCGTCGCAGGGCTTATCCAAATACTGTTGGGTTTATTTAAGCTGGGCGGCTTTACCCATTTTATTCCATCCACCGTCATTAAAGGAATGCTGGCTGCCATCGGCATTATTTTAATATCCAAACAAATTCCTTTGATGCTCGGATATGATGAAGCGGATTTCTGGACAAAAGAATTGTTCAATGTGATTTCATTCAGTCATGCATTTGAT
This sequence comes from Sphingobacteriales bacterium, assembly GCA_016235125.1. GTDB lineage: Bacteria > Bacteroidota > Bacteroidia > Chitinophagales > Chitinophagaceae > JJ008. The sequence continues at coordinate 732,935 of JACRLZ010000002.1, read as the reverse complement.
CATGTAAAGAATATTTACCATCACACTTCAAAAGGAGCCGTTATCATTGCCCTGTCATCACTCGGTCTGCTTATTTTCTGGAAAAGGACAATGGCCAAAAGAATTTCTTTCATACCTACATCCTTTGTAGTAGTTGTGTTTGCCGTACTGCTGGCATGGCTGTTCAAAGAATTTGTCCCTGCCCTGTCACTAAAACCTTCGCAGTTTGTAAGTGTTCCTGAGAATCTTTTCTCTTCAATACAGTTACCCGACTATCATTCCATCTTCAGTAATGCTGCCATTTTAAAAAATGCTGTTGTCATTTGTATAGTGGCATCACTGGAAACACTGCTAAGCATGGAAGCGGTGGATAAAATAGATCCTTACAACCGCATCACTCCTCAAAACCGGGAACTGCTGGCACAGGGAAGCGGAAATTTCATCAGCGGGTTATTAGGTGGCCTTCCCATCACTGCTGTTATCGTAAGAAGTTCTGCCAATGCAGAAGCAGGCGCCAGAACAAAACTTTCCGGCTTCTTTCACGGTATCTGGCTGCTGGTATTTGTTTTCTTTTTTGCCGCTGTATTAAACATGATTCCTTACTGCGTTCTTGCCGTGATCCTGATAAGAACCGGGTATAACCTGGCAAAACCAAAAATGATCCGCTCTGTTTACAAACTCGGAAGAGAACAGTTCATGCCGTTTATTGTAACTGTCATTGCGATCTTATTTACAGATCTCTTAATTGGTGTGGGCATCGGAGTATTATATGCCGGGTATTTTATCTTCAAGAATACTTATAAAGCCGGGTTTACACTGGATACAAGAACAGAAGGGAATATTAAGCATTATGATTTCCGCCTGGCGATCAATGTAAGTTTTATCAATAAGAAGAAACTAAAAGATGAACTGGAAAAGATCCCTGATCATGCTGTAGTACATATAGACGGAGAAGACAGTGTTTATATTGATTATGATGTGATAGAAGCGATCAACGAGTTCAAAACAAAAGCCCATCATAAACATATCAGGTTGCAGTTGTCAGGTATTCCTGATGTGGAAACAATCAGCATACACTAATCAAATCAAAATGAAAATTTCATCTTTCCCTTTCCAAACTAATAACTGGTCTTCTGTTCCCAAAGAAGAACATAAAGGCGAAACAGGTATTGCCTGCTGGCAAACACAAATGATGAATGATATCCGGGTAAGAATGGTGGAATATTCTCCCGGTTACAAAGCCGATCACTGGTGCAGTAAAGGTCATATTATTCTTTGCACAGAAGGAGAAATGGATACGGAATTGCAAGATGGCCGTACAATGAAACTAACCAAAGGCATGACTTATTTTGTTGGCGATAATTGTGAAGCACATTGCAGCTCCACCAAAGAAGGTTGCAAACTTTTTATCGTTGATTAAGCCCCCAGGTTTTTTCTCATTTTATCTATCTGTGGCCTGGTGCCAAGTACAATAACCTTCATTCCTTTTGTGATAATGGTATCCTCGGGTGGATTGATCACAAATTTTCCTTCCCCGTTTTTAATACCTATGCAGTTAACCCCGGTTTTATTCCAGCTCATTACATCATGCAATGGCTTGTCTTTAACATGGGCCGGCAATTCATCATAGGGAACTGATTCCACATTGATGCTTTCGCCTTCTTCACCGGATATATAATCAATGAACTCGATAACATCCGGTTTGGAAACCAGCGTAGCCATATGTGTGCCGCCAATCTTATCAGGAAGTATCACATTATCCGCTCCTGCTTTTTTAAGTTTCGGCATTGTTGCGCTGTCGCTTGCCCGGCTGATAATTCTTATACCGGGATTCATCGTTCGGGCTGATAATACAATAAATACATTGTCAGCATCAGCGGGTAATGCGGTGATCAATGCCTTAGCCCTTCCAACACCAGCTTTGCGCAGATTTTCATCATCGGTGCCATCGCCGTTCATGAATAAAACTTCAGGATGGTCTTTCATATACTCTTCCAGTGTCTCCGGATTTTTTTCAATGACAATAAAAGGTTCATTGTGCATTTGCAGTGTCCGGGCAGCCTGGCGTCCATTACGGCCAAAGCCGCAGACAATGACATGGTCTTTAAGTTTTTCAATATCACGCATAAGTTTCCGGTTTTTAAAATATTGATTAACCTCGCCGCTGATCACAAACTGTGTCAACCTGGCAAGTATAAATGCCAAAGCCGCCCAACTGATGATAAGAAGTACAACAGTAAACAACTGTCCGTCGGGGCTCAATGTCTTTACTTCTCTGAATCCAACTGTGGTGATGGCAAGGGTGGTCATATACAGCGCCTGCAGAAAAGAATAGTTCTCAATCAGCATATACCCTGCCACCCCCATCAAAATGATGATGTGCAGTATGATCAATGGAAGCATCAGCCGTTGCAGGAAGATTTTCAAAAAAGAATTTTGCTTAAAGTTAAAAAATGAGTGGAAACCCGGGATGATTTTATGCAGCAGGTTTATTAACAATAATCAGTCGGTTCCTGCACTTCGCCTGCTAAACCAATACCACATCGGCACACCAGTCAGCATCAGGGCCAGGCCAATACCTGCTTCTCTTGGCTGCGTAATGATGGTATTAATAAATAATCCTGCTGAAAATAAGATTACAATAGCCGGAACGATGGGATAGCCCCACACTTTGTACGGCCTTGCGGCATCCGGCATCTTTTTTCTCAGTATAAATACACCTAAAGCAGTAGCCCCGTAAAAAACAAAGACAGCAAAAATGATCATATCTGTCAGCTGGTCAAATGTTCCGGACAAAACAAGTATACATGCCCACACACATTGATAAAGCAGCGAATTATGCGGCACATCATGTTTGTTCAGTTTCCCAACTTTTTTAAAGAACAAACCTTCTTTTGCCATAGCATAATAAATGCGGCAACTGGTGATGACGGTGGCATGATTGCATCCCAGCGTTGTAATTAGAATCAAAATAGCGATAAACAACTCTCCGTTTCTTCCCCAAAACACTTTCACGGCTTCCACTGCCGCAATACCACTACCCGTCTGATTAATATTTTCCAATGTCTGAATCGGCAACAGAGATAAATAAGCAGTATTCACCAGCAGGTAAACAGCAATCACAATAAAAATTCCGATAGTGATGCCGCGGGGAATATTCCGGTTCATGTTTTTTACTTCACCACCGATATATCCTACCGATGCCCATCCCTGGTAAGCCCAGAATGCAGCCAGCATGGCGGTGAACATGGCGCTGAATGTAACCGGTTCATTATTTGTCGTTGCGAAACTGAAAGCAGAACTCAAATTGGAATGCGAACTGCTGAGTCCGAATCCGGCGATGATGAATATACCTGCAAATACAAGAAGCAACATGGCGGTACCCAACCAGGCTCCTGTCTTCAAACCTTTTGTGTTTATCCATGTCAGCAGAATGATAAGTACAATTGAAATGAGTTTGATATTAAAATCTTTGAAAGGATAAAATACTCCGGCAATATTCACATCGGCCCAGGAAGTAAGCATAGCGGGCAAATGCACCACATTGTTTAATGACTCAGCAAATACATAAGCCAGGGATGAAATGGAAGCCGTTTGAATAATTGCAAATGTGGACCAGCCAAACTGAAAGGCAAAAAAGCGGTTGTATATTTTTTTGTAGTAAGAGTAATCACCGCCGGTGTCAGCAAGCAACCCTGCCACTTCAGCATAACTCAATGCGCCGAATAAGCTGATGACGCCCCCAATCACCCAGGCTATCAACACCCAGCCGGATGAATGCAACGCATCGGCCATTGGCGCCACTTTTTTGTAAACACCGGAACCAATGATATTGGCAATGGCAAAAACAATAACCAGTTTAAGTCCTAATGTTGGTTTTAGTTGTTGGGCAGTCATGACAGATGATTAAACTACATTGGTTCATCTGCACTGGGACCATACATCCCGGGAATTGGAACATCGAGTAACCGCAGATAAACAGATAATTGACCACGATGATGAAAAAGGTGACTGAATCCCCAGCCCCTGATAGCAACTACTTTAGGAAGATTGTAATAAACCGTCTCTCCGCCTCTGACAGTCCACATTTTATGAAACTCGTCATCACTTGTTTTTTCAAGATCGCTGATGGCACCTTCCAGTTTTTCATTAAACAAAACCATCAGTTCCTCATTTGAACCGCAATTCATTGGCTTGTAATGTTTTTGAAAATCAAAATCGCTGATATTAATAATATCAGAAACCCAGTGAGGGATATCAGCAACATGCGAAGCCAGTTTTCCCAGTGTCATTGATTTCTCATGAGGCTTCCAGTCTTTCTTGTCCATAGGAACCCTTTCGAGTAATTTTTTGGTAGAAGCAGATTCATGTTCCAGTTCAGTAATAAAAGCATCTTTCAGCGCCATGATTATTGGTTTTTGTTTTATAATAAAATTGTTCAGTTAAGTTTCATGAGAATTTCTTTAACCATCGTATAGTTTTCATCCGCTACATAATGGCTTCCTCCAGGAATTATGGATAAATATAATGGCTTTGCTTTTACCAGCATTCTTTGTGCATAAAATGCATTGCTCACCGGAACCAGTTTATCTTTATCACCATGTAAAACATAAACCGAACAATCTATATCAGTTAGCAGCTGAGCCATAATGGCGAGATCTTGCTTCAGGTACCATAATTCCTGGTTGTTGGGTTTCCACACACCGGGCACAAGAAATTTCAACGGAGTTTTAAAGAATAGTGGTCTCCAGAAATAATGTATTTCTGCTGCAGGATCAAGTGCAGGAGCCAGTAGTAGTAATGCAGAAAACATATTCGGATTATCTATCGCCAGCCGTGCAATAACAGGCCCGCCAAATGAAGCCCCGACCAGATAAACAGGCCGGTCATTATTCACGGCTTTGATCAGATGAGTTATTATTTCAGATTGTTTTTCAAGATTTTTTGCATCGCCAAAGCTGCTGTAACCAAAGCCCGGCCTGTCAACAGAAATCATCCGGAATTTTAAAAGAAGTTCTTTATCCAGCAAGTATCTTTTATACCGTATCCAGCTACCGGGAGTACCGTGTACAAAAATTAATGTCGGGTTCAATTCATACCCGACTTTAGCATAATGAAGCTGAAACCCGTTTGCATTAACAGTGCCGGTGAAAAGCTTTACTCCATTGTCTTTAAATAATTCTCTTGCCTTTTGATCGCTGACCCGCCGCTTCAGGGTTGTTTGCGCAAGTGCAACCCAAATAATAAATAAGCCAATTATGATGAAAAAAGTAGTCAAAGTTTTTTGCATTAATTATTGATCACACTGTGCTTAAACAGCATAATATACAACTGATACAAAGCGACCAGAATGAATACAATACCCATGAAAGTATTAAGTTGTTTATTGCTGGCCTTCATCTTCTCAATCACCCATTTTCCTCCATAAATATAAACTGCGAGGCCTGCAACGGAACCAATAGCCGCACCACCTGTAAACAAATTGTAATGTGTAAAATTTGTTTTCAGTATCCCGCTGTTGATAAGATTGGTACTCCAGATAAACCAAAAGGGAATTTGCGCCGGGTTTATAGCGGAGACACTCACTCCAAGAAAAAAACGATTCATTCTATTGTTCAGTAAAAGACCTTTCTTTTCCGGTGACTGTTTCTTTGCCATTCTCAGGCTCAGTATTCCCAACGCAAGAAAAACTGCCACCGTAAGCCAGCCCATGATCGTAAATATGAGTTTATGAGTGACGACCCAATCCATCGCCGTCAATGCGAGACGCAAATAAATTACTTCTACAATTACAATTCCAATACCATATCTCCATGCATATTTGTATCCTTCCTGCACCGCAAGTTGTGTTGCTGTGAGGTTCATATTGCCAAAAGGCAACTGCCCCAGGAAGCTGATCAGTAATGCGGTAAGAAAAACCTCTGTCATTCAAACTCAGTTGAAAAAAAGTATATGAACAGGAAACAAATGCTGAAATTATAATCAAACCAGCAAAGTAGTATCTAATTCCTGAAGCTTTTTGAAATTCTTTTTTTTTTTTTTTGAAAATTTATTTCCCTCTCTGTAACTCAAGTACCTGGCTCCCTTTTTATGATTTATTTTCCCGATATTATACATATCATGCCAGTGACGGGCAACCACTTTCAGGGCTTTGAAATAACTCATGCCACAATCATAAATATGATTGGGTTCTGCGCCAGCGCCGTTGAACTCAAGTATCATCACATTTTTTCCCTGCTTTAAATCCTCGATAGATGTGCATTTAAGATCATAGCGGCCGTAAAAGAAATTTTCTGACTCATTACTGATGCGGTCAAACACATCGCAAAGCTGCTGATCAATCTCCTTGTGCAGGTTGATGAACCTTGCACCCCTGTTATGATTACCTGCCACACTTAAATAATATTTTTCACCATATTCGGGCACCGAATCCCAGTTGGCGCCATGCTTTTTCCTCATTTCATTCATACGATGCATGGCCTTGGGATGTTCCTGCACCAGTTGCTCCAGTGTTTTTTTACCATCGCCAATCACATGCATATAATCTTTTAAAATAAACCCTGTCACTTTACCTTTTGTTTCACCCGGGTAGCGGATATGAAATACGCTGAATTCCATCGGAAGTTTAATGAATGCCTGAACGATATAATCAACAGGCACTGCAGCATGATATTCTTGCCACTCATTTTCGTTATCAACGATCCTGAATAATATTCCCTGCATGCCTACATCGGGTTTCAGCACAAAAGGATAAGCCAATCCGCTATTTGCAACCATGTTTCTGATTTCCTGAAAAGGTTGTCCTGCTTTTATAAAAAAAGTTTGAGGATAGCACCAGGTTGGCAATTGCTTATACATTTCACTTTTACTGTCGCCTTCAAAACCTCCGAATGTAAGTGTGGGATTGGTGGGAGTAAAAAACCAGAATGCCCTTGCCCGGATGCAATAGTAAATCCACACTATGCCCAGCGGGGCATAAATGACATTGAAGGGCCATAATTCCCATTTGAACAATCTGCGGAAAAATTTTCTCATTGCTTTTCGTGACGATGTTTTTTGTACTCTTCCATTTCCTTCTCCACCTCCAGCAATTTCTGATCAGGATGAATGATCTTTTCAGCCGCATCTTTTTTCTTCATTATCCTCCACAACTGAAAAAGAGCTGTTGCCAGAAATATCCCGCCGATGATCCAATGAATCAGATGTTGATTATTTTTTATTTTCTCGGCAATCAGGATTCCGCCGAAAATAAAAACACAACTCCCGGCAAATGTGCCCACAGCAATACCAACAGTAAATGCGTTAAAATGATCATTGCGGGGAAGTAATATTTTTTTGGAAAACAAAACTGTACTCCAGCCAAGCCAGAATGGAATGGGCGCCGGGCTTACCAGGCACATGGCGGCTCCCAACAAAAACTTTGGAATTTTTGTACTCAGCACTACACTTTTTGTTTCTCCGGGTTGCAAAGCTGCATAAAAACTTGAAGCCGCTAATGCCAGTAAAATCAGAAGCGTTACATAATTAAGTACCCGTAACAGTATTCCCTGCTTTCGAACCCAGTTAAATGCCAGCAATGATATCCGGACATATAATATTTCGACCACAATTGCGCCGGATGCAAACAACATGGCTGTAAAAAACCCTTCTGCAATAGCAATTTGCATGGCAGCCACATTGAAAGTTCCCAAAGGCAACTCGCCAAGAAAACTTACGATTAACCCAATAAAAAAAATTTTTAACAGGGAAGGCATCAAACGAAAATACGAAAGCAAAAGTTATCATTCCCTCATTCGGCCATAACAAGCGTTTTAATTTTTTTGGCATCGTGGAGTATGATTTTTTTGCGGGTCAACTTCAGCAATCCTTCGTCATCAAGCTCATTGATAAAAGTAGTCACCGTCTGACGGGTGCTGCCGATTAGTTTGGCAATATCTTCGTGTGTCAGGAAATTGTTCATCGTGTATGAAACCCCTTCGCCCCTGTAACCATCTACCATGGCCAGGTGATAGAAAAAGGCCAACAGACGGGACCTTACATCTTTGTTCAGCATTGTTAACAGTCTGAATTCGGCTCTTCTGAGTTTTTCGCCAACCTGCTTGCTGTATTTGATGGCAAGATCGGGTCTTTTCTTCAACAGTTTTTCAAAATCTTCAATAGAAAAAGCACAGAGACTGACATTACCTTTATAAGCCCGGGCAAACTCACCATTCAGGTTGTTTTTCTCCAACGCAAACTGACCAAATATCTCACCTTCCCGTATGATTTCTTTTATTATTTCATTTCCTTCTTCATCAATGTAGCCGATCTTGATATAGCCATCTTTAACAAAATAGAGTTTGTTGAGGTGGTATGAATCAAAATAAATATAATCTCCCTTTTTCGCTTCTATGAAATGATGAGAGACATTCAGGTTTTCGTATTCTTCATCACTGAGATGACACCACAGGTCATAATTTCGAAGTAACAGGAATTTATTGTCTGTATCCATTTTGCAAAAGTGTGGAATTTCCTAAGTTAAGAAAATTGTAAAAAGGGTTAATCGTACTTTTCCAGCAACCTGAAATGCCTTTTTGCTTCTCTTAAATACTTCCAGCCTTTTATAAAAGGCCAGTAAGGGATTCCGTTCCTGTGATTATACCGGCTGATCTGATACAAGACTTTCCAGTGATGAAGTATTACAGCATATGCCTTCCGGATGCTCATTCCGCAATCATAAATATGATTGGGCTCTGAGCCACAGCCATTAAATTCCAGTATCAGGAAATTTTTCCCTTTCTTCAGATCTTCTATCGAAGTTGTTTTAATATCATACCGTCCGTAATAAAACTTATCTGTATAATGACTGAGGTAATCAAACACCTTTAGCAGGTCATCATCAATTTCCCTGTGGAGATTAGTAAAATGCGCACCACGGTTATGATTCCCGGCATACGATAAGTAAAATACCTCTCCCTCATGTATTACCCTGCCGAACCGGTGTCCGTGACGATGCTCCATCTCTTCCATCCGGTATCGGGCCCTTGGATGTTTCAGTATCAGTTCCTTTAAAGTGGAAAAGCCGTCGCCTTTCACATGCAGCAATTCTTTATGAATAAATCCGCTGACTGTCCCGCTTTGCTGTGCCGGGTGGCGGTAATAAAACACACTTACTTCCACCGGCAGATCCACCAGATCCTGAACAATGTATTCCACCGGAATCTTTGCATGATATTTCCTTAACTGCTCCTCACTTTCAATTTTGCGGAAAAGTATCCCCTTCATCCCCACATCCGGCTTCACAATAAACGGAAAAGTGAATCCAGCCTCGGTCACTTTCTTTTTCACTTCATCAAAAGGCCAGTCATGCATTATAAAAGTAGTACGGGGCACCAGGTGCGATGGCAACTGGTCATACATTTCTTTTTTTCCCTCACCTTCAAAACCGCCGAAAGTGATGCTGGGATTGGAAGAGCTGAAAAACCAGAATGACCTGCTACGGAGACAGTACCATAACCACACCGGTCCGATCGGGAAATAGAGAACATAGAAATTCCACAGCTCCCAGTTGGTAAGTTTCTGAAAAAATTTTTTGAGCCTCATCAATGCGGCAAAAATAAACTTAGAAACAATACGGTATAGACAATTTATATATAATTCGAATAAGCATTAGTTTTGAAACAAATTACAGGCGATGAATGTTCCGACTGTTGCAGAATTGTTTACCGAAGGAAAAAATCCAGATGTGCTTTTTTGGGTAGGTTGTGCAGGAAGTTTTGATCAACGGGCTCAGAAAATAACCAAAGCTTTTGTCGCCATTCTTAATAAGGTAGGGATCAATTATGCCATATTGGGAAAAGAAGAAATGTGCACCGGCGACCCGGTTCGGCGGGCCGGCAATGAATTTATGTTTCAGATGATGGCTTATCAGAATATTCAGGTTTTGAACAATTATGGAATCAAAAAAATAGTAACGGCCTGCCCGCATTGTTTTAATACACTAAAAAATGAATACCCGGAATTAGGCGGCAAATATGAAGTAATTCATCATACAACTTTTTTGCAGAAATTGATTGATGAGGGAAAAATAAAATTAAAAGAAGGAGGTTCTTTTAAAGGCCAACGAATTACATACCACGATAGTTGCTATCTCGGCAGGTCGAATGATATATATGAAGCTCCCCGCAAAGTACTGGAAGCATTGGATGCCGAACTGGTAGAGATGAAAAGATGCCGCAGCAACGGGCTGTGTTGCGGAGCCGGTGGCGGACAAATGTTTAAAGAAGAAGAAAAAGGGACGGTTCGGATCAATGTTGAGAGAAGCAACGAAGCAATTGGAACGGGTGCAGATATTATAGCATCCGCCTGTCCTTTCTGTAATACGATGATGACAGATGGTGTAAAACTTGCTGAAAAAGAAGAAACAGTAAAAGTGTTGGATGTGGCAGAACTGGTAGCCGCCAGTTTAGATTAACTTTACCGCATGAATTTTTCCTACAAACATCTTCTCGATAATAATTTTAATCCTGACTCAAGAGTGTGGGTGTATCAATGCAACCGTCTTTTCAATATTGATGAAGCCTTGAGTATTGACGAGATGCTGAAAGAATTTATTTCAAAATGGGATAGCCATGGCACTCCGGTAAAAGGAGCTGCTTATTTATTGTTTGGAAAGTTCATTATCCTGATGGCTGATGAAACAGCAACTGCAGTCGGGGGATGCAGTACGGACAGCTCAGTAAGACTGATAAAAGATATTGAGCAGCGATTCGGGGTAAATATGTTTGATAGAACTTCTTTGGCCTTTATTATAAAAGATAAAGTGCAGCTATTGCCGCTCTCCCAATTGCAGTATGCTTTTGATAATGGGTTTATTGACAGATATACTTTGTATTTCAATAACCTGGTTCAAACGAAAGATGACCTGGAAAACAAATGGATTGTGCCGGTGAAAGATAGCTGGCTGGTAAATAAAATTTCTCTGACAAAATCAGTTTTGTAAATTAGAACCAACAAGCGGAAGTAGCTCACCTGGTAGAGCGACAGCTTCCCAAGCTGTAGGTAGCGGGTTCGAGTCCCGTCTTCCGCTCATATTCAATTTTGAACTATTGCTTGTGTTTTCGCTTCTTACAAAACCATGTTTTACTCTTTATAATTATATCAAACAATTTTTAAGAAATGGACTTTGATTTTAAAGAACAACTAAAAGCTAAAACTGATCAGGAGTTAATTGATATTTATGTTAATCAGGATGGTTTTCAGGAAAACTTCGTATCTGCTGCTATAGAAGAATTGCAACTTCGAAAAATAAACATTGAAGAATTCCGGAAGGAGAAAGAGTTAAATGAAATAAGAGGTCTTGAGAAAAAATTTACAGGAATACCAGGGAATTCCGTATACATTACTCTTGCTTTTATCTCCGCTTTTCTTGGAGGCATTATTGGAATAATTGCCGGTTATGTCTATAGTCAATCAAAGAAAGAAGGATATTATGTTTATGATGCAAAAACAAGGGGATATGGGAAAATAATGTTTATAATAGGAATCTTTGTTTTAGCTGGTACGATTGCCTGGAGGCTTGATCATAAGTAGTTTCAGCTTTATTTATCCAATTTTTTTACTTAAAGATTTCACCTTCTTCACAAAATTATACCCAACACTCAACCTGAAATTCCTTGTCCGGTTGGTATTAAAACTTCGCAGGATAAAATTCGGCCCCTGTGTATAGTTCCTGTTTTCCTGCATGAAAGGATCAATGATATTGAAAGTAACAATCAGCTTTTTATCCAGGAGTTTTCTTTGTATGCCCACATTCATACTCCAGTTCCAGCGGGCATAACCCTGAGGATTGGCAAACCGGTTGAAAGTAAAACTGCCGGTGAAGTTCATAATATCCTTTGGAGCGAATGTTGAATTGATATTGGAAGTAAAAGAGCCACCGTTGCGATAACGGTTCACCGTTTTATCAAAATCACTGTATTCATTATAAGTGTAGCTGGCGCTGATGTTTACTTTCAGTTTCTTACTTACCGTCAATCCTCCCCATGTGCTGGTCTCGTATTCCTTTCTTCCGCTGATGTTTTGCCAGGTTATCTGTGTTTTTTCCCCGGGTATCAATGTGCGCACCTGGCTGAAAATGTCTTCTACAATATTGTACCCAAGGCCAAAATTGAGATAGTACTTGTTCTTTGCATTTCCCAATACAAGATCAAAATTATGAGCCGTTGATGCTTCTAATTTTTCATTGCCGAACCGGACGTTATAAGGATCACCGAAGTCAATGGTCGGGTTCAGTTCATTGATGCCGGGGCGGCGAATGCTGCGGCGATATGACAAAGTAAAATTCAGTTTGTCTTTCCAACTGCGGTAGATATTGGCGAAAGGCAGCCATGTCCAGTAATCATTGTCTGCATTCCGGTTATCTTTATAAAGCTCAAATGAAACAGCAGTATGTTCAACTGATGCTCCAACTGAGACGCTGAAGTTTTCTTTCAATAATTGTCTTATGGAACCCCTCAGGCTGCTAATGGTTTGATGAAACCGGAAATGATTACTCAGCAAATCAGATCTTAAAAAGACCTGCTCCGGTTTCTTTAAATAACTGGCGTCAACATTAATGTGACTGTTATTTCGTCCAAAATATCCGCCAACAGAAATAAAAGTTTTTTTATTGGTCAATGGCCGGTCATAGTTCAACCTTGCATTATAACCATTGCTTTTATTATCAGTGAATTGTTTTTGGGTAGAGTCAATGCCATTTGGTGAATGATCGGGGTTAAAGTATTGCTGGAAAAAATCCCTGCTGTTATTGTTATTGGAAAAGTTAGCTCCGGTAATAATTTTAAAAATCTCTCCGGGTATTTTCCCTTTACTTGTATAAGTAAAATTGAAATTAGGGTTATAGCTGTCTCCATTGCTTTCAATGGTCCTTTCGCTTAGTTTATAAATGGAACCAAACCGGTTGATGTTGGTATATTCTGTGACGCTATGATTATTAAAATCATTCTGGTTGTAATGCAGCACCAGGTTCAAAGATCGGTTTTTACTGACATCATAATCCATGTTCATCCTGAAATTGGGGCGGATATTCTCATTGATATAATTATTTATTGTATTAAAAAAATTGGATGAATCGGTATAGATATTATTCCGTTCAGAATTTCCGCTTCCTTTCAGGTAATTATATCCAATGCCTGCATTGATACTTAAAGCAAATCCCTGCTTGCGATAATTAAAGTTGCCGCTGATGGCCGCATCACCTCTTGTGCCTGCAGAAATATTGACCCTGCCACTCTTTCCCACCTTTCCTTTCTTGGTCACAATATTTATTACGCCGCCCTGCTCATTGGCATATTGTGGCGGCGGATTGGTCATCACTTCTATTTTCTCAATAGAGCTTCCCGGTAATGATTCCAGCAGGTCCTGCAGTTGCTGAAGGTTCAGTTCAACTGGTTTGTCATCAATTAAAATTTTTGGTTCTTTTCCCCTCACCGTAATTTTTCCCGAAGCATCTTTGGAAACAAGCGGAACATTATTCAGCAAATCGCTTGCATTGCTTCCTGCTGCAAGAGCAGATTCGCCTGCATTGAAAGTGATATTCCCATCCCTGGATTGCACCAGTGGTTTTTCCGCATAGACGATTATCTCATCCAGGTTTTCAGTATTCTTTGTTTTTAAAATGATGTCGGTAAGATTAAAATCAAACCTCTCTGTTCTGAAATAAATGCTGTCAATCGTCAGTGCTTGCATCCCCACATAACTGATACGGAGTTTGTAATAACCAAAGACAATATTGCTGATGCTGAAATTCCCGGTTTTGTCAGTTAGCTTGGATTGTTTTTGTAAGCTGTCTTTGAAAGAAATTAATTCAACGGTTGCCGCTTCCAGCGCCTTTTTCTTTTCATCCATCACATTGCCGGAAAGAATACCGGGGTTTTTGTCCTGGCAAATACCATAAAAACAGACAAGCAGTGCAAATAGTAAAAGAGATAAATTTTTCAAGTCAATGTGTTAGGCAACAAAGATACTTTGTGCCTGCTAAGCAGCTATATATAACGTATAAGCGGCCTAATCAAGCGTTTGCAATGGTATCTAAACCTCTGCCATCCTGTCACAAATCAGAGTTTAAGCAGTATATTTGCAGTCCTATTTCCCTTTTATGCTTGACTACGTGGCAGATAAAATGCAGGATGAAGCAAAGCAAGGCGAAGCCTTTGCCCCCTTTGCCAGTGACCCAACTCAATATAAAAAGCGGTTCTATATAGAGAGCTACGGCTGCCAGATGAATTTTGCAGACAGTGAGATTGTGGCTTCTATTTTAAATACAGAAGGATTCGGAGCCACAAGAAATGTGGGAGAGGCTGACCTCATTTTTATCAATACCTGTTCCATCCGTGAAAAAGCTGAACAAACCGTCCGCAAAAGACTGACTGAATTCAAAAAACTTAAGGAACAAAAGAAGGGAATGCTGGTAGGTGTGCTGGGATGCATGGCGGAAAGGCTGAAATCAAAATTCCTTGAAGAAGAAAAGCTCGTTGATATTGTTGTAGGCCCGGATGCTTACCGTTCATTACCCGGTCTGGTATATGAGGCAGAAGAAGGTCAGAAAGCAGTTAATGTTTTGCTGAGCAGGGAAGAAACCTATGCAGACATCTCTCCTGTTCGTCTTGACAGCAATGGAGTAACTGCATTTGTAAGTATCATGAGGGGATGCAATAATATGTGCTCTTTCTGTGTAGTACCATTTACAAGAGGAAGGGAAAGAAGCCGTGATGCAGAAAGTATAGTAAATGAGTGTAAAGATCTGTTTGAAAAAGGTTACAGAGAGGTAACATTGCTGGGACAGAATGTGGATAGTTATTATTACACCCCCCAACCCCTTAAAGGGAGCTTATCGAAGACCCCGATAACATTTGCGATATTGCTTGAGCAGGTGGCCTTGATTTCGCCGGAGTTAAGAGTTCGTTTTTCAACTTCACATCCAAAAGACATTACAGACGATGTGCTACATACTATGGCTAAATATGATAACATCTGCAACTACATTCACCTGCCGGTTCAAAGCGGCTCAACAAGAATATTACAATTGATGAACCGCATTTACACAAGGGAATGGTATAAGGCGAAGGTGGATAGGATAAAAGAAATTATTCCTGACTGCGGCATTAGTTCAGATGTGATAGCAGGTTTTTGTACGGAAGAAGAAAATGACCACCGGGATACATTAAGCATCATGGAATACAGCAAGTATGATATGAGTTATATGTTTGTTTACAGTGAAAGACCGGGCACACTGGCTGAAAGAAGATACAAAGACGATGTGCCGGAAGAAGTGAAGAAGCGCAGACTTGTTGAAATTGTTGAATTGCAAAACAGGCTTTCTCTGGAAAGCAATAAAAAAGATATTGGCAAAACATTTAACATACTGATAGAAAGTGACAGTAAAAGAAGTGACAAGGACTGGATGGGAAGAAATAGTCAGAATAAAGTAGTGGTGTTCCCGAAAGAATATTACAATCTGAACAAAGGAGATTACGTATTTGTAGAAGTAAATGATTGCACTCAGGCAACACTTCTTGGAAAAATTATTATTAAACAAAATGCCACTGAAACACAGAAGCGCTGAGTTGTTTTCTGTGTTTCAGTGGCTCAGTGGCTTATACAATGGACATTCAAAACATAAAAAACCGTTTCGGCATAATCGGCAACTCGCCTGCATTGAATTATGCGCTGGAAGTAGCTGCCCAGGTAGCCAATACCGATCTCACTGTACTCATCAGTGGTGAGAGCGGTGTGGGTAAGGAAGTTTTTTCCCAGATCATTCATTCGCTCAGTTCAAGAAAGCATAATCCTTTCATTGCTGTGAACTGTGGCGCCATTCCCGAAGGAACGATTGATTCCGAATTATTCGGGCATGAAAAAGGCTCCTTTACCGGCGCAGCAGATGCCAGAAAAGGATATTTTGAAACAGTAAATGGCGGAACAATCTTTTTAGATGAGATTGGTGAGTTGCCATTGGGCACACAGGCAAGGCTGCTCCGTGTGCTGGAAAGCGGTGAGTTCATACGTGTCGGTTCATCAAAAGTTCAGAAGACGGATGTAAGGGTTATTGCTGCCAGCAATAAAGATTTGCTGCAACTGGTGCAGACGGGAAAGTTCAGGGAAGATCTATACTACCGTTTAAGTACCGTTCCCATCCGTGTTCCTGCTTTGCACGACAGGCCAGAGGATATTCATTTACTCTTCAGAAAATTTGCAGCAGATTTTGCCAATAAATACAGAACGGCTCCTGTACAGCTTGATGAGGAAGCAAAAAACCTGTTAATAAACTATCCCTGGCCGGGCAATGTGAGGGAATTAAAGAATATTGCAGAACAGATTTCAGTTCTTTCACAGGATAAGCAGATCTCTTCCACGACACTTAATAGATTTCTTCAGCCGTATTCCAATAACCGGATGCCCGTGCTGGCGCATACCAATGGCACTACACATGATTTCTCCAATGAGAGAGAAATCCTTTACAAGTTATTTTTCGATATGAAGAAAGATGTCACCGAATTGAAGAGAATGTTTCTCGAAGTGTTGCAGAATCCGAATATGGTGGCCCAGAGCCAGGCCTTTATCAATGAATTAAAGGAATCCGATAGTTATCGGATGAAGTCACATGAGGCATTACAGTCGGCTCAGCCGGTTTCGGTATCACCTATTACGATTGGAAGTATTCAGCCGGCAGTGCAGGCTTCACAACCTGTTATTATTAATAATGACATCCAGGATCATGTAGAAGTGGAAGAAAGCCTGAACATCATGGATAAAGAAAAAGAGCTTATCATCAAGGCGCTGAAGAAGCATAAGAGCAAGAGAAAAGATGCCGCCCTTGATCTGGGCATCAGCGAAAGAACATTGTACAGAAAATTAAAAGAATACGATATTGAAGAATAATGAGAGTTAATAAAAAAATATTTCTTCTGCTTCTGCCCTTCGTTCTGGGCTTTGCTTTTTTTTCTTTCAACAGCAGTTGTAATATTTACCGGTTTAAGGATGTTTCTATACCCGACAGTATAAAAACCGTGAAGGTGAATTTTATTGAAAACCGGGCCCGGTATATTAATCCGCAACTCAGTCCAAAACTGACCGACAAACTCCGGCAAAAAATAATAAGCCAGACAAGACTTACCCAAACCAATAATGATAACGTAGATTGGGAAATCAGTGGTTTTATCAATGATTATACTTTCAGTACATCGGGTATTTCCAATCAGCAGGTGGTCAATAACCGGCTTACGGTGGGTATTCATATTACCCTCAACAACCGAAAAGCGGATGATATAAAGGATTATGATGTAAGCAGGAGTTTTGAATTCAAAGGCAGTCAATCGTTTCAGCAGGCTGAGGCTTCTTTGCTGGACGAAATGCTCAGGACATTGACAGACGAAATTTTCAATAAACTTTTTTCAAATTGGTAATACCAGTTTAACTTGTCGGTATGAATGTTCAGATCAATCAGCTGGTAAAAACACTTCTTCAGAAAGATTCGCTTGAACAATGCAGCTTGCAGGAGCTTCGTCAGTATGCTGACCGGCACCCTTATTTTGGAGCCGCCCAATTATTGCTTACCAAAAAACTTCAGGCTGAAAATTCAGAACAATACAATGAGCAATTGCAAAAAACATTTCTTTTTTTTCATAATCCCTTATGGGTTCAGCAACTGCTGAATGAAACCGGCCATGCAGAGATAATTGCAGCGCCTGTAAAAGAAAACGTGCATACGATTGAAATTAATGCTCCTGTGATTTCATTAAATGAATCCGTGAAGAGTGAAGAGACAATTACTGAAATCAAACGGTCAGAAGAATTAAAAGCAGATGAACCGATAGTTCAGTTTGCCGAAATAAAACCCGAACCGGTTGCAGAGGCAAAATCAGAATTGTTGTT
The DNA here is from genome assembly GCA_016235125.1 of Sphingobacteriales bacterium. Lineage (GTDB taxonomy): Bacteria > Bacteroidota > Bacteroidia > Chitinophagales > Chitinophagaceae > JJ008. Next base: position 715,043 of record JACRLZ010000002.1, on the reverse strand, counting down.
TGAACCTTATCACACGGTGGATTATTTTGCTTCACAGGGAATAAAATTCAAAGAAGAAGAAAAGCCGAAGGACAAATTTGGTTTGCAACTGAAAAGCTTTACCGAATGGCTGAAAACCATGAAACGACTACCTGTTTCAGAAATTGCAGCATCCGTTGATAGCACCACAGAGAAAAAAGTGGAACAATTGGCCGAAACTTCTTTGCAGGAAAGACATATCGTAACCGAAACAATGGCCGAAGTATGGGAAAAGCAGGGGAATCATCAAAAAGCGATTGAGGTTTACAGCAAATTAAGTTTGCTTGAACCCTCTAAAAGCACTTATTTTGCAGCGAAAATTGAGGAACTAAAGAAAAGAGTTTAACATGACAACCTTATTTATTATTTTGATCATTCTGGCCTCCGGGATACTTGCTCTGATTGTGCTGGTTCAAAACCCCAAAGGCGGCGGATTGGCCGGCAACATCGCCGGTTTCAGCACACAATTCATGGGTGTGAAGCAAACGACTGATGTCTTGGAAAAAGGTACCTGGCTTTTTGCAGGGATTATCGGTGTTTTATGCCTTGTTTCCTCTTTTTTCATTTCCGGAAGATCCGGCGTAGAAAATAAAGCCAAAGATGCACCCATTAATACAACACAACAACCGGTTACCAATCCCGGATTGCAATTGAATCCACCTCCTGCTACTAACCCCTCCACTAATCCACCCAGATAAAAACCTTATTAATATTCAAAACCCTGGCATTATTGTCAGGGTTTTTCTTTGTCCGCCGAAGCATCTAAATTGCAGAGGCGGATTTTTAATTTGAAGCTGTATATGAAGAAAAAAATTATTCTCTCTTTTATCCTGCTATTATTGGCAACCGGCGCTTTTTTAGGCTGGAAATTATTCGGTTCCTCTGTTTCTACTTCAGGCGGAGAATTTTTTTATATCAAAACCGGTTCAGGCTATGCTGATGTAAAAAATGAATTGATAGACAAAAAGTATATTAAAAACAGCCGTTGGTTCGATCTCGCCTCAAAGATCCTGCGCTTTAAAAATGTAAAACCGGGCCGGTATAAAATTACCAGCGGCATGAGTATATGGAAATTAGTAAGAATGCTGAGGGCGGGTAATCAGAAACCTGTAAGTTTTGTTATTACCAAGATCAGGACAAAAGAAGACTTTGCAAGGAAAACAGGGAAAATATTTGAAACTGATTCGTTGCAGATGATCGGCTTTCTGAATAATATGGATACTTTAAGTGATTATGGTCTGGATACAAATAACGTAACGGCAGTGATGCTTCCGCTAACCTATACACTTAACTGGAACAGCACCCCGGAAAAAATATTTGAGAGTTGTTTTTCTGCCTATAAAAAATTTTGGACAAAAGAAAGAATTGTGAAGGCCGATAGCCTTCATCTTAACCGTATTGAAATAACCACATTGGCCTCTATTATAGAAGAAGAAACGCTGAAAAAAGATGACAAACCCAACATTGCCAGTGTTTACCTGAATCGTATACGGATAGGGATGCCTTTACAGGCCGATCCGACCGTCAAGTTTGCCATGAAAGATTTTACGTTGAAAAGGATTTTAAACACCCATCTTAAAACAGTATCGCCATACAACACTTATCTCAACAGAGGACTGCCCCCTGGGCCTATCTGCACTCCTTCTGCTGAAACAATTGATGCTGTACTGAATGCCCCAAAGACGGAATATCTGTATTTTGTTGCCAGCGATAAATTTGACGGCAGCAGTGTGTTCACAACTAATCTTACTGATCATTCGAAATATGCAAAACTTTATCAGCAGGAGCTGACAAGAAGAATGGATTCGGCCAAAAAAGCTAATGAGAACAAATAATGTCTCTTTTTAGAAAAATAGGAACCAAAATCACTTCATCGGCGCCGGCAAAACAGATCGTTCACAGAAGTAAAAAAACATCCTTGCCGGGTTTCAGGGGCATTCCTTTGTATGATGTGGTCATGTTTTTTGTTCAGCAGGTGAGAACTGTGGGAATGACGGAAAGAGCATCTGCTATTTCATTCAATCTTGTGATGGCTATTCCGCCGGCCATCATTTTTCTTTTTACATTAATTCCGCTTCTTCCTGTTTCAAACGAGTTTGAAGAAAGTCTTTACAGCATCATAAGGGATGTGGTACCCGGCGAAAAGGATAATGCCAACATAATAAACTTTCTGCAGGATTTTATCAATCATCCCCGTAACGGCCTGTTATCATTTGCTTTTGTTCTCTCGATGTTTTTCTCATCCAATGCCATGATGGGTATTCAGCGGTCATTTGACAAAAATTATATCGGGTTTAAAAAAAGAAAAGGGTTTCAGAAAAGGCTTGCTGCCCTGAAAGTCACTTTTATCATTTATGTACTTGTCTTCATTTCTGTGCTGTTGCTGGTGGCACAGAGTAAAGTGCTTAACTTTTTTGATTTGGGTTCAGGTGTCAAAAAAATAATCCTTAATACCCGCTGGATAGTGGTTGTGCTGCTTTTCTTTTATTGCATCTCTTATATTTATAAACATGCCCCTGCCGTACATAAAAAATGGAAATTGATAAATCCCGGTTCCATACTGGCCACCGTTTTAATGCTGGGCATGACATTACTCTTTTCCTGGTGGGTAAGCCGGTTTGGAACTTACAACCAGTTTTATGGTTCAATTGGCACAGTTCTCATCCTCATGGCGCTTATATTCGTCAATTCACTTGTTCTTCTAATTGGTTTTGAGCTGAATGTTAGCATCACCTCACTTAAAAAGATAGCAGACGAACGGAAAGATAATCCTTCGGACGGCAGCGATAAAAAGGAATAATTACCGAAATTTGAAAGAGCAAAAATCATAATTATGAAAAAGATACTCTTTGCAGCTTTACCAATCGCTGCCTTCGCATTAATGCCTTTGAAGCTCGTTAATGACCCCTTGCCTATCGGTTCTGCCATTCCCAACCCGGAAATAAAGATGAAAGATATTTCCGGCACTGAAGTTTCTTTTAAAGATGCGCAAAAGAAAAACGGTTTATTGGTGGTGTTTAGTTGCAATACCTGCCCGGTAGTAAAAAGACTCCAAACCCGGCTAAATGAAGTTTCCAAATATGCATTGGAGCATAACATTGGAGTGATACTTCTGAATCCGAACGAGGCTTACAGAGACAATGGCGATTCTTATGACGATATGAAAGATTATGCAAAGCAAAATGGATTTGACTGGTATTATGTACTAGACGAAAACTCAGCCATGGCAGATAAATTCGGCGCTAACCGTACTCCTGAACTTTTTCTTTTTGACAAAGACCTGAAACTGTCCTATCATGGCGCCATTGATGATAATTCAAACAGTCCTGAAGGAGTTACCCGCAAACATGCCATTGTTGCAATGGATGAATTATCAGCAGGAAAAGAAATTTCAATGAAGGAGACCCGTTCTGTCGGCTGTACCATTAAAAGAAAGAGTTAGAGTTTACTCTTGAATAAATTTGAATCCTGTTCTTAACGAACAGGATTTTTTATTGCCCTGTATGGAAAGTTTTGTTGTATGCATCAAAGCGTTTGTAAACCACATTCACCACTTTCAAAACCGGCGCTTATGACTTTACGATCCTTCATCAACAAAGCTATTATCCTTGGTTTTATGGGTTTGGTAGGTTTTTGCCTGGCAAAAGCAATTTATACCGGCAGCTTCATGGGCATTGTACTTGCTCTTGTAGCGTTGGCCGCAGGTATTTACTTTTTGTTCATACTGTCAAAAGCCAAAGCGGAGCTTGAAGCGGAAGAAGCAACTCAATGAAGCTGAAGTGTTGCCCTGATTTCTTCTTTCAGCTTCTCTTTGGATACCTTTTCTTCAAAAAACTTCCGGTATCCGGTTTTATTATTAATAAAAAGAGTGGCGGGCAGACCTCCTGACCACTGGGGGTCCACCTTGGGGCAGAAGTAGTCAGCGTTTGTTTCATCGAGCCAAAAAAGAGGAACAATAAACTTTCTTTTTTTTGCAACAGATAAAATTTCATCCGGGAAATCTTCCTTAAAATCAAGACTTACCAGTATTAGCTGCAGGCTGTCTTTGCTATGCTTCTTTACTTCCTCCTGGAAATAGGGTATCTCTTCAATGCAGGGCTTGCACCAGCTGGCCCAGAAATTTATGATCAAAGGGGTCTTGCTTTCAGCAATTATCTTCTCTACATCAGTAGCTTTCACCGCTTTTATTTCTTGTCCCGATACAATAAAAGTGCAGAAAGAGAAAGCAAAAGCCAAAATAAAGTGCCGTATTGAAAATTGAATATTGAACATTGATTATTGAATATTTTCTTTCTTTTCATTAAAACTCCACTCCTTCAGCAATTCATCATATCTGACGTCATCTAATCCGTTCTGGTTGTAATGTCCCGCATTTGTTTTTTGCCGGAAGGCTTCATACAATGTCACTGCACAGGCTACACTTATATTTAGCGAACGGATAATTCCAACCTGCGGTATTACAAAGTTTCCATCGGCCAATGTTCTTATTTCATCACTCACCCCGCTGTGTTCATTGCCAAATACCAATGCAATGCTCTTTGTAAAATCAATCTGGTGTAAATTTACTGCATCACTGCTGAGATGGGTAGTTAAAATGGTTGAATAGTGCTTTCTCAGTTCTGCAAAACATTCCTCTGCATTATCAAATTGATGAATGGTCAGCCATTTGGCAGCACTCGATGAACTTTTAGCTCCCCATTTTTTGTGCCTTGGTATTTTGGTATTGAGAATATAAATATCCTGAACACCTGCCGCATCGCAGGTACGCATCACCGCAGAAATATTATGCGGGTCAAAAACATTTTCCATTACAACAGTAATGTCGCCCTGTCTTTTATTCAATACAGAAGTAAGTCTCTCTTTTCTTTCCGGGGTCATTGAATAGTAAGTTGTTAGCTTGCAATGCTGGGCAAATTAAGTATATTTATAGTTGACTTTTACAATCAGAAACAAAAGAATGCCACGAAGACGCCAAGACACTAAGAAAACTTTGTGAAATTTTGTGCTTTCGTGTCTTTGTGGCGAAAAAAGATTTGCTATATGAAATACTCCCCTGTTCAGAATTATATCAACGGAAAATTTGTGGACGCCTCTTCTGCCCGCACACTACAGGTGATATCACCCATTGATGGTAATTTATTGTCCACTGTTCCCATGTCAACAAGTAAAGACATGGATGATGCGGTAAAAGCAGCAAAGGCCGCCTTCCCGGCATGGAGCAAGATGCCTATTAAAGAAAGAGTGCAGGTTTTTTTCCGCTATAAAATTTTATTGGAAAAAAATCTGAAAGAACTGGCAGAGCTCTGCAGTGAAGAAAATGGCAAGACATACAGTGAGTCAGTTGCTGAAATAGAAAAATGCATTGAGCTTACTGAATTCGCCACTTCATTGCCACAGTTGGTAACCGGCGAAATATTGGAAGTAAGCAAAGGTGTTGAATGCAGAACTGAACATGTACCGCTGGGTGTAGTTGCTTCTATCGTTCCTTTCAATTTTCCGGCCATGGTTCCCAACTGGACGATACCGAATGCGATTGCGTTGGGAAATTGCATGATATTAAAACCTTCGGAGAAAGTCCCGCTTTGTTCAGGAAGGCTTGCGCAATTATTAAAAGAAGCCGGCTTGCCTGATGGTGTTTTCAATATTGTGAATGGCGACAGCGAAATTGTAACAGCCATCTGCGATCATCCCGGAATTGAAGCCGTTTCATTTGTCGGCTCTACAAAAGTGGCGAAGATTGTTTATCAGAGAGCAACATCACAATTTAAAAGGGCATTGGCGCTTGGCGGAGCAAAAAATCATTTGATGGTATTGCCCGATGCAAAACCGGATATGACGGCGCAGAATGTGGCCGCCAGCATGAGCGGCTGCGCCGGCCAGCGCTGTATGGCTGCAAGTGCAATGGTGGCTGTGGGCGAAGTGGATCATATCATCAATAAAATTTGTGATGAGGCAAAAAAAATTATTCCCGGAGAAAATCTCGGCGCTGTGATCAGCAAAGAGTCCAAAGAAAGAATTGAAGGTTATATTACGGAAGCGGAAAAACAGGGAGCAAAAATTTTAGTGGATGGACGTAATGCAAAAGTAAAAGGAAAAGAAAATGGCACCTATGTTGGTCCAACGGTGATTGATTATGTCAAACCTGATATGGCCGTAGCCAAAGAAGAAATATTTGGACCTGTGATTTCCATCATGCGTACTAACACCGTTGATGAAGCACTGGCAATTGAAAATGCCAATCCTTATGGTAACGCTGCATCTGTGTTTACGCAGAATGGCGGCATGGCCCGTTATATCATTGATAAAGCCAGCGCCGGTATGATCGGCGTGAATGTAGGCGTGCCTGTACCAAGAGAGCCCTTCTCCTTCGGCGGCTGGAATGAAAGCAAATTTGGAGTAGGTGATATCACCGGAAAGAGCTCTATTGAATTTTGGACAAAGTTGAAGAAAAGCACTACCAAGTGGAACCCGGAGGCGGGGGTGAATTGGATGAGTTAGAAAGCCGCCCCAAACCCCTCCGAAGGAGGGGCTTAAGAAGAGTCGTTTAAAGTTGCAAATTGCGACCTTAAAGAATAAATGAACTTTGAGGTTTCAAATTGTAACCTCAAAAGGTGGGCACAGATTGTGACCACACTAATAATAGAGTTAGTTTCTTAAAAAAATTATACGGTAACAAAATGTGACCGCATAAACCAAACATGATATCACAGTTTGTGATCTCATGTTTTAATAGACCTGGTTCTTAGGGAATTATAACTATGCGGTCGCATTTTGCGACCGCATCAAAAATTGACTGAATGGCTAAAGCAAAGAAGAATATTGCGAAATATGTCCCTGCTGAAATTATTGTCAGCAAAATATTTGTAATCAAGGAACAAAAGGTAATGCTTGATTATGATGTGGCCTTTTTATACGGCGTTACCACCAAGCGAATGAATGAACAGGTGAAGAGGAATATTGAAAAATTCTCTCAGGAATTTATGTTCCGGCTGACTAAAAAAGAATGGTTCAGCATGCGGTCGCAAATTGCGACCGCATCCCAAAGCAAAAGAAATATTAATATAACTCCCTATGCCTTTACAGAACATGGTGTGGCAATGGTGGCCACAGTTCTTAAAAGTGATAGAGCAGTTAAGATGAGCATTGCTATCATAAAAACATTTATCCAGCTCAGAAAACAAATACTGGATTATGATTCACTGGCCAAACAAATAAAAATGCTGAAACTTCATTTGGACGGACATGATGCCCAACTGAACCAGATTTACGACGCTATTGAAGATTTGTTAGATAAAAAAGCGGATGAGAAGAAATGGGAAGAGAGGGAAAGGATTGGGTTTAAAAAATAAATGCTGAGTAGAATTACCGAACGATGAAGTGAGTGACACAACAGATGATGATAGTAGCAATGCAGATGACTAAATAAAAATACTATGAATACAAAAACAATCTCAGAAGCACAGGAAATAATTCAGGACAATTTGGATTATACCTTATTCTCCTGGTCCAAACAAAAAGGCATCGCCCCTATTGCTGTAAAAAGAGCCGAAGGTGTTTATCTCTACGACTACGATGGCAAACGCTATATTGATTTTTCATCGGGGCTGATGAATGTGAACATCGGTCACGGCAATCAAAGAGTAACTGATGCAGTAGTAAAGCAAATGCAGGAAGTGGCGTATGTAACGCCAAGTTGTGTGACCAAAGTGAGAGGTGAATTAGGAAAAAAGTTAGCTGAGATTTGTCCCGGCGATCTGAACAAAGCATTCTTTACTCTCTGTGGTGCTACATCTATTGAAAATGGAATTAAGCTGGCAAGGCTGTACACAGGCCGGCATAAGATATTGACCCGCTACCAATCTTATCACGGTGCATCCTACGGAGCCATGAGTGCCAGCGGCGATCCGAGGCGCATACCCATGGATGCCCAGCAGGCGCCCAACTTTGTTCATTTTGATTTGCCATATTTATACCACTGGGAATATGGTGAAGAAAATTTACTGAAAGAAGCTGTTGCATCATTGAAAAGAGTAATAGCTTATGAAGGCCCGGCAAACATAGCTGCTATTTTATTAGAAGGTGAAAGCGGTTCATCTGGCTGTTTAAAATATCCTGTTGGTTATTTAAAAGCAGTAAGAGAGATCTGTAACAAACACGGCATCTTATTAATTGCTGATGAAGTAATGAGCGGCTTCGGGAGAACCGGCAAATGGTTTGGCTTTGAAAACCACGGCATCGTTCCTGATATGATTGCCATGGCCAAGGGATTAACCTGTGGTTATTTACCGTTTGGTTGTTTAATGGTATCTGATAAGATCGCAGCAAAATATGATGACACCGTTTTATCACTGGGCCTCACCTACTCTGCCCACCCTGTCAGCTGCGCTGCTGCGCTGGAGACATTAAAGATATACGAAGACGAAGGCCTGATTGAAAATTGTATAGTAATGGGAAATTATGTGGAGCAGCAGGTAGAAAAACTAAAACAAAAACATCCAAGCATAGGGGACTTCAGAAATACCGGCTTGCTGGGTTGTATTGAACTGGTGAAGAACAGGAAAACAAAAGAACCGATGGCGCCTTTCAATGCCAAGCCGGATGAAATGGCTGTGATGAATAAAGTGGCAACCAAGATCAAAGAACTCGGTATGTACACTTTTGTAAGATGGAGTTATATTTTCATTGCCCCACCATTGATTGTTACGAAGGAACAGATTGATGAGGGATTGGCGATAATCAGTGAAGCTATTTCAATAGCTGACCAATATGTAAATTAGTTTGCCACAAAGGCACTAAGACACAAAGAAAAATCTTAGAGCCTTTGTGTCTTAGTGGCAATAAAATGACAGACAACCAAAATATACAAAATACTTCATTGATTAATGAAGATTTAGCCCCCATTCCGCCCGAAAAGAGAAAATGGGGCACCTGGAATTATGCTGCACTATGGATCAGTATGAGCCTTTGCATTCCCACTTACATGCTCGCAAGTTCATTGATTGGAGGAGGTATGAACTGGTGGCAGGCCATCCTCACTATTTTTCTTGGCAATACTATTGTTTTGATTCCGATGATATTAAATGGTCATGCAGGCGCCAAATATGGAATACCGTTTCCGGTTTTGGCAAGAGCAAGTTTCGGAACAATGGGCGCAAACATTCCTGCAATGCTGAGAGCTATTGTTGCCTGTGGCTGGTTTGGCATTCAAACATGGATCGGGGGTTATGCCATCTATCAAATCATCCGGGCATGGAATCCTTCCATGCCTGAACTGGATACACAGTCATTATTTCCACAGGCCATTCCGATGATTTGTTTTTTAGTTTTCTGGTTGCTGAACATGCTTATCGTTTACCTCGGAGTGGAAACAATAAGAAAGCTGCTTGTATTCAAAGCAATCTTTCTACCGGTTGCTGCACTGGCATTATTATTCTGGGCCATCAGCGCTGCAAAAGGTTTGGGACCGATACTTGAACAACCAACCCAGTTACACGGAAACTCATTCTGGAAATTTTTCTTTCCTGCATTAACAGGCATGGTTGGGTTTTGGGCAACACTTTCTTTGAACATTCCGGATTTTACCCGTTATGCAAAATCACAGAAGTCTCAGATAAGAGGCCAGTCCATTGGTTTGCCGCCATCCATGACTTTATTTGCTTTTATTGGCGTAGTTGTAACATCTGCCACTACTATAGTTTATGGAAGCACAATCTGGGACCCGGTGCAATTAGCCGGAAGATTTGAAAACAAACTGATGGTAACATTTGCCATGCTCGCAGTTGCCATTTCAACTCTTGCTACAAATATTGCAGCGAATATTGTAAGTCCGGCCAATGATTTTTCAAACCTTGCTCCAAAGAAAATAAATTTCAGAATTGGTGGCTACATCACCGGTGTTATCGGTATTTTAATCTTCCCATGGAAGCTGGTAGCCGATCCCAATGGATATATTTATAACTGGCTGGTTGGTTATTCCGCACTACTCGGCCCGATCGGCGGTATTATGATCACTGATTATTACTTCATACGGAAACAAAAATTAGAAACAGCCGAACTGTATAGTCATGCAGGCAGGTATAGCTATGGAGGCGGATTTAACATCAAGGCAATTGTAGCTTTGCTGATTGGAATAGTACCCAACATTCCCGGTTTTTTAGTGCAGGTAAAAGTTATTCCGGCAGATGTATTCCCTGTCTGGATTTCTGATCTGTACAATTATGCCTGGTTTGTGGGATTCTTTGTCAGTGGTTTTGTATATTGGATGTTGATGAAAAGGAAAGAACACGGATGACACGGATGGAATAGATTTACACTGATTTTTACTTTAGTTAAAATAAAACAGGCAAACTACAAAAAAGAGTTATCCGTGAATATCCGTCAAATCCGTGTCATCCGTGTTCTAAAAAAAATATTGCTATGAGCATACTTATCAAAAATGCTAGAGTCGTTACAGCCACCGATGATTATGTGGCAGATATTTTCATTGAAGGTGAAACCATCAAGGCAATCGGTAATAATCTTTCTGAAAAAGCAGATAAAAAAATTGACGCTTCCGGCAAACTCGTTTTCCCCGGCGGCATTGATCCGCATGTGCACCTGGATATGCCCTTCATGGGAACATACAGTAGCGATAATTATGAAACAGGAACAAGAGCAGCTTTATTTGGCGGCACGACCATGGTCATTGACTTTATCCTGCAGAAGCAGGGCAATTCATTACAGGCCGCATTAGAAGAATGGAGAGGCCGAAGTGATAACAACTGTATTGGAGATTACAGTTTCCACATGGCAGTGACGGATTTCAACGAAAACACAAAAAAAGAAATACAGGGCCTGATAGAAAAAGAAGGAATCGTTTCTTTCAAAACATTCATGGCCTACAAAGGCGCCCTGATGATTGATGACCGGCAGATGATCGGACTGATGGAAGAAGTAAAGAAACATGGGGGTTTAATAAATGTCCATGCCACTAACGGTGACATGATCGATTACCTGGTTGCCAAACACCGGGTAGAAGGCAAACTCTCTCCTCTCTATCATTATTTATCACAACCGGAAATAACAGAAGCTGAAGCATCCGAAAGATTTGTTGATATGAGTTATTACACCGGCTGCCCGGGTTATATTGTTCACCTGACCTGCGAAGGGGCATTGAATGCAGTAAGAAATGCAACAAGAAGAAATCAAAAGATGTTCGTGGAAACATGTATTCAATATTTAATTCTTGATGCCAGTTTATACGAACAGAATTTTGAAGGTGCCAAATGGGTGATGAGCCCTCCCCTGCGGCAAAAGAAAGATCAGGATACTTTATGGGCCGGCATCAATCAGGGTTTGGTGCAAGTAGTAGCAACCGATCACTGTCCTTTCAAATGGGAACAAAAACTGATGGGCAAAGATGATTTTTCTAAAATACCCAACGGGCATCCTGCAATAGAGAATCGGATGGAATTATTGTACAGCGAAGGAGTAAATAAAGGAAAGATCACATTAAATAAATATGTGGAAGTAGCCTGTACCAACCCGGCAAAGATATTTGGCATGTTCCCACGCAAAGGGACGATTGCTGTAGGCAGTGATGCTGACATTGTGATCTTTGACCCGAATGAAAAACATAAACTATCAGCGAAAACACATCACATGAATGTGGACTACAGTGGTTATGAGGGTTGGGAAGTAACAGGAAAAGTGAAAACGGTTTTACTAAGAGGAAAGGTAGCGATAGAAAATAATCATTGCAAGATTGATAAGGGATATGGTAAATTTATAAAGCGAAATAAAGTGTCGGATAAGATTTAGCCACGGATTACACAGATTTGCACGGATTATTTCTTTATTAATTGCCGGCCTTGATACTAATATGTATTGAACCAATAATAAAAACCGCCACAAAGGGAAACACATTTTTAATCTGTGTTAATCCGTGTTCATCTGTGGCCAAAACAAAATATTATGCCAAGAATGATCAAATCAGGGCTCATCCAGCTCTCCCTTCCCAAAACAGAAGGCGAAGGAACGATTGCAGAAATTAAAGAAGCGATGGTGCAAAAGCACATTCCCTTTATTGAAGAAGCAGGAAAGAAAGGTGTGCAGATACTTTGCTTCCAGGAAATTTTTAATACACCATACTTCTGCCCCGGGCAGGATAAAGCATGGTATGAAAGTGCAGAAACTGTTCCCGGTGTTACTACTGAACGGATGCAGGAGTATGCCAAGAAGTATAATATGGTCATCATCGTTCCCATGTATGAAAAAGAACAGGCCGGTGTTTTATACAATACGGCAGCAGTAATAGATGCTGACGGAACTTATTTGGGCAAGTATCGTAAGAATCATATTCCTCATACAAGTGGCTTCTGGGAAAAATTCTTCTTCAAACCCGGCAATTTGGGTTATCCTGTTTTTCAAACCAAGTATGCCAAGGTTGGTGTGTACATCTGTTATGACCGCCATTTCCCGGATGGAGCAAGATGTTTGGGGTTGAATGGTGCAGAGATCGTTTACAATCCTTCCGCAACTGTTGCAGGCCTCTCTCAATATTTATGGAAACTGGAACAACCGGCGCATGCAGCGGCGAATGGCTATTTTATGGGCTGCATCAACCGTGTGGGTTATGAAAAACCCTGGAACCTCGGCAAGTTCTATGGATCTTCTTATTTCGTTGATCCCAGGGGGCAAATTTTTGCACAGGCCAGCGAAGACAATGACGAATTGCTCATCGCCGATTTTGATCTGGATATGATAGAGCAGGTAAGAAGCACCTGGCAGTTCTTTAGAGACAGAAGACCGGAGACTTACGGTAAGCTGGTTGAACTTTAATACAGGAACGCAGATCATTATGATAATTAAGATCAGCGCTGATAAGATCATAAATCATCATCACCATCATAATAATCTGCGTTCCCATTAAAAAAATTATATGGCAATTCAAAATAATCGCTTAACCAAAGAACAATACGAAGCTAACTTCGCCGACATTCACCCGCCGTTTGAAAATAAAACAGCAGCACAGGTGGAAGCCAGCCGTTGCTTGTTTTGCTACGATGCCCCCTGCACCAAAAGTTGCCCCACACATATTGATGTGCCCAAGTTCATTAAGCAGATCGTAACGGATAATGTGAAAGGTTCAGCGCATACAATATTTACTTCAAACATCATGGGAGCAGGTTGCAGTAAAGTATGCCCTGTAGAGAAACTCTGCGAAGGAAGTTGCGTATTCAATTTATTAGATGAGCCTCCTATTCCGATTGCAAAACTCCAGCGTTATAGCACAGAAAAAGCAATGGAGAATAACTGGCAACTATTTGAACGTAAAAACTCCGTTGGCAAGAAGGTTGCCGTTGTCGGTGCCGGCCCTGCAGGATTGAGTTGTGCTCATGTTCTCTCAAGAGAAGGGATTGATGTAACCATTTATGAAAAAGAAAGCAAAGGCGGTGGATTGATGACATATGGTATTGCAGCGTATAAAGTAACACCACAGTTCTGCGAAGATGAAGTGAACTATATTACTTCTATTGGTGGCATTGAAATAAAATATAACCATGAACTGGGTAAAGACATTACACTCTCCCAACTCAAAAAAGAATTTGATGCTGTTTATCTCGGCATTGGTGTGGGTGTAGCAAGGCAATTAGATATTCCAGGAGAAAAATTAGAAGGCGTGGTTGATGCTATAAAATTTATTTACAATATCCGGGCCAATGGTTACCCATCAGTTCCGGTTGGCGATAAAGTAGCCGTCATCGGCATGGGCATGACAGCCATTGATGCAGCCACACAGGCCAAACGCCTCGGTGCAAAACAGGTGACGATGGTCTATCGCCGTACAGAAAAAGAAAAACCATGCACACAGCATGAGTTGGACATTGCCATGCTGGATGGTTGTGAAGTGATATGGCTTGCAGCGCCACAAAAAATAAAAGGCTCCGGCGGAAAAGTCAAACAGCTTGTCTGCAGTGTTATGAAACTTGGCGACCCTGATGCCAGTGGAAGAAGAAGCCCTGTTGACACAGGCGAAACATTCACACTGGATGTTGACATGGTCATTAAAGCGGCCGGACAGGTGCCTTTTGAAAAATTAATTAAGAAGTCAAGACTGGATAATAAGAACGGAAAAATTGTGATCAATGAAAACTGTGCGACCAGCATCAAAGGCGTCTTTGCCGGTGGCGATGCAGTGAATGGTGGTAAAGAAGTGGTGGATGCGGTGCAGGCGGGGAAGGACGGAGCGAAGGCTATTTTGAAATACCTGGCCCCCTAAATCTCCGCCGGTTGGCGGAGGCTTTAGAATCCAAAAGTATAGAAGTTCTTTATAGATGTTCACAAGTCAATTATAAACAAATATGGCTTTGCTATTGAAAGTAATACTTGACCAGCCCGTTATCATATTAGGCATTTGTTTTCTTGTTATTGGGTTTGCCGGTTTGCTATTTAAAGTTTTCAATGCTGCTGAGACAGGAAACAGATATGAAAGGGGGATCAGGTCAAACAACAGGAAAAGTAAAATTCAAAAAAAGCTGTTAGCATTCGTATTGGTTGCAATTTTAATCGTGTTAATTGTATTTATTTATATGCTGAGAAAATATTATTAGTGGTTCCTTACAGCCCCGTAGGGGCTGAATATTAGTAGCCCCCCGATTTATCGGGGGGGTAACAATGTGCAAACGGTTTTCAGAGCCCCGAAGGGGCGGTATATCAATAGCCCCGGATTTTAATCCGGGGAAAAGAAATTGAGAAAGTTGTTGGAACCCCGGAGGGGTTCAACATAAATTGAAATGAAATATGGGATGAATATTTTCAGATGCCTCCTTCGTCGGCATGACAAATTCGGAGAAACAATATGAATTCCGAATTTGCTGAGCAGCGAACCGAACGATGAACGGAGCGTCGCAACGAAAGTTCATCCGTCTTAATGTTGCTGGCATCATATTAAATAACCTTCAGACCGCTTACAGCGTTCCGACGGAAAACAAAACGATTATGGCAAACATCTCTTCAAACTTTTTAGGCATAAAATCCCCCAACCCCTTCTGGCTGGCGAGTGCCCCTCCTACCGATAAAAAATACAATGTACTCCGTGCATTTGAAGCCGGCTGGGGCGGCGTGGTCTGGAAAACACTTGGCTCGCAGGTCAAGAATGTATCGTCAAGGTATTCTGCTGTTGACTACGGCGGGCAACGGGTGATGGGTTTTAATAATATCGAACTCATCAGCGACCGGCCCCTGCATATCAACCTGAAAGAAATAACCGAATGTGTAAAGCTCTTCCCCGACAGGGCGATGATTGTTTCATTGATGGCGGACAATGATAAAAAAAGCTGGCATGAGCTGATCAAAAAATGTGAGGACGCCGGCGCCATGGGTTTTGAACTCAACTTTGGTTGCCCGCATGGAATGACGGAAAGAGGAATGGGCGCCGCCGTAGGACAAGACCCCGAGATCGCCTGCATGGTGGTGGAATGGGTGATGGAAGCAGCAACCATACCCGTCATCACCAAACTCACTCCCAATGTTCATTCTGTTGTGCCAACGGGTCGTTCCGTGGTGAAAGCCGGAACGAATGCCCTGTCATTAATTAATACCATACAATCCGTCACCGGTGTTGACCTTGACACATTGGTGCCCAATCCTTATGTGGCGGGCAAATCTGTTTTTGGTGGTTATTGCGGCCCGGCTGTAAAACCCATTGCCTTAAAAATGCTCACCACTATTGCACAGGATGAACTCACCAGCAAGGTTCCCATCAGCGGTATTGGCGGCGTAAGCACCTGGAAAGATGCCGTGGAGTTTATGTTGCTGGGCGCAAGTAATGTGCAGGTATGCACAGCAGCTATGAAGCATGGTTTCCGCATTGTGGAAGATATGATTGAAGGCCTCAGCAACTGGATGGATGAAAAAGGTTATAAAACATTGGATGATTTTATCGGCAAATCGGTCAGCACCATTACGCATTGGGAAGATCTTGACATCAACTACCACCATATTGCCAAAATAAACCAGGATAAGTGCATCCATTGCGGCCTCTGCTATATTGCCTGCGAGGATACCTCACACCAGTCTATCAACCTCGCCTATGGCAAACCTTACAACACCTACACCGTAAAAGATGAAGAATGTGTAGGCTGCAATCTCTGCAAACTCGTTTGCCCGGTTGATGATTGTATTACCATGGAAGAACACCGTGTGGCGCCGGAGTATATCAATTGGATTGAGTGGCAGAAGAGAGGGTTGCCGTTGAATGATCATTGAATAATTTGGCATAGACAAAGAATAATTATTATATGACTAACGTTACCTACCTGCTTGGGGCTGGCGCTAGCGCTGAAGCAATACCAGTTGTAGACGAATTCAATGAAGACCTCAAAGCAATCAAAAACCTGCTAAGCCTATATCTTAAAAAAAATCTTAGTGATGAAGCATATGCTACATTACCCATCCAATTACAAGAGAATAATTCAGTATTAGAAGGAATTGTAAGAGAATTTGAATGGCTTCTCACTGAAGCATCCAATCATAAAACAATTGATACTTTAGCCAAAAAATATTACTTAACGAACTCGGAAGATTTAAGTAAGCTAAAAAGAATTCTTATTCTATATTTTCAAATTCGTCAAGCATTGGTTCAACCAGATAAGCGCTATGACAGTTTTCTTGCAGCCTTATTCAACAAAATTAATAGCAACCTTAGTATCGCTGATAACATAAGAATATTGACATGGAATTATGACCTACAAATTGAACTTTCAGTAAAAAGGTATCTCAATAACAGCATTTCCTCTATAAAAACATTATTTCAGATATTCCCAAATCAATCATCGATCGAGCATGACGTCAACGAAATCTTCGACCACACTAAGTTCGGAGTTGTAAAAATAAATGGCAATGCATTTTGGTCAAAATTATCAACAGAAAAAAAATCTACTCCTACTGTTCTCGACACCTATTTTGGGAAGTATGAGGCGACAGCATCAATAATCGGAAGGGCTCTTATTGAATATAATTACCTATTCTACAATTCCGCCGAAGGTGATACGTTTCTAAAAATGTTCAATTTTGCATGGGAAAGAGATTCAGATTTCACAAATAAATATTCGGGATATAATGGGAACTTAAACATCGCTGAACGAATTGCATCAAATACTGAAATATTAGTAGTAATAGGATATTCTTTTCCTGTTTTCAACAGAGAAACAGATTTAAGACTTTTTAGCTCAATGATAAATCTGAAAAAAGTTTATATACAGGATAAAAACCCTGATAGGATACAATCAACAATGATGAATGCTTTTAAAATTTTTCAGCCCCCCTATCATGATAGAAACCTAGAAAAACTGTTTCAACTTGAAAGCAATGTGACTCAATTTGTAATACCCTACGAAATATGATATGCTAATTTTTTCCGCCCCGAGTCTCCCCGTTGTCCGTAGTCTTCGGTTCAATTATGAATATTTAAATAACAGGACAGTTGTGCTGAGACCCGATAGCTATCGGGTGCGTCACAGCTTGCCTGCCTACCGTAGGCAGGTGTGTGGCGTGCCCCCGCATAGCGGAGTCTGCCCTGTCCCCCGCTGGCGGGGGCCGGATCGCCTGAGAGCATGCATTCCCAAACTGGGGTGGAGAGCAAACTACGGGCAGCGTTATCTCCACCCCTGTTCGGAGACTCCCCGTAATCGTATCACATCCCCCGCCTGCGGGGGACAATGCGCAGTCATTATGTAAGCAGGGCGTAAAATACAGGGACAGTGGAGAGCCTGCATTTCGTAGATATTAAACCTGAGGGCCTGTCTTCTTCTCAATCCACTCTTCCAAAAAAATTTGAACCGATTGAATATTCGTCAGCACTTCTTCATTCGTAAACCGCAGCACGGTAAACCCTGCTTCTTCCAATGCCTTCTGTCGTACCTCATCGTTCTTCCTTATATCTTCCAGTTCATGAATACTTCCATCTACTTCAATGATCAGCATGAGTTCCTTACACATAAAATCGGCAATGTATTGCAGCACCGGCCGCTGCCGCCGGAAGCCATGACCTTTCATCTTACCTGCACGCAAAACATATTTCCACAGACAAGCTTCCGCCTTCGTCATTTCTTTACGCAGGCGGTTAGCATACGGTTGAAGGTTCTTATTGTAAAAATGATTACTGTACTTACCATCCATGCAATGAAGTTACATTTATGCCGTATATTTTTGTTTCATCAGCCCAGTTCTGCGAAACTTCCAGTTTCCGCGGTGGTCGGCGCCTGTCTATCGGTAGGCAGGTTTCTTCCACGACCACATAAATTATCTTAACTTCCCTCCATGGCCAAAAAACTTGCCCAGATAAAAACAAAGGAAACCACCGCCAGTGTGGATGATTTTATCAATGCAATAGCAGATGAACAAAAACGTAAGGATTGCTTTGCCATTATAAAAATGATGGAGAAAGCGACAAAGAGCAAGGCCAAACTCTGGGGCAGTGCCATCATCGGTTTTGGCAACCTCATTTATACCAGTCCGAAAACCGGCCGCCAGGTGGAATGGTTTAAAATTGGTTTCTCGCCCCGCAAAGCCAATATCACCCTTTACCTGATGGGCTTGCAGAAACATGCTGAAGCGCTTAAGAAATTAGGCAAGCACAAAGTCAGCGGCGGATGTCTTCACATAAATAAACTGGAATAGGTGGATGTGAAAGTGCTGGAAAAGATCATTACGGCTTCAGCAAAATAAACAGTCATGCGAAAAGTTATTGCTGCCATCAATATGACCCTTGACGGGTTTTGCGACCATACAGCACTGATTGCAGATGATGAGATACATCAACATTACACAGACCTTTTACGTAGCGCCGACACCATTTTATACGGAAGGATAACATACCAGCTGATGGAATACTGGCGGACTGTTTTAGAAAACCCAACCGGCAACAAATCGTTTGATGATTTTGCGGTGGCGATAGACAATATTCCCAAAGTCGTTTTCTCTCATTCATTGAAAGATATTACATGGAAAACCGCAAGACTGACAACAAGAAATATTAAAGAAGAAGTTTTAAAGCTTAAGCAAGAAACAGGTAAAGACATTTTAATTGGTAGCCGGAGTTTAATTATCACCTTAATGAACCTTGGTTTAATCGATGAATTCCAACTCTGCATACAGCCCATTATTGCAGGAAAGGGTTTGCCATTATTTGAAAATATAAACGACAGAACTGAATTCAGGCTTTTAAAAACCAAAATCTTCAACAATTCTGGTTCAATGCTGTTTTACTACGAACCGATAAAAAAATGAATTATCTTTCTTGTCCAAACAACAACCGGCATGAAAAACGAAAGAGTATATAAACTGGTATTCGCCAGTGTCTATCCGCATTATCTTAAAAAAACAGAAACCAAGGGTCACACCAAAGCAGAACTGGATACCATCATCTGCTGGCTCACCGGCTATACGCAAAAACAATTGCAGCAACAAATAGATAAGAAAGTTGACCTGGAAACATTTTTTGCCGAAGCAAAGCTGAACCCCAATGTTTCAAAGATCACAGGTGTCATTTGTGGCTATCGTGTGGAAGAGATAGAAGATAAACTGATGCAAAAGATCCGCTACATGGACAAGCTGATTGATGAACTGGCAAAGGGAAAAGCGATGGAGAAGATATTGAGGAAGTAAGAAAAAGAATATAACTATTCTCAATTCTGAAACTTTTTATTGCGAGGTACAAATAACTCTGTGTTTCAGTGTCTCAGTGGCAGAAATAAAGCCACAGAAACACAAAAACACTGAAACTTGCCCTGCTACCTTAATTGCTGTGTGGCTTTGAGTGAAAAAATTTTACCGTAACTTCCCATAGCTATGGCAAAATGGCTAAAGAAAACCCTGAAGATCACAGGCATCAGTATTCTGTCATTAATACTATTTGCTTTTTTAATACCCGTTGTATTTAAAAAACAGGTTCAGCGCCTTGTTAAAAAAGAGATCAATAAACAACTGAATGCCACCGTTGATTTTAAAGATGTAAAACTTTCTTTGTTCCGCCACTTTCCAAAAGCCACTATCAGCATCAAAGGGCTCAGCATTGTCGGCAAAGATTATTATTCAAAAGACACCCTGATCGCAGCCACTGAAATAGATGTTACAGCCGGACTCTTCAGTGTTCTTGGGGGAAAGAATATTAAAGTAAATGCCGTTTATCTTGAGTCGCCCCGCATTCATTTACTGAACAACCAGTTTGGAAAAAATAATTGGGATATAGCAAGATCATCCGCCAGCGGTCCATCAACAGATACCTCAGCTTCCAAATTCAGTTTATCACTGAAAAAATACAAGATCACTGATGGTTACCTGGTCTATTCAGATAAGCAGGCCAACTCATATCTGGAACTGAATAATCTGAACCATGAAGGCAGTGGCAACCTGATGGCGGATGTATTTACCCTTTCCACTTCCACACAATCCTCATCGGCGTATTATACACAAGATGATATTCCTTATTTGTACAACACAAAAACCAACCTGGATGCGGATATAAAGATTGATACTAGAACGAATACTTATACTTTCAAAACAGATGATGTAAAACTGAATGACCTGACACTTTCTGCTGATGGTCTTGTACAGACGCTCAGCGAGGGTGCAGTTAAAACAGATATTAAATTCAGCTCCCCGACCAATGATTTTAAAACCATCCTTTCCATGGTACCGGCTGTTTATACCAAAGATTTTAAAAACATAAAAACCAGCGGCGAGGCTTCGTTCAAAGGTTTTGTGAAAGGAATTTCTTCTGCCAGTCAGACACCGGGTTATGATATTAACCTCGTTGTGAAGAATGGTTCTTTTCAATATCCCGATCTGCCAAAGCCGGTTAAGAATATCAATCTCTCATTAAGAGCCGTAAATCCCGATGGCAAACCTGACAATGCAGTAATCGATATTCCCAAAGGTCATATTGAATTTGATAACAAACCGTTTGATTTCAATTTCACTTATAAAAACCCCGAGACCATTCAATATATTGATGCCGGTGCAAAAGGAAATCTTGACTTATCCGAGATAACTAAATTTATAAAGCTCGACCCAGGCACAAAACTCGCAGGACAGGTTTGGGCTGATGCATTTGCAAAAGGGCCACTAAAAGCATTGCAGAATCAAAGCGGGGCATTCAGCGCCGGAGGTTTCTTTGACATTAAGAATTTATTTTATTCTGATAAAACATTCCCGCAACCCATACAGAATGGTAATATAAAAGCAATTTTGTCAAATGCCGGTGGCATTGCTGATAAAACAGTCATTGACATTTCATCAGCGCATATACAGGTTGGCAACGACCCGGTTGATTTTTCATTGCAGCTTACAAATCCCGTTTCAACTGTTAATTTCTCCGGCCACGCAAAGGGCCGGTTTACATTGGATCATTTGAAACAATTCACTTCTCTCCCATCCGGCACCGCTATCAGCGGGCTGATGAATGCAGACATGGGCTTTACAGGAAGCAAAGCTGCCATCAACAAAGAAGAATATGATAAGATCACATTAAGCGGCAATGCAGATTTCACCAACGTAAACTATACTTCAAAAGAATATCCAACGGGAGTAAGTATCCCGTCTTCACAACTTGTATTTAATCCCAAAAATGTAACACTGAATAATCTTCTTGGCAAATACCAGGGCACTAATTTTTCTGCCGGCGGAACTATGAACAACTTAGTTGGTTACATGATGAAGAGCCAACCGTTGACCGGAACACTGAATGCAAAAGCTGATAATATTAACTTAAACGACTGGATGGGAACTCCCGTAGTTGCTGTAAGCAGTTCCGGTGCAAGCAGCAATGTTTCATCAACAAGCAGTAAGCCTTTTCTTGTGCCTGCCAATATGAATTTCACGGTAAATGCTTCCGCAGGAAAATTGACCTATGATAAGGTTGATTACAGCAACATCAGCGGAACATTCGTACTGGATGATGAAAAGATCAACCTGCAAAATGTAAAGGCAAATGCACTGGAAGGTACTATCGCCATCAATGGTTCCTATTCCACCAAACTAAATAAAGAAAAACCTGATATCAGTTTCAGCTATGATGTAAAGAATATGGATGTGCAAAAAGCCTTTAATGCCTATAACACTATCCAGTTCCTGATGCCTATCGGAAAATTTTTATCTGGCAAACTCCATTCACAACTCGCATTGACCGGCAATCTTAAAGCAGACATGATGCCGCTGCTGAATAGTCTTACCGGCAAAGGAAATCTTTTGCTGCTGGAAGGTGTGTTGGCAAAATTTGTCCCGCTGGAAAAAATTGCAACCATTCTTGATATTCAAAGACTGAAATCAATAAGCCTGAAAGAAATTAAGAACTATATAGAGTTCGCCAATGGCAAAGTGCTGGTGAAGCCTTTTACTGTAAAAATTGACAGTATCGAAATGCTTATTTCAGGTTTCCATAGTTTTGACCAGTCTATAGATTATGCCATACAAATGAAATTGCCAAGAACTGTTATGGGAGCAAAGGGAAATGCATTTGTTAATAACCTTGCTGCTGAAGCGGCGGGCAGGGGAATTCCATTTAAACCCGGTCAGATCATCAACCTGAGTATTAAAGTAAATGGTACAATATCCAACCCGGTTATCGGCATCAACTTTAAAGGAATGGTGGATGATATTGTAAAAGACATGGAGCAGCAGGCGAAGGATTTTGTAAAAGCAAAGCTGGATAGCGCCACACAAAAAACAAGAGACTCGCTGAATGCGATAAAGAAACAGGCCGAAGACAAGGTAAAAGAAAAACTGTCGGATGCAGGAATAGATACCAGTAACCTCAAAATTGAAAATGCGAAAGACACATTATTAAAAAATGTGACAGATACGTTGAAGAAAAAACTAATAAAGAAACTGTTTGGCAATTAAAGCAGGATTACACTTCCAAAATTTCCTTCTTTAGTCTTACATTTGCCGCCCGGTCGTTCGGGTGGTGGCGCAGCCCGGTAGCGCACTTGCATGGGGTGCAAGTGGTCGCTGGTTCGAATCCAGTCCACCCGACATCCAGAGGGGAACTACCGGGTTCCCCTTTTTCGGGCAGTAGCGCAGCCCGGTAGCGCACTACGTTCGGGACGTAGGGGTCGCTGGTTCGAATCCAGTCTGCCCGACTTAAAAGCCTGTTTACGCAGGCTTTTATTTTACATCAAAAAGAAACTTTATCTTCGCCCCTTAATGAAGCTACTCATTAAGCAAGCAAGGATTGTTGATCCCTCCTCTCCTTTCAACGGCCAGATCACTGATATTTTTATTGAAAACGGAATAATTACCCGGATCAGCAAGAACATTTCTTCAAAAGCGGATAAAGAAATAAAGATAGAAGGTCTTCATGTTTCTCCCGGATGGGTGGATGTGTTTGCCAACTTTGCTGACCCGGGTTATGAATTCAAAGAAACGCTGGAAACTGGTGCAGCAGCAGCAGCGGCTGGTGGCTTTACAGATGTGTTTGTCATTCCCAATACCAAACCTGTGATTCATGACAAAGCCGGAGTGGAGTACATCAAACAAAAAAGCCTGCCGGTAAATATTCATCCAATCGGCGCTGTCACAAAAAACACAGAAGGAAAAGAACTGGCTGAAATGTATGATATGAAAGCCAATGGCGCTGTGGCTTTTAGTGACGGACTGAACGGAGTGCAATCAGCAGGGTTACTGGTAAAAGCATTACAATATATAAAAGCATTTAATGGGGTATTGATACAACTGCCGGATGATAAAAGCATCAACCCGCATGGATTGATGAACGAAGGAATCGTTTCTACACAATTGGGACTGCCCGGTAAACCTGCTATGGCCGAAGAACTGATTGTCGCCAGGGATATCAAACTGGCCAGGTATGCTGAGTCAAAACTTCACTTTACAGGTGTGAGTACTAAGAAATCGCTGGAATATATCAAAAGAGGAAAAGAAGGTGGAATATCGGTAAGTTGCTCCGTTACACCTTATCATCTTTTTTTTAGTGATGATGATCTTACCGGCTATGACACAAATCTGAAAGTAAATCCCCCACTCAGAACCAAAGAAGAAAGAGACACAGTAAGGAAAGCAGTGATAGACGGAACGGTTGACTGCATTGCCACTCATCACTTACCAAACGAATATGATAGCAAAGTGGTCGAGTTTGAATATGCCAAATTCGGAATGATCGGACTTGAAACCTGCTTTGCAGTTTTGAATACTGTTTTACCTGACACAAAGCCTGAAAGACTTGTTGAGTTATTATCCGTAAACCCAAGAAAGCTGTTTGGTCTTGAAACAATTTCAGTAAAAGAAGGAAGCAAAGCTTCACTTACTCTTTTTGATCCGGTAAAAAGTTGGGAGGTCACGGAGAAAGACATTCGTTCGAAGTCAAAGAATTCGCCTTTTATCGGAAAGCAACTGACCGGAAAATCAATCGGCATCATCAATAAAGAACAATTTATTCTCAGCTAATAAAATATTCATGCATATCCGGCTTCTCCCTGCTTTAAAAGGCCTCATCACAGCCCTGGTAATGATTGGAGTTGGTTTAGGCCTTTATTATTCAAATCAACCATCTGATTCAATTTTCCAATACTTAATGTATGGAATTTACGCAGCGGGCATTTTATGGACACTGATTGCATACAGAAGATCAGCCGCCTGCACAGGAAAGTTTGGCGACCTATTTAACCAGGGTTTTCGCTGTTTTATCGTGGTCATGATCATCATGGTGACATTTACTTTTGTTTTTAGTAAAATGCATCCTGAGTTTGCAGAAGAATCTGCAAAGGCATACAAAGAGGCTCTTTTGAAAGAAAAAACAAAGGATAAAACGCCTGCTGAAATAGATGATGAAGTAAGCAGTTATAAAAACCGATACACAACTGTTCTTGTTTACGGAGCAATTTTCGGATATTTGATAATCGGGGCAGGCGTTACCGCGGCTGCTTCCGCTGTACTGATGCGAAGAAAAAATTAATGGACCTCTCCATCGTCATACCGCTTATTGATGAAGCCGAATCGCTGCCGGAGCTTACTGCATGGATCGGGAAAGTAATGAACGAAAACCATTACAGCTATGAAATTATATATGTAGATGATGGCAGCAGCGACAATTCATGGGAAGTGATAGAACAACTTCGTTCAAAAAATCCGAATATCAAAGGCATCAAGTTCCAGCGAAACTATGGCAAATCTGCCGGACTCAATGAAGGCTTCCGTGCGGCTACAGGTGATGTAGTAATTACAATGGATGCCGATCTGCAGGACAGTCCCGATGAAATTCCTGAATTAAGAAGAATGATACTGGAGGATGGTTTTGATATGGTAAGCGGCTGGAAAAAGAAACGCCACGATAATACATTTACCAAAAACATTCCCTCCAAATTTTTTAATGCGGTTACAAGAACCATGTCGGGCATAAAACTTCATGACTTCAATTGCGGGCTAAAGGCATATAAAAGCAGAACCGTAAAAGGAATTGAAGTGTATGGTGAAATGCATCGCTATATACCTGTGCTGGCAAAATGGTCAGGATTTAAGAAAATCGGTGAGAAAGTGGTGGAGCACCGTGCAAGGAAATACGGCAAATCAAAATTCGGATTAAGAAGATTCATCAACGGGTTTCTTGACCTTCTTTCCATCTCCTTTGTCGGCAGGTTCTCCAAAAGACCGATGCATTTTTTTGGATTATGGGGCACCATTTTTTTTATGATAGGATTGGGAATTGCCATTTACCTTGTTATTTCAAAGATCATTGATAGCAATTTCACTCTTACAAACAAACCGGGTTTTTATCTTGCACTTACTTCCCTGGTAATAGGAATGCAACTTTTTCTTGCCGGTTTCATTGGAGAATTGGTCTCCCGTAATTCCCCGTTCCGAAACACTTATCTGGTAGAAAAGAAAACCGGTTTGTGATGTCAAAGGTCATCATCATAGGACCTGCACATCCGCTGCGGGGAGGATTGGCTACATTCAATCAAAGGCTGGCAAAACAGTTTATTGATGAGGGTCATGATTGTTCCATTTACTCTTTCTCCTTACAATATCCCTCATTTCTTTTTCCTGGTAAAACGCAATATTCAAATGAACCTGCGCCGGAGAATTTGAAAATCCATACTGTAATTAATTCAGTCAATCCTTTTAACTGGATAAAAACCGGTAACCGGTTAAAAAAAGAAAAACCCGACATTATTGTAGTTCGTTTCTGGCTGCCATTTATGGGTCCGGCGTTGGGTACAATTCTAAAGAAAATCAGAAAGAACAATCACACAAAGATCATCTGCATAGCAGACAATGTGATACCTCATGAAAAAAGATTTGGCGACAAACCTTTCACCAGATATTTTCTGAAACGCTGCGATGCTTTCATCACGATGAGTGAAAAAGTGATGGCTGACCTCCGTCTTTTTCAAAAAGCAAAACCTGCAAAGCTGGTCACACATCCGCTGTACGATAATTTCGGAGAAATTATATCAAAGGCAGATGCAAGAAAATATCTCGGTCTTCCCGAAAATGAAAAAATTATTTTGTTCTTCGGTTTTATCCGCAAGTATAAAGGACTTGACCTGTTATTGGAAGCAATGTCGCATTTAAAAAACATTAAACTTCTTGTAACCGGCGAATTTTATGAAGACGAAAAACTTTACAAAGAACAAATAGAAAAACTGGGAATAAAAGATCAGCTGATCTTAAAAACAGATTTTATTCCTGATAGTGAAGTAAAATATTATCTCTGTGCAGCTGATGCAGTGATACAACCCTACCGCAATGCTACACAGAGCGGTGTCACTCCCCTCGCCTATCATTTTGAAAAACCGATGGTGGTTACCAATGTGGGAGGACTACCTTCATTGGTACCGGATGAAAAAGTTGGGATAGTTGTTGAGCCAAATCCACAAGCGATAGCAGGGGGCATATTGAAGTTTTACCAATTAGGAGAAAATTATTTTATTCCTCATCTTCGCAATGAAAAACAGAAATACAGTTGGGCCAATATGGTCAGTTCTGTTTTTCAGTTAGCAAATGATATACAGAAGTAAAGCCCCTTTGCGGATCGGATTAGCCGGCGGCGGCACCGATGTTAGTCCCTATAGCGATCTGTACGGAGGCGCAATCCTCAATGCTACCTTGTCTCTGTATGCCAATGCAACTATTGAACCTCTTGCAGAAAATAAAATTATACTTGAGGCAATTGACAGAAATGAGGAGTTGCAGTTTGAATGGCAAAATTCACTGCCTGTCAACGGAAAACTTGATTTACTGAAAGGTGTTTATAACCGCATCCAAAAAGATTACGGAATAAAAGAGCAGGGTTTCCGGCTCTCCACCTATGTAGATGCCCCCGCCGGTTCGGGACTGGGAACTTCCTCTACACTGGTGGTGGCAATCGTCGGTGCATTTGCAGAAATGCTCAGGCTTCCGCTGGGCGAATACGACATGGCGCATTATGCCTATGAAATAGAAAGAAAAGATTTAAATCTTGCCGGCGGAAAACAGGATCAGTATGCTGCTACTTTTGGCGGTGTCAACTTCATGGAATTTTATGCAAACGACAAAGTGATAGTAAATCCATTGCGGGTTAATCAGCAGCATTTATTTGAGCTGGAAAATAACTTATTGCTGTATTACACTGCCACCAGCCGTGACTCTGCAGAGATCATAAAAAAACAAAGCCGGAATGTAACTGATAAAAAAGAACAATCCATTGAGGCGATGCACCAGTTGAAACAGCAGGCACAGATGATGAAAGAAGCCTTGCTGAAAGGACGACTGAATGAAATTGGCGAAATTCTTGATTTCGGTTTTCAGCAAAAAAGAAAAATGGCAGAAGGTATCAGCAATCCAAAAATGGAAGAGATTTATGAAACGGCCAGAAAGGCCGGAGCCACTGGCGGTAAAATTTCCGGGGCCGGTGGCGGAGGTTTTATGATTTTTTATTGCCCCGGAAACACAAAGTATAAAGTGATAAAAAGTTTAGAGAACTTTGGAGGGCAGGTAAGAAATTACCAGTTTGTAGAGCATGGGTTGAAAACATGGACGATATAGAACCACGATTAACAGGATTAAAAAGATTGGGAGGAAATATGGAAAAAATAAAAAAAATTATCCAGGCATCCATTGATACAAAACAGCAGATTCTGAAGAACGAAAATTTATTAGATACAATTGAAAAAGTAGTTGCTGTTTTTACGGGTGCATTTAAAAATGGCAACCGGGTTTATTTCTGCGGCAATGGCGGCAGCGCTGCCGATGCTCAGCACCTTGCTGCCGAATTTTCCGGCCGTTTTTATACTGACAGAAAAGCATTGCCTGCTGAAGCGTTGCATTGCAATACTTCCTACCTGACTGCTGTAGCAAATGATTATGGCTATGATGTTGTTTATTCAAGAATGATCGATGGTATTGGACAAAAGAACGATGTGCTTATCGGTCTGTCTACTTCCGGTAACTCTGAAAATATTATTAAAGCCTTTGAAGTGGCAAAAGAAAAAGGGATAATAACGGTTGCTTTCACAGGTGAAACCGGCGGCAAAATGAAAGCGATTTCTGACTACCTTATTAATATACCTTCAAACGATACACCAAGGATTCAGGAAAGTCATATCACTATCGGCCACATCATCTGTCAATTAGTGGAAGAAAAATATTTTGGCTAATAAGCTAAATGTGGTCAAAGAAGCAATCATATTAGCAGGAGGACTTGGAACAAGGTTGAAAGAAACTGTTCCGGATTTGCCGAAATGTATGGCGCCTGTAGCCGGCAGACCTTTTCTTTTTTATGTCATTAATTTTTTGCGAAGTCAGGGTATCGAAAATTTCATTTTCTCGCTGGGGTATAAACATGAATTGATTGAAGAATATCTGAATACTCAGTTCTCAACGCTTAACTATCAATGCTCAATTGAAGAAGAGCCATTAGGTACTGGCGGCGCCATTCAACTGGGCTGCTCAAAAGCAACAGACGAAAACATTGTTGTGGCAAACGGCGACACACTTTTTAAAGCCGATCTTCATAAAGCTTTCCGGTTTCATACACATAATATTGCCGAATGCACCCTATTATTAAAGCCAATGAAAAATTTTGACCGCTATGGAGTGGTGGAACTGTCTAAAGACAACCTGGTCAAAAATTTTAAAGAAAAAAAAGCATACGAATACGGAGTTATTAATGGTGGGCTCTATATTTTGAACAGGAACAAATTTCTTGATGAAGAATTCCCGTCAAAATTTTCATTCGAAAAAGATTACCTGGAGAAATTTTATGCCCAACGAAGAGTATATGGATTTGTACAGGATGAGTATTTCATCGACATTGGTATCCCGGAAGATTACAGGCGGGCACAAGTTGAATTGCCCCCCCCTCCGTTTGATTTAAACAAGATTGACAAAAGCTGGACTCTCTTCATTGACAGGGACGGTGTGGTAAACCCGGAGAAAAAAGATGATTATATCCGGAACTTAAATGAATTTAGTTTTTACAATGGCGTGAAAGAGGCCTTTCATAAATTCAGCGACAAATTCGGGAAAATCATCCTCGTCAGCAATCAGCGGGGAGTTGGCAAGGGTTTGATGACTGAGGCCGGCCTCGCAGAAATTCATCAATACATGATATCGGAAATTGAAATGTCCGGAGGACGCATTGATAAAATATATTATTGCAGCAGTACAGACAATAAACATCCAGACAGAAAGCCCAATCCTGGGATGGCCTTTCATGCCAAAAGAGATTTTCCTGAAATTGATTTTAGCAAGTCAATCATTATCGGCAATAAACCCAGTGATATGCTCTTTGGCAGAAATGCGGGGATATACACCGCTTTTGCAGCCACTACCCATCCCGATATTCCTTTTCCACATCCGGATATTGATCTTAGAGTGAATTCATTGGCTGATTTTGCCAGGACTTTATGACCCTTCACAAAATTTTACTACCCCTCCTGCGTTGTTCTTCCTTCAGACCGGAAAAAACAAAGAAATTTGCATGTGCAACCCGGTCATCCGGACAGGCATCTGAATTAAGCAGTAACTTAGCACAGCCAAATAAAAGTTATCCTGGTGAAAAATATCCTTATTAATGCGGTTCCCTTTTGTTTATTATTCCTGTCGCTATCCCATCTTGCAATGCCGCAGAAGATAACTGCAGCTGACATGAAAAAGCTTAGGGCTAAAGAAGATACCCTGAAAGAGTATGCCATGTACCTGAATACCGACAGCCTTACCGAAGACCGCATGGTGTCAGACAGCATATTCACAAGAACTCTGGTAAGAGCACTGCAGATCAAAAACTCATTTTATTATCCTTTCGATTCTGTTTTAGGTGTTTCAAAATTATATGCTCCTGATACTTCTTTCCGTATCATTACATGGACAATAGCCTTTGATGACTATTACTGCCGGCAGAGGGGAGCCGTACAGATGAAAACAGCGGACGGTTCACTGAAGCTTTTTCCATTGCGGGATGTTTCAGAGTTTACCGATAAAGCACAGGACTCTGTGAGAACAAGGGGCAACTGGATCGGGGCCGTTTATTACAACATGGTAAAAACCCAGCATAAAGGAAAAAATTATTACACCTTATTTGGTTTTGACAGCTACAGTGTGATGAGCAGTATGAAATGGATCGAAGTACTCAGTTTTAATGAAAAGAATGAGCCGGTATTCGGGGGGCCTTTCTTCACTTATGAAAACGACAGCATTCCTAAAAAGCCCCAGTACCGTTTCAATATCGAATTCAAGAAAAACGCAAGGGTATTGGTAAATTATATTGATGACCTTCAAATGATACTGGTTGATCACCTTGTTTCAGAAAATAACGATGAAGAACATAAGTGGACCTATGTGCCCGATGGCGACCAGGAAGGTTTTAGATGGGAAAACGGCAGATGGGTTCATATCAATAAGGTGTTCACATTTAAACTGCAGGATGGACAGGCCCCGGTTGGCGACCCTCTCCTTGACCCCAAGGGAAACAGGGACGAGAAAAAACTGGATGAGAAGTCAAACAAGAATAAAACAAAGGAAAACGAAAAACAAAAAATGAACTACGATAATTGATTCGTCCAAAAAAAGATATCTTCAATCATTTTTCACTTTCATTACCGGTACCTCTAAATCCTGAAAAAAGGTTTTTGAAATCCCTCCTATTTAGCACAAAAAAGCTTTTCAGCGATATATCTTCTTTATACTTTATCATGACAAGAAAAAATATGGAAGTAAGGGAATAGGAAATTAAATTAGCCAGTGCCGCCCCCTTAAAGGAGTATCGGGGAATGAGCAACAAATCAGCTATAAGTATGATAGCGAAACAAATTACAGAGCCGGCCAGGTTTATCTTGAGCATTCTGTTAGCCGAAAAATAAGCAGCCAGTACCGTGGGAAAAATAAATAACAAATATCCCGGCATCATGATAAGCAGTGATTCAAATCCATTTGAAAAATCAACAGGTAAGAAGAATTGATAGACCAGGTAACTGCCAGCGGCAATCAATATTCCTAAAATGATATGCGAAAAAAACAGCAGTCGGCTTACAGTGACCAGTTGGGCAACTGACATCTTATTGTCTCTGTTTTTAAGAGCCGGAACAATGAATCCGGCAAGAATTACCGGCATGATCCATAACATCTGCATGAATTTAGATGCCTGAGCATAGATCCCGACATCTGGTTTGCTATGATAATAATTGATAAACCAGTAATCAGCCCGGTAAGCAACAAACTGTACAAGATTTGTGACCAGCACTATAAATGAGAAACTTGCAAATGAGCCAAGGCTGCTCTTCCCGGGTCTTTCTAACCTGGGCTTGTAACTGAACTGATAAACCAGGATCAAAACAATTGCCGGCACCAGCATAAAAATGCAAAGTATTATTGCGGGAATAGCAGGAGTAAGAACGGGATTAGTTAAAATAAAAATCAGGAAAATAGTAAACAAGGCGGATACGGTTCCACCAAGAAGTTTATTGCAAAATACACCCGACTGTTGCGAATAGAATAGTGATGTAAATTTATCGGTGAGTATAAGTCCGGCAAAGTAACCCAGTTCAATATAAAAATATCCGGAGCGGTCGGCCCCACTCAGAATTGTCTTGCCTGTTGAACGGAAAAATATAACTGCCGCTGCAGTGAAAAGAAATAGCTGCAGCAATGATGCATAAATTGTAAGCGAATAAATCTTATTCTTTTCTTCCTGCTTTCCGGTTATTCCATGCCATACAATAGCTGAATCAGTTCCCAATCCTGTGATAATTTGGATGAGAGCAGCATTTACCACCAGCATCGAGATAAGACCGAACTCAGTTGTACCTGCAATTTTTGCAATAACAAGATTGGCCAGCGAAACCGCCGCCATATAAATTACCCTGAAAGCAAAACCTTTTAACAGGAATCTCACTGCCTAAGTTTAGGCAAATAAAACATAATTTTATTCAATACCGAAAATCAAACAGCTTGTTCTACAGATTACTTAATTCATATACCCGGAAGTTCAGGTTCCCGCATCGGGGACTCCGTTTTTTTCTGAAACTGATGAAAGTATTGGGTATTGCTGGTAAGACATACCAAAAAAAATTATCCGGCAACATATTCATTAACGTCAACCCGGAAGAACATATTCAGCAACAACTATTCTGGTATGGATATTACGAAAAACCAACCGGGTTAATCCTTAATAAACTGTTGAAACCTGACAGTGTTTTTGTTGACATTGGCGCCAATACCGGCTACTTCTCTCTGCTTGCAGCCTGCCAGGCAACCAGGGGAAGAGTGATTGCCTTTGAACCTGTCTCATTTTTATACAATGCATTGCAGGCTAATGTGGCACTAAATAAGTTTGATAATATTGAAATGGTTAAACTCGCATTAGGCGAAAAAGAAGAAAACAGAATTATATATCTGTCCGGTCCGGACAATGAAGGAATGTCTTCTCTCAGTCAACCTGAAAATTATTCAGGCAAAAGTGAGATGGTAAAGGTCAGCACACTTGACAAATGGACAGCATATAAAGAAATAAAGAAAATTGATGTAATAAAAATAGACGTGGAAGGAAGTGAGCTTTCGGCGTTAAAAGGAATGAAAGAAACCATAAGCAGGTTTCACCCATATATAATTATTGAACTAAACCCACATACACTTAATTACTTTAGCCTCACCCCTGCCGATGTGCTCAGCTTTGTGAGTGAAATCTCTTATGAGCCATTTATTCTTTCTGAAAAACAACCGTTAGAAAAACTAGAAAACAAAAATATCAGTGATACTGCTGACCTGCTGCTGGTTCATTCATCAAAAAGCCGAGCAATGAAAACATTTTCGGCTTAATCATCCAGTTTCACTTCAGCACCCTTCGACAGGCTCAGGGTGACAAATTATTAGTCATCTAACTTAAGAACAGCGAGAAAGGCCTCCTGCGGCACTTCCACATTTCCTATCTGCCGCATACGTTTCTTTCCTTCTTTTTGTTTTTCCAACAGTTTTCTTTTACGGGAAATATCACCACCATAACATTTGGCAGTAACATCTTTACGCATCGCTGAAATATTTTCCCGTGCAACTACTTTGGCGCCAATTGCAGCCTGTATAGCAATCTGGAACTGCTGGCGGGGAACCAGTTCTTTTAATTTCTCACAAAGCTTTCTGCCAAAATCATGCGATCTGCTCCGGTGTATAAGAGCACTCAGAGCATCCACTTTATCACCGTTCAGCAAAATATCCATCTTCACAATATCACTTTCCCGATAACCTATCGGGTGATAATCAAACGAAGCATAGCCCCTTGTTTGTGATTTCAGCTTATCATAAAAATCGAAGACAATCTCGGTAAGAGGCATCTCAAATATCAGCTCAACTCTTGTTTGGGTAAGATAGCTTTGGTTCATCAATATTCCTCTTTTTCCCAAACATAAAGTCATGATATTGCCTATGTATTCGGGCTTGCTGATGATCTGTGCTTTTATAAAGGGCTCTTCTATTCTTTCTGTCTTTACAGGATCAGGAAACTCGGTTGGATTATTCACAATCACCCTCTCCCCCTTCGTTGTGTATGCAATAAAACTTACGTTGGGAACTGTGGTGATTACTGTTTGATCAAACTCCCGTTCCAGTCTTTCCTGGATAATTTCCATATGCAGCATACCAAGAAAGCCGCAACGGAATCCAAAACCAAGAGCCTGTGATGTTTCCAATTCATATGTAAGTGATGCATCGTTCAACTGCAACTTATCCATGCAGTCACGCAGTTCTTCAAAATCATCTGTATTTACCGGGAAGATACCGGCAAACACCATTGGTTTTACCTCTTCAAATCCCTGTATCATCTGCGGATCCGGATTGCTCGCCAATGTGATGGTATCACCCACATGCACCTCTTTTGCATTCTTGATACCGGTGATGATATAGCCCACATCACCGCAACCCACTTCACTTTTCTCCGTCATCTTCAGTTTCAATATTCCCACTTCATCTGCTTCATATTCCTGTCCGGTAGAAACAAATTTTACTTTATCTCCCTTCCTGATCGAGCCATTCAGTATCCGGTAATAAACAATAATGCCGCGGAAAGAATTGAATACCGAATCGAAGATCAACGCCTGAAGTGGCGTATCGGGATCACCTTTTGGCGATGGAATTTTATTTACAATGGCTTCCAGTATCGCATCCACACCCATACCGGTGCGGCCGCTTGCCAATAAAATATCTTCAGTTTTACAGCCTATCAAATCAATGATCTGGTCCTTCACCTCTTCAATCATCGCCCCGTCCATATCTATCTTATTGATGACAGGAATGATCTCAAGGTCATTATCAATTGCCAGATATAAGTTGCTGATGGTCTGCGCCTGTATGCCCTGCGTGGCATCTACCAAAAGTAATGCTCCTTCACAAGCTGCCAGTGCCCGGCTCACTTCATAGCTAAAGTCCACATGACCGGGAGTGTCAATCAAATTGAGAATGTATTCCTGACCATCTTTATGCTGATAATTGATCTGTATTGCATGACTTTTAATGGTGATACCTTTTTCTCTCTCTAGGTCCATATCATCCAGCACCTGGTCCATCATATCCCTGTCGCTGATAGTGCCGGTGCTTTGTAAAAGCCTGTCAGCAAGTGTAGATTTGCCGTGGTCAATGTGTGCAATGATGCAAAAATTCCGGATATTCTTCATGTGTTCTATACCTCAAATTTTCAAAAATAGTCACCAAAGCTTAGGATGGTGGCTTGCCCAACGGAGCTTCAGCGAAGGTGGGCGAAGGTACGGTTTTTAAGCCGTACGGAATGCACATCACTAGCTATAGTATCCGATATACTTTACTATCTTTCAAAAATAGGTGACCAAAGAAAAAATCAAATACGGCTTGCTTCTCATCGCTATCGCAGTTCTTGTGGTCGTAAAGTATTTCTTAACCAAAGCCCCCTATCCTGCTATTTATCTGCAAAGAGCAGTATTGTCCAGTAAATCGCCGATCACTCCTGTCAGAATACTTGATAGTGCCGAAATTGTTGAAGACCTTAAATTCTTGTCCTCTGACAGTTGCGAGGGGAGGCTGCCGGGCTCTTATGGACATACTCTTGCAATGGATAGAATTATCAAACGGATGCGGGAAGCAGGTGTAGACAGCTTTAATAATTCTCTTTTGCAGGAACTTGAATTCAGAAGGAATAATAATGGTACGAATAAAAGTGGTAATATAATCGGCTGGATAAAGGGCACAGCTTATCCTGAAAAATATATTGTAATAAGTGCTCACTATGATCATTTGGGTAAGACCGCAAATGGGGAAATATTTCACGGCGCTTCTGATAATGCCAGTGGCACTGCCTGTGTGCTGTCGATGGCGAAATATTTCAAACAGCACCCACAACCATATTCATTAATTTTCGCTGCCTTTGACAAAGAGGAAACGGGTGAAAAAGGTTCCTTTTATTTTATAAATGAAAACATGTCAAAACCAGATCATCCCGATATAAAATTTAATCTAAACATAGATATGATTGCCAGGAACGATAGAAATGAAATATTTGTTTGCGGTATTGCTCATTATCCTGCCTTATCGTATGTCGTCAAAGAAGCACAAAAGAAAACCAATGCAAAACTGCTGATGGGACATGATACAGGAGAAAACAGGGACAACTGGACAAGTTTGAGTGATCATTTTCCATTTCATCGGTATAATATCCCTTTTTTATATGTCGGAGTAGAAGATCATCCTGATTATCATAAAACAACGGACACATTTGAGAAAATAGACTTGGCAACCTATATTGAAAATTGCAACATGGTAGCCCAAATAGTACAAATAGTGAAATTGTAATTATCCGCAGATTTTATTCTGTGATCAGTGTTTTCATCCCTGATTACAGGAATAGCAGCGTTCATATCCCCTCTGAGATCAATCTTCATTCAGCACCAATCCATTCAGTATTCTGAAAATCTCTTCTTCTGAGTCAGAAGCATATTTTGCAGGTGCAGAGACATTCATTTGAATCAATTCTGTGCTGCTTTTGGCAAAATAAGTATAGCATTGGAGATTGCTGCGGTTGTCGCCGGTTTCCCATTTCATGTAATAAACGTTGAGTCCATTCACCGTTCTCCATTCTTCTGTTTGAATCCTCATTGATGGGAAATTCTGTTTGCGGAACAGTTTCGTGTCGTGAATCCATGTTTCCATATCTACATCTAATCTCTCCGATAAAACTATGCAAACATTATCTATATAATGAAAACTTACTTCTGTAGGGGGAGTATTATTAATCAAGTCCATTTTCCACTTCTTGGGATTAAACCAGACGGAGAAATGTGTTCGGTTTGAATGCCATTCTTTTTTATCATAAGGGCTTTTTTGATATTGCTCCCCTATTGGTTTATTATACAGGTTTTCCGAAGTATCAGGAATAGTTGTCCCCCTTTTAAAAGGGACAGGGTCTAACTCGTATCTCCATGTACCATCGTCGTATAAAATAATGCGTCTTCCCTCCGCAGTAATTGCTTTGCCAATTTCCTTCTTTTGTGCATAAGAAACGGAGCAGGAAATTATCAACAAGACAAAAAAAAGAAACTTCATAAATACTGATTATTAAATTTTGACTTTGGGTAAAAAAAGGATTCCCTGGAATATTGCCCCTATTTACAAATAGGAAAGATAAAAAATAGTATCTTCCATTCATGAGAAAATTTACTCTTTTTTTTCCATTCCTTTTGAGCAGTCTGATCACAGTCGGGCAGGACAATATTCAAGCCATAACCGATTCAATAACTACAGAAGGGAAAAAGCTATATCAAAGCGAAATGGCATCCTGGTATGGCACTGATATTTTCCTTGAAAGGTATAAAGGAAATAGTGACTGGGGCGGCTACCTTTCCTATATGGATGGGGATTCAGCCCGATGTATTTTCTTCTCCAAATCAGACAATCCCGTTGTTATCGGGACTATTTCTTTTGATTCTACCTATGACATTAGCAAAGCCACAACCAATTTTTCAGATAGATCCTTTACTAAAACAGAAAGAGATCTCTATGTGATCCGCAAAAAGACCCTTGATATTATTAACGATGGCGATACACTTTTTAAATTTTACTCAAATACTAATTATAATTTTATACCCCTTATTTCTAACGGCGAAAGAAAAATGTATATACTTACAGGCCCTGAAAAAAATGGTGTTGTTATATTTGGCAATGATTACCTGCTCAAATTTGATGAACAAAATGAGCTGATAAGTAAAAAACAACTGCATAAAAACATCATTTCAATGAGCTATGGTGAAAAGATGAAAGAAGGGAAAAAAGTGGTAGGGGGTGCACACACTCATTTGCCGGAAACCGGCGAATTTATGACTGCCACAGACATATGCACTCTGATGTTATATGCAAAATTTGCCGGATGGGAACAACATTTTGTTGTTTCGGCTCATTATATGAACATTTGGGATTGCAAAAATAATCGGCTTGTTGCAATCACAAAAGAAGCGATGGATAAAATCAATGCTCATCAGAAAAAGGGCGAAAAAAATGATTGATTTTTTCAATCGCCATCTCCTTATGAAACACAAAGAAGAAAAAATCAATACATCTGACCAAAACAAAGCTGTATGAAAAATAACGCACCTATTCTATTACTACCTCTTTTTATAGCAATCATATCTTGCAACAACTCTTCAAAAAAGAATGAAGACTCTGAAACAAAAAAGGACAGCAGCAGCCCGGCAACCAATGTAACAACACAGGCAGACAGCAGTTCAAATAAAAAAGACAGCATCGCTAAATTTGAAACAGATGATTATCCTGTTACTGATAAGATGCTGGAATGTGCCGCACCCAAAAGCAATTGCGAATACCGGTATAAAGACCTTATTTCGACAGAGAAAAAATGGTTCACCAATGATGCCCTGAACCAGACACTGGTTGTTGAATTCTATACCGATTATTTCAGGACAGGTTTTTTTCTTTTCAGTAATACAGATATCCCCACTGGTTTAATCAAAGAAATGTCATTGTCCAATAGTCAGTGGGAGGAAGCAGGAGAAAAACAGAAGTTGCAAAATTTCAAAGGTCTTTTGTCCTTTGGTCAGAAAATAAATCCGGAATATTTTACCAGCGCCAAAGGTTTCAAGCTCGGCGATACGAAAGAAAAAGTCTTACAGGTATATGGCAACCCTGAAAAAACAAAAACGGTTGACGGAGTGGAAGAATGCGAATGGGATTTTATTGGAGATGAGGTTTACGAAGGTAATGCGGATTTAAAAGGAAAGCTTCTTGCAAAAGATAGTTACGGCCACCAGGTTATCCTGTTTTTCCGCAACAACAAACTGATTGGGATTGTTCTTCACAATGATATACCCTGAAGGGGTAGATAGTCACAAGACAAATTAATCACAGCCATGCCCGGCACAATATTGTTTACATTTAGAGTCTGTTAAATATGTGGCTCTCCTTCCTCAATATTTTCTTTTTTGTATTTCATACCACATTCACTTTATTCAATATCGCTGGATGGGCCTTTCCTAAAACAAGGAAGCTGCATTTAATCACTATATTACTTACAGCTGCATCATGGTTTATTCTCGGTATCTGGTATGGATGGGGATATTGTTTCTGCACCGACTGGCACTGGCAGGTACGGGAGGCAATGGGCATTCACGACAGGTCAAACTCCTACATACATTTCCTATTATTAAAATTAACAGGAAAAAATTTCGACACAAACCTGGTGGATAATGTCACCCTTATTGTTTTCCTTCTTTGTTTTGTTTTAAGCGTTTGGGTTAATTACAAAGTATGGAAAAAGAGCAGGCATTCGCTTTCCTGATCCTTATAAAACATCTGATTATGTTCCCTGGAAAACTATTTGCAATGGGCAAATATCTTACGACAACTTAATGACGGCCATACCCAGCACATTGGCTGCTGCCTGCGCCCTGTCTGACATGTTGGAGATATGACGGTACACCTCACGGGTATACAGGATAGTTTTCAGATCTTTTTCCAACATAGTATTATCACCAAACAAATCTTTCACTGCTTCCCTGTATTTCTTATCGATCTTTCCTTCCAGTTTGGTCACATTCACCACATGTTCCGAAGCTATCCTCGGGTTTTTCATGATACGTTCAATAGCCAGCTGCAGTTCATGTGCTTCGGCTTTCACTTTCTCCACCATATCAGAAATAAAAATATCAGGCTTCACTTTCAGCAGGTACATTTCTTCCAGGGTGGTGAGTGAATATTTTGCCATATCGAACATGGCATTGGAGATGTTATAAATATCCTCTCTGTCAATGGGTGTGATGAAGGTATTGTGCAGATCATCCACCAGCACTATTTTGATTTCGATCAGCTCATCAATCATCTCCTTGTTTTGTTTCACCGTTTCATCGGTTATATCATTCATATTCTGCTGAAGAAAGGCAAGGCAGTCACAGGTTTTACCTGCCTGCGTCCTTAACTGGGTGATAAAACTGTCTTCCTTCTTTGAATTGCCAAATAAACTCATAACAAATCATTTAATGTGTAAACAACCTGATTAAAAGATAAATCGGAATGGCCAATACAGCTGTGATGGGAATGGTAAGCACCCATGATAAAAAAATCTCTTTCAGCACAAGCCATCTCACTTTTGAAAGCCGCTCACCTGCCCCTGCCCCCATGATGGACATGCTAACTACCTGTGTGGTGCTTACCGGTCCGCCAAACAATGAGGCGCTGATGATAACCATGGCTGATGCCAACTGGGAAGTAAAACTATGTATCGGTTTTATCTTATAAAATTTTGAACCAAGTGTTTTGATAAGCCGCCAGCCGCCGGAGAAAGTACCAAGACTGATAGCCGAAGCGCTGATCACTATCACCCACAGCGGTACAGAAAATTCCTGCTGGTACCCTGTGATCACCAGCCCGAGTGTGATAACCCCCATTGTCTTTTGCGCATCATTAGCGCCATGACTGATAGCTAATGCGATAGCGGTTGGGATCTGGCCAACTTTAAAAAAGTAATTAGCACGGGGTGATGCTTTTCTCAATAAGTGATAAGTGAGCTTCATCACAAGCCAGCCAAAAAACAGCCCAATGATTGGTGAAAAGAAAAGAGCCATTGTCACTTTTATAATGCCTTTTGAAATGATAGCCTTTATTCCACCACCAATTAATACGGCGCCGATTAATCCCCCTATCAAGGCATGGGAAGAACTGGAAGGAATGCCAAAAAACCATGTCACCAGGTTCCAGATGCAGGCGCTAACCAATGCGGCTATTAATACTTCGATAGTTATGGATTCGGGTATCATTATCCCGTGCCCGATCGTTTTGGCAACAGCTACTCCAAACAGAAATGGTCCTGAAAAATCTGCCAGCGCTGCCATAGTTAATGCCATGCGGCTGCTCATGGTACGGGATGAAATGATGGTGGCCACCACATTGGCGCTGTCATGAAAACCATTCAGAAAGTCAAATACCAGCGCAAATGCAATCAGTATGATTAACCAATAAAGCGGATCCATAATAAATTCTTCAGCAATACTGAGATCTTAAGCAGATTCTTTCATCCTATAAAGCCTGATCACTCTTTTAAAAATTTTTGAATGCAGTACCTTTTCATTTTTTCCGGGATATGGCAGCACGGAAAGCACATATCTTATACACTCCAGCCTTGCCTCCTGTTTGTTATTCGCCTGTA
Source organism: Sphingobacteriales bacterium (assembly GCA_016235125.1). GTDB lineage: Bacteria > Bacteroidota > Bacteroidia > Chitinophagales > Chitinophagaceae > JJ008. The sequence continues at coordinate 673,888 of JACRLZ010000002.1, read as the reverse complement.
CAATTACCCAGGGGCTAAAAGCGTTGGACGTTTTCTTAAACATCAGGTTTTTGTATCGTGTATATTCATCCCATTTTTCCTGTGCATGCATATCAATGGGGCTAAGTTTCCACTGTTTTAACGGATTTTTCTGGCGGGAAGTAAAACGGCGTATCTGCTCTTTTTTACTGATGGAAAACCAGAGCTTGATAATAGTGACGCCATCTGCATTAATCATTTGTTCAAATTCATTTACCTGCTGCATGAAAACCTGGTATTGTTCAGGAGTACAAAAGCCATTTACCGGCTCCACTATCGCCCTGTTGTACCAGCTGCGATCGAAAAAAACTATCTCTCCTTTATTTGGTAAATGACGAATATATCGTTGAAAATACCATTGGCCTTTTTCTTCTTCGGTAGGTTTTGGCAAAGCCACTGTACGAAAATAACGGGGGCTTAAATGTTCAATAAAACGACGGATGGCTCCCCCTTTTCCGGCAGCATCCCTTCCTTCGAATATTATAGCGATACGTTTGCCTTCGTCCTGCACCCATCGCTGCATCTTCACCAGCTCTATCTGCAGTTTTTCCAGTTCTTCTTCATATTGAATGGTGTTCAATAGTTTCTTGTAAGTTCCTTTTGCCCCATCCAGCAAATGAGGAAGATCGTCCCTGTTCAGGAGATGTTTTAATTGGCTGAAACTTATTGTATCCTCATCCGAATCAGCATGAACATCATTTTGAACATCGGCGGAAGAATCCTGTACCACCTGTAATTCACCTGAATCCTGTCCGTTCTCAGATGACAATCCTTTTTTGTCCTTCTTCTTCTTTTTTGATTTAGACATTTGGGGGTAATAAACTAAATTATCAAAAAAATACCAAAAAAAAGATTGATTTATGAAAGTAACCCGAAATAAGTATTGATTTAACTTCTGCCAGTAAAGAAGCCGGTTTTAGAAGCAGTATTTTTCAAATTTTACCTGGCAGATATTTTAATCATTTTTGTAAGGCTTGCTGCTCCTCTTTCTTTCCCATTTCAATTCTTATCATTCATTCTTTTCTAAGCTAATAAACGGTTGTAACCATTACAGGATTTCTTATCTTATGAATGCAGGTAATGATTATAAGAGAGCAGTAATTGAATTTCCGGCAACCTTACAACGATTCCTAAAAATAACCTGATTTTAGTCTTATTAATGAGAAAGATATGTACCTTGTATATCTAACCCCACTTCCTTTTTACACTTCTGCCTGCCGTATTCCGGAACTGTTATCAGGAACATGATTAATACTAATGAAAAAACTGAAAATCGGTATTATTGATTTGGTGGCAAAAGGGCCTGCCAGCACATTATGGTCAAAGATTATGCATGCCAACCTGGCCAGTATTATGCCCCAGGCAATCGCCAGCTGGTGTGAGCAGCAGGGACATGAAATAAATATGATCTGCTACACCGGAAAAGAAGATTTGCAGAAAGATCTGCCGGAGAATACAGACCTCATATTTATCAGCGCTTTTACTCAGTCTGCATTACTCGCCTATTCTCTCAGTAATTATTACAGAAGCAAGGGAGTAGTAACTGTATTAGGCGGTCCGCATGCCCGCTGCTATCCGGATGATGCTGTCAGGTATTTTGACTATGTAGCAGGCTTCACGCAAAAATCCACGATTAATGATATTTTAAGAAACCCTTTTCCGCAACGACCCTCAGGAATTCATCTTTCCGCCGCCAATCATCCGTCAGATCTGCCCGGCGTAGAAGAACGCTGGAAATATATTGAGCCTACGCTGAGAAAATCACCCTTCCTGAAAGTAGTACCGATGCTGGCCAGTATGGGATGTCCTTACACCTGTCCTTTTTGTATTGATTCAACAGTTCCCTACCAGCCACTGAATTTCGGAATGTTGAAAGACGATCTGCGCTTCCTTCTTACGAAATTTAAAAAACCCCTTGTAGCCTGGCATGATCCGAATTTTGGAATAAAGTTTAACGAAACTATTGATGCTATTCGTTCTGTGGCCCACAGAAAAAGTTTCCGATTCATTGGGGAAAGCAGTTTGTCTATATTAACGGAAGAACATCTGAAAAAAATGAAGCAGGCCGGTTTTGTTGCTTTACTTCCCGGAATTGAATCCTGGTATGACATGGGAAATAAATCGCATACTTCCCGTGTGACTGGTAAGGAAAAAGTGAACCAGGTTTCTGAGCATATAAAAATGATTTTCCGGTATATTCCGTATGTGCAGACAAACTTTGTTCTGGGACTCGATAGTGATATCGGAAATGAACCTTTTGAATTAACCAAAATGTTTATCCGTAAAACGCCTGCTGCATTTCCGGGATATTCGCTTATCACAGCATTTGGTGAAGCAGCAGCTCAAAATCTGGAATATCAGAAATCAGGCAGGGTTTTGCCCTTCCCGTTTTATTTTCTCAATAATCATCTTGCTATGAACCTGAAACCCAAAAACTACTCCTGGCCCGATTTTTATGATAAGGTAATTGATCTTACCGAATATTCTTTTTCAGCAAAATCCATTTACCGGCGTTTCATGTCGAATACCGGATTTACTTCAAAATGGATGAACTTTATGCGTGCAATCTCATCGGAAGGATTTGGTCGGCTTAAATTTTACAGACAAATAAGATTTAATCTGACAAATGATAAAAACTTCAGAAAATATTTTGAAGGTGAAACAGATCAGCTGCCCGATTTTTATAAAAAAATAATAAGAAAAAGTTTGGGTCATTGGTGGCGGTGGCTTCCGCAGGGAGCTTTGGTACATGACCAGAATGCATATTTCCATAAATCAGCAAGCAAATTGGCCGTTTAAAGATGATCTGGCTGATGCGAAAAAAACAATATCCCGGAATACATAAAAAATTATTGCACTAACGTCAGGCTGAAAATTATTTCACTATTGAATTTGAATTATTCTGATCACCGTATCCCTCACACCACCCAGTTGTGAGCTGTATGTAATGGTATAATCCCCGGGCAGCAGAAACTGTATAATAGGATTTCTCTCTACTAAGGAGCCTGTAGCGTTGCTGAAATTCCAAACCACATTGGTTGAAAGAGGATTCACAGTTTTAAAACTGATACCGACCGGTATACCACTGCATTTTTCCTGATAATAAGAAAATGCAGATTTATTAGCCGGCGGAGGAGCTTCAATAGCCATCAGCTTGCACACAGAATCGGAACCTTCAGGGCCGGTAGCTTTTAATTTCAATAAATAACTTCCGTTGAAATTATAGGTATGCGTCGGGTTGGTAGCTGTTGATGTACTGCCATCTCCAAAATTCCATTCAAAGCTCGTTGCATTGGAAGAAATATTAATAAAGGAAATGGTACAGGGCGTCGGGTTTTCATAACCTGATATGCTGAACTTAGCAACCGGCTTATTAGAATTGTTGTTAGTGTCTTTGTTGCAGGCAATCGCTAACAGGATACCCAAAACCGCAATTGAGAAAAAAATAGTTTTCATGTATGCAATTTACATAATTGGTTATACATGCCCTAAGTTTGACAGCAATATGAAGCATAAACCAAGATTTTTTCATATTTTATTTGAATGTTGCAGCATAATGCCAACACAGCTTGTCAGTCGGTCAAATAATACTATTGACAAAGAAATTTTTCAAAGCTGTGCTTCTAACCGGCCTGATAGCCGGAAGCCTTGATGCCATCGCAGCATGTATCCAGTACTATATAAAAACGGGGAATAACCCGGCGAAAGTATTCCGTTATATTGCAAGCGGGGCATTCGGTAAAGAAGCTCTTGCAAAAAACCTATATGGCATGGCGGCATGGGGACTTTTATTTCATTTCCTGATAGCCCTGTCATTCACATTATTATTCTTTTTGTTTTACAGACAGATAAAAATGCTGCTGTCAGATAAATATTTAACAGCTGTCCTGTATGGTCTTTTTGTGTGGTCAGTAATGAACCTGCTGGTGGTGCCTGTAACTTTTGGAAAGGAAATCAATGTAAAAATTCCGGATGCTTTGATAGCTGCAGGTATTCTTATAATAGCAATCGGCCTGCCCGTTTCATTAATGGCAGACCGATACTATTCAAAAATCAGAACTGAGATAAATTAATTCTCAAGAAGACCATCAGTTTTCCATTGCTTAAATATGCTTATAGTGCTGTCTGGAAGTTTGGCAGTGCCTTTGAATGGCATAAAGCCTTTGTCAGTAGGATTAAGTTCAATACGCCTGATTATTTCATCAATATCGGTTTTCACAGCGGCATAGGTATCATAAGCCTTTTTACGACCTCCTTTTGCCGGAATATGGCAAGGTGTGCAATTGTTCATGATAGCTGTTGATAAATTGGTGTTATAGGTCAGTTTGGGTGTTGGTGGCGGCGTTTCAGCAATCTTTTTGGAAGGGTCACATTGAGTAAGAAGTATCAGACTCATAAATGCTGTGGTAATTGCAAATATTTTTTTCATGATCTATGTTGGTTAAGCGATAAATATAGAGAATTTGATTCAAAAAATAATTCATATCGTATAACCGGCAGCATAGAGTTGCCACTGGACATATAATTATTCTTATAGCCCGATTCCGAATCATCTGCACGGTACATTTGCACCTCATGATTTCTGCAACCACAAGGACATACCGAAATGCTTATTCAGGCCTGTCAAGCCAAACCTGGCTGCTGTCAATGATAATGCTTATCAACCGCAGCGGCACCATGGTTGTGCCCTTTATGACATTATACCTTACCAGCCCGAAAATGGGATTCACAGTCGGCGAAGCAGGATTTGTATTTGGACTTTTTGGTGCGGGGGCTTTCAGCGGAGCCTGGCTTGGTGGAAGAATGACAGACAAGATCGGTTTCTATCCTGTACAACTTTTTACATTGTTTGTCGGCGGGCTTTTATTTTTTGCTTTGGGGCAAATGAAGACTTTTCCTCTTATCTACGTTTTCACTTTCCTGCTGAGTTTTGTGAACGAGGCATTTCGCCCTGCTAACTCAACAGCCATTGCTTTTTACAGCAAAGAAGAAAATCGTACCCGTTCATATGCATTGAACAGGCTGGCCATTAATCTTGGTTGGGCAGCGGGCAGTGGCCTCGGTGGATTTCTGGCACATATTGATTACCAGCTATTGTTCAGGGTAGATGGCAGCACCAATATTATTGCAGCAATACTGATGTGGTTTACCTTAAAACCTGCGCAAAGCAAACCGGATAAAAAGACAGATAATAAAGTTAAATCTGTTCTTTCTGCCTATAATGACAGAATCTATTTGCGATTTGTAATCATTACCATGCTGTTTGCCTGCTGTTTTTTCCAATTGTTTACCAATCTGCCTGTTTACTTCAAAAAAGAGTTTCATTTTTCTGAACCATTTATTGGTGTTCTTATGGCTATGAACGGAATCATCATCGCTTTGCTGGAAATGGTGCTCATCTATAAACTGGAAGGACGGAGAAAGAATATCATATACATCACCACTGGTGTTTTCATTGTCGGAGTTTCATTTCTAATGCTCAATATCCCCGGAAATTCTTTTGTTATTGCCTTGAGCATGATCGTACTTGTAACACTTGGTGAGATTTTGTCAATGCCCTTTATGAACAGTTATTGGATTGCCCGCACACAAGCCGGAAACAGGGGACAATATGCGGCGTTGTACACCATGGCATGGTCGGCAGCACAAACACTCGGACCAATGGGAGCTGCGCAACTTGTACAGCACTTTAATTTTACTGTGCTCTGGTGGCTAATAGGTGGCTTATCGATATTTGCCGCTATGCTTTTCAGAAAAACAGGCAGTTTACCCCGGTAAATATCAGGTCTATTATGTACCTTTTGTGGTAAAACCAACAGATATGAAAAGGACATTATTTATTTTTTGTTTGCTGATCTTCTTTCTGACCAGCAGCTCTGCACAAAAAGATTATAAAGTAGTGTTTGACCTTACCAGCAAAGACACATTGGATCATAAAGCCGTTCTTCGCTGGACAGGCGAAGTGGCAAAAGCTTCTGAAGATGCGCAACTGGAAGTGGTAATGTATGGACAGGGTGTGCACATGATGGTAAATGGGAAATCAGTAGTGCAGGATGCTATAGCAAAGTTAATGACGAACAAAAACGTCTCATTCAAAGTTTGTGCTGTTGCATTAAAGGCACAGGGAATTGATGAAAGCCAGCTGATACCGGGAACGCTGATTGTGGCCGATGGTATCTATGAGATCATCAGCAAACAAAAAGAAGGTTGGGGCTACATAAAGGCTGTTCATTAAATTATCTGAATTATTTTTTTGTATTCTACAAAAGGTTTGCAGCCGGGTTGGCTTATACTACGTCAGTGAAAAGGCTGGTCTGAAACTTTCAAACCCTTACATTTGTCCAAATATACTTTCATGAAAAGATTGCTTACCCCATTGATCGTTTTATCTGTTTCTTTTTGTTCAATATCACAAACAACAGTTCAGCGGCCCAAATTAGTAGTCGGAATCGTAATTGATCAGATGCGATGGGATTACCTGTACCGGTACTATGACAGGTATGATCTTAAAGGTGGTTTTAAAAGAATGATTAGACAGGGTTTTAGCTGTGAAAACACAATGATTCCCTATACTCCCACAGTAACTGCCTGTGGTCATAGCTCAATTTATACCGGATCGGTGGCCGCTATTACCGGCATTACAGGTAATGTTTGGTGGGACAGGCAGCAAATGCGGGCAGTGTATTGCACAGAAGATAAAACAGTAAATACTGTAGGCAGCAACTCGGCATTGGGTAAGATGAGTCCCAAAAACATGCTGGTGACAACGATTTGCGATGAGCTTCGGCTGGCCACCAATTTTAAAAGTAAAGTAATTGGTATTTCGCTTAAAGACAGGGGGGGTATTCTGCCCGCTGGACACAGCGCCAATGCTGCTTACTGGTATGATAACACAAACGGCAACTGGATTACTTCCACTTACTATATGAAAGAATTGCCGGCTTGGGTTGTTGATTTTAACGGACAAAAAAATGCAGATAAATATTATCAGCAAGGATGGAGCCTGCTCTACCCTGCTAACACATATGGGCAAAGTACGGCTGGCGAAAAAAACTATGAAGCAAAACCCTTTGGTGCAAAGTTTCCCTACGATATGAAAAACTTTGCAGGAAAAGATTATGGTAAAATAGCCAGTACACCGATGGGCAACACATTAACCTCTGAATTTGCTAAAGCCGCTATAAATAATGAACGGCTTGGCGCCGACAATATCACCGATTTTATTGCCATCAGTTATTCATCGCCTGATTATATCGGTCACAGCTTTGGCCCGAATTCTGTTGAAGCCGAAGACGGAATTCTGCGCCTGGATAAAGAACTTGGAAGCTTACTTGATTTTCTTGACAATAAAGTTGGCAAAGGACAATACCTTCTTTTTTTATCTGCTGATCATGGAGTAGCTCATATCCCTGAGTTTATGCAGGAAAACAAATTACCTGGTGGAAGAGTATTTATGGGCACCATGATGAATCAGTTGAATAAATTGCTTAATGAAAAATATAATATCAGCAATATCATCGTTTCAGATGAGAACTACCAGCTACACCTGAATCATCCGGCACTTGACTCAGCCAAAGTTTCAAAAAAAGAAGTGACCCGTTGGATCGTTGATAAACTGTCATCAGACTCCGGAATTGCGAGAGTTTTTCCAATTGAAGATCTTTATAATGTACCGCTTCCCACCAATATCCGGGCGATGCTGAATAACGGCTATTATCCTCCCCGCAACGGAGATATACAAATTATCCTGAAGCCTGGGTATATTGATGCATTTTCATCCACCGGAACCACCCATGGTTTGTGGAATCCTTATGATGCCCATATTCCGCTTCTATGGATGGGATGGGGAATTAAACCTGGCAAAACAAACAAAGAATGTTCGATGACAGATATTGCCCCAACAATAGCCGCTCTTCTTCATATCCAGATGCCCAGCGGCTGTGTTGGTAAACCCATTGAGGAAGTACTGAAATAAGTTTTCATAGAAAATAAAGTAACTTTTGGAATTAATTTACGGTAATGAATACAATTAAAACGCTGTTTGCAATTTTGTTTGTTTCAGTTGCCTCCACGGCAAAACCACAATCAAAAGCTGTTGATAGCACCCGGTTTTTTACCGAAGAAGGCATCATTAATATGTCTTTCTCTACAGATGTCCGGGAATTACAAAATTCAAAAGGTGAGGAAGTATATCAAACCGCTACCGTGAGTTTACGCTTTCCCGACAGCACAGTTATTAACGAAACAATTCGGGCGGCAGCCCGGGGTCATTTCAGAAGAGATAACTGCGTAATACCTCCATTATTGCTGAATTTTCATAACGAAACTTCGCTACTTCTTTCACCACTTGGAAAACTGAAACTGGTAATTGGTTGCGGCACGGCCACTGCAGATGAGCAACTGATACTTAAAGAATTTCTTTGTTACAAAATCTACAACCTGCTCACTCCAAAAAGTTTCAGGGCAAGACTTGTGCGGGTAAATTACAGCGACACAAGAAATAAATTGAAATCATTCAGCCAATATGCGTTTTTTATTGAAGACGATAATGACATGGCTGAAAGAAACGGTTGCGAAAAAAGAGATAAAGCGCAGTTTCTTACCGAAAGCACTGACAGGGAAACCATGACAATGGTAGCGGTATTTGAATATATGATCAGCAATGGAGATTGGTCGGTTCCCAACAACCATAATACAAAGCTTATTTTCAGGAAAAATGAACAAACCCTACCCTTTGTGGTTCCCTATGACTTTGATCACTCCGGTTTTGTAAATGCAGGCTATGCGCTACCCAATGAATTATTGGGAACGGAAACAGTAACGGAAAGAGTATACAGAGGTTTCCCGAGAACAATGGAAGAACTGCAGACGACGTTTGACATATTCCGGAAAAATAAGGAAGCCATTACTTCCCTGATCATGAATTTTTCACTACTTGCATCCAAAACCAGAAAAGAAGCCGTAGAGTACCTGAGTCAATTCTATACAACGATAAACAATAAAAAAGAAGTTCAGAACATTTTTATTGATAATGCCAGAACTCAATAATCTTTAAAACAACCTTTCATGGATCTAAAAGAACAGTTTGAAAAAGCGGCTGTTGACAGCAAAAATCTTTCAGAAAAACCGGATAATGATACGCTGCTTCAACTTTATTCCCTGTATAAACAGGGAAGCATAGGTGATGTAAATATAGACCCTCCATCAAACCCTTTTGACTTTGTGGGCAAGGCCAAATACGAAGCATGGGCAGCGCTGAAAGGAAAATCCACAACAGTAGCAATGTCTGAATATATTGAGCTGGTAAATAAACTTAAGGGTGGTTAACCAGAATTTTGTTATACCAATCGCTGAACTGTCTTCCAACAGTTGCGTATCCGTATTTTGAAATCGTCTTGTCTGCCATAAGCATACTGTTGAAATGTTTTTTGTTTTCAATTACCCATTTCATTTTTTCAGCCAGCAGATCCGGGTTTTCAGTTCCTGCAAAAATTCCATTTTCCCCTTCCTTAACGGTTTCATGAAAAACAGGAATATCACTCACAATTACAGGTATGCCACATGCATTGGCCTCAATAATGACACAGCCAAATGTTTCATATCTGGAATAGAGAATGAGTGCATCGCATAGCCGCATAAAATCTGCCAGTTGATCCTGTGGAATTTCAGGTAGAAATTGTACTGCATCTCCGATACCCATTTGTACCGACGCATCTGTTATTTCTTTCCTTTGAGAACCTATAACAATAAGCTTTGCACCAGAATGATGCAGCCTGGTTTTCCTGAATGCCTTGAGAATAAGTATGGGGTTCTTCAAATCGTCGAGACCTGAAACATGCAGGAAAACAGGATTATTGTTTTTTCTTTCCGGAATGGGATTAAAAATTTTTTCATTAACTACGTTGGGAATAATTTCCGGCCCGAGCTGTGGAAATAAATCTGACAATCCTTTTGCCAGAAATTTAGAAACAACACTTATCCCGGCTGCATTCCGGATCAGTTTTTTCCAGGGATTTTTCAGATAAACGGGTAAATCAGTAAATTTTTTCTCCGCTTGCGCTAAGAAACCACTCCAATGTTCTGTCACTACAAGCGGGGCACCTGTTTTTCTATTTAACCAGGTAGCCAAAGAAGCTACCCGCATACCCATATGTACATGAACAAGATCCGGGTTGCCGGTTTCATTCAGAAAACTTCCGATAACGCTTTTATATATTGATCTGAATTTTACGAAAGAGAAAAATTTCTCGATAATTTTTACTTTCAGAGGAGTTATATAATAGTAAATAATTATTTCGGTCAGTCTTCCTGACTGTTTTTCCTCTTTGTGTATTGACCGGGTAATGATCCCCCTTTCATCTCTTACTGCATAGATAACAGTTACATTTTCAAACAGACTCATCGCTTCTGCATGTCGCTTGATAAAATCTCCATTAAAAGGATTTAAAGCCGACGGATACCAACCGGGCAGCCAGAGAATATTGCGGGATTCCATTGTCTATTAAAAATAACCCAACCGGGGCTTTGAGCAAAACAAAGTGAAATAAATTATATTTTTGAATTATGGCATTGATAAAGCGATTCCGAAATCTGAAATCTGAGGAAAATACCGGCTATAGCGCCAAGACCACTGACAGCGCCGGACGTTTCTATAGCCGAACCACACAAACTGCCAACGTAACAAAAAAGGGGCTTGGATTCTTTAATCGCCTCAGTTGGTATCATACCTTACTTGGAATGAAAACCGGTAAATTTCTGCTACTGATCTTTCTCGGATATGTGATGATAAATATGTTTTTTGCCGGGATCTATTATATTATCGGCATTGAAAATCTTGGTGGGGTGATCACCGGTTCACCTCTGAAAAATTTTTCAGAGGTTTTCTTTTTCAGCGCCCAAACTTTTACCACCGTAGGTTATGGCCGTATTCACCCGACAGGTTTTGCAGCAAACGCCGTTGCAACTTTCGAAGCATTTATCGGCTTATTAAGTTTTGCCCTGGCTACCGGTTTGTTTTATGGAAGATTTTCAAGGCCCCGTGCCTTTGTCCGTTTCAGTCATAATGCACTGATTGCTCCTTATAAAGACGGAACTGCACTTATGTTCCGCATGGCTCCATACAAAAACAATAACCTTTCAGATCTGAAAGCCGATGTGATGATTGCTATGCAGGTCGATGAAAATGGCAGCATGAGAAACAAGTTTTATGACCTTACCCTGGAATTTGATACGCTTAATTCGCTTGCTCTGAGCTGGACGATTGTGCACCCTGTTACGGAAGACAGTCCCCTGTACGGTTTATCGGAAAGCGATCTGAAAAATACCAAACTTGAGGTGCTGGTTTTTCTAAAGGCTTTCGATGAAGTCTTTTCCAATACTGTTATGACAAGATATTCTTATGTCACAAACGAAATTGTTTGGGGCGCAAAATTCAACATGATGTTTTATCCTGATACCGACAAAAGCAAAACAATACTTGATCTGGCAAAACTGAATGATTACAGCCCTGCAGAATTACCCATCTCTGCAATGGCTGCAGCCAACTAATTAATTACCGGCACAAGTCTGATGAACTCTTTTCTGTTCAGGTAATAAAATCCAAGCAGGTAGATTAAAGGAAGAAAACTAAACAGTTTTAATGGCATCAGGCCTGTAAACATTCCTGACAGATACAACACAGCCAGTACTCCAAATCCGATGATCAGGTGCAAATCGGAGATGGTACAGGAAACTCTGAAACAGTAAGTATGCAGGTCTTTATAAACCAGCTTGAGCGGTTTGGTGATATGATATCCATCCGTAACTACTATCCGTGGATTATTCTCAAATACAGGAATTACTACAGGCCGTGTGTTGAGCAAAGGATAAATTTCTTTACCATTTACAACTGCCCTGATCTTTAAAAAACTCAGAAGTATCTGGTTTTTTCTTTGCAATACTATGTGATAAGGAGCCTGTATAATATTAGCTGTTATAACCGGATTTGCCTGCCGGAAACTATTTCAGGGCCTTTATGATCTCAATAAAGTCAGCTGCAACTAATGATGCCCCTCCTACCAGCCCTCCATCCACATCTGCACAACCAAACAACTCTTTGGCATTATTTGCTTTTACGCTGCCTCCATAAAGAATCGGAACTTCATTAGCTACAGCAGTGCCGTACTGCCTTGCAATAACAGAACGTAAATGATGATGCATTTCTTGTGCCTGCTCAGATGTAGCCGTTTTTCCGGTACCAATGGCCCAGATTGGTTCATAAGCAATAATAAGCCCCCTGATTATTTCAGCAGGGAGGTGAAATAATGAGTCTGCCAATTGTTTAGCCACAAAGTTATTCTGGGTACCTGCTTCCCTGACAGCAAGAGGTTCTCCACAACAAAAAACAGGGACAATCTTATTTCCGAGGCATAGATTTATTTTTTCAGCCAGCATTGTATTTGTTTCGCCAAAATATTCACGTCTCTCACTATGCCCGACAATACAATAATTAACGCCTATGGAATGCAGCATCCCGGCAGACACTTCGCCTGTATATGCCCCTGATTTTTCATGATGGCAGTTTTGTGCCGCCACTTCATAATTGTATTCATCTTCCACATCACTCCGGGTCATCAGTAAATAAGGATAAGGAACTGCAAACAATACTAACTGGTTTGAAGACAGCATAATATTTGCATCAAGTACATCATCAATAAGTTTTTCAGCCTGCTGAAAAGTCAGATTCATTTTCCAGTTTGCTGCGGCAATTTGTTTTCTCATATTTATTCGTTGTCGTTGATTGGCCTTTTCAGAATTATCATTATATTCTTTGAAGTTCCGCCATACCGGTTTATGTCTGTGCAACCAACTACCTCCCACCCTGCCTTACCCAAATCATTCAGGCTGTTGGTTATTTCCTGGAAATTAAATTTCCCTCCGCTGCTGAATATTCCGCCTGTTCGAATATTTCAAGTACTTTATATTCGAATTTTTGTATCACTTAATAATTCTCAAATATATATTTCAAAATACTTTTTTCATTATCTGTGATGCTTTCTCCTTTCAGTTTCTTCCAATCATCAATGTCCAATATTGCTTTTTCAAATTCATACCTGTTTACACCTTCACTTCCCCATGAAAAACTGGGAATATATTTAGGAGTAAGACCTGAGCCAAAAACATTACAGCAAACCCCGATCACAGTACCTGTATTAATAGCGCTGTTTACCGCCGTTTTGGAGTAATCGCCCATCATTACTCCGCACTTTACACCGGCAGTCATTTCTCCTTTAGGTGTCCATATTCTTACTTCGCTGGCATTGTTCTTCATATTTGAATTAGTAGTGCCTGCTCCCAGGTTGCACCATTCACCAATTACTGAATCACCGAGGTAACCATCGTGTGCTTTATTGCTGTAGCCAAAAAGCACCGAATTCTTTATCTCACCGCCTGCAACACAAGCGGGACCCAGGGTTGTAGCTCCGTAAACTTTTGTTCCCATCTTCAAACAGGACTTTTCTCCCATTGCAAAGGGACCACGAATGATACAACCATCCATAATCTCGGCATTTTTCCCAATGTATACCGGGCCGGTGGATGCGTTGATGACACTGTTCTCAACTTTTGCGCCTTTCTCAATAAATACCTGCGACGGTTTTATAACCCTATTTGCTTTTGAAAGAGGTTGCGATTTTCTTTTCTTGGTCAGCAATGCAAAATCTTTGCGAATAGCCCAATCATTCAGTTGAAAGATATCCCATGGGTAAGAAATGTTTTTCGGATTCCTTTTTAAAGAAATGGCCTTTGTTACTTTTATCTTGTACTTATCCTGCATCTCTTTTTTTGTGAACCGGAAAATGATCCCTGAACTTCCGCCTGCAGTGATGAATTCTCCATTCTTCAACTTCCTGACTGCCTTTATTAAGGCTGTATCCGGCAATATATTGCCATGAATCATAAAGCAAACATCATTGCCGACCGCTTCATTTATACTCACTGATCTGTCGAGGTCTTTGTAATCATCTTCTTTTCTGTCAAAAGATGAAAAACCCAGCATCAGTTCCCATTTTTCCCGGATAGTAAGAATGCCCACCCGAATATCCTGTATTTGCCTTGTAAGCGTAAAAGGATGCAGGTTTTCCGGCTGGCAAAACTCTTCAGTAAAGATGATCTTAGGCATAGAAATAAGTGGGTAAAAATAATAAAACCTCCCCGATGAATCGGGGAGGTTTCAAAGTATAGCCATGAAAAACAATTCTTCGTCAAGCTCAGAATGCAATTCCTGCTATCAGAAGAACCATTCTAAGATAATACTAATCCGCTTTTTTGGCGTATTTCTTTTTAAACTTATCTATCCGGCCTGCGGTGTCAACAAGCATATTTTTGCCCGTAAAGAAAGGGTGAGAGGTACTTGATATCTCCAGTTTAACCAATGGGTATTCATTGCCATCTTCCCATTTGACTGTCTCTTTTGAGGCGGCTGTGGAGCGGCTGAGGAATGAATGGCCATTACTCATATCCTTAAAAACTACTAACCGATATTTATCGGGATGGATCCCTTTTTTCATAATACTATGATTTTTAAAAGGCTACACGGATTTTGCCGTATAGGTTAAAAGATAATTTTTGGGCGGCAAAGATAGGCCTGAACTTTTTTTTGTCCAAATCTTAATAAAACAAGCAAGTGCCAAAAGATGAAAGCGCCAAACCTGTATCCTGTTGCCAGTTTACCTGTCCGACGCTTTCGGGAGTATTTCCACCTTTTGAGGGGTTTCCATATCTCCGGGAGTTACATCCACCTTTTGAGGGGTTTCTGTGCACTCCCCGCACTTCTTTTTATTGCTAAAATTCCGTGCAGTTGTAGGTCAAATATAAATTTCTCAAATGCCTGGTTCCAAATTTTTGGGTACTTTGATATGCACCGCTTATGCACCATGTTATTAACAATATAAAGCGGGAAAATCAGATTTATTCAGGCGTTAGCTTCTCATATTGACATATTGCAAAGGAATTCCCAGGTTTGCATTTCTGCAAAGCTGAATGACAGCCTGAAGGTCATCAATTTTTTTCCCGGTCACCCTTACCAGATCATCGTTTATTGAGGCCTGAACCTTCATTCCGGAGTCTTTGATCAGCTTTACAATCTTTTTCGCATCTTCCTGTGTCAGGCCGTTTCTTATTCTCACATCTTTCTTCCACACCTTGCCACTTTGAGCTCCTTCTTTGGTTGCATCGAAAGCCTCAGGAGCAATGCCTTGCTTATGTGCCCGGCTGATCAACACATCAATCAACTGCCGCATTTTCATTTCGTCCTCCGTTTCTATTTTGATCAGGTATTCCTTTTTGTCAAGATCAATTACTACATGTGAACCTTTGAAATCAAACCGGTTGGTTATTTCTTTTGCAGTTACATTCACTGCATTGTCCAGTGCTTGTGCTTCCACTTTGCTGACAATATCAAAAGAAGGCATAACAGTTGGTTTTGGTTAAGTGGCAAATATAAAAAAGTCCTGTCTCTAAAAAAGAGACAGGACTTGTTCGAATAAGTAAATGGCTAACTGAATTAATTATCTCCTTTCTTTACCCTGCTATTTTCGTCAGCAGCGCCACCCTCCCTTCTGCCACCGTTTGCTTTCAATTTTCCCTTGCTGAATCTCCAGGTAAAACTGATACCTACTGCCTGCTGATCATTCACATCTTTAAATCTTGCATCTACATTGCTGTATTTACTGTATCCGGTATACACTGCTCCTTTAAATATATCCCGGAAATTGAGTTTTACTGTGCCTTTATTTTTAAGTACTTGCTTGCTGATCCCTGCATTAACCTGCGCAATGGGATCAATAAAAATCACCCCCTCAAGCCCCTTTGTCCTGTAAAATCCGCTCAGCTCTGCGGCCCAGCCTTTTCCCCATTTAAACTGCTGCTGAACCTGAGCCATGAACATGGTGATACCTATCGAAATATTCTCATTATTTACAATCCCCTTAAAATGGTTATTGGCAAGATTGGCATATACACTGCCGCTCCACCATTTAGTAATTTCTTTATATGCACTTATGGCTATACCTACCTGGTTTTGGGTGGCAATATTTGCTTTTTTTACAAATGTTTCATTAGTTGCTTCGTGCTGTTCTATTACCTGCTGAATAATATCGCTGGTGTTGCTATAGTTAAGTGTGGTGGTCAAAAAACCTTTGTATGTATGGCTTAGTTCAATATTATGGCTGAACTGTGGCTTCAGGTCAGGATTGCCCTGTTCAAAAGTATACCTATCAAGGAAATGAATGAAAGGATTCAGGTCCTCATAATCGGGACGGTTAATTCTGCGGCCGTAATTAATGCCAAACTGGTTATTTTCATTAGCAGTATACTGCAGATAAACAGTGGGAAAAAGCTGGGTATAATTTCTTTTGAAACCCGTGCCTGTGGTTAGCTGATTACCTTTTGCATTGGTGTTCTCTACGCGGAGGCCAAACTGTCCGTTCCATTTCTTACCCAATGGGCTGCTGAAGTTTACATATGCAGCGTTTACATTCTCCTCGTAAACAAAATGATTACTGCGGTTATAGTCGTGATACAATTGCCCGTTTCTTAATGAATCATAATTCGCATTGTTATCTGT
This sequence comes from Sphingobacteriales bacterium, assembly GCA_016235125.1. Taxonomy (GTDB): domain Bacteria; phylum Bacteroidota; class Bacteroidia; order Chitinophagales; family Chitinophagaceae; genus JJ008. Next base: position 657,267 of record JACRLZ010000002.1, on the reverse strand, counting down.
TTTTACATAACTGGCTTTAAGTCCGGCCTCAAATTTTGCACCTTTCTTTAAGGGCTTTACATAATCAGCCTTTGCACTATAAATAGTTATGTCTTGTGGGAGATTGCCATTCAGTGTATCAGGTATCTTAGTCAGATTCCCCGCATTATCATAATACGAGCTGATAAGTGATTGCATACTGGTTGACCGGTATTGTATATAATCAAGGTCGGTGGAAAATTCCTGCCCTGCTGAATCCAATACTGTTTTCAAATACCCATTCACACTGAAATTATTCCACTTATCGTCATTCCGGGAAGAAGCCTTTGTTTGATTTGTCAAAACATAATTAGGATTGAAGATATCCGTATTGGTGTTGCTTTTCCAGATATGTGGATTCTGATAACCATTTAATACAAATCCCAATGTTGTTTTCTTCGTTGCAAAATAATCAAGCCCGACTTTTGCACTATAGAAGTGGCTTTCATTTGCCATCTTGGATGTCTGGTCGAAAATTGACAAAATATCTTTTGTGTTATTATCCCTGAAGTTTCTTGAAATAATAAGGTCTTCCCTTCGATGATTTCTGTTGTAGTTAAGGCTGGTGAAAACATTTACTTTACCATTCCGGTAATTAAAGTTGCCACTCTCATTGAACCTGGGATAAATACCTTGTGTGTAGCTGCTGGTAATGCTGCCATTATACCCATATTGCTTATTCTTTTTGGTTTTAATGTTTATGACACCAGAATTACCGGCAGCATCGTATTTGGCAGGGGGATTGGTCATGATCTCAATTTGCTCAAGCTGGCTTGCACTCATGCTCCTGAGCAGGTTCGCAAGGTCAGCACCCCCGAGATAACTCTGCCGGCCATCTATCATCACTATTACACCCTGCTTTCCCTTCAGACTAATATTGCCGTCTTTATCAACAGTGATACCGGGAGATTTTTCCAGCACTTCAAGAGCTGAATTGCCAACATTTGTCACAGATGCTTCCACATTCACTATGGTACGATCAATCTTTTGCTCAATCAGGGGCTTGCGGGATAAAACATTTACCGCACCCAGAGTTTTGGCTGACGGCGTCAATTCAATCGTTTTTAAATTCACAACCGGATTGGAAGTATTTATTTCAAATGTTTCAGAAAAACCTTTGTTATGCCCCACAGCGCTTATCGAAACAATATACCTGCCCTCCAAAACAGCATCAAACTCAAATTTTCCTGTTTTATCAGCCACACTCATCTTGGCCACTGATGAATCATTGGCCCTTAAAAGAGTAATAGTAGCCGATTCAATGGTTTTGGCATTTCCATCAATTACAGTGCCGTTCACTTTTCCATTTTTCAACTGAGCCTGGCTGATAAGTGTAAGGCTAAGAGCTGTCAGTAAGGTTAATAGCTTTCTCATTTTATGGTTTTAAGATTATCTACTTGTTTTTATTAATTACAGGTCAAAATTCAGTACTTTGTATTACATAGAACATTGTTTTAAATTAAACGGCTGTATTTATTGATGAATGGCAGCCGTTGTTTTCCTGCTTATTAAGACGCAGAAGCAAAAAGCTGGTTACAAATGGCCGTTTTTTTGAGATAAAAGGCCAAAAAAGTCCATAAAAGGTTATTATCAGAAGCTAACCTGGAAATGATACTTATCGGAAGGCACTAAAGATCAAACTCTGCTTTAATTGAGTCATTGTAAGTACGGCCCGAAATTATCCTGGTGGAGTTCTTGTCATCCATAGTGAACAGGTACCGCCCATTGAAATGCTTATGCATCTCTTTTATTTTCTCTTTATTGATAATGTAGGATTTCTGCACCCTGTAAAATTGGGGAGGTAGTTTCTCCTCTAATAAAGTGAGTGATTGATCGGTCAAATGCTTCTGCCCCTCTGTGGTGAAAATAAATACATACTTATCCTGCGCTTCCAGGTAACAAATATTTTCAAATCGCAAAAGATTTATCCTGTCACCGGTCTTTATAGGTAGTGCAGTAGCTTTTTGCGGCGCCTTCAATTGCTGTATGATTTGTTGTAAGCCTGTAATGTCAATACCCGAATCTAATTTCCCGAAATTTTTAAGCTTGGAAATGCTTTGCTCAAGTCTTTCCTCTCTGATGGGTTTCAGCAAATAATCAATTGAGAAAGTTTCAAAGGCTTTAATAGCATATTGTTCATAAGCCGTTGTAAAAATGATATTGGGCTTCCGCTGTAATTTTTCAATCACTTCAAACCCGGTAAGATCGGGCATCTGGATATCAAGAAAAACAAGATCAGGCCGTAACGACTCTATTTTTTCTATCGCTTCTCTCCCATTGCCGGCCTCTCCTATCACCTCTACTGTATCGGTATGTTCCAGTAACAGGTTTTTCATCAGCCTGCGGGCGGCAGGCTCATCATCCACAATAATTGCCTTATATACCCGGCTCATTTTTTATTAATTTATTTATATGAATCACTACTTGTTTCGCCGGCTCATTACAGAATTGAACAGCATATTGGTCGGGAAACAATAAGTCCAGTTTATCAAAAACACTTTTGACACCATACCCGGGGTTTATCTCGTCCGGAAAAGCCGGTCCGTTATCTGATACAATTATCGCCAAACCGGGATCATCTTTTTTTACTTCAATTGTGATCTCCGTCATTTTCCCAGTTGCTTTTAATCCATGCTTCACAGCATTTTCCACCAGTGGCTGTAAAAGAAACCGGGGGATCAGGTAATTCGAAACCACCTCCTCATTCCGGATGGAATAATTAAGTTGGTCTTCAAATCTTATCTTTTCAATCTGAAGATAAACCTCTGACATGTCCAGTTCTTCTTTTACAGTTGAGTAGTTATGATCACTATAATTGATACTGTAACGAAACAAATCAGCAAGGGCAATGGTCATCTTTCTTGCTTTCTTTCCATCGGTAACGGATAGATCTGCAATTGAGTTCAGCGCATTATAAAGAAAATGAGGATTTATTTTGGAATGAAGGGCATCCAGTTCTGCTTTCGTCTTCAGCTCTCTGAGGCGGCTAAGTTCAAGTTCTTTCTGATCAAATTTTCTTTTTCTTTCAATGGCCTGGTAATTAATAACGCCGTATACCAAACCGGTAGCCACGGCTATATAAATACTGTTTGATATTACATATTTCATCACTGTTGGTTCGCCATACATCCAAAGACTCAGCGGAATATTGACAGCAATTGTTGTAACGATCAGTACAGACAGGGTAATCAGATTATGTTTAATGAATGATAATTGCTTCAGGCTTTTGTTCTCCACCACTATCCAAACGGGATTGTATATAAACAATGTAGCGGCTAAAGATGAAATAAGCTGACCCGTTATTGTCCAGCCCCATCCATATTTTTCTAAAAGATAGAAAAAACCTCCACTCAAAGGCGACATGGCGATAGAGATGCAAAGAATAATGATCCAGGCAGCAAGATTTTTTCTGATTAATTCATTCTTAATTGTTCCCCTGAAAAGCCGGCTGAAATTGGCCAGCAAATAAAGACCTGCCAGTGCAAAAAGAAGGCAGGCAGTTACCAGCAGAATATATTCAAATGTAGAAGGACCTTTCACCTTCGCCAAGATAGGAAATGGCAGGTGAATTGACAGCCTGCTTTCGTCAACTGTTTAATTTGAGGAGTAAACAGAGTACGGTGTATTGCGAAGCACAGCCTGAATTACAACTTTTAGGATATGATCTACGCAAATTCCTTTTATCATATGTCTTTTGTGCGAAGTAGTATATTGCAGAAAAATATACCGATGCTTATTGATTTCAGGTCAGATACAGTTACCAGGCCCACACCCGGAATGATGGAAGCTATGATGAAAGCTAAAGTGGGTGATGATGTGTTTGGCGAAGATCCCAGTATCAATGAACTTGAAAATATGGCTGCCGGTATGTTCGGAATGGAAGCAGCGATCTTCTGTCCTTCAGGCACCATGACCAACCAGATCGCCATCAAATGCCATACACAAGCCGGTGATGAAGTGATATGCGATGAAACTTCCCATATTTATCAATATGAAGGAGGTGGCATTGCATTTAATTCCGGTGCATCAGTTAAGTTATTGCACGGCGACCTCGGAAGAATTAATGCCGGACAGGTATTGGCTGCCATTCAACCGGATGATCCGCATCGTCCGCACACAAGTTTGGTTGCTTTGGAAAATACCAGTAACCGTGGTGGCGGAAGCTGTTATGATTTTGAAGAAATAAAAAAAATAAAAGCCGTTTGTTCAGAAAAAAAATTAGCCTTTCATTTAGACGGCGCAAGACTTTGGAATGCTATGGTCGCAAAAAAAGAAACGCCAAAACAGTACGGAGAAATATTTGACAGTATTTCAGTTTGCCTGAGCAAAAGCCTGGGTTGTCCTGTTGGCAGCCTGTTGCTTGGCAAAAAAGATCTTATTAAGAAAGCAAGAAGGGTACGGAAAGTCTTTGGCGGTGGCATGCGGCAGGCTGGCTTCCTTGCTGCTGCAGGTATTTATGCGCTTCAAAATAATATTGAACGGCTGGCTGAAGACCACAGGCATGCAAAACAAATTGCCGGAGCTGTTGGGTCAAAGCAATTTGTAAAAATGATATTACCGGTAGAAACCAATATCATCATTTTTGAACTGGATGAATCCATCTCAGCTCCTGTTCTTGTAGCTAAACTGAAAGAATCTGACATATTGGGCTATGCCATTTCGCCCAACAGAGTGAGGCTGGTATTGCATCTCGACATTAGTAAGGAAATGACGGAACGAACAATACAGGTCTTCAATCAACTATAGTATCTTAGACAATATGTTTCCCAAAATTAATCCCGGCAACACTAAAGCATGGCATCTTCTTCAGCAGCATGCTGCCGAAATGAAGAGTGTGCACATGAGGGACCTCTTTAAAACAGATCCCCTGCGCTTCAGCAAATTTTCTGTTTGCCTTGATGAATTAGTCTTTGATTATTCAAAAAATATTATCAACGACACCAGCATACATTACTTATTACAACTGGCGGAAGAATGTGAATTAAAAAAAGCAATTGATGCCCTGTTCAGCGGTGAACTGATCAATGAAACAGAACACCGGTCAGTTTTACATACAGCCTTACGGAATCTTTCAGGTGAGCCTGTGTACTCCGAAGGCAATAATGTAATGCCCGGTATTAAGAAAGTGCTGAACAAAATGAAAGCCTTTGTCAATGCCATTCATAATGGTAAACTCAGGGGATATACAGGAAAGAAAATAAAGTACATTGTAAACATAGGCATCGGGGGCAGCGATCTTGGCCCGCAGATGGTAACGGAAGCTTTGAAATCTTACTGGATAAGAGGTATAGAAACTTTTTTTGTTTCCAATATCGACGGCACTCATATTGCTGAAACTTTAAAAAAAGTTGTGCCGGACAGAACTTTATTCCTGGTTGCCTCCAAAACTTTTACTACACAGGAAACCATGACCAATGCTCATACAGCAAGAGAATGGTTTCTGAAAACAGCCGGAAAGGAAAAGCATATTGCCAGGCATTTTGCGGCGCTTTCCACTAATGAAGCCGAAGTAATCAGATTCGGCATCGACAAAAAGAATATGTTTGAATTCTGGGATTGGGTGGGTGGCCGTTATTCCCTGTGGAGTGCAATTGGTTTGTCCATTGCGTTAACTATCGGGTATAAGAATTTCGAACAATTACTGAAAGGCGCCCACCATACCGATAATCATTTCCGAAATACAGATTTTGATCAGAACATTCCGGTGCTGATGGCATTACTGGGCATCTGGTATATTAATTTTCACGGTGCACAAAGCCATGCCATTCTTCCTTACGATCAGTATTTAAATCGCTTTGCAGCTTATCTCCAACAGGGAGACATGGAAAGCAATGGTAAATCGGTTGACAGAAACGGCGAACCGGTTGACTATGCTACCGGGCCGGTTATCTGGGGTGAGCCCGGCACCAATGGGCAGCATGCTTTTTATCAGCTGATTCACCAGGGAACAACACTAATACCCTGCGATTTTATTGCCCCCGCACAAACGCATAACCCTGTTGGCGATCATCATCAAAAGTTACTGAGTAATTTTTTTGCACAGACAGAAGCATTAATGAATGGAAAAACTGAAGGAGAAGCAGAGAAGGAACTGGAAAAGCAGGGATTAAAAGCGGAACAGATCGCAAGACTGCTTCCTTATAAAATTTTTGCAGGCAATAAGCCCAGCAATTCCATTCTTCTGAAAAAAATAACCCCTTACTCCCTGGGCGGATTGATTGCTCTGTATGAACACAAAATTTTTACTCAGGGAATCATCTGGAATATATTCAGCTTCGATCAATGGGGTGTGGAACTGGGCAAACAACTCGCCAATAAAATTCTTCCGGAACTGAACAACAACGATCCTGTAGCAAATCATGACGCTTCCACCAACGGGCTTATCAATGCATGGAAGCAGATGAAGAAATAATTTTTCCAGCATTTCTTCTCCAAACAGAACAAGCACAAATTAAAAATTTGATCAAAGAAAAAAGCCGTCCCGATTAAATCGGAACGGCTTTGAATATCTGTTAGATTAATTGTTATTGTGCAATAACAAACAATCCTGAAGCAATAGTACCTCCGTGTAAAGAAGAAACTTTAGCCACATACGTACCGGCAGCCAGTCTCGGTAAGTTGAATTCCATCTTCAGGTAAGAAGGACTTCCGGTTACCATGTCAAACTCTTTCTGAGCGACTAACTGACCAAGGGCATTGTAAATGCGAACCTTTCTTCTCTCAGCAAAAGCGCCATCGTAATACAACCTGATCTGGAAGTTACCATTGTTCGGGTTGGGGTATATCCAGAGATGGTCAGATGCTTCTGCGCCAATCACCAGTTCATTCGACAGGGCTGAGCAACCATTGGCATCCGTAGCTCTTGCCTGGTAAGTACCCAAAGCATCAATGCCAACTGAAATGCTTGAAGTGGCAGCTGGTGCGTTTGGCGGAGCAGGATATACTGATCCGTTCAATGTCCATGACCATGCTACTGCTGCAGGATTGCTGGTTCCATTGATAGTTGTTGTCACTCCCGGAGTGATAGCCAGATCAGCGCTGCTGATTACAACATTAGGCAATGGATTAACTGTAAGCGTAGCCACCGTAGTTGTAGCTGTTGTAGCACATGGCGCCACAGTTAATATACAACGATACCTGTTACCTGTCATCAATAAAGTGGTCACAACGGAATAACTGGCGGAAGTAGCCCCACTGATATTGTTCCAATTTATACCGCCATCGGTACTTACCTGCCACTGGTATGTAACAGTACCAACCGCTGTTGTACCGGCAGCAGTAAATGTAGCAGTGCTACCCGTACAAACTGTTCTGTTAACCGGATTGGTAGTTATAGTTGGCGGCTGATTGACGGTAAGTATAGCACCGGCGCTTGTGACAGGTGATGGAGGACATTGTCCGTTCACAACTATGCGGTACCTGTATCCGTTCATACCCGCAGTAACTCCTGTAAGAGTAAGAGTGTTTGTTGTAGCTCCGCTATAAATACCACCATTGGTTACATTGGAATAAGTAGCTCCACCGTTGGTGCTTTCCTGCCACTGGTAAGTTGTTGTAGAAACAACAGGGCTTACGCCGGCAGAAATAACTGCTGTAGTGCCTACGCAAACAGTAGTGTTGGCTGGCTGAGCTGTAATGGAAGGAGGCTGTATCACAACTACCGTTGCACTGCCTGTATTACCAATACCCGGACAACCATTAGCTCCTGTTACGGAAACCACAGTATAAGTAGTAGTAGTATTAGGTGAAACCTGGATCGGTGTGTTACTTGTATAACCCGGGAAAATTGTTTGCGTTGATCCATTTGAATAAACAAGAGTATAGGGAGGAACACCACCTGTAATATTTACGGATATTGTAGAAACAGTGTTCGGACACCATCCCGGTAATGGCCGTGCTATGCGAACCGAATCAACCCCGATAAAGTTGGAGTTGGCACCAGCAGGGCCGCCACCCTCTACAAAATACCTGAAAGCAAGGCGTCCTGTTCCTGCCACGAATGGAGCAACACCTGTGATATTAACTGTAAACCTGGTCCATGTAGATGGATAACCGGTAGGTGAATAAGTGGGATTAATATCTACCCACAAATTGCTGAAGTCTCCAACACTTGTGGCGGTGGCTCCAACATTTGTACTTGCACCATTGTTACTCCATCTTACCTGCAACCTGTCGGGGAATGCAGGAGGAGCTCCATTGGTCCAGAAGGTCAGTTTATCACCAACCTGGGTTGTTACCACAGGAGAGATCAACCAGTTGCTGAGAGTGGATAAGCCGGATCCTGAAAGGAAGGCACAGCCACGATAGTCAGACCCGAATGGAGGAGGTAATAATACTCCACCCACTGTACCCTGCCACCAGGTTGAGAAAACACCTGTACCAACAGGATTACTTAGGTTATTCTCGGACCAACCGGAAGGCAATGGGGCTGCATCAAAACTTTCACTTAATAAAAGTTGTTCAGGTACTGCCGCTGTTATTACTGAAGAAGTGGAAATACCACCCACATTCACCGATGCAGTATTCTTACATCCATTCAATCCATAACCAAGTACTGTATAGGTTTGGTTAGAAGTGGGTGTAGCAGTCACAGTTGCACCGGTAGTGGTATTTAAACCTGCACTGGGCGACCATACATAAGTTAACGGGTTAGCTCCGGAAGCTGTAAGGGTCACAGGAGCACATCCGCCATTAGGACTGATGGTAATATTAGGATTCGGCAACACAGTTACCGTTACACTTTGCGTTGGAGCACAAGGCCCTGCTGCAAAAGTTGCTGTATAAGTAGTGGTAACAGTCGGATTTACATAAATAGCATCAGCCTGAGAGCCTAACACATAAGGACTGGTTGATGCACCTGGGTCTGTCCACATAGTATTTGGCGCTGCGGGGTTCGACGTCCATGATGCAGTTGGTACGATCTTGAAAGTAATACTCCAGCTGGTGATTGAACCTGCATCGCCACCGGTATCATCTAATACCAGCAATTGCCAATTTCCATTCGGATTAGCGCTGCTCGAGAACATGGAAAGTGTGGGATTAGGTTGAGGTAATGATCCCGGACCCGGAGCAGGGAAAACATCAGGCTCTACGCCAAATGTACCAACAGAGTTGGTGGGTTTCCATGTACCGCTTTGAATAGGAACAGGTATTGCTCCCGCACCATCAACAAAAACAAGGTTTCTACCGGCAACACCATTCGGCCCTGCATCGCCTATATCTGACATCAGGATCACTGTTTGTCCCGATGGAGAACGTAAGGCAATGTCAACATCTCCCGGCCATGTATGAGAAAATCCGTTAATAGCCACAGATTGTACATATACACCGGCAGTAGGTAATGCTGCTACATTAATAACAGAAGGATATGGGTTGCCATTACCGGATGAAGGTATGGTTATCGGGCCAGTGGGTCCGAAAGTAACTGTAGCAGGAGCCACAGGCGGAGTAACGGATAATCTTTGTATAGTACCCGTACATATTGTGGCCACATCAGGCGTTAAACAGGTACATGGAGTTACCGTTACAGTTTGTGAAGCACAAGGACCGGGTGCAGGAGCACAACCACCTTCGCCTCTTACAGAATATGTAGTAGTAGCACCGGGGCTAACAGTAAGGGAAGTACCGGTACCTACTGGTGCACCAACACCGCAAGCTGCGCCTGCATACCAAACCCAGTTAGCAGCGCCGTTTAATGAACCACCAATAATATTTAACGTAATAGGAGAACCTGCACAAGTATTAGAAGGAACAGATGAAATAACGGGCTGCGATGATACATTGGGAATACATACTGCCTGGTCAATTGTTGCACAACCCATAAAGAATCTGGGGTTAAATCTTGTACCTGCAGGAGCATCACCGGCATAACCAACATTGATACCTCCAATTTTATAATCACCAACGGCAAGTATAGCGCCACCGCCTGTAAAATTATTTACCGTAGGTGTACTGTTGCCACCTGAATACGTAACTCCCAAAGTGGATTGCATGGCAAAACGGAAAGTGGCGCCGGCAGGGATCTGTATGTTTATCCCCGTAAAAACAGGATATACACCAGCCGCACCAATGGCGCCCAGTACGCTTGTGGCACCCGATACCCAGGTCGGACCGGCAAGCAGACCCGGATCACCTGCCAATGATGTGGTAGAATACCACAAAGTCATATTTGAACCTGTAGGGTTACCTCCGATAACCGCAGGATTAAAATAAGCGCTGAGGTCAGTCAGTTTAATCGCATAGCCATTTGTATTTATAATAACAAAGGTTACCATTGAATTTACAAAGCCGCGGGAATTTGCACCTGTATATCCCAATGTACCTACCGGGGGAGTACAAATTTGAGAAGGAGCAAAAACCCTCTCCGATACATTTGATCTCTTCGGTATAAACACAGGCACCGGAGGATTAGTATTGGGTGGTGGAGGGTTGATGTCTGCATCACGCAGGGTAGCCTGCTGACGCATCTCTTCCGTCTTCTGCGCAAAAGAAATTTGTGTTGATACAAAGAGAATCGCCAACATAGCAATGATTCCCGTCAACACTTTTCTCATTGTGTTAAGCGTAAATTTTGGTTGCATATTAGAATTTTTAAATTGTGAAACGACACCGGGTAATAGCAGCAAAACCCGGAATCGGGCTGTAAGGTAATTTTTTTTGGAATATTTTAAAAAAATAATCCTGAATATAAATTATTAAGACTGTATCAGTTAAGATTTGCCGAAATCTGCCCTTCAAAGATTGCTCCAGCGGCTAATTTGAAGGGATTCACCATTTATCCACATCCCCGGCATTCTTATCCTGTTCGGCTGAAATTTCTTCAACAGTAGTGTTTTCCTTCTGCTTGTCGGTATCAGATTCTGCCACCGGGCTTCCGTTTGAAGCAGCCTCCTCATGCACTTCATCATGGTTGAAGGCATCGAAGTCAAAATCAGGCATCAATTCAGTCTTTACATAATCCACAGCCTCGCCCAATGCTTTGATGAATTTGTTGAAATCCTCTTTGTACAGGAATATCTTGTGCCGGTCGTACCCGTTATCATCAAAACGTTTGCGGCTTTCAGTGATAGTAAGATAATAATCGTTGCCACGGGTAGCTCTTACATCAAAAAAATAAGTTCTTCTTTTTCCGGCACGGATGCGTTTGCTGTAAATGCTCTCCATTTGTTTTGCCTGCCTGCCGTTAGGCAGGTCGTTGTTCTCGTACGCCACAGTAGTAGTTTTAGCAGTTAAAGAATTGTTTTGGTTTCGTTCCGTTATTACAAATGCAGGAACGGTTTTTTCGGAACTCACAAATATAGATATGTTTTTGATACAGCCAAATGAGAGCCAGGAGTCGGTAGTGGCACAGTTTCCCACAAAGACACTAAGTTCACAAAGACAAAAGACTGAATTCCTTGGTGATCTTTGTGTCCTTTGTGGGAAATGTTCTTAAACTGTACCAAGACCCAGGAATATGTAGTGGGTCACCCGATAGCAATCGAGTTTGAAAAATTTTATTGTAACGCAGAATCAAGAATTCTGTGTTTCAGTGTCTCAGTGGCAAAATTTGGCCACAGAAGCACAGAAACACTGAAACTGACCCACTCTAACCAAGAATCTTTAGCAGTTAATCCGGAGTAAATATGATTTGTGAAATGATACTTTGTGTTTTATTACCCCATTACTCCCGACTTCCCTCCTGCTCCTGTTGACGGGCATACAATCCTGCATAATATCCTTTTAAATCCAGTAATTGTGCATGAGTACCCTGCTCCACCATTTCACCATCTTCAAGAACCACGATTTTATCAAAGGCAAAGAGTGAAAATATCCGGTGAGTGATGATGATGGCAGTTTTATCTTTCAAATATTCATTCAGGTTACTGATGATCTCTTTTTCAGTGCGGGCATCCACGGCGCTGAGGCAGTCATCAAAGATCACCATTCCCGGATCTTTTACCAATGCTCTTGCTATAGATATTCTTTGCTTCTGTCCGCCACTCAGGGTAACTCCTCTTTCACCGATCATGGTATCATATTGCTCGGCGAAGCCTGCGATCTCTTTGTCAACACTGGCCTGAGCAGCTGCTTTTTTGGTTGCGGAAATCGTTGCTTCATTCAAACCAAAACCAATATTATTTGTCACCGTATCGCTGAATAAAAAAACATCCTGGGGAACATAGCTTATCTGTTCTCTCAATGTTTTTAAATCAATGCGTCCTATCTCATTCTCATCCAGAAATATCCTGCCTTCTGATGGATCGTACATTCTCAGGAGCAACTGTGCAATGGTTGATTTGCCACTGCCTGTACGGCCAACGATGGCAACCTTCTCTCCCTTCTTTATTCCGAGAGTAAAATTCTTTAGTGCATGAATTCCGGTATGCGGATAAATAAAATTTACGTTTTCAAACCGGATATTTCCCTGCAAAATCGGCTTGATGACCTTCTCTGCATTCTGAATAACAGGTTTTGTTTCCAGGAACTCATTGATCCTTTTTTGCGATGCTGCTGCCCGCTGGATCATGCTTGCTGTAAGCCCGATGGCGCTGACAGGAAAAGTAAGCATGTTGATATAAATCACAAACTCAACGATAGTGTTCAAACCGATATTATGACCTCCCCGGATATAATAAAGCCCCCCGATCATTATCGTCAGCAATGTGCTGAGGCCAATCAGCAAGGTGATGGAAGGGAAATATATCGCTTCCACTTTGGCCAGGCCTACTGCATTTTTTTTATACTCTTCACTGTTCCTGCTGAAGAAACCAAGCATGGCTTTTTCCTGAACAAATGATTTTATCACCCTGATACCGGAATAAGATTCCTGCGCATTGGTGGTAAGATCAGATAAAGCAGCCTGTATCTTTTCACTCTTTTTATTTATCGTGTTATTCACTAAATAAATTGTAATGGCAAGAATGGGTAAAGGCGCCAGCACATACATTGTAAGTTCTGCATCCCTCTTCATCATAAAAAAAACACTCAGTGAAATAACTGCGATAAGGTTTGCTAAATACATAATGGATGGTCCTGTGAACATCCTTACACGGCTTACATCTTCCGCAATGCGGTTCATCAGGTCGCCGGTGCTCTGCACTTTATAAAATGCGGTATCCAGTTGCTGGTAGTGATTATAGATTTCATTCTTCTGATCGAACTCAATATGACGGCTCATAACAATAATCGTCTGCCGCATCAGGAAAAGAAAGAAGCCTCTCAGTAATGCAAGCACCAGGATAACAATGCCACATAATGCCACCACCTTTATCCATCCGTTTGCAGGATTGGATATCCACTTCGTAATCTTTAGTACAACAATATCATACCGGGGAGGCTGTGCCGGGGCTTTATAATCAGGCAATTTTTGCTGAACGAAATCAACCACAAAACCCGTAACCTGCGGCGCCAGTACGTTGAAATAGTTGGAAAGAAATACAAACAGAATTCCGATACCCAAGCGGATGCGGTATTTCCAGAAATATTTGTTGAGGGCTTTGAGGTGCTTCAAGAACAGAATTTACTGCGAAAATACTTTGTGCAACAGAACTCAAAGAACATTTGTGATAAACAGAATTGCATTCGCTGAATTCATTTTGCCATTAAGCCCTGCAAGGCTATTTTTGCGCCGGAGAGATGGCAGAGCGGTCTAATGCGGCGGTCTTGAAAACCGTTGACCCAAAAGGTCCGGGGGTTCGAATCCCTCTCTCTCCGCAAAAAAGCAGCAAAATGCTGCTTTTTTTATTTTTGTTTATCCGGAGAGTTGCCAGAGTGGCCGAATGGGGCGGTCTCGAAAACCGTTATACCAGCAATGGTATCCAGGGTTCGAATCCCTGACTCTCCGCTTTCACCCTTCGTAGCCTCGGCGAAGAAGGGTTTATTACACCTCATTTATGCACTACGTTTATATTCTGAAATGCACCGACGGAAGTTATTATACAGGCTGTACAGAAAACATAGAACTTCGGATTGAAAGACATATCAAAGGTTATGTTCAAACAACAAAAAACAAAACTTCCGGTTGAATTGGTATTTTATTGTGCTTTTGTAAACAAATACAAAGCTTTTGAATTTGAAAAGTATTTGAAATCCGGTTCCGGATATGCTTTCAGGAACAAGCACTTTGTGTAAATGATTCCTCCTTCGCTAAAGCTTCGGAGGACAATGTCGAATCCCTGACTCTCCGCTTTCACCCTTCGTAACCTTGCGGAGATGGGTTTCAGTTTTTATGATTTAATTTCTCGGAGTTTACAACCACATCACTTTCCAGTAATACTTTATGAGGAATACTTTCATCACTCCCCTTTGACTGTATCAGCCGAAGTAAAATATCAGTCGCTTTTTCTGCCTGTTCATAAGGAAATTGTTCTACCGAAGCAACAGGAGGATCATCCAGATAACTGGTGACGGGAAGATTGGCATAGCTTACAAAGAAAATATCCTTGTTGATCTTCAAACCCTGTTTGCGGCAATATTTAATTGCATCCAGCGCTACATAATCATTAAAAGCAACTACAGCCGTCGGAGGATTTTTCAATACAAGCAGTTTGTGAATCGCATCTTCGGTTTTCTTTTTGCTGAGATCAGTTTGTACGATGTATGAGTTTTCGGCTTTCAGTTTATTTTTCTTCAATCCTTCATTATAACCATCCAGCCGGTGGCCTGATTGAATAATCATGTCGGGGCCCTTGATAAAACCAATTTTTTTGTGTCCTTGCTTTACCAGCCAGTCAACCAGGGCCACCGAACTGTTTTCCAGGTTGCATGAAACGGTATAGGCATCCGGCAGATCAGGCACCCGGTCAAAGAAGACAACGGGAATATTATATTTTCTTAATTGCAAAAAATGATCATAGGTCCTGGTAGTTTTTGAAAGCGATACTATCAACCCATCCACCCGGTGACGGCGCATGGTATCAGCGATCTGCTTTTCCCTTTCCACATCATCATGTGATTGACCTATGAGTACTGTATAGCTATTCCGGGTAGCCACATCCTCAATTCCATTTATGGCCATAGAAAAAAATTCTTCCCCGAGATTAGGAAGAATGACTCCGAGTGTCATCGTCCGGCCCTGTTTAAAAGAAACCGCAGCAAGGTTGGGTTCGTAATGAAGTTCTTTTGCCAGCTGCTGCACCCTCATCCGGGTACGCAACCCAATGCTCGGGTGATTGTGTAATGCCCTTGAAACGGTGGAAACCGAAACATTCAGTCTCCGGGCAATTTCTTTTATGGTCGCAGGCTTCTGCTCCATATAATAATTACCTGCAAGGTATAAAAAGCCCGCCTGACCACCATAATAATAAACGAAAATAGCCGGGCAGGGCAGCGACTTTACCGATGTTCTTAATAACTTGAGGCTATGAAACAGGCCACTGAAAGAAAATGGATAGCAGTGTTGCTGCTTGTTGCGTCGATAATATTTTTTGTCCTGGGGTTTATGTATCCGCTACTTCAATCCGGCTTTGGCATTGGCCCTTTTACATTGAAGATAGATTACATTTACCTGGCCACTTCTTTCCGGTATTTTTTTGACAAAGGGGAAGTATTTATCGGTCTGCTACTGTTGTTTTTCACCATTATCTTTCCAATGCTGAAATATATTTTTTTAATCCTGACTTTGGCCAATCGCCGGTTTCCACGCCATCATTGGGTGGCCAACCTGCTGGAAATAATCAACAAATGGGCTATGCTGGATGTTTTTGTGGTGGCTGTGCTGATATTGAATATGAAATTTGACTCCGATATCATCATCTCCCGTCTTGAAGCCGGTACAACACTTTTTGCCATATCAGTAGTTTTACTAATGCTCTGTTCTTTGGTTGCAGGAAAACAAATCCGTCAGCAAAATCTGGACAAATAGATTTTTTGCGGGTTAATTCTTTTCGTAAATTTCATTCGGAAATTTTGTGATATGAATACTGTTGCATCTCTACTTTCCAGAAAAGCAAGAAACGCTGTTACGATTTCTCCTGAAGCCAATGTACTGGATGCATTGAAACTTATGGCTGAAAAAAATATCGGCGCCGTAATTGTAATGCAGGATGAGAAATTTCTTGGGATTGTAACAGAAAGAGATTATTCCAGAAAAGTGATTTTGCAGGGAAAAAATTCTGCTGCCACAAAAGTTTCAGAGATCATGTCAACCAATCTACCTTTTGCCAAACCCGGAGACACCATTGACTATTGCATGGAAATGATGACTGCACAAAACATCCGTTACATGCCTGTTTTTGAAAATAATAAACTTACCGGCATCGTATCGATGAGTGATGTGGTGAAAGAAACCATCCTGGCACAGAAAGAAACCATCAACCATCTGCAGAGCTATATTCAAAGCTGACCCGACCTTGCCTGCCGGCAGGAAAGTAGTATTGGGTTACACATCATTAAATACCGTGCGGAGCCCCCGTAAAGCTTTGCTTTTTTATTGCTACAGCATAAAATACAAAACTGCAAAGCACATTCATACGTATGTTATCCGTTAATAATAAATGAAAATCCTCCCGAATGTCATCTGGCTTACAGAACAGGCATTGGCAGTTGAAATAAATTGCAGCAATTTTACAATCGTTAATACCCGGCAACAATGAAACCTCTAATAATTTCTGCTATCATAGGACTTTCCAGTTTAATTTCCTGTGCACAGCAATCAACCAACAATAAAACAACAATGGATAGTAAAAATAAAACCGGCCAAAGTGTAAGTACAACAAATACAGATACTGCCACCTTTGCCAACGGCTGTTTTTGGTGCACCGAAGCCATCTTTGAAGAACTCGAAGGAGTTATCAGCGCCAGATCCGGTTACTCAGGAGGGCAAACGAAAAATCCAACTTATAAAGAGGTATGTACAGGACAAACAGGCCATGCAGAATGTTTGCAGATCGTTTATGATCCTGCAAAGGTCAGTTTTGATGAACTGCTTGAAGTTTTCTGGGAAACGCATGACCCCACAACACTGAATCGCCAGGGAGCAGATGTGGGTACGCAATATCGCAGCGCCATTTTTTATCATAACCCGGAGCAAAAAGAAAAAGCTGAAAAATATAAAGGCGAATTAGACAAAAGCGGCGCTTTCAATAACCCGATTGTTACCGAGATCACCCCCTTCACTACGTTCTATCCCGCAGAAGATTATCACCAGCAGTATTTTGAAAACAATGAAGGTAATAATCCTTATTGCAGGATAGTGATACGGCCAAAACTTGATAAATTCAGAAAAGTGTTTAAAGACAAATTAAAAACAGAATTGCATTAGAACAATTAAGCATAATTGATGTAGATTTATACCAAATAAGTCTTTTATGGACTTCCGGTACAAAATAGAATTTTTGTTACTGGTGATAGTTCTGCCGCTATGTTCATTTCCTCAGCGCACTGACAGCCTGTTTTATCACCCTGACCGGTACCGGCTGGATTTACCCAAAGAATGGAACAGGCCAAAACTTATCGAAGCTGTCACGGATGTTTTGTCTCAAACCATTGACGAACTTAAGAACAGGGATTTTTCTACCGAAGGAAAAGCAGCTTACTATGTAAAACTGGTTATTGATTCTCTCATTATCAGCAACCAGCAAACCAGTCCACCGATCGAAATTGGTTCAATACCACATTACACTTTCTCATTCAACTATAATTTCAACGCTGCATTGCTTGTAAGCGATAGCATGAACAAACCTGTTTCATCACTTCGTCTTGTTTCGGCAGAAGAAACAATGACCTATACCAGGCAATTCAGCACCCTGCCGCAAAATGCCGTTTACAGGTATGAAACAGTATATAACAATTTGGGAAGACCTGTGGGCCGGAGATTGGTACAGGAAGCGCCACCGGTAAACACATATATTCCACGAATAGACCCATTCTCTGTAATTACTCCTGCATTCCTGATGAACATCTGTGAGAAAAAGATCTATGAAATAAGAAAGCTTCTGAAAAAACTTAATCAAGAATAACCCATCTGAGTTCAAGAAGGTTTAATGCATTGGGTCTGAAGCCTTTTACATCCGGCTGCACCAGCCTCACCACTTTATCATACCATAATGGAACCACAGGAGCATCCTCAATCATCACCTGGTCGGCCTGC
Organism: Sphingobacteriales bacterium; assembly: GCA_016235125.1. GTDB lineage: Bacteria > Bacteroidota > Bacteroidia > Chitinophagales > Chitinophagaceae > JJ008. The sequence goes on along the minus strand of JACRLZ010000002.1, from coordinate 639,179 downwards.
TGGTAAAGTTTATAGCGCAATGAGTCATTGGTTTCCCGTATTGCCTGTTCAAAGAGTTCATCAAACTGAGGATTCTTATACCGGGTATAATTAGGCGGCGCAGGATTTTTTGAATAAAAGACTGACAGATAATTTTCTGCGTCCGGGTAGTCGGCTATCCAGCTTCCCCGGAAGAATAATGCCCGGGATGATGCCGTCATTTCGAGTAATAATGATTTCTGCACCACATCCACCTGCACCTGTATGCCTGATTCGCTTAACTGTTTTGCAATAAAGTTTGCCATATCAGCATAGATGGCAATTGTAAGCAGTTTTATGGCGGGTAAATTTTTTCCATCAGGATAACCGGCTTCCATCAAAAGTTGTTTTGCTTTGACCGGATCATAATGATATCCTTTCACCACGGATGAATCAAATGAAGGCAGACCCAAAGGCACAAATCCTGATTCCGCTGCCGTGCCCAATGAATTGCGCAGGTATAAAACCATCTTTCTTCTGTCAAATCCATAATTGATAGCCTGCCGGATCTTTTTTATCCGCATTGGAGAATTTTTCAGCAGTTCATTAGCCGTATCAACCAATATTCCGAGGTATTCAATATTCAGGTAGGGATTCACCTGCAATTCTAACTTTCCCTTCCAGTCAGTTCTAAGCTCTCCCTGCTTGGTCAGAATTTCATCTTTAAATGAAGCATCAATATCATTGATAAACTCAAGCTGTTTTTGCCGGAATAAAAGAAATTCAGTGGCCTTGCTGTCATAAAAAGAAACTTTTACTCCGTCAACATAAGGAAGCCTCCTGCCCATACTGTCAATTTCAAAATAGTTTGGATTTTTTTTCAGCACCAGTGTTTGTCCTTCTTCCCATGCTACAAATTGAAAGGGCCCGGTACCCACAGGATGGCGGCGGAAATCAGTCCCGTATTTTTCCACAGCTTCCTTTGGAACAACAGAACAATACTGCATGGAAAGAATACCGAGTATCGGGTTATAAGGTCTTAGCAGTTTCAACTGAAAAGTACTGTCATTGATTGCAGCAAAAGGTTGCAGCGAATCAACCTTGCGGTTAAATATCCATGAACCGGGACTGGCTGTTTGCTTATCAAGTATGCGGTTAAATGTGTAAACCACATCTGCCGCTATCAGTGGTCTTCCTTTATTTCCGGGAAACGCTTCATCGTCATGAAAAAGAACATCTGATCTTAAATGAAAAGTATAAATAGTTCGATCATCTGAAACCCCCCAGTTTTTTGCAAGTGATGGTTTTATGTGCAGGCTATCGTCTATTTCAACTAACGTATTAAACAACTGATGTGCCGGCCACATGGTAGCCTGGCTTTTAGCAAAGGCGGGATCAAGCGATGCTATGCCATTAAATTCATTGTAATGAAATATTTTCTTTTTGCTCTTGCCCGGGCGATAGCATCCTGCAACGGTAATGACTGCAATCATCGTCAGCAGAAATAACCAATAATCACTTTTAACTTTCAGGTTGGGCATCAGGCCTTAAATTTACAGCAACAAACCATACTATGACCAAATACATTGTTCAGTCATTCATAATAATTATTCTTACTACCTGCCTCCTGAATTCTTCCTGTGCACAGCCGCTTAACAAAAGAGGAAAGCTCACATTACAAGATACACTCCGCGGAAGCATTACTCCTGAAAGAGAATGGTGGAATGTAGTTTCGTATAACATCTATGTAGCTCCTGATTACAAATTAAAAACCATCAGCGCATCTAATAGAATTGAATTTGATGTAAACACCGACGGAAAAAATAAAAAGATGCAGATTGACCTGCAACAGCCCCTGGAAATTGACAGTATTATTTTCTTTGGCAAAAAAATAAATTCATTATCCCGCAACGGCAATGTGTATTACATTGATTTTGGTGATTACAATTTTATTTCTGCCAAAACATCGCTGAGCAGGAAAATACCTGTTACATTATATAAAATCCTTATCTACTATCACGGCAAGCCCCGTGAAGCAGTTTATCCGCCATGGGATGGTGGCTGGATATTTACCAAAGACCAAAAAGGACGTCCGTGGATGACGGTGGCCTGCCAGGGACTTGGCGCCAGTGTTTGGTATCCCTGTAAAGACCATCAGAGTGATGAGCCTGACCAGGGTGCCACTATACAGGTAAAAATTCCGGATACATTGGTGGCTGTTGCAAATGGAAGACTGATCTCTAAGGAAGATCAGCATAATGGTTCGGTACTTTATACATGGCAGGTAAAAGACCCTATAAACAATTACGATATTGTTCCGTACATCGGCAAGTATGTGAATTTTTCAGACAGCTATATCGGGGAAACGGAGAAAAATCTTTCATTGGATTACTGGGTGCTTGATTACAATCTTGAAAAAGCAAAAAAACAATTCGGCAGGGATGTGAAAAGAATGATAAAGGCATTTGAATACTGGTTCGGCCCCTATCCTTTTTATGAAGATGGATATAAGCTGGTGGAATCCTCTCATCTCGGAATGGAACATCAAAGCGCAACGGCTTATGGCAATCACTACGAAGACGGCTATCTTGGTTCTGATCTTTCCGGCAGCGGCTGGGGATTGAAATGGGATTATATCATTATACATGAAAGCGGACATGAGTGGTTTGGCAACAGCATTACCACCAATGATATTGCCGACATGTGGGTACATGAAGGTTTCACTATGTATTCAGAGGCATTATTTATTGAATACTATTATGGAAAAGAAGCGGCGGATGAATATGTGCTGGGGATCAGAAACAACATAAGTAACACCACACCTGTAATTGGCCTGTATGGAGTAAACAAGGAAGGCAGCGGCGATATGTATAACAAAGGCGCCAACATGTTACATACGATAAGACAGGTGATTAATGATGATTCCTTGTTCAGAAAAATTCTGCGGGGGCTGAACAAGGAGTTCTATCACCGTACCATTGATTCAAAAGACGTAGAAGACTATATCTCTAAAGAATCAGGAATGGGTCTGTCAAAGATTTTCGATCAGTATCTGCGGAATACAAAAATTCCTGTACTGGAATATAAGATGGAGGGCAGAAAATTGAAATATCGCTGGAATAATTGTGTGGAAGGGTTTGACATGCCCCTCCTCATTGGAACCGGCAAAGGATTCCTGATAAGCCCTAAAACCAACTGGCAGGAAACAGAGCTGCCCCTGAATTATAGAATAGAAGATGTAAGCAGGAATTATTATATAAATTTTGAAAAGCTGAAATAACCCCACTTGCCACTTCCTTATCTCCCTCTTACCTTTACCACATGAGCAATATCCGGCGCCAAAGCATCATTTCTTCCATTGTGATTTACATTGGTTTTGCCGTCGGCATGATCAATACTTATATTTTTACCAGCAAAGAATATTTCACCGAAGAACAATACGGACTTACCACTGTTTTCATAGCCATCGCTATGCTGATGAGTTCCCTTGCCAATATGGCTATGCCTGCTTTTATTTTCAAGTTCTATCACTACTACAATGATAACCTGCCTCCCCGAAAAAATGACATGATAACCTGGTCGTTGCTGGTAAGCCTGTTTGGTTTTTTATTAGTGCTTGCCGGAGGGCTGATTTTTAAAAATCTTGTTATTCAAAAATTCAGCGCCAATTCCCAGCTTCTTGTTGTTTACTATTACTGGGTCTTTCCTTTGGGGTTAGGGCTCACCATTTACAGTGTGCTGGAAGCTTATACATGGAGCATTGGCAAACCCATCATTACCAGCTTTATCAAGGAGGTACAATGGCGTTTGCTCATCACAATATTTATTGTGCTTTTCATAACCGGTTTTATAAAAGATTTTGACCTGTTCATAAAATTTTTTGCATTTACTTATCCTGGCATTGCGGTTTCATTATTCATCTACCTGCTCGTAAAGAAAAAAATTCATTTCACTTTTTCTGTAAGCAAAGTAAGTCGCAGGTTCTTTAATAAGATACTTGCCCTTTGCCTGTATTTCTATGGAGGCACTCTCATATTCACCCTTTCCCAGATTTTTGATTCCCTTGTAATTGCTTCTGTATTGGATAATGGACTGGGCAAGGCTGGCATTTTTGCACTGGCCACTGTTATGACAAGTGTTATTCAGGCTCCGCAAAGAGGGATCATTGCATCATCCATCTCTCATTTATCAAAAGCATGGAAAGAAAAAAATATGGCCCTTTTGCAAAAAGTGTATCAACGTTCATCTATAAATCAGCTGATCTTTGCCTGTGCTATTTTTTTACTTATCTGGCTCAACTTCACGGATGCCATCAATACATTTCAATTAAAGCCCAGTTATCTTGCTGGTGCATGGGTTTTCTTTATCCTCGGGCTTACCAAAATTGTGGATATGGGCACAGGAGTAAATTCCCAGATCATCGCCACTTCCACTTTCTGGAAGTTTGAATTGTTCAGCGGCATCATACTTATTGTCATTATGCTACCGCTCACCTATATCCTCGCAAAGCAATATGATATTATTGGCCCTGCCATCGGGAGCCTGGTTTCAATAACTATCTACAATATCATCCGTATACTATTTCTCTGGAAAAAATTCAAACTCTTCCCTTTCACGGTTCACAGTATTCATACATTATTGCTTGCAGCGGCCTGTTATTTCATCTGCTATTTTTCTTTCAGGGAGATACATGGCCTTGCAGGTATGATAATAAGAAGCATGGTATTTATTATTCTTTACGGAGCGGGGGCTATGTACCTGAAACTTTCACCTGATATACAGCCGGTATTGCAGACAATAAAGAAAAGATTTGGAATAAAAGGGAATTAATAGGTGGCTACTACCTGTTTGTCATCAATCCTTCCGGCACCGAGAAACCGCTGTACATAATAAGGTTCAAAAAGACTGTTCACCATCACGCCTTTGTGTACGGTGGCATGTATGAATTTGTTGTTGCCAAGATAAACGCCGACATGCGATACGCCACGGCCAACAGTATTAAAGAATAAAAGATCGCCTTCCTGCAGTTCAGTAGTAGATATCTTCCGGCTGATCCTGTATTGTTCTTTTGAAACCCGTGGCAGAGTAATACCATAAGTTGCGGCATATACTGCACAGGTAAATCCTGAACAGTCAATTCCTTTATCGCCATTACCGCCTTTGCGGTATCTTACTCCATAGTACTCATCCACTGCCTCAAGCAATGACTTATGAGGAAGAAACTCAACTTCAGTATTCAGCAGCACCGAATATTTAAGCTGAACAGGGGAAGCTGATTCAACAGATGATGTACGGATAGGCATTAAATCTGTAGCAGGCTTTATTTCTTCTTTTGCAGATATAGCAGGAGAAGAATTCTGATCTTGCAGCAAGACCTCAGATTTTGGCTCAGTCCTGACCTCAGTTTTATCTGTTACATTTTGTGCGGTAACAGAAATATCGTCAATAAATCTTGCTGTTGAGTTTCCGGTTGTTGGAGGAACAACAGAAATTGCCTGCCGGTTGCCCGAAAAATTCAATGACTTAAAAGCAGTGCAACTGCTTAAAAAAACTACAATCAATAAAGCTGGTAATATTTGCCTGACCATTACGTCTTTCTTTTTAGGATGATTTCATGGGGTTTTCCAAAAATCTGACACTGGTTTACCAGCCGTAGCCACCAATTCCGGTGCCAGAATAACTCTCTCCTTCAGGAGCCGTGCAAAAATATAGGGAAATGCCTTAAAAAACCATAATATTTAAACGAATTTCTATGATTGAAATTGCCACAGGAACAAATAACTGTAACAAAGTGATTTAGAATTTCGCACATCCTGTGAATATTGCCTCAAATCAACCTAAATTACAGGATATTTTTTACCACTTCGATCAATCGGTACAATGCAGGCCATCCTTTCCATCATCACAATATTTCTTTTTACAACCGGCTGTCAAAGTTCGGGCAGCAGTAATAAAATAACTGTTGAAGCTTTACCACAAAAATCTTTAATTGATTCAACCAAGCCTGAAAAAATAAAGCCGTATGATGAGCTGAAGTATAAAGACAAAGAAGTGCTTGTTTCAGCTCCCGGTACCAAATCAGTATTATTTAATTCATCCGGCTCCAAGTTATATGCCATGAACCTCGAAGGAATGAGTGTGTATGAATTTAACCGGGAGTCAAAAAAAATATCAAGGGAATTTAAATTCACTCCTACCAGAGGAATGGGTTGGGATTATGCCCGAAGCAGACCCATTGCTTCATTCCAGGAAAAACCGGTGGAAGCCTGCCTTAGCCATGATGATAAAATTCTCTGGGTCTCGCTCCATAATGCTGAAGGTTTAGTTCCGATTTGGGTGGATGATATTTCAAAAAATACCGGAACCATTTCAAAAGAACAGAAAACAAAACCGGTAACTGTTATTTATCCTGAAACAAATAAGAGAGATTCTTTTCGGGTACCGTTGATCGAAACAGGCAAGACCCCAAAAGTAATTGCGAGAACTACTGACAGCAAACACTTGCTGGTAAGTAACTGGCATTCCAGAAATGTAAGTGTGCTGGAAATGGATGATAAAGTTTATCCCTTCGGAAAAATTATTAGTACTGTTCCCGTTTCAGCTATTCCAAGAGGAATTGCAGTGGATGATGGGAATAAAAAATCCTACATCGCCATTATGGGTGGTTCCAGCCTTGCGGTGATTGATAACAATACATGGAAAGCTGATACGGTTCTGAATGTATGGAGCAGCCCCCGGCATATTGTGATGGATCCCAGCGGCCATATTTTCGTTTCGTACAACAGTCTTGCCACTATTGCCTGCCTGGATGCAAAAACAGGAAAGTCATTATTCACTGCCTCCACTCATTCCCAACCAAGAACAATTGTACTTTCCAAAAATTACAAATTCATTTTTGTAACCTGCTACACCAGCGATTATGTGGATGTGTACAAAATCAATGCTGACAACTTTGAGAAAATAGCATCTTTGCCATGCCCGGGTCATCCGGTTGGTGTGGATGTGTTTGAAGACAATAATAAACTGGAAGCCTGGGTTTGCAGTTACAGTGGTTCAATAACCGTTTTTACTTTTAAAAAGAAAGATTGAACAGCAAATTTTTGACCAATATGACTTATCTGACTAGTTTGACTTAATGAATTTGTGAGTTATGAAGTTTTCCCACCTGCATGTACATACCCAGTTTTCCCTGTATTTATTCTGGAATAAATAATTTAACTTTGAGAAAATGCCAACAGTCCTTTTCCTGAATGGTTTCCGGTTTTTCTTTTACAGCAATGAAAATAATGAACCGGCACACATTCATGTAAGAAAAGGAAAGGGTGAAGGTAAAATCTGGTTGGAACCGGCAATACAAATTGCATGGATGTTGGGATTTACAAAACAGGAAGAAAATTCTGTTTGGCAGATAACAACCGATAACATACAATTATTTAAAGACAAATGGCATGAATACTTCGGCAAATAATTTTGATTCAATAGAGAAAATTATTTATGACGACGGCGTATCTATTGAAACCGTTGACATCCATCCTGAGTTGGATGTAATGCTTATTATCTTAAATACAAAGGCAGTGCTGCGCCAAAAAATATCTTCTTACAAACGATTAAAGGAGGCAGATAAAAAATCTTTGCTGCATTTTGAATTAATTGGGGACGGCACAGGCATTCATTGGCCGCTTCTTGATGAAGACCTGAGCCTGAAAGGTTTTTTACGGGATGAATTATTGAATATGGTAAAAAAGGATACCCTCGCTGCTTAAAGTGCCTTGAATGTTATAAATACCGAAGTTCTTTGTTGAAAAAATGTTGGAATAATTCCCTTTTTTATCGCTCCTGATTAGTCTGATTTAATGACTTTGTGAGTTATGAAATTTTCCCATCTCCATGTACATACCCAGTTCTCCCTTCTTGACGGAGCTGCTTCTATTCAAAACCTTTATAAAAAAGCAATCAACGATGCGATGCCGGCGTTGGCCATCAGCGACCATGGCAATATGTTCGGCGTTTTTGAATTTGTAGCTGAGGCTTACAAACATAAAAATGAAGATGGCAGCCTGAAAGTAAAACCAATAGTGGGCTGCGAATTTTACATTACCACCGACCGTCATCAAAAAACGTTTACCAAAGACCAGAGGGACCCCCGGCATCACCAGATATTACTGGCAAAAAATGAACAGGGTTATAAGAATCTTATCAAGCTGACATCACTCGGTTTTATTGAAGGCATGTACAGCAAGTATCCCAGAATTGATAAAGAACTTATCCTGAAATATCATGAGGGATTAATTGCAACAACTTGCTGCCTCGGCGCTATGGTTCCCCAGGCTATTTTGAAAAAAGGAGAAGAAGTAGGCGAGAATGAATTTAAATGGTGGCTGAATGTTTTTCAGCAGGATTATTATGTGGAATTGCAGCGCCATGGAATGCCCGAACAGGACAAGGTGAATGATGTGCTGGTAAAACTGGCCCGCAAATACAATGTAAAGATCATTGCGAGTAACGACTCGCATTATGTGGAACAAAGCGATTTCAATGCTCATGATATTTTGCTTTGCATTAATACGGGGGAAAAAGTGGCGACCCCTGCCCTGCGTGAATTCACCGATGACGATGTGCATGTAAAAGACAAACGCTTTGCTTTTCCCAACGACCAGTTTTACTTCAAGACAACTGCAGAGATGGGTAAAGTGTTCAAAGATTTGCCGGAAGCGATTGAGAACACCAATGAGATAGTTGGCAAGATTGATCTGCTCGATTTGAAAAGAGAAATACTTCTTCCCTTCTTTCCTGTTCCAAAGGAATTCTCTTCACAGGATGAATATCTGGAACACATCACATGGGAAGGTGCAAGAAAAAGATACCCTGAGATCACCAGTGAATTGGATGAACGAATCCGTTTTGAATTATTCACCATCAAAACAATGGGCTTCGCTGGTTATTTTCTTATTGTAAGTGATTTTATTAAAGCAGGCCGGGACAGAAATGTTTATATCGGGCCAGGTCGTGGTTCAGCTGCAGGTTCTGTTGTTGCTTATTGCATCGGCATCACCAATATTGACCCCATCAAATACAATTTACTGTTTGAAAGATTTCTGAATCCCGATCGTAAATCAATGCCGGATATTGATACCGATTTTGATGATGAAGGCCGGCAGAAAGTGATTGACTATGTAGTTGATAAATATGGAAAAAACCAGGTGGCACAGATCATCACTTACGGCACCATGGCAGCAAAAATGAGTATTAAGGATGTGGCAAGGGTTATGGATCTGCCATTACCGGAATCAAATGCCTTGGCCAAACTTGTTCCTGAACGTCCGGGGATTGAATTGAAAAGAGTGTTGCATGCTCCTTTAAAAATAAAAGACGGCGAAAAATCGCTGGAAGAAAAAGATGGCCTGGGCAATGACGATATTGAAAACGCAAAAAAACTGAGAGAAATTTATAAGCAGGATACCTCACTTGCGGGAAAAGTTTTGCATGAAGCAGAAAGGCTCGAAGGTTCTGTACGAAACACAGGCATACATGCCGCAGGAATCATCATTGCTCCCAAAGATCTGACAGAATTAATTCCTGTTGCTACAGCAAAAGATTCCAATCTCTGGGTAACACAGATCGAAGGAAACATCATTGAAGAAGCCGGTGTTATCAAGATGGACTTTCTTGGATTGAAAACATTGACGATTATCAAAAATGCACTGGCGTTGATAAAACAAAATCATGGAGTGGAAATTGACATTGATAAAATTCCATTTGACGACAAAAAAACATTTGAACTATACCAGCACGGTTCCACCATCGGCACTTTCCAGTTTGAAAGTGCGGGGATGCAGAAATATCTAAGAGAATTAAAACCTGATAAGTTCGGCGACCTGATTGCGATGAATGCCTTGTATCGTCCGGGCCCCATCGCATACATTCCCAATTATATTGACCGCAAAAATGGCCGTGAAGCGATCACTTATGATCTGCCCGAGATGCAGGAATATCTTGAAGAAACGTATGGCATTACCGTTTACCAGGAGCAGGTAATGTTGCTGGCGCAAAAATTGGCCGGTTTCAGCAAAGGTGATGCAGATGTATTGCGTAAAGCAATGGGCAAAAAGCAAAAGTCTGTGCTTGACAAAATGAAGGCACAGTTTATCAGCGGCGCTACTGAAAAATTATTCCCTCCTGAAAAACTGGAAAAGATATGGACAGACTGGGAAGCATTTGCGCAATATGCCTTCAACAAAGCTCACTCCACCTGCTATGCCTATGTGGCTTATCAAACTGCATATCTCAAGTCTCATTATCCGGCTGAATACATGTCAGCAGTGTTGAACAATGCCGGCAACATTGAAAAGATCACTTTTTTCATGGAAGAGTGTAAGCGGATGGGATTAAAAGTGCTTGGGCCGGATATTAATGAATCGCAAAAAGGTTTTGCAGTAAATGATAAAGGAGAAATCCGTTTTGGTCTGGGGGGATTAAAAGGAGTTGGTGAAGCTGCAGTGGAAAGCATTATTTCAGAAAAACAAAAGAATGGCAACTTTAAAACCATATTTGATTTCATCAAACGCATCAATCACAGAACAGTCAATAAAAAAACACTGGAAAGTCTTGCCTATGCCGGGGCGTTTGATTGTTTTAAAGAATATCACCGGGCGCAGTATTTTCAAACACCCGAAGGGGAAACGATCAATGGACTTGAGAGAGTAATTAAATATGGACAAATTATTGCGACACAAAATGCAAGCACTGCCAATACCCTGTTTGGCGATCTGCCCATCACCATGGAAATTCCTCCGCCACAACTTCCCAAATGCGATCCCTGGCCACTGACCGTACAACTTGACAGGGAAAAAGAAGTTACCGGCATGTTCATCAGCGGTCATCCGCTGGATCATTACCGGTTTGAAATGAAACATTATAATGTAACTCCGCTGGCCGACTTTAATGAATTTAAAGAAGCCATCCGTATGCATCCTAATCCAAACAGGCCATTCCGTTTGCTTGGGTTGGTAGCCGATGCGCAACATAAAATAGCAAGAAGCGGAAATAAATATGGAAATTTTGTGATCGAAGATTATTCCGGCAAAACAGAAATTCTTTTATTCACCGAAGATTATTTACGCATGTCCCCTTTTCTGCAACAAGGCAGCACGGTTTTTATTACCGGATTCTATAAACAGCGCTTCAATAAAGATGAATTTGAATTTAAAGTAATGACGGTATCGCTGGCAGAGACGATGAAAAAACAACTGACAAAACAGTTGGTGATTGAAGCCCATCCGCAAGACATCAATAAGGATGTTGTAAGTTTTTTCGAGAAAAACATGAAACATCATCCCGGCAAGTCCACCTTGAAGTTTACTTTGACTGAACCCGGGAAAAAAATGAGAATCAGCCTGCTTTCCATGAACAACGGCTTTGAAATGAACGAAGAGATGATCCATTTCCTGGAAAAGAAGCCGGAGTTGGATGTGCAGGTGATGACAGTATAAGTTGCATCGGAACGCTGAAAGCGGCCTGATGCATAATTTGCCGTTTTAGCAGTTTTGTAAGGTGTATGACCAAAATCAATGACAAGTTTTACACAACTTTGTGCCATCGCTTCATGTTAAGTGTAACGGACTTAAATTTGCAATCCCTAAAATCTAAATTGATAAAAATGGCAAAAGAATTCACAGATGGAAATTTTCAGACAGATGTACTGGCATCGGATAAACTGACGGTAATTGACTTTTGGGCGGAATGGTGCGGCCCCTGCAGAGCTATCGGTCCGGTAATTGAAGAACTGAGTAAGGAATATGATGGCAAGGTAAATGTGGGCAAACTGAATGTTGACCACAATCCCGAAGTATCCATGAACTATGGTATCACATCCATTCCTGCTATCCTGTTTATTAAAGGCGGACAGGTAGTCGATAAATTAGTAGGCGCCCAACCCAAAGGAAACTTTGTAAAAAAGATTGAGGCACATATTTAAAAGTATGCCACGGTTTGAAACCGTGGCATACTTATTACAACCCCGCTTATGGTGGGGTTTTTTCATTACTATAGCTAGTGTTTTATTTCACTTATTTCATTTGGATTATGTTTATGCCTGAACATAATTGCAAACAACACAGCAATCACAGCGGCATAGATTGAGAAAGTAAGCCAGATATTATGCCAATCCTTATCACCCCCATTAACAGTAAAATATTTGTCAATTATAAAGCCGCTTATTTTGCTTCCAAGGAAAGCTCCCACTCCATTTGTCATCATCATAAATAATCCCTGTGCACTGGAACGTATTTTGGAATCTGTGGTGGTTTCCACAAACAAAGAACCGGAGATATTGAAGAAGTCAAAAGCCATTCCGTAAACAATACAGGATAGAATGATCATCCATAAACCATCTGCGGGATTTCCAAAAGAAAACAGGCCAAACCGCAACACCCATGCGATCATGGAAAACAGCATTACTTTCTTAATTCCAAACCGTTTCAGGAAAAAAGGAATGGTAAGGATAAAAACGGTCTCCGATATTTGTGAAATTGACATGATTATAGTAGAATACTCGATTACAAATGAATCTTTGTACTCGTTCACTTTTCCAAAATCACTTAGAAACACATCACCGTACATATTAGTTAATTGCAAAGCAGCTCCCAAAAACATGGAGAATATGAAAAACAAAGCCATTTTATATTTCGAAAACAGTTTAAATGCATTCAATCCGAGTTGTTCAGCAACGGATGCATCTTTTGAAATGGATTTTGCAGGTGGGCATTTTGGTAATGTAAAGGAATAAATTCCCAACGCAATAGCTGCCACTGCCCCGATCAGGAATTGATTTGAATTAGCCTTGCTCCCGGAAAGATTGGTGGTCCACATAGCTGCAATGAAACCAATCGTTCCCCAAACCCTGATGGGCGGAAATACTTTTACAACATCATAATCGTTTCGCTTCAGAATTGAATAAGAGATGGAATTGGACAACGAAATGGTGGGCATGTAACAAAGCATGGCTGCCAGAATTACCCAATACATTGTATCTGCATCGTGTACCTGTGGTAAGTAAAACAGCGCAGCACCGTAAAGAATATGCAAAATCCCATAAAGCCTTTCAGCATTCACCCACTTGTCGGCGATAATACCTGTCAAAGCCGGCATGATAAGAGAAGAAATAGCAAGAGTGGAGAAAATGGCCCCAAACTGAACCCCGGTTCCCATATTATTGGAAAAGAAATAAGTGGCAATAGTTATCAGCCATGCACCCCAAACATAAAACTGGAAGAAGCTCAGAATAGTCAGCCTTAATTTGATATTCATGTGAGTTATTTTGGTTAATTAAACACAATGAAAAGGGAAGATAAGGGATTTTTGAATCCGGCAATTGTAACCGGGCTGACAACTCATTCGGCCTTAACTTTGCGATAAGATAATAGTGATATATGATTACAAACGATATCCTTCCTGCTGACCTAAAACAAATAGCCGGAAAAATAAAAGCCGGAGAAAGAATAAACGACGAAGAATGCCTCATGCTTTTTGAAAAAGCCAGCCTTGGTTTTGTTGGCAGCCTGGCCAATGAAATAAAACAAAAGCTTCATGGTAATAAAGTTTTCTTCAACCGGAATTTTCATATTGAACCTACTAATGTATGTGTGTTCAGTTGCAACTTCTGTTCCTATAGCCGCCTGTATGCCCATCGTGATGAAGGCTGGGAACTGAGCATGGACCAAATGCTGAACATGGTTAAGAGTTATGATGGGCAACCCGTAACTGAAGTTCATATCGTTGGCGGCGTGCATCCCAAAATGAATCTTGAGTTCTTTGCAGAACTACTAAAAAAAATAAAAGCTCATCGTCCCGGGCTGCATATTAAAGGATTTACGGCTGTTGAACTCGACTATATGTTCCGCAAGGCCAAAATGACCAATGAAGAAGGAATAAAATATCTGCATGAATCCGGATTGGATTCCATTCCCGGTGGTGGCGCCGAAATTTTTGACCCGGTCATAAGAGAAAAGATCTGTGCAGATAAAGTAGCTACAGAGGGCTGGCTCGCCATACATGAAGCCGCACACAAACTGGGATTGCATTCCAATGCGACAATTTTATACGGTCACATTGAGAATTATCAGCATCGGATTGACCACATGAGAAGATTAAGAGAGTTACAGGACAAAACAAATGGCTTCAATACATTTATCCCGTTGAAATTCCGCAATAAGGATAATGACATGAGCAATGTTTCTGAATGCAGCATTGTGGAAGACATGAAGATGTATGCCGTGTCAAGAATTTACATGGACAATTTCCCCCATCTGAAAGCCTACTGGCCCATGCTCGGCCGGCAGAATGCACAACTCTCTCTTTCATTTGGCGTGAATGATATTGACGGAACAATTGATGATACTACAAAAATCTATTCAATGGCCGGCGCTGAAGAACAAAATCCTTCGATGACAACTGCTGAACTGGTCGCACTGATACAACAGGTGAAAAGGGTGCCGGTGGAAAGGGATACGTTGTATAAAGAAATAAAGAACTACGGTCCTTCAACAGAAATGGTATTAAATCCAGAAATGAATTAAGAAATGGCTGAAGACTTATCCATCATCCCCGGCACAAAAGCAGAACAATACCAATCACTGATTCCGCAGATCAAAGGATTGCTGGAAGGTGAAACAGATTTAGTAGCTAATATGGCAAATGTTGTGGCCGCACTAAAAGAACAATTCGGCTGGCTTTGGGTAGGATTCTATGTGGTAAAGCCCTCCTTCGCTAAAGCTCCGAAAGGCGAAGATGAATTGGTATTAGCTCCTTTCCAGGGTCCGGTGGCCTGCACAAGAATAAAAAAAGGCAGAGGAGTATGTGGTACTTCATGGGCGCAGGCCAAAACATTAATTGTTCCCGATGTAGAAAAATTTCCCGGCCATATCGCCTGCAGCAGTTTATCCAGATCGGAAATTGTTATACCGGTTATGCGGGATAATGATGTGATTGCTGTGCTCGATGTTGACAGCAACGAGTACAACCGGTTTGATGAAACAGATCAAACCTATCTTGAAAAAATAGTTAGCCTGCTACAATTCTGATTTTATGTTTCAAACTATTTCGATTATTGTCAGTGGCAAAGTGCAGGGAGTCTATTACCGCCAGTATACCAAAGAAAAGGCTATTGAACTCGGGGTGACAGGCGAGGTCAGAAACCAACGGGACGGAACAGTTAATATCGTTGCCACCGGCAGCAAAGAACAGTTGGGGGCGTTAATAAAATACTGTAAAAAAGGACCACCCCGTGCCATGGTGACCGGGGTGGAAGTTGCAGAACTGGATTTGCAACAATTTGAACATTTTTCAATTGTACGTTTTTGATCTTCTCTTTATCGATCATGGGTGAATGGTATGCATGTAAGCCATGAGAAGAATAATAGCATGGCATATCACTACAAGCAGCATACCCAGGAACCAGTATTTTTTATGATGACGTTTTATCTTCTTCACTCTTTCTTTATGATAACGGTGAATATGAGGCAGCTCATCTGTTTTAGGAGCATGGCTCTTCTCTTCTGAATGCTGCTGAGGAACCGGTTTGGTGGCCGGTGCAAGAGGAACGGTTGCAGCAGAAGCAGGAGCTTCCTGTGAAGTCTTGCTTTCCATTTCTTTTGTAGCGGCAACTTTTGACGATACCACAGTATTTACATTGGCTGAAGCATTTAAACTGGTTTTAAGGATCATCACCAGGAAGAAGATGCTGAAGAAGATTTTCGTTGTCATAAAAAATGTTTTATGACACAAGTTTTCTTCAGCGATGACCCTGAATCAAGGTAGGAAATGCGGGAAAAAAATATCCCGTAGATGAACTGTAAAAAGCATTAACAACTGCGTGGGAATGCGGTCAGGAAAGCCATCCGCATCATTACTTTTAAATACAAAGAGTATCTACGCAGGCGCTGCGTATATTGGCGCAGAATGATTTGAATGACTGCGTACTACTACGCATAAGCGGAGAGTATCTACGCAATTATCCCGTTAAAGCTTTGAAAATCCATAATGTCGGCTTACATTAGTAAACATTCTCCTGCCCGCCCGTCCCCACCCGGTCTTAATCCTCCCGTTTATTTTTAACCACCTAAAACCAACTAGTATGCAAAAGAAACATGCAATTAAGCGGAATGGAGGGTTCTTAAAATTTGTTTTCCTTTTCCTGCTTCCGGTTACTTTATTGATCGCCTCCTGCGACAAATCGCAAAAAAGTTTAAGTCTCAGCACTGTTACATTAACAAAGAAACAGGTAAAAGCCTGGATTGATAATGGCATGATCAAACCCGGGGACTCTGCCGGCAAAAGGTACCTGCTGCTGCAGTTCTATACCGGTGATGCGAAATCCGGGTCGAACATGCAGTTAGTAGCATTTCCTGCAAGTAGTTTTACAAATGTGAACCTGAAAGGCAAAACCATTCTCGAAGTTGACAGGGCTGTTAATGCTCAAACTTTTTCCGGACCTGCAATGATGGCAAGCAGCCTGGTATGCCTGGAAGAAATAGGCATCATGAACCCCGATGGAAGTCTTGGCGATTTTGAATCGGTGAATTTCAGCCCATATGTAAACACTGAAGGATATGTTGCCTATCAAATGGAAGTTAAAAACACAAAAGGCCTGATTGATACTACAAAAAGTCCCTGGCCTTGTCCGCCCTATTGTTGCCCGGGTCCTTGTTGCCCGATTAATGATACTATACAAAATTTCTGAATTGGGCAGAGTTATCGCAAATGTATTGATGTGGTCAGAGGTATGGGCTTTGCTTATACCCCTGACCATTTTTGTCCGGTATAAAATAAATCACCGGTCAATGCGTCCGGTGATAATTTATGTTATTACTGGTCTGATACTTAACCTTGTGGCCATACTAATCTCTATATATCGTCTGAGTTTGCCTGATTTTCTGCAAAACAATAATATATTATACAATCTTCATTCTGTATTACGGGTAATATTATTAGGTTGGTATATTAACAGCCTTCAGCTGATCCGCCTTTCCTGGCTTTCAAAATTTATTCTGCCGGTATACCTGCTTTTTGTAGTGGTCAATTTCATTTTTTGGGAAAATCCTTTATTCCTGAGCACCCGTCTTTTGTCTGCTGAAAGTATTGTATTGCTTATCCTCTGTCTTTTCTTTTTGATCAGTTCAATGCGGGATGACAGCGATACCAACTGGTTAAAGCACCCGTCTTTTCTCATTTGCATAGGTCTTTGTTTTTATGAAGCTGTCAATTTTTTTATTTTCCTGTTTTTTTATCCGCTTCTTGAAAACAATCTCCAGTTCGGAATGCTGACGATGAAGATATTCTCCGTATCCTATATCATTTTTTGCATATTACTGGCACTGTCGCTGTACCGTTCCCGTAAGGATCTGGCAGCTGCGTAGAACTACGCAATATCCGTGAGTATGTACGCAATCTGATTTTAGCCCGTTTGAAAGTTGATTGATGCATCCTATTTTAGATAAAATTTTTTAATCCTGCCTGAAGAGAACTGCAAACCGATTATTTACTTTAAAAGTTAAAAAAAATGAAACTATTTAATTTGGTTATTCAGCAAAAAAAAAGGAAAAATTATTTATTCCTGTTGGCATTTATATTAGTAATCCCATTGTTAAGTTTTAATCCCGATCCTTCTACAACGAAGTCTAGATACATGGCAATGGTTTTTGATAAAACTAAAATTGAAACATATGTTAATAATGCTAATTTTAGTCATTTTGTTTTTCAACAAAAATTTTATGACAAAAATGGGGCAAGGCATCTCTATAAACTAATTGTATACGCCTATGATAATGCTGGAAATATAATGAATTCGGGGAATATTGAATTGTTAGATATTGCCAAAAAAGGGATGAATACATACAGAGATGATGAGATAATTAATTCAAATTATTTAATGAAGAAGTCACAATATGTAGCTATTACAAATGGCAAAGTATTTACAAAATTAAAATTTAATCCGGTTAAAGACGGAGATCCTCACACATACCCCAACTATATAACTTATGAGATTTTTCCGGTTGATGATAATGAAAACCCGGTAGTGTTACAAAAAGATTTTACTGATGACAATTATCTGAAACCATCGCCACCTGCGCCGCCACCTTCAATAAAATAAATTATTAAAGCAGCAAGAAAAATCTGCAAGTGAAACTTTCTTGCTGCTTTATAAAAAATATTATTGTGAAAAATAAAATTATATTTTTTTTAGACTCAATGTCACTGCAAGAATTGATGTGCTCTATTTTCGGTCAGATTAAAAACTGTAAGGCCCAATCTGGCATTCCCTTTCTTGTTACACAAAGCATAAACCATGTATCACTTAATTATTGACTGGGCAGAGGCATGGGCACCTCTTATACCTTTGTTTTTCATCCTGCGGAAGAAAAACAAAATTCCCTGGCTTAAACCTGTAAGCATTTATATATGGGTTGCTTTGCTGCTGAATCTTGCTGCTACCCTTTTATGGAAATATAAAGTTGCGTGGGGCATTAAAGAAGGCGATTTTTTATGGAGTAATAACTTTCTATATAATATCCATTCGATCATTCGGCTGCTTTTATTCAGCTGGTTTTTTATTCTATTGAAACAAAGATTCATGCACAGGATAAAAGCTGTCTTACCTTTCCTGTTTCTCATTTTAGTTGCAGTCAACTTTATTTTCTTTGAAGATTTTTTTAACCGGCAGATGCTAAGCAGCCGCCTGCTGGCAACCGAAGCGGCTATATTGCTTTTTTATTGTTTGCAATATTACATTTTTCTTATGCTGGAGGACAGAAGCACTTCACTAAAGAAACAACCTGGCTTCTGGATAGTCACTAGTCTTACTTTTTACGTTGCCGTCAGTTTTTTTATTTTTCTATTTTATACTCATCTTGTTAATGAAGATTGGGAGTTTGCGGTTGATATTTGGGATGTTCACAATATCGCTTTCATTTTTCTTTGTATTTTCATAGCCATTCAGTTTCACCGGGATGCCAAACAAGTTAAGCAATGAATGATATAACCTACCTGGTAAGTGTTGGTATTGGCGTGATGCTGCTGATGGTGGTAAGCATCCTGCTTGCGGTTATTTATAACCAGAAGAAAAAAACACAGCACCGCATAGCCATGGACAAACTGCGGGAGCAACAACAAAACCAATTAATAGAAGCTGCCGTAAGAAGTGAAGAAATAGAACGGCACCGCATCGCCGAAACACTGCATGATGAAGTAGGCGCCATACTTTCCTCCGCCAAACTGCACCTGCTGGGCATCAAAGAAGACAGCCTTGACGAAAAAGATAAAAAACTATATGAAAAAGGAAGAGAGTTGCTAAATGACGTCATACAAAAAGTAAGAGGCATTTCCCACAACCTTCATTCAAACATTTTGAAAGAATTTGGTCTGAATGAAGCGATTCGCCACTTCGTACGGAAAGTTACCCAGGGAACCATTATGAACGCCACCACTGCTCTCGATGATAATTATAAAACAGAAAACCCTGATGATGACATCAGCATCTACCGCATGGTACAGGAACTGGTAAACAATATCCTGAAATATGCCAACGCTTCAGAGTTTATGATCAGCTCAGTGCTGGATGGCAAAGAACTGAATCTTGTAATATTTCATAACGGCGATGGCCTTACACAGGAACAGTTTGAGGAGTTACGCTACCAGAAAGAAGGGTTGGGTTTGAAAAATATCCAGAACCGGGTTATATTGCTGAAAGGAACCATTCATTTTGTAAAAGGAGGCGAAGGTTATAGGGTCAACATACATGTTCCAGTAAAAACAAATCAACCGGAAAATGAGTAAGATAAGAATTGCCATAGCTGATGATTACAAGATCTACCGGGACGGGTTAAAAGTAGGCCTGTCTGCCGATGACAATATGGAGATCATTGGCGAAGCGGATAATGGCGAAGAGTTGATGAAAGCGCTGGAAACAATATCGCCTGATGTTATCCTGATGGACCTCAAAATGCCACTTATGGATGGCATGGAAGCCACCAAACAGGTGAGGAAGAAATACCCCTCTATAAAAGTATTGGTAGTCACGATGTATGAAGATGACAAATTCATCATTCATTTAATGGAGAATGGCGCTAATGGTTACCTGTTGAAAAATGCAGAGCCGGATGAAATCAGAAAATCAATCTATGCCGTGCATGAGAATGGATATTATTTTAATGACGTTGTTAACAAGGCGCTGTTAAAGAAATTGGTACTCAAAAACAATCTGAAACCATCCTTCAATCAGAATATTGATCTGACTGAAAGAGAACAGGAGGTGCTGAAAATGATCTGTGAAGAAAAAACTGCTGCAGAAATTGCTAAGGAAATTTTCTTAAGCCCCCGCTCAGTTGAGGGCATCAGGCAACGCCTGATTGAAAAAGTGGGGGTAAGAAATACCGCAGGTCTTGTAATGTTTGCTGTAAAAAACGGAATTGTGGACTGACCAGATTTTACTCATCAACTAATAACCAGGTAACCAATCAACCTTTCCTCAAACCTGCCTGCCGTCAGGCAGGTTCTCCAGCATATCCCCAGTCATTGCAGCCAGATCGTATTCTTCCTTCCATCCCCAGTCTTTTCTTGCAACACTGTCATCTATACTTTGCGGCCAGCTCTCAGCAATCGCCTGGCGATAATCGGGTTTATAGGAAATTTTAAATTCAGGAATATGCTTTTTTATCTCTGCCGCAATTTCTTTGGGAGAAAAACTCATGGCTGAAACATTATAAGAAGTGCGGACAGATATCTTCCTGGCCGGCGCTTCCATCAGTTCAATCGTGGCACGGATGGCATCCGGCATATACATCATGGGCAGATAGGTATCTTTTGCCAGGAAACATTTATATTTTTTTTGTCCCAGCGCTTCATGATAAATTTCAACCGCATAATCGGTAGTGCCGCCGCCGGGCGCCGATTTATAAGAGATCAATCCCGGATAACGGATACTCCTTACATCCACATTAAACCGATGATGAAAATAATTGCACCAGAACTCTCCGGCATATTTGCTGATGCCATACACCGTTGCCGGCTCAATGATGGTTTGTTGCGGACAATTTTGTTTCGGTGATGAAGGCCCGAATACGGCGATGGATGATGGCCAGTACACTTTTTGCAACTTCTCTTCTCTTGCAATATCCAGTACATTCAATAAGCCCTGCATATTCAGGTTCCAGGCAAGACCGGGATTCTTCTCTCCTGTTGCGGAAAGAATAGCTGCTAAATGATATATCTGTGTAATGCCCTGCCGTATCACCTGCACATGCAGCATCTCTTTGTTCATTACATCCAAAGAAACATAAGGGCCGGTTCCTTCCAGCAGGCTGTTTTGTTCCCGCAGGTCGGAGGCCACCACATTGGCATTACCATACATTTTTCTGAGAGCAAGGGTTAGCTCCACTCCTATCTGCCCGGAGGCGCCGATGACAAGTATCTTTTCTTTTACCATAACAAATAAAAGGCACAAGATACAAGAATCAAGGAACAAGTAAAGAGAACTCTATCCGGTAGTAATTCAATTTGAAAATGTTTAACCGCAAAGTCGCAAGGGCGCCATGTAACGCTAAGAAATTCTTTGCGAACCTTTGCGTCTTAGCGTCCTGGCGGTTAAGCTTATTAAACGAATCCATCCTGATTTTAAAATGACCGCTACACTAGCCGCTTAAACCTTGTGCCTTGTACCTTGCACCTTGTGCCTTCTTTCTTCCCTCCTATCTTTGCCCCATGCAAAAATTCCTGAAAGACTTATTTGAAGCGCAGACCTATGATGAGAAGAGTTTCTTCGTTGTGGCCGGACCCTGCGTGGTGGAAAGCAATGAACTGATCCTTGAAGTAGCGGAAAAAGTTTCCGGCATCTGTAAAAAGCTCCGCATCCCATACATATTCAAATCATCCTACCGCAAAGCCAACCGCACCAGTGCTTCATCATTTACCGGCATTGGTGATGAGGTGGCGCTCCGTATGCTGCAAAATATCAGTTCGCAATTCTCACTGCCTGTTATTACGGATGTTCATTCGCCGGAAGAAGCAGCCAATGCGGCTAACTATGTGGACATACTCCAGATACCTGCTTTTCTTTGCCGGCAAACTGAACTATTAGTTGCTGCGGCGCAAACAGGAAAGATCATTAATGTAAAGAAAGGACAATTCGTCAGCGGCGAAGCCATGAAGTTTGCAGCAGATAAAGTGAGTAATGCCGGTAATAATAAAGTGATGCTGACAGAAAGAGGAACCACTTTTGGTTACCAGGATCTGGTAGTTGATATGCGCAACATACCCATTATGCAGCAATACGCCCCGGTGATAATGGATGTGACACATTCTTTGCAACAACCTAATCAAACGTCGGGAGTAACAGGCGGTAATCCGCAAATGATAAGCACTATTGCCAGGGCAGCTATAGCCGCCGGAGCAGATGGAATATTTATTGAAACGCACCCTGACCCATCTAAGGCATTGAGTGATGGGGCAAATATGCTAAAGCTGGATCTGCTGGAAGAACTGTTGGCACAATTGGTGAGAATAAGGAAAGCGGTAATCTAAGATCAAAACGGAAGAAGCTGTATTTCATGATAGAAAACGACAGTTTTTTTCACAAGCCCCTTCTTAAGTGTCAGATAGCTGATTCGCTTACCCGAAACAGGGAAACGGTAAGCTAACCTACCCTGGTAAATTATGGTTTTCAGTTTAACCGGTTTATTTAAATCCGACAGCAGCCAGGCATTCCTTACGTTTTCAAGCCCAATTGCCAGTAACGGGTGAAAATATTTTATATGTATCGTTGTTCGCAAATAAATTGTTTCTGGCTTAAACTTAAGCTGATTTTCAGAACCAACCTAAGCCAGACATTTCGTATATTACAGAGTTAGTCGTAATACCAAAACAACCACCTGACTACGACCAATGACGAAAGAAAAGCCAAAGACTATAATCAATGGAGCTGACTCATTGATGAAATTCTTGAAAAAGAATTTCCCAAAAAGCATTGGAGTTTCAAAAAAGGGATTCTACGAGAAAGAAAGAAGGGTTGTGAGAAAGACTTTTAGGGACTTTAGTTTTACAGGAAATTTTCATGGGATTGAATTTCGTAGCGTAAAAT
The DNA here is from genome assembly GCA_016235125.1 of Sphingobacteriales bacterium. Taxonomy (GTDB): domain Bacteria; phylum Bacteroidota; class Bacteroidia; order Chitinophagales; family Chitinophagaceae; genus JJ008. The sequence continues at coordinate 616,096 of JACRLZ010000002.1, read as the reverse complement.
TTATCAACTGTGACTTTGATGGCATTTGGGGGTTCTTCTGCATTTTCCAAAATTGCGAGTTCAAGGACTGTGGCTTTAGAAATAGTAGATTTTCTCATTTAGAAATGGATTGGAATGGGCTTTATTTTGAAAAGTGCTATTTCAGAAACGTTGAACTTGACGAGGGAAGTGTTTTTAATTTGACGTATGACAGCTGCACTTTGATGACTTGTAGCTTTGGGGGGCTATTTCCTTCAGAAAACATCCTATTCTATGACTGCGATATTGACGACTCTCATTTTATGACACTGCAATATTATAAGGACAATAAAGTTGAAAGGGATGATGAATTCATAGACATGTTATTTCAAGATTGCAGAATAGATTCTTCAAATTTTCATAGACTTAACCTAAGAAATAGTCGCTTCGTAAACTCAATACTTTACAGAAGTGGCTTTATAGATTGCTTTGTGGACAATGAATGTTTTATAGTCACTAAGAAACTTAAGTATGAAAGTTATGCCACAATGGACTTTCAAACAATATTGCAAAGCGATGAATTGAGTGATGAAATACTTTCAAGCTATTTTAACATCAAGAACAAAGTAAACTTAAAAGCAATTGTTTCAGGAATGACCACACAAAAGACGTTTTCAACGGTTTTTATTTCCTACAGTTTTAAAGATTCTGAATTTGCGAAAAAGATAAATGACAGCTTAAATAATCAGGGCATTAGGACATTCATGTGGGAAAAAGATGCACCAGGCGGTAAACCTTTGGAAGATATCATGACTTCTGGAATTGGTGCCCATGACAAGCTTTTATTTATTGCATCTGAATACTCAATTCGTAGCAAGGCTTGTCAATTCGAGTTGACCACGGCAAGAAAAAAACAAGAACTTTCATGGAGCAATGTTTTTTTTCCAATAACTATAGACGACTATTTATTTAAAGTTAAAAAGAATCAAATCAGACCTATAGAACTAGCAAATGAATATTGGGAGAATATTGAAGAAATAAAACGAGTGAATGCTTTAGACTTTAGTCCATTCAACAAGAAAGGATACAATGAAGATGATTTTCAGAAAATGTTCCAAAAAATAGTTGATGGACTGAAAATAGAACCGTGAAAGTACTACGGCTAACATTGCATTGGCAATATGGCGGGGCGACGAATATATTCTCAGCTTTTTGTTCGTTAATGAGCTTTTGTTTCGGCAGACGAATAACGCCGAGCAATAGAATAAACAATGAGCATTTGTATCTTTAATCAGCAGCGGCACCGGGCAGACGTAACACAGAATACCGCCACATCGCCAATGCTTCAACGTTAGCAGCATAATCATATATTTTCGAGCCGTACACTCGTCGAAATTTTTTGGTTGCCATGTACTACTTTGCCCGTTGGGCAATTACGATACTTGTTTTGGTTTAACTTAGCCTTTTCAGACGATGATTTTCCCCGTTGCAGCTGTTCCGAAAAAATATCAAGCCGCTTTTGAGTCTTGCATGGCGGCTGAGCAGCGCAGGCAGGCAACACTCAACAAAGACCGCTCAAAGATTTGAGATACCAACGGCGAAATATTAATTTTGAAGAACAATAAATAATGAGCAAAATTATATTTGACAGCGGAATATCACTGGATGGTTTTTTCGCAGGCGATAACAGAAGTCCGGCTAATCCAATGGGGGGCGTTTCACCAAAGATCCACCAGTGGATGTTTAAACAAAAAGCATTCTGGAAACACCTCAAAATGGAAGGCGGTGAAGAATACGGCGCCGACGGTAAATTAATTGATGATGTGTTCGCAAGAACAGGTGCTTACGTTATGGGAAAACGAATGTTTGAGGAAGGCGAAGTCAGTTGGCCGGAAGATTTGTATAAAGCAGATGTTTATGTGCTGACACAAGAAGAACGCAAGCCCTGGGTTCAAAAGGGAACAACCACTTTTTATTTTATCAATGACGGAATACAAAGTGCATTGGAAAAAGCAAGACAATCAGCCAAAGGAAAGGACATAAGAATAATCGGAGGAGCGAATACTATTCAACAATTCCTGAATGCGGGACTTATTGACGAGTGTTTTATTCACATTGCCCCTGTTTTTTTAGGAAGTGGCATACGGCTGTTTGAAGACATTCACAAAGACATATATGATATTCAGATTGCAGAAGTGATACCATCAGACTTAACAACACATGTAAGATACAAACTGGCGAAGAAATGAGAACAGCTACTGCTAATTTGAAAGTTTCATGCAAAAAATAACTTTAACAAAAACCATAAATTACACCAGCAGAACCAGGGGGTTCTATCAAATTGATTTGAGTGCAAACACAACCGGTATCTCAGTCTATATAATGGGTATTAAGGATAAAACATACTTAGCCCGGACATATGGAAAAAAAACCGGCAAGGCGGGAGTGAGCGGATATTGCATTAAGTTCAAAACGCTGAAAGATATACAGCCTGATATACCTGAAGCAGCAATACGGGATGCTGTTGAGCAGACAACATAACCGACAATGATCAATAAGCGTATGACAACGACAATCCATGACAATAAAACGAAAAACAACGAACCGTTAACGGCACGACAGGTTAGTGCATCTAATCCGCCAGAACGCATAGCTGCGAACCCTTGGCCTGAAATTAAATCAATTATTAAAAACCCGCCATTTTTACCTACTGATTAATAATGACCATTAAAATTCAATTCGGTTTTTCTGCAAAACCCTGGCAATATAATGGCCCTGCCGGATGGTATTTTATTTCATTGCCTTTGAAAATGTCAAAAGAGATAAGAAAAGCTTTTAAACCCGAAGAAACGGGATGGGGAAGACTTCCTGCAACAGCAACAATAAGAGGCAGCGAATGGAAAACAGCGATATGGTTTGATTCTAAAAGGGATACTTACCTGCTTCCGTTAAAAGCTGAAATAAGAAAAAAGGAAAATATTATTGCCGGAAAGAAAATCAATGTGGCTATTTTTATTTGATTCCCCAACACATATACAATAATATCGATGTGGCCGATCTGACTGGTTTCAAATAGTCCTTATTTTCGGGGAGTTTTTTACCCGCCCACATTTTGTGAGCTGCATTACCGCAGATCCACTTCCTCCACCCCCGGATACTTTGATTTATCAAAAACAAACTGCTTGTCATCGATCGGTTTGTTTGTTTTCATATTGTTTACCGTGTAAGTGTAGCGGTTACCTGCATTCTCCAGTACCTTGGTGCTGTAAATGGTTTTGGCTTTCTTGTCCACCAGCACATATACTTTGTGAAAGGGCTTGCTCTTATCCACAGGGGTCATTTCAATTTCCTGCATTGTTTTATTACCCACTTTTTTCTCGCCGTTCAGCAAGTACAAAAAATCCTTGTCGTAGAAATTGGTGAACAGCTTTTGCGGGGTTATCATGCCGCTTGAAGCATCAAGTTTGCTGATAGTAACCTCGTTGGCCGCTTTATCATAATTCCAGACCGTGGTGCCGTTGCAAAATATTTCCTGCCCGCTGAAGCTTACCCTGTACTTTGTTCCTTTCAGCATAATACTCCCGCTTTTATTGGAAAGTGATTTTCCGGAAGAATTCTCCACCTTATAACTGAAAGTAGCCTGTACGGTGGTAAAGGTTTTGAATTTGGCGCTTACCCCGTCAAGAATAGCTTTTGCTTCGGGGTCTGTCTTGCCCTGGGCATAATGAAACTTAGCAATCAGCAATAAAGAAAAGGATAAAATAAATTTGTTCATCCTGAATGGTTTGTGTGGCTTGGTATCAATGTCCAACTCAACTGTTGTTGGGCAGGCAAATATAATGGTTAATTGCAGCAAGATGATGGATAAGGATCATGCCGGGTTGCTTCAACAAAACCGGGTGTTTTTTTCTTAACAAGGCAGTAACGGGTCAGCCCGGCATATTCAGATGCTGTTGAAGTTCCAGTTCGGTTTTTATCAGCACTTCTCTTGCCTTGCTTCCCTGGTTGGGGCCTACAATGCCTGCAGCTTCCAGTTGGTCCATCAGCCGGCCGGCACGGTTATAACCGAGTTTCATCCTTCGCTGCAATAAAGAAGTGGAACCGATCTGGTTTTGAACGATCAATCTTGCGGCATCTTCAAAAAGTGAATCTCTTTCTGAAAGATCAAAATCCTTTCCTTCCAGTTCCTTTTCATCAATGTATTCCGGCAGCAGGAATGCCTGAGGGTATCCCCGCTGATCGCCGATAAATTGTACTATTTCGTCTATTTCAGGTGTATCCACAAAAGCACATTGCAAACGGGTGAGTTCGCCGTGGTGTGAGATCAGCATATCCCCCTTCCCTATCAGCTGTTCAGCGCCGCCGGTATCAAGTATCGTTCTTGAATCAATCTTGGATGAAACTTTGAAAGCAACCCTTGAAGGAAAATTGGCTTTGATGGTTCCGGTAATGATATTTACAGAAGGCCGCTGTGTGGCTATGATAAGATGAATGCCCACAGCCCTTGCCAGCTGTGCCAGTCTTGCTATCGGCATTTCTATTTCCTTTCCTGCTGTCATAATGAGGTCTGCAAATTCATCGATCACCAGCACAATGAACGGAAGATACTGGTGTCCTTTCTGAGGGTTCAGTTTTCGTTTGATGAACTTTTCATTGTATTCTTTTATGTTTCTTGCCCCTGCTTCTTTCAGCAGGTCGTAGCGGTTGTCCATTTCAATGCAGAGAGCATTGAGTGTGTGCACCACTTTCTTTGTATCGGTAATGATAGCGTCTTCTTCGCCGGGAAGTTTGGCAAGAAAATGTTTTTCAATATGCCGGTATAAACTCAGTTCTACTTTTTTTGGATCGATCAATACCAGTTTCAGTTGTGAAGGATGTTTTTTGTATAACAAGGAAACAAGTATTGCATTTACTCCAACGGATTTACCTTGTCCGGTGGCGCCTGCCATCAACAGGTGCGGCATACTGGTAAGGTCAACAATGAAATTATCGTTGTCGATCTTTTTGCCGATAGCGATCGGCAGGCTGTAATTGTTTGATTGAAATTTTTCAGAGGCGAGTAATGTCCTCATGCTTACCACCGTCTTTCTTACATTGGGCACTTCTATGCCAATGGTTCCCTTTCCGGGTATAGGTGCGATGATGCGGATGCCGAGGGCGGCGAGACTTAGTGCAATATCATCTTCCAGGTTTTTAATTCTTGAAATGCGGACACCCGGCGCCGGAACGATCTCATACAAAGTAACGGTAGGCCCTACCGTTGCGCTTATCTTCTGTATCTCTATTGCATAATTCCTGAGTGTTCCGATGATCTGGTTCTTGTGATTTTCCAGTTCATTCATGTCCTGCACTATTTTTTCACTGCCATGTGTCTCCAGCAGATCGAGAGTGGGATATTTATAATCCCGCAGGTCAAGGGTAGGCTCATAAGGCGGCAGGTTTTCAGCCATAGCTTCTTCCTCTGCTTCTTCAGCACCGGCTTTTATTTCCAGTTCAAGGTTTTCGTCTTTTTTCTTTGTAACGGGCTTTTCTTTTACAGGTTCTGGTTTTTCTTCTGCTTCTTCTTTTGGAATGCTGAACTCATGAGTTTGTAAAATCTCATTAACTATTTCACCTTCCACCGTGGGTTGTTGTTGCTCAATTTTTTCAATCTGTTCTTCAAGCGTTTCATCTTTTTCAATCACCTTCAGATCATGCAGCGGTTTTTCATCAGGAAAAACAACCGTCATGCCATTCTCAGTTTTCATTGAATTGGCAGAAGTTGTTCCCGCATTTTCGCTGTACAGGTCATTGATCGTTTTGCCTCCGGTAACAGGCGCCGTATTTAATTCAGTTGATCCTTCCGTTTCTTCCATCAATTCTTCTTTTTTCTGTGGCAGGTTAAAAGAGGGATTGAACTGCCAGATAAAATATCCGGCAGCCAATACAAGCAATACAGCAGCGGTTCCCACATTACCCAACGCCCCGGTCAGTTTTCCGCTTATCATGTCGCCTACTGCGCCACCAAAAGGAAATCCGCTTGAACCGAACACAAAAGCCAGCGAAACGGATAATACCAGCAAACCGACTGTTACATATTTTAAATTTTTCCAGATGGAGAAAACTCTTCTGCGATACAACAGGTTTACACCTACCACAAAAAAGAATGTGCAGATCAGAAATGAAGCAATGCCGAATGCTTTATAAATAAAGAAATGGGAAACAAGGGCGCCCAGTTTGCCCAGCAGATTTGACACATGCACCTTATCGTTGAAAAGAATACCCAACCCCCTGTTCAGAACACTGGCCTGGTCTTCTTTCCATGTAAACAGGTAAGAAACAAATGAGATCAGCAGAAATACAGAGATGAGCAGGAAAACAACGCCAACGATCTTCCATGTCCGTTCATCACGGGCAAGGGCTTTCCAGTTCGTTTTTTCCGCTTTATCTGCTTTGAAGGAATTGGGAGCAGTTTTCTTGGTTTTTTTCTCAGGACTGGTTTTCTTTTTCAGCTTTTTAGCCATGAAGACAAAGATAAACAGTTTGCCAGTTAAAAATTACCTGAAAGTAGTAGTCCAGCCAGTTAAAAAAGCAAGCCTTAAGTATTACATTTGAAAGATGTGACTGCCGATGACGAAACATAAACCCATACGGTCATTTATTTTTTTCATTTTCTTTCAATCCATAATGCTCAGCGCAGCAGGCCAGGATAGCCTGCTGAATAGCTATACCGATATCAGCAAAATCGGCGTGGCCAGGCAAATAACCAAAACAGCCAGCAGCGCCTACATTCACCCTAAAGATGATGTTCAAAAAATATTTTCAGCTATTTCATTTTTTCCCGGACGTCAGCATACAGGTACTATACCAACCGGTTTTGTAACAAAAAAACTGTTGTTGAAATTTAATATTTGTAATACTGCTGATACTGCAACATCGGTTTTCTTCTTCCCCGGGTTCTATTACAATTTCATAAATCTATTCCGGATAAGGAGTGATTCAATACAATCATTGCCTTCCATTTTTGCCCCGGTTAACGATAGCATCGGATTTAAACTGATAAAACTTGAAGGACATGATTCGGCAACCCTGATCGCAGAACTGGGTTTTGTAAAGACCCATATCAATACCATTCGTCCAAGGCTGGTGAACAGCAGCCAGGTGGAAGCTTTTCTTGCCACATTGCATAGTGGCCATAACCAGGACAATCTTCTAACCTATATCTTTTGCGGCCTCCTGCTGATGATGGTTCTTTTTTCGCTGGCGAATTTTTTCCAGGGCGCCAACCGGGACTTTTTATATTATTCAGGTTATGCTTTCTTCCTCGGCGGTATGCTGCTGACCAAAGCACTTTTTGATTTCCGGCTGGACACAGTCAGCTTCTTCTTCGAGAGCTATCTTGATTACATCATGCAATGCATCGGGATCATATTCTACATGATCTTTATGCAAAGATTTCTTGATACAAAAGGCAGGCACCCTTTTCTTTACAGGTTTTACAATATCGGCATTGGCCTGCTTGTTGTTTCCATGATGGTTTACTCATGGTTTCATTTTTTCAGCAATAATTTTTCGGCCGAGTACCTGACAGAAAATGCAACCAAAATATTATTGTTACTGATGGTTGCTATCTTTCTTGTGTACAGTTTGCGCAACTGGAAGAATAAACTGATGCGGTACCTTTTCTGGGGTAATCTTTTTCTTTTCATCTTCTCGGTTATCTCATTGGTAACTGTAATTCTTGATGATCTTTTCAGCCATCTACCCGGCATATTCAACTCAGCACTTTTTTATTACGAAGCAGGTCTCTTTCTTGAATTGGTTTTCTTCCTCGCTGGTTTAAATTATAAAAACCGCAGAAATATTATCGAACAGATCCGAGAAAGAGAATCGCTGAAGGCACAAAACAAGATGCAGGAATATGAGAAAGAGATCGCTGTTTACAAAGCACAGCAGGAAGAAAGAGAACGGATCTCTGCCGACATGCATGATGAACTGGGCTCGGGCATGACGGCCATCCGCCTGATGAGTGAAATTGCCCGTAATAAAATGAAAGAAAACACACCGGTAGAAATAGAAAAAATCTCTGCCTCTGCTAATGATGTGCTGAACAAGATGAATGCCATCATCTGGAGTATGAACAGCGGTAACGATACACTGGATAGCCTTGTTTCCTATATCCGTGCCTATTCACTGGGTTATTTTGATAATACCCCCGTGGAGTGTAAAGTAAACAGCCCGCAGCAGATCCCGGCAAGTGAACTTTCCGGTGACAAAAGAAGAAATGTTTTTTTATGTGTGAAAGAAACTCTGAATAATACCCTGAAACATTCCAACGCTTCATTGGTTTCAATCGATATTGTGGTCAATCATTCGCTTATCATTATCATAGAGGATAATGGCAGGGGTATCGATATGCAGCAACTCAGGCAATTTGGAAATGGCTTAAAAAACATAGCCAAAAGAATGGAAAGTATTGGCGGCACTTATACAATTGAAAACAAAAACGGAACGCTTACCACTTTGACACTTCCTCTCTGATCATTTGCTTCTGAAAACTGCAAGAAGGATGCATAGCCACCCGAGAATAAAACCAATACCCCCCACAGGAGTTATTGGCCCAACCCATTTTACTGCACCGCTCTCCTGTAGTTTTAAAAATGTCAGCAGGTATAATGACCCGGAGAAAAGAATAACCCCGGCAATAAAGAAATACCCGGCCCGCTTTATCCATTGGCCCGGAAACTTCCCTGAAAGCAAAGCTACCGCCAGCAGGGCCAAAGCATGATACATTTGATACTGAACTGCTGTCTGAAAGCCATGCAATATTTTTTCATCCTCTGTGATCTTTTGCAGGCCATGTGCGCCAAAGGCTCCCAATGCAACTCCTGATCCGCCAAGTATGGCCGAAATAATTACATAATTCTTAAGCATGAAATATTTTTTCAATTAATGCGTCAAGTTCCACAGGTTGTTCTTCCACCACCAGATTGGCCTGTTCATAATAAATTCTGCGGCCGGCAATTTTTTTATGAATGAACATTTCCAGTTGTTCATTGCTCAGTTCCCTGATCAGCGGACGGGTTTCTTTTTCTTTTATCAGCCTCTCTATCAGTATCTCAAACGGAGTGTTTATCCACACGGTAGTTCCCGATTGGTTCATATAGTCAATATTGTTGTAATAGCAGGGGGCGCCACCGCCGCAGGCCATCACAAAACTGTCGTGGCTTTCTGCAATGATATGCAGCAGGTCCTTTTCCAGGAGCCGGAAATGCTCCTCTCCTTTTTCTTCAAACAATTCAACAATAGATTTGCCTTCGTGGGCAACGATCTGCTCATCGAGATCAAAAAATGGTATCCCAAGTTTTTCACTCAGCAGGCGACCCCAGTGTGTTTTACCGGAGCCCATGAAGCCGATCAAAAAGATTTTCATTACCTGAAGTCAGAGGCCGGAAGTCGGAAGTCTGACATCAGACCTCAGACTTCGGGCTTCTTATTTAAACGCATTCATCCCCGTAACATCCATACCGGTTATCAGCAAATGAATGTCATGTGTGCCTTCATAAGTGATCACACTTTCAAGATTCATCATGTGTCGCATCACAGGATATTCGCCGGTAATGCCCATGCCCCCAAGTATCTGCCTTGCATCACGACAGATATTGGTTGCTACTTCGCAAGCATTTCTTTTTGCCATACTTACCTGTTGGGGTGTTGCTTTACCTTCATTCATCAATGTTCCGAGACGCCAGTTCAATAACTGCGCTTTGGTTATCTCGGTTACCATCTCGGCTAATTTCTTTTGTTGCAATTGAAAACCACCGATCGGTTTACCAAACTGCTCCCTTTCCTTTGAATAACGCAGCGCTGTATCATAGCAATCCATTGCTGCACCAATTGCGCCCCATGCAATGCCATATCTTGCTTTTGTCAAACAACTCAGCGGGCCTTTCAATCCTTTTACGTTCGGAAAAATATTTTCCTTAGGCACTTTTACATTATCAAAAACCAGTTCCCCTGTGGCCGATGCCCTTAAACTCCACTTGCCATGAGTGGTGGGTGTACTGAAGCCCCCCATTCCTCTTTCAAGTATCAATCCGTGAATTTCACCGGCTTCATTCTTTGCCCATACTACCGCCACTTGCGAATAAGGCGCATTGCTGATCCACATCTTTGCTCCATTTAATATCACATGATCACCTGCATCTTTAAAATTCGATAACATGCTTGAAGGGTCGCTGCCATGATCAGGCTCTGTTAATCCAAAACAACCGAGCCATTCACCGCTCGCCAGTTTAGGTAAATATTTTTTCCGTTGCTCTTCACTTCCGTACTGATAAATTGGAAACATCACCAGGGAACCCTGTACCGAAGCAGTAGAACGGACACCGCTATCACCTCTTTCCAATTCCTGCATCATCAAACCATAACTGATATAATCCAAACCGCCACCGCCGTATTGTTCAGGAATGGTTGGGCCAAAACAACCAAGATCGCCGAGTTGTTTTACTATTTGTTGCGGGAATTCAGCCTTCTGAGCATAATCTTCAATAATGGGAGAAATTTCTTTTTTTACATAGCTTCTTACCGCTTCACGGATATGTTTCTGCTCTTCGGTCAGTAATTCATCTACATTAAAATAATCGGGACTAACAAAATTGTCTGTACGGGCAGCCATTGCGATTGAATATTTAAAATTGTTGATCTACTATTCAGATGCCGCAAAGGTAAGGCTTTGAAGCCGAGTCAATGGACACAACAGCTATAGATACTGTTTCATCTCCTGTTGAACAGACAAGGCCTCTGCTCTTGCTTTTTCCGCAAAGTCCTCTTTGGCTGAAGCGTAAATTATCGCCCTGCTTGAGTTGATAAGGATACCACAATCTTTTGTCATTGCTTTCTCTGAAATATCTTTTAAACTGCCGCCTTGTGCCCCCACACCGGGAACAAGAAAGAAATGATGCGGTACCAGTTTCCGGATATTTTCAAACTCTGCAGGTTGTGTAGCTCCTATCACAAACATTAAATTATCCGTACTGCCCCATCTTGAAACATCAAGCAGTACTTTTTTGTAGAGTTGTAGCTCGGATGGTTTCACATGAATGATACTCCCGAAAAGATTCCACCATGAATTCAATCTCTCATTCTCCCACAACTCAAGTTTCTGAAAATCTTCACTTCCTTTATTGGATGTCAGACCCAAAACAATAGCCCATTTGCCTTTATGTTGCAGAAAAGGCTTTACACTATCCTCACCCATATATGGGGCAACGGTAATGGCATCAAAAGGCATGGTTTCAAAAAAGGCTTTGGCATATTGGTCAGATGTATTGCCTATATCGCCCCGCTTGGCATCAGCAATCTTAAAGTGTTCATCGCCGATGTAATGAACGGTTTTTTCCATCGCCTCCCAGCCTTTTAGCCCCTGCGCTTCATAAAAAGCCGTATTGATCTTATAAGCCACACACAGATCTTTAGTTGCATCAATAATAGCTTTGTTAAATGCGAAAACCGGATCCGGTTCTGATAAAAGATGTTCGGGAATTTTTGTTATGTCCGTATCAAGTCCTACACAGAGATAAGATTGCTTTTTTTTAATTTGCTCAACAAGTTGCTGACGGGTCATGCAGCGAAGATAAATTAATTGACCCTTTTTAGGCTTTCCAGTACCCAGTGCTCTATTTCATGTGTGTCCCATACCTGTGCGATATTGGGCATCTGCATCAATTCATGCATAATGGCTTCCTGTTTTTTGCCCCTCTGCAATGCTTCGCTGTAACGGATATGCGGGCTGAAGGTGACCTGTGTATAAGCTGGTATCCATTTCTCAGGATATTTTTCATGCAGCCTTGCTTCTATTTTTTTCTGTAATAAAAATTTCGGGTCAGCCACTTTATCCCGCATTTCAATAAAATTATTCAGCGCCAGTTCAGCGATGGCATCGCCATCCGGTTTTCTTAGTTGTTGGTATTCGGACAAAATAGTTTCCCAGTCATTGTCATATTTATCCATCAGGCCATTCAGCACGGAACAATCCTCAAAACCGCAGTTCATTCCCTGGCCGAAAAAAGGTACAATGGCATGGGCAGCGTCACCGATCAGCGCAAACTTATCTTCCCTTATCCATGGGTAACATCTTACTGTAACCAATGATGAAGTGGGGTTAGCAAAAAAGTCTTCTTCCAATGTTGGCATCAGGGGTTCAGCATCAGCAAATGTTTTCTCAAAAAAGGTTTTTACTTTTTCTTTTGTATCCAGTGAAGCAAAGGAAGGCTCACCTTCAAAAGGGAAAAATAAAGTACAGGTGAAGCTGCCATCAATGTTTGGCAATGCAATCAGCATATAATTACCCCTTGGCCAGATATGCAATGCATTTTTTTCCATACGGAAGCTGCCGTTTTCTCCCGGAGGAATATTCAGTTCTTTATACCCAAAATCGATATAATATTGCCAGTATTGAAACCGGTCATGTTGCAAATGGTGTTGAAGTCTTGCGGCTGAATAAGCGCCGTCGGCTCCGAAGATCAGCTGCGAGCTATGAGTTACGAGTTGTGAGCCCGGCAATTCAAAATTGATAGTATTTGTTTTCCAGTCGATCGTTTCGCATTTATGATTGAAAAGAATTTCTGCACCGTGATGTTCAGCAAGACTCATCAACTGTTTATTCAGTTCACCCCTTGAAACAGAATTGATGAACTGCCCCTGCTTTCCATAAGCCTGGAAAGCTGTGCTGCCATCAGCATTATGAATAAAACGGCCATGCATGGGAATGCAGATCTTTCTTATTTCATTCATTATACCCACTTCTTCCAATGCTTTGATACCCCTATCGCTTAATGCAAGATTAATGGAACGTCCGGCCGACATTTTTTCTTTCCGCATATCGCCGCGGCGTTCAAAGACTTTTACCTTATATCCTCTTTTGGATAAATAGATGGAAAGCAGTGAACCTACAAGTCCTGCACCGATTATAGTTATATCTTTTTTCATTTGCCACGAAGGCTCAAAGGCACTAAGGAATACAAAGAGAATTCTTTGTTACTTCATGTCTTTGTGGTTATTTTAAAATTGAACTTATTATTTCTCCAAACCTATAAATATCTTCAAATGAATTATACAAAGGCACCGGAGCCACCCTTATCACATTTGGCTCCCGCCAGTCGGCAATAACACCCTGCCTGGTTAATTCATCAAATATTTTTTTCCCTTCTTTTAACATCAGCATTGACACCTGACATCCTCTCGCATTATCATCAGCCGGGGTTATTATTTCAATTAGCTTTTCTTTCTGCCTGCTGTTAAGGTCGTTCAGTATATAATGTAAATAACCTGACAGTAGTCGTCTTTTTGTATGAAGTTTGTCAATACCCGCCTCATCAAAAATATCCAGAGATGCCTTGTGTGCTGCCATGGATAATACCGGGGCATTACTCAGCTGCCAGCCTTCAGCCGTAGGAATAGCTTCAAAACCTTTGTCCATTTTAAAACGGGTTTCTTTAGTGTAACCCCACCAGCCTGCAAATCTTGGCAGTTCAGTATTTGATGCATGCCTTTCATGAATATAAACCCCTCCCACTCCGCCTGGTCCGCTGTTTAAATATTTATAGGAACACCAGCAGGCAAAATCAACATCCCAGTCGTGCATGTGCAACTCCACATTACCAGCCGCATGTGCCAGATCAAAACCTGCATAAGCTCCGACTGAATGTGCAGCTTCAGTAATGGACTTCATATCAAATAACTGACCGGTATAATAATTGACCCCGCCAAATAAAACCAAAGCTGTTTGATTGTTTGATTGTTTGATGGCTGCGATAATGTCTTCCTGCCTGATGGAGTGTTCGCCTTCTCCTGGTTTTACTTCTATAATTGCATCTTCTGGAGCAAAGCCGTGGTATTTTACCTGTGACTCCAATGCATACTGGTCGGAAGGGAAGGCTTTGGCTTCACAAATGATTTTATATCGATGTTTAGTCGGTTTGTAAAATGTAACCATCAGCAAGTGCAGATTCACCGTGAGTGAGTTCATCACCACTACTTCGTTTTCTTTACAGCCAATGATCTTTGATAATTGCCTTGGAAAAATTTCATGATAGGGCATCCATGGTTTTCTTGCATGAAAATGGCCTTCTACTCCGAATGTTGCCCAATCTTCCAGTTCATCCACTACATAATCCTGGGTGGTTTTTGGCTGCAGACCGAGGGAGTTCCCTGTAAAGTAGATCACTTCTTTTCCATTTATAATCGGGAAATAGAATAACTCCCTGAACTGTTTCAGTTCATCCTGCTCATCCAGTTGTTTGGCAAACGCTAAAGTATTTTGAAAATTCATCTCAGTCTATTGTGGCAATCACTTTTAATTCAATAGCAATCGGTGTCGGCAGGCTTTTTACTTCGACTGTTGTTCTGCAGGCCTGCACCGAAGTAAAATATTCTGCGTAAATCTTATTATAAACGGGGAAATCTTTTTTCATATTCGTCAGGAAGACCGTTACATCAATTATTTTATCCCAACTGCTGCCGCTGGCTTCCAGCACTGCTTTTACATTGGTAAATACTGCATGGCATTCCGCTTCGATGTCATAGGATTTAATTTTCCCTTTCTTGCTCAGTACCAGCCCTGGAATGGAATTATCTTTCGGATGTCTCGGACCAATACCAGATAAAAACAAAAGATTTCCCACTCGCCTTGCATGTGGATAGGCGCCGAGAGGGGTTGATGCGTTTTTTGTTTTGACTACTTCTTTCATAATATTTTTGAACGCTGATTTTTATGATGATTAAGATTAATTATGATATATCTGCGACTATCATCACAATCATAATAATCTGAGTTCCTATAATTCAATACACACATTCTTCGCCTCTGTAAAAAACCTTAAAGCCTCCCAACCGCCTTCTCTCCCCACACCGCTGTTTTTCAATCCGCCAAAAGGTGTCCTTAAATCTCTCAATAGCCAGCAATTCACCCAAATGATGCCCGATTCCACTTTTGCTGCAACCCGGTTTGCTTTTGAAATATCATTTGTCCAGATGGTGGCAGCAAGGCCATATTGTGTTGCATTTGCCAGTTGCAATGCTTCCTCTTCGTTCCTGAATGATTGCAAGGTAACAACCGGCCCGAAAATTTCTTCCTGATTGGTTTTACAGTTTGGCCCCAACCCTTCGATAACAGTCGGCTGAATAAAATAACCATTTGCACATCTCCCTTCCAATTTTACAGCGTTACCTCCACACAAAATTTTTCCTCCTTCCTTTTTTGCCATTTCAATACAATGCAATATTTTTTCGTAATGTGTTTTACTAACTATCGCCCCTTGTTTTGATTCTGCATCCAATGGGTCACCAACTTTCAACCCATTCTTCACCCAGTTTACAAAATCTGTTTTGAATTTTTCGTAAACAGATTCTTCCACTAAAATTCTGCTGCCGCACAAACAAATCTCACCTTGATTGGCAAAAGAAGAACGAATGGTATTAAACAACATTTTTTCCCAATCACAATCTGCAAAGATGATAGCTGGATTTTTGCCTCCCAATTCCAAAGAAAGTTTCTTGAATTTCGGTGCAGCAATGCTTGCAATTCTTTCACCGGCTCTTGTACTACCCGTAAATGAAATAGCTTTCACAGCAGGATGAGAAACGATCGCTTCACCAGCACCCGGACCTGTACCATGAATAATATTCAGCACTCCATCAGGCAATCCGGCTTCTTTACAGATCTTCGACAAAAGAAAAGCAGTAACCGGTGTCACTTCACTTGGCTTTGCCAGAACACAATTACCTGCCGCCAGCGCCGGAGCAATTTTCCAGGTAAATAAATACAAGGGCAAATTCCATGGAGAGATACATCCAACTATACCAATAGGCTGACGAAGGGTATAATTAACCGCTTTGTCTTCCATATTGTGGCTCTCCGTTGCAAAGTGCATGATGCCTGTTGCAAAGAACCGGAAGTTGGCAGATGCTCTCGGTATGTCCACCTTCTTACTCAGCCAAAGTGGCTTGCCGTTATCATTTGTTTCAGCCAATGCCAGTTCATCAAGATTAGCATCAATCAGTTCAGCAATGCGGTTAAGAATTTTAAATCTTTGTTCAACAGGTGTTACACTCCAGGCAGGAAATGCCTGTTGTGCTGCATGTACAGCCGCCTCAATATCTTTTGAACCGCTATCAGGAATCTGGCCGTACACTTCAGCCGTAGCGGGATTAATGTTGTCAATAAATTTCCCACTCAACGGACCAATCAGGTTTCCGCCGATAAAATTCTCTAAATGATATGAAATTTCAAGTTTCATGAATATGGAACGCAGATCGTTATGATTTTTATGATTTCCGCAGATATATTATAATTAATCTTAATCATCATGATAATCTGCGTTCTGTTTTTTATATACTTCCAGTACGGCCACCATCAACAGGTATGCTCGTTCCATTTACATACGATGCTGCCGGTGATGCAAGAAAAGCTGCCACCGCAGCAATCTCTGATACATCACCAAATCTTTTCATCGGTATGTCTTCTTTCATATTTTTCTCAACAATATCAACTATCACATTCCCCCTTTTTGCCGTTCCTTCAATGATCGTTGAAAGTCGTTGCGTGGAAGTATATCCCGGCAGAACATTATTGACTGTAATGTTGAATTGTCCCAGTTCATTGGCCATACTCTTGGCCCAGCTTGCTACAGCGCCACGGATGGTATTGCTTACCCCCAGATTCTTCAACGGAATTTTTACAGAAGTGGAAATCACATTAATAATCCTTCCATATCCTTCTTTTTTCATGGAAGGAACAACGGCTTTTGTCAAAATATGGTTGCAAATAAGATGTTGATTAAAAGTATTCAGAAAGGCCTCCTCCGTTGCTTCAATGATCGGTCCGGCAGCCGGGCCACCACTGTTATTGATAAGAATATGAACAGTATGGTCTGCCACATGTTTTTCAATTGCAGCCTTCACTTCCTCCGGCTTATTGAAATCAGCAACAAGATAGCCATGTTGTTGCCGCAAGGCAATATCAAGGTTATGAACAGCTGCCTTTAAAGACTCCTCATTCCGGGCTATCAAAGTGCAATTTGCCCCCAGCAAAGCCAGTTCCTCAGCAATGGCAAGGCCGATACCCTGCGTGCTGCCGCAAATCACCGTATTTTTTCCTTCCAGGGAGAGATTCATACTGTCAAACCTAAAGAAAATAGTTGTAATTTTTCGCTTAATATGATAGCCACGAAGGCACTAAGACACAAAGTGTCTTTTCTTCGTGACTTAGTGCCTTTGTGGCAAATTTATTAATATGTAATACCTGCTATATGCCAGTTATCGCCCCTTTTAATTTGAAAAAATGGATCGACGAAAACCGTGACCTACTGAAACCGCCGGTAGGCAATCAATGTGTATATAAAGATGCCAACGACTTCATCGTTATGGTAGTGGGAGGGCCTAATGCCCGTAAGGATTATCATTTTAATGAAACGGAAGAATTATTCTATCAGCTGGAAGGAGATATCGTCGTAAAAATTATTGACAATGGCGAATTCAAAGATATTTCCATCAGGGAAGGTGAAATGTTTTTACTACCACCCAGAACACCACATTCTCCCCAACGTGGCCCGGGAACAGTCGGGCTGGTGATTGAGAAGAAAAGAGAAAGTGAAGATGATGGCTTTATGTGGTTCTGCGAAAACTGCGGAAACAAGTTGTACGAAGAGTCGTTACATGTTGATGACATCGTAAAACAACTGCCGCCTGTGATGAACCGTTTCTGGGAAGATACCATGAAAAGAACATGTAATAAATGCGGGGCGGTGATGGAGCCACCGATAAAAAACCCCCAGAAATAGTTTTAAAGAAGAAATGTTCCTATTCCCCTAAAGGGGAGAAATTGAAAATTTCCGAATGTTGAAGACTCTAAATAC
Source organism: Sphingobacteriales bacterium (assembly GCA_016235125.1). Classification (GTDB taxonomy): domain Bacteria; phylum Bacteroidota; class Bacteroidia; order Chitinophagales; family Chitinophagaceae; genus JJ008. The sequence continues at coordinate 598,244 of JACRLZ010000002.1, read as the reverse complement.
TTAAAAATTCTAATAGCTCCGCCAGTTGGCGGATTGGTGTAAATGAAGATCGATATTCATACGCATATCATGCCGGAGAAAATGCCGAACTGGACCGAAAAGTTCGGCTATGGAGAATTCATTCACCTTGAACACCGTGAATGTGATGCATGTATGATGAAGGGAGATAAGGTTTTCCGGGTGGTTGAGCCCAACTGTTTCAAAGAAGATGTACGCCGCAAAGAAATGGAAGACACAGGAGTCGCAGTACAGGTGCTTTCCACTATTCCTGTTTTGTTTAATTATTGGGCCAAACCGCTGGATGGTTATCAAACATCCCGTTTCTTCAATGACCATATTGCACAAACAGTAGCAAAAGAACCACATCACTTTATTGGTTTGGGAACAGTGCCTATGCAGGATGTAAGGCTTGCTATCAAGGAGATGGAAAGATGCATGAAAGAACTAAAAATGCCGGGTGTAGAAATCGGCACTAACATCAACGGCAAAAATTTATCTGAAAAAGATTTCTTTCCTTTCTATGAAGCTGCACAGGAACTGGGCTGCGCCATTTTTGTTCACCCATGGCAAATGATGGGTGAACAGCAAATGGAAAAATACTGGTTGCCCTGGTTGGTGGGTATGCCTGCTGAAACAGCAAGAGCCATTTGCTCTATGATATTCGGCGGAGTGTTTGAACAATTCCCAAAACTGAGAGTTGCTTTTGCACATGGTGGCGGCTCCTTCCCTTTTACATTCGGAAGAATTGAACATGGCTTTAAAGTCCGTCCGGATTTAGTTGCTGTTGATAATCCTGTTCATCCTTCTAATTATATCGGCAAGTTCTGGATCGACAGTTTGGTGCATGATAAAAAAATGTTCAGTCACTTGCTTGAATTTATTGGCGAGGATAATATATGCCTCGGAAGTGACTATCCTTTTCCATTAGGGGAGCATAAGCCCGGAAAGCTGATTGAAAAAATGGATCTGGGTAAAAAGGTCACCAGGAAATTGCTCTACAGGAATGCACTCGACTGGCTGGGGCTCAGTGAAAAGTTTCTTTCTGAGTATTAAAGCCTACTCATTAAAAAGGTTTGGATAATCGGTGATGATCCCGTCCACTCCCATCTTCTTCAATTCTTCAATTTTTTCTTTATCATTCACCGTCCAGGGGATGACCTTGATATTTTGTTTATGATACTTCCTTACCAACTCAGCATTTACCAGTTGGTAAGCCGGGCTGTAAATAGTGGGAACAAATCCAAGTTCCTTTATTAAATCATCAACATTTCTTTTATCTGTTGCTTCCACCAGCGCTGCTGTTTTAATTGCCGGGTATTTTTCATGCAGGTATTTCAACGTACGGAAATCAAAAGACTGAATGATAACTTGGTCTTCAATTTTTTTTCCCTTTATTACAGCCATCAGCAATTCAACAAATTCATCTGGCCTGGGATGAAATACCCCATCCCCATCCGGGTTTGTTTTTGTCTCAATATTATAATAAGGGAAGGGTCTTCTTCTTGTCATCATATCTTTATTCACACTGTCAATTACATCAGCAAGCAGCGGTTTGGTTACTTTCATTTTCTGTTGCTGTGGAAAACGGGGATGCGGCTTCATTCCCACATCAAAGGTTTTTGTTTCTTCATAAGTCATCCAATAGATATTAAATTTTCTTTCTTCTCTCGGGCCCATAAAACTACCGTCGGGTTTGGTTGTTATTTCCTGCCCGAACCAGGGTTCATGAGAAAGAATTACTTTTTTATCCTTTGTGATCACCACATCCATCTCAAGAGTGGTAACACCAAGTCCGAGTGCATATATCATAGCCGGGATAGTGTTCTCAGGCATCAACCCCCGGCAACCACGATGACCCTGCTTGTCAAACACCCCCAAACCCCCTGAAGGGGGCTTTTGAAGAGTCTTCTGATTAGAGCAACTCATAATGAATAGTAAAACTATGAACGCTGAAAAAATTTTCATGCAGGAAAAACTTTTGATTTTCTTTTTTCCATCACAGCAGCAATTGCTTTTGCATTGCTATCTTTTTGCTTCAGTTGCTGAATGATATTGTCATAACTTTTCTCGTCACGGTTCTGGCTTAGTTTAAACACATGCTGCAGATCTGTGATCTCAATTTCAAATGGTACAATTCCCTTCATCATACTTTCTGTGTATTCCGCAGGTAAATTATCAAACACGGTTGTAGATGCAGTGTTACCCTTTTCATAGTGAAGGGTAAGACGTCTGAGTACAGCCTTTAATTCCTCCTTATCTCCAAATCGCATCACTCCTCTTGCATGCACACTCATATAATTCCAGGTGCTTCCCATAGGTTGTGTGTACCAGGTAGCGCTTACATATGTATGAGGGCCGGTAAATACTGCCAGTACATTTTTATTTTGTTCAAATGCCTTATGATGGTCTGTATTCCGCATTATATGACCTGTAAGAAAATATTTTCCTTCTTTCTGATCTATGAATACAGGAACCTGCGTAGCTACGGGTTGGTTTTCAGCATCTGCACCCGTTAAAAAAACAAATGGATGCTCTTTCATGAACTGAAATACTTCTTCCGCATCCTGTCCTTTAAAATATGGTAGGTTATACATAATATTTTTTTCTACTGAAGCCTGTCTGCCGGACAGGCAGGCACAGAGTCACTGAAATAATCTTCTCTGTATTTCAGTGATTCTGCGGCAATCAAACAGTTTCTGCAATCTTCTCCGCTTTCATATTAGCATTCCGCATAGCGATGCTTCTTACAACAATTGATGCAAAATCCCCAAATGCCTTTTTGGTAATGACATCGTCTCCGATCATCACCGGTACACCGGTATCGCCACCTTCTCTTATCCCCTGCACCAATGGGATTTGCCCAAGGAAAGGAATATCATATTCATCTGCCAATTTTTTTCCTCCATCTTTTCCAAAAATGTAATACTTATTCTCAGGCAACTCTTGCGGCGTGAAATAACTCATATTCTCCACCAACCCGATGATCGGAACATTTACCTGTGCCTGCCCAAACATAGCAATCGCTTTCTTGGCATCAGCCAAAGCAACATCCTGTGGTGTGGTAACGATCACTACTCCTGTTACCGGTACAGTTTGAATCAGCGTCAGATGAATATCACCAGTGCCCGGCGGCATGTCCACCACCAGGTAATCCAGTTCATCCCAATATACATCTGTTACAAATTGTCTGATCGCACTGCTGGCCATCGGGCCACGCCACACCACGGCATTTTTTTCATCCACCAATAAACCGATGCTGATCAATTTGATACCATATCTCTCCAATGGTGCTATCATCCCCCGTCCGACCGGGTCATCCGGGCGGGCTTTTTCACCTATGTCAATCATCAATGGCCTTTCGCCCCGCACACCAAACATAATGGGAACACTTGGGCCATAAATATCAGCATCCATCAATCCAACCTTTGCTCCTCCCTGCGATAAAGCAAGGGCAAGGTTTGCTGCAACGGTTGATTTACCTACACCGCCTTTACCGCTTACCACAGCAATGATATTTTTCACTTTTGGCAACACAGCGCCTTCATCTGTTCGTTTGGTAGTTGTGTTGGAAGTGAACTTTACATTTACAACTGCTTCTTTATTCACTAATAATTTCACAGCATTCACACAGGCATTCTTTATCATATCTTTCAACGGGCAGGCTGGTGTTGTAAGCACAACAGTAAAAGAAACATAATTGCCTTCCACCTCCACATCCTTCACCATATTCAGCGTCACAAGATCCTTTCCGAGGTCGGGTTCCTGCACATTACTCAGCGCTTCTAATATTTTTTCTTTTGTCATGATTTATTTTTGAACACGGATTAAAGGGATATTCACGGATTAGTTCTGATATTACAAAATTAATCCGTGTTCATCTGTATAATCTGTGTCGTCTGTGTTCTTAATTATTTAGAACTAAATGTTAAAAAGCAAAGTTAATCATTGTACAGTCTATTTTGTTTTACGAAATCAGCAACTTGTCTTTATTTTTGGCGCAGTGAAGAAAATTTTACCTTATACAGCCATACTGCTTTTCTTTTTTATGCAAAGGGCCAATGCCCAGTTTGAAACTTCCCGTGATTCGGTGGTTCAGTTGTACGGTGTTATCATGACAGCAGACAGTTTGGTAGGTATCCCTGCTGTGAGTGTAATGGTAAAAGGACAAAACAGGGGAACCATTTCTAATGCTCAGGGTGTATTTTCTATTGTAGTTTTAAAAGGCGACCAGGTTGAGTTTACCCATGTAACCTACAAACCAAAAACAATCAGCATTCCCCGCAATCTGGAAGGCAACCAGTACAGTGTTGTTCAGTTGATGGTGATTGATACAGTTTACCTCCCCGCAACCATCATTAAACCAAGACCCACCAAAGAACAATTTGCAAGAGATTTTGTAAATAATAAAGTGCCGGATGATGATATTGAAATTGCAAGGCAAAATACCAGTGCGGCGAAACGTCGGGCACTTATTCAAAGCACACCGGCTGATGGCGGTGAGGCTACAAGGATACAAATGAATAAGATCGCCACAAAAGCAACTTACCAGGGGCAAACCCCGCCTCAGAATATTTTCAATCCTGCTGCATGGGCTGAGTTTATCAATGCGTGGAAGCGGGGAGATTTTAAGAATAAGAATATCCCCTGACCCCTAAAGGGGAGACTTAGGTCTATCATTCATTATTATCCCGACAATTCTTTATAGTAGTTAGTTTTTATTTGTTTAGCAAGCTTTTGTTTTTCATGGCATCTTCTTCGAACTCTTCATCGTTCGGTTCATTACTCAGCAACCCACCCCAGTTTCTTAAAGCATTTAGCTCATTTTATTCGCCCCGCCCGGGCGGGGATGAACCCTTTATGCTTACTTTTGAATCGTAAATTATTTTCACTTTTCCATAAAGTGAATCATCAACTCTCCCCTCGGGGAATGAGAAAATTTGAACTGTATGACTTTAACTGGGGGCTCTATCTCCGTCATCGGCGCCGGCACCATGGGCAATGGCATTGCTCATGTATTTGCACAAAATGGTTTTAAAGTAACCATCGTGGATATATCGCTGGCACAATTAGACAAAGCAGTCGCAAACATCAGCAAGAACCTTGACCGGCAAGTTGCCAAAGGAACATTAACGGAAGAACAGAAGAAAACAACGCTGGCCAATATTCACACTGAATCAAACATTATTGAAGGTGTAAAAGATGCTGCACTGGTCGTAGAAGCGGCTACAGAAAATGTTGAACTCAAACTGAAAATTTTTGAGCAGCTCGATACCTATGCTCCCAAGTCTGCCATACTTGCTACCAATACATCAAGTATTTCCATTACAAAAATTGCTGCTGTTACCAACCGGGCCAGCAAAGTGATCGGTATGCACTTTATGAACCCGGTACCGGTGATGAAACTGGTAGAAATAATAAACGGCTATGCCACCGATAAGGAAGTGACCCATACTATTGTTGAGCTGAGCAAACAACTCGGCAAAGTACCCTGTGTAGTGAATGATTATCCCGGTTTTATTGCTAACCGCATTTTGATGCCAATGATCAACGAAGCTATTTATAGTTTATATGAAGGGGTGGCCGGAGTAGAAGAAATAGATACCGTAATGAAACTCGGCATGGCCCACCCGATGGGACCTCTGCAGCTTGCCGATTTTGTTGGGCTGGATGTATGTCTTGCCATTTTAAAAGTATTGCATGATGGTTTTGGCAATCCAAAATATGCACCCTGCCCTTTATTGATAAATATGGTGGCTGCTGGTAAGCTGGGAGTTAAAAGTGGCGAAGGGTTTTATGTTTATGCGGCGGGGAGTAAGGAATTGGTGGTGAGTGGAAGGTTCGCAAATTAGTTACTACAACTTTTTTTTATAGTATAATCTTTTAAGTCATGAAATTTGTCGGACTGGTAGTTTTAACATTATTTAGTACAACTTTGACTGCTCAAGGAAATCTTGCAGGAAATTATCTTGACTATTATGGCAAACGAATTGAATTGTATTCCGACAGTACATTCAAGTACTTCGATAGACCAAGCTGGTGGGAAGGGACTTGGACAGTGAATAAGGACACCATATTTCTTTTGGCCAAATTGGAAAACAATTCGGTCGGCAGATCCCCTAACCCAGAAAAAGTAGTTTATCAGAAGGGGAGACTTTATCGAATCAAGAATGGGAAATTGGATACAAAAAAGCGAAAGATTGTAAAGAACAAACCATTTGAACTTAATGACCCTCTTCCATTTCCTTCTTATAAAAAGATCCCAAGTTGGTTCGTGAAAAGTGAAGACTATTGAAACTGTGATAAGATCATCGAAGTATAATATAGCTGAAAAACATTTTTTCTTATTCTTTTAGTGCTACATATCCTTAATTAAAAACTAAAAACCCTGAGGAAGAAAAACTAATTTGAATGTGCCGTCGTTAATACTTAAAAGATTATCACATACTTAAAGAGTTGGCAGAAGGCCTTCCGAATATTAAAGCCTGCGATAAAGTAAAGGCCAAGTCTAAAAAAGCGAAACTAACACTTTTATGGAAAGTTATAAATAACAAAAATAAAATAGTAGGAGTAGCAAATAAAAAAAATTACAGTTGTTTTTACTGCTACCGCAATGAAAACAATACTAAATCATCTAATTCCCAAAGAGCATTCCCATACTTTATAAAAAAATCAACACCGTTCCACTTCCACCCCTCTCAACTCCTTTAGTTTATCAATCATCTCAAATAAAAACTACTGGCAAAAGGATTTTTTGTAGTTTTATGAAACAAAAAAATGCCAATGGCACAGTCCATTCCAAACGAAAGCAAACTGACCAACTTACAGCTTGAACTGCTGAAGAGCCTCAAGTACATGGTTTCGGAAAAACAGATATCCGAGATCAGGTCATTGCTGAGTTTTTATTTTGAACGTCAGCTTAACCTCGCTATTGATAAGGCTGAAAATGAAAGAAACTATTCGGCACAGGTGTATGAAAGCTGGTTGAACAATGGGAATGAAAATGAAATACCTGACCCTTAATGAAAGTAGTAATTGATACTAACTGCCTGCTCAGCTGCATTGGCAAGAAATCTCCTTACAGAAATGTCTTTGACTTGTTTCTTTCAAAAAAAATGACATTTTGTGCAAGTACAGAAATATTGCTTGAATATGAAGAATCTTTTAATCGTTTCTGGGGAAAAGATGTAACACAGAACCTTATGGGTTTATTTGAAACAAGGGATAATTTTGAGCATGTGATAGTTTATTATAACTGGCAGCTTATCCGCAATGACGAGGATGATAATAAATTCATTGACGCTTATGTAGCAGCAAAAGCTGATTATCTGATATCAAATGATTCTTCAATTACTGGCATAAAAAATAATTCGTTCCCACCGCTTGCTATTATGACGCTTCAGGAATTTAGCAATATGCTCAGCCCACAATAAAATCTCAAACTTTAATTATCTCCACCCCTCTCAACTCCTTCAACTTTCCCAACACTTCTTCCAGCTTATTCTTCGGCACTGCAATCTCCAAAAAACAAAACAACTGCATCTCCTGTTTCAACACCACACATTCAAACTGCTTCACCAGTTTCATCACATCATTCATCATGGTATAATCAAACTGCAGGCGGTAATTGACGAGAACAGGTCTTTGTACAATAGTTGTTACCTGTAAAGTCAATGCTGCAGCAGACTTATATGCGTTTATCAGTCCCGGCACACCGAGTAATGTGCCCCCAAAATAACGGACAACAATGATGAGTACATTGGTCAGCTGCTTGCTGTCTATCTGTCCCAGTATGGGCCGGCCTGCAGAGCCGGAAGGTTCGCCATCATCACTTACCCGGAAATTATTTCCATCCAACCCAAGCCTGTAAGCAAAACAATGATGCGTGGCTTTTGGATGTTCCTTTTTTATTGTTGCCAGTTTTTCTTTGAACCCGTTTACATCAGCAATGGGAAAGGCATAAGCAATGAACTTGCTTCCCCGGTCTTTGTATTCCGCCACGGATGGTTTTTCAATTGTATTGAAGTGATCAGGTGTCATACATGGCAAAAGTAAATGAAACTGTATTCTTTCATTTACTGCAAAGACGGCATGGCGGAAGTCAAAAAACTTTGCATTACGATTAGAGGTTTCGTTACCCAGAGTCTTGTCATGCCGAGGTACGAGGCATCTGGGAAACTTTGGCCTGCTTGTTTGTTGCAGTCTCTGGGACTCCTCCTTTGTCGGAGCGACAAGACTCTGAGTGGTTGATTTATCATTATTGAGCCGAAACATTACTGAATATTTACTTCTGACATAATTGTAATTGATTTAGGTTTGCCTGTATGACCGTTCAGGAAGCCACATATTATCTCTTAAACAAACTCCGCAGCATTTACAATGATGCAGAAGCATCCAATATTACTGACTGGGTGATGGAATACATTACCGGCTCAGCGAAAACGGAGAGAATGCTGTACAAAAATGAATTACTTACTCCAAAAGAAGAAACACTGGTGAAAGAATTTACTGACCGGTTACTGCAACATGAGCCGGTTCAGTATGTATTGAACGAAGCCTGGTTTTGCGGGCTGAAATTCTATGTTGACAAAAATGTACTGATACCAAGACCCGAAACAGAGGAACTGGCAGAATGGGTAGTGAGTGAGTTCAGAAGTCTGAAGCCGGAAGCCGGAGAGCCATACTCAACAATCAGCTTTCTTGACATCGGTACAGGAAGCGGATGTATAGCAATATCATTAAAAAAGAAATTGCCCGAAGCTAAAGTATGGGCCTGCGATGTAAGTGATGTGGCTTTGAAAGTTGCAAGGAGAAATGCCGAAACAATGGGAGCTGACATAAATTTTGTTCAGTTGGATTTTCCTGATAAAAAATCATGGAAACAATTTCCGGTTTTTGACATTATCGTCAGCAACCCGCCCTATATACCTGAAAAAGATAAAGCACAGATGCAGCCCAATGTACTGAATTATGAACCCCGTACTGCTCTTTTTGTTCCCGACAATGATCCTCTTTTTTTTTATAAAGCTATTGCTGAATTTGGTAAAGAGCATCTCAGAAAAGATGGAAATATTTACTGCGAGATGCATGAAAGTCTTGGGAGTTCGGTTAAAGAAATTTTTTCATCTGAGGGTTACTCCACCGAACTGAAAAAAGACATGCAACAAAAAGACCGGATGATCAGATCCGGTCTGGTATAAGTCAGGGAAGAATAAGCACCTATTTGACGATAGCCACCACTTTCGCTGTGTCCTTCCTTGCGATCCGCATGATACGGAATACTTCACCATAATAAGCAGCCGTGTCAGCATTGATGACCACCGAGGGTGTGTCCACAAACTGCTTGTACCTTCTTATCTCGGCGCTTAGCAGCGAATCAAACATGGCAGGGTCAATTCGTTTTGTACCAATGTAGAAATTCTGATTCTTATCAACTGATACCATGATGTTCTGTTTAGCCTTTACATCCTTTGTTCCGCTGGGATTATTCACTTTTACCAGGTTCGGATTGGCAATGGTGGATACGATCAGGAAGAACATCAGCACAATGAACAGGATGTCCACCAATGTATCGGTAAATACTTCCGACTCTTGTTTATGTTTTCTTCTGAATCTCATGGCGGAAGTTTAACGGGTGGGTTCCTGAAGAATATCAAGAAAATCTGATTCTGCTGCTTCCATTTTATGGGCTGTTTTATCGATCTGCGTATTCAGGTAACTGTGTGAAAGGTAAGCTGCGAGACCTATCAACAGACCGGTAATGGAGGTGATGATCTTGGTATAAATACCTCCTGCGATGGATGAAGGAGTAAACTCCGCTGAAGTGGTGATCCCGGAAAACAATTGCATCATGCCCAGCAATGTTCCCACAAATCCAAATATCGGAGCCGCTTTGGCAATGATGGAAATAAACCCAAGATTCTTTTCCATCTTGTACATCTCCAGCACTGCTACATTATCCATGCTTTTTTCAATGCTGTCGATCGGTTTGCCGATACGCTGAATGCCCTTGTCAATTATCCTTGCTACAGGGTTATTGGTATTTTTTGCAAAAGCTCTTGCAGCAGATATATTGCCACTGGTGATATTATCACGGATGATGTTCATGAAATTGGGATCGATCTTCGAAGCATTGCGTATGGCAATGGATCGTTCAGCAAAAAAATAAACACCAAGCAATAGCATAATGGCAAGAGGGATCATGATCCAGCCGCCTGTCATTAATAATTCTCCGAAGCCGATATAACCGTCTCCGTTTCTGTCGCCGGGAATGTGTTTTACTGCCTGTGTCACTGTGTCGGCAATCTGTAGAAAGTCAATCATGGTTTTTTGTCTTTAGGTGTAAAAGTAGGTGTTGAATGTATAATTGGTTTTCTTCTATTATCAACACTTGTCAACAATATCTCCCTGAACGAGAAAAATAATGCCACGTTGTTTAGGGTGGGGAAGTTTTAGAGTTCTTTAACAGGTTTTCATAATTAAAAAAAACCGATGAGATTTGAAATTATCTGATATTTCAAATTCACCGGGTCTCTGAAAAGCTTTACCTGAAAGGGTTCTGTCAACCTTTTGTTGTTCCCGCCTGCTTCACCATCAATGCCTGTATCTGCTTCATGGTCATTTCCATTCCATCAGGGCTGCCATCAAGGAAGATCACATTGCCTTTTCCGTATTCTGCAAAATTCTTAATCGCTTCTGTCCACATACTGAACAAAATTACATTCGTATCGAGATTGGCCTGTTTCATTTGTTCAGCCGCTTCGGACATTCCTTTTGCCACTTCCTGGCGGAAAAGAGCTACACCTTGTCCACGAAGACGGGCTGCTTCTTTTTCCGCCTCCGCAGCAATCTTGGTAGCATTACCATCCGCTTCTGCAGATTTTGTTTTAGTAATTAACAATGCCTGTCCTTCATTTTCAGCCGCAGCCTTCAGGTTGTTGGAGGCAACCACTTTACTCATAGAATCAAGAATTACTTTGTCGAACGTAATATCATTGATCTGCAGGTCCTGCAGGTGATAGCCCCATTCTTCTAATGAAAGATCCACTTCTACTTTTACATATTGAACGATTTCCCGGCGCAAACCAAGCACTTCAGCCTGCCGTTTTGTAGCAACAAAAGAACGAATATTACCCTCTATCGTTTTTATCAGCGCCTGCATCAGGTCCCTGTCTGCAATAAATTTAAAAGCTACTTTTTTAATGGTTTCCTCATCGGCATTCTGTACTGAATACAATAACATACTTTTAAAATACACATTTGCCTGGTCTAATGTTACAGCCTGAAATTCCAGTTCCACCGACCGGTTCTGAATAGAAACTCTTTTAGCTACTGATTCCAGGATTGGTATTTTAATATTCAACCCGGGACGAACGATTCGCCGGTATTTACCAAACATGGTGATGACACCGATATAACCCTGATTGATGGTGAAAAGGGAGCCAAAGAATCCGATGACAACAACTATTATCCACCAATATTGAGAAAACCAATTTGCGTAGTTCATAAAAAATAATTTTCATGAAGGTACAACTAACTTTTCTCTTCACAGATGATCGTCAAATGCACCATTGTTTCCACCGCCTTATTCATATCCTGCACACTGATATGCTCAAGCTTTGAATGAATACCTTGTTCACCGGCAAATAAATTAGGACATGGCAAGCCCATGAAAGATAACCGGCTGCCATCAGTACCGCCGCGGATGCTTTCCATTTTCAGGGTAAGCCCTGCCCTGCCAATGGCTTCCTTTGCATATTCAACCACCTGGGGATTTTTAACCAGCACTTCCTTCATATTCCTGTACTGTTCCGTTACATGAAATTCAAATGAGGCCTTGGGATAGGTTCTCATCAGTTCTTCGATCTGGGTTCTTAAAAAATCTTCTTTTTTTGTCAGTCCTTCCGTTTCAAAATCACGGATGATAAAATCAATAGTGCATTTTTCAGCAATACCTTCTACCCTCACCGGATGAATAAATCCTTTTCTTCCCTCCGTGGATTCCGGAGAAAGACGGTCTTTAGGCAGTGCAGCCAGTATCTCCCCGGCAATCTTCATGGCATTGATCATTTTATCTTTTGCATAACCGGGATGTGCAATTACTCCATGTATGATCACCTGCACGGCATCAGCGCTGAAGGTTTCATCTTCAAGCGAACCGGCATCTCCGCCATCAAGGGTGTAACCAAAATTGGCTCCCAGTTTTTTGAGGTCCACTTTTGCAGTGCCATGCCCCACTTCTTCATCAGGAGTAAAAAGGATTTTTATTTCGCCATGTTTTACTTCTTTATTGGTCATTAAGAAATGAGCAAGGTCCATAATCTCCGCTACGCCTGCTTTATCATCTGAGCCGAGCAGGGTTGTTCCGGAAGCAGTAATAAGGTCGTTGCCTAACTGAGTTTTCAGATAGGGATAATCAGTTATTCTCAAGACCTGTGATGTATCATCAGGCAAAACAATATCCTGTCCCTGGTAATTTTTATGAAGGATCGGTTTTACTCCCGTGCCACTGCAATCAGGCGCAGTGTCCACATGGGCGCAAAAACAAATGACAGGAACTTTTTTTGTTGTTGTTGAAGGAATTGTGGCATATACATAACCCCATTCATCCATGTGTGCATCAGCAATACCCATTCGTTTCAACTCATCGGCCAATAACCTGCTCAGGTCTTTTTGCTTTTCAGTACTGGGATGAGATGATGATTGCGGGTCGCTTTGGGTATCTCTCTGCACATAACGCATAAATCTCTCCGCCGCTGTAAAACTGTAGTTATCAAACATATTCCTGTTTTTTCGGGCATCGAATATACAACTTAATGTTACCGGCCTGAAAACCTTTTGCCACAATCGGGAAATGATTTATCTTTTAAATTCAAACCAAAACTCAGCATATGAAAAAATGGATCATTGGTTCCCTTATAGGAGCTATTATTATGTTTGGCTGGCAGGGTCTTTCATGGATGGTGCTCAATATTCATAAAGATGCAGCGAAATACCATCCCGCACAGGACAGCATCGTCAACTATCTTTCTTCTACCATCACTGAAGAAGGGGCATATATGATGCCGACCGGAAAACCCGGCAGTTCCATGAAAGATCACCAGGAGATGATGAAACAAATGGAAGGCAAACCCTGGGTTTCCCTTATTTATCACAAATCATTCAAAGACCATATGGTCATGTCAATGGTTCGTGGCTTCCTGGTAAACTTTATCATCGTTCTTTTGCTGGTGGTATTGCTTACCAAAGGTGGTTTGCCCAATTTCATGGGTGTTGTCACCGGAACATTATCTGTAGGCGTTATTACATTTTTGTGGGGACCTTATATGGGCCATGTGTGGTATGACCTGCCCTGGGGAATGATACGTGGCGATATGCTTGATGCGGTAGTGGCCTGGGGCCTTTGTGGTGTTTGGCTTGGCTGGTGGTTGAATAAGAAATAGTCAGGAGTCTTGAGTCGTTAGTCTGGAGCCGATAATTTATTCCTGACTCCAGACTAATGACTAACGACTATTTATGGCATTATGATCAACGGGCTACCTCCGACTATCTCTACTAATTCCAGGTCAAAGATCAGGTCCTGTCCTGCCAGGGGATGATTGGCATCCAGCATCACTGCAGTTTCCTTTATCTCAACTACCGTTACCTGGAACTGATGTCCCTGCTGATCACTCATCATTAAAGGCATTCCCATTTCAATTTCCATGTCGCTGGGAAAACGGTCTTTGGGCATTTCAATCACCATTTCCGGATTGCGGGCCCCATATGCCTCGTTATAAGGAATATTGATTGTTTTCTTTTCACCAACTGTCATACCTGTTACACCCTCATCAAACCCTTTTATCACCATGCCTCCTCCAATCTCAAATTCAAGGGGAGCCCTTCCTTCAGAAGAATCAAATGTTTCCCCTGAAGTTAATTTTCCATGATAGTGTACTTTCACTTTATCACCGCTTTTTGCCTGTGCCATATTTATTTTTTTATTTTAAGGAGCTGCAAGGTAGGTGAAAATAGCTAAAGCAACCGTTTGAATAATCACCCCTATCTTACCATTAATTTTCCTGAAATTTGGGAATATGAAGAAATGTATAATCATCGCATTATTGTTTTGCCTGGCAGCAAGCAATAGAATAATCGCCCAGTTATCTGCTGATCAGAATATCATACCCGGAGCAAACCGTCTGAATGTTTATCTGCCTTTAATAAAAGGAAAGAAAGTAGGAATATTTGCCAACCAGACTTCTGTTGTGGGGAAAACACACCTGGTGGACACTCTTAAGAAACTGGGGGTTGATATCAAAGTCATTTTCGGACCCGAGCATGGTTTCAGAGGAACAGCTGATGCCGGCGAAAAAGTGGACAGTTATATTGATGAAAAAACAGGCATACCTGTCGTTTCTCTTTATGGCAAAAAAAGATATCCTTCTGCAGATGATTTAAAAGATGTGGATGTCCTCATTTTTGATCTGCAGGATGTGGGCTGCCGGTTTTATACTTACATCAATTCCATGCAGGATTTTTTGGAAGCGGCATTGGAAAATCATAAACCATTATTGCTTTTAGACAGGCCAAATCCCAATGGCTTTTATGTGGATGGACCGGTGCTTGATCTGAAATTTAAAAGTGGTGTGGGTCGTCAATCAATACCTATTGCGTATGGGATGACGATGGGAGAATACGCCATGATGTTAATGGGTGAAAAATGGCTGGGAGAAAAGGCCAATGCCATCAATGCATATAATATTACCACCAACCCGACAACGGACACACCGTTTCACTTCATGGTGATCAAATGCCAGAACTACACACACAAAAGCAAGTATGTTTTGCCTGTAAAATCCTCTCCTAATCTGCCCGATATTCAGTCCATTTATTTATATCCTACTACCTGTTTATTTGAAGGCACAGCATTAAGCGAAGGCCGGGGTACATCGCATCCTTTCACTTATATAGGTCACCCTTCATTGCCCAACACTATGTTTTCATTCACTCCCAATCCAAATGAAGGGGCCAAAAGCTCCAAGCATTATGGCAAAATTTGTTACGGCTGGAATTTTGGTGGCACTGCAGAAGAAGTGCTGAAAAAACATAACAATAAAATTCAACTACAATGGTTGTTTGATGCCTATAAAATTTTCCCCGATAAGGACAGCTTCTTTTTAAAAACAAACAGCTTCAACCGCCTGGCAGGAAATGATATCCTGATGCAACAGATAAAAAATGGAAATAGTGAAGAAGAAATCAGGAAAAGCTGGGAGCCTGCCTTAAGTAGTTTTAAACAAATAAGAAAGAAATACCTTTTATACGAAGATTTTGAATAATCATATAATCTGCATCTGGGAAGCAATATGAATCAATGAAGCTGTATTTTTTGCTTCAAACTTGGCCAATAAATTTTTCCGGTGCGTATCCACTGTAGAAGGACTGATGAACAATTTCTCACCAATCTCATTATTCGTCATACCGCCTGCAATCAGCTCCAGCACTTCTTTTTCACGGCGTGTTAAAACAATATTGCTGTCATCCTGCTTTCGTAACACTTTTGATACCTCATCACTCAGGTATGTTTTGCCTTTTGCAACCAATTCAATCGCCTCCATCAGCTCTTCCTGTGTTGCGTTCTTGAGCACATAGCCTGATGCGCCGTTATCCATCATTTTTTGTATGAAGCTTTGCTGGTTAAATGTACTGAGACCAATAACAAAAACAGATGGATATTTTTCTTTTACTTCTTTGCACAGATCAATACCGCTTTTGTCCGGCATACTGATATCCATTAGAATAATATCGGGCAACTGATGTTGCAGAAAAGACAGGCAAGAGTCTGCATTGGTAGCATGACCCGTCCATTCAATGGTTTTCTCATTTTGCAATAATGAACGAATACCTTCAATTACCATGTAATGATCATCAACTATGAAAACTTTGGTCGCCATTTATGTATTCAATTCTATATGAACAGAAGTTCCTTTGCCCGGTTCAGATTGCACATCCAGCTTACCTTTTAAATATTCAACCCGGCTTTGAATATTGCTCCAGCCAATTCCTTTGGTCCCCTGCAAAATTACCGGGTTAAATCCTTTCCCGTCATCTTCCACTGTAATGCTGATATCGCCATTCGTTTTGCTTACCTGTATAATGGCGGTTTTGGCAGCCGCATGCTTCATGGTATTATTAATAAGCTCCTGTACAATTCTGTAAATGGTAACAGCAGTTGTTTGCTCAATCACAGCATTCTCCAACCCTATGGATTGATAAGTTGCCGTGATTGCCCCGGATTGATTAATGTCATTGCAGAAATCTCTCAGCGCTGTATCTAATCCAAACTTTACCAATGCTTCGGGCATCATATTATGTGCCACCCGGCGCATTTCCTTGATGGAACTGTCCAGCATATCCATGCTGCGTTCGAAAGCCTGAGCATTATCAGGCGTCATTACCAAATTTCCTTTCATAGTCTGAAATGAGTATTTAATGCCCGACAACATACCTCCCAATCCATCATGCAGGTCTTTTGCCAGGCGGGTTCGTTCCTGTTCTTCTCCTTTTAAAACAGCTTCAGTGGCGGTCATATGTTTCTCTTTTTCCAGTTCACTGATGCGTTGTTGCTGAAGCTTTTGTTTTTGCCGGTAATTACGGTAGGTGAGTAATGAGATTATCAGTAAGACAGCAGCAGAGCCAATAAGAACATAATTCAAAACCCGTCTTTTTTGCAATTGCGCCTCTTGAAGTATTATTTGCTGGTCTTTTTTTTCCGATTCATATTTTTTTTCAAGTTCAGTAGTGCTTTTTATTACCTGCTCATTTAAAATTGCTTCCTGGATTGAATCTGTTTTTTTCTTAGCCCGTACAGAAGTTGCATAGTCCCCATCTCTCGCTGCGATATAGGAAAGGACGGCATAGCTGTTTTTCAGTTCATCCCTCAGTGTGTCCTTTGTCGCTATATCAAGAGCTTCCTGTATATCTATTCTCGCCTTTTCCATGTTGCCATTGAAAAGATTAGCATACGCTGTATTATAAAGTGAGCTGGCAACCATTTGCCTGCTTTGCAATTCCCTTGACAATAAAAGAGACTTTTCAGCCGCTTTCAGCATGTCATCAAAACGGTTCAGACTTGCATATAAATTACATACATATCCATAAATGGAGCCTTCCGCATATTTATCGTTTAGCCTCACCGATTCTTTGATAGCTTTCTCATAGTAATACAAAGCACTGTCTGTTATTTGCAATCCATCATAATTTTGTGCCAGGGTAGCGTAAGCCCGGTTGATATAGTCATTACGTTTTTTATATTCCGTATAAATACGCACGGATAACAAAGCATAATCAATAGATCTGCGGTATTGCTTTAAGTTATTATAGCAATTAGCAAGATTATGATACATCCCTGACAGTTTTGAAGAATCTTTAATTGCCTCAACCGCATTTTTCACCTGGAGCGTATAACCAAGTTGCTCCTCAAATTTTCCAAGATACCCATATACGATTCCGATGTTATTAAGCATAACGATAACAAGCGAAGAATCTTTCAGTTCCCTGGCTGTCCGCAAAGCATCAGTACTTTGTTGCATAGCAAGGTCGTAATTGCCTTTGGTAAAAGAAACAATAGCACTTCGTTCATAATAATGATATAACCCCTTTGTATGTTTAAGCAGGATAGACAATCGCTTCACTTCCTCTAAATAATAAACAGACGAGTCCTGGTTATTGGCCTCATATGTGTTTGCAATTTTCAACAATAACATTACCTTACCAGTATCCTCCTTTGCAGATGAGAGTAGCTTTAACAAACTATCCTTTTCAACCTGGGCTTTTGCAATTACGGTTAAAATAAGAAATACAACTATGCAAACAGTTTTTCTCATACAGTAAAATAGTCTTTTACTCCCATTTTACAAATAAACAGCAATGCGACCCCATTGTCCCTCCCCTTTTTACATGATTTTTCTCATGTCCCTGAATATCCTGTTTTTAAGGGATAAGATGTACATTACCATTTCCTCACTTTTGATAAAATAATTTAACATGCGACAAGTCTTAATTTTTCTAATGCTTATTTCTTCATTACAAATTTTTGCACAACCCGGTAAAAAGCCAGTTCAAAAACAACCTGCCCAATCCGAAATGGATAAGGCGATGGAAGAAGCCATGAAAGGAATGAGTGAAGAAGAAAAAGCAGAGATGCGAAAGATGATGGGCAATGTAATGCCGGCCATGATGGAGCAGAATAGCAAAATGGCAGACTATCCTGAATTCATCAACAACAAACAACTTGTTCCCAAAAAAGATATAGTGCGAATAAATACCATTCCAAAGAAAAAATTATTGCAAGCTGACATGGGCTCTTATGCAGCGAACCTGTATAATAAATTAATGACAAAAGGAGATGCTGCTGAAATTGCCATTGTAAAAAAGGTGATAGCCCAATCTCCAAAGGCAAATGATTTAGGCAGCGCAGCTATTCTTTGTATGATGCAGGGACATCCGCAGGCTGCCATGGCATTAAGCATGAAAGCAGTGCAATCTGCCCCTTCCAGCGTCAACCTGCAAAACAATATGGCTTCATTACTCACACAGTATGGCTATCCGGAACAGGCTGTACCGGTACTTCAAAAACTAAGAAATGAATTTCCTGATAACAGTACAGTGATGAATAACCTCGCCCATGCATGGCTGGGCCTTGGTGCAATTGATAGCGCCAACTCTATTATCAGAATAGCTGGTCGCCTGAATCCCTATCATCCCGAAACAAAACAAACAGAAGGTGTGATTGAAGAAACAACCGGCAACCCGGTAAAAGCCGCAGAAGATTATGAGGAGTCAATGGAAAACTCCATAAACCCTTTTACAGAACAGCTGATAAAAAATAATAAAGGGCAGCGTAAATCATACACTCCCGATTTTGAAAAAATAAAAAAGAGCATAACGATCTATGAATATTTTCCAAAAGACTGGATAAAAATTCCGGCGCTTACCGATAATGTTTCGGCTTTTGAAAGTAATATGAAAATAAAAAATGGATACACAAAAATGTTTAAAGAACTCAAGGACAAAATCGAAGCCACGACAGAAGCAAGCAATGCTGAAGTGGATGCCCTGATGGAAAAAGGTGAAACGGAGTTTGCAAAAGAGATGATGAAGGAATCCATGAAAGGCCTGAGTATGATGAGCATGCCGGCTGTGTATGTGCAAAAAGTATTACAGGCTTACCTGCAAAAATGGGCTGAAGAATATGTAAAAGAGGGTGGCCAGTTAATGGAAATGATCAATACCCAAAAGAAAGTAATGACTAAAAGTGGTGATAATGATAAATGCCCCGACTTCGACAGAAAGAATAATGAATTTCTTGCTTATGCCAATCCAAAGATCAGGGCATTTTATGCAAATAAAATAGAAGAATGCCGGGTATGGTTGAATGCTTTTTGTACATGGGTATGGTATATTGCAGGTAACCCCAAAAATTCGGTGATGACCCAATGTATTGCATGGACGGCATTCATTGCTGAAATAAACGATGCGGCAATAGATAACCAGTACGCCATTGCAAAGTCCTGTGTCAATCAAAATAGTTTTGCAACTACCTATATTGCTCCGCCGGAAATCCCCAATTTTACCTGCCCGACAATTGTAAGCATTCCCATGGGACCAGAATGGCAGCAGCTAAGCAAAGCGACCAACAACTTTGATGATAATAAGTATGCAATTAAAAAAGCAGCAGAGAATCCCGTTCCCAATCACACAATTGCTTACGGAGCAGATCACACTTCAATTGCAGAGCCAGGGCCGGACCCATTTTTTAAATCTGCCAACGGAAGCATGACACCGGGGATTGCTGATGAAGACAATTCTCCCGGAGAACAATTACTTGACATGCTTAATAACGGGCCGCAGGAAGCAACCTCAGATGCAGTCAATAATAAAGAGGCAAAGAGCCCTGATGCAAAAGAACAGGAGATAAACAATTTTTTGACAGGTTACATGAAAAGTAAAATAGCCAGGCAAAAAGAGATAGATGCAAAGAACCAGGAAGCAGGAGACTTTTGGAACAACTATATAAAAGACAAAATAGCCAGGCAAAAAGAAATAGATGCACAGAATAAGGAAGCAGGTGACTTTTGGAACAACTATATAAAAGAAAAAATAGCAAAGCAAAAAGCATTACAGGAAGCACAGGAAAAAAGGAATATAGACTGGTTCAAGGAATACCTTAAAAGCAAAATTGCGTATTCAAAAACGGAAGAGTATAAAAGAGAAATGGAAAAGGCAGCAGCAGAAAAAATAAAAAAACTCCAAAAAAGCAAACAAGCCCGGGAACTCCTGAAGAAGATGATGAGCAGCGATTGTAAGAATGTAAGAAACACAAAAGATATACAGAAAGAGTGGTTTGAGAAAGCAATGATAGAAGCGGGAGATAATATGGAGGATGTAAGAGCAAATGGCCTGCAACCAAGTCTCAGCAGCGGACTACAGGCACCGGGAACATTTACGCCGTTAAAGGGGTTGTTTAATTAAAAAATTAAAAAGTATGAAAAAAATAATTCTTCTCAGCACCTTTTGCGTTTCAATGTCAACATCATTTGCTCAACCCATCCCCCATCAATCTATTGAAGACAGTGTGATCGGCTGGATGAAAGTGTACAACTTTAAAGGTGTTAAAACCGGGATGAAAGTTGATGACAAAGTGTATTCTGCCAATCAAATTTCCATTTGTGATTCTTTTGTAAACTGGATGCAGGCCAGCTATTTGCCAAAAGGCGGATTGGGTGATGCAAAAAAATCGGTGAGGGAAAAATTAGGTTTATATAATCAGCATACGGCCGGCAAGCCACAGAGCTATGGCGCTTATGCCAATACATATACATTTCTCAAATACAACAGCAGCCGTAAGATGGTACCTGAAAACAATCTCGGTATATGGTGGGGAATAAATGCAAATGGGATACCCGGCGATTGGCCCGTTCGGGATATATGCACTCCCACTCAATATTATTTCACCATGCCAACAGCAGAAACAGAAGTGGATGATGAAAAAATAAAAAAAATGCTTGACTTAAAAAACAATGCAAATATTAAACCCTACATCAGCTTCTGGGTAAAAAATATGGGGTTTGGCGGCGGAACGGAGAATGTAATACTTAGCAAAGACAATAGATCTCCTTTTATTAAAATAACCAGAGCTGAATATTTGCAGGCTCTTGAAACTTCCATACCGCTTTATTACGAAAAAGAAAAGAAAAAAATTTCTGAAGCAAGACGGGGCAACCAAAGGGACCTTGAATTTTTTCTAAAACAATTAGATGAAAAAATAGAAGGGTTTAATACGGGCTTAAAAAAGAACAGGGAAAAATATAAGAACCGCATGGGCGAACTGGCCATGACCAGTGCACAGCCAGGTCTTGCTGATTTATCAAATGGAAGAGATGTATTCAGCAGCCAATATTTAACTGACCCTGAATCTAATTCAGAAAGATACCCTGTTTACAAAGTTGACCCGGCAATGGCGGAGCTTTGCAAAAAGGATAAACCCCAATGGATATTAGTTAGCTGGGATTATTACGCATATGACCCAACAGAAAAGCAGCAACATGAAGCCATCATCAGCAATTTTAACTTTGAGTATGTCTATAATTTTTTCTTTGACCCGGAGAAAGTTAAAGGCCTTTCCTATAAACCACTTCGTTCCCCCTATACTAAAGAAATAACAGTAGTAACGGAAGCATCGGAAGCAAGCAAAAAAAATACAGCAGATAAAAACATTCACTACTTTGAAGATTTTTCTGCTATTGCTATTGGGAAAAAACCAGGTGGCTGGCGGGTTCAATATGGCTTAGATGGTGGCACTGTTGAAAAACCAGAAGGATTAAATGGCAACTGGCTGCTGATAACGAACAACACGATAACAGCTACACAGATTAAAAAACCCTTTCCGCAAAATTTTACATTGACTTATGACGTAGTGGCTTCTCAAAATTTTACATGGGGAGCTAAAGGATTAACTTTTCAATTATCAAAAGAAACATCACCAGGCAATGCCGAATCATTTCTTAACCTAAAACTACGCCCCGGCTTTGATGGAAAAGACGGAGAGACAACGCTTGAATCAAAATTCCCTGCTCCTCCGGGTTATTCAAACGGCACTAAATGGTATGCTGCTCCCGGTTTTTCCAACAACAAAACAAATAACCGGATTACAGTAACGATTAAAAAGAAAGAAGAAATGTTGCAGGTGTTTATTGATAATACTAAAATAGCGGAATACGAAAAAGCAATACCTGCAGCTCATTTATTCAACGCTATGTCATTTTCAAGCGGCAACTCAGGAGGGAATGACAAATTTTATATCAGTAATATTAAAATAACGAAAGATTAAAAGCATGAAAAAAACAATTCTTTTCACCTTCTTCTGTACTTCAGTGGCAACAGTATTTGCACAAAAAGAAACCTTTGACCTTGCCACTTACACCGCACCCAAAGGATGGAAGAAACAACCTGCTGAAAGTGCAGTTCAGTTTTCAAAAGAAGATGCCGCCAAAGGAACTTACTGCCTTATAACATTGTATAAAGCAGTGCCGGGCACAGCCAACTCCAAAGAAAATTTTGATTTGGCATGGACGTCTGTCGTAAAAGAAATGGTAACTGTTTCTACAGCCCCTGAAATGCAGGCTGTAACTACAGAAAACGGATGGGAAACTCAAAGCGGCTATGCAGCATTTGAAAGTGACGGTACTAAAGGTGTTGCATTGTTAGTAACAGCAAGTGCCATTGATAAAATGGTAAATCTTATCGTCCTCACCAATACAGATGTGTATGAAAAAGACATGACGGCTTTTTTGGAATCAATCATTTTAAAGAAACCTGCCGGTGGAACAAGTCAAATAAATAAGCCCGTTATAAACCCGGTAAAATCCCTGCCTGCAACGACAATGGCTAAATCAGATGGGTTTGCATTTACCACTACCAATTTTGATGATGGCTGGACCAGTACTGTTCAAAATGATTGGGTGGAAGTAACAAAAGGCAATAGCAGGGTATTGATACACTACCCGAATAAACAAGCCGATGCCTATAATTCCGTTGTGATGGATGGATTAAAAAATGCGTGGAATATTTTAGTAGCGCCCAGGTACAGCAGTGCAAGCAATTTTGAATTTAAACCAATCACCGGCTGGCAAACTATTGAATTTGCAGAAGCAGATATGGCAGAGAAAACAACAGGTAAAACGGTTCATGTTGTATTGTTTAAAATGAATTATTCTAACGGCAGCGGAAGATATTTAGAGTTTATCACTTCAGATAAAAGGGCCTTCGAACAGGAGTTTGGAGCTTATCATCAAACCACCTCTGGCTGGGAAAATATAGAGAAGATGGCCAGTTACAACAAGTTTGCCGTAGCAGCTTCAGATTTAAAAGGGAAATGGACAAGTGATTTTTCAGGCGCCGTTCAGTATGTAAGTGCCGCTACCGGTTTTGATTCGCATATGGATACACATGCATCTGCAGAGAATTTTACAATGGGAAATAACAATATGTATAACTGGGATATAAGCGTAGCCAGCGGGGCTGTTGGCAATATTAAATTCCAAAGTAAAAAATCAAGCGGCAAATATTCAATGACTGGTAACTGGAAAGTAAACTTTTCTGATATTGAAGGTAAACCCAGAATTTATGACGTTTATTTCTCCTGCATAAAAGGATTGCGGATTTTATGGCTCGATGGAAGACCATTTGCAAAAGCTCAGTAATTCAATTAAAATTAAGTTGATGAAAAAATTATTTCTTTTTATATTTTTTTACAGCACCTGTAGTGTTGTGATGTCCCAGCAGCAAACTTTCGATCTGGCCACATTTACCCCTCCGCCAGGAGGCGGATGGAAAAAACAAAATACAGAATCTGTCATTCAATTCACAAAAGAAGATGCTGCAAAAGGCGCTTATTGCTTAATTACATTGTATAAATCGATACCGGGTAAACCCGGTTCGAAAGAAAATTTTGATCTGGCATGGGAAACTTTAATAAAAGAAATGGTAACTGTTTCAACAAAACCAGAAATGCAACCTGCTGCAACAGAAAATGGATGGGAAGTACAAAGTGGCTTTTCGCCGTTTGAAAGCGATGGTAACAAAGGAATCGCTTTATTGGTAACATCCAGCGGGTTCGAAAAAATGGTAAATATTATCATACTAACCAATACGGATGCCTATCAAACTGAAATGTCTGCATTTTTAGAATCCATAAAGCTGAATAAACCAACAAGCACAGCAAAGCAACCTATTAAACCCGCAACAAATACAGTTAAACCGCAACAAGCATCAGTTGCTAAAAATGATGGCTTTGCATTTATCACAACGAATTTTGATGATGGGTGGACCAGCACGGTACAAGAAGATTGGGTTGAGGTAACAAAGGGAACTATAAAAGTATTACTGCATTATCCCAAAGAAGGCACCATATTCCCCGCAGACCCCGATGTACTGACCAATGCTGCCTGGAATATTCTGGTTGCACCCCGGTATAGTAATCTCAAAAATTATAAAACAAGCTATATCAGTACTTACGACAGGCCATACCTGGGCATGGGTTATGCAACTGAAAACGCAACTGGCAAAAATGTATTTATTGTTTTCTTCCGACAGGGCCAATCTGGCTGGATAGAGTTTGTTGTTCCCGATAAAAACACTTTTATCCGGCAATATAAATTTGATCCTGAAACTATAAAATGGGATAGCGAGTCTTCCTTAATGAACCAATTGTCGCAAATGGTCAACTATAACAAGTTTGCCATTGCCGCTGGAGATTTTAAAGGAACCTGGACAAGCGACTTTACAGGTGTTCAACAATTGTACAATGTCTATACCGGAAATTATGCAGGTATGAATATTAACCAGTCAAATCAAACTTTTCAATTTGGCGCTGGCAATACTTATAACTGGAGCATTCTTGCAGTGAATGGAATGGTTGGGAATATAAAGTATGCCAATGTAAAATCAGCGGGAAAGTTTACTGTGCTGAATAACTGGCAGGTAAATTTTTCTGATATTGAAGGCAAGCCCAAAAAATACAACGCTTTTTTTTCATGTATAAAAGGAGCCAGGCTGCTAAAATTACTTGATGCTGATTACCCGGGTAGCGGGATCTATACAGTATTTGGAAAAAAATAAAACTCATGAAAATAATTCTTTGCTTTACAGCATACGCAACTTTATTGCTTGTCTCCTGCAAAACAGTTCCGGTTACAGGAAGAAAGCAACTCAACCTTGTTCCTGATTTTATGATCAGGGAAATGGCTTTTACACAATATGATTCTGTTGTAAAAGTCAGCAATACACTTTCCCAATATGATGAAAGGGCACAAATGGTAACCCGTATTGGAAGCAGGATACAAACTGCTGTTGAAAGTTATATGTTGCAAAACAATATGAGCAAAGACATTAAAAATTTTAAATGGGAATTCAATACAATCAATGAAAATATTGTAAACGCCTGGTGCATGCCCGGAGGGAAAGTAGTCGTTTACACAGGTCTTTTGCCCGTAACACAAAATGAAACTGCATTGGCTGTTGTAATGGGACATGAAATTGCCCATGCCATTGCCCGGCATGGAAATGAAAGAATGAGTGAAGCGCTTTTGATTGGTTTGGGTGGTTTAGCATTGGAGGAAGCATTGAAGGAAAAGAAAGAGTCTACACAACTTATTTTTTTAGGATTATATGTTGTTGGTTCAAAACTGGCTTTAGAATTACCTAACAGCCGCATGCAGGAAAGCGAAGCAGATAAACTTGGATTAATATTTATGAGTATGGCAGGATATAATCCTGAAGAAGCCATCCCCTTCTGGCAACGGATGGAAGCAAATAACAAAAGAGGAAAACTGCCGGAGTTCTTATCCACTCATCCGTCTGATGAAACAAGGATAAAAAAATTATCGGCATTGATACCGGAAATTAAAACGAAGTATTATAAAGTAAACTGATTCTTACGCTGATTATTTACCTTCGCAGCGATGAAAGATTACAAATCGCTGCGGATTGTTTTTATGGGCACACCTGAATTTGCCGTTGCCTCTCTTGATGCATTGGTAAAGGCAAAATGTAATGTCGTTGGAGTAGTAACTGCACCTGATAAACCGGCGGGAAGAGGTATGAAAATGACAGAAAGCGCAGTGAAAAAATATGCTGTCCGCCACCATCTTAAAGTTTTACAACCTGAGAAACTAAAAAGTCCTGAATTTCTTGCTGAACTAAAATCATTAAATGCCGATTTGCAAATCGTGGTTGCTTTCCGGATGTTACCTGAAGTGGTTTGGAATATGCCGCCAATGGGAACCGTTAATCTTCATGGAAGCTTACTTCCGCAATACCGTGGTGCAGCGCCTATTAACTGGGCTGTAATTAACGGTGAAAAAGAAACGGGTGTTACTACCTTCAAGCTGAAACATGAAATAGATACCGGTGATATTTTAATGCAGGAAAAATTGGAAATTGGTGAAAACGAAACTGCCGGTGAAGTACATGACCGGATGAAAGAGATGGGAGCCACACTGCTTGTTGATACAGTAAAAGGACTGGCTGATGGGAGTTTAAAAGTGCAAGCACAATCTGAGATCTTAAATCTGCAATCTGAAATCTATCATGCTCCCAAAATCTTCACTTCTACCTGCAAGATAGACTGGACAAAATCTATTGATAAAATTCATGATCTTATCCGTGGACTATCACCCTATCCTGCTGCTTTCACAGAACTGGGTGATAAAACATTAAAAATTTTTCTTAGTGAAAAAGAGCTTGCTCATCCTACAAGAAAACCGGGCCATTGGGAAAGCGATGGAAAAACTTATATGAAGTTTGCAGCAAAAGATGGATATCTCCATTTAAAGGAAGTACAACTGGAAGGAAAAAAGAGAATGGGGATCGAGGAATTTTTAAGAGGGTATCGTTTCTAAGCTGCTAATAAGTATCGAACTACCAGCAACAAGTAACTAGTAACTCACTTTCACAATAAACTTATCCTGCTCCTGTATTTGCAAAGCTGCTGCTGCGGCATTACTGATACGGATATTGTATCCCTCGTTTTGACGGATACCTGCCATTTCCCCCAAAACCTTAACAAATACTGCCATATTATTGGCAGGATTAATTACCTTAACTATCGTTCCCGGCTGCACATTATCCATAAGCATATAATATTTTGCATCCTGCCATCCGCTTGTGGTTTTGAAAATGCCGGCTGTTACAGTTTCATTTTTCGAGACAGGATTTACCCTCACCTGCTGGTCAAATGAAGTTTTAAAAAAACCATCCCCATCCTGGATAGGCTTTGTTTCTTCATTAACTACAACCGGTTCAGTTTTTTTTATTTCTTCTATTGCCTTTGGCTTTTTTTCTTCAGGGTTTGCCACCGGCACCACTGTCTTTTCTTCCAACTTTACCACAGAATCTTCCTGTTTGGGTTTGCTGGAAATAGTGACAGAGGGCATAGCCTTACTATGCAAAAAACCAATAATAAGTTTCGCATCTTTTTTGGCCTTGTCTCCTGCTAAATCATTCCATGCCTTTAAACTTTCAACAGAAACATTTTTATTTACAGCACTGATCTTCGCTAATTCTTTTTCATCATCCACCTTATAATAAACGGGTGTGCCACTGTTTCCTTTCTGTGAAAAGTTAGTGTCCGTAAGAGGGATCCGGATCTTCTGGTCGATCTGAAGCCCCTTGTTCATGTCAAGTTTATTGTAAGAAGCCAGGTATTTGGCGCTTACGTTATATAAACGTCCTATCGCAAAAAAACTTTCCCTGGGAGCTACTTTATGTACAAGATATAGGCCATTATCCCCGCTTTTTACCATCAGTTCAGTTTTTTGTGCCAACACAAACTGAATTGTCAGTATTAAGATGAAAGCTATAGAAAACCGTTTTATCATACGTTCCTGCTTTGTTACAAAGATGCAGATTTTTTTATTGCGTTTACCTGCTATTTGTCCTTTAAAATCCGGAGTTCTTTTGGGTAATAATTATTGACTCTGCCAGGCAAAACATTAGCCCAACCCAGCGGTCTGTCAAGATATGTTACCAGGTTCCATCCCTTATGAACAGCCCCGGTAATAAGTTCTTTTCGCTGCAGGTAGCGGACTGCCTGTTCATAACTGACCTCTGTTTTACTGATATTAATTTTCAGCAGGCTGCTCATAGCCAGTGCATGGTCAGGCACTAATTTATCCCGTATCAATTCCCCAACCCGTGCTCCCGAATAAATAACGTTCATTTTTTCAAGCAGGTAATTGAAATCATTAAAAACATTTTTCGGCCAGGCATAAACTGTATTCTTGTTTCTGACAAAATTTACAGTGTCTGTCTCAACCCACTCCTTTATCAGCTCCAATTCCTTTTTATTTAGTTGTCCCGGGAGCTCCCTTGATTTTATCACAGCAACTTCATCTCCTGCTGTTTTTCTGAAACAAGCCAGGAAGAAACCTTCTCCTTGCAATTTATCGGGCCAGAAGCGATAACCTTTGTTTGTGTCTGCGATTCTCCAATCCGGGCGAATAGTCAATGGTGAATAGTCAAGAGAAAATTCCCTGATCAGCCAATCTGTAATATTTTCATCCTCTTCTTTTGAGTAAGAACAGGTGGAATAAATCAACACCCCATTTTTCTTCAATGCAGGCAAAACATCGGCTAATATCCTTTGCTGACGTTGAGAGCATAGTTGCACATTACCTTCACTCCACTCTTCTATCGCTTCCGGATCTCTTCTGAACAAACCACTTCCGCTGCAGGGAGCATCCACCACTATTACATCAAAATAATTCTCGAGCCTTGCAAAATCTTTTGGATCATTATTCGTCACCACTACATTGCCGCATCCCCACTTAATGATATTATCCTTTAAAATATTTACCCTTGAACGAATTACTTCATTACTTACCAGCAGGCTGTCTTTTGAGATCAAAGATTGTATATGTGTTGATTTTCCCCCGGGGGCAGCACAGAGATCAAGGACTTTTAATGGCTTTGATAAATCTGTTGTCTGTTTCAATGCTTGTTCAAGAAACATACTGCTTGCCTCCTGCACATAATAGCAGCCGGCATGAAAAATAGGATCAAAGGTGAAAGAGGGACGTTTTTCCAGATAAAAACCGGTTTCACACCATGGTATTTTGGAATCGGGGATTGGGAAACCTGCCCATCCGGCAGGCGGGTTGGGAAATTGTTTGACAGGCTTAAAAGGGTTTAATCTTACCGATGTTACCTGTTCTCCGGATTCATGTACCCCCTGAAAAGCTTCCTTATCAAAGCCGGTAATATCTTTTATTGATTCCAGTAGTTTGAGGGGAAGTTGCACCTTGTAAAACTATGAACTATCAACCATGAACTATAAGTCAGCTTACAAATTCTTTATTTCTCCAATCAGATCCTGCAACACTTTTTTTGCATCTCCAAATAACATAGATGTTTTTGGCTTAAAGAACAATTCATTATCAATACCCGCATAACCAGGTTTCATGCTGCGCTTATTAATGATAACCAGTTTGGCTAATTCCACATCCAATATCGGCATACCATAAATCGGCGAAGCGGGATCGGTTTTAGCGGCAGGGTTTACCACATCATTTGCACCAAGAACCAATACTACGTCGGTAGATGGAAATTCTTCATTGGCATGCTCCATCTCCAGCAGTTTTTCATAACTCACATC
Source organism: Sphingobacteriales bacterium (assembly GCA_016235125.1). Classification (GTDB taxonomy): domain Bacteria; phylum Bacteroidota; class Bacteroidia; order Chitinophagales; family Chitinophagaceae; genus JJ008. Next base: position 568,552 of record JACRLZ010000002.1, on the reverse strand, counting down.
TGCTTCTGCCAACAAAACATTCATATGTCCGGGCATGCGTCCCGCAACGGGATGGATTGCATATTTTACTTCCACTCCTTTTTCAGCCAGTATCTTTTCAAGTTCATGACATGCATGCTGAGCCTGCGCCACTGCAAGGCCATATCCCGGCACAATCATTACTTTATTTGCATAAGCCATCACTACTGCTGCATCACTCAGCGTAATTTCCTTATAAGAGCCTTGTTGTTTTTTAGCACCGGCACCGTTACTACTTCCGCCAAATGATCCAATTAAAACATTTGTCAAAGAACGGTTCATGGCCTTACACATCAGGATGGTGAGTAATGTTCCGGCCGCACCTACAAGAATACCACCAGTCAGCATTACTTTATTATCATAAAGAAAACCGCCACATGCTGCAGCCACCCCTGTAAATGAATTGAGCAATGAAATCACAACAGGCATATCTGCTCCACCAATCGGAAATACAAAGAAGACTCCATACAATAATGACAAGCCAAGAATTCCAAACACAAGCACTTTTGCAGTTTCAGGCCGCCAGCCGGTGAGGTAAACAGAAAGGCCTACAATAACAAGCAGCAGCAATATGTTTAAAAGATGCTGCCCTTTGAATGCAAAATCTTTTATGCTTCCATTCAGCTTGCCCCATGCGATCATACTGCCTGCAAAAGATACACTGCCTATTACAAGCCCTGCAAATATGATGATAAGCATTCCTGTTGGAGCAGTACTGATATCAGGAATGTGTCCAAATTCTATTAAGGAAATTAATGCCGCACAAGCACCGCCCATTCCATTGAACATACTCACCATTTCAGGCATGGCTGTCATCTTTACCTTTTTGGCAGCCAGCGTTCCAATGATGCCTCCTATTGCAATGCCACCGAATATCCATCCATAATTATGCAGCTTGTTTCCTGCATCATCTTTATATAAAAAAATGGTTCCAAAAATGGCTATGGTCATACCTGCGGCAGCAACAAGGTTTCCATTTCTTGCCCTGAGAGGATGTGATAACATTTTTAAACCGAGAATAAATGTTACCGAACCAATAATATAGCAAAGTGTAAGTATGTTGAGTTCCATATATTCCCCTTAATCAGTATTAATCCTGAAAATCCTATTTCTTTTTTTTCTTCTTAAACATTTCGAGCATCCTATCGGTTACTACAAACCCTCCAACAACATTCAGTGTTCCTAAAATAACAGCCATAAAACCTAATATCAGCGCCAGGTAATTATCGCTTTCTGCCTTTCCCATTACTATTATAGCACCTATAATAACTACTCCGTGTATAGCATTCGCTCCGCTCATCAACGGCGTATGTAGTACACTCGGCACATGGCCTATCACTTCAATCCCTACAAATATCATCAGGATGACAATATAGATAATTTGCTGATTGCCCGTTATCCAGTTAAGTATGGAGTCCATAGTAAATTTTCAATTATTTAAAATACCGTCAGGGTTTTCAACCTCTGACGGTACTATTTATTTTAAACGTTCATGAACGATCTCACCATTATGTGTAATGCAACTGCCTTTTACCAAATCATCTTCCCAATTCAGATTAAGCGACCCGTCTTTTGTCATTATCAGTTGCAAAAAATTCAACACATTCTTTCCATACATTTTACTGGCATCCGCAGGCATGGTAGATTGTAAAGATGAATCGCCAACAATAGCAACTCCATTATAATTCACCGTCTGGTTATTTTGGGTAAATGGAGTGTTCCCTCCCGTAGCAGCAGCAAGGTCAATAATTACTGAACCGTTTCTCATACCCTTCATCATTGTTTCTGTAATGAGAATAGGCGCTTTTTTCCCGGGTATCTGTGCAGTTGTAATTACAATATCAGCTTTAGCAATACTCTCAGTAATCTTTTGTTGTTGCTTTTGTTTATAATCTTCTGTTTGCTCCACTGCATATCCGCCGGCTTTGCTGGCATCGGCGGCTCCGTCCACTTCAATAAACTTCGCTCCCAGGCTCATCACTTCTTCCTTCACAGCAGGTCTTGTATCAAATACCTCTACAACCGCTCCCAACCTTCTGGCAGTTGCGATTGCCTGCAGGCCTGCCACACCAGCGCCAAGTATCAGCACTTTGGCAGGCTTGATACTTCCGGCTGCTGTCATAAACATGGGAAAATATCTTGAATACAGATTAGCTGCTGTAAGCACTGCCTTATACCCGGCAATATTTGCCTGCGAACTCAGTACGTCCATTGATTGTGCTCTTGTAGTGCGGGGCAACATATCCAGCGAAAAAGAAGTAACGCATGACAAAGCCCAGCGGCTTATCATGTCTTTATTAAATAATGGCTGATAAACCCCAACCAATATTTTATTACTCAGAGTATCAATTTCAGATTGTTCCTGCGCATGAATGCTTAATATAATATCTGATGAGGAGAGCACTTCGTTCCTGCTTTTAACCTGTGCTCCTGCTTTTTCGTACTCACTATTGGAACAGAAAGCTTTTTCTCCGGCATTATTTTCAACGAAAACATTCACCCCTTTTTTTGTCAGTACAGTAACTGCTTCGGCCAGCAGGGATACTCTCGTTTCATGGGCGGGTTCTTTCAAAAGGCCAATCGTCATAAAATGTCTGTGTTAGATGGAATCCTGAATTTTGGCGGTCGTGAAGATAGAGATTTTTTGCTGCGCTGCACAGCCTTAAATATTGATTTTATTCAGGCGGCAACCTGTTATTAATCAGCTTCAAAACCGGATGCAGAAATGCTGTTTTTCCCTGAATTCCTGCCTGAAAAATACCAGTCCGAGAAAAAAAAGGTCAATACTGCAGCGAACAGATGGATGAGATTTAATATTTGACCATGCGCCTTCCATTTCAGGACTCCAATGGATATCGTCAAAAATCAGAACAGAATTATTATTTGTTTTGACAAGTATCTGCTCAAAATATCTTTCTGTTGGCATTTGCCGGTGATTCCCGTCTATAAATGCAAAATCTATTTCCCCAAAATTATCCAGCACAGTTGTAAGTTTATTATCGAAGTTTCCAATAACCGGCTCTATATTCGTTAACTGAAGATTGCTGAAATTCTGTTTCGCTATGTCAGCAATTTCACAGGCGCCTTCTATGGTTATAATCTTAGCCCCAGGGTTTGCCAGTGAAAGATAAGAAGTAGTGATACCAAGTGAAGTACCAAGCTCAAGTATTGTTTTGGGTGAATAATATCCCGCCATTCTGTAAAGCAGCTGCCCGTATTTTTTTGACTTGGCAGAATTACGGGCTATTGATTGAATGCTTCTTTCATGTTTTTTTAAAAATTCAGAACCGGCACCAAAATCCTCAACAATTAACAAACGGGAATCGTGTAATAGCTGTTCCCGTAGGGCTTCTACTTTTATGTAGTCATCATACTTCCTTTCGTTCCTGAGAATTTTCGTGACGAATTCGAATATGAAAGGGGAATGAATGCCATGGCCTCTGCCATTGGATGCCGTCAAATAATAGTTAATATATTTTGCAGCTAATTGCCAGCGGGAATACATATCAGATAAAATTATTTCAGTCTCTCCCACACCTGAAATGAATAATTATAGGGATTCTTTTCATCTGCCTCATGATTTTGCTGACTCATCAGGTACCATTCTTCGGGTCGAAGTGAAGGGAAAAAAGTGTCGGCTTCGGGTTCAGCCTCCACTCTTGTAAGATAAACCCGGTATGCTTTTTCCAAAAGAGTTTTATAAATTTCCCCACCGCCTATTATCATCACTTCTTTCGCATCCGTTTCCCTGGCAACAAATAGAGCATCCTCTATGCTCTTTACGGTTATCACCCCCTCCGATTTCCATCCGGGCTGACGGGTTATAACAATATTCTTTCTGCCGGGTAACACTTTTCCCAATGATTCAAAAGTCTTACGGCCCATCACCACAGGCATGCCCCATGTGATATTCTTGAAATGTTTCATATCAGCAGGCAAATGCCAGGGCATTTTACCACCCTTGCCGATAGCATTGTTAGATGCAACTGCAACAACCAGGGAAATGATCATGTACCGGAATTAATTTACCGATAAAGATAGGTTAAACTGCCACAGGGGCTTTAATAGCCGGGTGACTTTGATAATTTTCAAGAGTAAAATCTTCAAACCTGAAACTGAAAATATCTTTTACATCCGGGTTCAATTTCATAATGGGTAAAGGGAAGGGAGTTCGGCTCAATTGCAGTTTCACCTGTTCCGTATGATTATTGTAGATATGAACATCCCCGAATGTATGGATGAATTCGCCTGGCTCAAGACCGCAGACCTGGGCAATCATCAATGTCAGCAAGGCATAGGATGCAATATTAAACGGCACACCCAGAAAAACATCAGCCGAACGCTGATATAGCTGACAACTCAGTTTGCCCTCAGCCACATAAAACTGAAACATTGCATGACAGGGCATCAGCGCCATATCCGGCAGATCCGCCACATTCCATGCACTAATGATAAGTCTTCTGCTATCCGGGTTTGATTTTATCTGCTTTATCAGGTCTGAAACCTGGTCCACAATTTTACCATTTTTGCCTGCCCAGCTTCGCCATTGCTTTCCATACACCGGGCCCAGTTCCCCATTTTCATCCGCCCATTCATTCCATATACTTACACCGTTCTCTTTCAGATAAGCAATGTTGGTTTCACCCCGCAAAAACCAAAGCAATTCATAGATGATGCTCTTCAGGTGTACTTTTTTGGTTGTTACCAGCGGAAACCCCTTTTGCAAATCAAATCTCACCTGGTAACCAAATACACTTTTCGTACCTGTTCCGGTCCGGTCAGTTTTCTCTACGCCATTGACAATAATATGCCTTAGCAAATCAAGATACTGCTGCATGCATGCAAATTACAAAAAAGCAAACGGTGGATTGGAATTTGCCAATCGTTGTGAGGAATATGTGAATTGATATAAAACACTAAAAGGGCTGACCAATATCAGTTAAAGAAGATAAAGTGATGGATATTTTTGGAACATGCTTGATTCAAGAAGATTTTATAAAGAATTGGGCAATCTCTTTTATGCTATTGCCGCAGCAGATAAGCATATCAGCCGGAAAGAAAAAAAGAAACTTGATGATGAGGTGCAATTTGCATGGAAACATTATGATCATACCTCAGACCGCTTCGGCTCAGACCGGGCCTTCCTGATCGAGTTTGAATTTGAAACGATGGAAGATTCTTCCGAAACCTCTGAAAACGCTTTTCAGTCATTTGCCACTTATTTTATGGAAAAGCAGGAGCAGATCGATGAGTTGACAAGAAACAGGATTTTCAACAGCGCAAGGCATATAGCAGAAAGTATGAGAGGAATAAACCAGGAAGAACTCCGGTACCTCATGAAACTGAAAGAACTTATGAAAATTTAACGGACTGCCTTTCTCCTTTGCAGCTCTTTTTTAATAAGCGTTAACTCCCTTCCAGTTTGTCCTTTTACAGAAGTATTTTCCTGTGCTCTTCTCATGAGATAAGGGATTACATCTTTAATCGGGCCAAAAGGGAGATATTTACTAACTGAGCAACCCGAATGGGCAAGGTTGAATGTAATATTATCACTCATACCATACAGCTGGCTCCAATGCACATTCGGATGATTAAGCGGCAATCCTTTTTCCTGTAACAACTGGGTTGTATAAAGATTGCTGAATTCGTTATGTGAAGCCACCATCAAAGCAATCCTGTCAATATGATCAATGCAAAATTTTACAGATTCATTATAATCTTTATCTGTACTCTCTTTATCGGGCATAATAGGTGACGGATAGCCTTTTTCGGCGGCTCTTTTTCTTTCTTTTTCCATGTAAGCTCCCCTTACCAGTTTTGCACCGAGAATGAAATTCCTTTCCAGTGCAGCAGCATAGGTATCTTTCAGAAATTGCTGCCTGTCGGTCCGGTAATGCTGCGTGGTGTTATAAACAACCGCCCTCCCTTTATTAAAGGTATCCATCATAATAATGGTAAGGGCATCCACCGGATCCTGTATCCAGGTTTCTTCTGCATCAATAGACACACTTACTCCATACTTTTCAGCTGCTTCACAAACCCGCATCACACGGTTTTGAAACCGATGCCATTCTTCTTTTTTTTCACCGGTAATTTTTTCTGTGGCCCTCAGATATTTTTTCATCAGTGTGCCTTCTTCACCCTGCATTAAAGAATGTACTTCTTCCAGCATTGCAAAACGGGCAAAGCCGGTAACTTTTACGGCTATGAACGGAATATTTTTCTGAGTCGAGGCAAATTCTATTACCCTTATAAATTCCCGGCAAGTATGCTCAAAATTCTCTTCTCCTTCTTTACCCTCAACTGCATAATCCAAAATGATCTTTACATGATATTCACTCAGTCTTTTTGCAACATCAGACGTTTTTTCCAGCGATTCGCCACCGACAAATTGAGAAAAAATAGTTTTGCGTATCAGTCCTTTTACAGGTAAACCCAGTTTCAGGGCTAATGGTGTAAGCTTAATTCCCAGTTTTACAACCCAGGGTCTGGCCATTAATGAAAAAAGAAACTTCGCCTTTTTTAATTGTTTATCGGCCTTGTACTCGAATGCATATTCTGTATTGTCAAATGAAAGTACGGGATTGGGCATTTCCATAGCAATCGTTATTAAATGGGCAAAAGTAGCGGATAAAAAATAAAGCTGCAAAGCATATGATTGAATTTTTATAATGGTAAACTATTAAAGTGTATTATCTGTGTTGTCCAACCGATACTTTACCTTTGCAAAAAATTCAGTGAATGGAAGCCAGAAAATCAACCGGCAGCCTTACCATCATGACGGAAATTGTATTGCCAAACGACACCAACACATTTGGTAATCTGATGGGTGGCAGATTAATGTATTGGATGGATATTGCAGCAGCCTTGTCGGCACAAAAACATTGCAATGCACCCGTGGTCACTGCTTCTGTTGATAATATTTCATTTGAAAATCCTATTAAATTAGGCAATGCCGTTCATATTGAAGCAAAGGTTACAAGGTCATTTAATACTTCAATGGAAGTGCATTTAAAAGTGTGGGGCGAAGACCTGACACAGCAGTACAAATACAAAAGCAATGAAGCCTATTATACTTTCGTAGCTCTTGACCCAAACAGAAAACCCAGACCTGTACCCCAATTGATAGCTGAAACACCTGAAGAAAAAAGATTGTTTGACGGGGCATTAAGAAGAAGGCAATTAAGATTAATACTCGGCGGAAAGTTAAGGCCGGATGACGCTACCGAATTAAAGGCGCTTTTCGTAAAAGAATAGCATCTGGTGTTTCACAAAAATTCAGATTATTTTTCCGTTGTTTCCCAGTGATGTTTCCCCATCATCATATAATTTTTACTTTGTTCAATTGCGTTCATAACCTGGGCAAGAATTTCCTCAATGGAAGCATCATAATTGATTTGCAAAGATTCTTTAAATGTTACAGAGAGAACAGAGCCTTTCTTTTTAAACGTTAATCCCTTTTTAGTAAAAGCCCTCCAGAACCCGCTGATTACGACAGGGATCACAACCGGTTTTACCTGTTTGATGATTAATGCCGTACCTTTTCTTCCCGGCGCAAATGGCTTGGTGGTTCCCTGCGGAAATGTGATCACCCAATTGTTCTCCAAAGCCCTTGTAATTTTCCGGGTATCGGAGGGATCAAGCCCTTTTCTTTTTTCTTTACTTCCTTTATTCCATGTCCGTCTTACAGTAAGCCCACCGGCAAGCAGGAATAAACGGCTGATGAAACTGCCTTTCATCGTTTCTTCAGCCGCTACATAGTTTACTCTTGTAAAGGGATTGAGCAGATAATATGGAATGCCCAGCTTGTTTTTCTTTCCCCATTTTACAGCGCAAAAAATATGGAGGAAAGTGATAACATCTGCAAAATAAGTCTGGTGATTGCTTACAAAAAGCACCCGGCATTTTGGTAAACTTTTCAGATGCTCAGTGCCTGTTATTTTCAGTTTATTGATAATGGCAATGCCGGGATAAGAAAACAGGCCAACAAAAAAATAAACGATCTTACGGACAGGATGAAAATTCTTTATTCGTTCGCCGAATGAAGCCATACCGTGAGTTTGCTGATAATAAAAACTCAAATTACCGAATTGCTGACGAAACTGATGAAAGCTGATTATAGCGGTAATAAAAAACCCTCCGGCTGGAGGGTTTTGCATTCAATATATCTTGAAATTATTCAGGCTTTGAAGCTTCTGTATCTGATTTCTCAGCGGCATCACTATCCATTTTCTTTTTCAGATCAGCCAGCACACCCAAATCACCCAGTGTAGCTTTTTCCACTTTAGACTGAACATTCTTTACCGCCTTTCTTGTCTTTTCAGCTTCTACCCTTGCTTCTTTTTTTGCTGCTTCAACTTCCTCTACTTTGCCCTGCTCCCAGATGCGGGTATGAGAAACCACGATCCTTTTTTCATTTCTGTCAAACTCAATTACCATGAACTGTGCAGTCTCATCAGCGCCGATGCTCTTACCATCTTCTTTTGTAAGATGACGGTTAGGGGCAAATCCTTCCAATCCATAAGATAATTGAACTGTTGCACCTTTATCGTCCCTGCGGCTCACCGTGCCTTCATGAATGCTTCCTATAGCGAAAGTATCCTGAAGGGTGTTCCAGGGATCTTCTTCCAGTTGCTTATGGCCCAGTTGTAGTTTGCGGTTCTCTTTGTCAATACCCAGTATCACCACATCAATGTTGCTTCCGACCTTTGTGTATTCACCGGGATGATTGAAACGTTTCAGCCAGCTCAGGTCGCTGATATGAATCATACCACCTATGCCCGGAGCCAGTTCCACAAACACACCATAGTTGGTAATGTTTTTTACCAAGCCGGTATGGCGGCTTCCTTCGGCAAATTTTGTTTCGATATCATTCCAGGGATCAGGAGAAAGCTGTTTGATAGAAAGGCTCATCTTGCGGCTGGCTTTATCCAGCGTCACAATCTTGGCTTCATGCTCATCGCCCAGTTTGAAGAATTCTTTGGCATTGATCGGTGTGTTGGCCCATGTGATTTCTGAAACATGCACTAAACCTTCCACACCGGGTTGAATTTCGAGAAAAGCGCCATAGTCTTCAATATTCACTACTTTACCTTTCACGATGTTTCCTTCCACAATATTTTCTCCCAGCACATCCCATGGATGCGGTGTCAGTTGTTTCAATCCAAGACTGATACGTTTTTTCTCATCGTCAAAGTCAAGCACCACCACGTTGATCTTCTGATCAAGCTTCAGCACTTCTGTAGGATGAGAAATACGTCCCCATGAAATATCAGTGATATAAAGCAAGCCATCCAGGCCACCCAGATCCATGAAAGCTCCGAAGTCTGTAATGTTCTTCACAGTTCCCTCCAACACCTGTCCTTTTTCCAGTTTGCTCATGATCTCAGCTCTTTGGGCTTCGATATCACTTTCAATAAGGGCCTTATGAGAAACAACAGCATTCTTGATCGTCTCGTTGATCTTAACAACTTTAAACTCCATTGTTTTACCCACAAACTGATCATAGTCTGTAACCGGTTTCACATCAATCTGAGAGCCGGGCAGGAATGTTTCCATTCCAAATACATCCACGATCAAACCGCCTTTTGTTTTCGAAGTAACGACACCGGTAATAACTTCACCGGTCTTATGTACTTCCATAATCTTTTCCCATGCACGGGTAATGCGGGCCTGGCGACGGCTCAGGTTCAGATGGCCTTCTCTGTCTTCTTTTTCCACCACCATCACTTCCACTTCATCGCCCACTTTCAGACCGGGAATGTCACGAAATTCATTCAATGAAATCAAACCATCACTTTTAAAACCAATATTCAAAACAACATCGGTCTTTGTAAGTCCAACCACCAATCCATTGATCAATTCCCCATCATTCAATTGCACAAATGTGTTGTCATACACTTTGTGATACTTCTCCTTTTCTTCAGCTGTGTAAGAAATTACATTGCGTTTGTCAACACTCCAGTCAAAATCATCATGAGCCGTTTCAGCAACGGGCTCTTGTGCAGGTGCAGTTGTTGTCGCTGTAGTTTCCTCTACCGGTTGGGTCGAAGAAGACTCCTGTGCATCAGCGTTTAATTGTTTTTTAATAATGTTTTCGAACATGATAATGTATTCCCGAAGGGTTTTATTTCGGGGCAGCAAAGATAGGGCTAAGTTCCCGGTTTATAGAGCTAAAACGGAGGTTTTTTTACTCTCCGGCATTCACCCTAAATGCCTGATTGCACAACCCTTAGCTATGCTAACCAATCATTTTCTTTATTTTCACCCAAAACAGCTGTGCTATACACAATTCTGAAAATTCTGTCCCGTCTTGCTATGATGATCTGGTGCCGGAAATTGGTCATCAATAAGCCGGCATTATTAAAGATCAGCGGCCCGGTGTTATTAGCCAGCAACCATCCCAACTCATTTCTTGATTCGGTGATCCTTGATACACTTTTTAGAGAGCCGGTTTGGTCATTGGCAAGAGGCGATGTTTTTAAAAAGCCATTATATATCGGGCTGTTTACCAAACTCAGGATATTACCTGTTTACCGAACCAGCGAAGGAGTGGAAAATCTCTCGGAGAATTATAAAACCTTTGATTCCTGTATTGATATCTTCAGGAAAAATGGGATCATCACCATTTTCAGCGAAGGAAAATGCATCAATGAATGGCATCTCCGTCCGCTAAAAAAAGGAACAGCAAGACTTGCCATGAAAGCATGGGAAGAAAATATTCCTTTAAAAGTGTTACCGGTCGGAATAAACTATAACTCTTTTCGTCTTTTTGGGAAAAATGTAATCTTAAACTTTGGAGAAGTATTGCTTAAAGAACATTTCAATATGAACGAACCGGATGGTTTGCGTCACCAGGCTTTCAATAACCGGTTAAATGAAGAATTGAAACAGCTTATTTTTGAGATACAGCAAACTGACAAGAAGAAAAAAAAAGACCTTCTTACAGTAAGAATATCTCCGCTAAAAAAAATATTGCTGGCTTTACCTGCATTGGCAGGATTCATCACTCATGTAATTCTTTTTTATCCAATAAAAAAATTTACCGGCATCCGCACTCTTGATACAGATCATTACGATTCGGTTATCATCGCCATTTTGTTGGTTGCCTATCCACTTTATCTTATCTTACTTACTGCAATTGCATTGGTAATATTTAAAAGTTGGTATGTAGCTTTTATTTTACTAGTCCTGCCTTTCACAGCATGGTCGTTTATCCAGTTAAAATCTCAAATTGATAAATAAATTATTTAGATAAAGCAGCAATACTTTTTGCAGCAATGAAACCACTCGTCCATGCATGCTGAAAGTTAAATCCTCCTGTTATCCCGTCCACATCCAGCACTTCACCGGCGAAAAAAAGACCCGGGACTTTCTTACTCATCATGGTATTCACATCAACCTCGTTCAATTTAATACCGCCAGCTGTCACAAATTCTTCCTTGAAAGTTGTCTTGCCTTTTACATGACATTCATAAGCACAGATATTTTTAATAAACTTATTTTGAACAGCCAATGATAAATCAGCCCAGCGTGTAGTATCCGTAATGGCGGATTGAATGCAAAGAAATTCCCAAAGACGGGCCGGTAATCGAAAAGGGTTTTTATTCACTATTTTTTGCGAAGCATTTTCCTTTCTGATCCAACTGAATTTTTCTTTCAGGCTTTGTTCATTGAAATCCGGAAGCCAATTAATGCTGATTTCAAATTTCCAATTTCTTTCTTTCAGATCTCTTGCAGCGAAAGCACTGAATTTTAAAATTGCCGGGCCGCTCAATCCCCAATGAGTGATAAGCAGTGGGCCTTTCTGCTCAAGTTTGGTACCGGTAATTTTTACTCTTGCCTCTTCCACACTTATACCCATCAGTTTTGTTATTGGATGGTTGGACAGGTTAAAAGTGAATAAAGAAGGAACTGGATCTTCGATAGAATGGCCGGTGTCCTGCAGCCATTTAAACATGGAAGACTTTGGATAACCACCCGATGCTATGCAGACATAATCTGCTTTGATGATCTCTTTATTTGAAAATTGAATATTGATTGTTGATTGTTGAGTATTTATTTCAACTACTTCCCTATTAAGCAAAATTTCCACCCCATATTTGTTTGCCTCTCTGAGTAAACAATCCACAACTGTTTGCGATGAATCCGAAACAGGGAATATTCTTCCGTCCTTCTCTGTTTTCAATTTTACATTTCTTTCTTCAAACCATTTGATCGTATCGGTAGTAAAAAACTGGTGAAAAGCTTTCTTTACAAAATTTGCACCTCTCGGATAATTCCTGCTCATTTCTGCAATATCAAAACAGGCATGCGCCAAATTGCATCTGCCACCTCCGCTAATTTTTACTTTTGAAAGCAGCTTATTGCCTTTTTCAAGAATAATCACTTTCAGGGCAGGGTTCATCCGGGCCGCATTTACAGCACAAAAAAAACCGGCTGCGCCTCCACCAATTATGACCAATCTTTTTTCCAATAATGCTTTTAGGCAAAGAACGATGAAATTTTATTAAGTTCGTTTTGCCATGGCAAATCCCATCACTAAAAAGCAGATCAGGGAACTTCCGGTGATTCCTTACGAAAAGATCAGGGACCAGCTAAAAACAGGTCATATATTTTTCAGTTCAGGCAGTTATACTTTTTCAGGAATAATTCAACGATTGACAAAAAGTGCATGGAGCCATGTGGCCATTGTTTATAAAGATGAAGAACTGGGAAGGGTGTTGATTCTTGAAGCAGAACCTAAAATCGGGATAAGACTTATCCCGCTTTCCAAGTACCTGCATGACTACAAAGGAACCAAACGACCCTACAAAGGGCAGATCGTTTTAGCAAAACTCAATTTTGAGCTGGAACATCCAAAATTGAATAAAGCGATATGCTTCGGATTGGATGAACTGACCCGCCCCTATGATAACTGGGAGATTGTTCGCATTATGCTCCGCATTCTATTTAGAATCGGTAAAAAAGAAAAAAACCGGAACTACATCTGTTCGGAACTGGTGAGAGATTCTTTTGCAAAAGCCAATGTTGTCTTCAAACTGAATGACACATACATCAGCCCGCAGGAAATATGGAAAGACCCAAGAGTGGAAATGAAATACAGGGTGCTTTAATAATTGCTGAAGAGGTCAGGGTTCTCTTTTTCAGCTTTTTCAATTGCAGTATAATCAGAAAGTATATCAGCCTTTGTTTTTCTTACACATACATCATGCTCAAAATGTACGGAGGGCTTACCATCCTTTGTTCTTACAGTCCAGCCGTCTTCTTCAGTATAAACGTCTTTTTTCCCAAGATTGATCATAGGCTCAATAGCCAGCACAAGACCATCCTTGAGTTTGGGGCCACTGCCTCTTTTTCCATAGTTCGGCACTTGCGGATCTTCATGAAGATTTTTACCAAGGCCATGACCTACCAGTTCCCTCACCACGCCATATCCATGTTTTTTTTCGGTATGCTCCTGTATTGAAAAAGCAATATCACCCACCCTGTTTCCTGCAACTGCTTTTTCAATTCCTTTATATAATGCTTCTTTGGTCACTTTTATTAATTGTATCACTGCATCTCCGGGATTACCGATGGCAAAAGTATAAGCATGATCGCCGTGCCAGCCATTTAGTATCACCCCTACATCCACGGAAACAACATCGCCTTCTTTTAACTGATTATCTCCCGGAAAACCATGCACCACCACATCATTAACCGATATACAGGAATTAAAAGGATAGCCCTTATAATGCAAAAAAGAAGGAACAGCATTATGATCCCGTATAAATGACCCGATCATTCTGTCGATGGATAAAGTGGTAATACCCGGTCTTAGAACTTTCGCCACTTCGGTCAATGTCTTACCCACCAGCAAAGCGCTTTGCCGCATCATCTCCACTTGTTCATTTGTTTTACAAATCATCATCCTGCAAATATCCGTTTTAAAAAAGAAAACCCCGCCAACACATCGAGGCGGGGTTGAATATTGTTAATTGAATAATTACATCTGAACCGCCGAAGTGGTTTGTCTTCCCTGTATACGGCCGCTTTTCATGAGGCCATCATACTGGCGCATCAATAATTGTGTTTCTATCTGCTGCAATGTATCAAGGATTACACCCACCATGATCAAAAGAGAAGTGCCTCCAAAGAAAGTTGAAAACTGTTGTGTCACTCCGAAACGCTGGGCAATACCGGGCAAAATACCTACTATGGCAAGTAATACGGCGCCGGGGAAAGTAATATTATCCATTATATGCCCGATATAATCTGCCGTTGGCTGACCGGGTTTCACACCGGGAATAAACCCGTTATTCTGCTTCAGGTTATCAGCTATCTGTTTGGGATTAAATATAAGTGCTGTATAAAGAAATGTAAAACCAATTACCACCAATGAATAAATCAGCATATACCAGATGTTGCTATGATCGGTCAACGCTTTTAAAATACCAGATTTTCCCTCAGTACTGAAATTAGAAAAAATGGTAGGGATAAAAATTATTGCTTGTGCAAAGATGATAGGCATTACACCGGCGCTGTTCACTTTAAGCGGAAGAAATTGCCTTGCACCGCCACCCCCAAAATGTCTGTTGCCAACGATCTGCTTGGCATAATTCACCGGCACTTTTCGGACCCCCTGGATGAGAAGTATACAACCCATAACGATCGCAATCAAAATAACTATTTCTACAATAAATACAAGTATGTCACCACTGCGCACAGATTTGGCTGTTAGTTCCTGCAAAAAGTTTTGTGGCAAACGGGCCACAATTCCGATCATGATTATAAGCGAAGTACCATTCCCTAATCCTTTATCCGTAATTTTTTCGCCCATCCACATTACAAACAAAGTGCCTGCTGTTAATATGACTACCGTTGTAAGCCAGAAACTGGAAGGAGAATAACCCGCCATCATTCCTCCTGTCTGGTTGGTCATGCCTCTCAGGTAGGTAACATAAGCGGAGGCCTGTAAAACCGTAACTGCAACAGTAAGATAACGGGTGTATTGGTTGATTTTTTTTCTGCCGCTATCCCCTTCTTTCTGCATTTTCTGAAATCTTGGAACCAATACAGTCATCAGTTGCATGAAGATGGATGCCGAAATGTAGGGCATAATCCCGAGGGCAAAAATGGAGGCATTGTTAAAGGCGCCGCCGGAAAAAGCATCAATCAATCCAAGGATTCCATCGCTGTTGGCTCCGGTTTTCATTTCCGTAGCATCAATACCCGGCAACACAATATGCGAACCTACACGATAGATAGCAATCATCATCAGGGTAAATAGAATTTTACCACGCAGCTCTTCGATGCTCCAGATATTCTTTAATGTTTGAATAAATTTCTTCACGGGGATAAAAAATGTTTAAACTCTTAAAACGAAAAGACGCATGGTTAATGCGTCGCCGCAATTTACCAAATTTACTTCACAATCTCCACCGTTCCTCCGGCTGCTTCAATCGCAGATTTTGCTTTGCCGCTTACTGCATTCACTTTAAAAGTGAATTTTGATTTCAACTCGCCGTTGCCAAGCACTTTCACCTTATCTGTCTGGCTGATCAGTCCATTGCCATAAAGATTCTCCAGTGAAAATTCTTTGATATTATATTTCTCAGCCAGCTGCTCCATCTGACCAACATTAAATACTTTATACTCTACCCTGCCGGGGTTTTTAAACCCTCTTTTTGGCAGGCGGCGCTGGATGGGCATCTGTCCGCCCTCATGTGCCATTTTACTCTTATAGCCCGACCGGCTTTGTCCGCCTTTGGTACCTTTTGTTGATGTTCCGCCATGTCCTGATCCATCTCCACGGCCAATACGCTTTGTTTTTTGTGTAGCGCCTTTTGCGGGTCTTAATTGATGTAGTTTCATTTTCTGTATTTTAACTCAACGCCCCTACATTATTCAGGGCTCGCATAAAATTTATTACCTGTATTATTTTACATCTTCCACTTTCAGCAGGTGTGATACTTTTCTTATCATACCCAATACCTGCGGTGTAGCATTCACCTCAGTTGAAGAATTTGTTTTGTTTAGACCCAATGCCTTCACCGTAAGCTTCTGTCTTTCGGGTCTGTCAATCGGGCTTTTAACCAATGTAACCTTTATCTTCTTCATAGTTTTAATTCATTTTCGAGTTACTATTAACCGTTAAATACTTTTTTTAATCCAAGCGATCGGGTTTTGGCAACGCTTACAGGTTCCCTTAGTAAAGCAAGTGCTTTAAAAGTTGCTTTTACCACATTATGCGGATTGGCAGAACCGAGTGATTTAGCCAATACGTCTGTAACGCCAGCTGCTTCCAGTACAGCTCTCATGGATCCCCCGGCTATCACACCGGTACCATGTGCAGCAGGTTTGATCAGCACTTTTGCAGCGCCTTCTTTTGCCCACTGATCATGAGGAATGGTTCCCTTCATCACAGGCACTTTTATAAGGTTCTTCTTGGCATCCTCGATTCCTTTGGTGATGGCTTCCTGTACTTCTTTGGCTTTGCCCAAACCATGACCTACCACTCCGTTTTCATTGCCCACCACAACCAATGCTGAGAAGCTGAATGCCCGGCCCCCCTTGGTGGTTTTGACCACACGGTTGATGGCAACCACTTTGTCTTTCAATTCCAGGTCACCGGCTTTAACCCTGTTAACGTTGTACTTTGACATTTAGAATTTTTATTAAAAAGTTTTAAGATTAAAATTTTAAACCACCTTCTCTTGCGCCATCCGCAACTGATTTTACCCGGCCATGATACAAATAACCGCCACGGTCAAATGTTATGTCTTTTATGCCAAGTTCAGATGCCTTGCGGGCAATAGCAGCGCCAACCAATTTACTTTTATCGGCCTTGGTCCCTTTTTGTGCCTGGATATCTTTATCCTTTGATGATGCAGCGGCAATTGTTTGTCCTTTTGCATCATCAATTAATTGTACATAGATATCCGAATTGCTTCTGAATACAGATAAACGGGGTTTTTGCGCAGTACCTTCACTGATTTTTCTGCGGATCCGGTACCGGATATTTTGCCTTCTTTGTGATTTAACTTTCGGATTCATCTCTTTTTACTTTATATGCTATTAAACTTATTAACTGTTTTACTTACCAGCTGCCTTACCAGCTTTCTTACGAACCACTTCACCAACATGACGAACACCCTTTCCTTTGTAAGGCTCAGGTTTGCGCAGACTGCGAAGTTTTGCAGCAACCTGTCCTATCAGTTGTTTATCTATCCCTTCAAGTGTGATGACCGGGTTCTGGCCTTTCAGGGTTTCGGTCGCCACTTTCAATTCTTTTGGAATTTCAAAGACGATGTTATGTGAATATCCCAGTGAAAGATCCAGTACATTCCCCTGGTTAGCTGCTTTGAAACCCACACCAATCAATTCCAGCTTTCTTTCATAACCTTCCGTTACTCCTTTTACAAGATTTGCAATCAAAGCCCGGTATAACCCGTGCAATGCTTTGTGACGGATCTGATCTGTTGGGCGGCCAAAATATACATGACCGTCTTTTACTTCCACAGTGATATCACGGTCAATCGCCTGTTTCAGTTCTCCTTTCTTGCCTTTTACAGTAACCACATTGTCTTTACCGACTGTGATAGTAACAGCTTCAGGAATCGAAATCGCTTTTTTACCTATACGGGACATTTTTAAATTAGTTTATTGTTTATTTATTGTTTGCTGCTGACCGGTCAGCTTAGTATAGTTCAGCTTAATGTATCAGCAAATTTTATTCTTTAATATATATAGCAAAGAACTTCGCCACCAACATTATTGGCTTTGGCTTCCTTGTCTGTCATTACTCCTTTTGAGGTTGACACAATGGCAACACCTAACCCGTTTTTCACACGGCGGAATTCAGCTGGTTTTGCATACTGACGCAAACCCGGACGACTGATTCTTTCCATGCTTTGAATGGCGGGTTGTTTGGTCGAAGGATCATACTTAAGAGCAATTTTAATAATGCCCTGTTTGTTATCGTCCTCAAACTTATACTTCAGGATATAACCCTGATTGTATAATATCTCCGTCATCCTCTTCTTCAGGTTTGAAGCAGGAATATCAACCACACGATGACCAGCCATCTGTGCATTACGGATTCTGGTCAGGAAATCTGCTATAGGATCAGTTACCATATTATTTTAAAATTGTTCGTTGTTTAAAATTGTTTTACGAATGTTACCAGGAAGCTTTTTTCAATCCCGGTATTTTACCATTCAAAGCCATGTCTCTTAACGCCACCCTGGAAATTCCAAAAAAGCGGACATACCCTTTGGGACGGCTTGTGAGCTGGCAACGATTCTTCAATCTCACTTTGGAAGAATTCTTTGGCATTTCATCCAAAGCTTTCCAGTTGCCGGCTTTTTTTAATTCGGCTCTTTTGGCTGCATGCTGTGCAACCATTCTTTCTCTTTTTTTCTGCCTGGCTGTTACTGATGTTTTAGCCATAAGTTGTTTATTTCTTTTTTAGTTTGAACTTGATTTTTTGAAAGGCATTCCTAATTCCTTTAATAACTCATATGCCTCTTCATCTGAATTGGCGGTAGTTACAAAAGTGATATCCATACCTGTGATCTTAGCCACTTTGTCAATATCTATCTCCGGGAAAATGATTTGCTCAGTTACTCCCATTGTATAATTTCCACGGCCATCAAAAGATTTATCATTTACGCCTTTGAAGTCACGAACCCGGGGCAATGCAACGGAAATCAACCTGTCCAGGAACTCATACATCTTATCACCACGAAGCGTAACCCTTGCTCCAATGGGCATGTTCTTACGCAGTTTGAAATTCGAAATATCTTTTTTCGACATGGTTGCAACAGCCTTTTGCCCTGTAATGGTGGTCAGTTCATCCACAGCTGTATCGACCATCTTTTTATCTGTCACGGCGCCATTCACTCCACGATTAAGGCATATTTTTTCCAGCTTGGGCGCCTGCATTACAGAACCGTAACCAAACTTCTTAACCAAAGCAGGAACGACGTCTTTTTTGTATTTATCAGCCAATCTCGGGCTATAGGTTTTTGTTGCCATTATTTTTTACCTCCCACTCCCGATACTGATCGGGATTTTTTTGTTTTAAAAACTCTTTCAGTTCTTCCGTCTTTTCTAACCCTTGTTACCCTTGCTCCGGCTTTTTGCGAAGCATCCCAAAGCATTACGTTACTGATATGAATGGGAGCTTCTTTTTTTATGATACCGCCTTTGGTATTTTGAGCTGTTGGTTTGCTGTGACGGGTAACGATGTTAACGCCTTCTACAATCACTTTACCCTCTTCAACCAACACCTGTTTTACTTCACGGGGTTTTGTCAAATCCTTATCGTCGCCAGTAATGACTACCACGTTGTCGCCTTTACGGATATTATACTTAGGTTTAAATCTTGCTTTCATTTTATCTTTCGTTAATGTGTTTATCCCTTTTTATCAATTATAATACTTCAGGAGCCAGTGAAATGATTTTCATATACCCCTTGTCACGGAGCTCTCTTGCCACCGGCCCGAAAATGCGGGTACCTCTTGGTTCATCTGCCTGGTTCAGTATAACCACTGCATTATCATCAAAGCGGATATAAGAACCATCTTTGCGGCGCAGTTTGTTTGTAGTACGAACAATTACCGCTTTAGCAACAGTACCTTTCTTGATACCCCCTGCAGGTAATGCATCTTTTACTGTTACAACAATCTTATCACCTATACCAGCATAACGCTGACCGCTGTTGCCGAGTACACGGATACAAAGCACCTCTTTGGCACCACTGTTATCCGCAACACTTAACCGGCTTTCTTGCTGAATCATCTTTTGACTATTTAATATTTTAGATTGTCTATTGAAGATTAGCCATTACAGCAATATTCAATTTTCAATATTCAATTACTTAACTTTTTCCACCACTTCCACCAGTCTCCACCTTTTCGTTTTACTGAGTGGGCGGGTTTCCATGATCTTTACCAGATCTCCAATGCTGCATTCATTTTTATCATCATGAGCATGCAGCTTGGTCGTTTTCTTTACGAATTTTCCATAGATAGGATGCTTCACTTTCCGCTCAATGGCCACCGTAATGGTTTTATCCATCCTGTTGCTTGTCACCACCCCTATCCTGGTCTTTCTTAAATTTCTTGCTTCCATTTTATGCTTGTTGTTGCTTTAATTTCAGTTCTGTTTTCAAACGGGCAATATCCCTGCGTAATGAACGAATCGTCATCGGGTTCTCCAGCGGAGAAATGGTATGGGCAAACTCCAGCTTCTTTAACCGTTGCTTATCTTCTTCCAGTCTTGCCTTCAGATCCTGTTCGTTCATGCCATGTATGCTTTTTACAAAATCTTTTTTCTTTGACATCGCTTACGATTTATAAATTATTATGCAGTTTCCAGGTCTCTGCGTTTGATAATCTTTGTTTTCACAGGCAGTTTGCCAGCAGCCAGCGATAAAGATGCTTTGGCTGTTTTCTCATCCACACCATCCACTTCAAATAAAATACGTCCGGGTTTTACCACAGCAGCCCAAAATTCAAGATTACCTTTTCCTTTACCCATCCTTACTTCGAGAGGTTTGCGGGTAATCGGTTTGTCGGGGAAAATGCGGATCCATACATTACCTTCTCTTTTCATCTCACGGGTCAACGCCTGGCGGGCAGCTTCAATCTGCCGGTCAGTAAGCCAATGCTGATCCAGGGCCTTCAATGCATATGAACCAAATGCAATGGTTGCACCTCTTTTTGCATTGCCTTTCATGCGGCCCTTCTGCATTTTCCTGTGCTTCGTTCTTTTCGGTTGTAACATTGTATAAAATTTCTATTTACTGGTTTCTTGTTTGTGAATCATTTAATTTCTCTTATCTCTTCCGCCACCACCTCTCCTGTCTCCCCTTCTATCACCTCTTCTGTCATCACGGCGATCACCACCACGGTCATCTCTTCTTTCCCTTCTGTCGGTTACTTCGCTCTTGCCACCAACAAAATTTGGATTAAGATCTCTTTTGGTTAATACCTCACCCTTACAAATCCATACTTTGATACCGATCTTCCCATATACAGTAAGTGCAAATACATTAGCATAATCAATATCCATACGAAAAGTATGAAGAGGCACACGACCCTGTTTGATCTCCTCTGTACGGGCAATCTCGGCTCCGCCCAAACGTCCGGCTACTTTTACTTTAATTCCTTCTGCCCCCATGCGCAATGCAGAAGCAATTGACATTTTAATAGCCCTCTTATAATTGATACGGTTCTCAATCTGCCTTGCAATGGTGTCAGCCACTATCATGGCATCCAGTTCGGGACGACGGATCTCAAGAATATTGATCTGCACATCTTCCTTATTGGTAAGCTTCTTTAATTCCTCTTTAATACGGTCTACCTCACCACCACCTTTACCAATGATGATACCCGGCTTGGAAGTATGGATAGTAATGATCAGTTTTCCTAATGTTCGTTCAATAACAATTTTAGAGATGCCGCCTTTGTTGATACGGGCATTCAGGTATGCCCTGATCTTATTATCTTCAATCAACTTGCCGGCATAATCTTTTTTATTGCCATACCAGTTAGATTCCCATCCGCGGATGATGCCTAACCTGTTACCAATCGGATTTGCTTTTTGACCCATGTTATTGGTTTATTAATTCGTTTAGTTTTTTGATTCTTTTGTATCCACAATCACGGTTATATGGTTGCTGCGTTTGCGAACACGGTAACCACGGCCCTGCGGGGCAGGACGCATACGCTTCAATGTCCGGGCGCCATCCACAAAAATTGTTTTTACCACCAACTGACTTTCATCACCGCCTTCATTCTTTTGTTTCCAGTTGTTTATGGCACTTAACACCAGTTTGCGCAAAGGCACTGCCGGGTCTTTAGGACTATGTTCCAGTTCGGCCAATACCTTTTCCACTTTCTGGCCACGGATGAGATCAGCCAATAACCGCATCTTGCGGGGCGAAGTGGGGTAATTTCTGAGTTTAGCTACTGCTTCCATTTTATTCTTATTTCAACAATTAATTTTTATGATGCCGCTGCTTCTATCTTCTTGCTTGAATGCCCTTTGAACTGGCGGGTGGGTGCGAATTCACCCAGTTTATGACCTACCATGAACTCAGTAACATACACAGGAATAAATTTATTTCCGTTGTGCACTGCAAAAGTGTGGCCAACAAAATCAGGAGTTATAGTGGAACGACGGCTCCATGTTTTGATCACCGATTTTTTGCTTTTGCCCTCATTGATTGACAAAACCTTTTTTTCAAGATGTGTTGCCACATAAGGACCTTTTTTAATTGAACGAGCCATAATTTATGACGTTGTTAATTTTTATAAGTTTTATTTAGAAATCTTGCTCCCATTCTTACGCTGAATAATCAATTTGTCGCTTCCTTTTCCTCTTGTTCTTGTTTTCAATCCTCTTGAATACTGTCCATTTCTGCTTCTTGGCTGACCACCTGAAGCTTTACCTTCACCACCACCCATTGGGTGATCAACGGGGTTCATCGCCACACCACGGTTTCTTGGTTTAATGCCTCTCCACCTGTTACGTCCGGCCTTACCCATACTCTGCAGGCTATGATCGCTGTTGCTGACAACACCAACCGTTGCATAGCAATTGATCAATACCTTTCTTAATTCACCTGAAGGCATTTTTAAGATTGCGTACTTGTCTTCTTTATTGGTTAACTGGGCAGAAGAACCGGCGCTACGGGCCAATTTGCCTCCCTGACCAGGTTGCATTTCAATATTGTGAACATTGGTACCAAGCGGCATATTCTTCATCGGAAGAGAATTGCCTACTTCGGGCGCCACATCATTACCGCTTTCCACTTTTGCACCAACCTGTAAACCTTGCGGAGCAAGTATGTATCTTTTTTCGCCATCAGCATAATTAACCAATGCTATGAATGCAGAGCGGTTGGGGTCATACTGAATGGACTCTACTGTTGCAACACCTGCTTTATTTCTTTTAAAGTCAATGATGCGGTACTTCTTTTTATGACCACCACCACGATAACGCATGGATAAATGACCCGATGAATTACGGCCACCGCCTCTTGGTTTAGCTTCTACCAGGCTTTTCTCAGGAACATTTGTAGTAACCTCAGCATAAGCATTGCCAATTCTCCAGCGGGTTCCTGCTGTTACCGGTTTAAATTTTTTTAGTGCCATTTGTTAATTATTCATTTTTCTTTTAATTCAACACTTCGCGGCGGTTGATTGCCATTCTTCGGTCTCCGTAGCTTCAGCGAAGGAGACCAGGAGGATCAAATGCTTGAATACAAATCAATATTTTCTCCTTCAGCAACGGTCACAAAAGCTTTTTTGTAAGAAGGCTTGCGGCCGGATATTACACCAGCTTTTGTAAAGCGGCTTTTATTTTTACCCGGAGATACAGAGGTGTTTACATTCGTAACAGTAACACCATAAAAACTCTCAACAGCTTTTTTTATCTCCAGCTTGTTTGCATTTCTGTTGACCTTAAAAGCATAGCGGCGCAGTTTTTCCTGCTGGGCATTTGCTTTCTCGGTTAAAATCGGTCTTATCAGTACTTCAGAAATTTTCATAACTCTTTTTTTTCAGTTTGCTGATTATGCTTCTGCTTTTTTAGCCAGTGAAAATTGTTTTGCTGCACTCTCCGTCAATACCAGCACATCGGCGTTTAAAACATCATATGTATTAATGTCTTTCAGTAATACCCCCAATACAGTGGGCACATTCCGCATTGACATCTCGACGTTATTGTTATTTTCAGGCTGAACAAACATTACTTTTTTATCAGCCACTTTCAGATTACCAAGAATGTCAACGAAGGTTTTTGTCTTTGGAGAATCAATGGTAATATCTTCCACCACTACAATGGCATTATCTTTTGCCTTGCTCGAAAATGCAGATACTCTTGCCAGGTCTTTTACCTTGCGGTTAAGCTTAATATCATAGCTATGTGGCTTAGGTCCGAAAATGGTACCGCCACCTTTGTATAATGGGTTTCTGATATTACCCTTACGGCTTCCACCGGTTCCTTTCTGACGATGCAGTTTACGGCTGGCGCCTTTTACCTCGGCACGGGTCTTCACTTTATGAGTGCCCTGGTGCTGAGTAGCCAGATATTGCTTGACGGCGAGATAAACAACATGATTGTTCGGTTCAGCCCCGAAAATTTCTTCGGGCAACTCAACAGTTCTCCCGGTTTTCTTTCCCTTCGTATTTAAAACTTCTATTTGCATTCTATTATTTTTAAATGCGTAGAGGCGCAAAATTTTGCGCCTCTACGCTGTAAATTATTTCTGAATTAAAACAATTGAACCATTATAGCCGGGAACAGAGCCACTGATCAAAATGTAGTTTTTATCGGAGAAAATCTTCACGACTTTCAATCCTTTCAATTTTATACGGTCGGTACCTGTGCGGCCACCCATTTTCATTCCTTTCATTACACGACTTGCATCAGATGAGTTACCAAGTGAGCCGGGTGCACGGCTACGGTCATGCTGGCCGTGAGATTGTCCGCCAACACCATGAAATCCATGCCGTTTAACAACTCCCTGGAACCCTTTTCCTTTTGAAGTACCTACAACATCCACCTGCTCGCCTTCGGCGAATATGTCTACAGTAACCGTTTCGCCAAGATTTTTTTCAATGGCAAAATCCCTGAATTCTTTTGAAAATTTTTTGGGAGAAGTTTGTGCTTTTGAGAAGTGATTCTTTTCAGCCTTGTTGGAATGTTTATCATTCTTATCACCGAAAGATAGCTGAAGCGCATTGTACCCGTTAGACTCTTTGGTTTTTACCTGTGTAACCACACAAGGACCTGCCTCGATGATTGTGCAGGCAGTTTGTTTACCTGAAGGATCGAAGATGCTGGTCATTCCAATTTTTTTCCCAATAATACCTTTCATGGTTGTTCAATTTGTGCCTGCAAGGTTATTGGGACATTCACGCCTAAGGCGTGACTCGATCCCCGTTTGCCACCGACCTTTTTCTTTTTGGGAAAGTACCGGCAGTAAACAAACCCTGAATGGCTTGTTTTATATACCCCCAACCCCTGAAAGAGGGTTGAGAGAGTTATGTATCAGAGCTCTTTTCTCCGCCAGCCGGCGAATTGAGAGATGAAAAATTTTATTCTATAAGAACTGTTCCAAGCTCCGCCAATTGGCGGATTTGGGGTTTTCTACGCTTTAATTTCAACTTCCACACCACTCGGCAAATCCAACTTACTTAATGCATCCACTGTTCTCGAAGAAGAAGTATAGATATCCAGCAATCTCTTGTGGGTTGCTAACTGGAACTGTTCACGACTCTTCTTATTGACGTGAGGTGAACGCAACACAGTGAATATCTTACGGCGGGTAGGCAAAGGAATTGGTCCTGTTACCACAGCGCCGGTACTACGTACTGTTTTTACGATCTTTTCTGCTGATTTATCAACCAGGTTATGATCGTAAGACTGTAATTTGATCCTGATTCGCTGAGACATGTGTGAAAACCCAATTTTCTTTTGGGAGTGCAAAGGTAGGGTTGAGAGCTGTACCCTCCAAATAGTTGGGAAATAAATTTTTAGGTTGTGGACAATCTTCTCGCATCAAACAAACTTTACTCTACAGGTTTGATTTTCAGGCTTAAGGTTGCGAAGCCTCCAAGCTCAACATGTTCGACCCTGAAATTATGATTACCTCCTAACCTGAGTCTGACTTTTTTATTGGGGGATTCATCAAAACTGTACCTGGATGGATTCCATTCGTCAATTACCAGTTTTTCATCAACATAAACCCTGACGGCATCATCCCATGTTACGGATAATTCATAATTGTCCGGCAAAAATCTGGCACTACCGTTTGCTGAAGTAATGAACTGTCTGTGTTGAACTCCGGTTTCTTTTATTCCACCCCACCATGCATAATCAAGTTTATTTGTTTTTTCAGTCCTGAAAGGAGCTTTTCTTTCAGTCATGGAGAAAAGCATACCTGTTGTAATAGGATTATGATAGGTTGTATCAAGACTATAAAACAAAACTTCCCAGTCAATGGGCTGAAAGAATTTTCTGAACTGAAACTTATAAGGTTTGCCTGCCGAAATTTTTTCACCAAATACAGTCGTGATGGCAGAACCGGTGTATTCCAGTTCAATTAAAATATCCGTCCTCTCCCCTTTTGTTTTCTCTGCTGTAATGTTTGCAGGAAATGTTCCGCTGCTTGCAGAAATATTTTTTACTCCTTTAATATTTTTGATCTGCCATTTCCCTTTCGGACCAATCAAATTAAATTTCATTATTGATGATGTATCAGTTGGATTTGTATTCCAGATGATTGGTGAACGAAAATCATATGGCCCCCATTCAGTGATCATGATGTTTTTGCGGCCATCGTATTTTGGGAATTTCCGGAACGAATCTTTATAGTTTTTAATCCTGGGTAAATAAACTGAGGTATCTTCTGATTTGAATTGGGGCATTGTCTTGCAACTGCGGGTAAAATTTGTAACACTTGAATCTGGTAAAAATGAATCTTTACATTCCTGTATCAGGTCACAAATTTTTATATTATCAGTAAGCTTTATATCGTATGTATTGTTACAATTGTACAGGAGATTATTATACAACACATAATCACGGCTTCTGGTGTCTCGTTTAGCGGCATAACCCCAGCCGGCAGGTTGCTTTTTATTTGCCCAAAGCCGGACGGACATTTTATTTTTTTGAAAACTATTAAAAAATAATTTGTTTTCCTGTCCATGCTCAATTGCAATAGCTGTGCGGTTATCCTGAAAATAATTTTTTCCGAAAATTGTTTGGTAGCTATATCCAGCCCATACCCCATAATCACATTCAATCATTCTATTGTTGACTATTTTATTCCTGCTGAATGTCGCTTCTATCCCATTATTAGAGGCATAAGAAAAATCATTCCCATATATAACATTATCATTACACCCTCCCTCTCCGGTATCCATGGTTGTCTGTCCAGCCCAGAGAAAAAACCCATCCCCTCCATGCGTTGCAATATTTCTATAAAAAATATTATCGTTGCTTTGTTCATATACCAATATCCCCGCACTGTCCTGTCCTCTGTTATATACCCCGTCGCTGTAACCCCTTATATTAAAAATTAGCCGGTTGTAAATAATCCTGTTTCGGTTGCTGCGGTACATACCAATTCCAATTCCTGAGTTAAATGAAAAATCATTATTTACAATCAGCCCATCGTTGCAACGCATTATCATCAGCGCATTTTGTCCTCCGGTTACCTTACAATTCCTTACAATAAAATTGTTGCAGTCCTTCAAATACATGGCGGCTCCATACCGTAACCATTCATCATTCTCATTGCGATGATGGCTTAGCCAGTCAGATACATCTTCCTTTTCCTGTGTACTGTTGAGATGCTGGCGATAATTATAACTGAAGTCGCAGTTTTCTAAAGTAAGCTTCTCCACATTTCTTGCCAGCAGGGCAATTTTATAACTTCTTGCTTTCAGGTTTTTGATGGTTACATTTTTGCAGTTGCGGATGATAACTGCTACTCCGAAAAATTCATCGGGATTTATTGTGCCATTACTGCCTTTCATTTCTGCAGTATTAAAATCCACAGTGATATTATTGCCTTCAATCAACACTACGCTCTGTGAAGTATCAACCGGGGCATCCAGTTTGTAAATTGATTTTTTGATCCGGGATGATGTGGTGATCTTCATTCCTGCTGTCAGCAATTTCTCCTGGCTAATGGCTGTAAGAAAGACCTGAAAGCTGATAAAAAACAGAAACACTCTTTTACTCATCAATTTGATTTTTGCCGGAAACAAGTTACAGAATAACCTAAAAGATAAGGTGAAAAAAATAAGGACCCATTGCTGAGTCCTTAACCCTTAACCCGCGGCAAGCAGGCCTTGAACATTGTGTTTTTCATGGTTGGCTACGCCAGCCAAAGAACCTTAAAAACGGAGAGAATTCCAGCATTGTGTTTAGCAAACACAGTGCCACAGGGGTTTGAAAAGATTGACCTGAGATAAGAAATTACTCACATTAAAAATCCCGCACTGATAAATCAGGGCGGGATACTATAAAATAAATAAATGGATTAAAAATTATGCACTCACTTTCCCTTTCACTTTCGCAATTACCTCTTCGGCAATACCTGCCGGCGCCGGGGCATAATGTGAAAACTCCATGGTTGAAGATGCTCTTCCGGAACTGAGCGAACGAAGCTGGGTTACATACCCAAACATTTCACTCAGGGGTACTTTAGCTTTAATCACCTGGGCATTGTTGCGGCTGTCCATACCTTCCAGCATTCCACGACGGCGGTTCAGGTCGCCGGTTACATCTCCCATGTATTGATCAGGTGTAACCACTTCCACTTTCATGATTGGCTCCAGTAAAACAGGTTTTGCTTTTCTTGCTGCTTCACGGAAACCGGATTTGGCACACAATTCAAACGACATGGAATCAGAGTCCACAGCATGGAAGCTGCCATCATGCACACGGATCTTCATATTATTAACAGGATAACTTGCCAACACACCGGTTGACATTGCCTGCTCAAAACCTTTTTGAATGGCCGGTACATATTCACGGGGAATAGACCCGCCAAATAAATCATTCACAAACTGGTAATGCTTATCCGGATTCTCTGCCTGCCAGTCGGCATCAACGGGACCAAGGTCAAATACTATGTCAGCAAACTTACCACGGCCACCGGTTTGTTTCTTCAGAATCTCTCTGTGTTCAACGGTTGCCTGGAACGCTTCTTTATAAGCAACCTGCGGGGCGCCCTGGTTCACCTCCACTTTAAATTCCCTTTTCATCCTGTCCACAATGATCTCAAGATGCAATTCTCCCATTCCTGAAAGAATGGTTTGTCCTGTATCTTCATCTGTTTTTACCCGAAGTGTGGGATCTTCCTCAACAAGTTTGGCAATAGCCATACCCATCTTGTCAACATCAGCCTGTGTCTTTGGCTCAACAGCTACGGAGATCACCGGTTCAGGAATAAACATATTCTCCAATGTTATCGGATGGTCTTCCTGACAAAGTGTATCCCCGGTTTTAATTTCTTTAAAACCAACTGCAGCGCCAATGTCTCCCGCTTCAATAAAATCAATCGGGTTTTGTTTATTGGCAAACATCTTCATGATGCGGCTAATACGTTCTTTCTTACCACTTCTTACATTCAGCACATAAGAACCTGCATCCAGGTGTCCGGAGTATACCCGGAAAAATGCAAGGCGACCCACAAAAGGATCGGTCATGATTTTGAAAGCCAATGCAGCGAAAGGTTCGCTTGCTTCTGGTTTGCGGCTTTCTGTTTCTCCCGTATCAGGATTTATTCCTTCTACAGAAGCAACATCCACCGGGCTGGGCAGGTAACGGCACACGGCATCCAATGCAGTCTGAACACCTTTATTTTTAAATGAAGAACCGCACATCATCGGTACAATTGAAAGATCAATCGTTGCTTTGCGGATGGCTTCATGCATTTCATCTTCGGTAATGCTGTCGGGATTATCAAAGAATTTCTCCATCAGTTTGTCATCATATTCTGCCACAGCCTCAACAAGACTTGCTCTCCATTCTTTAGCTTCTTCCAGCATATCAGCAGGCACTGGGATCTCATCAAATGTCATTCCTTCAGTTTCCATATGCCAGATGATGCCTTTCATTTTGATAAGGTCAACCACACCTTTGAAATCATCTTCAGCGCCAATCGGCAATTGAAGAGGAACTGCTTTTGAACCGAGCATTTCCTTTACCTGCTTCACTACGTTCAAAAAGTCGGCTCCGGCACGGTCCATCTTGTTTACAAAACCAATTCGGGGAACATTATAACGATTAGCCTGGCGCCAAACTGTTTCCGATTGAGGCTCCACACCATCTACAGCGCTGAACAAAGCAATCAGTCCGTCCAATACCCGCATTGAACGTTCTACCTCCACGGTAAAGTCAACGTGGCCGGGAGTATCAATGATGTTGAAATAATATTTTTTTGTTTCCGGGGTAGGTTTGCCTAATACTGTAGGAAAATTCCACTGGCAGCTTACCGCAGCAGAAGTGATGGTGATACCTCTCTCCTTTTCCTGCTCCATCCAGTCGGTGGTAGCAGCGCCATCATGCACTTCACCGATCTTATGTATCATCCCCGTATAACGGAGAATACGTTCCGTAGTGGTGGTTTTGCCGGCATCAATGTGAGCGGCTATACCAAAGTTTCTTTGAAATTTTAAATCAGCCATTTCGCTTTATAATTTGGAGGCGCAAAGGTAAGGGAAAAGGCTGAAAAATTATGACTTAATCTGGCCTTCATGAAGGTTGTGGATAAAAGGAAATCCGGCCCCCTTATCAACGCAACTAAGAATAAAAAATCCCTTTATTTTCAGTTATCGTAAATTCTATCTATGGAAAGAAAAATTTATAACCCGATACAAAAAGATACTGTTACATTTCTAAAAACCGATGCTGATACCAATGGCCAATGTACTTTGGTGGAAGTGGAACTGGCTAATGGTGGAGGAGTAGGATTGCATTATCACAAAACCTATTCCGAGAGTTTTGAATGCCTTGAAGGCGAAGTGCAGGTACAATTGGGAAAAACTATTCATACATTAAAAACCGGTGAATCTGCAACGGCAAATCCAAACATCAATCACCTTTTCAGAAACAGGAGTGGTAAGCTCTGCAAGTTCCGTGTTGAATTAAAACCTGCCAGCAGAGGTTTCGAAAAATCCTTGCAGATCGGTTACGGACTTGCAAGAGACGGGCAATGCAGTCCCAACGGTTTTCCAAGAGATAAGTTAGTTCTTGCCTGGCTGTTTGACATCAGCGAGAGTAATCTGCCCGGTTGGCGAAGTATTTTTGAATTTATATTGAGATGGCAAGCGAAGAAGGCGAGAAAGAAAGGACTTGATAAAAGATTGATAGCTGAGTATGTAAAATTCTGATGAAAGCAAAAAAACCCTCTGGGAAACCAGAGGGTTTTAATATTATTACTAGTCCGTTTATTATTTCACTTCGGTAATATAATAACTGAGCTTCATTTCAACACGGCGGTTTTGCTGACGACCGGCAGCTGTATTATTAGTTGCAATCGGCATGGTTTCACCATGACCGGCAGATGTAATGCGGCTTGCGTCAATTCCCTTGCTGACAATATAGCTTCTTACCGAAGCGGCTCTGTCATCACTCAACTTCTGGTTATACTCTTCTGAACCGACCCAGTCTGTATGACCGTCAATCTGAAGTTTCATTTCCGGATTCTCGGTCATAATCTTAGCAACGTCATTCAGACCTTTGAACGATGATTTTTGCAGCTTGGCGCTTCCGGTTATAAACAGGATGTTTTTCGCAGCTACTTCAACTCTCTTTTTGATCTCTTCAGGTATGATCGGACATCCGAAGTTCTCTTTCGGACCCGGGATAGTGATACATCTGTCTTCTTCATCATTTACACCGTCACCATCCGTATCCGGTACAGGACAACCCTGGTAACGGGCAACTCCCGGAACAGTAGGACATTTATCTTCCTCATCATTTATACCGTCTTTATCAGTATCAGGAATCGGACAACCCTGGTAGCGGGCAAGACCGGGTACATCAGGGCATTTATCTTCTTCATCATTTATGCCATCTTTATCCCTGTCAGGTATCGGGCAGCCCTGATAGCGGGCAAGGCCAAAAACATCGGGACATTTGTCTTCATCATCAATAATACCATCCTTATCCCTGTCGCTTGGAGGAGGAGGGGGCGGCGGAGGCGGCGGAATTACCTTGGGAGCTTTTTTCTTAAGCACACCGGCAATACCGATGCTGTGTGTAAAATGATAGTTTGCTGTTTCAACTGTAATGGGAACACTGTAAGTAGAAGTGACGAATAAATGAGCTTCATCAAAGAAGTTTACTTTCAGACCTAAACCCAAAGGCATGGTAGCCCCGTAATATTTTCTGAATTTGTGCGCAGCAACTCCCGCAGTGATATAAGGCTGAACCCAATACTTCTCAGTGGTCATTTTGAGGTTTACAGCAGCACTTGCATTCAACAAAAAATGATCGTTGAAAAAAATCTTGTTTGGCATGGGATAATTAACAAAAGAACCTCCGAGGGAAGCAGCGAAATCAACATGATTTGTTAGCCCCTTGAAATAATGAAGTGCAAGTCCCGGAGACATCTCTCTCAATCTCGCAAACCGCTTACTGCTAAGTACCGAGCTTAATGATGTGGTACGTATTCTGTTTGCAGTGATGAAATCATTCAAAAAGAAGCTAACACCAACAGCCTTAGGCCTGATATAATTTTCCTTTTGACCATAGCCGGCGGGTGCAAGCAGGTATAATGCAAATAATACAGAAAATATCTTCTTCATAAAGAGATAGTTTGGTTTTAAATCTGAACAAAAATAACGGCTAAGTTCAATATCCGAAAATAAATTATTTAGTTCATATTCACAGCATTGGAGGGCTTTCTTTTTCCCCAAAATACTGATTTGCCATTTCTCCGCATGCCATTAGCCCATTTTCAGCATTATTTCGTGGCGAAATACTTTTCTCTCAGCATTTTATCATCGCCATAAATATCATCATAAAATTCAATCCCGTTACCGGTTCCCTCACAGGTGAAGTAACGGATAAATACCGGCATCCTGCTTTTCAAAGCTATACTTCGTTTCTGTTTTTTTTGCAGCCATGTTTTTACAGAATCTGACCGGGATGATCTGCTGCCCGAAGCAATGCTGTCGTTTCGCAAAAGGTAAAAAGCAAGTTTTTCCCATTCCTGCACCCGTACACAGCCATGGCTTAATGAACGATTGGTCTGGCCGAATAAATACCGCTGGTTTGTATCATGCAGA
Organism: Sphingobacteriales bacterium; assembly: GCA_016235125.1. Lineage (GTDB taxonomy): Bacteria > Bacteroidota > Bacteroidia > Chitinophagales > Chitinophagaceae > JJ008. The sequence continues at coordinate 535,727 of JACRLZ010000002.1, read as the reverse complement.
TACACTGAATATTTGTTGGCAAAAACAAATTTCATTATGCCCAAAGCATTGGCATCGCCGCTGCCCTGTACCACTCTGTATGGTATAGCTTTGCTGTACTGCGACCAGTCAACCGAAAAAGGATCTACCTCCTCACCCTTTGAATCCAACAGGCTGAATCCTTTTTTTTCAAGATAGCCAGGGTTCTTTTTCACGGCCGGCAATATCTCCTTTTGAATGATGCTTGGAGGAGGCACCCATTGCGGATAGGTGATAAGTTCAGAAACTGCACTGGTAAGTACCGGAGTTCTCGTTTTGGGTTTGCCGCAAATGACTTTTGAAGAAATTTTCACTGAATCATCTACCATCAACTGCATCTGAAAACCGGGAAGGTTCACCCAAATATATTTGGAAGGCATTTTTTCCGGCAACATCTTGTATTTATCCATACTGATCGCAATGCGGATGAATTTTTCCCTGTCACTCATATTCAGCATCCTCACAGTTCCTTCACCGGCCTTTCCGTCAACCGTAATTCCTTTTTTCTCCTGAAACTTTTTTACTGCCTGGGCCAGCTGGGCCGAATCGACAGCCACACTATCCGTAGTTATAAACCCTTCTTCGTATAATCGTTTTTGCAATGCTTTTCTGAAGTTGGCCATATCCTTTCCGGGGGGAGGCACTATGGTAAATTCTTTATTGCCGGCACCGTCAAGGAATTCCTGTATCCCTTTCTTGAGCATCTGATAACCTCTTTGTTTTGGCTCCAGCGAAGACATCAGTGTATTCACGGAACTGGATTGATTCAATAAATCAAACTGAACAAGATAAAATGAGTCGGACAACACAGAATCTTTTCGAAGGGTAATACTATCCTTTGGAAGTCTGCCAAGTTTTACGTCCTTTATTGCCCGGATAAAAGCATCTGTCAGCATCATATCAGCTTTTGCCCACAGGATTGCGTTTTTCCTGTCTGATTTGCCAAGGCTGTCACTAAAAAATTTTTGCCTTATTGGATCTAAATCGTTCAGATGATAGTCTTCGGGAAATAATCCAAAAAGTTTTGCATTGTTTATAAACTGATGCATCGAATCGCCGGAAGGCAGCCAGTTTTCCTCCTTGCACCAAAAGGAATTAAAGTCTTTGCTTTTATAAACCAGGTTGACAATACGGACCTGTGTAAGCAATGTCGAATCCGGCAAAAGGCCTTTGTTATCCAAAGCCTCGTCTAAATATGACCTTATGATATCCGTAACCTTAGCCTGCAGCTGCTGTGGCGTATTTGCTATAGCATCATTTTTCCCGGTGCCTTTATTATTGCATGCAATAAATAAAAGAAGGCATAAGGAGCCGGAAACTTGTAAAAATATCAGCCTGGGTGACCTCATAAATGGAGTGTGGCAGAAAATGTATTCTCTTTTCACTAATTTACCTGAGAAAAGAAAATATGATTAACAAAATAAGAAATCGTTTTTATATAAAGCGTCCGGCTCTGATTATTTTTTCAACACTCATCTTTGTTTCCACAGCGGCACAAGATTCAGGGTATAGCCGGCCTGCGGTAACCGCTAAATACAGAGTTTATAAAAAACAGGTAAAGAAAGATTCAACAAAAAAATTGGTTGAATTAAAAACCCTGATCCCGGATATTGTTTATGACCTGCGATATGCCACAACAAACAACTTCATGCAGAGGTTGATGTATCCGGAAAACACCAGCATCACCTTTATGAGGTTACCGGCTGCGATTGCCTTACAAAAAATACAGGAGGAATTGAGCCAGAACGGACTCGGTCTAAAAATATTTGATGTCTACCGTCCTTATTCAGTTACTGTAAAATTCTGGGAACTTGTACATGATAAAAGGTATGTAGCCAACCCCGCCAAAGGCAGCGGGCATAACCGGGGCATTGCAGTTGACCTGACAATTATCAATTTGAAAACGGGTAAAGAATTAGACATGGGAACCGGCTTCGATAATTTTTCTGACACGGCCCATCACACTTTTACCAGGCTGCCCGAAGAAGTGTTGCAAAACCGTGAATTGCTGAAATCAACCATGGAGAAGTATGGTTTTAAAGCTTTTGAAACCGAGTGGTGGCATTATTATCTTGTCGATGGAGGCAGGTTTGAAATACTGGATATTGATTTTAAGAAATTGAAAAAAGAATTATAAAGCAATAACATCAATCACTGCATCAATATTTATCGGCCCGTAAACATGAGGAAATGTATCAGCCGTTGATGGAGACCAGTCAAATACAAATTTGCTGGTAAGCTTATCAGTATCAATTGTAAGTTTTACCAAGTCAGTTTTTCCGGCAAAATATCTTTCCAGCACCCCGGCAACCTGATGTTCCTGTGAACAATGTATAAAGCCTTCATCAATTAATGAAAGATGTTCATAGAAGCCTTTCTGTTTGGCAACATTCCATTCCGCTGCTGGAGTGACATGATAAATTATAGGCATATTCGATAAACCCCTTTAGGGATTTTAGGTTAATACTCTTTTGATTTTTTGTTCCATCAACATTAAATCGGCAAGAATAATCGCTGTGACTGCTTCAAGTATTACCGGAACTCTTAAAGCAATGCACAAGTCATGGCGGCCTTTAACAGAAACTTTTTCAACTTTTTCTGTCTCCCAGTTCAATGTTGTTTGTTCTTTTGGCGTGGATGATGTTGGTTTGATGGCAATGCGGAATACCAGTTCATTTCCATTGGTCAATCCGCCTACAATTCCACCGGCATGATTGGTTCTTGTTTTGCCCTGCATGTTTTCAATAGCATCATTATGCTGGCTGCCAAACATTTTTGCAGCAGCAAAACCGGTTCCGAATTCAATACCACGAACAGCGGGGATGGCAAACACAATATGACCAAGTAAAGATTCAGCAGAATCAAAGAAAGGTTCACCTAAACCAACCGGCAAACCATTTACCCGGCATTCGATAATGCCACCGATTGAATCTTTTGCATCAACTGCTTTCTGCAGGCCTTTTTCCAAGTCTTTCTCAGCGCCTATTTCTAAAATGGATGAAGATATTTTTATTTCCCCTCCCTGGGAGGGAGTTTGGGGTGAGGTCGGGGCATGTCCCAATAATTTCTTTGCAATAATTCCAGCCGCTACTAATGCCACCGTTAGCCTGCCGCTGAAATGACCACTCCCCCGATAATCTTCATTGCCTCCAAACTTTTTTCTTGCCACAAAATCTGCATGACCCGGTCTTGGCACATCCCTTTGCTTTTCATAGTCACTGCTACGAATATTTTTGTTTTCAAATAAAAGGGTGATGGGTGCTCCGGTCGTTCTATTATTGAAAATGCCACTCTTAAAGATGGGTATATCTTCTTCCTGTCTTGGTGTGGTTCCTTTTTGTGTACCGCCTTTTCTTCTTTCCAAGTCAGGCAGAAAATCTTCAACTGCTAATGACAATCCTGCCGGGCATCCGTCAATAACAATACCAACCGATTCGCCATGCGATTCACCGAATATGGAAATGCGGAATATGCGGCCGAATGAGTTCAAGACTTATAAATTTAATTGTTGATAAGGTAAAGATACTGATGCGCCGAGGCTTTTCAAATCATTGTAAAAATCCGGATATGATTTTTTTACAGCTAATGCTTCTTCAATCATGGTATCGCCATCTGCTTTTAATGCAGCAACAGCGCAAGCCATCGCAATACGGTGGTCATGATGAGAATGAACTTTGACTCCTTTTACCTTTTTTCCTCCATGTATGATCATTGTATCACCATGCAATTCAATCTTTACTCCCATCTTACCAAACTCTTCCTGCAGTGCCATTGCCCTGTTGCTTTCTTTATGTATCAACCGGCTTGCTCCCCTGATAGTTGTTGTACCATCGCAATAAGCCGCCAGTGCAACTAATGGAGGAAACAAATCCGGGCAATCTGTTGCATCAAAATCAAACCCACTCATCTGCGTTGGATGAACTTTTATTCCTTTTGCTTCTATGGCAATACCGGCGTTCGCTGCCATCAAAGCATCCACAATCTTTTTATCGGCCTGCGTGGATGTTAAATCCAGTCCTCTTACAGTTATCGGGCCAGCTATGGCTCCCGCAACTAATAAGAATGCAGCACCACTCCAATCACCTTCTACGGTATAAGCCCCCTCACCCCCCGAAAGGGGGATTTTCGAAGAGTCATTATGAAAGATAAATTCTTCATAGTTTCTGTTCTCCGGCACATTCAAACCAAACTTCTTCATTACATCCAATGTCAGATCAATGTAAGGTTTGCTTTTAAGGTTGCGAACTTTTATTGAAAAAACCGAGCTATCGTAGTCCAGAGTCCCTCCTTCGGAGGGATTTTGGGAGGCCGCATAAGCCATCAACAACCCTGTGATAAATTGTGAACTCAACGAGCCATCCACTTCAATATTGCATGGCTGTAAGGGGCCTTTTATTTTTAATGGTAGTTTACCACGATTGGATTGAATACTTACTCCCAGCTGCGGAAAAAAACTATCAAAGAAATTCATCGGCCTTGTCAGCAGGCTTCCTTCTCCGTTAATTGTGATTTCCTTATCGCTCATTGCTGCCAAAGGCGTGAACATTCTTATTCCAAGTCCACTTTCACCACAATTAATCTCGTTTCCCTTTGGCAGTACCCCGTTACTATTCACTATCAGTCCTTCATCTGTTGAAATAACCTCTGCGCCCAAAGCTTTTATAATCTCAATCGCCGCTTTATCATCATTAGAATGCCCGGGATTTCTGATCTTGCTTTCTCCATGTCTAAGAAGCGCAGCAGCACAAGCCCTTTGCATGGAACTTTTGGAAGCAGGGGCATTAACTGTCCCTTTTAATTGTGATGGATGTATTGTAGCAATCACTTATTATAAGTATTGAAGAATCTTTTCCAACTGTTTCAACGAAATTGATTTCATCACTCCTTTACCAATTTTTTCAAGCAGCACATAGTTCATTTCCTTCTTTTCCCTCTTCTTATCCATCTTAAGCACATCAAATACTTTTTGTTTGTTAAAAGCAGCGTAAGCAGGAAGATTATATTTCTGTAAAAGGTTAACCACCCTTTCTGTTTGCCTGAACCCGGTCAATTGTTCAGAAATATGACAGGCATAGGTCATTCCAATAGAAATAGCCTGGCCATGAGAAAGTTCATATTGATTTTCCAAAGCATGACCTAAGGTATGCCCAAAATTCAATAACCGTCTCTCTCCTTTTTCAAACTCATCTTTTTGCACCACTTTTATTTTAATAAGAGCATTACGCTGCACCAGTTCACAAATGGATTTCTGACGGCTTTGGTAATGTTTCAGTGATTTACTCTCCAATTCAGCAAACATGGCAGCATCTCTTATACAAGCATGTTTGATGATCTCAGCAAAACCATTTTCCCATTCTGCCTGCGGCAATGAATTCAGGAAAACCATATCATGCAGGATGAATGCCGGTTGATGGATCGTCCCCACCATATTTTTATATATCCCCACATCAATTCCGTTCTTGCCGCCGATGGATGCATCGACTAATGCCAATACAGATGTAGGGATGAAACCAAATCGTATTCCCCGCATATACACGGAAGCAACATAACCTGTAATGTCTGTGATCACTCCGCCGCCAACACCCACCAGGATTGTTTTGCGATCAGCTTCCATTTCAATCAGCTTTTCAATCAACGCATCCACCGTTGCCTGCACTTTAAATTCTTCCCCCGATTTTAATATGATAGTGTTCCATCCTTTGAATCGTTTGCTGTGGGCATTGAAGACATTTTCGTCTGTGATCAGGACAGTAGAAGCCTGTTCAGTAATTTCTTTCAAATGACTGATACCATAAGCCAGGTATAAATCTGTAGTAGAGTTTGCAAACTTTATTGAAACTTTCTTCATTGATAATTCTTAATTCCCCCTCCAGGGGGTTAGGGGACTTAACTATCCATAATTTTTTTCTGATGATTGATACTTTCCATATGCACCGCATCAAAATATTTTGTAATGAACTCTTTGCTCAGCCCCAGCTTATCCCCTTTCTGAAAAGCTCTTTCGATAATTTCATTCCAGCGGCTGGTCTGCAGAATAGTTATATTATTCTGTCTCTTATAATCACCTATTTGTTCAGCCACCCTCATCCGCTGACCCAGTATCTGCATCAGTTCATCATCGAGGTGATTGATCTGCTGACGTAGTTTTTCTAATGCTGCATGATATTCTTCAGAATTAATATCCTCTTTTCTCCAAATGATAAGATCAAGCATTTCGGCCAGCCGCTCAGGTGTTACTTGTTGCTTTGCGTCGCTCCATGCATTATCTGGGTCAATATGGCTTTCCACGATCAGTCCGTCGTAATCAAGATCAATAGCCTTTTGCATCGTATCTAATAAAATATCCCGGCGACCACAAATATGTGAAGGGTCATTTATGAAAGGTAAACCGGGATGCCTCAGCTTCATATCAATGGCAAGATGCCACATGGGCGCATTACGGTATTCAGTGTTTCCGTAAGAAGTAAAGCCACGGTGTATCAAACCGATCTGTTTTACACCTGCCCTCGCCACTCTTTCCACAGCGCCAATCCACAATTCCATATCCGGGTTCACCGGATTTTTGATCAGTACCGGCACATCTGCTCCCCTTAATGCATCAGCCACTTCCTGCACACTGAAAGGATTTACGGTGGTCCGGGCGCCGATCCATAATACATCCACATCAAATGCCAAGGCATCCTCTACCTGTTTGGCCGTAGCTACTTCAACAGTTACCGGCAAACCAGTAAGTTGTTTTGCCTTCTTCAACCAGGGCAAACCTTTTGCACCCACACCTTCAAACATTCCCGGCTTTGTCCTTGGTTTCCAGATGCCGGCCCGCAGCATATCCACTTTTCCTGTGGCTGCCAATCGCTGAGCTGTTTGCATTACCTGCTCTTCTGTTTCCGCACTGCACGGCCCGCTAATGATGAGGGGACGCTTATTCCATAATTGATCAATTTTACTTTTGATATCCTTTTCTATTATCAGCATTTCTACAAAATTAATTTATTTATCACTGCTGTTTACTTAAAAATCGCTTCTTGAACCAATTGCTTATTGAAATATTTTTTACCTGATCCAGATACATAATGAGCAAAAGCAAGGAACAGCCTCCATAAATCAACATATATGTAAATGCTGAAGCCTTCCAAATACTGAGATTATCGAATATAACTTCGCCACCTCTTTCAACACAATAAATATTTGTTCTTTTTTCATAATTATACAAGAACTGAATTCTTTTTTTGGCATAAATAGTAATTGTATCCCCCTCGGATACATCTATATAAGCACCCCTATTCGTTTTGTCTCTAAGATAAAATTTCCGGTTGGTACTGGTCAGATAAATTGCCGTTTTTGAATACAATTCTCCGTTTTTGCCATCTTCATATTCTCTGCTGACCTTCTTCACAATTCCCTTGTTAATACTCAAATATCTTTTACCTGCAAAAAAATATTCCAATGCATTAATTCCTGCAATGAGAAATGTAATTACGGCTGCAACGCTCAAAAGTTTATCCCTGTTTTTAATAAAAAACATTACTTGAGTATTTTTTTGATCCTGTTAGCCTCTTCAATCAGTCTTTTCAGATATTCTTCATCATCATTCTCCAGACACTCTTTGAATCTTTTAAGTTGAGTGATATGTTCTTTCAATACATCGAGTACATTTTCCTTATTCTGCAAAAATATCGGAACCCACATCGCCGGATGACTTTTGGCAAGACGAACCGTACTCTCAAAACCTGAACTTGCCATGGCAAAGATCGCTTCATCTTCTTTTTCTTTTTCCAAAACCGTATTTGCTAATGCAAATGAAGTGACATGAGAAATATGACTTACATACGCAGCATGAAGGTCATGCGCCTTCGCCTCCATCTCCAAAACCTGCATCCCGATCTTCTCATACATGCCGGCAACCCATTGCCGGGCATCTGCATCACTTTCCTCTGGGTTGCACAGCACCACCACTTTATTTTCAAAAGCATTCTTCACTGCTGACTTCGGTCCGTTATATTCAGTACCCCACATAGGATGGGTGGCTACAAACCTGCCCCGCCGGGGATGCTTAGCCACGGTTTTAATCAGCAAATCTTTAGTTGAACCAACATCCATCACTATCTGATCCTTTACTTTATCAAGAACAACCAGCAGTATATTGGTCATTACATCAACCGGCAAAGCCAGTATAATAACACCGGATTGGTCAATGGCTTCGTCAAGCGGCAATATCTCATCCACCAGTTCAAGTTCCAGCGCCTGTTTTGCATGTTCGGGATTCGCCTCCACTCCTATCAGTTTTGTACAAAGTTTTTTTTCATGCAGGCGAATGGCCAATGACCCTCCGATCAGTCCGACACCCACAATGGTTATCATTTTTCTTTCTGAATTCATGTGTTTAGATTTTGGTCAAAAAAAATCCCGGCCTTTGCGACCGGGATCTCTTATGTTGATTTTTAGTTGTTTTTCCTTGTTGTCAACAAATGCGTACCGGCCCCTTCTTAAAAGGGTAATAATATCCGTAATATGCATTTGAGCAGGTCATGAATCAAATGTAGTTTTTACATCTGTGAAATCCAACAGCTTCTGCAATTATTTTTTCAGGCGGGCCTGCCCGACTTCATTATATAAAAACAATATGCTCAGGCCGGATTCATCCTGATCTTTCTACCCCTGTAGTTCTTCCCATCAATCGCCTTTATCATCTTTTTGGCCGAGCCTGCCTCCACTTCCACCCAGCTGTTCATTTCCTTCATATCAATTTTGCCAAGCGTATCTTTTCTCAAATCACTCATGTCAAGAATAAACTGAAGAAAACTGGCCTTGTAAAAACCGTCTTTGGTTCCGAGGTTCACAAAAAGCCGCTGATAATTTCCGCCACCACTGAAGTTTCTTCCTTTTGTGTCACGGTGTGTTGATCTTTCAGTTCTCTCGGTACGGCGTTCGCCCCTTCTTTCTTCCCGGATATTCAGGTCCGCAGCATTTTCATAGTATTTCAGGAAACGATCAAATTCCAATGCCGCTACTTTCTGTAATATTTCTTCCTTTGCTACCTCGGCAAACTTTTCCTTTAACACAGGCAGGTATGTTTCATACTCGCCATGGCTGATATCCGCCTGCAGCATTTTGTCTATAAAATGAAAAAACTGTTTGCGGCAAACGTCTTTACCGGCAGGTATATCCATTTTATGAAACTGAGTTTTCACAAGCCGTTCAATCTGTCGTAAGCGATAAACTTCTTTTGGTGTAACAATAGAAATGGAAACGCCGCTTCTTCCCGCCCTTCCTGTTCTTCCGCTTCGGTGGGTATAAACTTCCGTATCGTCCGGCAATTCATAATTGATAACATGAGTGATTCCCTGTACATCAATCCCCCTTGCAGCCACATCTGTAGCAATCAATAGCTGTATGCTTTTATCCCTGAAAAGCCCCATTACCTTATCCCGCTGCTGCTGTGTCAGGTCACCGTGTATGGCATCAATATCATAGCCTTCCCTTGTCAGTTTCTCTGCTATGGCTTGTGTATCCGCCTTGGTGCGGGCAAATACAATTCCGTAAATACCGGGATTGAAATCTATGATGCGTTTTAAAACTTCGTACCTGTTGTGGTGTTGTGTGGCATAATACTGGTGATCAATATTGGCCGCTCCTGCATTGGTCTTTCCGATGGTGATCTCAAAAGGTTTGTCCATGTACCGCTTGCTCACTTGTCTTATTTCAGGAGGCATGGTAGCGCTGAAAAGCCAGGTGCTTTGACGATTGGGTGTGTTCTTCAAGATGAATTCGATATCATCTTTAAATCCCATATTCAGCATTTCATCTGCTTCATCCAATACTACATAATGTATCTTTTCCAGTTTGATAGCTTTTCTTTCTATCAAATCAATCAAACGACCCGGCGTAGCTACCACGATATGAGTGCCTTTTTTCAGGTCTCTTATCTGCATAGTAATGGAAGTTCCCCCATAAACCGCAGTAACAGCAATATGCTCTTTTTTATTTTTGAAACTGTTCAGGTCACTGGTTATCTGGAGACATAATTCTCTGGTCGGGCAAACAATCAATGCCTGTGGAAATCTGTCTTGTTTATTGATAAGCTGCAAAAGCGGTAGCCCGAAAGCAGCCGTTTTACCTGTGCCGGTTTGGGCAAGCCCGATAAAATCCTTTGTGCCCTGTAATAAAACAGGAATTGCCTTTTCCTGAATGGGAGTAGGCTGTGTAAAGCCTAAAATTTTGATTGAATGAAGCAGGCCTTCCTCAATTCCTAATGCCTCAAATTGGTTCACTGATGTATAGTTTGATGGGCGGCAAAGGTAGCCTTTACCAACTAAGAAAATAAAAAAGCCCTCCTGGGAACAGGAAGGCCTCTAACGATTGCTTGCCATATGAAAATCTTACATCTTCGTGCTGTCAGTGGCCGGCTTTGTAGTATCCGTTGCAGGCTTCGTAGTGTCCTCTGTAGGTGTAGTAGGAGTTTCTGTTTTTGTCGTGTCTTTGTTTTCACCTTCTTTTTTGTCACCGCTGTTGTTGCAGGCAACTACTGAAACTGCGATCAATGCAATTGCAAAAAACTTTTTCATTTGTTGAAATTTTTGGATTGTTTTTGAAATATTTCGCTGTTTATTCCCGAAATGCAAAAAGGTAACCCGGATTTTTAAATTTTTTTTTTCATCGGGGGTTACTATTTTTAAAATCCAGTATTAAACAATGGAATTGTGACCCAAGAGAATAACGAAAAGACCTTATTGGAAGGATTAGCCGCCAGCGACAGAAAGGCAATTGAAAGCATTTACCGGGACAACTTTAACATGGTTCAAAGCCTGGTAATCAACAACAATGGCTCTGCCGATGATGCAAAGGATATCTTTCAGGAAACCATGATAGTTCTTTATGAAAAGGCCAGGTCCGGCTCTTTTGAGCTCAATTGCCAGATAAAAACCTTTGTTTATTCCATATCCCGGCGATTGTGGCTTAAGAGATTACAACAGCAAAACCGCTTTTCAACTGCAGGTGATAGTATGGAACCTGTGGTGCCTGTGGAAGATGAACTGGCAGGGCATGAACAAAGAAATGCTGAGTTTGAAATGATGGAAAATGCTATCAATCATCTTGGCGAACCCTGCAAAAGCCTGATTGAGGCTTTTTACCTGCAAAAACAAAGCATGCAGGAAATAGCGGCCCGGTTTGGCTACACGAATGCGGAAAATGCCAAAAACCAGAAGTACAAGTGCCTGATGAGGCTGAAAAAAATATTTTTTACAAATTATAAAAACGGCAACAGTGATGGATGATATTAAAATATTAGATACCGTTGAAAGATATATCCGGGGCGAAATGAGACCGGATGAAAGACTGCATTTTGAAAACCTCCGCAAGACCAATGCAGAAATCGATCAACTGGTGGTAGAGCATACTTTATTTCTTCAGCAACTGAATCATTTTGGCGAAAGAAAAGAACTCAGTTCAACCCTGAATGAACTGCATACCGATCTTACTGAACAGGGTAAGATTGATTCAATGAAACTGAAAGGAAAGGCTAAAGTAGTTTATCTGTGGAAGCGGTACAAAAGAGTGGCAGCCATCGCTGCCAGTATTGCCGGCATCACTACCATTACTGTGACCATGCTTGTTAATTATCTTTCACCCAAAGCTGAAAGCGCCAAAGTAAGAGAACTGGTGAACCAAGTGAATAATCTCGATGCAAGAACAAAACAATTGGATACAAAAATTGATAAAGTTGACAAAAAATCTACAAAGCCGGTCATCAATACGCCGGCCCGCTATAACGGAACAGGTTTTTTGATTGATGGCAAAGGTTACCTTGTGACCAATTCACATGTTGTAAAAAATTCCAAAAACGTTTATATACAGAATAATAAAGGGGAACAGTTTCGTGTAAAGGTTGTACAGCTTGACCTGGCAAAAGATGTTGCCATATTAAAGATTGAAGACGCAGATTTCAAACCTATTTCCTATATACCCTATGGCATTCGTAAAGCCAAAACAGATATCGCCGAGCCTATTTACACACTTGGTTTCCCAAGAAATGATGAGATAGTTTATGGAGAAGGCTATTTGAGTGCCCCGACCGGCTTTAATGGCGATACTCTCAGCTGCCAGATCGCTGTTGCGGCTAATCCCGGTAACAGTGGCGGCCCGGTTTTCAATCATAATGGTGAAGTGATAGGTATTTTAAGCACCAAAGAGGTGCAGGCGGAAGGTGCCGTGTTTGCTATCCAGTCAAAATACATTTACCAGGCAATTGAAGAATTGAAAAAAGATACTTCTTACCAAAAAATAAAAATCAATTCCAGTTCATCCGTTCGGGGAATGGATAGGGTGCAACAGGTAAATAAAATACAGGACTATGTATTTATGGTAAAAGGAGATTGATGAATTCAAAACCCTGATGAAAAAACTGCCGGCCACATGGCTGGCAGTTTCTTTTTTAAGTCCAAAGTCTTTCCGGATATTCTCCACTATTAATAAGTTGTTTCAGGCTTTGCTCCACAAACGGCGCATCTTCCTTATACGTTACCCCAAACCATGATGATGTGGTGGGTATGACTTCCACCCTGCCCCCTTCTTTGATAAATTGATCGGCAACCAGCGGAATAAAAAATTCAGATTTTAATTCCTGTCCGTGTTTTTGTAAAAAATATCCAAATAGTTTTTGCGTATAATTGAAATAAGAAATGTCAAAACACCAAAAGTTCATTGACACTTTTGTGTTCAAAGCCAGTTCCTTAGGTTCAAGACCATCCTCACAAATTATCCTGCCGTCCATTCCGGAGATATTGATACGTTCTGTAACTGCAGCAAGATTGCCATTATGATCCAATGTGCATACACCCCTGTTCACTGTTCCATGTTCTGACAGGGTCTTTAAAAGATCATAACCTATTATCGCATAATTTTTTTCATTGCAACCTACATTCAAAAAAGCTACTGCATTTTCGAAAGCGTTTCGTCCGTAAAAATCATCGGCATTGATAACTCCGAAAGGTTCCTTTACTGCTTCCCTGGCACAAAGAACTGCATGTGCAGTTCCCCATGGTTTGGTTCTTTCCCTGGGAAAATCAAATCCCTCTGTGTGCATACTTAATTCCTGATAAACATATTCAGTTGCAATTCTTCCTTTCAACTTCGGTTCAAAAATGGATTTGAAATTATCAGCATATTGTTCCCTGATAATGAAAACAACTTTTCCAAAACCAGCACGAATTGCATCGAAGATGGAATAGTCCATAATGGTTTCGCCGGTGGGGCCAAAGCCCTGCACCTGTTTCATACTTCCATATCTTGAGGCCATGCCTGCAGCCAGAATTACCAGTGTAGGTTTCATACATAAAAATTGCGGGGCGAAATTAAACTAAATTCGCCATGCTTTTTATTTCGTTTTAATGGAAGATATACAACTAAAAAACATTTCAATAGACCGGGTGACCCCGCCTTTATTCGACGGAAAAGATATTATAGTAGATGTGCTCCGTTGCGATAAGATTCATCCCGTTATTTCCGGCAATAAATGGTTTAAACTCCGTTATTACCTTGAAGAGGCAAAAAGTCTGGGCAAGAAAAGGATTGTGACATTTGGAGGAGCATGGTCGAATCATATCGTGGCAACCGCTGCTGCCTGTAAGTTATATGGCTTTCGTTCAACTGGTATTATAAGAGGCGAAGAACCTGCTAACTATTCTGCAACATTAAATGACGCAAGAGTGTTGGGGATGAAACTTGTTTTCATCAGCCGTCAGGATTATCAGCACAAAAGTATTCCGGATAATATTGTTACTGATGATTGCTATGTGATAAATGAAGGCGGCTATGGAATTAAAGGAGCTGAAGGTGCAGCCGGTATGCTCGGGTTCTGCGATCCGGAAAATTATACACATATATGTTGTGCCTGCGGCACCGGAACCATGGCGGCAGGAATTGTGAGGGCGGGTGGTAAAAGAAAAATTATTGCAATCAGTGTGCTGAAAAATAATTTCGGCGCTGAGCAAAGTATCAGGAATCTGCTGCCTGATGTAAAAGGAGATTTTTCTGTAGCCCACGATTATCATTTCGGCGGATATGCCAAGCTTACCTCAACTCTCATAAATTTTATGAATGAATTTTACAGGTTGACTTCCATCCCCACTGATTTTGTTTATACAGGAAAATTGTTTTACGGCATTCATGATCTTGCCAGGCAGAATCATTTCCCTGCAGGAAGCCGTGTGCTGGTTATTCACTGCGGCGGCCTCCAGGGCAACGCATCGCTGAATAAGGGAACGTTAATCTTCTGAGTTTTTTGTTTTGCTATGCTATCTTTGATTTCAGCCGAATACGATTCGAACAGGCTACAGGTAATACATGAAAAAACTAACCCTTTTACTTTTCTTGCATAGTCTTTTTGTATGTTCGATGCTTTTTGCCCAATCATTACCGGATACAGGAAAAGATACATTACCAGGTTTCTCTGTAAAGAATGCCGGTAATAACCGGATCATTATCGGATGGACAAATAAATATCCTGTAGTAAAGCAGATCAGTATTCAGCGTTCATACGATAGCCTGCTTAGTTACAAAACAATCCTCACCGTCGCCGACCCGATGGCTTTGCAAAACGGTTATCTGGACGCAAAAGCCCCCACTGACCGAATGTTTTACCGTCTGTACATTCTGCTGGATAAAGGGATTTATCTGTTCAGCAAACCACAGCGTCCTGTTATTGATACTTTTCAAAAAAAGTTTATTAATGACCCCTTGCATAACAAAATTGCTTCCCTGGTAAATAACAGGGATACTTTTCTTGTGGATGGAAAACTTGTAGTAATAAAATCTGACACGGTTCTTCAAAACGGCAAACCAGTTATAATAAGAGCACAGCCGGTAGTGATAAAACTGGAAAACCTGCAGTGGGGAGATTCGGTGGCCGTTCCCAATCCTGACTATACCAAACCAAAAATGCTAGCCTTTACCCCTTCATTAAGAATATTTACCAGCCGGGATGGCTATGTAAGAGTAAGTATTCCTGACGATGAAAAATCGAAAAAAATTACGATAAAATTTTTTGATGATGCCAACAATTTCCTGTTTGAACTGAAGGACATAAAGGAAACTGACTTCAAAATTGACAAAGCGAATTTTTATCATGCAGGATGGTTCCGCTTTGAATTATACGAAAACGGAAAATTACTGGAGAAACATAAATTTTATTTAGAAAAAGACTTCTGATACCAGCTCAGATTCAAACACGACTTCAAAATTCTTTTTTATTTTTTCTTTTACCTCTTCCATATTCATTTTCTTGTCAAGTTCTTTTTGCAGCGATGTTACCTGTTTATCGCTGATACCACAGGGAACGATATGATTGAAATAAGACAGATCAGTATTTACATTAAAGGCAAAACCATGCATGGTAACCCACCGGCTGCATCGCACACCAATTGCACAAATTTTTCTTGCTTTACCTGTCACTCCCGGTTCTATCCACACCCCTGTTTCTCCCGGCGACCTGTCTCCTTTGATTCCATATTCAGCCATGGATAGTATGATCACTTCCTCCAGATTTCTCAGGTACCTGCCTATATCAGTATAAAATTTTTCAAGATCAAGAATAGGATACCCCACTATCTGTTCCGGACCATGAAAAGTGATATCACCTCCTCTGTTGGTATGAAAAAAATCAATCCCCCTCTTTCTTAATTCTTCTCCTGTTAACAATACATTTTCTTTATTCCCGCTTTTGCCCAACGTATAAACAGGCGGATGTTCGGTGAAGAGAAGATAGTTCCGGGTCGGCAATGATTCTATTTTGACTCCTACATCTCCGTCCGCAAGCCTTTGGCGGCCGATGGACTCCTGACTAAAGACTACCGACTTCCTTCTCACATTTTCCAGCAACAATTTTTCCTGGTAATCCCATGCGGCCTGGTATTCCATTAATCCAAGGTCTCTGCATATTACTTTCTGTTTTTCCATCTGAGCTGCAAATTTACCGACAAAAAACCAACCACTACTTCTTCGTCAAGACTACGAAGTACACAGTACCTTTGCCGGCATGCACAATGAATTGGAAAATAATCCGGCGGATATCCAGGATAATAATGATGAACTTTATGAACGGTTCAGCTTTGTAATTGACAAAGGCCAGGAACCTTTGCGAATAGATAAGTTTCTTGTAAACAGGATCGAAGGAGCCAGCCGCAATAAAGTGCAGCAAGCTATCAATGCAGGCATGGTAACGGTGAATGGAAATGAAATAAGGCCCAATTATAAAATCAAACCACGGGATTCCATCATAGTTTTTTCCGACATGAGCCCGGAGGAAACGGATGTTGTTCCTGAAAAAATTGACCTGGATATTTTGCATGAAGATGCCGACCTGCTGATAATTAACAAGCCTGCCGGCATGGTGGTGCATCCGGGCAGCGGGAATTATTCGGGAACATTATTAAATGGAGTGGCCTGGTATCTGCGACAGCAAAACCCATCTATATCAGAAGACAGTTTACCCAGGTTTGGCCTTGTTCACCGCATTGATAAAAATACAAGTGGCTTGCTGGTGCTGGCTAAAACAGATAAAGCCATGCGTCATTTAGCCAAACAATTTTTTGACCATAGTATAAAGCGTCAATATGTGGCATTGGTCTGGGGCGATATGGAAAATGATGAAGGAACTATTGTTGCCCATATAGGCCGCAACCAGAGATTCAGAAAATTGTTTGAAGCCTATCCTGAAGGCGATCATGGCAAGGAGGCTATAACGCATTATAAAGTGCTGGAAAGATTTGGGTATGTGACACTGGTGCAATGTGTGCTTGAAACCGGCCGCACCCACCAGATACGAGTGCACATGAAATATATCGGTCATCCATTGTTCAATGATGATTTTTATGGCGGAGATAAGATTGTGAAAGGAACGGTATATGCCAGATACAAACAGTTTGTGGATAATTGTTTTCAAATCTGTCCCCGGCAGGCACTGCATGCAAAAACACTGGGATTTATTCACCCAACAACTGAAAAAGAAATTCTATTCAATACAGAATTGCCCGACGATATGAAACAGGTGATTGAAAAATGGAGAAACTATATCAACTCAGTTGGCAAAGTCAAATAGTGTGGCTGTAAAAAATCCTCTTTCCCTTTTTTTAAAGATCACATCCCAGTTGCCGATATAGCGAAGTACTTTGGGTACAAGATAATCCCCGAATTTGGTCATTTGCACTTCCATGTGCACATCGAAATCATATACCCCGGCATCGTAACTCATATCGTAGTTGCGGGCCATTACTTCCATGGTTTTTGAATTGAACCAGGTGATCATACTGTCAATAACCACTTTGTTTTTTTCGCCGGAACGCAGATCTTTTTTTACCTTGATTGAAAAAACATAACAGGGCTGGCCTTCGTAATCATCATAATCAATCAGGAAATCATAAAACCGGGCATGGTCGGGATCAAATAGATCGATCTTATCACCAATAAAAGGAATGCCGGGGATCTTCTTACCCGGATTAAAGAAAAGCATCTTCAACTGCTGCTTACTTTTTTCCATACCGCTTACGGAACGGGGGTTAAAATCAGTCCCCTTTACAATATTGGTTTCCCCGCATACCGTTCCTTTGGTAAAAAACAAACCGGCATAAAGCTCTGCCGTGAAATAATTATAACTGCCATCTTCCTTATAAAA
Source organism: Sphingobacteriales bacterium (assembly GCA_016235125.1). Taxonomy (GTDB): domain Bacteria; phylum Bacteroidota; class Bacteroidia; order Chitinophagales; family Chitinophagaceae; genus JJ008. The sequence goes on along the minus strand of JACRLZ010000002.1, from coordinate 518,041 downwards.
ATTTCCGGAGCTGTTCTCATCCAGTACATTCATGGTTCTGCAACCATTGTTGCGTACCTGTCTTGTCCGGCTTAACAGGGAGGCCTTGATATTTCCTTTCTTGTCCTTTAGCCTTATATCATTCCATGAAGTAAAACTTAAAAGGTGGAGATTGCGAAAAGCCTTATAGAAAGTGGTATCATTTTTTACCTGGTCAATAAATCTGGACACATTGATGCCCGTTCTTATCACCACTTCCGAAAGGCTCAGCATTTTAGCTAACCGTTCATTATCCAGTGAATCCTCAACCTGTGACATTGCCGGGCCTGAAAATACAAGCCAAACCACAGCTGATGTGATTTTCAGCTTCATAAACTAAATTATTATTCTTACCTGAAAATTGCTTCGCAATCTAAGCAGGAACTCCTATTTTTATCCACTAATCAAAAATGTTTATGATGAAAAAGATTTTACCATTTATTATAGTCGCTTTTTCAGCGTTTTCCACAAAGGCACAGGATAGCGCTGCATTTAGAAATCACTACATGAAAATGTACAACCAGGCCCTGATGTATAACGATGCCAATACCGCTATTGGTGCGTTGCATGGCTACCTGGCAGTAGAAAATAACATGAAGTATAAAGACACTCTTTCCATGCTTTACTTCAATGTTAAATCATATTACAGCGCCTTAATGCTGGCCGAAGAAGTATACAAATCAGTTCCAGAAAATGTGGAAGCTATGGCAAGAGCCGCTGAATGTTATGATGAACTGGGCGACCCCAAAACTTCTGTAAGCCTGTACGAACAGGTGGTCCCCAAAACAAAGAACCCTTACCATATTTATAAAATGGCGGTTGGGCAATACCAGCTTAAAAGAACACTGGAATGTGAAGCCTCGGCAAGAATGGCGCTGGCTGATACAAACAGCAAAAAGGTTGGAGTAACATTTAATTCTATAGATGGCAGCCAGCAATTAGTACCTGTAAATGCCGCATCCTATAATTTACTTGGTGTTTTAAAAATGGATGCAAAGAATTTTGCCGGCGCAAAGACCGATTTCCAGCAGGCTCTTAAACTGTTTCCTGATTTTGTGGGTGCAAAAGGCAATCTTGATGTATGCGACAGAAATTTAAAAACAGGGAAGACCCCTACAAAACAACCTGCTACCAAGCCAAAGGGATAAATAAGTAACAAAAAGAATGAAAGAGAGAAGGCAATCAACCTTCTCTCTTTTTTATATCTGCACAAAAAAGAAGGCCCGAAGGCCTTCATAGTAGCTTAACCCAATTTCATTTCATAGCAGTCCCGGTTCAGTTTTCTTTCTTTGCCTGCTGCGGAGTACCAGTCGAACTTGGTTCTTTGTTATCTGGCTGCGTAGCCGTATTAACCGTAGTCGTAGTATTCTGATTTTGCTTATCTGCAACAGTTTTACCATCCCATTTCTGATTGGCAGGTAACTTGAACTGATCAGGAACCTGGGGTTTCTGCGCCTCAACCGGTTTTACTTCCTGTTTTGTTACAGGTTGCTGTACTTGTTGCTTGGCAGGAACAACGGGGTTTTCATCATCTGAAACCTGGTTTGTTTCTTTTTTAGCAGGAGCAACATTTGTTTTTGATGCGGCATTGGTAACGGTAATTGTATTATTAGCCGCATCAGCATTATTTGTTTTGGCTGCAATTAATCTGGCCTCTCTTTCTTTTTTGAAAGCGTCTTGCTGTGCTTTATATTGGCTGTAAGGAATACCATTTACCAATGGGTCTGCCTGGTTTTCTGAAACCGGCCTGGCATTGCTTTTTTCTGTTTGTGCCTGAACGGAAATAGCCCCCGTTGCCAGCACAATGATTAAAAATATTTTTTTCATTTTATTTTATTTTTATCTGTGAATTAAATGGATTCCAAATTTACCCCAGGTACTTCCACCCTGTAAGCTCATAGCAGCAGATGTATTCTGAGAAGCTGCAAAAGTTATGGTATCGCCAGCAGTTAATGTAAGTTCTACGTTAACTACCGGATCATCCGGAAATTCTCCAGCAGTTGTCTGATGACTATACCCCTGGGCAATTACTGATCCGTTTCTTTTAATCTGACCCTTAACTTCACTAGCACCGGATGATGGTGCAGCAACTCCCCATGATAAATGCAAAGAAATCGAATAATAACCGGTAACTGGTATTGTATATGTTCCTGTCCCAGGTGTATAGTTTGCGCCGCCAGCCTCATCCAGTGTTCCCCATGTAGTAATGTCGGTAGATGCGCCGCCACTTGGAATAGAAACAGAAGCCATACTACCTGCACTCATATGCACCGGCCCCTGCCAGCTTCCATTGCCGCTGGCATCGCTGGTAAATACATAGCCTGTTCCCTGGGTTCCGTCGTTAATAGCAACCTGTCCTTCAAAATAGCCAGCCCAATTGGTTCCCCCTCCCAGGTTTCTTGCCCAAACCGCATATTTGTTTACAGAAGTTCCTGTACCACTAACCATAGCGGCAACTCCCGCATCTCCACCAATAAAATTTCCTCCAGTAAATCCAAGTGTATTCACAGTAGCAGAAACTGAATAATCAAAATTCTGTGATGATCTGCCATATACACCGATAGCAGGAGTATTACCTTTATAAAAGCCGGCTACACCACTAGAGAAAACATCATTACTTGAATCAACTCCCACCACTCCGGCTTTCCAACCCGGAATTAATGAAGAAGATGTATTGTTAAAAGAAGCCATCCCCATATTAGAGTTGGCGCCACTCAAAATATTGGCTGCCCTGTATGAAAAAGTGGACAGAGCACCACCGTAACTTACATCTGAACGAATAGCAGTTGCATCAGTTTGAACAACATTTAGCTTAGTTGCCGGGTTTACGGTACCAATACCTACTCCCTGTACTCCGTCGTCGTCAACCGTCAATCCTATGGTTGCAAGAGAAGGGTTTGCACTATTGGTTGTAAGATGAAGTTTGCCATCGGCGCCTGTAAACATACCGCCAAATTCACCTGATGCTGTTCTGAAAACCAATGACGCATCTGTGGTGCCGGGTGTTTGCCAAATGGTTAAACTGCTCGGCCTGTTACCAGCTGCTCCGCCGCCAAGATTGGCATTGGAAGCATCGTCAAATATCATTGAATTACCCAGTGTTGTTCCATTCGGAGTCCATTTCGGAATAAAGTTCAATGTACCACTACCGCTAACAATCCCTACAGTAGCTGCATCTTCCCAGGTGGCTTGTCCTGTTCCTGGCACTGTTGTGAGGATGCGGTTTACACCCTCATTAATACCTGTTAACTGCACTCCTCCCAATGTACGCAAGGCTGTAGTGCCTCCTGTAAAATAACCACCGGATCCTGTACCCGGTGCGGCATTGCCTACCACGCCGAAGTTATTAGGACCAAGCCCTTGACCAAGTACACCGGCTCCGGCTCCACCTGGATAAGCCTCACCATATATTGCAGTACTTGAAAAAGATCCTGCACGAATAGCATAATTAGTAAGACTGGATGTAACAATACCTAAGGAATTATCTGTTTGTGCTACCAAAGCTGCGGGATTTGTTTCACCAGGATAACCTGTTCCGGTTACCGATGTAGCTAATATGCCCCATGATCCGTTGTTGGTAGCTGTATTTAAACCCCGGATAGATGCAGTAACATTCGCAGCATTATTAAGTGTAAATAAACCTGCAGATGTGGTTCCAGTCTGCAGTACTTCAAACTTACTGGTAGGATTTGTTACCCGAACACCTACATTTCCATTATCCTTAATGATAAATGCTTCATTACCTATCGAACCAAGTGTGTTCGTAAGAAAGATGTGATCATTACCGGCGGTTCTTGTATGGTATATCCAGCCTTCCTGTCCGTAAAGGATATTACCAAATTCAGTTGAAGCATCTTCTTCCATGCGGATACCTGCATCAAATGAATTATCTGCGCCTTTGATCGTCAGTCTTCCATTAGGATTTGTGACATTTCCCATTATAATACCATCAGCGGCGCCAAAGCCTACACCTGTGGTTACCTCCCGCATAATGGAGTTACCCAAATTGGTTCCGGTGGGTGTCCATTTGGGAATATAGTTTAGTGTGCCGCTTCCCGTAACAACTCCGATAGCTGAAGGAACCTGCCAACTGCCTGTACCTACGCCAGCGCCATTATCAGCGAAAATTCTTCCCACACCCTGGGTACCATCCTGTATGGTTGCAGACCCAACAACATGCAACCTTGTAGAAGGAGCGGCTGTTCCTATGCCTACATTTCCATTATCAAGAATTGTCACCCTTTGAGTACCTGCAGTGCTTGGAAAATCTACAACACCGCTTGATTGTAAACGGAAAGGTGTAAAAGTTGCACCAGGTATTTTTGTTACCTGCCAGGTAGTGCCCTGCACATTCATTCTCCACTCCATTCCTGAAGTTGTATTAGTAATGCCAATGGCACTTCCCCAAATATCAGGACCACTTACGGAAAGAGCAGTTGCACTGGTACCATTTGTAATTATTGATACGGTACTTGCACTATTAGCCGGGTTTAAATTTTGAAAACGACCGGCATTGTTTGTACCAGAGCTTCCCTGGATACCATAAACTGATACTCCACTGGTTGACTGTCCGTACACACCAAAGCCGCTTGTGCTTAATCCATATACACCGATACCACTTGGCGTAGTACCGTACACACCCCAGCCACTTCCATTCTGAGAACCGGTAACACCGATTCCCAAACCGGTTGTGCTCAGGTTAGTTCCCAACAGACCAGTGGAAAATCCACCTGCAGTTGTATTATCTACCCGGCCATGAACGCCCCATGCACTGGCAGCATTGGATTGTGTAACTCCCATAATAGCACCACTGATACCTGTACCGCTGTTGGTAATTCTGAACAGTGTACCTGCATCTGCCTGTGTCTTATTAAATGGCAACACCAGATCATTGCTCAATGATGAATACAATGAATATGGCACACTGGCTATCTGTGCTGTACCAATATTAATAAATGTTGTTCCTCCATTCGGGTCAATCTCTACCTGGATAAACTTTGTATTCACACCCCAGTTTACCCCCGCAATAGTCCCCGTTACATTGGTAGCACCGGGGCCGCCTACCTGCACATTGAATAATCCGAATGGATTAGTTATTGTTGCCCTTGATTCCTGGTACACGGTCGGGCCTGCTGCGGCTCCGTCATGCACCGTTAACCGTAAGGTGATCGCTTTATTCACCAGCACATTGCCCACACTGTTGCGGGCTACTCCCTGGTAATTGAATATACCGGGGGCCGGTGACTGGCCGATGGCTGTCATCGCTGTCAGCGCCAGCACGGTCATTATTGATAATAGCTTTTTCATGTCTTCTTTTTTAGTTTAGGCTTGGTTAATTATTTGTGTTTAGTTGCTGGTAAGTTTTATCACCTTCAGTCCGCTGTGGCGTATTACCTCAATGTTGTCGCCCGGTCGAAGTATGTCCGGTTTCAGGTCGGCCACTACAAAGTACATCCCATCGGGATACCTCGAAATGTCAAACAATTCAATACGGCAGCAGCCATCGTAGTGATAGCTTTTCTTGCTTAATATCTGACCTATCGAATTGATCAGCTGAAGACTCATTGTTCCCGGCGTTCTTACAAAAAAATCCACTTCAAACTTTCCTGAGGTGGGGTTGGGAAACAGCTTGTAATCGCCTTCTTCAAACAAGACCGTAAAGGGTGAATAGCCGATCTGGTCGGTGCAGGGTTGCAATACACCCTGGGTGACAAGCACCGAACTGTCGGGCGGCGCAAAAGCCTGGATCAGCAACAGTTCTCCAAAACTCCATTCATAACGATAATACGATGAGGGATTGTCATAAGTGCCGCCTGCTGCATTTAAGATGGCAGGCACTACCCCGTTCTGTGGATTTAAGGATGGAACCTGGGACCTGAGAAATCCAATGGCCAGAAACACCGCTAAACATGAGAGGGTAATTCTTCTTCTCATAAGCGTAATTTTTAATAGTTATCCAATCTCACTAAGGGCGGGAAACGGCAATCAAAAAGGATAATGGTGGCTACTAACTACTAATGATGTGAGACTAACCAGATGGCTTTTACAGGATGGTATGCTAAATTAGAAAGAAGAAATATAACAGCAATGGATATTCAGGATTATTTTTTTATTAACCAGGCAGCCAAAATAAGTACCACTTTCTGGTAATCAGTTTTCGGCTGCCTGAGACAGAAAGTTAACCCGGAAAAAGCATTTTGTAATCTACCTGCACTTTGCCTTTTGAAATATCATTCAGTTTTCCCTTCAGAAGTTTTCTTTTAAGCGCTGAGATGTGATCAATAAAGAGCTTCCCTTCAATGTGGTCATACTCATGCAGGATAACTCTGGCTGTAAGGCCTGTGAAAGTTTTAGTATGCTTTACAAAGTTTTCATCGCTAAAAGTCAATGTTACTTCTTCTTCCCGGTATATATCTTCCCTGATCTTTGGGATACTCAGGCAGCCTTCATTGTAAGACCATTCATCGCCTGCCGTTTCAATGATACGGGCATTGATGAAGGTTGATTTTACACCGGGCATATCATCATACTCTTTTTTTTCTTCCTCATCCATATTTTTAAAAATCTGCTCCGTATCCACAATAAAGAGCCGGATGTCTTTATTGACCTGGGGAGCCGCCAATCCTACCCCACTGGAAGCATACATGGTCTCCCACATATTGGCGATCAGTTTTTCAAGATCAGGATATTGGGCCGTGATATCTTTTGCTACTTTGCGAAGCACCGGATGTCCATATGCTACTATTGGAAGAATCAAGTTGAAAAGTTTATATGTTAACGGGTAAAAATAATGTGCAAATTTAACCCTTATCAACTTACTAACTTGTCATCTTTTCAACTAATTGACCTGAGATATTCCTGCAACATAATTGTCGCTGCTATTTCATCTACAAGAGCTTTGTTGCGACGTTGCATTTTCTTCAGGCCCATTTCAAGCATGGCGTCTTTGGCCATTTTAGAGGTGTATCGTTCATCTACCTTTTTAATGGGTGTTGTTGGGAAGTTCTTTTGCAGGTCTTTGATGCATTTCTCTACCAACGGGGTGGCATGGGTATCGGTATCATCCCAGTTTTTGGGCTCACCAATAAGAATGAGTTCCACCTGTTCTTTTGAAAAATAATCTTTAAGAAAGGGGATCAGTTTTTTGGACTCCACGGTGGTCAGCCCTGATGCAATGATCTGTAATGGATCGGTAACAGCAAGCCCCGTTCGCTTTAGCCCATAGTCTATACAAATTATTCTGGCCAATTATTATCAGTTGATAAATAAATCTGCTATAACAAAGATGGCAAAAACAACCGAAGCAATTCCATTGGCTGTCATGAACGCTACATTCACTCTCTTCAGGTCATTGGGTTTTACAATGGAGTGCTGATAAATCAGCATACCGATAAAAATGGCGGCGCCAATCCAGTATAGCCATCTGAAATTTCCGTAATAACCGGCTAACACAATGGCAGATGCACTTAACAAATGTAAAAATTCTGAAACCCTCAGCGCCTTTACCTTGCCCAGCGAGGCAGGAATAGAATACAATTTATTTTCCTTATCAAATTCTTCATCCTGTAATGCATAAATAATATCAAAGCCGCTGACCCAAAACAAAACTGCCAAAGAAAAAAGAATAGGTAGAAAAGCAAATGCGCCAGTAACAGCAAGATAAGCTCCGATGGGTGCAAGACTTAATCCCAAACCCAATATCAAATGACAAAGCGGAGTGAATCTTTTTGTATAACTATACCCCAGCACTACTGCAAGTGCAACCGGCGATAGATAAAAACAAATCCTATTAATGAAAAAACAAGTGACAACAAACAAAATACAGGAAACAATTGTGAAGATTAAAGCATTCTTTGGAGTTATTATCCTCTTTGGTATTTCTCTTACTGCCGTTCTGGGATTTTTTGCATCAAATTGCCTGTCTAAGTAACGGTTAAACGCCATGGCGGCACTGCGAGCAAAGACCATGCAGAACAATACAAGAATTAAAATATAATAATGATGAGTCAGGAAAACTTTTGTCTTTTGTAACGGAGTTTCAATCATTGATGACACTATCTTAACCCATGGAATTCTTTTTAAGCTGGCTATTCCAACAAAAAATCCAATCAACGCAAAAGGCATTGCAAAGATGGTGTGAGAGAATTTTATAAGGCTTAAATAGTTTTTTACTTTACTCATTTCTATTAATTAGCCACAGAATCACTGAAACACAGAAAAAAACTCAGTGCTTCTGTGTTTCAGTGGCAATTTTTTCTCTTACTAATTCCCATAGAATAACCCCCGCCGCCGTGGCAATATTCAGCGAATGTTTCATACCCAGTTGCGGAATTTCAATACAACCATCACATAATGCAATAGTGCTTTGCTCCACTCCTGTCACCTCGTTGCCAAATACAACTGCGATCTTTTCACCGGGTTCAATACGTATTTCATTTAGCTTATAACTTCCTTTGGCCTGTTCGGCTGCATAGATGTTATAGTTTTGCTTTCTTATTTCATCAACCGCTTCAGCAGATGTTTTGAAATATTTCCAGCTTACTGTTTCTTCAGCTCCCAGGGCAGTTTTTTTAATTTCTTTATGCGGGGGTTTGGCTGAATAGCCAATAATGTAAATCGCTTCAACAAGAAATGCATCAGATGTGCGGAACACACTACCCACATTATAAGCGCTGCGGATATTTTCGAGCACAACAATAATGGGAAATTTCTCAGATTCTTTGAACTCATTCACAGATTTCCGGCCCAACTCAGCCATGGATAGTTTTCGCATTATAAAAAATGTTTAAAAATAGAAATTTAATTTGCTTGAAGTTTATAAACTACGAGAGGCGAAAATAAATCTCCCGAACAATATCCAATGTACAGATTATAAAAGCCTGGAACGGTAACAGGATATGAGAATTCATACCATCCTCCTTTTTTCACAACGAGATTAAAATGATCCGCTTTGGGTATATTTTCAGTCTGTGCACATAAATATCTTATTGATTCAGGAGTTTCTAAACGGAACACAATTGTATCTCCGATCTTCACTTTTAAATAAGAGGAATCAGGCCAAACTCTCTTTATTTCACCGTAAATAAATTGAGTAGTTAAAAGTGGCCAATTTCTGAATTGTTTCGCCTTTATAGGGCTTTCCAGATATTGAAATTGTGTTTGTTTAGGAAAGTGGTTTAAGACAAATCTATCTGGACTAGTAAAATAATAAACCTCATTAAATTTTTTCCGATATATCATATTGTTTTCATCGGTATCATCCACATAACCCGAAATCCAGGTGGGATCAATCAGTTTCCATATACCATTAATCTTTACAGCATTCCAGGCATGATTCGGTTTGACAGGTGAAGGATTAAAAACTACATCTTTCCTTGTACCTCTTCCAAAGCCTTCCACAACTTCACATTCGATATTAAATGCATCACAAAAGTATTTTAGCAGCTTTGCGTAACCGCCACAAACAGCCTTTTTGTTTTTAATTACATAACCCAGTTCACTTGCTTTTGGATCTTCATCTATAAATGATTTTATGTCGTAAGCAATATTTTCTGAGATCCAAATTACAGATGCCCGAAGTTTGATAGAATCAACATCAAAAGATTGTCGTATAAAATAAACGACTTTATACAAGCCATCTTCTGATTTTATCTTCTCCTTGTAACTCCTCATAATACTATCAACATAGTGATAGGGTCTACTTTGAGCAGTACAAATAAAAGAAAGCAGAATAAAAAAAAATAGAATGATGAATCTCAAAAAATAATCTGTTTGAACCCTAAAATTACTATTTCAAATTAGCTGGCAAACCAAGTATTTTTGTCGTCTCCCGATGAATCGGGACAAGCTATGGCCAAGACGAAGACAGAAGACACTCCCCTCATGCAGCAGCACCGGGCTATCAAACAAAAATATCCGGATGCTATCCTGCTATTCCGGGTGGGAGACTTCTATGAAACCTTCGGGCAGGATGCCGTATTGGCTTCGCAAATTCTTGGCATCACACTCACAAAAAGAAATAATGGCGCTGCCGCCTCTTCCGACCTCGCCGGCTTTCCGCATCATGCATTGGATACCTACCTGCACAAGTTGGTAAAAGCAGGTCATCGTGTAGCTATTTGTGATCAGCTCGAAGATCCTAAGTTGGCCAAAGGCATTGTAAAAAGAGGTGTGACCGATATGGTGACACCCGGCACAACGGTCAATGATAAATTACTGGAGCATCATAGTAATAACTTTCTTGCCGCAGTTCACTTTGCAGATGCTTCGGCTATCGCTCAGCATGATAAATATGGTCTTGCTTTCCTGGATATTTCAACCGGTGAGTTTTTAATTGCCGAAGGCGACAGGGAATATGCTGATAAACTTTTGCAGGGCTTCAAGCCTGCCGAAGTTGTTTTCCAAAGACATCAGCAGAAAAAGTTCAAAGAATATTTTGGCAGCAAGATGTATTCATACACATTAGATGAATGGATATTTGACAGCTCTTATGCCGAAGATACTTTGCTGAAACATTTCCAGACCCATTCGTTAAAAGGCTTTGGCATTGATAATCTGAAAAACGGTTTGATAGCCGCAGGAGCCATCATTCATTATTTAAGAGATACGGAACATCCGAACCTGCAACACATTACATCGCTGCAGCGGATAGACCGGGATGATTTTTTGTGGATGGACCGGTTTACAATCAGGAATCTGGAATTGGTGATTGGTAATTCGGAAGGCAACCATACTTTATTGAGTGTTTTGGATAATACAGTTTCTCCAATGGGAGCAAGATTGCTGAAGAGATGGATAGTTTTTCCATTAAAAGATGTTCAGAAAATAAATGAACGGCTGGATACGGTTGGACACCTGATCAAAGAAACAGACCTGCGTAACAAACTATTGCAACACATCAAGCAATGCGGTGATATTGAAAGACTGGTTTCTAAAATTCCGCTGAAGAAAATTAACCCGAGAGAAGTATTGCAATTAGCAAGAGGGCTAAAACAGGTGGAGACCATCAAACGGCTTTGTCTTTCGTCTTCTAATGAATATTTAAAGAGACTGGGAGATGCACTGAATCCCTGTCCTTACATTGCTGATAAAATTTTTAAAGAGATCGTTGATAATCCCCCTGCCCTTGCCATCAAAGGTGGCATGATGAACAGCGGAGTGAGTGCTGAACTGGATGAACTGAGAAAGATCGCTTTCAGCGGCAAAGAATATTTAACCCAATTACAAATAAAAGAAGCGGAAAGAACCGGTATCAGTTCCCTGAAAATTGGGTTCAATAATGTGTTTGGCTACTATCTTGAAGTGACCCATGCCCACAAGAACAAAGTGCCTGCCGAATGGATGAGAAAACAAACCCTTACCAATGCAGAACGATATATCACTCCTGAATTAAAAGATTATGAAGAAAAAATAACCGGGGCCGAAGAAAAGATATTAAAACTGGAACTGGAGCTGTTTGAAGCATTGCTGAATGAATTGTTTGATTATTTAGCCCCTGTTCAGATAAACGGAAATATCATCGCAGTCCTCGACTGTCTTTGCTGCTTTGCCAATAATGCCATTCACTTTCAGTATAAAAAACCGGAATTACATACGGGCAATGAATTAATAATAAAAGAAGGCAGGCACCCGGTAATAGAAAGAAACTTACCCATTGGTGAAACTTATATAAGCAATGACCTTGAATTGAATAAAGATGACCAGCAGATAATTATCCTAACCGGCCCCAACATGAGTGGTAAATCTGCTTTGTTGCGGCAAACAGCATTGATCACACTGATGGCCCACATGGGAAGTTTTGTTCCGGCCAATGAAGCAAAAATTTCGCTGACTGATAAAATATTCACTAGGGTCGGCGCTTCTGATAATTTATCCGGTGGCGAGTCCACTTTTATGGTGGAAATGAATGAAACGGCTTCTATCATCAATAACATTACCAGCCGTAGTTTGATATTGCTGGATGAAATCGGGAGAGGCACTTCTACCTATGACGGCATCTCCATTGCATGGAGTATTGCAGAGCACTTGCATAATTCACCGCAGCAGCCCAAAACGCTTTTTGCCACGCATTACCATGAATTGAATGAACTGGAAGAGAAATTTGAACGGGTAAAGAATTATCATATCACCAATAAAGAAGTGGGTAATAAGATCATTTTCCTGCGCAAACTGGCGAGAGGTGGCAGCACCCACAGTTTTGGTATTCATGTAGCAAAGATGGCAGGTATGCCGCCGTCGTTGATTGACAGGGCAAATGAAATCTTAAAGCATCTTGAAAGTATTCATGAGCAGGGTCGGGACCCCGTCTTAAGCGGGGGACTGAACCGTGACAAGCTAAAAAATCTTACTCCCCTCCAAATGCAACTCTCCATCTTTGATTCACACACCGAAACCTTCGAAGAAATAAGAAAACTCCTGAATGAGGTTGACATCAACCGTCTCACTCCTGTAGAAGCATTATTGAAGTTGCAGGAAATAAAGAATAAACTCAGATAGAAAGTCATATCAGTCAAAATAAGTCAAAGCTTCCTGTCTGACCGATATGACTTATTTGACCTGTTTGACTAAATATAACTCAGCCACCATTTCTTACCGATATTCGCTGTTTTATACTTATCATATTTTTTGCAGATGGGATACAGCACTGCCACTACAAAAATCCATACTGCATATACTCCCAACAAGCCAAAACCAAAATCATTTGGTTTGAAATAGAAAGGTATCCCCTCTGGAACAATATCCTTAGCACCAAATCCCTGCAGGTAAAACACAACCACTACCGTAAGGTGGATAATATAAAAATGCAGAATATAATACAGCATGGGCACCCGGCCATACACATTCATCACTTTTGTAAAACCATTCTGCGCTTTTTCAATCAATGCCAGGAAAATAATACCCGGCCCGATGGTCATGCATAAGAACATCAGCGAAGGAGGATATTTATTCAGATTGAAAAAGGAAAGAACAGTATAGACAAAACCCCGTGGCTGTTCTGACCAGGGTACCGGATCACCATACATATTGATAGCACGGAGAATGATAAATAATAAAACAATAGAAGCACCAAGCCCTAATAAAATCTTTCTCCGCCATGCTGCATCCACACCCGATTGATATAATTTCCCAAAACAATATCCCAGCAGCATCACTCCCATCCACGGCAGGAAGGAATAAACGATTAAATAAAAATGATTATCCCAAAGCTGATGAACTGAAAAGTTGGAAAAGTAAAGCAGATCAGCAAGGACACCCCCTTTTAAACCATTGCTTATTGAAGGATAATCCATCAGGTTGTGCCCCGCAACTATAGCAATGCCCAATGCAAATATTATTTTATACGGCAGCAATACGAGGAATCCCATCAGGATCATACTTACCCCGATAGCCCAGATAACCTGGAGAATAAAAAGGTTGAAATGAGGATCAAATGTCCATCCGAATGTTATAATGACTGCCTCAACAAATACCAGCCAGAAACCCCGCTTGATCAGAAAAGCGCTTACTTCCTTCCTTGATTTCTTCTGACACATCAGGTAAACAGATGCCCCTGCCAGGAAGACAAATATAGGGGCACAAAAATGGGTTATCCACCGTGTAAAAAATAAAGCCGGAAAGGTGGTCGTCATATTGGTAGGGTCAAGTGCCGCATCGGCAGCTTTTCCCAAATCAGCTTTGTAAAAAAAATCTCTTACATGGTCAAGCGCCATGATGACCATGACAAGGCCTCTCAGAATATCAATGGAATTAATCCGGTTTCGCCCCGGAACAGTTAACTCTGCCATATTGTTGGTTTTGGACAATTAAATTAATGAGAAAAATGCTGATATATCCAGTCAGTACCAGTTTTCCCACAAAGGGGCGGCTATTTTCTGAAAAATATGGTCATTTCCAAAAACTTCTTATTTTTACCGGAAATACCGAAACATGAAACTGATCAGACTAACTGCTTTGAGCTCATTAGTTTTAGGCCTCATGCTGGCCGCTACTTCCTGTGAAAAAGTAGCTGAAGAAAAGAAAACTACTGATTACGAAAGAAAAAGTATTCCTCTTACCGGCGCACAGGAGACTCCGGCTACTCCAAGTACTGCACTTGGATTTATGGATGTTTCATATTCCAAAGAAACAAGGATTCTTACTTTCAGTGTTACCTGGTCAGGGCTTACGGGACCTGTCGCAGCAATGCATATTCATGGCCTGGCTCCGGTAGGCTATGCGGCTGGTGTTGTACAGAATCTTATCACTGCGTCAAATGGCATTGCCACTCCTGGTTCGGCTTACCCGGCAACAGGAAAATTTTCTGCTACTTTACTGGCTGACGGTGTAATCGTAAAAGAACAGGACCTTCTGAACGGTATGTATTATCTGAATATTCATACTGCCACTTATCCGGGTGGAGAGATCAGGGGACAAATTAAATTTCAATAACCATACATCACAAGACCACATACAAGATCCCCCCGGTATTCGGGGGGATTCTTATTTTGCTGCAAACCATACAGGCTTTCTGTCATTCCAGTTGCCGTTATAATTAATGAATAATTCTTCTTCTGCTTGTATATCTCTTACTGTCTTGATGCTGATTGTTTCCTCATCGAAATCCATTTCATACTCACAGTTACTTTCATGTGAGTGATTATATACCGGCACAAATCCCAATGCCATACAGCATTGGCCTTTGTTATCTCCCCATTCAAAGATATAGTCGTGCAACCGGGTATGATCCAGAAGCTTTCTTTCTTCGTTATTCATAACAATCACAGGCGATATTTCTACAACCGTGCCTGCCTTTATGTTTTCTGATGTAAAAACACCCCTGCCCATTGTTTTTGTGGGAGCAATAAAAAGAAAGGGAAGTATCATACAAATGTGAAAATAGAAATAAGGAATCATAATTGGGAATGGAAGCATACTGCTGACTGCTGACTTCTGACTAACGACTCAGGACTATTGACTATTTTTGAAACATGTCGCTGGAACTGGAACAGCCCACCCTGCAGGAGCAATTTGAAGCCATCATTCAATCAGAAGATAAACTTCTGATCAGAGATTTTCTGGATGACCAGAACATCAGCGATGTATCGGTTCTTGTAGAAGCATATCCCGATTACGAAGGCAGCATCATCGCCAATATGTCGGTGCACCGGGCTGCCAGTGTATTTAAGATTCTTGATCTTTCAATTCAGAAAAGGATTATTCATGCACTGCCGCCGAACACAACCGCATCTTTATTAAACCAGTTGCCCGCAGACGACCGTACTGATTTTTTGGAAGAGCTTCCGGGTAATGTTGTGAGAGAACTTATCAAACTCCTCGACCCGGAGGAAAGAAAAATCACACTTTCCTTACTGGGTTATCCTGAGAACAGTATCGGCAGGCTGATGACACCGGATTATGTGTATGTATATCCGTGGAATACGATTGAAGAAGTGTTTGCGACCATCCGCAAATATGGAAAAGACAGCGAGACCATCAATGTGATCTATGTTATCAATGAAGATGGAGAATTATTGGATGATATCCGCATACGGGAATTTATTTTGAATTCACCAGACAAAAAAGTTTTGGAACTGATGGATGAACGATTCATTGCCCTTCATCCGGAAGACGACCAGGAAACGGCCAACCAGGTGTTTAAAATGAATAACCGGGTGGCATTACCCGTTGTAAGCAATAACAATAAACTTCTTGGGATAGTTACCATAGACGATATGCTTTGGGTGGCAGAAGAAGAATTCAGCGAGGATATGCAAAAAATGGGGGGTACTGCAGCATTAGAGGAACCCTACCTCGATGTCCCTGTTTTTAAATTATATAAAAAAAGGATCGTCTGGCTTATCATTTTATTCGTCGGTGAAACACTTACCATCGCTGCTATGTCGAATTTTCAGAAAACCCTTGAGCAGGTGCTGGTGTTATCCACTTTTATTCCGCTGATCATTTCAAGCGGTGGCAACAGCGGCTCACAGGCTGCCACACTTATCATCCAGGCATTGGCATTGGATGAAGTAACGGTCAAAGACTGGTGGCGCATTGCAAGAAGAGAAATCCAATCAGGTCTTTTTATGGGCATCACCCTTGGTTTATTTGGTTTTCTGATCATCTATGGCGGACATTATTTCTTTGGATTATTCGGCGAACATTTTATCCGCATCGGTTTTGCCATAGCAGCAGCTATTACAGGTGTAGTAACATGGGGTACCATTATGGGTTCCATGCTTCCCTTACTATTGAAAAAATTAGGAGCCGACCCTGCCACCTCTTCCACACCTTTTATTGCTACCCTCGTGGATGTAACGGGTCTGTTAATTTATTTTGGCACCGCCTTTCTATTACTCAGGGGAGTATTACTATGAGGATTTTCCTTTCGCTCAATTACACTTACTAAGAATTAAATAAAGTTTGCAGTTTTATGCGGGTTTGTTTTTGCCATATACTGAAATCAATATTTTTGTCTGTAATTGAAATTCAGCTTATAAAAAACCATTCACCTTTATGTGCGGAATAGTTGGATATACCGGCCCCAGGGAAGCTTACCCTATCATCATTAAAGGCCTGAAAAGGCTTGAATACCGTGGCTACGACAGCACCGGTGTAGCGCTTCATAACGGCGGCTTGAAAGTTTACAAGAAGAAAGGAAAGGTGGCAGAACTGGAAGATGCCATTGTTGGTAAAGACCTGCATGCCCATGTGGGCATCGGCCATACCCGCTGGGCCACTCATGGCGAACCCAGCGACCGCAATGCACATCCACATCGCTCAGCCAGCGGCAAACTGGCAATGATACACAACGGCATCATTGAAAACTATAACCAGTTAAAAAAAGAACTCGACAATCTCGGTTATAGTTTTTCCAGCGAAACCGATACCGAAGTACTGCTGAATTTTATTGAAGAGATCAAAAAGAATAATCAATGCGACCTGGAAGAAGCCGTAAGAGTGGCTTTGAAAAGAGTTACCGGCGCCTATGTTATCCTTTTGCTTGATGAGGATAATCCTGATACTATCATTGCAGCCCGCAAAGGAAGCCCTTTGGTAATTGGCATCGGCAAGAATGAACATTTTCTTGGCAGTGATGCCTCGCCAATGCTGGAATACACCAAAGAAGTGGTGTATGTGAACGATTATGAACTGGCCATTGTAAAACCGGACGAACTTATCCTGAAAAATCTCGGCAATGAAAAAATAACACCTTATGTGCAAAAGCTCGACTTGGAACTTGCTGCAATAGAAAAAGGCGGTTATGACCATTTCATGCTGAAAGAAATTTTTGAACAGCCACAAACCATTTACGATTGCCTCAGAGGACGACTGGATGCTTCCGAAGGCACCATTACCATGAGCGGTATCCAGCAGTATGCCGAAGATATCATGACAGCCAACCGCATCATCATGGTGGCTTGTGGTACCAGCTGGCATGCAGGCCTCGTAGCTGAATATATTTTTGAAGAACTCTGCCGCATCAATGTAGAAGTAGAATACGCATCGGAGTTCCGCTACCGCAATCCGATCATCAATAAAGGGGATGTCATCATTGCCATATCACAAAGCGGTGAAACGGCAGATACACTGGTTGCCATTGAAAATGCAAAAGAGAAAGGAGCCATCATTCTTGGAGTAGTGAATGTGGTGGGTTCATCCATTGCCAGAACAAGCCATGGCGGGGCATATACCCATGCAGGTCCGGAGATCGGCGTAGCTTCCACCAAGGCATTTACCGCACAATTGGCGGTACTGACGATGATTGCACTGAAGATCGGTTACATCAAAGGCACCATTTCGCAGGACAGATACATGAATTTGCTGAATGAGCTGCAACAGATACCCGAAAAAGTGGCCTGGACACTTAAACACAGTAGTACTATCAAAACGCTGGCTCAAAAGTATAAGGATGCACACGACTTTTTGTATCTCGGTCGTGGATATAATTTCCCGGTTGCGTTGGAAGGAGCATTAAAGCTGAAAGAGATCTCTTATATCCATGCCGAAGGTTATCCGGCTGCTGAAATGAAACATGGCCCCATCGCATTGGTGGATGAAAATTTGCCCGTTGTGTTTGTAGCAACAAAAGATGCGTACTATCAAAAAGTGGTTAGCAACATACAGGAAATAAAAGCAAGGAAAGGAAAAGTGATTGCCGTAATAACGGAAGGCGATGAATCCATTGCAGGAATGGCCGATGATGTGATGATAGTGCCGGAAGCAGATGAGATACTGGCTCCCATGTTAAGTGTTGTTCCCCTGCAACTGCTGGCTTATTATATTGGCGTAGCCAAAGAGTATGATGTGGACAAACCGAGAAACCTGGCAAAAAGTGTAACGGTAGAATAGTAGCTGGTTGCTGGTATCGTGTTGCTGTTTATTCCTAAAACAGAAATGTCTTTAGTTTTAATAAAATTTCTCAAATTCACATCTGATAAAGTAAATTTCATTGCTTGTAAGGCAGATACATATTTAAGAAACCAGTAAACAGCAACAAGCAACCAGTAACATGAACCACATCAACAAACAACCCATATCTTCCCTCGGTTATAATTTCGTTTCAAAAGAATATTTACCAAAAGGAAAGGATGAATATTATCTGCGAAATATTCAGAACCGCAGCGGTATTAAATACCGGAGTCTTACAACTGCTGAGATAAAAACCCTGGAAAAAAATGCCAATAGCTCGGACAACTGGATTAATGTTTTGGTCTCAGATGCCTTCAATCCTCAACTGGTAAAGAACTGCTCTTTCTTTGGACTTGTGCGGATAGGAAAACTGGAACCCTATTTTGCTGAATTCAATAATCTTCGTTTGCCAATTGGCTTATACAACAGTACTATCATCAGTTGCGATATTGGCGATAATGTCGTTATTGATAATGTTAATTTTTTAAGCCATTATATTATCGGTAATGAAGTGATGCTGGTAAACATCAATGAACTTGCTGCTACTGATCATTCCAAATTCGGCAACGGTGTTTTAAAAATTGGAGAAAAGGAATCTGTCCGCATCTGGCTGGAAGTATGTAATGAAAATGGAGGCCGAAGCATATTACCTTTTAACGGCATGCTGGCAGCCGATGCCTGGCTCTGGTCAAAATACAGGGATGATGAAAAGCTGTTGCAAAAACTCAAAGAGTTTACCGATAACCGTTTTGATACTAAAAGAGGTTATTATGGAAAGATAGGTGACCGGACTGTCATCAAAAATTGTAAGATCATTAAAGATGTGTGGATCGGCAGCGATGCTTACCTGAAAGGGGCTAACAAACTAAAAAATCTTACAATTGATTCTTCTGCAGACGCAAAATCGCAAATAGGCGAAGGATGTGAACTGGTGAATGGCATCATTGGTTTTGGGTGCCGGGTATTTTATGGGGTGAAAGCTGTCCGGTTTTTTCTTGCATCAAATTCTCAATTAAAATACGGAGCAAGACTTATCAATTCATATCTCGGTGAAAATTCTACCATCTCCTGCTGCGAGGTGCTGAACTCTCTTATTTTTCCTGCACATGAGCAACACCACAACAATTCATTTTTATGTGCCGCAACAGTAATGGGACAAAGCAATATGGCGGCAGGCGCCACCATTGGTTCAAATCATAATTCGAGGGGCGCCGATGGTGAATTAATTGCAGGCCGTGGTTTCTGGCCGGGGCTTTGTGTGAGTCTGAAGCACAATTCAAAATTTGCTTCCTTCACTATTATTGCAAAAGGTGATTTCCCTGCCGAATTGAACATTCCCCTTCCCTTTTCTCTGGTAAGTAATGACGTAAGTAAAAATAAATTGGTTGTGATGCCCGGCTACTGGTTCCTGCACAACATGTATGCGTTGGCCCGCAATGCTGGTAAATATGAAACCCGGGATAAAAGAAAAGACAAATCACAGATCATCGAATATGATTTCCTTGCCCCGGACAGTGTCAATGAAATTTTTGCCGCATTAACATTGATGAAGGAATTTACTGCCAGGGCATATGCAACAAAGTATAAAAAAGAATTGCCGGCGAAAGAAATCTTAAAGACCGGAGAATCTTTGCTGGATAAAAAAGAGGGGCCACTTCAATTAGAAATACTGGCCGATGGATTTGAAAACAGCGGCAGGAAAGTGGAATTGATAAAAGTACCTGAAGCTTATTCAATTTTTAAAGAACTGATAGTTTATTACGGAATCAATGAATTGATACATTTTATTGAATCAAAAAAAATAACCGACTGGCAAACCTTACTAAAGGCATTGCCCTCAAAACCCGAACGCCATGCCTGGAAAAATATGGGCGGACAGCTGATGCCCGTATCGGCCGTTCAAACCCTTATCCGTAACATAAAATCGGGTAAAATAAAAGACTGGGATGAAGTGCATGCTTACTACATCCGAAAAAGTAATAATTATCATTCCGAAAAAATGCAGCATGCCTGGGCTTCTTTGCTTGAACTATTGAAACTGAGACCCGGAAATTTTACCAAAAAACTATTCCTGCAATTGCTTCATCAGGCTGCTAATACAAAAGAATGGATGACAAAAGGCATTTATGAGTCAAGGGAAAAAGATTACAATAATCCTTTCCGCAAAATGGTTTATGAAACAGAAAAAGAAATGGAAAAAGTAATTGGCCCTTTGAAAGACAACAGTTTTATTAAAGAACAACAGGCATCCTTGAATACGTTCAAAGAAAAAGTGAACAGCATCATTCAGCAGTTCAGCTAAAGGCCTCTACATTCTGCTTTTGAAATAATAATAAACGCTGCCAAAACCAAGCTGGTAAGTCGCTGTGTAATACAACGCATCAAACAAATAATGCCTGAATGGTTTTTTACCATCTCCTATTTTTATAACCAGTGCAGCGGTCAGCGCACCACGTTGAATAAAATTGTCTAAATGATACTGGTCCGTAAGAAAAACCAAAGCAGAAGTTGACAATGGGAATTTTGAACCTTTGGAAGGATCGCCGTCCTTGTATTTGTTTTTAAAGCTCTGCTGCGGCCAGAACCATTTGGGATTGGCCCTGGGAAATACGGCAGCAAAACCATGCCAGTTAAATTCAAGTGTTTCATTCAGGCCTTTGGCAGCGCCTGAAAGCATTACAAGGGCACCTGTCCATATTTTATTGCTGTTGAACTTCCATTTTTCAAACTGCATGATGCGGATCTTCTCCGTCCTCATCATTTTAGGGGTCAGTTCGCTTTTGGCAATATGCCTGAAGGTCATCCGTTCAGGAAGAATGGAAGCTCTCTCAGAAACCAGCTGGCAGTGAGAAGCGGTAAGACAGAATAAAAAAGCAAAAGCAAAAACAAATTTCATAATGAACAGATTGGTGGTTACAAATTTTAGGGCTGTTCAATAGGAAATCCGGATGGCATCGCTGTTGAATATCTGCCAGCAATAAATTTTTCATTAAATGATACTGAAAAGGGCCTTCAGGGAGGAATTGATTTTGGCCTGCCCTCTTAGCAACAGCGGAGGAGGGGGTACGGCGATTGAAAAGCGAATGCCAAAATAGTATCCTGATTTTGATTATGCAAGCAATTGCCGGCAAATCTTATAAGCATCGTAGATATACGAGCATGCATATCCAGATCTGAGAGTTACAAATGCATTTTTGTTTTTACTGGGTCTTGTCATGCTGAGGAACGAAGCATCTTATAGCTCTCTGCCTTACTTTATACTGAAGTCTCTGAGACTCCTCCTTCGGCAGAGTGACAAGAGTCACAGTAATTGCTAATTCATTTTAGTCCTGAAACTCAATCAATACATATAAAAAAAGCCACGCTTTTGGCGTGGCTCTATGCAGTTAGTATTGGTTTTTTATTTATTGTTTGATAAATCTTGAAAATGATTTGGCATCAGCGCTGCCGGCCAATAAATGATATACTCCCGGCGGCAATCCTTCCACATTCAACACAACTGTATTACTGCCTTCGGCAAAGCTGGATTGCCATTGTTTAACAATCCGTCCAGACATATCAAAGATCTTAAGTTCGATGATCGTTTGCCTGGCTGCACTTACTGTTATTGTTGCACTGCTTTGAGCAGGATTGGGAGCAATGGAAGTGATCAGGATATCATTGCTGTTATGAATCAATGCCACAGTATTCGAATATTTCAAACTACCGCTTAATTTGTTAATCCTGATGCGATAAAGATTTGTGCCATTTAATAGGGATCTGTCAATAAAAGTAAAACCAGTTTCATTGGCTGCTGGAATTATAGTGCCGATTGTCTGAAAACTTGAATTAGCTGAAGAACGTTGGATTTCAAAACTACTAATATCATTACAGCTATTAACCGCCCAACTGATGAAACCCGTATTATTTCTTTTCTCAGCCTTACAAGAAATGATACAGTCAACAGGCAATATCCATCCTCCGCTTTTGCCCAACGCATAACCAACCTGACTACTAGTGCTGATTGTCAATGATGTTAATGTAGTAACAACATAAGGGTCAGTACCAGATGGAGTAAGTGTTCCGTTTCCTGCAACAATGCTCCAGGGCCCGGGTGTTATTGGATCAGTATTAATCAATAATTCCATATTCTGGGGCTGAGGTACACCGGCATTAGCATCAACACCCCTATATTGAAAAGCAGCAGTTACCCCCGATGTATTTGCTGAAGAATAAACGGACCATGTCCTGTTTATGCCATATGTTGGAAATGCAATGGAAGGGATAATACCATCCTGAACTCTTGCATAAAAATTATTTGTTCCTCCGGCATTTGAAATAGTAACAGGATTGTAGCTGGAATTACCGATCGGAAATGCCAAATTGTTTACAGATATTTGCTTTAAATAGCCTGTTCCGCTTGTTTTGATATAGGAAGAAGTTCCACCTCCAGTTATCGAACCACTCACTGTAAGATTGTTTGCCCCAAGATCAATATTGCCGGCTGTTAAAATCAGATCATATGGCAGCGATAAGGGTGAATTTAAGGTTGCGCCGCTTGCATTATTCATTTTAAAAGTTACGTCGCCTGTAATCGTTCCGCTTGCTGCAGTTATACTTTGATTTGAAGATCCATTTAATTCGAGAATTGGCAAGCCTGTATTTGATTCGGTAATGCTACCATCGAAAGTAAAATTACCGCCTATCTGAACTGTATTATTGTTTGTTGAGCTTTGAAGATTGAAAGTTGAAGGCGATGCCTGAGTATAGTTTCCTGCAACGATAAAGTTTGCCGACATACTGATTGCAAAACTAACCCCGGTATAAATATTTAGATTGCCTTTGACGTTACAATTCATTGCCCCACTGCCGATATATGAAGTAGTTCCGTTAGTAAGAGCCGATAAGGTTAAGGTACCAAAAGTACTTCCTGACAAAGAAAGTATTGTACTCCCTGTAGGGTCATCATATTCAAACTCTCCAAGTTCAGTTCCAACTGCAGTTGAAAGTTTTGAAACGATAGGAGCATTTTGTCTTCCAGTGTTATGGATATAATGTCCTCCATTATTAATTCTGAAAGTATTAGTTATTGAAATACCACTTCCTGAAGCTGCCCCTGATGCATTTTTTAGTATTGCCCCGTTATTTAGAACCAAAGCATCTCCAGAACCTGTAACATCTAAACCTGGATCCGCAGTATTTCCAGATGACAATGTAAGAGTTATGTTGTAGCTTCCGAAAGGAGTTATTGTAAGAGTATTGACCGTAACAGTTACTGATCCACCAGGTAAGTTCACCGAATAAGAACTATTTACAAGAGAATTATCAAGTACAACATCATCGGCAGATGTGGGAATGCCATCGGGAGACCAGTTTGCAGCATCGCTCCAGTTTGATGTTAAAGCCCCGCCGTCCCAATAAATAGTAGCAGCCTTGGAATTAAAAAAGCAAGAAATAAAAAGAAAGATTAATAAAAACCTTCTCATAACCGAATATTAAGTTTATCCGGGCCGGAGGTTCGAAAAGGTTTTCAGAGAAATGGATATAGCAAGTTAAGGATTCAGGTTTCTGAAGGGAGCAGTTCTGTATTGCTTTCAGCGGGTTGTGGAAAAATTATGGCCGGCGGATATGGACGGGGTTTGCGGGGAGAGGTTTAGCGCTGTGGAAATATTGTTGAAGGAATGACAAAAAAAATCCTCCCGCCTTGGGCGGGAGGGATAGCTTCTTGCAAGAAGTAATATTGTAAACAGAACAATGATTACATCTTAGTGCTGTCAGTGGCAGGCATAGTGCTGTCAGTAGCCGGCTTGGTAGAATCTTGTGTGGGTGTAACAGGAGTTTCCATTTTGGTAGTGTCTTTTGTTTCCTCTGCTTTTTTCTCACTGCTGTTGTTGCAGGCAGCCATAAAACCGGCGATAGCCATGATTGCGAATACTTTTTTCATTGTACTTGTTTTTTTGATTTTAAATTTAATGGGCGCAAAGGTAGCCGGATACCTGAAACAGCCAAATCCTGGTAATTATTTTTAGGCGGTCTTGATAAATTGTTTGATGAAAATCAATGGATTAAAAAATCCTGGTATCACAGCAAGATTTAATTCATACAAATAAAGTCAATTGCGACATTCCCCAAATAACTCCGATGTAACAAAAAAGCTATTTCTTCCTGAAATAAAGCCGCACAGGTACACCCGTAAAGTCGTACTGAAGCCTTAACTGGTTCTCCAGATAATTTTTATACGGCTCCTTTATATCATCCGGGAAATTGCAGAAGAAAACAAAAGAAGGAACTATCGTAGGCAGTTGGGTGATGTATTTTATTTTGACAGGATTACCCCTCACCACTGGCGGGTGATAAGATGCAATTGCTTTCAGCATCACCTCATTTAGTTCTGAAGTGGGTATTTTCCTTTGCCGGTTCCCGTACACTTCCAGCGCCGTTTCAATGGCTTTGAATATTCTTGTTTTGTCTTTGGCAGAAATAAAAAGTATGGGCACATCACTGAAAGGAGCCAGCCTTTGTTTCAATTCAGTTTCAAATTCTTTGGCTGTATTGGTTTGTTTTTGCACAAGGTCCCATTTGTTTACCAGCAATACAATGCCCTTTCCCTTTTTTACTGCCAGTGAAAAAATATTCAGATCCTGCTGAGTTATTCCTTTTTCGGCATCCAGCAACAATAAACATACATCGGCTTCATCCAGGGCTTTAATGGCACGGATGACGGAATAAAATTCCAGGTCTTCCTGTACTTTGCTTTTGCGGCGGATGCCTGCCGTATCAATCAGTATAAATTCTTTCTGAAAAAGATTATAATGGGTATGAATGGTATCTCTTGTGGTTCCGGCAATATCACTCACTATGGTTCTTTCTTCTCCCATCAATGCATTCAACAAAGAAGATTTACCCACATTCGGCTGACCTATGATGGCAAATTTTGGTAATTGTTCTGGCAGGTACGCAAAATCCTGCGTCCCTACAGGTATTAATTCCGTAATGGCATCAAGCAATTCACCCGTACCGCTGCCGCTTGCAGCAGCAATGAAGAATATGTTTTCAAACCCAAGCCTGTAAAATTCTGAAGCTTCAAGCAGGCGTATGGCATTGGCTTCCTCTACAGCTATCATCACTTGCCTGGCAATCTCTTTTTCAAATGCGCCTTCACCGCCAGGAACAAAGCCGCCTGTATCAATAACATTGAATGTTTTTCCGTTCCAGTCGGATACACCATACTGGCGGTCACGGGTTACGCCGCTTACATCATCTACAATAGCTTTCCGTTGTTCCAATAAGCGATTGAACAATGTGCTTTTCCCTACGTTGGGACGACCCACTATGGCGATGGTAAATGACATTTATTATGATTTTGAAATTTTGCAATTGCCCTTTTCCCAATTTTTCAGTATCCATACTCCTTCAACTGCATCTCATTCTCTCTCCACTTCGGTTTCACCTTTACAAACAATTCCAGGAAAACTTTCTGCCCGATAAATTTTTCAATATCCTTTCTTGCAGCCGTACCGATTTTTTTGATCATGCTTCCGTTTTCTCCGATCAATATGGCTTTCTGTGTTTCCCTGTGAACGATAATGTCGGCAACAATTTTTACCAGGGTTGTTTTTTCCTGGTATTCTCTTATCAGCACAGCAGTGTGATAAGGTATCTCATCCTGTGCCAGTTCATAAATCTTTTCCCGTATTAATTCACTCACAAAAAACCGGGTATTCAGGTCGCTGATATCATCTCCTTCATAAAATGGCTGGCCTTCGGGTAAAAATTCCAGCAAAGCATTGATTAGTTTCTTTTTATTGATACCTGATAACGCTGAAATGGTAATTACTTTTTTGCAGTAAGACTTTGCATTGAAAAAATCAACTGCTTCTTTTATTTTTTCTTCTGATGCCAGGTCAATCTTATTCAAAGCAACAATGGCAGGAACTTTTAATTTTAATGCAGTGAATATCGCATCTGCTTCTTTCCAGTCTTCTTTGATATCAACCAGCAACAGTGCCACATCAGCATCTTCCAGTGCATTTTTCACGGCTTCCATCATCTTTTCATGCAGCTTGTACTTCGGTTCAATGATACCGGGTGTATCAGAAAAAACAACCTGGTAGTTTTTTTCAGTCAATATTCCTTTGATTCGATGCCTTGTTGTTTGCACTTTGGGTGACACGATAGCCAGTTTCTCCCCCATCAGCGCATTGAGCAATGTGCTTTTACCCGCATTGGGCCTGCCGAATATGCTAACGAAACCTGATTTCATTGTCAGCCAGGAATTACGCTATTGTTTTTGCCTGCGGCAAAGTGCTTTTTGGCCACAGATGGACACGGATTAACACAGATTAATACAAATCATCTTACAATGATCAGCAGGACATACATCTGCGTTTATTTGTGTTCATCTGTGGCCTAATAAAAAACCCCGCCTTCAGCGGGGGCTTTGGTTGCGAAGGGGAGGATCGAACTCCCGACCTACGGGTTATGAGCCCGTCGAGCTACCGCTGCTCTACTTCGCGGTGTTGAGGCGCAAAGTTAACTGTATAAGGCTTACCTGCCAAAGAAAAAACTTCCTGGATAGCAGGAAGTTTTTCTGACTATACTCTATAAGCTGAGAAATCAGGAGCGAACTTTTGAAACACTGCTTGCGCCCCCTGTTTTCAAATCGGTTATCACGCCGTCGCCTTTATACCGTACGTCGCTGGCGCCACTTGCCTGTGCTGATAATTCTTTATTTACCGTAATCTTAATGTCGCTGGCGCCGCTTGCTTTGGCGCTGCATATTTCAGTAACCAGATCAAATCCCTTGAAGTCGCTGGCGCCGCTGGCCTCAACGTCCAGTTGTACGGCATTGCCTGTTACCGTCATATCTGAAGCACCACTCAGGTCAACAGATAATTTTTTTATATTCAGCTTCCCTTTTAAGTCACTGGCGCCGGATTGTTTAATGGTAAGATTATCTTCTTTTATTTCACCTGATATAAAAACATCGCAAGCTCCGCTTATTGTTAACTGATCAATATCTTTAAAAGAAATGTAAGCCTTAAGTTTTTTATTCCCGGAATTCCAGTGCAGCCCTTCATTTTCATAACGTATATAAAGAATACCCTCTTTCACTTCGACCTTAATCCTTTCCCGGTACTTTGCTTCACTTGCGCTGACAGCCACTGCCTCACTGCTACTCTGACTGAGATACACATCAAAAGCATTGGCAACATTGATACCATGAAAATTTTTCGCCTCTCTGACTTCGGCATTAGGATCATTTACCTGCTGGCCCTGCACCAGCGCTGTCATGAATAAGGCAGTCAATAAAATTGTTATCTTTTTCATGAGTGTATTTTGTTCTATTATTTTGATTCGGATTTTATTTTAGATACAGAACCGCCGGTATTGACTTTTACCTCACTAACCGAAGCTGTGCCTTTATATTTCACCGTTCCGCCGGTGCTGGCCTTGGCCTTTAATTCTTTTTCAGCAGTAATCCAGATTTTAGCTCCGGTACTTGCAGATACACTACATGACTGGGTTGACAATTCTTCACCCATGAATTTGCTTCCTGTATCGCTATCAATTTCCAGTTTGTCTGCTTTTCCTGATAAAGTTATTTTAGAACCGGTATTCTGACTCACTTTCATATCATTAATGTCTACTTTACCATTCACCAATCCTCCTGTATTTGCTTTCAACTCAAGGGAAGAAGATTTCAATACACCGCTGATCTCCACTTCTGCACCTGTATTTACATCCAGATGATCCAGCATTTTATAAGATACATAGGCTTTCATATCCTTGCTTTCATATCTTTTGTTGATGGAACCTGATTTTGTTTCATAATGTATTTTCAGGATGCCATTCTCCACCCTGGTTACAATTTTATCCCGGTATTCTGTTTTTGATGCACTTACAGCCACTTCTTCTGCATTGCCTTCTGAAAGGTATAAAGTGATACCCGTGCTGACATCAATGCCATGGAAACCGCTGACATTTCTTATTTCAGCATTAGGGTCATTAAATGTTTTTTGCGCCAGCAGCATGCCGCCGGAGGCCACAACTACTAAAAGGGAAAGAAAAAATTTCTTCATAAACTATGGTTTGAAATAGTACGAAATACGGCGTAGAAAAGTTACAACCACTTAAAATATATTTTACCACCTATCTTTGCCTAAGTTCTTGCCCCAAAAGGGCTTAGTTTTCAGTTTCCCGGGGTGTTTGTCCCGTCATGCTTCGAGAACCTCAGCATGACATGACGATCTGAGATCATACCCGTAGAACCTGGTCAGGGTAATGCCTGCGAAGGGAAGGAGGATTCAGTTATCCTTTCTCAACAGCGTTTCCCTCTTGTTTTTTAATTTTTAAAAACTTAAAAAATGAAGAGGATTTTTTTTATCAGTAATCTATTGTTGGCCGCTTGCGGTTTAAATGCACAACAGGAAGCAAAAGACAGTTTTTACACCTTATCACCCGTTGAAGTAAGGGCAGTAAGAGCATCTGAAAATGCGCCTTTTAGTAAAACTAATCTTTCCAAAAAAGAGATTTTCAAAAACAATCTTGGGCAGGATATTCCTTTTATTCTGAACCAAACGCCATCGGTGGTTATTAATTCAGATGCAGGAAATGGATTTGGCTATACGGGAATGAGGATAAGAGGAACAGATGCCACAAGAATTAATGTGACATTAAATGGCATTCCTTACAACGATGCGGAAAGCCAGGGTACTTTTTTTGTGGATCTCCCCGACTTTACTTCCTCTGCAGGAAGTATTCAGATTCAAAGAGGAGTGGGTACATCATCCAACGGAGCCGGCGCATTCGGAGGCAGCATCAATTTCAGTACAAATGAAGTGATCAAAGATGCCTATACCGAATTCAACAACAGTTATGGCTCATTCAATAGCTGGAAAAGCACATTGAAAACCGGCAGTGGATTATTGGGGAATCATTTTACGGTTGATGCCCGTCTCTCGGCTTTGGGAAGCGATGGATTTATTGACAGGGCTTTCAGTCATTTGAGATCAGCTTATTTCTCCACTGCTTATATCAACTCAAAAACTTCGCTGCGGCTGAATGTCTTTACAGGAAAAGAAAAAACCTACCAGGCATGGTATGGGATTTCAGAAGATGATCTATTAAAAGGAAACAGGACCGTGAATTATGCCGGTACCGAAAGACCCGGGCTTCCCTACGATAATGAAACCGATAACTATACACAAACACATTACCAGTTATTCTTTACTCAATTATTGGGGAAACGTTTTTCGTTCAACACTGCATTGTTCAGCACACATGGCGAAGGATATTATGAACAATACAAGGCCGATCAGAAATATTCAAAATATAATTTGCCTGATCCGCCTTCTTCCGGTTCACCCGTTACGAGGTCAGATATGATCCGCCAGCTTTGGCTGAATAATAATTTCTATGGCAATATTTTTTCATTACAATACAAAGACAACCGAACTCAAGCCACACTGGGCGGTGGACTATCAAAATACAGGGGCTTACATTATGGAAAAGTGATCTGGGCAGAAAAAGGATTGACCGCAATAAAAAACTGGTATGACCTGGGCGCTGTGAAGACCGACCTCAATATTTACCTGAAAGAGCAAACACAGTTTGCCGGATACTGGCATATCTTTTATGATCTGCAATACCGCCATGTAAAATATGATATAGATGGATTCAGGGAGAATCCCGGTTTAATGGTAAACAACCAGTTTGATTTTTTCAATCCCAAAGCTGGTATCAGTTATTACAAAAACGGATGGAAAGCCTATGCATCCTACGCAATTGCCAACAAAGAACCCAACCGGGATGACTTTGAAGCTGGCAAAACACAACAACCAAAACCCGAAAGACTTGATGATATTGAAATGGGGATTGAAAAAAAACAGGATAGCTATAACTGGTCAGCCACATTGTATTTTATGAAATATAAAAACCAATTGGTGCTTACCGGGCAGATCAATGATGTAGGAGCCTATACGAGAACCAACATTCCTGAAAGTTTCCGGACTGGTGTTGAACTGCAGGGCAGCTGGCAATTCAGCAAATGGATGAATGCCTCAGCCAATATTACTTATAGCAAAAACAAAGTGAAAAACTTTACTGAATACATCGACGATTATGATAATGGCGGGCAAAAAATAAACCGGTACAGTTCAACAGATATTGCCCTCTCCCCTGCTGTTGTTGGTGGCGCCATTGTCAATTTTCTGCCAATACAAAAACTGGAGTTGGGTTTGCTGGGCAAATATGTGAGCAAACAATATCTTGACAACACGCAGAATGAAGAAAGGATATTAAAAGCTTTTTATGTGCAGGATATCAGGATCATTTATACTATAAAACCAAAAAAACTAAAGGAAATAAGCCTTGTCGGGCAGGTAAATAATGTATTGAACAAAAAGTATGAGCCAAATGGCTATACATATAATTATATCTACGGCGGGCAATTGTCCGTAAACAATTATTATTTCCCGATGGCAGGAACGAATGTGATGGTTGGGGTGAATGTGAGACTGTAGAACCGAGATTTCCCTGATTGTGAGGATTTGAACGAAATATTTCTTATTCATCCTTTAAATCCAGCAAATCCTAGTTCTTGCCATGCAAGTATACCGCCAGCAAGATTTTTGGTATTCTTAAACCCTAAAGTGTCTAAAAAAAGACAGGCCATCATGCTTCGCTGACCGCTACGGCAATGAATGATGATCTCTTCATCTTTCAGATCGTCCAGTTCATCTGTCTGCATGGTCTGAATTTTTCCCAGCGGTATCAGTTTTCCACCGAGGTTAAACTCAGCATACTCATGAGGTTCCCGCACATCAATTAAATTGATCTTCTCTCCCGCATCGATGCGGGTTTTCAGTTCTTCGACAGTAATGGTTTGCATGGCAATCGTTATTGTGGTTGTTGTGGTTCCTCTGTCTGTGTCGTGTCTTTCTTTGCAGGCTTATCTACCTGTAGCCATACATCAATGGTTTGCCCTGTTCTGATCTTATTAATTTTTTTCTCATCATCAAATCGTTCGGGATTTTGTTTATATATCCAGGCGCTGCAGGTATCTTTCACATCAGCATCGGCAATAATGGCTCCTATTACAATTCCGCTTGCTTCCAGTTTCCCTTTCACATCGCAAAACTGCATCCTTGTAATTATTGGTACTGAAAATTCTCTCTCTCCTACTCCATCGCCCAATACAAGTGTAATTGCACTTCCTTTTCTGAGTTTTGCTCCCGGTGCAATAGGTGCTCCATTATATAATTGTTCCAGCACGGCATTTTTTGCAAAATCAGGCTTGAAGATCGTATCCCTTATTTTTAAATCCATATTTTTCAGCACCATTTCTGCATTGCGGAAACTATACCCTACAAGATTCGGCATTTCCACAACCGGTGGCACAGCCCTGCTGATAATAAGATATATGGTACGGCTTGATTTTACCACTTCATCGGCATCCGGAATTTGTTTAATTACTGTTTCGGGTTTCAACGTATCAACATAAATAGAATCCTGTATTTCCACATCAAAGCCTGCCTTTCTGAGTATTTTTCTGGCTTCCTCATATTTCTTTCCTGTTACAGAAGGAACAGTGCCGGCTTTACCATGATGGGTAATCAGGTTAAGCGAAAGAAGAAATAAAAGGAAAAGGCCTATTGCCAGTAAAAGTCCTGCAACAATATTTACCCATAAAGGTCGATGTGTGATGAATTTGAACACCGTAGTTTTTTTCTTTGTTATAAAACTTCTTCCACCAATTTAGTATAAAACTCCTTCAGGCTCCATCCCATTACCCTTACCTGCTGCGGCACTATGCTGGCTTCACTTTGACCGGGAATGGAATTTATTTCAAGCATATATGGTTTGCCCGCTTCTTCATTATAAATAAAATCAATCCGTATCACACCCCGGCAATTAAAAGCCTGGTATATTTTGCGGGCTGCATCTCTTATTTTGTCCGCAACCACATCATCCACATCGGCTGGTGTTTTTTCGTCCGACTTGCCCTGGTATTTGGCTTCAAAATCAAAAAATTTTTTTTCGACATGTGCCTTTACCTCTGTAAGCGGCAATACAATAATATTTCCCTTTGTCTTAAAAACGCCAACGGTAAATTCTCTCCCGGTGATCATTTCTTCCACCAGGACCTGGTCATCTTCTTTAAATGCTTTTTCAATTGCAGCATCCAGTTCATCTGATGGGTTATTTACTTTACTCATTCCAATGCTGGAGCCCCCATTGTTTGGCTTTACAAATACCGGGAATTTTAATGTTGCTTTAATTTCATCTGTACCCGAAAAATCCTCTTTCATCAGCAAAACCGATCTTGATACATTAATACCTGCCATGCCTGCCACTGCCACTGCATATCTTTTATTGAAAGTAAGCGCCGAAGTAGTGGCATCACAACCGGTATAGGGTATTTTCAAAGTATCAAAATAACCCTGCAATTTTCCATCTTCGCCGGGTGTGCCATGCATGCCGATAAATACAGCGTCGAATTTTATTTTGCTGCCATTTAATATAACTGAGAAATCATTCTTATCAATCTCTGTTTTATTGCCATCGGCTGACTCATAAAACCAACCCTGTGGATTGATATCAATTTTATAAACATTGAAAAGATTTCTGTCAAGGTTATTATCAATAGTGACCGCAGTTTTATAAGAAATTACTGCTTCGCCAGAAAAACCCCCTGTAACGAGGGCTATGTTTTTCTTCATGTAGTTGCGGATGTGGTTAAGCAACACAAATATTGAGGAAAAAATCTGTTGCCCGAAATTTCAAATGCTAAAAATCATTTATTTCTTCTTTTCAATGCCCTCATTGCCTGTATCCAGTACAAATTTCCAGCCTCCGTTAGCCTGTTTTTTCCAGATAGTAACATAAGTGCCCTGAGATACACTGTCTGAAAGCCATTTTTTCTGGTAGATGGTCCAGATGCCAAAAGTATATCCAAGATCGCCTGCGGAGGAAATTTCAGCGCCACGGGGCGACCAGGTAAGTATAAATGAGGAATCATTGGTGTTATAAATTAACTGGGCTGCATCCATACCTTTTAAGGGAGACCGGCCAGGCCGGAGCATCACTGCTGCCGTGTCCATAAACTTTAAAAAAGCTTCTTTCATCCCTTTTGCTTTGGAAAGGTTAGAAAAGTCAATATCAGCCTGCTTCATACTTTCCTTTTCTTTTTCAATATTGATTTCATTTTTACTGCCACAAGAAAAGTATAGAATGGTCAGAAAAACCGAAATGGCAAACCTTATTTTCATTACAATCCTTTTAATCAGGTAAATTTTAGTTCTATAATAAGAAAGGTGAAGGCCGTTTCTCCTTCACCTCTTTACGACGGGAAATATCACCCGCCACTCATTCGGCAGCTTACGCTGCTTTGTATATTCAATACGATCCTAAGTTAGAACAATTATAATCCGTCTCAAATTTTCAGGTACAGAATTTATGCACACCTGACAAGAATCATATATGCAGCCTGTCTTTCTTGGCCAGCAGTTCTTCCACAGTTTCTTTATACATTTCATCGGGCACACAGCAATCTACGGGGCACACCGCAGCGCATTGCGGCTCTTCATGAAAACCCTGGCATTCGGTGCATTTGTTAGGGGTGATATAATAATAATCATTACTTACCGGAGCATTCTTTTGTTCTGCATCCACTACCGATCCATCCATAAGGGTGTATGACCCTCTTACCGTATTGCCATCGGCAATAGCCCATTCCACTCCTCCTTCATAAATAGCATTGTTGGGGCATTCCGGTTCGCAGGCCCCGCAGTTGATACATTCTTCAGTGATCTTGATAGCCATAAAAATTTATTTACCTGGTTCAGAATTACATTTGCAGCAAATATAAATTGCGGGGATGAAATTACAACAACGCATTGATTTATTATCCCGGTTGGGTGAATATATTTTGTCGGACAGCGATAAATGGAAACAGGCAAAAGAAAAAGCAGAGCATGAAAATGCCTGGTTCATTCCTGAATTTACAGAACTGGCTGTTCATAATATAGGTCAAAGGTTTCTGCAGAAAGAAGCATTGGCAAACTGGGTTGCAGGATATAAAATACCTGGTACAAACACATCTCCCAAAACCATTGGAATAGTAATGGCGGGAAATATTCCGCTGGTGGGATTTCATGACCTGCTTTGTGTCTTTGTATGCGGGCATAAGGCTGTTATAAAACCTTCCTCAAAAGACCGGGTACTGATAATGCACCTGGCTGAAAAAATGACCGGATGGGACCCTGAAATTGCAGACAGCATTCAGTTCTCAGATATGTTAAAAGGCTGCGATGCATATATAGCCACCGGCAGCAATAACTCTTCCCGCTATTTTGAATACTATTTCGGGAAGTATCCGCATATTATCCGCCGAAACAGGACATCGGTTGCCATTCTTACCGGAAATGAAACCAAAGAAGAGGTTGAAAAGCTGGCGGATGATGTGTACCGGTTTTTTGGCCTTGGCTGCCGCAATGTGACAAAAATTTATGTGCCCCGGGGGTATGATTTCGTTCCCTTACTTGAAACATTTAATAAATATGCTTATCTGGCCGACCATCACCGGTACAAAAGCAATTATGATTATAATCTTGCCCTGCATATCCTGAATAAAAAATACTATATGACCAATGGCTCCATTCTTTTAATTGAAGACAAATCCCTCTTTTCGCCGATCAGCCAGTTGAATTATGAATTCTATTCCGACAGGGCAGCTCTTGAATCGTCATTGCGATCAAACCAGGAACTGCAATGCATTGCTGGCAGTGAATCAGTTCCATTCGGCATGGCACAATGCCCGGCCATAAACGATTATGCCGATGGAATGGATACACTTTCCTTCCTTTTAAATTTATAAGCCCCCGGGCTTTTTCATCAGGTCAAATGGTTTTATTTTTACAGTTCAGAAGAAGTACGAAGGTCTTGGTAAATGATTTGTTAAACTAAACCGGCGGTTGAGAAGAGTAAACCGACAGTTTGTTACTTTGTATGTTATTGCACAATTTTTGAAAAATGTTTTTTAAAAAATAACCTATTAAAGAATACAGCGCTATGAAACTGAAACAACTTTTACTGATCATCGCCGTAAGTGCAGTGTCAGCGATTGGAAGTGTATGGATTTACAGTAAAATCACCGGTAAACATCCTGTAGGTATTGTACAATCAACCTCCGATGGCAAGTTGCCGGTGAACTATGCAGGGTTCAATGAAAACGGCGCCGGTGGAGGCGAACCAATCGATTTTGTAAAGGCAGCTAATGCAGCAGTGCCGGCAGTGGTTCATATCAAAACGAGGATCCCCGCAAAAAAAATAAGTAACGAACTCCCCCGCACTAACAGGGGTAATTCAATTGAAGACTGGTTTGACCAGTTTTTCAATAATCCCTTTGGCCCGCAGATTCAACCTGAACAGAGAGCTTCAGGCAGTGGTGTTCTCATCAGCGAGGATGGTTATATCATCACCAACGATCATGTTATTTCAAACGGAGGTGACGGAGTGGCTGATGAAATAACTGTAACTATGAATAATAAAAAAATTTACAAGGCAAGAGTGATAGGAAAAGACCCCAGCAGCGACCTCGCTGTTTTGAAAATTGATGGCAACGGTTTCCCGTTTATTTTATACGGCAATTCAGACAATGTGAAGCTGGGACAGTGGGCCCTGGCTATCGGATATCCGCTTACTCTGGAAACAACGGTAACAGCAGGTATCATCAGCGCCAAAGGAAGAAATATCGGTATCAATCAACGTCAGAGCCAGACTCCAATTGAATCATTTATTCAGACAGATGCAGCGGTGAACCAGGGTAACAGCGGTGGCGCATTGATCAATACTGATGGCCAGCTTATCGGAATTAACTCCGCTATCTATGCTCCCAACGGAACCTATGCCGGATATTCATTTGCCATTCCGGTAAACCTGGTAAAGAAAATTGTGAATGACCTTATCAAATTCGGTGATGTAAAACGACCCTACCTCGGCGTATGGGCAGAGGAAGAAAAAATGGATGCCGGTGATGGCGCCCATATTGGTTCAGTTGCCAAAGACGGCGCCGCTGCTGCAGCCGGTTTACAAAAGGGAGACGTAGTAATAAAAATCAACGAAGCTCCAATTAATTCATGGACGGAGTTACAGGCAACTGTTTCATCCTATAATTCCGGCGATAAGATCAGCATTACTTATAAAAGAAACGGGAAAGAAAATACCGTAACCGCTACCTTAACCAGCAAAGCGGGGACTTACGATCAATTAGCCGTTGCCGAAACTATAGGAGAAAAACTGGGTGCAGAACTGGAAACACTTGACAAAAACAAAGCCCGCCAATACCAGGTTGAAGGCGGAGTGGTTGTAAAAAACATCAAAAAAGGCGGCCCTTTCAGTAAAACAAGAATGGAAAAAGGATTTATCATTACCAATGTAAGCGGAATTGATGTTACGAGTGTAGAAGAGCTTAGAAGAGCACTCATCAGCCTGAGGGGTGAAAGTATTTATATGGAAGGTATCTATGCTGACGCCGATGGTGTTTACAGGTATCCGCTCAACCTGGACAACGAGGAATAACCATTCAGTAATAACTGCGCCTGGCAGATTAATAATATTATTTAAGGGCCGCCCCGATATATCGGGGCGGCCTTGCTTATCTTATAAAAGTTCAGCAACCCTGTTACATTTGTATTTAAGATTCAATGAAACCTCATATCACTTCCGATTACCAGGATGATAACCGGCAGACGCTGGCGGAAAAGTTCCTGTTCCCTGTAAAACCTGTAAATAAAAAACGGCTTTATAATTCGGTTGCAGGTAAAACAATTCTTATTACTGGCGCTTCTTACGGTATCGGGGCTTTATTAGCCACTACCCTCGGCGATTATAAAGTAACGCTGGTACTGGTTGCCAGGACTACCGAAAGACTGGAACAACTCAAAATTGATTTTGCAAACAAAGCTTGTGCTGTTCATGTATTTACTACTGACCTGCGTGATGAATTACAAATAAATACTTTGCTGCAAAACCTGTCATCCCTTCAATTAAAGATTGACATCTTTATCAATAATGCAGGAAAATCCATTTACCGTGGCCTTAATGCATCGCTTGACAGGTTTCATGATACTAAAAGATGTGCAGCTACTAATTATATTGGACCAGTACAACTGTTGCTGGGCATTTTACCCGGAATAAAAGAAAAAAAAGGCCATATCATAAATATTTCTGCCCTGAATGTTTTATTGCCCCCCACTTTTGGCTGGTCGGCTTACCAGTCATCCAAAGCAGCTTTTGATCAATGGCTTCGCTGCATGGAACCGGAATTACGCTACGGAGGAATTTATGTCAGTACGGCCTATCTGCCATTGGTAAGAACCCGTATGAGTATGGTGAATGAGAACAAACATCATCAGCCTGCTATGAGTAAAGTAAAAGCTGTGAATAGTATCCTCCGCCTTATTATAAACAAGAAAAGAAAATACAAACCCTGGTGGTTGGGTCTCCCGATTTTGCTTAATACACTTATACCGGGATTGTGGTATCAATTACAACTGAGAAACCTGAAAAAAAGAGACAGACATGCGGTTCATTAACCAACTCATACGTCTCAGGATAATTATGCCACGGACGCTTTACCTGATATTAAAGGCAAAAGCGATTCATGGAAAAAATCTTTGTTTTCTATTAAAACTGGCCAGCGACCGGTTTGCCGGCAAACCTGCCATCACCGACGGTAACCGGTATTTAAATTTCAGAGAGCTGTATCATGCTGTGCTCAGTTTGTCATCAGCTATTCGTAGCTATTGCCCGATTACTGAAAAAAAAGCCTCAGCAGTACTGGCTTGTAACAATAGTTTTGATCATATCATTTTTTTGTATGCTTTGCAGAATCTCGGCATTAAGGTAATACTGGTAAATCACAAGGCCCATATCAATGAAATAAACAGCATCAGGGAAAATCAACCGGAACCCTGTTATTTATTCTCTTCAGAACCGGATCACCTCAACCTCCGGAATGCCCGGCATATTGATACAATCATTGCATCATCAGGCAATCGGAGCAAAGAAAAAATATTTTCAAAAAAATATGCCCCGGTCGTATTCCCTACCTCCGGCACCACCGGCCAGTCAAAGCTCATTGAAAAGAAAAAAGGGGTTTTTTATTGGTTATACTCTTTCGCAGACCTTGTCACCTGTGCCGGCATTGATAAAAGGGATGCTGTTTTTATTTCTTCACCCGTTTCTCATTCATTTGGCTATTCAGCTCTTTTGTTTGCTTTGGTACTGGGCAAAAAAGCGATGATTACTGAAAATAAAAATCACCAGGAAATAACGGATTTAATTATTAAGGAAAAAATTGATCTCCTGTCCGGTGTACCCTCATCACTGTACCAGGTAGCGGTAAATATGAAAGGCAAAACACACCCTGTCAGGCTCATCATAAGTGGAGGCGCAGCACTGACTGAAGCAATATTGCAAAAAGTATCACAAGAGCTTACAAAAAATATTTTCAGCCTGTATGGCAGCACCGAAGCCAGCACTTCCTTTATTGCGGGTTACGATTTGCTGAAAAAAAATATTCATGCCCTGGGCAGACCATTAAAAGGCATACACTACCGGCTTGAACAATTGCCGGAAGGCGGTAAAGAATTGCTTATTAAATCGCAACTGGCTAATACATCTTCCTGTGCCTGGCTGCATTCAGGCGATATGGTGGAGGAAGACGACAACCACCACCTCATCTGGTGCGGACGCAAAGACAGTATGATTATTAAGAATGGTTTCAATATTCACCCGGCTGAAATTGAAAATGCTATTCTCCGGATTGATACCATTGAGGATGTGCTGGTAACAGGAGAAAAAAACAAAATAAAGGGAGAAATAATAATCGCTTATATAAAAACAAAACCTACGACGCTTTTTGATGAACAAAAAATAAGAGAAGGGTTAAAAGCCTTTCTTCCTGGAATCAAGATTCCTGATATAATCATTCACACTGCAGCATTTGAATTTACCGGTACGGGTAAAAAAATAAAACCCATTGTAATCTCATCAAATCTATAAAAGCCGTCTATTTTTCATAGACCAGAAATTCCCATGTCTGCATTTCAAAACTTTTTTCAGAAGTAAAATCATTGGCAGCGCCTGAAAAAACATTTTTATAAATGCCTGTTACATTTTTATCCAGAATATCAAAATGAAGGTTGTTATTGGCAGATAGATTCAGCACCACCAAAATTTCACGGTTTCCTTTTCTTCTCAGGTAAGCAAAAACATTTTTAGGTTCACTTGTTTTTATCCAAAAGGTTTGAACAGATGAATCACCGCTGCGCAAAGCCGAATTATTTGACCTGAGGTTCAGAATTGTTTTATAAAAATTACCAAGCTCATTATTACCTGTCCAGTGAATAGTATCCTTATCAAAGAACCTGACCCTTTTTTTATTCGGCAACTCCTGTCCTGAATAAATCAGCGGAATGCCATTCCATGTGGCGCTGAACACCGCCAATGACTTTGCCACTTCGCCATATTTTTCATACTCGGTACCGTTCCAACTGTTCTCATCATGATTGCTGGTGAACCATGTCCTCATACTGCTGTCGCCCAGGTCATCATATTTTTTTAAGACAGTGACTAATGAATCCAATGGCAAATGCTTTTTGTAAAAATCTTCGGTTTTGTGCATCCATGTCCAGGTGTAGCTGGCATCAAAGGCTTCACTGTATTCAGGTTTTTCCAGTTCATCAAATTCTCCCAGCCAGAACAAGGGTTTCACAGCATCTATTTCTTTTCTTGCTTCTTTCCAGAAAGGAAGCTCCACCCAAAAAGCCAGGTCGCAACGGAAGCCATCAATATCACATTCAATTACCCAAAACTTCATGGCTTCTATCATCGCCTTTCTTAATCCGGGTTTCCTGTAATCCAGTTCAATGATATCATCCATACCCGAAGCAATCTTAAAATCATTGGTAGCTGAATCTCTCAGATAATAATCAGGATTTTCTTTTGTCCACACATGATCCCATCCGGTATGATTGGCCACCCAGTCAATAATAACCTTAAATCCCAATTCATGCGCCTGCTTTACTAAGTTTTTGAAATCATCCAATGTCCCAAATTCCGGATTGATAGCAGTATAATCAGAACATGCATAATAACTGCCCAATATTCCTTTCTTATTTTTTTGTGCAATGGGGGTTACAGGCATAAACCAAAGCGTCTTCACTCCCATTCCCTTCAGTCTGGGCAACTCAGCAGCAAAAGCATTGAATGTTCCCTGGGGAGTATATTGCC
This sequence comes from Sphingobacteriales bacterium, assembly GCA_016235125.1. Lineage (GTDB taxonomy): Bacteria > Bacteroidota > Bacteroidia > Chitinophagales > Chitinophagaceae > JJ008. Next base: position 477,355 of record JACRLZ010000002.1, on the reverse strand, counting down.
GCACATTTACTTCATAGATATTGGTCGTATGAGCCCATTCTACAGGTTTGAATCCGGTATTCATGTCAGTCAGATCGGTTTTGTTTGTTTGTTTTGAGTTGTTATTGCAACTTATCAACCATGCAAATAAAATGAAAGCAATCAGTATCCTGGCCATCGAAAAAATTTAATGTGAAAATAATAACTTGTTCTAATCCGGGAGTAATCTTTTCTATTCCCGCCTCCTGATAAAATTGGTAACTTGCACTGATTTTCATTTTAATCAAAATAATCCTGGAAATCCAGGTTCTGATATGAAGAATTTTGATGTCCCCATCATTTACCGGAGCCCACTCATTACAGCTATCAAAAAAAAGCGGAAGGAAGAGGACAGGATGAAAAAAAACTTTAGCCCCACCCTGCTCGACTTTGGTCCCTTACAAATTTATTTAGCCCGTCATTTCGGCTTTTGTTTTGGTGTGGAAAATGCCATTGAGATTGCTTTTAGAACTGTAGAAGAAAACCCCGGCAAAAGAATTTTTCTGCTGAGCGAAATGATACATAATCCGCAGGTGAATGCAGACCTTGAATTACATGGGGTACAATTCATGCAGGACACTTACGGCAACCAGAAAATAAGTTTTGATGAATTGAAGCAGAATGACATTGTTATCATTCCAGCTTTTGGAACCACACTGGAAATAGAAAGCCTGCTGAACCAAAAAGGAATTCAGACAGAAAAATATAATACGACCTGCCCCTTTGTTGAAAAAGTATGGAACCGCAGTGAAGTGATTGCGAAGAAAAATTATACGATCATTATTCATGGCAAACCAAAACATGAAGAAACAAGGGCCACTTTTTCTCATGCTTCCTCCAACGCCCCTTCCGTTGTAGTGAAAGATATGAGTGAGGCAAAAGAGCTGGCTAAATATATATCAGAAAAAAATCCGCCAGAGAAGTTTTACCAGCAGTTCGAAGGGCAATATTCAAAAGGCTTCGATGTAACAAAAGACCTGCAACGCATCGGCGTGGTAAATCAAACAACCATGCTGGCCAGCGATACACAGGCCATCGCTGATCTTTTGAAGCAAGTGATGATCGAAACATTCAAACCAGAAAATATCGAAGACAGATTTGCTGACACAAGGGATACGCTTTGCTATGCCACCAACGATAACCAGACAGCGGTAAGTGAAATGCTGAAAACAGAAGCTGACCTCGCTATCGTTGTCGGCGGCTATAATTCATCCAACACTTCTCATTTGGTTGAACTGTGTGAGGAAAAGCTGCCCACTTACTTTATCAATAATGAAGAAAAGATCTTATCGGCAAAAGAAATTCTGCATTTTAATTTTCATACGAAAGAAGAATTGCTGACGAGTGACTGGTTGCCTTCAAGGCAAACTGTGAAAATTTTGCTTACCAGCGGGGCTTCCTGTCCTGATGCCTTGGTAGAGGGAGTGATAAATAAAATAACAACACTCTTTGGCCTCACAAAAAAAAAGAAGGATATACTATCAGAATTTAATCTTTCCTGAAATACTTGATCTCTTTTTGCTTCGCTGGCCTTACCTGGATAAATCCACCACTCAGGTGATCGATCTTCAACTCAAAGAAATCATTACTTCCTCCTGAAGCTGCCAGGCCCCCGATCAATCCAAAAAATAATTGTGCTGTCAGTATATCACTCCCCGTAGCGGCCACCCATGCTTTACCAATAAAATAAAAATCATTATCCCTTTTTTCCACTGCATAAATGCCGTCAGTAGTAACGATGCATAACCTGCCCTGATATACGAGTGCAAACCATTTACTTAATTCTATCTCCTCGTATTTATTCTTCTTATTCTTTAGTTGTATAGAGTTATAGCTGCCGTTTTTGCTGAAATCAATCTTCATATTTTCATTGTCGGGAGTTTGGCTTACCAGTGATTCAAAACTTTTATATGCCCCGTCTTTAAAAACAGGTGTCGTATAAAGTGGCAGGCGGCTTTTTTCTATGCTGTCAATTTTCCATAATTCTCCGATCGTAAAACTTCCGTTTGCAGGCTTGCTGCGGAGATTCGTCCTGATGAATTCAAAGAGGTTGTCGCTGCCGGTCTTAAAAAGTTTTTTAGTTACATCCAATGCAGATACTACTATCACTGTATCAAGATATGCTACAGGTTGATAGCGGTCATTTTCTTTTGCAAACAAGGATCCCCTGAAATGAAAATATCCTCTCTCACTTAAACTGCCCGTTATCTCTGCAAAACGTAGTTGGCGAAGAATTAAAAGCAATTCACCCGAAGCGGCAGTATTATCAACCAATGAATCAACAACTGTGGCGAATTGAACAGAAAATGGTATTTCAGTAATAACTCTTTCTTTCCTGTTAAATGCGCCTTTTTGAATAACTCCATAATCAGTTGTATCATTTCTAATATCCAAAAGACCGATATGTCTATAAAGACTGTTGGAAACTTTACCCGGAGGTATTGAAATAGTAAATGTCTCTGTTTTAGATTGAGCACAGGCTATTGAGGTCATCACCGCCAAGTGACATATGATCAGTAAATGCTTCATGCAATTTTTTAACTCCATAAATTTATAGAATTAAAAAGATAAATACTCTATTCAAAACAAAAAAAAGGCAACCACAGTTCAGCCATTCTCACTTATATAACATCTCATAATACTCATGCGCCATCCGGTTGCTGTCAAACTGGTAGCGAACATCCCGCATACCATTCTTCATTACCTGACGCCATGTATTGTAATTCTCGTAGTAAAGAGGCAATATCTCTTTTTCTAAAATATCATATATCCTGTTCAGATCATATTCATCCTGTTCATGCACCGCCATATGGGCATAATCTGTTTTCGGTACAACAAACCCATTATGACCATGATTGATGAACTCGGGTATCCATCCATCATCAGTTGAGAAATTGACCGCCCCATTCATAGCAGCCGTCATACCACTGGTGCCCGATGCCTCTCTCGGAACTCTCGGATTATTTAACCAGATATCCGCTGCCTGTTTCAGTCTTTTTGAAAGCGTAAGTTCATACCCTGTCAGCACAGCCATATTCTTATATCCTTTGCTCAGATGCACCAGCTGATTAAACTCACTGATGGCCGGATGATCAACGGGGTAAGGTTTCCCTGCCCAGATAATCTGAACCGGATATTTTGTATCAGTCATCAGTTTTTCAAATCTTTCCTCATCCGAAGTGATCAGCATTGATCTTTTATAACCAGCGAAACGCCTTGCCCAGACGATGGTGAAAATATCAGGATTAAATAGTTTACCTGTCTGGTCAGCCACTATTTCAAAAGCCCTCTTCTTCAGGTATTTTTTCCTGTCATCAATACCATAATCATCCCCCGCTTCCATGAATTTATACAGTTGCTTGTCGGCCCAGTAGCGCCAGTTTTGTGCATTGGTGATGGCTGTGATGGAACAAATGTTTTCATACTTGCTCCACATTGTTCTTGACACTTGTCCGTGCAATTGAGAAACCCCGTTGGCCAGTTTTGCAAAACGCAATGCGGCCAGCGAATGATTGAACTGATCGCTGTCGCTGCCATATATTTTTTTTACCTCATCCACACTCAGCCCGCAGAAATAACTCATTTTATGGCAAAGGTAGATATCATGCTTCTCGTTACCGGCTTCTTCAGGTGTATGCGTGGTGAATACCAGTCGTTTTCTCACTTCTTCAATATCATTTTGATATTTATTATATAAATAAAATGCAGCAGAAATGCCATGTGCTTCATTCAGATGATAGAGCCCGGGATTGAAGCCCAGCAGATCGATAAGTTTAGCTCCACCCACACCCAATAAAATAAATTGTGCCACCTTGGTGGCTACATTGGCATCGTACAAACGGTGAGTTATGGTTTGCGACACATAATCATTCTCCGGCACATCGGTTGACAATAAAAACAACGGCGCTGTTTTGAAAGTTTCAGGGTTCAGGTAAAACACTTTCACCCACACCGGATGTTCATGAATAGTTATCTGGAATCTGATACCTGTATCTTCCAGGAAACTGAATTGTTTTTCATTCCATGCCACCTCCAGGGTCTGGTCCTGGTTGCGTTCCTGGTCGTAATAACCATATTTCCACAGAAGGCCGACACCAATTAAATTTTGCCGCAATTCATAAGCGCTGCGCAAATGGGAGCCGGCGAGAAAACCCAGACCACCACTGTAAATTTTCAAGGGCTGATGCGTGGCAAACTCCATGGAGAAATAAGCCACTTTTTCTGCATACTGTTCATCCACTGTATAGGGAACGGAGAAATTACTGAAATCCATATGTGTTCTGTTTACACGAAGGCGCAAGATAACGGGAAATTTTGAGATGAAGCACTATGGAATTAGTAATTGGGAATCAGGATAATCTTTATAAAGCAAGGTTTAGTTTTAATCAATCCCAAATTACTTACTTCAATTTTTTACCCCCTTTAGATTTCGTTTCCCGTTTCTTTGAAAAGCTTCCATCAAAAGAACAACGGATGCCGCGGTGCGAACCACAGCCTTCCAACTCCTTCAGTGTTACAGACGATGAAGTAAAAGTAAATTTCAGCACACAGGGATCGCCGCCGACACGATACTCCGCTGTATTGGAAGAACGAATAGTTGCATCGCCTTTTAGTTCACCAACACAACTACCATTGTTTTTTTCGAAATGTATAAAGAATATCAGGCGTCCGCTGCTTCTGCCGTCACGGATAGAGACCAGATTCATTTTGCCATTGGCATAATCAGCCGACCATTTATTTTTCCTTGGCAGAGTATCAATAGGATTAATGAGCTCTGTAGGCTTATCATCCAGTGCATCTGTCATTACCAGTTGAAAACTTCTGGTTTCAGCGCTGAGAGAATACACATCCTTTCCTTCACTGAAAGATCCATCAGCATTTCTCCTTAAAACATTTTTGGTGATCACAAATTTCCTGTCCATCACTACGTTTTGCATAGTAGAGGGGTTTTGATCGGGGCGAAGAGCCGCAAGACTGGTAACGAATTGCTGATTTTTATCAAAACAAATGATCAGGAATGCTCTTTTATCAGTTGAAACAGTTTTTACAAACAGGTAACTCACAGCTTTCGGCACTTCGGCTTTTCCAATGGCATATATCTTTGGCTTTACCGATTTTCCAAACAGTTTACCCAGTATTGAATCGGGAACAAACTGGTTAAAAATTTTTGAGCTGATAAGCAACGAATCTTTTTCCTTCTTTACCAGCTGGCTGTCTGCATAGGTAAAGGAAAGGCGAACCGGTTTAAAGAAATCAATAAAATCAGCTACCTCTACTTTATCCTCGCCTGTCATGGACGGTTTCTTTTTTTTGCCGCCGCAACTTGTCATAAGAACAACAGCCAGGAACAGTGATATAAATTTTCTGAAAAAAAACATTGGAAAAATTGAATCCCGAATGTAAGTGATTCCCGGGAATCAGATTTGGCGGTCTGTCTGTTGTGTTTTAGATTTGTCTAAATTTATTTTTAGCCATGTTTAATTACTCAACCAGCGAAGAAAATTATATCAAGGCTGTTTTTCATCTTCAGCAGTCAGATGGAATGGTTACCACAAACGAACTGGCGTCAGAATTAAAGACAAAACCCGCATCCGTAACGGATATGATGAAAAAGCTGAAGAATAAAAAACTGCTTCACTATCAGCCCTACCAGGGTTTCCGGCTCAGCCATGAAGGCAATAAAGTAGCGTTGGGCATCATTCGAAGACACAGACTGTGGGAATATTTTCTTGCAGAGAAATTAAAATTCAGCTGGGATGAAGTGCATGCCGTTGCGGAGCATCTTGAACATGTGAGCAGCAAAAAACTGATTGACAAACTGGATGAGTTCCTCGGCTTTCCCAGGGTAGACCCGCATGGTGATCCTATACCGGATGTAAATGGTAAAATAGAAACGAGTAAACAGGTTTGCATCACTGCATTACCATTGAATAAGCAGGCGGTAGTATGCCATGTCGGCGATCAGTCAAGTGAAATACTGGAATTACTGAAACATAAAAATATCGGTATCGGAACAAAGCTGGAAGTGAAAAAAAAATTTGACTTTGACAACTCTATGGAAATAAAAATAAAACAGCAATTCTATAATATCAGCGAGCAACTGGCAAAAAACATATTTGTAAAGTATGAATCGTGACAAGCATCCGTATATTTCGCTGAGTGAAGTGCATCAGAGTATTGACACGACCAGTAGCAAAAGAACAGGCTGGCGACGAGTTCTTGCTTTCTTTGGCCCGGCCTACCTGGTAAGTGTAGGATATATGGACCCCGGGAACTGGGCTACCGATCTTGCCGGTGGCAGCCAGTTTGGATATAAACTCATCTGGGTTTTGCTGATGAGCAACCTGATGGCTTTGTTACTGCAAAGCTTATCTGCAAGATTGGGTATAGTAAGAGGAAGAGATTTGGCACAGGCCAACCGGGAAACCTATCCCCGCTTCATTAATTATGCATTGTACGGTCTTGCTGAAATTGCCATTGCCGCTACTGACCTTGCTGAAATTCTGGGTATGGCTATCGGTATTCAGTTGCTCACAGGCATTCCGCTATTATGGGGTGTTTTAATTACGGTATTCGATACTTTTCTTTTTCTTCTGCTGCAAAGACTCGGTATGCGGAAGATGGAAGCGTTTATTGTTTGTCTGGTGGCAATTATTGGTTTTTCCTTTCTTGCTGAAATACTTTTGGCCAAACCAGATCTTGCCGAAGTGGCATCGGGTTTTGCACCCGGCATACCCAACGATGCCGCTCTTTATATAGCCATTGGTATTATCGGAGCCACTGTGATGCCGCACAATCTTTACCTGCATTCAGCGCTGGTGCAAACAAGAAAAATAAAAAGAGATGAGACAGGAATAAAAAAAGCCCTGAAAATGAATTTCATTGACAGTGCTATTGCGCTGAATATGGCTTTTTTTGTAAATGCAGCTATCCTGGTACTGGCAGCTACCGTATTTTTTAAAACAGGAAGAACGGATGTGGCAGAAATAAAACAGGCACATGAACTGCTTGCACCCATGCTGGGTACAAGCCTGGCTCCTATTTTATTTGCTGTTGCATTAATAGCATCCGGTCAAAGTTCCACCATCACCGGAACACTGGCCGGACAAATAGTTATGGAAGGTTATTTGCGGCTGCGTATTAATCCATGGGTACGAAGACTGATGACGAGACTTATAGCCATCATCCCCGCTGTGATCGTAATCCTGATAAACGGGGAAAAAAATATTGACAGCTTGCTGGTATTGAGCCAGGTTATACTAAGCCTGCAGCTCGGGTTTGCCATTATCCCGCTTATCCATTTTACCAGCGACAGAAAAACCATGGGAAAGTTTGCTATCAAAACACCTGTGGTCATTCTTGCATCAACTATCACTGCCATCCTCGTTTACCTGAATATCCGGATGGTGGTGGAACAGGCAGGCTCTTTCTTCGCATCATCAGATAGTGTTATCTGGAAAGCAGTAATATTATTATCAGGCATTTTTTATCTTACATTATTAGTTACCGCTATTTTTTATCCATTGAAACGTAAAAAAGAAAAAGTGATCTCCCGCCTCCATGCCGAAGCGGTGAAGCTGGATGAAATTCAAATCCCTGCTTACCATAAAATTGCCATAGCTCTTGATTTCAGTGAAAGCGACCGAAAACTGATCACACATGCCATCGGACAGGGTGGAAAAAATACATCCTACTTCCTGATACATGTAGTGGAGAGCGCCTCTGCTAAAATGTTTGAGCAGGAAAGCGATGACATGGAAACAAGAAAAGATTTTGAACAACTGAACAGCTATGTTCAGCAACTGGCGCAATTGGGTTTTACCTCTGCAGCTCAACTGGGATTTGGTAACAGGGTAAAAGAAATTGTAAGGCTGGTAAAAGAAAATAATGCTGAAATGCTGGTGATCGGCGCACATGGGCACAGTGGCATGAAAGACTGGCTGTATGGGCAGACAACAGACAACGTAAGACATGAATTAAAAATTCCTGTACTGGTGGTGAATGTGTGAGTGAGGGTTGATGGTTCTGCGCTTACTTCAATGAGTACGAAAGCCAGAATATATCCTTTTACAGATAATGTACTATGGACAATCAACCATGAACTATGAAGTATGAAGAGCTCTTGAATGATTCCTCAGCAAATGTTTGAACCGGCTGAATGTTTCCGGCTTGATATTAAGATATGATGCCAGGTATTTCTGCGGCACCCTTTGCATCAGTTCAGGATTCTTTGTAACGAAATTCAGAAACCTTTCCCTCGGTGTCATCTTTACCAACTGCATCTGCCAGCGGTCTTTTATTACCATGGTATGAGTGATGATTAACCGGCCCATATGCTCCATCCGCTGCGAACTGGCAAATAATGTTTCCAGCTGATCGTAGGTCATGGCAACTACCACACTGGGTTCTATCGTTTCCACAAAATATTCAGAATCTGTTCTGCTGTGAAAAGATTCCTGTGAATGGATGATGTGACCTTCATACGATAACTGTGTATTTATTTCTTCATTCCGTCTAAGGTAATATTTCCGGATAAGCCCTTTAGTGATAAAATAAATATTGTTCTCAATTTCCCCCGCACGGGTCAGTAGTTCCTTCTTTCCAATACTCCTGACACTCAATAGTGGTTTAATTTGCTGGTTAAATTCCTCTTCAGACAAATCAATGAACTTCCTTAAATAATCAAGAAATGCCATAGCCGTTTCCATACCATTTTAAATTGCGGAAAAGGTACAGGAAATATTGATTTAAATCAATGATTGTCTTTCCTTTTTTCTTTGCACAGCCTCCGGCCTGACCAAAAAAGGGCTTTATATAATGTCTTAAATTTGCCGCCTCAAATAACCTGTCCGGCCGACAAGATGCTGGCTCTTAACAGATAAAATAATCCCGATGGCTCAAAAAATTAAAGTAACAAACCCTGTTGTGGAACTCGATGGCGATGAAATGACCCGTATCATCTGGAAGTTCATTAAAGACAAATTCATACTCCCCTATCTCGATGTGAATATTAAATATTTTGACCTTGGTATCCAGCATCGGGATGATACCAACGACCAGGTGACCATTGACGCCGCCAATGCCATTAAAGAATGCGGCGTGGGTATCAAGTGTGCCACCATTACTCCTGATGAAGCAAGGGTGAAAGAATTTTCACTGAAGCAAATGTGGAAGAGCCCCAACGGTACTATAAGAAACATACTGGACGGAACAGTTTTCCGTGAGCCGATCGTTATCAGCAATGTGCCAAGATTGGTTACCAACTGGACGGCTCCCATCATCGTAGGCCGTCATGCATTTGGAGATCAATACAGAGCTACGGATACAGTAATAAAAGGAAAAGGAAAACTGACAATGACCTTTACTCCTGATGGCGGCGGTGAGCCACAAATCTTTGAAGTGTTCAACTTTAAAGGCGATGGCGTGGCGCTGAGCATGTACAACACCGATGAAAGTATCAAAGGTTTTGCAAGAAGTTGTTTCAACATGGCGTTGAATAAAAAATGGCCGCTTTATCTTTCTACAAAAAATACTATCCTGAAAAAATATGATGGCCGCTTCAAAGATATTTTTGAAGAGATCTATAAAAATGAATTTAAGGCGCAGTTTGATGCAGCAGGTATCACCTACGAACATCGGTTGATCGATGATATGGTGGCCAGCGCCTTAAAATGGAACGGGAATTTTGTATGGGCCTGTAAAAATTATGATGGCGATGTGCAAAGCGATACCGTGGCGCAGGGATTTGGTTCATTGGGGTTGATGACCTCCGTTCTTGTGACCCCCGATGGAAAAACAATGGAAGCTGAAGCAGCACATGGCACAGTTACCCGCCATTACCGTGACCACCAGGCAGGCAAACCTACCAGCACCAATCCTATTGCCAGCATTTTTGCGTGGACAAGAGGTTTGGCTTTTCGTGGAAAATTAGACAGTAACCAACCTTTGATCGATTTCTGTCTTGCTCTCGAAGCAATTTGTATTGAAACAGTGGAAGAAGGAAAAATGACCAAGGACCTTGCTGTGTGCATACATGGTAATAAAGTAAATCATGGGGAACATTTCCTTTATACGGAAGAATTTCTTGATGCAATTGATCAGAATCTTAAGAAGCGTTTGTTATCCTGAGCCAGGCGAAGGATGATTACACGAATCGAAACAGCAGAAAAATAACGAATGGTAATTGATAAAATATTAGTCAAAACCGTTACTATTAACGCCCTAACCTCAAAAGTATGGGATGCCTTGACCAATCCTGACATTATTAAGCAATGGTTATTTGGCACAAATGTTATTTCCGACTGGAAAGTGGGAAGTCCGATTTTTTTTACTGGCACCTGGCAAGGCACAGCGTATAAAGACAAGGGAACAATTCTTCAATTTGAAAAAGAAAAAGTATTTCAATATAACTACTGGAGTGGGTTTTCTGGTTTAGCAGATAGTATTGAGAATTACTCGATCATTAATTTCAGTATACTTCCTCTATCCAACGGCACACAACTTAGTTTGACACAGACTAATTTCCCAACCGAAACAGGATATGAACATTCCGATAAAAACTGGGATACTGTTTTAGGATTAATGAAAAATACCATAGAAAAGTAGCCTGCCAATTCCAAAAACTTTTACTACCTGCAAATAAAAAACCATCCAGACCAAAGTGTCGGGATGGTTTCAAAATCTTTATTTGAATTCTTTACACCCTGAAATGAGCAAAAGCTTTATTGGCTTCAGCCATGCGATGCACATCTTCTTTTTTCTTGAAAGCAGCGCCTTCGCCTTTTGCTGCAGCTACTATTTCGCCGGCTAATTTATCAGCCATACTGCGGCCATTTCTTTCACGACTGTAGCGGATCAGCCATTTGATGCTTAACGAAATTTTTCTGTCGGCCCTTACTTCAGACGGGATCTGGAAGGTGGCGCCACCGATACGACGGCTTCTTACTTCAACGGAGGGGGTTACATTGGTCAATGCCTTTCTCCAAACATCATATCCCTCTTCACCGGTTTGCTTAGCTACTTTTTCCAATGCATCATAAAAAATATTGAATGCCCCGCTTTTCTTTCCCTGCCACATCAGGTTGTTTACAAACCGGGTCACCAGTTTATCATTAAATTTTGGGTCTGGGGCTAATGGGAGCTTTTTTGCTTGTGCTTTCCGCATGATTTATAAAGTATTATTTCAGTTATTTCTATTTGTCACCATGAGCCTGCCTGTAGGCAGACAGGCTTGTCGAAGGGTTACTTTTTTATTTTTTCTCTTTTTGTTCCATACTTTGAACGGCTCTTCTTTCTGTCTTTCACACCGGCGGTATCCAATGAACCCCGAACGATATGATAACGTACCCCGGGCAGGTCTTTTACCCTTCCGCCACGGATGAGAACAATGGAGTGCTCCTGCAGGTTATGCCCTTCACCTGGAATGTAGGCGATCACTTCCACCTTATTTGTCAAACGAACCTTGGCCACTTTACGAAGCGCTGAATTGGGTTTTTTGGGAGTTGTGGTGTATACCCGGGTGCAAACGCCACGGCGTTGCGGACATTCATCCAAAGCTCTTGACTTGCTTTTGGCCCTGATGATTTCTCTTCCTTTACGTACTAACTGTTGAATTGTAGGCATTTTGACCTTTTAGTTTATCCCGTCCCGAATCTATCGGGATTAGGGGCGGCAAAGGTAATTGTGCAAGGGGTAAATTCCAAAAAACAGCCAGATAAATAAGCCTTTAAAACCAAAAAAGGAATGATGTTGTGGATAAATCAGGGGCTTGGATTTTATTTACTGGCCTTAAATGAGTTATACCTTCAGCATCCAGTTGTATTTATCTTCCCTTCGGCCTTCCCGGATATCGGTAAGCCATTTCTTCAGCAGCGGTGCCGTTTGCCAGCTGGCCACATCAAAATGCATCACAAAATCCTTGTACCGGAGCTCTTTTATGAGGGAAATGGTGGCGGCTGTGCCTGTGCCGAAAACCTCATATAACAATCCGGCTTTGTAAGCATCAATAATATCATCAATATTTAATTGTTTTTCCTCTACGGCAAAACCCATTTCTTTTAAAAGGGTAATGCTGCTTTGCCTTGTTACCCCATCCAGTATGGTTCCCTGTTCAAGGCTTGGGGTAAAGGCTGTACTTCCAATGATGAAGAATACATTCATGGTACCAATCTCCTGCACATATTTATGTTCAAAGGCATCGGTCCACAATACCTGGTCGTATCCTATTTTCTTTGCCTGTGCTGTGGCATACATCGCAGCGCCATAGTTGCCGGCAGCCTTGGCAAAACCTACACCCCCCGGTACGGCTCTTACATATTTTTCTTCCACATAAATACGCATCGGTGCATTGTAATACGGGCCGGTTGGACTGAGAATTATCAGGAACTTATAATTATCCGACGGCCTCACTCCTATCACTTCATCCGATGAAAACATGAATGGCCGGATGTATAATGAATGATCTTCTTTGGTTGGAATCCAGCTTTTATCCAATGCTACCAGTTGTTTCATTCCCTCCATAAAAATTTCCTCGGGCAGCTGAGGCATCTGCATTCTTTCTGCAGAGATGTTGAAACGGTTATAATTGTCATGCGGACGAAAGATATATGCATTGCCATCCTTGTCTTTATATGCTTTTATTCCTTCAAAGATGGCCTGCCCGTAATGCAATGCAGCTACAGAAGGATTGAGTAGCAGCGGCTGGTAAGGTTTTATTTCAACATTTTTCCACTCCCCATTTTCATAATCTGCTTCCAGCATATGGTCGGTAAAATATTTCCCAAAAGGCAGGTTATCGAGGTTCATATCCTGTAATTTGCTCCTTTCTGCTTTGCGGATTGAAATATCCATAGCTGCCACCATAAAAGTTTATTTTTGACGGGTCAAAGAAACGAAAAAAACAAACAGACAATCCTGATATTACCCACACTGTATGAGCCTTAATGATGTGCAACTACCCCCGGCATTGATAGCCGATCTGTATAAAAATAATCTTATTGAAACAGGTACCATTCCTGAGACAACGGCACCCGTAATTGTACAGAATGAACCCGGCGAAAGCATGGACCCGATAGCTATCGGGTGGAAATGGCTGGGTAATAACAAAAAAAATATTCTTGCAATTGTACGTTCTGCTGATGCCGCTCATCTTCCCGATAATGAACTGGAACTGCTGACAGCCATGATGACTGCCTGCAAACTGGGCCTTGATGATATTGCGATATTAAATCTGAACAATCATCCTGAGGCTTCTTACAAAGAGTTGATTAATTTTTTCAAAAGCAAAATTGTTTTATTGTTTGAAACGGAACCCACAGCATTAGGGCTTCCGATGAGCTTTCCTTATTTCCAGTTACAGGCTTTTGCCGGCAATACTTTTCTTTATTCTCCTTCCCTTACAGAACTGGCGAATGATAAAGTATTAAAGAGTAAGCTTTGGGTGTGCCTGAAGAGATTATTCAACCTCTAATGTCTTTGCCTTATCATGAAACTGATCTTTGCCAGCAATAACCAGCATAAAATTGAAGAAATGCGTTCCATACTCGGAAACAGGTTTGATGTCGTCTCATTAAAAGAAGCCGGGATTGATATTGATATTCCGGAGCCGCATGATACATTGGAGGCAAATGCTTCTGAGAAAGCAAAAGTTATTTATGAAATGACCGGGGTAAACTGTTTCAGCGAAGATACCGGCCTGGAAGTGTATGCACTGAATGGGGAGCCGGGTGTTAAAAGTGCCCGGTATGCCGGCGAGGGCAGGTCGTTTGATGCCAACATTGAAAAGCTTTTGATTAATTTGGCCGGCAAAGCAGACCGCAGGGCAAGGTTCAGGGCTGTTATATCCCTGTTAATTGACGGAAAAGAAATCCTGTTCGAAGGTATTTGTGAGGGTAAAATAATTGATGAAAAAAGGGGAAACGGCGGTTTTGGATACGACCCGGTCTTTGTTCCGGAAGCTTCGGCCAGAACTTTTGCGGAAATGAGCAGGGAAGAAAAAGCAAATTACAGCCACCGGGCAAGGGCTGCTGAAAAACTGGTAGCATTTTTGAATAAGGCATAAAACAAACCACTGATTTTGACACCCGAACGCAACCAAAATATTCCCGAAAGCGACTTAATTGTTGGATGCCTCGAAGGCAACCGGCGGATGCAGGAGGAATTATACCGCCGCTTCTCACCACGGATGTATGCAGTTTGTCTCCGCTATGCCGGTAATGCAGAAGAAGCAGAGGATATATTACAGGAAGGATTTATAAAGGTCTTTAAAAAACTGGACAGTTTTCGCAGCGAAGGTTCATTTGAAGGCTGGTTGCGGAGAATCTTTGTGAATACCGCTATTGAACATTTTCGGCGAAAACGGTATATGATGCCCGTTACAGAAAGAGAGGAGAACACTATTGAAGGCAAATATCTTTCTGTGCTGGATAGCATGGCAGCAAGAGATATCATGGCATTGGTGCAGGAATTATCACCCGGTTACCGAACAGTATTCAATATGTATGTAGTGGAAGGATATACTCACAAGGAAATTGCAGACATGCTTGGCATCAGCGAGGGCACCAGTAAATCACAACTGTCGAGGGCCAAAGTGATTTTGCAGGATATGGTAAAACAATTTATTGATCAGCACAGGGGCACCGGAACAAAATCATGAGCAGCGGAATACAACATAAATTACTGACTTACGAAGTAACTCCCCCATCCGGTGTATGGAATAAAATAACAGATGAACTCGATGACTCAGAATTAGATCATGAATTTCCTGCCATACTTCGCTCGGCAGAAATAAATCCCCCGGCTACTTTATGGAACAAGATACAGATAGCTATGAATGCTGGCAAAGAAGCAACTGTATCAAAACAAAAACGAATCCCCTTACTACTTCGCTATGCAACAGCAGCCATTGTAACCGGACTTGTAGCATGGGGAGGTATTCAATTATTGAATTCAAAGCAGGCGAAGAAAGATATTGTGGTAAATGAAGATCTGCCTGCTTCAATAGAAAATACAACCTCAACACCTGAACTGATTCCTGAAAAAGCGACAGCAAACAACAATAATCCTGTCAATACTGCCGATGCTGAAGAAGCAAGAAATGACGCAGCCCTGGAAGCAAGCAAGAAAACTTTTGCGAAGCTTGATATTTCAACAGCCGGTAATAAAAGATTAAAAAACATTGCTTCTGCATACCGGTTTGCCATAGCTGGTGACGCTGGCATGGATCCGCAAACTCATACACAAGCAGAAGCCTGCACTTCAGATAACACCGATCGTTATATTGTTATCATTACGCCGGAGGGTAACATCGTTCGCATGTCAAAAAAACTGAGTCATCTCATTTGCTGCGTTTCTGCTGAAGAAGAGGATAAAGACTGTAAGGAACAAATGAGTAAATGGAGAAGTAAGATCGCCTCTGCTACAACCAGCCATTCCACCGGAAGTTTTTTTGACATTCTCAGCATGGTCAGTTCCCTTCAGGATCAGTAATCAAATCCGTTTCTTTAATTTTATCCGAAACAACCAAATGCCCAGAATCAAAATTCGGTTGCCGGGTCATTTTAATTTTTCCTGCAGCATTCCTATACGCATTACAGATATCAATTACGGAGGACATGCCGGAAATGATACCCTACTTTCTCTTGTTCATGAGGCAAGGATACAATATCTCCAAAGCCTTGGCTATACCGAAATGCAATTTGCCGGTGTCGGAATGATAATGGCAGACGCAGCGGTCGAATTTAAAAATGAATTGTTTTATGGAGACACGGTTATTGCCTCAGTGGCAGTAACAGAAATCTCTACAATTGGTTTTGACCTCGTTTACAGACTCCAAAAGAAAACAGGTGATGAAAAAAAATTAGTTGCCCTGGCAAAAACCGGAATGATCTGTTATGATTATGAAAAGAAAAAGATTGTACCTGTTCCAGAAGTAGCAAGAGTAAAACTGGCAGGCTAACTGTTCCATATCCTCCAGCTTTCTTCCGCCTGTAACACCAGCATTTCTTCTCCATTCTTAATAACCGCTCCCCTTTCTTCTCCCTTTTTTAGAAACAGGGTTTTTGAAGGATTATAAACAAGGTCGAATAACAAATGTTCCTGCCCGATATACTGGTAAGGAATATCCGGGCAGGTATCGGTATCCGGAAAAGTACCAAGCGGAGTCGTATTAATAATAACGGAGTGATCATGTATAACATTCCGGTCGATGTCAGCATAGCCAATTGTGGCGTCATCCTGAATTTTTCGGCTCACAATATTGAAGCCGATACCGAGCTTCTGTAAAACATATGCAACAGCATTGGCAGCGCCTCCGCTACCCAGAACCAGGGCTTTTTTATGATATGATTTTAATAACGGTTTCAGGCTCATCCCGAAGCCGGTGACATCGGTATTATACCCGATCAATCTTCCCCCTGAAATATTTACACAATTACAAGCTCCCAGCCCGGCCGGGATATTTGATTCATCAAGAAAAGCCATCACCTGTTTTTTATAAGGTATGGTTACATTTAAACCTTCCAGTTCCGGATGTTTGTTTAATAAAGAAAGTAACTCTTCAATGGTTTTAATCGGGAAAAGCTCATACCGGCAACCGGCTATCTGTTCTTTTTCAAACTTCTCTTCGAAGTATTTTTTAGAGAAGGAATGAGTGAGCGGATAACCGATGAGTCCGAATAAACGCATCAGGCTTCTTTTTTATCAAGGTATAAAGTGAAAGTATCTCCTCGTAAGCCAATACGCATGGCCTCAAGCGGAATCACTTCTGAAGGAGCAATATTTCCCAGGTTGGCATTGCAACCCACCAATTCAATAAAGTATAGTTGTTGAGCTTTCTGCGGCGCTTCCCAGATAATTTTTTCGGCCGGTATCTGTGTTAATATCTCCTGCACCAATCCTTCCCTTAACTCGCCGCTGCCCCGATAGATACCGACATTACCTGCTTCTCTTGCTTCGGCGATAACATAACTTGAACCCGCCTCAAGTTCTGCCTTCATCAGTTCAATCCATTTGTAGGGTGGAATGATATGAGCAGCATCTTTACTGCCTACTTCACTCAACACTTTACCGTATTTGGTCAGCTTCTCTATATAGCCACATTTTTCGGCATGCGGAATGGTGATGGAGCCATCACTTACTTCCATATATGTAATTCCAAAGTCTCTGCATACTCTTATGTAATCATCAAACTGGTTGCGAATCAAAAAAGCTTCAAACAACGTACCTCCGAAATAAACAGGAATGTCGAATGACTTATACACTTCCAGCTTTTCAGAAAGATTGGGGGTAACGAAGGAAGTGCCGAAGCCGAGTTTTACAATGTCAACATGCGGATGAGCGACGCTGAGAAAATTTCTTGCTTCATCAACGCTAAGTCCTTTATCCATCACCATGGTAAGCCCGTATTGGCGGGGTTTCTGCTTTCTGTCAGGTATCTGCGATAAATTAAAATTCATGATCTGTGGTTGTAAAATTCCAATAATTGAATGGCGGCAAAAATAGGGAAGAATCAGCAGAGAGATACTGATTTAAGGTATCGGGATCAAGCTATTTCAGATTGATCGCCTTCTTTTGAAACGGGCCAATACGTCAACCACCAGTTGATTTTGAAGTATTGCCGGATTCAGTTCTACAAACCGTTTCAATAAACGGGGCGCTTTTTCCATTGCCCTTTCCAGTTGCAGTATGGCTTCCTTGCTTTTACCATTTCCCAATAAGACAGCTGATTTATAAAACAGAAATAAGGGTTTGTTTTGCGTAATCCTTAATGCTGCATCACATTGTTCAATGGCTTCATCAAAATAAGTGGCCCTGTATAAACAACGGATGAGAGCTTCCCAACCGGCTGCATTTTTTGGTCTGACACCTATCACATTGGAAAAATATTGAATGGCATCCTTAAATAATCCCATTTGCATCTTGCATTCACCTGCCAGCAGATTATATTCAGCAGGGTACCTGTGAATTTTCATAGCCAATTCCAGTTGCCTGATCGAATTTTCCCAATGACCTTCCTTAAAATAAGTACAAGCGATTTTATAATAAAGTTTGCTGTCATCGGGCCGCATATGGCTGGCTTTCCGATAATAAAGTCTTGCCTGCGCAAAATTTTTAAGCCGGTCGTAGCAATGACCGATCGCTTCAAAGATCACATCTTCCGGTTTAGCCAGCTCGTTTACTTTTTCGAGCACTTCTATTGCTTCCTTGTATTTTCTCAACCGGATATATGCATCGCCCATATTTCGGTAGGCATAATCAAATTTTTCATCAATAGTTATGGCATACTGATAAGCATCCAGTGCTTTTTCATATAGCTTGATTCCCTGGTATGCCGCTGCAAGGTTGAACCAGGCCAACTCATTATATGGAAAATCATCTATGATCTGTTGATGAAGCCGGATGCTTTCTTCGTTGCGGCCCGTAAAGTCGGTCCAGAAACAGATTTTATATAAAGCCTCTTCATTGTTGGGTTCTTCTTCGAGAATCATTTTAAGACAATCAAAGACTTTATCAAAATCTTCATAGTCATCATACACATCTGCCAGTTCAAACAGCAATTCAATTTTTTCTTCTCCTTCAAATAGACTCAGGGCTTCCTGCAGCAGTTCCACGGCCTTTTCCTGCTGATCCATCGCCAGGTAAGCATCGGTTTTCAGAATATACAGATTGATATCGGTACTATCCAGCAACGATGCCTGTTCCAATATTTTTAAGGCATCGTGGTATCTGCGGTTAGCCAGAAAAATATCAGCTTTTTTAATAAGCAACATGGATGAATAGGGATATTGATCACTGCCTATTTCAGCAACTTCCATTGCCTTGCTCAGTTCCTCCTTTTCCTGGTAATGGTCAATTAGTTTCCCGAAGGATTCTTCCTCAAGAAATGAGTGCTGACGGCCATTTTTCAGATTTTCAAATTGTTTAAGCAGTTCCTGAAGTTCTTTCCGATCTTCCCGGTAAGAATTATCTTTCATTGATCCGGTGATTTGGTGAGACAAGTCCCGAAGCTATCGGGATTTAAAGAACATATCAGGCAGCAAAATCCCTTTGCCCCCTGAAGTGTATTATTTTCAACAAGTTAAATCAAAAAAGTTACTGAAAAAGTTTTTTAGTTTTCCCCATATGTGCAAAATAAACACATTTAATAGCAACCAAACGTAACAATTCGGCATCTTTTGACGTTAATGAAGTACTAAACTTCTGGACAAACGGTTTGTCTTATATTCACAATTATTTATACATTTGCAGCAATGAACCACCCGAGGCCGACAATATTGAGAAATATTAGCAGGAAAATGGCAGTTGTAATATTACTTGCCGTTTCGGCTGCCGGCGCTTATGCTACATTGGGTGATGGCAAATCTAAATCCAGCACACCCCGTTCATCTTTACTTTCAGGAAAAACCTTGGGTAAGCCAGGATCGTTTTCCCTTCGTTCGGGTTATACTTATCGTGGTAATCAAATTATTAATACGCAAAGCCAGAAGAAATATATCAACCTGAATACAGTAGTAACAGTTCAAAAAGGCAATACTACTTTTATAGTTCCTCTAAAGAAAAAAGTTGTGTTTGATAAAGTTAAGATTGACATCGGGAACAGGCAATTCCAGAGAAATTAATTTCCCCCTCTTTTACTTTCCTCATAGGTCATTACACGGTATCCTGATTTCGGCAGGTCAAATTTCAATTGTGATACCGGATTGAAATTGATGCTTGCTACGGTATAGGTAACCACTTTGTTTCCCTGAATAGCTTCATACTGCATTGCAAGGCCCGGAAGGTTCCTGTTCAGGTATTCAAAGTCTTTATTCATCGGAACCAGGTCTTTTGTATAGTATACAGTGAAAGCGCTGCTGTCAACCAGTTTACCAATGGCTTTTTGGCAATTATACCCGGCAATCATTTTGAATTCATTAAAAAAAGTAAATGTGATGCCTTCATATTTCTTATTGGATTCCTTCCAGTTTTCCGGCGTCATTTTGATCATGTACTTCTGCTCACCATAATCTTTCAGCACTGTTACACTACCTGTCTTGCCCTCGATTATAGTGGCTTGTGTTCCCAACGTACTGATCATTTCCGACCGGCTGGAATTTCCCTTCAGATAAATCACATTTCTGGCGCCATCCAAAAGGTCAGCTGCCTGGGGTTTGCTGTTTTCAGTATTTATCACAACGTCGTAAGTAATGGTAGCTTCGGTTAATTTCTTCTGGGCTGATGATTGTAAAAAAGAAATCAATGAAAAAAATGCAACTGTTATTTTAAATCTTTTGCTCATTATCTGAATTCTTGCCTTCAATATGAAAAAGACGTGCCAATTTAGCCAATAAGTTGCGTACTAAAAAAATAGGATTGTTTTTGCAATCCTATTTATCCTATTACTTTGTTAACTGAATCAGCGGCGGTTCCGGTTCTGCATTTCCCTCATTTTCTTTTGCTGCTCCTGCACTTGCTCCATCCTCTCCTGCCACTTTGATTTTGTTTTAGGCTTTTTCCGGTTCTCTTCTATTTTGGCTAAAATCTTATTGTGGTCAATAATATAATTCTGAATTACAAACTGCAAAGCAAGAGTTACCAGGTTTGAAACGGTATAATACCAGGTAAGGCCTGAGGGCAGCCTGTTAAAAAAGAACAAAAGGAAAACCGGGAATATATAAGGCATGTACTTTAAAACCGGGTTGCTTTGATCGGGGGTCATGCTCATGCTGTACCATGAAATAAGAAAACTGGTAACACAAGCGGTAATGTTGAAAAGACTGAGATGGCTTCCCAGAAGCGGTATATGAACACCAAATTTGATAGGATCATCAAAGGCAGCAAGGTCATTACTCCATAAGAATTCAGATCCTCTCAACGCAACTTCCGAATTAAAAAAGCTGAACAAAGCAAAGAATATCGGTATCTGCAGCAATGCAGGGATACAACCACCCAACGGGTTTACACCGGCTTCTCTGAACAATTTCATTTGCTCCATACTCATTGCCTGCCTGTCATTACCAAATTTATCTTTCAAAGCGGCAATCTCTGGCCTTAATGCTTTCATCTTGGCCCCGCTCAAATAGCTTGAATAAGTAAGGGGTGAAATGATCAGGCGAATAAATAAAGTAAGTAAGGCAATGGCAATACCCATATTACCTGTAAAACCTCTGAAAAAATCAAATATGGGTAAAATCAGAAACCGGTTGAGCGGACGTACAAATGAATACATGCCCTGTCCCAGGTTAACTAACTTTTCAAATTTCAAGCCATAGCTTTTCAAAATATGATAATCAGAAGGCCCATAATAAATACTGAAAGGAACAACGGAAGGAGTACCCACCGGCACCGATAGTTTCATATTGGCGGTCGATTGCAAAATGGTTTTAGCTGTGTCAGACGGCATTGTCCATTCTATTCTTCCGGAAGAAAATTTATCTCTTGCCACCAGTATTGCGAAAAAGAATCGTTGCCTGAAACCGATCCAGCTCACAGATTCACTGAACTCTTTTGAACTTCGTTTCTGTGCTGTATGATAGTCAAACTCTCCGTCTTTTACATAGCCAACCTGTGTGTTTTGTTTTTCATAGGATATATCTGATTCCTGTTGTGCAGCGGCGTATTGCCAGGTCAGGTTCATGCTTCCCCCGGTTAACAACTGGTCAGCCTTATTCATCTTCACATTAAAATCTACCAGGTAGTCATCCTTCTTTATGATATATTCATGAGTTATGGACCTGCCACTGCTATCAAAAGAAGGAAGGGTAAATGAAACCTTTTTGCTGCCATCGGGGTTTACTGAAGAATCGATTTTATCAAAATAAAGATCGCTGCTTGGAGCTGTGGATTGGTTGCCTGTACTGATCATGTAACTGATCTTATCAAAATCAGTTCCAGCCATTTTCACAAGATTGCTGTCTGGCCCGATGAATTTCTTTAACTCCACTTTCTTTGGCTGGCCGCCTTTGCTGGTAAATGTAACTCTGATGAGATCATTTTGAATTGTTACAAACTGTTCTGTTTTTTTGGTTGTATCATGAAAGACTCCCGCCTTTGCAATGGCTTTTATTGAATCATTTTTTGCAGAATCACGGGCCAGTGCCGCTGTGTCTGCCTTTGATGCATTGGCTTTGGCGATAGAATCTTTTACAAATTGCTCTCTTGCCTTTTGTTCCCGGTACTTTTTTTGTTCTTTGTTGGTAAAATAAAAATATCCAAAGAACAAAAGTCCCAGCACTACAAAGCCAATAATGGTATTACGGTCAAACTTCATCCGACATTTTTTAAGAGGGGCAAAGATAGGGTAAAGAGGCTGGAGTCGGGAGTTCAGAGTCAGGAAACCGCCTCTAATAATCGGCAAGGAAACATTCCTGACTCCTGACTCTAACGACTATTGACTACCGACTTCCTAAATCATCTCACTTTGTAACAGCGGATTTTTCACTTCTGTTCTTTTTTCAGCATATTCTTTTGCTGCCATAATAAAATGAACAAAAATGGGCTGTGGGTTTTCGACTGTGCTTTTCAGCTCAGGATGATATTGAACACCAACAAAGAAGGGGTGACCGGGCAATTCAATTATTTCTACCAGGTCAGATCCTGGGTTTTTACCGCTTGCAATCATCCCGGCCTTTTCATAGCTCCCGAGGTATTTATTATTAAACTCCCAGCGGTGGCGGTGGCGCTCACTTATCTGACTTTTTCCATAAATTTTTTCAGCCAGTGACCCGGGTTTTATTTCGCAGGGATAGGCACCCAAACGCATCGTATGACCTTTTGAAGTTATCTTTTTCTGCTCCTCCATCAGGTCGATAACCGGGTCTTTGGTTTCAGGGTTCATTTCGGTTGAGTGAGCTGCTTTCAACCCTAACACATTTCTTGCAAACTCAATAACCGCCATTTGCATTCCAAGACAAATTCCAAAGAAGGGTAAGCCATTTTCCCTTGCATATTTAACGGCAACAATTTTTCCTTCCACACCCCGATGGCCGAATCCGGGAGCTACCAGCAATCCATCGAGCCCTTGCAGTTTCTCTGCCACATTATCCTCTGTAATATATTCGCTATGCACATTGATCACCTGTACCTGGCATTCGTTCATTGCCCCGGCATGAATGAAAGATTCGAGTATGGATTTATATGCATCCTGCAGTTCAATATACTTTCCGATCAGGCCAATTGCTACCTTGCTCTTTGGATATTTCAGTTTATCCAAAAACTCTTTCCATTTTGTCAACTCCGGCTCATTATAACCGGCAATATTTAATTTCTTCAGGCAAATCAGGTCCAGTTTTTCCCGCATCATCAGCACCGGCACTTCATAAATGGTGGCAGCATCAGCAGCTTCAATAACGGCTTCCATTTTTACATTACAAAAGAGTGCAATCTTGCGGCGAAGCTCAGGAGTTAATTGTTTTTCCGTTCTGCAAACGATAATATCAGGGTGCACACCTTCCTGGCTCAACATTTTTACACTGTGCTGGGTGGGTTTTGTTTTTAATTCTTTGGCGGCTTTTAAATAAGGTATAAGGGTAAGATGAACCACCACAGTGTCTTCTTCCGGTAATTCCCATTGCAACTGGCGAACGGCTTCCACAAAGGGCAAACTTTCAATGTCACCTACCGTTCCGCCAATTTCGGTAATCACCACATCAAATTCACCTGTCTGTCCTATCAGCAACATTCTTTTTTTGATCTCATCGGTTATGTGCGGCACCACCTGTACCGTTTTTCCAAGATAAGCTCCCTCTCTTTCTTTATTGATAACCGTTTGATAAATGCGGCCCGTAGTGACATTATTGGCCTGTGAAGTAAAAATGTTCAGAAATCTTTCATAATGGCCAAGGTCAAGATCCGTTTCAGCTCCGTCTTCTGTTACATAACATTCGCCATGTTCGTATGGGTTCATCGTACCGGGATCAACATTGATATAAGGATCGAATTTCTGTATCGTCACCTTTAAACCTCTTGCCTGGAGCAGTTTGGCAAGAGAGGCGGCAATGATGCCTTTGCCCAGTGAAGAAGTAACACCTCCGGTAACAAAAATATATTTAGCCATACAAATGTTATTTGTTTGATTCTGTTTCCTACCACATCGCTAAAGCTATGTAGTATACAAAAAATGATCTGTTGAAAAATTCCAGTCTCAGCGACCAGCGGAACGATGCGATCTAAAAAAAATTCCGGGAGGTCATGCAAAACTAAGCGATATTTTGCTTTCCCGAAAATTGAAATCCCGGTTTTGTGAAAAAAGTAATTCAACTGCCCTTTATCTTGAAGAGTCTTCCAGTCTTGTTACTATCACCCGGCAGCCGCCAGGGGGAATACTGTCCTCCGTCCCCTCCCAGGGGTTCATCTTATCCACTACCAGTTTCAGGTTTTTGATATACAAAGGCGAAAAAGAATCGCCGAAATGATAAGTTGAATCTTTCATTTTTACGGTAAGAGGACAAAAAGGTTTCTCATGCGTCAGTTTGCCTTCCTCAGAAACCCACTGACGCATACAACCGGCATTGGTAATAGAAATATCCAGTTCGTAGATAGCAACGGTCTGGTTTTTTTCTATTACAAATTTTTTTTCCGTAAACTTTTCCTTTGGACTCATACATCCACAGGCTAACCATAAAAGAACCGGTAAAAAAAACCTGTAAGTCTTCATCGTACCCCAAATTATGCTATTTTAGTAACTTAACCTATTTGCATGAAAACAATTTTATTCTTAATCGCAGGAATTGTCTTTGCTGCTTTTGCCTATGGCCAAAAAACCTATATCTGGTGCGGCACACTGATTGACGGCATTTCCAACGATGCCAAAAGCAACATGACCATTGTAGTGGAGAAAAATAAAATAACTGCTGTTGAAAATGGATTTTCAACAGCAGGACCGGCTGATAAAACCATTGACCTTAAATCAAAAACTGTGACACCGGGCTGGATAGATATGCATGTACATATTGAGAATGAAACTAAAAAAGGAAACCTTGCTGACCGCTTTATTCAAAACCCTTCTGACATCGCTTTTGAATCTATCGGGTTTGCCAAAGTAACGCTGATGGCCGGCTTTACCACAATAAGGGATTTGGGCGGCACTGGTGTAAACATATCATTGCGAAATGCAGTGAATAAGGGTTTGGTGGCCGGCCCAAGAATATACACAGCAGGAAAAGGTATTGGCACAACTGGCGGACATGCCGACCCCACAAATGGCTACCGAAAGGATTTGATGGGTGACCCGGGGCCGAAAGAAGGAGTAATTAACGGGGCTGAAGAAGCATACCATGCCGTGAGACAACGCTACAAAGATGGTACTGACCTGATAAAGATTACAGCAACCGGTGGAGTACTCAGCCAGGCAAAGGATGGCGCCAACGCTCAGTTTACCGAAGAAGAAGTAAAAGCCATAGTGGCCGCTGCAAAGGATTATGGTTTTAAAGTGGCAGCCCATGCCCACGGAGCTGAGGGAATTAAAAGGGCGGTAAGGGGCGGTGTGAATTCAATTGAACATGGAAGTTTTATGGATGATGAAGGAATTGAACTGATGAAGCAATATGGTACATTCCTGGTTCCAACCATTACAGCTGGTAAGTCGGTGGCCGACAGCGCAAAGATCCCGGGATATTATACTGATATTGTTACACCCAAGGCATTGGCCACAGGCCCAAAGATACAAGCCACTTTTGCCAAAGCTTATAAAGCAGGAGTGAAAATAGCATTTGGTACCGATGCAGGTGTGTATAAACATGGGCTCAACTGGAAGGAGTTTGGTTATATGATTGAAGCAGGTATGCCGGCAATGGAAGCCATAAAGGCCGCAACCATTAATGCGGCAGAACTGCTTGGTGAAAAAGATAAGCTGGGTAGTATTGAGGTTGGTAAGATGGCAGATATAGTAGCTGTAGATGGCGACCCGCTGAAAGATCCGAAGGTATTTGGAAAAGTGGTGTTTGTGATGAAGGAGGGGGTGGTATATAAACAGTAATATCTACTATTAACTTCCCTCAATCCTTCGCAATCTTCTTATAACTCGCTACAATACCCCTTATCAGTGAAGAACTGAATCCCTGGTGCTCCATTTCGTTTAGCCCGGCAATAGTGCAACCTTTTGGCGTGGTTACTTTATCAATTTCCTGTTCAGGATGAGTGCCTTTCTGCAATAATAATTCTGCTGCTCCTTTTACCGTTTGTGCTGCAATCAGTGATGCGGTCGTTGCATCAAATCCAATTTCAATACCACCCTGTATATTGGCACGGATATACCGCATGGCATAAGCAGTGCCGCAGGCGCCAAGAATGGTTGACGCTTCCATCAGTTTTTCATCTATCGTCACCACTTTCCCAAGTTTATTAAACAGGTCATTCACATATTTTATTTCTGTGGCAGATGCAGCCCTGCTGCAGATGCAGGTCATGCTTTCCTGAATTGCAATGGCCGTGTTGGGCATGGCACGGAAAAAAGGAATACTCTTTTTTATGATGCCTTCCATCTCAGCAATGGAAACACCGGTAACCACTGAGATAATCAATTTCTCTTTAGTCAGCTCTTTCTTAATGCCGTTCAGCACTTCACTTACCTGAAATGGTTTTACAGCCAGAATGATCACATCACTTTTTGTCACGGCAACAGTATTGTCATCTGTTATGGCAATTCCTTTGTCTTTAATTGATTTAAGAGTCGCCTGGTTTCTTTTCGTTACAGTTATCTCAGCTGCTTTGCTGAATTTACTTTTCAATAATCCCTCAGCAATTGCTGTTCCCAGGTTCCCTCCTCCAATGATGGCAATTTTCCTTCCCATAAAATAAAATTTAATAAAAATGCCAGCCCCGGCTCACCCAGAGTGGCAAACAATATAATTACAAATATCATTGATATTTTTTTGACAGCAGGTAATTCTTCACATAATCTGCAATTCCCTCTTCCAGGGGACAAAAATTTTCGTTATACCCTACATTTCTCAGCTTATTCATATCTGCTTCAGTAAAGTATTGGTATTTATCCCGGATATCTTCCGGCATGTCTATATATTCAATTACAGCTTCTTTACCCATTGCCGCAAATGTTGCTTTTGCCAGATCGTTAAAAGTTCTTGCATTGCCAGTTCCTAAATTATAAATCCCGTTTTTCCCCATTGCCCATTCACCATTCACCATTGACTCCATCATCCAGCAACAAACCTTCGCCACATCTTCCACATAAATAAAATCACGGAGCTGTTCGCCGTCTTTATAATCAGGACGGTGAGATTTGAAGAGTTTTACTTTCCCTGTTTTCTGAATCTGATTAAAGCCATGGAAAATCATACTGGCCATCCTGCCTTTGTGATATTCGTTTGGACCATAAACATTGAAGAACTTTAACCCACTCCAAAATGGAGGAGCTGACTCCTGACTCCCGACTCCCGACTCCCTACCCTTCTTCAGTGCCCATTTATCAAACTCATTCTTGGAGATGCCATAAGGATTTAGCGGATGAAGGTTTTCCACTACATCATGATCATCTTTGTAACCCAGTTCTCCACTGCCATAAGTAGCAGCAGACGATGCGTATACAAGCGGGATTTTCTTGTCAGTGCAATAAAGCCAGATATTCTTCGAATACTCCACATTCAATTTTTCATGAACAGAGTAATCAAATTCTGTTGTGTCAGTCCTTGCACCCAAATGAAAAACAAAACTTATAGAGGGATCATTTTCTTTCAACCAGTCAAAAAGTTTTTCTCTTTCAACTTTTTGGATGAATTTTTTTGATTCGTAATTCGGGTTTTTTTCTTCTTCTGAAAAATCATCAACGATAATGATATTTTCATATCCTTTCTTATTGAGGTAGCCGAGCAAATAGCTTCCAATGAACCCTGCTGCGCCTGTAATTAATATGACTGAGTTTCTATCCATATCTTTTAAAGACTGAGGTTAAGATTGAGATTAAGCATTTCTCAATCTTAACCTCAGTCTCAGCCTATTTCAAATTGAACTTAAAGCCGACCCTGCTTCTTCTTTTGATAAATAATTCTCAATGGCTATATCATATTTATCTTTCCACCAGTCAATGGTTCCCCAGAATTCTCCATCAACAACTATTTCACCAGAAGTCACGGTACCCAGTTCAGCAAATGCAATTTCACATTTGAACATATGGCGGATAAAGTTGGCGATTTGATGTTCAGCAACTGTAACAATAACCCTGCTCTGCCCTTCGCCAAACCAAAAAGCATCCGGCCTCACAGGACTTCCATCCCAATATGCTCCTGTTATTGAATTGACATTAAAACCAAGTTCACGGCTGAACCCTTTTTCAAAAAGCATGGCCATCAAACCGCCTTCGCTTACATCATGTGCACTTTGAATATCTCCGTTTGCTATTAATCCGGTTATGACCTGCTGCAGATGAAATTCTTTTTCCAGGTCAAAATAGGGAGCCGGGGAATATTCAACGCCGCAGATTTTAGAAAGATATTGCGATGAGTTGATATCATTGTTCCATTCGCCTATCAGATAGATCCTGTCACCTTCGTTCTTAAAATCCAATGTCATCTTTTTATTGACATCTTCCAGCAATCCTACCATACCGATCGTAGGCGTAGGATAAACAGGTCCATCGGGATTCTGATTATAGAAACTTACATTGCCGCCAGTAACAGGTGTATCAAATTTTCTGCAAGCCTCCCCCATCCCCTTTATTGCATGAACAAATTGATAATACACTTCGGGGTCATAAGGATTGCCAAAATTCAGGCAATTGGTTACACCCAACGGTTGACCACCGCTGCAAACAATATTTCTTGCCGCTTCACTCACTGCAATCATGGTTCCTTTGTAAGGATCTGCATACACATAGCGGCTGTTGCAGTCGGTTGTCATGGCAATTCCTTTCGGAGCCTGTCCCGCTTTTTGCGGGATGCCTTTTACCAAAACAACCGGCGCATCTGTCGGTGCATTAGTGGATGCATTGTTTGTTCCCACCATACTGTCATACTGATTATATATCCAGCGTTTGGAGGCGATGGATGGCAGTTGAATGATTTGCTCTGCAACTGTCTTCAAATGCAGCGGTACAGGAATTGAATCAGGATTAAACTTTTTTATTTCTGCGAAATATCCGGGCTCTTTGTATTCCCTTTCATATTGAGGTGCTCCGCCGCCCAGCACTAACTCATGTGCAGGTAATGATGCTTCCAACTGACCATGCATGTAAAAATTTAATATACCATCATCCGTTACTTCACCAATCACTGAACAGGGAAGATCCCATTTGGAAAATATTTTTGTCACTTCTTCTTCCCTGCCTTTTTTGGCAACGAGTAACATTCTTTCCTGGCTCTCGCTTAATAAAAGCTCCCAAGCTTTCATATTTTTTTGTCTTGTTGGAACCTTATCCAGATCAATTCTCATACCTGATTCACCTTTTGCACTCATTTCAGAAGTTGAACAAATGATCCCTGCTGCACCCATGTCCTGCATTCCAACAACAGCGCCGGTTTGAATTACTTCGAGACAGGCCTCCAGTAATTTTTTTTCCTGGAAAGGATCTCCAACCTGTACCGCAGGTAAATCCTGAGCACTTTCTTCTGTTATATCTGCGGATGCGAAAGAAGCACCCCCGATTCCATCTTTGCCTGTTGCACTGCCCACAAACATTACAGGATTGCCTGCACCCTTTGCAACGGCCGAAACAGTTTCTCCAATTCTTACAATACCCACACTCATTGCATTCACCAGTGGATTGGTATGATAACATTCATCAAAATAAATTTCGCCGCCAACAGTAGGCACACCAAAACAATTTCCATAATGCCCGATGCCATGCACCACACCAGATAAAAGATGTTGTGTTTTATCTTCTTCAAGATTGCCAAAGCGAAGTGAGTTTAAGGATGCGATAGGTCTTGCACCCATTGTGAAGATATCACGATGAATTCCGCCTACACCTGTTGCTGCACCCTGAAAAGGTTCGATAGCGGAAGGATGATTATGTGATTCGATTTTAAAAACGACACCCAGTCCATCGCCGATGTCCATTAATCCTGCATTTTCTTCACCCGCCTTCACCAGCATCTTTCCGCCTTCTCTTGGCAAAGTCTTCAGCCATTTGATGGAATTTTTATAGCTGCAATGTTCACTCCACATGCCGCTGAAGGCGCAGAGTTCATTGAAGTTGGGAGTTCGTCCGAGTTTTTGTTTGATGAGTTCAAATTCTTCTTCAGTCAACCTGAGTTGCTGTGCAGTTTTTACTGTTACTTCCATTGAGGGAATGAATTGAGCCGCAAATTTACTGTTTGTGCATCAGTGCCGGAAACTACTTGTCAACTTTATCCTGACAAAACTGGTAAGAATGGCTATTTTGCGGGCTAAACTGATTTTGTTTGGAATATCTCCTGTTTGTAATTTACCTGGTCGGGTTTGCATGGCTGGTTACCAGGGTAAAATTCTTTACCGGTTCCGGGCTTAGCAAATCCCAACTCATTATACTTTTCTTGCTGAAAATTATTGGTGGAATTTTTTACGGGTGGATCGGGATTTATTACAGTGGGCTTGCACAGATGTGGGATACATGGAATTTTCATAATGAAAGCATCCAGGAATACCATCTTCTCTTCAGCAATCCCCAGGAATACTTCTCCAATCTTTTCAGGGATCCTTATCATGGGGGCATTTCCAGGTTCCTGGATACAACGGATTCTTACTGGAATGATTTGAAAGGAAACATATTCATAAAAATACTTTCTGTTTTCAACCTGCTGAGTCTTGGCAATTATTATATCAATATTATTTTCTATTCCTTCATCACTCTTTTTGGACCCATCGCAACCTACAGGGTAATGAAAGATGTTTTTCCGGGAAAAAAACAGGTTGTCTTGCTGGCTACATTCCTTATTCCTTCATTTCTGTACTGGACAAGTGGTATTCATAAAGAGGGTCTTATATTCACCGGCATAAGCCTGATTATTTATGCCGTTTATTTCGGTACGAAAGAAAAAAAGTTTGGGGTGAAAAGAATCATTAGCCTGCTGCTGGGTTTTTTATTACTCCTTACGCTGCGGAATTTCCTGGTGATTATTATTATCCCTGCCCTTATCGCATTGCTTACCGCTAAACGATGGCCAAAATACAGTTTGGTGTTATTCAGTTCGCTTTATCTCTTTTTTGGTGTTCTGTTTTTTACGTTCAAATACATCAACCCGAAATTTGATTTTCCGCAGGCTGTCGTCAATAAACAAAAGCAGTTTATCGAATTAAAAGGCACCTCATCCGTACCTATCAGGCAACTGGAACCAAATGCGCTGAGTTTTTTGAAGAATACACCGCAGGCAATTACTTTGTCAGCCGTGAGGCCATTCCCGGGAGATGTTCATCATATCTTATCACTTGCAGCGGCATTGGAGATAGATCTGTTATTGCTGTTGTTTGTTTTGTTTCTGATTTTTCATAAAAATGGGATAGCATCAAAAAATCTTATTTATTTCTGCATCTTTTTTTCCATCAGCGTTCTGCTGGCAATTGGTTTTAGTGTAAACAATCTGGGAGCTATTGTAAGATACCGAAGTGTTATCCTTCCATTTTTAGTGATACCCATGATTGCCCTGACTGATTGGCCAAGGATAAGGGCTCTATTTTCAAATAACATTAAAAATAATCATAATGTCAGTAATTTGAACTCATAGCTAAGCAATTTTGATTACTTCTTGAATATCTATCACATTTTTTCCACATAAATCACAAAAAAAAGAAGGCTTAGTCAAAAATAGTTGGCCTTTCACAAGCAATACCTTTCTTTTGTGGAAAAATAATCCATGTCACTTCGTTTTAATGCCATTCAAAATCTTTCAACAAATGCTGCGGATAAAACAGACGGTTCATCAAAGATCACTGCAATCTTCGGCAGCAATGTATTTAACCTGAAAACAGCACGGGAATTCTTAAGCGATGAAGCTTATAAAAGTCTTATTGCATCCATAAAAGCCAGTCAGAAAATTGACAGGGCAATGGCCAACCAGATAGCCAATGGCATCAGGGCATGGGCCGAAAGTAAAGGCGTTACTCATTTCACACATTGGTTTCAGCCGCTGACAGGAACCACTGCAGAAAAACATGATTCATTCTTCACATTAAAAAGCGATGGCACTGCCATAGAACAATTTGACGGAGATGCGTTGATACAGCAGGAGCCTGATGCATCCTCTTTTCCAAGTGGTGGCCTGAGGGCAACTTTTGAAGCAAGAGGATATACAGCATGGGATCCTTCATCGCCTGCTTTCATCATGGATATAGGAACAGGTAAAACGCTTTGCATACCTACCATCTTTGTTTCTTACACAGGAGAATCGCTGGACTATAAAGCTCCTTTGTTAAAAGCTCTCGAGGCGTTGAATAAAGCAGCCGTGGATGTTTGTAATTACTTTGACAAAAACGTATCTAAAGTAACAGCAACACTTGGCTGGGAACAGGAATATTTTGTAATAGATGAACGCTTGTTCAATGCCCGCCCCGACCTGGTGATGACAGGAAGAACTGTTTACGGACATTCCTCAGCCAAAAACCAGCAACTGGAAGATCATTATTTCGGGTCAATACCCGAAAGAGTTTATGCTTACATGCGGGACTATGAATCCGAATCGTATAAGCTTGGCATTCCTCTTCGTACAAGGCATAATGAAGTGGCCCCTGCCCAATTTGAATGTGCCCCCATTTTTGAAGAAGTAAGTGTGGCTGTTGACCACAATGCATTGCTGATGGATGTAATGGACAGGGTTGCTCGTCGCCACAACCTGAGAGTGCTGTTGCATGAAAAACCTTTTGCCGGAATCAATGGAAGCGGCAAGCATAATAACTGGAGTATGGCAACCGATACAGGGGTGAATCTTTTAGCTCCCGGCAAAACTCCGAAGACCAATCTCATGTTCCTTACGTTTTTTGTAAACACCATCAAAGCTGTTCATGACTATGCAGATGTGCTAAGGGCCTCCATTGCTTCGGCGCCGAATGATCATCGTCTTGGCGCCAATGAAGCGCCGCCGGCAATCATTTCTGTATTTATTGGTCAATACCTTAGCAAAGTGTTGAATGATGTAAAAACAAGGGTAACTGAAAAGATGGATGAAACCGATGAAAGCCTGCTTAAGATCGACATCCATAAAACAATTCCTGAACTGCTCCTCGATAATACGGACAGGAACCGTACTTCACCATTTGCATTTACAGGAAATAAATTTGAATTCAGGGCTGTGGGTTCTTCTGCCAATTGCTCCAATGCTATGACGGTATTGAACGTAATAGTGGCAGAAACATTGAAACAGTTCAGGAAAGATGTGGATGCATTGATTGAAAAAGGTGAAAAGAAAGAAATTGCTATTATGCATATCATTCGCCAATACATTGTTGACAGCGAAAAAGTACTGTTTGAGGGCGATGGTTACAGTGAAGCATGGGCCAAAGAAGCAGAGAAAAGAGGATTGCCCAATGTAAAAACAACGCCACTTGCTCTTGATGCAATGGTGACTGAAAAGGCCAAACATTTATTTGAGAGCAATCATATCTATACTCACAGCGAACTGGAAGCAAGACATGAAATAGAGTTGGAAAAATACATCAAGAAGGTACAGATAGAAAGCCGCATCATGGGCGAACTGGCAACCAGTCATGTTTTGCCGGCTGCTATCCGTTATCAGAACATGCTGGCCAATAATATTAAAGGCTTGAAAGAATCAGGATTGAAAGAAAGCGCATACAGCAACCAGAAACAGATTCTTGAACAAATTTCTGAGCACATTAACAAGACCAGCGACCAGGTGGAAAAAATGATCGAAGCCAGAAAGCAATGTAACAACTTGACAG
Organism: Sphingobacteriales bacterium; assembly: GCA_016235125.1. Taxonomy (GTDB): domain Bacteria; phylum Bacteroidota; class Bacteroidia; order Chitinophagales; family Chitinophagaceae; genus JJ008. The sequence continues at coordinate 443,539 of JACRLZ010000002.1, read as the reverse complement.
ACACAAGAGCAAAAGCTATTGCTTACCAAAGCCAGGTAAAAGATACCTTCTTTGACGAAATAAGATATCATGTTGACAAACTCGAACTGCTGGTAGACGACCGTGAATGGTATTTACCAAAATACAGGGAGATGTTATTCCTCCGCTAACATATAAATCCCGCTAAGGCGGGGTTTATTTTTGAAATAGTATCAGCACCGCTTATTGCATTTGATTCACCTTATTCTGAAGTTCGGTAGTGTATTTGGAAGAAAGGGCTCTTAATTCATCTACCATTTTTTGGGCCATTATTTTATTTTTTTGTGAAACGTAGACGAGCACTGCATAATACCTGGCATTCTCATTATTGGGGTTTAGCTCAAGCGCCTTGTTAAAATTAGATATTGCGTCTGTGTTGTTGCCTGTTTTATAAAGGGCATAGCCATATTCAACATAAGCAGCGGTATATGTTTTTTCGCTTTCAATTGCCTTCTTCAGATAGGGAATTGCTTCACTATATCTCATCTGGCTATTAAGGCAAAAGCCTATTCCGAAATTGGCTTTCCGTTCATCAGGATTAATTGATAAGGTCTTTTGATACCATTCCTTTGCTTTTTCCATGTCCCTCTTATTATCCCGATATACTTCTCCTATTCCATTATAGGGAATATGACTTTTCGGATCTATCTCAATTGCCTTTTGGAAATAAGAAATGGCTTCTTCATCCTGTTTCATTCGGGTGCAGCTGAAACCTAATTCTAAATAAGTATTGAGATAATCTGTCTTATATTTCAAAGAATTTAAAAGACTTGTTTTGGCTTCGCTGTAATTTTTTTGGGCATTCTCAGTATATCCTTTCCTATACCAGAACAAGTAATTCTTTATTTCTCCCTTTTGTGTCTTGATATATTTATCAAAATAATCCAGGGTTGCAGCTTTATCATCCTTATCGTATGCTATATATCCGAGCTGGCGGTAAGCCCCGGCATAATCAGGCTTTAACTCAAGACATCGTTTATAAGAGCTGATAGCCGAGTCGGTCATAGCATATTTTTCAAAAGCATAGCCCAATTCGTAGTAAAGCTTTGGCTCATCCTTCCATTCTTTTTGTACAATACGCAGGTTTTCTATGGCCCCTGAATAGGCATTCAGTTCATTCTGACACCAGGCCCATTCATATCTTGCAGCCGTAAAACCTGGTTTCAGCTCTACCGCTTTTGCAAATTTTTGAATGGCCTCCTTGATATTTTGATTATTCTTTAATTGCAAACCTTCATTATATAATGTTTGCTCATCCTGCGAATACCCATTGATTGATAATATTACCAGACCTGAGTAAATAATAATTTTCTGCATGCTGCGAAACTAATTAATACCCGTAATAATATTTCTACATCTTCCCTTCATCCACATCTTTTATGAATTGGATAACACCGTTCATAAAAACCTGCTGGTCGTCCCACATAGCAAGATGGCTGCCATTGGGACAATAGAGATACCGCCCCTTTTGCAGCATTTTGCTTTGCTCTTCCATCGCTTTTGGATCCATCGTATCATGCTTTGCCCCGATCATCAGCGTTGGAATTTTTATTTCTTTCAAACGATCCTTAATATCCCAATCAGCTAATCTTCCGGATACGCCAAACTCAGACGGCCCCTGCATCATCGTATAAATTTCTCCATTTAAATGTTTAAATAAACGATTCACCGGATCAGGCCATTCTTTCAGCCGGCAAAGATGCTGCTGATAAAAATTAGGCATCAATAGTTCCATATACCTGGGGTCGGAAAAATCTCCCCTTGCTTCAATATCTCTGATCTCTTTTAAAACAGCCGGATCCATTTGCTTTGCCAATACTTCATTAGCGTACTTTCCATAGTCAGGACAGCTGGCCATCATATTTGCGACAATCAATGCTTTCATATTATCCTGATACTTTAATGCATATTGCATTCCAAGAATGCCACCCCACGAATTTCCAAGAATATAAAAATTATTCTTATCAGCCCCTATCGCCTGACGTACCTGCTCCACTTCTTCCACAAAGCGATCCAAAGTCCACAGGCTGCTGTCTATTGGTTGATCACTGTAATATGAACCCAACTGATCGTATTCATAAAACTCAAAACCCTCTTTTGGGAAAAAGCTTTCAAAACATTCCATGTATTCATGTGTGCCCGCCGGGCCACCGTGCAACAATAATATTTTGATTCGTGGATTATTGCCAAAGCGTTTTGTCCACACTCTAAATTCCCCAACTGGTGTTTTAACCGGTATCATCCTGATACCTGCATATTGAACAGCGCTATCGACGTAATTAAAATATTCCGATACAGGCATGTTTCCACCTGTCCTATTTTTTTCTCCCTGCTGACAGGAAATAAAGACTGAAAACATCGGAATAAGAAATAACCAATTTTTCATATCGCTGATTTTATACAAAAGGTAAAGAATTTGTTTAATTTCAACATCCGCAAAACCAACTGTATGAAATATTTTTTCAGTATCATATTTATTGCAGCTGCACTTGCTGCCAGGACACAATCAAGAACAGACTCCATCAGATTGGTTCAGAATACAGTAAACCTCTACGACCTTGAATTCACTGATGCAGAGGCTGACTCCATGCTGGGCAACCTGAATAATTATTACCAATTGTACAAAGGAATGCACAGGACCTTACCGGCTAATGATATTCCTTATCCATTTGCATTTAATCCTGCACCTGCAGGAATGAAAATTTCTACTAAGAAAGAAAAATTCACATTTGATATTCCACTTCGTACAGAATTACCTGAAAACAGGAATGAACTGGCTTTTTATTCTATTCCTCAGCTTGCCGCTTTAATTTTTAAAAAGAAAATCAGTTCGGTTGACCTTACTGCTTTTTTTCTTGACCGTTTAAGAAAATGGAGTGATACTCTTGAATGTACTATTACCCTGACTGATGATCTTGCTATGCAACAGGCAAAACAGGCAGATGAAGAATTGAAACAGGGAATGTATCGTGGCATATTACATGGTATTCCTTATGGATTAAAAGACCTGTTTGCAGTAAAAGGATATAAAACTACATGGGGCAGCACACCTTATAAAGACCAGGTATTGGATGTTGACTCATATGTATACCAGCAACTGAAAAAAGCCGGCGCTGTTCTTTGTGCCAAACTTTCATTAGGTGCTTTGGCCTACAACAATAAATGGTTTGCTGGTGAAACAAAGAATCCATGGAATCTGAAGCAAGGTTCAAGCGGTTCTTCTGCCGGATCTGCTGCTGCAACAGTTGCAGGATTATTACCCTTTGCTATTGGTACAGAAACATTGGGCTCCATTGTATCTCCGTCAACAAGATGCGGAGCTACTGGTTTACGACCAACATTTGGAACAGTGAGCCGCTATGGTGCAATGGTTCTCTGCTGGAGTCTTGATAAAGCCGGGCCTATTTGCAGAAGCGCTGAAGATGCAGCCATTGTGTATGCATTCATTCATGGAACGGATGGAAACGATCCTTCTGCTATCCGGCATACTTTTAATTATACAGGAAAAGCAGATTGGACAAAACTCCGTGTGGCCTTTGCCGAAAATTATTTCAAACGGCTCGACAGCAATGCTGCTGAGAGAAAAGTGTTGGATATGTATCGTTCTCTTGGCGCAAATATTAAAGCAGTAAATTTTCCTGACTCCGCTATGTACCCGGTAAATCTTGTCAGTATAATCTTAAATGCCGAAAGCGCCGCTGCATTTGATGAATTGACAAGAACAAACAGGGATGATCTGATAGAAAGACAGGACAGGGATTTTTGGCCGAACACTTTCCGGGCTGCAAGAACAATCCCGGCTGTTGAATACATCAATGCCAACCGATACCGTTCACAACTTTGCAAAAGGATGAACGATTTCATGAAGGATTATGATGTTTTGATTGTTCCCACTTTTGCCGGAAGGCAATTGTCCATGACCAATCTTACCGGCCATCCGGTTGTGGTAATGCCCATCGGCTTTAACCAGAATGGTTCACCCATCAGCATCACTTTAATTGGCAATTTGTATGATGAAGCCACTATCTTAGCTGTGGCCAAAGGGTTTCAGGATAAAACAGATTTTAACAAGCAACATCCGCCATTGTTTACGAATTAAAGATTTAAGAATTACGAATGAAAACAAAACTCTTCATTGCAATTGCCGTTATTCTGGCATCATGCGGTTCAAAAAAGAAAGCTGATCTTCTTGTTTACAACGCTACCATTTACACGGTGGATTCCTCTTTTTCCATAGCAGAAGCAATGGCCATAAAGGATGGGAAAATTGTTGCCACCGGCAAAACAACTGATCTGGAAAAAGAATTTGATGCAAAAGAAAAAATAGATGCACAAGGGAAATTCATTTATCCCGGCTTTATTGATGCCCATGCACATTTTGTGGGTTATGGAAACAGTTTGCAACGGGTAAACCTTGTTGGAACAAATAGTTGGGATGAAGTATTGGAAAGATGTAAGGAATTTGCAAAAGAAAACGCAGATGGGTGGTTACTCGGAAGAGGTTGGGATCAGAACGATTGGACAATAAAAGAATTCCCTGATAATACAAAGCTGAATGAATTATTTCCCGACAGACCAGTGTTGCTTACAAGAATTGACGGACATGGAGCCATTGCTAATCAAAAGGCATTGGATCTTGCGGGAATAAAACCCGGAGATAATATTGCTGGAGGCGAAATTGAAGAAATGGAAGGCACATTGACAGGTATATTAATTGACAATGCCATCGGCCTTGTGTCATCAAAAATTCCTGGGCAAACCAAAGAGCAATATGGAGAAGCATTAAAAGATGCACAGGCAAATTGTTTTGCGGTTGGTCTTACCACTATTGATGATTGCGGGTTGGATTTTGATGATGTAGAAAAAATACAAGCTATGCAGGCTTCCGGCGATTTGAAGATGCGGATGTATGTAATGCTAAGTGATGATGAGAAAAATTTTGCCTGGTTGGCAAAAACAGGAAAAATAAAAACTGACCGTCTGAATGTAAGAAGTATCAAAGTGTATGCAGACGGTGCGCTGGGTTCAAGAGGCGCTTGTTTGCTGGAGCCATATAGCGACAGAAAGGATTGGAGCGGATTCCTTCGTTTTTCTCAATCTCATTTTGATTCTATCGCTAATTATATTAATCAGCAAGGCTGGCAAATGTGCACCCATGCTATTGGTGACAGCGGCAACAGAACCATGTTGACTATTTATGCCAAATACTTAAAAGGAAAAAATGATCTTCGCTGGCGTATTGAACATGCACAGGTTGTTTATAAAAATGATTTTGATTTGTTTGGAGCAAATTCAGTTATTCCATCTGTGCAACCCACACATGGCACCAGCGATATGTATTGGGCCGGCGACAGGCTTGGCCCCGAAAGAGTGAAAAGAGCTTATGCATATAAACAATTATTGCAGCAAAATGGATGGATACCACTCGGTACTGATTTTCCTGTTGAAGACATTTCTCCCTTCAAAACATTTTTTGCCGCTGTAATAAGAAAAGATGCAAAAGGCTGGCCTGAGAATGGTTATCAGACAGAAAATGCATTGACAAAAGAAGAAACCATTCGTGGCATGACCATTTGGGCAGCCAAAGCCAATTTTGAAGAGAATGAGAAAGGAAGTTTGGAGAAAGGAAAGTTTGCTGATTTTGTAGTTTTAGATAAAGACCTGATGAAAGCAGGTGAGAAAGATCTATTGCAAACGATTGTATTAAAAACTTACCTGAACGGAGAAAAAGTCTACAGCAAAAAATAGCAGATGCACTTAGCATTTTATTAATCAAAATCATAAAATCCACATTTGTGAGTAATTCGGTAAACTAACAGACAGAAATGAACATTAAAAAATCATTATGTTTGTCAGATTATGAGTTGGGCAGAAAAAAGGTTAGTACGCATTGCGATCCTTGACCTCTATGAAGGCGTTGCCAACCAGGGCATGCGTTGTATCCGTGAAATCATCAGTGAATGGGGAGAAGCCAATAATCTTCATGTTGTTTCCAAAGAATTTGATGTCAGGTTGAAAAATGAATTGCCAGACACTTCATGGGATGTATATATTTCAAGCGGTGGACCCGGCGATCCGCTGCTCAGCCGTTTTGAGGACTGGGATATCAACTGGTGCCGCTGGGTCGACAAAATGCAGCGATGGAATGCCAATCCTTCTAATCAGCAAAAAAAATATATTCTTTTTATTTGTCACTCATTTCAATTAGCCAGCCGCTATTTTAATATTGGATTAGTTTGTAAGAGAAGGTCAACAGCATTTGGAGTATTTCCCGTTCATATGCTGGAAGGAGGAAAAGATGAATGTGTGTTTGATGGGCTTAAAGATCCTTTTTATGCTGTGGACAGCCGTGATCACCAGGTGATACAACCCAACCTTGATTTGATGCAGAAAATCGGCGCCCAGATTCTCTGTATTGAAAAAAGCCGGCCCCATGTTCCGTATGAAAGGGCCCTTATGGGTCTCCGTTTTAATGAATATATGATCGGCACACAGTTTCACCCTGAAGCTGATGCAACGGGGATGAGCATGTACCTGCAAACAGAAGAAAAAAGAAAGACGGTGATTGAAAGTCATGGCCTGGAAAAACTGAACAGCATGCTGGAGCACTTGAATGACCCCGACAAGATCATGTGGACGCATACCCACATACTTCCCAACTTTCTGAACCTCTCTATCAGAACCGAAGAGCCGGTATGCTGATGCTTTGTTACCCCAAAACCTATGTGCAAAAAAATACCTGATAGTGGTATTGTTTTTCAGCAATTATTCCCATTACCTTGCACTCTCTAAAGCCGATTCTGCACTAACCCACTTCGTCCCCCTGAGAAAATACGATCCGTCTGATTAGTAATAATAGATTAAAGAAAAATCAGATGAAACTGTTGCTGTTTCTTTTTTTATTTTCTGCTTGCGATACAGCAAAGCATCCCAAGGTTACTCCTGCTGGCGATACTATTTCAGTAAAAATAAATACCACATTTACAATAAAGCTTTCTACTTCGATGGGCACAGGTTACAGTTGGGGCCTTACCGATTCAGCATGGACAAAATATATGGCGCTTGATTCGGTAACGGTGGTCAATAATGTTGAAGGAAAAGATGACGGAGCTGATACACAAATCTTTTATTTCCGTTCACTTGTAAAAAGCACTACTACCCTTCACTTTATCCGCAGACGACCATGGGAGAGCCCTGAAAAAGCAGATAAAGAAAGATATTTTACTATTATAATTGAATAAACAATTTTTATAACTCTAAACCTTGAATTATGAAACTATTAAAAAGAATATCAGTTTCCATTGCACTTGTCATGTTTTGGACATCAGCAGTAATGGCACAGCCCACAATTGAATTGCCGCGGAAATATGTTTTAAGGGAAGCCAATGCCCCCGCAGCTGTGAAAACAACACTGGCAACGCAACGGGCAACTATTGCGCAAAGCAAATTAAAGTTCAATGTTGGTTTTACCGCTGTGAGTCATAAAACAATTGCACAAATAACAGGCGAAAAAGAAGTACCTGAAAGTGAAAACATCCGTATTAAACAATATGTGTTAAGCCGCAAACTATCACCGGCAGCAATGGACATCTTAAAAGTGAAATTAATAGCCTGCTTTGCCAGCAACAAAACCTATGATGCCCGCAACCAGGGATATGTGACCCCGGTTAGGGATCAGCAATGCGGAAACTGCTGGGCCTATTCGGCTGTTGGGGCATATGAGGGAAGTTATAAAAAAGTAAACGGGTCATTTATTGATGCATCAGAACAGCATGCAGAGAATTGTGTGGATGGCGATTGTACCGGAGGATTTGCATATAAAGTAATGGAATGGATGGTAGGCAGTAATAAGAACCTTTCTACCGAAGCTGCTATTCCGGATGCAGGAGTAGACCAGCCTTGCGCAGGCGGAACTCCTGCTACCAGTTATTATGCCACGGATTGGGGAGTAGTTCATCCATCAGGTGATATCAATAAAATAGCAGCCGTTGCAGATATAAAAGAAGCTATGTGCAAATACGGGCCGATTGCAGTAAGTGTGCAGGTAACTGCCCTTTTCCAGAATTATACCAATGGTGTGTTTAATGAATTCGCCAGCAACTATGCAAGTCCTAGTTCTAACCATGCTGTTTTGCTTGTCGGCTGGGATGACAATAAAAATGCCTGGCTGATGAAAAATTCATGGGGAACGGACTGGGGCGAAGATGGATATATGTGGATCGACTATGGCAGCAATAATATTGGCCGCCGTGCAGCCTGGATAATTGCCAAGAAAGCTCCCATAATTGTAAAGCCAATAAAAGACATCAAGGTAAACACAAAACCAGTGATCAATCAATAGTTGCAAAAACTAATATTGAAAAAGCACTCCATATTAAGCGGAGTGCTTTTTGTTTTCCATAATCCGAGAGTATATCACAAACCCTTAATTTTATACATTCAGCAAATTGAATGACATGATACCTGCCATCAGAGAAAAATATAACAAGGGTTTTTTGAAAGAAAAATATGAGGCCTTTCTGAAAGACCTGAATGCGGCACATCCCGGCGCCATAGAATTCAGGGTGGCGGAAACAGCCATCTTTGTTCCCAAAGATTTTATAAATAAAATACTGGATGCCTGCGAAAGCATTGTTGATATCATTGTTGACCACAAATTCAAAGAGCTTACTCAAAATGCAATCCCGAAAAATATAAAGGTGCCGGGCTCTGAACAACATTCTCATTTTATTGCGTTTGACTTCGGTATTTGTATAAATGAAATGGGAGAATATGTGCCCCAGTTGATAGAGATGCAGGGATTCCCCACCCTTTTTGCTTATGAAGTTCTGCTGGATGATGTTTTCAGGAAACATTTTTCCGTGCCTGAAAATTTTGATTGTTACCTGCATGGATTTACAAGAGAAAACTATATTCAACTCCTCAAAGAAATAATTGTGGGCAACCACAATCCTGAAAATGTGATACTGCTGGAGATATTTCCCCGTCAGCAAAAAACAAGGATTGATTTCTATTGCACAGAAGAATATCTCGGCATTAAAATGGTTTGCCTTACTGAATTGGTAAAAGAGGAAAAGAAGCTGTATTACATGAATGACGGTAAGAAAACGGAAATAAAAAGAATTTACAACCGCATCATCTTTGATGACCTGCAGCAGCAGACTGCAGATGTACAGGAAAAAGGGAAGATTCTCTTTGAAGAGCTGGATGTTGAATGGGTACCTCATCCTAACTGGTTTTACCGTATCAGTAAATACACATTACCATTGATCAGGCATCCCTATGTACCACAAACATTTTACTTAAGCGATATAAAACAAATTCCAGCTGATCTGGAAAATTATGTTTTGAAACCTTTATTCTCTTTTGCCGGACAGGGAGTGGTAATTGATGTAACCAAAGCAGACATCGAAAAAATAAAAGACCCGCAAAACTGGATATTACAGCGAAAAGTGAAATATGCAGATGTAATTCAAACCCCCGATGTGCCCGCAAAAGCAGAGATCAGGATGTTTTATTTCTGGAAAGACGGGGAAACAAGACCCCTTGCTACCAATAACCTGGCGAGATTGAGCAAAGGAAAAATGATCGGTGTTCGTTATAATAAAGACAGGGAATGGGTAGGCGGAAGTTATTGCTTGTTTGAAAAATAAAGTATGGAAATAATTAAAAACATCAAACCCAAAGAGCTCGTTCCCGGCATTACAGGTTACTATGCACATGGTGAAAGCATGACTCTCGGTTATGTTGAGCTTAAAGCCGGAAGTATTATCCCATTGCACCAGCATATACATGAACAGATCACTTATATCATCGAAGGTGAATTAGATATGGTGATTGGCGGAGTCGCCTGCTCATTGACTGCTGGCATGTATTCTATCATTCTATCCAACACTCCTCACTCAGCCATTGCAAAATCAGATTGCAAAGTCATTGATGCCTTCAGCCCGGCAAGGGAAGATTATAAGGTCTAAAAGTAAGTGCTGAACCCGAATTGAAACCCTGCCAGCTTTGCCGGGGGATTACCTAAAATATCTTTCTGCCAATTATAACGATAATTGAAGCGGATTACGGTTTGTGCAGTGGGCCGCCAACTGATAGCCGGAACAATTGAAAAGACATCATCTGAAATATTACTACCGGTTGATTGAAACTTTCCTTTGTTCCAGTCAACATATTCCAGCCGTAGCGCTGCATTCAGCACAGCATCCTCAAAGCCAAGCATAGATCTTTTTAAAACAGGTTGTACAAAATCCACAAATCCTCCCTGTTGCTTTTCTCCAAACTGCTCCGTATAGGTATCGGGTACATCCACATGCACCCATGCCCATTCACCATTGATATAAGTATTCGATTCAGGAACAGTGCTGTTGAAGTCAATTGCAAAGACATTCAGCCTTCTTTTTTTATCCAGTGTCAACCCATCTTCCTTGTATTTATTATACACTCCGCCCATATACGACATGCCCAGTTCACCAATCTTATTATTTCTAACGGCAATTTTGCCTGTTAGTAACGGGCTGCCGTTAAAACTTTCTTCAAACCGATCAGGGTTTTCTTTTACAGCAGGCAAAAAGGTTTTGTTTTCAGTGTTGGCAATAATGCTCTCATCAAAGCCATTGGTTAAATAAGCTTCATATGCAAAAGCCCAGTCCTTACTGAACTTTTTACCATATATACCAAAACCAACATTACTGAAAGTGGCCGGCAACATTTGCGTGGCAGAAATGGGCCTGTCAACAAATTCCCATTTTGGCCCATCGTGATTCTGGTTAAAAGCGCCGATTGGATTCATCACTACCCCGCCCCGCAGGTTTAGCAATGGATTAAATTCAAAATCAACCGAAGCAAATTCAATATTGATTTCCTTTGTTCCGTCTTCAAATTCTATTTCACTCAGAAATTTTATCCGGCTGGCAATGGATGAAGAAACAAACAAGGTAAGTCTCCGCATCTGGAACTGATGACCATCGGTCACCCCGTCTTCCTGCAGGTATTGATAATTGGCCTCTGCATACCCGCCTAATGCGACAGGTAATTTGCCCAATTGCAAAAAAGGCCGGTTATACACAGCATCCAGATTCATCTGCGGCCTGGAAGTATCTTTTGGCACACGCCGCAGCAGTGTCGGGTCAATCTGTGCGTTAAGAGTCCATGTTAATTCTAACAGTAATAAAAGAAGCAGATATTTTTTCATACCACTCTCAGGTCAATAAAAATTTGATTATTGGAAACTGTTACCGGGAAACTGCGCAAGCTTTTACCCGCAGGGCCTGTTTTCACCATTCCTTTATTATCAAACTCACTGCCATGCGCCGGACATTGAAGCCGGTCGCCTAAAGCCTGTAACTCTGTTCCCTGGTGTGTGCATTGCATCCATAAAGCCGAGTATTCATTTTCGCTAAAGCGATAAACACAGACCGGGTACTGTAGTGCATTATTTCTTACAATTACAAATGAACGGTATCCGGTCTTCCCTTTTTGCCTGGTCATAAATTCGGCTGCATCAATTGTCAGTCCGTCTTTACCCAATGCACCGCTGATATAGCGGGTTGATGTGCAGGAGGAAAGTATCCCCGCTGCCACAGTGGCCGATAAACAGGCCGCACAACCATTCCTGATAAATTCTCTTCTGTCCATCCCGGTTAAAGTGATTCTAAAAATTTTATAAGTTTTGCTTTATCACTTTCAGTTAACTGCTGAAAATTATTCCTGCTTTGGGTGCCTTCGCCTCCATGCAACAGGATAGCTTCTTCAATGCTTTTTGCCCGGCCATCGTGCAGTAAAAAATATTGGCCCCCTTGTGAATTTTTTGATAACCCCAGACCCCAGAGTGGCGGTGTTCGCCATTCCTGTGGCAATGCTGTTCCTTCTGTATAGTCATCGTTCAATGCGCTGCCCATATCATGCAGTAATAAATCGGTATAGGGAAAAAATGTTTTATTGGATAAAGCTGCAATAGGCGATGGCCCGGATGTAAATTGGAGGGTATGGCATTTGGCACAACCCGTATTTATGAATACCTGTTTACCGCCGGTTATGTCAGCATTATTCTGGTTTCGCTGAACCGGAGTTTTCAACGTTTTCAAATAAAACACAACATCCAATACAGTCTGGTTTGTTACTTCCGGATCGATATCCTGTCCGGTATAAGTATCTGTTGGCTCATAAAAAGAAGTGATGCCGATATCCTGGTTATAGGCTGTGGCTGTTTGCTGCAGCAAATCATATGTAGATGCTTTCTTTCCGAAGCGACCAATATATTTTCCGTTTTGTGAAATACTGTTTGGCCTCAGGGTGGAGTAAAGCTTCGGAATGATCCAGTTGGGTCTTCCGGAAATCCCGTCTCCATTAATGTCATTCGGATCAGCCAGGGCAAGAATAGCAGCATCAGGAATGGCATCAATAAAACCAAGTCCGGTATTGGCAGGCGGCGTGAATTTTGAAAATGTAGCGCCCAAGGGAATATGTTCATTTAGATATCCGGGTATGGCCCTATTCTGCAACTGAGGTCCGCCCAAATTCAAAAACAGATTTCCATTCACTGTGTCACTTTGCCCAAATCTTGTAAGCGTTGTGAAAGGGTGACCCTTACCATCACCGGCATGACAACTGCCGCAGGAAGTAGCGACAAACAAAGGCCCCAGACCGGTTTGAGGGATGAATACTTCATCATTAAATGCGATGTCGCCTTTTAGAAAAATTGCATGTTGTTCTGCTGTCAATCCTTCCACCGGGCCGTCGAGGATTTCATCATCATCCGGGGCGCCGGGCAGCAGTTTGCTGCAGGATATCAAAAAGATGAATAGTAAAATAAATACAAAAATCTTTTTCATTATTCAGTCAATCTAAATATATTTTTAGACAAATCTAAAAATAATATTAGACAAATATAATAAAATATTAATAATGAAACTCCGCTCCGGATTCTTAGCTTGGGGAGACTCACAATTACCGGGCACTTGTCTGAGCCAGGCGGATTGTTTTCTTTATATCATCAGTCCAGGCGAAGATTATCCTGTTTCCTGATTTGGTCATCTGCGGAAACCCGCCTGATCTTTTTTCGGAGGAAGAAGCAATCATAATGGATGGCTCTTTGCTGCCATCTGAATGTACTTTCACTGCTTTAATATTTCCGCCTTCCATCCAGCTTACTAAAGCAGTTAAAGAATCCAACATCACTAAGTCTACCCTTCCGATAGAATTGCCTTCATCAAGACGAATGGGCGTACCAAATGATGCGCCCCCATCATTTGAAAAAACAACTTTCACTTCCGCTTTTTTACCGGGCATAGAAAACCATGCAATGGCAAGATTATTTCCAATGGCATCGGCACGGGGGCCATTTACCGGACAAGCATTAATTTTCCAGTTATCAGTATGTATTGCTTCTGGTGATGTCCATTGGCCATTGATCAACCGGACAATTGACATATCCCTTATTTCTTCATCAGAACGGTCACGGTAAATAACAACGGGGCCCGATGATGTAATGGCAGCTGTGGTCTGGCAGCAATCACAAACTCTGCCATCCAACTCCCATTCATTTATCTTCTTACCTGATTTGTCAAGTTTAGCAGCTCTCACAGTCATCTCTCCATGATGGCCATCATGCCCTGCATGGCTCTCTTCACTTGCAGTTTTTCTGCCATCCAGCCAGCAGGCGAAAAAGCCATCCTTGTAGGGCACAATGGATACAAAGCCATGCTCCGCCTTTTTATTGTCTTCATTCAGCAACATCGCATTATTCCATGTCCTCCCGCTATCGGCTGATGCAACCATCTTTATATCATAAGTAAATTTGGCCGTGTCGCTTTTTTCAAGATAATGTGCAATAATATTTCCATTACCATCGCCTGCCATTAATGGATAATCGGCCCAGTTCACAAACCAGTTTTTCCCCGCTGCTATTGTTGTCGGCTCCGACCATTGTTCATTTACCAGTGAAGAAAATTTCAATTCAGCCTCCTTACCTTTCTTCTCTACCCATGAGAGGTATATCATTCCATTTTTATCAGTGAAAAGGTAAGGTTCAGCACAGGAATCAGCGGCTGGTGAATTTATCATTTTTACAGCAGCTGGTACCTCAGCTTGTTTTTCATTCCTGCTATCAGTACAGGCAGCAAAAAATCCTGCAAGCATTAAAACCGTCAGAAATTGTTTCATTGTTGGTTGTTGATTTTTGTTATCAAAGAAATACTTTCTTCGCTATCCCACTCCCTGGCTCCCATTTCGGAGAAAGCCAGTTTACCATTTTTATCAAAAATAAAAGTTGTGGGTAAGCCCATAATGTTCAGATCGGAAAAATTTTCTGCCCTCACAAAATCCAACGAATAGTTCTTTGTATTTTTAAAACCCTCAATCTCATCCGTTGTTTCATCTGATGCAAACAGAAAGACAATTTTTTTTTCTTTCAGCTTTTCAGTCATCTGCTGCAATGATGGCATTTCTCCTATACAAGGTGTACACCAGGTAGCCCAGAAGTTAACAAAAACTGTTTTGCCATTGTATTGAGACAAATCAATTCGCTGACCATTAAGGCCCGTCAGTTTCACTTTGTCCAGTGTAATTCCGGTTGATTCACCTGATGCAGGGTGTTTTTCGTCTGCATTTTTACACCCGGTTATGAAAAGAGAAATAAACAATAGAACAATAGAAAATATTTTTCTCATTTACTATACTTTAAACATTACGAATCTGTCGCTTTAACAACTGTGCATTTATCGCTACAATAATAGTGCTTAAACTCATGAAAACAGCGCCGATAGCAGGGTCTAATACAAAGCCGGTTGCAGACAGCACACCAGCAGCAAGAGGTATGGCAACAGCATTGTAAGCGGTAGCCCAGATAAGATTCTGTAGCATTTTTCTGTAGGTGGCTTTACCAAACAAAATGAGATTAAGAATATCCTGCGGATTACTGTTTACTAAAATAATATCGGCGGTTTCTGCTGCCACATCAGTACCTGAGCCGACAGCGATGCCTACATCAGCCTGTGCCAGTGCAGGTGCATCATTCACCCCGTCACCTGTCATGGCTACAAACTCATTTTTATTCTGAAGCTCTTTTACAATCTCCACTTTCTGGTGTGGCAACACCTCTGCATAATAGCCATCCAATCTCAATTCCTGCGCAACAGCTTTTGCCACTTTTTCATTATCACCGGTGGCCATCATCACTTTTATACTGTTCTTTTTAAAAGACTCTATTGCTTGTTTTGATTCCGGTCTTACTTCATCTGCCAGGGCAATATACCCGGCCAGTTGATTATCGAGCAAAACAAAAACGATTGTTTCTGCTTCACTTGTAGAACTGCCTGCCGGAATGATAATTTGCTCTTCTTTTAAATAACCCGGGCTTACTACTTTTATATTCCTGCCATTCACATCTGCCTCAACACCCTTTCCGATAATTGCATTAAAGTTTTCGGCTTTTAAAATTTCAAGATTTTCCTGCTTTGCTTTTTTAATAATACCTACAGCAATAGGATGCTCGGATGATTGCTCCAAAGCAGCAGCATACTGAAGTAATTCTTTTTTAAAACCACTCCCGACACTTTCAATCCTTGTTACACTAAACCCACCCTTTGTCAATGTTCCTGTCTTATCGAAAACAATCGTTGTAATCTTTCTTGAGTTCTCAAAAGCGGTTCTGTTACGAATCAATAGCCCATGCTGAGCAGACACTGCTGTTGATATTGCCACCACTAATGGAATGGCAAGACCCAATGCATGCGGGCATGAAATCACCATCACCGTAACCATGCGTTCAATTGCATAATTAGTTCCCTGCCCCAATACAAGCCATACAAACAGTGTAATAAGCCCAACTGCCAGTGCGATATAAGTAAGCCATTTTGCAGCACGGTCTGCCAGGTGCTGCGTTCTTGACTTTGTTTTCTGCGCTTCCTGTACCAACGTAATCACCTTATTCAGGTAGCTATCTTTTCCTGTGTGCAATACTCTTACTCTTAATGAACCATTCCCATTCACAGAGCCGCCTATAACCTTCTCACCTTTTTCTTTTTTTACGGGTTTGCTTTCACCTGTCAGCATACTTTCATTCAGATAACTTTTCCCTTCAGCTACGATACCATCAGCCGGAACTTTTTCGCCCGGTTTTATTAAAATGATATTATCCTTTTCCAGCTGTTCCAGTTTTACATCCAAGATATGGTCTCCATGCACAAGATGAGCTTCAGCAGGCATCATACTCACCAGTAACTGCAATGCTTTTGAAGCTCCCAATACTGATTTCATCTCAAGCCAGTGGCCAAGCAGCATTATGTCAATCAGGGTTGCCAGCTCCCAGAAAAAATCCGTCCCTTCAAAACCGAAAATGACGGTAACACTGAATAAATAAGCCACTGTTATCGCCAGGGCAATCAATGTCATCATGCCCGGCGATTTTGCCTTCAGTTCATCCATTAATCCATTTAAAAAAGGCCAACCTCCGTAAAAAAAGATAAAAGTGGATAGTGTAAGCAAAACATATTTATCTCCTGTAAATTGTATTGTGAAACCCAGCCAGTGCTGAATCATTTCCGACAACAATAATACCGGGATGGTCAGTATCAATGAAATCCAGAAACGTTTTTTAAAATCATCAATCATCATGGCATGGTGGTCGTGCCCTTCGTGACCATATGGTGGGTTACCCGGCTGATGAGAATGGGTTGCAGGCTTTTCTTTAACGCCTGGTTTGTGACTCCCATGATCATGATTATGCTCCATAATAATTCAGCTTGAAATTCTACATATTACTCATATCATGCCCCGCCATGGGGTTAGCTCCCCTCTTAAAGATGTATTCGCTCTGCAATAAATAAGCGCCGCTTATAACCACAATATCACCTTCATTTAACCCTGATTTGATTTCAATCAGATCATCGCTTTCCAAACCAATCGTCACCATTTTATTTTTAAAAGTATGTGTTCCGGTCTTCACCCAAACCGTCGCCCCTCTCCCATCTCTTATGACAGCGTCAATTGGCAAACTGAGTGATTTCCGATGCGGACTTTTTAACAAAACATAAGCTGGCATGCCAGGCTTTAATTGATTTCCCGGATTAGGAACAGATACCCGAATAAGATTGATTCTTGTATCAGGATTAATCTCAGGGTTTACAAATTCAATTCTTCCTTTGATTTCCCTGTTGTCAAAATCAGGAAGTCGTACAATCGCAGTACTATTTCTATTTATATCAGCCATCTGTGAGGTGTAAACCTGTGCTTCCGCCCAGAGAGTGGAAAGGTCAGCCAACTTTACAATCGGTCCGCCTTCCATTACATAATCTCCTTCTCTTATGTCAAGTTGTGTGATATACCCTGCTGCTGTACTGTAAAAAGTAGTTGTAGCAGTTGCTTTCTTTTTTTCAGCCAGTTCATTAATCTGGGCATCTGATAATCCCCAAAGCAACAATTTATTTTTTGCACTTTGAATCAGTTGCTCAAAGTCAATGACCGATTCGTTGGAGAACACTCTTCGCCTGTCCAATGCGAGCAAATATTCCTGCCTGGCGTTGTTCAGCTCCTCGCTATACAATTCATAAAGTGCTGAACCTTTTTTTACATAATCGCCAAGATTTTTGTAGTATAATTTTTCCACTCTTCCCATCACCCTTGAGCTGACAGAAGATGCTTTCATCTGGTCAAAATTCAGTGTAGCAGTTAATACTAACTGATCCCCAATTGATCCGCTATGGATAGTGTCGGTTTGGATATTTCCTAATTGTATTTGCTGTTCGCTTAATTCCAGTTCGTCTTTTTTCTCACCATTGCTTTTTTTAACAGGCGTTAAGTCCATTTTACAAATCGGGCATTTACCTGGTTTGTATTCCACCACCTGAGGATCCATTGAACAGGTGTAATAAGTCTCCGGGTCTTTAGGGATTTCGTTTTTGCTTTTGCAGGAAGCCAAAACAAAAAAAGCCATTGTCACAATAATAATGTATCGCATACTTAGTTCTTTACTTTGATGAAACTTTCACTATCCATTAAAAACTGTGCGTTTGTTGCCACGGAGTCTGTCGTTGCTAAACCGCTTAATACCTGTATATGTTTTTCATGAGTAATGCCGGTGTTTATTTTTACTGCTTTAAATCCTCCATCAGTCTTCCGAAATACTACTTTATCAATTCCCAGCGAAAGCATAGCTTCCTTCGGCAGCCAATAAACCTCTTTCGTATTTCCGAATACAGTAGCCCTTACCTGGCTGCCGATAGGAATTTTTAAAGCACTATTGTTGAAATAAATCCTTGCTGTGAGTGTTTTATTTTCTTTCCGGTAAAAGGGTTCAATAAAATCAATCGTTGCCCTGAAATCCTTACCCGGCACTGTTTCAGGTATTACTCTTACGGTGTTACCCACTTTTACCAGCGACTGATTGTCTCCGTATATATTAAGAATAACCCATGCACGGTCAGGATTGAATACAGTAAAAACAGATTGACCTTTCTGAACATACATCCCTTCCTTCAATGAAAGTTCTTCGGTTATTAGCGAAATGTCTTTCATTGCGCCCGTTTGTGTATTCATGTTTCCTCCGTTCACTGTTTCATGAATATGACCAGTATAGTTACTGAAAACTGCAATTGATAATGAAGGTTTATCCGATTTTATAACCTGTTGCAGTTGCTCATTACTCATTCCCAGCAGCAGGAGTTTTTCTTTTGCAGCCTCAATGAAGGTTATATTTTCCGGGTCGTTCTTCAATAAGAATAAAAGATTCTGCTGCGCCGTAAGCAATTCGGGGCTGTAAATATCAAATATGCGCTGCCCTCTTATAATTTTCTGATAACGGTAGCGTACATACAATTTTTCAATTCTGCCGGATACCCTTGCGGATATACTTCCAACCTGCCGGGTATCATATGCAACATTGCCTAATGCCTCTACTTCTATTTGCTCTCCCCGCTGCTCAATAGTGGTAACAGGAATGGATGAAACAACAAATTCATCAGTGGGTTTTAAAAGAGATTCCAGTTCCACATTATCCACTTTCTTACTCCCTGTTTCTTTCTTAACTAAATCCATCCCACAAATCGGGCAAGTGCCGGGTTTGTCCCTGATGATCTCAGGGTGCATGGGGCAGGCATAAAGCTCTTTCACAACTTCTGCATTATGATTTTCATGCGTATTTCTCTTTCCCTTACAGCCAACGGCAACAATAAACACAGACATGGTTAATAAAATAAAAAATCGTTTTATCATAATTAGTTCTTAACTCAATTGATATTGCAACATCATTCCGTCATCTTCATGTTCAAGATTATGGCAATGAAAAACAAATTTGCCTGGATAGTCCTCAAACGGTATAATCACTTTCACAATTTCACCCGGCATTACCAAAACGGTATCTTTCCAACCCGCTTCGGATGCGATTACCTGATTGCGGCCACCGGTGCGCTGCAAAACCTGGAATTGTACCGCATGTATATGCATCGGATGTGGCTCATCTCCCTGGCTGTTGTCAAATACCCATATTTCAACCGTATTTGCATTTACGATTTCATCTATCCTGGTTGCATCAAATACTTTGTCATTAATGCGATGCCGCATACCTCCACCCATTCCCATACTCATACCCGCATTGGAAATGTTGAAGTTTCTTGTTTTAACAGCTCCAGAAGCGTTTAGTGAAATAATGTTTGAAAGTGTGGATGGAACTGTGAATATATCTGAAACAACTTGTGTGATTTTAAATTTCATAATCTTAAAGGCCTGCTTTCCCTGGGCGGTTCCAGCTCCACTAAATGTCCTGTTTTCCAGAAACAACTCATCGCCAATTGATAGACCAGCGAAGTTTACCAATACATCCAATCTTTCACCAGGAGCTAATAATACTGACCTCACCGTAGCAGGATTTTTCAAGAGCCCTGCATCATTACCGATAATTATCATGTCGGCATTGTTGCTTAGTGTCAGGTTATAAATTCTCGCATTGGAACCATTCAAAATGCGAAGACGGTAATACCGGGTCGATACTTCGGTGTAAGGTGCATGTACACCATTTACAATGATTGAATCACCCATATAACCCGTCATTATATCCATCATGGAAGGCGAATAGGTAATACCTGTCGCTGATAAACGTTTATCCTGGATGACTAATGGAATTTCATATGCTCCGCCCGGAAGATTTAATGTCAACTCTTCCGGATCATTAACAATAAATAATCCCGCAAGACCCTGAAAAACCTGCTTTGCTGTTAATCCATCAGGATGCGGATGATACCAATACAGACCTGCACGTTGATTCACTAAAAACTGATAACTAAAACTGCTGTTCACATTTACTACATCTGTGGGATAGCCATCCATATTGGATGGGATCTTTAACCCATGCCAATGAATATTCGTAGGTTCGGCCAATTTATTTTGCAGGTTAATTGCAGCATTACTTCCTTTGTTTGTCCTGATGGTCGGTCCTAAAATACCATTGGCCTGATACCCCAGAACACTTATACCGGTCCCGCTGACATTTGCGGTAGTGGTTTGTGCAATAAGTGTAGCATTCTCGCCAACTACATTTGGAATGGGAAGTATTTGTGAGAAATTGCCATCAATCACATTCACCGGTGTTCCGCCCATTCCTCCCATATTACTATTGCTCTTGCCGCACCCGGCAAGAAAAGCGGTCAGCGAACTTCCTGCTAAAATTGCCCCGGTGCCTAATCCTGCTGTTTTAATAAAGTCTTTTCGTCTCATAGTCTTTCAGATTTAAAATTTATTTTACCTGTAAAATTCTTTCGAGTTCAACCTGCAATTTCAGTGCCTGATTAAGCAGTTCCGTATATTCCAATTGCGTCATGTTCAAAGTTTCCCAGGCATCATAAAGCATAAACAATTCTTCAGTGTTCTGCTCATAACCCAGCTGCATGGTTCTGTAATTGTTCCGCAAAGCCGGAATAATATTTTCTTCATAGAGTTTAAGCTGTTTCTTCTTTAGTTCCAGTTCGTTTCTCATACTGTAAGCCATACCGCTGTATTCATTCACCATCATTTGTTTCTGAGATTGCAATGAATTTGATTTCCATTTAAGACTTTCAATATTGGCCTTATTCATTTTTGATGAATTATTCAATGGTATCCTCATCATGCCCATCAGCGAATATTGCATAGGGAAGCCCCCAAAGCCAAACATATGCTCATAACGGATACCAAACTGGGGTTTCAGCGCTGCTTTTTCAGTTTCCTGCTTCAGGATCGTCAGGTTAATTTCTCTGTCCACTACTTTCAGGTCACTTCTGTTGTTATAGAACATAACGCTGTCAAATACAATTCCTGTAAAATCATTTAACTGAAATACCGTATCAATATCAAAATCAGTCATGGCGTTTCTGCCCATGAGTGTATTAAGCTGGATCCGTTTTTCCCGGATGTCGCTTTCATACATCAGTTGCATATTCTTTACATTACCCAATGCAGCTTTGGCTTTATAATAAGCGCTGATCTTTTCTAACCCGTTTTTATATCGTATCTCAGCATTTTTTATCATGAAGTCAAGAATTTTTTCATTCTCAGCCAGTATCACCAGTTTCTTTTTCAGAATCATCCATTCGTAGTAATACTGTTTTGCATCATTGATTAATTCGTTCAGCGATGCCGCCTTTTTTTCTTTCTCCACTGATGACATGGCCTTCATGTATTTTTCATCAGCATCCAGTTTTTTTCTGTTTGGAAACATTTGCTGTCCGCCAAGCATGTATTGTCCCATACCGGTGGCTCCCATATCGCCCCTTTTCCATAAAGATGGATTATAGGGAACCATCCAGAAACCTGTACTGAAGTCGGGAGGCATCCAGTTTCTTGCACCTTTAGCGGCTTCATCCATTGACCGGATTTCATTATCATACATTTTTATTACGGGGTGAAAAGCTGTGATGCTGTCGATGATGGCATTCAGCTTCATAGTTTGTGCCAGTAAAAAGCCATTCAGCAATAAACAGGTTAATGATAATCCTATAAATTTCTTCATACATTAATGTTTTGAATCTGATAATTCTATTTTTCCAAACTTTCTCAATTCATATTCTTTTGTCATCAAAAAAATAATAGGTGTGACCAAAAGGATATGTATGGCAGAAGTAAAAACCCCGCCTATCATTGGTAAAACAATCGGCTTCATTACATCGCTGCCCACCCCGCTGCTCCATAAAATAGGCACCAGACCAAATAAAGACACGGCAACGGTCATTAGCTTTGGACGAAGACGTTTTGCAGCGCCGGCAATAACATATTCCCTCAGGTCGGCTTTTGTAATTGTTTCTTTTGAATTTCCTTTTTTAGCCACTAACTGTTGCATGGCATCGTTCAGGTAAATAACCATTACAATACCTGTTTCCACAGCCAATCCAAACAAAGCGATAAAACCTACTGCAACAGCCACAGACAGATTCACATTCCAGATATAAATCATATAAGCCCCGCCAATCAAGGCAAACGGAATACTTATCAGGCTAAAGAAAGCCTCCCGTGCAGAACGAAAGGCGAAATACATGGAAAGAAAAATAATTACTAAGACAACCGGCAAAATTGTCTTCATTGTTTTTTCTCCCCGTATAAGATTTTCATATTGGCCGCTCCATTCCAGAAAATACCCCTTGGGAAGTTTGGTTATCATTCTATCCAGTTTTTCCTGCGCTTCTTTTACGGTGCTTCCCAAATCTCTTTCCCGTACATTGAACAAAATTGTTCCCCTGAGCATGGCGTTTTCTGAATTTATCATCGGGGGGCCATCGCTGAGTTTTATGTCTGCAACCGCTTCAAGCGGAATGGGCCCGTAATTCATCGTTTGCACCTGTAATCGTTTTAATGCAGTGAGATTATTTCTGAAATCCTGGCCATATCTTGCATTTACAGAAAATCTTTGGCGTCCTTCAATGGTGGTTGTCAGTTTCATTCCTCCCAATGCACTTTCAACTACCGTATTCACATCATCCACACTCAGGCCATACCTTCCTATTTCATCTCTCTTTACGGATATGTCAATGTATTTGCCACCGGTGATTGGTTCCACATACAGATCCTTTATCCCATCAATGCCTTCCAATTGTTTTTTGATGGTTTGCGCAAATGCATAAATGCTGTCAAGGTTCTGTCCATACACTTTTACACCTACATCGGTACGAATACCGGTAGAAAGCATGTTGATGCGGTTGATGATGGGCTGTGTCCATCCATTGGTAACTCCGGGTATCTGGAGTTTTGAATTCAGTTCATTAATAATATCGTTTTTGGTCATCCCTTTTCTCCATTCGCTTCTCGGCTTCAGCAGAATGATGGTTTCAATCATGCTTATCGGCGAATTATCGGTAGCTGTATTGGCCCTGCCGGCTTTACCTAAAACATGTTCAACCTCCGGCACAGTACGAATCAGTTTGTCCTGCACCTGTAACAAACGCTTCGCTTCTGAATTTGAAACATCAGGAAGTGTAACCGGCATAAAGAGTAATGAACCTTCATCCAATGGCGGCATAAATTCCCTGCCCAGCCGCATGATCAGGGGAACGCTTATCAGCAATGCCATAAGATTAATGCCGATAATTGTTTTTCTCCATTTGATACAAAACCGGATTATGGGTTCATAAATTTTTTCCAATACCCTGTTTACCGGGTTTGAACGTTCATTGCGAAAACGACCTTTCATAAAAAAAGAGATCAGTACCGGCGCCAATGTAACCACCAGTACCGCATCCACGATCATGATGAACGTCTTTGTATATGCCAGCGGATGAAAAAGTTTTCCTTCCTGACCCGTAAGTAAAAACACAGGTAAAAAAGAAGTAATGATGATAACTGTGGAAAAGAACACTCCTCTTGACACCTGTTTGCAGGAACGTTCAATAATATTCATTCTTTCGGATTCCGGAATACGGTAATAATCCGGCGCCAGTTTCTTCTTTGCTTTATGAAAAAAATTCTTTAACCGTTTCATAGTATTATGATTTACCGGGTTTGTGCTGTTCCTGCCATTCAGCCAGGTTCCTGTATGAATTCTCAGCCATGATGATCCCGTTATCCACTATCACCATTATGGACAAGGCAAGACCAGTTAGCGACATGATGTTTGATGACAAACCAAATGCATTCAATAAAATAAAACTGATGGTCACCGTTATCGGGATCTGAATGATAATGCTCAAAGCGCTTTTCCAGTGAAACAGGAAAAGGATAACAATGAGGGAAACAGCGATCATTTCTTCCACCAGTTTGCCTTTGATATTATCAATGGCAGCGGCTATCAGTGTGCTGCGGTCGTATGATGTTTTAAAAGTGACTCCATCGGGCAATCCCTTTTCGACTTCCTTCATTTTTTTCTTTACAGCATTAATTACTGTATTGGCATTTTCCCCGTATCGCATCACAACGATGCCTCCCACCACTTCTCCTTTGCCATCCATGTCAAAGATGCCGAGACGCAGATCGCCGCCCATCTGAACACTGCCAATGTCTTTCACTCGTACCGGTATACCATTGTAATTTGCCAAAGCGATTTTTTCCACATCATCCTTGTTTTTAATATATCCCAGACCACGGATGATATAGGCCATATCCGCCATTTCAAATTTCCTTCCTCCTACATCATTATTATTGGCTTTTACTTTATTCATCACATCCATTAAAGAGATATTATAGAACTGCAGTTTTACCGGGTCGACCACCAACTGGTATTGTTTTTCAAACCCGCCAAACGATGCAACCTCGGCTACACCTGGCACTGTTTGCAATGCAAACTTGATATACCAATCCTGTAATGCCCTTTGTTCGCCAAGATCCATATCAGGAGCATTGAGGTGATACCAAAAAACATGACCGACACCTGTACCATCGGGGCCTAAAGTGGGAGTAACATTCTGGGGCAACAACCGCTGGGCATAGTTCAACCTTTCCAATACTCTTGTTCTTGCCCAATAGATATCAATGTTATCGTTAAAAATCACATACACAAAACTCATCCCGAACATAGAGCTGCCCCTGATGTTCTTTATTTTGGGAATACCCTGCAGGTTGCTCACCAGCGGATAGGTCACCTGGTCTTCTATCACCTGCGGGCTGCGGCCCATCCATTCGGTAAAAACAATTACCTGGTTCTCCGATAAATCAGGAATTGCATCAATCGGATTTCGTTTGACAGACAGAAGGCCCCATGCAAACAAGCCTCCTGCAAAAAGTAAAACGATGAACCTGTTCCTAAGAGCCAATTCGATTAGCTTCTGAACCATAGTTTATGGTTGAATGGTGTTATTTAATTACTTCCTCCACAGTACCGCATTTAAGCATCTGTGAACCGAAATAAGGATTCTTTACTTCCTTCATTTCGCTCAGCCACATAGCCCCGCCTTTATCCTCATTGTACATAGGGCAATGATCATGATACAGGGGCTGACTTCCTCCAAACGCTTTTGCAATATCATACACATCTTCACTCATCATGGAAAAGTGTTCCCGCTGATGTTTAATATTATCCCCGTTCTTCCCTATGTGTTCTGCATGTTCCTTCAGATCTTCTTCTACTTCGTCATATACTTTCTTTTGCTCAGCCGTCAGTAAAGATTTATCCAGGCTGCCAAGTGCTTTATCCATTGTCTTAGCTCCGCTGGCTGCTTCAGACGCATCATCATTTGCCAATGCATTTTTTATATGCAGATAATGGCCAATTATTTCCTTAAGAGATGCTGAAGCTTTGGCCTCTACGTTGCTAAAAGTCACCTGCACAGCTTTAATATCTGCATCATTGGTCGTCATGACATGCTGGCTGCTATCTTTACCCATATTATCCATGTCGTGGCCTTCATGCCTGTCCTTTTTTCCACCGTTGCTACAGGCGGTAAATAAGATTGCAGCAATTGCAATTATTGAAAAGAAACTTTTTTTCATATAAATAAATTTAAAAATTGAGTAATGAAAATAAAATACAATAGCCCGGCAATAAATACCTGCCTGGCTTACTTAAAAAACAAACTTTAAATAAGAAAAATACAATTGCGGATGTACACCGCAACGCCATCTCCTCGGGGAGGTGCATGGCTGATGGGATTTTTTTCAGAAAGAGAAGAAGGGACAATCTCCGTTATAATATAAAATGCCTGTGGAAGGGCAAGTGATAGAAGTTGTAATATCCGAATACCTGTTTCGCCTGTTTTTTGGTCCCCCTTATTGCTAACAAATTTATGTTCATCCCTGCAGCATCCATTTTCTTTTTCATCGCTCTTTTTCATGCCGCATTTACCACAGGTTTTGGATTTGTCATGTCCAAGTCCCCAATTAGCCAACTGGCCCATACAATAATGCATATGCAGTGTGGCGCCACCAGATGTGGTAATATATAAAAAGGCTAATATGGTTGCAATAAATTTTCTCACCCTGTTACAAATCTAACAATATTTTCTGCCCTTTACAATAATGCGGCAATCAGTTTTTTTATCCTTCATATAGGTCTCTTTTATAAAGTTTACTCCGTCTAAAACGATTGCTATTTGATCTTATACCTGAAACCGACATAAATCAGCCTCCCGCTAACCGGGCCCCAGACTAAAGATGCGTCGAAATAAGGGCCAAAAGGCTGATCAGGACTTATGATGGCATCGTGTTGCATATAACCTGTTAGATTCTCGCCACCGAAATATAGATCAACCAATTTTTTTCTTCCCAGGGATTTACTGATCTGGGCATTCATCACTACATACTCAGGAGAATAAGAACTTTGTCCATTACCCGGCAAGATATGATCAACAGGCGGGATTCTTTTTGTACCATTATAATTTAATGTATAATCAAACTTCCAGCCTTCGAGTTCATAAGCAATATTGGCAAATGCCCGGTGCCTCGCTGTAAACGGACGTTGCAATAATTTGCCATTGTAAGTTGCCTTTACATCAAAAAAGCGATAAGCAAACCGTAGGTCTAGTTTTTTAACCGGCTCCACAGTAAGCTCAGCCTGGAAACTATTTGAAAATGATTTGCCATTCAGATTGTAAAAATGCACTTCATGTGTTTTTTCAATGTCCACAACCACTTGTTTGCTGAAATCATTTCTGAAAAAATCAAAACTTAATGACGCATCTCTGTTGAAAAGCCTGAGCTTCTGATCAAGGCTTATTCCTTTGTTCCATGCCACTTCGGGATCGAGACCATAGGCTTTACCAGTAACGGATGTAATAATATTAATATGTCGTGAACTTACAAACACACTGCTGTTTTCTGCAAAGATGTTGGCAGTGCGTTGTCCTCTTCCGGCACTCAGCCTGATGATGGTTCCCTTCACAGGCTCATACCGTACATGCAGGCGGGGTGTGCTGAACCAGCCGAACAAACTGTTGTAATCAGCACGGATACCGGCTACCACACTGAATTTTTCAACAGGAGTAAATGTGTACTCAAAGAAAGTTCCGGGGATGTTCTCTGTTCTCTGATAGCGGGTAGTTCTGAATAATTCATTATAGGTATCTGAAAGAAAACTGAGTCCGGTTCTGAATTTATGAGCGGTGGTGCCAATGATCGACTGATATATCAGGTTTGCATAGAAATTATTTTGCTTGCCATCATAAACGGTGGTACCGAAATAGGAATCCTGCCGGTGGCTGAAAACTGATAGCTGCAACCCGATGCTCTTATATTTTTTTTCAGGAAACACATACCCGAGTTTGCCAAAGGTTTCAAAGCGGGTTGTGTTAATCCCCAATCCGTAATTCACAGTACTGAGCTTGTCTTTACCCGGATCAAAATCAATTTCACCGCCCGTCCTCTGATCAGTAAGAAGTTTTATTCCCAGCTGTGCTGCCCATCCTTTGCCGTCATCGTATTTCCACCGGCTGACAGCGCTGAATAAATTGCCGGTTGTCATATCCCTGAATCCGTCTTTATTAAAATCTACATTGGTACGGGTAAGAAAATTATCATGCAGCAATAAGGCAGTACTCCATTTTTTTCCCAGCTTTTTCGTCAGCACCAGGTTAAGGTCTGTCTTTGCATTATCATTAATGTATGCATTCAGGTAGAGGCGGTCAGATTTTTCAGGTTTCTTCAACTCAACATTTATCTGCCCGGCAATACTTTCAAATCCATTTGCTACAGACCCTACGCCTTTATTCAACTGGATGGATTCAACCCATGGTCCGGCAATAAAGTTCAGGCCAAGCGGAGTGGCGAGGCCTCTCGGGCCGGGCATGCTTTCCACCGTAAGTTGTGTATAATTTCCGCTAAGTCCCAGCAATTGAATTTGCTTTGAACCGGTAACCGCATCATTGTAAGAAACATCAACAGAGGGATTGGTTTCAAAACTTTCACTCAGGTTACAACAGGCGGCTTTGAATAATTCTTTTTCCGTCATAATCTGCGTCCGCATTGTTGTAAACGAAGAAACAAAAGATGATTTTTGTCTCGATAGTACTTTTACCTCGCTCAGTTGACTGCCTGCAGCCAGTACAATGATCATATCTCCTTTTTTTTCTGCATCTACAGTATCAGATCTGAATCCCGAATAACTGATTATCAATTTTGATGAGCCTGAATTTTTTTTAATTGAAAATACTCCGCTGGAATCTGTAACAGTACCTTTTGTTGTGCCAAGCCAGATTATGGAAGCCCCAATCAAAGGTGAAAAATTTCCCTTCTTATCTTCTTCCATCACCACTCCCATTATTGATTCATGGCCAACTGCATTTGCAGAATCACCGGGTGATTTTTCAGGATGCTCCACATCGGAATGGCTGTTTATTTCCCTGTAATGGCAGCATTCGTCAAGAGCATTATACACATCATCATCCGCTTTCATCGGACCTGAATCATGACCGGCTGCCACAATACGGTTCCTTACTTTTTTCTCGGAAACAAGTGATGGATTATAAACCAGAGTTAAGATTTTCTTATCTATATCCCAAACTGCCAGCCTTACCCCTTTTCCTTTTGCAGCCTCTTCTATCCTGTCCTTACACATTTCACATACACCTGAAACAGGAAAAGTCACCATTGTGTCCTTTTCGGCTCTCTCAGTTTTCTGCGCATTAACGCTGGCACATAAAAAGACCAGCAAGCTGCACAGAAAAATTTGTTTTATATAGTAATACATTGCTTTCTGTTTAATAATGAAAAAACATCTACTCGTCATTAAGCATTTCCTTTAATGCTTTTTCCAAATCTTTCCCTCTAAGATCCATAGCCACAAGTTTTCCCTCCTTATCAATGAGATAAGTTGTTGGAAGCGCCTCAATATTCCATTCGATAGCAGTTTTGGCAAACCATTTCCCAGGATCGTTTACCTGAAACCAGGTTATCTTATCTTTTTTAATTGCACCTTTCCATTCATCCTTTTCATTGTCAAGCGACACGCTGAATATTTCAAGGCCTTTTGACTTGTACTTTGAATAAACCTTCACCAGTTCCCGGTTGGATGCACGGCAAGGGCCACACCAGGAGGCCCAGAAATCAAGCAGCACAACTTTTCCCTTCAGCGAGGAAAGGCGGAGGGTATCCCCTGCTACAGATGGCAGAGCAATTTCCTTTGCAGGTGCTCCGGCATATATCTGTGTTCTGCCGGAATTATATATCAGCAGCGCTGCAATAAAAAAAACAATAGACTTTTTCATAGACATTTCAATAAATTGTTCAATCCCCTTTAATGAGAAAATGAAATACAGTCAGTAATTTAATTCCGCAGATAAATAACCGGGAGGTTTTAGCCCGAAAAATGACAGATGTGAAAGCAATGCTGCAAACTTCACATTTGCTGTATTTGCAGCATTGCGTTTAATTCTTATGTAAAATGACCGGGCCTATTCATTGCCCTCTCAAGGTTATTCATTCTATGGAAACAACCTTCGGCTATGATTTTTTACAACAATCTTTCCCGTCATGACCTTCCTTGCTGCATTTCCCATCTTTGCAACAATCCATCTTGCCATCTTTCATCTTCTTTCCTTCTTTTTTGCAGCAATCTTTACCCTCTTCCCCATCTTTGCACTTGTCTCCCTTCTTGCATTTCTTTCCATCTTTACAAGAACCCATATCTTTTGTAGTGCCTGAACTGCCCGAAGTCCTTTCATATTTGCAGCAGGGTGGAAGGTTATTATATACTTCATTGGAAGCAGTGTAACCATTGTTATCATGACCTACCTCAGCAATCTTTTGCTGAATCTTTGTGGCACTTGCCAGGCTACTTTCAAATGAAACCGTAAGCATTTTTGAATCTTTATCCCAATTTGCTTCAGTAGCGCCTGCTTCTTTGGCAGCTTTTTCAATCCGGGTCTTGCACATACCACAATTTCCCGAAACCTTGAATGACTCAGTAGCTTTTTGTGCCATTGCCAATACAGAAACAGACAGGCTGATGGCTATCAGAGATACAAATTTTATTGTCTTCATAAATTTTTTTTAAAATGATAATTGAAAGAATATAAAAGTCAGATATGCCAAAGGCACATGATCTATTTCGGAAGAAATCATCATCTCAGATTCTGAAAACATTTATCTGCAGGTAAATATCACTGGCAGATAATAAAGGGGGAGAATGGTTTTGAAAATAATGAGTGCTTTTCAGGTTCTGAAAAGGCAAAACCAGATATAGAGAAGTATAAGATACCGGCGTTTCAAGAGCTTTTAAGGAAACGTTTTCGGAAAATTGTTGCTGGTCCTGCTGCAGTTTTACAACCTTGATCTCATTATGACAGCATTTGTTCGACTTCTGCATTTTCATACAGCACTTACCGGAAGCCTTTGATTTGGTTTCAGGCAACTGCTTTGAAACCATCCGCTTCATGCAGTAATGTGAATTGATGACTATCCCGCTGGTAGCAGCAAAATAGCAGATAAATGATATGACTGCAATAATCCCTTTCATTTACAGGTAACAAAGATAATATTAACCGGCTGATTTTAGAAACTGATTTTTATCAAAGATCCCGCTTTGACTATCAATTAACAAAGCTCCAATATACAGCAATCCTGATCTGAAGACCGGGCATCGGGTAACCGGGAGCCACCAAATTATTATTTGTGAAGCCAAAGCCACTATTTTTTAATTTCCGGGCTGCATTAAGATTCTCAGCCCGGATATAGGCTTTAAATGATCGGATCCGGAAATGCACATAAGCGGAAATATCAGGTAAAGGGTTGCTGATTTTGATACTGTCCTGGTAATAAAATCTTCCCAATACAGCTGAATAACCATCAGCATTGTAGGGAGATGTATACCTGATCTCTGTCCCCATGGCAATATCAAGATTCTTAAACCCGAGATTGCCTTCATAAGCGATCCGGTTGCGGCTATAAAGCAAGGGAACATTCACCGGGCCGTCGCCAATCACCTGTTGCAAATAAATATCAGCATGCCAGTTCCAGTGTCTGCCAAGCCGGATGGTTTTATGCAAATCGGCCCTGAACAAATTGAATAAAGTGCTTTCCTGCTGCAATTGGTAATAATTGCTTACATAAGTATAATTGGTAAGCAGAAAATAATGACCTGTTAGCCGCAATTTGAAAGAGGGCAGGTAATAAGATGCGAAGAGATGGGTATTATTTTCTTTCTTAAAATTTTTTATGCTGCGCAAAAGATAAAAACTGCTTCTACTATCAAAAATAAAAGAAGGTGTCCGGCTACTGTTTTCAAAACCCAGCTGCAGATAGCCGATTTTTTTTCCCAATAAACGCTGCAGACTGATATGCGCCTCATAGTCTCCGCTATTTAGTCCGGTAAAGAACAATTTACCATTTGCTTCAATATCCCATTGCCGGTTCCTGGTTCGGTTCCTGTATTCAGCATGTCCTGCGGTATTGAAGAAGCTTTTCTTGCCTGAAGAAAACTCGCCGCTGAGGTTTTGAATCATCAAACCCAGGCGGATAAACTGCTGCTGATTTTTAGCATCCGGAAACTGGTAAATGGAAAAATCATTAATGATCTCCCGCCATTTATCCTGCACATAAAATGAATCCAGTGGCTTGCGCATACTGGTATCATAGTATTTCTTGTAATAAACTGAATCTGCCTTGAAATCAAGAAATACATATTTCTCCTTGTTTAACTGAAATGTATGTTCAAACCGCAGTCGTGGAAAGAATAACGGAATAACCGTTGAATCGGATAATAGTGAATCCTTTTTCCCCAGATCGTATTGCTGACGCATTAAACCGGTAAATTCATTGTACTTGTTACCGGTACTGATTTTACTACCGAAAAAGTTGGAAGAAAAAGGAGTTATCCCGCCGATATAGGTATTAATGCCGTAGCGGTTTTTGTGATCCGGGTCGTCAAGAATATTGGTGGTATCAATAATACCCCCGTTTTCTGTTGACTGAAGATTGTTGGCAAGTAATACAAAATAATTATTGTACCGCTTGTTCTTCGAATGAAACCAGGAACTGAAAAGATAATTATTGTGATTGGTATGCTGGTTTTGAAGAAAACCGGGTGAGTTAATAAGTCGATATTCAAAATGGAAATTCCAGTTGGGCTTTATGTTTTGCGTATGCATTACGTCAATGATCTGCTCCACACGGCTGCCCAGAAAATAGTTTATCTCCGAATACGGTCTTGTGGTATTGAAAAACCTTACTTTTTCCAACTTCCATTTATATACATCGAATGCATGAAACCCGGGATCAAACCCGGAAGTTAAAGCAGGCGAAAACAGCAATGACCGGGAAGCATTCCCGGTATTGCCAAGATAAATACTTGTTCCGGGCACAGGAAACCGGCTGGTAAAATCGCCGATGGATGAATCCAGTTTGAACAACCTTGCAGAATCGAGATAACGAAAACTGATGGTGATGGAATCTTCCAGCTTATTACGATGACGGAGGCTGTCAGTTTCACCGGTTCCAACACTTTTTCTCCCACTATTACCTACCTGTTTAATTTTATCTCCGATATTCCGGATAGTTCCTTCCTGTGCATGTATTTGCCCGGAAAAAACAAAAATTAAAGTAAACAGCAGGTATGTAAATCTTCTGGCCAGTTAAATCAGGTTTGGTAAGCAATGAAAACCTTTGCAAAATAACCCTGCAAAGGTAAAACGCAGCTATTAAAACTGTTAATTAAATAGCGGCAACTAATTCCTTAAAGATAATGGCGAGTTTAGGTTCGGCATTTTTCGCCGCTTCGAGTACTTCTTCATGTGTGATGGTATTGTGATGTTCTATCATACCAATATCCGTGATCACACTCATGGCAAACACATCCATTCCTGCATGGTTGGCAGCAATGCACTCCTGCACAGTACTCATGCCCACCACATCTGCCCCAATCACTTTTATGAAATTGTATTCAGCCCTGGTTTCAAAAGTAGGACCGGTAACTGCTACATACACCCCTTCCTTTACATCAAAATTGTGGGCAATGGCAATCGCTTTTGCTTTTTCGATCAGCTGTCTTTTGTAAGGTTCACTCATATCAGGAAAACGGGTACCCAATTCCATAATATTTTTTCCGATCAATGGATTGGGAGTAAAAAAACTTATATGGTCGTTGATGATCATGATGTCGCCTACTTTATGACCGGGATTCACGGTGCCGGCAGCATTGGATAATAACAAGGTCTGCACACCCAGTAATTTCATTACTCTGATGGGAAAAATGATTTCAGCAGCATCATAACCTTCATAAAAATGGAAACGGCCCGCCATGGCCACTACTGTCTTCCCACTCAGTTTTCCGAAAATGAGTTTGCTTTTATGGCCTTCAACAGTTGAAACGGGAAAATGGGGGATGTCTTTGTATTCCACTTCCTTTTCTATCTGAATTTCTTCTGTAAAATTTCCCAGTCCGCTGCCCAAAACAATACCAACCGTTGCTGTTTCACTGTATTGCTTCTGAAGAAATTTCACTGCTTCTTTCAGTTCCCGCATTACTCTTTTAGCACCCATAATAAAAAAAATGAGACCGCAAACGTAATAAAAATTTTTCCCGGGTCAATACTGATAACGATAGAAATCACAAACCTCTTCATCACAAAGAAGTCTTTTCAGCATCGGATCTTTGAGCACATCAATATAATCCATCCACTTGCCACCTGCCTGCCGGCCAGGCAGGTTCACTTTTATTTTTCGATACACCAGCCTTATCCCCTGGCTGTAATCAACCCACCAATAGATATGCCCGGTGTAAAGTGGTTGAATGGGTTTGCCATCCAGCTTATGCCAACCGTAAATAGCAACCCGGTCAGGTTTCGGATCTCTCGTAATTTTTCCACTGATGACAACATCTTTCTGAATCCCTGCAATCAACCCCTTTCTTCCTTTTCGCTGGCCCTCCACTATCAAATGATGATGCCACATGGTGGGTGTGCTGTCACGGAAAGCATACATGGGAACCGGCTCCAATTTTACTTTTGCTGCTCTGTAAATATCATCCACCATCTTTCTTGTAGGCAAAAAACAATGAAAACTGTCGGCTATTTTTTGTGCAGCCAGCGGAGTGATGTTGACTCTTGCCCAATTATCATTGGTACCGATACTTAAATAATCGGGAGCCACATAGTAAGTGGCATTGATCTGCTTACCAGTTGCTGAATCTGTAATTGAAACATAGATGGTGGAAAATTTTTTCAGAAAATCAGGGACATTGCCTGCCAATATCTCTTTCACTGCAAATGAATCCCTTGCCGCCCATTTCATGGTAAAAGCCTGATGGTAGAAATCATTGCCGGTAAGTGATGACTGCCGTTCCGGCCAGTGCATTTTCATGGTGGGGTGGCAGGAAACCAGTATGAATAAGAAGGGTAATACCCGTTTCATCTCCTAAAGTAAAAAACTATTGACTATTCCTCATCCACTATTCACTAATAATTTATCTTCGCCGCAAATTTCAGAAAGATGAATCTCCACGAATACCAGGCTAAAGAATTACTGAAAAAATACAATGTTCCCGTGCAGGAAGGTTTTGCATGCAGCACTGTGCATGATGCGGAAGAAGCCTACCGCCAGATCAAAACACAATACAACAGCCCTTTTGCAGTAGTAAAAGCGCAGATACATGCAGGGGGAAGAGGAAAGGGGAAAATAAAAGAAACGGGGATCAATGGAGTGAAGGTGGGTAAAGGCGCAGATGAAATTGCCGACATAGCGCAGAAAATACTGGGGGGCACATTGGTAACATTACAGACAGGCCCTGCTGGCAAAGTGGTTCACAAAGTGCTGGTGGCACAGGATATGTATTACGACGGACCGGCTGAAAGAAAAGAATTTTATTTATCCATCCTGCTCGACAGAGCAAAAAAACAAAACGTAATAATATATAGTACCGAAGGCGGAATGAATATTGAAGAAGTGGCGCACAACACACCGGAGAAAATTTTTAAAGAATGGGTGAATCCCGGCAACGGCCTTCTCCCCTTCCAGGCCAGGAAAATTGCTTTCAATCTTGGATTAAGCGCTGATGCTTTTAAAAACTGTGTGAAGTTTGTTACCAATCTTTACAATGCCTATACCGGGCTTGATTGCAGCATGCTTGAAATAAATCCTCTGTTCAAAGCGGCAGATGATAAAATTGTGGCCGTGGATTGCAAGATGAATATTGATGATAATGCACTCATTCGCCAGAAAGACCTGGCTGCTATGCGTGATGTAACGGAAGAAGACCCTACTGAAGTGGAAGCCGGTAAATACAACCTGAATTTTGTAAAGCTCGATGGCAATGTGGGCTGCATGGTGAATGGCGCAGGGCTTGCCATGGCCACCATGGATATGATAAAACTTAGCGGCGGTGAACCTGCGAATTTTTTGGATGTTGGTGGCACAGCCAATGCCCAAACAGTGGAAGCAGGATTTAAGATCATCTTAAAAGACCCGAACGTAAAAGCCATATTGATCAACATCTTTGGCGGCATTGTTCGCTGCGACCGGGTGGCGCAGGGTGTGATAGATGCTTACAAAAATCTTGGCAACATTACTATCCCCATCATTGTTCGCCTGCAGGGCACCAATGCAGTAGAAGCAAAAAAATTGATTGATGAAAGCGGCTTGAAAGTACAATCAGCTATTTTATTAAGCGAAGCAGCGGAGTTGGTGAAGAAGGCGGTGGCTTAAATTGAGTCGTGCATTTATTGAAAAAAAATTTATGCCGATAATCGATTCCGCTTAAAACACAGCAGAAAATCATTATGTCTCAAAATTCAAAATAACATTATGAAAAAATGGATTTTTACTGGAATTTCTGGAAGTGGTAGAGTAGAATTAGTAGAAGAAATAAAAGGAATTCTATTAAATAAAGGGGTAACCGTCCGAACATACGATTTAGGAAGCATGATAAGGGAAGTATGTCACCAAAATAAAATAGAGTTTGATGATGAGAAAATACTTGATATGGATGGAAGAACTCTTAAACTTGCAAGGGCATTAGCTTTACAGCAACTAGATACCGAAATTCTTAAGGACAATCAAACAGAGTTACATCTTATTGGCGTACATCTGACTTTTAAATGGAAGGGGAGACTAATACCTGGGTTTACATTAAAGGAGATATCCTCTCTCGATCCAGATGGGTTTATTAATGTTGTTGATAATGTCGAAGATATGTTTAACTCAATCACGAAGAATCCAAAATGGCAGAAAGTTCCTAGACCAGATCTGGAAGAAATTCAGTACTGGCTGATGGAGGAAGAATTTATTACTAAAATGCTTGGAGAATTGACAAATAAACCAGTATATATTTTAGCCAGAAAACATAATATTGATAATGCTTCTGATTTATTTTTAACAACAAAGAAAAAAATATATTTAAGTTATCCAATAACTGCAATTAGAGATTCAAATCCTGAAGTCCTTAACCAAATACAAGGTGAATATTTAGCAAAGCTTCAGGAAAACTTTATTGTTTTTAATCCATTGTCAATTGAAGACATGAAATTAACTTATCCTCAAAAAAATGATGAATCTTGGAAATACCCTGAACTATTAGATAAAATAAATTCTGATGTTATTGAAATAATTAAAACCAGAACAATTCATAGAGATTATCAATTTATAGACCAATCAGATGGGGTGGTTGTTTTTTACATTACTGATAAATTATCCCCAGGAGTAATGGGTGAAATGTATTATGCACATCGAAATCAAAAACCTGTATTTGTGGTTTTCAAAGGAAGCCGAAGCCCTTTTCTTAGCGATATCTCATATATAATTGAAAATAATCCGGAAGATTTATTTAAACACCTACAAACCTTTGCAAATAAATAATTTTTTTGTTTGTAATGCTATTGCTATCAGATAAAACTAAAATCGAATTAACAATTTCTACTTCACCCCAAACTCCACCTTCCTGTCACCCCACAATAATGTAACCGTTCCTGTTTCAGAAACAGTAATAGTAAATTTTTCTGCAAAAGGATCGGCCCTGGTTGCTTTGGCATACACTCTTAATGCATCATCCGCTTCTTTATAATTGAATGCACCCCATTGATTCCATGTTTTATTAAAGATGATTGTCCAGCCATCGCCATTCACCAACGTAAATAAGGCATACTTTCCGGCAGGCAAAGCTTTTCCTTCCACCATTACATCTTTATCCACTTCAAAAGTGGTGGCTTCATTAGCACCGGTACGCCACACCTGGCCGTCCATCGGCTCCAGGTCTTTACCGATTGTTCTTCCTTTTATAGACGGTTGGCTGTAATTGATAGAAATAGTTACTTCTCCCACTTTTTGAGTAACTGTTGCCGGGGGGCTGGGTCTATTGGATTTATCCGGCTGTGCCTGGCAAGCCATTGTGGTAACTATAAATAAACCTGCAAGGCAAATTGATAATAGCTGTTTCATACTATTTTTTTGTTTGATTAATCATTTGAAGAATAAAACTACGGTAAAAGAAATTATTCCACATTTCTTTCCTTACCGCTCAACATATTTTCTGTGTAATGAGTTTATAAACCGCATCATGTTGCCAACTGCAAAGCAGCAGTTTCATATTGATGGTTTACCCCCGCCCCAATAAATCGGGGCGGGGTTTTTTATTCTTGGCAGGTATTCATAGATGGCATAACTTAGGATTCTTCAATTCCCGGTAAAATGAAAGGGAAGAAAAATCAAAAGAACCAAAACATCAATCGCCGCAACTTTGTAGGTGATACGGTAAAGATTGTAGCGCTGGGTTCTTTGCTGATGCCGATTGCAGAAGCATGTAATAATAAAAGATCATCAAAGCCTGGTATTCCCGGCACGGATTCAACTAAAACAAAAAGATCAACCGCAAAAAGCAAAAAGAAAAGAAAGAAATGGAGCCATGAGTCATTGGTGATGAATACCCAAACCAATGTACTTCACCTTCCTACTGCAAAGGTTTATACCTATTACGATGAAATTAAATCCAATCACCTGAAAGAAATCAGCAGGACTGCCTGGAGTCCAATGGCTGAAAACGCTCCCAAACTTAACAAGCAACAGTCGGGCACTATTTTAGAAATTCT
Source organism: Sphingobacteriales bacterium (assembly GCA_016235125.1). Lineage (GTDB taxonomy): Bacteria > Bacteroidota > Bacteroidia > Chitinophagales > Chitinophagaceae > JJ008. Next base: position 405,128 of record JACRLZ010000002.1, on the reverse strand, counting down.
TAGCCTGAATGAGTTGAAACAGGGTATAAACGATGAATACCTGAACACTGCCACCAATACACTGGCGATAGCATTTACCTCTGCCTGCGAAAATATGAAAGGCTATAATCTCAATACCACCAATTTCAGGTTGCATGAACTGATGCTGCAATTGATTGTTTTGAATACAGGCATTGCCGTGGCTGATAAATGGCAGGCGTTCAACAGTAAAATAAAAAAGCCTGATCAGTTGCGGAAAAGACAGCAGTGGATGGCAAGCGAAAATAATTTTAATGAACGGGTAAGATATATTCTGGATCGTCAAACTGATTATATGAACCGCCTTACGGAGAGAGCAAGAAAATATTCTTTTACATAATTGTGCCGGTAATTGCACGTTGCATATCAGGAAGAACGGTTCAATTCCTTCTCCGGCCTTTAAAAGCCCCAACACTGGGGCTTTTCTTTTGGTTTTGAAACCGGGCGATTGATTTTCTTTGCGTGGTGATTATCTTTGAAAGCCGGTATCATAATAATTATATGCCAATTAGCTTAAATACTGTTAGTATTCGTCCTATCCAGCCATCTGACAATGTTGCCCTGGCAAAAATCATCCGGAATACATTAGAAGAATTTGGGGCGAATCATAAAGGCACTGTATACTATGAAGAATCAACCGATCATCTTTATGAGTTGTTCCGTCATCCTTCCTCCGCATACTGGGTAGCGGAAACAGAGGGTTTCATAGTTGGAGGAGCAGGCCTTTATCCCACCAAAGGAATTCCTCATGATACTATAGAACTGGTAAAAATGTATTTAATTCCGGCAGCAAGAGGAATTGGGCTTGGAAAAACCCTTATAGAAAAATGTATTGCTTACGCAAAGGAAAAAGGTTATAAGCATCTGTATCTTGAAAGTATGCCTGAATTGAAAAGAGCGATAAGTGTGTATGAAAAATTCGGCTTTGAGTATCTCGAAAAACAATTTGACACTGAACATACCGGATGCAGGGTGTGGATGATTCGCAGTCTATAGTCAATAGCCGTGAGTCTGGAGTCCACGTCTCCCGACTCAGGACTCAGGACTCCAGACTAATGACTTCATATACCGGGCTGAACAAATAAATCTTCCCCGTCTTCACTTCTATACATTTAAAACGCTTCCGAAGCTTCTCCCCTTTCTGAAAAATCCTTCCATCGCTGGTACGAAACAAAGTATTAAAGTGAAGCTCTTCTACCAGTTTGTGCTGGCTTTGTTTTGCATCATATTTTCTGAGTACCCTTAACAGGTCATCTTCTGCACAACTGCTGGCTGCAGGATTTTTTAATGATGCCATAATTTCTATTTCGATATCGGGAGGAAAAACCTTGTGTTCTAAAAATTGTTTAAGCAGCTGGCTGTAGATCATTTTCCATTCCCTTCCATGCGCTGCTACTTTATTTCCATATTGTTCAAAAGTCAGAAGATGTGCCAGTTCATGCAATAAAGTGATCAGAAAAGCGAAGGGATTCAGGTTGCCATTTACACTGATGCGATGATTGTAATCATGAGTACGGTGCCGGTAATCACCCAAAATGCTCTTACGTTGCCGGGTAATGGTAAGGTGAACTTTGTATTGGTGCAGGTAATGGGTGACAGGTACGGATGTGCCTTCAGGTAAATAATGCTGAAGATGATCAATAGGAACTTCTTTCTTTGGCATAGACTTGGTCTGACCGTCCCGGTCAGACCAGCAATATTAACAGTTAACAGCCGAATCACCGCCCGTCCGTTTAGGAGGGCAGTGGGTCAATTTCAGTGCCTCAGAGCTTCTGTGGCTATATTTTGCCACTGAAGCACAGAAACACAGAATTATCTATTCATCTGAAACAAAGAATCTCAAACTGTACCACTATTGTCAGGTGGAAGTTTTTTTCTGCTTCAATAATTTCTGCAATAAAGAAACTTCAATAACGGTGTAAATAACATATAAACCCATACAGATGAACAAGGCAGGTTTGTTCACATCTTTTTTTGCGATCATTATATAAGCAAAAGCAGCAACAAGGCAGGTGAAAAATTTTACAAGAAAACTTCCATACATGCCCCGTACTGCAGCTCCACCCCCAGCAGATTTCATGGAACGTAAATAAATCATAACAGAAAGTGCAGTGGCAACAAACAAAATAAGGTTTCCAATAATCAACACTTCATTATCAGCTCCCTGATTGGCCAACCAGTTTTTCCCGATAATGAAAAAAACATTCAACAGAACAAATAATAATAGTAACGGAAGCCAGGTTTTCTTGTTATTCATTTTTATCCGGGTCTTTGTGTGATGTTTCCCGCATCAGTTTATAAAATATTCCGAAGAGGGTGAGCAAAGGTAAAACACAGGCAAGTAATGGCGAAGTATGCAGCCAGCCATCCACTTTTATCCCGATAAACACACTTAATCCGATGGCCACCAGTAATTGGGTGCCCAAAGCTGCATAACGTAAAAGGAATCGTCGGTTACTATCTGGTGGCGGTTTGCTGTTCATCTTTATTCATCTCCACAATGTTGGCGCCCATATGGCATTGCCCGTTAAATGTGGCGGAGGGCTCCACCTGCAGTTTACCGGCATATAAATTTCCGGTTACAACAGATTCACCTCTCAGTTGCAGTAATTCTTTAGCCCGGATATTGCCGGAAACTTTTCCAACAATATCGGCCTGGTTACCGGAAATATCACCTTCCACTACTCCATTGCTGCCAACTATTATCTTGGCAGAACTTTGAATGTTGCCGATGATGGTGCCATCAATCCGGAGATCGCCATTGCTGCTGATGTCGCCTTTCAATGTGGTGCCGGCGCTGATCAATGTGGTTCCATTACCTGCATTTGTTGTTTGTTGCATATCGGTTTTGCTTTTAGTGTTGAACATAGGTTATAGATTAATCGTTTGAAATATCTTCTTTGGGTACATTGAGTTTTGTTGTGTCAAGCGGAATAGTTTTGCCATCACTTAATGCTTTTTTGATGCCATCAATATATTGAACTCTTAATGCATCCTGTTTCTCAAGCTGATCAACCCGGTACTTAAGTTGTCGAAGCTCCATAGCTGATTTATAATCCGAACTGGCGCCAGGAATATAATACTTCAAAGGTGTGAAAACGATGAGGGCCACTGTAAGTCCAACCAATAACACAAAAATTGTGCTCAACATGATGTAGACACTTAATCTTGATAATTTAAATGTAACCACTTCCTCATAAGTGTCATCATTCATAACCACCAGGCGGTAGCGGTTGCGCAGCCGTTTCAGGGTGGAGCCGGCGTCTAATCTAACCATAAGCCTTTTTTAGAGTTTTAAAGATAAGGAATGGGTTCTTCTTTTAAGCTAATTTCCGGACCAGAACCGGCTAAAAAAAATGGGCTATCTTTATACTAAAATATTTGAATTTCAGTTAATAAGACTTTAGATTGCGCCGGAAAATGCGAGCCAAAAGAAATACTGTTTTTATACTTGTCTTCCTTATCCTTTGCCAGGCTTCTGTCCCCGTCTTCAGCCAGTTGGGTATCAGTTTCAATATCAAGAAACCCAAAGAGTATGACGACAGGGTGCTGAGGTCGGAAAAAACGGATGAGAAAAAATTCACCCTGCCCCGCCGGCTGATCCAGAATACCATTACCCATTACAATTATTTTTTTAATGCCAATAACCGGCTGAATGAAGTTCTCGAAAAGGCCAAAACATCTTTTAAGGATGATTACACACAACTTCTCCCCTTTTACAATTACTCATTGGATGTAACAGCGGCTGATTCCATACAACTTGATTCCATTACATATAAATCTTCCACTGCCATTGCGTTGCATGATCTGCGTAATGACTGGGTGGACAATATGTACATGCTTTGGGGAGCCGCTTACTACCTGCAAAAAGAGTTTGATTCTGCTTACCTGATGTTCCAGTTTATCAATTTCGCTTTTGCACCCAAAGAAAAAGATGGTTATTACCGCACCATCGGAAGCAGCCGGGATGGTAACACAGCATTCAGTATTGCCACAAAAGAAAAAGGGGGACTGCCCAGAAAAATATTTTCAGAACCGCCGAGCCGCAATGATGCTTTTATATGGCAAATAAGAAACTTCCTTGCACAAGATCAGTTTGCGGAAGCCGCAAGTCTTATTGTTGTTCTGCGGACCGACCCTAATTTCCCCAAACGATTGAAAAATGACCTGGATGAAGTGCAGGCTTACTGGTTTTATAAACAGAATATGTGGGACAGCGCTGCGGTGCACCTTGCCGGTGCATTGGACAATGCCACCAACAACCAGGAAAAAGCAAGATGGGAATATTTGCTTGCACAACTTTATGAACTGAGTGGAGATCATAAGAATGCCGAAAAATTTTATTCAAAAGTAAGCAACCACACCACTGATCCCATCATGGATATCTATGCCCGGCTTTATGCTATCAGGGTAAATAAAGAAGGTGGTGAGAAAAAAATAGAGAAAAATGTTGAGGAGCTGATGCGGATGGCTAAAAGAGACAAATACCAGGATTACAGGGATATCATTTATTACATGGCTGCCCAGATGCAGTTGCAGGGAAATAATGTGGATGATGGGATGAGTCTGCTGCTGAAGAGTACCCAATTCATGAGTAATAATCAATCACAGCGCAATAAGGCTTTTTTGCAACTGGCAGAATTATCTTTTGCCCGGCAACAATACCGGCAGGCTGCCAATTATTATGACAGCATTCAGTTAAACGATCCTTCCATCAAAAACCCGGATGAGATAACATTACGGAAAACATCCTTACGTACACTTGCCGGCAATCTTGAAATTATCGAGAGGCAGGATAGTCTTCAGCGGATAGCTGCAATGCCCGAAGAAGAAAGAAAAGAATTTGTAAAAAAGCTGGTGAAAGAATTGAGAAAACAAAAAGGATTAAAAGACGAAGGTCCGGCAACCTCGCCGTTTTCTACTCCTTCCATTCCTTCCTTGTTTCCCTCGGTGCAGCCAAAAGGTGAATGGTATTTCTATAATGCAGATTTCAGAAATAGGGGATTGAGTGAATTCAAAAACAAATGGGGCAACCGCCCCAATGCAGATAACTGGAGGCGAAGTGCAATTTTATCTGTCGCAGCATTGAATACACAGGGACAACCCGGAAATATCAATGTTAATCCTGCACAGGTTAATGCAACACCCGGTTCCGGCCCCGAACTGACTTTTGATGGTCTGTATTCAGGACTGCCACTTACTCCCGAACAATTGAAAAAATCAAACGATTCATTGAAAGCAGCTTTGTTTGCTGCCGGAAAAGCATATGTGCAGGGGATAGAGGATTGTGGAAAGGGAACGCTGCTTTTTGAAAGACTAAGAACCCGTTTCCCTGATTTTCAACCGATGGATGAAGTTCTTTTCAACCTTTATTATTGTTACAGCAAAAATGGCGAAACAGCTAAAGCAAATACTATAAAAAACCTGATGGCCGAAAACTATGGCAGCAGTAACTTAACTACTATTGTCACCACAGGAAAAAACCCCAAATCAGGCGCTGCCGATCCGGATGCTACAAAGCTTTATGAAAAGATATATGACCTTTTTATCGAAGGGAGTTTCGACGAAGCTATAGCACAGAAGAAATCAGCAGACAGTGTTTATGGCAATCATTACTGGACTCCCCAGTTGCTCTACATCGAAGCCGTTTATTATATAAAACAAAGAAATGACAGCACTGCGATTACAGTACTCAATGCGCTGGTATCTCAGTTTGGAAATAATGTGAAGATGGCAGAAAAGGCAAGAGCATTGATTGATGTGCTTGGCCGCAGAAAACAAATTGAAGAAGAACTCAGAAACCTGAATGTTGCTCGGGATACTGCTGCCAGCAAACCGGTTACCGTTATCTCAGCTCCCGTTCAGCCCAAACCAGATACAGCAAGAGTGCAACCAGTAGTAACAAATCCAATAAGAGACACAAGTGCAAACAAACCTGTAACGCCGGTTTCTTCTCCTTATAAATTTTCTGCCAGTGATCCGCATTATGTGGTGGTGATACTAAATAAAGTAGACCCTGTTTTTGTAAATGAAGCAAAAAATGCTTTTGCCCGTTTCAACCGGGAAACCTATTACAATAAAACAATGTCAGCAGATATTGCAGACCTGGATGCCGATAACCGTTTATTGCTAATCAGTCCTTTTAAAGATGCTGCTGAAGCTATAACTTATATTGACCAGACAAAACCCAGAACCGCCTCCGAGATCCTGCCGTGGCTGAAAGGCGGGAAATACAGTTTCATCATTTTATCCGACAGCAACTATGATCTTTTAAAAGTGAATAAAGACCCGGATGCTTACAAAGCATTTCTAAACCAGTATTTTCCCGGTAAATTCTGAAAGCATTTCCGGCAGGAAGCTGATTTTGCAAAAAATTAAACCCAGGCATACCCCCTCCCCTGCAGATTTTCATAATTTCGTCCTGCACCAGAAGAATTTAATTTTCCTGGTAGCAAACCATAACCATCATTTCATATGAAAAAAGCTGTCCGCATCTTCTGGAGGATATTTATCGGTGGATTTGCAGCCGTTATACTTCTCGTAGTCATGGCCAACTTTGGAGTGTTTGGTAAAATGCCCTCTTTGGCAGAATTGGAAAATCCTTCCATCCTGCAGGCATCAGAAGTATATGCTGCCGATGGCACACTGATGGGGAAATATTATACAGAAAGAGGAAACCGGAGCAATGTGAAGTACAGGGATATTTCAAAACATGTGATTGATGCATTGGTATCTACTGAGGATGAACGCTTCAATAAACATAGCGGGATTGATTTCAAATCTACTCTCCGTGCCATTTTCACATTGGGCAGGCAGGGAGGAGGCAGCACCATCACCCAACAGCTGGCCAAAGCCCTGCTTGACCAGGGCAGCAGGAATAAAGCATGGCGGGTGATTGAAAAAATGAAAGAATGGATCATAGCCATTAAACTCGAAAGAAATTTTACAAAGGAAGAGATCCTTACGCTTTATCTCAATGCCGTTCCTTTTGGTGATAATATTTATGGCATACGCAATGCTGCAAGAACTTTTTTTCAAAAAGAAGCCGACAGGCTGAATGTGGAAGAAGCAGCCGTGTTAGTTGGAATGCTCAAGGCTAACTACACATATAATCCCCGCCGTAATCCTGTTCAGGCAAAAGAAAGAAGAAACGTGGTGCTGAACCAGATGGTGACCAATGGAAGACTGGATGCTAAGTTGGCCGAAAAACTAAAAGCTGAGCCTATTAAACTCAATTATAGAAAGCTGGATGAAAATACAGGCTATGCGCCGTACTTCAGAGAGATATTGAAGACAGAAATTAAAGAAGCGCTGAAAGATGTGAAGAAGCCCAATGGGGGCACTTATAACATTTATAATGATGGGCTGAAAATCTACACCACGATAAATCCAAGAATGCAGGAATATGCTGAAGAAGGCCTTGCCATACAAATGACATTGCTGCAAAAAGGAATTAATGCCCGCAGCGATATGAAAACAGGAAGTATATGGAAAGGGCATGAAAATATCTTTGAGAAAGCAATGAAAGAATCTGACAGGTGGAAGAATATGTCAGAAGATGGCTTTACCGACAAAGAGATCAAAGCCAGTTTTAATGTAAAAGTTCCGATGAAGATTTTTGCATGGAATGCGAAGAGGGAGAAAGACAGCATCATGACCCCGCTTGACTCAATTAAATATCATTTGCAACTGGAGCAGGCTGATTTTATGGCGATGGACCCTATAACCGGAGAAGTAAGAGCATGGGTGGGCGGTATCAATTTCAAAACATTCAAAAATGACCATGTTAATTTAAGAACCAAGAGACAGGTGGGCTCCACCATCAAACCCCTTCTTTATACGCAGGCAATGGAGGAAAGAGGATTTACTCCTGAGACCGAATGCGACAATGTTGCACAATTTTTTCCGGGTTCGGGCTGGGTGCCTTCAGGCAGAAGGTGTGGTGGGGGACAGTTAGCCATGGCAGATGCTTTAGCTTATTCAAAAAACTGCGCTACAGCCTATATTATGAAACAAGTGGGACCGCAGCAGTTTGCAGACTTTCTCAGCCGTATTAATATCCCAACCAAAGTACAGCCCTACCCTTCCATAGCATTAGGCACATGTGACCTTTCACTGTACGAAATGCTTTGGGGCTATACCATTTTTGCAGGCCGGGGTTTTTCCACCAAACCGTATTGCATCTCCCGGATTGAAGACAGGAACGGAAATGTGATAAAAAGATTCGATTACAGTGTGAACAGAAAGGAAGCAATAAGTGAAGTAACGGCCTACACTATGGCCCGTATGATGCAGGGAACCGTTGATAAAGGAACAGCAAAAGGAATGAGAATAAGAGTTGGCGCTGCTGAAATGGGTGGCAAAACCGGAACAACAGATGATAATGCTGATGCATGGTTCATAGGCTACACTCCGCAATTACTTGCCGGTTCATGGGTTGGATTTGAATACAACTTCATGCGAAACCAGGGTGATGGTTCAACAATCTCAAGACCTATTACAGAATTTTTTTTCCGGAAAGTGCTGGCTGATAAAAGTCTTGGCTACGAAAGGGATGCAAAATTTGTGAGACCGGCAGAAATGGAAAACGATATGATGAGCGCCGATATCATAATCAGTGATAGTGACCCGCTTCCCGGCGCCGAAGGAGATGATATGGGTGTAGGCAATGAAGAAGACTACAATCAATACAATAATAACGATTCAATAGGTCCTGAGTCGAAACCGGTTGAAGAAGATAACGGGAACCGTAACAAAAAAGATACGGTTACAAAAGAACCTGCAAAAAAAGAAGAAGATAACAGCAAACCCATTGGCTCACCTGTTGACCCCCCAAAAAAGAAAAAAGGACTCCTGAAAAGGATCTTTGGAGGCAATTGATAATTGCAGATAAACCAGTATCAGCGTTCCTGCCTGTTGCTGTCTGCTCTATTTCGTATCTTAGGTTTTAAACCAGACGATATATGGAATACATAGCCCTTGCCATTGCCCCCGGCATTGCCATCTGCCTGTTTATTTTTTATAAAGACATTTATAACCGGGAACCCCGTTTTAATCTCATTGTAAGTTTTTTACTCGGCTGCCTGGCCATTTTACCTGCCATCGGTTTTGAAAGAAGTTTTATGTCAACCATGGATGGCACCGTCAATGGTCTGGCCATATTTGCCTATGCTGTTGTGGCATTCAGTGAAGAGACCAGCAAGTTCCTTGGTTTGAGATTATATTCCTACAATCAAAAAGAATTTGACGAACCGCTTGATGGCATTGTTTATAGCTTAATGGTCAGCATGGGTTTCGCCACGGCTGAAAATATCAAATATGTGGTAGAACACCAGGCCCTTGCCGGCAATGGAATGGAAGTGGCCATGCAAAGACTTTTTACAGCAGTACCTGCACATGCTTCATTTGCTGTGGTAATGGGATATTTTGTAGGTAAAGCAAAATTCAACTCCAATAACAGCCTTGGCCTGATGTTAACAGGATTACTGGGAGCTATTTTTCTGCATGGCACATATGATTTCTTTATTTTCCTTGATCACTATTCTCATGTTGGTGAACAATTGGGCAAAGGTTTGTTAACAGGTGGTGCTATTTTATCCATGGTGCTTTCATTGGTGCTTTGCCGCAAGCTGATCCGGGAGCATAAGAATACATCTGCAAAAATGTTTGCCAACAAAAAGACAGACAGCAATGTTTAGCATAAAAAATTCCTCTGCGGATGATATTCCTCTTATAAGGGAACTGACATTTCAAATCTGGCCGCAAACGTATGCGGCCATCATTTCTCCTGAGCAAATCGACTATATGCTCAATATGATGTACAGTGAATCATCTCTGAAAAAACAAATGAATGATGGGTCACAATTCATTATTGTTTATGAAAATGAAAGACCGGTGGGTTTTGCTTCCTACCAGGAAATAAAGCCTTCTGTCTTCAAGCTTCACAAAATTTATATACTCGCAGATCAGCAGGGAAAAGGAACAGGCCGTTTTGTAATTGATCATATACTTTCTGAAATTAAAAAAGCAGGAGCTGCTTCACTTCAACTGCAGGTAAACAGGCACAATAAGGCCCGGAGTTTTTATGAGAAGCTTGGATTTACGGTAATTGAAGAAGCTGATTTTGACATTGGGAACGGGTATTTTATGAATGACTATGTGATGGAAAAAAAATTATGACGCTTGAATTAATCAGATAAACACTACCCCTTCCATAAATAACTCTCCCTTTATCCTGCTTTATGAATAGGGAGTTTTTTTTCTATTTCCTCACTTATCGGGTCGGCTGAAATACCGTATCCGTTCACCAAAACCCCCTTTATTCCATTCTTTGATTCAATGGCATATACCACGGCTTCATCAGACGGATCGGTGTCACCCTCGAACCGGTGGAACTCTACAATCTCAAAATCATCCACATCAAATTTTTCGTCATTACATACAAGGCAATTCTCCTGCAGATTGAAATCAAGCGTAAACCCCCTTGCCTTTAATCCATTTATTGCTTCGGATACAGTATCGTATGCGAAATGACCGTTCATCTACCTTAAAATTATTGCATTTATCCCACAACGGATAACAGCCGTTTGCCCATTATAGAATGATTGTAAAATAAACCAATGATTAGCTTCAAAAACCAGTTTATAAGTATATAAACATTAACTTTGCGGCCGATTATAAACAACATAAATATGCCAACAGTGACTAAATCCATTGACTTCAGTCTTCCTTACAAAGTAGCTGATATTTCCCTTGCTGAATGGGGCCGCAAGGAGATCCGTTTAGCCGAAGCAGAAATGCCCGGTCTGATGAGTATCCGTAAAGAATATGGCTCTTCTCAACCTTTAAAGGGGGCAAGGATTGCGGGTTGCCTGCACATGACCATTCAAACTGCAGTATTAATTGAAACCTTAAAAGCCCTGGGCGCAGAAGTAAAGTGGAGCTCCTGCAATATATTCTCTACACAGGATCATGCCGCCGCCGCTATTGCCGCCGCAGGCATAGGTGTGTTTGCATGGAAAGGCCAAACCATCGAAGAAGCTGACTGGTGCATCGAACAAACCTTATTCTTTGGCGGCAAAGACAAGCCATTGAATATGATACTTGATGATGGCGGCGATCTTACCAACATGGTTTTGGACACCTATCCCGAACTGGTGCAGCATGTAAAAGGTATCTCTGAAGAAACAACAACCGGTGTTCATCGTTTGTATGAAAGAGTAGCTAAAGGTACATTACCCATGCCGGCTATTAATGTCAATGACTCTGTTACCAAATCAAAATTTGATAACAAATACGGCTGTAAAGAATCATTGGTAGATGCCATCCGCCGGGCCACTGATGTGATGATGGCGGGGAAAGTGGCTGTTGTGGGTGGGTATGGTGATGTGGGCAAAGGTTCAGCAGCTTCTCTCAGGGGTGCGGGTTGCCGGGTAATTGTTACGGAGATCGATCCTATCTGTGCATTGCAGGCAGCTATGGATGGATTCACGGTAAAGAAAATGGCTGATGCGGTAAAAGAAGCTGACATCATTGTTACTGCAAGTGGTTGTCGGGATCTGATCACCGAAAAACACTTTCGTTCGATGAAGGATAAAGCCATTGTTTGCAATATCGGTCACTTTGATATTGAAATTGATATTGCATGGCTCAATACCAATTATGGCCACACAAAAGATACCATCAAGCCTCAGGTTGATCTGTACAATATTGATGGGAAGGATGTCATTGTACTTGCAGAGGGAAGATTGGTGAATTTGGGCTGTGCAACAGGCCATCCCAGTTTTGTAATGAGTAATTCATTCAGTAACCAGGTGCTGGCGCAAATAGAGCTGTGGGCCAATCATAAAAATTATGAGAACAAAGTGTATGTTCTTCCCAAACACCTTGATGAAAAGGTGGCAAGATTGCATTTGGCTAAAATTGGTGTGGAGCTGGATGAACTGACAGATGCCCAGGCCAATTACCTTGGCATAAGCAAGAACGGCCCGTTCAAAGCAGAACATTACAGGTATTGATCATAAAAATTCTGGAATTGAAAAAGCCTCCCGATTAAATCGGGAGGCTTTTTGCTTAGGCAGCATGTTGGTTCGGGAAACTAAAGGAAATGGTGGTCACTTTTTTTTGAGGCCCGTTTATGGCAATATGTCCTCCTACTGAAGAGGCTTCCGGTTCAATGGAATTCACACTGAAGGAAAGTGCATAGCCATTATAATTATTTCTTTCCTGTATCTGTATCGTCATCACATCTGCATACACATCTGCTGTAATATGAATTTCCCCTTTTCTTGAATTGGCCACTACTGTACCGATCAGCTCATTTAAAACAGGAAATACCCCTGGATCAGGCATTCCGAGTAAAATTTCTTTATCCACCTCATTCACAATAGTGCTTCCGTTTTGAGCGGCATCAGAAAGAGAATCACTGACGAGGTTATTGATGAGTTGCCGTAAAGTGGTACCGGGAGAAAAGGTACCGGCCAAAGTGTAAACCTGGTTTTCCATCGGACTGAAATTTAGCTGTTACTGCAAACAAGAGCTATCTCTTTTTTGCAAAAAAGTGTTTTTTAGTTGTATTTAAATATAACGAATGAGGCAATACACTGCGTTGGAAGAAACTATGATTTCTGTTCTTTTAGAAGTTTTTTTTATCTGACCTAAGTGTTTTTCCCGGACGCTGTAGTAAAATTATTTTATCAACCCTTTTGCCTCGTTGACAAGGCAGGTAACCAGCGCCATCAACGCCTGCTGGTCATTGGGTGTAAGATTGATGGTGGCTTCTTTTTTATTATTCCCGGTAAAAAGAATGTGATTGATCTTTTGCGTCATCATCCTGCTCAGCAAAGTATTGGGCGTAGCGGTATTTTTAAATACGAAATGAAAAAGCCCTTCACAGTTCATGGAACCGCCGTTCCGGGTATTGAACTTGGTCAGTTTGGGACCTTCAAAAAATATAGCGGCAGTGGAATTGTTATCAAAACAACGATCGGAGCCCTCAATAGAGAATAAAAAGTCGATCTCGGCGCTTGTTGCATCAATCGTTACAGAACCTCCATCCAACGGGAAGAAACCGGTTGAGATCTTAGTCTCTTTGGTAAAAGGATCGGTTTCCCTGTTCAGTTTGCACCTGCCGGCTGTCGAATCCTGTGCAGCAGATACTAAGGGAAATAAAATCAAAAAAGAAAGAAAAAATCTCATGAGGATTATTTATCGCTAAAATAAATATTTATCAGGAAGCAGGAACAAGATTGCCAAATAGCCAATCGGGTTGCAATGATGCCATCTTTTACCATATCCCGGAAAAATTATAGTTTAGGGCCATGAGTGATAATGACAAAAAGCATATTCTGAACATGGCTTCGGGCAGGCTGGAAGCATTAGGCGATGGCATATTTGCCATTGCTATGACCATTATGGTACTGGAACTGGCCCTCCCGGTGGTGAAAGGCGGAAGCTGGAATGACCTGGCAGATGCATTTAAACACTCGGCCACCGACTTTTTATGTTATGTTATCAGTTTTGTAGTGCTGGGCATCATGTGGTTTGGTCATCGCATGATGTTTGAATACATCAGCCGGTCAAACCGCTATTTTATTTTCCTCGGCGTATTATTTTATATGGTGGTTTGTCTTGTTCCGTTCAGCACCCGGTTCCTGGCAGGAAATACTTTGAAATGGTATGCCATCCTGGTTTATGGTTTAAACCTGAGTCTTTGCAATCTTACTTTATTTGCACAATGGAATTATGGTATAAACAAAGCATCCCTGATGCATAAAGAATTGCCTGATGAGGTAAGAAAAGAGGCTAAAGTATTGTTCCTGATATCGCCGGTTGTGTACTCAGTTGCGATAGGCATATCATTTTTTGCACCGGTGATCAGCATAATTATTTATGTGCTCACTCCCATTCTGTACCTTATTCCGAATAAACTGGACAAGTATCTTCCCTGATTACATGCTACAGATCATTTTTCCTGAAACGATCCCTGATTATTTTAAGTTCAGGGGGATGCAGGTCTGAACTTTTCCTGAGCACCTCTATAAAATAATTCACTTCTTCCTCCGTGGCAGGGCAGCCGGTGTTCTGACCATCGCCAGGCCCTTCGCCCTCTTTTCGCATTTTGGAATCAGCCAGCAGGTTACCGGTCTTATCAAATATCAGCCAGAAAGGAATGCCTTGTCCATCACCATGATACTTCTTCCGCAATTCATCAGCGCCGGAATTCTCAAGATTCTTCCTGTCCTTTGACTCATCCACTACCAAATGACAGACTATGAAATTATCATCAAAGAATTTTTTACAAACCGGGTCATTCATGCTCTTGTCCATTTTATGACACCAGCCGCACCACGATGCATGAAACATCAGGAACACATTCTTATTCTCACTCTTCGCCTTCTCAAAAGCATTATTCATTATGGCGTCTGCTGTCCCAGGCTGTGAGTTTCCAACCATTGAAATTAACAGGGCTAACAGGGCAACATAAAATTTCATCTCAGGTGTTTTATTGTTCCCGCTAAGTTATGGCAATCACATAATTTATTATTTAAAGAGCTTCTAAAGCTTTGTTATGTTCAGGGAAAATAAAATCTTTGCAGCCCCGATGGTACAGGCATATAATTTTCTGGCATCCTGGCAATTGTTTCCGGAAAAAGGAACATATGAAAATGGCGACCGCCCCAAAAGCGGTATCTATAAAATAGAAGCGGTGCCAGAAAAAAAAGAGCTGGCTATTTATCATAACTGGGTTACATTGGAAAACCAGGCCTTTGCTTCCGATTATAAAATTATAGTTGATGGTGAATTAAATGATTTCAGCGATCATGAAGCCGATAGCCATCGGCTGGCTGATAAAGTTCAGGCCATTATCCCTGATGGTATCACTTTCGAAATTCATTTTTATAAAAAAGGAGAAGTGATACTCCATGTAGTGCATGAAATAATGCCCAATGGTTATTTAAAAATAACACAGCAGGGAAAGAAAGAAGATGGAAGTTCATATACCAATACAGAGACCTATCATAAACAACTGAGTGTGCTGCCCTACTCCGCTTCAGTTGCAGGTGCCGTGATAAAAGCTAACGAAGAAGGTATTATAAAGCACAAGGCTCTTACCGCCATGGAAGAGCAAACCAATATGCAGCTGGAGCAGATAAGAAAACAAATCGAACTGCTGGCCCTGCAGGCCCATGAAATACAAAAGAGAAAAGAGCTTTCTATGATGATATACAATGCCAGGCTTTCCTTCAAACCCAATATCGGCCAGGTGTATTATCTCTATGAAAAAAATGACGGCAGCTTTATGCTATCACTGGTTTCTCCCAAAGAATGGGGACCAAACGGACCGTTCAAAAGTTTTATTTCTGCCGTTCAGCTATTGGCCGATCATACGTGGAAAGAATTGTAAGCTGCTGCACCTCAGAACTTTAATTTTTACCGGCAAAAAAAGACAATTCTTAAAATACTAAGGGTTTTCCATTATCGTTTATAAGTATTACTCATCATCCAATATCCTTGTTATGAGAAAAACTATACTCATGGCAGGTATGACCCTGCTTTTTTTGTACTCAGAAGCTCAGCCCAACCTGAACTGGGCAACCTCTTTTTCGCCAGCATGGGCCGATGGTAACATAACCGGCAATGCTATAAATATCAGTGGCAGCGGTATTAATTGCACAGCTACGGCAACCATGGTTGGTGGCGGAACTTACATGGGAGCACTGGGTGGCTCGGGTGCACAAACTCCAACTGTATCAGGTGCCACATTCACAGTTCCCGGCACTACCAACCGCATACAGGTTACCCCCAATTTCAGCAGCAATACAAGTTATGTAGACATTGTGCTGAGCTTTACATCATTCGCCACCAATGTTACTTTTAAGATCGTTGATATTGATAAAACGAGTCCGAACAGCAGTAATTATTTCGACCGGGTAACCGTTACGGGCAGTAATGGTACTTCGACTTATAATCCAACATTAAGCAAATACGATGCAGTAACGGATCCGAATTTTCTTGTTATCAGCGGCAATGTGGCAAATGTGAATACTACAAATGGCCAGGGCGATAACACAGCATCTGACGCAACGGATCAAAGAGGAACAGTGAATGTAAATTTTGGTTCGGCTGTTATAAACAGTGTGACCATAAGATATGACAATGCCGCAGGCGCCAATTCCAACCCTGCATCACAGGCTATTGCCATCGGCAGTGTGTCGTTCAGTTCAACCACATTACCTGTCAGCCTTTTTGACTTTAATGGCCACCGCCAATCAAAAGATGTAGTATTGAACTGGAGCACCCGGCAGGAAATAAACTCAGCATCATTTGATATTGAAAGAAACAGCAATGGCAACTGGGAAGCTATTGGCAATGTGCCGGCAAAAGGGAACAGCAATGATGTTTCAAATTATGCATATACTGATATTAATCCGGCTGGCGCTGTATTGCTGTACCGGTTAAAGATGAATGATGCAGATGGAAATTTTAAGTATTCAAACATAATCAGAATAGTCACGGCAAACAGTGTTGACATTACAAGCTATCCTAATCCTTTTAATTCCCTGGTAAATCTCAGTATCAGTTCTCCCGGGAATCAGCAGGCCATTGTGAAATTATATGATGTCGCCGGGAAAATGCTTTTGACAGAAACAAAAAACCTGTTCAGTGGAAACAACAGTTTCTCCGTTACAGGTTTGGAAAAATTTTCAAAAGGAATTTATTTTCTTGAAATAAAAAATATAAACGGTGAATTGCTTGCCCGTACAAGACTTATGAAAGACTAATTCTTTGTTTTCGTTTAATTAAGGTACCCCTCTCCCCTGGCATTCTTGCCGGGGGTTTTCTTTTGCAACAATTATCTTTGAGTAAAGAAAGCGGAATGACCAAACTCAGTGTCAACATCAATAAGATTGCCACACTACGCAATGCAAGGGGAGGCAATAATCCCGATGTGGTAAAAGCAGCCATTGATGTGCAGCGCTTCGGCGCCGATGGAGTGACGGTGCACCCCCGCCCCGATGAACGGCATATACGCTATGATGATGTGAGACAAATAAAAAAGATTATAACAACCGAATACAATATTGAGGGCAATTGCCGGGAGCAAAAATTCATTGACCTTGTATTGGAAGTAAAACCCACACAGGTAACACTGGTGCCTGATGAACTGGGACAACTAACCAGCGACCATGGATGGAACACTGTTAAGTATAAAGAGTATCTAAAAGAAAAAATTTCGATCTTCAAAAAAGCAGGTATCCGTGTTTCCATTTTTGTTGACCCAGTAATTGAAATGGTAGAAGGAGCAGCTGAGACAGGAACGGACAGGATTGAGCTTTATACTGAAAGCTATGCGAGGGAGTTCGGAGTCGGGAGCCTGCCTACCGGACAGGCAGGTCGGGAGTCGGGAGTGGCTCCGTATGTAACTGCTGCTGCAAAAGCAAAGGAACTTGGCCTTGGTATTAATGCCGGGCATGACCTTGACCTGCGGAACCTGAAATACTTGACACAAAATATACCCTGGCTGGATGAAGTGAGCATTGGCCATGCACTTATTTGCGATGCTATTTATTTGGGATTGGAAAATGCGGTGCAGTTGTATAAGAGGCAGTTGGGGTGAGCCATATAAATCTATACAAGGAGTGGCGTACATTTATGAGTTAGGAGTAATTTCTAAAGACTATGAGCAAAAAAACAATTTATTAGCAAAAGCAGAGCTGGACAATTAATGAATTCCCTGCCTTCGCAAATACTCGAACGTTAGACGCAATGCCATGCACAGTCCATCATTAACATTTGGGACATTTTCCACTCTCATAGTAATTTCCCTTTTTTTTCTCATTTCCTGCGGAACTACTTCAAGGCTTTTGCAAAAGGACAATTATTCTACTTTTCCGCAATTAAAAATAAGTGAGGCAACTTCATTTGAGAGAAAAATAAAATCAATAAACATCACCCCATCACATTTTGTAGCTATCAGCGAAAGCATTTATCCAAATACAAACAATTATACCTTAAAAGTAAATACCTTCAAAAAAAAATTCATTAAAGAATTTAACCTTACTGTCGATTACTATTATGCAATTAACGACCGCTTAGTTAAAATAATTTTATACCAGTGGGATAAATCATCGGATAATAAGTCAAATAAATTTCAAGATGAAAAGACTAAATCTGCAATGTTCGATCGCTTCCAAAATAAATTCAATCAACTGAGCGATAGTCTAACGAAGCACCTGGGTCGGCCTATTCACACAAATATTGATCAAAAGAATGAAGCCAATGAAACATTTAGAGATGATGTAAGGTGGCTAGGACAAGATGGAATTAACGCATATTTATTTATGTTCGGAAATAACAAAAATAGATATAGACAAATTCGGCTTGCGATTTATAAAGATTGAGAAGAAAATTGCTGCTAACATGGAATTTTCTACTATGTCGTCATACAAAATATATCTTCAACTCAAATCCCCTATCTTTATTACAAACCCTTAACCATGCAAGCCAGCTTATCATTTAAAACATTTATTGCAGCAGGTATTTCATTGCTTGTTATTTCCTGCAATAGCAATAAAAAAGAAAAAACAAAAATTACGGAGGTAACGCTTCGGGATATAAAGCAGGAAGAAAAAAACATTGAACCTCCTCCGCCACCACCGCCTAAAGTATTACCTCCGAAAATAGAAATGAAAAAAGAAATTTGCTTCGAGAATACGGGATTAAAATACCGCTTACGAATCCGTATCAACTTCATTTCAGCAAAAAGGGCAACGGTCAGCGTAAGCAGCAATGAAATTGGAGGTAATAAAATATCGGTGGCAAACTTTTCCTGCGATGTAAATGTTAATAATTTAATTATAAAATCAGTTGAGGATTTGCCCGCAGCAGGCGATGCATCTGAATGGGTGGCTAACAAGAATTGGGTAATAGATACCGCAAATGGTAAAACAGTGTTATCAGTTCCTTTCAACGCCAAAAACTATGATACCAATAAATGGGAACTCACCGATTACGAGTTTGTGCAGGTTGAATGTAAATAGAAGCTATTGACTATTGACTCCCGACTCCAGACTCCCATCTCAATTCTCCATCATCACAAAAGCTCCCCAGTAATAAGGCTCTTTGTATTTGGTCATCAGTTGCAGCTGCGCCTGCTTGAATGATTTTTGCTTGTCGCCGTTCTTTGTCCAGTTACTATAAAAATTATTCATCAGTTGCTGCGTGGCTTCATCATTCACTTTCCATAAACTCATGATGAGTGCATCGGCTCCCGCAACTAAAAATGCTCTTTGCAAACCATACACTCCTTCGCCTGCCTTCACTTCACCCAAACCGGTTTCACAGGCGCTGAGCACCACCAGCTTTGTGCCGCTGAGGTCAAGGTTCATGGCTTCATAAGATGTCATTACCCCATTGCTCACACTGTCCATAGTGGGATTCAGTTTATCTGCTTCCACCACACCCGTAAGCACCAGGCCCGAACGGAGCAATACATTATCCTTTGCATTATCTGCGCTTACCCCGATGGGCCAGCTTGCTTTTTCAATATCAGGGAAAAAGAAACCATGCGTGGCAATATGCAGTACCGACACTTCACGGGAAGCTTTTAAATTATTCTCTGTGGCATCTTTCTGTACATACTCTGCCACCTGGTAACCCGACGTTTTCAGCACCGCATTGATGCCATCCACTTCTGTTTTAGTGGCCGGCAGCGGAACAAGGCTTTTATCGCCTCCATAATCAGGAAAACCGATCAGTGTTGCTTTTTTGCCTGCAGATTTGCCATCGTTATCCGTCAGTATATCCTTTGAACTGCCGAGCAAAATAATGTCGTACTGGTTAATGAGAAAATCGCCGCCGGTTTTTTTCAGGGTATATAAATTCACCTGGTTGTAAACACCATCCAGCGAAACGAATATTTTCTTTTTGCCCTTTACCTCCGGTTCGATGGCAGCCCAGTAGTGACCGAAAGATTGCTCGTCATTTACTTTATTCACCATCGATTTTCGGTAGGTCTTGAAATATTTTGTCTCCAGTTCCAGCCCGTCATTCATCGTCACCATCTTTGGTTGGGGATTATTCTTCGTAACTATCAACGCCACATAGCGGGAACTGTCTGAAAAGGTCTGGTTGAAATTCCTGACCCGTATAAGCTCTACCAGTGCTTCATCTGCTTTCAGTTTCTTCTGCACATCTTCAAACTTTATTTTCGAAGCGAAATAGAATTGTGAAAACTCTTTGGAACTTTCCGACAGCCTTTTCTCCATGGCATTCACAACATTCTCCAGCGAATCAATATTGATGCCCTGCTCCTGCATTTCTTCCCTGGAAAACACATATAGCCGGGTCAGTTCTTCTTTCTGGTCGATCCATTCGTTATAATCTTTGATGAGCTGGTCATTCCCGCCGGAAAGGATGGCCTTGCTGATGCGACGGGTGGAGCTAAGCAGCAATCCTTTTGTAGCCAACCGATACTCAAACATATCCGTCACTGCTTCTTTTTTAAATGCAGATGCATCCAATGCGAAATTGTAAAAGCGCTGAAACCTTGGCGACAGCAGGTCCCAGTACTTTGTTTTCTCCGCTTCACTCATCGGTGCAAAATACCGGTTGATAAAATCAAGCGATTTTTCCATTACATCATGATACAGCGAATACGCCTTATCAAAGTCTTTTATTTTCCAGTAAAGAATAGCCAGGTCTTCCTGTGATTGGGCAAACAGCGGATGATCCGTTCCCAATGATTGCTCCCTGATGCGCAATGCATTTTCCAATAAAGGTTTTGCTTCATCATACCGGCCTTTGTAGCGGTAAAAATTTCCGAGATCGCTGATCACTTTCGCATAGGCAGGAGAATTCTCTGTGAGTTTATTTTTATATATCTCAGCAGAACGCTGCAGCATTTGCTCCACTTTTTCCTCCCTGTTCATCACCAGGTACAGAATAGCGATATTGTTCAGCAGGTTGGCAAACTCAGGAGTTGTTTTATCCATGATCTTGCCCTGCATTTTCAGGTAAATATTTTCTGCCTTATCATATTTTCCCATCTGCTGATATAACAACGCAAGGTTTGAGAAGAAACGGAGTTTGTTGCCTGATTTATTATTCGCCGCCAATTTTTCGCCAATATCCAGCACCTGCAGCATATCTTTTTCTGCACTTTCATATCGGCCGAGGCATTGTGAAAGCATGGCCCGGTTGTTCAGCACAATGGCATAAGGTAATGACTCCTGCAATTTGTTGGTCTCAATAACCGACATTGCTTTGGCAAACTGTTTTTCCGATTCATTATAGCGACCGAGATTATAATCAAGCACTGCATAATTATTCAATGAAGCAGCCACCCCCATATCCAAAGCTCCGAGTGTGGTTTGTCGTATATCAAGCGCTTTGGCAGTAAAATTTTCCGCCTGTGAATACCGGCCCATGGTAGCATAAAGCAGCCCGGTATTGGAAATGGTTTTCATATACCCCGGATCCCTGAGCATATAAGCCTGCTCAAAATAACGGGCTGCCGTGGTAAATCTTTTTTCTGCATAGAAATAACGACCCATCGCAAAAGCAGATTCACCCATCTGCAGGTTCAGCCTTGCATTTTCCTCATCACTGATATCAAAGTCTTTCCGGTATAACTGGCCTCCTATGTTTTTGATCGTAAGAAATTTACCGCCCAGTTCCCTCCTGTCTTTTACATTGAACAAACCGGAATTATCACTTACAAGAATGGCATAGTCGAAATCAGTGGAATCAAATTCATCACGGATATTCTGCATTTGCTTATGAGCAGCATTCCTGGCCTCATATTTTGCTTTATCGATAGTATTGGCTTTGGCTTTATTGACGGCCCTGTCTTTGATATTCTTCAGTATCTGGGCAGAAGAAAAAAGGGATGCCAGAATAAAAAAAGATAGAAACAGAATTTTCATAATGCCTTTTTTGGGTAAAGGGGTTAAGATTATGGGTCAAGTTACACCGAATATTTCTTTTTTCCTATGTCAAATCCGGTTTAAGAAAATTACAGTTTAGCAAATAATAACTGATCTCCTTTTAGCAGCGGATGCCTTCCTTTAAGCTCCCCGTTACCGGCCGTTAAAATGAAGTTCTTAAAAAATACTTCGGCCAGCCAGGGCTCAATTCTGAATGAAAAAAAATTATGCGATTTATCCTTCACTGAAAAGCGGGATATTTTTTCCGGGCAAAACTCGAAGAGCAATGAAATCTCAGAAAAAGGTTGCTCAGGAAAACGTATCATTCCTTCGCCGTTTGCAGGGGTCCATGATTCTTGCACATCTTTTTGAAAGCTGGCATAGCTGTAAGGCAGTAGATTTTTGTTCTTTTCAATTATCTGAATGAAAATTCCATTATCATCAATTGACTTGCTTTCTACGAGGGCAAATTCCTGCCCCGGTTTTTCTGCGCTGTTAAAAATAACGGTGCTGTTGTTTGTTGTCCATTTGCCGGAGCCATACCGGTCCAATGCCCCATAACTGAAGAAAAACTGAAAATCTCCATCAGGTTTCAGTAAAAAACCCGAAGCCATTTCCCTTACTCCCTGCAATTGGTATTCACCGGCGATTGAATGTAAATCCATATCAAAAATATCTGCTACTAACCGGGGATGAAAGAATCATCCCTTACTGCAGCATTTAAATACTATTTATTAAACCTGAGCTTTTTTAATGGAATTAATTACAACCAAGCAGTTCGCAAAGTTTTGCTTCCAGTGCCGGCCCCCTCAAGCCCTTTGCAACAATCATTCCTTTGGGGTCTATCAGGTAATTGGCGGGAATGCCATGCACATTGTAAAGAACAGCTGCTGCATTGCTCCAGAACTGCAAATCACTTACATGAGTCCAGGTAAGATTGTCTTCATGAATGGCATTGAGCCACGCATCTTTTTTACCCGGCTGATCAAGCGACACACTGAGTACAGTAAAATTTTTATCCTTGAATTTATTATAATTATTTACTACGGTCGGATTCTCCTGCCGGCAGGGACGGCACCAGCTGGCCCAGAAATCAAGCAGCACATATTTGCCACGGAAGGAAGAGAGTGCTACCGGCTTACCAGTCGTATCGGGCTGCGTAAAATCCATTGCTTCAGTACCTATCGCCCCGATCTTATTTTGCGCTATGAAATCTTTGAGTTGCTTTCCCGCTTCCATGCTTTTTACTTTCTCATCCAACGACTCAAATCTTTTTTCAAGCAACACCACATCGTCATTAAACTGGTAGGTAACATTTAATACAAAAGGCACAATCACTGAAGTTGGTTTTTTTCCCACCAGTTTATCAATCTCTGCCTGTACTTTTTGTTGTAGCCCATTGTAAATATTCATCAGGCTGTCTCTTGTGGCGCCCACCGGTGTGTAATTAATTATACTTGCCTGTGAGCTGAGTTGCTGGGCAGTTGGAACAAATACAGAAATAAAATCCGTAAAGTCTTTATGAGAAGATGAACCTTCCACTTTATAGACCCCGGGTTCCTTTTTATCCCCTTTAAAAGAGATAGTTTTGTTTTCCACATACAACTCAACAGGTTTTTCACCCCCGATCATCACAAAGCAAAGCACAGGGTCCGTTACCGATCCTTTCAGGGTAAATTTCCCCCCCTGCAATTTTGTACTTGCCATCTCTACACTTTCGCCATTCTGTACAAGTCGTATCTCAAGACCGTCGGAAAAACCGTCAAGTTTACCATTGATGACAAAGCCGGATGGCGTTTTCTGTGCTGCTGCAAACAACGGAAAAAAGATCAGCCCTAGTAATAATTTCTTCATACTGCTACCTACTCAATTTAATTTAAACAATGTACAAATTTATGCAATGAAGCCGGATGACAAAACCTCAGGAGCCGATTATTGACGAAAGAAAAGATTTTGTGGCTGCATTAACATCCGGGCTGTTTTCCAGTGCTTTAATGTAGGCGCTTCCGATAATGGCCCCGTCGGCCAGCTGACAAACGGCATCAAAAGTGGCCTTGTCTTTTATTCCGAACCCGACCAGTATGGGATTTTTAAGGTCAAGTTTTTTCAGTCTTGCCAGGTAGGTTTCAAAACTGCCCGTCTTTTTATCACTACCCGTAGTAGAGGAAGATGAAACGGCATAAAGAAAACCGCTGCTCAGGCTGTCTAATTTTTTAATCCTGTCATCGGAAGTTTCCGGTGTAACAAGAAAGATAAAATCAAGGTCATATTTTTTAATGATTGGATTGTATTCGGTTTCAAATTCATATTCCGGAAGATCAGGCAGGATCAATCCATCAATACCAATGGTTGAAGCATCGGCACAGAATTTTTCAAAGCCGTATTGTAATACCGGGTTCATGTAGCCCATCAGCACAACCCCCAAACCTCCTAAAGGGAGCTTATTACGAAACCCTTTAAGTTGTTCAAATAATTTGACAATCGTCATACCATTTTTCAAAGCTATGCTATTGCTTATTTGTATCACGGGACCATCAGCCAGGGGGTCGCTATAGGGCATACCAATTTCAATGATATCAGCGCCGCCGGCCTGTAATGATTGCATTACTTCAGGCATGGAATCCAAATGTGGATAGCCGGCGGTGCAATAGACATTGAGGATATTATTGCGTTTTGTTTCAAATATTTTCTTTATCCTTTTCATTTTTTTCAACACAGAGTAGAGGAGAAAACAGAGTTACACGGAGAGTCTCTGTGCAACTCTCAAGCTCTGTATCTCTGTGTTTATAATTGACTCATATAGGTTGCTAAATCTTTATCTCCCCTCCCACTCAAACAAACAACCACAACATCCTTCGGATTAAAGTTGATCATCTTCAATGCGTGGAGTGCATGTGCAGATTCCAGCGCCGGAATGATACCTTCAAGTTTTGCCAGTTCAAATGCTGCATGCAAAGCTTTCTTATCAGTTGCACTGAGAAAAGTGGCCCGGCCACTTTCATATAAATGAGCATGTAACGGGCCAATGCCAGGGTAATCCAATCCCGCTGAAATACTATGCGGCTCCAGCACCTGGCCATCTTCCGTTTGCATCAATAAACTTTTACTGCCATGCAATATGCCCGGTTTACCTAATTGAGTAGTCGCAGCACTTTTTCCACTGTTGATGCCCTCACCTGCTGCCTCAACAGCAATTAGTTGCACAGAAGGTTCATCCAGAAAATGATAAAAAGCACCGGCTGCATTACTGCCGCCACCTACGCAGGCTATCACATAATTTGGCAACTCATTAGCCGTTTTTTTTAGTAGTTGCTTTCTCATTTCTTCACTTATGACACTCTGAAACCTCGTCACCATATCCGGGTAAGGATGCGGACCCACCACACTGCCGATGATATAATGCGTATCATTTGGATTATTTATCCAGTCTCTTATCGATTCATTCGTTGCATCTTTCAATGTCTTGCTGCCACTGGTAACCGGAACAACTGTTGCCCCAAGCATCTTCATTCTTGCCACATTCGGCGCCTGCCTTTCAATATCTTTTTCGCCCATGTACACAATACACTCCAACCCTTTCAGTGCACACACGGTGGCCGTAGCCACACCATGCTGACCGGCGCCTGTCTCTGCAATGATTCTTTTTTTACCCAGTCGTTGTGCTAATAAAATCTGCCCGATAGTGTTATTTATTTTATGTGCCCCGGTATGGCAAAGGTCTTCCCGCTTCAGGTAGATGTTTGCTTTGTAGCGGTTGCTCAATCGTTCTGCAAAATATAAAGCTGTTGGTCTGCCTGCATAGTCTCTTAGTAATTGCTGAAACTCTTTTTGAAATTCTTCTTCATAAATTATTTCCAGGTATTTTGCCCGCAACTCTTCAACATTTCGATGAAGCATCTCGGGTATATATGCCCCGCCAAATTGGCCGTAGTAGCCAAACTCATTTGGATGTTGATATGATTTTTTTGTTGACATTAGGTTTTGTTTACCAGCTTTAGTTTTTCATGGCATCGTCTGTTGTGTCACTCACTTGTACGTTCCGTTTTCATGGCATCATACCCCCCAGTTGCTCAAAACATTTAGCTTTCCTCAATCTGCCCCGCCCAGGCGGGGATGCTTACTAAAGCACACAGGATCCTTTCTTTCCGAACTAAAACGACCGTCATCCCCTCCCTGGAGGGGCCGAAGCAATTACTAATAAAAAAATCCCCGAAAGGGGTGGGTTACACACTCACTTCCTTTTTCTTGAAACAGGATTTTGCAACGCTTCTCTTTTTCTCTGTACAAAACCATTCACCCCGTTCTTATCTTCATATTCCAGTATCCAGTTTCTTATTTCCTTTACCGCCGCTTCCACTTTGTTAACCACCAACAATGCATCAAATCGTAAAAACGAAACACCCAGCTCTTCCATATTCTCCTGCCTGATAAAATCTTTTTCAATCACCTTTTCATCCAGGTGTGTTATTCCATCTACTTCTATTGCCAGTTGGAGGTCTTTGCAAAAGAAATCAACGATATAGTTTCCAATCGGCCGTTGCCTGTCAAAATCATAACCCATCAGTTGTCCGTTTTTTAATTCATTCCATAATCTTACTTCTGAAAAAGTCATATTCTGGCGAAGCTTTTTTGCCAGTTCTTTCAGCTTTGGATTGTATGGAATTATTCTTCTGTTCATATTTTGACCCACCCCGGAATCTTAAAGTATTTAGCTCACTCAATTCGCCCCGCCCGGGCGGGGATGTGTACTAAAGCACAATACTTCTTCAGCACTCTTCACTTTAAACCTCTTCCTTTTTCACATCAGCCTCTCCGAATAGTTAGGGCTGTGTGCCGCATCCCCTCCCTGGAGGGGTAGGGGTGGGTTCACTTCATCGCCATCTTAAACTGCAGCACTTTACTCATATCCTTTATCCCCGGTGCTGATTCAAATCTGCTGTTGATGTCCACGCCAAATAAATCAGGGTGTTTAAATGCTTTTATCCTTGCTGCATCTTCTACGCTGATACCGCCGCTGAGAAAGAATGGTTTCTCAACCTTGGCTTTATTTAAAACATTCCAGTCAAATTGCTGACCGGTGCCGCCGATGCTGTAGTCGGTTGCTTTATCAAACAGATAGTAATCACACACTGCATCATAAGGCGCAACCAGTTCATCAATATTTTCATCACCGCCTATGCGAAATGCTTTTATTACCTCCACTTCACTGCTCAGATCTCCACACATCTCCGGGCTTTCATCTCCGTGCAACTGCACCACTTCCAAGCCGTAATCATCTATGGCATCCAGCACATCTATCATTTCGGGATTGACAAATACTCCCACTTTTTTCAAATCAAAGTCTGCTTTTTTCAACTCAGACTTTGAAATCTTATCTCCAATATATCTTGGCGAGTCTTTATAAAATATCAATCCTGCAAAATCAATATCCAACCCGTCCAGCTGTTGCAGTTGCTTCATTTCAGTGATGCCGCATACTTTTATATTCATATTGTTGTGTTTGTTTCCCAGCAAGACAGCAAGAACACAAAGCTTAGTGGCCTTAGTGCCTTTGTGGGAGATGTATTTATTTTAATCCAATAACAAAATCTTCAAACGCCTTTCCCGGCTGTTCCGCTTTCATAAAATTTTCACCGATCAAAAAACCCTTGAATCCGGCGTTGCGTAAAGTTACAATGCTGTCAACACTGCTGATACCGCTTTCTGTAATAGCCGGTTTACCCGCCGGTATCTTATCAAACAATTGCAGCGAAGTGTTGATGTCCACTTCAAAGGTTTTTAGATTCCGGTTGTTAACCCCAACCATATTTATCTCATCACAACAATGACCGAGCTCTTCCTCATTATGCACTTCCAGTATTGATTCCAGGCCGATGCTGGCGGCATAGCCGGCAAAATCCTTTACCTGTGCCGGCGACAAACATGCTGCAATCAATAATATCACATCGGCGCCGAATGCTTTTGATTCAGCTATTTGCCATTTGTCAACAATAAAATCTTTGCGGAGCACAGGAATATCAGTCACTACTTTGGTTTGAATTAAATCATCAAGATCGCCACCAAAAAATTCATTATCGGTGAGCACTGAGATACCAGCGGCGCTTTTGTTGTAAGCCGTTACCACTGGCTCCACTTCCAGTTCTTTTGTCTTGAACCATCCTTTGCTCGGGCTTTTTCTTTTGAACTCGGCAATGATGCCGGTGCTGCCTGGCATCAATAAACTTTGTACCATGGAGCGGTTTCTTATTTGCCAGAAAAAACCCTCCCGTTCAAACCGCTCGATCGGACTCCTTGTCTTGAACGGCTCAATTTCCTTTTTCTTGGCGGCTACTATCGTTTCTAAAATATTCATCTTTTTGTTAGTGTCGTTAACGACTCTTCGTTCTTTTAGGGTCTTGTCATGCCGAGGAACGAGGCATCCCAACAAGCCTGCTCTTTCAGACTCCTCCTTCGTCGGAGTGACAAGACTCCGAGAAAATAAATACTGTTTCGCTATTGCAATGACAGTAATTTCTTTAAACACCCGTTAGCTTTTCCTCTTTCCAAACTCTCCACTGCGGCATTATATGCGCCATTATAATCTTTATACTTACCGGTACAATGCAAAGCCATTGCAGCATTCGCCAGCGCAACTGCATTCTGCGCCCATGTGCCTTCACCTCTTAGTATTGCAGCAAAAATTTTTGCTGCTTCCTCCACACTGTTGCCTCCATTAATATCCTGTGCCGTCACCATCCGTTTGCCCAATTGTTCAGGTGTCATTACCCTTTCACCTTCATTCGTTATTACCTTAGTATCATTGGTCAGCGAAATTTCATCATAACCATCCAAACTGTATATCACAGTAAATGGGTTACCGCCCAGTTGCAACAAGTAATTGTAAATCCTCGCCATTTCCAGATTATAAACCCCTACTAACTGGTAAGATGGATTTGCGGGATTAGCCATGGGACCAAGCATGTTAAAAAAAGTTCGCATCGCAAGGTTCTTTCGTATTGGCCCAACAGTTTTTAATGCCGGGTGAAACAATGGTGCATGCAAGAAACAAATATTCGTTACTTCGATCTCTTTTTTCAGTTTACTGTTATCATTACTGAATTTATATCCCAGTTGTTCCATCACATTACTTGCACCACTTATTGATGAAGCACCATAGTTACCATGCTTGGCAACTTTTTGTCCTGCCCCTGCCACAATAAAACAAGCCAGTGTGGAAATATTGAACGTATTCTTCCCATCACCACCTGTGCCGACAATATCTATTGTTTCATACTCACTCAAATCAACTTTTACACATAGTTCCATTAAAGCATCCCTGAAGCCCTGTAACTCTTCAATCGTTATGCTGCGCATCAGATACACAGTCATAAATGCTGTTACCTCATGCTCGTTGTACAGGCCTTTGCCGATGTTTATTAAAACATCTTTAGCCTCTTCACGGCTTAGTGTTTTGTGCTCAAATAAATATTGCAGTATCTTTTTCATTTCTTTGTTCACCGCGGAGAACATGAGTTCGCAGCGTTAGCACTGAGATACTCTGCGAAATCTCTTTTCCTCCCGTTCTCTGCGGTTAATGCCTTAACCAATTTTTTAAAATCTTTTCTCCATGCGGCGTCAGCACACTCTCCGGGTGAAACTGCACTCCCTGCACATCATATTGTTTATGCTGTAACGCCATGATATATCCATTATCATCTCTTGCTGTCACTTCTAATTCCTCCGGAAAATTTTCATACGCCACAATCCAGCTATGATAACGGCCCGCTTCTATTATATCAGGCAAACCTTCAAACAATTCAGATTCTTTTGTTCTGTCAATTTTCACCTGAGTGGCAACGCCATGATAAACTGTTGAAAGATTAACCAACTTCCCACCAAATGCTTCTCCAATAGCCTGATGCCCTAAACAAACTCCCAGTATTGATTTTGAAGCCGCATATTCTTTTATCAGCGGCAACAATAACCCGGCTTCTTCCGGTATGCCCGGGCCGGGGGATAAAATGATTTTATCATAACCCTTCACTTTCTCTAAACTAACCTGGTCGTTACGGTATACATCTGCTTCGGTATGCGTTATCTTCTCCACCAAATGGACAAGATTGTAAGTGAATGAATCGTAATTATCAAAAACAAGAATCTTCATATCAGATTTCTTTTGCGAGGTCAATTGCTTTTTTCAATGCCCCTAACTTATTATTCACTTCCTGCAACTCACTTTCCGGATCACTGGCTGCCACCACTCCTGCTCCAGCCTGGTAAGTCAATGTATTATTTTTACTCAAAAAAGTTCTTATCATTATTGCATGGTTGCAACTGCCGTCAAAACCCATAAAACCAATAGCTCCTCCGTAATAACTTCTCGCTGTCGCTTCGTATGCATCGATCAGTTCCATAGCTTTGAACTTTGGCGCTCCACTTAATGTTCCTGCAGGAAATGTTTTTGCCAATAGTTCAAAAGGATTCGTTCCTTCCTTTACCCTCCCAACAACTTCACTTACCAAATGAATCACATGTGAAAAATATTGCACCTGCCTGAAATGCACAACTACCACATCTTCGCATACCCGGCTTAAGTCATTTCTTGCCAGATCAACCAGCATTATATGCTCTGCATTCTCCTTTGCGTCTTTTAATAATCTTTCAGCAGCAGCTTTATCGGCTTCATCATCACCGGTTCTTTTAAATGTACCCGCAATGGGATGCATGATAGCTTTATTATTCTGAATCACCAGTTGTGCCTCCGGAGATGAGCCCATCAGTTTATAATCTCCATAATCAAAGAAAAACAAGTACGGGGAAGGGTTAATGCTGCGCAAAGCCCTGTACACATTAAATTCATCGCCGGTAAATTCCTGCTGAAATCTCCGACTCAACACAATCTGGAAAACATCGCCACGATGGCAACCGGCAATTCCTTTTTTCACCATTTCTTTATACTCATCATCTGTCATGTTTAATATCTCCTGCCCCCGGATAGCAAATGGATAAACAGGTACATCTTTACTCCTTATCAAGGATTCCACTGCTGCCACATCGCTTTCAATTCCGCTTATTTTATTTTCACAGATAAACAGTTCATCTTTAAAATGGTTGATGGCAATAACATATTGATAAAGTCTGTAACGCATACCCCCAACCTCCTGAAGGGGGCTTTTGGAAAGTTTAATAGATTCAAAAAATATTACAGCATCATAACAGGTATATCCAAAAAGTCCCTGCGCAAACTTTGCTTCTTTTACTTCCGGCTGTTTTATTTTAAACTTCTGCATGAACTCCCAAAAAAGTTCCGGCACTTCCCGTGGATTTTTCAGCGCTATTTTTTCCGGCTTTTGACCTGGTAATTTGAATTCAGCAAATTCAGCTGACCTGATTTCCATGCCTCCAATAGCATTAATGCAGATAAAGGACCAGCTGTTTTCAAATGAATGATGATCGGTGCTTTCCAGTAAAATGGTATCCCGGAATTTATCCCGCAACCGCAGGTAAATGCCAACAGGTGTATACACATCTGCCAGCATTTTCTTACAGCTTGTATTTATTTCAATTTTCCTCATTTCAAATAAAAAACCCCGCATTATGCGGGGTCTGAATATAATTATACAAATACAATGATGATATTACAGTACCCCGTAAGAGTTGCTGTTCCACCACCACAGTTTATTTGTAATTTGCTGTTTCATTACATCACAAATATAGAAGCAAAATTCACATATTCAAATTCTTTTTAGATTTAACATATGATAAAAACCGTATGGCTTAGCATTTTCACAGTTCTGTTGATGCTGAAAGCATCATCGGGCCCGGGTGATACAACCATAAAAGGGGTAAGTGTTTATTTCAATGTAACGACAGCCGACGCATTTCCTGAAGAATGGCAATCGGCCCCTACCAGCGCTGCTTCCGAACCGATTGCCAAAAGTGAAATCAGCAGGAGCAAAAGCGCCATCGTTGCAGCCATTTCAAAATACCCGGCAGGATTATTAAAGCTTACACTCAAATCTGTTTATTTTTTTAAAAGCATGTCATTCTTTAATGTCGGTTTTGGCGGCACTAATTCAAATGATGCCGTGTATGTCACCAACGATGGTGAATCAAATGGCTATACTGATTCCTATCTCGAACAAACCTTTCATCATGAATACTCCAGTATTCTTATGCGGGGTTATTCAAGATTTCTTGACACTATTGCATGGAAAAACGCCAATATACCCGGATTTGATTACAATGATCCGGAAGCAGGTGTAGGAGCTATCCGCAATAACGAGTCTTCCCAGAGTTTTGATACAGCTCTGTGTAAAAAAGGTTTTCTTACGCAATATGCAATTTCAAGTCTTGAAAACGATTTAAATACCCTTGCACAAAATCTATTTAAACCAGACGAAGATTTCTGGATATATTTTGACACCTATCCCCGCATCAGGCAAAAAGTAAAACTGCTGGTTGCGTTTTATGGAAAGCTGGATAAAAGTTTTACAGAGGATTATTTCCGGAAATTTTCTATCCAACAATAACGATGAAAAAAGCCTTTGGAATATTATTCATTCTTTTTTACGCTGGTAAGATTATTGCCCAGCAACCAGATAAGTTTATTCTGCTGAAACCAGACAGGGTATTTGATGGAGAGCAGATGCAAACCGGCTGGGTAGTGCTGCTGAAGAATAATAAAATAGAAGAAGCCGGATCGATGAGTTTCAAACTGCCTGCAGACACAAAGATCATCGAACTGAAAGGAATGACATTGCTTCCGGGATTAATTGAAGGTCATTCGCATTTATTTCTCCATCCTTATAATGAAACATCATGGGATGACCAGGTGCTGAAGGAATCAAGAGCAGAAAGAACGGCAAGAGCCGTAAATCATGCCAATGCTACACTGATGGCTGGCTTTACTACTGTGAGAGACCTGGGAACAGAAGGAGCTATGTATGACGATGTGGGTTTGAAAAAAGCAATTGAAAAAGGAGTGGTACCCGGACCAAGAATGATCATTGCTACAAGAGCTATTGTAGCAAAGGGAACATATGGGCCAAGATCGTCATCAGCAGATGTTGTTTTACCACAAGGCGCTGCTGAAGTTTCAAATGCTAATGAAATGATGGAAGAAGTGAGAACGGAGATCGGGAAAGGCGCCGACCTGATAAAAATTTATGCCGACTATCGCTGGGGAAAAAATAGTGAGTCCGCTCCCACTTTTACTGAAGAAGAAATTACAACCGCTGTAAAAATTGCTAATAGCAGTAACCGGCCGGTTGTAGCTCATGCTGCAACACCTGAAGGAATGCGCAGAGCAATTATGGCTGGCGTATCAACTATCGAACATGGCGACAATGGAACATTGGAAGTTTTTAAACTGATGAAAGAAAAAGGAGTGGCCCTCTGCCCCACTCTTGCTGCTGGTGATGCAATACAACAATATCGTGGATGGAAACGAGGGGTTGACCCTGAACCAAAAAGTATCACCGAAAAGAAAAAAAGTTTTCAACTTGCTTTGCAGGCAGACGTAACTATTTGTATGGGCGGCGATGTGGGTGTGTACATTCATGGCGACAATACAAGAGAAATGGAACTGATGGTAGAATACGGGATGAAACCGATGGATGTTTTAAAGTCTGCCACATCTGTAAATGCAGAAGTATTTGGCTATGCAGATAAAATTGGCAGAATCAAAAAGGGATTGCTGGCTGATATCATTGCGGTGGAAGGTGATCCTTCAACAGATATTAAAAATATCAGGAAGATAAAATTAGTAATCAAAGACGGAGTTATTTACAAACAATAATGTTTCTCGCTCCTGACTAACGACTCCAGACTCCCGACTCATTTCTCATACACTATCTTCCAAATCCTCCCTTCTTTCGAATCCGACACATATAAAGCCCCATCAGGCCCTTGTGCCAATCCACAGGGACGATACTTTGCCTGACCCGGTCCTGCAATGGTTCCTTTGCCGGCAAAACCATTGGCGAATATTTCATAGTTGCCGGAAGGCTTGCCATCTTTCATAGGAACAAATACAACAAAATATCCTGCCTGCGGCAATGGCGCCCTGTTCCAGCTTCCATGAAATGCAATGAATGCCCCGTTCTTATATTTATCCGGAAACATTTTTCCTGTATAGAATAAAAGATCATTTGGCCCCCAATGACCCGGAAAGCCAAGGATCGGCTGATCCTTATCTGCACACCTGCCCTGCTTGTTTCCGTCGCCTCCGTATTCAGGACCCAACACTTTCTTTTTTTGAATATGATCATAATAACAATAGGGCCATCCAAAATCACTTCCTTTTTTGATTAGCAAAAATTCTTCAGAGGGTAATTCAGCGCTTTCTTCATTGGAATAGTTGTCAGGCGCAATATTATTTAACTGGTCTCTTCCATGCTGCATGGCGTATAATGTTTTTTCCTTTTCATTCCAAGCAATACCAACAATGTTCCGGATGCCCGTTGCATAACGAATCCCTTCTGCATAAGATTGATTTAATCTGTCTGCCCTAAATTGCCACACACCTCCTGCTTTTTCCAATAAGGGACAAGGATCCTGACCGGGAGAACCGGCAGAGCGGTCTTTTACCTGGCAGGCATTGGACGGTGCGCCGATAGTAACATATAAGTTTCCCTTATCATCCAGCGCAATAGATTTTGATGAATGCTGATTACCTGCCACAAGCCCTGATACAATTATTTCAGGATTGTCTGGGTTTATAATCTCATTATTGCTGAATTTGTATCTGTACACAGTATTATCTGATGTAGCGTAGAGGTATCCATTTTTAATTGCAATGCCTGTGCCTGTGAAGTTGCCAAAGCTTTTGATAATCTTGTATTGTCCGTCAGTCTTTCGAAGAACAATAATTCCTTTTCCGTCTTTTGGCTTGTCCAGTTTTACATAGATGTCACCATTACCATTTACAGTAATGTGCCGGTTCCTGCCCAAAGATTCCACAACGGTTTCAGCTTTAAAACCTGAAGGAAGTGTCAGCTCAATATCTTTCACCGGTTTTGTAGCCATAATAAAACCAATGGCCAGTAAAATGATAACAGATGAATGTCGTAATGAATTGTTTGTCATATTAAATTGTAATGAATAAAATTAAACCTAATCATGTAAAGGCCAAAACTCCGGCAGTTTTTATATCAATGGTATTTATAAAAGCTATTACTTGCTTAACTTGTATGTCTAAACTCCCGACCATGGCGACCAAACGCATTGCTTCTATTATTCTCTCCTTCCTGTTGGTTTCAATAATTGTAAGAGCACAGGACGCTAATGGCTATAAAATACCTCCAAAAGATATCGCTGATATGCTGCTGGCCAAATCATCACCCAGTGTGAGTATTGATGATAAAGCTGAGTGGATGCTACTGTATGATGTAAGCCTCTATCCTTCCGTAGAAGAACTGGCAAGACCTGAATTGAAAATTGCAGGACTGCGTATCAATCCAAACAATTTTGCACCGAGCCGCCAGAATTTCATCAGCAATATCTGGCTGAAAAATATTGCTTCAGGAAAAGAAATTAAAATAACCGGTCTGCCTTCCCCGCTTTTTGCCGGCAGTGTAAGCTGGAGCCCGGGCGATAAAAAAATTGCTTTTACTCAAACCCTGGCTGATAAAGTTGAACTCTATGTAATTGATGTAGCCACACAAAAAGCCATGAAAGTGAACAAGACAGCGCTGAACCTTGTAATGGGCGGCTACCAGTGGTATGATGATAACACTTTGTTGTACCGCACAGTCATCAAACCTGCTTCAGCAGCGCCGGCGAAACCTCTCATGCCAAAGGGACCCACTGTGCAGGAAAATTATGGCAAGGCTTCACCCCGGCCCACTTTCCAGGACATGATAAAGAGCCCATACGATGAACAATTATTTGAATTTTATGCCACTGCTCAATTGGTAAAAAATATAAGTGGCACAGAAGCTAAGATCAGTCAGCCATATATCGGTAATATTCCTAATGTTTCGCCAGATAAAAAATATATGCTGGTAAGAGCACTGAAAAAACCATTCTCCTACCTGGTGCCGGCGCAGGGTTTTCCTTCCAATGTGTACATAGCCGATATGAATGGCAAACCGGTAAAGCAATTAGCTGATCTGCCTTCCGCCGAAACAGCTCCAAGTGGAAATGATAATGTGCAATTCGTTCCCCGCAGCTTTGACTGGCGGGATGATGAACCGGCCACAGTGACCTGGTGCATGCCATTGGACAGTGGCTTGATAAAAAAGAATGTGGACTATCATGATGTGCTGTATGCAATGCCTGCTCCTTTTAATACGGAACCAAAACTTTTGTTTAAAACAAAAATGCGGTATCGTGGCGTGACCTGGGGCAACTCCACACTGGCATTGGTGAATGAAGGTTTGCAGGGCAAGCAACAAACTCAAATGAGTCGTTTCAACCCAGCCACCGGTGAAATGGAAAAATTAATAGAAAGAAATACAACAGATGCTTATTCCAACCCTGGTTTCCCGGTCACTGAAAAAAATCAGTGGGGCCGTGATGTGCTCAAAACAATTGATAATGGCAGCAAGCTGCTGATGAATAATCCTGTTGGCAGCTCACCCAAAGGTGATCTTCCTTTTCTGGCAACATTTGATCTGGCCACAAAAAAGACAGACATCATCTGGCGCAGCAATGAAACTGATTTTGAATATGTGGCCAAAGTAATGGATGCGGATAAACTCCAGTTGCTCACAAGAAAAGAAAACGAAAAAGAAGTGCCCAACTACTGGGTGAAGAATCTTAAACTGAAAATAGCCGACAGGCAGCTAACCAGTTTTACCAATCCATATCCGCAGTTAGATGGAGTAAGTAAACAAAAAATAAAATATAAAAGAGCCGATGGAGTGAACCTCACCGGTGAACTGTATTTACCCAAAGGATATAATAAAGAAAGAGATGGCAAACTGCCTGTGTTCATCTGGGCCTACCCGGCTGAATATAATTCTGCTGCCGACGCAGCACAGATACGTGGCAGTGAGCACCGCTTTACATTGCTCAACTGGGGCTCGCCTGTTTATTACGTTACACAAGGCTATGCAGTTTTAAATAATGCTGAGATGCCAATCGTATCGGTCAGCAAAGACAAAAAACCCAATGATGATTTTGTTCAGCAGCTAACCATGAATGCAGAAGCAGCTATCAATGTGTTGGATGAAATGGGTGTAGGTGATAAGAACAGGATGGCTGTTGGCGGCCATAGCTATGGAGCATTTATGACAGCAAATTTGCTGGCACATACCAAACTCTTTAAAGCAGGTATTGCCCGCAGCGGCGCTTATAACCGTTCACTCACTCCTTTTGGTTTTCAGAATGAGGACAGAACTTACTGGCAGGCCACACAATTATATAATGATATGAGCCCTTTTAATTATGCCGATAAAATAAAAACACCCATACTGCTGGTGCATGGCGAAATGGACAACAACACCGGCACTTTCCCCATACAAAGCGAAAGAATGTTCAATGCCATTAAGGGACATGGAGGCACCGTGAAGTATTTACAGCTGCCTTACGAAAGCCATGGCTACCAGGGTCGGGAAAATATTCTGCACATGCTGAATGAGCAATTTAACTGGCTGGAAAAATATGTGAAGAATGCGGGGAAGAAGGAAGATAAGAAGGGGTTTTGATAATTCTAAAATTGTGCAGTACATTTAATATTAGAAGCAAGGCTATACTTTTTAACTTATTAAACCTTCAAATATGCTGACTTCTAGCAAAAAGGCAAAACTGCTTAATGCATTAAAATCATACGCAAAAAAATATCTTCAAGGTAACGTTACCGAACTGGACGAATCAGGAACAAGGCTAATGATAAATACCTTTCTCACAGATGTACTTGGTTATGTTCCAATAACTGAAGTGAAAACTGAATATATGATTCGAGGAACATACGCTGATTATGTGATTCAACTCAAAGATGTAAGACAGTTTCTTGTTGAAGTAAAGGCACTTTCTTTTGCTCTGTCTGACAAACATCTCAGGCAAGCAATTAATTACGGTGCTAATGAAGGTATTGAATGGGCACTTCTTACAAATGGAAAATGTTTTGAGTTTTATAAAATCCTTTTCAACAAACCAATCGAATCTCGTAAAGTATTCTCTCTTGACTTATCAGATCAGTCTCAATTAAAACCCTGTATTGAAGTAATTCAATATATACATAAAGACTCTGTATCAAATAAGGGGCTAAACCTTCTGTGGAATAAAACATGTGCTTTGGACCCTTTAAATGTTGCGGGACTTTTACTTGCTACTCCAGTTACCAATTTTAT
Source organism: Sphingobacteriales bacterium (assembly GCA_016235125.1). GTDB lineage: Bacteria > Bacteroidota > Bacteroidia > Chitinophagales > Chitinophagaceae > JJ008. Next base: position 366,904 of record JACRLZ010000002.1, on the reverse strand, counting down.
CAAGCGAACTCTTAAGAAAAAATTTAAGAATAAATTTTCAGATGAGGAGATTCAAGCATCGATAAACAGAATTATTCACGAACCAATCGCACTGGAAAATATAAAACCAACAAAAATCCCTAAGGCAAAAAAAAGAAATACGAAGGAAGTCATCTCAGAAGCAACATTAACAGTTCTTGAATCACAAAATTCAGAGAATTACGATAATAATCCGGAAACTAATTAGTTCAAATACCCCATGTCTAAATAAAATGAAACATGCACTTCACCCTCCGCCCATGGACAATCGCCGACCTCTTAATGCCGCTATTGATGCCTGCCTGTCCGGTAAGCGGGTTACGCATTGAAATGTGAGACAGGATTAACAGCAACAACCGAAAGGTTTAACTACTTACGTTGGTGTTTTGGCTACCCGCAAAGCCCTGCTCAATAGCAACTACGACATGAATTGCGAATGAAATTTCATGACCCTAATTGCAACAAAGATTGCAAATAGCAACAGTTGAAAAACAAGCAATAAAATTTCTCACCCGTTTTAGGAGTATCGTATATTTATGTGTTAGCTGCCATTTAACATGCAAGAGCAAATCAACAAACTTTTAAACGAACTTGAAGAAAAAATAAAAGCACTCACGCAGTTGGGAAAAGCAAGCTTATTGACACCACCACACTTTTACACTTTTGACATATTCGTAAATGGATTACTCAATAGATCTGTAAACTTGCTTAGGGGATTCATTGCACTAATGAGAGATAATAACTTCATTGCTGCAGCTCCATTGGTTCGCTTACATTTGGACTCATTGCTAAGACTGTACGCACCACAATTGATTGACTACAACATTGACGATTTTGCACTTAAAGTAATTGGAGGAACAGCTATTAGAAAGTTAAAAGACAAGAACAATCGGAAGATGACAGATACTCGACTGGTTGAAAAAATATCCGAACATGAAAACTTTGATTGGGTACAGAAAGTTTATGATACAGGAAATGCATATATTCATTATAGCGACCAATTAATATTTGCTTCAATGAAAACGAAGGACAAAGAAGAACGAACAGTAAATTTTACAGTTGGGCAACATGATGAGTTTATACCGCTTGCTGAAAAGCATGGAGCCGTTCATTGGATGCATGAAATCACAGATGGGTTGCTCTTTTTGACATATTCTTGGGTAAGGCAAAAAGAAAGTTATACGATAAGCAGCGGTTAAGTTGCAACACAATCCTCCACCTCACTCATCATTTTCCCACAATTTTCATTTAAATTTGCAGATAGTTTTTTCCTGTCAACTGAAAAACAAAAACCATGATTCGATTTTTGTCATTCGCCGCAGTCATTGTTGTTTTTTCATTTTTTACTTTGAAGCAAAGTCTTCCACTGTATGAAATAAACCATGTACCCCTTCCCGATGCTCTGAACAAACAGGTTTGCATTTCCGGCACCAAGTATATGGATGGTAAACTCTATTTTGCTTCCGAACGTTGCCCTATGATTTTATCCATGGACCCGGAAACAAAGACCATCAACAGCATACCTATAGCTGTTTCGCAGGAATTTGAAATGGAGGGAATGACATCTTACAGGAATAAATTGTATATGGTTTCAGAAAATGCTGTGGCCGTTTATGAAGCAGATGTTAGCAATGGCTCGGTGAAAAAAATTGAAACATCTATTGCCCTTCCACCCAAATCAAAAGACGGAGATGGCATGGAAGGTATTGCCGCTAATGAAAGGGACAATAAATTTTACCTGTTGCGGGAAAGAAATGATGATATGACCCGTTCGCAGATATACACTTTTACTATTGAGCCCGGCGGCGAGGACAACAGTTTTTCCCTGAAATATGAATCCATGATGGAGATGCCGCTGGAAAACAGGCAATGGCGTTATTCTGATATCTGTTATGATAAGGAAAATGACCGCCTGCTCTGTTTGAAATCATTTTCAAAAGGCAAACTGCGTCAGCAGTTTCTTGAATCAATAGACATTGATAAAAAAGGAAACCTGCTCGCTGAGACATTAAAGAATGTTCCGGTAGAAAAATTCTCTGATATCTCCAATGAATACAAAGACCAGGGCTATAGTATGAACCTGGAGGGAATTACGGTTGATAAGGATGGAAATATTTTTCTGGTCAGTGATAATACTTCCGGAAAGGCGCAATGTGATATGCCATCCAGGGAAAAAACGATACTGCTGGAACTGAAGAAAAAATGAAACGGGTTTCTTCCGTTTTGTGAATACATTGTTATTCTTCTCCCGCTGCCTGCCGCAGCATAAAAAGACCTGGTAATTTTAATTCCGGAACATCGCTGTTACTCTATGCTGCTTTCATTACCATTCCGTCTATGGAGAGCTTTATTCGGAACACCCCGTTCCTTTACTGCCGGCGAAAAATTTGAACGGTATGCAAGAAAATATCTTTTCAGCAACTCCCGTTACGACCTGCTTCAAAAGACACATGGCTATAAAACAAAGGATAAAAATTTTGTCCTTTCAGCCGACCCTGACTTCCAATTCCGTGACCGACGCAGCGGCCGTATCTTTTATGTGGAAGCCAAATACCGCTCCGCTTTTTTTAAAGACCAGGTAACCTGGTGTACGGAAAAGCAGCTCAGCCACTATCAGCAGCGGAACAGGGAATGGCCTGTTTTTGTTTTATTAGGCGCCGGTGGCCGTCCTGAACAACCGGCATTCGTATCACTGATACCGCTGAGATCAGCATCTTTCACTTCACTGTTCCTTTCTCATGCCAGGAAATATTCCATTCATCCCCGCAGGCCTGTTTTATCAAAGACATTATGGAAAAGGTAAATTATAATAAAGTAACTTCCTGTTTCAAAAGGAAGGAACAATAGACAACTGAGGTGACAACTTTTTTACCTGAAATACCGACTTGAATATATCATGCAAAAGCTCCGGCTGATCATATTATTTTTAATAGCCTCCGGCTATCTCCATGCTCAAAAGATAGACAGTATCGCTTTCCATCTTTATACTGACAGCCTGAAAAAAGGACAGCATAACTATATCAATGTGGATGGTAAACTATCCAATGGCCGCTGGATGCCGCTTACTTCCAAAGAACTTATCTTCTTTTGCCCTACTGCCAGCTTTGAAGGTAATGAGCTCATCATACATGCCAATTTCATCGAAGAAAAAGTAGTTGTAAGAGCAACATTAAAATCAAATCCCCTCATGGTAATTGAAAAGACCATCTGGATAAAGAAAAAACCAGATGATGAAATACTGCCTACCAAAAACGAAGTACTGAAAGGGAAGAATAAAAACAAGAATAAAAAGTAATATGCTTTCCGAAAAAATTGCTGTAATTGTCATATTGAGCTTGTCGAAATATTGACAATTACAACATCAGCCTTCGACAGGCTCAGGCTGACATACGATTGAGATAGCCTCTCGTAAGTTTACTACTGAGTTTTTTTAGCATCTTCCAGAAATTTTGCAAGGCCGATATCCGTAAGCGGATGCTTTAATAAGCCAAGAATGGAATCGAGCGGACAGGTGCAAACATCAGCGCCTACTTCAGCGCAACGGATAATATGATTGGGATTGCGGATGGATGCCGCCAGCACCTGTGTCTTAAATCCCTGGATAGTATAAATATGTTTGATCTGCTCAACCAGTTGAACACCATCCCAGCCACTGTCATCAATACGACCAATGAATGGAGATACATAAGCAGCACCGGCTTTGGCGCAAAGAATTGCTTGCCCTGCTGAGAAAACCAGGGTACAGTTTGTTCTGATCCCATTATCAGTAAACCATTTGATGGCCTTCACCCCATCTTTGATCATCGGCACTTTTACCACAATGTTTGGATGAATGGCTGCTAATTTTTTTCCTTCCTCAACTATACCATTGAAATCAGTAGCGATAACCTCAGCACTGATGTCGCCATCCACCATTTCGCAAATGGTTTTGTAATGATTCATGATGGCATCATGTCCTTTGATTCCCTCCTTCGCCATCAGCGAAGGATTGGTGGTAACTCCATCTAAAATTCCCAGTTCATTTGCTTCTTTGATCTGTGCAAGATTAGCTGTGTCAATAAAAAATTTCATATCTATTGAATATTTAAGATTGTATATTTTATATTTTTCTTTTCTTTTGCGAAGTTTTTCTTGAAGATGCAAGAATACGGGTTAACTCGTCTGCTTCCTTTAAAATACTTTTCATCTTTTCCTGCTTTACCAGTTTTATTTCAGTTATAACTTCAAGCCAAAACAGGGACTCATCCATTTCTTCAAAAGCTATTGACAGTTTAGAAGTAAATGCTTTTGGCGATTGTGCATTACAAGCAGCCCGATAATTGGCAGCTGCTGAAAAAACTGATCTTGTTAACTGATCTTCAATGACCCTTGAAACTTTTTTGGAAGGAAGCGACTCGCAAAGAGGGATTATTCTGTAAGCAAATTGTTTTAGTCTTGATTGAAGTTCGATGCCGGTCATAAAATAGATATGAAGGGGTTAAATAATAAAATATTCAATCTTCAATCTGAAATAAAAAAAGGCAGGCTGATTACATCGCACCGCTCAACCACCTACTCTTGCTGCCTTCCGGCCCTGGGAGGGTTCAGCAGGAGCTGGTCGTGTAAGACCTGCCGCTGCAAAGATAAGGCAGCAGCCGTAAATTTAAGGTTTGATGTTTGCTATCACAAAGCATTAATATTCGCATAAAATGAATTGGCAATCCCCTTTAGGGGAATAAGAAATTTTCAATTTTATAACTATCAGTGGGGGTTAATGTTGAAAAGCCGAATTGATCCTTGCAAAACCAATTAATTCATCGGCTCTTGCACCAAAAGGACGGTAATACACCATCACCATGTAACTGTTTTCCGTTCCCCAATAATTACCTTCGGTATTTTCCAGAGAAGGTTGAACATTTTCATCTTTCTTATCCGTAAGAGTCACATAAGAATAGTTGTAATAACCTTGCTTCAGGTATAATGCTTTCTCGTAAACTCCTTTTTCTTCATTAAATATCATTCTTGATGCATCATTCTGTTCATAATTCACCAGTTCTCCATACAGGTAAACAGTTTTCCCTTCATAAGTTTTGTTGCCGGGCGGAATGAAAGTAAAGTGAACATAAGCATAATCGCCTTGCCAGTAAGGATTGGTGCCGTCAGAGTTTTCAATTGTATATAAGCCATCAAGATCGCTGTAATAAACATATATCTGTTGTCTTCTTTCCACATCAGGCTTCACATAAATTTCTGTTTTCACTTTATCGGTGTCTACTATCCGCTGCATCCTGTCGCTCATTAATCGTAAGCTCTTCAGGTTGATCCACCGCCACTCTTTACCCGCCTGGAATGTAGTGTTCTCTTCATTGCTGTATTCAAAATAATTGCCCCTGAATATAGTAGGCCTGTCAAGAACGGTACCCGAAGGCCATGCATAATTTTGAAGAACCACCACTTTAATATCCTGGGGAGAGAATGCATTGATCTGTGCACTTGCTGTATTTACCGACACTGAAACCCTCTGATGTGTTCTGAAAAAATTGGCATTGAATGGTTGCATTACTTGTGCCGATACAGCCGCTTTGTTATTTACGATCAGAAATCTTTTGGTAAACACAAGCTTTGATGTATCATCGTTTAAAAAAACTTTCAGCAAATAATTTCCCGAACGGGTCGGCATCAGATTTTTTTCGGGAAATACCAACTGGTAATGGGTGTACCGGGTGGCGATGATAGATGAATTGCGGTAAGTGCTGATCCGGCTGCTTCGAAAGCCACTGATGTAATCATAGCTCTGGATATTGGCCGGAGTCCAGTCTGCATTACAAAGCTGAAAAGTGTAATAATAATATTTCATCCCCCCATCCATATCATCAAAATGAAGTTCGAGCTGATCGCCGCCATTCAGCAGCAGAACCGGGTAACTGTAAATGTCGCCGTATTTAAAAAGTTTTACGGTGTGAATATTGGGCTTGTAAATATGATCGGGTATTTGCGCAGATGCGGCAAACACGGTGAAAGCAAAAAAGAAAAAAAAGATTGAAGGTTGCAGGCTTTATAGCAAACCGTATTGCATTCAATAAGTCAGGCGAAGGCAGCCGGAAAAGTTCATTCTCCCGGTTTATTATCCGCCTTTCCATTGTGGCAACAGTGATCAGTGTGGCTGTGATGATCGTTACTTTATCGCTTGCCAATGGGTTTCAGGCTACCGTCAGCCAGAAGGTGTTCAGCTTTCTGGGGCATATACGCATACAGGAAAAGCAACAGGAACGGGCAATCATCTCTGAAGAATCACCGATTATTAAGAATGATGCGCTGGCAGAAAGCATCCGCAACAACCCGGATGTAGAAAGCATTCATCCTTATTCTACCAAGTATGCCATCCTGAAAACAAAAGATGAGATCCAGGGTGTTTTATTCAAAGGCTTCGACAGCAGTTTTGATTTTAGCCACCTGAAACCTTTTATCAAAGAAGGAACACCCATTCATTTCAGCGACAGCAGTTATAGCCGGGAGATCATGCTCTCGGCAAATACTGCATCCGAACTGAGACTGAAAGCAGGTGATAAAATACTTATTTACTTTATCCGACCTAATGGAAATATACGGCCCGATAAACTCACCGTTACCGGTATTTACAAAACCGGTATTGAAGAATATGACAAGACATTTGCTATTGGTGATATCCGGCTTATTCAAAAACTGAACAGGGATAATGCCGAAGACAGTTCGCATGATGATGAAGTGGGCGGCTACGAAATCTTCCTGAAAGATTATCATGATATCAACAAAACCGCTGAGCAGATCTACAATATGGACGATTTTCCTCCCACATGGAATACGGTAAGTGTCAAAAATATTTCTCCCAATATTTTTGACTGGCTGAAACTGCAGGACAATACCCGAAATGTGCTGATCGGGATCATGGTGATTGTGGCTGTCATAAATCTTATCACCTGCCTGATTGTGCTGGTGCTTGAACGCATACGGATGGTGGGGGTATTAAAAGCCCTTGGAGCCACTGACTGGACCGTTCAGAAAATATTTCTTCGTCATGCCAGCATCATCACCATCACAGGAATTGTTTTCGGTATTGCATTTGCTCTTGCCCTGCTCTGGCTGCAGCAGGCCACCGGTTTTATTAAGTTGCAGGAAGAAGCTTATTACATGACAGAAGCTGCTGTAAAAATTGTATGGTGGCAGGTAGGGGTTATTGCTCTCGGCACACTGGTAATTTGCTTTTTAGTTCTGATGATACCATCTTTGTTTGTCAGGAAAATTCAGCCGGTGAAGGCGATCCAGTTCAGGTAGGGCAATTGCCAAAAAAATTATTTAACAAATATGTGAAAGAATAATCCCTGCTGCCACTGCCGCATTAAGCGACTCTGCTTTTCTTTTTCTTAAAATAGTGATTTTTACATTCGCCAGTTGCAGGATTTCATCACTGATGCCTTTTGATTCGTTGCCGAAAATAATAATTCCTTCGCTGAGTTTTTTCATGGTGCTTACATCCTGTCCTTCCAGCATGGTAGCATATATCCGGATATCTTTTTGCTTAGCCAGCCACTCTTTTAACTCAGAATAAAAAACTTTCACCCTTGCAATGCTGCCCATGGTAGCCTGCACCACTTTGGGATTATAAATATCGGCAGAGTCATTACTGCAAACGATCTGTTCCACTCCAAACCAATCCGCAATACGGATAATGGTGCCCATGTTGCCGGGATCCTGAATGCAATCCAATACAAGGGTGATCTTTCCTCTCACAGCTAATTCTTTTCCGGTTTCAAACTGTTTTACCAATGCCAGTACTTTATTCGAAGTGCTGAGTTGTGAAATTTTTTCCAATTCTGCCGCTGTTATTTCCGTAATCTCAGTTTTTGCAAGCAATTTTTTATTCTCATCTATCCAATCTTTCAAAGCATAAATCTCTTTTACGGCTGCTTTATTTTCTTCCAACAACTCTTTTACAAGTTTGGGCCCTTCGGCAATGAAGACTCCCTCCTGCTGCCTGAATTTTTTCTGGCCTAAAGTTTGAATATATTTGGCCTTCTGTTTAACGAGCATAGTTTTTAGTCATTTTATGCCAGCAAGCCCTGCCGGTTTCCACAATTCCCTGCGCAATATTCTTATTGCTGCCGTCATTACCGGGGCGGCTACCTCATGCAATGTGGTTTTTGTAAAGAATTATCCTCCGAATAAACCATTCGTTTATCAAACAAATATCAATCTTACAGGAAACTTTTCAAAAGATTCATCTGAAATACTGAGATCAAGATTGAAAAACCAGTTGGAAGACAGCCTGAAAGTAAGAACCGTCCGGAAAATAATTGCCAATGGACTTATCAACCGGCCTGTACTGAATAAACCTCCCGTTTATGATGTTTCCAATGTAGAAAAATCAATTTTGTATATGCGGGCATTGCTTGTGTCACTTGGATATTTCAAAGACAGCATTACTTACCATACAGTTATTGATACTTTTAAAGCTGATCAGCTGAGAACGACTATCAACTTTGATGTAAGATCCGGAAAACCCGTCCGGCTCGACTCCATCAGTTTTAATATAAAACATCCTGAACTGCAGCAATTAGCTATCAGCCATCCTGGCGAATCTTTGCTGAAAAAAGGAGAACCATTTGCCAAAGCCACCATTTCACAGGAGCTTGACCGCCTTACTTCACTTTACCGGAATAACGGATACCTGAAATTTGGCCGTGATCTTTTGCAGGGACTTTGGGATACGGTTGATGTCTCTTTATTGAAACCCGGTATTGATCCGATAGAGCAACTGGAAATTCTGGAAAAGCTGAAAGAAAGAAGATTGAATCCGACGGCTGACCTTGAAATACGATTGAAGCCCGGTATTGATACGAACCGGCTTACCAAATATTATATCGGTAACATTTCGGTATATCCTGATTTTGATATTGCAGGCGATACAAGTTCATTCAGGCAATCATCAGCAGACGGAATAAAAGTATTTTATCACCAAAATTTATTCAAACCAAAAATTTTTCCACCCAATATTTATCTCTATCACGACAGTCTTTATAAACAGGAAAACTATGTGAAGACCATCAACCGTTTTACTTCACTCGGTTCCTGGCGGCTGGTGAATATTGATCAATTACCAAGAAAAGGACAGGATACCGCCGATTTTATCATAAAACTTACGCCGGCAAAAAAATATTCCTTCACTACCAATCTTGAAGGAAGTTTGAACAATAGCGCCATATCAGGCAACCTGGCCAGCATCAGCATCAATGCGGTACTTCAAAATCGTAATTTATGGAAAGCAGCCAACCAATCCAGCTCTAATATCCGTTTTGGCGTTGAAACAGGAAAAGACAAACTTACTGATGTAAAGTTTGTACAAACCAAGCAATTCAGTTTCAGTCATTCCATTTATTTCCCAAGACTTATACTCATTAATAATCTTTTCTCAAAAAGAAAGAGGGAGAATGCGAGCAACCTTCTATCCTTCAATGCTGCAGTAACTGAACGAAGAAATCTATTTAACCTGACTACAATAAATGGGTCATGGGGATATAAGTTTGACTGTAATAAAAACTCTCTTTCCATCCACATACCCAACTTTGAATACTCATCGCTGAAACCAAAACCTTATTTAAGAGACACTCTTTTCCCCAATAACCCATCGCTCAGATATGTATTCACTGATGGATTTATTTATTCTGTTATAGCCAGCTACACCCGTTCCGGTGGCAAAAAGAAGAATGTGAATTTTTTCAGAGCCAATATGGAATCATCAGGATTGGCAGCGGGCCTGATTAAAAGCAAATTCCTCGATTCAAACCTATACCGGTTTATAAAAATGGATGCCGAATTTACACGGAAGATTGTTTATGGTAAATCTGCATTGGCGCTTCGTTTCTTTGCAGGGGTTGGATATGAGTTTGAGTCAACCGCTGATACTTTAAAAAGAAACAACCTCCCTTTCTTTAAGCAATATTTTGCAGGAGGGCCCAGCAGCATGAGGGCATGGGCTTTGCGAAAACTTGGACCAGGTTCGTCCATCAAGGATTTTAAACTGAACCCCCAGCGATACGGCGATGTGCAACTGGAAGCCAACATTGAATATCGTTTTCCAATAGCTGTTATTTCAGGAGTAAAATTGAATGGAGCTTTATTTACTGATATCGGTAATATTTGGTTTCTGAAAAAAGCCCCGGACAGAAAGGATGAAGAAATATTCAGCCTCAGCAGACTGGGAAAAGATATCGCAATAGGAGTGGGTACAGGACTTAGGGTTGATTTCAGTTTTTTCGTTTTGCGGCTTGACTATTCCTATAAAGCAAAAAATCCAAGCCCCGATAATGATGCGGCACAAAACAAATGGTTCTATGGAGCTAAATTGCTGAACGGACAATTTCAGTTAGGCATCAGCTATCCATTCATTTTATAGATTTTATCTTCTCTTCAAATTCTCCTATCGTCATTGCTTTATCATTGCTGAATTCTCCGATCCTTGTTCTGCACAGACTGCTGAGATAAGCTCCGCATCCCAGTGCTTCACCAAAATCATTGGCAAGGCTGCGGATATAAGTGCCGGTGGAGCAGACTACCCGAAATTCAACAACGGGTAACCGGATAGAGGTTATTTCAAATTCTTTTATTGTAATTTTTCTTGGTTCCAGTTTCACTTCTTTTCCCTCCCTTGCCAGCTCATATACTCGTTTTCCTTTTACTTTAATGGCAGAATGAGCCGGCGGCACCTGCATGATTTCTCCAAGAAATTTTTTTGTGGCATCCTTTATTGCGCTATCTGAAATGCTATCAAAAGGTTTAAAATTCTCCGGTTTGCTTTCCAGGTCATAAGTTTCTGTGGTTGCGCCGAGAGTGAATGACCCGGTGTATTCTTTTTCCTGAGCCATATATTCATTTATCTTTTTTGTGTATTTACCGGTGCAGACAATAAGTAAACCTGTTGCCAACGGATCAAGCGTTCCGGCATGCCCCACTTTTTTTATCCTGATCAGGTTGCGGATCTTTCTCACTACATCAAAGGATGTCCATTCTATTGGTTTATTGATAAGTAAAACCTGTCCTTCTTCAAAAATATTCATGCTGCAAATGTCGGGGAAACAAAAGAACAAAAAGGTAACCTCTTTGTGAGTCGATTACAAACATTGCATCGGTGAACATGATTAATAGGAAAATTTCTCAAAGATCCATTTACTGGCGATTAGGCCGCATGTTTGGAGGAAGTGATATTCCTCTTTCTTTGATAGTTTTGACTACTAACCCGTAATCAGAAATTTTATTTAAAGGAACCATATTGGGTGGGCCGAAAAATAGTTCCAATATTATTTCTGCTATGTTATTTTCTATATCCGAGCCCTTATACATTTGTATGATTACCTTACGGCTGCCGAGATGATCAATTTCATTTGTCAACAACACATTAGGTTTCATAACTTTAATGTATCTATTATAGTACAAATGAAATTCATCTAAATCAGTCTGGACAAATTCCTCATCCTTCCCAATAACTTCGAGCTCTACACCAATCAGATTCTTAAACTTATTGATATCCCCATCTCTAATGGCGTCCAAAACCTTAGACGTCGTCTTTTTCATTATACTCTCATTTGACTGGGTTTTACACCCCAATGAAACTGACAGCACTATTAAAAGAAGTGTTAACCTATTTGAAAGCGTAATTATCATATTACTTATTAAACATATTGCGACGATCCAAATAAAATGGATAAAATTTCAAGCTCTTTTTGAAATCTTATCTCCTCTCCCACCAAGCTCATGCAACCATCATCATTCTATTAAGTGTTTGCAAAAATACTATTCAAAATTTATAAAAATTTTCATGAATTGTACCACATAATTGAAACCATTTATTTCTCATCAATTCCATCTCAATACCAGCAACCAGAACCCAGCAACCTGCAACTAAATTGACATCCTTGTCTTCAGTTCAAGATACTTATTCACTGTATTCACGGTTAGATTCTCCGGGGTGGTAAGAATGGAGGGTATTCCGTTCTTATGAAGTTCTTTTACCATCAGTCTTTTCTCATAAGCAAATTTTTCTGCGATCGTCCTGATATAAATATTTTCCAGTGAATCCGCTTTTCTTTCCACTATAGACTTGAGTTCGGTATTCTCAAAGAAAACAACCAGCAGCAAATGATAATGGGCAATTTTCTGCAATGCAGGCATTTCCCTTTGCAGGCTTTCCACTGATTCAAAATTGGTAAACAGCACCAGCAGGCTCCGGTTGGTTATCCTGTTCCGGATAACGGCGAACAATTTTTCAAAATCAGCTTCCAGGAAATCTGTTTTTTGCCGGTATAATGATTCCAGCACAAGGCTCATCTGCGTTGGTTTTTTATCGGCCTGTAAAAAAGTATCCAGATTTTTTTCAAAAGTGATGAGGCCGGCTTTGTCCTGTTTCACCAGCGCCACATTTGACAACACAAGCGAAGCATTGATAGCATGATCGAGTAAAGTCAACCCGTTAAAAGGCATTTTCATCACCCGGCCCTTGTTGATAAGGCAATATATCTGCTGGCTTCTTTCATCAGTGTAATTATTCACCATCAGGTTATCCTTTCTTGCGGTGGCTTTCCAGTTAATAGTGCGATAATCATCTCCCCTTACATATTCCTTTATATGCTCAAACTCCATGCTATGCCCCACTTTTCTTATCCTCTTTACTCCTGCTTCCTGCAAACGATTACTGACTGCCAGCAACTGATATCGCCTCATCTGCACATAAGAAGGATAGACTTTTACGATTTGCTTTGCCGGGAATGTGTATCTTCTTTTTACCAATTGCAACGGTGCATGCACATAAATGTTAATGTCGTTGAAGATATACTCGCCGCGGCTTGTGGGTGTCAGTACATAATTAAGGGTGAAACCGGAAGCTCTTTCAAGTTTAGCTTTTTTTAACCAGTTTCTGTCCTGGAACTGAATGGGTATTTCATCAATAATGCTGATCCTTACCGGAAAAGCATAGTGATTGGAAAGATTGATAAAAACTTTATTGGGATCGCCGATGCTGAACCGCTCAGATACAATCCTCTCTGCTCCAATTCCATTTTTTTTACTGTAAACAAGAATTGCATCAACAACCACAGCCATCAATAACAATAGCAATATTAATATCCCGATCCTGTACCATGCGGGGAAAAAATAGCTTAACACAAAAACCACCGCAGCCGACCCGGCGATGTAGTAAACGATGTTATTTAAGTAGAAAGACTTTATCATGATGTCTGAAGTCGGAAGTCAGAAGTCTGATTGAGACTCAAAAGTTTTAAAGTGTTTTCCAGTTTTCATAAAGTTTATAAATTTTTGCACCCAATTCATCAAGATTTTTCTCCAATTCAGAAAATTTTTCAACACTGATATAACTGCAATCTTTACTGAAATAAAGCCAGACTTTGGTTTCTTCTAAAGACCCCATTGCATAAATCAGGTATTTTTTAAATTCATTCTCATATATCCGCCTACCCCAGCCTTCAGCAATCGTAGCTGACACAGACCTTGAGGATCGAACTATCTGATCTGTCAAAGAATATCTTTCTTCCTTTGGAAAATTTCTGGTCATTTGAAAAATATCCATAGCGATTTTATAAGATAGATTAAAAACTTCTAAATCAAAAACAGTTTTTATCATAAAGAATCCCTTTACTTAAGAATACACTCCGACTTCCGACCTCTGACTTCCGACCTCACTCCCTACCTCGGCACATCCATCCCCTGTATTATCTGTTTTATCACATCATCTTCTGTAATACCTTCCATTTCTTTATCCGGTGCAAGGATGATGCGATGACGCAGCACAGGCGGCACCACAGTCAAAATATCTTCCGGCGTCACAAAATCTCTTCCCTGCATGGCTGCCATCGCTTTGGATGCATTCATAATTGCCAGCGAAGCCCTTGGAGATGCTCCGAGATAAATGGATTTGTGATTCCTTGTATTATGAATCAGCTTAGCAATGAACTGCAGCAATTTTTCTTCGATCACCTGTGTTTTTATCTGCTGGCGCAATGCTATTATTTGCTCGCCTTTTAATGCAGGCTTTATCATGTCCAATGCTGCTGTATTCCCCATCTGATGAAATTGAGTGAGCATTGTCGTTTCTTCAGCTTCGTTCGGATAGGGAACAACCACTTTAAAAAGAAACCGATCCAGTTGCGCTTCGGGCAGGCGATAGGTGCCTTCCTGCTCCACCGGGTTTTGCGTAGCCAACACCATAAAGGGTGAGGCCATGGGATACGTTTTGCCGTCAACTGTGGCCTGTCTTTCTTCCATTATCTCAAGCAAAGCAGATTGTGTTTTTGCAGGTGCTCTGTTTATTTCATCCACGAGAATGATATTGCTGAATACCGGGCCTCTTTTGAATTCAAAACTGGCTTCTTTGGGATTGAATACCGGAGTACCCAATACATCGGATGGCATCAGGTCGGGTGTAAACTGGATACGGGAAAATCCGGCATTCACACTTTTTGCCACCAGCTTTGCCGTTAAGGTTTTGGCCACCCCCGGCACGCCTTCGATCAGCACATGGCCGTCTGCCAGCAATGCAGTGATGATGAGTTTCACCATTTCATCCTGCCCCACAATAATCTTTTTGATCTCATTGCGGATTGACATTACTGCCTCGTTTAATGCAGAAAGATCTGTTCGCTGCTGAAAAATTTGTTCTTCCATTGTGAATAGTGTTTATATTATATTTTTTCTTTTTTAAACCCCTTTCAACTTTCTGGTTTGTGCGTTGAGCTTTCTCTTTCCATTTATGGAGAGGGGTTAGGGGTGAGCTTACGCTTTTTTATAAAATGATTCCAATTGTTTATGAAAATCAGTTAATGCATCGCTTTTAATTGCCGGCGCATCATCAAGATACTTAATAAAAGAAACTATGCCTCTTATTTCTGCTTCATCAAGGCCGGATTTAAACCGAAGCTGGCTGATAAAATTTTCATCCAAAGTGCCGGTAGGCAGCTTATACCGGTTCCTGACATGCTCCAGGAAATAGGCCCCCATTTTCCGGCAAAGGTTTTTATGATCCCCTTTGTCGTAATATAATCTCCCGATGGTTTTTACAAAATCCAATGAATCATTTCTTGGTTGTGTTACGACAGGTATATAACGCTGCTTGCGGCGGATTCCCATAAGCATATAAACCAGCAAAGTGATTATGGCTGTTAGTAACGCAGCTTTTAATGCGGGATAACGGAATAAAACTGTCAGCCAGCTTTTCTTTTCCGCATTCCTGTTGCTTTCTGACCTCTTATATAGATAATATTCATCCCAAACTACTTTGGTAACATCCGGATCGATTACAGAAAGAACCTTTTCGTAATAATCAATATTGTTTTTATGTAAAACAAAATAATTGCTGAAAGTAAGAGGCGCCAGATGTACAAAGAAATTTCCCTTTCCTACCCGAAGGTGAATAAAATAAGGAGTACCGCCTTCATCATTACCCAAAATATCAGTAGTGGCTTCATTCAATTTGCTAAAAAAACCAATTAATCTTTTTCCGGGATAACGATACTCTTTGTAACCGCCGGCATAAGGAGGGTCAAGAAGAGATATAGTCAATGTATCAGAAAGATCATAATGCAATGTGTTTCTGAAATATTCTCTTATATCATTTTCATTATCTGCCTGTGTTATCATCTTCTCTACAGAATAGGAAAGTTCTCTTGCACTGATGAACACATCATTTCCTTTCTCTGCAAAGCGCAGCAGCCTTTTCATCTCCGATTCATCCGCATTGAAATCATAGCTTATGGAAATATAAGCCTGCTTATCATCATACAAGGAAAGTGAATCCCAATAACCCGGTTCCTGCCTGCTGACATAAACATTTGCGTTGGGGAAAATATGTTTCAGGTTTTTGAAGCTTGCATATGTTCCATAAGGAATTTTATCCTGCCTTCGCAGCGTTACCCGTTCATCAAATTTCTTTCTTTTGTTACTGCCTCCCGTTACAAACAGAACTATCACTGCTGCTACCAGCAATGTTCCAGCAATATATGGAATGTACTTGCCCAAGTCTATCTTAGTTGACGGTCAAACTGATCAAAATCGCTTCTGATTATCCTGTATGCCTCCTCATTTACATCAAAATGTCCATACCAGCTGTATTCATAATTCCGGGTAATGCGGAAAAAATTACTGTAATAAACAGTCGGCTGCAGCTGAAGCAGGTAATCAAAATTTGTTCTGTCCTGTTTATACTGAATGATATTCTTTTCTGCCAGGTCTTTTAATAATCGTAAGAACATAAGACGGATGGCAAGGCGGTAATTGCCATGTGCCACAGCCTTATCAATTTCTTTCTGATAGTTTATTGCAAAAATGTCTTCGGGAATTTCATCAGATATTTCGCCTGCCGTTTCAATATTTCTTTTCCTGAATAACCCCACATTACTGCTTGCGAGGTACCAGATAATAGCAGCAGCAAACCCGCCAATGATTATCAGCCAAAGCAGGGTTTGAAACCAGGGTTGTCTTCCCAATGGCACATAGTCCGATTTTTTTAATTTCGGATCCGGTTTTTTTATTTCCGTATTGGCATACCAGAAATCATCATCCTGCTGCATCTCTTTTGCAAGACTATCCGGCACATGCCTTTGCTGTACGCTAAAACTGTCGCCTTCTGATTGCCATTTGTAGGAAAAATATTGTTCATCAGAAGTGGTAACTTCTTTAGTACCCTCGTCCATTACCTCAGCAGCAGTATCGTAAACCGGCGTATCGCTCTGGCTTTTTGCCAGAAGAGAGGCGGAAAATAAAATAAGAAACAACCCTATTTTGAATTTCCATGGGAAAGATATGTGACGCCCCTGTTTCAATCAGACTTCCTCCTCTTTTAAATGAAACATTCTTTTTCTGCCCAGCCTGATGGGGTAAAGAACAAAATACCATATTACAAACAAAACGGACAGTCCGAATATGATTGTTGTCAGCGCCGGAACATCATTATACAATCTTGTGATGAATCCTTCAAAAAATGCAGCAAGGGCAAAAACAGGCATCAGGCCGATCATTATTTTCACCCCGTCCTTTGCGCCCTGCTTAAAAGCATCGATCCTGCGGATAGTTCCGGGAAAAAGGAAGCTCTTGCCCAGAATAAATCCTGCGGACGCAGAAATAATAATAGCGGTGATTTCCAAAGTGCCATGAACAAACACCACCAGCCAAAAATCAATCCCCATGCCTCTCGCCGTAAAAAAATTATCAAAAACCCCCAGCCTTATTGCTTCCCTTCCTTCATCAATAAAAACCGGAACACCGCAAAAGATGCCTTCAACAAAAAAACGGAATGACACTTTTATATTGTTGATCATTATTCCCAGCCAGCTCAGTACGGGGTTTCCGTGTTCATAAATACCAAAAGGGTTTCCGTTATTGATATTATCTACGGTATGGTCAACATATTCATCTCCAAAAATGCTGCGCACAATATTTTCATCCTTCATTGAAACAAAGAAACCAATAGCAAAAAAAACAGCAAACAATATAAATGAAAACAACACAACCTTGTGATGTTTGCGGATAGTCAGGGGTAACTCATATTTCCAGAAAGTGATAAGGCGGTTTGATTCCTCTTTCCGGTTTTTATAAATATCAAGGTAGATCCTGGATGCCTGGGTGTTGATAAAATGGGTAACCTTTCCGGCAGGATAAAATGTTTTGGCATAAGCAAGGTCATCCACCAGCTGGGTGAAATCTGCCGCCATTTCATCCGGGTCGTCAGAAGGCTGCTGCTGTATCTTCAGCCACCTGTCTTTATTTTTCTTTATGAACAGCGCTTCTCTCAAATTTTTATTTTGCTTGTAAAATAGTGCATTTTAAAAAGATAACAGCCACATAAAAAATTAATTATTCAAAATATAGTATTTTGTCATTTTATTATAAGTACAGCTGAATGTCTGTCATAAGAGTACCAACCAATTTTAATATTGATGTGGAGTTCGAAATACCCGAATTCTACAGGCGGCTTGTGGCGCTGCTGATTGATGTGCTGATTGAATATTTCTACCTCCGTATTGCCAATGAGGTTTATAAAAGCTTAGAGAGGGGAAGCGGTTCGGGCTTGGACAGCGACTACAATATGTGGTCGGTTGGAATGCTGCTTTTTTTGCCTGTTGTATTTTATCATATTGCCCTTGAGATTACTATGAACGGGCAAAGTGTAGGAAAGAAGATCATGAGCATAAGAGTAGTAAATGAAATTGGCGGAAGACCCAGCATTGGCCAGTTTCTTATCCGCTGGCTGCTCCGCATCTCCGATCTGTGGATCGCCATTATCATTTTAATCATTGCAGCCGATCCGAGTTTCGGACGGGATATTGAAACTACCGTAATAGTCCTTTTTGCACTTGCTTTTCTTATTACCGACATCGTATTGGTGGTTTCCTCCAAAAAAGGACAACGTATCGGTGATATACTTGCCAAAACCATTCTTATCCGTATCAACACCAGGGGAAATATTGAAGAAACCGTTTTCCAGGAAGTGGCTGACAATTATGTGCCTTCTTTTCCGCAAATCATGCAGCTAAGCGATAAGGATATCAACGCCATCAAAAGTATTCTTGAAATTGCAAGAAAGAAAGGCGATTACAATATGGCTGAAACAGCTTCCTTCAAAATAAAATCACATCTTAAAATTGAATCTTCTCTTTCGCCGTTTGATTTTCTCGATGTGCTGTTGAAAGACTACAATTACTTATCCATAAAGTAATCCCCTTATTAAAAGAATTCAATGCCAAATATCCTGCGGTTACATGCTTGAAAGATTACCTGCAAGGCCCAAAAGCAGCAGAATTAAAAACAATATCATCAGAATAGTCCACAAAGCAAAGAAATTTCTTGCACCGGCAAATCCTGCATTCAGCGTTTGCATATCATTTGTCTTCAACCCTGTGTTGATCTTATTGCCGGCATTTAGCGCAAAAAAACCGCTAAGGCCATAAACAATAGCCATAATGATATAAACAACGAGGCCTATGCTTGCAAGGGTATTAGTGTTTATAGACCTTCGATACCGGTATAAACCATCTAAATCACGCATCCTGCTTATTTGCTGCTGGGCAATTACTCCATAAACGATACACAAAACTGCGATAATCAGGCTTACCACACCCAATACTTTTGCCCATGAAGCAGTATTCCTGAGTGTGTAACTGTTTTGTGCATCCAGGTTCAGGGAAAATAATGATGAACCGGGATTGGGGTTTTGATTTTGTTCCATAAAAGTGGTTTTGGTTTTCAGTAAATATAAAGCATTCTGAAAATAATTACCAGATTAAAATCCCGCAATAATCAATAAGCTCTTGCAAACAATACCCTTTGTGTTGAAGGCTTACCTGTTAAAATACATTTTCCATCCTCTTTCGGATTATTAAGCGGTATACAACGGACAGTAGCCTTTGTTTTTTCCTTTATCGTCGCTTCTGTTTCTGCCGTTCCATCCCAATGAGCGGAAATAAAACCGCCTTTTTCATCCAGCAGTTTTTCAAACTCATCCCAATTACTGGCCTGTGTAATATGTGCATCCCGGTATGCTTTTGCCTTATTGAATAACCCATGCTGAATATCCAACAACAGCCCTTCAACATATTGTGCAATACCATCAAGCGATACCACTTTTTTCTCTTTTGTATCCCTCCGGGCCACTTCAATTACATTTTTCTCCATATCTCTTGCTCCAAGGGCCAGCCTTACCGGTACTCCTTTCATTTCATATTCGGCAAATTTCCATCCTGGCCGGTTATTATCATTATCATCGAATTTTACTCTTACGCCAAGATTTTTCAGCTGATTCATTATTTCTTTTGCCTTTGCATTGATCTCTGCCTTTTTTTCATCGCCTTTATAAACCGGAACAATCACTACCTGTAAAGGAGCAATCTTCGGCGGCAGAATCAATCCCTGGTCATCGCTATGTGCCATTACCAATGCACCAACCAGCCTTGTGCTTACACCCCAACTTGTGGCCCATACATGTTCCAGTTGATTTTCTTTATTCAGAAATTTTACATCAAATGCTTTGGCAAAATTTTGTCCGAGAAAATGTGAAGTACCTGCCTGCAATGCTTTGCCATCCTGCATCAATGCCTCGATACAATAGGTGTCTTCTGCTCCGGCAAATCGTTCACTGATTGTCTTAATTCCACGAATCACTGGCACCGCCATAAACTCCTCCACAAATGTGGCATACACATCCAGCATCTTTTCCGCTTCTGCAACCGCTTCTTCTTTTGTAGAGTGAGCTGTATGGCCTTCCTGCCATAAAAATTCGGCCGTGCGCAAAAACAATCTTGTTCTCATTTCCCAACGCACCACATTACACCATTGGTTTATCAGCAATGGAAGGTCACGGTACGATTGTATCCAGTCTTTATAGGTATTCCAGATGATCGTTTCACTGGTTGGGCGGATGATAAGTTCCTCTTCCAGTTTTGCTTCCGGGTCAACCACCACTCCGCCTCCATTCGGATCGTTCTTCAAACGATAATGAGTGACCACTGCACATTCCTTGGCGAAGCCTTCCACATGTGCTGCTTCCTTGCTCAAAAAACTTTTGGGAATAAACAAAGGGAAATATGCGTTGACATGTCCGGTATCCTTGAACATTCTATCCAATCCTGCCTGCATATTCTCCCATAGGGCAAACCCATAAGGTTTGATAACCATACAGCCCCTTACAGCCGAATAATCGGCCAGTCCCCCTTTTATTACGAGGTCATTATACCATTGTGCATAATCCTGTGCCCTTGATGTAATCTCTTTGCTCATGTTTCTGGTTTCTGGTTGTTGGTCGCTGGTAACTTACAGTCTGAAGTTTTCCTACTGTAACTGACTCGTTATTTTTCCCAGTCTGTGTTATCAACTCCCTGAATGAATAGGTTTATTTTTTTTCCAAGTATTTCCAACTTGCCGTGAAGATAATTATACAAGCTTTCATCTTCTAAAGATTTTGTTTTAAAAAGATTCTCCAAATGGTCAATAGTTTCATCGTTGGAGCCAAGTGAGTAGACAAGAAACTTTATGAATTCTGCTTTGTACCTTTTTCTTCCATAGCCCTCCACAATCGTTGCTTTTACAGACTTACTTGATCGCCGGATTTGGGAGCCTTCTTCAAACATTTCAAATTTAGGCAACTTAGTCAGTGTCATATCATGAATTTCAGTAACCAGCTCATCAGCCAATTTCCATATCTCAAGATTTTTGTAACTCATAATGTAATCCAGGTTTGAGGACAACCAGCAACCTGCAACAAGCAACCAGCTACGTTTAATTACTTTCCAACCTTTAAAATTAATTTAACAGCCACTGCTGCAATATTTTCCCTGATGGCTGAATCTTTGCTGTATAAATGCAAACGATTGTGTGCCGGTAAAAGTCACGCAAAAGTAGTAACTTCATTTTTAACCCGATAAACCATTTGCTATGAAATCATCAATTTTACTCCTGGCAGTTTTTGTTGCTGCACTCACCAGTTGCACCACATCTTACAAAACGGGTCAAACCCCTGATGATGTCTATTACTCACCAGCCCGTCCCGAAAAGGAAGAAGTTTATTCTGAAAGATATGACGACAAAGAATCCCGATACAGTGATGACTATTATGACGACCGTTATCTCCGCATGAAAGTGCATAACCGTACCCGCTGGAGTGACCTTGATGATTGGTATTATTACGACCGGTACAGCCTTGGCTATAATTATTATTATGGGTCTTATCACAATCCTTACAATTCATGGAACTATTATTATAATCCATATTGCTGCTGTCACACTTACAATGTTTACAATAATCCTAAAACAGTGGCCTATAATAAACCAAGGGTTTTCAATCTTGGCAGCTATAATATTAATTCCGCTCCTTACTCAAATCCAAAAACGGGGGGGCAGAATACCAACACTGGGAATAACACATACAACGGGCCGAGAAACAACGATAATTCCAGCAGAAATAATAATGCAGGGAATATTCTGAGAAATATTTTCAATAACAGCAGCAACTCTTCCAGTAGTAGCAGCAATAACAATTCTTCGTCCGGCAATAACAATAACAGCAGCAGTAGTTCAAGTTCTTCATCGGGCAGCAGCGGAAGCACCCCTGCCCCTGTTAGAAGGTTTTAAACTGTTTCTTTAATCAATGACAGTGGATCAGCTGGACTGAACATTACAATTCATTACCATTAACTCATGCTACCATGAAAAAAATATTCCTGATACTACCCGGTATCATTTCATCCACATTCCTTATTGCACAGGAACCGGCAGATGCATTACGGTATTCCTGGATCATTTCAAGCGGCACAGCCCGTCAGCAAGCTGTTGGTGGAGCAATGACATCTCTTGGCGGCGATCTTTCTGCAGTATTTGTAAATCCTGCCGGTCTTGGTTTTTATAAAACCGGCGATGCTGTTATTACTCCCGGTTTTGATCTTTCAAATAATAAAGCCACTTACTTCGGCAGAACTGAATCCGGCAAAAAGAATAATCTTTCTTTTGGAGCTTCGGGTGTTGTACTGGGAACAGGTATTAATAACAAATGGAAGAAAAAGTCAGGCGGTGCCGCTTTTGCATTTGCCATAAACAGAACGGCAGGTTTTGGAAGCAAACTACTTTACCGTGGGCTTAATAATCAAAGCTCCTATTCTCAAAAATTTTTAGAGGAAATAAAAAACAATAATGATAAAGATGCAAATCATGTAGCAGATGGCTATCCGTTTGGAACCAGCCTTGCTTTTAATACTTATTGGATTGACACTATTGACGGCGGCACGGCAAATAATTACCAGTTTCAAACAAGGGCGCCTATTGCCACTGGACTGATCCAGGAAAACTCCATCATTAATAAAGGAGGTATCACGGAACTGGCGCTGGGCTTTGCAGGAAATTCAAAAGACAAATATTTCTTTGGCGCCACAATGGGTTTGCCTTTTTTACATTATGTAAAGGAAGCCACTTTTACTGAAGCAGATGCTACCAACAATACGGCAAACAAATTTGACTTTGCTTCCATTACTGAAAACCTGGTAACAGACGGATTTGGCCTGAACCTGAAACTGGGCTTCATCTATAAACCAAAAGAATTTATCCGGTTGGGTCTTGCCGTTCATACCCCTACCCTTTATATGCTAACTGATAAATACAATGCCTCAGTAACCACGAATACTGAAACATACAAGGGACAACTTGTGCAGGCATCCGGTACGTTTACCAACGGTACAGATGCTGAATTCAAATACTGGCTGACTACTCCTTACCGCATTATGGCCAGCGCTTCTTATGTGTTAAGGGAAATTGAAGATGTGAGAAAACAAAAAGGATTTCTAACTGCTGATATTGAATATGTAAATTACAAGGCCTCCTCATACAAAACCGATCCGGAAGGCGATAACAGTCAAAGCACAAAAGATTATCTCAAATCACTTAACAAGGCAATTGATAATGCATACAAAGCCGCTTTCAATTTAAAAGTAGGAGGCGAATTAAAATTTACAACCATCATGGCACGGCTTGGCGCTGCTTATTATGGCAATCCTTATAAGGATCTTGGTCATGGGGAGAAAGGAAACCGGTTTCAATTAAGCGGCGGTCTCGGCTATCGTAATAAAGGTATATTTGTTGACCTCACTTATGTGCATACGATGGGCAAGGATGTAAATTTTGCTTACCGTTTGCAAAACAATCCTTTTTCTGCCGCAACCATCAAATTAACCGGTGGAAATATTCTGGCAACAATTGGTTTCAAAATATAGTCGCAATCAGACCGACTGTTTATGAAGGAGTCCCGCTGGTTGGCGGGATTCTTTTTGCCTATTATCAGAATCAGTATATATTGAAATGTATTACTTGCGATACCAGTTAAGCTTCAAACTCTTACCTTTGCGCCGGTAAAAAAAATGTTATGGCAGATATTTTTGAAAGATTATTGAAGAATTACGGGCCCATCGGCCAGCATCGTGAAAGAGCTCATGGTTACTTCGCTTTTCCCAAATTAGAAGGTGAAATAAGCAGCCGGATGAAGTTTCGTGGCAAAAATGTGATTGTTTGGAGCCTGAATAATTATCTCGGTTTGGCCAACCATCCTGAAGTAAGAAAAGCAGATGCTGAAGGAGCCGTAAAATATGGCCTTGCTTTACCGATGGGTGCAAGAATGATGAGCGGAAACAGCAACCTGCATGAACAACTGGAAGCCGAACTTGCCGCATTTGAACATAAAGAAGATGCGGTATTATTGAACTATGGCTACCAGGGTATGGTGAGCCTGATAGATGTATTGTGCAGCCGCCATGATGTAATTGTGTATGATGGAGAAAGCCATGCCTGTATAATCGATGGACTACGTTTACATCCGGGACATCGCTATGTGTTCAAGCATAATGATGTGGAAGATTGCGAAAAGCAATTGCAAAGAGCCTCTGCATTGATCGAAAAACAAAAGGCTGGTGGTATTCTTGTTATTACTGAAGGTGTATTTGGTATGGCAGGAGACCAGGGTAAACTGAAAGAGATTGCCGCATTGAAAAGCAAATATGAATTCCGTTTGCTTGTAGATGATGCACATGGGTTCGGAACATTGGGAAAAACAGGGGCCGGCGCCGGTGAAGAACAGGGTTGCCAGGATCAGATTGATCTGTACTTCTCCACTTTTGCCAAATCAATGGCAAGCATTGGCGCATTCATTGCCGGTGACAGAAAGATCATTGATTATATCCGTTACAATATCCGTTCACAAATATTTGCCAAGAGTTTGCCCATGCCATTGGTGGTGGGTAATCTTAAAAGACTTGAATTGCTTCGCAATCATCCTGAACTGAAAGAAAAACTCTGGAGCAATGCCCGCAAACTTCAGCAAGGCCTGAAAGAAAGAGGATTTGATATCGGAAAAACTGATTCTGTTGTAACTCCCGTTTACATGAAAGGTGATGTACCCGAAGCTACTGCTATGGTGATGGACCTTCGGGAGAATTATGGAATATTTGCTTCTATTGTTGTTTACCCCGTCATTCCAAAGGGTCATATTATTTACCGGCTTATCCCATCTGCCATTCATACTGATGAGGATATTGAGATCACTCTTAATGCATTTTCGGAAACAAAGAAAAAGCTGGATGCCGGTGAATATAAAGTAGAGAAGATCCCTGATATGGCAGAAGTCTCGGGAAAACGCTTCGATTACCTGACCGACAAACCAAAGAATAAATAATTGTCCAATGCCCCCTTAGCGGGGCATTTTTATTTATACGGTAATTTTATTTCTTTATTATTCCTTTACATTTATACTTATTAAAAAAGGTATTATGCGTAAACTATTTTTCCTTGTGCTGTTCCTGCTGCCATTATTTGTTTTAGCACAAAAAAAACAAATAACACTTGAAGACATTTATAAGAAGGGGACTTTCCGTGGCGAACCCGTAAGAGCCGACTTCGGACAAACCAGTAAAGACCCTGAAATAAAAACTGACAGCCTGAAAGACGAGAACGGTAAACCATTTGGCCAGGCTGACGATATCACCTTTAGTGAAAGCTATCCGAATATTGTTCTTCTTAAAAAAGAAAATGAGCAGATATACCGCCGGTCTTCGAAAGCATTTGTTTATTTATATGAAGCCAATACAAAAAGGCTCACTAAACTGGCTAAGGAGAAAGTACTTCATCCTTCCCTTTCACCGGACGGGAAAAGGATCGCTTATGTGATGAACAATAATCTATTTGTATTTGATATTGCCGGTAAAAAATCAAAAGCCGTTACAACCGATGGCAAATGGAATTATGTCATCAACGGCAACTGTGATTGGGTGTACGAAGAAGAATTCGAATTTACGCAAGCTTACGACTGGAGCCCCAAAGGAAATTATATAGCCTTCTATCGCTTTGATGAAAGCAAAGTGAAGGAATATGAATTCACACAATTTGATAACTTATATAACAAACAATACAGTTACAAATATCCCAAGGCAGGCGAGGCAAATTCAATTGTTGATATTTACATATACAATGTAGCAACAGGTAAAAAAGTAAAAGCGCAATATGAGCAGGGCGATATCTATATCCCCCGCATCAAATGGACACAGGATGATAATTCACTGGTGGTATTCTGGATGAATCGTCACCAGGATGATCTGAAGCTTTTATTGACCAATGCCAAAGCAGGTACAAGTAATCTGCTTTATGAAGAAAAGAATAAATACTTCGTTGAGATCAACGACGACTGGTGGTTTCTGAAAGATGGAAAGAATTTTCTTTTTACCAGTGAGATGAATGGTTTTCGCCAACTTTATCTCTGTAGTATGGATGGCAAAACGAAAATACAGGTTACAAAAGGCAATACAGATGTGGCAGATGTAATTGGAGTGGATGAAAAGAACAGGCTGATCTATTATTTACTTGCTTATCCCCGTCCTATGGACAGAAACCTGTATGTAACAAATTTTGAAGGTTCAACAATCACAGCTCTTACAAATGATAAGGCATGGCACAGGATAACAATGAATGATGACTTCACAAAGTTCTATGATTATAAATCAGACCTGAATACGCCACAGGTAGTGACGTTGAATAATATTGATATTAACGAAACCGGTATCACAACCACGGTAGAAAAAACAGTAAGTGAAAGCAGCAAACTAAAATCCAAACTGGATGAGTATGCTATTGGAAAAGCAGAATTTATAAGAGTCCCGAACAGTAAAGGCGATACACTGAATGGATGGATGCTGAAACCTTCGGATTTTGATCCAAACAAGAAATACCCCGTGCTTTTCTGTAACTATGGCGGACCAGGGTCTCAACAGGTAGCCAACCGTTTTGGCGCTGTAAGCATGTGGCATCAATTGCTTGCAGAAAGGGGATTTATTGTAGTAAGTGTTGACAATACCGGCACCGGGTTTCGTGGCGAAGAATTCAAAAAGAAAACCTACCTGCAGCTTGGCAAGTTTGAAATAGAAGACCAGATGGATGCTGCAAAGTATATTGGCAATATGCCATTTGTAGACAAGAATAATATTGGCCATTGGGGCTGGAGCTATGGCGGATTTATGAGTGCACTGGCTATTACAAAAGGTAATGAACAATTCAGCGCTGCCGTCTCAGTGGCTCCTGTGACCAACTGGCGGTTCTATGATAATATTTACACAGAAAGATATATGCGTACCCCACAGGAAAACCCAAAAGGGTATGACGATAATTCACCTATCAACTTTACGGATAAGATAAAAGGCAAATACCTGCTTATTCATGGTACGGCTGATGATAATGTACATTTTCAAAACAGTGTGCAGATGATAAAGTCACTGGTAAAAAGCAATATTGATTTTGAAAGTGCTTATTATCCCGATAAAAACCATGGCATCGGCGGAATGGCGGATAACACAACCTTCCATCTTTGGAGTAAAATGACAAACTGGATACTTACAAACCTGGGAAACGAAAATACCCGGAAGCCCATGCAGCAAACCAAACCGTCAAAGGGATTCTGATTAATAATCAGTTTTGTAATAAAAAAAATCTCTCCGGCGGAGAGATTTTTTTTATTACAAGCAATCTTAGAAAAAAGAACCCCCGATAAAATCGGGGGGCCCTAATCAAAAACCATTAACCATTAAACCTTATCCTATGAAAATTCATTGCTAATATCGCTATTCTGCAATACTGACCAAGTTTTAGAAAACTTTTTTTTCCCAATTCCTGTAATATTTTACCCAAATCATACATTTCTTGACCTTGCGCAACAGAATGTAGAAATAAGTCTACAGGGCTTTTACAAAGCAACCGCTTGATTGAGCAATTTGATTTACCTTGTCATGACTTTTACAATCAATCTTTTAAACAACATGAGGAAAATTGTTGTCGCTATAACAGGAGCCAGCGGTTCCATTTATGCTGCCGGTTTGCTCAACAAATTGCTTACAATCAGCGGACAATGGAATGAACTGGCTGTGGTGATGACAGATAATGCAAAGGAAGTATGGAAAACGGAACTTGAAAATAATCCCGATAGCTACCTGCCGGGCGGTAGGCAAGACCAGGAAAAAGATTCTTCTGTAAAATTTTATTCCACAACAGATTTCTCAGCCCCTTTTGCCTCCGGATCAGGCCGGTATGATAGCATGATCATTATTCCCTGTTCGATGGGAACCCTGGGACGCATTGCTTCTGGCATCTCCAATGACCTTATCACAAGAGCTGCTGATGTAATATTAAAAGAAAGAAGAAAATTGATTTGTGTTGTGAGGGACACTCCTTATAACCTGATCCATATCCGGAACATGGAGACCATAACCCTGGCCGGTGGAATTATCTGCCCCGCCACTCCTTCTTTCTATAGCAAACCAAAAACCATAGAACAGGTAGCAGCCACTGTTGTTGACAGAGTACTTGACCTTGCCGGTTTTGATATTAAAACTTACCGATGGGGTAAATAAAGGGCTTCCATTGCTGAAAGCCCTTTCCTTGACCACACATTATTAAACACTACCGAAACTTAATCCGTAAAACGACCGCCGGCATTTATCCAGTCGGTTATCTTCTGCCTTTCCGAAGCCGGCATCAGACCGCTTGGTGGCATGGGTGATGGATTTCCATCCACAGCCCTTGCTTTGATACGATCTTTAAATTGAACAATATTGCAATCCACTGTCCAGTTCATTCCCCCTTCCGATATTGTGTTGTTATGACAGCTTACGCAGTTGTTTTGTAAAACGGTGCGTACAGCTGCAAACAAAGGGCCTTCCGGAAGGTTATTAATAGTTGCGTTATTAGTACCTGTACAACCATTAGCATCTTTGGCGGCTACGGAATATGTAGATGGGGCAAGGTTTGAGAAAGTATTTGACACCTGAAATCCCCCTCCATTCAAACTGAAAGTATAGGGCCCGGTGCCGCCACCCGGAGTTACCGTTATTATACCATTTGCTGCCTGGCAGGGAGTATTGTTGGTTACAGCATTGGATACGGTGATCGTAATACCAGCACAAGGGTTGGGAGCTGTCAGAGTAAATGAATTCGTTCCGGTACAGCCATTGGCATCTCTGGCTGTAACAGTATAATTACCTGCCCCAAGATTACTAAAAGTACCCGAAGCCTGAAATGTTCCGCCATTTAAATTGAAAGTAAAGCCCCCTGCGCCACCACTGGCTGATGCAGTGATACTTCCGTTAGTGGCCCCGGGAGCAGTAGGATTTACAGTCGTGCCTGTAACAGTTATCGTTACACCAGCGCAAGGATTAATTGCGACCAAATTAAAAGTATTTGACCCTATGCAGCCATTTGCATCTTTAGCAGTAACGGTGTAGCTGCCGGCCGCAAGATTATTAAATGCGCCTGATGCCTGAAATGTTCCGCCATTTAAACTAAAAGTAAAACCGCCTGCGCCCCCGCTGGCTGATGCGGTAATGCTGCCATTACTTGATCCCATAGTCGGATTTACTGTTGTTCCGGTTACTGTTATCGTTACTCCTGCACAGGGGTTGGGATCAGTTAATGTAAATGAACCGGAACCAGTACATCCATTTCCATTTTTAGCAGTGATAGTGTAAGAACCGGCTCCGAGGTTGGGAAAATTACCAGAGGCCTGGAAAGCTCCTCCGTTAATACTGAATGTAAAGCCCGAACCTCCTGATGCAGTAACGGAAATACTTCCGTTTGCAGCGCCGGGTGCAGAAGGATTGGTTGTGGTGCCGCTTACGGATACCGTGACTCCGGAACATGGATTAGGAGGAGGATTGTTGCCTCCGCCGCCTTTGGTGCAGGCATAAATAAATAAAATAACAAATACTGTTGTAATAAAAAAAGAACGGGTTGATATTGACTTCCTCACTTGTTGATTTTTATATGCAATCGAAAGCGGGTTGAAATGGGTTGCCAATATCAATGAAGATTTTTGGTTTCTTCTTTTTGCCTGCCGAAAAGATTAACGCCGACGGTGAAAAGAATTCCTCCGCTATTCAGTTTCACTTTTCCAAAACCCACACCGGCCAAAGGAAGTTTTATATAAGGCTCAGCCACCAAAGAAATGCGTTTGCCGATCTTTTGCTGAAAACCGGCTGACAAAGTAAGAACGGAGAAATAATGTTTGTTTTTATCCTTAATTGTCCATTTCTTGCTGATAACCGGCCCCGATGCAGTGTATTTGTAAAAATAATTATACGCTTCTGTTTTCATCAGCAATGTAGAGATGCCTGCTGATGCGAACCAGTTGTTTGTTTTATTATGTCCAAAATTATAACTGAGCAATATCGGGATTTCATAAACCTTGCAATCCGCATCCACCTTTTGAAGATTGGGGTAATAAGCCCACCAACTGGCCGGGGGGTTATACGAACCGGGAGAAGCAGTATATACTTTTCGCCCTGAATAAAAACCGGTTCGGATAGTAACCCTGTTATGCAGCGTAAACCCAAAGCCTCCACCCCCAATAATTTTGACGGTACCCGGCTTGTCAGAGCTAACAAAACTTAAATCAGGGCCGGCAGAAAGTCCAATGAAAAATGAGTTGGGTTTTTTAATCTTTGTTTTTTTAGTTTTCTGATTTTGTGTTACGGAAACTGTTTTACTTTCCGGGGCCGGCACCTCCTTTATCTGTTTGATTATATCAGCATCCCTGGATTTTTCAACTTTGGGTTGATTTATTATTTCCCGTGGCATTTCGTTCTTATCCGCCAATGGCTTTTCAGTTGACACTGAAACAGGATTACTGATATTTTCAGCAGCCGGTTGCGGTTTATTTATCTCAGTTGCTGTAAAAGGAATATTATTTTGATCTTTCTTTTCTTTTCTGATTTCAACAGGTTTCTGCTTATTGGATACTGGATTTTTAGCGGAAAAAACAACCGGGTTGCTAATATTCTTTTCAATCGTTGTATTTCTGCCTGTATTTTCAGGAACAGCAGTTTCCACTTCAGAAAGCCGGCCTGATCGGGGATCTAAGGATACAGGTTTATTGTCTGATGATGATCCCAGTCCGGCAGGTTTCTCATTTCTGTTTGCAGAACTGGCAATAGTTTTGTCAGCCATTTTGCTTTTCTCCTTATCCCAGGGCTTACTTATCAATAACCAGGCGCCTCCTCCAAGCAATAAAAAGAATAAGAGAAAGAAAATAAATCTTCTTTTCTTTTCTTCTTCCCGGGGAAGATGCTTATCGAGCAGTTTCTCCATCTTTGACCATGCCTGTTCATCATAGGCCGGATGATGATGGTCGGCTGCCTGTCTTATCTTATCGTCGAATTCTTCAAATTGCATTTTTGGCAATTTTTATATCGCTTTGTTTAAATAATATTTTTTGCAGTTGTCTTCTTGCCTTGGAAAGGTTTGATTTGGAAGTACCGGTTGAGATTCCCAACTGTTCCCCGATTTCATCATGACTTAAACCTTCTATAACAAAAAGATTAAAAACGGTTCTGTAACCCGGCGACAACTCCTGGATAGCCCGGATAATTTCATCGTAAGAAAGTTTATCAATAGCATCTTCGGTAACGGTTGGTATATGATAAACCACATTATCCAGCTGAGTTACCAGATGATGTTTAAGATTTCGCCTGTAGTGATCTATAGCAGTATAAACCATGATTTTCCGAAGCCATCCCTTAAAAGAACTGACCACATCGGCATAAGCGGGGCGGTAATGATGTATTTCTTTAAAGATCTTCAGAAATCCGTCATTCAGTATTTCCACCGCATCATCCTGCGTATTGGCATAACGGTCGCAAATAGCCATGGCATATCCGTAAAAAGAACCATAAATGATTTTCTGGCTCTCCCTCTTATTGAGTGCACAGGCCTCAACATGGTAGGTCAGTTCCTCAGCAGATAGCAAATCTGGGTAGTGTTTCATTCCCTAATCGTTAACCAATATCGAAAGGTTGCTTTTCTGATACATCAGAAGACTACAAGTTACAGCTAATTTCCCGGAGTATTTTCTGTGTCAGGTCAATCATGTTGTTGTAGAAGAGCAAATAGCCTGGCCCTGATTTCTTTAATAGGTTTTGGAGAGTTGCAAAGTAAAACATAGAATATTTTTTTATCGGGCAGCCAGCAATAGTCAGCCATAAAACCACCCTGTGTGCCTGTATGCCCGATCATATCCTGGTTCATCTCTTTGGTGATGAACCAGCTCAGTCCTAATCGTGAAGAGATGCTGTCTTTCCATTCAGGAAATGGGTAAAGGCTCCTTGATTTTTTGATCCATACGTTGTCAAGAAAAAAATTTTTTTGAATAGCCTGTTCATACATCCACAATTCTTCCACACTGCTCCACACACCGCCATTGCCTGCTGCGGCAAAAGTGGGCTCTTCACCATAATCCAGTTCTTCAAATTGTCTTTTATCATTCAGCACATGGCCGTGAGAGACCCCGGATTCAGGGTGAGGACCGTCGGTAATGGTGGAAACAGTCATTCCGGAAGGCTTGAAAATATTTTCACTGATATATTCCTGCCATTTCATCCCGGTTATTTTTTCAATGATCAATGCAAGACCATTGAAAGCAGGATTGGAATAATGGTACTTCGTTCCAGGCTCAAACTCCAGGGTATCCGTAAATTTTAACGGAGCAAAGTTTTCCTCGTCTTTGGCTGTAAGATAAAAATCATGCTGCTCCTTCACCGGCCTGCTGTCGGGTATGCCAGATGTATGAGTTAACAGGTGATACAGTTTTACCCTCTGGGCAATTTCTTTATTCCTAAAATCAGGGAAAAATTTATAAATGTCATCCCGCAGTGACAACTTATTTTCAGAAGCCAGTTTTAAGATCCCATATGCCACAAAGGTTTTACTGCCAGGCCAAAAGCATTCTGGTAAATAATTTTTCCGTCTTTAACCAATAATACAGCCCCTCCGGGTTCATTGGAGGTGAAATAAGAATTAAACAATGAATCAAGTTCCATCGTTGCTATTTTTTGCGCTGAGGCAATGAAAGGCAAAACTAACAGGATGATGCAAATTTTTTTCATCGCAAAGCATTTCATCAGTTAATTACCCTGAATACTTTCCATTTCTGCGTGCCGGGCACAATCAGCGGGGCAATGGCATCGGAATATTGTTTGAACTGAGGTTGTCCCATTTCTGACAGAGCTGTTACAAAGTCATCCAGGTTTTCAAACTCATATTCATCAATGATAAGCGAAGGCGACTCACCGATATGCCCTGCATACATTTTGTTCTTTGACTTTGCAAACCCGGAAGACCGGAACTTTTCGGCGCCCCACTCTTTCATAATGTCCAAAGCCTGTTTTTGTTTGCCAAAAACTATTTCAAGTGACCATTGGCAGAGATACATATTATAAAATTTTAGTGACGTCCAATTTACATCAAAATAATGCCTGCCTACTGCAGCTGTTTTATAAATTTTTTCAGCTCCTCTTTTTCTGCGGGGTTCAGTACATCATTATTATCATATTTCGATTTCAGGAACAGCACCCTCTTATGCTGAGGGTATTTTTCAAGAATGGAAGCGATCTGCTTCCCTGTTTCCTCATCTTTGGAAAAAAGCGGTTTGTTTTCGGGCAAAGCTGATCTTTCTTTGCTATGCTTTCTCAATATAATAGCTTCAAGGGTGGCCAGTTTTTGCGGCGGAATGGTTTTTACGTTTTGAGCTTTCCCATATAACCCCTGCAATTGTTTTTTGCTCAGTCCTCCCCTCTCCTGGTATTGAAATAAAATACTTTGGGCAAAAGTATTTTCCGGGAAGGCTGCGGCCACTTCTTTCAGGATGTCAAGTACAATATCAACATCTGGTTTTAACCTTTTCATGCAGGAATGAAAATAAATAAATTTCTCCTGTAAATAATATTGAAAATTGCAGGAGGACCTTGGATGAATTTTTTCATGCCTGTGTTTTGTAATTTGGCATGAAAAATTTCCTGTCGGTCTGAAATAGAAATCATTATGCCATTCAGTTATCTTATATACGGCTCTGTTGCCCTGCTGGTGATTGCACTGGTCATCTGGCTCTTTACCAAAAAAAGAAACAGGAACTGAACGGTTGGTAACCCTGCCTGCCCGGTATCCGGCAGCCACAGCCTTTGGTGACGGCACGCAGGCAGGTCTTTCCGCCAACTTATCAAGCAAACACTTCCTCATATCAAAGAAATTTTCAGAAACCTCGTGGCTTTGTTTCCTTTAAGTTGTCAAAACTTTTATTCACTTTAAAAGCATAAACCATGAAAAAGTCAATTGGAATAGCGTTATCAATGCTGGCAGTATGTTTTGCATTTTCTTCCTTCTCCCACAAACCGGGCGGCGAAGGATTTGAAGTGTTTCTGAATAATAAACTGATACTTCAGCGGTTTGGTAACCAGCTCAACACTGCCCAAACCATTCAACTGAACCAGGGTTCGGCAAATGATGAACTAAGCATCAAATATTATCATTGCGGCACTGTTGGAAAAAACAGGATGCTGACCATCAAAGACGGGCAAAACAAAGTACTGAAAGAATATCATTTTGCCGATGCATCATCCAACAGTACCGGGATGAAGTGCAGGGTGAATGAAATCATCAGCCTAAGAAAAGGAAACAATAGTGTTCTGAAACTTTATTATTCCTCAAGTGAAATACCTGCGGGCAGGTTGCTCGCATCGATTGTTTCGGGGAGTTCATCAACTGCTTCATTAATGCCATGAAAAATTGGTTTGATTGTCATATTGAGTTTATCGAAATATTGACAATCAAACCATCAGCTTTGTCATCCTTCGACAAGCTCAGGATGGCAAAGCTTTCGAAATTCTATTTCACAAATTGCTTTCTTATCAGATTCAATGCCCCGCCTTCTTTGAACCAATGAATTTGCTGTTCATTGTAGGTGTGATTTACCAAAACTTCATCCTTGCTTCCGTCTTTATGATTCAAAACAACGGTAAGAGGTTTGCCGGGAGCAAAGGCGGTCAATCCGGCAATATCAATACTGTCGTCCTCCTGTACTTTATCATAATCTCCTTTGTTTGCAAAAGTCAGCGCCAGCATTCCCTGCTTCTTCAGATTGGTTTCATGAATGCGGGCAAAACTTCTTACGATGATTGCTCTCACTCCGAGATGTCTTGGCTCCATAGCTGCATGCTCACGACTCGAACCTTCTCCATAGTTTTCATCCCCAATAACAATACTACCGATACCGGCAGTTTTATAAGCCCTTTGTGTTGCGGGCACAGCGCCATATTCACCAGTCAACTGATTTTTAACTGAATCAGTTTTCTCATTAAAGAAATTAACAGCGCCAATCAGCATATTGTTGCTTATATTATCCAGATGACCACGGAACTTGAGCCATGGCCCGGCCATACTGATATGGTCGGTAGTGCATTTGCCTTTTGCTTTAATCAACAATTTTAATCCTTTCAGATCGGTTCCCTCCCAGGCAGCAAATGGTTCAAGCAATTGCAAACGCTTTGAATCGGAAGCTACTTTTACCTGTATGCCGCTTCCATCTTTTGCAGGCGCCTGGTAGCCTGCATCATCCACAGCAAAGCCTTTAGGAGGGAGTTCAAAACCGGTTGGTTCATTCAGCATCACTTCTTCACCTTTTTCATTCGTCAATTTATCTTTTAAAGGATTAAAAGCAATTGTGCCTGCCATTGCCAATGCCGTAACGATTTCCGGCGATGCAACAAATGCATGAGTGCTTGCCAATCCATCATTTCTTTTCGCAAAATTCCTGTTGAATGATGTGATGATGGTATTCTTCCTGTTGGGATCATCAATATGCCTTGCCCATTGGCCAATGCAGGGGCCACAGGCATTTGCCAGTACAATGCCACCGGCATCTTCAAACTCTTTAATGAATCCATCTCTTTCGATTGTATAGCGAACCTGCTCGCTGCCGGGTGTGATGGTGAACTCAGATTTTGTTTTGATGCCTTTACTTATAGCATCTTTTACTATTGAGGCGCTGCGGCTGATATCTTCATAAGATGAATTAGTGCAGGAACCAATCAGTGCTACTTCTAATTTTGCAGGCCATCCGTTTTTCTCTACCGCCTCTTTCATTTTCGAAACCGGCGTAGCAAGATCAGGTGTGAAAGGTCCGTTGATATAAGGTTCAAGTGCACTTAAGTCAAGCTCCAGCAACTGGTCATAATATTTTTCAGGATCAGCATATACTGCCGCATCCGGACGAAGATGATCCCTGATGCCATCTGCCAATGCAGCCACTTCTTCACGGCCCGTAGCTTTCAGGTAAGCACTCATTTTATCATCATAGGTAAACAATGAACAAGTGGCGCCAATTTCTGCTCCCATATTACAAACAGTTCCCTTTCCTGTTGCACTCATGCTATCTGCACCTTCGCCGAAGTATTCAACAATTGCACCTGTTCCACCTTTTACAGTTAATTGTCCAGCCACCCAAAGAATTACATCCTTTGCCGAAGTCC
The DNA here is from genome assembly GCA_016235125.1 of Sphingobacteriales bacterium. GTDB lineage: Bacteria > Bacteroidota > Bacteroidia > Chitinophagales > Chitinophagaceae > JJ008. The sequence goes on along the minus strand of JACRLZ010000002.1, from coordinate 330,512 downwards.
AACCACTCATTTTGCCGGTAAGTTTTACTCCAATCACTTTCGGCATTTTTAATTCCCATGGCAAACCAGCCATTACATCCACTGCATCGGCACCACCCACACCGATAGCCACCATGCCTAATCCCCCTGCATTCGGAGTATGGCTATCCGTACCTATCATCATGCCACCGGGAAATGCATAATTCTCGAGTACAACCTGGTGAATAATTCCGGCCCCGGGTTTCCAGAAACCGATCCCGTATTTATCAGAAATGGAAGCAAGAAAATCGTACACCTCACGGTTTGTTTCCAGGGCGAGTTGTAAATCTTTTTTAGCGCCAATCTTTGCCTGTATCAGGTGATCGCAATGAACAGTGGAAGGAACAGCTACTTTGCTGCGTCCGCAGGTCATGAATTGCAACAATGCCATTTGCGCAGTGGCATCCTGCATGGCCACTCTGTCGGGGGCAAAATCCACATAATCCTTACCTCTTGTATAAGCAGAGACAGGAAGCGATCCATGCAGGTGTGAGTACAATATTTTTTCGGTCATTGTCAGTGGCCTGCCCAGCAATTTTCTGGCTGCATCAATCTTTGCCGGCATTTCACTGTAAACTTTTTTGATAAGACTGAGATCAAATACCATGTAGAGATAATTTGATAATGAGATAATATGCTAATGTGCTAATTATAAAACAGATGAACTAATTGAAAGGGGGCAGGCCCAAATCAGAAGCCCTTTTAGCAAATTAGCTAATTGCACATTGTTAAGTGCGGCAAAAGTACGGAAATCGCCAGTGTGAATAAAAGGTCATTGGATGAATTATGAGAAATTTTCTAATTTAGCAATACTACTGCTCTCAGGAGCTTCGTAGCACACAGTACCATGAACCGTTTTAAAAACTTCATTGAATGGAATGCCTTTGGTGTATGCACTGCGATCGGGCGGCGGTTGGGCATTTCCACCAGCAGGATCCGCCAGTATTTTATGTACACTTCAATCCTCACCATGGGTTCTCCTATCATTATTTATATGATACTCGCTTTCTGGAGAAATATCAGGAAGTATATCTGGGCGGCTAAAAGAAATCCCTGGTATTATTTGTAAACTTTTTATCTGATACTTTTTTTCTGAACTACTTCTCAGCGGGGGGGGGGGGGTAACCCATGAAGCAATGAGTTCACCGATATACTATATATCTCTGCAATTTGAAATAATCTTTCGATATCTAATTTTCTTTTTCCTGATTCCAGTTCGGAATAAGCATTCTGGCTCATGTTGAGCCGTTCAGCCACTTCATCCTGAATGTAGCCATTCCTTCCCCTAAGGCTTTTCATCCTTTCGCAAATATCTTTTCTGGAGGGCACCATGAAAAAATCCTTTGTATGAAACTCAGAAATATTATTGACCCGAACAATACCACTTTCCGGTTTTTTTTATCGGAAAAATCGATACGATTATCGGTAAAACGGTTTTGAAAATGCTTTGAACAGGATGAACTTATTTTTTAAATAAATCGACCTGTTGGCCGAAGCTTATTTATAATTAGGTCGAAATTAAAGAACAGATTATGAAAATATTTAATGGCATTTTACTGCAAGACAATAGCCCACCTATAAGTTTCTTATTATTTTGCAAACACAAAAATCAAAACATTATGAAGCCTATTTTTCTTGCTTTCTCGGTTACATTATCGTTTATTTCTGCCCAAGCTCAGTTGTCAAAAAATAATTGGCTTGTTGGAGGCGCTGGTAGTTTTTATTCGTATAACGAGAATTATAATTCTCCTTCGACCAATTTCACAGCAAAATATACCAATATAGGCATATATGGATCCATTGGTTATTTTATAGCTGACAAATTAACACTTGGATTAAGACCAACATTTTCTTCAGTCAAAGGAGAAGTAATAAATGGTGGAAGCACTAATTCATACCAACTAGCTGGCGGCCCGTTTGTCCGTTATTATTTCTTAGAGCCAGAACGGCCATTTAATCTACTTGCTGATATGAGTTATCAATTGGGAATTAATAAATATTTAGGGGCATTGCATGAAAAAGGAAAGTACAATACATTTTCGTTAATGGCAGGTCCTGAAATATTTTTTAACACAACAGTTGGTATAGAAATTTTATTTGGGTATACAAAAAAAATTACATCTATAGAAGGCACCCCTGGCGAGTTTAACAGCAATAAAAAGGGACTTCAGATTGCAATCGGATTTCAATTTCATTTAGAAAAAGACTAAAAAACAAAAAATATGCGTCGTTTATATTTTATGATAATTAGCCTCTTACTATTAAAAGTTACAAATTCTCAAATCATATCCCCAGCACAAACTGATGAGTATTGCCCGGATATTGAATACACCTTTACGGCCACTATCCCAAAAATCTATCAGAGTATGGTAGGCATTGGCAGTTGCAATGTTACACAACTACCAACACTGCCCGTAGGCAGCACATTCACCTTTAAGTGCCCAGCTTACACCAAATCCTGCCAATGGTGATACGTCAGTTGATATTATCGGAACGGGAAGAGTAATAAAAGAAATAAAGATCACTGACAAGATGGGAAATCTTATAAAGCAAATAAGATTATCAGGAATAAACAAGAAAGAAACTATTGATGTTTCATCATTACCAACCGATATTTATTATGTGCAGGTATTTGATGGAAAAATATGGACAGGCATTCGCTTATCAGTGCGGCATTAAGGAACATTTAGTTTATAATACTTAAGGGGCTGAAAATTTTTCAGGCCCCTTTTTTTGCGAATACCATTTCTCTTAAATAAGCTGTTCCTCCTTCAACGGATCATGATACATAAAATAAGTTCCTCCCAGCGCTATCACGGCATGAGAAAGATAAATGAGAATGCTGATAACAGGGGCTACATGAATACCGAGGCTGAAATACCGGGCGCCTTCCAGAAATACAAACTCCCTTGTACCCAATCCACCACCCAGCGAAATGGGCAAAACGGTAATTACTGCTGAGAGCAGAAAAATAAATATCCATTCGCTTTGCTGAAGTGGGATATGCAGGCCGGCAAGTATGCCATACACAGAAACAACCTGTAAAAACTGAACGACAAGGCCCCATAAAAATGTTGACCAGAAAGCCTGTAAAAAATCTTTGAAATAATAACGGATAACAAAATAAAGCGCTGCCACTGCCAGCAATGACCCTGCAATTAATATAACAACATACAGAATATTGTCAAGTACCATTACAGCATAAACAGCAAGTATGAGCCCAAGGGCCAACAGACCGCTGAACCTGTCGAGCAATATGGCAGTTGTGGTTTTTTTATATGATGTGTTGTACTTTTTTGTGAGCAATATCACTTTATAAGCATCGCCACTGATAGCGCCGGGTAAAAAAAGATTGTAAAACATACCCAGCCAGTAGAGCCTCCAGTTTTGTTTTTGTGAGAGATAGATATTAATGCTTTTGAGATAAATATTCAGCCTGAATGAAGACGCAAGTTTGGAGAATGTCAGGGTTGCTACAGAAAAGATAAGCCACCAACCATTTGTTTTTTTAATGGCTTCGTAAGCTTTGCTAAAATCAATTTTAGTGGAAATATACCAGAAGCAGAGAACTGTTATTGCAATTTTGAGCAATAACTTCAGTACTTTAAGAGAACCTGCCTGCCGGGAAGGCAGGCTGCGATTGGGATGCAATTTCTCATTCTCCATATCAGATGAGTTCCTTCAGCTTTTCAATAACCTGATCCACTTCTTCCTTTGTATTGTGTTTGCTGAAAGAAAAACGAACGGTAACCCTGTTGGGATCATTATTCAATGCACGGATGACATGGCTGCCTACATCAGCGCCACTGCTGCAGGCGCTGCCGCCGGAAGCACAGATATTATTCATGTCGAGGCTGAAGAGGATCATTTCTGATCTCTCTGTTTTGGGGAAAGCCACACTTAAAACAGTATAAAGACACCTGCCCTCCTGGTCGCCATTGAACTGTACGCCTTTAATATGTTTACGAAGCTGTTCAATCATGTATGTTTTCAGTGATTGAATATAAGCGCTTTCCTTTTCAAAATTGCCCATAGCTATTTCTAACGCTTTGGCAAAACCCACGATGCCATAAAGATTTTCTGTGCCGGCCCGCATATTGCGTTCCTGTCCGCCTCCAAGAATGAAAGGCTTTATTCTGATATTGTCGTTCACATATAAAATACCGATACCTTTTGGCCCATGAAATTTATGGCCAGCTGCACTTATGAAATGCACAGGTATTTTTCTTAAATCCAAAGGATAATGCCCTACCGTTTGCACACAATCCGAATGAAAGATGGCATTATGCTGTTTGCAGAGATTGCCCACAGCATTAATATCGAGAATATTTCCTATTTCATTGTTGGCATGCATGAGTGTGACAAGGCATCTTTCCTTATGTGATGATAATTGTTCTTCGAGATCAACAAGGTTTACATGACCATTGCTGTAAAGATTTACATAGCTTGTGGTCACCACTTCTTCATGATCAAAATGCTCAACCGTGTGTAACACGGCATGATGTTCAATAGGAGAAGTAATGATATGGCGGCAGCCAAGGTCACGGATGGCAGCGCCAATGGCTGTGTTATTACTTTCTGTACCCCCGCTGGTAAAAAATATTTCACCGGGATGTGCATTCAATAATTTGGCAACTGTTTTTCTTGCATTCTCTATAGCCAGCCTGCTCTCTCTCCCATAAGAATAAATGGAAGAAGGGTTGCCAAATTTCCCGGTCATGTAAGGCAACATGGCATCCAGCACTTCCTTATCCAGTGCAGTAGTAGCAGCGTTATCAAAATAAATGCGGTTCATAATGAAAAGAGGCGCAAAGATAGTAAGAGGCAGCCTAATCGGAATTTAAAAACTCATTCCGGGATTAAGTGTTGTAATATTTTCTCAGCAAAGAACTGATCACTGATCTCCTTTGATTTCTTTAGAATATCCGCTGTTGACATTTGACCATCACCACATAAAGCCAGAGTTTTTTCTTCGCTTGCTTTTTCTTTTAACGATGAAAGGGCTTCATTGACAGCTACAATCCTCAAACCGTTGTCTTTAAGTTTTCCCAATTCAGCGATCAGCCAGCTTAGGGCATAGAAATAACCCGCATCCAAATAAATAATGTTTTTCTGACCGGCCGGATCGGGCATTTTGTTAAACGGAGAATTCAGAATCTCAGGTGTAAGATATTTTTTTAGATACTCCGGATTGTCTGTAGAAGGTCTCAACTGCATCAATCCACGCAAAGCCTGAGGATAGATGCTTAACCATCGTATTTCCCTGCGCAACTCATGTACATCTTGCTCCACATTATCAAAGTTTATTTTTTTACCCTTTATATCTTTTACTATCTCTGCTATATTTTCCCGATAAAACTCTTTTATAGCTGCAGCATCTTTGGCATTATCAGGCCAGCTGCAATTATCAAGCTTTGAAACAATTTTTCTCAACCTTTTATTATCACTCCCTGCCCAGCCCTTATCCAGAAGCATTGTTCTTAATTCAGCAAGCTTTTCATTCATTTTTGACTTTATGTAGTCTTTTATTGCCTGAGGTATGTTTTCTTTTGCTGAAAATTCTTTTCCAAATCCATCATAATAATCCACTGCTCCGAGCCTGTCTTCAAAATCCTTGAACAGATCCCTGAGTTTTTTAAAAGATTTTTTGCCGGTTACTTCCATGTATATTCTGCACAAAGCTTCCAGCATGAATAATGGGGTGCGGATGCCCTGCTGGTAAACAGAAAGAGCCGGATCGGTTTCCGTTTCAGCTTTTGCAATGATTGCCTGCACCTGCTGCAGAAAAAAATCAAATCGCTGCCAGCCGGCTGAGTTAGTATTTGTGCCTGCCATTGAGATTATTTTAGAAGGAACAATTTACAAATTTGTGGATAAGGTAAATGAGTAACATTTTATGCGCCAGGCCGCATTCAGCGCCCCCTACGCTAACTGAACTCTTTAATATCCCTCATCAGCTGCATAGCCATATTATTGGCCTTGGTTTCAAAATCACTTTCGGCATAAATGCGGATGATGGGCTCGGTATTGGAAGTGCGGAGATGTACCCAGTCATTGTCAAATTCAATTTTTAACCCGTCTTCCGTATTGATGGGTTGTTTTTTGTATTTCTTTCTGATTTTCTCAAAAATAGAATCCACATCAGTTTCTTTTTCCAGTGCAATCTTATTCTTGGAAATAAAATAATCAGGATACATTTTACGAAGAGAACTGATGCTCTTCTTTTGCTCAGCAAGATGACTTAAGAATAAAGCAATCCCTATCAATGCATCCCGGCCATAATGAAAGTCCGGGACGATGATGCCGCCATTGCCTTCCCCTCCTATTACCGCTTTGGCTTCTTTCATTTTCTTTACCACATTCACTTCGCCTACAGCAGAGGGAAAATATTTTCCTTTATGCTCTTTTGTGATTTCTTTCAGCGCCTTGGTGCTGCTCATATTGCTAACTGTATTACCACTTCTTTTACCCAATATATAATCAGCAACAGCAACCAGGGTATATTCTTCGCCGAACATGCTGCCATCTTCGCAAACAAAGCAAAGCCTGTCCACATCAGGATCAACAGCGATACCCAAATGGGCTTTCTGTTTTACCACTTCATTGCTCAATTGTGAAAGATGTTCGGGCAAGGGTTCGGGGTTATGTGCAAATTTCCCATTTACTTCACCGTTCAAAACAATCACATCATTTACACCCAATGCCTTTAATAAAGCCGGAACAAATATGGCGCCTGTGGAATTGATGGCATCTACTACAATTTTATATTCCTGCTCAGCGATAGCCTTTGCATTCACCAAAGGATACTTCAGTATGCCATCAATATGCTTTTGAAGATAGCTGTCATCTTTTATCAATGTGCCGGCTTTTTTTGCAGCTGCTGTTTCGAAATCTTTTTTCTCAGCCAGTTCAAGCACCTTTTGTCCCCGTTTGGCTGAAATAAATTCTCCTTTGCTGTTCAGCAATTTCAAGGCATTCCATTCCTCTGGATTATGACTGGCGGTAATGATAATGCCGCCAAGGGCTTTTTCCATTTTCACCGCTATCTCAACAGTGGGTGTGGTGGAAAGACCGAGGTCAATCACATCAATTCCCATCTTAATTAATGTATCTGCCACATATCCACGAACCATCTCACCGCTGCTACGTCCGTCACGGCCTATGACCATCTTAGTTCCCCTTTTCTTATTTTTCTTTTGGAGTAACAACCAGGCAAAGGCTGCGGTGAACCGGACAATGGCTGCCGGGGTCAGGTTCTCTCCTTCTTTATCTCCGATAGTTCCTCTTATTCCTGATATGCTTTTAATTAAAGGCATGATCTTGTTTTGGGTGGCAAAAATACGTCATCAATTTCAACCGCTTCTTACTTTTGCCTATGGCCGAAAAGGAATGGTACAAAGACTGGTTCAATTCTCCGTTTTACCACAAACTCTATTTTGAAAGGGATGAGAAAGAAGCCGAAACTTTTATCAAAAGGCTGATTGAGCATCTTCATCCGCATCCAGGCAGCCGTATGCTTGATGTGGCCTGCGGCAGGGGAAGACACAGCAGGATTCTTGCCTCAATGGGATTTCAGGTAACCGGTATTGATCTCTCCCCCGACAGCATTGCATTTGCAAAACAATATGTCCGAAAGGACTCCTTCAGAGAAGCTGATAACCTTGAGTTTTATGTGCATGATATGCGATCGCTATTTCATGCCAATTATTTTGACTGTGCTTTTAATTTTTTTACCAGCTTTGGTTATTTCAAAACAAGGCGGGAGCATGATGATGCCATCCGCAGCATTTCCAAAAGCCTTAAGCCGGGTGGTTTTTTGGTGATCGACTACCTGAATGTTCATTATGCAGAAAAAAATATTGTGCATAATGAAATAAAACAGATCGGCGAAACCATTTACGATATACAGCGCTGGGACGATGAAACACATTTTTATAAAAAGATCACCGTTACCGACCCATCACTTAAAGAAACACTGACCTGCATCGAAAAGGTGGCCAAGTTTTCCTTTGGTGATTTTACAGAAATGCTTGCCTACCAGGGAATGCAGGTGCAGGAAGTGTTCGGCGATTACCAGCTGAATAAATATGACATAAAGAATACGCCGAGGCTGATAGTTGTTGCGGAAAAGCCCGGTCATGTTACAACAGGGTCCTGAACCCGGTCTGCCAGGAATATTTTTCTGAAATAAATACAGCATGCAGAATTCTCAATTGATTTAGTGCACATGGCAGGTACGTGTAAGCCGTTACTTATTCTTTCTTACAGTTACCTGGTAAACAATGGTGAAAAGAGATTGTAAGGACCACCAATGTTGCTTTGCCCTGCCACCACCATAAAGTAAAACATCTGAGTAATTGGCATACGCTCCTTTTATTGATAACTCTGCAAAGAAATTTTTCAGCAGCTCCCAGCGAAAGTTGCCCTCCGCCCCTGCTACATACCCTGATATATGATATCGATCATTGTAATGGTAGCCCATTATTTTACTGTCAGTACGGGGAATAACAGGTCCTGCACCGGCTTTGCAAAGCAGATCAATCCGTCTTCCCTTTTTGCCCGTATAAAGATTATTTCTTTTGACCAGGCTCAGCATATAATAATTGGCGCCGTCGGTATGTTCGTACTCAAGAAAATCCGGGTAGATACTTGTGTCTTTATCATAATAAACACTGTTGATCGTTCCTTTCATATGCACCTGCTGCATTTCCCTCATTACATATTTGGCATGGTCGTAACTGAGTTCAATGCCATACCTGCCACGATGGTTAAATAAATAACCAAGTCTGAGCGACCATTGCGGGGCGTCAATGCCTTTACCGATATTAAGATCGTTATCGTCTCTGCCTCTTACTTTATAAAGTGTAAAATCATAATTCTGTGCCTTGGTATTCCGAAAGTGTATGGTGCTTCTTGTAAAATAAATCCTGTGCCAGCCGAATGAACCATAGAGCCAGCCCTTCACTTTCTTATCATCTGTTTTTTTACCGGGATTATAGTTTGTCTGCTGGCCATCGCTATTGAGACAGCAGAACATCAGCAGGATCAATATTGCCGGACCTTTTGTCATGAGGCCGGAATTTAATATCTAAGTTACTAATGATATCACAGAAAATAAAAATGCTGTCAGAAAACTCCCTTCAAAGCAGTATTTATCCTGACTGGTCAGCGGGAGAAGAATTCAATCTTTCTTATTATTCATGATAAGATATTTCATTGTTTTAAATATTCATTTGAAAGAAAAATAAATCATTCTCTGTTTCCCGGATTCCTTATTTCTTCCAACCGGGCAATATCAAACATATCTTTTTCCCGGTGCGATCGAAGTTTCATCTCTTTAAGAATGTCATATGGAACAACCGGCAAAAAAAGACCTTCCTGTATTTCAAATACGTTTTTCCGGCTTTCCGCATCAGTAAATGAAATAGAGTGATGTACAAATGTTAATACATCAATAGCGCTGTCTGCTGCACCAATTGTTCCGACAAAAGGAGTTGTAAAATCTTCTTCCCGTAAAGGAACTACTTCACTTTCTGAATAATTCATGCAGAGCAACGTATTAATAAAAGCCTCCCTGTTTTCATTATCCGGCGCCAGCCAGATATCCATATCGTTTGTATTCCTGTTGTAACCGTAATAATTGACCGCATATCCGCCAATAAGAAGATAACGAAGATTGTTCTTCTGTGCACAATTGAGAAATAAAAGAAATTCATTATTCAGGATATCCATTTGCGGATTTGAATTTTTCGGGTACTATCACCGGGTGAATGCAGTAACCGGGTCATTTGCTGCATGATAAAAAGCCTCCTGAACCTATCGGCAACAGTACTTTGCTGCATCAGTTTTTTATGATACTGTTCCTGCTCTTCCAAAGATTTGAAAATGTGAAGCTTCTTCTGCATATGTAAATTTAAAAATAAAAATCAAATAATCCGGTTCGGGAAGCATAGGGCCTTCAAAAGCTTATCATCAATCTTTCTTATTATTCATGATAAGATACTTCGCCGTTTCAAAAAAAGCATTGGTAAATGTGGAAAGCCTCCGGCGTACAGAGTCAAGTTGCTGCTCTGTCATGTTTATTCCTTCCCGCATCGGGCTCAGTTGCTCATTGGGAAATTCGGAGTTATTGGTAAAATAAAAATCATCCGTTACCACGCCGATACCGCCGGTGGTATTGGTGATAAACGCAAAATTGGTTTTCTTATTCGGGTCAAGCAGGTCACGGCCCAGCGTAGTATTTACATACGACTGATGCAGCAAGCCTGCAATAGTGGGCAGCACATCAATCTGCGATACCACTTCACTATGCTTTGACGGTTGCAACAATTCCGGCGCATAAAAAAGTAATGGCACATGTTCATCAGTAAGCCGCTGGGTTGTCCATACAGGCGGATAGATAGCATCAGCATTGCCCGCCACACCATGATCGCCGACAAAAACAAATATGGTATTGGGATACCAGGCCTCTTTTTTTGCTGTTTCAATAAAAGACTGAAAACAATAATCGGCATACCGGAAAGCGTTGTACTGACCCAGGGATTCGAAACCGTATTTTCTTAATGTATCGTCATCTATTGTCACTTTATGAAAACCTGTATCACCGGGTGAAATAAGCCGGTCATATGGATGATGATTGCCGGAGGTTTGAATAAATGCAAAAAAAGGCCTGGTTGCCTGTTTAAACAGATCATTGGCTTCCAGGAAAAGATCTTTATCGCTGATGCCCCACACATTAACTTTTGGTGATTTGAAGCTTCCTTCCACATGCATCTGCAATCCCTTTATGTTTTTCAGCATTCCTTCGAAATTGTTGAACTCAGGACTGCCGCCGAGAAAATAATGCCTGTCGTAATCCTCAAAATTGTTGATGATGGTATGTTGTTTTGCTGCATCGGGGTTGCGGGTTGAAAATTTGAACTGCTGTGCATCAGGTATGCCGGTTACGATGGCAAACAGTCCCCTTGCTGTGGCGTAATGCGGGGTGAAACATCTTTCAAAAAAAATCCCGCTGTCGCAAAGAGATTTAAAATACGGGCTGGCATCAAGCGGGTTGCCACTCATGCTGCTTTTATACATGCTGAATGATTCACATTGTACCAGTACAATATTCGGACGGCTTTCGATAGAGCCGCTGCGTGGCCCCATCACCCTGCGAAAGTTGAAACTGCTTTTATCCTGCCAGTCCATCCATTCGGCTACCAAAGGAAAAGCCTCTTTCGCTTTTCCTTTATTTACATCAGGCTTGCGAAGTCTGATCGTACCAAAAAAACTCTGCATAGGGTTCAATGCGAGGTAGGATTTGAATTCACTTCTGAACCGGAAACTATCGCCACGGCTCAGGGGTGGCCACCAGATATTTCCCCAGATAAAAATTCCCAGTACCAGGGCGGTTATCACAAAAAATTTTCTCCGGTATGGAATTCCTTTGCCATCTGTTCTATTGATCACCTGCCAGTGGCTGCGGTGATACATCCATCGGAAAAAAATAACCACTGCCACCAACCCCAGCAGCATCCAGAAAACGGGGTAGGTCTGTTTGATCATTTCAAATGAAATGCTGAAGTCCTCAATAAAGTTCATGGCCCCGGCATCCAGCGGCGTCTGGTTATACTCAAGACTACCGAATCCGATTGCGAAAAAGAAAAAAAGCAAAAGCGTAGCAACCGCAAGATATAAAGACCAGAATTTTTTATTTCCCGATGAATAAAATGGAGACAACCGCGGCGACATACTTAACAACACAATCGGCAGCAGAATGATGGCTATCCAGCGCAGATCGTAACGGATGCCCAGCAGAAATGAAGGAATCACCTCGCCGAAGCTGATGCCATTGGGATAAAACTTATGGCGAAAGGCAAAAAAGGTTACAAACCTGTAAATGGTAAACAACAAAAGGAAGATCAGCATCAGGTTGATGACCCACAATATTGTCTTTGATATTTTAAGCCTGACAAACATTTTTTAAGGACTACAAAAGAATAGAATTTATAGCTATTCCCCAATAGCGGAAATCATTATTTTCAAGTCTTTATCACCTACTTTTGGTACATGTTTTTTCTAACCGGCACATTTTGGGAAAAAATTCTTGAATGGGACAGGGATTTGTTTACCACCATAAACAGCAATTGGTCCAATCCTGTTTTTGACACTGTGATGCCTTTGCTTCGAAATTCACTTATATGGATCCCATTGTACCTTTTTTTGCTTGCCCTGGTTCTTATCAATTTTAAAAACAAAGCATGGTGGTGGATCATTTTTTTCCTGGTCACCGTCTCCCTGACCGACATGACCGGGACCAAACTTTTTAAATACGGGTTTGAACGCATCCGTCCCTGCAATAACCCGGATATGCTGGCCCATCTCCGGTTGCTGGTACGCTGCCCAATAGGCTACAGTTTTATGTCCAATCATGCAGCCAACCATTTTGGCATGGCCACATTTTTGTTTATTACATTTCGCCATCTGTTTAAAAGATGGATGTGGCTGGCTTTTTTGTGGGCAGGCATTATCGGGTATGCACAGGTTTATGTAGGGGTTCACTATCCTTCAGATATTGCCGGCGGAATATTGTTGGGTATTATTTATGGAACATTTACCGGTTTTCTTTTCAATAAATATTTCAAGCTTCATTTTCCCGAAAAGAGCCTGCATTGAAAATTTTACTTCTTTTTCTTGTTGTTGAATAGCATGTACCGGGAGGTTTCATAATACCCCAGCGTTAGGTCATGCATTTTTTGTAAGAAGGCGCTGTCGGGTTCACCCGATGGCAATGGATCGTTACTTGCAATTGAGAGAACAAACCCTTTTTTTGACGGCAGATCGTATTTATAATAATATTTTCCCGTCAGAAGACCGATTAGATGATTGTCGGGTTGAAGAATGAATGTATGATCGCTGATGTCGTTACTGTCCGGCAGGGAAGTGTTTAAAAAGATATTTCTTCCCATAGTGGTATTGTTTACCTGCAGGCCTGCCAGGTAAGCCAGGCTTGGAATAATATCCACCTGTGAAACTTTTCTTTCCACTACCTGTGGTTTCAATATTGATGGTGCATAGAACAGGAGTGGCACATGATGGCTTGTCAAAGCTTGTTCGTCCCAGATTCGTGGAAACATTGCGGCGGCATTGCCCCGCAAGCCATGATCTCCTACAAAAACGAAGATGGTATTGTCAAAATATTTTTCTTTTGCAGCGGCTTCAAAAAATTTCTTAAAAGTATATTCGGTATAGGCATATTCATTCAACTCTTCATTGCTCCAGAATCCATATTTCTCCAATGTGTCTTTTGGAAAATTCCGCATTTGAATAAAAGGCCTGTCTTCTTTTGGGATTGTGTAGGGTCGATGATTGTCAGCCGTCTGTATGACTGCAAAAAAAGGCTTTGTCTGTTCTTTTAAAATACTGTTTGCCTCCAGGAACAGATCCTTGTCACTTATTCCCCACACATTCACCGACGATGATTTGTAATCTCCCTGTTCATATAAATGCAGTCCTTTGATATTATCAGTAAGCACCCCCCTGATATTGGCCCAGCTTGCACTGCCCCCAAGAAAGTAATATTTTTCATAACCCTGTATATCATTCAGAATGGTATTTTGATCCACCAGGTTGGGATACCGGCTTGCTGTTCTCAACTCAACAACATCGGGAATGCCGGTTATGGTAGCCCAAATTCCCCGGGCAGTGCCATAAGCCGGAGAAAAACAATTTTTAAAGAAGACTCCTCTCTTACACAATTCATTAAAATACGGAGTAGTGTTCAACGGATTCCCCCACATTGAAGTTTTATAAGAACAGAAACTTTCACAGATCACCAGTACAATGTTAGGATGCGTGGATGTGAGGGAGTCATTCAAAGCAACCGGGCGACTGAAATTTAATGTAGCGGTATCAGGATTTGCTACGCCTAACTGTTCCGCCATCAGGCTATAGTATTGCTTAGCCAGTTGTTTATCGTACCCGATTTTTCGAAACCTGAGGCTGCTGAAAAAACTTTGAAACGGATTCAATGCAAGACTTGCTTTGTAATCGCTGTTCAACCTGTAGGCGTCACTCCAGCGAAGCGGGAACTTGCCGGCCCTGCCATAAATTGCCAGAGCAAAAACAAAAAAGCATACCGTATAGCTAACAATCACTTTCCATTTTGAAATTTTCTCAGGTAAGGTATTGCTGAGGCGAAATAAAAATCGGGTAGCAAAGAAAATTCCTGCAAAACAAATAATCCATATGAGGAAAATTTTTATAACCGGGTAGCTCTCCCAAACCATGTTCCCTGAAATTTTTGCATCCTCGGCATAGTTAAGCACACTGGCATTGAGCCTCTGGCGCAGGTATTCAAAGTGAAAAAAATCGAATGTGTAAATAATGATTATCAGCAATCCAAAAAAACGGGTAAAGATCAATAACAATTTGCGTGAAATGGAACCAGCAAATGGTTTAAAGAAAGGAAACAGACCGGCCAGAAAAATAAGAAAAAGGAAAACACAAACCACCCTGGCATCATACCGGAACCCCATCCAAAAAGCGCCGCTTACATTCTTTTCATCTGAAGTAGCGAATGTTAAATGAAAAACCAAACGCAGTAATGATAAAAGAAAAAGGAAGAAAAGTCCGTTGATCAGGATCCAGCGGATCAACCGGGGCTGAATAATTTTTTTCATTGATTGGGCAAGTGAGCCGGGCTTATAAATTTTATATATGAAACCGGGAGGAAGATAAAAAAAAATGATGAATTAGTCTTGATGATAACAATTAACCGAATAAGCAAGTTGATTGCTCCTAATTAATCTAAACGCCTGGTGCTGAATAAGGCAGTCAGACATCAGAATGTCCATATTCCCTCAAAACAACCCTTTCCGGCAACAAGAAGGCTGGATTTACTATCTTCGACTATCAACCTTCTAAGTAAATGGAGATTCTGATATTGCTGGTACTGATCTTTCTCAACGGTCTCTTTTCCATGTCCGAAATTTCCCTTGTATCGGCCCGCAAAGCAAGACTTGAGGGACAGGCTGATCGGGGCGACAAAAAGGCAAAGCTGGCATTGGAAATGTCAAACCATCCTGAAACATTTCTCTCTGCTGTACAAATAGGCATCACACTTATTTCCATTATCACCGGTGTATATTCCGGTGAAAAATTCAGCAAAGACCTGCAACCCCTGGTAGAAAAAGTTACTCTATTTCGCCCTTATGCCGAAGCAATATCCACAGCTTTAATTGTTATCGTTGTTACATTCCTTTCAATCATTTTCGGGGAACTGATACCTAAACGCATCGGTTTACTCCGTTCAGAAAAAATTGCAAAGGCAGTGGCCGGACCCATGAGGTTTTTTGCCCGTCTTTTTCATCCTGTCGTATGGTTGCTCAGTAAAACCAGTAATATTTTTTTCCGCATCTTCAACATCCGGCGTCTGAAAGAAGATGCTGTAACGGAAGAAGAGATAAAAACCATGATCACGGAAGGCGCCGAAGCCGGAACCATTGATGAAGCCGAGCAGGAGATCATTGAAAGAGTCTTTCACCTCGGCGACCGCAACATCACTTCGCTGATGACACACCGCAGCGATATCATCTGGTTCAACCTGGATGACAATGAGGATAAGATCAAAGAAAAGATTTTGAAAGAACCGCATTCCAATTATCCAATCTGCGATGGGGAGATTGATAACATTAAAGGAGTAGTATCTATCAAAGACCTTTACGTAAGCCCTGACAGTATGTTGTTTAAAGACATAATGCAGCCAGCATTATTTATTCCTGAAAACAATTCGGCTTACCAGTTGCTGGAAAAATTCAAGAAAACAAAAATGCATTCGGCTTTTATTGTAGATGAATACGGATCTGTTCTTGGTATTGTTACCCTGAATGACATCCTGGAAGCCATTGTGGGTGAAATTCCACAACCCGATGTACCTGATTATGAGATCCGCAAAAGAGAAGACGGATCATACCTGGTGGATGGACAGATACCTTTTTATGATTTCCTCACTCATTTTGAAAAAGCAGAGTGGATGAATGAAGGTGAACATGATTTTGATACACTTGCGGGTTTTATCCTGCATGAACTGGAGCATATTCCCAAAACAGGAGAAAAATTCAGTTGGAAAGGTTTTAAGATTGAGATAATGGATATGGATGGTCACAGGATTGATAAGGTGCTTGTGAAAATAAGTGAAGAGATAAAGAGTGAAATGGAGGGCTAATAATAAATAATCAATAATTATTAATTACTAATTATTGATTATTAAAACTCGAATTTAGCAGTTGTTTCCGGATAGTCCAGTTTTGTACTTTTTCTTTCTCCTCCCACTATTACATGAATGATGTTGACCTGGTCGGTGAACAGGTCATGCATGAGTTTATTGTTCACATCCACTTTTTTTACGGATTGAATATTATTCACCAGTACATAACCGTACACGGCTTCTGCCTCTCTTTCAAACCCGACATAATTGAGCTGTGTTGCTTTATTATCGGCGCTGATCGATAAATGAGAAAAAATATATTTTTTCACCAGTGTATCCATCGCTGCTTTATCAGGCGGGTTTATCAGATCAACTCTGGTTTTATAATTCTGCGCCAGCACTTTTTCAAAATCATCTGTAAATATCTTGCAACTGACCTCAAAGGTTTTATTCACTGCATTGTGATTGATCTCAACAACACTGACATGAAAAGGATGAAGTCCTCCCCGTTCCCTGAAGGGAAGAAGAACTGTCAACATACAAAGCAGCCATTTATTGACCGATGATACCATTAAAACAATAATTTTCAGGGTTACAAAATTGGGTCTTATTTTCAGCCCGGAAACAGACGCTAAAAATAGGGCAATGGTTTGAAGATTGTCCCGGAAAAAGTATGAGTGATTTCAGGTTTTATTTTGGCTTGGGCTGGGAGCATATTATGAACCGGGAGGCCCTGGATCATTTACTTTTCATCACTGCCCTTGCCACTATTTATCTGTTGAAGGATTGGAAACAGGTGCTGATACTGGTAACGGCATTTACGATCGGTCATTCACTCACTCTTGTGCTTAGTGTGCTGGATATGATCCGTTTTCCATCCAATTGGGTTGAATTCCTGATTCCCTGCACCATCGTAATAACGGCTTTCAGTAATTTATTCCAGAAAAAATTCACCCCGAAATCCATCCGTATCAATTATTTCTTAGCTCTTTTTTTTGGATTGATCCATGGAATGGGTTTTGCCAACGCCATCCGGTTCATGCTGGCAAAAGATCAGAGTCTTGGCTGGGGATTGTTTGACTTTAATGTGGGATTGGAAGCCGGGCAAATAGTTGTGGTAACCGTTATCCTGTTGCTGGCATGGGCAATTGTAACATTATTCAGGATCAACCGTCGTGACTGGGTACTGTTTTTATCAGCCGGCATATTTAGTTTAGCATTGAAAATGGCATTGGAAAGAATTCACTTACTATAAAATCTAAATAAAGAAAAATGAAAAAGGTTATTTCCTTTCTGTTGGTTATGACAAGTGGTTTTGCTACAATAGCACAAAACACACAGAATAATGCCAACTCAAACCACGGAAACAAATTCGAACAGATGGGTAATATTTTGCCCACCCCTAATGAATACCGTTCGGCCAGCGGCGCTCCGGGGCCCAAATACTGGCAGCAGCGCTGCGACTATGATATCAAATGCGAGCTGGATGAAAAAAATTTAAGGCTGGATGGAAGTGAGACCATCACTTACTTCAACAATTCACCTGATCAACTGACCTATCTCTGGCTTCAGTTAGACGAGAACCAGCATAGTTCATCCAACAATGCCAATTACCAGGATGCCAGCAACATGCCATCAAATGTTCCATCAGGGATGATTGACAGAATGGAAGCATCTTCCAAACCCAATGATTTTGGCGATAAAATAAAAAGCATTACGGATGCAACAGGAAAAGCGCTGAAGTACACAGTGAACAAAACAATGATGCGGGTAGAATTACCAACTGTTTTAAAACCCGGTCAAAAGTTTACTTTCAAAATAGACTGGTATTACAATATCACTAACCGTCAGAAGAATTTTGGCCGGGGTGGTTATGAATTTTTTCCGGACGATGGTAACTACATTTTCACCATGACACAGTGGTATCCCCGTCTTTGTGTGTATAGCGATTTCAAGGGCTGGCAAAACCAACAGTTCACCGGCCGGGGCGAGTTTGCGCTTACATTCGGAAATTTTAAAGTGCAAATGACTGTTCCTGCTGATCACACTATCGGCGCCACCGGCGAATGCCAGAACTATGCACAGGTATTAACTCCCTTACAAATGGACCGCTGGAAAAAAGCCCAAACAGCAAAAGATGTTATAGAAATAGTAACCCTGGACGAAGCCAAAGCAGCTGAGAAAATCAATACAGATAAAAAGAAGACCTGGATATTCAAAGCAGATAATGTTCGTGACTTTGCATGGGGCAGCAGTCCTAAGTTTGTTTGGGATGGCATGCCTGCCACAGTAGAAGGTAAAAAAGTGATGTGTATGAGCCTTTACGGCAAAGAAGCATACGGTCTTTACAGAAAATATTCGACCAAGGCTGTTGCGCATACAATTAAAACCTATTCAAAATTCACCATCCCCTATCCTTATCCTGTGGCACAAAGTGTGGAAGCCAGCAGTGGTATGGAATACCCGATGATCTGTTTCAACTTTGGCCGTACCGAAAAAGATGGCACTTACAGCGAAGGCACCAAGAATGGAATGCTCGGTGTGGTGATACATGAAGTGGGTCATAACTTTTTCCCGATGATCATCAATAGTGACGAAAGACAATGGAGCTGGATGGATGAAGGATTAAATTCATTCGTCGAATACCTTACGGAAGAATTATGGGATAACAAATATCCTGTGTCCAAAGGACCGGCCTACACAATCACTGATTATATGAAATTGCCCAAGGATCAGTTAGAACCCATTATGAGCAATTCAGATAACATTATTGGTTTTGGCCCCAATGCATATTCAAAACCTGCAACGGGCTTAAACATTCTGCGGGAAACCATCATGGGCCGCCAGTTGTTTGACTATGCTTTCAAAGAATATGCAAGGCGCTGGGCTTTCAAACATCCTGAACCGGCTGATCTGTTCAGAACAATGGAAGATGCAAGCGGCGAAGACCTTGACTGGTTCTGGAGAGGTTGGTTCTATGGTACTGATGCATGTGATATTTCGCTGGATACAATCAAAGCATTGAAAGCTGACTTTGCAGCTACATCAGGTGTTAGAGATACTGTGGTAACAAGAAAAAATCAAAAACCACAGGTAAATGCTTTTGAAGATATTTCCAAGATCCGCAATAAAGAAGACCAAAGCATCAAATTTGAAACAGATGCCGATACTACCCTCCGTGATTTCTACTGGCGATATGCAAGGGGCATTGAAGCCTATGACTCTTCAGGTTATTCAATAAAAACAACAGTTGGCAGCGCCCCACTGGATGAGGAAACAAAAGCAAAGATTGCCGGAAAGAATTTTTATGAACTTAAGTTCAGTAATAAAGGCGGATTAGTAATGCCGGTGATCATTGAATGGACTTATAAAGACGGGACAAAAGAAGTGGAAAAAATTCCTGCACAGATATGGCGCAAGAATGAGAAGAGCTTTACTAAAGTATTCATGAAAGATAAAGAAGTGGCTTCTGTTCGTCTTGACCCGATGCGGGAAACTGCTGACATTGATGAAAGCAATAATAAATATCCTAAAGTACCTGAGCCATCGAGGTTCCAGGTATTCACAGGCCAAGGCGGTGGCCCGAGAGGTGCAGGCGGCGGTGCACAGAAAAATCCGATGCAGACATCGAAGGAGAAGAAAGGATTTACCCCCGTCCCCTAAAGGGGTATTTACAACAAATATTTCTGAAAGCCATTTGCGCAAAGCAGATGGCTTTTTTATTTTTATCTTCACCACACAGGTATATAGGAACACAGATCATGAAAAAGCTACTATTACATCTTTTTTGTTTTCTCCTTCTTTATTCATCACTCAAAGGAGCCACTGTTGACACTATTAGCATTTACAGCAGCGCCATGCATAAAGAATTTAAATGCGTGGTTATTAAACCGGCTTCCTACAACAAGCACAAACAAAATTTCCCTGTCGTTTATTTATTGCATGGCTATGATGGCTGGTACAGCAACTGGATCATCCGGGAACCCAAACTGAAAAACTATGCTGACCAGTATCAGTTGATCATCGTTTGCCCCGATGGTGGCAAAAGCAGCTGGTATTTCGACAGCCCGATTGATTCAACGATGAAGTATGAAACCTATATCAGTAAAGAAGTGCCCGATTATATTGATAAGCATTATTACACTATTGTTGACAGAAAGGCAAGGGCCATTACAGGCCTCAGCATGGGGGGACATGGCGCTTTATTTCTTGCCTTTCGTCATAGCGAAACCTTTGGCGCCTGCGGCAGCATGAGCGGCGGTGTGGATCTTAATTATTCCCGCAATAAGTTTGATATAATGAAACGCATCGGCGATACCATCAGCCACGCCGATAACTGGAAAAAATATATTGTGATGAATGTTATTGAAAATTATCCCAAAGATTCTTTGGTTATTACCATTGACTGCGGCAATAATGATGAGTTATATGCTGAAGCCAATCGTAAGCTCCATGAAAAAATGTTGAAACTAAAAATTCCCCATGATTACACCGAACGCCCCGGTAAGCATAACTGGGATTACTGGAGAAACTCCATTCAGTATCATTTGCTTTTTTTCAGGAATTATTTTGGGAAAATGAAAGTAGTTGAAAAATAAAAAACTTGATTAATGATCTATTTCAAAGAATATCTTTTATTTCTAATATTTCAGGCGGAGGAATCATTTGAAACGGCCTTTTGATTTTTTCAGTTTCTCTTTTTAGGGGATAATACATTGTCCATATTGTACTGTCTCCTTTATTATCAACCTCAAACTCTTTAGTAGCAATCCATTTATTATTTATCCACTCCCATCGGCTACCCCAGCCGGTACTAGCAATATAAAATTCAGTAATCTTTTTCTCTGCTATATAAAAGCTTGGATTCACAAAACTTGAAAGAAGACTGTCCTGAATATAGACTCTTCTTTTCTTATTGAACAAATAAACCTCTATTCGGTGTTTAAATCCGTTACCAGCCAACCCATAATATCGGATCACATAATCTTCATTACCGTCGTAGTTCAGGTCAAACAGTGTGTCGTCCTCAGGCGGGGCATTATTCGTAACATATTGGTTCCAGATATATTCCCTTTTCCCGATTAATGTACTTGTATCCGCTTTCACATTTCGGATGCTGTTAGGCTGTGATGCGCCCTGACATCCATACTCAATAGCAGGCTCAATATAAGTTTTTAAGATATTTGTTTGAAGAACTTCAGTGACATTAGATTTTTGCTTCTCTTCCTTTTCAGTGCAACCCATTGTAATAAATAAACACAGAAAGAAAATTTTTGATTGAAAAAGATTCATAATGCTCCTAAGAGACTTTAAAAAATTATACAAAAAGCCTACGGTTCCGGCTTATATCCCGTACTCCCATCCCTCACTTTAATTTTCTTTTTACCGGAATTCTTCTTTTCAAATTCCAGCACTTCTTTGGGTTTTACAATGGTTTTTTTGGCGCTGCTGTCTGATTTGGATGAAGTGATGCTGAGCGGTTTTATATCATCATCTCCCATCAAGCCATCATCTGTCTGCAGCTTATTCATGAAATAATTTTCCGTCTTCAGTTCGGTGCCCCACATCGGGTCGTAATATATCCATTTGCCATGTTTCAATGCCAGCCCGTCATTTTTCACAACTACCCTGTCAATTTCTCTTGTAGGGTCTTTCAGATCATATACCGGCACGGTATCATACTGGTTGGCCGGATCCATCATTCTCCAGTTTTCAATCCGTATCAATCCGCCATTGTAAGTAAAATACTGCTGCCTGCCATCCAGTTTTCCCCATCGGTAATTTTCTTCAGCGATCTTCACTCCTTCCAGGGAATATCTTTTCCATGTTCCTGTTCTCAGGTCGTCCTCAAAATAACCTTCTTCCTCATAGCCTCTTTCGCCACGCAGTTCGTCCACATGAATGGCCCATGGCCCCTGCTTCTTTCCCTTCATATCCACACGGTTCAGTGTATCGCCTCTTGCACTGATGATGTAGTCTTTCCACTGGCCAAAACCGTTTAGAGAAATAAGGAGATAAAAAAGGACGATAACCCGCATAGTTTAGTAAGTTTGGTAGAGAAGCTTTTAGCTGATAGCTATGAGCCGCAAGCCCGGAAACTTCAACAATAATAACGCCAAAACAAACTCTTTATGTTCCCAAAATTAAAGGAATTTATTTACCTCTTCACATTCTCATCTTTTAGTTTAACAATCAATGCACAGGTAAATCCTACATCAGCCGAAGAAAGGCTGAAAGGGCTTCAGCAAAGAAAAGTGCTGGAAGAAAAATCAGTTCTTAATAGTATAAAATTCCGCAATATCGGACCCGCTATCATGAGCGGCCGGGTAGTGGATATTGATGCCAACCCTGATGACCCTACCGAATTTTATGTTGCTTACGCAACAGGCGGTCTTTGGCACACAACCAATAATGGACAATCTTTCACTCCTGTATTCGACAGTGCAGATGTAATTGGTATCGGTGATATTGCAGTGAACTGGCTAACAAAAACAATCTGGGTAGGCACTGGCGAAGTGAACAGTAGCCGTTCTTCTTATTCGGGCATTGGTGTTTATAAAAGCAGTGATGCTGGTAAACACTGGGATTATCTCGGACTACCGGAGTCTCACCATATCGGAAAAATTCAATTGCACCCAACTGATAACAACATAGCATGGGTGGCAGTATTGGGTCATTTGTATTCTCCCAACAAAGAAAGAGGTGTTTACAAAACCACAGATGGAGGTAAAACATGGAAGCAAACATTGTTTGTTGATGATAACACCGGCGCTGTTGATATTGATATCAATCCTTCCAACCTCAATGAATTGTATGCTGCCATGTGGTACCGGGTGCGCCGTGCATGGAAGTTTGAAGAAAGCGGAAAAACAAGCGGCCTCTTTAAAAGTTCGGATGGAGGTGAAACATGGAAACTTATTTCAGCAGAGGGCTCTGGTTTTATGACAGGTAATAAGATCGGCCGCATTGGCGTAGCAGTTTATCCAAAGAATCCCAATATTGTATATGCCGTGGTGGATAATTACAATGCAAAACCGGATACCGCAAAAAAGCCGGATACTCTTTACAAGAAAGAAGATTTTAAAAATTTAACCAAAGAGCAGTTTGCACAGCTTGACAATAAAAAGCTGGATACTTTTTTAAGAAGAAGTTTCTTTCCCCGGAAATATACCGCTGCATCCATAAAAGACATGGTGGCAAACGATAGAGTGAAATCCACGGCAGTTTGGGATTTTCTGGATAGTGGTGATGATGGTTTTCAGGGAAGCATTACAGGTTGCGAAGTCTACAGAAGCGATGACGGAGGCATTACATGGAAAAAGACACATACCAAAGACATAAGTATATACAGTACCTATGGCTATTATTTCGGTAAAATATATGTATCCCCGGTGAATGAGAATAAAGTTTTCATTACCGGTGTACCGCTGCAGATGTCAGCAGATGCCGGCAAAACTTTTAAAACCATCAGTAAAAGAAATGTGCATGCAGATCACCATGCCCTCTGGATCAATCCAAATAGAGATTCTCACATGATAAATGGCAACGACGGCGGCTGCAATATCACTTATGATAATGGCGAAAACTGGTTCTTTGCTAACACTCCTCCTGTCGGTCAGTTTTATTCTGTAACAACGGATGATGACAGGCCCTATAATATTTATGGCGGATTGCAGGATAACAATGTATGGTATGGCCCTTCCACTTATGTTGCCGGTCCGGGTTGGCAGAGTTCCGGTGATTATCCCTACAAGTCTTTAGTTGGCGGCGATGGAATGCAGGTGCAGGTGGATACAAGGGATAACACAACCACTTATGCCGGTTCGCAGTTTGGGGTGTACTCAAGAATGAACCGGAAAACAAAGGGCGACAGAAAGTCTGTTCGTCCAATACATGAGCTCGGAGAAAAGCCACTCCGGTTCAACTGGCAAACCCCCATTATGCTGAGCAGGCATAACCAGGATATTTTTTATATCGGCGCCAACAGGCTGTACCGCTCCATGAATAAAGGCGATACACTGATAGGCATTACATCTGATTTGACAAACGGAAGAATGCCAGGTAATGTACCTTATGGAACATTGACAACGCTTAGTGAGTCGCCATTACGTTTTGGAATGTTATACGCCGGAACCGATGATGGCAATATTCATTTGTCGAAAGATGCAGGTTACAGCTGGACAAAAGTGAATGTGATGATAACTGCGCCTTCCATTGCAAAAGGTAAAACAAAACTACCTCCTGTAAACACAATACCCGGTGGTCTATGGGTAAGCAGAATAATTGCTTCTCAACATAAAGAAGCAAGAGTGTATGCAACACTGAACGGTTATCGCAGCGACAATTTTGCTCCATATTTGTTTGTAAGTGATGATTACGGAAGCACATGGAAACAATTGGGGAAAGACTTACCAGCAGAACCGCTGAATGTAGTAAGGGAAGATCCTAAAAACGACAGTATACTTTATGTCGGCAGCGATGGTGGTTTATATGTAAGCTTTGACCAGGGCAATAGTTTTATGATGTGGAATGGCGGATTGCCTAAATCGGTTCCGGTGCATGATATTGCCATCCAGGTGAGAGAAAACGATATAATTCTCGGTACACATGGCCGAAGCTTATATGTAAGCAAGCTTACCGATGTGCAGGGATTGAAAAAAGACCCGGAGTGGCTGAAGAAGAAACCGAAACCAAAAGAAGATAAAAAACCAACTGATGATGACGATGATGGGATGGAGCCGGAGAAATAAAACTCTTTAACAAAAAATGCGAACTGTTTGTTCGCATTTTTTATGTCCCGTCAAAAAAAAAGTATTAAGCAGCTTTTTTCTTCCTCCTCATCACAACAACCAAAATCAGTATTAGCACCAATGCTCCCCCACCAATCATGATCGGCATTTTATTGTTATTGACAAATTCCATGAAGCCGCCGGGTTCTTTATCAAGACCCTTGTCAATATTGGTTTGTGTGTCGGTAATGTATTTATCAATGAATGGAAAAGAAGGATTCATACTTTTTACTTCTTTAAATTTCAGCAGCGCCTTTTTGAATCTTGATTTATCAAACATATCCATCGCCTCTTCATAAGCCAGCGAAACATCACTCATATCCGGTTTGATGTTTGCTTTCTTTATAAACTCATTCACAATGGTGCTGGGCACAATAAAATTTAAACCCTGCACCTCCTGCCCTCTTTGCTGATCTGCGCTTCCGAAAGTAGCCAGGCCGATCACCTCGCCTTTATCATTCATCACCGGACCTCCGCTGTTACCATGAGTAACAGCTGCATCTGTCTGCAACACTTCCCAGCCGTCTTTCATATTCTTTTTGGCGCTTATCAATCCTCTTGTCAATGTGGCTTCAGCCATAGTTTCCTCAGATAACAAAGGATGAAATGTAGCCACACCGGGATAACCCAATACATATACATTCTCGCCAACCCTCAGAGATTTATCATCACCGATACGGATTGTGGGATAGGTATGTTTTTCCTGCAGCTTTAATATTGCTACATCTTTTCCGGGAATAGCAGCTCCTTTTGTAACCAGTTTGGCGGGAATATTCATTGCCTGGATCTTTCCGTCTTTTCCGGAAATGCCCAGCACTACACTGAATTCTTTATCAATATTTCCCACTTCCATGGTTTGAGAAAAATACCAGCTGTTGGCATCCATTAAGGCTTGTGCTTCATCTTCAGTCAGCTTTCTTCCCATTGACCCCTCCAGCGAATTGGCATCATTCTCAATAATTTCCTGGAAAGCCTGTTCAGCAAAATTCTTTTTGGTATCCTCATCATTTTCATCCACCACATGTGCATTGGTGATAACATACCCGTCGGGAGTAACAATAAACCCCGACCCAAGCATGGTAGTATTTAATTCTTTGCTGATTGTTTGTGTGCCCTTCATCATGTATTTGTCCACATTGGCACAAAATGTTTTGATATACACATTCCAGAATAAATCATTACTGAATTTGCCTTCGGCTTCCAGTTGTTGTTTCACTTCCTGCGCAAGGGCGGTGACAGCTTGCTGATCAATTTCCGGTTGTATAGCAGAAACGGTTCCTTTAAATGTGGCAAGTATCATTACGGTGCCGGGTTTATTGCGCTCAGCAATCTGCACCGGTGTCATTCCTGATTGCTGGCTCAGTGCAGCCACACCGAAAAAGACAGGGAGAAAGAAAAAGAATTTTTTCATGACAGATAGTTTTGGCTCAAGATAATTATTGACAGGCAGAGTAAACCTGACGATAGTATTTTTTTTATTGACAATTTCTCAAAAGACCTTAAACCTTTCAAAACAGGCTTTTTCCAGGTCTTCCCTGTCATCAGGATGGGCAATATTGATCAGCGCTTTGGCCCTCTGCCTGAGATTTTTTCCAAACAGGTAAGCAACTCCAAATTCTGTGACCACATAATGTGCATGTGCACGGGTAGTAGTAACCCCCGCCCCGGGCTTGAGCACCGAAACAATTCTTGAAACTTCTTTTGCTGTGCGGCTGGGTAAAGCAATGATGGGTTTGCCTCCTTCACTTAAAGCAGCGCCCCGCATAAAATCCATTTGCCCGCCTACACCAGAATATTGGTAAGTACCGATGGAATCAGCACAAACCTGCCCGGTGATATCAATCTCAATGGCGCTGTTGATGGCCACCATTTTATTATTTCTACGGATGACATGCGGGTCATTTACATAATCAATATCGAGGAACTGGAAAGCAGGATTATCATCCACATAGTCATATAATCTTTTTGTCCCAAGTGCAAACCCGGTTACAGTTTTATTGGGATGTATCTGTTTGTATTTATTGTTGATCACATCTTTTTCAAACAAATCAATAATACCATCGGAACACATTTCAGTATGAACACCCAGGTTTTTATGATTTACTAATGAACGCAACACGGCATCGGGAATAGAGCCAATACCCATTTGCATGGTGCTGCCGTCTTCAATCAATCCGGCCACATATTCTCCGATCGTCAGTTCGGTAGCAGTCACCTTCTCACCAAATTTTATTTCATACAAAGGATCTTCACAATATACCAGGCTGTCAAACCTGCTGCTGTGTATCAAGCCATCTCCATGGGTACGGGGTACATTGGGGTTTACCTGCGCAATGATATGCTTCGCAATATTGACTGCGGAACGGGCAATATCAACTGACACTCCCAATGAACAATATCCATGATTATCCGGTGGCGATACCTGCACCAGCGCCACATCCAGCGACAGTATATTTTGTTTGAACAGCTCGGGTATCTCACTCAAAAAAACCGGGATATAATCCGCCCGGCCTTCATTTACATCTTTGCGGATGCTGGGCGAAACAAACATGGAATTGATATTAAAAATGCCTTCATATTCCGGTTTATCCACCTGAATATCTCCGTATACTGAAATAAAAACCAGCTCCACATCCTTTAACCTGTGCGAATGACCTGCCAATGCTTTTAATAACAAAGTGGGAGTTTGTGCACTGCCATGCACATAGATCCTGTCGCCGGGTTTCACTACTGACAATGCTTCTTCGGCTGACTTATAAACTATAGGAATTTTCATATTTACAAAGCTATTGCCTGGCTGCAAAACAGGGATGATAAATATTACTGCTGAAACTGATTGGCATCAGAGGCTTATTTGTCCAGAAACCATTCCAATGCAAATTCATATCCATCAAGCCCAAGGCCGATGATACTGCCGGCTGCTTTGTCAGTTACAAACGAATGCTTTCTGAAATCTTCCCTTGCATGCACATTCGAAATATGCACTTCAATCACAGGAGTTTTGATGGCTGCTACGGCATCTCCAATGGCAACGGATGTATGGGTATATCCACCGGGGTTAAAGATGATGCCGTCATAATCAAAACCCACCCTTTGCAATTCATTGATCAACTCACCTTCCACATTGCTCTGAAAATAATGCAGATCTACAGCAGGGTATTTCCTTTTCAATGAATCAAAATACTCCTCAAAAGAAACTGTGCCGTAAATATCCGGTTCTCTTTTGCCAAGCAGGTTCAGGTTGGGACCGTTGATAATGGCGATTTTCATGGCAACGAATGTACTTAATCGCCATAAATCATTTTTGAAAATCTGTTCTCAACAGGCTAAACATCAACAGGCTGATCCTTTTACCATTTTTAATTTCTGCTCCTCTCAGTTTCCCTTCAAATGTAAATCCGAGTTTTTCTGACAATTTGCAGCTGGCTTCATTGTCTTCTTCAATCACGGCCTCAATACGGTATAGCTTCCATGCACTGAGTAAATACCCAATCATTACCGGCATTACTTCCTGCATGATACCTTTTCTCCAATTTTCAGGAAGAAGCCAGTACCCGACCTCTGCTTTTTCATGAGCAGGCTGGTAGCTATTCATACCACAGGCGCCAACGGGTAAGCCTGTTTCTTTGTCAACTATCTTCCACCAGCAACCTGTTTTTTCCTTCCACAGTAAATCATAGAATTCCATCTGTGCTTTTGTAGCTTCAAAGCTGTCATACTTCACTCCATAAAACGTAATTACATTTGGGTTACCCAGTCCTTCAAAAATAAAAGCCTGGTCGGCTGCTACAATTTGCTTCAGATAAAACCTGTTTGTCTCTAATTCAGGGAACATAAAATACCGCGGTTAATACAGCAAGTTATCAGTTTTTATTCTCCCTGATCAGGGCGAGGAACTCATCAAATAAATATCTTGAATCATGCGGGCCGGGAGTGGCTTCCGGATGGTATTGAACTGAAAAAGCAGGTTTACCTTTTACCCTGATGCCTTCAATGCTCTTGTCATTGAGATTAACATGAGTGACTTCAATATGCTTTGCTTTTTTCACTGCTTCGGGGTCAACACCAAAACCATGGTTCTGCGTTGTGATCTCTGATTTACCCGTAATTAAATTTTTCACAGGATGATTCAAACCCCGGTGACCATGATGCATTTTAAAAGTTGGAATATCATTAGCCAAAGCAAGTAACTGATGACCGAGACAAATTCCAAACACAGGCTTTTCTTCTTTCAAAATTTGTTTCAGAGTGCTTATTGCATAATCCATCGGAGCCGGATCACCGGGACCATTGGAAATAAAATAACCATGTGGTTGAAACTTCTTTATTTCTTCTAATGAGGTTTTCGCCGGAAACACTTTTACATAAGCCCCCCTTTCCACCATGCAGTTCAGAATATTCTTCTTCACTCCATAATCCATTACTGCAATCCGGATGGAAGAGTTCTTATCCCCCAATTCATAAGTCTTCGTTGTACTCACTTTACTTGCCAGTTCAAGTCCATCCATATCGGGCACTTCAGCCAGTTTCTTTTTCAGGACTTCGATATTCGTAGTTTCTGAAGAAATGATGCAATTCATGGCGCCCCTGGTTCTGATATGAGCTACCAATGCTCTTGTGTCTACCCCTTCTATTGAAACAATCTTGTTTGCCTTCAGATAATCATTCAATGAACCTTTCGCCATCTTTCTTGAATACTGGTCTTCGAGGTTACGGCCGATCAGCCCACTTATTTTTACACTATCCGATTCCACATCCGTTTCCTTCACCCCATAGTTGCCGATATGGGCACTGTTCATTATAAGTATCTGGCCGAAATAACTTGGATCGGTAAAGACTTCCTGGTAACCGGTCATCCCGGTATTGAAACAGATTTCTCCGGTGGTGGTGCCAATAGCGCCGAAAGCCTGTCCATAGGCAACAGTTCCGTCAGCGAGTAATAAAACAGCGGGGATGGGTTTATCAGACATTTTGTAAAAGATTTTGCTCCGAAAGAGTCACTTTGCCACAAAGAAAATGATTCAGCAATTATTCCTCTCAATTTCTTTTTCACACAAAAAAGGCTTCGGATCACCGAAGCCTTACTGTATAATTTTCTTTACTCATTTTATTTTTCTGCTTTTACTTCCTCAGTAGCCTCAGCTTTCTTCTTGCTGCCACCGGCACGACGGGTTTTCTTAGCTGCAGCTTTTGCTTCGCCTTTTCCTTTACCATAGATCTCATTAAAGTCCACCAGTTCGATCATTGCAGTTTCAGCATTATCACCCGGACGGGTGCCCAGCTTAATAATACGGGTATAACCACCGGGACGACCAGCCACTTTTTCGGCCACCGTTCCGAAGAGTTCAGTGATAGCAGCTTTATCCTGCAGATAGCTGAATACCACACGGCGCTGGTGTGTGCTGTTTGTTTTTCCTTTTGTGATCAGCGGCTCCACATACACCCTCAGCGCTTTTGCTTTGGCCAATGTGGTAACGATCCTTTTGTGCTCAATGAGCTGACAAGCCAGGTTACTCAGCAAAGCATCTCTGTGTGCTTTGGTACGGCTTAGATTTTTTACTTTGTCTCCGTGACGCATGACGTTTTAATTTGCTGATTTGATAATGTGCTGATTAGCTAATGAGGCACATTTCAGATCATGTTAAAAATTTTCAGTTGTACCGTGTCAGGAATTACAACCTACGTTTATCAAAAGCTAAATGCCGTTTTCATTGGCACATTAGCAAATTGGCTGATTAGCCATCCTATAATTCACTCAAATCAACACCCAACTTCTGCAAATCCATTCCAAAATGCAGACCTCTTTCTGTCAGCACCTGCTCAATCTCGGCCAGTGATTTCTGACCGAAGTTGCGGAACTTCATCAGGTCTTCCTGCTCGTACTGTACCAGTTCACTTAGTGAGTTGATCTTGGCAGCTTTTAAGCAATTGAAGGCTCTTACAGAAAGATCGAGATCTTCCAACGGAGTCTTCAATACCTTGCGGAGTTGCAGTGTTTGTTCGTCAACAAGGTCTTCTTTCTTTTCTTCTTTATTGTCGAATGTGATATTCTCATCTGTAATGATCATCAGATGCTGGATAAGTATCCTTGATGCCTGCTTCACAGCTTCTTCCGGATGGATGGTGCCATCGGTAGAAACTTCCATGATGAGTTTTTCAAAGTCTGTTCTTTGTTCCACCCTCGTATTCTCGATAGTGTACTTCACATTCTTGATAGGCGTAAAGATGGCATCGATAGGAATATAACCCAGCGGTGCATCTTTTGGTTTGTTATCTTCTGCAGGAACATAGCCACGGCCTTTGCCGATAGTCAGTTCTATATCCATACGGGCAGAAGAATCCAGTGTGCAGATGATAAGGTCAGGATTCATGATCTGGAAAGAGTGTGTGCCCTCGCCGATCATGCCTGCAGTAAATTCCGTCCTGTTCTTGATAGACAAAATGATCTTCTCATTAGCTACTTCATGATCCACTGCTTTTTTAAAACGAACCTGTTTCAGGTTCAGGAATATTTCTACTACATCTTCGCTGATGCCTTTAAGCGTAGCAAACTCATGATCCACTCCTTCTATCTTCACGCCAACGATCGCATAGCCTTCCAGCGAACTGAGCAATACACGGCGAAGTGCATTACCAATGGTTACCCCGTAACCGGGTTCCAACGGACGAAACTCAAACTGAGCTTCAAAATCAGTTGCTTTCTGCAAAATGATCTTATCGGGTTTCTGGAAATTTAAAATTGCCATATTTTATTTTTAATGTTTGAATATTTGTTTTAGACCAAGCTTTGAGTTTTGAGCTATGAGTTGCGAGACGTAAACTCGTAGCTCGCAGCTATCAGCTCATAGCTTTATTTAGAATACAATTCCACAATAAGCTGCTCTTTGATATTTTCAGGAACACTTTCCCTTTCAGGGTAAGTAATAAAAGTTCCTTTCATATCCGTTTCACTCCAGTCGAGCCAGTTGAACTTGGGGTTTTTGCCTTTAATGACACTGGTGATGGAAGTTCTGCCCTTACTGCCTTCTTTAATAGTAATAACATCACCGGGCTTCAACTGAAAAGAAGGAACATTTACCACATCACCATTTACTTCAATGTGCTTATGGCTTACCAGCTGTCTTGCAGCAGGACGGCTGGGAGCAATACCCATACGGAAAACCGTATTGTCCAGTCTTGCTTCAAGCAGTTTGATCAGGTTTTCACCTGTAACACCCTTGCGGCGGGCTGCTTCTTCAAATGTTTTGCGGAATTGCTTTTCCAATACTCCGTAAGAGTATTTGGCCTTTTGTTTTTCACGGAGCTGCAAAGCGTATTCGCCTAAGGTTTTGCGTTTACGTTTCTCACCGTGCATGCCGGGTGGGTTGCTGTTTTTATTCAGCCACTTACCGTTGCCTAAAATAGGCTCACCAAAAATGCGGGAAATCTTGGTCTTTGGACCATTGTACCTTGCCATAGTTTTTATTCATTTACGCTTTTTTGAAACGGTGCTTTGATCAGTAAAAGCGTTAAAAATCAATCAGGCACCCTTTTTCAAATGAAAGTTCTTGGCTCTATATGTCTTTAGCTTTGAGTTTTGAGTTTCGAGCTACGAGATTTAAACTCGAAGCTAATAGCTCATAGCTCGCAGCTTTTTTAAACTCTTCTTTTCTTAGGCGGACGGCAACCATTGTGCGGCAATGGTGTTACGTCTTTTATCATTACTACCTCAATTCCGGACTGTGAAAGTGAACGGATGGCGCTTTCACGGCCGGAACCCGGACCTTTCACAAATACATCCACTCTCTTTAAGCCTGCATCGAAAGCGGTTTTTGCTGCATCACCGGCAGCCAACTGAGCGGCATAGGGTGTGTTCTTTTTGGAACCCTTGAAACCCATTTTACCTGCACTGCTCCAGGAGATGACCTGGCCGTTCTTGTTGGTAAGGCTGATGATAATGTTGTTGAATGTAGCAGAAATGTGAGCATCTCCATATGCATCCACTTTTACCACTCTTTTCTTAGCTGCCGCTTTTGCACTTACCGGCTGCTGTGTTTGTTGTGCTTTAGCCATAATTCTTGTTCTGAGGTAATCTTTGAACTTTGTTTTAAAAATAATCTTCCGTTTTACCGGAAAGACCTGAACTAATCCTCTTCCTGCACCAGGCATCCGTAATCAGTTCAGTATTTGATGGTGCATATCGCAAAAGCTAATAGCTATTAGCCATTAGCTGATAGCTTTACTTCTTAGCTGCCTTCTTCTTACCGGCAACTGTTTTTCTCTTTCCTTTCCTGGTACGGCTGTTGGTTCTTGTACGCTGGCCACGAACCGGCAATCCCTTACGATGACGCAGGCCACGATAGCAGGCAATATCCAGCAAACGCTTAATGCTCATCTGCACTTCGGAACGTAACTGACCTTCCACCTTCAGCTCTTCGGTAATAGTATTACGGATAGCATTCAGTTCTTCATCATTCCAGTCATTCACTTTCTTGCTACGGTCAATATTATTCTTGTCGAGAATATACTTGGCAGTGGAAGGACCGATACCATATATATAGGTAAGGCCTATTTCTCCTCTTTTCTGTTTGGGTAAGTCAACACCGGCGATACGAGCCATATTCTTTGTTTATAGTTTGTTAGTTATCTTTTATTGGCTTCGAGTTTCGAGCTATGAGCTTCGAGTTTTATATCTCGTGGCTCGTAGCTAACAGCTCGCAGCTTCTCTTATCCTTGTCTTTGTTTGAAGCGGGGATTCTTTTTGTTAATTACATACAGTTTGCCCTTGCGACGTACGATCTTACAATCGGCGCTGCGTTTTTTGATTGATGCTCTTACTTTCATTTTTTTTAGTTTGGAGATGCAACATTTTGCGCCTCTATTTATACCTGAAATTTATTCTACCCCTTGTCAAATCATACGGCGAAAGTTCAACCCCCACTTTATCACCCGGCAGAATGCGGATATAGTGCATCCTCATTTTCCCCGAGATGGTTGCCAGTATTTCATGGCCATTTTCCAACTTCACCCTGAACATGGCGTTGGACAGGGCCTCTATGATGGTACCATCCTGTTTAATAAGGGGTTGTTTCGACATATTTTTTTGGGTCGCAAAGATAAGAGGATCAGGCCGAAAAATGAAAAAACCAAATCCCTTTTTAGAGTTATTGTGGAAAAAGCTATTGGACTGTCAGTAAAGCAGCTAATATCCTGCTTTTCAGGGTCTGTCGAGTGGTATTTTGGTCATGTCCATATGTAAATTCTGCAATTCATGAACACCGAGAGGAAAACTGAAATGCCGGCGATCTTCCCGCCACCACATCTCAACATTTGAAAAATCACCCTTTTTTGGAGTTACCAGGCGGAAGGAGTCCTTTTTGTACTTGACCGATCCGTCAATCTCTTCTTTTGAGAACCCGAATTTCAACAACTGATCTTCATTCAGAGGCAATGCATGCATCTCTTCGGGGCTGTACCAGAACTCCTGTACCCCGTTATCAACGAGGGCCTGGTGCTCTTCATGACTTACACTTACTACTATTCCCTCTCTCATTACTCCATCATCATCCACGGTAATAATATCTCCGGCTTTAAGATTTCCGATTTTTAGCATAACATTCGTTTTTGTATGCCGAATATAAAAAAGTTTACAATACAATGAAATGACTTTTCGGAAAAAATTACAATACTTGTGGTTTTGGATAAATTCGTACTTTCAGTTTTATTCAAAAAATTATTGGCTATATGAAAAAGAAAATATCTATCATAGCGGCTCTCCTCCTTTTTGTTATAGCAATAGCCTGCAGCAGTAAGAAGGAGACAGCAGCATCCATTGCCAGCAAATGGTGTGAGCTAAATGCCAAAGTTCATAAGGCTGTCGATGAATCTGAAAAAGAAGCTGCAAAAATAGCCCGTAAAAAATTTGAAAATGAAATAGACAATAAATACAAAGGCGATGAGGCTTTCAAGAAAGAATTAGAGAAAGAAGTGGAAAAATGTGAGGCAGCCTCCGAAGGGAGAAAATAAGGAATATCACTCCCTCGTATTTTTCATGATTTTTATTTATCCTCTTTTCCGGTAACTGATGATTGCCCATCCGTTAAAAAACACAGCAAACCCTCCCATAACCAATAACTGGTATTTTATATCTGACAGTGTGCTTCCTTTCAATACCACCATCCGCATCACTTCGATAAAATAAGAAACCGGGTTGAAACGGGTTATCCATTTGGCCCATTCCGGCATGCTGTCTATAGAAGTGTATAATCCGCCAAGCAAAATAAATATCATCATCAGGAAAAATGAAAGCAGCATGGCCTGCTGCTGGTTGGCAGAATAAGTGGAAATCAATAACCCCAGGCCCAGCACTGCAAGCAGATACAAGGCTGCAAAAACATAGATGGTAATAAAGCTCCCCGAAGGAATGATTCCATATACCAGTCTTGCAATGGAAAGCCCGATAGTAAGCACAAACAATCCGAAAAGCCAGAATGGAATAAGTTTTCCTAAAATGAAATGATACTTTTTTATCGGAGTAACATTGATCTGTTCAATAGTGCCTATTTCCTTTTCCTTTACAATATTGATGGCAGTAAGGTTGGTACCCACCATTGTTAATAAAATGACCAGTATCCCCGGCACCATGAAGTATTTGTAATTCATCAGCGGGTTGAACCAGTTGGAGTAAGTTACTTCAATATGCGTTTCCGCACTGAACCGGGGGAACTGGATCCATTCAGTTCTTATTTCGCTGTTATAATCCTGGATTATTGTACGGAGATATGCAGCACCCAGGTTCGCCTTCACACCATTGATGGCATTTACTGCTATAAAAAGTTTTGCTTCATCTTCTTTTACAAGCTCTTTTTCAAAATGACCGGGAATTTGCAGCACCAAATCTGCTTTATCATGTTCAATTTTTCCGAGTGACTGTTCATAGGAAGATGAATAATCTGTAAGGATGAAATAACCTGATGAAGTGATCTTATTGATCAATTGACGGGAGTATTCGGAATGGTCAAGGTCAACAACAGCCAGTTTAATATTTTTTATTTCATAATCCGCAGCCCATGGTAAAATTAACAGCTGGATAACCGGCATGATGAGGATAAGACGCAGGATGGACGGATCCCGGAATATCTGCCGGAATTCTTTGCGTAATAAAAACTTCAATGTTCTCATGCTAACCTTATTTTAAACCGTTTTATTGCCAACGTCAAAAAGAACAGCATCATACCTCCCAGTATGAGGGTTTCTTTCCAGATCACATGCAGACCCACTCCTTTTATCATAACAGATTTTACAATATTGTAATACCATTTTGCCGGAACGATATTGGAAACGATGCGGAGGGGCAAGGGCATATTTTCTACCGGAAACATAAATCCGCTGAGCATAATGGTAGGCAAAAACATTCCGATCAGTGATATGAACATAGCAGCCTGTTGCGACCCGGCCATTGATGAAATAAGTAAGCCAAGTGATAGCGACACCAGTGTAAATAAAATACTTTCAAAAACCAATAATATCAGGCTTCCATTGATAGGAACTTCCAGTACATACCGGCTTAATAATAATATGGACGCAATATTAATAGTAGAGAGTAATAAATAAGGAACTGCTTTTGCCAATACCACCATTTGTGGCCGCATAGGCGATACGAGCATGACTTCCATAGTGCCCATTTCTTTTTCTTTTACAATGGTGATGGCCGTCATCATGGTGCACACCAGTAACAGCACCATCGCCATCACACCCGGAACAAAATTGAAAGCGCCTTTTAACTGTGGATTATACAGCATCCGCATTTCAGTATTAATAGTATAAGGAAGCTTTCTTTCATTTGTAATACGGTTCTGGTAATCCATGATAATTGCTGTGGCATAATTGGTCAGCTGATTGGCGGTATTGGGGTCAGAAGCATCGGCTATCAATTGCACCTGGGCTTTATTGAAATGCAGGAGGTCCTCGCTAAAATGCTGTGGAAATACAACTGCCAGTTTTATTTTTCCTTTTTTAAATTCTTCCTCTACTTGTGTGTAGCTGACTAAATTCTTTTCTATATCGAAATACCGGCTTGCATTCAATTGTGCTGACAAAGAAGTAGTAGCAGCATCTTTTGAATTATCAAGGATGGCAATTTTTGCATTCTTCACTTCATTGGTCAGGGCAAATCCGAATATCACAATCTGCACCACAGGCATTCCCAACAGGATGAACATGGTCCGTTTGTCCCTCCAGATATGATAAAACTCTTTTTTTATGAATGAAAAAAATTGTCGCATAAATAATTTTAATCGGCTGCCCTCACGGCTTTTCTTGCAAGTCTTAAAAAAACTTCATCCATTGAAGCAGCTTCATATGTTTTCTTCAATTGCGAAGGCGTATCAAGCGCCTCAATCCTTCCATCCACCATAATGCTTACACGGCTGCAATACTCAGCTTCATCCATATAATGCGTTGTAACAAATACAGTAATACCTCTGTCAGC
Organism: Sphingobacteriales bacterium; assembly: GCA_016235125.1. Classification (GTDB taxonomy): domain Bacteria; phylum Bacteroidota; class Bacteroidia; order Chitinophagales; family Chitinophagaceae; genus JJ008. Next base: position 293,047 of record JACRLZ010000002.1, on the reverse strand, counting down.
GGCCTGGTAGATCATATTCCAGAATTCCCTTCTTGTTACCGGATCCACACCGCCTGTGGGCTCATCCAGGAAAACAATTTCAGGTTCATGAAAAATCGCTACTGAAAATGCCAGCTTCTGTTTCCATCCGAGCGGCAATGATTTTACCAGCTTGTTTCCTTCTTTGGTAAGGTGAAGCTCATTAAGAATAAAGGTGGTCTTTTCTTTAATGAACTTATCACTCTTGTGATAAATACCGCCATAAAACTCCATGTTCTCTTTCACTGTCAGGTCCTCATACAACGAAAACTTCTGACTCATATAGCCGATGCTCTTTTTAATTTTCTCATTCTCTTTAAACACATCGAAGCCGGCCACGGTGGCTTTACCGGATGTAGGAAGGGAAAGACCACACAGCATCCGCATGGCGGTTGTCTTTCCTGCACCATTAGCGCCAAGGAAACCGAATATTTCTCCTTTCATTACATCAAAGCTGATATGATCGACCGCTACAAAATCGCCAAAGCGTTTGGTGAGTTGTTCTGCTGTTATTACCTTGCCGTTACTCATTAATTTTTCATTAAGTCAATAAAACAATCTTCAATATCCGGTTTTACCTGTTGCAATACCGCATTTTCAGAAGAATGAGCTGTAATGAAATTCCGCAACTGCTCACTTCCTGATTCATTTTTCATCACCACATGATGAAACTCTCCGAAGGGATAAACATTCTCCACAAAATCTTTTTCCTGAAGTTCATTTTGCAAATGCAGCATCCTATCCGACTTGACAGCCCACAATGGCTTTGAGAAATCATTTACAATGCCCTGTGGTGAATTAATGGAAAGTATTTTCCCGTTTTGTATCAATGCAATTCTGTCACATAATCTTGCTTCATCCATATAAGGAGTGGAAACAAGAATGGTGATGCCTTGTTGCTTCAATCCTTTCAGCATTTCCCAGAATTCTTTTCTTGAAACAGCATCCACTCCCGTTGTAGGTTCATCTAAAAACAAGACAGAAGGACGATGTATCAAAGCACAGCTTAATGCCAGTTTTTGTTTCATGCCTCCTGATAATTTCCCTGCCTTTCTTTTTTTGAATGGCTCTATCTGAACATAAATGTCTTTTACCAGGTCATAATTTTCTTCAATGCTTGTATTGAAAATGGTAGCAAAGAAATTCAGATTTTCTTCAACAGACAGATCGGGATATAAAGAAAATCTTCCGGGCATATAGCCCACTCTTTTACGGATAGCTTTATAATCTTTTACCACATCAAAGCCATCAACTGTCGCCTTGCCGCTGTCAGCCAGCAATAATGTTGTAAGAATCCTGAACAGGGAAGTTTTACCTGCACCATCAGGACCAATCAGGCCAAACAGCTCTCCTTTCTGCACATCAAATGAAATATCATTCAATGCAGTCATATCTTTTTTCTTGCCGTAGGTTTTAATTATATTTTCTACAACAACTCCCGCTACAACTTTTTCTTTTGTCTTATCCATTTATGTATAAATAATCCTTTCCGGCTTTTATAATTCTCACGGATTTCTCAGATTTACACAGAAAACAATCTGTGATAATCCGTGCCATCTGTGAGAAATAATTTTACAACTTCACTTCGCCATACATACCGATCTTCAAATAACCATCGTTCTTCACCTTTACTTTTATAGCATAAACCAGGTTAGCCCTTTCTTCTTTTGTCTGAATTGTTTTGGGAGTGAATTCGGCTTTATCTGAAATCCAGATAATTGTTCCTTCATATTCCTTGTATTTCTTTTTGCCTTCATCAATCATAACTTTCACCTGCTGGCTCAGCTTTATTTTCGGCAATTGAATGCCAGTTACATAAGCTCTCAGGTTCAGTTCTGAGAGATCAGCGATCTTATATAAAGCTTTGCCTGGCGAAGTCATCTCTCCCGCTTCAGCATATTTTGTGATCACAGTACCGTTAATTGGATTAAGAACACCTGCTTTTGTGATCAGGTCTTTGAATTGGGCTACCCGTTTTTCCAGCGGGCCTGCTTCGCTGAGGATGCCCCGGTTTTGTGTTGCCACACTGGTCTTCTGTACAGTGATCTGTTGTTGAGTTACCGTCATCTGTTTCTTTACCAGGTCAATCTGTGCATTGATGTCATCCAGTTGTTTACCGGTAGCTGCGTCGGACCTTATCAGGTTCTCGACTCTCTTCTGCTCATGTAATAAATTATCCAGTTGTGATTGCTGCACCGATAACTGATTTTGCAATAACTGAACCTGTGGTATTACATCAATGGTCTTTTCGCTTAATGCTTTAATGCTTTCCTCCACCTGTTCCTGTTGAAGCTTCAGGTTTTCATAATCGATCAATCCAACAACACTGTCTTTTGAAAGATTCATTCCCTCCTCTGCATTCAGGTAAAGTATTTTTCCTGCCTGTATTGATGACACGACCACTTCATCGGCTTCAAATGTCCCGGAGGCATCATGCCCGTTTCCATTATTATTGCATGAAAAAAGAGCAAACATTGTTGCAATCAGTAAAATCGGTTTCAGTTTCATAATTATTTTTTTTAAAGCCCCTCCTTCGGAGGGGTTTGGGGAGACCCTATTGTTTCCCTGAAATTGTTTGATAATTTATTTGCGCCTGCAGCAACTGCACCTGGTGTGTGATCAGCGATTGCCTTGACTGGTCTTCCGCATTTACTTCTTTCAGGTAATCATTCGCTGTTATCACCCCATTTTCCAATTGTGCTTTTGCAGCATCGGTTACACTTTTTCGCAAAGCAATGATCTCATTGTCGGAGGCGATGAGTTGTTTCAATTTGTCAATCTCCGCCTGCTGCTGTTTCAGCTGGGTATTTGTATTCAATAAAAAAGTTTCTTTTTGCACCTCAACGATCTTTTTATTCACTTCCACCTGTTCCTTCTCTTTCTTTTTAGTGTACAACCCGCCCAGCGACCAGTTAAAACGGACACCGCCGATATAATAATAATCAAAGCCATGCTTCAACATGTTCAATGCCGGGTTGGCATAACCGGTCTGAAAAAACAGGCTTGCCTTTGGTAAATTCTTTACGGTGATCAACCTGTTCTGCTGTCCGATCAGCTTCTGTTGCTCAGAGTAAAGTCTAAGTTCAGGTCTTACAATTTCTGTTGCCAGGGCTGTTTCTGCAAACACAGGTTTCTCCAGTTGAACATTTTCATTCAATTGTTCGCCGGTAAATAAAGCCAATGCATCCACCAATCCTTTCCTTGAGGCCTTTACTTCTATGTTTCGTTGTTCGGCTTTCAGCAGTTCAGCTTTCAGCATATTGAGATTTGACTTAAATGAAACTCCATTCTGCACCTGTGCATCCACCCTTTTAATTCCTGTTTGTATATCTGCTTTTACCAGTTCCACCTGTTTTAATTGCTCGTCCAGGTAGAGAATGCTTAAATATATCTGGTTGATCCTTTCCTTTAGCTTATACAACTCCACTTCTACTTTCTGGTCTTCGACAGTAGCATTCAACTGTTGCAATGTCTTTTGCTCTTTTGTAAGTCCGCCATCATAGATCAACTGCGAAACATCTGCCACTAATTTATATTGGTCTTTTGCAGGTGCTTCAATGAAAAACCCGGGAAGAGAGACGGGAACTTTAGTTACATCAGATTGATAGGTGGCCTGGCAGCTTATCCCGAATTGGGGCAGAAAACCCTTCTGCAGGTTATCAATGCTTATAGCAGCGGTTTGTTTAATGAGGTCTTTTTGTTTAACAACCGGATAATTTTTTGCGGACAGATCGTAAGCTTGTTCAAGTGTTAGTTTTTGAACAGGCTGGCTGAAAAGCTGGAAAGGCAATGACAGCAGTATTATTAGTAATTGTTTCATGAGAGTTATTTTCTGATAGCGTCAATAATAAATTTTGGTATCTCCTTTTTCCGCTGCTCCATTATCAGTTTAAACTGTGTGTCATTCATCCTCAGGTTTCTTATCACCATTGGTTTGGCAACAAACGGAAAGATGGTCATGGATAAAAGATTCAATAGTAAATGAACCGGATTAACTCTTTTGATAGTTCCTTTCTTTATATCTGTTTCAATCTGCTCTAGAAATTTTCCCGGCTTTGGTAAATTATCCTTACCCCAGATTTTATACATGAACTGATCCGGGTCACGGTTTATCTCATTCATTACAAACCAGGGCAGGTAAGGGTTCTCCTGCATCTCGTCAATGTATTCGGTAACAAAGTTTTCTATCTTTTCAAAAAGCTGAGCATCTGAGTTGAATATGGCATTGATCTTTGGGAAAAACTTTTGCGCCTCTCCCAGGAATACCAGTTCAAACAATTTATCCTTATCCCTGAAATAGTAATGCAGCAGGGCTTTATTGATCCTCGCCTCATCGGCAATGTCCTGCATCCGGGCACCGGCCATCCCTTTGCTCATAAACACTTTGCGGGCCGCCGCCAGTATCTTCTCTTCTGCACCTTTGTCTTTTATTTTAACCATATAGTTTAACCAAATGGTTAACAAAAATAAACAAATATTTTTCCCGTCAAAATTATTTTTTGGTCAATGATAAATATCTATGGGTAAATACCGGATTTTAACGGCAAAAGGCCCGCCTTAGCGAGCCTTTTATAGTTTTAATTAAACAATGTTATTCCGCCCAGCTCATTACATAATCCCTGTTCTCAATATCGAGTGCTTGTTTAGTCAGCATAAGCGGCCGGAAAGTATCCACCATCACGGCCAGTTCTTTGGTTTCTTTGGCGCCAATACTTTTTTCCACTGCTCCCGGGTGCGGACCATGCGGTATACCTGCAGGATGCAGTGTTATCATTCCTTTGGTAACATGTTTGCGGCTCATGAATTCACCTGCTACATAATACAGCACTTCATCGCTATCTATATTACTGTGATTGTATGGTGCAGGAATTGCATTCGGATGATAATCGTACAACCTCGGAACAAATGAGCAGACAACAAAAGTGCCGGTCTCAAAAGTCTGGTGAATGGGCGGAGGCATGTGCACCCTGCCAGTGATGGGTTCAAAATCATGAATGGAAAAAATATAGGGATAGCAGCAGCCATCCCAGCCTATCACATCAAAAGGATGAGTGCCATAATGCAGGCCGTACAGCATTCCTTTTTTCTTTGCCTTGATAAGATAGTCGCCTTTTTCATCAATGGTTTGCAGGTCCTGCGGCGGACGGATATCCCTTTCGCAGTAAGGTGAGTGTTCCATCAGTTGCCCGAAGCGGCTCATATAACGTTTGGGAAACCGAAGCGGGGTGAATGATTCCACAATGAACAGCCGGTTCTTGTCATCCTTGAATTCAATTTGGTAAATAGTTCCTCTTGGCAGCACGATATAATCGCCGTAGCTGAAAGGTAATTGGCCGTATTGCGTTTTCACCGCGCCGCTTCCTTCATGCACAAAGATCATTTCATCGGCATCGGTATTTTTATAAAAGTAATTGCTGGTGCCGCTTTGCGGGGCTGCGAGCACAATATGGCAATCGCTGTTTACCAGTACCGGTACACGGCTTTCCAGGTATTCGCCGCCGGGTTTGATATGAAATCCCTCCAGGCAGCGGTGCTTCAGCATTTTTTCCTCTGCCACCTGCGGGCTTACATCCACCTGTGGTTCTGTTTTAATGATCTGTGTGGGCGGATGGCAGTGATAAAGCAATGAATAATCATCACTGAATCCTTCAGTGGAAAATAGTTGTTCGCTGTACAATGTTCCATCCGGTTTGCGGTATTGGACGTGGCGTTTGTGCGGAATATTTCCGAGTTTATAATAATGAGGCATGATTGTTTAATTAATAATGAATAATTAAGAACTAAAAATGGCGGGGAGTCATTATAATTTTTGCTTATCCAGTTCAAGGGAAACCATCAGGAAATAGTATTTCCACTTCCGTTTATCAATGTAATAAGTAAAGTTTCTGTGAAAAGGCATAGTCAAAATTAGATAAAAGATAGCAAAAACACCCGGCAGGGTGAGCCAAAAACTTAGACAAAGAGTTTACTTTTATCAAAATTTCAGGCTGGAAAAGGTAAGGGTACATATAATTGAGGACAACAAAGTAATCAGGGATAATGTTTCCAAATTCATTTCCTTTCATGAAGAATTTGAACTGGGCAGGATTTGTGATTCGGTTCAGCCCTTTCTTGATTCATTGCTGGTAAACCCGGACAAACATACGCAGATACTTTTATTAGACGTCGGCTTGCCGGGCATAAGCGGCATTGAAGCGATTCCCCATATCCTGGAAAAGGAACCCGATATGAATATCGTCATGCTTACCACTTATGAGGAAGAGGATGTAATACTAAAAGCACTCTGCTCCGGCGCCTGTTCATACATTTCTAAAAAAGCAAGCCTTGATGAAATAGTGGATGCATTGCGGATTGTTGCCAGCGGCGGCTCTTACATGTCGCCTTCAGTAGCAAGAGAAATTGTAAACCACCTGATGGGTGGCCGGATAAGCAAAGCCACTATTCTCAGCGAAAGGCAACGGGAAATCTTAGAAAGACTGGTGGATGGTAAAAGCTATCAAACCATCGCTTCAGAATTATTTGTGTCGGTGGAAACCGTACGGAGCCATGTAAAAAAAATGTACAAGGTGCTGCATGTAAATAATAAAACAGAAGCTATCCGGCAGTACATGAGCGGACAAATAAAATAAACATCCCCGTCCACACATCCCGTCTTACTGCTGAATAAATTATATTTGGTGAAAAGCCATCATCACTTTGCCAGTAGCCCGTTATTTTATCGTTCTTCTTTCTATGCTGTTGCATTATACCGGCAAAGCACAGCAGACTTCTTTTACACTGGCGCCCCCGCAATACGAACTGGAACATCTTAAACTGAATAACAAAGAAGACATTGGCTTGTTCAATGACATCACAGAAGACAAGCAGGGTTATTTATGGTTAAACAGTACCAAAGGCCTGCAGGTGTTTGATGGCAATCACACCATTACTTATAAAAACGGTAATAGTCAGTATATGCTGGCCCCGGACTCAACTGCCTGGCCATTTTACGCTTTTACAAAAACTGCCAATGAAAATTTCTGGATACAGGAAGAAAATACAAGAATGCTGCTTTTTAACCCTGTTAAAAGGAAATTAGTTGAGTCGTTTACAAACCAGGCCGTCAACAATGAATTAATCTTTTATACCGCCACCAGTGATGACGGCCATTTTTTTATTTCCACCATCAATCGCCAGAAAGGCACAATGACAATATGGCGAAAAACTAATGGAGATAAACCGGTACAGGTTTACCAGTCTGTAATGAACCTGCAAAAATATTATGATTATAAAGTTGCGGGCCAATACCACTGGATAATTGAAGAGAAAAAACTTACACGGATCTCTTTAGACGGGAAAAAAAAGGAACAGTATGATATGTCTGTTTCCGCCTCAAACTATTTCTTTCCTTCGGCTGATAAAAACAATTTTTATTTTATTGATACAAAACAGGATGCGATATATACCTGGGACGAACAGCTTAAAAAGATAAAGATTTTTCTAACGCTGCCAGCTTATCTCAGGGGGAAAGGCGCTTATTTTTATATAAAGGGAGATACAGTTTATTTCGGCGATAATTTATCGCTGTTTATTATTGACAAACAAAACAAGACCATACAGGATTTATCAGCCAGCTTTATTGAATTGGCAAAGAAGGAAGCACCCAACAGCCTCGGTGTGCTTTTTCTGAAATTTTTTTGTCGCATTGACAGTTCAATACTTTTATGCACAAAGGCTGATATTTACCGGTTAAAAAAGATAACACCCGCCGCCCGGCATTTTTTGCAAAAAGTGGATGCGGTGAATAATATTTCACCGATACTCAGCTTCCGTGCCCTGGCTGAAGATAATCAAAAGAATATTTATGCATCTTACTATACAGGTATTGCAAAAAAAGCCGCTGGAGAAAAAAACTACATATCATTACCTGTAAAAAAATATATTTCCGGTGAACTCATATCTACCTACAGCCTTACTTATTGGAAAAACCATTTACTCTGGAACAATGTAAGTATTGACCTTGTCACCGGGGCTTACAAATATCTGACAGGAGAAAAATTTGGCGGGCATTGCACCCAATACCTGCATACTGATACGTTGTGGCTTTTTCAATGGGGTTCCAACGAACTTTATTGTTATGATCTGCTAAAAAATAACTTAACCACTTATGCTATTGATAAAGCCGTAACAAAATCCGTTGGGTTGATCGGTGAAATGAATGACATGACCGGGGATGCAACCGGGCAAAACCTCTGGATCAGCACCACGAATGACGGGATAGCATTAATTTCAAAAAAAGGCAAACTGCTGAAACAATATTCGTTGAATGAACTGGAAATAAGCGATAATAATGTCACCGACCTTGAATTAATTGGCAACAACCTGTGGTTTGGATGTATTGATGGACTTGGTGTTTTAAATATTTCAACGGGTAAAACAATTATCTATAAAAACCCTGCGACAATCAATAACGGGGTATTACATAACCGTACTGTATTTAGCATTCTACCGGATGCTACTGAAAACTTTTACTTAGGCAGCAGTTATGGTTTGCTTTGGTTTAATACGGGTACAAGAGAGTTTTATAACCTTGCTGAAGATCACCCAATGGCTAAAGTTGAATTCAACAGGGCCTCAGCATTTAAAGCCAGCAATAACCGTTTTTATTTTGGCACCACGGATGGTTTGTACTCATTTACTGCCAATGAGCTTGAATTTTTCAAATCTTCCAGTTCAATACAACCTGTAAAACTATACGCTGTATCAATATTAAATAACCGGCGGGGGGCCTATAGTTATTTATCAAAAGACTTAGACAGTTTAAACAAACTGGTGCTTCAGCCCTTTAATAATAATATAGAATTAAGTTTTTCCGTTCCTGAATTTTACAAGAAAGTTTATTACAGCTACCGGGTGAAAGGGCAAAGTGAAAGCTGGACGGAGTATAAACTGGATAATAAAATATTCTTGTATGGCTTGCAGCCGGGAACATATACATTGGAGGTAAAAGCATCAACAGGATTGAACGATGCAAATGCGAACTACTATTCTTTGCCGATAGAAATGAAACAGGTGTGGTATAAAAAATCCTGGGTTATTGTATTATTTTCTTTGCTGGCAGTAGCAGCGATCATTGGATTTTTGCGATTTCGTTTCAATCAAAAAATTAAAAGACAAAAGGATCTTGCAGATTTGCGAACAAAAATCAGCAGCGATTTGCATGACGATGTAGGAACTATTTTATCCGGCCTTGCTATGCAAAGCCAGATGCTGACCTATTCCGCTAAAGAAGAACAGAAAGAATCGCTGAATGAAATAAGCAATATGAGCCGTGATGCAATGGAACAAATGAGGGATACGGTGTGGGCGATGGACAGCCGGAAGGATAAATATGAAAACCTTATTGACAGGATGAGGGCTTATGCTGAAAAGAATTTGAGCATGAAAAATTTAACTCATGAGTTTATAATTGAAAATGTGGATTCTAAAAAATTTATTAACCCGGAAAAAAGACAGACTATCTATTTAATTTTTAAAGAAGCTATCACCAATATCTTGAAACATAGTGATGGAAACCATGTGGCTATACATTTTACAGGGGAAAAAAATAAACTCCGTTTATCAGTACATGATAACGGAAGTAAGAAACCTGCCTCTCATTCAGATGGGTTGGGATTGAGCAATATGAAAATGCGGGCAGAAAAAATCGGTGTCACTTTGAATGTAAAACATAACGAAGGTTTCATCATTGAGCTCACAATGATTTGATGCTTATTTTAAATGAAAGATGCCCGGCGTATTGCCAGGCATCTTTGTCTGAGATTAATAGTTATTAATTTAATAAGATAAACTTATTGCACCACTCTTATATACCACATGGCGCTGTTGGCGCCATCCTCTATGGCGCTGCATTCTAATTTTCCCTTCTCTATATTAATGCGTTGCCCGGTCTTCCAGCGGTTTTCAATCCAGAATAAATTAGCGCCAATTTTTTTTAATTCCCACTGGGCACTCCAGGCGCCATCATTAATAGCAGAAGCTTCCAATGCCCCTTTCTCCACATTTAATCTTCCGCCTTTCCATTTATTTTCTATCCAGTAATAATTTGTGCCGGGAATTGGTTTTATTATCCATTGTGCACTCCAGGCGCCATCAAACATTACCGTACATACCAACGGCCCTTTTTCAATATTAATACGTTGCCCTGATTGCCATAAATTTTCAATACGGAAAAGCTTATTAGCCCAATCCTTGGCTTGAGATGTACTCACCGAAATATTCGTCGCAGGTGCAGTAGTAATTGGTTTCACCACTGTAATATTTGCATTCTCCGTAGAGAGAGTTTTGGCTGCAGTTACTAATGCTACATTTGAAACCGGCTTCTTTAAGTCAGCGCTGAATGTAGAAGCAAAGCCCGGTTTAATTAATGTGCCTCCTAAAACATCTGTTGCTATTTTACCGGCACTGGCAGCCAGGTTGGTAAAATCAATTTCGGCTATCATATTGTATGGCTTACCTGCCAGTGTAAAATTTAATGCAGTATTTATCTTGTATTGATTATTCAATCCGAATGTGCCGGAAAACTCTGCAGACTTTATATCAAACACTCCGCCCAGCACCCCATTCATTACAAATCTGGTAGCTTCTAATGTGCCCACCGAAACGCCTTCTGCAATATCCACACCTGCATTAGCAGTTTGCAGAGCAATTTGTTTTGTTCCTCTTTCTAAATACAATCGTATTAATTCGGGGTCGTTGGGAAATGCCTCTACTACATCGGCTGTTGCATTTACGGTACTCATAGAAACAGCATAAGCAGCCCTGGCAGACTCAATAGCCGTATTATTAGCCGCTATGGCCGAATACAAACCTGCTTTTTCAAATGCATCATACCAGTTTACCAGTTCATTGATTCGTTTCTGACTGGCAGCATTATTAGCGAGGCAGGTATTAATAAAGGCCTGCTTTTCATTCATCTGCCTGATAGCCTCGTCCCTTATTTTTTGTACATCAGCTGCTTTTTGTCCTTGTAAAATTTTAGTCCTGCTTATTATCTGGTCATCAATATATTTCAAATCACTCTGTGACTTGGCCAAAGCATTCCGGGTGTTTTGGAACGTAGTTTTTGTGGTTTGTATTGCTTCATTAATTTTTCCGGTCACCAGCTGGTTCATTTGTGATACCAGGTCATTCCGCAATGCAGCTCTTACATAAATACCTTTAGCAGACTCACTAAAATTCCCTTTTCCTTCAAGAGTGGCTTCAAATGCGTTGGCAATTTTTCCGGTAGTGGTAAAGGAAAAACCTGTTGCATCCAACGATGCTGTAGTTTCGCTGCTGATGCCGAGTAAACTTATTTTACCATCAATAAAAAAAGAAGGTACTGAGCCTTTTGTATAGGAAAAACTAAACTGCGGCTTATCAGTAGTACGACCAGAAATAATAAATGCGCCATTGCCCCAGTTTATGGCATCCATAGAACCGGCGCCGGAAACACCAGCATCGTTCAGACTAAAATCTCCATACGCTTTTATACCACCCAGTGATAACTGGCCGCTTACCGCCACTCCTTTATTATAGGTTTTCCCAAATGCCTTCATGCCATCCACCGGCACCACCAGCACACGGCCCTGGTCTATGCCTGTATTAAGCATTGTTCTTAACTGCCCCTGAATAGATGCATTTTCTACAAAAGCCTCAATCATGGCCAGTATGGTCATGTTCTTCATCGTTACATCAATCAGGCTGTTGGTAGGTTTTGTAATATCCACAACTATCGTTGCATCCCCTTCTATGTGTTTTGCCCGGTTGGTAACTGTACCCAATCTTGCTGCGCCAGTAAATCCTAAAGAACTGATCAATATCGGGTTCTTAAAATCAATTCCCGCACTTACTCCCAATCTTCTCAAACCCACACCCGGGATACCAAACGGATTTGTCCATTCCGGTAATTCATCCTTTGTTTTAGCTGTAACCAATGCGGCATTTTGTTTTTTTAATGCATTCATAAAAAATTCGCCGCTTATCTTCTGATCAACGGGAGCAAAGGCAAAGCTTGCATTAAAGCCTACTAAATCATTTCCAATCTTTGCTTCTATTTTCCCTCCAAGGCTAAGCTCAATCGGGTTTACCGTTCCCAGTCGTATACCAAACAGCACTTCCTTCATAGTAATGCTGGCACCCATTGGTATGTTTAAATCCAATGCCGCATCCATGCTCATATTAGTAAAAGTTTCATTGCAGGTACCTTTTAGTTTTATGGCATTTACTTTTAATAGTTTTGCCAGGTCATCACTCAGTTTTATACTGGAGAAAAGATTGACGCCCTGCTCTACTTTTATTTCCCCTTCATCTTTTAATGCAGATAAATTAGTTTTTACATCCTCATCGGCCAGGGTGGAAATAATAATAGCCGTGCCGCTCAGTTCTATCGCATCCATTGGTGAAAGTGAACCGGCTATTTGAGAAAATTTAAACCCGGCAGGCGGGGCCAGCGCAAACAGCATGGTTGATTTTGATTCTTCCGTAGCTGCATTAAACTGTATTTCCGCTTCGCCAAAACTGGTTTGGGACAAACCCGAAAAATTTTTACTCGTTGGATTTATACTGACAGTGATGGAAGAAATTTCCTTAGACTTGAAAGATGGCGGAATAAACCGGAGTAAACTGTTGGCCCTGCTATCACTCAAAAAAGTATTGAGTAAAGCAGGAATATTTATTCCTGATGCAGTAAATGTAAACAGTAAGTCATCCGGGTCTGAAGACATATTTGCACTGAGGCTGATGGGAATGGCCCCAATTTTTCCATCGCCGCTGATAGTCGCTGTTGCTTTCTTTTGTGCTGATGTTGGTTTGTCCAATGTAAAACCAATGGTCATGCCTTCAATGGTGAAACCATCAAAACCTTCCATGGAATAATTGCCCACAGCAAAGTTTACGTTGAATTGGCTGAGGCTGTCGCCCTGGTCATCAAACTCCAGTAAAAAATCTTTCAGCGAAATGCCGGTATGCAGCGGAAATGATTTGGGCAAAAAAGAACTAAGCGATTTACCCGAAAGAAACTTTGTTAGTTTATCAATGGTTAGTGTGGCAGCTTCCGGAAAAGCAGCGCTGATGGACTTAACTTTTGTTGCGGAAATGAAATCTGCTTTCAGTGCAATATTATCAAACCCAAAAAAAGAAACATTGCCGCTGGCTGTTTTGCCGCCGCTTTCGTTAGAAGATAAATTCAGCTCGCCCAATTTAATACCTACCGGGTCAAGAAATTTATTGATAGCATTGGCGATGGCTTGTTTTTCGTCTTCTGAAGCTACATGCCTGGTAATAATTGAAGAATCAGTATAGAAATTAATTCTATCGTTTGCATGCATCCCTGCCGAAAACAAACTAACAATGCAAATGCAGAACAAGTGCCTGGTGTGTTTCATTATAAAAAGTTTTAGTAGCATTGAATAAACAATATTTATTACCAGTTCCATACAGAAAACCTTGCATCATTGACAGTGCCGTCAAGGTAAATCTTTACCGCTTTTGACCTATAGAATAAATTTGACTTGCATAATTCTTTCCCTGTTGCAGGGTCTGTAGCCGTAAGCAAAATATAAGTACATAGGGGGTCAAGATAGACGGCTCCATTTTTTCCCGCCATAGGCTTGTAATTTTTTGTTACCGGCTGCCCCCATTGGTCTGTATAAGTCAGGGTGAATCTAATTTCAGTATTAGTGTTATTGAAAAAGTAGATGGGTATTGTACCTGCAATTCGTACAGCATTATCCCATTCCTCCTGTGTGTATTCCCTTTCATTCTTTCCGTAAAGAGCGCTGAGGTCTCTGCCACCTACAGGGGTAATGGGTAACTCCGCTCCCTTTATACGTCCAACAGGCATTTTAAATGGAGATTGCGCAATGGGTGTTGCTTTCAGCATAGCCTCGTTAAATACTTTCGTACTGTTATCAATGCTTTCTTTAAGAAGAGCATTTTGTTCTGCTGTGTTCAGGGGAATATTCCTGATAGCGGCAATATCATCAACCGGTTTTACCTGCCAGAATAAATCAAAGGGGTTATAGAGATACAGGTCAAGGTTGAACCCGTACGAAAAAAACTTTGGATTGTCCTTCATATCAGCCAATGCTTTTATCGGTTCCAGTCCATGTTGTTTGGAGACCAGTGTGTAGTGCATAGATGCGAATTTTTCCGGTTGCAGTTTTTTCTCGGTCACATAGTTTATCAGGGTCTGATCCTTAAACTGTATCATCCGCCACAACTGGTTGGGGTAATTGGCAAAATCAGTAAGAACGAAATAGTATGTACCGTTTGTATTTTTTGCAATGGCCAGCACTTTATTCCCCCCCAGTTTCAGGTTGGATATTTTATACCATCCATCCGAAACCAACGTAAATTTCCAGGCTTTACCGCCATTGTCGCCGCCATAATCTGTCGCTATGGCCAGGTCTGAACTTTTGGCCCTGTTGATATCTAAATAAAGCGGGGCCGAACTGTATGTGAGTTTTTCCATCTTGTAATACATCTGTTGGTTGGGCAAAAAAGAAGTATATGTATTCAGGGAAAAATCTTTTGCCAATACCGGTTTGCCATCCGCATCCTCCATTGCCCATTGTGCACTATACCAGCCGGAACTCCCTTTAGTGGCTTCTATTCTTCCATACTCGTTATGTATGTACACCCCCGTCCATCGGTTGATGATAGTATTATATCCACCAGCTGCCGGCAGCTTCCACTGGGCGCTGAAAAAACTTGCAGGCACCTTACTGGCTTCCAGATAACCTTTTTCCACATTCAGGTAAAGCCCTTCCTTGTTTTTGAGCAGCACATACGTATCATCCACTCTTTCTACAAACCATAATGTTTTTTTTGCTGTTGTGCTCATATAAAATGCAGGCTTGCCGCCAGGGATACTTTCATGGATCCAGTAACCGATATACTCATTGGTCCAGCGGTTTTTCAGGTAGATCGCTTCCTGCGCCTTCAGTCCGGTGGTGGAAAAAAGCAAACCCATAATAACCAAAGTGATTTTTGTACACCTGCGAATTACGGTAGAAAGAAAATGGAGTGGCATATTGCAAATTTTTATTTGTATGCAAGTTTCATCAAAACAACAGGCAAGACAAGTGCCCTGAAGGGTGAAAGATGAGGGTGAAATGAGAAGGGCAATCACCCGGCAGGGTGAGTGGTTGGTTTGAGAATGGGTTAATATCTTTATCTCATGACAAGAATCGGGTTACTATCAGACACACATGGTTTTTTAGATGAAGCAGTTTTTAAACATTTTGAAAACTGCGATGAAGTGTGGCATGCGGGGGATTTTGGAGAAGCTGTCGCTAACCGTCTGGACGCTGAAAGCGGCCGGAAGGTTATTAAAGGAGTTTTTGGAAATATTGATGAGCAGGAAATAAGGAATGAGTTCCCCGAACAATTAGTCTTTATGTGTGAAGATGTGAAAGTGCTGATGCGGCATATCGGCGGTTCGCCGCCAAAATACAATCCAGCAACAAGAAGAGAATTATCCATTCATCAACCTCAATTGTTCATCAGCGGGCATTCGCATATTTTAAAGGTGATGTATGATGAGAAAATTAATTGCCTGCACATGAACCCCGGCGCTGCCGGTAAACATGGGTGGCATAAGGTGAGAACAATTGTACGATTTGCAATTGACGGAAAAAATATCAAGGATTGCGAGGTTATCGAACTCGGCAAACGATGACATCATAATCCCGGAAACCACGGTCTTCCTATTATTTGCCTGAATGGCCATGGAACAGAGATAAGTATGATAAGCAAGGCAAGACCATAGTATAATAAAAGACGTTTATGTTTTTGCGGGCCCGGCACATCTTTCTTACAAAAAGAATAAGCAAGATGAATAAAAATAATTGCCAGTAACATTCCCGTAGTATGTTCTATAGCAAAAAAACGGTAGTAAGAGTTGCTCATTGTTTCTTTGAACCCACCTGCCTGAATATTTTTTAACCCCAATGGCCCTGTGAACCATTGATACAATCCCACCAGCAACATAGTATCAGCACAGATCATCAGGATCAGTCCAATCTTCTTATGTGAAATAGTAAATTCTCCTTTTCTGTCAGCAAAATTTTTATAAAAAGCAACCAATAAAAGTATAAGAATTATCCAACGGAGAACACTGTGAAGATGAAGCATGCCCTGATACATAGCAATAATTTTGTGGCCAAAACTACTGCATAGGTTGCCAACATCAAAACTTATTGTCACTTGCCGCCATTGGCAGTCATATCGGCACGGCAATTTGAATCGAATGATGGAATATTGCCTGTGATGAGAATACCCAATATATCGCTTGTTTCTGAAGCATAATACATCAGGCAGTTGCTGTTATTGCAATGATTACCGTTCGCTGCATCTTTATGATTAACCTGCATCGGCGAACCAATATCTACGAGGCCAAGTAAGTGACCTATTTCGTGTTCAATTACTGTTGCCACCAGTTTGGTACGGCTGGCCTGGCCAAATCCACCCGAATTGTCATTGATCTTTTTACCGAATAAAACAGCTGAAGTATTTTTGTATGCCACCCCCAGTACATTATTATCGGTATAATTGCCATTGGTGTATAATATATATACTGCTATTTCACTGCCATTGGTAAAAGCGGTGCGGTTGTTTTTTTCAATAGTGTACACATCATTTACTGAAAGAGAAAGATTGGAAGATGCCGGTATTTCTTTTGTGATGATTGTAATACCGCCGGGCTTGTTCAATAATGATTGCAGGTTGTTCTGCAAATGGGCAAGGGCGGCAGCATCCGGCTGGAAGCCGGTCATATATTGTACCTCAATTTTTACGGAACTGTACTTTGATGCGGATAATAATTCATTCGCAGATGCTCCTACCGGCCTGTTATGCAAATAATCAGGAATATCAGGATTGTTTACATAAGAACTGGTTGATTTCGAGCAGCCGGCCAGGAAAATTGCCGTGGCAGCAAGAAGTATAAAATTTTTCATCAGTTATCTGTTGGTTTCAAACAGAGGTTTTCTCAAATACCATTCCAAAGCAGTTATTCCACCCAATCCGCAATAAAAATATTGGTATCTCTTGTGCCCCCGTTGTTCCGGTTGCTGCAGAAAATCACTTTTTTACCATTCGGTGAAAACATGGGAAATGCATCGAAGATCTTCTCATGGGTAAGTTTCTGAAGGTTTGTTCCATCCTCGTTGATTGAATAAAGATTGAAAGGAAATCCTCTTTTGCTGGCATGGTTGCTGGCGAAGATGATGCGTTTGCTATCCGGAAAATAAGCCGGGGCCCAGTTGGCCTGGCCAAAATGTGTGACCTGCTTTACATCGCTTCCATCTGCATTTGCCACAAATACTTCCATATTGGTTGGTGCAACAAGGTTTTCGGCAAGTAATTCTTTATATTCTTTTACTTCCTCATCGGTTTTAGGTCTTGATGCCCGCCAGATGATCTTTTTCCCATCGGGACTGAACCATGCGCCACCATCATAACCAAGGGTATTGGTCACTCTTTTTTCCTTTCCCGTTTTCAAATCCATAATATATAAATCAATGTCGCCGTCCTTATCGCTGGTGTAAATCATTTTCTTTCCATTCGGAGAAAGGGTAGCCTCCGCATCATAGCCTTTTGAATGTGTAAGCTGTTTTACGATCTTACCTTCCCTGTCGGCCATAAAAATGTCGTAACTGTCATACAAAGGCCATATATATCTATTGCCATACTTTTTTCTGTCGGGCACCGGCGGACAGCTGTCAGCGCCCAGATGAGTGGATGCGTAAATAATATGCTTCCCGTTTTTCAAAAAAGCACCGCAGGTTGTTCTTCCTTTTCCGCTGCTTACCATTCTGTATTCAAATTTTTTTCCTGGCCCGGGAACCTTGCCAATAAAAATCTGGTCACAATTAGTTCCTTCTTTTACATTAGTACGCTGAAAGATGATCCATTTACCATCAAAACTCCAGTAGGCTTCTGCATTATCGCCACCGAAAGTTAGTTGTTGCACATTTTTCAGATGTGTTTCTTCGGGATAGAGAAGGGTGTCAGTTGTGAGTTGTGAGTTGTGAGCCTGCCTGTCCGGTAGGCAGGTCGTGAGCCTGCCTGTCCGGTAGGCAGGTCGTGAGTCGAACCCGAAAGAAGTAAAAGCTATCACGACAATGAGTAATCCCATGGAAGAAACAAGTTTTTTCATAATCCAGCGTTTATGCAAAGTGAGCAAAGGTATTTTCGTTAAAAATTTCCTTTGTCAGACTATTGTCATGTCTCCGTTTATAAAATCATTTAGTTTTGACTGATGAATAAAGGCGCAAAAATAGCTATTGGCTTTTTAATGGGGTTGTTTTTATTAAGCGGCTGTAATAATAAAGAAAGTTCTTCTCCTTACGATGATATTCTGAAACAACAGCCTTTTTCATCACTGACAGACAGTATAAAAAATGATAACAGCAATAATGAGCTGTATTTCCGCAGGGCCGTTTTACTGAACAAAAATAATTTTCCGGAACCAGCATTGGCAGATTTTCAAAAAGCCTGGTCGCTGAAGAAAGAAGAAAAATATGCCCTGGGCATCAGCACACTTTTGCTTCAATCAAAACCTGATTCGGCCCTTGTGTTCCTGAGTAAAGCATTAAAAGAATTGCCCGGCAGTTATTTGCTTCAGCTGACTCTTGCAAGAGCATATGAAGTAAAGAACGAAACAGATAATGCTTTGCTTGTCTGCGACCAGATCATTCATGATCATCCTCAGCAAGTGGAAGTATTGAAGTTGAAAGCCGATTTGCTGGATAAAAAAGAAGAAACAGACAGCGCCATACAGGTACTTGAAAAAGCCTATCAACTTGCTCCTTTTGACATTGATCTTAATTATTCTCTGGCATTTAAGTATGCCGAAAATAAAAACCCAAAAACTATTTCACTTTGCGATTCCATCATTGCAAAAGATTCATTGCACCTGCATGCCGAGCCTTATTATTACAAGGGAATTTATTTTTCTAACATTAATAATAAGGCAAAAGCCCTTTCACTATTTGATGAAGCAATCGGGCATGATTATAATTTTCTGAATGCATATATTGAAAAAGGAAGTGCCCAGTATGATCAGAAAAAATTCGCCAATGCCTTAAAAACATTTGAGCTGGCAAATACTATTTCTCCAAAATTTCCCGATGCATGGTTCTGGATAGGCAAATGCCAGGAAGCATTGGGTGATAAAGAAAATGCCAGGATAAATTACTTAAAGGCATATGGATTGGACCAAACGTTTACCGATGCGAAAGAAGCTGCCGATAAGCTGAAATAGAATTATCTTGCAGGGCAAACTTACTCCCATGCCCATCATCGCCCCTTCCCTTTTATCTGCCAACTTTCTCAATCTTGAAGCCGATTGCAAAATGCTGAACGAAAGTGAGGCCGACTGGTATCATCTTGATGTGATGGATGGCCGCTTTGTTCCCAATATCAGTTTCGGACCGATGCTGGTGGAATTTTTCAGGAAAGCCACTACCAAAACCTGTGATGTTCACCTGATGATCGTGGAGCCAGAGAAATTTGCTGAACAATTTAAGAATGCAGGAGCCGATATACTTTCCGTTCACATTGAAGCCTGCCCACATCTGCATAGAAATATCCAGCAGATAAAATCATTGGGTATGAAAGCCGGAGTTGCCATTAATCCTCATACTCCTGTTTCTGAACTAAGTGATGTGCTGGCTGATATTGACCTTGTATGCATGATGAGTGTGAATCCTGGTTTTGGCGGACAAAAATTCATACCTCATACATTAGAAAAAATAAAAGAGCTCCGCAAGATGATTGATGAGAGAAAATTGAAAGTGCAAATTGAAATTGATGGTGGAGTTACGTTGGAAAATGCTTCTTCAATTGTTGCCGCAGGAGCTGATGTACTGGTAGCGGGGAATACGGTTTTTAAATCGGCTGATCCGAAGAATACAATTTCCATGCTTAAACAATTTTAACCTTTCGGAATCTTAGTTATTCATGAAATCCTTGTTGAAAATAGCTATCATTTCAGCCTTTGTCATTTCTATGGTTCAAAGCTGTGTAAGGACTGATTGTGCCAACGGCGAACTATATTTTAGCCTCGTTGGTTTTACGGATCATGAATCAGATTCTATTATTCTCCGCAGGTTTTCAAAAGGAAACAACTTCAATCTACCTCTTGATTCTGCATTACTCAATATCGGGTTCAAACGCAGCCATGATACACTTAACATATCGTACAGGCTGGTCAATATGCAAATAACGAGTGGGTATGATTTTGAATTTTATTTTCCAGTTGCCGGCAAAACATACCGTCTCACAGAAATAACAGAAGAGAAATCAGAACAAAAAAAATCTTTGTTTAATAACACAAAAGAAATGTGCATTAACCCTATCACCCACTTAAAGATTAATGGGGCTATTGCTTATCCTAATACGGCAAATCATTTTTACCTTACCAAATAAAATAGGCTTCAAAACAATTCGTATCTTGTATCGCATTCATATGAAAGCACTCAGGTACCAAATACTGCTTACTGCCGCCTGCTTATTCATCTCTGTTTTTTCCTTCTCTCAAAAGAAATTCGCCTACGTTTCCGGCAAAGTGGTGGATGAAAATGAAAATCCTTTACAGGGTGTCTCTGTAGTCATTCTTGGTCAGTCAAAAGGAATTATTACCAACGATTCAGGTTATTTCAGAATAAAAGTGGCAGCCGATAAGGCCTTCGCCATTGTTTTCACCCACACAGGAAGAAATAGCGAACAGAAAAATTTTTTACTCAGCGAAGGCGAAGAAGAAACTATTGTCATAAGGCTGGAGAAAGGAGAAAAAACATTGGAGCCGGTAGTTGTTACAGACCAGCGGGACAGAAGGGAGATCGGATTGATAAGACCCAATCCAAAAACTATTTTGAATCTACCCTCGGCTGTTACGGGTGTGGAAAGCCTGATAAAAATATTTGTTGGTTCCAATAATGAACTCACTTCTCAATATTCTGTTCGTGGAGGTAGTTATGATGAGAATCTTATTTATGTAAACGACTTTGAAATATTCCGGCCCTACCTCGTTAGAAGCGGCCAGCAGGAAGGCTTGAGTTTTATTAATCCCGAAATGGTGAGGAATATCAATTTCTACAACGGCGGCTTCCAGGCAAAATATGGAGATAAGATGAGCAGTGTGCTGGATATTCAATACAAGAAGCCCAAAAAATTCGGAGGCTCTGCTTACATCAGTATTCTTGAACAGGGGTTGGAATTAGAAGGGGCCAGTAAAAATTCAAAGTTTACTTATCTCTTTGGTGTCCGCAACCGCAGCAACAGGAATTTATTGAGCAGTCAGGATACAAAAGGAAATTATGTTCCCTCCTCAGCCGATTTCCAGGCATTGCTTTCGTACCAGCTTAGCCAAAAATGGCAGGCAGAGTTGCTGGGTAATATTTCCAAAACAAAATTTACCCTGATACCGCAATTCAGTCAACTCACTACTTCTATTTTTTCTCCGTTCTTCAGTGCAACGATCGGGGTCGATATCAATTTTGAAGGCAGGGAGAAAGACGAATACATGACGAATATGATAGGTCTTTCTTTCACCAATTCAGTAAGCAAAAAACTGAAATTAAAATGGATGCTCTCAAGATTTGAAAATGATGAAAGAGAAAATATTGACATCATCGGCGCTTATCTGTTTGGAGAAAGGGATTTTGATAAAAGAAATCCTACTTATGGCCTTATTGTAAACCCACTGGGAGCCGGCATTTTTCAAAACTGGGCCAGGAATACACTGAACATTGACAACTGGAATATTTCTCACAAAGGAAATTATGATGCAGGTAAACATGCCATACAATGGGGGCTTGGTTTTGATAAAACAAGCATTGCAGACAAACTGGATGAATGGGAATTCCAGGATTCTGCCGGATATGCATTGCCCTATCAGCCCAATATGCTGCAACTGAACAAACTCATAAGGTCAAATGCAGATCTTGATGTCAATAAATTTTCGGGATATATACAGGATAATATTTTGCCTGGCAAAGATTCAAGTCATTCTGCTACGCTTACTGCCGGAGTACGTTTCAATTACAATTCACTCAATAAAGAATTTCTTATTTCTCCGAGAATCGGGGCAAGCTGGAAACCGAAATGGAAAAGTGATATTGTTTTCAGAGCAGCCGCAGGTATTTATGATCAGCCGCCATTCTACCGTGAGTTAAGAAGATATGATGGAACCGTAAATAAAAATCTTAAATCGCAAAAGAGCTGGCAGGCTGTTGCGGGATTTGATTATAATTTCATTGGCATTGGCGACCGGCCGATGCGCTGGACCACGGAGGCCTATTATAAAAGCATGACGGATGTGGTGCCTTATGATATTGACAATGTCCGCATCCGTTATTTCGGTGAGAACAAAGCCAAAGCCTATGCAGCAGGAATTGAAATGAGGCTTCATGGCCAGTTGGTGGAAGATGCGGATAGCTGGATCAGCCTCGGCATCATGAAAACAAGTGAGGATATTAACGGAGATTATTATTACCAGTATAAAAATGCAGCCGGCGAGATCATCACCGCACAAAGCGCCGACCAGGTACCGGTAGACAGCATAAAGAATAATGTAGGCTGGCTACGCCGCCCCACCGACCGACGCATTACATTTGGAATGTATTTTGAAGATTACATGCCTACCAACAAAAATTTTAAAGCGTATGTCAATCTTCTTTATGGAAGCAATATGCCGTATAATATTCCCAATGCAGTAAGATATCGTAATGCAGCAGTGATAGAACCCTATATCCGTTGCGATATTGGTTTCAGCGCATTATTGATGGATGATGACCGGAGCAAGCGACGTAGCCACTCTCCTTTTCGCAACTTTGATAATATATGGGCAAGTCTTGAAGTATTCAATATCATTGACCGGGCCAATGTAATATCTTATCTGTTCGTAAAAGATTTTTCCAACACGGTTTATTTATTGCCGAATCGGTTGACACCGAGGTTAATTAATTTTAAAATAGTAGCCAGATGGTAATTATAATAACCCTGAGCGAAGTCGAAGGGAAGATTGTGGCGAGGTGGTGAGGGTATGTTTTATAAAATAATAAACTTTAAATATATGAAACAACTATTTATTGTTGCTGGCATAATTGTTTTGCTAGCATTTACCGGAAGTCATAATCAGTCTGAAAAAAATAATGCCGAAGTAAATCAAGTGCAAGGATTATATATCTTTTCAGATAGTAAACCCAAGCACCACTACGAGTATTTAGGTACAGTAATTGCAAACGAAACTCAAGTTGGAAAAACAGCGCTTGGGCAGCCAGTTTATACCTGCTTTTGCGATCTTACTTACTCACAACTTCGTGACAATCTAATTAAACTAGCAAAAAAGAAATTCAAAGAAGGTAATGGTATTATTATAGATGCTGGAAGCAACAAAGGAGATGTAATAAAACTCAACGAATAGTCATCCTGAATTGCACTTTTCTAAAATGTCTTAAAATTTTATAAAAATATTCTTTGCAAAAAGCTTATGCCCATGAATTCATATGTACTGAATCTTGGAAAATTGGTTGGCAACTTACATTCGTTGGAGTTTATCCTACGAATGGTTTTGCAAAAAATTCCTGATGCTAAACCTAAAAACCTACCTTATGGTCTTGATATTTATGATTTGCCCGTTGGTACTGAAATCTCTGAAAGCGAGTTTACAAGTTATGACTCCTTAAGGGAATTAATTAGTAAATTCAATGACTTTGCTGCTAAAAATAAAAGCATCCCGATTGATTCATCCATTATTAGCATCCGGGATGCAATTGCGCATGGGCGGATTTCAGCCTTGAAAATGGATGCCCCATTACATCTGATAAAGTTTAGCCGTCCTGTAGACGGCAAAGTAAAAATAACTTTCAATGAAGTGCTTACCGAAGAATGGTTCAAAGTCAATATCGAACTTGTCAGAAATGCAATTGAAATTGTAAGCGGATACCATCCCTTTAAAGCATGAATTGTGCTATCACCTCCACCGGTTCCTGAATCTATCCCATGTGGTCAACCCAATCTTAAACTGCACCGGGTTATTGAATTTATTGGCAACTGATGTAACAACGTACACGCCGAGCTTTACCCTTGCCAAAGGATTGAAGGGCCATTTGAATACTCTTTCTATACCGGCGAAAAATTCAGCGTAGCTCAAACCTCTTTCGGGGGCAATAAGAACTCCGCCTCCGGCTACTTCCTGCAGTTTGATCTTTTTAAGGAAAGGTATCTTATTGATCAGCGCCCCGTTGAATTCATGCACCAGGTTGCCCTGGTAATAACGGTCAAATACCGGGAAAGTGGAATCCAGCGCCTGGAAAGCGTATTTTGGGTTATTGAAAAAAAGCGGGTCGCCCTGCCGCATGAATTTATAGTCTATCACCCGCAGATCATTAGTGTTCAGAAAATCACCTGTTTTGAAATTATAACTCATATTGCCCATCACACCAAAGTTCATGCTCTGCTCCATGCCGAATTCGAGGTAATCAAAATCAATTTCGCTTTTGAACAATCCTTTAATTCCCTTTTTCCATATCACATAAAAAGTGGGCCATTTGGAGCCAAGATGAATTTTTTCTTTTGGCTCCCGTATATACCGCATCCGCGGAGTGAAATAGAGTTTTACCTGATTGTATGTGGCGTTATACGGATCAAACTGTAGAGCCGGTTCGTTAGGTATCCCAAAAATACTGTCGGCATTATTGCCCACTTTATAATCTGCCACCGACCGCCTCAAGGCCAGCTGGAAATCATTCATCAGTGTTACCCCGTTGAAGATTTCGAGTTCATGGCTTATTTCAAAATAATTGTTCAGGTAAATATTGCTCCGCTTCAGCACATTTATCCATGCATCGCCGGAATAGATGTATTCAAAATTTCTTCCGGCCCTTATTCCAAACTGCCCTTTGTTAAAAGGATTGTATTTGCGTTGCAGGCTTATTTCCCCGTTCACATCCCTGTTTCGAAAACCATAACTCAGGTCAGCATCCCAGTTCAGTGTTTTACGGGATGGGTAGGTTTTCCGGTATCCGGCAGATACTTTGAGCCGGGTTCCGCCAAATGCAATGGGTTGTACCAATGTGGTGATGGGCGGCAGTATCCACATCCTTTCTTTTTTATGATCATTGAAGATCTGGCCGAATATGAGCATCTTCTTCCAGGTAATTTTATTCAGCACCTTGTCCATTGAATCAAGATATGCTTCACTCTTCATGTAATGGCTGATGCTGTCCTGGTAGCGGGCATATAATTCCTGTTGTTGTGACAATGGCTCCAGCCGCACAGATTTCCAGAAAGCAGAATCCTTCTCATAGGCTTCCTGCGAAGTGGAACTTATTTCAAGCCCGAAATGCCCTTTTGGAAATTTTTTCTTTAGCTGGTAATCTGAAAACAAAACAGTGGTTTCGCCGTATATCTTTCCTTTTTTGGTTTTGGTATAATAAATAAACTGCTGTTTTGAGATCACTCTTGCGCTGTCGCCGATGGGGTCATACTGTTGCTTCACTTCCATGTAATCATATTCGGGCATATGCTGCGGCGGTATCCTGAAACTTACACTCATTACATTCCATGTACTGTCCTGTATGCTGATCTCGCCTTCAACGGTGGCATTGCTCAATTGTCTTGGCCGGATGGCAATGGTATATACTTTGGGCTTGATGCTGCGGTCTATCTTCAGTGTTTTAAAACGGTAGGCCAGCAGCCCGCTGTAGCTGATCGGTGAGACGAAGGGAATTTTTGATACCGGCGGGGCTTTGATCAGGTTATCATAAATAAAAAAATCGCCATCAAGCGCCGACATGTAAAAAAGCCTTTCGGTGCTTCCCCTTTTATTTACGGCGATCCTTTCTTCCTTTAGCTGGCCATTACTGTTGCGGTCAACATGTAATAATATCTCTGTAAGCGACATTTTAGTGAAATCTTCTTTCCGCACTGTGTCAGCCTCCTCTTTTTTTTCTGAGTAGTTGGAATCAAGCTGAAAGGCTTTGATGTAAGCATTGCATGAGTAAGAGCCGATGGCATCCAGTACGGTTTCTTTATTGCGGATCACATTTTTAATCAGTTCATCCGCCCTGTCTCTTGGTTTTGCTTTCACAATTACTTCAGCAAGACCGGGTGAGTCGTCTATTTCCAGTTCGATATTCTCTGTAACATCACTGTTGGTGATATAAAATGTGATCTTTTTTGTTTTATACCCGATCATGCTTATCACCAGGTCATATTTGCCTCTTTCAAGATAAAATTCATAAGAGCCATCATCTTTGCTGACGGTTCCTTTTCTGAGTTCAACTATTTCAAGACTGGCAAGCGGAAGTTTTTCTTTTTTATTATCCAGCACCACTCCTGAAACCTTATATAACTGCCCGTTGGCAAACAGGACAGACAATAAAAAAATTAAGAGGAAAAAATATTTTGATTTTAGTCCCTTCATCCCGAGGTTTAACATACAAAAATTGGAATTATTTGCCAGTAAACCGAGAAGCAAAAGGCGCTTTTCAATTTCTTTAACAGGCTTGCCAGATTTTATTAGTGCAATATGTCTCAAAAATATTCTCTCCCACTAAGCCACAAAGACCACGAAGAAATTTGCAAATAACTAATAATGTTTTGTGCTCTTGGTGTCTTTGTGGGAAACATTGAATTTAGCAATTGAGAAAGGATCAGAAGGATCAGTTCTGTTTCTTCGTCCAAAACTCCTCTTTCCATGATTCATCAAAATGAACAGGATTTTTTTCCAGCTGTTTGTAAATAGCCTCTAATTGTTCTGTAGCAAGATTTTTCTCAAGCCAGGCAAACAGCTCTCTTTCTTCAAAACGGATATGATGATTCAGCAGATCGGCGAGAATGGTCAAATTTCTTTTGTCAGCCACATCATCAAGACCCAATACCAGTTCCCGGATATGGTCATGCTCTTCCAGCATTTTTAAAACCAGCGGGTGGCCGGCAGGCATTAGCGGAGCCAGTATCTTTTCTTCCTGGTAAAAATGCGGTTTGATATGATGTTTCCAGTACCACAATGCATATTTTCTTATCACATCCAGCGGGGTTCTGTTCTCAATCCCCTGCTTTATTTTCCAGGCAAATAATAATCCCTCATGATGTTCCCTGCTGAGGGGAGCCAATTGCACACTTCTCTTGATTGGTTTTATTTCATCTGCCATATATCAAAGTTAGTTCTTTGCCAAAGCAGGAAACTGACCTTTGACAAGAGCGGCTCTGATTTACGTCAGTTGAAAGGGCAATTGCACTATATTTAACAACCAAAATAATACTGTATGCTTACATATGAAATTAACTACCAGCAGGAATATTCAAGAGGAGAATTATTACTGCGTACTTTTTTTGGATTGCTATACATTGCCATCCCTCATTTTTTAGCGTTTCTATTTTTAGCCATTGCTCTTTGGTTCATGACTTTTGCAACTTTTTTTATTATCCTGTTTACAGGTGTTACACCAAAATGGTATTATGAATGGGTGATAAAATTACAACGCTGGGGGTTAAGAGTGGGTGCCCGTTTGTCAAATTTGTGTGATGGCTATCCGGCCTTTGGAATGAATGCTACGGATGACAAGACGGTTTTAGATCTGCCCTTCTGGCAAATAAGCAGGGGTCAATTATTACTAAGAACTTTCTTAGGCGTTTTCTTGGTTTTTCCACATGCTTTTGTTTTGTATTTCAGGAGTATTGCAACATGTGTATTAATGTTCCTCGCTTTTTTTGCCGTACTATTTACCGGCGAATATCCTGAGAACTGGCATCGCTTCAATGTAGGGACGATGCGCTGGAATATGAGAGTGAATTTATACATGGCCTGGTTGTACAAAGATTATCCGCCATTTGCAGGAAGACCGGATGAAAATCCACTTGCAAACCTTGACCATTGAGTAATTGATATACTTTTTTACCAGGCAGTCATCTTTTACAGCTAAATCCATTAACCAAAAATTAGTTACTACAATTTGTATCCACAACTGTTAATAATTAACTTTAGGATAATATAACTGAGGAAAGTTATATTTGAAAGCGAAGGGCAGGCTTCCCCAAACAGCGGGATGACGCAAAAAAATCCGGTACCGCCCTTTCACCGGCTTAGTGAAACATAAACCGATGAGATTTGACAGACACAATCATCAACCTCGAAACCGTAAACCCTATTGAGTTTTTCGGAGTAAACAACGGCAAATTAGATATCCTCAAAAAAAAGTTTCCCCTGCTGAAGATCCTCTCCCGTGGCACACAGCTCAAGCTGAGCGGCGCCCCGGAGCAGATTGAGAATGCAAAAGAAAAAATTGAGCTCATAGTGTCGTACCTCGAACGCAATGGCCACATGAGTGAAAATTATTTCGAGCAGATACTTGGCGGTGATGATGCCGAAACAATAGATCATTTTACAGAAAGGAACCCGAACGAGGTATTGGTATTTGGCCCCAACGGTAAATCCGTAAGAGCCAGAACAGCCAATCAGAAAAAATTAGCCATCGAAGCAGAGAAGAATGATATTGTATTTGCCATCGGACCTGCCGGTACAGGTAAAACATATACCGCTGTTGCATTGGCTGTAAGAGCTTTAAAAAACAAACAGGTTAAAAAGATAATCCTAACCCGACCGGCTGTGGAAGCAGGCGAAAGCCTTGGCTTTCTTCCCGGTGACCTTAAAGAAAAAATTGATCCTTATCTGCGTCCGCTATATGATGCACTGGATGATATGATACCGGCGGACAAACTCGGCTATTATATGACTACCCGGACGATTGAGATCGCACCGCTTGCCTATATGCGTGGCCGTACGCTTGATAATGCTTTTATCATTCTTGATGAGGCACAAAATGCTACCGACCTGCAGATAAAAATGTTCCTGACAAGAATCGGCGCCAATGCCAAGGCCATTATTACAGGCGATATTACCCAGGTGGACCTGCCGAGAAATCAACGCAGCGGTCTTGTAACAGCGGTTCGCATTTTAAAAAACATAGATGGTATTGCCCACATAGAACTGGATGAAGAAGATGTGGTACGCCACCGACTGGTGAAGCAGATACTCCGGGCTTATAATAAAGAACATGAAAGAGAAAATCCACAGGATTACACGGACAGAAAACCTCCCGCAATAACCAAGAAGGATAAGCCGGACCAATAGTACTCATAAAGATTTATTACTTTGCAGGAATGAAGAGATACCTGATCATCTGTTTATTCCTTTCTTTTTTATTTTCTTACTGCGGAAGCAAAAAACAATCCACTACTTCGGAAAATGATATAGATGCAGCCCGGAACTTTATCCGTGCCGCATTGGATGGAAAATTTGACGAAGCCCGGAATTTCATGCTCAGCGATTCCGTCAATGCAAACTATATGGATGTGGTGGAAAGAAGTTTTCAGAATAACGATGCGGAAACAAAGAATGGTTACAGGGGGGCTTCCATCAATATGCACCAGGTAGCCCCGATGAATGATTCAACAACCATCGTTATTTATTCCAATTCTTTCAAAAACGATCATGACACTTTAAAAGTGGTGAAAGAAAACGGCCAATGGCTGGTTGATCTTAAATATCTTTACCAGCACGACCTGGACACAATTCAACTGAATAAACCAACAACTGATTCCACCCGATGATTAAAAATATTTTATTGGTCGGATTGGGCGGCGGTATCGGCAGCATGGCCCGGTATCTGACTTCGAGATGGATTTATAATTTATACCCGCATCATTTTCCATGGGGAACATTTGCTATTAATGTGATCGGATGCTTTCTTATTGGTTTGTTGTGGGGTATCAGTTTCAGATCATTTGATAGTAATGAACACTGGAAAATGTTTCTTATGGTAGGGCTTTGCGGAGGTTTTACCACTTTTTCAGCTTTTACACTAGAAGGAATCGGATTGCTCAAAGAACAAAGAATGGCTTTATTCTTTTTATATGTTGCCGGTAGTGTTGTTGCGGGGTTGTTAGCAACCTACATCGGCATGAAGACAGTAAGATGATTTTTCGTATGTATTAACCCAATTAACTAATTAACCAATCACCTGATCAACTAACAGTGCTTACAGTTAATCATCCCTGGCACGGCGCCCATTACGGGGAAAAAGCCCCGGCAACGGTACATGCATTGATTGAAATACCACAGGGTTCCAGGTCAAAGTACGAAGTGGATAAAGCAACAGGATTATTAAAATTAGACAGGATTATTTACTCTTCTTTTCAATATCCCATCAATTATGGTTTCATTCCGCAAACCCTGGGAAAAGATAGCGACCCTCTCGATATACTTGTGCTATGCTCCCAATCCATTCAACCCATGTGCCTGGTAGAGGCCAATGTTATTGGTAATATGCAAATGATTGACCAGGGAAAAAAAGACGATAAGATCATTGCAGTAGCCGCCAAAGATCCTTCGGTGAATCATATTTCGAGGATAGAGGATCTGCCCAATCATTTTCTGCTGGAGCTGAGAAATTTTTTCGAACAATACAAGGTACTGGAAAATAAAAAAGTGGAGATCGATGAATTCCAGGACAAGGCAACAGCACATAGTATCATTAACGATGCCATAAAATTTTATAAAGAGACCTTTAAAAAATAACGGGTGAATACCAATCAAAAACATATTATGACAACTCAACTGATCATCATCGCCCTGCTGATAGGCCTTGCCGCAGGTATGCTGAGCGGACTGGTAGGCGTTGGTGGCGGCATAATCATGGTGCCGGCACTGGTTTTCTTTATGAACTACACACAACACCAGGCACAGGGCACATCCCTGGCTGTGCTTACTTTACCGGTGGTTATCATCGCTACGCTGCATTATTATTATGAATGCCAGAAAGCCGGGACCCCGATCGATCTGAAAATTGTTGGGTTGTTATGCGGTGGTTTTGTTATTGGCGCTTTTTTTGGAAGTAAACTCGCATTGCGTATTGACCAGGACACGTTGAAAAAAATATTTGCTGTTATTCTTTTCTACACCGCTTTTAAAATGCTGGGCTGGGATAGTATGATTGTGAAATGGGTGAAGGGAATTTTCTGATAATAGATTTACCACAGACTTCTGATTGCCCTCAGCCTTAAAATTCTTTTGCCAGTTACAGGGTCATTCACTCCTTTCTTATCAATTGCATCAATTTTCACTTTCCCCGATGCATGAATCACTTGTTTTTCCCCGATCAATATTCCCACATGCACTATCTCTTCTCCCCTGTCGAAGAAAATAAGGTCGCCGGGTTTTGCATTTCTAAATTTTTTCACCGGCTTGCCTTCCTGTGCCTGTTGCCATGCATCACGGGGCAGATCAATCCCCATCATTTTATAAATCACCTGTACAAATCCGCTGCAATCAACACCCAGGGGGGTACGTCCGCCCCATAGATAGGGAGCATTCAGCCATGGCATTGCCAATTGTCTCAACAATTCTTCTGACGGCTGCTGTTCATCTCTTTTTATATAATTACCTCCAAAACTGTATTCGGATGCGCCGATCTTTCCTCCGCCTTCGCTAAAGAAAGGAAGTGAAGACCCGAAAGGAATATTCATTTTTTTGTCACCCACAGTAATATCATTCAATAAATCTTTGCAGGCAAAGCTGCTCATAGTGTTTGCAGAAGCTGCATCTGTTTCTTCCAGCAAAGTTTTTGTAACCCAGCCCTCGTAATTATCATGCAGGCCGCGAACCTTGATCCAACCCCGATGGTTATTGGGGTTTCCTCTTTCTTTCAAAACCCTTACTGTTTCTCCAAAAAGCAACTGGTTCACCATCTCCTTGCGGTGCATGGGTCTTCGTCTTACAGGCGCTGCGGGAACATTGATTACGGCATATTCCATTTTTAAAAAATCGGAAAATAAATATAAGAAATCCCCGATAGTATTTTTTGTTGAAATCTTCAAAAGCAGCATCTAACTGAAACAAAATGGTTATTTTCCCTTTGTGAAGCCGGACAGGTACGGTCATATCAGCGATTCGGAATTGCTCAGGCAGTTTTACGAAGACCATAATAATGAATGGCTTGGTATCTTACTGCAGCGGTATACCCTGTTACTGCTGGGTGTGTGTATGAAGTATTTAAAAAACGAAGAGGAAGCAAAGGATAGTGTTCAGCAGATATTTCTTAAAGTGATACAGGAACTGCATAAATACAAGGTGGAATATTTCAAATCATGGCTCTATATGGTTGCCAAAAATCATTGCCTGATGAGGCTGAGAGAGAAACAGGGTAAGATCACAATTGAGATCAATGAAAGAGTTACGGCAAACCGGGAAGATGAAACTGACCTGCAGACCCTGGTACAAAATGATCATACACTGGAGCTGATGGCGGTTTCGCTGAAAGAGCTGAACCCTGAGCAACAGCAATGTGTAACTTTGTTTTACCTACAAAAGAAAAGTTACCAGGAAGTAAGCAATGAAACAGGATACAGCATGCTGCAGGTGAAAAGTTATATACAGAACGGTAAAAGGAATTTAAAAATACTGATTGAAAGAAAATTGAACGAGGAAGCCAGCAAAAAATAAATGCCTGAAAATTTAAAAGACATATTATCTCATTTATCCACAGAAGTTGACCAGGAAATTTTGTTGCTTTACCTGCGGGGAAAACTTTCTGAAAAGGAAAAGCATGAACTGGAAAAGCAATTGTTGCAAAACGATTTTGACAATGATGCATTGGAGGGCCTGCAGGAAATCAAAGACAAGCAGCAGATACAATACATGGTGGAGATGCTGAACCGTGACCTGAAAAAGAAAACCGAGAAGAAAAGAAAACTACGGGAAAAGATGAAGCTGAAAGATCAGCCCTGGTTATATATTTCCATTCTTATTCTTTTGCTGCTCATTATACTCGCCTATATGGTTATACGCCGGATGCTCAAAGAATAATTTTTTTTAACTGGAATGAATTTTGTAACTTTTCATGTAAAGTTCTTTTTTTCTTACACAAAATATCATGTCATGGGCATACTGCATCGTTTGGAGAGCTGGAGTACTACCCATCATCCAAGATGGCTTATACTACTCAGGATAGCCCTTGGTATCTGTCTTTTTGCCAAAGGCATTTCTTTTTTGAATAATATCGTCAGCCTTGAATTGCTGTTGGAAGAAACCGGTCTGAAACCCGGCGCCTCATGGTTGCCACTGGTTCTAACATGGCTTCACTTGTTATGCGGCTTTTTTATTATCATCGGACTTTTTACACGGTGGTCTGCATTGCTGATGATGCCCATTCTTGCAGGCGCTGTGATTTTTGTGAACCTGAGCAAAGGATTATTTACTGCTGAATCAGAACTGGGTTTCTCGATATTGGTGTTACTGATGTTGCTTTTTTTCTTTATTGAGGGTGGCGGGCCTTTATCGCTTGATAATTATTTCAGGAAAAACCCGAAGTAAAAAGATCTCAATATTTTATTTTCCCTTCCCAGTTCTTCCACTCTTCAAATATCTCTTTTGCCAAAGGGTGCGGATGATGAATAAAAGGAATTTTTCTCTCATTCATCTTAGCATTGATCTCCTGGTAAATAAATTCATCATCAAATTCAATGGATGCAGCTTCTTCACGGGTATTGGCATAAATGACTCTTTTAGGTCTTGCCCAGTAAATAGCCCCAAGACACATGGGGCAGGGTTCACAACTTGTATAGATTTCACATTCAGTAAGCTGGTATGTATTTAATTTTTTACAGGCTGCCCGAATGGCTACCACTTCGGCATGTGCAGTGGGATCATTAATTGAAGTGACCATATTACAACCTTCCCCAACAATCTCATCACCCAGCACCACGATACAACCAAAAGGGCCGCCGCTGCCGCTTTTCATTCCTTGACGGGAAAGTTCAATAGCCCGTTCCAGGAGTTTTTTATCTCTTTCTGAATGCATATTTGTTTATTGTATCCGGAAATGAAATTTCCAAATATTGAGTATTTGTCATGCCGGGGAACGAGGCACCTGAAAATTTACAACAGACTTAAAATTTATAGTCTCTCAGACTCCTCCTTCGCCGGAGTGACAAGACCTCCGATAGAATTGAAGTTACAACTAATTCCAGAGGTTATAAATCATCCCATACTTGTTTTGCAAATTTTTCCAATGATGGATCCCTTGCACCCATCAGCAGCAGTACACAATTACCGTTCAGATGCGGACGGACTGTAGTTAAAAAATCATTCCGGTTTTCCGTAAAAAAGGCAGATTTGCCCAATGCCCTGAGGTCATTAATTAGATCCCCTGCCGAAATATCCTTTACTGCCGTACCGCCGGCATAAAATATTTCGCTCATCCATATTTCATCTCCTGGCCGCAATGCTGAAGCTATTTCTTTTACAAACTCATTTCTTAAAAATTTCGTCGGTTTATAACCATGCGGCTGAAACCATGCAATAACTTTCGGTGCAATAGGCTGGCAGGCGGAAATAGCTGCAGCACATTTTACCGGGTTATGTGCATAGTCATCAATCATCATCACTCCATGCTTTGTTCCATATACCTGGTGGCGGCGGTAAATTCCTTCATAGTCCTTTAGTGCTGCTACACATGTTTCAAGGCTCACTCCTGTTCCATTGGCAACCGTTGCCGCTGCCAATGCATTTTCCATATTATGCTTTCCCACAAGATTCATTTCGAAATCAGTCCCGTTTATTTTAAAATTAATTTTCAGCCCTATTTGTTTAAAATCCGTAGCTATATAACCTGCGTATACCCCGGGTTGGGTTGAAAAATCCTGCTGCGCATCCTGCGAAAATTTTTGCGACAGCGGATGTGATTGGTTGACGGAAAAATATCTACTGTTATTTTTAAAAATTCCAAAAAGCTTCATCAGTTCATCAATTTCCTGGTGATCTTTATCAATATTCAGCAGCAGGCCTATTTCCGGTTTATACTGAACTATGGAGCCATCGCTTTCATCAGCTTCAATCACTAATAAATCTCCTTTTCCGACTTTGGCATTACCAATCATTCCTTTTTTAATAAGACTTATCAAGCCAGCACCGCTTATAATACTTGGGTCAAGTCCTGCATATTCCAGAATATCAAACAGCATGGCGCTGGTAGTACTCTTGCCGCTTGTTCCTGCTACGGCAATTGTTTTCTTACTGGCAGCTATCATGGCAAGTAACTCAGAACGTTTAATAATTGGAATATTGAGTTGCTTAGCTTTCTGAACTTCAACAACTGTATCCTCAATGGCTGTGGAGACCACAATAAGATCGGTATCCTTTGTAATGCCTTCTCCATTTTGAACAAAACACCTGATTCCTTCAACTTCCAGCTTTTGTTGCGTCTCATTGTATTGGTCTTTGGCAAAGAACCGGTCACTACCAGAAACATTTTTGCCTATGCCTTTAAGATATTGGGCTATGGCACTCATACCGCTGCCGGCAATGCCGATAAAAAAGGGATTCTGGAAATCACTAAGTGAGGATATCATAATGCAAATAAAAGAAATAAAAAGGGAGAAGGAATTTCAAAACCAGTTGCGTCCAATTGCCCGATGTGGTTTTGAGTTATGAACTGTTATTTATAAAAAAAAGATTCTTAAACCTTAATTTTATAGGCTGGTCAGAGACCGGTCACAAAAGCCCCGACTATGATAGCTGCCAAACCCAAAATGTTTCTGGTTGCAGGTGTATCTGCCCTGCTTTTTATTATAGCTTGCAAAAAAACTGATTCCGGTTCAAGCCCGGTCACTCCTGTTGATCCGGTTGCCGCAGTTTTGAACCTGCCTTCGACAGCATACAATTATTCTAATCCCTCTATGCCTGCTTATCTGAATGCACCACCGATTCAGGGTCAAATTAACACACCGGCAAATAATCTAATCACGGATAACGGCGCTACACTTGGCAGAGTTTTATTTTATGATAAAAACCTTTCTGCCAATAATACTATTTCCTGCGCATCCTGCCATAAACAGGCCAATGCATTTTCTGATCCTGTGGCAAAAAGCAATGGTTTCAACGGAGGACTTACCGGAAGAAACTCGATGCCATTAACAGATGCAAAATATTATCCCAACGGAAGATTTTTCTGGGACCAGAGAGCTGCCACACTGGAAGACCAGGTGCTGATGCCGATACAGGACCTGGTAGAAATGGGAATGACATTACCGGCGCTGGAAACAAAACTGAAAGGTCTTGCCTATTACCCATCACTGTTTACAAAGGCATTTGGTGATGCTACCATTACCAGCGACCGCATTTCAAAAGCTTTATCTCAGTTTGTCCGTTCCATTGTTTCTTATCAGTCAAAATATGATGCGGGGCGGTCAACCTACCCGACAGCGCCTGCCCCACCTCCTAATGCTGTTTTTCCCAATTTTACGGCACAGGAAAACAGGGGTAAAGAAATTTTTCTTTCGCCGCAAAGCGCCTGCGCTGCCTGTCATGGTTCAGAAACTTTTACCGCTCCCCAGGAAAAAAATAACGGCCTCGACCTGACCACAATTGACCGTGGTTTCGGTGCAGTCGTAAATAATACAGCTCTTGATGCCACTTTTAAAGTAGGCTCATTACGCAACGTGGAGCTCACAGCTCCCTATATGCATGATGGCAGGTTTACCACTCTGGAAGAAGTAATAGAGCATTACAGCAGCGGAGTGAGGAATCATCCTAATCTTTCTCCTCAATTGAAGTTGCCTAATGGCCAGCCAAGATTGGGAAATTTTTCTCCACAGGATAAAGCAGCATTAGTAGCATTTTTAAAAACACTGACTGATTTATCTGTAACAACAGATGTGAAATATTCGAGTCCGTTTAAATAGGCTTTCCCTGTGAAGCTCTCAGCATTTGCGGATAGCCCCATTTCTTAGCAAGGGCATTCACTGCCATAGCAATTCGTTTTGCTTTTGTCTCATCTGTTTTAGCGCTGTCAATCCATTTGCTGAAATATCTCTGATGTGAACCGGACAATGTCTGAAAAAATTCTTTGGCCTTTGGTTCATCGGCAAGACAAACTGTAAAATCCTTATTGAACACAAATCCTTTTTTATCTTCCTCCAGTTGCACTTTCAGCATCGCTCCATGCCGCTTACCAATTCCTTTTCTCATATCTGCATTGAGCGGCATGATAAAACTTCCACCACCCATTGGCAATAAAGCAATGCCGGATATTTTATAATTGTCCAGCTTGCCTTTTACACGAAATGATTTTTTATTACCCGGCTTTAATTTTTGCGCTATATCAGCAGGGATCTCAAAATAGGTCCAGCCGGTTTTTTCTCCCTGCTGGTCAAATTTTTGAATCGTAACAGTAAAATGAACAGCCGCCATTGAATAAACTTACAGTTATTGAATGTATCAGCAAAGGTTAAAATATTTTAAAATAATACCATTTATCATCTTTCGCTTATTCTCCAATATGTATTTGGCTATTTTTGAGTTTCGCAGCCATAAACAATGCCATGAAGAAATTTTACCTGTCTCTTAGTTGTTGTTTTATCTTCCTTCAACTGTTTGCCCAAACACAAAGCATAACCATAAAGGTCACCAATCAAAAAAGGGAACCGCTGGCATTCGCTTCTGTTTCTGTAATCAATCGTAATGACAGTCTGAAAATAATAACCAAAGTGGCCGACAGTAACGGTGTGGCAAAATTCAGTCTTGAAAAAAGAAGCCAATACACCGTAAAAATTACTTCCGTTAATTATTTGCTCATTGAAAAAGGTATTAATATATCCGGCGAACAAAGTTTTTTCAGCTTTGTGGCAGAAAGAATGCCGAAATCGCTGAACGAAGTAGTGGTAACATCCAAAAAACCATTGATACGCCAGGAAGACGATAAAACGATTATTGATCCGGAAAACCTGGTAGCTGCCTCTACCAGCGGATATGAAGTAATTGAAAAAACACCCGGACTGTTTGTTGACCAGGATGGCAATATTTATATCAGCAGTTTTACGCCGGCCACTGTGCAAATAAACGGAAGAGATTTAAAAATGAGCGCCGCAGATGTAGCCACCATGCTGAAAAGCTTTCCGCCCAATGCCATTCAGCAAATTGAAGTGGTAAGAACACCATCCGCCTCGCAGGATGCTTCGGGCAGCGGTGGCGTAGTAAATGTGGTACTGAGAAAAGGATTTAAACCCGGTCTTACCGGCAGTGTGAATAGCGGAATGCAACAGGGAAATTATGGCAATCAGTATGCAGGATTTAATATCAATAACAATGACGGGCAAAAAAACTTATATGTGAGCCTTAACTATAACCGTCGCAATAATTATGAGAAGATAATGTCTGACCGGGTTTTTGCTCCTGATACTGTTATTACACAGGATGCTTTTACCAAATATCCTGCTAATGCATATAACGGTAATTACATGTACAGTTTCTCTAAGAATAAATGGGATTTTGAATTGTCGGGCAACACTTCTTTTACACAAACAAAAAGCCGCAGTGAAAATACCAGCCTGATTGAAAAAATAAGCACCGGCTATGACTTATCAAACAACCTGAACCAAACAAATAACAATAATAAATCATTTCTTATTGGCAATGGTTTTGAAGTCAAACTGAAGATTGATACAATTGGTTCAGAATGGAACAGCCAGGTGTTTCATTATTATACCCACAACACCGGTGAACAGGTCTTTTCAACCATCTTTACTCTTCCTGTCATACCCGCTTCCGGCGGTGATGGTGAATCGGATAATAAACGGAATTTATTCTCAGCCAAATCAGATTTAAAACTCAAACTGAAAAAGAAGCTGACCATTGAAACAGGTGTAAAAAGTACATTGCACCGGTTCAGGAATGCAACAGAGTACTACAGAACGGTAAACAATGTCCGCTCAAAAGACAATAGCCGCACCAACAGTTTTAATTATGATGAAAATATTAATGCCGCATATTTCCAGGCAGCCAAAACATTTGGGAAGGACATAGTAATTAAAGTCGGTGCAAGACTGGAGAACATCAATATGAAGGGTCATCAAATTATTCCTTATGACACTACATTCAATATTCACCGCACAGACTTGTTCCCCTATGTTTACCTGAGCAAGAATCTGATGAAAATAATGGGTTATGAACTCAGGGCTTATCTGGTTTATCGGCGCAGTATCAGCCGTCCGGGCTATGATCAACTGAACCCTTTTCCAAAATTTGTTGACCAGTATCTCACTGAAATGGGCAATCCTGCTTTAAAACCACAATTCACCCGGAACTGGGAAGCCAATGTAAGTGTGGATGAAAGGCCGATACTGGCTGTTGGTGTGAATGATACGAAGGATATTTTTTCATTGGTTACTTACCAAGCCGACAGTGTAAGAAGCCAGGCGCTTCGTACTTATGATAATCTTGGGAAAAACAGGGAATGGTATTTCCGTGGTCTCGGCGCATTACCGCCGGGAGGCCGTTATTTCTTTGTACTCGGTGCACAATTCAATTACCAGATCTATGACGGGTTATATGAAAACAAACCGCTTTCGTTTAAGAAAGGCACTTGGACCTTCTTTACCTATCATACATTTAAATTAGACAAACGTTCCGTTATCACAGTTAACGGTTTCATGCGTTTAAAAGGCCAGCAGCAGTTGTATGAGTTGGGTTCATTCGGTATGCTGAATGCAAGTGTGAACAGAAAATTTGCCAAAGAAAAATTTATTGTAACGCTGAGCATGAATGATATTTTCTTCACCAATAAAATTGATTTTGCCTTAAAGCAGGGATCTGTGAATGCAACCGGCAGAAGATATAATGATACGAGAAGGTTTGGCATCAACCTCCGTTATAATTTCGGCGTTAGGAAAAAAGAAGAGAAAAATATATTGGATGTGGAATCGCCGGAGAAAACGAATTAAGGAAACCGTTTCAACCGGAGGAAATCAATCGGCAATTCCGTTCTCCCTTCTGTAGCCAGATCAGCTAAAATTTCACCTACAACAGATACAAACTTAAACCCATGCCCGCTGAAGCCGCAGGCAATCGTCACATCGCCATCATAACCGGGTAAATGATCAATGATAAAATTTTCATCCGGTGAGTTGGCATACAAACATGTTTTTGTAGCAATGATTTCTGAATGTTTAACTGCAGGTATATATTCAGCTACCTCATTTATCAATTGCTGGATTTCCATTTCCGAAACCTCCCTGTTTACCTTATCAGGGTCAGTTTCATCAGCAGGATGGTGCCAGGCAAACTTTAACCCTTCCGGTTCTCCAAACATATCTTTTGGCAGGTAAGGAAATCCATATAATGCCCCGGGTCTTTTATCATCAGCAACCAGCCAGCAGGGGAAAAGCGATGTCTCAAAAATTTCTCCCTTCTCTGGCCTTACCCAAAGAACCACCTGCCGTGTGATCTTTAACCGGGTATGAATCTGCGGGATCAACTTAGCTGCCCATGCCCCGGCTGTGATGATAAGTTTATTGCATTGGTACGTATTTCTATCTGTAATAACCGTTATCGACTTGCTGTCTTTTCTCCATTCAAAAACTCTTTCATTTGTATGAATTTCTGCGCCATTCTTTATCGCTTCATCATGATAAAGAACAATTGTTTTTTCGGGTCTTACAAAACCTGCATCCGGTTCAAAGATTGTTTTAAAGCCCGTTGGAATTTTGAACTGATGATATCTTCCTGCCGATTGCTCACAGGTGAGTTCTTTTAACTCAAGACCGTGTATCGATGCTGATTCCAATACTCCTTTTATGACCGGGTGATGAGAGGGGCCATGATATAATAATCCTGTTTTGAAATATACTTTTTCATTTGTCAGTACCTCGAGCTGCTGCCAGTTGCAGTAAGCCCTGTTCAGCAAAGGCACATAATCCGGATGTTCAAAATAAGCTTTGCGGATGATTCGGCTTTGTCCGGCATGAGAGCCTTCTGTATGCGGAATGCTGAATTGTTCAAGACCTAAAACGCTGCATCCCCTTTCGGCAAGGCGGTAACAGGTGGCCGCACCCATAGAACCCACACCAATCACTATGACATCAAAATTTTTCATCCCGGCATTATTGTTTCTGAAAATTACAAATACTCCCCTGAGGAATGAAAGAAAATAAAAACCCTGATCTGGGATTTATAGTGTATCTTCGCCCCGTTAATTTGAGCGATACAGCATTTTGTAAGTGATGATTTTTTCTGCTATGCCTGAAATCCTGAGTTCATCGAAGGATCTGCTAATAGTTAGTCTTCTTTACCCTTGCCTTATTCTCAAGTATTTTTTAATCACAATTTTTTTTAAATGAACATTTATGTTTCAAATTTAAGCTTCGCTGTAATTGACGAAGACTTAAGATCTTATTTTGCAGAGTACGGAGAAGTGACTTCTGCTAAAGTTATTATGGACAAATACACTAACCGCAGCAAAGGCTTCGGTTTTGTGGAAATGCCCGATGATGCAGCTGCCCAAAAAGCCATTGCAGAACTGAATGGCGCTACTGTTGACGGCCGCAGCATTAAAGTGAATGTGGCAAGACCAAAGGAAGAAAGACCGGCAAGGAAGCCGTCTTACTCCAACAGCCGCTGGTAGTAACTGAAAAAGCCTCCCGATAAAATCAGGAGGCTTTTTTGTATGCATTCATCAATTAAACTTTTTGTTTGGATGCCGGTTTTTTCTTTGCTTTTTTCAAAGCGGCAGTAATCGCATTGCTAAGGTTGGCAAAAGTAGGTTTGCCGGTAAAGGGAACATCGTTAATAAAAAATGCAGGTATTTCCTTTACCCCCCGGTTGATGCCTTCTTTCAGATCATCCTGCACCTGCCAGCCATACATTCCGTTTACCAGCTCATCCAGGAATTTTTTGTTTTTTACACCTGCTTCTTTTGAATGAAGTTTTAAACTGGTGGTTCCAAGATTGCGCCTGTTGGCAAAAAGTACATTGTGCATCTCCCAGAATTTCCCTTCCTGTCCGGCAGCAACGGCGGATTCACTTGCTTTCAGGCTGCGCTGGTGAATCAATGTAAGCGGAAAGTGACGGAACTGAAATCTTATCTTACCTTCAAACTCCTCCAGCAATTGCTTTACCACTTCATTGGCCTTGGCACATTCCTCATTTTCATATTCGCCAAACTCCATTAAGGTTACCAGTGCATCTTTTTTACCTACAAAAATTTCCCTGGGTTCAATAATAATTATATCTTCTTTCTTGATCGCCATTTTATATCTCCTTTAATGTTTGTCTTTATTTCTTTATTTAGATTTATCAAATTCCCCGCCATCTGGTTGAAGGCAAGGCAGTTATGACAATCCGGCATATATCCGAAACGGTTGAAGATAATATTTTTATGGAGCCTGCCAAATCTGCCATGAATTAATTTCTTAACACAAAAGTCCCATTTTGAAAACCAGTCTTTTAAATAAACGGATAACACTTCTTTAGAGTAAGTATGCTACCTGAAAAAAGGCTGGCCATCTTTGGTTTCAGGGAATAAAAATCCTGTGGCTTAATAGCTTAGGTAGTTTCTCCCTTAATTGGGAATTAGTATAAAGTAAAAAAGTTGGTTTTGAATGCCGGTAACCCGGGTTTAATTTTACCCATCAAAGCAATTTTCTTTGCTTTCCGTTACGGATAATTGATTTCACTTGCCCTTTTGTTTGCCGCCCGGTTGCTGCCTGGAATTTTTTGAGCAAACCCGATTTACTAATTTTTAAACCCTGTATTATGAAAAAAATATTCAGAAACAACCGTCTTATCGCATTTGCATTTCTCACCCTTTTTTCTGCCAGTACTGCAGCGGCAGCTACACCCGACAGCAGCAACGGCAGCAGCCAGGTGGAATTAAAACTTATCGGCAATATTAATAACCAGATCATCTTTCAGCTAACAGTGGCAGGCTCTGCTATCAATGCTGATTATTCTCTGGCAATCAGGGATATGTTCGGCAATTCTATTTACCATGATAATGTAAAGGCCGGTAATTTTTCAAAAAAATTTTTATTTAACATGGATGAACTGGGCGATGATACCCTGGAACTGGAAGTGTTCAACCGGAAAACAAAACAGACTGTGATCTACGAAATCAACCGCTATTATAAAACAGAACAAAATATTGCAGTTATAAGATAAAGTAACAACCCGATTATATATATATTGAAAAAGAGGCTGCATTGCCTCTTTTTCTGCATTAATGATACAAATGTACCTGTCGTAATATAACATTCAGCAACTTTGCCTCTAAAAAAATCAGATGAAGATAATCGTTACCGGCGCCACCGGTCTTATTGGCTCCGAAGTAATAAGACAGGCCATAGCTGATAATAATATTCATGAAATCATCGCTCTGGTTCGAAGCAAGCCTGAAATTGAACAGGCCAAAATTAACGTTGTT
Source organism: Sphingobacteriales bacterium (assembly GCA_016235125.1). GTDB lineage: Bacteria > Bacteroidota > Bacteroidia > Chitinophagales > Chitinophagaceae > JJ008. The sequence continues at coordinate 249,743 of JACRLZ010000002.1, read as the reverse complement.
CTCCATAATGATTTTATGGATTATGCCGGGCTGGAATCTTATTTCCGCAATGCAAATGCAGTTATCTGGTGTCTTGGTATTTCACAAACTCAGGTAAGCCGGAAAAAATATGAAGAGATAACCTTTGATTACACAAAAGCCTGCATTGATTTCTGTAAACAAACCGATTCTTCCATCCGCTTTGTATTTGTAAGCGGCGATGGAGCCGACCGGGCAGAAAAAAGCAAAACCATATTTAAAAGATTAAAAGGGAAAGCAGAAAACTATTTGCTGCAATCCGGCTTGCACAATTCTTTTATTGCCAGGCCCGATGCGGTAAGACCCAGACATAAAAACAAAAGGGTTCCTTTTTTATACAAACTGGTTTACCCGCTGTTTCCCTTAATTGAAAAATTTGCACCACACAAAATTATCTGGAGTGATGTGCTGGCTGTTGCATTGCTGAAACTGGCTAAGAACGGCTATGAAAAAGATACCCTGGAAAATGCGGAGTTGAGAGCACTGGGAAAATTCTAAAGCCTTCCTGCACAATAAAGCATATCTTCACCGGGATAAATTGAGTTTTATTGCTCTTGTAAGAAAATCGTTTTCCCCTTTGTTTCCTCTGCACCTGCATTTTTCTCAACTATCTTTTATTCTAAATTTCTCTGTTAACTGCAGAACATTTCTGCCTAATTCCTGCAACATGACCAACGACCAGATAGAAAAGTATATAGACACAAAAGTCAAAAGAGAAAACCCCGTCAATATACACTTTAAAGACCGTCAGCCTGTCTCGGGCATATTCATACAGCTGGCAGATTTCAGGGAGTTGAAGTCAAAAAATCTTTGGCGGTTTGTAAGCAGCAGGAACATTGAGGAGTGGAATAAAACCCACGACCATAACCTGAGCCGCATCTTCAACGGCATTTCTTTTACCCGTATCTCAGACGAGAAATAAGAATTAATAACTCAGGACAGTAGTTTTACATTAACAGCCATCGGGCCCTTGGGGCCATGGCCGATTTCAAAACTTACTTTATCATTCTCCTGCACAGGAACCGACAGGTTGTTGACATGTACAAAAATGCTTTCCTGTGATACCTGGTCTTTAATGAAGCCAAAACCCTTTTCATGGTTGAAGAAAGTGATCTTGCCTGTATGGGTCCGTTCGGCTTCTGTTGGCTCTGCATATTCAGGCACACCGATCTCAATATCTTCCAGTTTGATTTCTTTTCTTTTTCTGGGGTCGGGAGGTGTTGAAGTGATGACACCATTCTCATCCACATAAGCCATCATGTCATCCAGGCCTTTGCTTTTGCCTGCATTCTCTTTTCTTTCCTTCATCTTATCGGCTTTGTCCTTTCTTTCCTTTTGTTTTTTCTTCTCTCTTTCTTTTTTATTCCATGATTCAGCCATGCGGTTATTAATTTAAATGATAAAATATCCTGCTGTAAGTTGAGAAATGAACAAAGCGGGAAGAGGAAATTGCTTTGTTACAGGTAAAGGTAGGCCATTTATCCCTGACAAAAGTTTTAGTTCTGAAATAGTAGCGGGTCAGCTTAAAAACAATCTCCTGCAAGGACCAAAGGATATAAAAAAATACCCTGGAGAATATTGAATTGAGAAAGACTGGAAAATAAAAAAAGACCGCAATGCGGCCTTTAATCATTAAAGTATGAAATGATTTATCATTTATTTTCTTTCTTTTCAAACAGTTTTTCCACCATTTGCAGGTCGAGGTGTTTTACAGGATCACCTGTTATGTTATGATATACGGCACTGACAAAAATTGTTTCGGTAGCGCTGATGATGGAAATAACAATGAATACCCCCAGCACTGCGAGGCCAATTGCCGCTACAGGATGAATCAACGACCCGATAAGATATAAAGGAATACCTGCTGCCAGTATGCCCAGAAACTGGATAAGGCCAAAACTGAATGTGGCGGCCAGACTTTCACCCCATTTTTCTTTCATCAGTAATGATGATCGTTTGAATGCCTGTAAAGGACCCAGGTTTTCGTAAGCTATCACCGGCACCACAAAAAAAGTGGCAATGCTCCACATTACACCGATCAACCCGGTAATAATTTTGCCAAGCCATCCTACATTTTCCTGAATAACTTTTAAGAGCAACCCGATAGTAGCAGCAAAGCAGGCCCATGAAAAAATGGCGCCGATACGGCTGAAGCTGTATTGCATACCTGCTCTCACTGTTACTTCTTCTCCGCGGAAATAAAGGCGGGTGCAGTGGATGAGCGCCATGTTGAAAAAGACAACAATAAAATAATTGACAAGATAAATGCCGAATATGATAAGATAGTAACCCATCGAGTTTGAGGGTATCAGGTTCTGCTCATCATCCCATATGCCTGATTTCCATGTTAGAAAAAAGAAAGAACCTATGATAACAAGAAGAGAAAGTCCTGACAATACAGGAAAGATGATAAGCTGCTTGTTTTCTTTCAGCACCTTAAAACTGTTCATGGCTATATTCCAGCCATTGGAAAGACGGTCGAAGAAACTCATAAAAAAAAATTTTGTTTGATGATAAATTTACTGATTTGCCCGAATTCAAATAAAATGATTTATTCAGAAGGCCTGGGTTCCTTCATCCCCCTTGCCAGCAGGAAAAATTCATAAGTGGCCAGCTTTTTTGCACCCCCGTCAGCTATTTTATACTGATGCGGAAGAATCTTGTTGTACTCAAATGCGCTGATGATCGCCTGTTTGAAAATATTAAATGCCGATTCTGTTGTAGCCGGCGCTTTGTACAAATAAATAAACGCTGTGCCGGTATTGGCTGTGTCCTTGAAACCAGTAGCGGCAATAAATTTCTGTACCGCATTCTTAAGCTCCTGCCCATTGGTAAAAGTTCCTTTAACGGCCAGCTGTGCACCGGGTATCACTTCTGCTGAAGCCGAAGCAACATTAGGGCATTTGGCGGGAAGTCCAGCCAACTCCACAGTAGCTGTGATAAACATTCCTGAGGCTTCTTTGGTATTTACCAATATTCTTGCAGTACCCTGCCCGGATATGATGACACCGGCACTGATTGTCCAGTTGTAGGTAACATCTGTTTTCAGAAATTTAGTGACACAGGTAATTATCAGCGTATCCCCTGCTGTTATCTCATCGGAATAGGGATATACTGATATGCCGGGACAGTCTTGTGCTCCCGCCAAAGAGCTTATAAAAAGGCTTACAGCAACCATCAATTTTTTCATAGTGAAGTGTTGAGCAACTAAAGTTAGGGTAAATTGATAAAAAAGTTTACCCTCTTTCGGCGATCAATGCCTTTTGTCCTTTTAGCGCCGGGCTCATACTCTTTACAAAGCCGGAAAGGTTTGCGGGATCAGAAATTATATTTTACCAGAAATACTGATCTAAAAAACCCTGTGCTGCACTTGTCATAAAAAATGCAGGTAAACCAAAATTAACGGCAAGTTGTGTGTGAGAAATATTCAGATCCCCATTTACACCGGCATAAACCCCTGCATTGTTCAGCGCTGCAGCAAATAATTCAGATTGTCGTTTGCTCAGCGTCTGTATATCGCCGGCCGCAGATTTTATCCCAGTATATGCAATTAGAAACTTCGGGTGAGGTTTTAAGGCGCTGATATACCGCATGGGTGATGCAGCTATCTGTACTGTACTGTCGCTTGTAAAATAATTAGGGAGGTTAGTGGCTGCAGCCGGATAGTTATAGCTGCCCCCCTCTGCAATGGATATGGGAATATCATATGCATTTACATCAAAACACATAGTCGTTTTAACGGCATCGAGGTTCAACCCGGTTTGCACCAGGTATCTCTCATCGGCCGATACCAATGCTACCAAATGCGAACCGGAAGAAAATCCAAACAAACAAATTTTAGACTTATTGCCGCCATACGCCGCAATATTATCATACACCCATCTTACCACAGATGCCACATCCGATGCCTGATCAGAAAAACTGGTATTGGGTGAAAGGCTGTTATGCATTAACCGTATATTGGCGCTTACCAGGATTGCATTATTCCGGGTAAAGAAATCTACAAACTGGCTGCCATTTTTTACATTGGTTTTATCCCCGGATGTCCAGGTGCCTCCATGTATGAAAATAACAACAGGCGCCTGGCTGTAATTTGCTTTTCCGTAAATATCGAGCATAAGCAGGGAGCTATCTGTCCCATTCACTCTTTTATATACAATATTTGATGCTATTGGCTGGCCGGGATCGTCGTTTTGCTGCGTTTGATTCTTTTTACAGGAATAACTCCCGGTGCTCAGAATAATAAAAAAGATAAGCAGGTATTTTTTTTTCATAACAAGTTAATTAATGATGTCGCTATGCCTGCCGTGTTTTATAAAAACTACAACAGCAGTTTTGGCAGGCCTCTGACTGTTAATCAATTTGCAGGTTTAACCGGACTTAAATCAAAAACCATGAAAATAAAATACAAGAAAGGGAATTATATCTTCGGTTAACAACCTTTAGGTATCCTGATCTTAAGCTTCTTCATTTCATCTTTTAATTTTTCCGGGAGAACAGGATGACAGTTGCAGTTCTTAAGATGCGAAAGATGCCACTCAACTCGTTGCTGAACCGTAGGATTTTTTGGCATCGGGTGTTTTTTATGCCAGGCAGCATTCAGCTTTTTTATTTTCGTTTGCACAAAAAATATTTTTTATAAAGCTGACACAATACAAAACTAAATTTTATGACAGTCATCATGATAAAAAATGATAAATAAAAGTAGCAATCCCACTGTTTTGATGTCATTGGCTATAAGAACAGCAATACAGAAAAAAAGTCAGCCGTTTCATAACTCCTTGATAAATTCAACAAGTATTTTACGATATACTGTAACTCTACGCTGACTTTTTTTCATGTCGTAGATTTTCATCAATGAGTTTCATGCAATTAACATGTCAGTTAATAACTATTAACAAAAACAGTAGGATTCATAAGGATATGCCTTCTACCTTTGCACAAGTTTTTTTTACAACTGCGCCCCACATTTTGAAACAAGCTGTACCCGTCCGTACACCGGATCATTAGTTATCACTGATCTTCCGGTATCTATATCCACTCATTCCCTCGAAATCCAAATCCTGTGACAGGGCATTGTGTGTTTAAAAATAAAAAGATGGAGATAAGAAAATTATACAAAGCTGGTTTTGTGATCAGTAGTTTGATTCTTGTAGCAGCAGCTTCCGGAATGATATCTGCTGCGAAATGGATCAATGCCGGGAAAACTGTTCCGTACAAAAAAGTATTGCATCAATTTGATTCCAGCGGTATCTGCACCTGCATTCCATTTACAACACAGGAAGAACTGCAGTATGCCCCCAAACTGGAGCTTAACAAAAGCGTAGAATCATTTGTAATAAAATACAACAAGAAAAACGGATTATTCCTTGATAAGGCAAAGGCAAAGACTGAATCCTATTTTGCGCTGATTGATTCGGTGCTGCGAATGAATAATGTGCCTGCCGAATTAAAATATCTCGCTTTTATTGAATCAGGGATGAATAAAAATCCTGTTACCAGAACCGGCGCTATCGGCCCATGGGCACTTATGCCCTCCGCAGCAAAAAATTATGGTCTTAAGATTTATGGGAAAAATGATGAACGTCTAAACTATTATAAAAGCACTGTGGCTGCAGCGGCATTGCTGACAGATATGTATGCTGAATACGGAGACTGGCTGCTGGCCGTGGCAGCTTACAACTGCGGCCCCGGCTGGATGCGGAAAGCTATTAAAAGATCAGGCAGCCAAGACTACTGGCAGCTGCAAAATTTTTTGCCGAAGGAAACAAAAAGTCATGTAAAAAAATTTATAGCCGTTCATTATCATTTCGAAGGACATGGAAGCATGGTTACCATGACAAAAATTGAAATGGAAAAGCACATTGAAGCTGTAGCAACCTATTCTGCCAAACGGGAAGAACAGAGACTGCCTGACTCCGTTGTTACAACAGCAGCGAAATAAAATCATTCGTTTTACACGACAATTACCTGTTATGTCATGAAGGGCAGTCCGGCCTGGCCTGGCTGTGAGAACCGGTGGAAAAAGGTTTCCCATTCCCCAATTTAATAGTACCTTGATTTCACAAAAACTAACAATATGAAAAAGATTATTTCTTTCACTATGTTATGCTTCCTTCTTGCAGGAAGTTTTTTATCGACCCGTGTATCTGCACAGGCTTATACAAATGATGACCTTAAAACCATAATGAGTAATGACTGGGTAAGGGCAAAAACCTATACAGCAGATTACCTGAATACCATGCCGGCAGACAAGTATTCATTTAAAGCAACTGACAGTGTACGCAGTTTTGCCCAGCAGATGCTTCACCTTGCTACGGCCAATGTATTCCTGATGGCAACGGCTACTGATCAGCAACCATTACCCTGGGCCAGCTTTGACCTGGAAAAAAGAACCACTGCGCAAACCAAGGACTCTGTGATGTATTATGTAACTGCCAGCTATGATTATTGCCTGAACGGAGTAAAAAACAGCGACCCCACCAAATGGAAGGATAAAGTAACACTCTTCGGGTTTGAAACCACAAAGTATGGCTTACTGCAAAAAGTTTTTGAACATCAGACACATCACCGCGGACAAACCACTATTTACATCCGGCTGACCGGGATAAAACCGCCTGAGGAAAGATTGTTTTAAAATTATTTTTCTTTTCTTACGGATTTACCGGAGTCTCCTGCAAGGGACTCCGGTTTTTTAATGCTTGAGGTTTGCAAACCCGGACCGGTATCGCAAGTATCCCCCACCGCCAATGTCCCTGCCTACCGGCAGGCAGGCACCCTACACTGCATAGCTTTGCTGTGAGACTCGGGAAAAGGTAAAATGAAGACGTTGGGGAAAAAAATACAGCTTTTCAGAGTCTTGTCACTCCGACGAAGGAGGAGTCTGAAAGATTACAAAAATTTAGAGATGCCTCGTTGAGGCTCGTACCTGCTTATCGGCAGGCAAGCTGAGACACACCCGATAGCTATCGGGTCTCAGCACAGCTTTCCTATAGTTTTATATTTATCAAAGAAAAGAAGACTCAGGAGAACCTGGGAAAAATTATGGATTAATAAGAATTACTGAAGCAGCACTGTATTTACTGAAAGCTTTATCAGCAGTTACAAGTGTATAACCTTCTATTAGGGCTGTTGCGGCAATAACTGCGTCCGGAAGTTTAACTTTAAATTGCTGCTTCAGTCGTATTGCTTCATTTTTTACAGTAGTAGTAAGCGGTATGATGGTGCAAAAATCTATTGCTGACCGGCGTATTGAGTATTCCTTCTTGCTTAACCCGGGCACACCAAGAATTTCAATTTCTGTAATAACTGATATAAAGCAACTTTCTTCAAAATATGGCTTAACGGAAGGGAGCCCTTTTAAAGCATATACAAGAATATTTGTGTCAAGCAGGTAATTACTTCCACTCATTGCGGGCCTTTTTCTGGTACTTTAACCCATCTTCAATGCGGGGGAGCTTGCCAAAAAATGATGCAATCCCCTTTTTTGCCTTGACCCTGCGGTTTCGGGACTTTCGGAGAATGGCTCTTACTTCTTCAGTGCTCGAAGTCTTATGTATTACAAGTACCATTTTATTTCTTTGAAGTAAAGTTAGTAAAAATATTGCCTTTTGACTCACCGCCAATGTCCCTGCCTACCGGCAGGCAGGCACCCTACACTGCATAGCTTTGCTGTGAGACTCGGGAAAAGGTAAAATGAAGACGATGGGGAAAAAAATACAGCTTTTCAGAGTCTTGTCACTCCGACGAAGGAGGAGTTTGAAAGATTACAAAAATTTAGAGATGCCTCGTTCCTCGGCATGACAAGAATCTGAGAGATTAAAATGTCATTATTGACTTGTATAACAACAGCCTCGTTGAGGCTGGTACCTGCCTATCGGCAGGCAAGCTGAGACACACCCGATAGCGATCGGGTCTCAGCACAACTTTCCTAAATTTTTATATTTACTAAAGAGAAGAAGACTCAGGAGAACCGGGGGTCCAGCCATGTGCGGTGGCATCACCAACAGCCGGATTGAGGACATTCACTAAACTTTAAGGAGATATAAAAAGATAATATCTTAGATAGATGGACGATACCTTAAGCCAAAAGCTTTTTCTTATTTCTTACGGCAATGAATATATTAATACAGGCAAGCTTGTACCCGATTATAATCAGCATGGTGTTTTCAAATATTGTAAAAAGCTTGGCTTTAAAACATACAAAGAATCATTCTTTTCTAAAAAAAAAGCTGTTGCTGCAGGAAACAACCCTGAAGAATGGTTTAGTTTTCTGAAACAGGACGATTGCCGTGAGTTAAAACTCTTTTATCAGCATACAAAAGATCAAAGCCAGTTTAAAGACTACAAAACAGCGGGACTGGTTGGTGGTGGTGGAACATGGCTTATTGAAGCCGTTTATAAAAAACATTCTGACTTCTGGTATGCCCACTGGAATTTCCAGCAAAATGAAAACCCTGAACAACAGGGTTGGCTTATAGAATATGAAGCAGTGGCCCAAAAGAAACCAACCATTAATCTTCAATTTTTGTTGCACCCCGCCAGGGAGGAATTAAAATCTCTATTACAACAAACTAAAGATTTTGCCCAACAGGAAAACCTACGGAACTGGGCCGATTGGTTTGGTAAAGCTCTTACTGAACTCGATAGTGAAAATCCGGGCGCAGGTTTTTATTACCCGAACCTTCTTGTAAATAAAAACTATGATATAACAGCTAAGCAACTGATTTTTGGAGCTGCCCAAAGCTGGGTATTTAGAGGCATGGGTTCATGGAATGATTTAGGATTTAATAGCGCAGAAAAAAACAATTTATACGAGGAGTTATCTGAAAAACTTTTTGAAAAAGTTACAAAAGCTATAATTGCAGGCATAAACAGTTATTAGGCAGCGATGAGTGCCACAAGGCTATCCAAAACTAGGTTGGGTAGGAACCCTGGTAGAGATGTTGTTGGTGCCTGCCTGCCGGCAGGCAGGTCTTGCTCTGCTGCGTTGCCCATTCACAACACACAACAACGGCGTGATGCTTTTTTGGAACACCAGCAAAAGCGAAAAAGACTTACCTGCGATGCATTCCTTCACACAAGGCACTGAAAAAAATTATCCTCCTGCATGACGAATATCAGCACATAAGCATATTACCATGCGTAATTTGTAATAAAACAAAATAATGCCCCGCCTGTTGAACAGCTTCCGCTGTCTTCGCTTATTTTTCCTGGCCAACCTGGTAGCAACAATCCTGGTTTCATGTGTTAATTATAATTTTTCCAGGCCACAACCGGTTGACAGGGGAAATATTTACAGTTTTCCCGATGACTTAACAGGGAAATGGAAAGAATCTCCTTTTGAAACTGATATCGATTTTACTGTGCCCGTCAATAACAGCGGCCCTTTCCAAATATCGGATCATAATACCCCGGCAATACCTGCACTCAACAGATTGTTACCCTTTCACCGGGAGTCTGTAAATGAAGACAGCGGCTTTTACCTTATCACAAAACAGTATGTATCCCTCACCATCTCAGAAAGAGAAAAAATAATAAAAGGGGCATGGCCAAAGTTGAACAACGAAAAAAAACTGATTTATCCTCCCGGTAATGCCGGAGATTATAATGTGTTAAAGACGGTAAAATATGATTCATTGAACAATCCGGTAGATACCACCGATAACTATATCATATCCGGCAATAAGATATATGAAAGAAACAGGGATGGAGGTCTGGAAAAAGGTTATGATTATTATCGGAATAAGGACACCCTTGTCGCAATTAGAACTGATACATTATTTGTTGACCTTGGCCGGAATGCCATGCTGCGGAAACTGAATGACAGCCTGTATGCCTTAAATATCAAAAGAATAATGATCGGAGAAAATGACCCCGGATGGTGGTTGCTGATATTGCTTGAAAAAACCGGGAAAGATACCCTGGTACAATGGGAATGCAGCTCCAAAACAAGGGACTTAAGTTGTATGTTTTATGCCCGCCCTTCCAAATATGATTACTTCTATTTTGACTGCAACTGGACTACTGCAGAAATAATGCGTTTGAAAAAAGAAGGTTACTTTACTAAAAGCGTAGTGTTAATAAGGATAGCAGAATAGAACTTTCAGAATAATTTCACGCCGCTGCTGGTGTTGCGCCTTGCCATGTGCGGTGGCATCACCAACAGCCGGATTGAAGACATTCACTAAACTTTATGTTGTTGGTGCCTGCCTGCCGGCAGGCAGGTCTTGCTTTGCTGCTTTGCCCACTCACAACACACAACGACGGCGTGATGCTTTTTTGGAACATCGGCAAAAAGCGAAAAAAAATCTTAGAACTTTACGAAGTCGTACGGAATATCTACTTCATAACCGAGATTAAATCGTACCGTATCAAGTAATGCCAAACGATACTTATCAAATTCTTGGGGTGATATCCCAGACTCTACGCCAATTAATATTTGTTTTAATTTAATTTGTGGTCTTGAAACAAAGTAATCCTGCGGTAAATTTTGAATTCTATCCAGTTCTGGTGTGGCATAACTTTTTATCAGATGCGATTCATTATCTACCCAAATTGGCAATTCAATATAATTTGTAATCCGGTTTCTACCTCCTTCCAATCTAAATTCAGTTTTTGAATACTTCCAGTATTCTTCTGTTCTTTTATAGGGGAAATAAGTGGCTATCCTCACCTCATTCTCACCCTGCCATTTAGAAGTTTTATGAAAACAAATTAGCTTGCTCAAGTCAGTTCGTTCATTAACCCAATAAAATTGCGATTTAATTTCTTCTAATTGTTTTTTGTAATTAACAAACCCATCCAATTGGTCATATTTAACTTCGGCCATGTGAAAGTTTTGCCATTTTAAAGGGTCATTGATTATTTCGAAAACAATTGCCGCACCTTTAAAATTATTTCCATACTTTTCCCATACTTCTTTTGTCTCCAAACTTGATACCGAGCAAAATGATAATGTATATATAAATTGCTTACGATAATTAATTATTTCATCAGCCAACCCTAATACATGTGCCGCATTTTTATATTCGTTCTCGTCCTTTGAACTATGAAGATTATATAATCGAAATGACCTAGAATTTAGAATAGACCAGAGATTAGCTATACTAGTAAGGTGGAAAAAATGAAGATCCCCCTTATAGTAATAGTCCGAGTTTATGAACTTATCGTTTGATTCGGGTATATAAGCATAAAAATCAGGACCAGATTGTCCACAACCATTTATGGAAATACCGTTAAAACTTTTTTGAAGGGCATCATTACGTAACTCGTCAACTTTCTGAAAAATTTGTAAGTCATTATTTTGATTTTCCATTCCTACAAAATTACTCATTTAATTGAGTCGAAATACTGTGATAGTATCCAACGGATGATTTAATTATCAAATTTTTTACTTCTTCTTCCCCGCCTTCTCTATCTCTGGAGTTTCGTTTCTAAACACAACCGTATTCCCAAAAACATCAACCAACACCGGCTTTCCCTTATCAATATCCCCCGCCAGTATTCTTTTCGATAACTGGTTCACAATCTCTTTTTGTATCAGTCGCTTTAATGGTCTTGCGCCAAACTGCGGGTCAAAGCCCTGCTCGGCTAAAAATTCAAGAGCATAATCACTGAAGCGCAGGTCAATGCCGCTGTCAGCAACGAGTTTTTTCAAACTGTTCAGTTGTATCAGTACAATGCCTTTTATCTCTTTCATCATCAATGGTCGGAACATGATGATCTCATCCACCCTGTTCAGAAATTCTGGTCGTATTGTTTGCCGCAGCAATGTCATCACTTCTACTTTGGCTTTCTCTGTCAGGTCTTCCACATTCTTCTCCGTTACCTTCTCAAATGCATCCTGTATGATATGGCTGCCGATATTGCTGGTCATAATGATGATGGTGTTCTTGAAATTCACCACCCGGCCTTTGTTATCGGTCAGTCGTCCATCATCCAACACCTGCAATAATACATTCCATACATCAGGGTTTGCTTTTTCAATTTCATCGAGCAGTACCACACTGTAAGGTTTTCTTCTCACAGCTTCTGTTAACTGACCGCCTTCATCATAACCCACATAGCCGGGAGGTGCACCTACGAGGCGGCTCACCGTATGCTTTTCCTGGTATTCACTCATGTCAATCCTAGTCATCATGCTTTCATCATCAAACAAATATTCAGCAAGGGCTTTCGCCAATTCTGTTTTACCTACACCAGTTGTACCGAGAAAAATAAAAGAACCAATGGGTTTCTTCGGGTCCTGCAAACCTGCACGGCTTCTTCTTATCGCATCGGCAACCGCAGTGATAGCTTCATCCTGTCCCACCACCCTTTCATGCAGGTGTTCTTCCAGCTTCAGTAATTTCTCTCTATCGCTCTGCAACATTTTCGTTACTGGTATGCCCGTTGCCTTCGCTACGCTTTCTGCAATATCTTCAGCGTCCACCTCCTCTTTCAGTAAACGCTTTTCAGTAGAGTTAATCAGTTGATTGGTTAATTGGTTAATCAGTAATTCCTGCTCTTTGATCTTTCCGTATCTTATTTCGGCCACCTTTCCATAATCGCCTTCTCTTTCCAGACGTTCAGCCTGTTGTTTCAGGTTTTCGATCTCTGCTTTTCCATTTTGTATTTTTTCAACGATCTCTTTCTCCTGTTTCCATTTTGCTTTGTACGTATCTCTTTCCACCGAAAGATTGGCGATCTCGGTATTCAGTTCATGCAGTTTTGTTTCATCATTCTCTCTTTTGATGGCTTCTCTTTCTATTTCCAGTTGCCTTATCTGTCTTTCGAGTGTATCTAATTCCTCCGGCATGGAGTTCATTTCCAGTCTCAGCTTCGCTGCACTTTCATCAATCAGGTCAATGGCTTTATCAGGTAAAAAACGATCGGTGATATAGCGGCTGGATAATTCCACCGCTGCAATGATAGCTTCGTCTTTGATGCGCACATGGTGGTGTGTTTCGTACCGGTCTTTCAATCCACGAAGAATGGAGATCGCATCTTCGACACTCGGTTCATCTATCATCACTTTCTGGAAACGGCGTTCCAGTGCTTTATCTTTTTCAAAAAATTTCTGGTATTCATTGAGTGTGGTTGCACCCACAGCTCTCAGATCACCTTTTGCTAACGCCGGTTTTAAAATATTAGCAGCATCCATTGCCCCTTCACCACCGCCTGCACCTACGAGTGTATGTATCTCATCAATGAATAAAATTATTTCTCCTTCACTGCCGCTTACTTCCTTCACAACCGCTTTCAATCGTTCTTCAAACTCACCTTTATATTTTGCACCGGCGATAAGCAATCCCATATCGAGTGCATAGATGATCTTTGATTTTAAATTTTCCGGCACATCACCATTTACAATACGATGGGCAATGCCTTCGGCAATGGCGGTTTTACCCACACCTGGTTCACCAACGAGTATGGGGTTGTTCTTTGTTCTTCTTGAAAGTATATGCAGTGTTCGTCGAATCTCTTCGTCACGACCAATCACCGGGTCAAGCTTGCCCTGTCTTGCCAGTTCATTCAGGTTCTTGGCATATTTATTCAGCGCATTGAACTCCTGCGATTGCGTTTGTGAAGTAATGGTCTCCCCTTTTCTTAATTCCTTAATGGCAGCCAGCAACCCTTTTTCCGTGAGTCCTGCATCTTTCAATAATTTGGCGGATGCATCATTACCCTGAACAACGGCCAGTAATAAATGTTCGGGAGTTACAAATTCATCTTTGAATTGTTTCAGCGCTGCGCCGGCCCTTAACACAACATTGTTGGCATCCCGGCTGATGTTTTGTCCCGGGTCGCTGGAAGTTTTTGGAAGTTTAGTGATCAGTTCATCCAGTTTGCTGTCAACCAGGTTGACGGTAACATTATTTTTTTTCAATAAATAATCAACGGGTGAGTCTTCCTGTTCCAGCAACGCTTTTAAGATATGCTCAGTCTCAATGTTCGGGTTCTTTGCATTGAAGGCAATTTGTTGCGCCGATTGAAAGGCTTCGGCGGCTTTTATGGTGAAGTTTCCGAGATTCATAGTCTTATTTTTTGCCACTAACCTGCCGGCAGGGACACGAAGGCACAAAGAATATTCTTGTGTCTTGGAGCTTCGTGGCTATTATCATTAATTTTAAACTCAAAAAGCAAATATTTATCCAAGTCCCCAAACCCGAAACTATGTCACATAAAGTTAGTTCTATCTGCATGAAAGTCATATCAGCTCTTGGTTTTCTGCTATTGTTGCAGCCGGCTTTTTCCCAATATAACTGGACTGCTCTGGACAAGAAACTGGAGGATAACCAGAAATTACTTGGCAATAATGTGGTTTGTATGCTTTGGAAAGGCGATTCATTGGTTTATAAGAAGGAAATGGGTGATTTTAATTCCCAGACACAAGCCCCGATAGCCAGTTGCAGTAAATGGCTTACTGCAGCATTGGTAATGCAGTTTGCAGATGAAGGAAAACTAACATTGGATGATAAAGTGGCAAAGTATATTCCTGAGTTTGATAAAAACGGGAAAGCAGATATAACCATCCGTCAATGCCTCTGCCACATGACCGGCATAGCTGATGACAAAAATTTTCTGAAGCGCATCCTTGAAAGAAGAAAATTTGCATCGCTGGAAGAAGAAGTAAGCAGTTTTGCAAAAAGAGAAATGAGGGCTGCTCCCGGCAGCGACTTCTGGTATGGCAATGTGGGATTGAATATTGCCGGAAGAGTTTTAGAAATCATCAGTAAGAAAAAATTTGAAGTGCTCATCAAAACAAAACTCTTTACTCCGCTTGGAATGACGAAGACGACTTTTACAGATGAAAAAGGCGGACCGGTAAATCCATCCGGCGGAGCTAGGTCAACAGCTGAGGATTACATGAAATTTTTAGTGATGATTCTGAATAAAGGGAAATACAACGGTCAGCAGATACTGAGTGAAAATGCCGTGAACGAAATGATGCAGGTACAGGATAAACCCGAACAGATAAAGTATGCACCTAAAGCTGCTGAAGGATATACTTATGCATTGGGTAGCTGGGTGGTAGAACAAACAGAAAAGACAGAACTCTTGTTGGATGGAAAACCGTTGAACAAACCTAATGTCCCTTACAATCCCAACGTAGTTACAAAAATAACGGCAACGGCTACTTCCCTTGCCAGCCCGGGTTTATTCGGCACCTGGCCGATGATAGATTTTTGCAGAGGATATGTTTATATCTGCTTTGTAAAAAAATTTCTGGGTGACCAAAGAGCGGAAGTGCATAAGGAAGTGAAGAAGATCATTGATGAGCAGATTTCTTCTTTATGTAAATAAGCCTTCGACAAGCTCAGGCTGACATCAACGTCATTTCGGGCCTCTCGAAACATGCAATATACTTTTTACCAATAAACAATATACAGCGCTGCCAGTATTCCCATCACCAATAACAAACCAACTGCAAAACCTGTTGGTATCCTGAACATTGATTTCTCCACCTGCAATGCTTTGGGATTATCTTTTGATTTAGGATCAAGCAAACCGAATAATACAATCAAGGCCACACAGGCAAGAAACACCACTCCCATCCTGTTCATAAATGGCATGGAAGTAACTGTATATTTTAATAAAGCCGATAGCGGGATACTGATTAATGTTGCCGCCAATGCACCGTTTGAATTAGACCTTTTCCAGAAAAAACCCATGAGAAACATTGCTAAGATACCCGGTGAAATAAATCCGGTAAATTCCTGTATATAATTAAATCCCTGTCCAAAACTTTTCAGTGCAGGAGCAATAGCCAAAGCAATGGCAAAAGCGACAATCACCACCCATCTGCCAGTCCTTACCACTGTTTTATCATCTGCATTTTTATTGATGAAGCGTTTATAGATATCCAGTGAAAAAATGGTGGATATGCTATTGGATTTCCCTGCCAACGAAGCAACGATTGCGGCAGTAAGTGCAGCAAAGGCAAGTCCCTTCAGCCCCGCCGGTAATAAATTCAGCAATATAGAATAGGAGTTATCGGGTTTCACTATGCCATTCTCTACTATACCGTTTGTGATACTTTCATGTGCGCCATTGCTGTACAATACATAACAGGCTATACCCGGTAACACAACAATCACTGGCATTAATAATTTTAAAAAGGCGGCAAATAACAATCCTTTTCTTGCAGTAGGTAAATCAGCTCCCAATGCCCGCTGGGTGATGTATTGATTGCATCCCCAATAGCTGAGATTGGCAATCCACATTCCGCCTATCAGTACAGCAAGCCCCGGCAATTGTCCCCATGGGTCCATCATGCCCCCCTGCCCGTCATGCACCAGGTATTTTCCTTTTTCAAATACCATATGAAAATGTTCGGGGGCTTTTTGTTTTAAAAGGGTCAAACCTTCAATCACTCCTGCGCCTGTTCCCACTTTGTCTGAAACAAGATCTAATGCAAGATAGGTGGTAGCCAATCCGCCAAGTATCAAAAAGAAAACCTGTATCACATCCGTGTAGCCGATTACCCGCATGCCACCGAGTGTAATGAAGATGGCAAATACAACCAGGCTCAGTGCACACCAAAAGAAAGGGGCGCCCAGCATGTGCTGCAGGCTCAATGCACCAAGATAAATAATGGAAGTAAGATTCACCAGCACATACAGGAGCAACCAAAACACCGCCATGATGGTTGCCACCCTTCCATCATACCGCTGCCGTAAAAACTGTGGCATGGTGTAAATCTTATTTTTCAGATAAAGGGGCATGAAAAATACCGCAACAATAATCAGTGTAGCTGCTGCCATCCATTCATAAGAAGCGATGCCAAGACCCAACGCAAAACCTGAACCACTCATGCCTATAAACTGTTCTGCAGAAATATTGGAAGCAATCAGCGAAGCCCCGATGGCCCACCAGGTTAATGAGCCTTCAGCAAGAAAAAAATCTTTGGAGTCATTATGCGTATTTTTCTTTTTCTGGTAAATCCAGTAACCATACATGGCCACTATAATAAAGTAGAGTAGAAAAACAAGGATGTCTTTGGTTGCTAATTGCATAAACAGTTATTATAAGCTGAAAATTTATTGAAAATAATCCGAACAGCAATATTGATTTGACAACCTTAATTCACCTGGCCGTTCTTAAACTCATGTTTCAAAAAAGTATTGAAGAAAATCATGGGGCGGTTACTGTCCCTTTACCAGCACCACTTTATTGCGGTCGGCTTTGTAGATCGTTTCATAGAATTTTACCAGTTCCGGATATTCTTTTGACGGGAATCGGCCACTGTAATGCTCCATACTGCGGTAATAGATCAGCTTATTTCCGCTAAGTTTTACAGAGCAATTGTATCTGCCGAACTTACCTGAAACTGAAACGTCTGCCGGAACCGATTCTGCAGTATACCCGTCAGGCAATTGAATTTCTACAGTGTCCACATCCTTATACTCCACATTCAGTTCAATATCAAATTTTCTTTCCTCACCTGCCGGAAGTTTGCGGCTGGCCCTTGTCATTATATTGGGAATGATAAAAAGCCTTTTGCCGGTGATCGTGGCATAATTGCTTACCGTTATATCCAGCGATTCCTGCACGGAGGGCAGGGCAGCAAAAGTCTCTTTATAATCAAAATTGTTGACATCATAAGTGGCAAAATCAAGTTGCTCATGCAAAAACTCTTTCACCTTATCTTTTGAAAGATTGTGAATGAGTTCATGATAAAGATCCTGCTGTAAGCCTCCGTAGTTCGTTACGGCATGCACCTGCAGGGTGGCTTCTTCATCCAGGGTGGCTTTTATATTCCTTACTTCAAGATTATCGAGCATGCTGTACCGGGGTGTTCGAATAAGAGTGCCACCATTTTCATTTATCATAAGAGCATGCCTATCGCAGGTAAAATCTCCCAGATAGCCTGCGGGGAGAGTTTGACTGGTACATTCGAGCCACATGGTATCTTTTTGCAGCGGCACACAAAGGATAACATGATTGAATTGCTGCGATGGAAAGTCAGCAATTATCCTGTTTGCATTTCTTCCGGCCTTGATAAGAGTGTAACAGGAATTAATACCGGCTTCTTTCAGTAAACTGTACATGTAATTGGTAAGCGCCTTGCAGTCGCCATACGATTTGGCGGCCACATATTTTGCATCAAAGGGCTGCCAGCCCCCAATACCCAATTGAATGCTGATGTAGCGGGTATTCTTTTGCATGTAATCATAAAGCTTTGCAATCTTTTGCCGGGCATCCGGTATGCCATCCGCTATCTGGTGAACCATTTGCTTCACATTATCAGGCAACTGGTCTCTTCCTTTCTTCAGTTCATATACAAATTTTCCAAACTCCTGCCAGTTGATCATAGTTCCCCTGTACTGTTGCAGTTCAAATTCAGCCGGGGCAAATAATACCACGGTATTCATCTCATACCAGGATGGTGATGCGAACTCATCTTCTATTGCCGGAAGTTCCCTGATCTGCCATGATAATATCTTTTTTCCTTTTTCACCTGCTGAAGAAACCGGCTCTCCGCTATAATTGTATGCTTTATACCTGACCGTGTAATCAGAAGGATACACAATGCTGATACTGCTCTCCTCTACCGAATAATATTCATCCTCCCTCGGCAGCCACACAGGAAAAAACAATGTGCCGTTGAACCGGATCTCCACTTCGTACTGAACAGTGTAAGGATATACTTTGTAAAAAAAATTGTGATACTTGCGGCGGCGGTCATCAATCAGGTTTTCATCATCACTGCCGGTAAGATCAATGATCTGCCGGTTCTTCAACCGCTTTAATTCTTTTCCTTCCGCATCAAAGAGAGCCCCCTCAATATTTTTAATTTCATGCAACCTGTCATAATATTCCTGGAAACCTGCCTGTTCATCTCCTTTTTCATCCAGTATGGTGAGTGCATATTTTTTCCATAATACAGCTTCGCCGGAGTTGATGATCTCAAACCTCATCTGTTCCATTCTTTTTACCACATGAGCATTCTTTTTCAATGCATCAGGGATTTTTGAAACAGCATATTCACCCCCACCTGCTGATAAGGTCAGGCTCAGGAAAAATAATGCGAGTATAAGAAGGATGTTCTTTTTCATCTGCTATTTTTTCTTTTTAAACACTATCTGCTCAGCATGCTTTTTAACAATGAGGTTGAAAAATTCCCTTAGTGTTTCATAGTCTTCCGGTAAAAAATATGTTTTCTTAAACCGTATCCGGCTGCGTAATGAGATATTGTCGCCGGATTGCGAAACCCTGTATTCAAACATCCCGTCATCCTGCTCATTCAGTTTTACGATCTGTGATTTTGGCAATTCATCCACCACATATCCATGCGGCACCTCCAGTTGCAGATTATAGGATTCATCCATGGCAAATGGCATTTCTACCGGATAAAACCGTTCTGCTGATTTAAAAGGGTTTTCCTTATACCCTTCTCCAAACATCGGATTCATATATATGATATCTTCCTTTTCATCTGTAATATCAAAATAATAATGAATGCCCAATGGAAAATCATATTTATTCAATGAGTCTATTCCGAAATTACTGATCGTTATCCCGGCGCCAAAAACCTTTTTAATATCTTTTTGCAGTTCTTCCATTCCCTTTTCTTTAATACGATCCCGCAGGTCAGCCGACTCGTAGTAACCGGGAGTTTGCTGCATGCTGCCTACAAGGTTGCTCTTATCGTCATTAATGACAAATATGGTGGTGGTTTTGGTTTCAGTTACCTGGTCGCTGTTGAATCCTATAGCATCGGCTTCCTTATTAACCACCCTTGCATGGCCATTGTAACAGCGGCTTGGCAAATAGCCAAATCCCATTTGAGGTTCGCTGGCATCGAGATAATAGGTCTTATCATCAATTTTTGCCTGGCATATCACATAATTGAATTTGCTGAGGATCGGGTACAGGGGAAAAGTATATCCGTTTGCACGGGTACTCAGAATGACAGGGTCTGCATCTGCGTTTATATACTTAAGCATTGCCGTAAGTAACAGGTTGATCTCCGCCACATTTCCGTTCTTTGTTTTCACCAGATTTTTCAGGGTCTGATCCATCGAACGTCTATCATAGCTGGTGCAGGTAAAATTGTCCCTAACCCAACTAAATATCTTTCGGCACTTATCAAGCCTGCTGTCCCCCGAACTGATGATAGGGTTGATAATGTCTTTCAGCCAACCATTGTCTTTGGTAACCTGTTGGCCGAAATATTCTGAATTCATCAGCATTTCAGTCAGTTTGGTCCAGGTTCCCATAACATTGGTATATCGAAGGGGCTGCCTGAATTCTGATAACTGAAATTCAATCTTTGAAATGTGATTATCCACTGTAGATGTAAAATTTTCTTCTTTTAAAGCAGGAACATGCTTCATCACCCATCGGTGATCATCCACATTAGCGGTGAAGCTGTATCGCTCTGATGCACCGGCGCCACGGCTGTCAATGATCTGGAAAGATTCGTTTCTCTGATTGCTGTTTTTTATATCATATCGCTGATAACCCTGCGTCAGAAAAACATAGCCGAGGAAAACAGGTAATGACAGGTTGTATTCACTCCACAGGCGGGGATATGCTCCCTGAAATTCCCATGGCTGCAGATTGGTAAGAAAGTCGGATGTAATGGTATATTCAAATTCAATAATAGAGCCTTCCTTTACATTTGGAAATGTAAATTTTTTATTTATTCTGCTACTACTGATTTTATCTTTGAACACTCCTGATTTCACATCCAGTTTTGTTTCAACCAATTTTCCATTTTCAAGGTTGTATGTAATGGCCCTCAGTTTGTCCAATTCCTCTTCGTCCTCTCCGTCCGAATACAAAGAAATAGATACATTGGCGATATCATAACCATTCTTATTAAGAATATGCACCCGTTTAAAATGTTTATAAACCAGCGAAAACCAGCCTTTATTATTCCCTTCTATATTGCTGGAACCGATATCTGCTAAAACAACGGCATTGGCATTGCTGTCAATGGAATATATTTTGGTCTCAAAATCTTTAACAGAAACATTGCCATACTTTGCAGTGGATTTATCCTGGGCGCCGGCTGACAAAAAAAAACCGATGCTGGAAATGAAACAAAGAATAAGGTTTGCTTTCATATCCTTTAAAAGTTATTTTTTCTTGCGGAATACAATTACTTCGCTTTGCTTTTTTACAACGTTCCCGTAAAAATCCCTTAATCCGGCATAGTCATCCGGTAAGTAAGTTGCCAAACTGAGCCTGAACCTGCATTGCATCATAATTGTATTACCATTTTTTTGAATGATGTATTCATACAGCCCTTCTCCATCATTGAATATAATTTTTTCCCTTTTGGGAAGTTCCTCTACTTCATACCCGGATGGGATATCAATATTGGCTATGTACTGAATATTTTGTGCGAAAGGCATTTCCACAGGATATTTTCTTTCAGCTGATTTAAAAGGGTTGTCCTTCATCCCTTCTGAAAGCAACGGGTTAAAATAAATAAGATCGTTGTCCTTATTGAATTTCAAATCAAATTCAAAACTGACTGTCAAAGGTTTTTCAAAATCATTTACAGGTTCGGCGGCTGGGTTACGAATCTCTATTTCGGCAGGCAAGGTTGTTTTAATCTTTTTATAATATTCTTCCTTTCCTTTCTCTGCTAATTCGTCCCGGACGTCCGCTGACCCGTAATATCCAAGCTCAGAACTAAAGCTGCCCACCCAGTTATTGTTATCATCATTCACAATAAATACAGTAGTTCTTTTAGTTTCCTGTACGGAGTCGGTAAGCAGGTAAACAGGACGGGGTTCTTCACTGCTGATGATCCTTGAATAACCGTTGTAACATTTTAACGGCAGGTAACCAAAGCCCATTTTTGCCTGGGTGGCATCCATATAATATTTTTTCCCTTCAATTTGTGCTTCGCATATTACATAATTAAACCGGTCGATAATGGGGTACAATTCATTTACATATCCATTGCTCCTGGTGCTTAAAATAACAGGCTCTGCTTTGATTTTTTCATGCCGCAGAATACTTAGCAGCAGCAGGTTGATGTCGGCTACATTACCCTTTTTATTAGAAAAAATATTTTTAAAGTTATCGGTAAGATATATTCCATTTCCGGTACAGGTAAAATTATTTTTAAGATAGGCAACAATTTTTTTTGCCTTATCCAGATCATTGGTACTGCCGCCAACGATTGCTTTTATATCATCATCCATCCAGTTATTGGACTTATTTAACGGAACTCCGAAATCATCATTTTCCAGCAACTGTCTGTTTAAATCCTCCCAGCTCGAATAAAATATTTGCGGCTGCCGATCGGGAAATTTGACAGAAGACAGTTGAAAGTTGATTTTTGAAATATAGTTTTTATACGAGGATGTAAACTTCTCCGGCCTCAACCCGGGTACATCCTTAATTGCCCATTTGTTTATAAATACTTTGGCGGTCATAGTGAATTTTTCACCGCTATTAATAATTTTTTGATAGGGGTTTGAAGTGGCGCTCCGGGCCATATTTCCCGGAACAAAAGAAGTAGCTTCTTCAAATGTGAAAATTTGCTGCGTTTGCTCCGCTTTATTTACAGTAAAGGCTAAATAACCCTGTGCGATATTGGAATATTGAAAATACTCCGGAATATTTACTTCATATTCACTCCAAAGGCGGGGATATTCTCCCTGAAATTCCCACTCCTGAAGATTAATTATATAATTTGAATTGATCGTGTATGAGTATTCTATTATTGAACCCTCCTTCAGTGAAGGGAAAGTAAACTTTCTCAAAATCCAGTTCTTATTTACCCTTTCCGTAAATACATCTTTACTGCTCACTTTTGTTTCAGTTACATTTCCGTTTTCGAGATTATAGGTTACTGCCTTGAAACCTTCGATCTTTTCTTCATCATGCCCATCGGTATAAAGGGGAATCTCTATTGTCGCTGCGTCAAAACCTTTTTGATTAATGATCTTTATCCTTGTTTGCCTTTTAAACTGAAGGGCAAAGCGTTGCTCTTTATTGACAACAAACTCTGTTTTTCCTGCATCTGAAATTATTAAAGCCCCGGCTTCAGGATCAAATTTATACGCCGATAGATCAAAATCAGCGGCTTCTACCTTCCCGAACCTGACTTTGGGCTTATCCTGCCCCTGCGTTATTGAAACTATTCCAATGCAAATAAAAATGATAAAGAGGACCCGAATTTTCATAAGCATATTTTGTGTGGTAAAAAGAGAAATTCAAGTTTACGCAAAAAAATTAAACTTGCCATTGATTTTAAAGACAATTTTTGCAATTGAACCCGCAGCAAAGACATAAAGTATTTATTAAAGAAACCTCTGCATCGCTCGGTTTTGACTATTGCGGCATAGCCAAAGCAGAAAAACTGGATGATGATGCCCGCCGCCTGGAACAGTGGCTGAAAAAGGGCATGCATGGCCAAATGAAATACATGGAAAATTATTTTGATCTGAGGGTCGATCCAACCCGGTTGGTTCCGGGGGCCAAATCTGTAATTACACTATTAAAGAATTATTATCCGGCAGAGCACCCATCCGCAAATGCCTCAAAAATCTCAAAATATGCATTGGGTAAAGATTATCATGATGTGATAAAGCCACAGCTGACAGAACTGCTGCGATTAATGAAAGAAGTGATCGGTGAAGTGCATGGAAGAGGATTTGTAGATTCGGCCCCTGTACTGGAAAGAACATGGGCACAAAAAAGTGGCTTGGGTTGGGTTGGTAAGAACGGGAACCTGATAACCAGGCAAAGCGGTTCTTTTTATTTTATTGCCACATTGATCACCGATCTTGAACTGGAGCCCGATGACCCTTTTGCAAAAGATTATTGTGGCACCTGCACCAAATGCATTGATACCTGCCCTACTGACGCAATATTGCCCGGAAAAATAGTCGATGGAAGCAGATGCATTTCTTATTTTACTATTGAATTAAAAGAACAGCTGATACCGGTTGAAATGAAAGGAAAATTTGATGGCTGGATATTTGGTTGTGATGTATGCCAGGATATTTGTCCATGGAACCGCTTCAGTAAAGCACATGGCGAACCGGGCTTTAAACCCATTCCGGAAATACTAAATCTTTCTGCAAATGAATGGGAGCAGATGACTGAAGAAAGTTTCAAAAAAATATTTAAAGATTCGCCACTAAGAAGGGCCAAATGGAAAGGCATACAGCGCAACCTGAAATTTCTGAAAAACTCAGATTGATTTTTTTTCATTACTTCTCCAGTAATTTTTTCAGATTCTCAAGCCCCTTCTCCATCAGCGGCCCATATCGCTTCTCGAGCAACAAACCTGAAAATTTTTCCCATGGGTACCAGCGAAGATGAAAATCCCTAAACCATTGAATGGTGATTGTATTTGGAACGGAACCTGAAAAAATGTTCCAGCCTGTTTCTCCCCGTTTCGATTTAGCACCGGTGTTCATTGCATTCACACTGCTGTCGGTGAATGAAGTAATTATTAATCCCTGTCCTTCACCTGTTGCAATGCCTTTGATTTTTCCCTTTTCAGCAATATAAAAAGCAGTATCGGCTCCGGGGTACCATTTTTTCCAATTCCTTACATCTCCTACCAGGCTCATAACCGAATCTTTTTCTGTGAGGATATCAATGGCTTTTGAAATACGGACATGAGAAGGAAAAAACAAAGAGATGCCCGTTATCAGTACTGCAAATGCAACAATGCTTATTAAACCAAGTTTGATAATTCTCACTTTAACTGCTTTGACTATTATGACCCTTTTGACCTATATGACTAATTTGACTTTCATCCACCTCACTCCCACTTCAACACTCTCACCGCAATAATATATATGACAGCGATCCAGATACCCATAATTCCCAGCTGTTTTAAGCAATCAGTTATATGCAGTCCTTCAAATGAAATTTTCCTTATAGCATCATTGTACTGTGTAAGCGGAAGTACCCTGCATATCTCCTGCAGCCATTTTGGAAAAACCTCAATGGGAAAGAAAGTGCCCGACAGCATCATTTGGGGAAATCCGAAAAGATTTATCAGCAAGGGAATGGATGTATCACTTTTTACAATACTGCTGAAAATAAGTCCGACTCCCATTAGCAGGAACAGCATAAGAACAGTAACCAATAATATCTCAAGAAAGGTGACGACCCCATGCTGAAGTGTAAAATTCAAAAAGAAGTAACCAACCGATATCAGTACTATCACACTCAGCAATTGAAAGAAAAGACGGCTGAAGCCAATTCCCAATAAAATATTAAGCCTGTTGATCGGTGTGGCATAAAATCGTTTCAGCACCAATTGCTCCCTTAACCCGAAAAAAGTAAAAGCAATACCAAACAAAGTGGAGAATAAAATTGAAAAACCCAGCTGGCCTGGAAGAATAAAATCGATCTGGCGATATTTTCTTACACTGGATATCTCCGGCTTTTCGATTTGCACCATCTCAGTATTTTGACCTGATAAGGCAAGCTGAAACTTAAGTTTTGAATAGTCCAGCATTTGCATGAAATTTCCAAACGTATTGCTGCTTGCTGTTGTTGACTTAATTTTTACTCTGTATGTCGGTTTCGTCATTGAATCTTTTGCAACCTGCACATCCAGTATAGCTGCTAACCGGCCTTTTACCAGATCCTGGTTTAATGCGGCAGAATCTTTATAGTTCACAATCTTAATAGAAGAATTATTTTTCAGGTTTTGAAAAAAAGCATTAGTGGTATCGCAGTTTTCAGATAATGCAATCCGGTAACTGGCTCCACCTCCGTTTCCAAAAGCCCCAAAAATCAAAACAAAAATGATCGGGAAAAGAATACTGAAAATAATAGCACTGGGATTGGCAAATATCGCTTTAAAACTGGCTCTTGTAATGGACCATAATGCCCTTGACTGACTATAAGGCTGCTGCATGAAAAATCTTGAGCAGCAAATGTAAGCCTCCACCCCGAACTTCGTTCCCAACCTTCAATTTTTTCGGATGCCTCCAAAAGAGGAGGCCACCAACGCACAGACCCTATATAAACAATGTTTTCATGATTCATTAAAATAAAGATATTTGATACTGTATGAATATAGCATATCTGCTTACAGGTGGTAATATTGGGAACAGGCTTGCAAATCTTAATAAAGCAAAAGAGCTTATCAGCCTGCATTGCGGCGTTGTTTTAAAAACATCCTCCGTGTATGAAACAGCTGCATGGGGAAAAGAAGATCAGCCGTCTTTTTTAAACCAGGCATTGGAGATAGAAACCCCACTCACCGCCCGGCAACTGGTTCGCCGGATATTAAAAGTGGAAAAAACGATGGGACGGATCAGAAAGGAGAAATATGGCCCGAGAATTATAGACATTGATATTCTTTTGTTCAATGATGAGGTACACAACTATCCTTTATTAAAACTTCCTCATCCTGAAATGCAAAACCGGCGATTCGCACTGTTGCCACTGGCAGAAATAGCTCCGGATATGGTTCATCCGGTATTTCATAAAACTATTTCACAATTACTGAAAGAATGCAAGGACAATCTTCAGGTAAAAAAGTATTCCTGATTTTTTCCACAGCTATTGCAAAGTTTTTTCGGCATTACTCTCATTTGATTTACTTTGACCTCACAATCAACTGAAAACCCACACAGACGATTCACGGAATGAACTATCACTTTATCACCATAGAAGGAAATATCGGAGCCGGTAAAACCACACTGGCTCATTTGCTCAGCAAACATTATAATGCAAGATTGATATTGGAAGAATTTGCCGACAACCCCTTTCTTCCAAAATTTTATGAAAACCCGCAGCAATATGCTTTTCCGCTGGAGCTTTTTTTTATGGCTGAACGTTTTAAGCAGTTAAAAGAACTGCTGCAGCAAAAAGATATGTTTCAAAGCCTGACAGTTTCAGACTATCTTTTTACCAAATGTCTTTTGTTTGCCAAAGTAACCCTGCCGGAAGATGAATTCAGGCTCTATCAAAGATTATTTGAAATCATCCATCAGCAGTTGATACAGCCGGATATACTCATTTACCTGCATGCTCCTGTAGCCAAGTTACAGTCAAATATTAAGAAAAGGAACAGATCTTATGAACAGAATATTCCCGATGATTATCTGTTCAACATCCAGGAAACATATACCAATTACATAAAGCACCACAATGTGAAAACATTATTTGTGGATGCCGGCAATGCTGATTTTCTTCATAACGAGAAACATTTGCAGGTGATATATGAGGCGCTGGAAAAGGACTATGAGGAAGGACAGCATTATCTTACATTGCCATAAGGAACGATAGTAAATGAATGATCCTGTAAATCGTGGTTCTGTTATCAATAAAGAATTTACCTGGTTTATTATTGCCAGGATTCTTTTTATTGCCGGTTTGCGAATGACTCCTGTTCTTTTGGGCTGGAGGCTCTACCAGATCACCGGGAGCAAGTTATCATTAGGAATTCTGGGATTATCGGAAGTGATTCCGGCAATCGCACTGGCTTTGCCTGCCGGAGTGAAAGTGGATAAAAGCAACAAGCATAAGCTTCTTAGTCTTTGTATGTTATTTTATTTGCTGATGATGGGTGGATTGCTGGTTGCCACTTCAGAATGGATGCAGGAAAATTTTTCGAGGCAGATAATAACCTGGAGTATTTATGGTTTTGTATTCGGCACAGGTGTGATAAGAGCATACAGTGCCTCTGCTTTTAATTCATTCCTGGCACAGTTGGTACCCGCCGAATCTCTTGTAAAAGCAGTTTCAGTTAATAGCATGATCTGGCTGGCTGCTGCAGTGGCCGGCCCTGCGCTGGCCGGAGTATTACTTGGATATACAAATATTACCATCGCCTTTATAATCGTTTGCGCTTTGATTGCAGTAGCGCTTATTATTTTTCAAAATATAAAATCAAAACCTGTCAGTTGGCAAGGCACAAGCAAAACATGGGATGGCGTAAAGGAGGGACTTCGGTTTGTAATGAAACAAAAAGCATTGCTGGGAGCCATGAGTCTCGACATGTTTGCCGTATTATTTGGTGGAGCAACAGCTCTTTTGCCTGTATTTGCCAATGATATTCTGCATGTGGGGGCACAGGAGTTGGGATGGTTAGTAGCAGCCACCTATATTGGAAATTTTGTAGCCATCGGCTGGCTGATGCAAAAACCATTGAAAAAGAAA
Organism: Sphingobacteriales bacterium; assembly: GCA_016235125.1. GTDB lineage: Bacteria > Bacteroidota > Bacteroidia > Chitinophagales > Chitinophagaceae > JJ008. The sequence continues at coordinate 221,633 of JACRLZ010000002.1, read as the reverse complement.
CAGGGTAAAACCCTATTATATGCAGTTGCCGGATTTGGAATTTGCATTCTCATTTTTGCAATATCAAAAAATTTCTGGCTCAGCTTTGCAGCACTGTTTGTAAGCGGCCTGTTTGATGGCATCAGTGTAATAATCAGGGGAACGGTGGTGCAGCTATTTGTACCCGACGAAATGAGGGGAAGAGTGTCATCTGTCAATTCCATGTTCATTAATTCTTCCAATGAACTCGGTCAGTTTGAAAGCGGTGTAGCCGCAACTGCTATGGGCACTGTGCCCTCCGTCATTTTTGGTGGTTGCATGACTTTACTGGTTACTGTTTTTACCTGGTTTAAAGCTCCCGGCCTGAGAAAATTTGAGTACTGAATAGGCAAGTTTGTAACTTCAGGATTGAAAACATCTTCTTTTTTTAAAAAACTTTTACATGCAGCGGCGCACTTTTATACAAAACACGGCACTAACCTTTGGTGCTTTATCATTAGCCAATCAAAAATTGTTGGCAGGTTTTTTTGAAGATCCCTGGAAAATAAAAATGTTAACAGATACACTGGGCATTTTTATGGAAAGAGGCGGCACTATCGCATTCCTATTGTCCAAAAAAAGTATTGTCGTGGTAGATTCTCAATTTCCTGACCAAAGCAAACACCTGATCGATGAATTAAAAAAGAGAAGTGAAAATCCATTTAAATTACTGATCAACACTCACCATCATGGAGATCATACGGCAGGAAATATTTCTTTTAAAGGGTTAGTTGAACATGTACTTGCACATGAGAACTCATTAAAGAATCAACAGAATGTCGCAGTAAAAAATAAAACTGAAGACAAGCAGCTCTATCCTGACCAAACCTACACTAGCACATGGTGCCAGAAATTTAACAAAGAAAACATCTGCCTCTACTACTATGGCGCTGCTCATACTAACGGCGACAGCTTTGTACATTTTGAGAAAGCCAATATTGTTCATTGCGGCGACCTGGTCTTTAATCGTCGTCATCCCTTTGTTGACCGTAGCGCAGGGGCTAACATGAAGAGCTGGATGGAAGTGCTGGATAAAGGGCTGGCTAAATTTAATAACGATACGCAATACATTTTTGGCCATGCCGGAACTGGTTATGAAGTAACCGGCAAAGCAGATGACCTGAAAGCCTTCAGAGATTACCTCGGCAATGTGCTGAAGTTTGTAGAAGGAGAAATCAAAGCTGGCAAAACAAAAGATGAGATTTTAAAGACCAGGATCATTCCCGGCGGAGAAGATTGGAAGACAGATGGTATAGAAAGGCCTCTCACGGCAGCTTATGAAGAGTTGACAGCTAAATAAATTTTATGAAAGTCATCCTTATTATTGTGGCTGCTATAATTATTTATGGCCTGATTATGACTTCCGGAAATAAAGAGAAAAAAAATAACCCGTGAAATTCTCTTTCAAAGCAAGAATCTATAAAGTTGGCATCAACTCCTGCATAAAAGTCCCGAAAAATATTTCTAACAAACTTATTGCTGAAAAAGGCTACATACCAATAAAGGGAACCATAGAAGGTTTTTTCTTTCAGCAAACACTCTGTCCGGTAAGAGGAGAAGGATACCGGTTGTATGTGAATGGCATCATGATCAAAGGCGGTAAAGTTAAAAACGGGCAAACAGCAAGGTTTATAATAGAACAGGACAGTTGGGAACGAAACAGGAATTTTCCGATGCTGCCCGCATTTAGAAAAGAATTAAAGAAAAACAAACTGCTGAATACTTTTTTACAACTTTCAGCTTCCCGGCAAAAAGAAGTAAACCGCTATCTAAATCATTTGAAAACAAAAGAAGCACAACAAAGGAATATTGAACGAATGATTAGTGTAATGAAGGGCAGGGCCATTTCGCCACTTTACAAATAGCACTAAAAGCTACAGGGTTTTTGTTACTCTCCTGTCAAAAGCGATCCTGCGCCTCTGTGCCAGTTTTACTTTTCTCATATCGTTATGCAGCGGGTTTAGTACATAATTCATTTCTTCAGGCACCAGCACACTCGGTACCGCCAGTAGCAAACCTGATTTACTTCTCAAAAATTTATCGCCCAGTCTTTTTGTAATGGGTCTTGTATCTGGTGCATCCCAGCCGGTTGTTAAATCAGCCAGTACAATTTCATCCTTCTTTACCGAATCAGGTATTGATAATGTAACAAGCATATAATCTTTTTCATCCAGCATTTTAGCAGGGGTGTGTGCCAGCACCTCCAGCAAAGCCAATGCACGGGATGAAGAAGTATAAACAGCAAACAGGCCTTCGCTGTTCCAGCGGCCACCATACAATCTTGCTCCGTTGCCAGTCAAGTCATCGGCATATTTTACTTGTGTGATACGATACAACTCCATAAAAAATTATTATTGGGCTCTAAAACTCTTCGAAGGGCCATTCTCAGGAATACACTCCTTGTTCTAATCGACCCAGTAGTTTAGTGACCATCTGAATACCAAATGAAGTATCTAAAAAATCCAGTGGAGTCTTGTTCCCTAATGCAGTCAATGGCGCATGCAGCCATTCTGCAAAGGCAGCTTTATTACCCATAACTTCGATACCTCTTTGGGCAAGGGCAGCTAATTCCAATACCTTTTCAGTTTTTAAAGTATCCAATAATTCCTCTTCATCTTTTCTTTGAATATTTCTGTGAGAGGAATGTAAAAGGCGGCTCATGGTTTCCATAGAAATACCCAGATGCTCTGCTAGCGATTTTAAAGTGGATTTTTTAATCCCTTCACGGGTAAGTGCTATTAAATCAAAATCTCCTGTTAGTGGTTTCTTTACTATCTTATTTCCTCCTAATATCACACTCATTGTTTCATATTGCACAGCCGCCTCTTGCGCTAAAGAAACAGGTTCATCTTCAGGTATTTTATAGGAACGGGGCTTGGGGGGTTTCTTTTTCATTTTGTGCCTTTTTTCAAATATATGACAAATTGGACAAATAAATTCCAATTTGTCATAATTTTTTTTCTGCAGCCAAAAGCCCTTCCAATACATAATAAGTAATAGGGCAAAAAGTGGAATTTTTTAATGTAAGTTGCCTGCGCTTTATAATAACGTCTTCATCAGTATAAGGAAATCGCCGGCAATCAGATGGGCGTTGATCATAAATAGTACAATGATTTTCAGACCCGAGAAATGGACAGGGCAATGAGTTTACCACAAAATCACCATCTTCATCCACTTTGAGATAGGTTTCAATAAAATCACTTTCACGCATTTTTAAGTGTTTACTGATCCGTTTGATATCAGGTGTTTTAAACCGTGGAGAATAATTCTTACAACAGTTTGCACATTGCAGGCAATGAACTTTAGAAAACGCTTCCTCATGCAAAGCCGGCAACTGTTTAAGCACTTCATTCTTCCTGGCTTTGTGCAGAAATTGCTTGTATAATTTCTGCCGTTCTGCCGATTTCTTCTCCCAGTTGTGTAGAATGTCTTTTGCCATCAATGCAAGGTAAGGTGGTCAAAGAAGTCATACAAGTCATATCAGTCAAATCTTTACACTAAGTCTGATTTATATGATCAATCTTACTCATTTGACTATTTAACCTGTATGACTATTTTTGCAGCCGCATGGGTACAGCAAGAGAACAACTGCTAATATTAATCAGCACGCCGATCTACCTGATTGTGATTGGGCTTGAATTATTTCTGAGTCATCTTCGTCATCAGAAAAGTTATACATGGAAAGATACACTGCAAAATATCTACCTGATGCTGGTAAATGCCGGTCTTGATCTCTTATTCAGGGCTGTTTACCTGTTTATCATTCTAAGCTTTTTTTATGATCATCGCATTGCAAACCCCATTTCAGATCCGTGGATATACTGGATGGTGCTGCTGATCTTTGAAGATTTTATGTATTACTGGTTGCACAGGGTCGATCATTATTGCCGTTTATTCTGGGCCACACATGTCACCCATCATTCTTCGCCTCAATTCAATCTTACAGTTGGTTTTCGTTCCTCTGTAATGGAACCACTATATCGTTTTATTTATTTTATTCCTATAGCCGCATTGGGTTTTCAGCCAATTGACATCGCTTTTATTTATGCCGCCACACAAACATGGGGTATCTTGGTGCATACTGAAAAAATAAACAAACTTGGATTTCTTGAATATTTCCTGGTTACTCCTTCCCATCACAGGGTGCATCATGGTTCCAATCCCAAATACCTCGATAAAAACATGGGCATGTTCCTGATAATCTGGGACAAATTGTTTGGGACATTTCAGCCTGAATTGCCGGCTGAAAAATACCAATTGATAAAATACGGCCTTACTAAACCCTTGCAGAATGAAAATCCTTTAAACCTCATTTTCCACGAATGGGTCAATATCGGTAAGGATATCCGGAAAAAAGGATTAACGTTTAAACAAAGGTGGAACTACCTTTTCGGGCCACCTGGCTGGAGCCATGATGGCAGCACGCAAACAAGTAAGGAAATGCGTCATCTCGAACAAAAATATCCGGAATCAAAATAAGCCTGGCAGCTTTATTCTTCCTGTAAAGACTCTCTTTTTTTCTAAACGGCAGCCCGTAACTTTGCGCATCTTATAATTCTTTAAGAAAATTATTATATGAATCTCTTTCAGCAGCTATCCAATGAATTTGTCTCCCGTCATAACGGACCGAATGAACATGATACAAGACAGATGCTTAAAAAAATTGACGTAAGCAGCATTGAAGAATTGATAAATAAAACCGTTCCGGGCTCTATCCGGATGAACAGGCAATTGAATATTCCTGCAGCAATGAGTGAATACGAATATCTTCAGCATATAAAAGAAGTATCACTAAAAAATAAGATTTATAAGAATTATATCGGGCAGGGTTATTATGATACCATCACTCCTTCCGTGATACTTAGAAATATTTTTGAAAACCCGGGTTGGTACACACAATATACTCCTTACCAGGCAGAAATTTCGCAGGGTCGCCTTGAAAGCCTGTTGAATTTTCAAACCATGGTCAGCGATTTAACTGCTTTGCCAATTGCAAATGCTTCCCTGCTCGATGAAGCCACTGCAGCTGCTGAGGCCATGACAATGTTCTTTAACATCCTCAATAAACAAGACCATATTGAAAGACCAAAATTTTTTGTTGACAAAGAAATCTTTCCTCAAACAAAAGATGTATTGAAAACAAGAGCCGTACCCGTAGGCATCGAATTAATGGAAGGAGATTACAATTCTGCTACGATTGATTCAACCTGTTTCGGCGCTATAGTTCAATACCCGAATGATAAAGGATCCATTGAAGATTATCGTGAATTCATTAATAAGGTGCATGCGGCGGGCGGATTTGTGGTAATGGCTACTGATTTGCTGGCATTGACATTATTAACCCCTCCCGGCGAACTGGGGGCTGATGTTGCTGTTGGTTCAGCGCAAAGATGTGGTGTGCCGTTGGGTTATGGAGGCCCGCATGCCGCTTTCTTTGCAGCCAAAGATGATTTTAAAAGAAACATGCCCGGAAGAATCATAGGTGTAAGCATCGATGCTCAGGGAAACAGGGCATTAAGAATGGCACTTCAAACGAGGGAGCAGCATATCAAAAGAGAAAAAGCCACTTCCAACATCTGCACAGCGCAGGCCTTGCTTGCCAATATGGCCGCCATGTATGCTGTATATCATGGCCCCAAAGGTTTGAAAAATATTGCAACCCGGATTGCAGTTCTTACACAAACAGTAGCCGGGGCAATAGAAGAAAGGGGATTTGATTTGATCTCACAGAATTTCTTTGATACGATTATCGTTAAAGTAAAAGACACAACTTCTATAAAGGCAAAAGCAGAAAGGCAGCAGATCAATCTTCGATACTTTGATAATAATCTCATCGGTATTTCCCTGGATGAAACCACAGGTGTCGGAGATCTATATGATCTGATCAATTGTTTTGAAAACGATAAAGATCCTGTGGCATTTGATATACCGGAAGATGATGACCTGAATAATATTCCCGAATCTTTAAAGAGAAATTCATCTTTCTTAACTCATCCCGTATTTAACACACATCACAGCGAAAGCCAGATGATGAGGTATATAAAACAGCTGGAGAATAAAGACCTCTCACTGAATACCTCCATGATCTCACTCGGCAGCTGTACCATGAAACTGAATGCTGCCACCGAGATGATGCCCTTAAGCTGGAGACAATGGAGCATCATTCATCCTTTTGCACCGGCAAACCAGGTGGAAGGTTATAAATATATTATTGATGAACTCAGCAAATATCTCTGCGAGATCACTGCCTTTGATGCATGCAGTCTTCAACCTAACAGTGGTGCACAGGGCGAATATGCCGGACTTTTAACCATCAGGTCATTTCATGAAGCCAATGGAGATCATCATAGAAATGTGATGCTGATTCCTATTTCAGCACACGGTACTAATCCTGCCAGCGCCGTAATGGCTGGAATGAAAGTTGTTGTAGTGAAAGCCCTCGACAACGGATATATTGACATAAATGACCTGAAAGCCAAAGCGACACAATACAGTAAAGAGCTTTCCGGCATTATGATTACTTATCCAAGCACTTATGGTATTTATGAAGAAACAGTAAAAGAAATAACGGATGTCGTTCACCAGCACGGAGGCCAGGTATATATGGATGGGGCTAATATGAATGCACAGGTTGGATTGACTGCTCCGGGATTGATTGGCGCTGATGTTTGTCACCTTAACCTGCATAAAACTTTTGCTATCCCTCACGGTGGAGGTGGACCCGGCATGGGTCCTATTTGTGTAAAGAAACATTTAGCAAAACATCTTCCAGGGCATGTTGAATGGGGAAACAACATGGCTGTATCAGCCGCTCCTTATGGAAGCGCCTCCATTCTTTTAATCAGTTATGGATATATAAGAATGCTGGGCAATGAAGGTGTGAAAGCAGCAACCGAATACGCTATTCTCAATGCTAATTACATGAGGGCAAGATTGCAGGGTGCTTTCGATATTTTGTATACCAATCATAATGGACAATGTGCCCATGAATTTATTGTTGACCTGCGGCCATTCAAAAAAACAGCAGAAGTGGAAGCCGAGGATGTGGCAAAAAGATTGATCGATTATGGCTTTCATGCTCCAACCATGAGCTTTCCTGTTCCCGGTACTATTATGATTGAACCTACAGAAAGTGAAGATAAGGGAGAACTTGACCGTTTCTGTGATGCTTTACTTTCAATCCGTGAAGAAATAAAAGCTATTGAGGAAGGTAAGGCCGATAAAAAAGATAATGCCTTGAAAAATGCACCACATACACAATTTATAGTTACCGCTGATGAATGGAAACATCCTTATTCAAGACAGGCAGCAGCTTTTCCGTTGTATTATGTTACTCAAAATAAATTCTGGCCTTCTGTGGCGAGAGTAAATAATACTCATGGTGACCGGAATCTTATTTGCACCTGTGAACCGGTTGAAAGTTATATGGAAGCAGAGGCTTAAATATTTCCAGCCCGGTTACTGTTTCACATTCACTGTAATAGTGGCAGATAATTTACCACCATAAGACCGGTGAAGCCCATCAGCAAACTGCATGGTCAGCTTATGTTTCCCGGGTGCAAGAGTCAATTCAGTTTCTGTTTGGCCTTTTCCAAAATGAAGGTGTGTTGAATCTTTCGAAACCATTTCTCCCGCCATCAGTGAATCTGCCCCGTCAATGATCAGGTGATGATGCCCCGAACCAGCCACTACCGGTCCTGCTGTATCCACTTTCATCACTTCGGTTCCCATTTCAACTTTAAAAGGAGAAGAAACACTGGCTCCGTTTTTCAGGTTCCTGAAAAAAACCTTTGCGCCATCAGGAATAACCGGCAATGCCGGAATATTTGCACTGGTAGTTGGCATATGTTGCATGCTGTCATGCTCCATGCCCTTCATTGTTGTATCTTCCTTTTTCTCTTTATTGTCCGAAGAATTATTACAAGCAGTAAAAATCGAAACCGCCAATATAGCAAGAATGAGTTTCCGTTCCATAGAATTAATTTTTAGCGGGTAAAGGTACATCTATTTCACCTTTACTATTCTGGCTTTTCATCATCAGTTCTCAGTAACTTTATCTTCCTGAATTTTTTTTATGGATCAAAGAATTATCAACCTGTACGATGAGTATACCCATAAGCCGCTTAGCAGAAGTGAATTTCTTCAACGGCTGACTGTATTGGCGGGCGGTACTGCCGCTGCCATGACATTACTTCCCTTGCTGGAAGTTAATTATGCAAATGCAGCGGTCACCAGCCAGGAAGACCTGTCTACAGAACGGATTACTTATCCCGGTGTAAATGGAGATATGCAGGCCTATGTGGCAAGACCCAAAGAAGAAAAGCCCTATGCTGCCGTAGTGGTGATACATGAAAACAGGGGGCTAAATGCACATATAGAAGATGTGACCCGCCGTGCTGCAAAAGCCGGTTATCTTGCTATTGCCCCTAATGCATTATCATCACTGGGTGGTACGCCTGAAAATGAAGATGAGGCAAGGGCAAAGTTTCAGCAACTGAAACCTGAAGACAACCTGCAGAACTTTATAAAAGTATTTGACTACTTACCCACCCGTAAAGATGGTAATGGGAAATATGGCTGTGTTGGCTTTTGCTGGGGTGGCGCCATGGCCAATAATCTTGCTGTAAATGTCCCTTCTTTAAAAGCAGCCGTTCCTTTTTATGGACGACAGCCGGCCGCCGAAGATGTTGTAAAAATCAAAGCGGCATTGCAGCTGCATTATGGCGGTCTGGATGAACGAGTGAATGCTGGCATTCCGGCATTTGAAGAAGCTTTGAAAAAAAATGATATTACTTACGAATTATACATTTACGAAGGCGCTAATCATGCCTTTCATAATGATACAGCCCCGACAAGGTATAATGAAGCTGCGGCTAAACTTGCCTGGCAACGCACCCTTGATTTTTTTGCAAAATACCTGAAGTAGTTTATTCATGTATTTAAAAGATTATTATGCCATACTCCAGGTGGAGCCTTCGGCCACTTCTTCTGAAATAAAGAAAGCCTACCGCAAGCTGGCTCTTCAATTTCATCCTGATAAAAATAATGCAGACCCCTATGCCAATGCCCGGTTTACAGAAATAAAAGAAGCCTATGAAATATTAATCAATCCCAAAAAGAAAGAATACTACCTGCAACAACGCTGGTACCAGCAAAGTATCGGGAACAGGAAAACCCAGCAATTGATCACTCCGGTTAATGTGTTAAAACAGGTTCTGGAACTGGACAGACATGTTGCAAACCTTGATATTCACCGGATGGACAAGCAGGGGCTTTGTGATTACCTGCTTGAAATAATTTCGGATTCATCTATAGAGAAGCTTAAAACTTTTAATGAACCAGAAATAATAAACCAGGTTATTCTGATAATATTGAAAATATGCGGCATTTTGAAGCCCAGACAGGTTGAGAAAGTAGCAACGCAGTTGAAAAAACTATCAGGCGACGACATGACCACACTCTATATTGAAACCACAAAAACCCGATACCAGAAACAACAAAACCTTAATAAGCTTCAACCCTATTTTATTGCCCTTGCAACAATTATTATCTGCCTGCTTATCTGGTTGCTGAGTCGCTAATTTTTATCTTTGCACCCATGCATTATGTTTCTGTTGAAGCGCTGACAAAGAGTTATGGGATACAACCTTTGTTTGAAAATATCTCCTTTCATATCGAAGAAGGCGATAAAATTGCCCTGGTGGCAAGAAACGGTTCGGGTAAATCCACATTACTGAAAATTCTTGCAGGAAAAGAGTCTCCCGATAATGGAAAGGTCTGGATAAACAAGGAAGTGGATGTGGTTCTGTTTGAACAGGAGCCGTCCTTTGCCGAAGACAACTCTGTTTTGGATAATATTTTCTTCCACAATCATCCAGTCATCAATGCCATCAAAGAATATGAGGCTATATGCGAAGAAAACAATTCCGAAAAACTAAATGCTGCCATTGTTAAAATGGATGAACTGGGTGCCTGGGATTTTGATGCCAGAGTAAAACAGGTGCTTGGCAGATTAAATATCCATCAATTAAATCAAACCGTAAATACGCTGAGCGGAGGACAACGCAAAAGAGTGGCCCTTGCCAAAGCTCTTATCGATATCGGTTTTGAACATAAACATGTGCTGCTGGTCATGGATGAACCGACCAACCATCTTGATGTGGAAATGGTGGAATGGCTGGAATATTACTTAAGCAAAGAAAACATAACACTCCTGATGGTAACCCATGACCGTTATTTTCTTGATTCGGTTTGCAGTGAAATATGGGAACTGGATGGAAGTAATCTGTATGTGTACAAAGGCAATTATGAAAATTATCTTGAGAGAAAAGCAGCGAGAATTGAAAACGAAACGGCAAGTATTGACAAAGCAAGAAATCTTTATCGGCGGGAACTGGAGTGGATGCGCAAACAACCCAAAGCCAGAACTACGAAAAGTAAAAGCCGGCAGGATAATTTTTACGAAGTGGAAAAGAAGGCAAAGCAAAAAATCACTGATGAACAGATGCAGCTTCAGATGAAGATGAACCGGCTTGGCGGAAAAGTGATTGAATTGAAGAAAGTATACAAAAGTTATGACGATAAAGTAATACTGAAAGGCTTTGACTATACTTTTAAAAAAGGGGAACGCATCGGCATAGTAGGAAAGAACGGAGTTGGCAAATCCACCTTTATTAATATACTTCAGGGAATTGAAAAAGCAGATAGTGGGAAAATAAATATTGGCGACACGGTAATTTTTGGAAATTATTCTCAGCAGGGTCTGATAATTAAAGAAGACATGAGAGTTATTGAATTTGTGAAATCAATGGCTGAAAGTTTCCCGCTTGCCTCCGGAGGTTCATTAAGCGCTGCACAATTTCTTCAGCTCTTTTTATTTGACCCGGATAAGCAATACACTTACATCAGTATGTTAAGCGGCGGAGAAAAAAGACGACTTCACCTGCTTTCCATTCTTTTCCGCAATCCCAACTTTTTAATTCTTGATGAACCTACCAACGATCTGGACCTGCCAACGTTGGGTGTGCTGGAAAATTTTTTAAGCGAATTTCCCGGTTGTGTCATCATAGTGTCCCACGACAGGTATTTTATGGACCGGCTTGTTGACCATTTATTTGTTTTTGAAGGCAATGGAGTTATCAGAGATTTCCCGGGTAACTACTCACAATACAGGGATGAGAGATTGAGATCTGAAGTCAGAAGTTTGAAGCCAGATACAGAGACGCTGAAACAACAGGTAAACCCTGAGGCAAACGGGACAAACCAGAAACAATTTTCCTATAAAGAGAAAAGAGAATTTGAGCTATTGGAAAAAGAAATCCCTGCGTTGACGAAAGAAAAAGAAGAAATAACTGAAAAGCTGAACAGTGGCAATGCTTCTTTTGAAGAGTTGCAGCAACTTTCTGTACGAATTGGCGAGGTTTCAAAACTGCTGGATAAAAAAGAACTTCGCTGGCTCGAATTGAGTGAATTAAACAGCTGAAAATATTTATTGGTAATAAAAGACAAAATTGATAGCTTTAGTTTTCTTCCGCCCCATTCAGACTAAAAAATAATCCCTCCCATTATTTTTTAACCAAAAACAAAAACTGTGTCATGAAACGAATTCTTATTCTTGCAGCAAGCTGCATGATCCTGTTTGCCTGCAGCGACAAAAAAAAGGAAGATGAAAAGAAAACGGATGATGGCAAACCCACCGTGTCATCAGACAGGAAAAAACCTGCAACAGAATTATTAGACCTGGCCGCCGGTGATCCAATTAAAAAATCATTTGCCGCTTTTTCAAAAGCCGACGTGGATGGTATGACAGCAGACTATGATGATAATATCCGCTATACCTGGTCTGGTGGTGACAGCCTCATCGGGAAACAAGCTGTAAAGGATTATTACAACGGTCGCTGGAAATTGATCAAGTCCCTCAGCTATTCAAATGAAATTGTACTTCCATTGCAGGTTAATGAAAGCCAGCAACCGCAGGCAGCTCCCAATGGGAAATGGGTACTTTATTGGGCAATGATTGATGTAACATATAATAACGGAAAGAACCTGAAATTCTGGATGCATAATGTCAACCATTTCAATGATGGAGGCAAAATTGATTTTATCGGCCAGTATATTGACCGCCACCCCATCATGGAAGCCACCAAAGACCTGATGCCGAAATAAGTATTTATTGAATTTCGACAAGCGTCGCAAAAAAACCTGCGGCGCTTTTTATTTTACTATTGAATTGCTATTTTTAGGAAATACTAATTTATGAAGTGGCGTTATTTACTTTTTATTCTCTGCTTAAGCACTTACTGCAATGCGCAAATAGTAAATGTGGAAAGCTCCCGGATGCAGTCAGATACTGTAGGATGGCTGGGTAGTGTAGGCGCTGCGGTTTCATTCAGTAAAAATGTGGACGAGATCTTCCAGGGAAATATAGAAGCGCATCTTCAATACAAAACCAGCAGGAATCTTGGTATCTGGCTGATTTTGGGAAATGTTGGTTTTCTTAAGATCAATAATACCCGGGTTCAGTCAGACGGGCTTTTGCATTTACGTTATAACAAGAAGGTAAACGATTGGCTGAGATGGGAGTTTTTCGGACAGTTCCAGAATAATGTAATTACCCAGATTGATTCAAGAATTTTATTGGGCACCGGCCCACGGTTTAAACTCAGTAACCGAAACGACTTTCGCCTGTATGTTGCATCTCTTTTTATGTTTGAAAAGGAAACGGAATTTACCAGTCCCAAAATAAGTTACAATGACATCCGCAACAGCAGCTATATTTCTTTTACCTGGCTTCCCAGAGACTTTTTAGAAATGATCAGCACCACTTATTTTCAGCCACGGGTCAATAAACTCAGTGACTATCGCATCTTAAATCAACTTGCATTTCAAATCAAGGCAACGCCTCATTTTAGCCTGTCGCTTAAATGGAATTATCTGCATGACCGTTTTCCTGCAGGCACTGCCCCAAAGACAACATATAATTTTGCAACTGGAATTACATATGAACTTTAACGTTCATTCAATCAAATCTGAATAAGCTCTTGCATAATAATAGCTATACTTTTTCGAATCTCTCTTTGTTCCGCATAAAACGGAATGAATAAACCCATTCAACTCCACCTGCTGGGTATGATAAATTCCCCTGTCTGTATTTATCTTAAAATAGAATTGTATTTTTTCGTCATCACTTTTATAAATAATCAGGCTGTCAGTGTTTGTTTTTGAAAAAAAGAAGTCATCCTGTAAATGTCGCAGCATTAAGTGGCTCCGGTACCAGGTGCCGCCGGTTGCCGACACAACAGGTTTACCATTGTATAATGCAATGCTGTCGTTGTAAGCAAAGACATTGAGTGCAGCATCTTTTACATTATGCAGCCAGTTTTTGAGTTTTGGGTAATAGCTGCTATCGTAACCATAATCACTGTCCAGAAAACTTATTCGCTTTACTGATGAAGGGATATGCTCCACCCCCGCCAGGTAACCAAAAATAAAACTGCCGCCACCACTATGCCCGTTGAGATAAATTTCTTTTCGCCCCGCATCTATCAAATCAGCTAATGAATCAACTAAATGGGGGATCTCCTTTTTGAAATCCGGATGTTTCTGTTTCCACGATGGCCAGCTTTTGTAGTTATTCTCCAGAAAGATTACCACAAAATTTTTATTGGGTATTTGCTGTCTGATAAATTTTGTCTGCGCCCTGATATGTTGTATATCAAAATGCCAGTCGTCATCCGGTTGCATCTTTTTGCCCATTGTTTGTTCGGTAGAATTTCCATTGGGCAACGTAAAAAAAGTAATTATCGTCCTTCTCTTCTTAAAAAAATCGGCTGGCTTATCAATTGTCACTTTTATATCACCATGAATCCGGAAAGAATCAATAACCGGCCCTGAAGTCTGAGAATACACAAAACAAGCAATGCACATAGAAACCCAGGAAACAAATATTGATCGCAGGTATTTCAATTTTTTTGCAATTAAATTCTTGCACTGACTTTTTTTATAAGCTCTTCCGCATCAATTTTCTCCATACACTTAAAATGACCAAGGGGACATTTCTTATACCCGATCTTTGAGCATGGCCTGCACCATAGCTTATTGACCTGCATGATGACATCTGAAACCGGGGAATCACCATAATATGGAGTCATGCCAAAAGAAGGCACAGTATTTCCCCACAAAGAAATGATTGGCTTTTTAAAAGCCGCCGCAATATGCATCAGCCCGGTATCATTGCTGATAACAAGTTTTGATTTCTTTACCAGGTCAGCGCTTTCATTAATGCTGAATTTACCGCAGGCATTGTAAACTTTTATGGGATCAACAGAAGCTATCTCATTTCCACTTAACTCATCGCTTTGATCTCCGAGTAAAATGACAGGATGATCCATCTTTGTACAAAATTCCTTCCACTTGTGAACCGGCCAGCGTTTGGTGCCATGTGCTGCCCCGATTACACAGGCAATATACCCCGCACTGTGCGAAGCAGGAATATCTTCTTTCTTTGTTTTGTCTTTTTCACTAATAAAATAATCCAGGCCGAGTCCATCATTCTTTACGCCAAATGATTCAACTGTTTTCAAATAACGATCAACAATATGAACCCTGGGCAGTATGTTTATTTTGAAAGCCGTGTAGAAATACTTTTGAATATTGAGTTTGTAAAATGAATAAGCCTTTTTTCCCAATGCTCTTTTGATCCGTAGTGTTTTCAGGTTATGATGCAGATCAATGATGTAATCAAAATTTTCTGTTTTCAATTCCTCCGTCATCAATTCCCAACTATGGCCCAGCACATGTAATCTGTCAATAAATGGATTATGCTCAACAACAGGGAGAAATTTATCCTTTACCAAAAAATGAATTGCTGCATCCGGCACTTGTTGTTTCAGGCAACGGATAACCGGTGTTGTCAAAACAATGTCACCAATGGAGGAAAATCGTATGATGAGAAATTTCATGATCCCTGTTACATTTCAACAAAGTTCAGATCTTTGTTGAAGGTTTCCTTCGTCATTATGGCAGCAAATATGGTGATCACCATAATGATGATGGCTGCATAAATACCTCCGTTCACATAGCCCACCCCTTCAATATCCCGCAGCCACTTGAAAAGAGGAAGAATAAATATGGTAAGCATGCCTCTTACCATATTCGGGATAGTGGTGGCGGCAGTTGCCCGCAGATTGGTCCCAAACTGCTCTGCCCCCATCGTTACAAATATGGCCCAGAAGCCGGTACCAAATCCAAGGCCTGCACATATCCAGTACATTTTATCCGCACTGCCGTTCCACTGCATGGTAAAGAACATTACCATGAACAGAGCCGTAATAAAATAAAAAAGATACAATGCCTTTTTCCTGCTTTTCAGCCATTGACTGATAAATCCTATCAGTATGTCGCCGATGGAAATAGCTGCATAAGCATACATGATCGCCTTGCCGGAATCAATTTTTTCTGTGATTCCGAATTTTTCACCAAACTCCTTTGAAAAAGTAACCAGCACTCCAATTACAAACCAGGTAGGCAGACCGATGAGTATACTGAAAATATATTTTTTGAATCTGGCCCCATTATTAAAGAGCATGAAAAAATTTCCCCGTTGCACCTGCATTTTTTTCACTTCATGATACATGCCCGATTCAAAAACAGAAATCCTGAGAATTAATAAAGCAAGCCCCAACCCGCCCCCGATAAAATAACAGGTTCGCCAATCAAAATTTTCTTTCATGATAAATGCAACAACAGCGCCTGTTAATCCTACACCTGCTACGAAAGATGTGGCAATGCCTCGTTTTTCTTTTGGAATTAATTCTGAAACAAGGGTAATACCAGCGCCAAGTTCGCCTGCTAAACCAATACCGGCAATGAAACGAACCATTTTGAATTGTTCCGGATTTTGAATAAACCCATTCGCAATATTGGCCAGTGAATATAAAATGATGGAACCAAACAATACACTCAGCCTTCCTTTTCTGTCGCCCATGATGCCCCATATGATGCCTCCCAGCAGCAAGCCGCCCATCTGCCACATTATGATGGCTTCGCCCTGCGATAAAACTTCAGCATCTGTTAATCCCAATGATTTCAAACTGGGGATCCGGGTGATGCTGAAAAGCAACAGATCGTAGATATCAACAAAATAACCCAATGCTGCTACAACTACAGCTATATTAAAGAGGAAATGCTTTGGGTGCTGCTTTATCATCCGACTTTATTATTTTGCTTAGTTTCATCAGCATTAACATTATCAGTTTTCTTTTTTTTCCTGAAAGAAAACATTTTGATGATAACCGGCGCTGTGGTTACAAGTACAATACCTAGTACAATTAATTCGAGGTGATCCTTGAGATCAAAATCAAATTGTTTTAATATCCATTTCTGCAAAAAGAATCCTGCCAGGACCATAGTGATAACCCATGCCACACAACCAACTACATTAAAAAAATGAAATTTCTTTCTGTCCATTTGCACAATGCCGGCAACTATGGGTGTGAATGTGCGGATAAAGGGAAGGAATCTTGCACCGATAATTGCTACCCCACCATGCTTATCAAAAAAATCATGCGCCTGGTGCAGGTATCTTTTCTTAAACAAAAAACGATCCCGCCAGTTGTACATGGCCGGACCTACCTTTTTTCCTGTCCAATATCCTACCATATTACCCAATATTCCCATCAATGAAATAAGTCCAACCAAAACAAACAAATCAACCCAGTATGAATAGGGATATTCAACCCCGAATATTTTCAGAAACTGGTAGCCAAGACCGGCTTTTGTTTCTCCTGATTTGGTAGTGATTTCATGTGCAAAAATCCCGGATACAAACAACAATGAATCGCCCGGCAGAAAGAATCCAACAAACAGTCCGGTTTCAGCAAATACCACAAACAGGAGCAGCCATAACCCCCCGTTTTCCACATACCATTGTGGTTGCAGCAACTGGCTCCAGTGAAAAGAATCCAGCAAAAAGAAATCCATTCAAAAGTTTTTTGAAATTAAAAATATTATTCCTTTAAAGCATCTGCCGCTTTTTCATCAAATGCCAATGCCTTTTTATCATCAAATTCCCCTTCCCATCTCGCAACAACGCAACTGGCCAGCGTATTGCCAATTACATTTACTGAAGTACGGGCCATATCCATCAGTTCATCAATTCCATAAATAGCCATTATAGGCCATAGCGGAAAATGAAATGTGGCAGCCGTTGCTATTAATATTACCAGTGATGCCCTTGGTACAGCAGCAACTCCTTTACTGGTAAGCATTAACGTAAGGCCAATCATCAACTGCTCTCCAAACGACAAATGAATGCCCGCTGCCTGAGCAACAAACACGGAGGCAAGTGATAAATATAAAGTAGTACCGTCAAGATTAAAGGTGTAACCTGTAGGGATTACAAATGAAACCACTTTCCGCGGCACACCAAATTTTTCCATATTCTCCAAAGCCTTGGGTAAGGCAGAATCAGAACTGGTGGTGGCAAATGCAATAGAAACCGGTTCACGAATAGCTTGAATGAATTTCCGGACAGGAATTTTTGCGAACCACATGGCTACAGGCAACAATACCACAAGAATAAAAACAATCAGCGCTACATATAAAGTAACCAGCAGCAGCGCCAGGTTTTTTAAAATATCAAGTCCCAGGTGCCCGACGGTAACTGCAATGGCTGCACCCACACCAAATGGAGCAAAATACATTATGATATTGGTGAACTTAAACATGGTTTCCGATAAGCTTTCGGTAAATTCAAGCATCGGTTTTTTCTTTTTTTCATTCAGCAAGGCTAATGCAATTCCAAAAATGACGCTGAAGAAAACAATCGGCAACACATTGCCTTCATAAATTGACTTGATAATATTTTCAGGAAAAACATCAATGATGTGATCCTGCCAGCCTTTGGGTGCTGCGTCCGGCAGTTTATTAATAAGATTATCCGGTAGCTGCACTCCGGCGCTATCAAGCACCGTTATTACTTTGGCCTGCAACTGTCTTTCAGCTGATCTGGGTAATTCTTTTAAAAGCTCCGACGGAACGTTAATTCCTTTTCCTGCACCGGTAATATTAATAGCAACCAGACCAATTACCAATGCGATAGTAGTTACCACTTCAAAATACAGCAGCGATTTCCATCCCATTCTCCCTACCTGCTTCAGGTTGGCATGGCTGGCGATGCCAACAACTAATGTTGCAAAAAGAAGTGGCGCTACAATTGTTTTAACGAGGCGAAGGAAAATTGTGCTGAGAAATTTTAAATCCTGAGAGTCGAACCGGGTTGGGTCTTTGTCAGCAGGAAAATCAATACCTATTTCCACACCAATAGCCATAGCTACCAAAATCCAGGTGGTAAGTGATTTTTTATACCCCGCAAATAAAAGCAGACCGGCAACAACCACCCAACGTGTAATCAGCAGCATCATTTCATCCATAACGGCGATGTTTTGATAATGCAAAACATGCAGTATCGCCACAATGCTGAAAAGGCCCAGGGCAAGCAGTCCGGCTTTTCGTTTATTCATTTTTAAAATCAGTAAGGTCTCAAAACTAAAGGTTTATTTCTGAAAACAGTAAAATCCGGAGCTGTGACCAGGCATCGGCCGCTGATAAAACTTTTCTTTGGCTTTAGTAATAAATCATTATTTTTCCAACTCCATATTTTTTGTAACTGCAATTTTTGTAACTGCAATAACCAACCGTTTATGAGTTTATTTGTCAGAAAACCAATTAATACTTTAATTAATGAAGCAGCTGAAACCGGCACCCATACGCTGAAAAAAACATTGGGAGCAAAAGGCTTGATTGCGTTGGGAATTGGTGCAATCATAGGCGCTGGGTTATTCTCCATCACAGGTATGGCCGCGGCTAATCATGCAGGTCCGGCTATCACACTTTCATTTGTAGTTGCAGGTTTGGGATGTTTGTTTGCAGGACTGTGTTATGCTGAGTTTGCATCCATGATTCCTGTTGCGGGAAGTGCTTATACTTATAGTTATGCCACTATGGGTGAATTTATGGCCTGGATCATTGGCTGGGACCTTGTTCTTGAATATGCAGTTGGTGCAGCTACTGTAGGTATAAGCTGGAGCCGTTACCTGGGAAGATTTTTAGAAGGATTTGGTGTTCATTTACCCATAGAATTAACAGCGGGTCCATGGGATGGAGGAGTTATTAATCTTCCTGCTGTGTTTATCATAATACTGATGAGTCTCTTACTGATAAGAGGCACCAAGGGAAGTGCAATTGTAAACAGTATTATCGTAGCAATAAAAATTGCAGTTGTACTTACGTTTATTATTCTCGGATGGCAGTATATTAATAATTCAAATTATGATCCTTATATCCCTGATAATACAGGAAAATTTGGAGATTTTGGATTCAGTGGAATAATCCGTGCAGCCGCCATCGTTTTCTTTGCTTATATCGGCTTTGATGCAGTAAGTACGGCAGCACAGGAAGCGAAGAACCCAAAACGGGATATGCCGATCGGCATTTTAGGCTCTCTGTTTATCTGCACTATATTATACATACTTTTTGCACATGTAATGACCGGTGTCACCAGTTATAAAACTTTTGTAGGGCAGGATGGCATTGCTCCTGTGTCTGTTGCTATTGATCATATGGGAACAACGGATGCTTCCGGTGTTTTAAAACCAGATTATCCCTGGCTGAACCGGGCCATCGTTGTGGCTATTCTTTTTGGTTATGCTTCAGTAATACTGGTTATGTTAATGGGACAAAGCCGTGTTTTCTTCAGTATGAGTAAAGATGGTTTGATACCAAAAATTTTCTCCTCTGTAAATCCCAAAACGCAAACGCCGGCAAAAAACAATTTATTGTTCATGCTTTTTGTAAGCGCTTTTGCTGCATTTGTACCGGCAAGAGTCGTTGGTGAAATGACCAGTATCGGAACTTTGTTTGCATTTATTCTGGTATGTATTGGTGTTTGGGTGATGCGTAAAAAAATGCCCGGATTACCAAGAGCATTCAAGACACCGATGGTTCCTTTAGTTCCTATTTTGGGTATTGCTACTTGCTTATTCATGATGGTGTTCCTGCCAATGGATACCTGGATACGTTTGCTGGTTTGGATGCTGATAGGCCTCGATATTTATTTGTATTATGGCGTTAAAAACAGCCACCTGGGCAATGGAACTGCCAGCAGAAAAGGAATGAGGATGGCCCGTTATACCGGCTTGGCCCTGGCAGTGCTTTTAGCTATTGTTGGACTTCTGCATCAAAATACGGTAGGCTTTGATGGAGACAGAACCTTAATGTATATTTCTATCGCTTTTTCTGTGGTACATTTAGGACTATATGCTAGTAAATTAGGAAGAGTTGAAGATAAAAGCTGATTGAATTCAAATATTTTCAAAACCGTCCCGATTATATCGGGGCGGTTTTTCTTTTTCACCCATTGCCTTACTTTTGCAGCCCATCCTTCGACAAGCCTGTCTGCCGACAGGCAGGCTCAGGATGACAGTGCATTATGGGAAGAATATTTGAAGTACGAAAATCAACCATGTTTGCCCGCTGGGACAGAATGGCTAAACAATTTACCCGTGTAGGTAAAGAAATAGTGATTGCTGTAAAAGCCGGTGGCCCCGACCCTAACACCAATCCTGCATTGCGGCGCTGCTACCAGAATGCAAAAGCAGTGAACATGCCTAAAGACCGTGTGGAAGCTGCCATCAAAAGAGCTTTGGGCAAAGAGATGGTGAACTATGATGAAATTTTGTATGAAGGTTATGCTCCGCACGGGGTGGCGATATTGGTGGAAACGGCTACCGATAACCATGTAAGAACGGTTGCCAATGTAAAATCACATTTTACCAAAGGCGGTGGCGCCTTGGGCAACAGCGGTAGTGTGGCTTTTCAATTTAAGAAAATGGGAGTGTTCAAATTAAAACCTGAAGGATTAAATTCAGAAGACCTTGAACTGGAACTGATCGATTTTGGCCTGGAAGAATTGGGAGAAGGAACAGGAGAGAATGGAGAAGACATTTTAGTGGTTCGTTGCGGGTTCACTGATTTTGGTAATATGCAAAAAGCCCTGGAAGATAAAGGCATCACTCCAATCAGCGCTGAACTGGAATGGATACCTACCATTACTGTGCCTTTAAATGACGAACAGGCTGCAGATGTAAGCAAGCTGATCGAGAAGTTAGAACAGGATGAGGACGTTCAAAAAGTATTTCATAACATGGGATGAGTAAAAAATAATTTTTCGGAATGCAGTATGAAAATCCTGTAATTCTTTTCGATGGTATCTGCAACTACTGCAATCGCATCGTCAACTTTATCATCCGCAGAGATAAAAAGAAAATATTCCGCTTCGCAGCCCTTCAATCAGAAGCCGGCCAGAGAATACTGAAGCAATTGAATCTCCCTACCGATAAATTTGAATCATTCATTTTACTGGATAAAGAAAAGGTTTATCAAAAATCTTCTGCTGCTCTGAGATTATATAACAAACTGCCCTGGTATTGGAAATGGACTCAACTATTCTGGATATTTCCAACCTATATTCGTGACTGGGTTTATGGAATCATTGCAAGAAACAGATACAGGTGGTTTGGGAAACGAGAATCCTGTATGGTTCCCACACCTGAATTAGGAGAAAGATTCCTGGCCTGAGTGGGCTTATTCTTACCTGTCTTTATCTTTTTTCTTTTTCTTTTCTTTCTTCAGCTCTTTTTCGTTGTCTACTCTGAATGATACTTTGCAGATAACGCCATAAGATTTGATTTCGCCATCCTTTACATGTACTTTCATATCCTTTACCCAGCAGAGTCGATATTGCGGATGGTTTCAGCCGTTTCTTTTACAGCCTGCTTCACGGCATCATCAAATCCGTTTTCAGACGAAGCAATGACTTCAATAACTTTTACGATTGACATCTTAATTGATTTAGCGTACTGTTCAGATTATCCTACCATGCACAAATTTTTTTTCATGCAACAGATTCTTTCTTTTTTAGTCTTTTTATTTGCCTTGCTATAATTCTGCGCATTAAATATCCGAATAATATACCCCCAATCATAAATGTACCAAGATTAACCCATAAATTCTTCCGAATCAGCTGAAGTAAAGTATACTCTCCAGTCAACCAGTTTAAAAGCGAAACAAGCAGGCCCATTAAAATCCCCCAGGCAAGAACTCCATAAATAATAATAAACTTTACAGGAGGAGTGGCCATTTGCTCCTCATAATCGGCAAGTTGTACTTTTTCCTTTTCGGTAAGCATAAGACACAATTTTATTCCGCCATCATCTGCTTTATCACCGCTTCTATCTCCTCCGCATTCGGTTTGCTGAAATAATCACCGTCGCTGCCATAAGCCGGACGGTGAGCTTTTCCGGTAATGGTTCGTGGAGCGACATCCAGGTAACGATAACCTCCCTGCTCTTCCATCACTTTATTAAACATATAGGCTGCAGCTCCCCCGGGCACATCTTCATCTACAAAAACAATGCGATTGGTTTTTTTCAGTGATTCGAGAATCTTGTGCTTGATGTCAAAGGGAAGTAAGGTTTGCACATCCACTATTTCACAACTAATACCTTGCGCCTCCAGCATATTCACTGCATCCTGAACAATGCGCAAGGTGGAACCATAAGAACCAATGGTTACATCCGTTCCCTCCTTTATTATTTCAGGTACACCCAGCGGAACGGTAAATTCCAAAAGATTAGAAGGCAATTTTTCTTTCAACCGATAGCCATTCAAACATTCGATTATCAAACCGGGGTCATTGCTTTGCAATAATGTGTTGTACATACCTGCTGCCTGTGTCATATTTCTCGGTACACATACATATATTCCCCGAAGAGAATTTATAACCATGCCCATCGGCGAACCGCTATGCCAAATACCTTCCAGCCGATGCCCTCTTGTCCTGATAATTACCGGGCAGCTTTGGATGCCTGCAGACCGGTAATGAGTGGTAGCCACATCATCGCTCAGTGGCTGAAGTCCATATAAGAGATAATCGAGGTATTGAATTTCTGCAATCGGTCTTAACCCACGCAATGCAAGACCAATTCCCTGGCCCATAATGGTCAGTTCCCGGATGCCGGTATCAAAAATTCTTTGGTCGCCATGCTTCTGCTGCAAACCACTGAATCCCTGGTTCACATCACCGATATAACCGAGGTCTTCGCCAAACGCCACCACTTTCGGATTGGAAGAAAAGAGTTGGTCGAAATAATGATTTAAAATTTCAAAGCCGTTTACTATCAGTGCATCTTCTGCATACAATGCTTTCACTTCTTTTACTTTCAATGCACTTTTGGGTCCTTCATTGTAAAGATGCGTGTTGTATAGTTTCTTATTTTCTTCCTGAAGATCCTTGTAATAATCCTTTGTCCAGTAAGCCACATCAGCATCGCCTGCAAGATTGATAGCTGCATTCAATGTTTTCAATACATCCCTGCGAAGTGGTTCACGGTTGGTTGATAAATCTGAAGCCAGTTTTTTTAATGCTTCGGACTGCTGTAGCAGGCCTGCCTTGCCGGCAGGCAGGCTTCCGGCCATAGTATTGAGCAAATCTGTTGCTCTTGCCACCTGGTTTTTGATCGGAGCCTGAAATTTTTCCCATGCAGCAGCCTTGCTCTGTCTTACATGTTCTTTTGCATCTTCAGCTACTTTATTCAGTTCATCTTCCGAAGCCAATGCATTGGCGATGATCCATTCTTTCATTTTTTTAATGCCATCCCAATCTCTTTCCCATTCCAGTCTTTCATTTGATTTATATCTTTCATGGCTTCCAGAAGTGGAATGACCCTGAGGTTGCGTCATTTCCTCTACATGAAATAATACAGGGGTATGCGTTTCTCTTGCCAATCTTATTCCTTCTTCAAATGCTTCACACATACCTGCATAATCCCATCCCTTTACTTTATAAATATTTATTCCATTGGTTCCTTCTTTCTTTTGCAATCCACTCAATGCATCAGACACAGAGGCCTTGGTGGTTTGAAATTTTTTGGGAACTGAAATACCATACCCATCATCCCATACAAATACAGCAAGCGGTACCTGCAGCACTCCGGCTGCATTGATGGTTTCCCAAAAATGTCCTTCACTGGTAGATGCATCACCTACTGTGCAAAAACAAACCTCATTCCCATTCTTTGAAAGATTGGTAAAGGGATGAAGTTGTTCAATATTCCGGAATGACCGGGATGCAAACGCTAAACCCAATGCCCTTGGCATTTGTCCGGCGGTCGGGGCTATATCAGCGGATATATTTTTTAATTGCGCCAGCTCAAGCCATTCACCATTCTCATCAACCATCTTAGTGGCAAAATGACAATTCATTTGCCTGCCGGCGCTGAATGGATCATGCCTGGGATCGGGGTCGGCATATAACTGGGAAAATATTTGCTCTACAGTTGCAAGACCAGCGGCCAGCATAAATGTCTGATCACGGTAATAGCCGCTACGAAAATCTCCCGGCTGAAAAAATTTGGCCATTGCTACTTGTGCCAGTTCCTTACCATCTCCAAAAATGCCAAACTTAGCCTTGCCGCTTAGCACTTCTTTGCGGCCTAAAAGACTGGCTTCCCGGCTGATACAGGCAATTGTATAATCATTCAAAACCTCTTGCCTGAATTTATCAAAAGAAAGTTTACCGGCGTCCGTCATCGTTTCTAAGTTGGCATTCTCCATGCGGCAAAAATAAGAAGATTGTTGCCCTGAAAAATATACTTAAGTGGCTGCAACCCATCTATAAAATCTGCCATCTTTGGCTTACATTTGAGGCTTCTTATCAGGTTTTTTATGAAAAAAACAATGATCCTTTCTTTTCTGCTGGCAGCTTTCTTTTTTGCCGGGGCACAAAACCAGGTTGCACCTGAAGATGTGCTGAAACTGAAGGAAACAGAGCATGATTTTTCACAGATACCACAGGGCAAACCCGTTTATTACACATTCGAAATTGTAAATACCGGGAAAACAGCTTTGAAGCTGGATGATGTGCATGCCAGTTGCGGATGCACCACACCTGAATGGAGCCGTGATGCAATTGCTCCCGGCGCCACTGCCAAAATAAAAGTGGGATATAATGCAGCTGCGGAAGGTCCTTTTGAGAAATCTATCAATATCACTTATAACAGCAATCAATCCAAGCAACTGAAGATAAAAGGAACAGTGTGGAAGGCTCCTGAAGGCTCAGCTCCTGTCAATGCATCAGTTGATCTATTAAAAAAAC
This sequence comes from Sphingobacteriales bacterium, assembly GCA_016235125.1. Taxonomy (GTDB): domain Bacteria; phylum Bacteroidota; class Bacteroidia; order Chitinophagales; family Chitinophagaceae; genus JJ008. The sequence goes on along the minus strand of JACRLZ010000002.1, from coordinate 196,402 downwards.
AAACCTTTTAAAATTTAAAAATTGTAAACCATGAAGAAGATCTTTTTAATGGCCGCTGCTTTTGTGCTGGTTGCCTCCGCAAAAGCGCAGGTAAAACCCGATGACATCGCAAAATTCAGTGAAGAAAGTCATGACTTTGGTAAAGTGAAGCAGAATGTACCTGCTGTTGTTTATTTTGAAATAAAGAACATCAGCGATAAGCCTATTACTGTTGAAAGCGCCACTGCAAGCTGCGGATGCACCGTTCCTGAAAAACCCGAAGCGCCGATTGAACCGGGTAAAACAGCTAAGCTGAAAGTTCAATACAATGCTGCTGCCGTTGCTCCATTTACAAAAGATGTGTATGTAAAACTGTCTGGTACCGACCAGATGAAAACTCTTCATATTACCGGCGAAGTTCTCACACCCGAAGCATACGAAGCGTATATGAAAGAGAAAATGAACACACCTCCAGCAAAAACCGAAAAGCCTAAGAATTAATTTTTGCTTTTAACCGAATACGAAGATCCCCCCGATTAGATCGGGGGATTTTTTATTTTCCCTCCATATACTTTTTAAACGCCGGCGACTGTTGCACATACTTTATAACCGCTGCCTGAAACTCTTCATTCTGTTTGGCAGGCCCATTCTGAGAAGTGAAGTAAATAGTGTAAAACTTATTCTTCCTGAAATTAAAATCAGGATCGGTTATCTTTTTTGAAGAGATGATTATTACAAACAGTTTTGATTTTGATTTCAGCTCATCATCACCTGTTGTTCCCGTCTTGGCATAATAATAATATGGGGAACCATCCTTCAGCATCGAGCCAAGCCTTGCAGCCGTACCATTGAACAAAGCCTGCCGCATACCTTCAAAAACTTTTTCCCGGATGATGGAAAGATAATTGCTGTAGCTAACTGCTTTGTCAAGATAAAAAGCATTGAAAGGATTTTCTTTGGCATAAGGGTTAAGCGTAAGGGAATAATTCCTGTTCTGGCTTGCCAGTTTTCCAAAAGCATCGAGCATCTTTACCGGCGGCACCATCACCTGGCTGCTGCCTTTAACATGACCACGGAATGAGGAAAGAAAAACTTCATTGGGCCTGTCATGGTTCATGCCTTCTCCCTTCTGGTCAAACAGTGCATATTCCGGCATCAGGAAACCTGATTTTTTATATGCATTCAGAAACAGTGAAGAATCGTAGCCTGATGAAAACCTGTCAAAACTTTTACCTGCATGATAAGTGTAAATGCCATAGTTATTGAATAGCCCGATGGACACAAATGAACTATCTGAGCCAAAATTGGCTTTGCCATTGATATAACCGGGCCAATTCTCAAACCCGTTCAGCCAGTATTGTTTGCCATTATAACTAAAGTAAGGCCAGTGAAAATCTGCATCCGCCCGCCCGGCTGACCCGTTCGGACGGGGGCTTTGTGTAGCAAAATGTTTTGCCAGCAAAGCCTGCAAACTTTGTTTGGAATAAGAGCCCAGCAAAAGAAGATTGGAATGATAATAATTGTCGGAGTACCTGAGATAATCCACTACGTTATTTATTCTGCCATTATTTTTTTCAAAGTCATATTCTCCCACTTTCTCTCCGCCAAAATACTGTTGCTTCTGAGAAAACCCTTCGGCAGCAAATGCATCCCAATCAAGATCAAGCTGCGATGCTATGGAAGAAAATACAATTGGTTTTAGAGTGGAGCCCGGGCCCGGATTCATCCTGAGCAGGTTGATGTTGCCGATCTGCTTACGAAGCATTGATTGTGAAATAAATCCATTTTCGCCACGGATAATTTTATTGAAACCAGCTTTATCATTCGGGTCGGGTCGCTGAATGCCCTTGATAAAATCATTCATAGCGATGAGCCTGCCATTGCCATCGGCTATGCAAATACCATATTCGGCTCCCTTCTTATAGGCTGTGTCGCTATTCATCATCCTGGCGATTCTTGCAGACAAAGAATCTGTTAACTCAGCATCTGGCGAAATGAAAACATTTCTCGATGCCTGCCCGCTGGCTGTATATTCTGATGATACAGCCTCTGCAAAATTTTTTGCCCAGATAAAATCACTGCCGAGAGGGTATGCATAAAAACGACTGCCATTTACATAATAATTTTTCATAAAGGCATCCGGCTGTATCACCAGTCGTTTTTCTTTTCCATCAGCATCTGTGATCCTTAACTCATCGGGATTGCGGAGCGACAATGTATCCCCTTGCTTAAGCGTCTTCAATTCATTTTGTCTTTTTATATTCATGTTTTTACCGGAACGATTGACAAGGCATAAATCGGCGTATAAATTTTCTCCATATTTTCTTTTGAAAAGCAATTGCAGTTCGCCGGTTAAAGTGGCGCCCTGTTCATTGCTGTATTCACTCACCCGTTTACTTATTATTTTTCCATCGGCTGCCTCCAATAAACTGACATTGTAATTGCTGCTGTCGCTGAAAATATTTCCGGTCCAGTATTGCTGCAGGTGCGGCGGTGGTTCTATTCGGAAAAAGTTATCGTTTACCGCCAATTCAGGTTTTCCTGAATATAAATCAAGGAAGAGCATTCTTCGCTGGTCCAGGTGCCCCGAAAATCCTGTTTTGCAATACAACTCAATCTCTTTCTGAAAGTATTTGCCGGTTTCATCCAGGTAATCCGCCGCCAATAATCTTTTCAGGGAATCGGTAAACAAGATATCTTTCCTGGCCAATGATAATTTTTTTGTCGGTTTGGATGTATCGAAATAATCCATCACGGGTTGCAGGCGAAGCCGGATATGAGAATCCATTTCATTTGCCAGGTCTGAAACGGCAAACTCCCTGTTCTTATTAAAAGCAGGTTTTCCAAGAAATAATAAAAGGGCCAGACCGGTAAATACAATTCCGCCGGGGATTAATTTTTTATGATTGGGATATTGTTCCAACGGGACTTTTTTAAACAATAAAACGATCCCGGTAATTAAAATGACAGGGAATAAAACAGATTGCTTGCTTAAAATACTTCCGAAAGGAAGGTCCTGACCGAAAAATATATATCGGCCCGTGGCAGCAAGTATAACGAGCAGCGCTGTTATCAATAAATAGTTCAGTAAAGAAAACCCGGCAGAAATGGTTGGATAATTATTATTTATCCGGTTGGTAAAATCAGGGTACAGTTTATAAAAAGATGCAAGCAATGTAGAAGGAATAAGCAACAGCAAAACATAAAACAAAACGGACCATTTTCCATGTTCGGCAATCAGGAAGCGGCTTGCCACCAGGTCGGTTGCCTGCGCATTGTATTTTGCTCCTTTGTTTTGCGGTGCATGTGGCAACAGGTGAAAACCTGTTTGATTTACTGCAGGATTATTTTTTTCATAAATAAATGTATTGATGAACCATTGGTTCTGCGCAGCCCTTATTACCGGTTCATAGGTCTTTCCATCTTCATAAGCTATTTCAATAGCCTTATTAACCGGCATGGTCATTACATCTATCCTGTATTTTGTGATGGCAGCCTTATCCAGGATTTTTTCTTTTGGGAAAAAAAGAAAAGCAGAAACAAAAAGTAAAACTGCTGAAGACAAACTTGTTACTATTCTTTTCCGCATCCGTTGCCGGTATGTGAGCCGGAAGATGGCGTAAGATATTATTATGGCAAAGGCAATATAACCGGACAGGTACAGGAATTGAGGAAGCTCCAGCAGGTATTTAAAAATATAGGGGCCATAAATGAGATTGATGGCAAAAGAAGCCAGGTAGAAAAAACCAAGCAGGGTAAATAAAGAAGTGTTTTTCCTGCTTCCCGTTGATAACCCTGCTATTGCATAGTTAATGCAAAGAAAAGCTTCATTGAACAAAAGAAAATTCAGGAACACGATGGCAAATCCCATGTCCACAAAAGCAAATAAACACAAGAGACTTACCGACAGCAGCACTTTCACCGGGTTGTTCATAATTACATCAAATGAATTTGTGGTATTAATGCTCCACCAGCTTTTTTCAGCAGAAGCCACTAAGGGTGATTGCCGATAAGAGATATAAACAAAAACAAAATAGATCAGCGTCAATGCTATTGACAAATGGCGGCAGGTAGCAGGATCAAATCTGTTGATGACAGCAAAACCGGCGCCTGCCAGCAAAATCAATATCCATAAGGCGAAATAAATGAAGACAGGCCCTCTCCTTTTAACAACAGATGTGTTACTGATTCTCCGGGTAATTCTTTCTTCATTAATCAAGGCTTCATCCTTATAGCGAGGATGATATGACTGCCTTAATAAAGAAGCTGCCTGTTTACGGAAAAAAATATACAGATGTTTCAGGAAACCAAACCCGAAAAGTAAAGCAAGCACCATTCCTGCAATTACAATAATTCCAAAATTCCAGATGCTGTTGAGTTGTTGCAGTGATGGTAGATCCAATCCTTCATAAGGAGGGAAAGTTTTATACCGCCAATATAAAAAGAAACGGGTGGTAAGAAGCACAAGTGATATACATGACAATAATTGCCAGACCCAGCTTAGTTTGTATGCCGACCTGATCAGTGAACTGCAGAATACGAGCAGAACAAATATTCCAATAGTTCCAAACAATAAAACCTGCCATTGAGATACTGAAAGGTTTCTCTTCCCGAAATTCCAGTTGAAAGAATTCTGTATGGAAAAGATCCAGGAAAAGCCTGAAGAACCTGCAGGTAAAAAAAGTTTGTCTCTGGCAGCAGGCAGTATTTCCCTGCCGTTTAAAAATTTTGACTGCAACTGCAGTGGTTCATTTGCTTTACTCTTTTTATAGGAAAGCAATACCGGTGAAAAATTAACCGAACTGTCCCTGTCAAATACAGAAAACATAAAACCTTCGCCAAACACCAATGGCATTTGGAGTAAATCTTTATTGCCGGAAACAAGAAACTTGGTTACACTGTGTTTTGTCCAGTCATTTTTGTTTTCTTCCGTCATCGGGTATGAAACAGGATAGCGGTTAAGTAATTCAAAACTGTTATCCTTATTACTCTTAACCCGGAATTGATTTTTGTTGTTATCCTCCAACCCAATGCCCCAGGTAATGACACTTTTATCTGCAATAGGTTTAGCAAAAGCCAAATCCTGAAGGTTTATTGATTTTTCATCATAAAATATTTTGCCTGCATACTGATAGAGCCTGCCTGATAAAAAATATTTTAGTTCCCCCGGTTTATTCCCGGAAACATCGTCTCTCAGAAAGAAAACTTTCTTTAAACTGTTTATCAGCAGATCATTTATGTAACAGGGTGAATTGATAAACAAAGTATCATCCTTAAAAAGATTCCAGGCGGTTATTCCTTTGTTTATCCTTTTCCCGGTCAGCTTTGCCACAGGATCGTTATTCACCAGCAGGTCAAAATTGTTTTCCCCATTTACTTTGATTTGTACGTTACAGGAGTCGGTTGTAAAGGATAATCTATGCCCGTTTGCGATATAACCCGCCGATAGCAGCTTATAAGAACTGCCGGAACCTGTGTAAAACGGTTCTTCAGAATAAGGAGATGATACATGAACCTGTTTATCCTGTCTGGATAATATGAAACGGCTAAAGGGATTATTCTTAAAATTGACTGTATCTGTCTTGCCCAGTTCAATATTTCCGGAAACACTAAAACCATCATGGCGGATAAAATGGTGGTCAAGATTGCTGAATGTTTTAAGCGAAAGCGGGGCATGTATATTAAAATACAAAAAGCTAAAGCAGGCTGCGCTGATGAGTAAAAAGACAATCGGAAATCCTCTCCTTGCAGAACGATTTTTAACAAAACTTCTGTAATAAAGAAATCCATACAAAAGCATCACGGTAATGGTGAACGCATATAAAAAGGGCAGGCTGGTGAAAAACTTCAACATGGCGGGCTTATTAATTATTCAGGTTGGTTTCATCAAAAACAGGATAGCTGAGTTTTTGCATTCCGGTTTTGCTTAATGCCATCTTTATCACCAATGCACGGCTGCCAAATTCGGTATCCAGTTTCCGGAGTAATGAATTATCAATTCCGTTACTTCCTGCAAGGCTTTTGATCCGTTCCACCATTTTACCGCCAATAGAAAGGTCATTCACCCGCAGATATAAATATTCGATATACAAAAAAGAAAGTGAAACCAACAGATCAAGCAGCCGGTTCCTGTCAGTATCATTCAGTTTTGCCGGGCTGTTTTTATTTGCATCCGTTATGGCAAGCAAAGGCTTTAAAAATTTTTCATAAGCATAATTCGCCACCGTGTTCTCGGTATCCAGCACATTCTGTATAGCAGAACTCTCACTCCTGTTCTTATCATAGCCGGGATAATTCTTCACTTTATACGCCTTCAACATACCATGCTTCAGCGAATCGTACACATGCTGTATGCCATTATATTCCTTAACAACCCGGTTCAGGCTATCATTTTCTTTGGAAAGCTTATGTATCTCAGCATTCAGATCGGCAATTTTATTTTCGAGTATTTGCTGTGATGTTTTCCCTTTTTTCTCCCTTACTTCCACAGGCAAGCCGTTTTCGGTTCCCTGTGACTTCACCCTTTTAATAAAATCTGCCAGAAGTTTATTTATTATTTTCTTCTGATTATAGAATAAGACAATAACAAATCCAAGCAGGCCGATAACAATAACCAGGCCTGCCAGCAGGTACTGGTTGGATGAATTGTTTTTTTCTTTGTCGGGCTCTTTTATGAACTGTTGAACCTGTGTTGCATTATAAACTTTAATCAGCGAATCAAGTTCAGTTTTCAGTATTACAGGAATTCTCGAAGATTTTTCTTTAGCCGACAGTGTATCTACAACCCGGATATGCGGTGTATCGGTGCGTTGAGCAATAATCGCCGGCGACAAGGACAAAAGGATAATGGAAATAAAAATTTTGACTCTCATTTTTTTGAGTTAAGCATTTAAAAAAGAAAAGAATTGCAATATTCCCTGGCGTTTTTTTACTGACTGCTCCGGCAAGGGTATCTTCTCTTTAGCCACATCCTCATGCACTGCATTTATGGATGCCAGCTCACCTGAATAGCCGGGGAACATGGATATGGCTTTCATATCCTGTAAAGGAGAATATATTTCAGATACAGATGTAAGAATACTGTACAACGACCGCACATCTTTTACTCTTTGATTTTCCAGCAGCCGCAGGTAAATATTATCACGGGTAAAATAAATGTCAACGGTTTTATTTTTGAAAGCCTTCAGCTCCTGGTTATTTCTCCTCACCAATGCTGTGTTGTATAAAATGTCGTTCCCGGGTTCAATCTTGATGCCACGATACAGGTAGGTATTGTTGTTGAGAATGTCTTTGTTTTTTGACAGGCCTTCTTTTTTATCAATTGGGATGCCGGTGAAATCTGTAATCTTATAAGCGCCGCTGAAGGCGCCGTGTATAGCCACATTTTTATTATTCAGCGACCGGCCAGGCGGCACCATGCATATTTTAACTCCCTGGCCAAACAGATGTTTTAATTCTTTTTCAAGTTTTGCTTTCAGTTCATCAAAATAAAATGCCCGGCCACTCAGCATCACAGTTTTGATACGCCTCCTGATATCTCTTGTAGCAACATCGCTGATGCTTGCAATAATGCTATGCACAATGCATTCATTGGCTTTGCTGATAATACCTGTCACTTCTTCATCCCACCGGATATTCCTGTCTTTTAAAATGGCCTCTGCATATTGCAATAAAGTGGATTGATCTTTATGCAGGTTTTCAATCGTTCTTTCCGTACTGAATGAATTTTCTGCCACCTGTGAATATTCCGTGATACCAACTGGCTGAAGTTTTTTGAACTTTTTCTTTTGCTCTTCCATCAGCTGAATAAAATTCAGCACATCGGTTGTCAGGTCCTGATCAAGTATATGTTTATGTATAAAATCTTTTACTGAAATGCTGTTGTTGCCGGGAATAGCTTTTAGTACCAATGTCAGAAAATCTTCGGCAAACCCATATAACAATACATTTCCTGCTCCCGCAAAACCGGTTCGGAAGAAACTCGAGTAGTTTTCATTATCGTCAGCCAGCAGAATTGAAATATCGGTGGTGCCCTTGCCGCAATCAACCACCAAAGCCATATCACCATTGGCAAGGTTCACTTCATCCGCATGAGTTTGCTGATATCCCATAAAAGCTGCATCACTTTCCGAAATGGTCTCAAACTCTATGTCAAGATAGCTGGAAGAAATATTCAACGATGTTAACAATCGCACCGTCTGATTTCTTAATTCATTCAATAATTCAAAAACATCATGCTGGGTATAAATATTCGGTACCAGCAATGTGGCAATGATACCTCCCTGCTGAAAAGAAGGCTTTGTGCTTATCATCAATCTTAGCAACCTGAGTAAGACAGCGCTGATAAGTTCTTTTTTGTGAGAGCGGATACTATAATCTTCTGTACGGTTGTCAATATTGAGTTGCAGGCTTTTTTCAATCCCCAATTTCAGGTTAGGAATGATATCATAGTTATCCCGGAAAGAAATTTCGGTGGCCGCCACTTCCTTTCTGGTGATGAACAACCTGATCTCATCCTCTTCAATAGTATCTGTGAAGTTGAAAGGAAAATTTCTTCTTTGTTCAGCGCTGATCTTTTTCTTCACTGCATAAAAAGAACGATAAAGCATATTATTACCCGATTCATGATTCAGGAAATCATTTCTTTTAAAATGAGCCTCCTCAACAGATACATTCAACCTGCTGATGATATTTTCAAGTATATCATATTGAACAATGGATGATTGCGGGCCGCAGTTTTTATATCCTACCTGGCTGGCTTCACTTCCGAAATCAATCACTACCCGGTGACACTCTGCTGAAGGAGCCATTGTAAATTCCAGCTGACCTGAATATTTTTCTACATCATTTTGCTCAAGTGTTATGATCAGGTGAAAAGATTTTTTCTCTACCCTGCTTTTATAAAAGCCAACCGAAACTCTCTTCTGATCAGCAGAGTAATCAAGTCTCAAACCGGTCTCTTCATCAAAAAATGGCTCTACATTAAATGATGAATTCTTTTTTATCAGCAGCTCAAAAAAGGTTTCCTGCTTTCGCAGTGAAATATGACATTCCCTCAGGGGTATATCCTGCAGGTCAGACGGAGCCATCTGATTCAGTACAACTTTTCCGGGGTCTTCAATTGTAAGTAAAGGAGTGAGTACCCTGTCATTTGCAGGAATCACAAAATTGAAATCTGTTTCCGGGTTAGCATCCTTTTCAAGTCTTGCAATAAAATACCTGTCGCTGCGGATAAGTACTGGTAAATAATAAAGCGCCATTTTAATTGTTTTTTGTCACCCTGATCCCGATTGTTATCGGGACAAAGGGTGAATGTTATTTTTTTGGTTGTCATGTTTCGACAGACCTGTCTGCCGATAGGCAGGCTCAACATGACAATTATTTATTCGCCACGGCAAAACCAGCGGTCGTTATAATTTCCTGAACTATTTTTTAAAGCTGCTGAATAACAAAAATTAAATGACTTTGCCCTGATAGATTCAAAAGAAACTGCGATGCTGTCACCCCGGTAATCGTTTTTTAATCGTCTTGCAGTTATTTTATCGTAACGAATGTTTTCAAACTGTATGGTGTCCGTATCTCTCAGCTTCCCGTTTTTCCAGGTATTCAACCTCAGTATGGCTTTATCAAGATTAAAGCCCGTAGTGTTATCAATGGAAATATCAATGTTGAAGTAATGCGAAAGCGATCCGTTTGTTTCCCTTTCAGCATTCAGCTTCAGTTCAATCCTGTCGGGCCATGTATTGCGGAGACGAAGATTGTTTTTTGTATTCCGGTCAAGAATGTCATTCCGATCATATTCAATTTCTTCGATCAGCGAATCCATATCCATTACCGGAACATTGGCCGGTCTTGAGGCAATAAAATTGACTGCTGCGGCTTTCTCCCACTTTATTCTGGTAAAATTGACAACAAGCAGCGCTACAGATGCAATAGCTGCAATAAATAAAAATTTCTTCAGCCAATTTTTGTTATTGGTTTTTCCCGGCTCAGCAGACGATAAAACCAAAGCATTTGTTTCCCTTATTTCTTTTCTCTTCTCCCCGGGATACATTTTACGGTAAGTCTTATAGCTGATCCATTCATTGCTGTTGAATATCCAGATGCGGATGTCATCAGAATTTTGAGAAGCATCAATGAGTGATTCCAGTTCTTCCTGCGATTGAGCCTCCCTTATTCCACCGATCCCGTCAGTGAAAAGGTATTTCTTCATGGTTGCAGCGTAAGGATGTGATTAAGTGTAGAAAGGGATCAAATGGTGAGTGTTTTTCAATTGAAGTGAAAAATTACACCGGTCGGGGAATTCAGCAATTAATGCAAATGGGTTACAACAATTTTTTATGAAAATTAAAACCCTGTAAATACTTCTTATGATTTTCTAAACAAAAATTTGGCGAAGTGTTTATACTAAAGTCTCCCATCAAAAAACAAATCTTTACCTTGTAAGAAGTATTGTGCCTTTCATGTCCGGAAGACCATTTTGAAAACGTATGAGATATACATAAATCCCGGAAGGCTGCGGATCGCCATTTAATGTTCCATCCCAGTTTACAGCGGCGCCAGAGGCGTTATATATTTTCTGACCGTAACGGTTATATACAATCACCACGGCATTAAAAAAAGGATCCAGATAAGGTATGCGCCAACTGTCGTTCTTCCCATCGTTATTGGGTGTAAAAGCAGTAGGCACAAAAATCCCTGCCACCACTTTTACATTTACATAATCCTCATTTTGGCAACCGTATGACGAGGTAGCCTTAAGAGTATAGTACATATCCCTGTCAGGCGCAGATACAGGATTGAACACTGTATCGCTGCTGAGGTAGTCGGACGGCGACCAATAATAAATAATGTTTTCCCCTGTAGCCGAACCAACCAAAGTCGTTTGACCGCCATTAATAACTATTCTGTCAGGCCCTGCATTCACTACAGGACTGGGATGCACATTAATGCTGAGCACATTGGAGGCTATCCTGCAATCAGCAATTCCCGCATTTCCGCTCTCTGCAACAGTAAGTCTGTAAAAATATTGACCGGCAGTTGTAGGTTGGCGTATATATTGTTTGCTGTTTGCTCCTGCAATATCTTTCCACGTTATACCCGAATCACTGCTTAGCTGCCATTGAAATGCGGGCAACAGAAAACCCGGTGAAAGTGCGGCATCAAAGTTGTAAACTATCTGTTCACTGATACACACATCTATATTATTATTATTGCCCGTAGTAATAAAAGAATTAAGAGTTGGCCCACAGGGGCGAAAAGTAATATCATCCAGTGCAAGGTCATTTCCGATACCACCGGGTGCATTGTTGGTGAGGCGAATCACCACATTAGTAGTTCCGGTAGTGGTTGTAAAATAAAGTCCGTATTGTTTCCATAGAGGAACGGGAGTTTGCGGAATGTCGCCACTGTTGTAAGAACCAAGTATTGCTCCGGAAAGCGTTTCAATCCGGAAAGTAATATTGGGCATAATGCCTCCTCCCGCCCTGCTGAGAATATTCAATACCCAGCAGGAGAATTCATACGTGGTATTGGGACAAAGTCCTGCAACCGTACTTACAAAAAAATCACCGGGTGCATTAGAAGCATTCACCAGCATAAATGCACCGGCGCCGGTATGATCTTCGGGAACTGAATGCCAGGTATTGCCAAAACAACCGGATGAAGAAGTAACGATGGTATAATAACCATCATTGGGACAAAGATTATTGGTGAAGCTGTATCCCGGCGCCGTGAATCCGGAAACATCAGTGCTGTTACCGAAAGTTATATTCACAACCGGATCACCAAGACTGCCACTACAGAGTTGTGCTGATGACGAAAAAAATAATCCGCTACCTGCCCATAAAAATAAAAACCCTGCAATTTTATTCACTGCGCATCATTTTTATCAACCTTCCGCAAAGTTAGCTTATAAACATCTGCTAAAGCTAATTAACCAATTCCCAATACCTTTGCCCCCATGCTGACAATATCTCAAAGAGGCAAACAAATGCCCCCCTCCCCCATCAGGAAACTGGTGCCCTATGCAGAAGCGGCAAAAAAGAAAGGTGTAAAAGTTTATCATCTCAATATTGGCCAGCCGGATATTGAAACCCCGTCTGCTATTTTAGATGCTGTTCGTCATCCCGATATAAAAGTATTGGAATACAGTCACAGCGCAGGCAATGAAAGTTATCGCCGCAAGCTGGTGCAGTATTATAAAAAAGTGGGAATAGAGGTAAACCATGAACAAATCCTTATTACTACAGGCGGCAGTGAAGCGATCATGTTTGGTTTCTTTACCTGTTTGAATCCCGGGGATGAAGTAATTATTCCGGAACCTTTCTATGCCAACTACAATGGTTTTGCCTGTGCAGCCGGAGTAAATGTAGTACCCATCACATCCCGTATTGAAACGGGTTTTGCCCTGCCTCCCATTTCTGATTTTGAAAAAGTAATTACCAGTAAAACAAAAGCCATCATCATCTGCAGCCCGAATAATCCAACCGGCTATTTATACAGCCGGGATGAGATGGATGCATTGAAGGAAATCTGTATCAAACATAATTTATATCTCTTTAGTGATGAAGCATACAGGGAATTCTGTTATGATGGTGAATATGTCAGCGCCATGCACCTGAAAGGATTAGAAGAACATGTAGTACTGATGGATACCATTTCAAAAAGATACAGCGCCTGCGGAGCAAGGCTTGGCGCTTTTGTTACAAAGAACAAGGCCGTGTACGATGCAGCTATGAAGTTTGCACAGGCAAGGTTGAGTCCGCCCGGGCTGGCACAAATCATGGGAGAAGCAGCCGTTGATTTGCCTGATAGTTACTTTGATGCACCAAAGGCCGAGTATCTATCCAGAAGAAATCTGCTGGTAAAGAAATTGAATGCAATGCCCGGAGTATTTTGCCCCATTCCCGGCGGAGCATTTTATGCCATAGCAAGATTACCGATTGATGATTGCGATAAATTCTGCCAATGGCTTTTGGAAGAATTCTCTTACAACAAACAAACAGTGATGCTGGCCCCCGCCACCGGTTTTTATGGCACAGTTGGTTTAGGCAAAAATGAAGTTCGTCTCGCTTATGTGTTAAACCTTGATTCTATCCATGCAGCTACGGATTGCCTTGAAAGGGCATTAGAACAATACCCGGGAAGGATTTTGCAGGAAAAAAAGGTGGCATTATCCGAAAAGTGAATTGACTCGCTTTCCGTATCGGGATCATTTCAATCGGTGCAATCAGGGATTCTTTTCCACTACTTCCACACAGGAATTTACCTTTATAAGCCTGTCAGTTGCAGGCTATTGATTTTGGTTTATATTTAGGCATCTTTTAACCCGTCCCGGTCTCCTGAAGGAGAGCCAAAGGCAGCAAAGAAAAAGGAGGCGGGACACAAACACTAACCAGTATGAGAAAGGTAATCTTTCTTTTTATCTCCCTTTTATTTTTTGGCTCAGTGGTATTAGCACAAAGAGTAGTTACCGGTAAGGTAACGGATAATAATGGTCTGCCTGTAGCCGGGGCAAATGTAAAATCCAAAAAAACAGGTAAAGGAACCGTAACAGCCAACGACGGCACATTCCGCATTCAGGCAACTGCAGATGATGAACTTGAAATAAGCATAGTTGGCTATGCCACACAAACGGTAAGTGCATCAGCAAATGATGTAAGTGTATCAATGGCGCCGGATGTGGCAGGATTAACTGAAGTAGTGATGGTGGGTACCCGCCGGCTCGGAAGAGTAAAAACCGAAACCACAGCGCCGGTTGATGTAATAAACGTCGGTCAGGCTACTGCTCTTACCGGAAGAATGGATCTTACTGCTGTTCTTAATTATGCAGCTCCTTCACTGAACTACAATAAACAAAGTGGCAGTGATGGTGCTGACCATATTGACCTGGCTACGCTTCGTGGCCTGGGGCCCGATCAAACCCTTGTATTGGTAAATGGAAAACGCCGCCATCAAACGGCATTTGTAGCTGTATTTGGAACAAGAGGTCGTGGAAACTCAGGAACCGACCTTAATGCCTTGCCTGCAGCAGCCATCGACAGGGTTGAAATACTCAGAGACGGCGCCTCAGCACAATATGGCTCCGATGCCATTGCAGGTGTGATGAACCTGGTGCTGAAAAAAAGTGTAAATATTGTTACAGGATCAATCGGCTGGTCCGGATATAATGACCCAAAGTTTAATACAGCATACGGCAGAAGTCTTTATTCACAATATGAACATGGAAGAAATACCGATGGCCAATCTATTTCAGCTGATGTAAACTTTGGCGTGCCCCTTGGAAAAAGAGGCGGTTTCGTTAACCTGACCTTCGAGGGGACAAGCACCGGAAAAACCTTCCGCCAGGCTCTGAAAATCGATAATTATTATAATGATGAAGATGCACTCCCACTCAATATATACCGCCGCGGACATGGGGATGCATCCTTGAACAAAACCGGGGCGTTTTACAATTCAGAAGTTCCGGTGAATGACAAATTATCTTTTTACACTTTTGGAGGATACAATCATAAATCTTCTGATGCGTATGCATTCACCCGTAATTTTTCTGCAAGGCCCGATCGTTTCCCTACCGATAATTTTGGAAATTTGATTTATGTGAAAGAAATAATGCGGAAGGCAAATGACGGAGAAGTATGGTACAGCCCGCATATACAGACAAAGATCAACGATCTTTCCTTTACCGGCGGATTTAAAGGCAAGACAAAAAAGAATTGGAACTGGGATCTAAGCAACACAGCAGGAAGAAATAATTTTCATTTCTATGGTGATAAAACATTCAATGCTTCCAAAGGCCCTTCGCAAACACATTTTGATGATGGCGGATTCTCCTTTTTCCAAAACACATCTAACCTGAATGTAACAAAAGAGTTTTCAAAAAAATTCTACCTGGCAGTGGGAGCAGAATTCAGGTATGAGAATTATAGGATTTATGGAGGAGAGCCCGGCTCATATACAAATTATGACCCCAATAAAGCCACCGGTGCACAAGGTTTTCCCGGCTATCAGCCAAGAGACGAAGTGAATGCCAAAAGGCATGTATGGGCGGGATATGCAGATGCAGAATTTAATGTTACTGATTCATGGTTGATTGATCTGGCTGCAAGAGCAGAAGACTATAGCGATTTTGGGTTTACACATAATTACAAATTCGCTACCCGTTTTAAAGCATCCGATGCAATTAATATAAGAGGCTCCGTAAGTACAGGCTATAGAGCTCCTTCTTTGCAACAGATCAACTTCAGTTCGACTTTCACTACCGTGCAGGCCAGCAATATTATTGAAGTAGTGATAGCGCCTAATTACAGCAATCTGGCCAAAGCAGCAGGAATTCCGGAACTGAACCAGGAAAAAAGTGTAAATGCCAGCCTTGGATTTACATGGAAAGCTACTCCAAATCTTAATGTAACACTTGACGGTTATTATGCAAAAATCAAAGACCGGGTAGTATTAAGCGGCCAGTTTGATGGCAGCGATCCCAATCTTGATGCAGGTCTTCGCAACCAGATGGCAATTTTGAATGTGGGACTGGCACAGTTCTTCGCTAACGCTGTTAATACCAGCAATACCGGGGCGGATGTTGTGATTGACTATAACAAAAGGCTCAACAAAAACAATCGTATCAGGATCCTGTTTACAGGTAATTTCCAAAGCATGAAGATCGATCAGATAAATGTTCCGGTCAACCTGAGTGGTTCTGAGTTTCTGAAAAAGACTTTCCTGAGCGACAGGGAGCAGAAGTTCATCCTTGCATCAGCTCCAAAGATGAAAATGGGATTGAATTTTGAATATGGTATAAAGAAAGTAACACTGGGAACCCGGATAACTTATTTCGGCAAGATAACTCTGCTAGGATATGGACAGGATGGATTAGGCATCAACCCGACAGTGCCCCGTGATAACGGAGGCGGGGATGTTCCTGATCAATACGATTATTCAGGGAAAATTGTACCCGACGTGTACATTAGTTTCCCCCTGATGAAGCATTTTACCGCCTACGTCGGCGCCGACAATATCCTCAATACACATCCTGATTTTGGTGTGGTGAAACTGGCTAAAGACTGGGCTTACAATACCGAGACCGGCGGTGCATGGGATGCTGTGCAAATGGGTAGCAACGGCAGAAGAATATTCTTAAGAGTTGGATTTAGCTTTTAAAGAAATATAAAGCCTGATAAAGCCATCCGTAAAACAGGGTGGCTTTATTTTTTGATAAATTTCTCAGCCGCAGAAAAAATTTCCGGCAATAAAGTTTGGTCTATTTCCGAAAATTTTAAAGGAGGTGATGGATCGTTTTCAAACTCATTAATGATCAATCGCCACCAGCCTACATTTTTCCATTTCCCGAGTTTATAGCCTACCTGTTCATAAGTGGCAAAATATTTAAATCCGCAGCTTTCATGAAAAGCGACGCTTTTATCGTTGGGAAGATTAATTACAGCATATACATTCCGGAAACCCTGTAGCTTCAGGATTTCAATTAAGGCATTATAAAGGGCAGATGCGATTCCTCTTTTTTGGTAGTCAT
Source organism: Sphingobacteriales bacterium (assembly GCA_016235125.1). Lineage (GTDB taxonomy): Bacteria > Bacteroidota > Bacteroidia > Chitinophagales > Chitinophagaceae > JJ008. The sequence goes on along the minus strand of JACRLZ010000002.1, from coordinate 179,892 downwards.
TATGAATGTAAACGGAAGATTCAACAGACCATTGATAGGCTTTTCTTTCCCGATGGCTTGCTGAGTAAGCATATCCTGCAATCCTTCCTCCTATTTCGCAAACAAGCCATGGATAGTTTACCATATATGCAGCTATTCTTTCTTTGAAATTTTCAACCGATGGTACTTCTGTTTCAAAGGTGAAGGAGGTGGTTTTAATATACGGGGCATATATTACCAGTATGCCTTCAGCATCACCTGCTTTTGATAATCGTAACATTGATAAAGTTGTACGCTAAATTAAGTGCAAATTTCATTTCAGTCTTCAGGCCGGATTGGCTATTTTTGCTCCCCGTTTGCCGGGGTAGCTCAGCTGGTTAGAGCACAGGATTCATAACCCTGAGGTCGGCAGTTCAAGTCTGCTCCCCGGTACTAATCAAAGGTTCATTTATTTGAACCTTTTTATATTTCTCAAGGATTCATATCCGCCAGTTGGCGGACGGCAGTTCAAGTCTGCTCCCTGGTACATGAAAGAGCCTTCAAGATTATTTTGAAGGTTCTTTTTTTATTATTTCCACAAGAATTTAAAAAAGAAGAACCCGGCTGACAAATATCTGTTTATTATTAATCATTGCCTGGAGAAGGTAAACGCCGCTTGCACTTCGGGGTAGCAAAGAAAAACAGATAAGTTGAATATTTACCAGTCGCTGATGTTGGCACGACAGATAGAAACGGTGCCATAGCCTTATAATCCTCCTGCTGAATTTTTATTTTCAGCAACCCTGCTCCTCCCACCCCGCAAAAATTTCTCCCTTATCACATCCTGCACATTAACGCCACTGATCTTGCTTTCCAGCCAGGAGATGACATCAAAATATACAAAAGCCCTGCTCTCCAGTTGGTTTCCTTCATACTTTCTTAGTTTGAGCAGCAACTTTTCAAATTCCGGTTTGAGTGCATGGGCTCCTACATGAAATGAATGACGGAGAAATGCAAACATCTCTTTTTCCACCTTACTCAGATTGCCCATTTTGGCCATATAGCGGTAAACAGACTTGATAAGATACTCGAGTAAATCAAAATTTCCCAATTCGTAATGAGCAATCAGGTGAAGTAAGCGGGAATAGCACTGCAAATCCGTTCGCAAATCCCCTTTCTGGTTGATGATACGGTTGAGATAATCAATGGCCTTTTCATTGTTGCCGCTGCCAAAATATAAACTGGCGATTTTATAATAAAAAACCAGCACCCGGTGAGTATCCAGGAAAAGTCCATATGCTTTCAGCATATCTTCCAGAAAAGGCACCAGCCGAAGACCCTTGGTGAAAGTACCTTTCAGGAAATACAGGTTAATCCGGGCAGTGTATAAATACTGATACGCAAGCAGGCGGTTATTCTCATTCTCCTGAACATATTTCTGCTTTGTAAAATGTTCAAACTCCCTAATACTCTCCTCCAATTTTTGATGATTCAGCAAATTAAAATGTGCCGCCATCAGGTTGTGCATACCTTTTATATAAGCTGCCGTTTCCACTTTCAGCAGGGCGGGGTATGCTTCAAAAAGATGAACCCATTTTTGGGAGTCGTGATAATAGGCTGTAAAATCCTGGCGGATAAATGAATACCAGCAACAGCTCTGATACAGATACAATTTTTCATAAAATCCGGTTGCCTGCTGTGCCTCAGCAGGAAGATGTTTTTTAAAAAAGGTAGAAATGCGTTGCTCATCCATTTCATTTCTTGCATGGCCATGTTTGATGTACCAACTGTATAATTGTAAAGAAAGATTAGAAAGCTGGTTAACTAATGATAGCTGAGAATTGACTGCATCAGATTCTGCAGAAAGCTCATCGGCCCGGTTCTGCATGCTACGGGTGATGAAAAGTGTCTCTATCTTCTTTTCAAAAAACAAGGCTTGCTGCAGAAAAGTCAACTGCTGGTTAGCCCTTGCTGTCTCCTTCATCCGGTCCAGGATTTTAAGGCTTTGCAAATACAGTCCTTTGTTATAAAGAACCCGGGCATGGTCCATCTGTTCGTGCAACTGGATATCGATATTATGCTCGTCTTTTATCAGCCGCAGGCTGGAGAGAATTTGCTTGTACAAATGTGATTTGATATTGGACAATTGCTGCTTGCTGATATTCTTTGTTCTTTTCAGCAATTGTTTCTCATGGTAATCATTCATCTTGTCCAATGCGTCAAAAAGCTGAATGATCTTTAAATCTTCTGTAGCGGTATTTCGTTTGACATAAAGCTTAAAATTCCTCTTTTCACTCTTTTCCAGTGATTTGACCAGTTGAAACAAAGCGTCTGTTGAACGGTTGGGCATCGTAATTCAAAAAATTTAAAACTCAATACTGAAAAGGGTTTCAGAAGATTCTGTCCCGTTTACAAGCCGTAGAATCCCCTTTAATTTGATTTCTGCCTGCAGCTTGTCCCCGCTAATTTAGTTGCGCAGGTTGTTTATTATAAGGAATTACAGCAAGCAATACCCCTGGCACAAAACTTATTATTTAAGCTGTGTGACAGGCACAAAAATAAGCAGCCTGCATTCTTATCTGATCTAATTTATTAATTTATTATGGCAGAAGATAAAGTCAGCATCTTTGATACCACTCTTCGGGATGGCGAGCAGGTGCCCGGCTGTAAGCTTAACAGCAAAGAAAAATTGAAACTGGCCCTGCACCTTGAAGAACTCGGCGTGGATATTATTGAAGCAGGGTTTCCGGTTTCCTCTCCCGGTGACTTTGAATCAGTAACCCAGATTGCAAAAGCCATTAAGAATGCTACCGTTTGCGGATTGAGCCGTGCCGTACAAAAGGATATTGAAATAGCGGCGCAAGCATTAAAATATGCTGCTCGTCCGAGGATTCATACAGGCATAGGCACCTCGGATTATCATATCAGGGCAAAATTTAATTCCACCAGGGAAGAAATCCTGCAAAGGGCTATTCAATGTGTGAAATGGGCAAGAACCTATACCGATGATGTGGAATTCTATGCCGAGGATGCCGGAAGAACGGATAATGATTACCTGGCAAGAGTGGTAGAAGCAGTTATTAAAGCTGGCGCTACTGTAGTGAACATCCCCGATACAACAGGTTATTGTTTACCTCATCAGTACGGCGGAAAAATTGCTTACCTCGTTAATAATGTTCCCAATATTGATAAGGCCGTCATCTCCTGTCATTGTCATAATGATTTGGGATTGGCTACTGCCAATTCTATTGCCGGTGTAATTGCAGGAGCAAGGCAAATTGAATGCACCATCAATGGCCTGGGCGAAAGGGCCGGCAACACATCGCTGGAAGAAGTAGTGATGATACTCAAACAACATAAGCATTTAGGTCTTCACACTAATATAAAAACTGAAAAACTGAACCCGATAAGTCACCTGGTATCTGACACCATGAGGATGCCGGTGCAACCTAATAAAGCCATTGTAGGCAGCAATGCCTTTTCACATTCATCCGGCATTCACCAGGATGGGTTTTTAAAAGACTCCCTTACTTACGAAATCATTAACCCTGAAGAAGTAGGCGCTGACAGTTCAAAAATTGTGCTGACGGCAAGAAGCGGACGCAGCGCATTAGCTTATCGCTTTCAAAAACTCGGTTTTCAGTTCGACCGGAATGATGTGGATGTATTATATAATGAGTTTGTAAAAGTGGCGGACAGTAAAAAAGAAGTAGAAGATGAAGACCTTTTGAAACTGGCTAATCAATACCAGCCGGAGGCGGTGGCTATATAAATTTTTTCTCATTTAGCAGTTAGTTTTGGTTTAAGGCGTGGCGTTTCAACGTCACGCATCTTTAAAAAAAGCAGATGGCAAAAACATTATTTGAAAAGATATGGGAGAAGCACATCGTTAAAACCGTTGACGATGGCCCGTCTGTTTTATACATTGACAAACATTTTATTCATGAAGTAACCAGCCCCCAGGCTTTTACAGGATTAAATAAAAGAGGTCTAAAAGTGTTGCGACCAAAACAAACTATTGCCACAGCAGATCATAACGTACCAACACTGAACCAGCACCTGCCGATAAAAGAAGAACTGAGCAGGTTGCAGGTAGAGGCGCTGAAGAGAAATTGCCAAGAACATGGAATTGAATTATACGGCCTTGGGCATCCGTTCCAGGGCATTGTTCATGTTATAGGGCCCGAGTTGGGCATTACTCAACCCGGCATGACGATTGTTTGCGGCGACAGCCATACTTCTACTCACGGTGCTTTTGGTTCTATCGCCTTTGGCATAGGCACCAGTGAAGTAGAAATGGTTCTGGCCACGCAATGTTTATTGCAGAGCAAACCTAAGCTGATGCGCATCAATGTAGATGGTGTCTTAAATAATGGAGTTGTTTCAAAGGATATTGTACTGTATATCCTTTCAAAGATCACATCCAGCGGAGCAACGGGCTATGCTGTTGAGTTTGCCGGTGCTGCCATCCGTTCATTAAGCATGGAAGCAAGGATGACCATTTGTAATATGAGTATTGAAATGGGGGCAAGATGCGGATTGATTGCGCCGGATGAAATTACTTACACATATTTAAAAGGAAGAGAGTTTGCCCCGCAGGATGATGCATGGGAAAAGAAAGTAACTGAGTGGAGGCAATTGTATTCAGATAGCGATGCTGTCTTTGATAAAGAATTTTTTTTCAAAGCAGAAGATATAGAACCCATGATTACTTACGGAACTAATCCGGGAATGGGCATTGCAGTGACCGAAAAAATCCCAACAACTGAAACGGTAAATGAAAATGATAGTTCTGGTCTGTCAAAATCATTATCCTATATGGGACTCCGGCAAGGAACCGCCATAAAAGGGCAGAAGATTGATTATGTATTCATCGGCAGTTGCACCAATTCAAGAATTGAAGATCTGAGAATGGTAGCCTCATTTGTAAAAGGAAAACATAAAGCCGATGATGTGGAAGTATGGATTGTTCCGGGAAGTAAACAAGTAGAAGCGCAGGCGATTGAAGAAGGCATTGATAAAATATTTGAAGAGGCGGGATTTGTATTACGTCAGCCCGGTTGCAGTGCATGCCTTGGAATGAATGAAGACAAAATTCCCGCAGGAAAATATTGCATCAGTACCAGCAATAGAAATTTTGAAGGCAGGCAAGGTGCAGGAGCCAGAACCTTGCTGGCAAGTCCGTTAACAGCAGCAGCGGCAGCTATCACAGGTTTTGTGACAGATGTAAGAGAAAGCCTCCCCAACCCCTCCGAAGGTGGGGCTTTGGTTTCCTGAACTTTAGAAATAACTATGAGTGATAAGAACGTAAATACCAACATACAAAAAGAGTCTTCGGATTCTGAGACTCAAAAGCCCCCCTTGCGGGGGTGGGGGGGCTTTACAAGCAGGTTTGTCCCCATCAATATTGAGAATATTGATACGGACCAAATAATTCCAGCCCGGTTTCTAAAAGCTACCACTAAGGAAGATTTTGGTAAAAACCTTTTCAGGGATTGGCGTTATTATAATGATGACGAATCAAAAACGAAGGCTGACTTTCCATTGAACATGTCGCAGTTTGATGGAGAAATATTGGTAGCAGGAAAAAACTTTGGTTGCGGTTCTTCAAGAGAGCATGCTGCCTGGGCTATTCTGGATTATGGTTTCAGGGTAGTCGTCTCCAGTTTCTTTGCTGATATTTTTAAGAATAATGCATTGAATAACGGCGTTCTTCCGGTGCAGGTAACTGATGAATTCCTGCAACGGATCTTCCTGCAGGATAATAATACAGAGCTGACCGTTGACCTGGAAAAACAAACTATCACTATCAACTCAACCGGTGAATGGGAAAGATTTGAAATAAGCAGTTATAAAAAAACCTGTTTGCTGAACGGGTATGATGATATTGATTATTTATTAAGCATAAAAGAAGACATAGAGCAATTTGAAATTCAACGTGTATAAACCATGAAAAAGAAGATCGCAGTCATTGAAGGAGATGGTATCGGCCCTGAAGTAACCCGGCAATCTATCCGTGTGTTGAATGCTGTGGCAGAAGCATTCAACCATGACTTTGAATATACTTATTGCCTGATGGGCGCTGACGCTATTGATAAAACCGGTAATCCTTTGCCGGATGAAACAATTGAAGTTTGCCTGGATAGTGATACAATCCTATTCGGTGCTATCGGCCATCCAAAATACGACAACGACCCAACCGCCAAAGTGAGACCAGAGCAGGGATTGCTGAAGCTGAGAAAAACGTTGCAGCTCTATGCTAATATCCGCCCCATTAAAACTTATTCTTCTCTTTTTCATTTATCTCCGCTCAAAAACAAAAAAATTGAAGGCGTTGATTTTGTCATCTTCCGTGAGCTGACAGGTGGTATTTATTTCGGAGAGAAAAAAATCAACGAAGAAAAAACAGAGGCTTCAGATAATTGTGTTTACACCAAAGAAGAAATTGAACGCATTGCTCATCTTGCTTTTCACTTTGCACAAAAACCTGAACGCAGAAAAAAACTGACATTGGTTGACAAAGCCAATGTGCTGGAAACATCAAGACTATGGAGAAAAGTAGTACAGGAAATAGCGCCGCAATACCCTGATGTGACAGTTGATTACATGTTTGTAGATAACGCCGCTATGCAGATCATCCTCAACCCGAAACAATTTGACATCATCCTTACAGAAAATATGTTTGGCGACATCATCAGTGATGAAGCCAGTGTGATAAGCGGTTCACTGGGATTATTGCCTTCTGCTTCTGTTGGTGCCGGTGGCCTTGCCTTGTTTGAACCCATTCATGGTTCTTACCCACAGGCAGCAGGAAAAGATATTGCTAATCCTACCGGTTCTATTTTATCTGCTGCTATGATGCTGGAATGGCTGGGCATGAAAGATGAAGCTGACCTGGTTCGCCAGGCGGTAAACTGGACATTACAGTATTCATTTGTCACCAAAGACATTGACCCGGTGAATTTCTATTTCACTTCCACGATTGGTGAATTGGTTAGTGATTATGTAAGTGGAAAAATTTCCGGTTCAGTGAAGAGGGAAAATATTGAATTGAGGAAGTCAACCATCATTTAGACTGTGATGAAAAACTTACGATGGTTCGTCCTTTTTTAAAATAAAAATTGCTTGTAAAGTTCTTTTTTTGAAATGGCGGGTGTATATTTACGAAACATACACTTCTATGTTGAAGAGCAAAGCATATAGTATCATCACTTCTGTTACCTCAATTATTATTGTGGTGGTGATTATTATATCTTCTTCAAACGGAGGTGGTGCATGATGTTGAACTAAAAAATTCAAAATATAAGCGACCCGCCTCCAAAAAGGCGGGTTTCTTTTTGTCTGACGGTCTTCGTCTGACAAAAATAAACCCGATAGAATAAAAACAAGAATATGTATTACAACGAAAACACTATTATCTATTTCAACGGACAGTTTGTAAAAGCTGCTGAGGCAAAAACAGATTTATATAGTCAATCATTGCACTATGGATATGCAGTGTTTGAAGGCATCCGTTCCTACCCTGTTGGTGGGGGAACAAAGATTTTTAAAGCAAAAGAACATTATGACCGGCTCCGTCATTCTGCTCAACTGATGAAAATGCCTTTTCATTATTCTACTGAGCAACTGATGGAGCTGAGTTATGAAGTGCTGAGGAAAAATAATTTCACCGATGCTTACCTGCGGCCGATTGTCCTCTGTTCAGCGAATATGTCCTTATCAAAAGGAAAGGAATCTTATCTCGCCATTGAAGCATGGGAATGGACGAATGGTTATCTCGCCAATAAGATGCGCATCATGACTTCTTCTTATCGCCGTCCGAATCCTGCCGGTTTTCATATTGAAGCTAAAGTAAGTGGGCATTATGTAAATTCTATTCTTGCCTGCCAGGAAGCAAAGGATAATGGATTTGATGAAGCCTTGTTGCTGGATAACAATGGCTTTGTGGCCGAAGGCCCCGGCGCCAACGTGTTTTATGAAAAAGATGGCGTTGTATTTACTCCGGCGAAAGGAAATATCCTTCCGGGCATTACAAGGGCAACAGTAATTGAAATATGCAATGAACTGAATATACCTGTGAGAGAAACATTTTTTACTGTTGAAGAAATGCAGGGAGCCGATAGCGGTTTTTATTGCGGTACCGCTGCCGAGGTTGTTGAATTAGCATCGTTGGATAATGTAGCATTCAAATTGAACTGGGAAGATTCATTGGGTGCAGTTATTCAAAAAGCCTATAAATGCAAAGTATTGGAAAAGGAATTTCAATTGCAGAAGGAAGTTGCGTAGTAAGAGAAAATACAGAAACACGGATGACACGGGTTGGACGGATGAACACACCTGCCCGTCCGGTCAGGCGGGGATTTTATTCTGCTTCGCAGAATAAGAGGGATAAGAAAAAGAATGTAGTAGTTCATTGCTTTAGTACACATCCCCGCCAGGGCGGGGCGAAATGAGGAAAAAAAGTTGCTTTAGTGAGTTGGGGTGGGTTGCCCAGTAGCGAACAGAACCCTGAACAGTGCGACGCAACAGACGATGATCCGTGTTAATGTCGCTGGTAACATAATCCTCCTGCGCCAAGGCTTCGGAGGACAAGAAAAATAAAATGAACGAACTGAATAAATACAGCAAAACTATAACTCAAGACCCCACACAACCGGCGGCACAGGCCATGTTGTATGGTATTGGATTAACGGATGCTGACCTGCAAAAAGCTCAGGTTGGCATTGTGAGTATGGGCTATGATGGAAACACCTGCAATATGCATTTGAATGATCTGGCAAGAACTGTGAAGCAGGCAGTGTGGGATCATGATATGGTTGGTTTAATATTCAATACCATCGGTGTAAGTGATGGCATCAGTAATGGTACTGATGGGATGCGGTACAGTTTGGTGAGCCGTGATATCATTGCTGATTCCATTGAAGCGGTTTGCGGCGCACAATATTATGATGGATTGATAGCAGTACCGGGTTGTGATAAAAATATGCCCGGTTCCGTGATGGCAATGGGTCGTTTAAATCGTCCGTCCATTATGGTGTATGGCGGAACGATTGCTCCGGGTCATTACAAAGGACAAGACCTTAACATTGTTTCAGCATTTGAGGCGTTGGGACAAAAAATTGCTGGGCAATTAACGGAAGCAGATTTTAAAGGCATCGTTCAGCATTCATGTCCCGGTGCTGGCGCCTGTGGTGGTATGTACACAGCCAATACGATGGCTGCTGCAATTGAAGCACTGGGAATGAGTTTGCCTTTCTCTTCTTCCAATCCTGCACTGAGCGAAGAAAAACAAAAAGAATGTGCTGAAGCCGGTAAAGCGATAAGACTATTGCTTGAAAAAGATATTAAGCCCTCGGACATCATGACGAGAAAGGCATTTGAAAATGCTATTACTGTAATTATGGTTTTAGGTGGAAGCACCAATGCTGTTTTGCACCTGATTGCAATGGCAAAAGCTGTTGGGGTAAAAATAACACAGGATGATTTTCAAACCATCAGTGATAAAGTACCGGTGCTGTCAGATTTTAAACCCAGCGGAAAATATTTGATGCAGGATTTACATCAGCATGGCGGTGTGCCGGCAGTTATGAAATATTTATTAAAGAAAAAATTACTGCATGGTGATTGTTTGACTGTGACGGGCAGGACCATCAAAAAAAATCTGGCTGCTGTGCCTGACCTTGATTTTAAAACACAAAACATTATTCATCCAATTAAAAAACCAATCAAGGCAACAGGTCATTTGCAAATTCTCTATGGCAACCTGGCGAAAAAAGGAAGTGTAGCAAAGATATCGGGTAAAGAAGGAGAATTGTTTGAAGGACCGGCAAGAGTATTTGACGGAGAGTTTGAATTGATAAAAGGTATCAACTCAGGAAAAATAAAAGAAGGGGATGTGGTGGTAATAAGATATGTGGGACCAAAAGGTGCACCGGGAATGCCGGAGATGCTGAAACCAACATCTGCCATCATCGGCGCAGGTCTGGGAAAATCAGTTGCACTGATCACTGATGGAAGATTCAGTGGTGGCACTCATGGATTTGTTGTGGGACATATCACACCTGAGGCATTTGATGGGGGCTTGATCGGCCTGGTAAAAAATAATGACATCATTAAAATTGATGTGGCAAAAAAGAAACTCAGCTTAAAAGTGAGTGATAAAGAAATAAAAAAAAGAAAGAAGAAGTGGAAACAACCCAGGCTGAAAGTAACAAAGGGAATTTTATTCAAGTATGCACAACAGGTGAAAGATGCCAGTGAAGGTTGTGTGACGGATGAAAGCTGAGAATCTGAATATTGATTTATTGATTATTGAGTGTTGAATATTTAAAAGTATTGATATGGATATTCTTGAAATAACAAAGATGAAACCGGCGAAGAGAAAAACTACTTCTTTGAGCGGTTCAAAAGCTGTGCTGGAAGCCTTCCTTGCTGAAGGTGTAGAAACTATTTTTGGTTACCCCGGTGGCGCCATCATGCCAATCTATGATGCATTGTATGATTATCATGATAAGCTGAAGCATATACTTGTTCGTCATGAGCAGGGAGCTATACATGCAGCACAGGGTTTTGCAAGAGCAAGCGGAAGAACAGGTGTGGTGTTTGCAACCAGTGGCCCCGGTGCAACAAATTTAGTAACAGGTTTGGCTGATGCAATGATTGACTCTACTCCTGTTGTTTGTATCACAGGGCAAGTATATGCCCACTTACTTGGAACCGATGCTTTCCAGGAAACAGATGTTATTAATATTACCACTCCTGTTACCAAATGGAATTACCAGGTAACAGATGCAACAGAAATTCCTGCTGTGCTGGCCAAAGCATTTTATATCGCTGGTAGTGGAAGACCGGGGCCTGTGCTGATAGATATTACAAAGAATGCACAATTGCAAAAATTCAATTACGAAGGTTATGTCAAATGTGCTCATATCAGGAGTTATCGCCCAAAGCCAATTGTAAGAAAAGAATATGTGGAGGCAGCTGCTAAGCTGATCAACGATGCGGAGAAACCATTTGTCATTTTCGGACAGGGAGTGATATTGGGTAAAGCAGAAAAAGAATTTAAACAATTTATTGAGAAAGCCGGTATCCCCGCTGCCTGGACCATCATGGGCATGAGTGCTATTCCTACCAATCATCCGCTGGCGATGGGCATGCTGGGTATGCATGGCAACTATGGACCAAATGTGCTGACAAATGAATGTGATGTATTAATAGCAGTAGGAATGCGGTTTGACGACCGGGTAACAGGCAGGCTTGACAAATATGCAAAGCAGGCAAAGGTGGTTCATTTGGATATTGATCCGTCAGAGATTGATAAAAATGTAAAAGCAACAGTTGGTGTCTGGGGCGATTGCAAGGAGACATTGCCAATGCTAACTGAATTGTTGGAGAAAAAAGTGTATCCGCAATGGCTGAAAAAGTTCAGTGATTATAAAAAGGAAGAAGAAGAAACCTGCATTGTTCCTGAGATGAACCCGACAACGGATGCCTTATCAATGGCCGAAGTCATAGATGCATTAAACGAGCTGACAAAGGGAGATGCAGTTGTGGTGACAGATGTGGGCCAGCATCAGATGGTGACCTGCCGCTATGCAAAATATAACCAGTCCAAAAGCAATATTACTTCTGGCGGGCTTGGCACTATGGGCTTTGCATTACCGGCTGCCATTGGCGCCAAATCCGGTGCACCTGATAAAACTGTTGTTGCCATAATTGGTGATGGAGGTATTCAGATGACCATACAAGAACTCGGCACCATCATGCAGGCTGAAGTGGAAGTAAAGATCATCATACTGAATAATCAGTTTTTGGGCATGGTTCGCCAGTGGCAACAGCTGTTTCATGAAAGGAGATATTCATTTGTTGATATAGCGAGCCCTGATTATGTGCAGGTGGCAAAAGGATATGGTATTGCAGGAAAAATGGTAAACAAAAGAGAAGAACTGAAACAGTCATTAAAAAAGATGCTGGAACATAACGGCGCTTATTTGCTGGAAGTAATGGTGGGTAAAGAAGACAATGTGTTTCCGATGGTACCGCAGGGATGCAGTGTAAGTGAGGTACGATTAAAATAACTCCCCGGCAGCGGTTGAAGACCCGGTCGGCAGATAAAAAGAATATATGAGTAAAAAAGAATTTACAGTAACAGTTTACACGGAAAACCAGATTGGTTTGCTAAATCGCATCGCTATTATTTTTTCCAGGAGAAAAATTAATATTGAAAGCCTGAATACTTCTCCTACCGAAGTAGACAGTGTACATCGCTTTACGATTGTCATTACTGAAACGGAAGAAGTAGTGAGCAAACTATGCCGCCAGATTGAAAAACAGGTAGAAGTATTAAAAGCCTATTACAATACGGAAGATGAGATCGTTTGGCAGGAACTTGCCCTGTATAAAGTAAGCACAGATGCCATTGCTGAAAAAGTAAAAGTAGAAAGATTGCTCCGGGAGTATGGCGCCCGGGCTGTAGCAATCCGAAAAGACTATACAGTATTTGAAACAACAGGCCACCGGGAAGAAACAGACAACCTGATCAAAGCACTGGAGCCTTACGGATTAATTGAATTTGTACGGAGCGCCAGGGTGGCCATCATTAAAGGCAGCAGCGATTTTCATGAACGGCTAAAAGAATTTGAGTACAAAGAACCGGGCGAAGAAGTGATAGAGAATGAGTATTTGAATAAGAAGGAAGAAGTGTTTTCAATGTAAGCTAAGAGATTAAAAGAGAAAAGGAGAAAAAGAGTAAGAAATAAAAAGAAATGCTTTAGTACACTTCCCCTCCTGGGAGGGGCGAATTGAGAAAAACAAATTGCTTTAGTGAATTGGGGTGGGTTGCTGAATAGAATTACCGGACGATGAAGGGTGCGACGCAACGAAGCTGATAGTAGCACAGGCGATGACAAACAAAAAATAAAAATCTATAATTAACAAGAGGGGATTGCTTCGGCTTCACCTCGCAACTTAAAATCAACTAACATGGCAAAACTGAATTTCGGCGGAGTGGAAGAAAACGTTGTAACAAGGGAAGAATTTCCACTCAGCAAAGCACAACAGGTTTTAAAAAATGAAACAGTCGCTATTATTGGCTATGGCGTACAGGGACCCGGCCAGGCGTTGAATCAAAGAGACAATGGTATCAACGTAATCGTTGGTCAGCGAAAAAATTCCAAAACATGGGACAAAGCCATTCGTGACGGATTTGTTCCCGGCGAAACTCTATTTGAAATTGAAGAAGCGCTGCAAAGAGGAACTATTATTTGTTACCTGCTGAGCGATGCTGCACAAATAGCTTTGTGGCCAACAGTAAAAAAACATCTTACACCCGGCAAAGCATTATATTTTTCACATGGCTTTGGTATTACGTTCAATGAACAAACAGGAATTGTTCCGCCAAAAGATGTTGATGTGTTTCTGGTTGCACCAAAAGGTTCAGGCACTTCATTAAGAAGAATGTTTTTACAGGGCCGGGGATTGAATAGCTCCTATGCCATATACCAGGATGCTACCGGCAAAGCATTTGAAAGAGTAGCTGCATTAGGCATAGCTGTGGGCAGCGGGTATTTATTTGAAACCGATTTTAAAAAAGAAGTGTACTCAGACCTGACCGGGGAAAGAGGAACATTGATGGGCGCCATCCAGGGAATTTTTGCTGCGCAATATGAAGTGCTTCGTTCAAAAGGTCATTCACCTTCCGAAGCTTTTAATGAAACTGTAGAAGAGCTTACACAATCATTGATGCCATTGGTAGCTGAGAATGGAATGGACTGGATGTATGGGAATTGCTCTACCACTGCCCAACGTGGCGCATTGGACTGGTGGAAAAAATTCCGGGATGCCACCGCCCCCGTTTTTAAAGAATTATATGAGAGTGTTGCTGCAGGCAAAGAATCGCAGCGTTCCATTGACAGTAACAGCAAGGCTGATTATAGAGAAAAATTAGAAGAAGAATTGAAAGAGCTGCGTGAAAGTGAATTGTGGCAAACCGGAAAAACAGTAAGAAGCCTGCGGCCCGAAAATCAACCCAAGACTGCAAAACCATTTACATCTCCTGTTCCATCCACCAAAGAAGTGTTCAGCAGGCTGACATTGAAAACTGAATCGGTGGGATAAACGATTAATATGAAGCAAACACTTAATAATATCGTTCAACTGGATTTTGCAGCGGCATATCAGCGGCTGAAGAAAATTGTCACCCGGACGCCTCTTACTTTCAATCATAGCTTATCCAAAAAATATCAATGCAATGTTTTTCTGAAAAGGGAAGATCTGCAGGTGGTACGGTCCTACAAGCTTCGTGGCGCTTACAATATGATGAGTTCTTTGCCAAAAGAACAATTGCAACGGGGAGTTGTTTGTGCCAGTGCAGGTAATCATGCACAGGGATTTGCCTGCAGTTGTAAAAAACTGAATGTAAAAGGTATTGTATTCATGCCCATCATCACTCCCAAACAAAAAATCAGTCAGACAAAAATGTTTGGGGAGAATAATATTGAGATAAAACTTATTGGCGATACGTTTGATGATTGTGCAGTGGCTGCAAAAAAGTTTACTGAAGAAAATGGCATGACATTCATCCCTCCTTTTGATGATTACAGAATTATTGAAGGACAAGGAACGGTTGCCGTAGAAATATTGGAAGACCAGTCTGAAATTGATTATTTGTTTGTGCCTGTAGGTGGCGGAGGATTAAGTGCCGGAGTTGGCTCTTACTTCAAAACCTATTCCCCCAAAACAAAGATCATTGGCGCTGAGCCGGAAGGTGCCTCTTCCATGTATGAAGCGCTTAAAGCTGGTTACCCTGTAACCTTGGACAACATAGAACGGTTTGTTGACGGGGCTGCTGTAAAAAGAGTTGGGGAACTTACATTTTCCATTTGCAAAGAAGTGCTGGATGATATGTGCCTTGTTCCCGAAGGAAAGATCTGCACTACTATTTTGAAATTGTACAATGAAGATGCAATAGTAGTGGAGCCTGCCGGGGCCATGTCCATTACTGCATTGGATAATTATGCTGATGAAATTAAAGGAAAGAACATCGTCTGTATCGTTAGCGGCAGCAATAATGATATTGACAGGATGCAGGAGATAAAAGAAAGAAGCCTGCAGTATGAAGGATTGAAACATTATTTCCTCATCAGCTTTGCACAACGCCCCGGGGCATTAAAAGAATTTGTGAATGATGTGCTCGGGCCAACGGATGACATCACCCGGTTTGAATATATGCAGAAGACGAACAAAGAAAATGGGCCTGCCCTCGTGGGTGTTGAATTGCAGAGCCGTTCAGATTATGAACTGTTATTATTGAAGATGAAGAATTCAAATATTGGTTTTTCAGAAATAAATAAGAACGATCAGTTGTTTGGTTATCTTATTTAATCCACTTGTTTGATATCAACTTGTGGACAAATACTGTTATGATTCCTTATCCTGCTGGAAGCTTTTTTGTATTTTCAAGAGCATTGCTTGCTATTGAAATATAGTTAACGGCTGTATTCACTAAAATTAATTGCACCTCATGGCAGGCAACCAGGGATTATATCATCCTTCCTTTGAACATGATTCATGCGGCATTGGCTTTGTCGCCAATATCAAGGGCAACAAATCTCACCAGCATATTTCAGATGCGTTGACTGTGCTGGAAAATATGGAGCACCGTGGCGCCTGTGGTTGTGAAAACAATACCGGCGACGGAGCCGGCATCATGATTCAAACCCCACATGAATTTTTCTTTGATGAATGTTTGAAACTTGGCGTCCATCTTCCCTCCTATGGCAAGTACGGTGTGGGAACAATATTTTTTCCCAAAGAAATAAGACTGAGGGAAGAGTGCCGTGACATCTTCAACCGTGCTGCCGAAAAATTAGGGCTTGAAATAATTGCTTATAGAAAAGTGCCGGTGAACACCCGTGACATCGGACCAACTGCATTGAGCGTAGAGCCGGAAATTGAACAGGTTTTCATTGCCCGTCCTGATCATATTTCTAACCCTGATGATTTTGAAAGAAAATTATTTATCCTCAGGAACTATGCAAGCCACACCGTCAATGATACGGTAAGAAAAGATTCCATTGGCTTTTACATCGCATCGCTTTCTTATAAAACAGTTGTTTATAAAGGCCAGTTGACGAGTTTACAGCTCCGGCAATATTTTCCTGATCTGAACAACAAAAGAGTGGTAAGTGCATTTGGCCTGGTACATTCAAGATTTGCCACCAATACATTTCCTTCCTGGAAACTGGCGCAGCCATTTCGTTTCATTGCTCATAATGGAGAAATAAATACACTTCAGGGAAATTTAAACTGGCTGAAGACAAGTGAGCATGGTTTTATCACCCCATATTTCTCCAAAGAAGAAATGGAAATGTTGCTGCCGATCATTACCGAAGGACAAAGCGACTCCGCTTGTCTTGATAATATGATTGAGCTGCTCACCTTAACCGGCCGTTCCTTACCACATGTGATGATGATGCTGATACCCGAAGCATGGGATGGACATGAGGAAATGGACCCGGTAAAGAAAGCTTTTTATGAATTTCACTCTTCCTTTATGGAACCCTGGGACGGACCTGCGTCTATTTCATTTACTGATGGAAAAATAATTGGTGCCACATTGGACAGAAACGGTCTTCGTCCATCAAGATATTGCGTCACCAATGATGACCGTGTGATCATGGCATCAGAAACAGGAGTGCTTCCTGTTGACCCCGCCTGTATAATAGAAAAAGGAAGGTTGCAGCCCGGGAAAATGTTTATAGTGGACCTGGAAAAAGGAAGGATCATCAGCGATGAAGAATTAAAACAAAATATTTGTTCGCAAAAACCATATAGCGAATGGCTGAATAAATACAAAATACGTTTGGAAGAACTGCCTGAGCCAAGAGTTATGTTCACTCACCTGGAACATGAGCAGGTTTTTAAATACCAGAAAGCTTTTGGTTATTCTTCGGAAGATCTGGATATCATCATTGCACCCATGGCGTTGGAAGGTAAAGAACCTGTCGGGTCAATGGGCAGTGATGTGCCACTGGCTGTTCTTAGCGATCAGCCGCAGCATCTCAGCAGTTATTTCAAACAATTATTTGCACAGGTTACTAATCCCCCGATAGATCCCATCCGTGAAAGGCTGGTGATGTCATTGTCAACTTTCGTAGGCAACAATGGAAACTTATTAGTGGAAGATCCGCTAACCTGCCATAGTGTTGCTTTGAAACAACCGGTGCTCTGCAATCATGAATTAGAAAAAATCAGAAGTATTGATACGGGTTTGTTTCAGTCAAAAACGATTCAATGTTATTTCAAGGCTGATGGTAAACCCGGATCACTTCAAAAAGGTATTGACAGAATTTGCGAATATGCAGTTCATGCAGTGGAGGATGGTTTTAAAGTTTTGATACTGCAGGACAGGGCGATTGATTCCAGCCATGCACCAATCCCCTCCCTGCTGGCAACTGCCGCCATTCATCACCACCTCATCCGCAAAGGAATGCGGGGACAGGTAGGTATCATTGTTGAAGCAGGCGATGTGTGGGAAGTTCATCATTTTGCCTGCCTGGTTGGTTTTGGTGCAACAGCTATCAATCCTTACTTAGCTCTTTCTTCCATTCGTGATATGAAAGAAACAGGCAAGCTTCACACATCACTCAGTGAAGATGAGCTGAAGAAAAATTATATCAAAGCAGTGAACGACGGGTTGCTGAAAGTATTTTCCAAAATGGGCATTTCCACTCTTCAGTCATACCAGGGTGCACAAATTTTTGAAATATTAGGATTGAACCAGGATGTGGTAAATAAATATTTTACCGGCGCCACTTCCCGCATTGAAGGCATGGGATTGGATGAGATTGCAAGAGAAACCCTGGCCAAACATTTCTTTTCATTCAGTAAAAAAGATATTCCTGTTGACCGTTTATCAACCGGTGGTATTTATCAGTGGAAAAGAAAAGGTGAATTTCATTTATTCAATCCACAAACCATTCACCTGCTGCAACACGCAACAAAGATGAATGATTACAATATTTTCAAAAAATATTCAAAACTGGTGAATGACCAGGGTGAAAAAGCCTGTACACTCAGAAGTTTATTGCAATTCAAAAAGAATCGTCCTTCCATTTCTATTGACGAGGTAGAAGCTGCTGAGAATATTTACAAACGGTTTGCTACCGGCGCTATGAGCTTTGGTTCCATTTCATGGGAAGCACATACCACATTAGCTATTGCCATGAACCGCCTCGGCGCTAAAAGCAATACCGGTGAAGGAGGTGAAGATGAAAAAAGATATGAGCCATTAGCCAATGGAGATTCAATGCGCAGCGCCATAAAGCAGGTAGCATCGGCAAGGTTTGGTGTTACCAGTTTATATTTAACCGAAGCAGATGAATTACAAATTAAAATGGCACAGGGCGCCAAGCCGGGTGAAGGCGGGCAATTACCCGGTCATAAAGTAGATGAATGGATTGGCAGGGTTCGTCATTCCACACCGGGAGTCGGATTGATTTCTCCCCCGCCCCATCATGATATTTATTCTATTGAAGACCTGGCTCAACTCATATTTGATTTGAAAAATGCAAACCGTAATGCAAGAATAAGTGTGAAGTTAGTAAGCAAAGCAGGTGTGGGAACAATAGCAGCCGGTGTTACTAAAGCAAAAGCCGATGTGGTTTTGATATCAGGACATGATGGTGGTACAGGTGCCTCTCCGGTCAGCTCCATCAAGCATGCGGGCCTTCCATGGGAATTAGGTTTAGCAGAAACACAGCAGACATTGGTAAGAAATAAATTAAGAAGCCGGGTAGTGGTGCAGGCAGATGGTCAAATGAAAACAGGAAGGGATATTGCTGTGGCCGCATTGCTTGGCGCCGAAGAATGGGGTATTGCTACAGCTGCACTAATAGTGGAAGGATGTATTATGATGCGTAAATGTCATATGAACACCTGTCCAGTTGGTGTGGCAACACAAGACCCTGAATTAAGAAAACGATTTACAGGAAATGCTGATCATGTAGTAAACTTTTTCAAATTTATTGTGCAGGAGTTACGGGAGATCATGGCAGAGCTTGGTTTTAAAACCGTAAATGAAATGATTGGGCAGGCAGATAACCTAGAGGCGAGAGAGAATCTTCAGCATTGGAAATACAGTAAATTAAATTTAGCTCCTGTCTTATACAAAGAGCCTGCTTCTGTATATACCGGGTTATATTATAGTGAAGAGCAGGATCATGGGTTGGCCGATGCGCTGGACTGGAAATTATTGGAGAAAGCAAAGCCGGCGATTGAAAGTAAGAATAAGGTTAGGGCTGAGTTTGAGATTAAGAATACAGACAGAACTGCCGGAACTATTTTATCAAATGAAATAACAAAGGTTCACCGTGGTAACGGTTTACCGGATGACAGCATACATTTCAGATTCACCGGCACGGCAGGGCAAAGTTTCGGCGCCTTTGCTGCAAAAGGATTAACCATGGAACTGGAAGGCGATGCCAATGATTATTTTGGTAAAGGACTGAGCGGTGCAAGATTGATTATTTATCCGCCAAAGAGTGCATTATTTGTTCCGGAAGAAAATATTATTATTGGTAATGTGGCTTTATATGGCGCTACATCCGGAGAAGCATTCATAAGAGGTAAGGCAGGCGAACGGTTCGGCGTTCGTAATTCAGGTGCAAATGTGGTAGTAGAAGCTGTTGGAGATCACGGCTGCGAATATATGACTGGTGGCCGGGTAGTGATACTCGGCGACACAGGAAGAAATTTTGCAGCAGGTATGAGTGGGGGTATCGCTTATGTGTATGATGTAAAGGGAAAATTCGCTGACAACTGTAATACAGAAATGGTGGATTTGGATAAATGTGATGTGAATGATAAAAATGAATTATTCCCCATGATCCGAAAACATTTTGAATATACAGGTAGCACAGTGGCTAAATTCATCCTGGAGGATTTTGAGAACCAACTGAAAAATTTTGTGAAGGTGTTTCCGAAAGACTATAAGAAAGCTCTTTTGAAAAATAAAGAAGTGGTAAGGGCGGAGCAATAAACCCACCCCTGCCCCTCCGAGGAGGGGATGCAACTCACAGCCCCCACTTTACAGGACCCGGATTGTTTTGAACCAGTATGAAATTTGAAAAGTGAAACAGCAACAATCGGGAACTATCCCCTCCTTGGAGGGGTGAATTGAGGAAACCAAAATGCTTTAGTAAACCGGGGTGGGTTGATGAGTAATGAACAGAACGATGAAGTGAGTGACACAACAGGCGATGCCATGAAAAACTTAAGTTGGCAACAAAATAAAAATAAGTGAATGGGCAAACCAACAGGCTTTAAAGAATTTAACAGAGAACTTCCGGGTAAGCAACCTGTGCAGGAAAGGCTAAAGCATTACAATGAATTTGTACAGCCTTATTCAGATGAGAAGCTGAACCAGCAGGCAGCCCGTTGTATGAACTGTGGTGTTCCCTTTTGTCATCATGGCTGCCCTTTGGGAAATGTAATACCTGAGTTTAATGATGCAGTGTATAAACAAGACTGGAAAGAAGCTTATGATATTCTTTCTTCCACCAATAACTTTCCGGAATTCACCGGCCGCATCTGTCCTGCTCCTTGTGAGACAGCCTGTGTGTTAGGCATCAATCAACCTGCCGTAGCCATTGAGGAAATTGAAAAACATATTATCGAAATAGCATTTGAAAAAGGATTTGTAAAACCCCGCAAACCCAATCTTCGTTCCGGTAAAAAAGTAGCAGTAATAGGTTCGGGACCTGCGGGTCTTGCTACAGCTGCACAATTGAATTATGCCGGGCATATGGTAACCGTTTTTGAAAGAGATGATGCACCGGGAGGATTACTCCGCTATGGTATTCCTGATTTCAAATTGGAAAAATGGGTGGTTGACAGAAGGATTAAAGTAATGGAAGAAGAAGGTATTGTTTTTAAATGCATGGCAAATGTTGGTGTCAATGTCAACATCAATGACTTATTAAGAGAATTCAATGCGATTGTATTAGCAGGTGGAAGTACTGTACCAAGAGACCTCGGCATCCCGGGCAGAGAGTTGAACGGAGTGCACTTTGCTATGGACTTTTTAAAACAAAATAATAAAAGAGTCGCTGGACTCACCCCCGCCCTCTCCATCCCGATGACTATCGGTAGAGAGGAAGGAATTGAAAGCAATATGCTGGATAAAGAAGTAACAGCCACCGGTAAAAATGTAGTGGTGATTGGTGGCGGTGATACAGGCAGCGATTGTGTGGGAACGTCAAACCGGCAGGGAGCAATATCAGTTACACAATTTGAATTGCTTCCCAAACCACCTGAGGACCGAAATCACACAATGCCCTGGCCGACATTCCCGATGGTATTAAAGACAACATCATCACATGAGG
Source organism: Sphingobacteriales bacterium (assembly GCA_016235125.1). Lineage (GTDB taxonomy): Bacteria > Bacteroidota > Bacteroidia > Chitinophagales > Chitinophagaceae > JJ008. Next base: position 158,551 of record JACRLZ010000002.1, on the reverse strand, counting down.
AAGGTGCTGATCGCCATTGGGCGGTAGCCACTAAAGAATTCATCGGTGATGAAAATGGAAATCTGAAGGAGTTGAAGATCGTTACCCTTGAATGGAATGTTGATGACGGCAAACCTGCCGGTTTTGCTGAAGTTACCGGTAGTGAAAGAAATATCCCTTGTGAACTGGCCTTACTGGCGATGGGTTTTCTTCATCCGCAAAAAGAAGGGTTGCTGCAACAACTCGAAATAGATCTTGATGAAAAAGGAAATGTAAAAGCTTCAGATAAAAATTATCAAACCAATCTCCCTAAAATATTTACTGCGGGTGATATGCGTCGTGGCCAATCCTTAGTGGTTTGGGCCATCAGCGAAGGCAGGGAATGTGCCCGGAAAGTTGATGAATTTCTCCTTAATACCGCTTCCATCCTGGAATCAAAAGACTCCTCCCTGCGATTTCAAATTGTCTAAAAATTGATTTTTTTAGCCGTTTATTTCAAATTAAATTATTTTTCAATTTGATATTTTAATGATCATAATCATTATTTATTAAAATTTTATTTACAATTAGTATAAACTAACAAATGTTAATGGCGTAAATATTTAAATTTGGGTAATATATTTTAAATTATATTAAATTTTAATGTTTAACTTAAAAATCAAAGCTCATGAGTACAGTAAAAGCAAAACAGATTCTGCCATTCGTTCTTCTGGTTGCGATTGCTATTATTGCCATGTTTGTAAAACCCGCATCCGACTTTGTTCCGGGAGCCGCTGACCCGCAGTACAGCTCATCGGACATTGCATGGGTATTAGTGTCCACTGCGCTGGTGTTTTTAATGACGCCGGGTCTCGCCTTTTTCTACGGTGGTATGGTGAACCGAAAGAATGTTATTTCAACAATGATCAAAAGCGTTGTAGCTGCCGGCATTGTTGGGGTACTATGGGTTGTTTGCGGATTCAGTCTTGCTTTTGGGGAATCCATAAAAGGTGTCATTGGCGATCCAACCACTTTTGCCTTTTATGAGGGTGTTAAGTCTGCACCAGCATGGCCAGCTGCCAACACTATTCCTCTGGGCTTGTTCTCATTGTTTCAATTGATGTTTGCTATCATTACTCCCGGACTTGTGGTAGGAGCCGTCGCGGAACGTATCCGTTTTACTTCTTACGTTCTGTTTATTGTACTTTTCTCCCTGTTGGTGTATGCGCCAGTTGCACATTGGAGCTGGCACCCCGAGGGTTTTCTTGCCAAAATGGGGGCATGGGATTTTGCCGGTGGCACGGTTGTACATATCACTGCAGGTTGTGCTGCATTGGCCGGGGCCATGGTATTGAAACGAAGAAAATCACATGTTGAGAAAAAAGAAATTCCACCCGCCAATGTACCTTATGTACTGATTGGAACTGGCCTGCTCTGGTTTGGTTGGTTTGGCTTTAATGCCGGTTCCGCTGTAGGCGCCACTCCCCTGGCCGTAAATGCTTTTGGTACCACCACTACTGCGGCTGCTTCTGCAGGGTTGGCATGGATGTTCTTTGATGTCATCAAAGGAAAGAAACCATCAGTACTTGGATTCTGTATCGGCGCTGTTGTCGGTCTTGTTGCCATCACACCTGCAGCAGGATATGTTGGTATACCACAAAGTATCATTATTGGCCTGGTTGGTGCTATTGCATCCAATATTGCAGTCAGCATCAAGCAAAAATCAAAAGTGGATGATACACTTGACGTTTTCCCTTGCCATGGTATCGGCGGTATGGTTGGGATGTTACTGACTGGTGTTTTTGCCAATACAGCTGCTCATGGAATTCCAGGCGGACCGAATGGTTTATTTTATGGAAATCCAGGATTCTTTTTTACGCAGTTAAAAGCAATGGCATTTGTTGCGGGATATAGTTTCGCTGTTTCTTATGGCATATTCAGGTTCATCAATTTTGTAGCACCTATCAGGGTAAGCGAAAAAGAAGAAGAAGAAGGACTTGATGCATCTCAGCACAACGAAAAATACCTGCAAGGAACCTTATTGGTACATAATAACGGCACTATCGAAGAAAAAACGGTAGAGCTCTGATGAATAAAAGTAAACAAAATTGAAAAAGGCACTGCGTTAATGGTATCATCTTCTCGTAAAAGATCATACCTGCTGTGCCCTTTTCTCACATTAAAAATGCAACACAATGTTACAAAAAATATTTGTAGCGGCTATCAGCCTGCTATCCTGCCACTTCGCTACAGCCCAGGTGGCTGCCATCAACACTTCTGCAACAGATACAACAACAGTAGTAACAGAACAAGAAAAAAAAGAACCTGTACTTACAATAACAGGTTCAGTTGATGCTTATTACAAATATGATTTTGCCAATACCAAGGCCAACAGTTTTACCAGCTTTACACAAGCTCACAATTCTTTTTCACTGGGCATGGCCAGTGTAAAATTTGAGCATAAGGGGGATAAGGTCGGTGCTGTTGCTGACCTGGGTTTTGGACAGAGAGCAAAAGACTTTTCTTACACAGACAATGGCATCACACAAGCGGTTAAACAGTTATATGTAAGCTACTCTCCAGCAGACTGGTTGAAATTTACCCTGGGCACATGGGCCACCCATGTAGGCTATGAACTGCTGGACCCACAATTGAACAGGAATTATAGTATGAGTTATATGTTTACCAACGGGCCTTTCTCCCACACAGGTCTGAAAGCAGAAGTAACAAAAGGCAAACATGGCGCCATGCTGGGCATTGCTAATGCTACTGATTTCCGGATCCCACCGGATGGCCAGATCAATAAAAAATTCCTGATCGGGCAATACACATTTGCACCAAATGATAAGATAAAATTCTACCTGAATTATGTAGGAGGAAAAAATCCGGATACATCAACTGTAAACCAGTTTGATGCCGTCATAACCGCCAAAATAAGTGACAAGTTCAATATCGGCTATAATGGGACCATTAATTCCACCCGGTTCTGGGATGGGGCAAAAAACATTGAGAGCCAATCCTGGTGGGGCAATGCACTTTATTTGAATTTGGATCCAAAACCCTGGCTCGGACTTACCTTACGGAGTGAGTACTTCAGTGATAAAAACAATTTGAAGATTACAGTCAACCCTGGTGGTTGCAATATTTTCGCTACCACCTTATCTGCCAGTTTCAAAACCGGGGGTTTTATTTTTATTCCTGAGTTCCGTTTGGATAACTCAAACAAAGAAACATTTGTGGATAAGGATGGGGCGCCGAATAAAGCAGCGGCCAGTTTCCTGTTTGCTACCATCTATTCATTCTGATGAAAAATATGGTTTAGTAAGATTTTCATATAGCAAGCAATCGTTAACAGCTTTCCGTTTCTACGGAGGGCTTTTTTAGCAACTGCAAAAGAAATACATTACGCCGAATTTCTTCCTGCATTGATGATCCCGAATGAACAGCGCATTGCTAACTTTTCATAGATTTCTTTCACCGGCGCCTGAACTAATTGCTCATCCAGTTCTCTAATTTTGGTCAACGCATACTGTTGAATAGTTAATAATGGCAGCACTATTCTTTCTCTCATCTGGATGGATAATTGCTCCACCGGGTAGTCGGCCATTAATTCCGATTGGCCTGTTAACCTGAAAAGATATTGTTTTGTCAGTTCGTATTCAGAAAAAATCATTTGCCAGAGTTCACCAAACTGTTTGTGATTGGCAAGAAAGGCGGTTAAAGGGAAAAATGATTTCATCATAGCCATTTCACAATTATCCAATAATGTTTTAAAAAATAACGACTGCTGATAGAGTTGCTGAAATTCAGGCAGCTTTCCTTTCTTTTCCATTTGCTGTAAGGCAGAGCCTACGCCATAATATCCAATTACATTTTGCTTCAACTGGCTCCACGAACCTGCAAAAGGGATAGCTCTTAAATCTTTTAATGATAAACCGGATAATGCGCCACGTCTCGCAGGACGGCTCCCGATATTCGTTTCGCTATAAAACCGTAAAGGGCTTACCTGCAATAAATAATCAGCGAGGTAAGGATGGTCTTTTAAAGATTTGTAAGAATGATAACTGGCTTCAGATAATTCCTGCATCAGGGCTTCTTCTTTTTTACTGAGCGTTATATCCTTATTCGAAAAAAGGTCATTGGAAATACCGGCATTTATCAATTGCTCAATATTAAACTGTGCCGCATCTACCGTTCCAAAATTAGAACTCACAGTTTGTCCCTGTATGGTCAGTTGTATTTCCTTATTCGAAATATTGTGCCCCATCGAAGCATAAAATTTATGCGTCTTACCTCCTCCTCTTGATGGCGGCCCGCCACGGCCATCAAAGAATATGATATCTATATGATGTTCCCGGGAAATTTTTGTCAGCTCTTCTTTTGCTTTATAAATACTCCAGTTGGCCATCAGGTAGCCACCGTCTTTGGTGCCGTCCGAAAAACCAAGCATGATAGTTTGCCGGTTTTTTCTGCGATGCAAATGTTCCTTGTAAGCCGGGTTTGAATATAATATCCGCATTACTTCTGCAGCATGTTGCAGATCATCCACGGTTTCAAACAAAGGAACAATATCAATATTCATTTCTTCTTTCTTCCACCCGGATAAAAGGAACAGGCCGTAAACTTCCATAGCATTCAGGGCACTGTTGCACTGGCTGATGATATAGCGGTTGCAACCATCTGCACCATTATATTGCTGAATACTTTTTACAACTGCAATTGTTCTCAATATATCCTTATGAACTGCATCATCCAGCAACTCTGTGTCTGCGGTTTTATCAATTGATGAGAGAATATTTATTTTCTCTCCATCAGAAAGGTTTGCATAATCAGCAGGTAGTATTTGACCTTGTGCAGCTATCGTTTCTAATAATTTTCCATGCACAACGCTTTCCTGCCTTATATCCAGCGAGGCAAAATGCAAACCAAAGACTTCTATCTTATTGATGAGGTTATTCACCAGGTGCAGGAATAAGCCATTATGCTGATGAATAATAATATCCTTTATTTCCTGAAGTGTGCCAAGTATCTCTTTATTAGTAAGGCTTGTTTTAAAACCTGGTATAAACAGGTTATTGTATAGCTTATTTTCCAGTTCGTTCAGTAACACATCTACTCCTTCAAATGTTAACCGTCTTTTTAATCTTCGTACATCCAGGTAATAACACTTGATGATAGCTCCACGCAAAGCATCAGCTACCTGCAATGTAGTATCACTGTTCACAAAGGGGTTGCCATCCCTGTCGCCACCCGGCCAGAACCCCATGCGGATAACAGGATTGTTTTTATGTACGGCATCCGGGAACTGACTTTTCAATGCTGAAATAATTTTTCCGGCAGCAGCATAAAAAACATTTTCCAGGTACCAAATCAGGCTTATGGCTTCATCATAAGGTGTAGGTTTTTTCTTTTTAAAAAAGGGTGTTTTTCCCAATTGCTGTAAATAGGTATTTACAAGATTGGTATTGTTATCTGTCAATGCTCTTGCAAGGTCATTGATGATACCCAGCACCGGTCCCGGATAAAATTGCGTGGGATGAGCTGTCAGGACTAAGCGTATAGCAAAGTCCTTTAATTTTTCAGCAAGTTGTTCTTCCTTATTCCCCTGCAGCACTTCCGATTCAAGATGCTTGAGTGTACCTGCGCCATTCAGATCGTTTACATTTTTGAAAGAAGCATCCTCCAGTGCATCAAATAATACTACCTGCCTTTCTATATATTGTACAAAACGAAAAAGCAAATCGTTTCTTTCATTTTCCTTTGTATAAGTTGTATGCTTATTAAAAAAATCTTCAATGATCTCAACCGGGCTGAGTCTCCTTTTATACCCTTCTTCACAATTATTGGAAAGAAGCGACAATAAAATACCTGTTTTTTCAATACGGTGAAAAGGAAGGGAAGTAAACAGGCTGTTGTAAAGCTGGAAGCGGATACCCACCTCATTTCTGAATTGCTGCAGGCCACGGGAACTGTGATGGTCCATGTTTTAAATAATTTTCCAAAAAATGATAAAAAGGCAGCAATCGCATTAAAGGTCAAATATATTTTACAAATTTCCAATCATTTCTGTATCTTTAATCCCTTCAAATGAAGATTTACAGCCACGATACGTTTCAATCTTTCAATGTAGTTTTTACAACTACAGGCACCTTTACAACCCGTTAAGGGTTGCACATTTTCATATCATCATTTGGGCTTCGGCTATTTTCTCCAACAAAAAGTATTTCTATATCATTAACTAAACAATTATGCAGGTTTTAAAATTCGGTGGCAGTTCTGTAGCATCGGCAGAAAATATTAATAAAGTGGTTAATATAATATTAAACAGACCGGGACCTGATAAAACGATAGTCGTTTTATCTGCTTTTGGTGGTATTACAGATTTATTACTGGAAGCAGCCCAACTTGCGGCGGGTAACGATGAAACATTCAAAACAATCTTGCGCCAGATCGAACAAAGACATTTAGATGCTGTAAAGGAATTATTGCCGGTTATGCAACAAAGCAGTGCATCAGGGCTTACCAAAAAATTATGCAATGAAATTGAAGACCTCTGCAATGGTATTTTTTTGCTGGGAGAGCTATCGGAGCGTACTAAAGATAAAATAGTAAGCTATGGCGAACTGCTTGCTTCACAAATCATTGCTGCAAAATTAAAATCTGCTTCCCTGCCTGCTGAATGGAAAGATTCAAGAGAACTGATCATTACCAACAGTAATTTTGGCGCTGCAGTAGTAGATTTTTCAGCTACGAATAAGAATTGCCAACAATATTTTTTACCGGCTCCTGCTGATTTATTTGTTCTTCCCGGATTTCTTTCATCCGATGTAACAGGCAATACCACTACATTAGGCAGGGGTGGCTCTGATTATACCGCAGCTATATTTGCTGCGGCACTCGATGCAACTGTTCTGGAAATATGGACTGATGTTTCGGGCATGATGACTGCTGACCCAAGGATCGTCAGCAATTTTAAATTGATTCCGAAGATTTCATACCAGGAAGCCATGGAGCTTTCTCATTTTGGCGCCAAAGTAATTTATCCGCCTACCATACAACCGGTAATGAGTAAAAATATCCCTGTATGGATAAAAAATACTTTTGCTCCGCAGGATGAAGGAACCCTTATTCAAAACGAAACTATGAAAAATGGTTCTCCCATCCGGGGTATTTCCAGCATCAGTAAAATTTCTTTGATAAGCCTGGAAGGCAGTGGTATGGCCGGTATCCCCGGTTTTTCAAAACGATTGTTTGAAGCACTTGCCAATAAAAAAATAAATGTTATCCTGATTACCCAGAGTTCATCCGAACATTCTATTTGTGTTGCCCTTGAAACAATACATGCTGCAAAAGCAAAGCTGACCGTAGATGAAACTTTTGCTTATGAAATTGAAACAAAAAAAGTGGAACCGCTGATGGTAGAAAATGATTTGTCAATTGTTGCAGTGGTAGGCGATAATATGAAAAGCCATACCGGCATTGCCGGAAAAATGTTTAACGCATTGGGTAAAAACGGTATCAACATACGGGCTATTGCACAGGGTTCATCAGAAAGAAATATTTCAGCAGTTATTTCAGTAACGGATGTTATCAAAGCAGTGAATGTGCTGCATGAAGAATTTTTTGAAACTACTTATAAACAGGTGCATTTGTTTATTGCAGGCCTTGGAAATGTAGGCGGCAAATTAATCGCACAATTAAATCAGCAACTTGATTACCTGAAACAACAGATGCGCCTTAACATTAAAGTGGTGGGAATGGCCAACAGTAAAAAAGCATTGATCATTGACGAAGGCATTGATTTAAACAACTGGGCAGCTTTGATTAAAGACGGGCAGCCAATGCTGATAGAAAAATATATTGATCTTATTCTTTCAAAAAATTTACGCAACACTGTTTTTGCCGATGTAACAGCCAGTGATATTGTTGCCGGCACTTATAATAAATTGCTGCAGAAAAGCATTGCTGTGGTTGCCTGTAATAAAGTTGCCTGCTCTTCACCTTATAATTATTACAGGGAGTTAAAAGATTCTGCAAGGGAATACAATGCAAGGTTTATGTTTGAAACCAATGTGGGCGCCGGTTTGCCCATCATCAGCGCTTTAAATGATTTGATAAGCAGTGGCGATAAAATAAATAAAATAGAAGCAGTGCTGAGTGGTACGCTTAATTTTGTATTCAATAATTATAATGGCAAAAAGAGTTTTGCTTCCGTGGTGAAACAGGCGCAGGATGAAGGATATACAGAACCCGACCCCCGGCTTGATCTAAGCGGCAAAGATGTTATGCGTAAGATCATGATCCTGGCAAGGGAAGCAGGAGAAAAAATTGAGATGGACGACATTAGTAATAATTCCTTTATGCCTGAAAGCTGCATGCAGGGTACGGTAGAAAATTTTTATGCTGAAATGGAGAAACAGGAATCTCATTTTAAATCTATCTATGAAAAAGCAGCAGCCGCTGGTAATAAACTCAAATTTGTTGCTTCTTATACTGCTGCAGGAGACGCAAAGAAAGCCTTTGTTGGTTTACAGCAAATTGATCCCGGGCATGATTTCTACCACCTGTATGGCAAAGACAATGTAGTATTATTTTATACAAATCGTTATCCCGAACAGCCATTGGTGGTTAAAGGTGCCGGTGCCGGCGCTGATGTAACTGCAAGCGGAGTATTTGCAGATATTATCCGTGCTGCAAAAATGTAAAGCAATGAAAAAAGTAAAGATTTATTCACCTGCCACAATTGCCAATCTTGTATGTGGTTTTGATATTCTTGGTATGGCGCTAAATCATCCACAGGATGAAATGGAATTAATACTGAGCGATGAACCCGGCATCAGGATAAAACATACAGACGGATATAACCTGCCCGCGGCGGTTGAAAAAAATGTGGCTGGTGCTGCTCTTCTTGCTTTCCTTGATGAATATGAGGAAAAAATCGGGTTCGATTTAACTATTAATAAAATCATTAAACCAGGCAGCGGGCTGGGTTCCAGCGCAGCAAGTTCCGCAGGCGCTGTAGTTGCGGCTAATCATTTATTGAATAATTTTTTCAGCAGGGAAGACCTTGTTCGCTTTGCAATGAATGGCGAAAAATTAGCCAGTGGCGTAAAACATGCAGATAATATTGCTCCCTGTATATATGGCGGCGTTACATTGATACGTTCTATTTTTCCGCTGGATCTTGTTTCATTAACTGCACCACCTTTATATGTTACCATTATTCATCCGCAGATAGAAGTAAAAACTTCCGATGCAAGACAGATACTTCGTAAAGAAGTACAACTGAGGGATGCTGTGAAACAGTGGGGCAATATTGCGGGACTTGTTACCGGGCTTTTAAAAAGTGATTATGATTTAATAAGCCGCAGTCTCGAAGATGTGATTGTAGAACCGATAAGAAGTATTTTAATTCCCGGTTTTGATCAGGTAAAAAAGCAAAGCAAAGAAGCCGGTGCATTGGGCGGAGGAATCAGCGGTTCGGGGCCTTCCGTATTTATGCTGAGCAAAGAAGAAACTATATCTAATAATATAGAGCAATTAATGAAAGATATTTATAACAAAATCGGGATGGAGTATCATACACATGTTACTACCATTAATTACGAAGGAGTAAAAATTATTGGCTAAGAGTTAAAAGAGAAAAAGAGTTATTTTCTACTTTTCTCACTTGGCAAAAAACAATTGAACAATGCAATTCTATAGTTTAAATAAACAATCGCCGAAAGTAAGTTTTAAAGAAGCAACCATTAGCGGGCAGGCCCCTGACAAAGGATTGTATTTTCCTGAAATCATTCCGCAGGTAAGAAAAGAATTGATTGAAAAGATAGAAAATTTCAGCAACGAAGAAATTGCATTTGAAGTAATCCGTCCTTATATGGATAATACTATTGCTGAAGCAGATTTATTCAACATTGTAAAAGAAACCATCAACTTCCCTGTTCCCTTAGTTAATGTAACTGAAAATATTTTTTCATTGGAGTTATTTCATGGGCCAACACTGGCTTTTAAAGATATCGGCGCCAGGTTTATGAGCCGCTGTCTTGGTTATTATGTAAAAGGCAGCAATAAAAAAGTAACAGTACTTGTTGCAACTTCCGGCGATACCGGCGGCGCAGTTGCCAATGGTTTTTATAATATAAATGGCGTAGATGTAGTTATATTGTATCCATCGGGAAAAGTAAGCAGTGTTCAGGAAAAACAATTAACCACACTTGGAAATAATGTACATGCTTTGGAAGTACATGGCACATTTGATGATTGCCAGCAAATGGTAAAGCAGGCCTTTGGAGATGATGAGTTGAATAAAAAATTATTTCTCACTTCTGCCAATTCTATTAATGTGGCCCGGTGGCTGCCGCAACAGTTTTATTATTTTTTCGCATACAAGCAATGGAAAGAAAAAAACAATCCACCTGTAATAAGCGTACCCAGCGGCAATTTCGGAAATATCTGCGCCGGTCTTCTGGCCAATGCATCCGGCCTGCCGGTAAAACATTTTATTGCTGCCTGCAATGCCAATGATGTGGTAACACGGTATTTACAAACTGAAAAATATCAACCTGGAAAAACAATCCCCACCATCAGCAATGCAATGGACGTTGGTGACCCGGGTAATTTTGTAAGAGTATTGGAATTGTTTAAACAACAATTCAGCATTCTTGCTGCCAAAGTAAGCAGCTACAGCATCAGCGATGATGAAACGAAGGCAACCATTAAAAAAGTTTTTGCCGATAAAAATTATTTAACTGATCCGCATGGAGCAGTTGCATACCTTGCTTTAGAAAATTACCTGCAAACACATCCTGGTGAAAAAGGAATATTTTTAGAAACTGCTCACCCGGTAAAATTTTATAATATAATAGAGTCAGTAATAAATGATGAAATAGAGATACCTGTTTCGGTACAATCCTTACTCCGTAAAAAGAAAGTAAGTACTCCAATAGAAGCTAAGTTCGGAGCTTTAAAAGAAATTTTGGAGCAGCAATAAATAAGTTGACAGTATAAATAAAATTAAAATGAAACGTAATCAAAATCGTATAAAAAACAGAAATACATATTCCATGTTAAAAGAACAACCGGTTAAAGTTTCTATCCAGGGCTATGAAGGCAGCTTTCACCAGGAAGCGGCGAATAAGTTTTATGGGGGAAAAGTAAATGTAATTTGTTGTTCCACTTTCAGGGAAGTAGTAAAAATTGCTGAAGGCAAAAAAGAATGTGATGCGGGAATTATGGCAATTGAAAACTCCATTGCCGGAAGTATTTTGCCAAATTATAACCTGCTTCAAAAAAGTAAGCTAAAGATCATTGGCGAAATATACCTGCAGATAAATCAAAACCTGCTGGTTAATCCCGGAGTAAAACTGGAAGAGATACATGAAGTTCATTCGCACCCGATGGCTATACAGCAATGCTTTGACTTTTTGGATAAGCACCACTGGAAAATAGTTGAAACCGAAGACACGGCATTAAGCGCCAAACATATTCATCAGCATCACAGCAAACACATTGCTGCAATAGCAAGCAGATTAGCAGCTGAAATTTATCAGCTGAATATTATTGCCGCTAATATCCATACTCTCAAAAATAATTATACCCGGTTTTTAGTATTACAAAATGCCGAAGCTGTGCAGGTAACAGAAGGCGCCGATAAAGCAACAATTAATTTTCATACCGATCATTCAAAAGGCAGCCTCGTAAAAGTATTGACCAGGATTTCCGAAGCAGGAATTAACCTGAGCAAGCTGCAATCCATGCCAATACCGGGAAGTGATTTTAAATATTCATTTCATGCCGACCTTGAATTTGATACAAAAGATCAGCTTGCAAAAGCATTAGAAGAGATAAAAGAAAAAACAGAAGATTTACAGGTACTGGGTATATATAAAAACGGTAAAACAAATAAATTTGATCAGTGAAATTTTTTTTGGTTCATAAAATAAAAAGCGAAATAAAAAAATGCGGGCAGCAATAAGATTAGACGGCATTGGTGAATATTATTTTTCTCAAAAACTAAGAGAGATAGACGAACTGAATAAAGCGGGTAAACAGGTGATCAACCTGGGTATTGGCAGTCCTGATATGCCGCCACACCCTACAGTGATCAATACCCTGCATGAAGAAGCCTTGAAACCCAACCAGCATGCCTACCAGAGTTATAAGGGCAGCCCGGTATTAAGAAATGCAATTGCGAAGTGGTATAAAAAATGGTACGGGGTAGCGCTGAACCCTGGTACCGAAATATTACCATTGATTGGCAGTAAGGAAGGTATCATGCACATTTGCATGACATATTTTGAAGAAGGATTCAGTGTGCTGGCACCAAACCCCGGTTATCCCACTTATGCAAGTGCAATAAAAATTTCAGGCGCCACTCCGTTATTTTATGATTTAAAAAAGGAAAATAATTACTATCCCGATTTTGATCAGTTAGAGAAACTTGTAAAAGAAGATTCAGAATCACCCCTTCGGGGAGTCAGGGCGATTTTTGTTAATTACCCTCATATGCCAACCGGGCAATTACCTTCGCTAAAAATATTTGAACAGTTGATTGCTTTTGCAAAGCAGCATAATATTTTAATTGTACATGATAATCCGTACAGTTTTATATTAAACAACAACCCTGTCAGTTTGCTGAGTGTGAATGGGGCAAAAGATGTTGTCATTGAATTAAACTCGTTGAGCAAATCACATAATATGGCCGGCTGGCGGGTGGGTATGCTGGTTGCGGCAAAAGAAAAGGTTGATGAGATACTGCGGTTTAAAAGCAATATGGACAGCGGGATGTTTTTACCTATTCAGTTAGCTGCTGCAAAAGCTTTAGAATTAGAAAAGGACTGGCATGATGAAGTGAATAAAGTGTACAGGGCCAGGAGGCAGAAAGTATTTGACTTATTACGCTTATTAAATTGTGTATTTGATGAAACACAGGCGGGTATGTTTGTGTGGGCTTCCATACCGGGTAAATATAAAGATGGATATGAGCTGAGTGATAAATTGCTGCATGATACTAATGTATTTATTACACCGGGAGGTATTTTTGGCAGCGCCGGTAACAATTATGTGAGGGTAAGTTTGTGCTGTGAAGAAGAAAAAATTGATGAGGCGATAAGCAGGGTCAGAGAAATTCTGTAACTCCTGGTTGCTGATCAAAGTGAGACCACCTGAGAATAATATAAAATATTCTTATTGAGAAAAATACCAATCATAATCCCGGCAACAAAAACACAAAATCAGAAATCACCGGATAATGTTTTATCTCTGGTATTAACTGATCAGGAATAATGTAAATTTAAATTATGCTTTCAAAGAAATCACAATATGCTTTTAAGGCGCTTACCTACCTTGCAGAAAAATACAATAAAGGGCCGGTGCTGATATCCGAAATTTCAAAAAAAAAGAAAATCCCGTTGAAGTTCCTGGAGAATATCCTGCTGGAATTGAAAAAGGCCGGCATTCTGGAAAGCAAAAAGGGAAAGGGTGGTGGATATTTCTTAAAGAAGGATCCCTCCAAAGTAAATGTGGCGAATGTGATACGGTTGGTTAACGGCCCCATTGCAATGCTGCCTTGTGTAAGCCTGTACTTCTATGAGCGGTGCAAAAACTGTGATGAAAAACACTGCGGCCTGCATGATATGATGATCCTTGTCAGGGATGCCTCACTGAACATCCTTGAAAACAGGACATTGAAAGATTTGCTGTTGTAAATGTTGCTTCATTCCTGTTAAAAATTATCCTGAATCGCTGCAAAATTAAAAGTCTACTTAGTTGGTAGGATAATCATTTTTACTTATTTTCATGCTTTTTTAAAATAGCCTGTTACCGGATTACAAAATGGTAAACCCAAATTGAGAAATAAATCACAGACCAATGTTGACAAGGGAAATAATACAACAAATTGAAGAATCGCCAATTAGTGACAGCATGACTGTTGTAGCATCGTTGTTTCCCGAAAAAGTTGTTTTCTCTTCATCACTCGGGCTGGAGGACCAGGTGATAACCGATGTTATTTTTAAAAATAATATTCCTGTAAGAATTTTCACTATTGACACAGGCAGATTGTTTAATGAAACCTATGAATTGCTTGATAAAATGATTGCACGGTATAAAAAACCAATACAGGTTTATTTTCCTGAGGCAGGTGATGTGGAAGAGTTTGTATTGGCTAAGGGCATCAATAGTTTTTATGAATCAGTGGAAAACAGGAAGGGGTGTTGCCATATCCGCAAGGTAAAACCATTGTACAGGGCATTGACAGATGCAAAAGTCTGGATCACGGGTTTAAGGGCAGAGCAATCAGCTAACCGGAAGGAAATGCCAATGATTGAATGGGATGACAGCAGGCAACTGTACAAATTCAATCCGCTCATCAACTGGAGATATGATGATGTGATGGATTATATAAAAGAATTTAATGTGCCGTATAATAGTTTGCATGATAAAGGATTTCTCAGCATCGGATGTGCCCCCTGCACAAGGGCCATTGAACCCGGAGAAGATGCAAGAGCCGGCCGCTGGTGGTGGGAAATATCACAAAAAGAATGCGGACTTCATCAAACCAAAGTAAAGTAAGAGTGTATGAAGAAAAATTTATTTCCAAGAGAACTGGAGCATGAAGCTATATACATCCTGCGGGAAGTAGCTGCACAATTTGAAAAGCCTGCAATACTTTTTTCCGGAGGAAAAGATTCTATTACATTGGTAAGACTGGCACAAAAAGCATTTCATCCCGTCAGGATCCCTTTTCCATTATTGCACATTGATACAGGACATAATTTTCCTGAGACAATTGAATTCCGTGACTGGCTGGTAAAGGAAACCGGCGCTGAATTGATCGTTCGGTATGTGCAGGATACCATTGACCAGGGAAAAGTGCAGGAAGAAACCGGGAAGTATGCAAGCAGAAATGTTTTACAAACACAAACCTTGCTTGATGCAATTAATGAATTGAAATTAGATGCCTGCATTGGCGGCGCCCGGAGAGATGAAGAAAAAGCAAGGGCGAAGGAAAGAGTGTTTTCCATCCGTGATGCTTTTGGTCAGTGGGATTCAAAAAAACAAAGACCTGAATTATTCGGTATGCTGAATGGAAAGATAGCGGTGGGAGAAAATGTAAGAGTGTTTCCCATTTCCAACTGGACAGAACTGGATGTTTGGAATTATATCCGGGAAGAAAAATTGGATATTCCCTCCATTTATTTTTCACATGAAAGAGAGATCATTGAAAGAGACGGGTTGTACTGGCCTTATTCCGATTACCTGAACACTTCCGCTGAAGAAATTCCCTTTAAAAAAAAGGTCCGTTTCAGAACCGTGGGAGATATGACCTGTACTGCAGCCGTTTTATCAGAAGCAGGTATGCTGGACCAGGTAATTGATGAAATATTATCCGCTACTATTTCTGAGAGAGGCGCAAGGATTGATGACAAACGTTCGGAGGCTGCAATGGAAAGCCGGAAGAAAGAAGGATATTTCTGATAACTATGCAACCGGTAATTTCCATATCATCTTCAGACCTCCCTGAGTTGCCGGGACAGCCACATGAAAATATTATACTTGTTGGTAACAGTAACACGATCCTCAGTACACTTCGTTTTATACAGGGTAACAATGAACCGGCTATCGCTGTTTTTGCTTCGAAACCGGGAAACGACCTGAGAGCATTCTGTGAACAAAATAATCATATTACATTATTCGAAGAGAATTTCCCTACCGGAGATACTTTGAACTATGACAGGATACTGATTGTGAAAGAGACATTTCAGGATACAATTACTTTCCGTGGAAGAAAGGATGAAACAGGAAGGAAGATTAAATCGTTGCTGAACGGGAACAATACAACGGAAGAAAAAAAATGGAAAGGTATTGCCACAAAATTAATTGTTGTTTTCGGATTAATGATCTCAGGGCACATTATTATATCTTATCTCCCCTTACCATCGTTTCCTCAGGTTATTGATAATATAAAACCATATTTCAACCAGCAATTTCTGTTTTTCATACTCACCGGGTTTCTTGCCCAGATGGTAGATGGTACGATCAGTATGGGCTATGGAGTTACTTCTGCCACATGCCTGATGGGTTTTGGCATCAGCCCGGTTTCTGTCAGTGCAGCCATACACACATCTGAAATTTTCACCAGCGGCATATCCGGTTACAGCCATTACAAATTCGGGAACATCAATAAAAAAATGTTCAGGCACCTGGTTATACCCGGTGTGATTGGTGCGATAACCGGCGCTGTCTTTTTAGTTCTTCTTGGCGAGAAAGGAAACAAATGGCTGATGCCATTGGTAGCATTATATGCCATGTTCCTGGGATTAAAGATTTTGATAAAGGCCTTCAGTACAATAAACAGGAAGCAGAAGGTAAAACGCATAGGATGGCTGGCTGGTATTGGTGGATTTCTTGATTCATTTGGCGGCGGCGGCTGGGGGCCAATCGTTACAAGTACATTGGTATCAAAAGGGAAAAATCCAAAATATACTGTTGGTTCAGTAAGCCTTACTGAATTTTTTATCACCCTTGCAAGCGCAGCCACATTTTTCATTGCCGTTGGTGTTAGTCACTGGAATGTGGTATTAGGATTATTACTGGGAGGCGCTGTCGCAGCTCCGTTTGCTGCGAAATTAGCAGGCAGGCTTCCCAAAAAAACTATGATGATAGCTGTGGCCGTGATGGTGATCATCTGGTGTTTAAGGATGATCATTAAAAGTTTTTTTTAATAAATTGATTATGGACATACTTCGTATCACAACAGCAGGTAGTGTGGATGATGGCAAAAGCACTTTGATAGGAAGGCTTTTGTATGACACCCGCAGCATCACCAGGGATAAATTAGAAGCAATTGAAGCTGCCAGTAAAAGAAAAGGGTTTGATTTTACAGACCTGTCACTATTGACCGATGGATTAATTGCCGAAAGAGAACAGGGCATCACCATTGATGTTGCACATATTTATTTTTCTACCTCAACCCGCAAGTACATTATTGCAGATTCCCCCGGGCATGTGGAATACACCCGTAATATGATAACCGGCGCCAGCAATGCCAGTGTGTCATTAATATTGATTGATGCAAGAAAAGGCGTGATTGAGCAAACAAAAAGACATTTTTATATTGCTTCCTTACTCCGCATCAAACATGTCGTTGTTTGCATTAACAAAATGGACCTCGCAGGATTTGATCAAAAGGTTTTTGAAAACATAAAACGGGATTTCGAAGCTATGGTGGTCAAGGTTGGTTTTGAAGGGCAGGAAGTAAAGTTTATACCACTGGCTGCCAGAGAGGGAGATAATATTGTTTTTTCTTCCGTGAAGATGCCCTGGTACAAAGACGAAACATTGCTGGAATTCCTGGAAAACATTTCTGTTGCTGCGGATAATATAAATGCGCCTGCAAGATTTCCTGTTCAGTATGTTGTTCGTCCGCATACCGATGAATTTCATGACTTCCGGGGTTATGCGGGCAAAGTAGAAAGCGGCTCTTTTGCAAAAGGAGAAGAAGTAATGGTATTGCCTTCGCTCAGAAGTTCAAAAATAAAAAGCATTCATAATTATACTGAAGAAAAGGAAGAAGTGCTGGCAAAAGAAAGTGTGGTCATCACCCTGGATGATGAAGCGGATATAAGCCGTGGCAATATGCTGATAAAATGTACGGATGGGTTTACCCAACTGACCGGATTAAATGCAACGATATGCTGGATGGATGAATCACCGGGGGCAGAAGGGAAAATATTTTTCCTGCAACATGGCCCTAACCGTGTTAAAGCAAAGATTACAACCGTGGGCGGGATACTTGATATTCACAGCCTGGAAACAAACACTGATAAAAAAGTTTTTCAGTTAAATGACATTGGGGATATAGTGTTAAAACTGGCAAAACCAGTCTTTGCTGATTTGTATGTCAGCAACACGGCAAATGGCAGTTTTATTCTCATTGACGAATTCAATAACAATACAGTGGCTGTAGGATTTGTGAGATAACCATGTTTTCTAAACTAGAATTAAAAAAATGAATGCCCGGCTTTCCCCCTTGATCATTTCATTGAAATGATATTGGATGGGTCAAAAACACCATAAAAACGAACATATAGTAGAAATTTTTTGGTTTACGTTTTGAACTGTAGTAGCGCCTTTCATTTTTCAACTTTTAGTCGGGTTAGGATCAGAAAATCATTCAAAATCAGGTTCGATAATTTTCCTATTTTCGGTACAAAGCCTAAGTTCTGAAGTACAAGAATTTAGGCTTTTCTATTTCTGAAACTTAAGTGTAGTACCTGTTCCATCAGCTTCTATGACATTAGTCAGCCGAAAAAAATATCCATCTGTCTACGTCCTTTATCCATTTTACAGCCGGGAGTGACACAGCAATTTTGCATCGTCAATGATGACAAATAAACAAACAAAAAAATAATGGCAACTTTCAATGTTCCCGGCAGAGGAGAAGTATCTGCAAACAACCAGGAAAATTTTGATGCCCTTAAAAAAGGACTTGGCATGGTTCCCAATCTTTATGCAGTGATGGCGCTTTCTGACACTGCTTTGGGCAATTACCTTGCTTTTCAAAGTGCAAAGACCAGTTTTTCCAATAAAGAAAAACAGGCAGTGAATTTAGCAGTAAGCCAGGTAAACGAATGTTTATACTGTCAATCGGCTCACACATTGCTTGGCACCATGAACGGGCTAACCGAAGAACAAACCATTGAAATAAGAAAAGGTAGTGCGCCATTTGATAGTAAATTAAACGCTTTGGTTTCTTTGGCAAAAGAAATTACTGCCGAAAAAGGCTTTATATCCAATGCCACATTAGAAAATTTTTTAAATGCCGGGTACACTAAAGGACAGGTGGTGGAACTTGTAATGCTGGTGGCAGAAAAAATTGCCATGAATTACCTGCATGCCATTACAAAGGTTGATATTGACTTTCCACTTGCAAAATCCATTTAAGATACTTTACAACAGGGCAAAGCTCTTCTTTGTCCTGTTTTTTTAACCTAGAAATATGGAAGACAAGAGATATCCATTGCCGCCTTTTACAACGGAAACCGCTTTGCAGAAAGTACAAATAGCTGAAGATGCCTGGAACAGCAAAGATCCGGAGAAAGTTAGCTTAGCCTATAGCACAGACACAGAATGGAGAAACCGG
The DNA here is from genome assembly GCA_016235125.1 of Sphingobacteriales bacterium. Classification (GTDB taxonomy): domain Bacteria; phylum Bacteroidota; class Bacteroidia; order Chitinophagales; family Chitinophagaceae; genus JJ008. Next base: position 139,449 of record JACRLZ010000002.1, on the reverse strand, counting down.
ACAGAATTTTTAAATGGAAGGGAAGAAGTAAAACAGTTTCTGACAAGAAAATGGAAAAAGGAGCTGGATTACAAATTAAAAAAAGAACTTTGGGGTTTCAGAGAAAACAGGATGGCGGTAAGATTTGAATACGAATGGCACGATGATAGTGGAAATTGGTTCAGGAGTTATGGGAATGAGTTGTGGGAATTTGATGAAAACGGGCTGATGAAAAAACGATTCGCCAGTATAAATGACCTGCCTATTAAGGAACAGGAAAGAAAACTGAGATGAGTAATCAAAATACACTGACACTTGTAAACCCGCAAAACGGAAATCTTGCTTTCAAAATATTTTTTTTTGAAGACAACCGTTTCTTTGACCATATTCAGCGTAATAACTTCTACTCATTAATCTGGCTAAAAGAAGGTAGCGGAAAATTAAAAGCGGATTTTTCTGAATATATTTTTTTGAACGGCTACTTATTATCTTTTTCTCCTTACCAGCCCTTTATGCTGTTACCAGATGGAGCAATGAGTGGAATAGCTATACAATTTCATCCGGATTTCTTTTGCATACACAAACATCAGCAGGAGGTGGCCTGCAATGGCGTATTGTTCAATAATATTTATCACCCACCCTTTGTGATACTGGACGACAAATCGGTTAGTGTTATTGAAATGCTCATTGAACAAATTTATACTGAAATGCAAAACCCTGTCCTGGCGCAGAGTGAGCTTTTGATTTCTTATCTCAAAATTTTTCTTATTACAGCTTCAAGGTTAAAGGCCTGGCAACATGCAGAAGCCAAAAAAGATACAGCGAATCTCAAAGAACCGTTTATTTTACAATCGCTTAAAGAAGCTATTGAAACGAACTTTAAAAAGAAACATTCTGCCGGTGACTATGCAAAACTGCTGAACATTACGCCAAAGGCTCTGGCCAAGATCACCAAAACACATCTGAACAAAAATCTCACTTCATTAATTGCTGAACGGATAATTATTGAAGCCAAACGGGAATTATATCTCACCAATAAACCCATTAAGCAAATTGCTTACGAACTGGGCTATAATGATGAGTATTATTTCAGCAGGTTTTTTAAAACAAACACAGACATTTCTCCACAAACTTATCGAAACACCGTAGGTTTTGACAGACAATCTGTGTCAGTAAACAACTGATGCTCCGCTGTGATTGTCAATTTGACGAAGTCATTTCCCCAATTATGTATTCGGGCTGACAAATTACATTTACAATGCGGGTTATTTTGGAAAAGAGATTCAGGATTGAAGAAAATTGTAACTCCAAAGGTTTGAGTTCGTCTTAAGAAGAACAACAATTTTATTATTCATTTTTACCGATTCCTTCAATAAACAAAAAATGTTATGCCTAAGTCCATGAAAACAGTATGTGTATCTGTTACTTTAGTATTACTCTCTTACAATGGATTTTCTCAGGATACACAAATACCCGTTTCGGAAAGCGAAAAATCAGTAATTATAAAAAAAACTATATCCCTGTTGAAGGAAAATTATATTTTTCCCCAAAAAGTAACTGAAGTAAGAGAAAGCCTTATCAGTAAATTAAACGATGGCTCTTATAAATCAGCAACAAATCTTGAGCAGTTTCTCAATGAAGTTAATACTGACCTGGAAAGAACTACGGAAGATAAACATGTTAATATTTCTTTTGGCCCCGCCCGGGTTAAGCAAATTATTAAGGAAAAACAAAATGATAACAAAACAGTTCCACTTACTAAGGAATGGCTGGAAAAACTAAACTATGAAAATTTCAGGCTGCGAAAAGTAGAATGGTTGGATGGTAATATAGGTTACTTCCGGTTTCTGAATTTTACAGATCTGCAGGTTGCGAAAGAAAGCATAGTTGGGGCCATGAATTTTATTCGCCATTCCAATGCTATAATACTTGATTTGAGGGACAATGGTGGTGGTAGTTCGGAAACTTTAAGCTTTGTTCTTAGTTATTTTCTGAAAAGCAGTTTGAAAGTTGGCGAATTCCACTACCGGAAGAATAACCGGGTTGAAGAGATTCGTATCCCCAATGATCCGGTGGTGAAAAAAGTACCAGACAATGTACCTGTATATATTTTGGTTAGTAAAAGGACAGCATCTGCCGCAGAAGGACTGGTTTCAAACCTGCAGGCTTTTAAAAGGGCAACTATTATCGGGGAGAATACAAAAGGTGAAGGGAATCCCGGAGAATTGTTTGTAATCAATGAACAGCTCTATGTACTGATCCCAACTGCTATTAGCGTAAGCGCAGTGCCCGGTAGAAAATCTGTTCAGGGCGTTGGAGCTACTCCTGATATTGCAATTGCTCCGGATAAGGCGCTGGATAAAGCCTTATTGGAGATTTGTAAAAAACTTTCACAAACTGCACCGAATGACGAACTGAAGAAACTATATCAGTGGCAAATACCGGTGTGGGAAAATAACCTGAGCCCACAAACCGCACCCGAGTCATTCAAAAGCAGAATTTCCGGCAACTATATGGATGAAAGACAACTCACTTATGAGAATAATGATTATTACTACATTAGTAAAGACAAACAAAAAATAAAATTGTCTTATTATGGTAATAATATTTTTGGGATGGAGGGCAAACAATTCACCCGGCTCAGAATTCCCGAAATGGAAAACCTAATCACTTATTTTGAATTTATTTGGGATGATGGTTTTATAAAGAAAATACTTAGGGATAATTGATATGGTGTACGAAGTCAAAAGAGGTTAAATTACCTGTAATGAGAGCCTAGTGAAAGTAATTCGGCATTTACAAACCAACAACGGGTATATATTGCTATTATTTTGAAATAAATCAGGAAAACAGGTAGCCTTTTCAGAGGTCAATAAAAAAGGGGCGACATTTTATCGCCCCTGATAAATCCTGGTTTTATCAGGATTTTCGGCCTAACCCTACTTACCTGGCAGCAAGCCCATTAGTGCCAACTGGCAGGCCAGTTACTGTTACGGGTAAAGCAGTTAATCCACCATTCTCTGCTACTGAATAGGCAGTAATGCTGTGACCGTTTGCATTAAGGATATACAGGAATTTTGAATTATTTGATAGCGCCGCATCAACCGGAGTCATTGCAGAAGTTGCTGCGATGGATTGAAGAAGGCTGATATTGCCTGTATTTGCTTTTGCACTGTATGAGGATATGTTATTGCTTCCTGCATTGGTAGTATAAAAGTATTTTCCATTTCCTGTAAGAACCACCCAGCAAGCAGCTGTCTGTGTAGTGGCTACCGGTCCTTGTGTAAGGCTGATACTACCATCCTCGCTGATATGATAAGAAGAAACACTGCTGGCGCCGGGTGCTCCTCCTGCAGCTTCGGATACATATATATTACCATTCTTTGCTGCCGCAAAACCAAAAGGAGTTGGATTGGCTGAGGAGATGCTGTGCATAACGCCGGGAAGCCCGGACACATCCACCGTATAAGTGATAATCTTATTGGTAGCCTTTTCTGTTATTGCCAAAACAGCCCCATTCCTTACAAAAGAAATTTCGGCAGCTCCTGCAGTTGCTGAACTCAATGGCCTGGAAGAATTGGGGATTGCTGTTAGTTTTCCATCCTCTCCCAGCCAGAAACCGGATATATTTCCTGTACCACCGGCATTCAATACATATACAAGATCATCATATTGTGCAATGCTTACGGGCCGGGTACCACCACTATTGATAGTTGATTTGAGACTTAATCCATTGCCCGTAATTTTAAAAGAAGAAATAGTATTACTTCCGGCATTTACAGCTAATAATACATTGTCATCCTCTTCATCATTACCTATCACCACAGCTCCCTGGTTGCCCAGTCCGCCCCCGGTACCGTTTCCACCTGTGGGATATGAGGCAGAGTAAGTCAACGTCCCATCGGCTGAACGGTTATACGCTAAAACCATGTTGCCGCTGGCCTGATTTGACAGTGTGTAAACAACACCGGCTTTGCCACGGTCGCTTAGATTTTCATTTTCATCCACGTTGGCAGAAGACTCATTGGATTTTAAAGACGAAGCTTCATCATTAAACTTTTTCTCCTGTGTAATTTCTTTTTTACAGGAGGCAAGAGTTGCCACAGCCAACACAGTGGCAGTAATCATTTTTGTCAGTTTCATTTTTTTTTGTTTATAATTATTAATAAATAAGAGTGAACGATTTTTTTGAGTTTCAGAATTATGCTGATTCAGTAATTCGTAACTAATTCTATCAGCTTTTCGGTTTCTTACAGGCGTCTTTACATTTATGTCCTTTCTCACCATGTGCAAAAACATGTTCACCCGTTTTTTCACATGCATCAGTGCATACATGATCTTTCAATGGCATTGTCATTGCATTTTTTCTGCAGGAATCCGTACACACATGTCCTTTCTCACCATGTGCATAAACATGGTTACCCGTTTTTTCACATGCACCGGTGCACACATGATCCTTTAATGGCGTTGCCATGGCATTTTTTTGGCATGCATCAGTGCATACATGTCCTTTTTCGCCATGTGCATAAGCATGTTTTCCGGCCTTTTCACATGCAGCTGTACAAACATGATTTTTTAATTGTGTCGTTTCTTTCATCTGAGCATTGATGCCAAATGAAATCCCAAGCATTATAAATGCTGCGAGTACTACCTTTTTCATTTAAATCTGTTTTTAGTAAAGAAATATTATTTAAGTATTGTGATCATTGTAATCACAGGCACAAAAGAACATGCATTGTATCTCAAAAGGGTTTCAGAAGTATAACAAAAGTATCACGGCAGTTGCCTTAAGATTATCTTAACATATTATAATCAGTCACAGATAATGCCCGGGAAAGATTTTTGAAGTATCAAAGCTATCTTTACTTAGTAGATAGTAATAGTTAATGTGTTTGACTGCGATATCACCGTATAAATAATTTAGCCGGGTGTCATAAATAGAAAGATGCTTGCTATGCAATATTAATTCTACTAAAAAATGGGAGCTCAAACCAAAAAACCGTTCCCTCCCCGGGCGCACTTTTTACATTAATGCTCACCTGATGAAGGTCAAGTATTTTTTTAACTATAGCCAATCCAAGACCCATCCCCCGCTTCAAAGAAGCTTCATCAGATAATTGCTTATACCTTTCAAAAATGAATACCTGTTCATGTTTAGCGATACCAATGCCAGTATCGGCAATACGTACTTCAACTCCCGCTGGCCTGTTTTCGAGGTGGACCGTAATTGAACCTCCGTGGAAAGTAAACTTAAAAGCATTATCAATTAAGTTTTGGAGAACCCGTTCGGTAAGAGCAATATCCGCAAATACGGGAGGCAGGTCCTCAGATGCATTCAATTGAAGTCTGATCTTTTTCTCCTGAGCCAATAGATTATACTTGATAAGAATATCAGAAACTAATTCCGAAAGTAAAAATTGTTCTTTTTCCGGTTCTACCTGGTTGGCTTCAAGTTTTGAATACTGAAAAAGTTGATCAACAAGAAGGGAAAGTTTTTTTGTACTATCCAGGATTATTTGCTGGTATTTATGCTGTTCTGCTTTAGCTATATTATCTTGCTTGATAACCAGGGTTTCTGCATAGCCCTGCATGATTGCCAAGGGGGTACGTAAGTCATGTGATACATTAGCTATCAGTTCCTGCCTCAGTTTATCCGTCTGTGTTATTTTATTGATGTTATCCACTATTACATCGGCCATTTCATTAAAAGTGGATGTGAGCAATCCCAGGTTTCCTTTTGATCTGCCTTCTATCCTGGCTGAATAATCCCCCTCCTTAAACCTCTTTACTACCCGGGCAATGCGGCTTACGCTGTCTGTAATCAGAAAAAATATCAGGGCGCCAAGAACAAACGCAATAAAAAGAGTAATCAGAAAAATCCGGCTCCCAAGATTATAATAAAGATTACCGGCAGATGCAGAAAGAATTTCCCTTTGCTTCTCACTTGCCAGAACAGCATAAACATACCCGGTTGTTTTTCCCATTTCAAGCACAGGTGCGGCTGAAAAAATACTTTGAACGCCGGGTTCCTTCGGATTATCTCCTGCTATATAATTTCTGCCATTTTCCCCGATAAATGTTTTTACTTTATCAAGACTCACCTGATGGGTTTTTACAGTTTTATCAGGAACAACAAAGTCAATAATTTTTCCGGTTGTATCCAGGAGGTACACTTCAACACTTGGATTAATCACCATAATAGAATGAATAATGTCATGTGTTATCAGCGTATCGGGCTTTCCATCTTTAAGTGGCTGGGTGAAATGAGCAAGGTGAGAAGCAATATTTCCATATAACTGCTGATTCACCTGATTATAATATTTTTTTGAAACATGTGAGGCTATAATTATATATGCAAAGCCCAGAATAATCAGCAGAGCAAAAAATGCCGCTGAGATTTTCCAGAATAACCGGTTACTCCTGATATTTTTAAACAACATGGTTTTTTCTGCTTTATAACTCCTCATTAAAGCGATACCCGACCCCCCAGGTAGTTAGTATATACTGCGGTTGGGCAATATTTTTTTCAATTTTACCCCGCAGGCGATTGATATGTGAATTGACGGTATGTTCATAGCCGTCAAAATCATAACTCCAGACCAGATTGAGAAGTTGCTTACGACTGTAACTTCTGCCAGGATTCATCGCCAGTAATGTGATAAGTTCAAATTCCTTGGGTGATAAATCAATTCGCTCCTCGTTCAAAGCAACTTTTCTTTTATCAATATCTATTTCAAGCTCACCAAATCTCAATAATCCCTTTCTTGTGTCAGGAGGCACTGATACGACTTCCTCACGTCTTCTGAAAATTGCTTTTACTCTTGCTGTCAATTCTCTCACACTAAAGGGCTTTGTCATGTAGTCATCAGCACCGGTTTCAAGTCCGAGCACCTTATCAATTTCTTCGGATTTAGCAGAGAGGATCATTATAGGAGTGCTCTGGTCATGCTGGCGTATCCGCCTGCACACTTCCATTCCATTCAGTCCCGGCAACATGAGGTCAAGGATAATGAGATCAAATTTATCTCTCGCAGCTATCTGTAAAGCCTCTTTCCCGTTTTCCTTATGGATAACCTCACAAGCTAAATCTCCGAGGTGTATGTTAAGAAGCTCAACAATTTTTTTATCATCTTCAATAATTAAAACTTTATTCATAGTAATCAGGATTAATTATAATAGTTTTCTGACCCAACAAGGGCTGATCTTTTCAATTCATACAAACCCGCTGATATCCTCTGTCTGCCGTTTGCATAATAGTTCAAAATACAAAGACCGTTTGTCAGAAATCCGACATTCGCAACCGGTTAAGCTTTTAATTTCACCTTTAAATATCAACAGGCGCTTATGTAAAAGTATTTTATGAAATATTATTTTGTCAATTGATATTAATAACAGGCAGATTGCAATAAAATAAAAAAGCTGGAGCAGAATTTAAAATGAGGTGAAATGGCAAAGCCGGCCTTTAAATTTCAGCACCATTGATCCTTTACATAAGAATAGAGTGACTTGTCATTTTTACGATTTTTACTCTTTCATACATTTCAGAAAAAGCCCGGAATCATAGCCGGGCTTTAATTAAACCATAAACCTTAAACGAAAAAAAATCAAAATGTTCCTTATGTATAAGCGAGGTCTGGATTCTTCATAAAATTTCCATTATTGCCGCACCCATGTTTCTGTTCTTCCTAAAAGAGAGATGCCAACGTAGCCCCTCACTCTTAATGTCTTTTTGTTTAACAGGTACATGTAAGAGCTGTATGTTTTCCCGCTTTCAGGATCATAAATATCTCCCCCCTTCCATTCATCTTCACCATCAAACCGGAAGTTTGACAATATGACCAACCCTATAATTGGGTTATTTCTTTTTTGCTTATCCGGATTGCTGCCATCTGATCTCGGCTTACCGTTTTCAGTAGGGTATTGTAACCAGATAATTTTTCCATAATACCTGTCACCGGCTTTATAAATCTGAATCTTTGCCGGTTGCTTTCCTCCGGTAAGCCAAATGCCGGTTATATCGTCCGCTTCATTCTGACCATAAACGTTGGTAACTGATATGGTTGTAAAGAGAAATCCGATCAGCAAAAATAATTTCATGACAGTTTAGTTTCTTGTTTGTTATTATTTCTTGATTTTACTTCTTCATATGCCGAATCATAATCCGGACGCAGGGTACCCATCAACCTGTCCCAGATAGTAAAATACAGACCATAATTACCTTTGAAAAACTGGTGATGCTGGTTATGGCAGACAGATGTGTTCATCCATTTCCCAAACCAATGTTTATTGAATTTCCCGGGGAAGATTTCAAAGCCCAGGTGTCCATAAACATTATAGGTAAGACTAAAAATGAAAAAAATCATCAAATGAATACTATGAACAGGAATGGTAAATAAAAAAATCGGGAATATCAGTGATTCTGCAATCGCCTCAAACGGATGAAATGCGTAGGCAGCCCATGGTGATGGATTGGTTGATTTATGATGAACCAGGTGAATTTTTCTGAACAGCACCGGGTGATGCATCAATCTGTGTGCCCAGTAAAAATAGGAGTCATGTATCAGCAGCATCAGGGGGAAAGCAAGAAAAAAATAGACAGCGCTATGCTGGTCAATATGTTTATAAAAAGTAGTATGGGGTCTTATACTGGGGTTGTACAATAATAACAGAGCCGGGAATGAAAATATGATAATGGAAATGGTTGAATATATCAGCTCCCTTACATAGTCTTTTGTTTTGGGAAATTTAATCTGAATTTTTTTGAAATATATCCTTTTACGCAGAAGAATGTAAAATACCAGAAAAACAGGGCCGGCTATCAGGAAATATTTATCCGCATTATCTAATAAAAGCCAAACAAATTTATCCCAACTCATAACTCTTTACATTTATTTTACGATTTTTTGCTTTCAATGACTACTATGGGATTCTCCACATCTGGAATTGTATGTTTCAGTCAATGAAATAAATTCTTCCTGGTTAAAGCTATATTTTGTTGTATTAGCGGTTATTTGTGAGCAACCTTTAAAGACCGTCATTATAACTTCTGAATAATTCTTTTTGGTCAGCAGCGACAGGTTGTTTGTGATCATTGCATAAAAAAAGAAATCATTTACTTCTCCCTCACTCCCGGAACCAAAGATTGGTTCTGCACCATTATACCCAATGATTTTTCCTGATATATCGCTGGCTTTTTGGATCAGGCCGATGGTACCCGTACTTATCACTTTAAAAAATTCAGCTTTCACACAGATATAGTTTTCGACCCCAAATGAAATACGTGTTATCAGATCTGCCCAGTAAGCCTTTTTAACCCCGCTTTCATTCAATATTGTTATCTGGGAAACCCTTTTGAAATCATTTTTAATGTATCCCTTAATTGACGACCCGTCAAAGAGCATCAATTCTCCTTTTGCATAGTTTTTTGGTATTTCGCTTTGAGCAGAAACCTGGATTCCTGAGATCAGGATGGTAATTAAAAATAGTTTTAAAGATGCCATAAGTAATCGTTTTTAGTAAACAAATTGATGACTCATTATTTGAATCTTCTGCTATGCAGTAAAAATCTTTTCAGTGCAAACCTAATATGCTGGTCTGTAGAGATCAGTTAACCCGGTTAATTTCTTATAGCTATTCTGCTAAAGTGTATAAACTAAAAAGTGTGGGGAATAATGGAAATTAACCCTGGTTAATTATCCTGTTTAATCAGCAGGGTATTTTTGTATGGTGTACTCATTTCTCTGCAATGGTTTCAATAATTCAGCATGCAGATTGCTTCTTTACTATATGAGACATGAGATTCGGATAATAATAAAAGGAAAATAAGCTAAAGGATTTTTTTAGTCAATTTTCTGCGAAGACGGCTGAGGCTTTGTGGCTCAATTCCCAGGTAACCGGCAAGATATTTTAAGGGAATTCTTTGAAAGGCATTAGGAAACTGTTTTTCGAGGCCATAGTATCTTTCCTCCAGGCTTTGGATCTTGATGCTTTCCTCTGCCAGCAACCGGTTTTTTAAATCCTCTGCAAGGATTTGACTGAAAAGAATAATAAACTGAGGGTTAGATTTGAAAATTTTTGCAAGATCCTGTTTATTCAAAACGATTGCTTCGCAATCCTCTAATGCTATAAAATTTTTATGACTTGGAATATCTTCTGAAAGTCCTTCAACATAAGTAAAAAAACATCCGTCATATATGAAATTATTTGCTTTATCAGTGCCTGTGTTGTCTGTCACAGTTGTGGTAATAAGGCCTTTGGTCAAAAAGCCGACAAACCGGCAATATTCGCCGGCCCGGATGATGTGCTCACCCTTTCTGTATTTTTTTACGGAGGAATATTTAAATGTTTCCTCTATCTCACTTTTTGTTATGGCAACTCTTTTTTGAATGAAGTCAATTACTTTATCGAACATGGCAATACTTTGTTACAAAACTACTGTTATTTGTTTCACATTGCAGACGACATAATAAGTCAATAAAATTGATAATAAAATAGTGTACATGAAACCTTTAATTCTTGGTTCCTGCCTCATCATTACCTGTATCCTGATATCAGGCTTCAGAAATTTTCAAAAATATTTGCAGGCAAAAGGTATTTTTTTAGGAAGGGAGGTGGAATTAAAGGTGGATAGTTATCTTGCAAAACTGCTTATTGAAAATCGCTCCGATCCTGATAAGTTGAAATTTGAAGAAATTTACAACAATAAACCTTTAACCAATAAGTTACTGCTTGAGATTTCAAAGCGGCATTCGTCTGATGTGGCTGCTATTTATGCCCTTAACCGGCTTTATCAATTATCTGAAAACCATATTGCTCAGAATAAATATAATGACATTATTAAGGCCCTTGAAAATGATCTCATGGTTCCTGAGCTGAAACTCCTGAAAGAAAAATATTTCTTATTTGTACCCGGATTGGGATATAAGGAAGACAGCACTACCGGCGCAGATTTTGCAAAGCAAAGAAAGCTCCTGGATTCATTAAAGATTCCTAACAGGCTTATTGAGACAAACGAATGGGGGTTTGTGGAAGAAAATTCATTGATTATTGCGGACTCTATAAGAAAAGCATCAGGAAAATATCCGGACATAGTATTGGTCAGCGCCAGCAAAGGAGGACTTGAAACCGCCATAGTATTAGGAAAAATTATGAAACCGGATGAACTAAAGAATGTCAGTGCATGGGTAAGTGTGGGAGGAATATTGAGGGGGACGGCTATTGCAGATCAGTATTTGTCTGCCCCTAAGTGTTGGCTGGCAGAATTATTACTAAGAAGAAGGGGCAAGAATATTTCAATAGTAAAAGACATGAGCCACAAACTGAGAGCGCCTCAATTTTTATCCCTGAGTTTCCCAAACCATATTAAAGTTTTTCACTATGTCGGTGCACCGTTAAAATCGCAGATCCAAAAACGAATCAAGGGAAGATACAGGTATTTACACAGCCGATTTGGGCCTAATGACGGACTAACATCAATCATGGATGAAATTACTCCAGGCGGAACTGTAATTTCTGAGATAGGGCTTGATCATTATTTTATTGATAAAAATATTGCCATAAAAACATTGGCCCTTGCTTGTTTGACCTTGTCAAAGAAATAACATCTGTTTTTCTGTTTACCAACTATCCCTGATTTTGTCCGATTATGTGAACCTGTTATTCCGGTATTTGATAAAAGCCACTTATCAATATTATCAATAATGAAGTACTGAAAGAAATATTTTTGTCCATATTAAAACTGTTTTGCAATCAATCTAAAAATATTATCTGATGCGTTTAAGAACGATATTCCTTTTCATCGCAATTTTCGGGAGTTTGCTTGTTACAGCACAAACTCAGAATTCAGGTCAGGATTCATTAATAAATAATCTTGTGCTTCCAAAGGGATATGTTACAAGTGAATATGGTTCTGTGCCGGAATATATCAAGGCAGGAAAAGGCAAACAAACAATGATCCTTATCCCGGGTTATGGATTTGATGCTTCCGTCTTTAAAGATTTTATGGAAGCAAATAAGAGAAGCTATACCATGTACACCATCACCATTCCCGGTTTTGGTAATACAACGGCGCCGCCGATGCCTGATACCAGTATTAGTTACGGATTACAAAGCTGGAACAGGGGAACCATTGAAGGAATAGTAAAACTTATTCAGAAATATAACCTGCAAAAACCTATAGTGGTCGGACATTTTGTACAAGGTTCACAGTTGGCTATTCGAATGGCAATTGATTATCCGGATTTGGTCGGAGCTGTTATAATTCTGGGAGGACCTGCAAGGTTTGTTGGTTTCAACCAGGGAAAAGTGATTGAACCACCGCTAAAAGATCTTATTAATTATACAGATAAATTTACCGGTCCAAAATGGTTTAAGCACATGAAAAAAGCATTTTTTGACAGCGCCAACTTTGCACCCGAAGTATATTCCCTGGATGTAAAGAGAGGAACGGCACTGAGGCAACAGGTCGCAGAAGTGCCTATGCCTGTAATTGTAAGGTACTCCTGTGAATACTTTGCCTCAGATGTAAAGAGTGAATTTGATAAAATAAAATGCCCGGTGTTGGTATTAAGAGCAACGTTTAACAGAACCTTTCTCGATAACCCGGTAAACGGATTTATAAAACCTCAGTTTATCGACACCTGGAATGATGCATCAACAAGAAATCCTTTGATAACAGTTAAAGATATCGAAGATGCAGCATGTTTTCTATGGAAGGATAAGCCGGAAGAAGTATATAGGGAAATAAAGAATTTTGCTCTTACGATAAAGTAATTCAGCTGATAGATTTATTATTGGGTATTTAATTTTCACATTCTGATAAAAGGAGTTCATTATTGACTCTGTTCAAACTGTATTTAGATTCTTTGCTCATTTATTTAAAATAAACCCCTCCATCATTGAAGGGGTCATTGTCCGGAACCGTCCTGTAGGAAAATCAGTTTTTTGCTACATCAAATTTTTTGAATATTGATCTTACTGCCATTTGAATCTCCCGGCTTGTAAGATTTTTGCTGTTTACCTCATCCGTTGTCCAGCCTTGCCAAACTGTTTTATCCGTTCTTGCATCAATCATGGAAATAGTCACTGTGCCTTCCCTGATCGGCCGCTCATCTCTTTCATATCCCATAAACTGTGAGGGATAATAAATAGTTGTGTAGCGACGGGTATAGGGATTATAAATCAGCCTTGAATAAGGTCTTGAATAAACAGGATTAGTGCTTTGCTTTATTCCTTTTTCCACCAGTACATCGTAAGTCAATAATACATCCGGCCTGTTCTTCACTTCTTTCCATCCTGCTGATTTTTCCAGTTCTTTATTTACGGCTTCCCTGATCCGCAACTCGGAAAGATCATTGGCCCTGTTTTTATCAAACCTTCCCTCACCATCTTTATCAAGCCAGGCAAAAGTCTTATAACGGCTGAAATCGGCATTGTCGTCTTTTTCAATATGTGCTGTAGTGCCACAACTTGCAAGCAGGAAGACAATACCTAAATATCCGCTCCACTTCCGATAGTTACCGGCATTCAGATTCTTCTTCATAGATCCTCCTTTTTATAAGTGATTAATGATTACCAGATAATAAACGGCAAAAACCTTGCGGCGATTACTAAAGAGTTGTGAAAGCTTGAATATATGAACCGCCCGGAACGAATTCAGGTAAGGCCTGTTTCGTAATGCTGTTCGGGAATTTCTACATCAGAAAATCCTTTTCGGATAAGTCTTTGTTTAAAATCTTTCTGTACGTTATACTCACCATGAACAAGGAATATTTTTTTCACCTGCTGTTTATCCTGGCAAGCCAGCCACTGGCTCAGGTCCTCATAATCACCATGAGCACTCATGCTGCGAATAGCTCCTATCTCCGCATGCACTTCATGCTCCACACCGAATATCTTTACATCTTTGTCTCCTTCGAGTAACCGGCCGCCAAGAGAGTTTGGTTCACAATAGCCGGTTAAAACAATTGTGTTCCGGCTGTTTTCAATATTGTTGCTGATATGATGCTTTACCCGTCCGGCATCGGCCATACCACTGGCAGATATGATCACCATCGGCCCGTTTTGAAAATTCAACTGTTTGCTTTGATCCACTGTTTGTATATACCGTAACCCTTTAAATAAAAAGGGGTCTTTATCCATCTGCATGATGCGCTGAATGGTCTTATTGAAATATTGCGGGTATCTTTTTAATATTTCCGTGGCTTCAATGCTCAGTGGGCTGTCAACATAATAATCAAGGTCGGGCAAACGGTTTTCCAGTTCCAGTTGATTTAAAGAAAATAAAAGTTCCTGGGTGCGGCCAACACTGAAAGCCGGCATGATGAGTTTTCCTTTTTTTTGCAAGCATGCTTTTTCTATCCAGCGAAGCAGGATATCAGGAGTGGTGAGGTTATTTTCATGAAGGCTGTTGCCATAAGTGGATTCAAGAATGATATGATCAGCCTGCGGAAATTTTTCAGGTGACTTTAAAATAATATCCCTGTACCGGCCCACATCACCACTGAAGGTGATATGGGTTTCTTTACCACTCTCCTTAACTTTTAAATGCACACAAGCGCTGCCAATAATATGACCGGCATCTGTATACATGGCTTTCACACCTTCTTCCACATCAAACCACTGATTATACCCCATTTCAGCTAACTGCTCTGCAGCTTTTTTAGCATCCTCCACGGTGTATAATGGCTGCAGGTAAGGCTGTCCGCCATTGGCACGACGCTTATTTATGTACTTCACCTCATCTTCCTGTATCTCTGCGGAATCTTTCAATAACACAGCAGTGAGATCTTTGGTAGCAGGTGTACAAAATATTTTTCCGGGATACCCATCCTTAACCAATTTTGGAATCAATCCTGAATGATCTATGTGTGCATGCGAAAGAATCATTACATCAATTTCTGACGGCTCAAAACCAAAGCCCCTGTTCAGCAAATCCGTTTCATCGCCAAGACCCTGGAACATGCCACAGTCAAGCAATATTTTTTTCCCATTCTTTAATGTAAGAAGATGCTTGGAGCCGGTTACTGTTCTTGCTGCGCCGTGAAATGCGATTTTCATTTCTTTGATTTTGCTTTAAATGACCATGTAATAAAAAACTCCGCTACCACTTCGCCTTCTTTATTTGTGCCTATTGATTTTGCCTTTACTGTTCTTGCTTCGCCTGTTGCTATCGTTTCTTCAATTGCTTTTTCAAATAAAACCCCGTCTTCACAAACAAAGCTTGTCCGCCCCGTTGCCTTCTTAAAATACTCTGATTCCACTTTTATCACCAGCATGGAAACAGGCGGACTGATTTTATACAGATGAGCCATGGCCAGCGAACCAGTGCTCATTTCGGCCGCCATACTCAAACAGGCAAAATAGGTGGAACGAAAAGGGTTCTGTGAAAGCCATTTGTACGGCACTGTCACCACACATCTTTTTTCATCTATTTCCCTAACCCTTACTCCTGCAAAATAAGCGGCAGGCAATTTGGTAAAAAGAAACATCCTGAACTTCAAAGGATGTTTCATGAGATTTATAAAAGTTTGAATATTGGGGTTCATTCGTATTTCTGTATGATAAAAGACAGGATTTTAGATTTCGTATCCCTGCAAAATACTAAAATCAATTTCGAATAAAAATAAGCAGATAAGTTGACTTAAAAATAACAGGGGTGTATGCGGCCTCAGCAGCTGCAGGAGGTGATCTCAGGTCATTCATCTCGCCAACATGTATCAGATTGCATTTTTGCTAACCAACATAACCACAATATAAATTACCTGGAAAATTTTACAGTACAGTAATCATAGAACCCTTTAGTTCCCATAATATATCCTGTAACGTAAATGTTTCCCTGATCATCCATGGTCATTGCAGAAGCAACCGGTATTGTATTTTCCCGGGTCATATAAGTTTGCCATAGCAACGAACCATTTTTGCTATAACAATCGACCATAAATTGAGTTGGTAATTTATTGCCTATGATTTTTCCGGAACCGGTTACAAGAATATTAGACTCTTTATCAAAGGTCATGGTTAGTTTTTCAATATTAGACGAAGTTGCCTCTTCAGATATTGCCTTCCAGACTTCCCTGCCAGAGCTATCATATTTAATCAGCCCTCTGTTTCTTTTATTCTTCTTCAATGTTGAATAGCCAAGAACATAAACACTGCCATCACCATCTACAAGCATGCATTCCGCTTCATCTGCCATGTTGGCTAACCCATTATAGGTATTTTTCCATATTTCATTTCCTTTATTGTCATACTTAATGGTGATATAATCATTATTCGCTTCATAACTATGTCCTGTGATGTAAACGAAACCAAGCTTATCAACTTTTATATCCATAGGCTTATCATCAGATATGGTAGCACCGTTATATTTTTTCATCCATTGCTTTTTTCCGCTTGTATCATATTTTATTGTGCCAATATCATACGCCGGGCCGTTGCATTGTCCTGTAACATAGACATTCCCTATCCCGTCTATAGTCAATGCTGTTGCACCATCACTTACTATTCCATCATCATAAGTGGCCATCCATAGCTGCTTACCATTTGTGTTATATTTTATGGTGATCCAGTCTTGCCCGGAATTATTAGTGACGATATGCGATCCATGCCCTGTCACATAAACGTTTCCGTTCTGATCCACTGCAATAGACTTTGATTCATCAGACGTTCCTCCCTTGGCTGCAAATCTTGAAGCCCATTGTTCCACCCCACCTGAATTATATTTTATGGTAACAAAGTCGGTAGCAGTGCCTTTGTCACCAGTGCTGCCTCCGGTTATATAGACATTACTGAATTGGTCTACTGCCAGTCCATTTGGCCTGTCGTGATAATTACCGGGCCCATTATAAATAGCAATCCAAAGCTGTTTACCGGCTTTATCATATTTTATAGTTGTGATATCGTCGCCCAATCCGTCCTTGTTGGTTACGCCGGTAATAATAACATTACCATCAGGGTCAACAATAATAAATTGAGCCTTATCAATGCTGATACTACCCGGTGAGCTAAAATCTGCGGTCCACTCAACCATGTATTGAGAAAAGGCCTGTGATGCTGTGAATAAAAATGCAGATAATGATAGAATTAAAGTCTTCATTTGAAACCTCCTTTATTTATTTTAATGTTTTATGAATTCTTTTCTACTATTCACTTTCAACTGCTTTCGGTTATTTAAACGATCAAACTTTTTTAAGGAGGCTATTGTTTCTAACGCAGCTTTTGAAATTTCTAAAAGTTAAGATAATTAGAAAAAAGGAGGAAATCAAAAAAGTCTACATTATCAGGGAAGTCTGAATTATCCGGGAGCGTCTAAATTTCCTGCTGGCTCCTCAACAAATCATCCAAAATTTCCCGTCGCCTGATCAGGTGTGCCTTACCACCCTTTAGCATTACTTCTGCCGGTTTAAAACGGGAGTTATAATTGGATGACATTTCAAATCCATATGCACCGGCATTACGGAAAACAAGCAGGTCGCCTTCTCTTATTTCGGGCAATAACCTGTCCTCAGCAAATGTGTCAGTCTCACAAATATTGCCTACCACATTGTATTTTCTTTTTTTCCCGGAAGGATTGGAAATGTTTTCTATTTCATGATAGGCTCCATAAAACATGGGGCGAATAAAATGATTAAGACCACTATCCACACCTGCAAATGTAATTTCACCGGATTCTTTCAACACATTCACTCTGGTTATAAAATAACCCGCCTCACTCACCAAAAATTTTCCAGGCTCAAACCAAACCTGCAGATGACGGCCGTCTTTCTTTTCATACCATTCAAATTCTTCTTTTACTTTTTTGCCGAGCAGTTCTATATCTGTGGCTTCCTCGCCCGGCATGTATGGCACTTTAAATCCACCACCCAGGTCAATCACTTCCACTTCAGGAAAATGACGGACCGCTTCAAATAACACCTCAATGCCTTTGGCAAAAACTTCCACATCCTTTATCTCACTACCGGTATGAATATGCAAAGTGCGGATATGAAGATTGGTTTTTTCCTGCACTTTCAAAATTTCATCAATGTCTTCAACCGGCACTCCGAATTTACTTGCAGAATGGCCAGTTGAGATTTTAAGATTTCCTCCCGCCATAATATTTGGCCGAAGCCTGACTCCAACAGGATACCTATGCCCGAATTTATTTCCGAATTTTTTAAGATTGGATATACTGTCAATGTTTATACTGACTCCAATTTGCTTTGCTTCTTCTATTTCATCAAAGGATATATTATTGGAGGTATATAAAATAGCAGAGGGTTCAAACCCTGCCAACAATGCCAGTTTCACTTCATTAATGGAACTGCAATCAACATTACAGCCAATACTTTTAACATAACGCAGAATATGCAGGTTCGTCAAAGCTTTAGCGGCATAGAAAAATTTTACATCTGTATCTTTAAAAGCCTCAAGCAGATTTTCATATTGTTCTTTTATCCTTTCTGCATGGTAAACATATACAGGAGTGCCAAACTCGTTGGCGGCATCTTTTAGTTGCTCATTTGATAATTGCAGAGGCATGATTGCGAATATAGTTAAAACAAATATGCCATCCGGCAAAGATGGCATAATCAATACAGACTGATTATTTCTTAATTGCTTTCTCCTTCGCCGGTTTCTTTATTAATAATCAACTCGCCGGATTCTGCAACTGATAATGCCTCAGGAGTTTCATCATTTTCATCCGGCGGCGGTGTTTTGAGTACTGTGGGTTCTATTGCCTGGTCGGGTATCACTTCTTTAATCTTCGGCAGTTCTTCAGCAGAATTGATTCCGAAATAATCCATGAAATTTTTGGAGGTCGAATATAACAAGGGTTGTCCCGGCGCCTTTTCATTTCTTCCGCTGATGATGATAAGTTCTTTTTCAAGAAGCTTTTGTACAGAATAATCGCAGCTTACTCCACGAATGGATTCGATCTCGCCTTTAGTTACCGGTTGCTTGTATGCAATAATAGCCAGAGTTTCTAATGATGCGGCGGATAACTTTTTCAGATATTTATCGCCATTTAATTGTGCAACTGTCGCATGAAATTCTTTTCTTGTAAGAAACTGCCACCCCCCGCCAATTTGTTTCACTTCGAAAGGATAAAAATCAGCGCTGTATTTTTCAGCAATGCCATCAAGAGATGCCTCTATTTTATCAAGAGTGATCTTCTCATCCTCCATATCCGGAGAATTATTAACCAACTCCAGTATTTCCAGAGTGGTCAATGGCTTGTCGCTTGCAAAAATCAATGCCTCAATAAACGGTATCAGATTAGCTATTTCCATATTGTTGGTTCAAAACGGTTTCGACGAAAATAATATTACTTCAAAGAAAAGTGAAACACACTTATTAACATTTACATAGTCTCCGCTTTAACCTGTTCAAACTTTCGGATTCTTGTCATTCCGATACTTCGTTCCTCAGCACAGGCTGTGGAGGAATCTCAAAAAATGCCATTGCCGGATAATCCATGTTTCTGAGATGCTTCGTGCCTCAGCATTACAAGAATCTGAAAGTTTATGGGCTTTATCCCTGCAACGCCGCAGCGCCGCTCACAATCTCTGTCAACTCTGTTGTAATGGCAGCTTGCCTTGCCCTGTTATAGGATATCTTCAATGTTCGCAGCATTTCATTGGCATTCTCGCTGGCTTTATCCATGGCGGTCATTCTTGCCCCATGCTCGGATGCATTTGAATCAAGAATTGCTTTATATAACTGAGTGTTGAGGATCTTCGGCATCAGTTCAGCAACCAGCAATTCTTTTGCAGGATCGTAAATGAAATCAGCCTTCGTAGCACCTTCCTTCTTTTCAACTTTTGGTATTGGTAAAAATCTTTCCACTTCAAATTTTTGGGTGGCGGCATTCTTAAACTGGCTGTAAACGATCTCCACTACATCAACCTGCTTTTCTTCAAAGGCTTTCATGGCTGCCTGCGCTGCCTTTTGCACATTTTCAAAACTGAGACGTTGGAAAATGTCTTTATATGTAGCATCTGCATTGTACTTGTTCTTTACAAAATGCTCATACCCCTTTTTACCAATATTCCAGATAGTGATATTTCCCTTTTTATGTTGGGTCGCATATTTTTCAGCTATTGTTGCCTTGGTCAGTTTTATCAGGTTTGAATTGAAAGCTCCGCAAAGTCCCCTGTCGCTTGTCAGCACTATAAACAATACTTTTTCCACAGGTCGTTCAGAAGCCAACGCCATTCCCACACCTCCTTCACTGTTGCTTACAATATTACTCAGCATTTCCTGTAGTTTCTTTGCATAAGGTCTCATCTGAACAATGGCATCCTGTGCCCTGCGCAGTTTAGCTGCACTCACCATCTTCATCGCTTTAGTGATCTGCTGCGTGCTGGTTACTGATTTGATACGGTTTCGAACCTCTTTTAATTGTCCTGCCATAGCCTTTCTGGAATTGGCGGCAAAGGTATGGTTGCGGGGTTAAAATTCCATAAGAGAATTAAAATAAAACGACCCCCTTATGCTAATGTGAAAGTTGAGTGTAAATCTTTAGTACTGAGGTCAGTTCCTCAGATAAAACTCCCTTCGTAAAGTATAGATGATCAGCAACCTTCCACCCTCCCCGGTTCCGTTCTTTACAGGCTTGTCATATTCCTTTATTATTTCCATCTGAACAGGCCCCGGGGCCAATTCTTCTATCTCACCCTTTTTAATAACCAACAGCCCGTCTTTATACACCGTATCCAGCCGGTTGATGCCTTCTCCCGTAAAAGAAGTATCTGTAACCAGCAGCCTTATGTTTTCAGGCGGGTCAATGCCTTTTAATTTCAACAGCAGTTTATCTTTTTCAATAGTGTCGGGCAATTCAGATTCCAGGCTAAGTGGTTGAAAAAAGAAATTCTCTTTGTATTGTTTTTTATTCATATCGGTAAACACAATTGTATGCTTGCCGGAAAAAGAACTGACAGGTTTTTGCACTTCGTAGTAAACACCGCTGAAGGATGAACTGTCCGCTTTTATCATTTCCCCGTCCAGTTCCACTTTGCTGGGTTCTTCGAGTAATAATGTGGTTCCGTTTTCACCCCCGAAGCGGTATTGAAGTTTTATGGTAACATGGTCATTACCCTCCTCACCCCAGATTCTATAATCAAAATAAATAGCTTCGGGATTCACATCCCGGACATTACCTATTTCATTATTGGTGCAGGAATTGAAGCTTAAAAAACAAAAAACAGAAAGTGAAAGAAGAAGCCGGTTCATAAATTCAATTTGCCATTTATTCCAAAAGCAAGGGCAAGGTACGTTAAGGAAAGACAAAATACCTGCCTGCTTGCCGGTAAGAGCCGGTATCGCAAACATCAGGCAAGTCTGAAACCCAGCTCTGACAGGCCTAAAAGCGTCTGTTTAAACTCCCCGCCAAGGCTTATCTTTGCAAGCCCTGTCAAATTGGCCTGTATGTTATTTTGAGCACTCTTTTTGACAACTCTATACCCTAATTACTAAATAACTAATCACCATACCATGCTTGGTTTCATTTCAAAAATATTCGGCGGCAGCAAATCGGAAAAGGATGTAAAAAAAATAGAGCCTCTTGTTGTAAAGATCAATGAACATTTTGCCGCTTACCAGTCGTTAAACAACGATGAACTACGGAGCAAAACACTGGAATTCCGCCAGCGCATAAAAGAGCATCTTACGGAAATCGATAATGAAATTGCTGAAAAGAATAAGGCAGCCGAAGAACTTCCTTTCAACGACCTGATGGGCAAGGATGCCATTTACCAGGAAGTGGACAAACTAAAAAAAGAAAGAGACAAGAAGATCGAAGAAGCATTGAATGAAATATTGCCCGAAGCTTTTGCCGTGGTAAAAGAAACCGCCAAACGATTTAAAGAGAATACAGAGATCATTTCTACCGCCACACAACACGACAGGGACCTGAGTGTAAAAAAGAATTACATCACTATTGATGGTGAAAAATCCATTTACAAAAATTCATGGACAGCGGCAGGCGGACAGGTAACCTGGAACATGGTGCATTACGACGTTCAGTTGATCGGTGGTGTGGTGCTTCACCAGGGAAAAATATCGGAAATGGCTACGGGTGAAGGAAAGACACTGGTATCAACCTTACCTGCTTACCTGAATGCACTCGCAGGCGAAGGCGTACATATAGTAACGGTGAATGATTACCTGGCCCGTCGTGACCAGGAATGGAACGGAACCCTCTTTGAATGGCTGGGACTGACCGTTGACTGCATTGACAAACATCAGCCCAACAGCGAAGAAAGAAGAAAAGCTTATCTCGCCGACATTACTTACGGCACCAACAACGAATTTGGTTTCGATTATCTGCGTGACAACATGGTGCATTCCGCAGAAGAAATGGTGCAGCGCAAACACCACTATGCTATGGTGGATGAGGTGGACTCGGTATTGATTGATGATGCAAGAACGCCATTGATCATTTCGGGCCCGGTTCCGAAAGGAGAAGACCAGCAATTTCATATTCATAAGCCCCGTGTGCAGCAACTGTTCCAGGAACAGGAACGTATTGTCCGTAACTGTTTAAATGAAGCGAAAAAACGTTTTGCTGAAGGTGATGATGATCCCAAAAGCGGCGGACTTTATTTGTTCAGGGCATTCCGGGGCCTGCCTAAATATGGTCCTGTGATAAAATATTTGAGTGAGCCGGGAGTGAAAGTAAAAATGCAGAAGGCGGAGAATTATTATCTGCAGGATCAGCAACGGCATATGCGTATCGTGGATGAAGAATTGCTCTTCCAGATCGATGAAAAAAATAATTCGGTTGACCTGACAGATAAAGGTCTTGCCATGATAACAAGAACAGGTGAAGACCCTGAATTCTTTATATTACCCGATATCGGAGTCAAACTCGCCGAGGTGGAGAGGAGCAGCGCATCCACTGAAGAAAAACTCCATCAAAAAGAAGCCATACTTAATGATTATGCACAGAAGGCCGACCGCATTCATACGGTGCAGCAATTATTGAAAGCTTATACCCTGTTTGATAAAGATGTAGAGTATGTGGTGATGGATGGAGCCATAAAAATTGTGGATGAACAAACAGGTCGTATCCTTGAAGGTCGTCGCTATTCCGATGGATTACACCAGGCCATTGAAGCAAAGGAAAATGTAAAGATCGAAGCAGCTACACAGACCTATGCTACCATCACATTGCAGAATTACTTCCGCATGTATCATAAACTGGCAGGTATGACGGGTACTGCTGAAACAGAAGCCGGCGAATTATGGAGTATTTATAAACTGGATGTAGTTACTATTCCTACCAATGTGGATATGATACGCAAGGACAAGCAGGACCTTGTGTACAAAACAAAACGGGAAAAATACAAAGCAGTTATTGATGAGATAGAAGCCTTGCGAAATGCCGGACGGCCATCATTGGTTGGTACCACTTCGGTTGAAGTAAGTGAATTGCTTGGCCGTATGTTACAACAGAAAAAGATTCCACATAATGTATTGAATGCAAAACAACATGCTAAAGAAGCCCAGGTGGTAGCCGAAGCAGGTTTGGCCGGCGCTGTTACCATTGCTACCAATATGGCAGGTCGTGGTACGGATATTAAACTAGGGCCCGGTGTGAAAGAAGCAGGCGGTCTGGCCATCATAGGCACTGAAAGACATGAAAGCCGCCGTGTGGACAGGCAGCTTCGTGGTCGGGCCGGGAGACAAGGTGACCCTGGTACTTCTCAATTCTATGTTTCTCTTGAAGATGACCTGATGCGGATGTTCGGCAGTGAACGTATTGCTTCACTGATGGATAAGCTTGGCTATAAAGAAGGCGATGTGATACAGCATAGCATGATCAGCAACAGCATACAACGGGCACAGAAGAAAGTGGAAGAAAACAATTTTGGCATCCGTAAAAGGTTGCTGGAGTATGATGATGTGATGAACCATCAGCGTAATGCAGTGTATAAACGTCGTAATCATGCTTTGTTTGGAGAAAGGCTGGCACTGGATATTGATACTTCTTTCTCCACTCTTGCAGAAGGGCTTCTGATCTCTTTTAAAGAGCAGGAAGATTATGAAGGGTTCAAAATGGCTTGTATTCTCAATTTTGGTCTCGATACAAAAATTGAACAGGAAGAGTTTCTAAAAGGAGATATAAATTCGCTGTTCGACAAACTTTATACAGAAGCCACAGAAAGATACAACCAGCATAAGGAGGAAATAAAAAAGCAGGCCATTCCTGTTTTCAAAAATATCCGGCTCACACAGGGCAGCCATATTGAAAATGTAGTGGTGCCTTTTACCGATGGAAAGAAAGGATTGAATGTGCTTACCAATCTTGACAAAACCCTTAAAACAAATGGAGAGGAGTTGGCTGCATCACTGGAAAAAACAATTACCCTTGTAGTGATTGACGATACATGGAAAGAGCACCTCCGTGCCATGGACGATCTGAAGCAAAGTGTGCAGACTGCCTACCTGGAACAAAAAGACCCGCTGGTCATTTATAAAAAAGAAGCTTTCGACCTGTTCAGCAATATGACCGGCGAGGTGAATAAAGACATTGTTTCATTCCTTGGTCATTCCTCCATTCCAATTCAGCAAGAGGATGCCCGTCTGAAAGAAGGCCGCCAGGAAAAAACAGACTATTCAAAAATGCGGGCCAATAAGGATGATGTAGAATCAGCAGGAAAGGAATACGGCGCCAATGAAAGAGACCGCCTTGAACCCGGTGGCGGCGATGTGGCCGTTAAACATGAGCCTGTGAAGGTTGCACCTAAGATTGGTCGTAACGAACCATGTCCCTGCGGGTCAGGAAAAAAATATAAACACTGTCACGGAAAGGAGGCTTAAAACATTTCGATTGTCATCCCGAGAGAAACGAGGGAAACATTGCCATGGTAAAGAATCTTAACATTGCGAGGAGTTCCGAAAATTCGGGACGACGGGCCCCGGCTAAGTCAGGGCCACGGAAAAGAGGGATAATTCAGGTTTTTCAATGTTTTCCACAATAATTTTAATATCATCTGTATTTTAAAAATTATCTCTACGTTTGCTTTCCATTTTAAAACCTAAAATCAAAAAAATGAAAAAATTATTTGCCATTCTCGCTATTGCAGGTGTTATGGTGGCCTGTAATAACAAAAAGAAAGATGAAAAAAAACCTGAAGGCGACAGCACGGCTACGACCACTACTACAACTACAACAACAGATCCAACCACCACTACAGTGGCTGGTGTTCCTACTTTTGCTGATGCTGAAGTGCAGTCATATGTAAATGACTATACTGCGTTTGTTAACAGCTATATAGATGCTTGTAAAACAAAAGATATGAGTAAGGTGCAGGACTTGTCACTTAAGGCAACAGATTGGACGAGCAGATCTATGGATGTGGTAAAAAAATTAGCCGCCAATCAGGAAGAAGCTACAAAATTTTCTGACTTCATGTCAAAAATGTCCCAGCAGTGGGCTGAAGCAGCAAAAGCTTTGATGCCTTCTATGCCAAATCAATAAAGGATTTTTCAAGAGTTTTAGACCCCTTTGCAATGCAGAGGGGTTTTGTATTTAATATCAGTATTCATCTGGATGCGAATTGTATTATTCTTTATCTTAGGACGACCAAAACCTGACGGGCATGTATCATAAAGCAAAACAAAAAGTTCATGGCCTGCTGCACCCTGAAATTGTAGGTGACAAACGATGGGATAAAGTGATCAATGTTTTTATCGTTACCCTTATTATACTGAATGTAATAGCTGTAATGCTGGAAACGGTAAAATGGATCCATGACCCGTATGAAGATTTCTTTTATTACTTTGATTGGATTTCCGTAGGGATCTTTACGGTTGAATATGTTTTAAGAGTCTGGAGCAGCAACCATGAAGAAAAGTATAAAGGAAGTTTCTGGGGCAGGTTAAAATACATGGCATCACCTGCTGCGTTAATTGATCTTATGGCCATTCTTCCTTCCTACCTGCATGCCTTTATAGGTCTTGACCTGAGAGTGCTGCGAATGCTGCGCCTGCTCAGGTTTTTCCGACTCTTCAGGCTTACAGCATATACCAAGTCAGCCCATATGATCATGAATGTTTTTAAAAAGAGGTCAAATGAACTGGCGTTAAGTTTTATCCTTGCAATTTTTTTGATTATCATCGCTTCCTGTGTGATGTATTTTGCAGAACATCTTCATCCCCCCCCCGGACAAGAAGCAAGCCTGTTCACCAGTATTCCTAAAACAATATGGTGGTCTGTCGTCACACTTACCACAACCGGTTATGGAGATATGTTCCCTGTCACTAATTTTGGAAAAGCATTAGCTTCTGTCATCATGCTGACCGGAGTTGCTTTTTTTGCATTGCCTGCCGGTATCATTACTGCCGGGTTTATTGATGAATTCAGGTTAACCAGAGCAAAGAAAACACATAAATGCCCGCACTGCGGAGAAGCTTTGGAATTTGATGACGACAATCATGACCGCATAAAAAAGGCGGGCTCTTAACAGTCCGCCTTTATATTCACTTCCTTGAATTAAAATCCTTTTTTGGGTTTTAAATCATATTTCTGCTCATAGCGGTCATTCAGTTGTTTCTGCTTATCGTCCAGAATTATTTTTCTTCCCTGGATAAATGCATCGGTAACATTGCTGGTACCCATATCAAGAAGATCACCTGAACTGATGATGAAGTTAGCTTCCTTGCCCACTTCGATACTCCCGGTTTTATCAGCCACACCCATAATTTTTGCAGCATTGAGAGTAATCGCTGCCAGTGCTTCTTCTTTTGATAAGCCATATGTAACAGCGGTTCCCGCATTGAATGGAAGGTTTCTTCCACGGGTTTGATTGTCATCATCAGATATAGCAAATGTAACCCCGGCCTTTTGCAAAATCGCAGCAGCTTTGTAGGGCTGGTCTATATCAGCATCATTTGAAGTGGGCAGGCTGTGCATCTGCTGCAAAATGACGGAAACATTATGTTGTTTTAATAAATCAGCTATCTGCCAGCTTTCGCTGCCTCCTACTATCACTACATCAAAACCAAATTCTTTTATAAAATCAAGCGCCACCAGCATTTGCTTTACCTGGTTGGCATGCACATAAAACTTTTGCTTTTTATCAAACAAATTCCTGACGGCTTCATACTTCAGATTGGTTTCATCATGTATGGCGGCTGCGTTGTATGCTTTTGCTTCACGGAAAAATGCTTTCAGGGTTTCTATTTTTTCTAATCCTTCTTTTACCGGGTCCGTTTGCTGACCTGAAGCATTGGGGCCTCCGGGCATTCCACCGCCAAAGCGGCCGAAAGCAGGCCTTGCAATCAATGAAGGCATATATAAATGCATTCCGCCGTCAATTTGTACTGCAGCATCAGTCCATGTCCATGCATCCAGCTGAACAAGGGATGATGAACCGGCAAGAAAACTACCCTGCGGAACAATATTAGCAGCAAGAACTCCATTTGAACGCAGTGTATTGATAACTTTAGAATCCGTATTGTAAGCAACAATTGATCTGACATTAGGATTCAGATCACCCATCTCCCTTACATCATTTGATGCCCTTACGGCTCCGATTTCAATCAGTCCCAGAGAACTCACGGGCAGGATAAGGCCAGGATAAATTTGTTTGCCTTTGGCATCAATTACGTTTGTTTCGCCGGCAGGAATAGTAATGTCATTACCCACTTTTTCAATTTTTCCGTCACGGACCTGGATAACCCCATTTTCAATTACTTTCCCATTACCTACATGTATCGTAGCATTCTTTACATACATCACTCCTTTCTGTGCCGGCGCAGGTAACACATTTGATTGTGCAAACGCCACCGTTCCAAATGCAATTGTAATTATGAATGATAATATCTTTTTCATCTATATAAATTTTTAATTGTTATCAATTTCATCCGCATCAATTACAAGAAAACCGTGGCTATGCCCATGATCGCTGCAGGTATGCATAATTGAATAGGTTGGTATGGCAGGAATGGTTGGTGAACCACTTCTTTTTTCGCCATTCAGTTTCTTCACCAGCCTTGTCCTTTCTGCTTCAATATCTTTCTGCATTTGTTCATCTTTCTGCCTGTCAAAATACACAGTCCCATCAACAATAGTATAAAGCGATTTTGCATAAATGCTTACCGGGCTGTCACTCCAAACAACTACATCTGCATCTTTGCCCACCTTAATACTTCCCACCCGGTCATCTACATGCAGCATAATAGCAGGATTGATAGTAACCAGCGCCAACGCTTCTTCAGCGCTCAGTCCTCCGTATTTCATCGTCTTGGCTGCCTCCTGGTTCAGCCTTCTAGCCATTTCTGCATCGTCTGAATTGATTGCCACATTCAAACCTACTTTGTGCATAATGGCGGCATTATAGGGAATCGCATCTTCCACTTCCATTTTATAGGCCCACCAGTCGGAGAAAGTAGAAGCATTAGCGCCATGCTTCAGCATCCTGTCGGCCACTTTATATCCTTCCAATATGTGTGTGAACGTATTCACTTTAAAACCCATCTTTTCAGCTACTTCGATCAATCCTGTAATCTCACTTTGCACATAAGAGTGGCAGGTAATAAATCTTTTATTAGTTAAAATTTCAACCAACGCATCCAGTTCCAGGTCACGGCGGGGCGGGTTTAATCCTGCCAATGGTTTTTTCTCCTTTATCAGTTTGTCTTTTGCAGCATTGTATTCATCCCATTCTTTTTTGTAATCTTTTGCACGGCTAAATGCATCCACATACACCTGCTCCACTCCCATTCTTGTATCAGGATACCTTGTATTGCCACCGGGAATGTTGAAGTTGGAACGCTTTACGTTTTCTCCCAATGCAAATTTTATCTGGCCTGTCCAGTCTTTAAATTTCATATCCTCGGCATTGGCGCCCCAGCGGAGTTTCAGTAGCTGAGTTTGCCCACCAATCGGGTTAGCGGAACCATGAAGAATATGAGAAGATGTAACACCTCCACTTAACTGGCGATAGATATTTATATCGTCCGGCATGACGTTGTCACCAATTCTCACTTCAGATGTCACTGATTGTGCCCCTTCATTGATAGAGGCTGCGGCAATATGTGAGTGTTCATCAATAATGCCCGGGGATACATGTTTACCGGTTCCGTCAATTATCTTTGCTCCGGGTTCATTCAGGTTTTTTCCAATGGCTGCTATCTTTCCTCCTTTCAATAAAACATCTGTATTTTGTAATATCCCATCTTTCTCACTTGTCCATACAGTTGCATTTTTGATCAGAATGGTTTCCTGCTTAGGCAAATGTTCTTCATCATTGCCAAAAGGCATGAAGGGATAAATTACTTTTCCTACAACCGGAACTTCTTTTTTCTTCACACTATCAGATTTTACTTCAGCCGTTTTTACAAATACAGCAGTCCATGTAAGACTATTGCCCAATGAATCCAGTCCTGTTCCATTCCATTCAGTACCGTTGCTGATGCCACCTAATCTTGTTGCATTAGCAGGAAGTTCAGGAGTTGTCGTTCCTCCCCGACCAAATCCTGCAGGAAATCCACTTGTTCTTCTGGTGCTATCAGTTCCAGCCGGCATTTGTGGTCTTTGTCTCTTCGGCATTGGAGCATAAGCCAGTTTTATTTGCTTGCCATCAAAACTGAATTTGGTGTTCATTGTATCCTTGCCCCACATGGTTGCCGATGTCATACTCTTTACATCAAGAGTATAAGTTTCAGTACCTGAAGGTGTATTAACAGTGACATTATAAGTACCTGCAATATTGTCTTCCGTTTTTACACTGTACTTAATTCCCTGTATGTAGTTGTAGAGAATGTTTGTTTTTTCACCAAAGATGGGGCCGTTGGTAACTAAGAAGTTTGCAATTTTTCCTGCATCCAAACTACCTACTCTGTCATAAATTCCTAAAGTCATTGCAGGTGTTTTTGTCAATGCCTCTATCGCTTTCGCTTCACTTAATCCATACTCCATTGCTTTGCGAAGATTGGTCCAGAAGCTGGACGGACTTCTTAAATCAGCAGTAGTTAAACAAAAAGGTATTCCTGCTTTTTCAAATGCAGCACATTCTGTAGGCGCCAGCTCCCAATGCTTCATATCTTCCAATGAAACGAGTTTTGCATCATTGGGGTCTTCCACGTCCTGCGCCTGCGGATAGTTAAGCGGAAGAATGAATGTTGCATTGGTGGCTTTCATTTCTTTGATGCGTTGGTATTCGTTTTGTCCCGCCTTAATTATGTATTGCACTCCAAACTCATCCCCTATTTTATCAGCTCTTAAATCATTCCATTTATCACCTGCTTCAAATATTTGCGGCAGGTTCTGATTATCATTCCATGATTGCAGTGTGGCGTTGAAACCCTCCTGCCAGGGTTTTGATTTATACCACTGGGCATCCAGGTATGTCTGGCGAAGCAAAGCGATATATCCCATCATAGAACTGGGATAAGCCTGTTGCGATGTTCCTTTATTGAAAGAATAATTGGCTGATGCCTTTTCCTTCAGGATGACCATATTTTCTTTCTCGTTTGCCAATGTCACTACGGC
This sequence comes from Sphingobacteriales bacterium, assembly GCA_016235125.1. GTDB lineage: Bacteria > Bacteroidota > Bacteroidia > Chitinophagales > Chitinophagaceae > JJ008. The sequence goes on along the minus strand of JACRLZ010000002.1, from coordinate 108,989 downwards.
GCCTGTTCCTCTTGCCACTCCATCTTTTACATGAGTAAGCACAGCGCCGAATCCTGCTTCACGCATGGGTTTTGCATTTGCATCGTTTACATTAAAAACCTTGTAAACATCCACATCCGATTTTATAGCCTGGTTCCAGCCATAAGGTCCTTTGGTGTTTGACTCAGTCTGGATCGGCTGATTGAAATTAAAAAAACCACCCCCACCGGTTTGCTGGCGCTGTGGTGTGCCGTAATCAGAATAAATGTCGATAAACGAAGGATAAATGTATTTACCCTTACAATCCACTTCTACAGCTCCCGCCGGCACAGCAAGACCAGCACCTACTGAAATAATTTTACCATCCTTAATTACAAGGGTAGCATCGGTAAGAGAAGTAGCTCCATCTTTCATAATGGTAGCATGGGTAAAAGCGTAATAGCCATGCCGTGGATCGGCTACGCCATTTTCAGGAAAGGTGGGTTGCGCAATCAATGAATTGCAGGAGATCAGAACCCAACTCAGTCCTGCAAAGAATCTGAGTTTTCTCATTGCAGTTATTTTTTTTAAAGAAGCCGAATTTAAGGTAATCCGGCTTAAACTGGTTTATAAAATGATAAGTGGCCTTTATAAGACGAAAAAACGGTCATTACCCTTTCCCGGGAACTTTGGTTACCTTTGGCTTTCATCAATTTTGGATGTATGAAAAGGAGCAAATCCTTATTTGCAATCCCTGATTTTTCCCTTTCACCCCGTATTGACCAGGTAGGGGCTGAAGAAAGAGCCTCCCGGTTCACAAAAAGAAGTATCAAGAAAGAATCGAAACTGAATGGTTTGAAATTGGTGCTGAACATGATTGACCTTACCACCCTGGAGGGAAAAGATACTGACGGCAAAGTGAAACAACTCTGCTACAAAGCCATTCATCCGCATGATGCTGTACCGGATATTCCAACTGTGGCGGCAGTTTGTGTTTATCCAAGCATGGTAAAAGTGGCAAAAAAAGCATTGGGGAATTCAGGAATAAAAGTAGCTTCAGTAGCGACCGCTTTCCCAAGCGGGCAGGCGCCAAGAGATGTAAAGATCCGGGATACAAAATACGCAGTGAACGAAGGGGCGGATGAAGTGGATATGGTTATCAGCCGGGGAAAGTTTCATGCAGGTGAATACAATTTTGTGTTTGATGAAATTGCAGCTATCAAAGAAGCTTGTAGTGATGCAAGACTGAAAGTGATTTTAGAAACCGGCGAACTGGGAACAATGGATAAAGTAAGAAGGGCCAGCGATATTGCCATGCATGCCGGCGCCGATTTTATAAAGACATCAACTGGAAAAATTCAACCAGCAGCCACGATGCCGGTAACATTAGTGATGCTCGAAGCGATTAGAGATTATTATTATAAAACGGGAAGAATGGTGGGAATGAAACCAGCTGGTGGTATTTCTAAGTCAAAACTGGCTTTACATTATTTAGTGATGGTAAAAGAAGTGCTGGGCGAAGATTGGCTGACGAATGAGTGGTTCCGTTTTGGCGCCAGTAGCCTGGCCAATGATGTGCTGATGCAGATTGTGAAAGAGAAAACGGGGGTTTATCAGGCGGCGAATTATTTTTCCGTGGATTAATATGCCACAGAAACACTGAAACACTGAGAAAAAAATTCTGTGTCTCTGTGTTTCAGTGACAAAAACATATTTATGGCAAAAACAATTTCAAAAAAGAAATCCAATACCATCAAATTAAATTTTGATACAAGTTGGAGTTATGCGCCGGCACCGGAAAGCAAAAGCGCTGCGACCATTAATAAACAATATGATTTATTTATTAACGGTGAATGGGTGAAGCCATCGGGTGGAAAGCCCGCCCGACTGAACGATGACAGTCGTTCGGGCGGGTATTTTGACACCATCAATCCAGCCAATGAAGAAAAGCTAAGTGAAGTGGCAGAAGCAAATGTTGCTGATGTGGATAAAGCCGTAAAAGCAGCCAGAACCGCATACGAAAAAGTGTGGAAAAAAATGCCGGCAAAAGAAAGGGCCAAATATGTTTTTCGCATTTCCAGGATGATTCAGGAAAAAGCAAGGGAACTGGCAATAATAGAATCACTTGATGGGGGTAAACCAATTAGAGAGAGCAGAGATTTTGATGTGCCTACAGCAGCCAATCATTTCTTTTATTATGCCGGCTGGGCCGATAAATTAGAATATGCTTTCCCAAATCGTAAAACAGAGTCCCTCGGTGTTGCGGGGCAAATCATCCCCTGGAATTTTCCTTTGCTGATGGCAGCATGGAAAATAGCGCCTGCTATCGCAACAGGGAATACAGTTGTTCTAAAACCTGCCGAAACAACTCCGCTTACAGCATTAAAATTGGCAGAAATAATACAGGAATCTGATTTACCTCCCGGAGTAGTGAATATAGTTACAGGTGCAGGCGCTACAGGTGCTGCTATCGTTAATCATCCTGACATTAATAAGATCGCTTTCACCGGTTCTACTGATGTGGGTAAAATTATTCAACGGGCCATTGCCGGAACAAATAAAAAAGCAACACTGGAACTGGGTGGTAAAGCTGCCAATATTATTTTTGAAGATGCCCCGATTGACCAGGCCGTGGAAGGTGTCATCAACGGAATTTATTTTAACCAGGGACATGTGTGTTGTGCCGGCTCAAGATTGTATGTGCAGGAATCAATAGCTAAACAAGTGATAAAAAAATTAAGAGACCGGATTGAATCACTTATTGTCGGTGATCCGCTTGATAAAAACACTGATATCGGCGCTATCAATTCAAGGCAGCAGCTTGAAACGATTCATAAATACCTTGACATTGGTAAAAAAGAAGGCGCTGAAATGTATCAGAGCAGTTGTTCATTACCGGGCAGAGGTTTTTGGTGCAGGCCTACCCTGTTTACAAACGTAGCCCAAAGCAACCGCATTGCACAGGAAGAAATTTTTGGACCGGTGCTGGCTATCCTTACATTCCGTACAGATGACGAAGTGATAGAAAAAGCAAATAACAGTCCTTATGGTTTAAGTGCAGGTGTATGGACAGATAAGGGTTCTAAAATTTTCAACATGACAAGAAGAATGAGGGCAGGTGTGGTTTGGGCAAATACTTTCAACAAATTCGATCCCTCCTCTCCTTTCGGCGGATATAAAGAAAGTGGTTTTGGCAGAGAGGGCGGATTGCATGGATTGCTGCCGTACTTGAATCTTGTAAATTAATACAGCCACTGAGACACAGAAATACTGAAAAATTTCTGTGCCTCAGTGCTTCAGTGGCAAAAATAATTTTATGGAGAAAACAATAAAAAAATCATCTCTCACCATCAGCGAGAATGGTTTAGAGAAAAAAACTTCTTCCAAAAGATTAGAAGTTTTGAAGACCTATAAAATTTATATCGGCGGGCAATTTCCCCGGACCGAATCAGGAAGATATTATCAACCTACGAATGCTTCAGGAAAAAAGCTGGCCAATGTTTGTCTTAGTTCAAGAAAAGATTTTCGGGATGCTGTGGTGGCAGCAAGAGGCGCTGCAAGCGGCTGGAGCGGAAGAGCCGCTTTCAACCGTGGCCAGATACTTTATCGCATGGCCGAAATGCTGGAAGGAAGAAAAGCACAGTTCATTGAAGAATTAATCCAACAGGATTCAACTAAAGCAAAAGCAGAGAAAGAAGTAAATCTTGCTATTGACCGCCTCATTTATTATGCCGGCTGGTGCGATAAGTATCAACAGATCTATAGTGCAGTAAACCCGGTTGCAACTTCTCATTTTAATTTTTCAGTTCCCGAACCAACAGGAGTTGTTTCTATAATCGCCCCACAAGCCGATTCATTACTTGGATTGGTTTCTGTAATTGCTCCTGTTATTGCCGGAGGAAACACTTGTATTGTGCTGGCATCAGAAACGAAGCCGCTTTGTTCGGTCACTTTTGCTGAAGTATTGAATTCTTCAGACCTACCCGGAGGAGTTGTCAATATTTTAACAGGCAAACCTTCTGAACTGACCAGTTGGTTTGTTGATCATATGGATGTGAATGCAACCATTTATTGCGAAAGCAATTCTGATGTACAGAAAATGATGCGGGAAAAAAGTGCCCTGAATCTGAAACGCATTTTCTTTTATGATAAAGTGAAATGGAATACGGATGAAGGCCAATCACCTTACTTTATTATGGATACTCAGGAAATAAAAACCACCTGGCACCCGATTGAGAATATTGCCGGATCTGGAGCCGGATATTAAAACTGGTAAGATATTTGACCTTATGCCACATATGAAATTCTCTCTGATTTTTCTTTTACTCTTTAGTACAGCGGGTGCTTTTGCACAAGCGGATACCGCTGTAAAACCTCCTGTTGACAGCAACTCCGTTATTATTCATAAAGATCCACGCCTGGAACTTTTGATAAAAAAACAGGCTGAGATAAATGAAATTACCGGCCGGAATGCCCGAAAGACTGATAAAGGATTCCGCATCCTTATCATCAGCACCAATAGCCGGAATGAAGCCATGACTGCCAAGTCAAAAGTGTACACTTATTTTCCTGAATTAAAAGCCTATCTCTGGTATCAGTCTCCTTACTTCAGGGTTAAGGCGGGCAATTTCCTTGAAAGAAAAGATGCAGAAGCCTATCAAAGAAGGCTGAATGTCTATTTTCCAAAAGGAGTATATATTATGGAAGATGAGGTGGAAATGAAAAAAGGTAAAGGGCTTAATGACAAAGAAAAGCCATTATCAAACTCAATTTAATACTCTCCCAAAAACTAAAAAGGGTTTGTCTATTTTTGCCGGATGTTATCGACCATCAAATCATTGACAAAAAAATATGCCCCGGAATTCATTGAAGTCCGTCATCATTTGCATGCACACCCCGAACTGAGTTACCAGGAATATGAAACTTCTAAATTTGTTCAAAGCAAATTGAAAGAGTTTGGAATTCCTTTTGAAATAAAAGCAACTACCGGCGTCGTTGGGTTGATAAAAGGCAGAAACCCTGAAAAAAGAATTATTGCTCTTCGTGCAGATATGGATGCACTTCCCATCAAAGAAGAAAATGAAATTCCCTATAAATCAAAAAATGAAGGAGTGATGCATGCCTGCGGGCATGATGTGCATACCAGTTGCCTGCTTGGCGCTGCAAAAATTTTACAGGAAACAAAAGACGAATGGGAAGGAACCGTAAAACTTATTTTTCAACCCGGTGAAGAAAAAAATCCGGGTGGCGCATCATTAATGATAAAAGACGGTGTGCTGGAAAACCCGAAACCACAAGCAATCCTTGCATTGCATGTAAACACCATACTTGAAGTTGGGAAATTAAGTTTTCGCAGCGGCAAAGTGATGGCCAGCGCTGATGAATTATATATAACAGTGAAAGGCAAAGGCGGACATGCCGCATCTCCTCATCTGGTAATTGACCCGATACTGATCAGTTCACATCTGATCATCGCTTTGCAGCAATTAATAAGCCGTAACAACAATCCATTCAACCCTTCTGTACTTTCCATTACTGCATTTAATGCCGGCGCCACCACCAACGTTATTCCGAATGAAGTGAAGCTAATGGGTACTTTCCGGGCTATGGATGAAGAATGGCGGGTTAAAGCACATGAACTCATCCGGAAAACAACAACGGAGCTTGTACAATCGATGGGTGGTGAAGCGGATATTCATATCGATGTTGGTTATCCCTGTGTGATGAATAATAAAGCTGTAAATGATACAGCAAGAAAAAAAGCTGAAGAATACATGGGAAAAGAAAATGTAAGCGAAACTGAACTCCGCATGGGCGCCGAAGATTTTGGCTATTATGCGCAGCAGATACCGGCTTGTTTTTATCGTCTCGGCACAATGAATAAAGCCAAAGGCATTACATCCGGTGTACATACCCCCACTTTTAATATTGACGAATCAGCGATTGAAATAGGGATGGGAATGATGGCATGGCTGGGGAGTCAAGTTTAAATGTTCATCTGAGCAAACTCATTTTCAACGAATTTTTACTCAACACTGATAGGATTATTATTTTGTACATTGCATCCACGCATTAAAGGAACAGTGAAGAAGGAGAAATTAAACAACCAGCTATGTCAACCGACTTACGCAAACAGCAGGCTCTTGAATATCATGCCAAAGGAAGACCCGGAAAAATAGAAGTAGTTCCCACCAAAGAAGCCAAAACACAAAAAGACCTTTCATTAGCATACAGTCCCGGCGTGGCAGAGCCCTGTCTTGAAATTGCTTCAAACACTGAGAATGTTTATAAATACACAGCCAAAGGAAACCTGGTTGCCGTCATCAGCAATGGAACAGCTGTACTGGGTCTTGGTGATATTGGACCTGAAGCCGGTAAACCGGTAATGGAGGGAAAAGGTGTGCTGTTCAAAATTTTTGCCGACATAGATGTGTTCGATATTGAGATTAATGAAAAAGACCCTGAAAAATTTGTACAGATAGTAAAAGCATTGGAACCGACTTTCGGTGGAATCAATTTAGAAGATATAAAAGCTCCCGGCTGTTTTTACATCGAAAAAAAATTAAAAGAGCAACTGAAGATACCCATCATGCATGATGACCAGCATGGCACTGCCATCATCAGCGCTGCTGCTTTGCTGAATGCACTGGAAATCCAAAAGAAGAAAATTGAGAAAGCAAGGTTTGTGGTGAATGGTGCAGGCGCTGCTGCCATTGCATGCAGCCGATTGTATGAAGCATTGGGTGCAAAGCATGAAAATTTTTTAATGTTCGACAGCAAAGGTGTTTTGCACACAGGCAGAACAGACCTCGATGAATTAAAAATTCAATATGCCACTGCCAAAAAAGCTATGACACTGGCTGAAGCAATGAAAGATGCCGATGTGTTTATTGGCTTAAGTTCGGGTGGTTGTGTGTCGCAGGAAATGGTGAAAAGCATGGCGAAAAATCCAATCGTATTTGCCATGGCCAATCCTGATCCTGAGATCAGCTGGGAAGATGCCACAGAAGCAAGAAAGGATGTTATCATGGCTACCGGCCGCAGCGACTATCCCAACCAGGTGAATAATGTATTGGGGTTCCCTTACATCTTCCGTGGTGCATTGGATGTAAGAGCAACGCAGATAAATGAAGCCATGAAACTGGCGGCAGTAAAAGCATTGGCAGAGTTAACCAAGACCCCGGTACCCGATATCGTAACGATGGCATACAACGAAAAAAATATGGCATTCGGGGAAAACTATATTATTCCCAAACCTCTTGATCCAAGATTGCTTGCAACAGTTGCACCTGCTGTAGCCAAAGCAGCAATGGAAAGCGGGGTGGCCCAGCACCCGATCCACAACTGGGAAACGTATATTACCAACCTTAATAAACGGCTCGGGCTGGATAACCAGGTAATGAGAGTAATCGGCAATAAAGCCCGTCGTAACCCGAAGCGGATCGTATTTGCTGAAGCAGATAATGTAAAAATTCTGAAGGCTGCACAAATAGTGTATGATGATGGTGTCGGCTACCCAATCTTACTCGGTGATGAAAATAAGATCAAAGCCATTGCTGAGGCAAATGGGATTGACCTTACTGATCTTCCCATTTTTGACCCACGCAGTGATGCGATGGAGGAAAAAAGAAACCAGTATTCAGAAATATTCTTTGCAAAAAGAGGAAGAAGGGGTTTCAATGCCTATGAATCCAAAAAAGTGATGAAAGACCGTAACTACTTTGGTTGCATGATGGTGGAGTGCGGTGATGCGGATGCCATGATCTCAGGTCTCACTAAAAATTATCCTGATACAATCAAACCTGCTTTACAAACCATCGGTACGGAAAAGGGAGTTAATAAAATTGCCGGCATGTACCTGATGCTTACCAAAAAAGGCCCTTTATTCCTGGCCGATACAACTGTAAATTTTAATCCTACTGCTGAAGAACTTGCCGATATCACCCTGATGGCAGCACAGGAAGTAAGGCATTTCAACATCACACCAAGAATTGCCATGCTCAGTTATTCCAATTTCGGAAGCAGCAATTCACCCGAGGCTAAGTTGGTTGCGGATGCAAGAGAAATTGTCAAAAGAAAAATGCCGACATTGATGGTAGATGGGGAAATGCAGGCCAGTGTGGCTTTTAACAAAGAGCTGATGAAAGAGAATTATCCTTTTTGCGAATTGGTGGATAAAGATGTGAACACTCTTATCTTCCCCAATCTTGCTTCAGGTAATATTGCCTATAACCTGATGAAAGAACTGGAAACAGCCGATGCAGTCGGACCGATATTGCTCGGTTTAAACAAACCCGTGCATATTCTTCAATTGGGCAGTTCTGTCAGAAGTATTTTGAATATGGCATTGATTGCCGTAGTGGATGCCCAGATAAAAAGCAAAACAGAAACTGAAGAGATAGTGAAAAAATCAAGGTGGTGGAAACGCTTACGCAAAACAAGCAGGGATATGTGAGTTGTTTAAGGTTACAGGTTTAATGTTTATGGTTCTTACATTTGTAATTCCACCGCAAGGTCAAAAATATGCTGAACTTTTAGAAACATTAAAACTTAAACTTTAACATTAAACCTCTTAATGACCATTTTTACCGACATAGGCCGTTACCTGCTGATGATAAAAGGAATGTTCTCCAAACCTGAGAACGGCAAGATGTACTGGAAAGAATTTGTTCACCAGTGTGTCGAAATTGGCTTTGGGTCATTGGGTATTGTTGCCATTATCTCCGTTTTTATTGGTGCGGTTTCCACAATACAAACAGCTTATCAATTAGCATCGCCTCTGATACCATTGTCAACTATAGGCCAGATCGTAAGAGATACCGTTATTCTTGAATTTGCCCCTACACTTGTTTGTATCGTACTGGCTGGCGTTGCCGGTAGCCGCATAGCCAGCGAACTGGGTAATATGCGTATCAGCGAACAAATTGATGCACTTGAAATAATGGGAGTCAACACCAAGACCTATCTTATTCTTCCAAAAGTTCTGGCAGCCCTATTGATGATCCCCATGTTGGTAGTTATTGCAATGTTGTTGGGGATTTGGGGAGGAAGAATGGCAGGTGTATCTGCCGGGATTATTTCCGGGGAAATTTATGATAAAGGCCTTCTGGAATTTTTTAAACCTTATAATGTAATATTTGCCCTGATCAAATCATATGTTTTTGCCTTTATCATTTCAAGCATCGCTGCTTTTTATGGATACTATGTAAGAGGCGGAGCCCTGGAAATCGGACGCTCCAGCACAAAGGCTGTAATTGTTAGTTGCATTTTAATATTATTTGCCGATTATTTATTGTCCGCATTGTTGTTACAAAATTGATGACCCGAAAAAATGATTGAATTAAGAAATATAGAAAAAAGTTTTGATGATAAATCTGTAATCGCCGATGTTAGCGCTGTAATGAAACCGGGTCAATGCAACCTGATCATTGGCGCAAGCGGTAGCGGCAAAACAGTGTTGATGAAATGCATGGTAGGTCTTTTTGAACCCGATAAAGGCCATGTGCTATATGATGGGCAGGATTTTACTGCTATGAACAATGATGAAAAGACCGAGATAAGAAAAGAGATCGGCATGTTGTTCCAGGGTTCGGCATTATTCGATAGTCTTACGGTCGAACAAAATATAATGTTTCCCCTGAATATGTTTACTAAATGGCCAATAAAGAAAAAACTGGACAGGGTGAATGAAGTGCTGGCAAGAGTGAATCTCGTTGACACAAATAAAAAATACCCCGGTGAACTAAGTGGTGGTATGAAAAAAAGAGTGGGAATTGCCCGGGCCATTGTGTTGAATCCAAAGTATCTGTTTTGCGACGAACCTAATTCAGGCCTTGATCCACAAACTTCATTGGTAATTGACCACCTGATTAAAGAAATCACCCTAGAGTATAATATCATTACGGTGGTAAACACTCATGACATGAACAGTGTAATGGAGATCGGCAATTATATCCTTTATATGTACAAAGGCAAAAAGGAATGGGAAGGCAATAACAGGGAGATTATTTTTTCAAAGAATCAACGCCTGAATGATTTTATTTTTGCCTCAGAATTCCTCAAAGATGCCAAAGACATGCGGATGCTGGAAGAAAAAGGAAAAATTGCCAATGAAAGGGATATGGATGAATTACTGGATAAGGATTCTCCCACCCTTATTCCTCCGGCAGATACGGAATAATTCATGCTAAAACAGGCCGTAAGCAGTCTCTCTAAATCCCTTACTTTTGCGACAATTTGAAACACGGTGATATGAGCATTCTCGTCAATAAAAAATCAAAAATTCTTGTTCAGGGATTTACCGGTAGCGAAGGAACTTTCCATGCCACTCAGATGATTGAATACGAAACAAATGTTGTAGGAGGTGTGACTCCAGGAAAAGGCGGTACAACCCATCTTGATAAACCCGTTTTTAATACCGTTGCAGATTGTGTGAAATCAACCGGGGCTGATGTAAGTATCATTTTCGTTCCCCCTGCATTTGCTGCAGATGCCATTATGGAAGCGGCTGATGCGGGGATAAAACTGGTAGTCTGCATTACAGAAGGAATTCCTGTTCAGGATATGGTGAAGGTGAAAAGTTATCTGTCCGATACAAATACAAGATTGGTTGGACCCAATTGTCCGGGTGTTATTACTGCCGGCGAATGTAAAGTAGGTATCATGCCGGGATTTGTTTTTATACCGGGAAGAGTGGGCATTGTTTCCAAATCAGGAACATTGACATATGAAGCCGCTGACCAGGTAGCAAAAGCAGGCCTGGGAATTTCAACTGCTGTCGGTATTGGCGGCGATCCGATCATTGGCACTACCACGAAAGAAGCAGTGGAATTATTTATGAATGACCCGGCAACCGATGCCATAGTAATGATTGGTGAAATTGGCGGCGGCATGGAAGCGGAAGCAGCAAGATGGATCAAAGAAACAGGCAATAAAAAACCGGTTGTTGGTTTTATTGCTGGTCAAACTGCTCCCCCGGGTCGTCGCATGGGTCATGCAGGCGCCATCGTAGGCGGAGCGGAAGACACTGCGGCCGCTAAAATGAAAATAATGAGTGAATGCGGGATTCATGTAGTAAACAGCCCGGCCGATATAGGGAAAAAAATGGCGGAAGTATTAAAAAAATAATTGGCTGAAAAGAAGAAGCCCTCCGAAAAATCGGAGGGCTTTGTTTTTAACCCTAAGTGTATAGTGTGTGAGCATTAGCGGGATTCACGGATAAAACGGGCCAGCTCTTCCTTACTGCTGCTGAAACTAAGAGCCTCATTCAATTGATAATAGTTTTCCTTGTCAACGGTTTTACGGTAAGTGTATTTTGCCAGTTCCAGCCTGTTGTTTTCAAAAGAAAACAGGAACATTAATTCTTTGACCTGCTGGGTTGTGAAATTATTTTTATCGGCTATGAATTTGGCAGAGGTAAGTCTGTTGTTCTCAAACCATTCTTTGCGAAGCGACTCTTTGACGGTTTCAAATTCACGGCTGCTCATCACATTGCCATAGCCGTTGTTCCAGCCGCCATTGTCATATCCGTTATCATTGTTGTCATCATATCCATTGTCCTCGTCGTCGTAATACCGGTCATCATTGCGGTCTATTCTGCGTTCATCGGTGAACACTTTTCCAAACCTGTTCACAGTAATATCTGTGTGATAGCCTCTGCGCAGATAGATGGAGCCATTATAAATAACATCCTGTCTTTTGCCGAATCCAAAGCCCCAACCGTTATTATTTCTTTTCCGGTCACGGTAGATTTTTACATTGTGATAACCTTCGCCAAGGTCACGAAGGGTAATGCTGTTATTCTGCATTGTGAATCGCCGGCCGTCCACTTCTATTTTCAGATCCATCCTGTTGCTGACAGTGGAGATGCTTAGCCGGCTGCCGTCAAAAGCCAGCACTGAAAGAGAGAACAGTGAGCTTAGTAAAAGGGTAAAAAATTTTTTCATGACTTTTGTTTTAATATCCCGGCTATTCGCTGGGACGGTTATAAAATTTGTTTCGGCTTTATAATTTCCAAAGCCATGCCATTTATACTGATTGCTCCTTCAATGAAATGTTAAAGGATGTTGCTATCCTTTTCCGGTTGTTGCTGATTTTTGCGGGAACACTTGCCGGCAAAGGATTTCAGGTTATCCTGTGATTCAATGAACATTCCCTGTATTTGCTCCGATAACTATTTATTATGAAATATCATGACGCCGGGCATCTTAAGCTCAGTCACAATTAATTACCTTGTACTAAATTTTTGCCACATGAACCTTCCTGTTTTTAAAAGCATTCTGCTTACTGTTCTTATTGCTATAGTTAGTATTAACACAAATGCACAAATACCCATAAAGAAATATGAAAAAGAGTGGAAAAAGATAGAAGACTTTGTAAATAAAGGTTTGCCCAAATCGGCATTAACAGAAGTAAAGAAACTCTACGACCTGGCCAAAAAAGAAAACCAGGATGCACAGGTAATTAAGACATTGGTGTACATGAGCACCCTTCAAACAGAAAATAGAGACGAGAATGAAGTGCTTTCTATTACCGAAATAGAAAAAGAAATAACTGCCAGTAAAGAACCGGTATCATCCATACTTAAAAGCCTGCTGGCTGACATGTATTGGAGCTATTATCAGCAACACCGCTGGCAGATGTACGACAGGACAAAAACAAAGGAATTCAAAAAAGAAGATATTGCCACATGGGATGCTGAAGATTTTCATCAAAAAATCAGTGGGCTCTATTTGCAGTCAATCAAAGAAGAAAAACTTCTGCAGCAAACAAAGCTGGAAGCTTATGATGCGATTATAACAAAAGGAAATATGCGGCATCTTCGACCGACGCTTTATGACCTGCTGGCACACAGGGCTCTTGCTTATTTTCAGAATGATGAAAGGGATATTCAAAAACCTGCTTATGCCTTTGAAATTGACCAGGCCGGCGCTTTTGATCCGGCTGCAGATTTTGTAAAAAGAAAATTTGAAACAAGAGATACACTATCGCTTCAGCATAAAGCTTTACTCATATTACAGAAGCTGATCGCTTTCCACCTGAATGATGTCAAACCCGATGCATTAATTGATATTGATATTTTGAGAATCGGATTTGTAAAAGGCAATTCGGTGCATCCTGAAAAAGATAAGCTTTATTTTAATGCACTTAATACCCTTGCCCGGCGATACGAAAATTTACCTGTTGCCAGCCAGGCATGGTACCTAATGGCATCTTATTACAATGAAAAAGCAAATGAGTATAAGCCTTATGGCGATACCACTCACCGGTTTGACAGGGTTAAAGCAAAAGAAATCTGTGAAAAAATTATTGCCCAAAAGGACTCTTCGGAAGGAAAGATCAATTGTTATAACCTGCTCAATGATATAAACAGAAAATCTTTTCAATTCAGTGTTGAAAAAGTGAATGTACCCGGACAATCATTCCGGGCATTGGTGAATTACAGGAACCTCAACAATCTTTATTTCCGGGTAATAAAAGCTGATGAAAAACTCAAAACCCAGTTGATAAACCAGTATGATGAAAAATACTGGCCAACCCTTGTTGCGGCTACCTCGCTTAAAAGCTGGCAACAAACATTGCCCATAACCAATGATCTGCAACAACATAGCGTGGAGGTTAAAGTTGATGCCCTCCCATCCGGTGAATATGTGTTGCTCGCTTCCAATGAAAAGGAGTTTGGCAACAAAAAGACAATTCTGGGAGCCCGGTTTTTTTATGTTTCTGCTATCAGCTATGTAAACAGCAGCAGCGATTATTTTGTTTTGAACCGTGACAATGGCCAGCCGCTTGCCAAAGCTGCCGTTCAGGTATGGGAGCAGCGATACGATTATAAACAATACAAGTACATAAAAGAAAAAGGGAAACTTTACACCACAGATGCAAATGGCTTCTTCAAAATGGATAAACTAAAGAAAGAAACGAATAATTACTATGGCAATTATTCTTACCTGCTTGATATCCGGTATAACAGCGACAAGCTTTTCCTGGATGATCTTGTTTATGACTATTATTATTACAGCGAAAACAAAGAAGAACCCAGGATCACTACATCCGTTTACCTGTTTACCGACCGGAGCATTTACAGGCCGGGGCAAACGGTTTACTTCAAGGGAATTGTATTGTTAATAAATGAAAAAGAAAAAAAGAGTGGCATACGGAAAGATTATTTTACGACAGTTATTCTCCGTGATGCGAACTATAAAGAAGTGGATACAATACAGGTAAGAACTAATGAATACGGTTCGTTCAGCGGCAAGTTTCAATTACCGCAGTCAGGAATGAATGGTCAGTTTAGCATCTTTTCGAGGGCGGAAATAGCCAGCCCAGGCTATACTATCAACCAGGGAAATGTTACTTTCAGAGTGGAAGAATACAAACGACCAAAATTTTATGTGGACTATGAACCCATCAAGGGCACTTACAAGGTCAATGATAAAATAAAAATAACAGGTATTGCCAAAGCCTATGCGGGCAATAATATTGACGGAGCCACAGTAAAATACCGGGTGGTGCGGCAGCCCCGTTTTATTTATGACTGGTGTTTCTGGCGCTGGTGGCAACCGCCGACAGAAGAAATGGAAATTGCTCACGGCGAAGTAAAAACTGATAAAGACGGAAAATTTATTGTTGAGTTTACCGCCATACCCGATCTGAAGATTGATAAAAAGTTCGAGCCGGTATTTGATTATACTGTTTATGCCGATGTAACCGATATAAACGGCGAAACAAGAAGTGGTGAACAGATGGTTTCCGTAAGTTACAAATCACTGATGCTGGTAACAAATATTCCTGCCACATTACCATCAGACAGTTTAAAGACATTATTCATCCGCACCCAGAATATGAATGGGGAATATGAGCCTGCAATAGTTAAAGTTGTAATTACAAAACTAAAAGAAGAAAAACGTCTTATCCGTGACCGTTTTTGGGAAAGACCTGACCAGTTTGTGATGACAAAGGATGAATACACCAAGAATTTCCCCTACGATGAATATGATAATGAGAGTGATTACAAGAGCTGGGAAAAGGGACAGCCGGCATTTGAAAAGAGTGACTCAGCAAGAGATAATGGCGAGTGGCGGGTAGTGAATGGGAAATTCCAACCCGGGTTTTATGTGATAGAAATGATAACGAAAGACAAGAATGGTGAAGAAGTAAAAGATGTGAAATATATAGAGTTGTTTGATGAAAAAAACAATCAACTGAACCGACCGGAATATTTTTGGAGCAATGCAAAGAAAACAACCGTTGAGCCCGGTGATGCAGCAACAATTGAATTGGGTTCTTCAGCCGATGATCTTTTTGTCGTTCATCAACTGGATAAAGGAATAGGTAGTCAGCAACCAGCAACCAGCAACTACTCCTTTCTTAAGCTTTCAAACGAAAAGAAATCATTCTTCTTTAACGCAACCGAACAAGACCGTGGAGGATATGGAGTGGGATGGATATTTGTAAAGCACAACCGTTTTTACCAGTTAAGCCAAACCATTAGTATTCCCTGGACCAATAAAGACCTTGCGATAGAATATGCCACATTCAGGGATAAAACCCTGCCCGGCAGTGAGGAAAAATGGAAAGTAAAAATTACCGGATATAAAAAAGAAATGGTGGCTGCCGAAATGCTGGCAAGCATGTATGATGCTTCTCTTGACCAGTTTTACTCACACGGTTGGAATAAACCGTATATCTGGCCGTATTATTACAACAGCCGGAACTGGACCGGCACACAGAATTTTACAAAAATTGAATCAAACCAGCGGTATGTAAGCAGCGACGAATACAAATATGTTGATAAGCGATATGATTACCTCTTTTCCGAAGGTAGAAATTATGGTGGCTATTTGTATCCTGGTCAACCTAAAATGATGCGGGAAGGCGCCGTAATGATGGACGGAGCAGCAGCTGAGGAAAAACCAACGGCTGCAAACGAGGTTGTTGTTACAGCAGTACCCGGTCTAAAAATATCTGACAAAAAGAATGGCAAAGGGCTTCCTGACTCTGATAAAGATGGAGTAGCTGATCAGCTCGACAAAGAAAAAACTGGTAAGCAAACCGGCGATGTAAAAATCCGCAAGAACTTTAATGAAACCGCTTTCTTCTTCCCTGACCTGAGAACAGACAGCACAGGAGCTATTGAATTCTCCTTTACTATGCCCGAAGCATTGACCAAATGGAAATTCATGGCGCTGGCACATACAAAAGATGCGGCCTTTGGCTACAGTACCAAAGAAATCATTACACAAAAGGATCTGATGGTGCAGCCCAATGCCCCAAGGTTTTTACGGGAAGGCGATAAAATGGAGTTCAGCAGTAAAATTGTAAACCTGTCGGGAAAAGAACTTACAGGCACCGCACAACTGCAATTATTCGATGCCACAACAAATGAATCAGTGGACGGCTGGTTCCGCAATATGATCCCTAACCAGTATTTCACGGTAGCTGCCGGACAAAGCGAATTGGTGAAATTCCCTATTGAAGTACCCTACTTATTCAACAAAGCATTGGTATGGAGAATTGTTGCTAAAGCCGGTAACTACAGTGACGGAGAAGAGAATGCCATGCCCGTTCTTACCAACCGTATGCTGGTGACAGAAACCATGCCTTTGCCGATGAGAGGAACCGGCACAAAGAATTTCACTTTTACCAAACTGCTGAATTCCGGCACTTCCTCCACACTTCAGCATTACGGATTGACAGTTGAGTACACATCCAATCCTGCCTGGTATGCTGTGCAGGCCCTGCCCTACCTGATGGAGTATCCTTACGAATGTGCTGAGCAGACATGGAACCGTTATTATGCCAATTCGCTGGCCACATTCGTTGCCAATTCATCACCCCGCATTAAACAGGTATTTGAAAAATGGAGAATAAAAGATACGGCGGCGTTGATGAGCAACCTGCAGAAGAACCAGGAACTGAAAGCCGTATTGCTGGAAGAAACACCATGGGTATTACAAGCAAAGAACGAGGCCGAACAGAAAAAGAATATCGCATTACTGTTTGACATGATAAAAATGAGTGAGCAACTCAACAGCGCCTACGAAAAACTAAAACAAATGCAGAGCAGCAATGGCGGTTTTGTATGGTTTACTGGTGGACCGGATGACAGATACATCACCCAATATATAATAACGGGTATCGGCCATCTGAAAAAACTCAAAAGTTATGCAGCCGGGCAGGAATCCAAACTGAAAGCTATTTTATCAACAGCTATTCCTTATCTCGACAGAAAGATCAAAGAAGACTATGATGATCTGATAAAATATAAAACCGATCTTAAAAAATATGTGCCGGGATATACATCTATCCAGTATTTGTACATGAGAAGTTTCTTCCCTGAATATGATATAGCAGCTTCTTCGAAAACAGCTTATAATTATTTCCGTGGCCGGACACAACAAACATGGGTAAGCCAGGGTAAATACATGCAGGGCATGATCGCATTGGCACTAAACAGAACAGGCGATGCTGCAACCCCTGCAGCTATCTTGAAATCGCTGAAGGAAACTTCCATCAATAATGAAGAACTCGGTATGTACTGGAAAGAAATAACCGGGGGTTGGTTCTGGTACGAAGCGCCGATCGAAGCACAATCATTGCTTATTGAAACTTTCCAGGAAGTGGGCAAGGATACAAAAACGGTGGATGACCTGAGAACATGGTTACTTAAAAACAAACAGACCAATAACTGGAAGACAACTAAGGCTACAGCAGAGGCTTGCTATGCACTTTTGCTGAAAGGAACTGAATGGCTAAGCAATGAGCCAAAAGTTGAAATAAAACTGGGCAGTACCACAATTAGTTCAACAGAAAATAATCAGGAAGCAGGCACAGGATATTTTAAGAAAACAATAGATGGTAACAAAGTAAATCCCCAGATGGGAAATATGACTGTCACTGTTTCATCGCCTGTGGCGGCAGATAAGGTGGGGGTCTCATGGGGTGGAATTTACTGGCAGTATTTTGAAGACCTTGATAAGATTACAACAGCATCAACTCCTTTAAAACTTATAAAGAAGTTGTTTGTAGAAAAAAATACTGACCGTGGCCCTGTCATCAGCCCGGTAAATGATGGTGATAAATTAAAGGTGGGAGACAAAATAAAAGTAAGGGTCGAACTTAGAGTGGACAGGGATATGGAATATGTTCACATGAAAGATATGCGGGCATCCTGCATGGAACCGGTGAATGTTTTAAGCAGCTACAAATGGCAGGGTGGCCTTGGTTATTATGAAAGCACCAAGGATGCGAGCACTAACTTTTTCTTCGGCTACCTGAGAAAAGGGACTTATGTGTTCGAGTATCCGTTGTTTGTGACACATACTGGTAATTTCAGCAATGGTATTACAACAATCCAGTGCATGTATGCCCCTGAATTCACATCGCACAGTGAGGGCATTCGTGTCAATGTTGAATAAGATTTGGCTAAAGCCTGTTATTTCATGTTCTTTTGCCCCGGCCTTAAGGCCGGGGCAATTTGTATAGCCTGATATTTGGCTTTAGCCAAAGCCTATTTTTGCATAATGCTGGTTGATTTTTTAATTATCGGGCAAGGTATTTCCGGCACATGGCTTTCATATTACCTGGGAAAAGAGAATAAATCATTTCTTGTTATTGATAACAACTTCCAAAATGCTCCTTCCAGATTGGCAGCAGGTATCATTAATCCGGTCACCGGCCGCCGCCATGCCACCGTGTGGATGGCGAATAAGCTTCTTCTCTTTGCATGGAATGCATACAATGAACTTGGAAAAGAACTGAACATAAAAGCTATTTCTCAGAAAAATATAATTGACTTCTTCCCCAGTCCGCAAATGCGGCTTAGTTTTCAGCAGCGGGTGGAAGAGAAAGGAGAATTTGTTTCATTAAACAAAGAAGATAATCGATACAGCAGTTATTTCCATTATGAATTTGGGTATGGAGTGGTAACCCCTGCCTACACCGCACATCTGGAAACTATTATTCCCGCCTGGCGGAAAAAATTGAAAGATAAAAATCAACTGTTAGAAGAAGAATTTGATATTTCTCTTTTGGAATCAGGCCAAAAACAAATCCATTATAAAGACATTACAGCCAATAAAATTATTTTTTGTGATGGGGCTGGCTGTGCTGATAATCCATACTTCAAACTATTGCCTTTTGCTCCCAATAAAGGTGAAGCATTGACATTGAAAATCTCCGGACTACCCGATGACCACATTTTTAAAAAAGGAATGATGCTGGTTCCATTAGCAACACCCGGCGAATGGTGGATCGGCTCAAGCTATGAATGGGAGTTTACAGACACACATCCTTCAGAAAATTTCAGAAAAAAGACGGAACAGTTATTGAAAGAATGGTTGAAAGTTCCTTTTACTGTTACAGATCATTTAGCGGGTCTTCGCCCTGCCACACTGGAAAGAAGGCCTTTTGTCGGCCTGCATCCTTTTCATCCAAATATTGGAATATTAAACGGGATGGGCACAAAGGGATGTTCTCTTGCTCCCTTTTTTGCCAGACAACTGGCGGATCATCTGCTTTTTCAAAAACCTGTCACACCTGAAGCAGATATCAGCAGGTTCTCAAAAATCTTATCCCGTTAGAAATTATTTTTCAGCAAAGGGATACTATAATACAAATCATTACTTTTATTCATTACCGGATTTTAACGCCCGGCTTTAAAATTATGAGTCAGCAAAAAGAAATCATGTACACTATCCCGGCCCGTTTCCGCAAAATGGAAAATATGCACATCGCTTTCTGGCTGATGAAAGATATCAGCTGGTGTATGATCTGGCGGGAGCTGGGCATTGCCATGATCGTTCCGACATTATCAGTGGCAATATGGATAGCATGGAAAAACAGGCATATTAAATCTGAGCTGGCTCATAACCTGGCAATCGTATTCTGGATCACCGCCAATGCCTACTGGATGATCAGTGAATTTTTTGAGTTTGATACCCTGACAGTATGGAAAGAATTTACGGGTAAGCATATGGCATTGATACCCTTTACCACAGGGGCGATCATATTATTATACTATTACCTTTTTCAGCGGCCTAAAGAAATAGAAGAAAAACATGCAGTGACTATGTAGATGAAAACCCGGCAAGGCTTCTATCGATTATTTTTTCATTTGTTAGCGGATCCTGGTTAAGCAATTCACAAATTGCATTAAATAATCCGGGCATTTTATACCGGAATTCCAAAGCGTTTTCAAAAAATGATTCGATTGATACTGCCCAAAATTCTTCTACATTCAGCGCCCCGTAATCATCAAGAAAATGGGGTTTACCCTGTCTCAATTCTTTAAATACAGGAGCCGCCACCTGAATATATTCTTTCAGTCCTTCTTCATAGTGTGGATGTTTGTTCTCATGAAAGCCATACAGAAAGTCAAAAGAAACAGCATGTGCTAATTCATGCAGCCCTACATTCTGCGAATCGGTATAGTCTTCATAGTCCTGAATAAAATTGTTCCATGAAATATTGATGGAACGATTGTCAACCTGCACATGCCCTTCTACTATTTTGTGGCCACCTGAATAGCTGTA
The DNA here is from genome assembly GCA_016235125.1 of Sphingobacteriales bacterium. GTDB lineage: Bacteria > Bacteroidota > Bacteroidia > Chitinophagales > Chitinophagaceae > JJ008. Next base: position 88,497 of record JACRLZ010000002.1, on the reverse strand, counting down.
TTCTCCTTTGATAATATTGATGACCGGAAAATATTCAATAAGAAAATGTCTTAACCCGAAAGTAAGCTGTACGGCTGCTCCGCTGATAAGTACAGGAATAAATTCCTCGGGCTGCATAAAATGAAAACGAAACTCCTTTGATTCCTTAAAAGCCATCACCCTTTTTAAAAATCTTTTCTTAAGATCCACTTGCAGGGAGGCATAATAGGGATTGTATTTATTCAGCCATTGTTCATACCTGATTCCGGCAACGACACTGTCAGCAGTATCATCATCCGGTATTTCTTTTACCTTTTTTCTTTTTGCAGACGCCGGTCTGATAATATAGAAATATGCAGAAGCCCAGGCTACCAGTAGTACAAATAAAAAAATACTCCATTGAGGGAAAAGAAACTGTGGTACTTTTTCTTCACCGGGTAATTGATGGGAATGTAATTCCAATAATGAGTCCACAATATGCCGTATTGAATCAGGCAACTGGTCTAAACTATTCAGGATGATAGTATCTCCCGGAGGCATTGTGGGTTTATATTCTACGAATATAATTCCTCTTTTCAAGTCAAATCAAAGCCCTGAAAATAGGTCCTCCCCCGTTATCTTTGCGGTCAGCAAAGGATAAGAAATATGTTCAGAACCCATACCTGTGGCGAATTAAGAATAACTGACAAGGCCAGAGAAATTACTCTTGCCGGCTGGGTGCAGACCATCCGAAAATTCGGAGCAATAACTTTTGTTGACCTCCGTGACCGGTACGGTATCACACAATTATTATTTGGAGAAGAATTGAACAAGCAGCTTGAAGAAAACCCTTTGGGCAGGGAGTTTGTGCTGCAGGTAATAGGAACAGTAAGTGAAAGAAGCAATAAAAACCCCAATATACCAACGGGTGATATTGAAATAATAGTTTCTTCATTTAAGATATTAAACAAATCATCGGTTCCGCCTTTCACCATTCAGGATGATACAGATGGTGGTGATGACCTTCGGATGAAATACCGTTTCCTTGACCTGCGACGCAATGCCGTAAAGAAAAACATTGAGTTGCGCTATGCAGTGAACCGTGCCGCCAGAAACTATCTTCACCAGCAGGGCTTTATGGATATTGAAACTCCTTTCCTGATCAAATCAACCCCGGAAGGAGCCAGGGATTTCGTTGTTCCCTCAAGAATGAACCCGGGACAATTTTATGCACTGCCCCAATCACCACAAACTTTCAAGCAGTTGCTGATGGTGAGTGGTTATGACCGCTATTACCAGATCGTAAAATGTTTCCGTGATGAAGATCTGAGAGCAGACCGGCAGCCGGAGTTTACACAGATTGACTGTGAAATGGCTTTTGTCGAACAGGAAGACATTCTGAACATGTTTGAAGGCATGGTAAAATCAATTTTCAAAGAAGTAAAAGGAATTGATTATACAGAACCCGTACAACGGATGACATGGGAAGATGCCATGTGGAATTATGGAAACGATAAACCAGACATTCGGTTTGAAATGAAACTGCTTAATCTGAAGAAGGCTTCTTCTGTTTATACTTCAAAGCAGGATAATGTGGCTTTGATAAATGATGCCAGCTTCAAGGTTTTTGATGAGGCAGAAACTGTGCTTGCAATTTCAGTTCCGGGCTGCGCCGATTATTCAAGAAAACAAACTGATGAACTGACCGAATGGGTGAAACGTCCGCAGATAGGAATGAAAGGGTTGGTGTTTATTAAATGTAATACCGATGGAACTTATAAAAGCAGCATTGATAAATTTTATAACGAAAAAAAACTGAAAGCCATTGCTGATGCAGCCAATGCAAAAGCTGGAGATTTAGTTTTAATTCTTGCCGGTGCAGAAGAAAGAACAAGAAAAGCTATCAGTGAGTTGCGGCTTGAAATGGCTGAAAGATGGGGTTTGAGAAAAAAGGACGAATTCAAATTGTTGTGGGTACTGGATTTTCCATTGTTTGAATATGATGAAGAAGGCAATCGCTGGGTGGCCCGCCATCATCCCTTTACTTCGCCCAAGCCTTCGCAGATCGAAACAATGATCAATAACAATCCCGCCATTAATAATGCTGCTGAATATTTAAAACACCCCTATGCCAATATCAAGGCTAATGCCTATGATATGGTGCTGAACGGAAATGAAATCGGCGGTGGTTCGATAAGAATCTATCAGAGAGAATTGCAAGAAAAAATGTTTGCGGCTCTCGGAATGGATAAAGAAGAACAGCAACATAAATTTGGCTTCTTACTCGGCGCTTTTGAGTACGGCGCCCCGCCGCATGGTGGCATTGCTTTTGGTTTCGACCGTCTCTGCGCCATCCTCGGCGGCAGTGAAAGCATCCGTGATTTTATTGCCTTTCCAAAAAATAATGCGGGAAGAGATGTGATGCTGGATGCACCTTCGACAATTGATGAAAGGCAGTTGGAAGAATTGCAAATCAGGCTAAACCTGAAAAACTAATTATCCTTATGCCTTTAAAATGGAAATTTTTTGGGATAGCAAATTACCTGTTGGCCCTCTTTTTCCTGCTGGTTATTGTGTTTGCAATAAAAGCTTTTTTTAACCCCCACAGCGGGATGAAACATTTGGATGGAGCTCGCCTAATAACCTTTTCCATCTTTGTGATCTTCCTGAATTCTTGTTTTAATATTTATTTTTTTCACAGACATCTTCCCCACAGGCTACCCGGTAAGAACCTCAGGATCTTTTATCGGGTGTCAACGCTGCTTGGCACAATAGCCTTCATCATAGTGTTTTGGCAGTTTATTACTGATGTTTACTCAATATTTACATCTGAAGAGGATCCTTCCTTCATCTATTTTATGATCGTTGTGTATGCAAGTGTTCTCACTTGCCTGTTGATACTGCTCATGCAATACTCCTTGCCGAAATACCTGGAAAAAAGAAGTAAAGAGGAAATAAACAAACAACTTACTGCTATCGGAAAAGAAGAATAAGCATCACAATCGCATTCGCTCCCCCCTAATTATTTTGAGGAAGAATAAGCCCCATCGGGGCGCCATGTTGGTAGAATAAACAAACACAAAACGATCAGAGCTCCGTAGGAGCGGCATTAAAAAAGAAATATCACCCCTACGGGGTTCTTAGAAATATTCTGATTATTCTGCTACCAATATTCCGCCCCTATGGGGCTAATAGAAACGGGAGAATTATGCATTCAACATTCGCTTTAATAAAGCTGCCACCTTTTCCGCACCTGGCAACATCGCCTGCTCCAATCCCATATTCATCGGCACAGCAGGCAGGTTCAATGCGCCCAACACTTCCACGGGTGCATCCAGAGATTTGAAACAGCTTTTAGAAATTCGTCCCGCTAATGCTTCAGCAAAAGAATTGTTCTGTTGCTCTTCAGTCAGTACCAAACATTTTCCATGTGCTTTCACTCTTTCAAAAACTAATTCTTCATCCAAAGGATATAATGTACGGAGATCAACCACTTCAATCTGCTTATTAAATTTCTTTGCTGCTGCTTTTGCCCAGTACACTCCCATTCCATAAGTGATCACTACACAGCTTTCGCCATTATCAATGGCATCATCAGAGGCCTTTACAACTATGTTTGCTTTCCCAAAAGGAAGAATATAATCAGCAGAAGGTTCGGGAGTTTTTGCATCTTCCGTTCCCGGCACTTTGCTCCAGTAAAGCCCCTTGTGTTCCAGCATCACTACAGGATTGGGGTCATAATAAGCCGCTTTCATCAATCCCTTCATATCAGCCGCATTGGAAGGATAAGCAACTTTAATTCCTTTTATTGATAAAACAGTGGTTTCAACACAGCCACTGTGATAAGGACCGCCGCCGCCATAAGCGCCGATAGGAACACGAAGAATCATTGACACCGGAAATTTACCACAGCTGAGATAACAACTTTTTGAAACTTCAGATGCAAGTTGATTGAAGCCGGGATAAATATAATCGGCAAACTGAACTTCCACGATGGGTTTTAATCCCACAGCACTCATGCCCACACAGGAACCGACAACATACGCTTCCTGTATAGCCGTATTAAAAACCCTGTGTTCTCCAAACTGATCAGCCAATGTTGCCGCTTCACGGAACACACCTCCTAATCTTTTCCCAACATCCTGGCCATATAATAATGCTTCGGGATGTTTCTCCATTATTTCCCGAATGGCAAATAGGGCTGCATCCACCATAATTATTTTTTCGGCTCCCGCAGGAGCTCTCTGTCCTTTCTCTTCTGTTATTGGCGTTGGCACAAAAACATGATCGGATACAGTAGCAGGATCGGGCTCAGGAGCAGCCACGGCTTTTGTAAATTGGTCAGCGATAAATTCGCTTGCTTCTTTTTCTATCTCCAATAATTCGTTTTCAGAAACACCTCTTTCCTGTAATTTCTTTCTGAGTTTCGGATTGGGATCATGTGCAAGATGTTTTGCCCAGTCTTCATCACTCCGGTAAAATTCTTTTCTCACTCCGCTGGTATGATGGCCCAGCAAAGGTACCTGTGCATGTACCAGGTATGGCTTCCTTTCCCGTCGAACGAAGTCACAAACCTCTTTCATCACAGAATACGATGCCTCAAAATCACTTCCGTCTACCTGTATCCTGTTAAGGCCTTTGAAGCCTGCGGCAAATTCAAAAGCATTCATTGCTCTTGCCTCTTCTGCTGAAACACTAATACCCCAGTTATTGTCTTGAATGAGATAAATTATGGGTAATTGTTTAAGTACTGCAAACTGAAAGGCTTCGCTTACTTCTCCTTCAGTAATACTTGCATCACCCAATGAGCAAATAATTACAGGCAATTCATTTTTATTTCCCCTTTTCAATTTTTCGGAGAGATGATGTTCCAGATACTGAATGCCCTGTGCAAGTCCCGTTGTGGGTATGGCCTGCATACCCGTGGCGCTGCTTTGATGAATGATCGTAGGCCTATCATCTCCTTTATAATTAGGATGCGAATAGTATTCCCTTCCACCTGTAAAAATATCATCTCCTTTGGCCAGCAACTGAAGCATTTGCTGATAAGGAGTGAAACCCATTCCGAGGATCAGGCTTTCATCCCGGTAATAGGGACTTACAAAATCATGTGCCTGTAAATGAAAGGTAGTGGCTAACTGTATGGCCTCATGTCCTCTTGAGGTAGAGTGAACATATTTGCAGATAGTGCGGTTAGCTTCATAAGTTTCAGCCATCACTTTCACCTGGCTCATCAGGCGGTAAGCTTTCATCAATATGGCCGTGTCAATCATGATTGGCAAATTTAAGGGAAAGCCCTGCCCGTTAAAAGAAAAGCCCTCCGTTAAATACGAAGGGCTTATCGTGCAGTTAGTATTGATTTATCAAACCGGTTTATTTAACATCCAGGGTAAACATACTGTCATCTTCAATGAAAGCTTCCAGTTCGTCGCCTACCACCACTTCTCCCACTCCTGCCGGTGTGCCGGTAAAAATAACGTCGCCGATATTGACCGAAAAATAATTAGAGATATAGGCTACAATCTTATCAAAGCTGTGGATCATGTTGCTTGAATTGCCCTGCTGCACAAGCTCTTTGTTTTTATACAGGCAGAAATTAATATCTTTTTTATTCTTGATATTGCTGAAGGGTACCCATTTCCCGATGACAGCCGAATTGTCCCATGACTTTGCTTTTTCCCAGGGCAGACCTTTTTCTTTTAATTCATTCTGGATGTCTCTTGCGGTGAAATCAATTCCTGCTGTTACGGCGTCATAATATTTATTGGCAAATTTTTCCTGTATGTATTTCCCGTTCTTACTGATCCGCAATACCAGTTCACATTCATAATGCAGTTCATTGGTAAATTCGGGATAATAAAAGGGTGTATGCGGTTGCAGCATGGCGCTTTTCGGCTTCATAAAAATGACGGGTTCCTCCGGAACTTCATTACCGAGTTCAGCGGCATGGGCTGCATAATTACGGCCAACACAGAAAATTTTCATAAACAGACAGTGTTATTGACAAATACATCGGATACATGGTGGAGTGTTCATCCCATATATTCAGGTAATCACTATGTCAATTGGATTCTAAAATTCCGAAACTTTGGTATGCCCGGAAACGACGAGGTTAGTCCGCCCTTAACCGGCGGACTGCTAAAGTAAGTAATCAATCTGATTTATCATAGAGTAAAGACCTTATTATTTACAGCATTCATAGCGGCGGTAAGCCCCTGTTGAGCATAGGTTTCAATAGTTTCTACTGCTTTCTCTATCTTTAGTTTCACCATGGGTTCTTCTTCTTTTTTCCATTTACCCAGCACAAAATCGGACTGATGGCCCTTGGAATAATCATTACCAATTCCAAACCGCAGGCGGGGATATTCTGTTGTTCCTAATTCTTCGTGTATGCTTTTAAGACCATTGTGCCCGGCATCACTGCCTCCCGGTCTTACCCTGAGTTTATCAAGCGGCAATGCAATGTCATCTACAACAACAAACATATTTTCCAGGGCTATCTTTCCTTTGTCCATCCAATACTTTACAGCCTTACCACTCAGGTTCATATAAGTAGTGGGGCAAATACATATAAAATTCTTCCCCTTCCATTTTACCTCAGCTGTATATGCATGCCGGCCTGTTTTAAAAATACCGCCATGCTTTTGTACAAATGCCATTACCACGTCAAAGCCGATATTGTGCCTTGTATGAACGTATTCATTTCCGGCATTGCCCAGGCCAACGATGAGGAATTTCATGGCACTAATTTGCACCAAATAGCTTTAATAAAAAAACCCGCCCCGATTTTATCGGGGCGGGTTCATAAACCAGTTCAATAAATTTATTTTTTTCCCTTTGCAGCAGGTGCAGCGGCCGCAGTTGCCGGAGCGGTAGCAGTGCCCGCAGCAGCCGGAGCAGCGGCAGTACCTGCAGCGGGTGCAGCAGCACCAGCAACAGGAGCAGCAGCTTCTTCCTGCTTTAATTGTCTGGTAAGTGTTACTGAAGCGATGGGAATACGGGGAGAATTCAGAATCTCGTAATTATCAATCTTCACATCCTCTACCCTGATATTGCCGTTCAATTCAAGTTTGTCAACGCTGACATCAATATGCTCCTTAAGGTATTTTGGATAGGTTTTTACCTTCAGTGATTTCATTTTGATAATGAGCTTACCGCCATCTTTCACACCCGGAGATGCTCCGGTGAATTTCAATGGAATATCAGCAATCACTTTTTTGTCTTCTACCAATTCAAGGAGATCAATGTGAATGAGTGAATCATCCACTTTGTCAAACTGCAGATCCTTTAAAATGCATTGATAACTTTTTCCATCAAGTTTTACTTCTGCTTGCTGGAAGTCCGGAGTGTACACCAGTTGTTTAAAAGCTGCAGCAGGAGCCTGGAAATTGATCTCCTGCGAACCGCCGTAAATTACACCGGGCACCAGTTCCTGAGAGCGGAGTTGGCGGGTGGCTGCTTTCCCGAATCCGGTCCTCAGACTACCTTCGATTGTAATTGTTTTCATTTTTTATTTTGATTGATTGTTTACTTAAAACTATTTATCCTTTGCTGTCAATTCCCTTCTCCCCTGTTTCGTTTGCTATCATCTTTTCTCTGCGAATGAACGAACAGGCTGGTTATACTTTTATTCTCAAACGCATTTCGGATAGCTACTGCAAAAAGTTCAGCCACACTCAGCACTTTGATCTTGCTGCTTTCTTTTTTTACCGGTATTGTATCACACACTACCAATTCTTCCAGCACACTGTTCTCAATATTTTCATAAGCCTTGCCGCTCAGTACCGGGTGGGTGATCAATGCCCTCACACTTCTTGCTCCTTTTTCTTTTAAAAGACCTGCACTTTTTGCCAGTGTGCCGCCGGTGTCGCATATATCATCAATCAACACTACATCTCTGTCGGTCACATCTCCTATCACCACCATGCTGGCAATCTCATTAGCTCTTTTGCGATGTTTGTCGCAAATCACCATTTCGGCGTTGAAGTAGCTGGCAATTTCCCTGATACGGTTGGTTGCTCCTACGTCAGGGGCCGCAAAGGTAAGGTTTTCAAGCCGCAGATTCTCTATGTAAGGGATAAAAACCGCATGGCTATCAAGGTGGTCAACAGGTATGTCAAAATACCCTTGAATTTGGGGTGCATGAAGGTCCATGGTTATGACCCTGTCAGCTCCAGCTGCTACTAACATATTGGCTACCAGCTTGCTTCCAATGGCTACCCTTGGCTTGTCCTTCCTGTCTTGCCGGGCATAGCCATAGTATGGAATCACCGCTATTACTTTATCAGCCGATGCTCTCCGGGCCGCATCTATCATCAGCAGCAGTTCCATCAGGTTTTCTGCCGGGGCAAATGTGCTTTGCACAAGGAAGACATAATCTCCCCTTACACTTTCAAGGAAAATAGGGCATATCTCTCCATCGCTGAAACGCTGAATATTAACCTTTCCAAGCCTGGTACCGTATCTTAAACAGATTTGTTCGGCCAGTTGCTGTGAGCCGGTTCCTGAGAAAATTTTGGCTGATTCCATGGCGGGTTAATGTGCGGCGAAGATATTACTCTCGCTGCACTTGCCATAGCGCAAAATAAAATATTGACCATAATTATTGGTGAAGAGCCACGGCTTGCTGTTGCTTGTCAGTATCCTTTTTTAAGCCTGTTTCAGTTCCAAATTTTGGAGCTGCCTGAGAATTACAGCTGTAAAAAAGGGATGAGCAGATAAAAACAGAAACAACCAGGGCCACCACATAAATACAGACAAAGAAAAGAATGGGATGCATGGAACCCATCGGGGTAAAGGTTTTGTTTTTCATTAATACCAGATTTTAGTGTTTTTCAATCCGGTGGATATTGTTTGTGGCAGCTTGTGTCTACACTCAAAATTTGTACCGCAAATGGTATGTTGAGGGAATAAAATTATTGGTTAACTTGTTTTCATGCAAGAGCACAAGTACTCAATTAAGCAGTGGTCAAAAGACGACCGGCCGAGAGAAAAGTTACTATCAACCGGTGCAGAAAATCTCAGTAATTCTGAATTGCTGGCCATTCTTATTCATAACGGAACACGACAAAAAACTGCCGTCGACCTTGCCAAGGAAATAATGAAACTCGGGAAAGACAGCCTGAATGAGCTGGGCAAACTTTCTGTAAAAGAACTGATGAAAATAAAAGGCATTGGCGAAGCTAAAGCCATCACCATTGCTGCCGCACTGGAACTCGGCAGAAGAAGACAGGCTGCATTGCCTCTTGAAAAAGCAGTGATTAAAAGCAGCAATGATATTGCCCGCCATTTGCAAACCCGGCTAAAAGATCATCAGCACGAAGTATTTGCCGTACTGTTTCTCAACAGGGCCAACAAAGTCAACCATTTTGAGGTACTAAGCGAGGGTGGTATCACTGCCACCATTGTAGACCCAAGAATTATTATAAAAAAAGCATTACAGGAAAATGCAGTCAGCATTGTGCTTTGCCATAACCATCCTTCAGGAAGCCTGAAGCCCAGCCGTGCAGATGAAGAGCTTACCAAAAAAATAAAGGAAGCAGCCCGCTATTTTGATATCGCTGTAATGGATCATATCATCGTCAGCGAAGCCGGGTATTACAGTTTTGCAGATGAGGGACTTTTGTGAGTCCGCAGTCGTTAGTCAGGAGTCTGGAGCCAAACAGTCATTAAAGTTTGAAATTTATTTTATTATGGGACATTATAAAGAACTGCTTGCTTTCAAGAAAGGATATGAGTTGGCAATGGAAATTTTTATACTCACAAAAAGGTTTCCACCTGAAGAAAAATATTCGCTGACCGATCAGATCAGAAGGTCGTCAAGATCGGTTTGTGTCAATATTGTTGAAGCATACAGAAGAAAACGGTACAAAGATTATTTCATCAGCAAGTTAAATGATGCCGAAACAGAGAATCCTGAAACGCAGGTTTGGCTTGACTTTTCAAAGGATTGCAGGTATATCACAGAAGAAGAATATTCAACTTTGACAGCAAAAAATGATGAAATCGGGAAATTGATCTGGTACATGATTAATAACCCGGATAAATTTATGTAGCTCTCCGGTTGCCTTAACTCCCGACTCAAGACTCCAGACTAATGACTCCCGACTCTCCTTACGCCTGCGCCGTTGGTCCTCCGAAATTCAATGGAACCTGTATATCTTCCAGATCTTTGATAGCGCCATTCACAGTCTCGTATTTCTGGATATTATCTATTAACGCCTTCATGAATCGTTTGGCATGCTGTGGAGTAAAAATGATCCTTGATTTTACTTTGCTCTTGGGTGTACCGGGCATTACGTTCACAAAGTCAATCACAAATTCTGCATGAGAATGAGTGATGATGGCAAGGTTGGCATAGGTGCCTTCGGCTACTTCTTCTGATATTTCAATATTCAGTTGGTTAGGCACATTCGGTTGGTCGGACATAAATTGTATTATTAGTTATTAAGATAATCAAAAGCTTTTTTTAAGGCTTCTTCAGGATTCACGGAATAATCATCGTTGTTTACCACAGCTGATATATCTTTTATACTTTTAAACTCCTTAATAACAGAAGGCCCATTAGCTTTTATTTTTTTGATTGACTTAGATTCCGAATCGGTATAAAAATATTCATATAAAAGGTCAAACTGCCGCAACTCCGATTGAATATAATTACTGGAAACATAACCGAGTTCAGATTTATACCGTTTATACAAATTAAATCTCGTACCGGTGCATACTTCCTGGAAATAGGCCTTCTCCTTTGAACCTATCAGTTCTCCGTACACAAATTTCAAAGGACTGATAATGCCCGATTCTATATTTTGGTGCAGAATAAATGAATCAACCGTACCCACCTCCTTTACCAGCGGTTTATCCGGATTGGAAGATGAATAAAATTCCACTTCCTGGTTATAGGTATTATAACTGAGGCTGATATTCCACGCCTTTGCCTCGGAAGAAAAAAGATCTCCCCCCATTTTTTCGCCAAAAAGATAAGAAGTGCCGATCACTTTAAATGGTCCAACCAGTTTATAAACACCTTCCGGCGTTTTTGCAATTATCAGGCGGCTGTAATTAAGGGCATTATCCATATAGCCGGATTGGGAAAAGGCTGTATTACTCAGCAAAAGAAAACCGGCTGCATAAAAAAATCGTTTGACCGATCTCATAGATATATTTTTAAGACTTCAAAATTACTGAAAACAAACGGGCGGAGTATAGAACTTATGCCGATTATAATTCAGCATTGCTTTTTAACACTTTGAAAATGGAATCAGTAGTGAAATCCCTTTCAAATGATTTAAGGAACAGGTGCTTTTTTGAATAAACAGCACAAAAGGGAACGCTTTCGTAGCTAAAATAATTTGCCCCGGCAAAACGATAATCCCTTCCTATAACAAGTCCCTCTATCTGAGATAAAGAATACCTGTTATAAAAATTCTTTATCGGTGTTATATTCTCATAAGACATCATTACCAGCCTGATCTTATCCAATCTGCTTTTGTTTTTAACCAGGTCAGCCGCTTCCTGCCGGCAGTGCTCGCAGGTAGTATTAAAAACCAGGAACACAACAGGCTTGTCTTTGGCTATTGTCTTTGTTTGAAACACCGTGCTGCTGTCCATCAGCTGTATGTCAATGGAAGGAAAAGGAGTACTCTTTATATTCTGCGATTGTGCAAACTGAAATGCGCCTGCCAAAAAGAGCAACAAAAAATGAATGCGGTGATTGTTTGTTTTCATATTAACCCCCAAAAATATGCTTATCCTCTGACGCTGACCCAGGCAGCCGGGTTGTCTTTGGTTGCCAGACACAAAAATAAACTGGGAACTCAGATTTAAAGAGTTCCCAGTTTACAATCAGAAGACAGATATAAATAGTATCACTTCTTATCTTGGTCCTGTACGGGTCAGGGTTTCTATCCAGGCCCGGCTGACTCCGGCAACAACTGTACCCCCTGTAAGGCTATATCCAAATGAAATATTGAATCGCTTGTTGACATCGTCCCACATACTTGGATTAAATACCGGAAATCCAAAAGAGCCCGAGCTTGTTATCTGGCTATAGGAAATTCCTGCTGAAGGATGTGAATTTACACAGGTAACTACATTGGTAGCAGGATTAATCTGCAAACCAAGGGTTTGATTTGTAAAACAGCAGGCAGGCAATCCACCACTTGAAAGCGGTGTATTGTAACCTGGAATTAAAGGCCAGTAAATATCCACACTATTAGGGCCTGTAGTATGACATTCTACGAAAAAAGTAACATGTTGTTGAAAAGTCGGCTCAACTGAAGGATGATAAAAACGGCCCACCATGGTGTATTTGCCGTCATATTTGTTTTTCACACTGATTACAATGAACAGGTTTTTCAGGTTATCAGCAATTTTATATCCCCCGTCAACAGCTGTTATTGTAAGGCCTATCGCATACTGAAGGTTTGCATTCAGCGCTGCAGTGGTTGAAACGGTTATAGGAACCTCAATATTTCTGCCGCCGGCAGGAATAGTGAGAGCGGTAGGTACACTCCATGTTGCTGATGGCAATACCTGGATGTTGGTTCCGTTTGCAGTATTATAAGCGCCTACAAGAGCCGTTGAGTTATTCGAGAGTGTTACATGCACATCTGAAGAAGCAGGATTGCCTGATTCCAGGTTTACAAATGCCAGCCCGTTTATTACCTGTGGTGAAGAACTGAGATCCAATCCCACATCATTTTTGGGTTTACCGCCTAATGGAAATCCAACGCCGGGTGGCTGGGTATCGGGGTCGTTGATACCATAGGTGTGGTTATCAAAACCCTTGTCTTTAAGACATCCCGTTACAGCCACTGCAAGTGCAGCAGCAAGAAGGGAAAATGATAATATTCTTTTCATATTTCTGATTTTTTTCTTTTACAAAATTTATTGAAGATCCCAGAATACACGGCTGTACCGGGTGATGGTTCCCTGTGCTCCCACATTCGCAGGATTATAATTATACTCTGACTGCGGATACAAATACCTTACCGGTATATTGTCTGCTGCAGTGATCTGCGGAGAAACTGAACGGAAGGGACCGGGACCAGGTGAATTGGTGCCTCCAAAGAAGAAACCACCATCGCCATATACAAAATTGGTAGTGGGTGCATTGCTGTTATTGTAAAGCACTTTGGTAGCCACTTCCGTATAAGGAACCCTTCTCCAGTCTGTCCATGTCTCCAATGTATTTACTCCATTCATGGCAAACCATTTTTGAGACAGAATGGTAAACAGGCCGCCGACAGGTGCGCCGGTTCCCTGAGCCACTCCATTATAATCCACATCAGGATAAGTTTGATTAGCCGTCCGGTATGCAGCTGCAGCAGCAACAGCATTGGGCACACCGTAATAGATGAAACTTTCATCCATTGCAGCATTCATCAATTGCTGGGCTGTTCCGGGAGTTATAATATTCCAGCCTCTTTGCTTGGCTTCCGCCTGCAGGAATAAACTTTCAGAAGATGTCAGAATCGCCTGGGGTGCAGTAACAGACTTATACACACCGGGGCCGATACCTGCAAGCACAGTTGCAGCATTAGCAGTAATAGGAGGTAAACCATAAGCTACCCCTATACGGCCACCTGAACCCGGAGTATAAATACGATCACCACCTGTAATTACGTTGGTAACACGGGGATCTCCGTCCCATTTATAATACTCAATTCCCCATTCATTCGCCTTGTAATAAACATTATTGGCAGCTGTTGACCCATCGGTGTTTGCAACGTACTGGTTGTAGAATGGATTGGGTTTATCAACACTGGCATACCCCGGATTTACAGAAGCCGTTTGCCCTGCGCCCAGATAACCATAAGGTGTGTTTCCGGCCGCAGTGTCAACGGTGTTATTGATAATTGTAAGCTCCACATTTTTGTCAATCGCCCCTACTGCATAAGCATGTATGAGCAATCTCAGTTTTAATGTGTTGGCAAATTTTACCCACATATTCCTATCCCCATGGAACATGATATCTTCTGTTGCAATATCCTTATTTGCATTTGTAGTGGTAACCACTGCCCTGCGGATCAAAAGAATACCGGCATCAATTTCACGAAGAAGGGCTTTGTAGATGTCAACCCCTTTGTCGTAAGCAGGTGTAGGGTTACCGCTTCCTTTCAGGGCCTGGCTATATGGCACATCGCCATACACATCAACCAATATCTGGAAGTCAATGGTTTTCATAATGCGGGCAATGCCCTCATAAAAACCTGCGCCTGCCTGAGCTGCTTTGATGCGAACGATCTCATAATCGTAAGCATTATCATAGCAGGCATCCCATACTGCATTTCCAAACAAGGTGGTAATTTGATAGGTTTCTTCTGTTACGTTAGGAGCATATGTACCGGACCTGGCCCAGTAGCTCATCCAGTTCTGGATAGTGCCCCATCTGCGGGCAATAATGGAACCCGTAGCATTCATAGCCGCAGGCGTCACTGCATTATAAGTGATGGTACTGTCCGTAGGCTGGTTAATGTTCTTATTGATGTTGAACTGTCCCTTGCGGCAGCTTGATCCTGCAGTAATCAGCAATACTGCAAAGACAACACCATATATTAATTTATTAAGTTTCATATCAAAATTGATTTATAGGTTATAGCTGAATGTTTAAGCTGGCGCCAAAGATCCGGGTAGGCGGTGTGTTATCCAATCCGCTTACGCCCTGGGCATTACCAATTGTGTTTGAAAACTCAGGGTCAGTCCACTCATTTGTCTTTGGCAGGAACATGAATAAGTTCCGTCCGCTAACTGTGAAGGTGGCGCCCTTGATAGCATTCTTGGTGAATCCAAACCACTTGGCAGGAATATTATAGCTGATGCTGATCTCCCTTATTTTCCAGAAATCACCGCTTACTAAGTAGTTAGTATTAGCGTTGGTATTTACAGACTGAGACCAGAAGTTGTAACCGCCGCTTTGCATATAAATGCTTGTATTAGCTACATACTTGGAACCATCCCAATAAGATGAGTTGGGGAAAATAAATGGCTGACGGGCATTCTGACCACTTCTCTTTGAAATACCGGAGAAGTCCATACCCGTACCAATACCGCCGGTATAGATCATTGCTCCACCACGATAGTCGCCTACAGCGCTGAAAGTAAGATCCTTCCAGGTAACATTCAGGCTTAAACCAAGCAAATGCCTGGGCTGTGTTCTTCCGAATGGCTTGATGGTCGGGTCAACAGTGGGGTAGCCTGAACTTGCGTTCACAATCACACGACCCTGGTCGTCTCTTACATAGTCAGTAAGCTGGAAGATATAAGCAGGTCTTCCTACTATTGCATAGTTACCGTTACCAATACCGAGTTGGTCAACGCCTTCTATGATCTTGGTTATTTTATTGTCCTGGTAAGTATAGTTACCTTTTACATCAATAGCTACCTTGCCAATTTTTACCAACGGGGTCAGTTTAAGATCAAGTTCTAAACCCTTGTTTTCAAAAGCAGCAGCATTCAGCTTTGCGGCATTAAAACCGGTGGCGCCGGAATACTGTACATCCACGATCTGGTTTGAATTGTCCTGGGTATAAACAGAGGCTTCAAAATTGATCCTGTTTTTCAGGAAGCCAAGTTCGATACCTGCTTCTTTACTTATCACAAATTCCGGCTCATACCGGGGTAAACTCAGGAGGTTGCTGGAGGTATAACCACTCAATGATCCGTAAGGGAAACCAAATCCAAGTCCATAGGTGTTTTCAAGTCTATAAACTCCCAGATTCACATTACCTGTTTTGGAATAAGAACCTCTTACTTTAAGGTAAGATAATACTTTGCTGCTTTTCAAAGCTGGGATGGCTTCGCTTAAAAGGAATGATACGTTACCACCCGGATAGAAATAATTGATATTATCAAAATCAAAATTGTAGAAATAAGCGAGACGGCTGTCTATATCATAGCTGCCGGTAAACTCAGCAAAAGCCCATCCCTTGTAATTAACTGAAAGCTTACCGAAGAAACGTTCCAGTCTCGATTTGAAATTGCTTTCACCCGGTGAAAGGGCATCTTTACGACCTATGATATTAGGTAATTCCGGGAATGCAAGGTTATTACTCGCTGTTGACACATTCTTGGAATTGTCTTCACGGAATGATTGTCCCACCAACAGGTTAAAATCAAACTGGCCGAATTTTTTGCGGGCAGTGGCAAAAAACTCAGAATTGATACGGCTGGAAGTGAATGAACCGTCTGCAACAGAAGAATTAATATCCCCTGTTTGCGCAATGGCTTTACCTGAAGCTTTCGCAAATTCTCCATACTTCAATGCGCCTCCGAAACTTTTTGCAGTGGCATTGGTAACGGTAGCTCCCAGGCGATAGGTAAAGGTGAGCCAGTTGGTAGCTTTGAAGTTCAATTCAAAGTTTCCGAAAATATCTTCGCTTCTGCCTTTTTGCCTGAAATTATCGATCATGAAATAAGGATTGGAGTAGTAATCATTGAAATAACCATCGGGGCTTGCCCAATAATCGGTTCTCCAGTTCTTAAATCTTGTGATGGGGATCTGCATCGGCGTGTTGATCAGGTTCCAGTAAACGGTATAGTCACGGCCATTGCCAAAGCTGGAACCGGCTGTTACATCATAGTTACCTTTTGTATAGTTAATGCTGTAAGAAGCTTTGAACCTGTTGTATTCCTTATTGGCTGCCATGTGTACAGAAACCCTTCTGTTCACATCTTTTGGCATGATACCCTGGATCAGAACGTTCTGAACACTGAGGTAGAAATCGCCGGTTGAGAATGATACATCAGTCTGGTTGGTAAGACCGGTGTTCCAGAATTTTCTTTTCTCTTTTGGCAGCGCCTCATAAGGAACTTTATATTGTTCGCCACCGGGACCATCACGGCCTATCTGGCGGAGAGAGCCATCAAATTCATCACCATAGCACTGGTTTTCGATGGGGTCATATACACCGTAACCATACTGGTCAACAGAAGAACCAGAACCAAACTGTGTCTGGAACTCCGGCATATAGGATACCCTTTCTACCTGAACAGTGTGACCTACACTAATCTGGGGTTTTGTGCGGCTTCCTTTTTTGGTTGTAACAACAAGGGCTCCGTTCACTCCATCAGGACCGTAGATAGCAGTGGCGCCGGCGCCTTTCAGAATTGTCACATCCACAATGTCATTGGGGTTAATAGAACTTAAATAACCCAATGAGATGGGTACACCATCAAGGATCAGCATGGGCTGATTATTTCCTGTTAATGAACGAATACCTCTAAGGGTAAGTCTTGTGTCCTGGAAGACCCCATTGTTAACAGACTGAACATTCAGACCGGAAACTTTACCAGTCAAACCATTTTGCAGGTTTACTGCTTTGGCCTGGGTTAATTCCTGAGCCCTTACTCTGGCTGTAGAGAATCCCAATTCCTTGGATTGTCTTGTTTGTCCAAGAGCTGTTACAACCACTTCAGTTCCTGTGATAACAATTCTTTTCACAGAAATGGTGATGGTACTTCCGGCTCCAACTGTTGCTTCAGTCGGCTCAAGGCCTGCGCCTGAAACAACCAGCACATCCCCGGTTTTAGCCAGGATGCGGAACTGACCGTTGTTATCGGCAGATACGCCGGTACGGGTACCTTTAATACTTACAGAGACACCGGGCAAAGCGTCGCCCTTATCATCGGTCACAGTACCGGTAATCGTCCGGTTCTGACCAAATGCTAATGCAGAAAAAAGCATTAACATCGTAAACAGTGATGCGATTTTTCTCATGTTAACGTTAATTTTTAAAATTTAAAAGCATTGAATATCAGGGAAAACCGTCCATTTCAAGGGGTAAGGGATTATTCCAAAGACATATAAGTCTTTGAAATTGCTGCCGCAAGGTAAATTTTTTTTTAACAAATACTTAAAACAGATAAAAAAAATTATAAACCCCAGTAGTTTGACAATCAGGTGACTAAAAAAGCCAACGAGCCTGAGCTTTTAATTCACTCCGCCGATTACCTTTTATTTCATCGGGGCCCGACCCGATTGTTTTTTTATTTCTGTAAATCGTTTGCGCCCAGCGCAACCAAAAGCTGAGTTTTTTTCCCAAATCATAATTGAGATTCAGATAATACCGGAAGCCCTTATCATAAAACGCCGGAATAGAATAGCTGTATAAAACATCGTTCTCATAAGCATAGATGCGGGAATCATAACCATCCGTTTCAAAATACTGAATCCTCATCACTGCACTATACGGTTTCAGCATTGGTTTGTAAATAAAATCCTGGAACAACAGAAATCCTCTTTCTTCATTTGAACTTTTATTATTATACCACAGCAATTCTACCCTGTTTCTTAATGTCATCGAAGGATTGATTTTATAACTAATCTGTGTCCGCCAGTTTTGTTTCGGTATGGAAACAAGAAAATTTGTAACAGTACTGTTGTCTGACTGATTTGACTGCCTGGTTTCATTTCTGAACCTGGAATAAATTTCCACCTGCTTACCGGGTGTGTAAGTCAGTTGAACCAAAAAATCTTTACCATGACCCGGTGCATCCACCAAATATTTCAACCAGGGAAATTTATAAATATCCATATAGGCATCGAGCCGCCAGTATATTGCCGGACGTATGCTTACTCCGGTATAAAAACCAGTTTCATTGGTTGGGTAAGTGTTTTCGGTAAACGCATTTCCATTAACAGCCTGGTAGGCTTTGCTTATCGTTCTTTGCACTATTGATACATCCACCCGGGGATCAACGCTGATCAATAATCCATTGATAAATGCCTTATTGAGATTTTTATCTGCCGCTGCTTCGCCAAACAGGTGAAGATTTTTGTAAGTATAGCTGTAATCGAGGCTGAAATTATGCCATCGGTCTCCACTGATGGCATACAGGTTATAAGGTTCACCTCTCTTTTGTACCGGTAGTGAAAAACTATAATAAATTCCATTCAGCCCCACATGCCATTTATTTCCCCTGTAAAGAACATTGCCACCAAAAGCCGTCTGACTAAGATTATTGCGGTCTGCATTTTCTGTAGCCGTGCGGTGATAACCTGAAGTAAGAAATGAAGAAATAAAATCTTCGTTGTTCACGGTATCGGCAACAAAGTTGGCGCTGAGCTTTCTGAAAGAAATAAAAGCTGTGGCTTCTATCCTGTTTTTTTTAATGGATATTCCGGCGCCACGGTGAAAATAATATTCTCCTGCAGAGCTGTATGGCCGCAATATTGCTGACTGACGTTTCACTCCCATCACATCCACACTTTTTTTGAATGCAAGGCTTTGCCATTGAATCAATCCTTGTCCCATATTCACCGTAAAATCGCCCAATGCCAATGCCTGAATGATACCGATCCTGCGGGCAAACAAATGGAATGAATAAAAATCAAATCCCTTATTCTGCGCCCCTTTAAAAAGTTGTTCTCCTGCATCTTTATCAGCCACCAATCCAAACTGTAATAGGTTTTTAAAAGAATATCTGTATCTGATTAAGATTTTTTGCGGGCTGCCAGTATATTTTGTTCCGCTTGATGTTTTATCAAACCCTTCTGCCTTTTCCAGTATTTGTGATATCCGGAGCAGCAAGCTATGCTCTCCATCTCTGAATCTTTTTCCCAACTCTTCAGACAAAGAAACCGATGCAGAGATGGTAATAAAAGGAAGTAATTTTCTGATCATATTTACATCCCATGATGGTATTGCCTGCAACTCATAAATGTTCAGGAACCGGCCAAAAAGATTCCGGTAAGTTATCAGGTTGGCAATCTGTAAATCGGTGATGATCCGTAATTGTTTCAGTTCATCTGCATCTGCGGTATTTAAGTTTACCGGATTTTTTCTGAAATGCTCCAATTCCTGTAAATAAGAATCGTCTTCTGTTTCTCCCTGGTCGGCATCCGCTTGATTTTCTAGTTGCTGTTCTGTTGATACAGGTATTTCCTGGGCAAAAGTGAATGGTGAATAGTGAATGGTGAATAGGATAAACAATATTGAAACTGTTTTTCTCACTTTGATGCTTTATTAAATTCAAAAAGCAGTAAAAGACCCGGTGTGATGCCTAACTGAGGATGGTAATTGGTTGTAACATCAAGCCGGAAAGATTTTATTGTTAATCCCAATCCGACCCATGCAGTTGACGTGGCTGATGACATACCAACCCTTGCCAGCAATTGCGGAATGAATTTATACTGCATACCTGCATTTACATTTACCGGCTGGTCTTCTTCTTTTTCAATTTCGGCGCTGATGAAAAATTTTTCAGACGCATCATATCCAATCCCGAAAGAATAAACCGAAGCCAGTTTTTCCTGTTGGTCTTTACCAAATTTTCCTCCCACAGGATTATTAACATGAATGCCCGTATGCAGTTTTTCAGAAACATGTAAAATGGCTCCTGCTTCAAAACTCACCGTAGATGCGCTGCCATAAATGCTGCTTATGCGAATGCCGTTGTAATTGAATTGTGCGCCGACATCGACTTTATTGCCTAATTTTCTTCCATAAGCTAGGCCCAATTGTGTTTCGTTGTAATCGCTAAAACCAAAATAACCTGCTTTGATGCCGAAGTTGCCGCTATTGGTTTTTACCCCGACAGCAGCAGTATAATTATTTAGTTCTGTTAACAAAAATCTTCTTTCGCCATACACAGCAGCCGAAGTATTTTTCAATTGCGCCAATGATGCCTGATTGGCAGTAAAAGAAAATACATCCGCATGGTTGAAGCTATATGCTCCCAACCCGGTGTAGCCAGCAGTAACGGGACGGCGAAGAGTTTGGGCATTCAGCAAAAAACAGTGACAACAAATTAGAAGCGTTGTAAATATTTTTATCAAGCAGTCAGAATTTGTGAGAAAGTTACAGGGATTAAAAAAGTTTACAAAATAAAACAGCTGACTTGTCAGACCGGGACGGTCAGACAAGTATTACATTTGCGCCATGCAAATATTAGATGGTAAAAAAGCCTCGCAGGCTATAAAAGATGAACTGAAAATTGAAGTGGCGCAATTAGCAGCCGAAGGAAAAAAAATTCCACACCTCGCTGCAATACTGGTTGGCAATAACGGTGCCAGCGAAACTTATGTAGCAGCAAAAGTGAAGGCATGCGATGAAATTGGATTCAAATCAACCCTCATCCGGCTGGAAGAAGATATTGCTGAAGTAAAATTGCTGAATAAAATAAGCGAACTGAATTCGGACCCGGACGTAGATGGCATCCTTGTTCAGTTGCCTTTGCCCAAACATATTTCTGATGAAGAAGTGATCAATACCATAGATCCTGATAAAGATGTGGATGGTTTTCACCCGGTGAGTGTGGGAAGGATGGTGCAGGGGCTGCCGACGTTTATTCCTGCTACACCATATGGAATTATGTTGTTACTGGAACATTTTAAAATTGAAACCGCAGGAAAGCATGCCGTGGTGGTGGGCCGGAGCAATATCGTTGGACGGCCCATGAGCATTTTATTAAGCGAAAATAAAAACCCGGGCAATTGTACAGTCACTGTCTGTCATTCAAAAACAAAAAATATAAAAGACTTTTGTAAACAGGCCGATATCATTGTGGCTGCACTGGGGAAACCTGAATTTATTACAGCTGATATGGTAAAAGAAGGCGCCATCATTATTGATGTGGGCATCACCCGGACAGCAGATACTTCAAGAAAAACAGGATTCAGATTAAAAGGAGATGTATTATATGATGAAGTGGCTCCAAAATGTTCCTGGATAACTCCTGTTCCCGGCGGCGTAGGCCCGATGACAATTGCTGCACTGATGAAGAATACATATAAATCCTGCCAACAAAAGAATTAAATCTTATTAAAACCCGAAGGGTTAAAATTTTATTATAGAACATCATAGTTCAGCATTACAAAACGCCGAAGGCGTGATATTCAAAAGCTATTTAATTTCATCCCTTCGGGATTTAGCATATATACATTTATGTTTCCTCTTCTATATTCATATCATGCCTTCGGCATTATCTGCGAAAACATAGCGTCGTAATTGCACAAAAAAATGAATCCGATTGCCGAACTTTGTTTTAATGACAACAACTTCTCCATATAACACTATTTCCCTTCCGGTAATGGAACATTTCTACACATTACAGGGTGAAGGTTTTCACCAGGGAAAAGCTGCATATTTTATCCGCCTCGGAGGTTGCGATGTAGGTTGTGTGTGGTGTGATGTAAAGGAAAGTTGGAATGCAGAGAAACATCCGAAGTATGAGGTCGGAAGTCTGATATCTGAAGTCGGAAAGACTCCTGCGGAGATTGTTGTTGTTACAGGGGGAGAGCCGTTGATGTATAACCTGAATGAGCTGACAAAAGAACTGCAATCAGCTGGTTTGAAAACACATCTTGAAACATCCGGAGTTTACCCGCTGAGCGGCGCATGGGATTGGATCTGTTTATCTCCCAAAAAATTCAAAGCACCGTTACCGGAAATAATTCCCCAGGCCCATGAATTAAAAATTGTTGTCTTTAATAAAAGCGATTTTGAATGGGCAGAGAAATATGCTGCCCTTGTTTCTTCGCATTGCAAATTGTATCTGCAACCGGAATGGGATAAAACAACAGAAATAACGCCGTTGATAATTGAGTACATCAAAGCAAACCCAAAATGGGAATTGTCGCTGCAGATTCACAAGTTTATTCATGTGCCATAAGCAACGTTTTCTTAACTATTTTCTTCTTTTGCCCGGAATAAAATTGAAGTAGCTTCGTCATTTAAAGACAATCCTTTTCATGAAGACCTTCCGCCCCTTTCTATATTTAATATTTTACATTTTACATTCAGCATTTTCTTCCGCCCAACCGTATAATCCATCCAGGATCAGCAAAAAAGCTGTGACCTTGTATGAACAGGCCATGAGCAGGGTTGAGAAAGAAAATTTTGCCAGCGCAGCAGGTCTTTTGCTCCAGGCCATTCAGACTGACTCAAATTATGTGGATGCATATCTGGTGCTGGCTGATATCTATGGGAAAATTAAAAACTACAAAAGCAGCATACAATATTTTGAAAAAGCATTTGCACTGGATTCTGTTTACACATTGGATGATAAATTTTCTTATTCCAGACAACTGGCGGGTAATGGCGAATTTGAAAAGGCTCTAAATGCAATCAATGAGCTGTTTGCCAAAAGACCTCCTAAGAATCCGGTAAGACTTGAAAAAATGGAAATCCTCCGACGGTCTTACCAGTTTGCCGTTGACTATGAAAAAAATCACCCGGTAAAAAATTATGTGTTTGCTCCGCAAAATCCTGGCGCTGGAGTGAACAGTTCTGAATCGGAATACTTTCCTTCCCTGTCAATAGACGGCCAAGAATTAATTTTTACCCGAAGGCTGAATGACCGGAACGAAGATTTTTTTACCAGCGAACAAAAAGAAGGAAAATGGGAAACTGCAACTCCCATAGAAGGCAAAATAAATACTCCGCAAAGCGAAGCCGCTCAAACCATGTCTGCCGATGGACAATGGCTCATTTTTACAGCGAATGGCAGGCCGGATAGCTATGGTAATTATGATCTTTACTGGTCTCAATACAACCCATGGGGATGGAGTGATGCAGTTAATCTTGGTGGAGTTGTAAACTCTGACCAATGGGATTCGCAACCCTGTTTATCGCCGGATAAAAGAGATTTATACTTTGCCAGCAGAAGATTCGGTGGATTTGGCGGCAGTGATATTTATGTCTCTCACCTGAAATCAAATGGCCGCTGGACTGAACCGGAAAATTTAGGTGGCGCCATCAATACTCCCGGCGATGACCAGTGTCCTTTTATTCATGCCGATAATCAAACACTTTATTTTACTTCCAATGGCTGGCAGGGTTACGGAGGGAATGACCTGTTTTATGTAAGAAAGGCATATAACGGCACATGGAGCAAACCGGTAAACCTTGGTTATCCCATCAATACAATTGATGACGAAGGCACATTATTTATTGCTGCTGATGGAAAGACCGCCTGGTATGCCAGTGACCGGAGTGATTCAAAAGGAGGATTGGATATTTACACATTTGAACTTCGCCAGGACCTGCAGCCATTCAAAACACTATGGGTAAAAGGTCATGTAAAGGATATTAAAACAAAAAATGGGTTATCCTCTTCAGTTCAGTTAATTGACCTTGCGTCCAAACAAATCATCAATGAAGTGCAGGCAGATGAAACAGGATATTATTTTATCACCTTACCCCTTGGAAAAGATTATGCTTTCACTGTGAACCGGAAAGGCTATTTATTTTATTCCGACAATTTTTTAATGGCAGGCCGTTCGGCTGACTCCACTTATGAAAAAGATATATTGCTGCAACCCTTAGAAACCAATGCAAGCATCGTATTAAAAAATATTTTTTTTGATGTAAATAAATTTGAGCTGAAACAGGAGTCGCAGGTTGAACTGGATAGGCTGGTTCAATTGCTGAATGAAAATCCCAACTTAAAAATTGAAATCAGCGGCCATACTGATAATGTTGGCAAACCCGCTGATAACCTTTTATTAAGCAATAACAGGGCGAAAGCAGTCATCAACTATCTGATCAGTAAAAATATTTCGGCCCAAAGACTTACTTCAAAAGGTTATGGTGAAACAAAACCGGTGGCTGATAATAAAACAGAAGAGGGTAAAGCTAAGAACAGAAGGACGGAGATGAGAGTCGTTAGTCAGTAGTCATGAGTCGGTAGTTCAGCCTATATTTGATTTTTTGACTCCGGACTACCGACTCATGACTAATGACTTATTATACCAGCTTGCTTTAACCCTTGTTCCCAACATCGGGCCTGTACAGGCAAAGATCCTGCTACAACACTGCGAAGCAGAAGAGATCTTTCATGCCAAAAAATCTTATCTCGAAAAAATTGAAGGCATTGGGCCCATCAGGGCTGACTCGATTGTTTCATTCAAAGAATTTGATAAAGCCGAAGAAGAAATAAAATTCATTGAAAAATACAGGATCAAACCTTTGTTTCTTACGGATGAACAATATCCTAAACAGTTGCTGAACTGTTACGATTCCCCCACCCTTCTTTACTACAAAGGTGAAGCAGATCTGAATGCTTCAAAGATAGTTGCCATCATCGGCACAAGAACCCATACCGATTATGCAAAACAGGTAACTGAAAAATTAGTAAAGGAACTGGCCGAACAAAATGTAACTATCATCAGCGGCCTTGCATTCGGGGTTGATGCCATTGCACATAAAGCAGCTTTGAAAAACGATTTGCCTACTGTTGCAGTATTAGCTCATGGATTAGATCAGATCTATCCTCTCGAACATGCAGGACTTGCAAAAGACATGGTAAAACATTCAGGAGGCTTGCTGACAGAATTCCGGAGTAAAACAAAGCCCGATAAACATAATTTTCCAACCCGCAACCGTATCGTAGCCGGCATGAGTGATGCGACGATAGTAATTGAAACCGGAATCAAAGGAGGCAGTATGATCACAGCCGAACTGGCCAATGGCTACAATAAAGATGTATTTGCATTACCGGGTAAAGTAACCGACAATAAAAGCGCCGGCTGCAATTATCTTATCAAAAACAACAAGGCCATGCTGCTGACAGATGGAAAAGAAATCCTGGAAGTGATGGGATGGGAGGCAAAGAGTCGAAAGTCGGGAGTCAGGAGTCAGAAAGAACTTTTTATCGAGCTTTCAAAAGAAGAAAAAATAGTTGTGGAAATTCTGAAGGAAAAAGATTCGGTGCATATTGACGAAATAAACCTGAAAAGCGGTCTTAGCAGCAGCGCTGTGGCAGCAGCCATACTTAACTTAGAATTACAAAATGTGATGGTATCTTTACCGGGCAAATTATACAGGCTGGCCTGACGATAAACAGCATACTTTTTGCTTTTATTGTCATACACATTAAACCTGTTTATTTTTCAATTGCCCAAGAAAACTGATGACTAAACTAAAAACACTGCTGATCACCGGTTGCCTGATATTATTTTCAGTTGCCGCCTTCTCACAAACCTGTACCACTTTAGGCCAAACGCCTTCAACTGCTTTCCCGGTTTGCGGCACCACCACTTTTAATCAAAGCACTGTTCCTCTTTGCGCCACTAATGACATTTTTGTACCGGGTTGTTCCAACCAACCGGGAAGCGCCAACTATCAAAACAAAAATCCCTTTTTCTATAAATTTCATTGCTATGTGTCCGGGACCCTTGGTTTTTTAATTAAACCGCTTGCAGCTAATGAAGATTATGATTGGCAGCTCTGGGATATCACAGGTCGAAATCCCAATGATATTTTTACTGTTCCATCCCTGGTAGTAACGGGCAATTGGTCGGGCACTTACGGCAATACAGGTGCATCGGCATCAGGTGTCAATTATATTCAATGTGCTTCTTTCCCCCCTGATAATGCTCCCACTTTTGCACAAATGCCAAATCTTATTGCCGGACATGATTATCTTTTAATGATAAGCCATTTTACTGATGGCCAAAGTGGTTATGATCTTTCGTTTGGAGAAGGCACGGCTGTTATCA
The DNA here is from genome assembly GCA_016235125.1 of Sphingobacteriales bacterium. Lineage (GTDB taxonomy): Bacteria > Bacteroidota > Bacteroidia > Chitinophagales > Chitinophagaceae > JJ008. The sequence goes on along the minus strand of JACRLZ010000002.1, from coordinate 62,096 downwards.
CTGATCCCAAAGTTCCAAAAATGGTTTCGGTATCACCTGATTGCACCGGCACTGTTCTTACTTTATTATTAAACAAAAAATTCCGTTGTCCCAGTCTTACCGGAAATGGAAGTGAGTTCAGCATTTCACCGGCCGTTACCACCGTTGTAAGCGCTGCCACAAATACCTGTGCCAGTGGTTTTGATTTTGATACGGTTACCATCACTCTTGCCTCTGCGGTACCAGCCGGTACTTATGATCTTGTTATCAACAATGGTTCTGATGCCAATACCCTGCTTGACCTTTGTGGATTGAGTATTGCAGTAAATGAAAAAGTATCTTTTACCTATGCGCCGCCTCAGCCTATCAGGGCCGACAGTATCGGTAAAGCTCCCTGCGCACCAGATTCTGTTTTGATTTATTATCCTAAAAAAATAAAATGTTCCAGCATTACAGCAAGTGGAAGTGATTTTGCAATTACCGGCCCGACTCCTGTTACAATTACCGGCGCAAGTGGTAATTGTGTGAATGATCTTACCAGCTATATAATTTTAAAACTTTCCGCACCCATTTACACTAAAGGAGTTTATACTGTTACCATTCAGCCGGGTATTGACGGTAGTCCTATCTATGATGCCTGCGGCCAGCCGATACTTCCCCAGTCATTACCTTTTACCACGGCAGATACTGTGAATGCTGATTTTAATTTCATTACCAAATACGGTTGCCGGACAGATACACTCACTTTTTCTCATAATGGAGCACATGATGTGAATTACTGGAGTTGGGTAGTGAACAGCAATGCACCTGTGTTCACACAAAATCATACCCTGGTGTTGCCCGCTTCCAGTACCAACAATGTGCAGTTAACTGTAAGCAATGGGACATGTACCGATACATCCAGCACAACAGTTGTTCTGGACAATGAAGTGAAAGCATCCTTTACAATGGACAGCTACATTTGCCCCGAAGACAAACTTTCAGTTACCAATACCAGCACCGGGCTGATTGATGCATATCTCTGGAAATATGATATTCTCGGAACAAGCACACTGAAAGACCCTCTTCCATTTCAATTCCCAACATTGAACCGGGAAGCTTACTACACGGTGAAGTTGAAGGTTTTTAATTTCACACTGGGTTGCAGTGACAGTGCAAGAAGAACACTTACGGTACTTGATCATTGCTTTATTGCAGTGCCAACAGCTTTTACTCCCAATAATGATGGTCTGAATGATACTTTCTGGCCGCATAATGCATTGAAGGCTGATAATCTTGAATTCAGGGTTTACAACCGGTGGGGACAATTGATCTTTCAGTCAAAAAGCTGGAGGGATAAATGGGATGGCAAGCTGAAAGGAGTGGAACAACCCGCTGATGTATATGTATGGATGCTTCGGTATGTGAACCGAGATACCAAACAACCGGTTTTTGAAAAAGGGACGGTGATGCTGATACGGTGAAGAATAAAAACGAATGCTGTCACACCAGTTCTGACCGAGTGTCTTTATATAAATACAAATGCAAAGATGCCGGATCTGATTGTAACAATAATATACAACTTGGGGCAAAAAATCGTCTTACTTTAGCCTAATAAATAGAGAAAGAAACTTGATAAAGACAGATGAGTTTTAACAGAAGTACCTTAGAGGCCGCACATAAACACTCAATATTTAACAGGGCTGAGATTTTACAAAGTAATTCATGCGGTTGTTTTTATTGTCTTAAAATCTTTATTCCCGCCGAAATTGTTGAGTGGGTAGACGAGGATAACCCAAAAGGTTTGACCCCACTATGTCCTCATTGTGGTATTGATTCTGTAATTGGCGATAAATCTGGGTTTCCAATTGCTGATCAAAATTTTCTAAAGGCAATGAACGGTTATTACTTTTAAGCATATAGTCCCGATTCTTATATTATTACGATCAGGTCAGGCATTACAAAAAAATCATTTTCATCATTTCAATCAGGGGGTCTATCTTTGCACATGGCAACAAGAAATTTTTCCCACAAACAAGACAGCAAACAATTTTTTGCAGAAGGTCTCACCTTCGATGATGTTTTATTAATGCCCGGATACAGCCAGGTGCTGCCCCGGGATGTGAATATCAAAAGCCGCCTCACCAAAAACATCACACTCAATGTTCCCCTGCTTTCTGCAGCAATGGATACAGTTACTGAAGCTGCGTTGGCTACTGCCCTGGCAAGGGAAGGCGGCCTCGGTATTCTTCATAAAAATATGAGCATAGAAGAGCAGGCGGCGCAGATACGAAAAGTAAAAAGAAGTGAAAGTGGTTTGATCATTGACCCGGTTACCCTGCCGGCTGATGCCACTATCGGCGATGCATTGCGCATCATGAGAGAAAACAAGATCGGCGGTATTCCTATCATTGATAAGAACAGGAAACTGGTCGGCATCCTCACCAACCGTGACCTGCGGTTTGAGGAAAATATGAAACGGAAGGTAAGTGAGGCAATGACCAAAGAAAATCTTTTCACCGCACCTGAAGGCACTGATCTGAAAAAAGCAGAACAGCTTTTCAAGAAAACAAAAGTGGAAAAGCTTCCTATTATTGATAAACAGGGAAGACTTACAGGGTTATTTACTTATAGCGATATTCTGAAACTGAAAAGCCATCCTAATGCGGTAAAGGATTCTTTCGGAAGATTATTGGTTGGCGCCGGTGTGGGTATCACAAAAGATCTGTTGGAAAGAGTAGATGCTCTGCAAAATGTAGGCGCTGATGTTATTGCATTGGACAGTGCTCATGGTCACAGCAAGGGAGTGATTGCCGCATTGAAAAATGTAAAAAAGAATTTCAGGAATATAAATGTCATTGCCGGCAATGTTGGCACAGCCGCCGGCGCAAAAGCATTGGCAGAAGCCGGAGCCGATGCAATAAAAGTTGGTATTGGTCCTGGTTCTATTTGCACCACAAGAATTGTTGCCGGTGCAGGAGTACCTCAATTAACAGCAATTATGGAAGCAGTATCAGCAGTAAAAGAAATGAGTATCCCTGTAATTGCTGATGGTGGCATCCGCTATACAGGTGATATGGTGAAAGCATTGGCTGCAGGCGCCAATTGTGTAATGATGGGAAGCATTTTTGCAGGTACGGAAGAAAGTCCTGGTGAAACTATTATTTATGAAGGAAGAAAATTCAAAGAATACCGGGGCATGGGTTCACTCGGCGCCATGGCCACCGGCAGCAGCGACCGTTATTTCCAGGATGTAGAAGATGATGTAAAGAAATTTGTTCCCGAAGGCATTGAAGGCCGTGTGGCCTATAAAGGATTTGTAAAAGAAATTGTTTACCAGTTTACCGGCGGGTTAAGAGCAGGTATGGGTTATTGCGGGGCAGCCAGTATCGAAGAATTGCAAAAAGCAACTTTCATTAAAATAACCAATGCCGGAATGAAAGAAAGCCATGCACATGACGTAGAGATAACGAGGGAAGCGCCAAATTACAGCAGAAGATAGTTTAAATAGTTTGCTTGTTTCAGAGGTTAGCAAGTTTCGTATTAACTTGTTAACTGCAAACCTCTGAATCTTATGAAACCTGCAAACTTTATTATTCTTCCAAAACTTCAAACACAATCACCTGCTTCCTATAAGCTTTTACTTTGATACCATTTTGAATGGCCGGTTCCCATTTGGTTGCTTTCTTTAAAACTCTTACTGCTTCTTCTTCCATTCCATATCCATGATTGGTGAGTGGCTGTATATCGCTTACATTTCCTTCTTTATCCACCACAAATTGAACCACTACTGAATAGCGGCCTGAAGGAGCATTGTTTTCTACCGGTGTTTCTGCATTTAAGTTTCTCTCCAAAAAAGCTTTCCAGTTGCCCGGATATTTTGCTTCCAGTTCCACAAAAGTTACTATCTCATCAGGGTCGGGAGTTCTTTGCTCAATTATTCCGGGGCCATTATTATCCTTACTTGGGCCGGCATCCATAGTACCGCCATCCTCCACTCCGTCTTTTTTTTCAGAACCTATGGCAGCTTTATCCAGATCATCCTGTGAGGGTGGCGGATTATCTACATTATCATTTTCGGCTACTTTGGGTTCAATAAAAATTTCAGTTTTCACCTGTTGCTGTTTTTTCTTTTCAGGCTCCGGTTGTTTTTCAGGTGGTTTTTGAGGTAAATCGGAAAGAACAGCACCATCCTTGAACACATATTTTACCGGCGATTTCTTACCTGAATTAGCCAGCACTACCCCACCCACCGCAAAACAGATGATGACACCTGTGATGAATAATGCTATGCTGATTCTTTTGGAATATGTTTTGCGAAGATCATAAGCGCCGTAATCTTTATTGCGGCCATCGAAGATGATGTCTATCAGCGGGGCTGATAAAATCTGGTTGGTTTGCATGGTTTATAATTTTCTTATCAGATAAATTGTGTCAGAGATTTCCATAAAACTTTATTTTTATGGAAACTTGTATCACCGGCATCGGCGCCGGAAATTCTTAATTAAAAATCTGCAGTGAGAAAATTATTCCTGATTCTATTGTTGCTTAATGTTAACTGCCTGCATGCACAAACCGACAGTTGCTCCCTTCGCATCAGCCTGCTCACTTGTACTCCCGGAAGTGCTTTGTATTCTACATTTGGCCACAGTGCATTGCGGGTGACTGACAGTAAAATGCAGACAGATGTGATTTACAACTACGGCACTTTCGATTTTGAAGACCCTCAGTTCTATACCAAATTCATTCGCGGAAAACTGCTCTATTTTGTTTCCATTGATTCCATTGAAAATTTCATGTTGCAATACCAGTTTGAAAAAAGGGGGATCACCGAACAAGAGCTAAACCTTTCCTGCGAACAAAAACAACAATTACTCGATGCACTCAATGAAAATGCAAAAGAAGAAAACAGGTATTACCAATACGATTTCACTTACGACAACTGTACCACCCGGCTGCGGGATCTGCTGGAAAAACTGTGCAAAGATCTAACTACAAAAAACATTCTGCCCAAACCAAAGGTTACTTTTCGTAACCTGATTCATGAATATCTTGATAAAGGGCAACAACCCTGGAGCAAGTTCGGCATTGACATATTGCTCGGCAGCCGGCTCGATAAAAAGATCAGCAACCGTGAAGCCATGTTCCTTCCCGATTACCTGTTGAAAGGATTTGATAGTTCTTCAGTGAACAATCACTCACTGGTACAGGAGAAAAACGTTTTGCTGGGTTTTACGGAAACAAAAAAGCCAAAGCCCCTATTTACACCTTTTACTGTTCTTGGCATTTTATTCCTGCTGGTCCTGGTATTTAGTTTTTATAAGAAAGAGTCCTCGGCTCTTTTCTTTAAAATCTTCGACTTCTCGTTTTTCCTTTTACTTGGTTTACTTGGGGCATTACTTCTTTTTATGTGGTTTGGCACCGACCATTATATGTGCAAATACAACCTGAACCTGCTTTGGGCATTGCCTTTTCATTTGCCCGTTGCATTTTTCCTGTTCAGCAAAAAAAAATGGGTTAATAAATATTTCCGGATAGTCCTTTTCTATTCGCTTCTGCTACTCGTTTTATGGTTTTTATTGCCGCAACATTTCAATCCTGCTTTATTGTTTGTATTGGGAATTGTGATTATCAGGAGTTTTGTATTGAGTAAAGTTGTATTGCCACTGAAACACTGAGGCACTGAAAATAACTCTTTGCCTGCCTGTCCGGTAGGCAGGTTTCTGTGCTTCAGTGGCCATAAAATATAACAATCAAACTTCAAAAAATGGAAAAGAAAAATTATGATCCAAACGATTATCCTCTGCAAAAAGAAACAGATGCTATCATTAAAACCGCCATTGATATTCATAAAACATTAGGTGCCGGCTTTCTTGAAATAGTTTACAAAGATGCTTTTGAGTATGAATACCGCCTTCAGAATATTTTGTATGAAAGAGAAAAAGAATATACGATTCAATACAAGAGTACAATTCTGCCTCATAAATTTTTTGCAGATTTTGTGGTTTTTAATAAAGTAATTGTTGAAGTAAAGGCCAAAGATGGCGGTATAGCAGAAGAGGACTATGCACAAGCAATCAATTATCTTAAATGCTCTGGATGTAAGGTGGGCTTAATCCTGAACTTTGGAAAAATGAAACTCGAAATTAAACGAGTAGTATTTTAGTATCGCCACAGAAACACTGAATATAACTCTGTGTTTCTGTGGCTCAGTGGCTATTGTATGAGCAAAGAATTCCTATACCAAAACAAGAAAATCTTTTACCGCATTATCGGTAATGGCAAGCCGGCAGTAGTTATTCATGGCTTCGGAGAAGACGGACAAGTTTGGGACAATCAGATAAACTATCTGAAAGATAAGTTCAGGTTCATCATCCCGGATCTGCCCGGTTCGGGAAAATCAGCAATGATTGATGATATGAGCATGGAAGGAATGGCAGAAGTGATACATGCTGTTATACATGAAGAAAAAATTGATGCCTGTCCCGTAATTGGTCATAGCATGGGTGGGTATATCACACTGGCCTTTGTCGAAAAGTACCCGAACCATGTTTCTGCCTTCGGTCTTTTTCATTCAACGGCTTATGCCGACAGTGAAGAAAAAAAAGCTATCAGACAAAAAGGTATTGACTTTATCAAACAACATGGCGCATTTGAGTTTTTGAAAACAACCATACCCAATCTTTTTTCTCAACGATCCAAAGATGAAATGCCCGGATCAATTGCCAAATTCATTGAACGGCAAAACAACTTTTCTGCAGAGGCTCTCGTTTCTTATTACGAGGCCATGATTGCCAGGCCCGACAGAACAGAATTGTTACAAAAAGCCACTGTGCCTGTACTATTTATTATGGGAAAATACGACAATGCGGCCCCCTTGCAGGATGTACTGAAGCAATGCCGGCTGCCCGAAAAATCGTACATTCACATACTCAGAAATTCGGGGCATATGGGCATGCTGGAAGAAAAGGACAGGTGCAACCAGGTTTTGGAGGAGTTTTTGCTGGAAATATGAAACCGTTTTTCGAATAATCCACTCAATGAGACGATACCTTCTTGCCATATTAACTCTTTTCCTTTTATCCGCACCGGCAAAATCTGCGCATATTACGGGTGGTGAAATGTTTTATACATACCTGGGGCAATCTGGCGGCAACTATCAGTATCATGTTACAGTAAAACTATTCAGGGATTGTTATTGTTCTAATTGTGCGACATTGGATCTAGCCATAGGTATGGCGGTGTTTGACAGAGGCAATGGTTCCATGGTGTGGAGCAATGGATCAGTACAAAGAACTAATGTTGTTACTCTAAGCCTGACATCGCCCAGCCCTTGTATCAATAATCCACCTACTGTTTGTTATGAAGTTGGTTACTATGAAACTGATATTTCATTACCTGCTACTCCAAATGGATACATAGTTGTATTTCAGCGATGTTGCAGAATCCCGGGAATTAATAACCTGATTAATTCAAACGGAGTTGGCGCTACATATACAGCTGAAATACCCGGAACAAATCCTCTTGCTACAGCTCCTGTTAATAACAGTGCCAGATTTGTTGGAGCAGATACAGTAGTTGTATGTGCCAACAACCCGTTTACATACAGCTTCGCTGCACAGGATGCCGATGGCGATCAATTGAGCTATTCATTTTGTACAGCATATCTTGGAGGAGGACAGGCAGCAAATCCACCGAATGGCCCAAATACTCCAACCCCATTTCCACCGGCAAATCCACCTTATATTCCAGTTCCTTATGCTACACCCCCGTTTGATGCCACAAGTCCATTGGGCCCCGGAGTAACAATCAATTCAATTACTGGATTAATAACAGGTATAGCTCCTGCAGCAGGTATCTATGTTGTTACTGTTTGTGTTACTGAAACAAGAAACGGCGTTGTAATAGCTACTCAACGAAAAGACTTGCAGATAAAAGTTGGTGATTGTGACCTTGCAACACCAGTACTTAATCCAAGGGCAACCACCTGTGACGGTTTTACTCTAAATTTTCAAAATGATGACCCTAGCCCAAGTCCACTTATCAATTCATATTTCTGGGATTTTGGCGTGCCTACATTAACTAATGATACTTCGAATCTTGCAAATCCGACTTATACATATCCTGATACCGGCGTTTTTGTTGTAAAACTTGTAACCAATCGATACCAACAATGTTCCGATTCTGCAACAACCGTTGTAAGAATATTTCCGGGCTTCTTCCCCGGTTTTATCGTGGCTGGCAGTTGTTACACAAATCCTTTTCAGTTTACAGATACTACACTTACCAATTATGGTTTTGTAGATAGCTGGAGTTGGGATTTTGGGGACCCAACTACACTTGCCGATACCTCTCATCTGCAAAATCCGACATGGACCTATCCCACTCCCGGCCCAAAAACAGTCCGGTTAATTGTTTCAAACAGTAAAGGTTGTATTGATACCGTGTTTATGAATTTGAATGTGCTTGACAAACCACCCATTACTCTTGCATTCAGAGATACGCTGATATGCATACCGGCATCTGTTACATTAAATGCCGGCGGTACCGGCATCTTTAACTGGACTCCGCCCATCAGCATCATCAATGCCAATACAGGCACCCCCACCGTGAATCCAACAACCAGCACCTGGTATATAGTAAACCTGAATGACAACGGCTGTTTAAATAAGGATTCGGTGCATGTAAGAGTAACCAGCGGAGTGAATTTAATTGCAAGACCTGACACTACCATTTGTCTCGGTGATGCAGTTCAATTATCAGCAGCTACAAATGGTTTGACATTTAACTGGACACCGGCAGCCACACTGAACAACCCGAATGTTATCAATCCAATAGCAACACCAACAGCCGCCAGCACCACTTATCAGCTCCAGGCATGGGTGGGCAGTTGCACGGCTGTGGATGATGTTACTGTTTTCGCCGTTCCCTATCCTGTTGCCAATGCAGGGCCTGACCAGATTATTTGTTACAATGGTTTTGCCCAGTTAAATGGCAGTCACGACGGCAATCAGTTTACCTGGTCTCCAACATCGTATTTGGACAATCCGGTTATTCTTAATCCAAGATCTTATCCGCCAAGAACCACTACTTATGTTCTCACTGTTTACGACAATGGGGGATGCCCCAAGCCTGGCCGTGATACGGTTGTAATAACCGTGTTGCCAAAAGTGAGAGCCTATGCAGGCCGTGATACTTCGGTGGTCATCAATCAACCATTGCAATTGAATGCAAGTGGCGGCGCCAGTTATTTATGGATACCCTCTACATTTCTTAACAACAATACCATTCAAAATCCGGTTGCCATATTCCCGAATCCGCTTGACAGTTTTACATACAAACTGGTGGCATATAATATTGCAGGATGCACAGACACTGCCAGCATAACGGTACGGGTATTTGCCGTAAGCCCCACGGTTTTTGTACCCACGGCTTTTACTCCCAACGGGGATGGACTGAATGATGTCGTTCGCCCCATTGCCGTAGGCATAAGAAGAATTATTTACTTCAGCATTTACAATCGCTGGGGCCAAAGGGTCTTCATTACCACCGAAGACAAAAAAGGCTGGGATGGCCGCATTAACGGAGTGCTGCAAAGCAGCAATGTATTTGTATGGATGGTGCAGGCAGAAGATTACCTGGGGAATAAGATTTTTCTGAAGGGAACAGTTGCGCTGATAAGGTAAGGTGAATAGGCAATAATGAATGGTGAATGGAATCCTCAGATTGAAATTTCTTCCACTTTTCTCACCTAAAATTAATAGTATGTTTTTGACATTAAACCACCAGAAGCTGGAGGTGTTTTCCGCTTCAAAAGAATTTGTATTTGAATGTTACAGACTTTCCAAATCGCTGCCCGACTCAGAAAAATTCAGTATGATAAGCCAGATCAGAAGAGCAGCCCTTTCAGTACATCTGAACATAGCTGAAGGGGCATCAAGAAGATCAGAACAGGAACGAAAAAGATATTATGAAATTGCCAGGGGGTCAATTATCGAAATTGATGCTGCTCTTGACATAGCTAATGGCCTCTCATACCTGAAAAAGATTAATTTAAATCCGCTTGGCGAAAAAATGATAAGATGTTTTAAATTACTTTGTGGCATGATTTAATGAGTAATTATTGCCTATTCACTATTCACCATTCACAATGAGAAAGATAGTCTTCATCACCGGCGCCACTTCAGGATTCGGAGAGGCCTGTGCCCGAAAATTTGCTTCGCATGGTTATGATCTTATTCTCAACGGAAGAAGAACTGACCGGCTGCAGCAATTAACAGATTCGCTTGAATCAAAATACAATGTGGCCGTGCTGCAACTGCCTTTTGATGTGCAGAACGAGAAAGAAGTTTTTCAATCCATTGAAAATATTCCTGATGACTGGAAAAAAATTGAGGTGCTGATCAATAATGCCGGACTTGCATTGGGCCGGGATTATTTTGATGAAGCCAGCACAGAAGACTGGAATACGATGATTGATACCAATGTTAAGGGCTTTTTGTATGTTGGTAAAGCAGTTTCACAGATCATGGTAAAGCAAGGCCATGGTCATATCATCAACATGGGATCCATCGCAGGCCGCCAGGTGTATGAAAAAGGGAATGTGTATTGCGCCAGTAAATTTGCCGTAGATGCCATCAGCCAGGGGATGCGGATTGACATGCTTCGTCATAACATCAAAGTAACCTGCATCAACCCGGGAGCAGCTGAAACAGAATTTTCTCTTGTCAGATTCAAAGGTGATGAGGCTACAGCCAAAAAAATTTATGATGGTCTGAAACCACTTTCATCCGATGATGTGGCGGACATCATTTATTACTGCGCCAGTTTGCCCCCTCATGTTTGTATTAACGATCTTTCGGTTACATGTTTGCAGCAGGCGGACACTATATATTTTAACCGGAAAGCAAATCATTGATTGCTGTCAAAAAAAATTGGTTGGAAATTTTATTTCTGTATTTTAGATGAACATTGAACCCTCATCCTGCTCCGTTGGCCCGAAACTTGCCGTAAATTCCCTTCGAAAATCTACCTGAACTTAAACTTTGTCGAATCAAAATTTAAGCGTTGAAAAACCATGAGTTATATTTATGCTGAAGTTCCGATATCATATAAGCCCTGTTATGAAAAACCCGTACCGCCTTCTTACCGCTATCGCTTTTCTATTAAGCTCCCAAAGCTATTCCCAGGAAGTTATCCGCCAGCAATCATGCGGCAATGATTTTATCAGCCATCAGGCTGATAGCCTGAAGAATCTTTACGGAAATGAAGGATATGTTTTGCTTAAAGAAGCCTCCATCAATATGGAAAGTGAATTCGAGATGCCGGTGATCGTTCCGCTCACCCAGGGAAGCTGGTACCAGTTTGTTTTCATCGGAGATTATACATCCCGGCTTTATGAAGTAAGAATGTACGACTGGCAGGAAAGGATGGTTATCTTCCGCCAAAAGAAATGGGGCGATGTGGATGGCAATGTGATCGTGTATTCTTATGTACCGAAATTCTCCGAGTTTCATATGATGAAGCCGGTGCAGGTAAATAAACAAAAGAAAAAGAATCTTTGTGGTTATGTGATGCTGTTCAAAAGAACCAACGAAGATACCGGATCGGTAACACCACAGAACCAAGATTTACCTGATTCATCCGGATTAAGAGGAAATAAATGCTTATTATGAATACGTTTGAATTGTAATGAAGAAGCTCCGAAATTAATAAGCAATCCCGTTTCAATATTTGACGCTTCAATGTAATTGATCGCCTGTGCGAGCTGAGAATTATCTAAATCAGATTTAGCTTTTATTTCTACGGTCACCTTACTTTCAGTCAGAAAATCAACTCTCCTCAAACCAATTTTTTCACCTTTATAAAAAATCGGGATTTCAAACTCCTCATCAAATTTTATTCCTGTATTTTTCATCTCAATGGCTAATGCTCTCTGGTAAATATATTCCTGGAATCCTGGTCCCAGTACCCGATGAACTTCCATAGCACAGCCGATTATTTTATGAGTAAGCTCTTTAAAGATTAATTCCATATTTCAATTTAATCCTTAAAATCTAAAAAATCTTAGTTCTTTACTGTGTCAGTGAGATCCTCACCTGCAGTCCGCCTCTTGTATTAGTGATGGGGAATGTGTTGCTGATCTTGGGGATATTGCGGTTTTGCTCGAAGTATAATTTAACACTAACCTTGTTGTTGATAATGTAATCTATAGACGGAGCTATACGTATCACTTTCTGTCCTGCTGTACCAAAAGCTGTCTTCTGATCCAGTTTGCTATTGGCTGTAGCATCATCCCGCAGGCTGAAATCAATTTTGAATGTTACATCATTGTCCAGTTTGCCTTTCATGAACGGAAACTTATTAATTAAAGGCACTCCTTTTCTTCTCCAATCAAGCCCAAATGTTACTTCTGTAGAACGGTTTTCTGCCAACTGATAATCTATCAGACTTAAACTAAGCTGGCGGGTTTTTTTGAACTCAAATCTTGTACTCAATTGATTGGTAAACGTCACTTCAATACCGATCAGGGGATCAAATGATTCCTGAATGGAAATATTGGGAACAAGGAAATAGGGTATATAATTTCCCGTAAGAGAATCTTTGAAGAAAGGAAAACCGATATGGAACGGATCCTGGAATAACAGCGATGTATTAAAACTGTTCATGCTGAAAGTGCTGTGATAGCCATGCCGCAGGGTGAAGCTGGTAAATATTTTATCAAGTCCCGGCAATCTTGAGAGGCCGTTATAAGTAACAGTCCAGTTAGGCTTGGGCTTAATTCCTGAGAAAGGATTGGAACGGATATTCGGATTACTGTTTTTAGTAAGTTTAATGCTATTGGGGTCTTTGTTGGTATATGCTGCAAGAAATGCAGGTATCACTACATCCTGCGCATACCTGCCGTATCCCTGGAAATATCCGGGGTCATTGGGATCAGGCGTGGCACCATAAGGATTCAGTCCTGCAAGTTTTGTAGCAAGTATGGTCCTGTTGGCTTCAAAACGCTGGAAGGTTTCAGAAACTTCATTTGGATTAAAAGGTTTAAACAAAGTCTGGAAAGCAATATAGCTTACATTAAAGCTGCCGAGTGCATAAGGATTCAATCTTGCAAGTCCTGCATTGCCTGTCGTGTCTTTGTACAATTCTGAATATTGCTTGTCAAATGTTTTATCAAGATTGAGGTCAATATTAAAATCACGGAAAGGACTTACCTGGGCGGTGATATTCAGCTTTTGATTGTAACGCTGCTGAATCAGGGCTGTAACCAGTGAATCACGGGATAATAATCCTTTGGCTCCAAACCGGTTGATCCAGCTGGTATCCGGCTGATAGCCGAAAATATATCCAAAGCCGGGCTGACCACTCTTAAAGTTATTGCCGATGAACTGAGTGCTATCCATGTAGCCGGGCAAAGTGGTTCCATAATCTTCTGTGTATTGTATGCCGGCCCTTTTTACTGAGGTCAGCAACCGGAGGAAGAATTTCGGCACTCCGCCTATTTCCGGCAGATCATTGGGATCCTTTTTTTGTTTTACTTTCTTTTCTTTCGGCTTTTTGGTTTTGGCTTTTTTACCTTTCTTCTTTCCTTTGACAACTTTTGAAGTATCTGTTTTATTATCGGATGCCATTAACACCTGTCCGGGTGTCATTTGCTGTTGTTGATTTGGCTGAAGACCACCATCATCTTTTTTTCCGCCACCATCATTGCCGCCTCCGCCATTATCAATTCCTCCCTTATTATTTCCCTTTCTGCCACCGCCTTTCTGGCCATCATCTTTTTTACCGCCATCTTTATTATTACCTCCCCCGCCCTGGCTTGGCTTGTCGGTATTCACGGCCCTGAGAAAACGCCATTTATTGTAGAGCTCCTCAAATTTCAGTTCACCATTAATGGTTTTTGTTTGTGTATTGGACAAAATATTTCCAAGATTTTTTGCCAGTAAAGAAGCAGTGAGCCAGTTATATTTTGCATTATAACTTGCCGAAAGTGTTGTCCAGTTGAGCAAAGGAATTTTTTGCATCGGCACATTATACCGTACTGTTACCTCCTGGTGATAATTGGTGTTTCTTCCGCCTTTGTACAGGTTTTTCCTGATCGAATCTTTTTTCTCTCTTGTATCAATCCGTCCATAAGGCTCATCTATCCGGGCATTGTTGATTGCACTGAAATCAAGGGAAATAGATTGTGTAAGGTTCCATTGAAGAATGTAATACCTGTCGAAAGTGAAAAACTTATTGTATGTCTCCGGTATTTTATATGGACCACCTCCCACATTCCGAACCTGTGTGGCGCCGAACTGGCGGAATACATCTGCCTTAAATGAAATCTGGGATGGTAAATAACCGATATTGAAATCCTTTATCAAGGCCAGCCAGGGAGATCTTGATTTAATTATTTTCTTAAACGGTTCAAATGATTTTGCCTGTGGTGCATAGGTGTACCCGATAGCGCCACGGGTACGGCGCATTTCATCTTTTTCAATCAGTGGGTTATAACTTAATGTCTGTAGGTATGAATAATTAAAATCAAAATTGGTGACACTCCAGAATTTGGGCCGCTTACCACTGGTGTTTAATTTTTTTACGTTGGTAAGATTCACCGTTTTGATAGTGGTGATATCCTGCGCATCGTTGCGTATTGAGTCACGGATCTTGGGATCAGCATCTTTGATTTTCTGCTTCAGTTTTATATCCAGGTCATAAGGATCGTATTCCGGAGTACTGCTGGTACGGCTGATACCTGCATAAACCGGAATTTGTAAGCCCAGTTTTTTAGGTAAAAGTTTTCCTGCTTCGATGCTGGCAGATACATCAAAAGTGTAAACATCTTCACGGCTGCGTTCATTTACTTTTTGCTCCAGTGTGCCAAATCCCGTGCTTCTTGCCGTTCCGGAAACGGTAAGAGTCCCAAGGTCAGCTAATTTAATATCCACCCTTGCCAATGCAGCCCATCCGCCGGATTCATCCAACTGTGACAAACGAAGTTCATTGAACCACACTTCGGTACATAATGCTTCAAAGAATGGGTTTTCAACGGCAAGCAAAATACCTTTCACTTCCCCGAGATTGGGATTACCTACAATGGCATATCTGCGTCCGTCAGGCTGTGTTTCGAAATAATATTTCGATGTTGGAATACCAAGTTTATTTCTCCTGGATTTTAATTTTATCAGGTCATCGAGGTCGAAATCAAGATTATTCAGCTCAGGCCATATTTGCAGGCTGTCCATAGTACCCGGAGGAGTGATCTTAAGCGGATATTTTATTTCATAATAATTTCCGGAGAAATCATTCCCGATCCTGATAATGGCAATTAACTGACCATCGTTGATCTGCTGCTGGCCGGGTACTGATTCTGCATGTACAAACATGGAAAGTCTCTTATACTGACGCAGATCATAATTTTGCCTGAATGTCTTGAATACTCCCCTTGCTTCATTCTTTGGCAAGCCACACACCTGCATGCTTAATGCCTGTTCATTTAAGAATATCGCTACGTTATTATTGCTTAGCTGTTGCTGCCTTTCAATACCGGGAGGTATGCGATATGGAATGGGCTGACGTTGATCGTTCTCTTCAATATTTACAGCCAGTGTATTTACTGCAGCAGGGTCGGGTGTCGGCAATGTTACAAACTGCCCGGTAGAGTCAATCTTATTTTTAAATTTTCTCCATTGGTTTCTTACCAATTCCAATTTACCAAAACGCATCACCACCGAATCATCAAAACCTGAAACAAACATGCGGATAAAACGTATGGACTTGAAGTCGGGAATATTACCCACTTTTTGCTGGTACTGATCAATGGGGATACGGAAGAGATACCATGTCTCTGTACGGGTGCTGCCATCAGCAAGAGTAACGGTCGGCTTCCTTACATCGGTAATGAAATTGTTGCCCGCAACCATATTCGGTTTGATATCCATCTGGTACTGGAAATATTCCTCCACTTCATTCATTGTATTATCACGGTTCAGTTCTTCTGCATCGGGGTATTGGGTAGCAGCATTGATGTATGGACTATTGTTATTTGCAAGAGGTGAATTGCCATCCGGGTTATTGAGGTCCTTATAGCGTTGCAAAATCCCTGCATTTGATTGCTCATAAAAATCATCCCTGTAAAATCTGAAATTATCATTTGCCGGGTCTCCCTGTATCTTTTGCAGTGTAGCTGCATTTACAATACCTGCAATACTGGTGAGATAAGGAGCAAATTTTGTTTTTTCATCAATTGTTTGCAAACCATCGAGACCCACATCCTGGTAAGGCCTGTCATCGGCATTATTGCTGAAGGCATTGGTTACCTGCAATGGGTTGGAAGGCACTCTTCCCCACACAGTGTTGTTATCAACAGGGGCATTAAAATTGGGAGCAGGCAAGCCGTTTTCATACAGCCTTTTACCATCTCTTAAAATATCTTCTGAAATATTGCCGAGATTAATGTAGAGCCTTCCTCCATTTGGATTAGCTGTATTTTTTATAAAGGGATCCTGCAGCCAGAATTCAATAAATTCAATATTGGCTGTTTCAAAATCTGTCTGATCGATATTTCTCATAATTCCACCCCATCTTTTTTGGGGGTTCAGCAATCTTCCGTTGGCATCTACGCCTGCAGAATTAGCAGTAGGTGTGGTATTATAATTATAAGGGCCCCTGTCTTTTGGATAAAATGCTATATCAAATGTGGTAAGCAGGCTTTCATAGCTTTGGGTGCTTCTTCTGGGAAAAATTTCTTTTTGCAATACCTGTCTTACCTCCGGCTTTGATAATTCAACAAGATCGTTCCGTAATGGATTATTCGAATTTCCTTTTTCCTGCAAAACAGGTTCAATATTATACCAGGCAATTTTTGCCCTGTTGTATCCGCTTGCGAGGTTATTATTCAATGCAGATTCAGGGAAAAGATTATTCCCCTGCGGCACGGATGCCAATGTCCAGCTTATAAATGGAAAGCGAAGATCAATATTGGAACGGGTTCCTTCAAAGTCATCGATATACACCTGGCCGCCCTTATCTTTTTTGCTTGCATTAATTTGTTTTGGATGGCCGGGATCCAGTATGGCAGCTTCAGCATAGGTAGTAATGCTCGACATTTCACGGGTAGAATAAAAAGGCAACTTATCCAGCCACTTTGTTAGTCTTGGGATATTGTTACGATAATCCACATCGAAACCGTACATGGTATTTTTCACCGGATCTTCGCCATAAGATTGCTTGATGAAGAAAGGCCTTTCGCCAAGACGAACCATGGTTGCCCCAAGGGTCAATTTTTTACTTGCCAGGTAATCAAGCCTTACCCCCATGAAATTCTTTTGCTGAAATCCAAAAGTCTGGTTGCTTTCATAACCAATTTGCACAGGAACCCCTGAATTTAATATTGCCGGATTCGTTACTCTTAAAGTTCCCAGGTCATAATTGATTTCATAATCCACTCCTTCCTGCAGCACCTGACCTCCTGCTGTTACCCGTACTGAACCACGGGGAATATTAAACCCTAACTGGTATTCGCCACTGCCTGATCCACTGCCAAAACCGCCCGGGTTATTTCCGGCGTTGTTTCCAGAGTTTCCAAACCCCGAGCCGGAAGATTTTGACTTACCAACAATTTTATACCGGTTAAGATTAGCATAGGTTTCAGCAATCGCTTTAATCGTATCGTACAATGGATAATATAAAAACCGGTCCCGCCTTGCCTGGTCGGGAAAGACATAATCAAGATCATGCCCGAATGGTTCCAGCACAGGAAATACAACACGGCTTTGAGATGAAATGATAGTAAAGCCTTCAATAAAATCAAATATACCATCCGGCTGAGGATCGTTTTGATTATTTAACCGGTCAAGATTTACCAATGAAATAAGCGGAGCTCCTTTATAGGCCGGAAGAACACTATCAACCGGCAAATATCTTTTATCGCCGAGGCTTGGTTCTTCATAAGTAATATCCAGTTTAAAATCCGTTCTTTCCAATTGTCCGAAACCTACTGAGTACACATTTTTCATCATCAGGTCCCAGATAGGAAGATTGGTACGCTGCGAAGTAGCTTTCAATAATTTCAGGAACAAAACTCTTTGGGTGTTTCCGGTGGTATCCGGCGGCACATCCTGTGAAAATTCACCTACCTGGTACACCCTGCCATTGTAAGTGTATTGAAATGCCACACCTAACACCTCATCAGGTTGCAAGGGTTGGTTTAATGAGATAAAACCAATTTGAGTATTGAAATAATACTCAGAAGGATTAAGTTTTCTTGCAAATGTTTTTTCAAAATCCTGAACGGGTGCAAAACCCAGACCTGTTAATGTTGACTGCACCAATGATGAATTGCGGGCATTGGGGTTTTGACCGAGTATGGAATAAAGATTATTGGAATTATTATTCGGAAAGGGATTAGCTGTACCGGTCAATATAGTAGTATTGTACGGCACATTTTCCCCCAGATCCATAAATGCCACTACATCTCTTGTGTCAGTGGTTGAACCATTCCGGTTGGTTACCCATACTTCAACTCGCAAAATCTGTACAGGCGAATTCACCACCGGCAGATTTTTCATTGCATTGTTGTAGTTCTTCCGGAAATACTGTGCAAAAAGAAAATGCCTGTTTTCATCATATTCATCTGCTTTCACGGTAAAAGATTGTGAAGCAGACCCGCCCTGCAATCCCAGGGTTTGTCTTTGAGATTGCTGGTTGGCAAGTACTGTTGTGATAAAAAGTTTTCCAAACTGCAATTGGGTTTTTATACCAAAAAGAGATTGTGCCCCCGGTATGAGTGTTCCTTTTGAAACAAAATTGGTATTGCCCGCCTGGAACTGTTTTATTATTTCATCATCCTTGCCTTTGTAATCCAATTTCAACTGATTTTCATAATTGAAATTGGCAAGGGTGTTATAGTTGATGGGAAGTTTCAGTTTATCGCCAATATTTGCATCCACCTGCAATTGCGAATTCATATTGAAATCAAGACCACCGTTTTTTCTTGCCCTTTCAGGCAGTGTGGGGTTTTTGATGTTCTGCCCCTGGTAGCCCAGCAAAAGATCAACATAACCGGATGGCCGGATGTCTATTTTACCTGTGCCAAAAATGCGGTTAAACAGATCATCTGTTATTCTCAATTTGGGTTTATAAATCCTCCGGTTCATATTTGAAAGCAGGGCGGCTCTCTTTTTAAAATAATCCAGTTCATCTTTTTTCCCCTGCAGCCGGAGAAATTCTTCCATCGTAAAAGAAGTTGGTGTACGGTAATAATGATTACCTATTTTTTCTACGATGTAATACTGTTTTGTTTTGGGATCGTATTCAATGGTTCGTTTAATAAAAGAAGTATCTCTTAAATCAAATGAGTTGGAAGGATAGGAATAGGGATCGCCGCGGCGGTCATTCAACGGATAACGGGTAGTATCTGTAAAATGATTTGTTTTTTCTGAATAAAAATGTGGATTTGCATTCACCCGGGTGAGGCAGGCGAGCAGTATGGCAGCAAAGACCAATGAATTCCGGATATGAGCAGTCTTAAGGTTCAATGTTTTTTCTTCATCAGTTAGTTTTCAGAAAAATGGTGCCTAAAGGGTACGAAGCGCCTTTTTAATCAGTTCCTCAACGGATAGGTTGGATTCTGCCGCCATCGTTTTATCAAGGGCCTGGCCGGCGGCCTGCCGGTTGATGCCCAAAGCCATCAGAGCATTTAACGCATCATGATGCAAAGTATTGTTTTTCATAGGAGAAATATTTGATTCAAGAGGCTGCTTTGCAAGCTTATCCCTGAGTTCCAGGATCATTCTTTCAGCTGTTTTTTTGCCAATTCCCTTTATTCCTTCCAGGGTTCGGGCATCGGCCTGTATGATTGCCTTTGAAAGTTCTTCAGGCTTCATGTATGACAACATTACCCTTGCTGTAGATGCTCCGATACCGGAAACACTCAGCAGGTGGAGAAACATTTCTTTTTCAGCAAGGTCAAAAAAACCGAATAATAAGTGGGCATCCTCCCTTATGAGCAGGCAGGTATGCAGAATTCCTTTGTCAAGTTTTTGAATCTTTGAGTAAGTATTCAGGCTTATCTGGACCTCGTAACCCACCCCATTTACCTCAACATGAACTGAGGCCGGACTTTTATGTACAAAATCTCCTTTCAGATAGGCAATCATAGGTTGCGAAAATAGGAAAAGAGATTGAGGTCTGAAGTCTGAGGTCTGAAATCTGATACTTCCGAATGTATTTATCCTTATTCATTTTGAATAATCAGAAAATTATTGTGAGCCTCCTGCTTCTGACTTCTGACTTCTGACTTCTGACTTCCGACTTCCGACCTCTGACTTCCTTACCTTTGAGCACTTTTATTCTAAAACCACATGACTCACAAAAAAGTTACTGCTGCCATCACCGCTGTTGGTGGATTTGTTCCGGAAGATAAACTTACCAATGCCGATCTGGAAAAAATGGTGGACACCAACGATGAATGGATACGGACAAGAACAGGCGTTGAAGAAAGAAGAATCCTGAGAGCCGATGGTCTCGCCACATCAGATATGGTGGTACCGGCTGTAAAAGAACTCTGCGAAAAAAGAAGAATCAGTCCTGAAGAAATAGATTGCCTGATTGTTGGCACTGTTACTCCCGACATGGTTTTTCCTGCTACAGCCAACATTGCCTGCGATAAACTAGGCGCAAAGAATGCATGGAGCTTTGATGTAAGCGCCGCCTGCTCCGGTTTTTTATATACACTTACATTAGGAGCATCATTAATTGAAAGCGGCCGCTATAAAAAAGTGGTGGTGTGTGGAGCCGATAAAATGAGTGCTATCATTGATTATGGTGACAGGGCTACCTGTATCATTTTTGGCGATGGCGCCGGCGCTGTTTTACTGGAACCCAACGAAGAAGGATTTGGTGTGCTTGACAGTATTTTAAGAAGCGATGGTAGCGGTTGCCAGTATTTACACATGAAAGCAGGTGGTTCCAAAAAACCCGCAACTATTGAAACCGTAATGGCCAAAGAACATTTTGTGTACCAGGAAGGACAAGCTGTTTTCAAATTTGCTGTAAAAGGAATGGCAGATGTAAGCGCTGAACTTTTAGAAAGAAATAATCTGACCGGCGATGATATTGCATGGCTGGTGCCCCACCAGGCCAATAAAAGAATCATTGATGCCACGGCCAGTCGTATGGGATTAAATCCTGAAAAAGTAATGCTGAACATTCAGCGCTATGGCAACACAACTGCGGGCACTCTCCCACTTTGTCTCTGGGATTGGGAAAAACAACTAAAGAAAGGGGATAATCTTGTTCTTTCCGCTTTTGGCGGTGGATTTACCTGGGGAGCTACGCTGGTGAAGTGGGCTTATTAAAAACGTACCGTCTTGTTGATATTATTATCATCATGACAGCTATTGCAATTTTTTATCAGCAAACGGTAGCCTTTCATTCCTAAAACTGTGTCTCCTTTTCGTATGGCATCCTTTATTAGCCCGATCGGCTTTTGCATTTTGAGATTATAATAATAAGAGAAAGGCTGTTCCAGTTTGCGGTGTTCTTTAAACTTTCTCTTTATTTCCCCAAACACACTGTCCATTCCATAGGCAAGCCATTTGGCATCTTTCATCCTGCCCGCTTTTATTTCATCTCCTAAATTTTCCTGGTAAGCCCGCAGATCAATCATCACTTCATCAAGATCTTTTATGGTCAATGGCCTTTCGTCTTTGCAGGCAGCAATTACAAACAACAAAATGATAAAGGAAAATATTCCATACTTCATGGTCTTCACTTCTTCCTGCTCCAAACAATAAAATCTGTTTGTGGTATTTTATCCACTCCTAATTGACGGAGCATATTAACCAATTGCCCCCGGTGATAGGTACCATGATTAAAAACATGCAGCACCATCTGGTATATTGGCTGTTTGAATTGCTCTTTCTTTGAATTCTGGTATTGAAATACATGCTCCAGCATATTGTCTGAAGTGCTGCTGGTCCAATCCAGCCATTGCTGGTTTTGCTGCATCAGTCCGTTTGTCACATCCCGCATGCTGCCGCTGAAATTTTCACTGGGCACAATGATGCGTTCATGCAGCTTCATCCGTTGCCACCAGGCAGTTTCAGCATCCCACATATGCAACACAGTTCTGTAAATACTGTTGAAACTGCTGGGTATTTCTTCTTTTTGCTTTTCTTCAGGCAATGCGAGGATAGCTTCTGTTATTTTCTGGTTGGCCCATACATTATATGCGGCAAATTGGTTAAGTAGTTCTTTCATGGTTACATCCTGCGGCTGCAGATTTTGGGGAGTTTGGAGGGTAATGTTGAAATCATCTACTTTTGGTTCAGGTGATTTTCTGTAACAAAATTTCAACTTTAACCATTGAATATGGATAAAAGTTTTCCCCCTCCGGCTGGTTCATCTGGGGACATCCCTGATAAAAATTTATCCGGACACACACTTACAGGCTGGGGTTCGCTGGCTGTGCATGGCGGCCACCGGCAAGACCCGATGTATGCACATCAAACTCCCATCTATGCCAGCAGCACTTATGTATTTGATACAGCAGAACAGGGCATGCGCCGCTTCAGTGGTGAAGAAGATGGATATATCTACAGTCGATGGGGCAATCCCACCATTACGGAAGCAGAAGAGAAAATTGCTGCACTGGAAACATTCGGGCTGGGAATCGAAGTGAAAGGTATTCTTCATTCATCCGGTATGGCTGCTATTTCCACCTTAATGCTGGCAACTTTAAAACCCGGAGATAAGATCCTTACTCATTATTCATTGTATGGCGGAACAGATGAACTGGCAACAAAAATTCTTCCTTCATTTGGTATTACAGCCATTATTACCGATCTGAGAGATTTGAACAAAACAGAGCAGGTTTTGAAATCAGATACGGCAATTAAGATGATGTACCTGGAAACTCCGGCCAATCCAACCATTCAATGCGTGGATATTGAAGAACTGAGCAAACTGGCAAAACAATACAAGTGCATTGTGGCCTGCGACAATACTTTTGCCACTCCTTATCTGCAACAGCCTTTCGGCTACCCTGTTGATTTCATCGTTCACTCCACCACAAAATTTTTAAATGGTCATGGCACAGCCATTGGCGGGATCCTTTTGGGAAAAGACCTGGAGTTTATGAAAACCCATTGCACTAAAGTTCACCGTTTACTGGGAGGTAATTCAAATCCTTTCGACGCATTTCTGCTGACACAAGGAATAAAAACACTGGAAGTAAGAATGGAACGGCATTGCCACAATGCAATGGAAGTAGCTGGTTTTTTAGAACAACATGATGCCATCGCCAAAGTAAATTATACCGGGCTTGCTTCCCACCCCGATCATTACACAGCCATGAAGCAGATGCGGCATCCGGGAGCTATGATGAGTTTTGAATTAAAAGACGGATTACAGGCCGGTATTGATCTTATGAATAATCTGAAAATGTGTGTAAGAACCGTTTCGCTTGGAACGGTTGATACTTTACTTTCCCATCCCGCATCCATGACGCATTACAGTGTACCCGGATCAGAAAGAGAAAGATATGGCATCACCGATGGATTGATACGCATGAATGTGGGAATTGAAAATATACAGGATATCATCACTGACCTTGACCAGGCCCTGCATTAATTTCAACCGATAAACATCTCAATCATGAAAAAGATAAATTTTTTGTTTGCCTCCCTTTTATTATTTGCAAACATTTACTCCCAATCACCCACTGACCCAAGATTGAAGGGCCTTGACACTTTTGCATTAAAAGTTTTAAAAGACTGGCATGCTGCCGGCGTTACAATAGCAGTAGTTGAAAAAAACAAAGTGATTTATACCGGCGGTTTTGGTTACCGTGACATGGATAAAAAATTACCGGTAACCGAAAACACGCAGTTTGCCATTGGCTCCTGCAGCAAGGCATTTACTGCGTCCATCCTCGGCATGCTCGTTAACGACGGAAAAGCGGATCTGGACAAACCCGTAAAAAATTATTTACCCGAATTAAAATTTCAGAATGAATATACCAATGACCATGCAACATTAAGGGACATGATGTGTCATCGCACCGGTTTGCCACGGCATGATGTATCGTGGTATGCTTCATGGGCTACCCGCAATGAATTGCTGGAAAGAATTCAATACATGGAGCCGACTGCTGAACTAAGAGCAAAATGGCAGTACAATAATTTTATGTTCCTGGCCCAGGGTGTAGTGATCGAAAAACTAACCGGTAAAAGCTGGGAGGAAAACATGAAAGAAAAGATATTAAAGCCTCTCGGTATGGATAATACCAATCTTTCTACAACCGATATGGAAAAATCTACTGATCACTCACTGGCTTTTGTAACAAAAGATTCTTCCGTTAAATCTATCCCATATAGAAATATTGATGCGATGGGGCCGGCAGGTTCGGTGAACAGTTGTGCAAAAGATATGGCCAAATGGCTGATCACCTGGATCAATAACGGGAAATACAAGGGTAAAGAAATCATCCCTTCTTCTTACCGCAATGAAGCAATGACCATACAAATGGCAATAGGCGGCGGAGCACCCGCTGCTGAAAACCCCGATGTACATATTACCGGCTATGGTTTTGGATGGATGATAAGCAGCTACCGTGGTCATTACCGGGTGGAACATGGTGGCGGCATAGATGGATTTATCACCACCACGGGATTTTTTCCCAGCGATAGCATCGGGATCTTTGTTTCCTCCAACCAGGGTGGTGTTTCCTCAAGTATCAGAAACTTTATTGCCGACCGCATGCTGAAACTTTCTTACCGCAACTGGAATAAATATCTGCTTGATGCAAACAAAAAAGCTGCTGATGCTGCAAAGTCAGTCATAAAAAATGATAGCACCGGACATGTGTTCAATACAAAACCTACACATGATCTGAAAGATTATGCAGGGACTTACAAAAGCCCGGGCTATGGTTCCATAGACATTACATTGAAAGACGGCGGGTTGATATCGAAATTCAATTCAATTGATATCCGGCTTGATCATTACCATTACGATCAGTTCAATGCAATAATACTTGATCCATCTCTCGAAGATCAGGGCCCGATTCGTTTCAGTTTTCATACTGATGTAAGCGGCAAGATCAGCAAGTTGACAGCACCCTTCGAAGCAGGTGTAAAAGACATAGAATTTGAAAAAGAAACAAAGGCAATGGATCTCAATAAATCAGATTTGAAAAAGTATGAGGGAGAATATGAAATGGAGATTGCCCCGGGTCAGTTTGCAAAATTTTATGTGAAGGGAGAGAAATTATATGCATTTATTGAAGGCCAGCCGGAATATGAATTGGTGCCTGTGGAGAAAAATATATTTGACCTGAAAATATTAAAAGGCTACAGTGTAAAGTTTGAGGAAAACGAGAAAGGAGAAATTAGTTCCTGCAGTTTTGTTCAACCGAACGGGACGTTTAAAGCTAAAAAGAAATAGAACAGAACCCGGATTAACCTGATTATTATGATTCATAGGAAAAAGGTAATTTTTTCATTGATCGTTGGAATACTATTTTTTAGTTGTAAACAAGATCATTATGACTATGACACTATCATCCGCAATGGATTGATATATGATGGCAGCGGAGATGAGCCTTACAAAGCGGATATTGGAATAAAAAATGACAGCATCGCTTTTATTGGTGATTTATCCAAAGCATCTGCCACTCATGAAGTGGATGCAAAAGGAGAAGCAGTGGCTCCGGGTTTTATTGATACACATAGCCATCATGCAGGAAGCAATCCATGGGGTCACCGGGATTTTGAAGCAGCCGTAAGTCAGGGTATCACCACAATTGTTATTGGACAGGACGGCACTTCCCATTTTCCTCTCACTGATTTCTTTAAAAAATTAAGCGACACTACCGTCGCCATAAACATTGCTTCCTACAGCGGCCATAACAGTATCCGTGATTCTATTCTTGGAAAAGATTTCAAAAGAAAAGCGACACAGGATGAAATTGAAAAAATGAAACTGCTGCTGAAGCAGGATATGGAGGCTGGCGCTTTAGGTTTTTCTACCGGTCTTGAATATGACCCCGGCATTTATTCATCCAGTGCTGAAGTGTTGCAACTGGCAAAAGTTGTTACTCCTTATAGAGGCAGATATATCAGCCATATTCGTAGTGAAGACCGTTATTTCTGGAAAGCAATTGATGAAATAATAAACATCGGAAGGGAAGCAAAGATTCCGGTACAGGTCAGTCATATCAAACTGGCCATGCACAAGGTCTGGGGTAAGGCTGACAGCCTGTTGAAAAAGTTTGATGAATCAAGAGAAAAAGGGGTTGATATTACCGCTGATATTTATCCCTATGCTTTCTGGCATTCCACCATCCGGGTTTTATTTCCCGACAGAAATTTTTCTGATGAAAAAGAAGCCGAACTGATTTTAAAAGAAATCACATTGCCCGAAGATATTGTCCTTGGTTCTTATGAACCTAATCCTGAATATGCCGGAAAAAATGTAGCTGAAATTGCAAAAATTGAAAGCAAAGCTCCTGAAAAGATGTTGGTCGAATTGATAGCAAGATTAGACAGTTTTACAATTAAAAACGGCCATGAAGCCGAAGAAGACATTATGGCCACATCCATGGCTGAAGATGATATTAAGAAGATGATGCAGTGGCCGCATACCAATCTTTGTTCTGATGGCGCATCCAATGGCAGCCACCCAAGAGGCTACGGGGCCTTTACCCGTTTCCTTGGCAAATATGTGAGAGATGAAAAACAATGAGTGTTTCTCAGGCTATAAAACAAATGACTTCACTGGCTGCCGCACACATGGGTTTTAAAAAAAGAGGAATGATTGCCGTTGGCTATCCCGCAGATATAGTGATGTTCAGCCCGTGATGGTGAAGGATGAAGCCACAATGAAAGAGCCGCATAAAATTTCTGCAGGCATTGAAAGGGTTTGGGTAAACGGAGTAGTAGTTTTTGAAAATAAAAAAGCAACCGGAAAATATCCCGGAAGCGTAATAAAGCGTCAGTAATCATAACAAAACAAAATTTATGCGTTCATCAATTTTACTTGTTGCAATTGTGCTGGCAACTGCATCATGCAAGTTCCATCACCGGGAATATGACAAGATCATCCGTAACGGAATGATATATGATGGAAATGGTGGTGAACCATTTAAAGCTGATATTGGAATTAAAGATGATACCATTGCTTTTATCGGTGATTTATCCGGTGTATCTGCTCAGTTCAGTATTGACGCCAAAGGGATGGCTGTTGCTCCCGGTTTTATCAATATGCTTAGCTGGGCTACAGAATCATTGATAGAAGATGGCCGCAGCCAAAGCGATATCAAACAGGGTGTAACACTGGAGGTAATGGGTGAAGGCTGGAGTATGGGTCCTTTGAATACAACAATGAAGGAAAGGGAACAAAATTCACAGGGTGACATTAAATACAAAATAGTATGGAACACATTAGGGGAATATCTTAGATTTCTTGAGAAAAAAGGTATTAGCTGTAATGTGGCATCTTTTGTAGGCGCCACCACCATCAGGGATTATGTAATTGGGGAAGATAACCGGGATCCAACACCTGCAGAAATGGATTCGATGCGTTTGCTGGTACGCCAGGCAATGGAAGAAGGGGCTCTGGGTGTTGGTACATCTCTCATTTACCCACCGGCCTTTTTTGCGAAAACAGAAGAACTGATAGAACTGTGCAAAGAAGCATCAAAATATGGCGGCACTTACATCAGCCATATGCGCAGTGAAGGCAATAAATTTTATGAAGCCGTTGAAGAACTGATACGTATTGCCAAAGAAGCCAATGTACATGCTGAAATTTATCACCTGAAAGCTGCAGGAAAAGATAATTGGGGAAAACTGGACAGTGTGATACGAAGAATAGAAAGAGCAAGAAGTGAAGGTATCAGTGTGGCCGCAAATATGTATACTTATATTGCCGGCGCTACCGGCATGACAGCTGCTTTTCCTCCTGCATTACAGGATGGAGGTTTCGGTAAACTGAGAGAAAGACTCATGGATCCTGAAGTGAGAAATGAAATGAAAAAAGCCATGAATACCAATGCTCCGGATTGGGAAAATTTGTATTACGGAGCTGGCGGTGCTGAATATGTACTGATGTTATCATTCAAACAGGACTCTTTAAAAAAATATACGGGTAAAACTTTAGCTGAAGTAGCAGCCATTCGTGGTATGGGTCCGGAGGAAACGGCAATGGACTTAATTATCCAGGATAGTACAAGAGTTGGTGCTGCTTATTTTTTAATGAGTGAGGAGAATGTAAAAAAGCAGGTTGCGCTTCCCTGGGTAAGTTTTGGAAGCGATGAAGGTTCATATACCAACGAAGGTGTTTTTCTGAAATCAAATGCTCATCCGAGAGCTTATGGCACATTTGTCAGGGTGCTGGGTAAATATTGCCGTGATGAGAAAATTATTTCATTGCAGGAAGCTGTAAGAAAACTTGCTAAACTTCCCGCTACCAATTTAAAAATTCAAAAAAGAGGCGAGCTGAAAGTTGGGAACTATGCCGACATTGTGATTTTTGATCCGGCAAAAGTAAAAGACAATGCCACATTTGATAAACCACATCAGTATGCCGAAGGCATGATTCATGTATTTGTAAATGGTGTGCAGGTGTTGAAAGACGGAGAGCATACAGGGAAGCAACCCGGGAGGTTTGTAAAAGGGCCGGGATATAGAAACAGATAAGTAATTAAATGAAAGCCGTACAAAAAATAAAACTGCATATTGGAGGATGTTATGTTTATAAAGTTCCTTCTGGTGAGTATTTTGGCTTCATGATTACTTATCTCTCTAAATACTGCTATTTCCTGATCAGTGGCAAACCGTTTTCCCATATTCCAACTCTGAAGGAATTTAAAGACGCTGGCCTATGGGGACATAAAGTGCCGGTAGGGTCATTGACAAATCTTAAAATAACTTTGACGAGGGATTATATACTTCAAAGGAGTTTGTTACAAGAAATAGACAATATCTTTTTTATAGGCATAGAAACATTTAATAGAAATATTGAAGTTGGTAGTTCCGGGCAAATAGTTAGTATATCTGACATAGCCAGGAAAAACGAGTTAAACAGATTACTTAATGAACGACGAAAGGGTGAATATATGTTTAATCCCCAAGAAATTTTTCCATGGTCAGTTCTTTTGGATACCGACAACGTATTAATAATACAAAAGCAAGATAACAATGATTGAAATTCGGAAAGCAGAGACAGAAGATTGTCCCAGGTTACTGGAGTTGATTACTGAATTGGCTGTGTATGAAAAAGCTCCGGATGAAGTAACAGTTAGTTTAGAACATTTTGTTGAAAGCGGTTTTGGAAAAAGTCCTGTGTGGTGGAGTTATGTTGCTGAAGAAGATGGTGTAGTGCAGGGGTTTGCTTTATACTATATCCGGTACTCCACCTGGAAAGGGCAGGCCATGTACCTGGAAGATATTATCGTAACAGAAAAAGCAAGAGGCAAGGGCATTGGCAGGCTATTAATGAACATGCTGATTGAAGAAGCGAAAGAAAAAAAATTCAACCGCATTATCTGGCAGGTGCTGGAGTGGAATGAGCCGGCGATAAATTTTTACAGGAAATACAATGCAAGTTTTGACAATGAATGGGTGAATTGCCAGATCTACGTTTAACTGTCGAACCATTTTTGCTGATGGGCCATGCTGATTACCTCGGCCTTCGACTGCACATGCAGTTTCTCGTAGATATTGGCAATATGCTTCCGCACGGTGAGAACGCTAATGTCAAGAACAGAAGCGATGCGTTTGGCATCCCAGCCACTTACCATTTGCCTTAGTATTTCCTCCTCCCGGGTGGTGATCATTTCAGGCAATTCGTTTTTGATAACAGCGGTATCCTCCAATGAAGACCGGCTCATCAGTTGCAACGCTTTTCTTGCTATAGCGGGACTCATGGGGGCGCCGCCGTATTCCAGCACATTCATCACGGCTTCCTGCAACACACCCGCCGGTTCATGCTTTAATAAATAGCCAGAGGCCCCTGACTTAATGGCTTCAAATATTTTTTCATCATCATCAAATACGGTCAACACAACAAAATGAACAGAAGGATAAAGTGATTTGGCGAGACGGATGGTTTCTATTCCATTCATGTGCGGCATTTCAAGGTCCATAAAAATAACCTGGGGAAGTTTCGCTGCAGGCATCCCTTTCAGTTCCTCCAGGCATTCATGCCCGTTAGCCGCCACAAAAGCCACCTGCATATTTCCCAGCAGCTTTATTTTCTGTAAAAAAGTGTTTCGGTTAATGCTGTTATCCTCAGTTAGTGCTACGATAAAATCCATAGATAGTATAAAAATAGTTCTAAACCACTCTCTAAAAATAATCAATTTGTAGTAGGCCGCACAACCAGGGTTGTGCCGCCTCCTTCTGTTTTTTCCCAGCTTATCTCCCATCCTGCTTCGCGGCTCCGTTCTTTCATATTCAGCAGTCCGTTGCCGTATGAACTGTGCAATTTTTCAACGGTCATTCCTACACCATCATCCTGTACCATTATCTTCCAGCTTTGCCCCGATGATACCTGAACAATAATATTTCTGCCATTACTGTGCTTTAATGCATTATTAACAGCCTCCTGCAAAATTCTGTATAAATGAAAGGCCTGGGAAGATGGTAACTGCTGGTCAGCAGTTATTTCCTCTTTTACTTCAATGTTTACATCAGGATAGCTTTTCTGAATGCGGCTGATAAAATTTTTCAGTCGGTCGCTGATGGCTGTGATGCTCAGTGCATCTTTTTTGAGAACCCAGATGGTATCGTTGAGCTGCGAGATGATAGCATTGGAGTTTTTGCCCAGCTCCCTGAATGCATTTTTGGTATTTTCATCTGCATCCGGCAAATGAATATACCCCAGGTTGGATGCTAAGGAAGCAGCATATGCACCCAGGTTATCATGCAGGTCTGCCGCAATTCTTTTTCGTTCATATTCCTCTGCATCAATCACCGCCTTTTCGGACAATCGTTTTTCTTCTTCGAGTGCCATCTGCATTTTCAGGTGTTGTTTACGGCGATAGTTTCTGAAAACAACCCATCCGGTTACTCCAAGCATAAGGGCAAAAAAGGCCGATCCGTACAACCAATAATTTTTCCGTGTCAATACCAGCCTCTGCTCCAGTATTTGCTTTTCCTTTTTCCGTGCTTCACTGCCAGCCTGTATTTCCGCAATCAGCTTAGAAGAATTGATATTATTGAAAGAGTCCTTTAATGCCATGATATACTCCAGTGTATTCCCATACTCCTCTGCATTACCTGCTACTTTATAGTTTTCTGCCAGCGCCTGGTAAATCATCAGCAACTGCGAGGTCATTCCTTTTTGTTTGGCAATCGCTATGCCTTCTGTGCACAGAATTATTCCTTTTTGCGGCTGGTTATTACTGGCATAATAACTGGCCAGGCTGCTCATATCGTAAACAATATAAAAGGGGTCTTCCAGTTGTTTACGTATGCGTACCACTTCATGAAGCGGCGCTTCAGCCAAACCAGGTCTTTTACTGTCAATGAATATTTGAGCCTGCATACTTAATGCAGTAGCCAAAAAAGAAAGATTATCATTTTCCCTTGCATCCTTTATGGCAATATTGATATAATAAACAGCTGAATCAGAATTTCCCAATGAATTATACGCAGAAGCGATGTTGCTGTACAGTGCTCCATAATTTTTATAAAATTTTCTGTTGGCAGATGTATTCATGGCTTTATGCAGCCATTGTAATGCTTCTTTATATTGCCCCATTTCCATCTGCACCCATGCAATACCTGTTTTGGACTGTATCTGCACCAGGGTGTCTTTTAGCATTTCTGCTGTCTCCAGCACTTCCACAAGTTGCGCAATCGCCTTTGTGTACTGATTGCTCCTGTCCAGCAGTTTGGCTTTGGAAAATAAAAATTTGAGATATAATGCCTGCTGTGCTTTGTTGCCTTTATAGTCTGCAACCAGTTTCTCTATTAGCATAAGTGCGCTGTCAGAAACATTTTTTTTGGCATAATAAGAAGCCCGGCAATAGGCAGCTATATCAGCATCCTGTTTATTTCCGGATGTAACAGCAATTTTTTCCGCCATCAGGACAAAAGGCAGTAAAGAATCGGGGCTGAGGCTTTGTTCAGACAGCTCAAAAATAAGGGGCAGTTTTTTACTGTTTTCTCCCTCATTTCTGATACCGAGTTTAAGGCTGTCCATAACAGATGTCTGTGCACCCGCTGTCATGATTATTACCATGAACAGCACTGAGATATGGAACTTCCTGTACTGCATATTTTCCTTTGTAAAAATAGAATAAAGGCAGGGTGCAGAATGCCGCCTACTACAAATTAAGTATTTCCCGCCGCTGTTTTAAATCCAATTTTTATAGTGTCAAACCCTATCCTGGGAAATCCACTTTACATAAGTCCATTCAGAAATAAAATAAAAACTAACCAATGACGAGGTATTTGTTTCCCTTTCTGCTTCTAATACTGCTTGGACAAGCGAGGTTGCTGGCGCAAAAAAGAGCAGCCCATTCAGTTAATATGGCTGAACTGGAACAAAAAATCAAAATGCCTGCGGGAATGGTTCCTCCTTCTGCCACAAGTAATAACCACCCCGGCAGCTATCAACGTATTGAAACTGACTGCGATTCAATTGTGCTGACAAGACAATCTGAGATTGACAGTTTCACTATTCTGCATCCCGGCTGTACGGCGGTGCGCAAACTTATTATCAACGGGCAAGGCGCCAGCCCTGCCATTACAAGACTGGACTCTCTGAAGTACATAATAAATATCACGGAAGAATTCACCATTACCAATACATCCATCACCAGTTTGTCTGTTTTACCCGACCTGGTACAAATAGGCACCCGCTTTCAATTAAATTATAACCCATTACTCACCAGCATCGGCCTGAACAACATTACACAGTTAGGAGAAGTTATTTTCCGGGTCAATCCTTTGCTGAACAGCATTGCAGGATTAAGCAATAATATAGATACAATAGGCGGGGTCTTCATTGATACATCTGCATTGACCAGTTTAAGCGGCCTTTCCGGCATTGTTCACATAAATGGCAATCTGGACATCCGGTATTCGCCCCTGGTAAACCTGGGCAGCCTGACAAGCCTTGTTTCCATCAACGGAGCGCTAAGATTAGAACGTATGTCAACCCTTACTACTATCGGGCTTACGGGGCTTGAATCAGTATCGGGTTTTTTATTTGCAGATCTCACCAACTTAACTACACTCGCAGGTTTGAGTAACAGCCTGACCAATACAGGCATCAGCACTTTCTGGATGATCAATACGGGCATAACCAACTTCACAGGCTTTGACAGCCTTACCTCCTGTGTCAATTTTTATATCTGGATCAATCCCAATCTTACATCGCTCCAGGGATTACAAAATTTAACCGGCGATGTTCAGCAAGGCATTTCTTTGTGGGCAAATGATGCACTGACTGATATCACAGCGCTAAGCGGCATTACTTCCATGAGTGATGGCACCCTGGAGATTCATGGCAATAACCTGCTCTCCAGCTTTACGGGGCTTGAAAATATAACGACCCTCGGAAGAAGGTTACGCATATTTGAAAACCCCAATATCACAACTCTGAATATTTTGAACCCTTCTCTTGTAATACTTGACAACCAGAATGAAGGAGTAGAAATTCATGACAATAGTCAATTGTCATTATGTTCATTTGCCCCGCTTTGCAATTACCTGAATAACGCCGGCACGGGTGATATACACGACAATGCTCCTGGCTGCAACAGCATTGCCGAAATCCTGGCAACATGCAACGCCTGCACAAGCAACCTCTTAAAAACCTGGACTGGCGCAATAGATACTGACTGGGATATTGCCGGCAACTGGAGTCCCGCAGGAGTTCCTGCAAGTTGTGACACCGTTTACATCCCCAGCGGGCTTCCCAATTACCCGGTTGTAAATTCCACTATAA
The DNA here is from genome assembly GCA_016235125.1 of Sphingobacteriales bacterium. Lineage (GTDB taxonomy): Bacteria > Bacteroidota > Bacteroidia > Chitinophagales > Chitinophagaceae > JJ008. The sequence continues at coordinate 28,184 of JACRLZ010000002.1, read as the reverse complement.
CTACGGGTGGTCTTATCATGGAGTCTGGTACATCGCTGGATATTGACAACTACAGCCTGCTGAACAACGGGGTCGTAAATATTTTTGATGCCACTATTACATCCACTAACAGCAGCAACTCTATCCTTTTCAGAAATGCAACTGATGTTTCTATTGAAAATGCAACGCTTTCAGCAACCAATATCAGTATTCAAGACTATGCCGGGCAACTTTACTTTATAGAAAATATACTTAACGGTAATGTTGCGATCCGTGACAGCATCAGCAGGACTGGTCCGAATACCATCTATGGAAATATTTTCAATGGAAATCTGACGATCACTACTAATAGCGCTGATGCCAATGCAGAAACTTTTATTTCGCCTTCGGGCTGGGGTGCGGATGAAGTGACAGGCAATGTTACATTCAATATCAACGCCCCGGTCTTATTCCGGGTTGGAGACGGTGATCCACTCAGCATAGGCCAGGATCTTAATCTTAATACCGGTGTTGATCCGTCGTTTATAGAATTAAACAATATAAGATTCTATGGCGGATCGGTCAGCCATATCACACAGCTAGGCACAACGCCTGTTACCATTCAGAATCTGTATCCGGAAAAAAATTCGGCACAGAATTATATCATTCCTGAGCAGAATATATTTATCAGTAACGATGTTTCATTTTCCAATGGTATTATCAAAACAACTCCAACCAAACTGCTCATCTTTAAGGATGATGCCGTTGGCAGTCAGACCCAGGACGGCAGCTATGTATGGGGCCCGGTAAAGAAGATAGGCAATGATGCGTTCCAGTTTCCAACGGGTGATAGCCTGCACCAGGCTGTATTCAGTATGTCAGCCCCTTCATTAACAACAGATGCTTTTACGGCACAATACTTTCACATCAATCCTGCTTCAGCAGGATATGATACGTCTCTTCATGTTTCTTCATTGACGAGAATTTCCGGAAGCGAATACTGGACACTGAACCGTGATAATGGCAGTTCCAATGTAAGGGTTACACTCCACTACGACAGCACCCGCAGCAATACAGTTACCTCTCTTTACAGTTTAAGAACCAGCCGGTGGAACGGAAGTCAATGGTTGAATACCGGTGTTTCTACTTTTACAGGAAATCTTCACGAAGCTTTTGTTACTTCCCTGGATACTTTATCCGCTTTCGGGCCGCTTACATTTGGATATGTATTGCCACCTGTTATTCCCGTCATTACGGTTGGCAATATGGATAGTATTGTATGTCGTGGTAATTTTTTAAAGGTTCGCTATACAGTGGACACATTAATGTTTTCAAACAATACTTTCACTGCACAGTTATCCGACTCAACCGGCAGTTTTGCCAGTCCTTTAAATATCGGTTTTAAGAATGGGAATAATTCTGATTCAATCAACGCTTTTATTCCTGCCAATACTCCGGGTTCAAACGGGTACAGGGTAAGAGTAATTGGCAACTCCCCTCCGGATACAAGTATCAATATAAAGCCGCTTACTATAAAGACAATTCCATTGCTGAGCTTTACCATTCTGGGGCCAGGTACGGGCTGCATCAGTACAGGTATCCATACATACTATGCAAGCCAGAAAGAACCGGGAGTAATATACAACTGGTCACTCAGTGGCGGAGGCAGCTTTACTACCAACCAGGATACGGCCTTTGTAACATGGACAACTGCCGGCACACGAACAATAACACTCAACACATCTAACCTTTGTGGCAATGGGCCTTCTGCCAACAGGCAGATTACGGTGAGTCAACCGGCACCTTCTGAAGCCGCTGTAGTAAACAAGGTTGGTCGCTGGTTGTATGCATCTGCTCCAAATGCTAATCAGTATTCGCTAGGCTATCATTGGTACAGAAATGACACTTTAATAGGCAGCGCTGTCAATGCATCTTATTATGCATCAGCAGCAGGTACTTATTTGGTGAAATACTATAATCTTTGTGGCGACGGGCCTGCTTCCAATACATTTTCATTTGCTGCTAATTCAATAGCACAAACAATTAATTTTCCGGTTATCCCCGATAAAACTTATGGAGATGCTCCATTTGTGCCTAATGCCACTGCCACATCGGGATTGCCAGTTGCATTTACTTTAATCAGCGGCCCTGCAACTATCAATGCACAAACAAATCTTTTAACGATTACCGGAACCGGGTTAGTTACCCTCAGGGCGAATCAAATCGGGGATGATGTATATGACACAGCAGCGCCGGTAACACAAAGTTTTACTATAAACAAAGCCTCTCAAACAATCAGTTTCCCTGCAATCGCCAATCAAAATTTTGGGAATCCTCCTGTTAGTTTAGCGGCAACAGCCAGTTCAGGACTACCAATTATTTACTCTGTTGTTTCGGGGCCGGCAACTGTTTCAGGAAACCTGTTAACACTTACCGGTTTGGGAACAGTGACGGTAAGAGCTTCACAAAGCGGCGATACCAATTACCTGGCAGCTACTCCGGTGGATAGAGCTTTCTGTACAAATGTTGCCAGTCTAAATCCGATTTCCGGTTATTCAAACTTATGTCCTGCAACAGCAACTTACACTGTAAATAATATACCGGGAGCCACTTATTTCTGGAGAATAGTTGGTGTCGGCACTTTGTCTTCTACGACGAATACTGCAATTGTCAACTGGACAACTCCGGGTACATATTCATTGCTGGTATCTGCCAGTGGTAATTGCGGGGCTGCCAGCGCCAATGATACGCTGGTTGTTACCGTAGTCAACAGCATTCAACCCGATTCTGTACACGGTATGCTTCCTGTCAACGGAGCTATCAACCAACAGTTGCCGCTTACACTTTCGTGGGTGCCTGCACAGCCCAATTTATTTTATACGTTTGATTTATATGTTTGGCGTGCAGATTCAGCACAACCTGCTATTCCCTACGCAGCAAATATAACATCGGTGAATTATACACTACCGTTGAACAGCGGGCTGCAGTATAATCAGACATATAAATGGATGGTGGTAGCACACAACGGTTCCTGCACCATACTTAACACAGGACCGATACAACAATTCAGCCTGATACCACTGCCCGATTTAGTGGTGCAAAATGTGCAAGCCCCAACAACAGCATTTTCGGGTCAAACAATTTCCATAAGCTGGACAATAAGAAACCCCGGACCGGGAAAAACGACTACCAATCAAAACTGGACAGATGGAGTGTTATTGAATTTGGATACTTTGCCCAATTTCTCAGTACCACCTCAATCAAATCCCGCATTATGGACTGGTTTACTGCCATTGCTTATTGCTACCAGGCCAAATGTAAGTGCATTAGACAGTGGTCAGCAATATACCAACTCTGTTAACTTTACTTTACCGTTAAGTTATAGCCAGCCACTCTATGCCTATGTAATTACCAACTACCCTGCCGGAGTGAATGCGCCGGTACAAATAACTAAAGTGAATGATACGGCAAGGGCGCCGCAGGCGATAGCCGTTACCCTTTCCCCCACACCGGATTTGAGGGTGGATACTGTATTTGCACCCATCACTACTTTTTCCGGAAGCGTCATCAATCTTACTTACAAAGTAAAAAATTATGGAGTAGTTACTCCGCCAGCGTCTGCCTGGACAGATAAGGTTTATATCTCTCAAAGCCCGTTGTTCAATATCAATACAGCCATACCGCTAAAATTACCTAAAGCCAATGGTTCTTATTATGCCAATGCGGCGAATGCTGAATTTACAAATAGCGGGCAGTTGCTGCCGGACAGTGTGTACACCCGGAGTGTGCAGGTAGTAGTGCCCAATTATATTTTCGGAACTTATTTCATTTATGTGTTTGCTAATAACTCAAACTCATTATATGAAGGTGCATTAAATAACAATAATACAAACTACACCCAGGTACAGATCTTTCTTACTCCTACTCCTCGTTTAACAGTGAGCTCATTAACAGTACCGGTAACAACTGCCAGCATCACCCAGCAAATTGGCGCAAACTGGAATATTGGCAATACCGGCTTTACTGATAATATTGAAAAAAACAAAGGGCATTATTTTGTATTGAATGGCCCCTGTCCGGCGTCTCCGGGTATAAATATTTCCATCCGCGACAGTATAAGCTTCGGCGGCAGTTATTGGACAGACAGGGTTTATTTAAGTACCGACTCAACAGGGCTGAACACAGCTAATGCAGTGTTGGTTAATGAAACTACCCAGGGTGTATTGAATTCAGGACTGGATGTGCCCGATGCTCCTGTTGCAGATTTTTGCCTGTCCCCAGGAACCAATCCGGCGCAGTTTAATCTGAACACCGTTAATGTTATCAATCCTGGTTCCAATCACCCCAAAACGGCCAATTTTACAATTCCTTCAAACTTACCTGCCGGCAACTATTATGTATATGTTTTAGCCAATGCCACAGATGCAGTATATGAATACCCGGGTACACCGGAAACAAGAAGAAGTGTATTGCCTATCGCCATTCAGCGACCTGATGCAACGGTGTCCTCTGTAACAGTACCAGCCAATATAATGGGAGGGCAAAACTTTACTATCAATTACACGGTGCTGAATAATGGCCCGGGGGCTGTATTCAATCATATACAGAGGGATAAAGTTTATGTAAGTACATCGCCGGTATTTAATGGCAGTGCACAGTTAATTGATTCCATAACCTATACTGAGAATTTGCCGGTGGGTACGGCGGCGGCGCATACGTTTAATTATACTTTCCCCGTAGCCACATCCGGCACAAGGTATTTTTATGTGCATACCAATTACGACAGCGCCTTCAGGGAGACCAACCCGAACAATAATATCAGTGCAGCAGCAAGCATAATCGTTACACCGGCTGCAGCAAACGACCTCGTTGTTTCAAATATACAGATGACCGATACAGTTTTCAGCGTTTTCTCAACAAAAATAAAATACACAGTAACTAACAATGGTACCGGTACAACAGCCGGCAACAACTGGTTAGATAGTGTTTTCATCAGTTGCAGTCCAACATTTACACCGGCTACCAGTTATTATATTGCCCGGAGAAGCCATAGCGAAATAGTGCCCGGAGGAAGCAGCTACACAGATTCGTTTAATGTGAATATGCCGTTTGCATTTAACATAAATAACTGTTTCCCTCAAACAAATATCAACACAGCTTACTTCTTTGTAAAAACTAATTCGGATAGTGCGGTATATGAAGGAAGCAATGGAAACAATAATATAACCGGATCGGGCAGCAGGGTATTAATTAATCCATCCGTTGATCATACTGTAACAACTGTAACTGGGCCGGATACCGCCACCGTTGCAAGGCCCTACACAATAAGCTGGACAGTAAAAAATATTGGATACAATCCCGGTTTGGCCAATTACAGCGGATGGTATGATGGCATTTACTTTTCTCCCGATTCAGTATTTAATAGCAATGCTGTGATAGCATCCGGATTTTTTGAAACCACTCCATTAAATACTAACCAGGTTTACAGCGATACAAGAAATGCAATACCACCTAATATGCCAACCGGTGATTATTATGTATTTGCCCGAACAAATTATTATCCTCCTTATGGAATAGCACACGAAACAGTGTTGAACAATAATGGCAACCTGATTCGCAATGGAGCCGGTGCAGCCAAAAAAATTCACGTCATACAACCTTCGCTGCCTGATTTGACTGACAGTATTATAACTGCCCCATCATTAATTGCAGCGGGGCAGCCAGTAACAATAATACACAGAACCACCAATAGCGGAGCCGGAGTTACCTATCCGGGTAACTGGAGTGATGATATATGGCTCTCCCCCGATTTCATCCCGGGAAATAACGGATACGATATTCTTCTATCAGGAAGAAACCATGTGGGGGCATTGCAACCAGGTCAGTTTTATACTGATACAGTTACAGTCAACATTCCAATGAGTGTTGTGCCGGGTAATTACATTTTAATAAGCCGGGTAAACGCAACCCATAATTTAATTGAAAGCAACAACAATAATAATCTTGCCTTTAAGTATATAACCATTTACAGCCCGCCTCCCTCCGACCTCGTTGTGGAAAATATAATGAAGCCGGATAGTGTGTTGCTGGGTTATACGTTAGATACTGTTAGATGGGTGGTAAAAAATATTTCTGCAAATACTGCAGCAGGCGTTTCTGCCGACGGTATTTATTTGTCTAAGAACAGTACGTTGGATTCAACAGCGGTATTGCTGGGAATAAAGAACAAAACCATCAATATGGGCCCGCTGGCTACGGATACCATCAGCCTGCAACCATTGATAACTGATGTGACCGAGGGAAATTACAATGTAATAGTAAAAACAGACCTGCTTAACAATATTGGTGAAAGCAACGAAAACAATAATTCGGGCATGGCCGTATCGCAACTGTATGTAAAAGTAGCAGCGTTGCCAATGAATGTGCTGACACCAAATACGCTGTTCAACATCAGCAGGTTCTATAAATTAGTAATACCTGATTCATTAAACGGAGCTACTATTCTGGTTACACTTAAATCCGGTGATTCACTTACCATGAAGAACCAGATGTTTATCGGTAAAGGTTATGTTCCCTCTGCTGCACATTTTGATTATACCTACAGTACACCCAACTATGGCAACCAGGAAATTGTGATAGCATCAGTAACAACAGGTGTTTACTATATCACGATCCGTTGTGTATCCAGCAACCCGGTTGTGCAAAACATCACATTAAAAGCCGTGAAGCTGCCATTTGCCATACTGAATATTCATACCACATCGGGCGGCAATTCAGGCAATGTAACAATCAAAATAAATGGTTCACTGTTTACGAATAATATGACGGCGAAATTAAGCAAGCCGGGTACTGTCATTACAGCTTCCGCCGTTTACTTCACCAACAGCACTACAGTATATGCCACATTTAATTTGCAAGGAAAACCATTGGGAATATATGACCTCAGTCTGACCAAACCTGATAGCAGCATAACAACATTAACTAATGGTTTCTCAGTGGTAAATCCAAACAATGGCGGATTGATAACAGGTGGCGGTGTTAACGTTGGTCCTGGTAATGGTAATGCGCCAGGTTGTGCACCGGGAGCAGCCAGCGGTTTAAACTCGCAACTCGTTGCAGAAATTGTGGCACCCGACAGGGTAACAATAGGCTGGCCATTTGTAATACAAATTAATTACAGCAACCCCACCAATGTGGACGTACCTGCTCAGGCAAGAACATTATACAGTGACCATAATGTACTGATGTCGCTTTCGCAGGCAGGGGTTGCCAATGGCACTACTTCATTGTATTTAGAATTAACTGAACAGGACGGGCCTCCGGGCATCATCCGTGCCGGCGGTTCTGGTTCTATACTGATCTATTCAAAGATGCATGCCACTATACAAAGAAACACCATCGTTCTGTTTAACCTGAAATAAAAGTACCTGACAAAAAAAGTTATACCACATGTACAGTTTTATCAAGAAAATCCGGATGGCGACGCTGCCAGTAAAAGGCAAGCTGCTGCTGTTGATGCTGCCGGTTGTTTCAGTACTTAACAGCAGCGCTCAAAATATAAACAAGCCCAATAAAACGGGGCCGCTGGGCACACAGGTAAATACTTTTAGTGGCAATTTATTTATCCCCCGTACTGATATTTATGTGCCGGCCCGTGGTTTTGGCATCAACGTGACGTTTAATTATAACAGTTTTAATTTCGGGCAGAATAACGGTTTTGGCAATGGCTGGAGCTTTTTCTATTCAATAAAATACAAAAACGACTCTGCCGGCAGCCGCACCATCATTTGGGGCGATGGCAGGGAGGATAACTATCTTCTGCTTGCAGGTGGCGGCTATCAATCGCCAAAAGGGTTTTTTAATACACTAACGGAATATCAGCCCAATAAATATTTGCTTACTGAGTTGGATGGCACTAAATTTTATTTTGACAACAGTACCCACAAAAGGATAACAAAGATGGAAGAGCCGAATGGCAACTTTATCAACTTTAATTATACAGACAGCTTATTAACTTCAATGGTGAATACAGCAGGACAGGCAATTACTTTTATATACAATAGTGGAAAATTAGCCACCGTTGTGGATGCCATTGCATCACCAACCCGTACTTATACTTACACATATGATGGTAATGGAAACCTGAAAGAAGTAACTGATCCTCTGGGAGGAAAAAATAAATACAGTTACCTGGTAAACGGCCCCATGAAAACTTTAACCGATAAAAACAACAATACAGTTGATATTATATACTTTAATGATTTTAGTATTAGTGAATTGATTGGCTGTAATAAGCGTATAAGTTTTTCCTATGATACTGCCACTAATATTACGATAGTAACCGATCATTTAGCCACCGGGAATAACCAGGTAACAAAATACGGATACAAAAAAAAGGGGACCCAGGTATGGCTGACTTCTGTTTCGGGTAATTGCTGTGGATATAATATGAGCTTTGAGTTTGATGAAAACGGGAATAAGATAAAAGAAACAGATGCGAAGGGCAATCAATATAATTATACTTATGATGCTAAGGGCAATATGCTTACCAGGAAGGATCCCCTGAACCAGACGACCACTTACACTTATTCCACAAATTTTAACCGGGTAACCAGCTTTACCGATGCAAAAGGGTTTGCTACTGCAATGACCTATGACAGCTATGGCAACCTTACCCAATTGACAGAACCGGGAAACCTGGTTTATACTGCTTCTTACAACAGCAACGGAGATATAATCAGCAGCACCGACCCGAAAGGAAATACATTTATCTACAACTATGATGCATACGGAAACCCGATAAGCGTCACCGGTCCCAATGGTTATTCGGCAACGCTGGGATTTGATGCAAGAGGAAACCTGCTTTCATACGTTGATGCAAGGGGCAATACCAGCAGCTTAGAATACGATATTTTAGACCGGTTAAAAAAAATTATTGACCCTCTTAATAATAATGTCAGGCTGAATTATGATGCGGAAGGAAATGCCGTTTCTTTTATCAACGAAAACAATGAAACAAGCCTGATCGGTTATGATGCATCCAACAGAATTGTGCAGTTTACCGATGTGATGGGAAATAATAGTACTGCAACTTATGATGCCATGAATAATTTAACTGGCATTACCAATGCGCTGGGTCATTCCCTGAAATTAAGTTATGATAACAGGAACAGGCTTACCGGTGTAAAGGACCCCCAGGGAAATAGCAGCAGCCTGAACTATGATGCAAACGGTAATATTATCTCTATTAATTTACCGAATGGTGAAACATTCAACTATGCGTATGACCAGTTAGACCGTTTAATATCCATTAATGACATCAGCGGCGCTATCGCAAATTTTGCTTATGACAATAACAGCAATGTAGCCAGCTATACAAATGGGACTGGAGCTACCTATACGGCTGAATATGACAGCCTGAACCGTCCAAAAAGAATTACAGACCCGCTGAGTAATTCCTATCTGCTGACTTATGACAGGAATAGTAACATTATTACAATAACTGACCGAAACGGGTTTCCCAGCAGTTTTACATACGACAGCCTTGACCGGGTTAAAACCATGACTGATAATAATGGATTTACCGTCACTCCCACTTATGATGCGCAGGGAAATATCATCTCAGTAAAAGACCAGACCAATAATATTACCAATTACACCTACGACAGTTTGAACAGGATAAAAAGAATCACCTACCCTGATGCACGGTTTATAGAATACACTTATAACAATAAAGGGGAAATAATTACCAAACGACTTACAGACGGCACCAATATTAATTTTACATACGACTCGCTGAACCGGATCATCACAAAAACATTACCCGATAGCCATCTATATAGCTATACATACGATGCGTTGGGAAGGCTATTGTCGGCCACCAATAATGCCGGTACCGTTACTATTGCCTATGATGCACTGAACCGTATTATTTCCGAAACCTTTAATGGCAGAACGGTAAATTATGCGTACAATATCGCCGGCCGTACACAAACAACCATCTACACGGACAGTACGGTTATTACAAAAAATTTTGACACACGGAACCGGTTAGTAAGCATTTCCAAAAACAATTCAGTATTAGTAAGCTATCAATACAATAACCTGAACCAGGTAATTGCCAAAACATTCGCCAACGGCATAACAAGCAATATGCAGTATGACTTTGCAAACCGGCTCACCGATTTTTCAACAGCAGGCGGTTCTATTCAGAATACAAATTTCTCTTACAATAACGAGCAGAATAAAACAGCCATCAACCGGCTGAATAACCCCGCTAAATCGGAACAATTCACTTATGACAACGGCCGCAGGCTTACCAACTATAAGAGAGGCATTATCGGTGGTACACCAACCATACAGAACACTTACACCTATGATGCGGTTGGAAACAGGATTTCAGCAAACTTAAATGGCGTAAACACAACTTATACCAGCAATAATTTAAACCAACTGACCAACAGCAACAACGGAACGCAGAACATAAACTTTACTTATGACAACAACGGGAACCTTACTTACGATGGCCTTTTTTATAAAACCTACGATGCAGAAAAAAGGTTATTGAAAGATTCGTCATCGCCTGCAAATGTTTTGACCTATCAATATGATGCATTTAACAGAAGGGTAAGAAAAAACATGAACGGAAATATCCTAAACTATACTTATTCCGGAATGAAGCAAATAGAGGAAAGGGACAATGCAACCAATACCACACTGAACAAAACCATTTTTTCAAATTTTCTTACGCCGCTGGTAAATGAAAAAAATAATGTCTCATTTTATTATCATCAAAATGAACTCAATTCGGTAGAAGCCATTACCAACCAGCAGGGCAGGTTACTGGAGAAATATGAGTACGATGTGTATGGCAAGATGAGCATCTATGATTCCCTGAACAACCTGATGCCCGGTTCTGTTACCGGCAATCGCTTTGGTTTCACAGGGCAAGTGTATGACAGCGCTACGGGTAATTATAAATTTTTCTTCAGGGAATATAATCCTTCAACAGGGTTGTTTAACCAGCGGGACCTGATTGGCTATGCGGATGGAATGGGCATGTACCAGTATGTGCATGATAACCCGGCAAATGGAGTTGATTTGTTTGGGCTTGAAGATTGTCCACCGGAAGAAACAAAAAAAAATCAAGTTACAACTATGCAAGCAGTTGAAGAACTTGAAACCCTTGGATCGAATTATAATACATTGCTGGGTTTAATAACCCAGTTGAGCACCGAGTTGAATATTTCGAAAGATGCGAAATTAGACGTTTTAATAGATGGGCTTATATCAGCAGGTAATTTTGAAAAGGCAGGTGCACTTGCTAAACAATCTAATCAAATAGTCGAGCAGGTCAAATATCTCAAAGGCCTGGGATCAGGTTTAGGAAAACTGGGATTTGGTTTAACTGCTGTTGATGCATTAATAAAAGGAAATAAATTTGGAGATGCAATAAACGATTACAATAAAGGAAAAATTGATGGATATCAACTAACAAAATCAGGAGGCAACCTGGGTTCGAGCCTCTTGTCATTCAGTGGTATCGGCTCAGTTTATGGTTTGTTAGATTTTGCCCAGGAGAGATTGATAAGCGGAAGAAGTATGAATGATAATGCTGAACTCGGAGGGCAAGTTTGGGGGGAAAACAGTGTAAATACCAGTCAGGAAGAAGAAGAAGCAGAATTTCATAGAAAAAACGGGACTTTTGAAAAATGGTGGAAAATACGTCGGCAGCAAAACCTAAGAGATGCCCGACGGAGAAGAGGAGACCCTGACTGCCCCCCCAATGGCGGCGCAGGTGGCACTCAAAAACCCAACCCCAATGGTAATGGCCCCGGCACAACCAAAGATATTTTAGCCATAGGCCCAAGAGACCCCAATGCAATTATTGGCCCCGATGGACAACCCGATAAAAGATGGGTAAGTGTAAAAGACCGGTTGCCTTATACGATTTTATACGAAAATGATTCTACCGCAAGTGCACCTGCTAAGTTTGTAAGGGTTACTTCACCTATAGAACCCAAACAGGATGCAGCTACATTCCAGTTAGGCAATTTTGGTTTCAATAATCAAACGTTTACTGTACCGGCTAATACAGCATCGTATTACCAGCGTTTGGATTGCAGGGATTCATTGGGACTGTATGTGGACATCACTGCAGGCTACGACCAGATAAATAATGTTGCCTTCTGGGAATTCCAGTCCATTGACCCAATAACCCTGTTGCCGCCGGCAGATCCCTTAAAAGGATTTTTATTACTGCAGGACAGCAGCCAGATATTATATGGACATGGCTTTGTAAACTTCAGCATTAAACCAATTCAAACAGCCATCACATTAGATACAATTGGCGCCAGGGCTTCCATTGTCTTTGATTTCAATGATTCCATTCCTACCAATATTGCCAAAAACACCATTGATGCATTTGCACCCATCAGCCACCTGAATGCTTTGCCTGGAAACAGCAGCAACCCCGTTTCACTAAGCTGGACGGGTGCAGATGATGCAGGCGGCTGCGGACTGAAATATTATACACTCTATGTATCTGCTGATGGCATCAACTTTAATATAATCAGGTCTGGAATCACAAGGACTGATACCACTTTTACGGGAGCAGTGAACACTACTTATTATTTCTTTGTACTGGCTACCGACAGTGTAGGTAATACAGAAACATTGCGTCCGGGAGAAATTCGTTCAACCTTTATAGGTGGCGGTGCACTGCCTGTTACCTGGTTGTATTTCAAAGGAACCAATCTTGGTAAAGACAATTTACTGGAATGGGCCACCGGCAGCGAACAGAACAGCAAAGAGTTCAGGGTAGAACGTTCATTGAATGGAATTAATTTTATTGCCATAGGAGCTGTTGCCGCAGCCGGTAATTCAAATTCAATTACCACTTACCAATATACAGACCGCAACATAGACAGATTGAACAGCAACGTCATGTTCTATCGCCTGAAACAAATTGACCTGGATAATAATTTCCGATACTCCAGCATTATCCGGTTAACATATAACCAGACTGAAAAACCTAAATCTATTGTTTATCCCAACCCAACACAGGGCATTATTACCATATTGATCGGAGACAGGCAATTGATTGGTTCAACAGCAAACCTGTATGATGAGGCCGGGAGGTTGTTGCAAAGTGTAAAAATTACTGCTGACAGCCAGACCTTTAATCTTGCCATGTATGTAAATGGTATTTACTTTATCAGGTTAAATAATAAGGAAGTACTCAGGGTGGTTAAACAATAATGAATGTATAATAAGAAAAATGAAAGACCCGTCCCGCCAAAAGCGGGATGGGTCTTATTTATTAAATATCAATTTGGCTTTTGACACTTCCAATCAGGTAATCATTTAACTCACTCCCGCCACCTCCATCGTTTTATCAATCTTCATCACTAATCCCTGCAAAACTTTTCCTGGTCCGGCTTCGGTGAATTTTGAAGCGCCATCGGCAATCATAGCTTTCACACTTTGTGTCCAGCGGACAGCGCTGGTCAACTGATCAATCAGGTTTTGTTTTATTTCTTCTTTATCCATCACTGCTTTAGCAACTGCATTCTGATATATGGCGCAGGTTGGATTATGAAATTTCGTTGCTTCAATGGCCACCGACAATTCTTCTTTAGCCGGTTCCATTAATGGTGAATGGAAAGCCCCGCCAACCGGCAGCACTAATACTCTTTTTGCCCCGGCAATTTTCATTCTTTCGCAGGCAATGTCAATGCCTTTTTTACTGCCACTTATTACTATTTGTCCGGGGCAATTAAAATTAGCCGCCACCACCACTTCGCCTGTTTCTTTCCACACCTCAGCGCAAATAGCTTCTACTTTCTCATCAGCAAGATTTAATATGGCAGCCATGGCTGATGGATTGATTTCACAGGCCTTCTGCATAGCTTTTGCCCGGATGAAAACCAATTCTAGGGCATTTTCAAAACTTAAAGTCCCGTTAGCCACCAATGCTGTGAATTCTCCCAGAGAATGACCAGCCACCATATCAGGCGAACCAGAACTTGTAGAAGGCTCAATACTCTTGTAAGCTATAATGGAATGTAAGAAAACGGCAGGTTGTGTAACATTGGTTTGCTTCAGGTCATCTTCGCTTCCCTGAAACATAATATCTGAAATGCGGAAACCCAGTAATTCATTAGCCTGTTCAAATAATTTTTTGGCAAAGGCGTTGTTCTCGTAATGTTCTTTTCCCATTCCGGGATATTGTGAGCCTTGCCCCGGAAATACAAATGCATGTTTCATGGTAGCTTGTTTTATCCCCCTGGCCTCCGTAATCCCTGATAGCAGGATGAAAGAGACGCCCCCAAAGAAAAAAGTTTGACTGAAATCTCATTCAACCAAACTTTTTTGCGAATGCAAATATAGCATTTAATCCAGATCTGAACTGATTAGTTTCAGAAACTCGCTGCGGGTTGTATTCTTCATGAATTCGCCATCAAAGGCAGAGGTAGTGGTGACAGAATTTTGTTTCTGCACTCCCCGCATCATCATGCAAAGATGTTTTGCTTCAATTACCACGGCCACCCCGATCGGATTCAATGTTTCTTTGATAGCGTCTTTTATCTGTATGGTCAGTCGTTCCTGTACCTGCAAACGGCGGGCATATACATCCACCACTCTTGCAATTTTGCTCAATCCCGTTATCCACCCGTTTGGAATATATGCCACATGTGCTTTGCCAATAAAAGGAAGCATGTGATGTTCACACATGCTGTAAATTTCAATATCCTTTACAATGATCATCTCACTTACCGTTTCATGAAACTTAGCTGAGTTGATAATTGCTTTGGCATCCTGGAAATATCCCTGGGTAAGAAACTGCATGGCCTTAGCCACCCTTTCAGGAGTCTTTAGCAATCCTTCCCGTTCAGGATTTTCTCCAATTTGTTCTAACACATCTTTGTAGCTTTTGATAAGCCCATTAAGTGAATCTTCACAATACTCATCTTTTCGCTGGTATCTCATACTATTTTTTTAAAATCGGGAGGCAGGATACTCTACAAAATTTCTATCCGTTTCATAAAGCCTCACCTGTAACTCAAGTTTTTTATCAATATGCGGACGCAATAATTTATAAATAACAATCGCAATATTTTCTGCCGTTGGGTTTAGCTTTTTAAACTCTTTGCTGTCGAGGTTCAGGTTCCGGTGATCAAACCTGGAATGTATTTCCCTTTTTACGAGGTCGCCCAGTTCTTTCAGGTCCATTACAAAGCCCGTCTTTTTATCAGGCTTGCCTGTCACTTTTACCTCTACTTCATAATTATGACCATGATAATTGGGCAGGGCGCATTTACCAAACACTTTTTCATTGGTAGCATCATCCCATGCCGGATTATACAACCGGTGAGCGGCATTAAAATGCTCTCTTCTGAAAACGGATACTCTTTTACCCATTTAGTTATTAATTCTTCTGCCCAAAATACTCAACATATATTCTTGGCGTTTCACAAAGTTTGATACAATGCAATTGAACGGTTGCCGGTAAATGAGCCAACAACTCATCCCAGATAGCAATGGCAAGATTTTCGGTGCTGCACATTTTCCCTTTCATCATTTCCACATCCACATTCAGATTTCTGTGATCAATTTTTTCAATTATATGTTCCCTGATGATCCGGCTTAGTTTTTTTACATCAAAAATAAATCCCGTTTCCGGATCGGGTTCCCCTTTTACAGTAACCAGCAGTTCATAATTATGCCCATGCCAGTTTTCATTGGCGCATTTTCCAAAGACCTCCTCATTCTTTTCGTAACTCCAGCCCGGATTGTAGAGTTTATGAGCCGCATTAAAATGTTCAGACCTTGTTAAGTAAACCATGCTTTACTTTTTATTCCTTCACAGCAGTTTGGGCGGAAGGAAAGATGAGCGGCAAAGGTAAGGCTTAAGAGCTTTAAGAATGTTATCCGATATTTGCTAAAGATGGAAAAAAATATTCTGGTAGTTGCCGCCACAGCAATAGAAATTGCGCCTTTTCTGGCAGAATTCAGGAATGGCCAATTTGCTAAAACAGATATAGATGTACTTATTACCGGTATCGGACTCACCGCAACCACTTATTCACTGACAAAACACTTACGGATAAAAAAGCCAGGGCTGATAATTCAGGCCGGCGTTGGCGGATGTTTTGATAAAACCATTGCTTTAGGAAAAGTGCTGGCAATAAAAATGGAAACCATTGCCGACCAGAGTGTAATTGAATTAAACAAACTAAAAACTTTGTTTGATTTAAAATTAGTACCGCAGAATCAATTCCCTTTTAAAAGAGGATGGTTGGTGAACAACTGCAGCATCTTAAAAAAAGTAAAACTGAAAAAAGTAAATGCCATTTCGGTAAACGAGATTACCACTTCGGCTGAAAAAGTAAAGTTTTACAGGAAATACTTTAACCCGGCAGTTGAATCAATGGAAGGAGCGGCTCTGCATTATGTTTGCCTGAAAGAAAAAATTCCCTTCATCCAACTGCGCAGCGTCTCTAATTATATCGCTGAAAGAAATAAGAAGAACTGGAATATGAAAGACTCCATCGAAAATCTGAACAAAACTCTCATAACAATAATTAATAATTATTAATTAATAATTATTACCTGATGAAATTAACTCTTGGCTTCTCCCCCTGTCCCAACGACACCTTCATCTTTGATGCAATGGTGAATGGAAAAATTGAGATGGAAGGTCTGGGGTTTAATGTAGTGTTGGAAGACGTGGAAACACTGAACCAATGGGCTTTGGAGGGCAAACTTGATATTACTAAACTTAGTTTCCCGGCTTTTTTTCAATCAAAAGACAAATATGTATTGCTGAATTCAGGCAGTGCGTTGGGAAAAGGGGTCGGTCCAATATTAATAACGAACAAAGAACAAGGAATAGTGAATGATGAAGTAAAGAACTTCACTATTGCTTTGCCGGGTTTGAACACAACTGCCAATCTGCTTTTCAGCTTTGCTTATCCGGATGCAAAGAATAAAGTATTTATGCGATTTGATAAGATAGAGGATTATATAGGCTCGCCCCTTATCCCTTATCCGGATGGAGAGGGAGTCCTCGGTGTTATTATACATGAAAACCGTTTTACTTACCAACAAAAAGGTTTGCAAAAAGTTGCAGATCTCGGGGAAATATGGGAAGATAAAATGAAAGTACCTATTCCGCTTGGAGGTATTGCCATCAAACGTACGATTGATTCATCTGTCAGCCTCCGGGTTGATAAGCTGATTCGAAAAAGCCTTGAATATGCGTTTGCAAATTACCCTTTGATCACAGATTATGTAAAACAACATTCTCAAACCATGAGTGAAGATGTAATGCGGAAACATATTGAATTATATGTAAACAATTATTCTTTACGCCTGGGAGATGATGGAAAAGCGGCGATAGCAAAGCTGCAGGATGTATTTTCATCCCTTCATGATATAACTCACCAATCGGCCCTGCCGGATACTTTATTTTTGTCTTAACAAATAAAGCAGGAGCTTGGATGAGCTGACGCATATACCTGTATTCCGTCACAAAACCATTAAACCTTCAAAATGAGAAAATACCTTGTCCCGGTTACTTCCCTGGTTCTTATCTGTTTTATTTCAACAGCACAGCAAGTTTCAAAACCAACTGCAAGATTAAAAGTATATATTGACTGCCATACCGGTTGCGACCGCAACTTTATCAGAACAGAAATAAACATTGTCGATTTTATGCTCGACAGGCAGGCGGCGGATGTACATGTGCTGATCAATGATCAAAATACCGGCGGAGGCGGAGATCAGTACCAGCTTATTTTCTTTGGTCAGAACCAATTCAAAAACATGGTGGATACCATTCGTTTTATTAATAATGCCGATAACACCGATTTTGAAGAACGGGAATTGCTGATTAAATACCTTAAGCTCGGACTTGTACCTTATTTAACAAGGTTGAATGCTGTAAATAATATTTCTATTTCCATGAAAGCAAAAGAAGAAGATGGAAAAACGGATTCATCCGTATCTACTCCAATAAAAGATCCATGGAATTACTGGGTTTTCCGAACAGGTCTTTTCGGGTATGTAAGGGGAGATGAGGTTTATAGAAGCTCAAGTTTAAATGTTAGTATTTCAGCCAGCCGGATAACAGAAGAACTAAAACTCGGTGTAGAGATAAATGCAGGAAAAAACAAGGATAGCTATGAACTGGAAGACAGCGTCGGTAATAAAGAAAAGATAGTGACGAAGAACAACAATTATAATTTTGGACATTACCTTGTTAAAAGCATCAACGATCATTGGTCGGTTGGATACCAGACCGGGATGTTCCGCAGTACGTTCTCCAATAATAAAAACAGACTACTGTTTGAAACAGGAATCGAGTACAATATTTTTCCCTACAAACTGGTGAATACAAAGTTTTTTACGTTTTCATACACGTTTGATGTTCGCCGTAATATTTATTTTGACACCACTCTATATAACAAAACGAAAGAAACCCTGTGGGGTCACGGGTTGAATTCAAAATTTAAATTCAATCAGAAATGGGGTAGCATTTCAATCGGCGCCAAATACCATGGCTTTCTGCACAACTGGAAATATTTCAATCTTGGAATCGACGGAGAGTTTGACATCCGGATCACGGGTGGATTGAGTTTTAATATTTATACTTCAGCCGAACTAACCCGTGACCAGCTCTACTTACCCAAAGAAGGCGCTTCACAGCAGGAAGTACTCACCCGGCAGCGGCAACTGGCATCGGGCTATAATTTTTTCACCCATTTCGGCATCAATTACCGCTTTGGTTCCAAGCTGAATAATTTTGTGAACCCAAGGTTTGATTAAACTACGGGAATAAGCTCTTATAGATTTCAACTGTCTTATCAGCGTTATATGATTTATCCCTGAACTGCTTCATCCAGCGAATTCCCTTAATCGCATTGGTCAAAAAAACTTCATCCGCTGCCAGCAGATCGGTGACAGTTAAAATCTTCTTCTGTATTCTGTAATTCAACCGGGGTAATTTTTCCAGCAAATATTTTCTCATAACTCCCGCTACACAGCCTTCGGATAAAGGCGGGGTAAAAATGAGATTATCTTTTATCCAGAATATATTGGCAATAGTGCTGTCGCAGATTCTTTCATGTACATTAAGAACAAGGCTATCGTTGAGTTCATTTTCCTTTGCATACAGCGCAGCCATCGCATAAGGAACAAAATTCGAAGACTTCAGATTAGAGAATTTATCGCAGCTTTTACGGGCATCCGGATAAATATCTATTACCAGGCCGTTTTCATTTAATTTGTTTTCTTCTTTATCCAGCGGCCAGCATTCAATTACATAGCCGGGTTTCATCCCGCCATCATAAAGTCCACCGTTGCCACGGTACACAGAAAGCCGGATCCTTGCGAGGGCCTCACAATTATTTTTCTGGCAAAGTTTTTTTATTTCATCATCCAGTTTGCCGGCTGTAAAAAAAACAGGTAGTTCAAATTTCAAAATCGTAAGTCCTGAAAATAATCTTTCAAAATGCAGTTGCTTAAGCAGCAATTCACCCTTCTGCATTTTCATTGTTTCAAACAAACCATCTCCATAACGATAGCTCCTGTTGGCAGCCAGCAATACCGGTACATCTTCAGATACCAGCTTTCCGTTAAAACAAATAAAGCTCATGCAGCTAAAGTAAAATAAAAAAGCCACCCCAATATCCGGAATGGCTCAATATACTTGCCATGAAATATTATGCTTGTTCCACCAACCCTGCCTTTACAGCATACATCACCAGGCCTGCCATTGATTTGGTACCTGTTTTTGTTTTCAGTTTATCCCGGATGGCTTCAACAGTGCGGGGGCTCAGATCCACAATATCAGCGATCTCTTTTGTACTCTTTTCATCGCACATCAGCTTCAGGATGGTTACTTCCTTATCGGTAAGCTGCACATCCTGCGGCATGGATGATTCATTGGTGCGTTTGGTACGCAAACCACTGAGAAGGGCTTTATTGGTCAGATCATTAAAATGAAAATCATTTTCATACACTCCTTTGATGGCCTCATAAATAAGGTCGGCTCCTGATTCCTTAGTGATGTAAGAATTGGCGCCCAGCTCCATCATTTTTGATATCACAGAATGATCATTCAGAAATGAAAGCATGATCACTTTTACATTTGGATATAGTTTTTTGATCTCCGGCAATGCCGTCAATCCATCCATGATGGGCATTTGGATGTCGAGTAAAATCACATCGGGCTGGATGTGACGCAACAGATTAAGTAATTGCATTCCGTTCTCTGCTTCGGCCACCATCTGGATGTCCTTACGGGCCTGGAGTGAGGTTTTAACGCCTGTGCGGAAAATAGCATGGTCGTCGGCAATGGCAACTTTAATAACGGAGTTGGTTTCGGGGTTTTTCATAATCGGATAATTAGTAAAAAAAAGTTTTGTTAAGTATTTATTCAGTGATGCAAGATGGAAAAATCCCGCAACATATACCATAGTGAAACTACTTGATTTCCTTTTTGCGGAAACTACCGCTTTTAAACAAAAAGACGGAACTGTACGAATCACTTACTGAAAATTTACGAATGCATCAGTAAATAATGCAGGCTGAAAAAGGGGCAGTTATGCTCTTGTTAACAGATGAGTGTGCCTCTATTTTTGTTTCAGAAAGTTGATTGACACGGATGACTGTCTTTACCCTCTCATCCAATGTCCATAACCGTCCAGAAAGTTTTTTCCAAATCCTTTGAAAGACCAGCCCCGATTCATCGGGGAGACACTCTACCGGCCAATCAACTTTCTCTTTTGTTAGTCCGAGTTCATCGAAGACCCGTTTTTGAAATCCAGATATATGAAAAAACAACTGTACTTATGAAGCGCAACGCTTAAAATCTTTTTCTTTTCATAACAGTAACGTAAACCCCGGTCCTCATAACGCCGGGGTTTGATTTTTTCCGGAATTTTTTTTATTCATGCTGAATAAGCAATCTGTCAGAATAAACAGTTTTGCCTGTACGCAGATAAATATTGTAAACTCCGTTTGGCCAGTGTCGTATTGGGATGTTTACGAGAAACGCATGATCAATTACCTGCTCATGAATCTTTCGGCCTGCCATATCCCAGACAGATAATGTGGATTGCCTGTGCTGTTCGGGGTTTTCAAACTGAAGGAAATGGGCAGCGGGATTAGGAAATACTTTTAATCTTTTAAATATAAGAGCCGGATCAATGGCTGGAGTAGTAAGCAAACTGCTGTCAATTATTATGTTTTCATCTCCTGCCTGGTATTGGGTAAAGGCGAAATAAACCAGCATCATTTCATCCGTTGTGGCTTCGCCAAGATTGATGGTTTGCGGCGGGTTGTTAGGATTATGCGGATTGGAACTGGTATTATTGTAAGTGGCAAAAGCTCTTAATGTACTTCCCCCATCAACAATTATGGGTTTTTGAAAATAATATTGCCCCTGCCAGTGAAAATCCCAATGAGGTATATCTATAAAACGTATGGTGTCGCCATTGAGTTTGGTGGCATAGCTTTTAATAGATTCGCCGATCAGATGCATATGCGGGGCCACAGTAAGCACGGTAGCTTTATAAAGAACAGGCAGTGTAAATCTTTCCTCAAATGTTTTTATGGTATTGGCCGGAATGCTCAACGGCCCGTTTACCAGCACAGGTGAATAATGATAAAGGATCGGCTCAATGCGTACATCCCTTGCTGATGCATTGCTGTTGTAGTACAACTTCACCTTAGTGCTGTCAAGCTGCCCTGAAGAACCGGCAGGATAATGAACCTGTATTACAATATCAGAATTAGGATAGATCCGTTTACCAAATATGGATGGAAGTTTTTTTACCGAAGATCCCGGCACCCATGCATCAGCCAAAATGGCGCTGTTGACACCAATGCCTCCGAAACTGGTATAGCCGGGTCCGGGGCTTGCATTATCTAAAATCTGCGCTGCATGATTTACCGTTGTATCCTGGTACACCAACACATGATGTACAATTGAACTGTTTCCCGGCACTACTTCTATAGCCGAAACAAATTTTCCGCTGCTCAACCGGAGTGGAAGAACAAAGCACTGGTAAATATCACCTGAAGATGCCGCACTGATATAATCCGGCATTTTTAAAACCGTATCCGGATTGCCCAAAGCGTTTGTAACCGGGGGCGGCGGCGGCGGCGCATTAGCTATATTGCCGGATGAGGCGCCGTTGTTTACCCAGTTTACTATAGTGCTTATCTGCGAAGAAGAAAGTGTTCTTGCCCCGGTAAAATGAACATAACTGTCCTCCGGCGGCCATGGGGGCATATGTTTAGTGGATACCGCATTGCTGATGGATGCCCGGTTTGCATATGCATCGTTGTAAGTAAGTAAAGAAAAAGGGCCAATGCCACCCGGTCTGTGACAGGAAACACAATTGGAAAAAAGAATAGGCGCCACATTATCGGCCCATGTCTGGGAAAAAATTTCAGTGCCGATAGAAACTGAAAAAAGGAGGAGAACTATTTTTCTCATTACCGGTTTGCTTATCTGTTACAAACTACAAGCTATCTCAAAGTCAGATTTAATGTTTCCCACAAAGACACGAAGAACACAAGGCATTATTAATCAGTAAAAATTTCTTTGTGGCTTTGTGGGATATAATACTTTTGAGATAAGTTCTGCTAATGTATCATTTTTTTTCTGCAACCAGGTATGCTCTTGGCTCCCCAATTGTAAATTTCCTGCGGCCGGGAATGCTGTAAACTTCTTTTAGTATTAAACCCGCTTCACTCATCATTTCTTCCATTTCATTGATGGAAAAAATGTAGTCAATCCCTTTTTTGGTTTCTGATTTGCCATCAGGGGCAATCATTTTGCTGTCGGTTTCTACCCGGGTTGGGTGAAAAAGAAATTTACTTTCTGTAAGAAACTTCATATCGCCAACCTGGCTCCAGGACTTTTCCTTGAAATTTTTTATCACTATTTCTGCTATGGACCAGCTGTTGACAAGCAGGCTTCCTCCGGGTTTTAAAAAGGAATTGATATTTTTCAACAATCTTCCTGTATCGCCGGCATTAAAAAAATTGAGGCTGTTTCCCATGCAAATAACAAGGTCAAACTTTTCATCCGTTGCAAATTCAAGAACCCCGGACTGAATTGCTTTTACAGGCAGATTTTCTTTTTCAGATAATGTCCTTATTTCATTTATATAATCTGCAAGGTTATCAACGGCAGTAACATGAATGTCTTTTCGGGCCAGTGCTGCAGCATGCCTGCCATACCCACACATCAGGTCGAGCACATGGCTGCCCGGCTGAAGATTAAAATAAGGGATCATAAAATCCGCTTCTTTCACCGTCAGCTCATCAGGAATGATGGTCTTCCATATTTCCTTGTAATAGCCGTCAAAAAAAGAGTCGTTGATATTATTCATGAACAGGAAAATGTTTAGAAACTTTATTAACAGAATAACTCACTTCTTCTTCAGGGGGAATGAGCCGGGCCTGAGGTTATTCCAGCAATTTATTCCGCATGGCATACATCACCAGTCCGGCAATTGTTTTGGCCCCTACTTTCTGCTTCATGTTCTGGCGGATCGTTTCAATTGTCCTGGGACTCAGAAAAACTTCTTTCGAGATCTCCTCTGTGGTTTTATCCTCCGCAATAAGTTTCAGAATTCTGAGTTCCTTCTCCGACAGCTTTACCGGGTTGGGATAAAACTGCCGCACTGTTTTTTTATGCTGCAGTTTCAGCAGCACAGCTTTATTCACCAGTTCGTTGAAATAGAAATCATCATTCATGCAGGTAAGTATGGCCTGATAAATTTCTTCCGGATCGGTTGTTTTTGTCAGGTACGCATTGGCGCCCATTTCCATCATTCGGGTTATCATCTCCTGGTCATCGTACATGGTGAGCACAATGATCTTAAGGTTCTCATATTCTTTCCGGATAAGGCTAATGGCGTTGATGCCATCCACTTCAGGCATGCGGATGTCCATCAGGATGACGTCAGGAAGTTTGAGCTTTAGCTTATGCATCAGGTCTTTTCCGTCTTCGGCTTCCCAGAGTATTTTCAGGTACTCCTTATCTTTTAAAGCCATGCGGATGCCATCACGGAAAATTTTGTGGTCGTCGGCGATCGCCACTTTAATTAATTGTGCAGCCGGGGCAGTCATAGTATTGGTTTATTTAAAGGGTTAGTGATTCCAAGTAAAAGTACTCTTTTTTAGTATTATTTTTTCGCTTATGTCTTTTTCTTAGGTCAATCATTATTAATATCAGTCAGGAATTATTCTCATGTTTGCTTATGCTGCGGAAATAAATTATGCTTAATATTCAAACTATAGTAAATTTTCATTCCCAACATCGTATATTTTCAAATCTCCCATGAAATATTACAACCCGCACAGTAAATCCTGAAAATCCAAAACGCCGTGTATTTGCTCTTGCAGGCGCCGGCATGCAAAACTATTTTTGACGCAAGTTGATTGATTGAGGATCGAGCCCCTCATTGTCCAATGTCCTTGCTAAACCGTCCTGAATGTAATTTCCAATTCCTTTGTCCCGAAAGGGATCCCTAAAGGGAAAAACCATCAGCGAAATCCAATATCAATCAACTTCTTTATCCTCCGAAGCCTTGGCGAAGGAGGACTGATGAACCTGCTCCTTCAGATTCTTTACTCTATCTGTTTTTCTTTTCCACAGCTGTTGATAACCTTGTTTTTTCCCGAAACTTTACTATTTTTAGCCCCGTAAAATTACGATTTTACCATAGAAATTATACCCTTTAATCCGGATGATTTCTCTTAGTAAAAATTCGCTGAAACCCTTATCCGTACTGCATTTCAAAGCATTTTTGACAGCCCAGACAGAAAAATCCTGATTGCGTTCCCCCCGGTTTCTGTCAATTTTTACCCGGTAAATCGATTTACGTAAGGCTTAAAAACGTTACTGTTATGAAAAAGATTGTAAAAAGAGCTTGGGACAATGATGACATGATTATCTGGGAAGATTAATCATAGACGTCATAGAAGATTGTAAATCTTTAAAAAGTTTTTCTATTTTTGGACAAAATCCAAATTATAGAAGAGCTTTTTTATTATATAGTAGCCTTCTCCTACCTTATTCTTCCTTCCATTCTTTTTTTTCTGAAGAATAAAAAAAAGGAGTCTTTCCCCATTACTCTCCTGGTATATGGTTTAATATGTTTCATTTTTCTTTTTTTCTATAAATACTATGAAAACGATATAACGAGAACAACAAAACAATATTTATTCTCCGTTTACACGTTTTTTGAGTATGCTGCTTTCGCCTTTATATTCTGGCTTAGCATACGCAGTAAAAAACTAAAGAGACTGATCGTAATTTTTTCAGTTTCATTTTTCGTATTTCTGATAATATACATCACAACCTCAAAAATCCAACGCTTGGATTCTGTACCCATCGGTATCGAAACAATCCTCATATTGATTTATGTTTTCTTTTTCTTTTATGAGTTTTCAAGAAATATGACCAGCACATACATTTATAACCATTATTGTTTTTGGATTGCTGTTGGAGTCCTTATTTATCTGGGAGGTTCTCTTTTCTTTTATCTTTCAATAAATCAACTCAGCACGGAGGAAGTGAACCTATTTGGAAACTTTACTTTTTTAGCAGAAGTAATCAAGAATATTCTTTTTGCACTTTCATTATTTATGTATGCCAGAAATTCGCACAATAAACCTGAAAATAAATCAGATTCAGTCCCATTTTTAGATATGATATAAAACCCAGCAACCACTAACCCTTATGTTCTTTTTGCAAACCACCGGGCCTTCCGTTTCTACCGTTTTATTACTCGGCACTGCCGGTATGGTGGTGCTGGTGGTCAGCATCATCATCTTCCTGGTAATGCACCAGCGCCGGGTGCTCCGCTTTCAGAATAAGATTGCCCAAATGGAGGCCGAACAGCAAAAGATATTGCTGAATGCCTCCATCAAACTGCAGGAAGAAGAAAGACAACGTCTTGCTGCCGACCTGCATGATGATGCCGGGCCATTACTTGCCACCGCCCGTCTTTATCTTAATGAAAACTTAGTGAACCAGGATAAAGCCACACAGCTTCAGGCTATCTTTCAGGCCCGTCAGATCATTGATGATACCATACAACTCGTACGCAATATCAGCCACAGCCTGATGCCCCCAACTCTAAAGAATTTCGGGCTTGAATCAGCGGTAAATGATCTTTTCCAGAAAATAAGCGGCTCAGGCACCATCAATGCCAGCAGCCGTTTTCATGAATACAAGGAAAGATTGAAAGAAGAAAAAGAACTTATCATCTTCCGGGTGGTGCAGGAGCTTATCAACAATATCCTGAAGCACAGCAATTCCAGTTTCATCCACCTGACACAGAATGTGCATGCAGATAAGTTTTACCTGCGCATTCATCATGACGGGCGGGGAATTGTTCAATCCGATTTTGACAAACTGAATAAAAGTAATGTCGGCCTCGGTTTGAAAAACATCACCAGCCGTATGCGGTTGGTACAGGGCAGCATTAATTTTGAAAAAGATATTTCACAGACCTATTATAAAGTAACGATTGAGCTTCCGAAAGATGAGCCTTACCAGTAAAGGATCCTGGTTGACAGGTTAACAAGTTAAAAAGAGCCTGCAGCTTACAACCTTCTGAAATCATGGAAACTTATCAATTTATCAACCTGTAAACTTGCTAACTTTGCACCTCATCCGATAACCATGGGAGTCATTAAAGTAGCCATTGCAGATGATCATAAGATATTCCGTAAAGGAGTGATCCTTTCCCTGAGACTTTATTCCAATATAAAATTTGTACTGGAAGCGGAAAACGGGGAAGAGTTGCTGAATGGTCTTGCTGCAGCAGATCCGGATGTGGTGCTGATGGACCTGCGGATGCCGGGTAAAGACGGTATAGAAACTACCAAAACCATAAGTAAGCAGTATCCCCATGTAAAAGTGCTGGTATTATCCATGTACGAGGATGAACGTTTTGTGTATCACCTGATGGAAAACGGCGCTAACGGTTACCTGCTGAAAAATGCAGAGCCCAACGAGATCCGCCGCGCCATAATGGAAGTTTTTGAAAAAGGATACTATCTCAACAATTTTGTGAACCGCATCCTGCTGAAGAAGTCACATTCCCGTCAGAAAGTGGTGCCATCACTGAATAGTGAAATTACCTTAAGCGATAAGGAAAAAGATGTGCTCCGTTTTATTTGCATGGAGTTTACCGCCGCAGAAATAGCCCAGAAAATGGAGATCAGCCCCAGAACCGTGGAAGCTATCAAAGACAGGCTGATGGAAAGATTTGGCAGCAAGAATACTGCCGGCCTGGTATTTTTTGCTGTAAAGAATAATCTGATAGAGTGAGGTTGAGGTCAGAAGCCGGAAGTCAGAAATTTCTTTTAATCAATGATTATTTTCCCTAATAATTGAAGGACTTCAATGTCCTTCGTTAATGATTAGTCATAATAGGCTGGATTATTACAGCCGTAAATACAGATATTATTATTTTTCCAAACTTTAATAAAAGCTATTGTTTCCTTCTTTGCCAAACTCATGTCCCATGTTGTAGTAGGTGTTCGATTAGGTATTGGTAAAAATTGAAATGTGTCAATAAAGATTTCAACAAAGCAATTGTTATATTCACTGGTAAAATATGATTGATAAACTCCTTTTGTATAACCTATCCCAGTTGGCATAAATCCCCTGCGTGTATATCCGGTAGGAAGAACTAAAAACAAACTGTCAACAGGCTTACCAATATAGCTACTTAATGGAAGGTTCAATATTTGAGAAAGAATAGTTGTGTCAGGCGGTAATGCTCTAAAAATCATTACAGGCTTTCCGGAATTTGCTGAAGCAGTCATGCTCATGTAAACAAATAATATGACTAACATCTTTTTCATAAAATATAAATTATGGTGTTAATAACGTAAAATTGATATTTTGCTTGGGAGACCTGAATATCTTAATCCCAGAGATAGATGAATTGTTATTGGCGGTTATAGCTAAAATACCCAACTCGGTCATTTTCTGCCAATTACAGCCGCTTGTGCAATTAGCCATTGCAGTCTGATGCAAATAATCTAGTGTCATGTCAATCTAAAATTGTCGGATAGAGTCTTTTCAGCTTCAGCCTTGCTTTATCGTTAGTAAACTGCCAATTAATTTTAGCTTCTTTGTTATTTCGTTCTTGCTGCCAGGCTAATACTTCGCTTTTCATTTC
>JACRLZ010000001.1 GCA_016235125.1 Sphingobacteriales bacterium | reverse complement strand
AAATGAAAAGCGAAGTATTAGCCTGGCAGCAAGAACGAAATAACAAAGAAGCTAAAATTAATTGGCAGTTTACTAACGATAAAGCAAGGCTGAAGCTGAAAAGACTCTATCCGACAATTTTAGATTGACATGACACTAGAATGATTTTACGATTCATTTACAAACTAAGATTGTGTATGTTCCTATTTCGCACAACGCTGCGCTTTGCATTATTCTTTGTCCCAAATTTACTTAATAATCAGTGCAAAACGGAACGAGCATTTTAGCTTCAATCCCTTCTTCCATCCAAGGTAAACCCCACAGTAGTCCCTATAGCTTCTGTGCTGCGCACATGTATGGTTTGGCCATGTGCTTCAATAATATGTTTGCAGATAGAAAGACCGAGGCCGCTGCCGGTTACATCTATACTGCGGCCTTCATCGGTGCGGTAAAAACGTTCAAAAAGGCGGGGCAGGTGCCGTTCGTTAATGCCGATGCCATCATCACTTAACTCTATCAGAATATGCTTGCCATCTGTCCGGTACATGCTGGCGGTAATGCTGCCATCTTTCTTCCCGTATTTAATGGAGTTTTCGAAAAGATTGGTGAGCACCTGTCTTATTTTTTCTTTGTCTGCAAAAACAGTCAGTGGGGATTCGCAGCCTTTCTTGATGTTGTAATGGATATTGTTGACATCGGCTTTTACCGACAGGCTTTCAAACACATCATTTACCAGCTCCTGTATCACAAAATTTTCTTTGTATAATTTCAGTTCACCTCTTTCTAAGCTGGATATCTCATCCAGGTCGTTCAGCAGGCTGGTAAGGCGGGTTACATTATTGGCTGTTTTTTCCAGAAACTTTTTATTCACTTCGGGGTTAGCCAATGCGCCGGATAGCAGGGTGTCTATATAAGCCTGGATGGCAAATACCGGGGTTTTAAATTCATGCGAAAGGTTTTGCAGAAACTCCCGCCGAAACTGTTCATTCTGCCGCAGCAATTCTATTTCCTGTTTGTTTTCTTCGGCCCATGCTTCCACATCTTCCCGCACTTCATCAATGCTTTTTTGCGGCAGCACATATTTATAATAGGTCTCTTCTTTTTTGGTGGCCTTGGTCTGGTAAATGAATTTATAAATGAGTTTTATTTTCCGGTAAATGAACCTTTCAAGTACAAAAGAGATAAGCAGGTAGCTGCCTGCAAACACAACTACAAACGTTCCGGCTCCCCATAACCAGTTTTTTTCAATAAAAAATATCAGTAAGCCAACAGGAATAGCCAATACAAATGCGGTAAATGCAGACAACTGGCGGGGAGAAATGTTTTTGGTGGAAAACATGATGCGAAGCTACGAGTTATGAGTTTCGGGTTACGAGTGCATTCTGAAATTACAGAGTCTCCAAAAGTCCTTCCCTTTGGGAAGGATTTAGGATGGGCTTTTACAGCTCGAATTTATACCCAACCCCCTTCACCGTAGTAATGCAATCAATTCCCAGTTTCTGGCGGATCTTGCGGATATGCACATCAATGGTGCGGTCGCCAACAATTACTTCGTTGCCCCACACCTGGTTCAGTATCTCATGACGCAGAAAAACCCTGCCGGGTTTTAATGCAAGTAAGTAAAGGAGTTCAAATTCCTTTTTTGCAAGAATTATATCATTCCCATCAACCTGGACGACGAACCGTTCAGGGTCAATAACCATATTGTCAATTTTTAAGATCCTTGCTTCCGTTTTCTTTGTTCTGCGGAATAATGCATTTATGCGGCTTAATAAAACTCTTGGGCTGATGGGTTTGCTAATGTAATCATCGGCGCCGGTTTCAAGCCCCTTTATATGGGAGCTTTCATCATTCAATGCCGTTAGAAAAATGACAAGTGTTTCTTTGAAGGCAGGTTGTGCCCTCAATAACTGGCATACTTCCACTCCCGTTTTTTTGGGCATCATCACATCAAGCACTATCAGATCGGGCCGGGTGCGGTTAGCTTTTTCCAATGCTTCATTGCCATCTTTAGCGGTAATGACTTCATAGCCTTCATTAGCAAGGTTATATTTCAGTATTTCCAGTATATCGGGTTCGTCATCAGCTATCAATACCTTCCGGGCCTTGGTTTCCATGCAGGAAAAAGTTTGTCCGAAGAACTCCTTCGGAGCGCAAACCTAATTGTAAAACAGAAAGGAGTAAAATCTGTTACCGCAGGTTTACCAAGACTTAATAAAAACTTAATCTTTCTGATTTTTTCCCGGCTGCTCATACAGCGAAAAGCAGGCCTGAACCGTCTGTACCTGAGTTGTTTCTGTATTATCAGGGATATCAGCATAGCATAGTACATTTGTCAGTCATTCCTTATGATAGCGAACCGTAAATACCTCTTTCTTCTTTTGTTTTCTGCAGCTATTGGGCATTCTGCCCGGGCACAGATTGATACCAATGTTTTAAAAAAATTTGTTTTCCCGCTTAACCGGCAACTGTACAACGGATATGTGGATGAAGAGCAAAACAATATCCTGAAATATGATGGCAAGGCAGACCAGCAGCTTATAATTTCCGCTAACGACGAAATAAACTACCGGGCTACACAGGCAATAACAATAAAAACCGACTGGCTGCAATACAGAATTGAGACCGATTCGGGACTCAATCATACTCAGAAAGTCCGTTATGTGCAGGGATTAAAATCATTGCTGCAGACTATGCAAACAGGGTGGAGGGCAAAACTGATAAGCCCGATCAATCTTCCGGCAAGTATAGAGGCGTATAATAATTGCATAGAACTGGATAAGGAAGGCATTGGCATTGACGGATATATCCGCCAGCTTGAATATGAAGTGGCTTATCCTGTTGCGAAATCCATTGCGTTTGAAAAAAATTCCGGGTTCACCAAAGCCCGGAATGAATTAGTACTTAAATATTGTATTCTTCATCCTGAAAAAACATTGCCCACCCTGCGGGATAATCCCAACATGCCCTTTGCCGACAGCCTTATCCGAACGCTGGATAAAAGAAAGTTTGCAAGGCAGATCTATGATTTTGCACAGGCGGGGGATCATCTTGGCGCCCTTATCCGGAATATTACGGATGATGTTTTTATTAAAACAATTGCAAGAATGGCCCGCAGCAGAAGCGGCCAGCAGTATTTTCCTTTTCTTGATGAGATTGTAAATGACAAACTAACGATCGAGGAAATTGATTCGGTGAAAGACGATTCATTACTATATTACCGGATGCTGGTAAAGACGCAACTGAGTTATGTCAGAAGGGCTATTAATAAGGATACTGCATTTGAGTTCCGGGCACTCACAGATAAGTTAGTTAAAAGAGCAAAAGAATTTTTTGTAAACGAAATAAACGGGTTGCATTACGAACCGGCCGAAGTGAGGTTTAAATCCATTCAACCGATGACAGCTGAAGAACTCTATTACCTTGCCGTATCATCAGAAGGTTCTATTTATACTTCAAGTTTTGTGAAAGGGGTATATCCCCTGATGATGAAAAAATGCAACAACAAAGGAGATTCGCTTCTGATGCTTGTAGGGTTTGATAAGTACAGAAAGTTTATCAAAATGGCAGCGGGTTATAATACGCTGGGGAATTTTCTCAGCACTTTTCCCCCGGCCGTAAACCCGGGCGAAGAAGATGCTGCCAGAACATTGATGAGGGCTTTTGTAAAAAACCTTGAAAAATCTGAAGGAGCGGAAGATGCGGTGGATGTAGCCGATTCCTATGCAAGCATAGCAGAGTCACTTAAGCCAATGGCTGATGATATGCTCAAGAACATCCGGGATAATTACAAACGGAATGAGATGGCGGGTAATAAAAAGGGAAAAGCCGTCTATATGATTCTTGAAAAACTTTTTCTTTCAGCAGATTCAACCAGGAAAATTGATTTGACTGCTGAACTGGGTATTCCACCTGTTTATGAAGTACCTTATAATTCCCTGGTGAATGACAGCGGCAGAGTGATCATGCAGGTATTCTTTTATGGTGACAAGGACGGGCAAAGCATTTTCAGGGGTTTTCTGGGAACATTCAGCAACAGCAATTGGAAAATTGTTGACAGCAGCAAATGGGTGACTATTAATTCTGTGAAAGGAAAACCCGTTTCCATTTACGCCAACAAACCTTTACCGGAAGAGGGAGGAGAAGATGAAGAGGCTCAAAAACAATTATGCAGCTATCTGCAAAAAAATAAACTTTATCCGGTGGTAACCATACACAGGGGACATAGTTACACAGCGCCTTCCACTATTGAACAAATGGCAGCTACATCCAAAGTGGTATTTCTCGGTTCCTGCGGCGGTTATCTTATTATGAAAGATGCCCTGGAAGTGTCACCGGATGCACATATCATTTTTACCAAACAAATAGGCGATACAAGAGTGAACAGGCCTTTCTTTCAGTTGCTGACTGATAAGATCCGCAGCGGAAACAATATTGAATGGATCTCATTCTGGAAAGAGCTGGATAAAATGGCTAGGTCCGAAGATTTTGAAGATTATGTGCCCCCCCATAAAAACCTGGGAGCATTATTCATCAAAGCATATAAAATTGCGATGGGAGAAGAATAAACAAAAAGTAAAAAAAGGTAATAAAAAAACTTACCAGCTCTCTTTTTCTCTTTCTCTTCTCTTTTATACTCTTAGCCTAAATTTGTCTTTCCTTTAATTTGTTCATTTTGTCTTCAGCCAAGAAAACATTTTTTGACTTTGCTCTATTGCGGAGAGTATTCCGGTATGCTGCTCCGTATAAAAAAAAGTTTTATCTCTCTGTGGCGCTGGCCATTTTGCTGGCGGCCATTACTCCGGTACGGCCCATGCTGATCAAGCTGACAGTTGATGA
Source organism: Sphingobacteriales bacterium (assembly GCA_016235125.1). Lineage (GTDB taxonomy): Bacteria > Bacteroidota > Bacteroidia > Chitinophagales > Chitinophagaceae > JJ008. The sequence goes on along the minus strand of JACRLZ010000001.1, from coordinate 557,824 downwards.
ATACATTACTCATTCGCTGGCTGACATGCTGATTAACATTACCCTTATCCAGATAGGACTCATACTTATAGAAACAGCGATGCGGTTTTTATTTTCTTTTACGACGGCATTGTTGGGACAATCGGTGGTAAAAGATTTACGGGTGGCAACTTATAAAAAGATCATGGGATTGAACCTTTCCCAATTTGACACAACGCCAATCGGGACCCTAACCACAAGAACTATTAATGACATTGAATCGATCAACGATATTTTTTCCGACGGCCTTGTACCTATTATTGCTGATCTGCTTTCTATTATATGTGTTCTTGTGGTAATGTTTTCAATAGATCCATTGCTTACACTTATTGCCCTGATTCCATTCCCTATTATTCTGATTGCAACCTATTATTTTAAAGAAAGCATCAACCGTTCTTTTTTTAAGGTGAGAAATGCTGTGGCTGCCCTCAATGCATTTGTGCAGGAGCATCTTACCGGCATGCAGGTGGTGCAGGCTTTTTCTTCGGAAGACAGGGAGTATGAGAAATTTAAAAAGATCAACAAAGAACACCGGAATGCAAATATCAGGGCTATTTTCGCCTACTCTATTTTTTTCCCTGTTGTTGAGATCGTTTTAGCATTGGCGATCGGACTGATAGTATGGTGGACATCCAAAGAGGCGCTACACCTGGAAGTAAGCCAGTTTGGGAAGGTGACATCTTTTATTCTTTTTATGAACCTCCTCTTCCGTCCGCTTCGTGTAATTGCTGATAAGTTTAATGTGCTGCAGATGGGAATCATTGCCAGCGAAAGGGTGTTTAAAGTGCTGGATAACCCGGATTATATTGACAAAGAAGGAAACTATTCACCGCAAACCATACGGGGCAGTATTGAATTTGACAAAGTATGGTTTGCCTACACAAATGACAACTATGTGTTGAAGGAAATAAGTTTCAAAGTGAATCCCGGCGAAACGATTGCCATTGTGGGGCATACCGGCAGTGGCAAAACAACCATCATCAGTTTGCTGAACAGGTTATATCATATCCGGAAGGGAGCTATTAAAATTGACAATGTAAATATTGATGATTACCGGTTAGAATCATTGCGAAAGAATATTGGTGTTGTGTTGCAGGATGTTTTTTTGTTTTCAGGGTCGGTAATTGAAAATATTACTTTGCGCAATCCCGATATCTCAAGGGAAAAAGTGATTGAAGCTGCAAAACTGATCGATATGCATGATTTCATCATGCGTTTACCGGGAGGATATGATTACAATGTAATGGAACGAGGAGCTACTTTATCTCTCGGGCAAAGACAATTATTGTCATTTATCCGGGCATTGTTATATGATCCTTCCATATTAATTCTCGATGAAGCGACATCATCCGTAGATACGGAAAGCGAATTACTGATTCAGCATGCCATTGATACTTTAATTAAGGGAAGAACTTCCATTGTTATTGCCCACCGGCTTTCCACTATCCGCAAAGCCAGTAAGATAATTGTGATGGACAAAGGGGAGATAAAAGAAATGGGCACTCATGATGAACTACTGGCATTGGAAGGTTATTATCACAAACTTTATCAATTGCAGTTTGAAAAACACAAAGCACTGGTATAAGTTGTATCTTTCTGTTAATGAAAATCATTGTTGTTCTTCCTGCGTTACTGTTTGTTTCTTTTCAGCCGCTGAAAGAAGAAAAACCCTTTGTGGTTGTTCTGGGCATTGCACAGGATGCCGGTTATCCGCAGGCAGGTTGTAATAAGGAATGTTGCAGAAAAGTATATGCAGGAAAAACTTCAAAACAACTTGTTTCCTGTATTGCAATCGTTGATCCTTCATCCGGTGAGAAATGGATGATTGATGCCACACCTGATTTCACAGAGCAACTTCATTCACTTGATTCTTTTCAGAAAGGTAATTTATCAGGTATTTTTCTTACTCATGCTCATACCGGGCATTACACCGGTCTCATGTACCTGGGCAGGGAAGCAGTGAATGCAAACAAGATTCCGGTATATGCTATGCCCCGTATAAATGACTTCATAAAATCAAACGGCCCGTGGAGCCAGTTGGTCACACTCAACAATATTGATTTAAGAAAGTTAAAAGCTGATAGTACAATTCAATTGAATGAAAGAATTTCAATTCAACCTTTACTGGTTCCTCACAGAGACGAGTTTTCAGAAACGGTTGGCTATCTCATAAAGATCAATAATAAATCGCTATTGTTTATACCCGATATTGACAAGTGGAACAAATGGGACAGAAATATCAATGACTTTGTGAAACGATGTGATTACCTGATCCTGGATGGAACATTTTATAAGGAAGGTGAATTGCCTGGTCGCAATATGTCTGAAATACCCCATCCATTTGTGCAGGAAACGATGGCAATGTTTGAAAAAGCTGATGCGGGGATAAAAAAGAAAATATGGTTCATACATTTTAATCATACCAACCCCCTGTTAAGCGGGGAGTCGGAGGAGACGAAAGATGTGATAAACAAGGGTTTTAACGTAGCGGTGCGGGGGCAATCATTTAAATTTTAACAGGTAAAACTGAGGGTCGTGCCCACCGATGAGATGCTAAAGCTTTAATTTTTGTATTTTGCATAAAGTATGAAAAAGAATAATGACCAGCATAAAATCCTGAAGGTTGAAGAACCGGTCACTCCTTATATGAAATCTTTTTCATCGCAGGAAGAAGCTGAACGTCACAATATGGTTGAAAATATTGAGTTGAGTGACATAGAAAAATTCCGGCTTTTCTGTCGTATGATGCGGATTGGTAAAATGCTGGCATCGGCTAAAATTGTAAAATAACCTACCCTTTATTTTTTTATGGATATTATGGATCAGGGCCTGCTGGATTTTTGGCGGGTGTTGAATAAGCACCGGGTACAATACATAATGGTGGGTGGTTTTGCAGTAAATATGAATGGTTTTATCAGGGCCACGAAGGATTCAGATATCTGGCTGAAAGATTCATCTGAAAATCGTAAAAATTTCCGGAAGGCATACGCTGAAATGGGGTATGGAGACTTTGCTTCATTGGAAACAATGGATTTTGCACCTGGGTGGACACAGTTTTATATAGCTGATGGAGTGATTCTGGATATAATGACTTCCATGAAAGGACTTGAGACTACATCTTTTGATGAGTGTTACCAAAGGGCAAGAATTGCTGATTTAGATGGGGTTATGGTCCCTTTTCTGCATATTAACGACCTCCTGTCAAATAAAAAAGCGGTAGCCCGGCCAAAGGATCAACTGGATGTTCTTGAGCTTGAAAAAATTAAAAAATATCTTGAAGAAAAAGGCAAGTTGTAACCCTTCTATTTCAAGGTTTTTACCCGCTGCACCCCTATCTTTGCGCCAAATTTCAGAAAAGGCATGGCTTCAGGTCGAATAAAATCCTTGCTGGTAGCGGTTTTCAGCGTATTTTTTGTTTTCTCTTTTTATCCGGCCATTGCCGGCGGCGGAGAGGGAGACAGCACTAAGAAAAAAGAAGGATTTAATGCCACTGAAGTCATCTTTGGCCACATACTCGATGCTCATGAGTTTCATTTCCTCGATATTTATAAAAACGGAAAAAAACACCCGGTGACCATTCCGCTTCCGGTTATCCTTTATTCGCCTCAAAGAGGATTCACCAGTTTCATGTCATCCAAATTCCATCATGGGCATGAGCCTTACAAAGGTTATCGGCTTTTGACTGATGAATTTATAGCTGAAATTGAAAAAGAGGATAGTGCTGCAGTGAAGAAAGAAGGCCTGTTCCCGGGCAAAATCATTCCGATTGATGCAAATGGAAAATGGGACCGTTCAGTAAAAGTTTATGATGTATCACTGACCCGCAATGTGGTGCAAATGATACTTGCTCTTGCCCTGCTGGTGTGGATCATGATCAGCATAGCCAAAAGATACAAGAAAGGGGAAGGTGTGAACACGGCACCAAAGGGAATGCAGAACCTGCTGGAACCCGTCATTACTTTTGTAAGAGATGAAGTGGCCAAACCCAACCTGGGAACCAAATATGAAAAGTACCTCCCTTACATACTAACCGTTTTCTTTTTCATTCTGATCAACAATATTTTTGGATTAATACCCGGCACAGCAAACGTTACCGGCAATATTGCATTTACTCTTGTGCTGGGTCTTATATCTTTTGTAGTGATTCTCTTCAGCTCCAACAAACATTACTGGGGGCATATCATCAACCCGCCCGGTATGCCATTAGGCGTTAAGTTTATTTTAATTCCTGTTGAGATACTGAGTGTATTCATCAAGCCCTTTGCGCTGATCATACGTCTTTTTGCCAACATGGTGGCAGGGCATATTATCATTATTTGTTTAATATCCCTCATTTTCATTTTTGCAGGATTGAATGTTTATGCAGGCTGGGGCACTTCAGTTTTCTCCATTGCATTTACCATATTTATTTATTTCATTGAGATACTGGTAGCTTTTATCCAGGCTTTCATTTTCTCAATGCTGACGGCGGTATTTGTAGGGCAGGCATTTGAAGGCGGGCATGGGCACGATGACGAACAGGGACATCATCATGCTGACGATGCGGTAATAGTTTAGGATAGTTTTATTAATTATAAAAACAAGTATCATGGATTTATTGAATGTAATTCTGAGTACAGTACCTAATGCAAATGCAGGTGGCGCCATTGGCGCAGGTCTGGCAGCGATGGGAGCCGGTATTGGCGTAGGCCAGATCGGTAAAGGAGCTGTAGAGGCTATTGCCCGTCAGCCGGAAGCGCTGAACGACATCCGCAGCAACATGATCCTGACAGCGGCTCTTGTAGAAGGAGCTGCCCTGTTTGCGATCATTGTGGGCTTCCTTGCAATGGTATTGTAAGAAACCTTTACTGCATCCAATGCACAGGGCGGAGGATGCAGTATTTTTTAAAACGATTTTTAAAAACAAAATATGCATCCGCTTCTTAAACCTGAATTTGGACTGTTGATCTGGACGCTGGTCGCATTCCTGATCGTATTTTTTATCCTGAAAAAGTTTGCCTGGCCTGCCATTATCAAGGGCCTGAAAGACCGCCAGCAATCTATTGCTGATTCATTGGCAACCGCTGAAAAGGTAAAGGAAGAAATGGCGCAACTTAAAAATGAGAATGAGGCTTTGCTGGCAAAGGCCCGTGAAGAAAGAGGACAGCTGTTAAAAGAAGCCAGGGAAACAAAAGACCGTATCATCAACGAAGCGAAAGAGCAGGCAAAGACCGAGGCCAATAAAATTATTCTTGAAGCCCAGGAAGCTATCAATACACAAAAGATGGCGGCGATAACAGATGTAAAAAACCAGGTTGGAAAATTAGTAATCGAGGTAAGCGAAAAAGTATTGAGAAGAGAATTAGCTGATAAAAAAGACCAGGAAGCCCATATCAGGGGGCTGGTAAATGAAGTAAAACTGAATTAATAACAGCTGCGAGCTGTCAGCTGCGAGTTACGAGTCAAAAACTCTTCTCAAAGCTCAAGGCTCAATGCCCGAAGCTTAATAAAATGCCGAATCCACGTTTAGCAAACCGATATGCCAAATCACTGTTGGGCCTGGCTGTTGAAAAAGGACAGCTGGAAAAAGTGTTTGCCGACATGCAATGGCTGCAGGCTGTTTGCAAAAGCAACCGGGATTTTATTAACCTGCTCCGCAGCCCTGTTATTAAAGGAGATAAAAAGATCAGGATACTGGACATAGTAACGGGAGGGAGAATAAGCGATCTTACTGCAGCTTTCAACCGGTTACTGGTTAATAAGACAAGAGAAAGCCATTTGCCGGAGATCATCACGGCATTCATTCGGCAGTACAAACAGCATATGAATATCCATACCGTGAAACTGACAACCGCTGTGCCTGTCAGTGATGGAGTGAAAAATGAAATAATGAATCATATCCGGAACACAAGCGATATGAAGAATATTGAACTGGAAACATCCGTGAATGAAAACCTGATAGGCGGTTTTGTGCTGCAGTCGGGTGATAAACTGGTTGACGGCAGCATTGCCTATGATTTAAAAACCATTGCCAGCCAGTTTGAGAACAATGATTTTATTTATAAAGTAAGATAAAACGAAAACACATTATTATGGCAGATATTAAACCAGATGAAATATCAGCGATACTGCGCCAGCAGTTAAGCAACTTCAATGCCTCAGCCGATCTGGAAGAAATCGGCACGGTGCTCCAGGTGGGCGATGGTATTGCCCGGGTGTACGGACTGGGTAATGTTCGTTACGGCGAACTGGTAGAGTTTGAAAACGGAGTAAAGGCTATTGCATTGAATCTTGAAGAAGACAATGTAGGTGTGGTGCTGATGGGAGAAACCGGAAAAATTGAAGAAGGTTCAAAAGTGCGCCGCACCGGACAGATCGCTTCCATAAAAGTTGGTGAAGGAATGGTGGGCCGTGTAGTAAATACACTCGGCGATCCGATTGACGGTCGTGGTCCCATCACCGGTGATCGATATGAAATGCCTTTGGAAAGAAAAGCTCCGGGTGTAATTTTCCGTGAGCCTGTAAAAGAACCTTTGCAAACCGGTATCAAAGCTATTGATGCGATGATCCCGATTGGTCGTGGACAAAGAGAACTTGTTATCGGCGATCGTCAGACAGGTAAGACAGCTATTTGTATTGATACCATCATCAATCAGAAAGAATTTTACGACGCAGGCAAGCCTGTATATTGTATATATGTAGCGATCGGACAAAAAGCTTCTACGATAGCCGGAGTGATGAAAACATTACACGATGCAGGAGCAATGGACTATACCATTATCGTTGCAGCTTCTGCCTCTGATCCTGCTCCGCTTCAATTCTATGCCCCGTTTGCCGGCGCCGCTATCGGAGAATTTTTCCGTGATACCGGAAGGCCTGCACTGATCATTTATGATGATCTTTCAAAACAAGCGGTGGCTTATCGTGAAGTATCATTATTGCTTCGTCGCCCTCCCGGCCGTGAAGCTTATCCCGGCGACGTATTTTACCTGCACAGCCGTTTATTGGAAAGAGCTGCTAAAGTTATCAGCGATGATAAGGTAGCTAAGAATATGAATGATGTTCCTGAAAGCATTAAGCACCTGGTAAAGGGGGGAGGCTCACTTACCGCTTTACCTATTATTGAAACACAGGCTGGTGATGTGTCAGCTTATATCCCCACAAACGTAATCTCCATTACAGACGGCCAGATATTCCTGGAGGGGAATCTGTTTAATGCAGGTATCCGTCCGGCCATCAACGTAGGTATTTCAGTAAGCCGTGTGGGTGGTAATGCACAGATCAAGTCTATGAAGAAGGTAGCCGGTACATTGAAACTGGACCAGGCACTTTACCGTGAATTGGAAGCTTTCTCCAAGTTCGGAGGAGATCTGGATGCTGCAACAAAGAATGTTTTGGATAAAGGGGCAAGAAATGTGGAAGTATTGAAACAACCACAATACACCCCCTTTGCTGTAGAAAAACAGGTAGCCATCATTTATCTCGGAACAAACGGCTACCTGAAAGATGTTGCAGTAAAAAGAGTTAAGGAATTTGAAGAACAATTCCTGATGGAAATGGAAAACAAACTGCCCGAAGTAATGGCTGAATTCAAAAAAGGTAATCTTCCCGAAGATGGTTTGAAGAAAATGGTAGAGCTGGCAAATACAATAACGCCACAATTCAAGGCATAATAGTATATTTTTATCTATCAAAGGCGAACTGAGTAACCAGTTCGCCTTTTTATTTGGTATTATATAAAGTAGAAATTTTTTTACCCTAAATTTTTAAAATATTATGCCGCAGTTGGTTTGGTGTGCAGTTGTAGCGGGCAGGCGAGAGACCAACAGCAGGAGCTGAAGGGGAATCCCTATCTTAGGATGTACAAGTACAGGTTCCATTATTGCAGGAATGATATGTCCTTAATTTCTTTTGTTGCGTCTTTCTGCCTGGCACAAGGCCGGCACACAAGACACAGCAAAGGCTTTTAAAGATTTTGGAAGACCAGTAAGGGTGTACAGCAGCGCAAAGGATTATTATTTGCAACAGAAATGCGGATTGCTGATGGTTGAAATTATTTGAATGAAATGTTTATGTTTTCAGTCCTGAGTTGCAAACTCAGGACAACTTTTCTAAAGTTTTATAGCTTTATTAGAGAGAAGAGTCAAGAGAACCCGGGAAGAAACTTTTTAAGATCAAAAGCGAACTGATTTTCCGGTTCGCTTTTTTTGTTGTTAATATATATAGTAGAAAATTTTTTCAACTCGTATATTTTTCAAATAATGATTGGGAAATCTACGAGCAATTAAAAAATGAAATATTGATACTCAATAGTCATCGTAGATATACTACATAAAATACTATTTTTCTTGCGAAAAAATTCCCAGAAAGCTTGCAAGTAAAAAAACTGCGTATTATGTTTGTGTCAGAATCGAACAATCCCTAAGAAAACAAAGTAATCCGACCAATGAAACAAACTAATCACATCACGGGATATTACCTCCCAAACTGTTTCGCCTCTTATAAGTCGGTTTTCATTGTGGCCTGAAGGAAAGTTCAGCAGAACAACCCTTAATTATCCGGAACCCTAAATTGAAAACAATGAAAACAATTTTACTCTTTGTGTCAATATCTGTGATTTGTATTTCTGCAATAGCGCAAAACACAGATTTGCCTTCTCCCGATGCCAATTTACAAACCCTTCCGGCAGGTAGTTATGTTATCCCGATGGATAATACATTACAAACGGATAATGTTATTGGTTCAGGCAATTTCAATCTGAAGGCTTATGGCCTGGTTGTTTATTTACTGAATAATGACATAAAAGTAAAATGGGTGATTAAAGCAGGAAAGGCAAAAGACGGAATTGATTTTTCTGCAAATGCACAAGAGGTAAAACCAGCATTAATTCCCGGAAATAGTTTAAGGGATTTTATTGCAGGGCCCTTTGTAATATTTGCTTCTGACACAACCGGCGTTGCTGCTTTAGTTGATAATTTTTATGCAAGCAACAGTCTGACCGGATATAACAGACCGAGAGTTTTTCGTGTATCTTTTGATGTTGCTAATGTAGACATCCGATATAATCTTACAGGGTTTAAACCCAAAGCTGCAATTTTAACTGACGGTGGAAAGCAGGCTATTCATGTAGGATATATGACTGCGTGCAAAATACCATCAAGCAGCTACATGCTTGCAACAGGGGGTGATTTACTAACTAAATGTTTCACTTTTGCTTCTGAGCCACATAATGACGTTACAGGTCCCGTTGTTAATGCAACAATTAGTGCAATAAAGACTTTTGTACAATATGGCGGGAATTTTTTAGCACAATGTGCTGCAGTGATTAATTATGAAAATAACTCACTTGGTAGATTTCAAACCACAACCGGAATAACGACAGTAAATGCAGGTGTTGGTACAACCTTGTCATACCCTAATCCGGACCTTGGTTTCTCACAATTTCATGGCTCATTTAATGCAAGTAATAACGGCAGTGTTAAAAACTGGAGTATAAATGCTGCAGGTGCCAATGACGAACATAATCATGCAACAGGAACCGGAGCAAATGCTTCTGCCATTGGTGCTAGCGTTTCTAAACTGAAAAGTGGCATAGGTGGTCTTGTTTTCTATGTTGGTAATCATGAATTTTTAGTTAGCGATGGTGTTATTGGAATCAATGGAATCAGGATGTATATGAATGCTTTCCTGACGCCTGTTTCAATTAATAATAACTGCAATACCGGCCAAACACTTACCAATCCCCTGCCCGTAAAATTGATTTCTTTTAATGCAATATTAAGTCAGGATCAATCAAAGGTAAATCTTACCTGGACTACTGCTCAGGAAATGAATGCGAGTCACTTTATAGTGGAAAGAAGTATTGATGGAATTACCTTTAATGAAGCAGGTATGGTGTTTGCGGTTGGAAATACCAATGAACAGCAAAATTATCAATACTCTGATAAAATTGCTAACATTAATTCGTCAATTATTTATTATCGTCTTCGTCAGGTAGACGTGGATGGTAAAAGCATGTATTCTGAAACCCGCATCATCCGGATAAGCAAGCAAACGGATAATGCCATTACGATTGTAACCTTTCCCAATCCGGTAACTTCAGAAGTACGCATAACAATTCCTTCAAACTGGCAGAATAAAAGAGTTGTTTATGAAGTACTGAATTGAGTAACACATCCCGCGGCTTTTATTTTGTCAAAGTAAGCTGTGAAGGCCAGACAGCTCAGCAGAAAATCATCAGGCAATAACTTATTAACTATAGAGAGGGGTTCCGGCCGTCCTGCCTGTTGGCGGGACGGCATATTTTTTTCCCGCCCGGAGTCTCCGCCTCACTCATCTATTCCTGCACATGTCTGGCCATGTGTGGTTTAGTGCGGTTGCAGCTGACATTGGGCCCTATGTAATACAACCATTACGCAATGCCAGTGCGCCGGGATATACCATATAACCGGGGATTATTCTTCATCACTTTTACATGTCATAAATGGTTGCCTCTTATAGAGCAAACCAATAGTTATGACCTGGTGTATAACTGGTTTTCGCAGGCGACGAGTCCCTCCGCTGATTTTTCTAAAGTTTAGCCGGCGTGCCGGAGGAGACTCGTCGGGGAAGAAACTTTTTAAGAGCAAAAGCGAACTGATTTGTCGGTTCGCTTTTTTTTGTTGTTAAGTATATATAGTAGAAATTTTTTTCAACTCGTATATTTTTCAAATAATGATTGGGAAATCTACGATCAATTAAAAAATGAAATATTGATAATCAATAGTCATCGTAGATATACTACAGAAAATACTATTTTTCTTACGAAAAAATTCACGGAAAGCTTGCAAGTAAAATAACTGCGTATTATGTTTGTGTCAGAATCGAACAATCCCTAAGAAAACAAAGTAATCCGACCAATGAAACAAACTAATTACATCACGGGATATTACCTCCCCCACTGTTTCGCCTCTCACATGTCGGTTTTCATTGTAGCCTGAAGGAAAGTTCGGCAGAACAACCCTTAATTATCCGGAACCTTAAATTGAAAACAATGAAAACAATTTTACTCTCCAAACTGAATTCACTGAGAGTTGTACTTTTTGCAGTAATAACAATTTCAGTGATGAATGTAAATGCGCAGGAATACCAGTTTAAAAACTCAAGCCTGGAATACGGATCATCCGGCGCTGATAATGCGATTTATCGGTTTCCTTCCATTGATGCCACGCATGATGCACTGGTAACCATTAAAGGCCGTTCATCTGTTTTGGTTACCCTGTCAAATTTTGACCTGACCAGTTCAGGTTTTGACAAGGCATTTCAGCCCCGGGTGAGTTATAATAACGGCAGTGTCAGCAGCGCCTCCAGCTGGTGGATAGAATTTGAGATCAGATTTGTTAATAAAGGCACTTCCACTTTGTCATCACTTGCCAATATTTATGCTACGGGTCTTGATATCGATGGTGACAATGGCAATCTGAGGGAGTTTAATTCATTTTACCAGAGTAACTATCATATACTTGAGAATGTTACCAATCTGTCTGTAGCCAGCGTAACAGGAACAGTCAGCAATGTAAATGCAACGGGGAAAAAATTTACAGGTGTTACAGTTGATCATCCTGGCATTGATACATCTGCTACTGACCTGATGACCACCAATGTTTACATGAATGTGAACACAATTACAATCAGGGTAGGAGCTTCTACTACCGGTTCTTCGGGCAGTACACAAAGAATGCATGCCATTTGGTTTAAGAATTTTACATTTACCTCTCCCGTCAGCACACTCCCTGTTAAGTTCGCCTCTTTTACGGCCACCTTAAACAGTAATAATAATAAAGCTGACCTGAGATGGACGACTGCCAGCGAAATAAATGTCAGTCATTTTGTTGTGGAAAGAAGCACAGACGGTGCGAATTACAATGATGCAGCGGTGGTATTTGCTTATGGTAATGCAAGTGACATGACTACTTATAATTTTTCTGATAATCTCAGCAATGTTGAATCAACAGTTGTTTATTACAGAATCCGCTCAGTAGATGTGGATGGTAAAAGTATGTATTCTGAAACCCGCATCATCCGGATAAGCAAGCAAACGGATAATGCCATTACGATTGTAACCTTTCCCAATCCGGTAACTTCAGAAGTACGCATAACGATTCCTGCAAACTGGCAGAATAAAAGAGTTGTTTATGAAGTACTGAATGCAAACGGCCAGGTGGTAAAGAAAACTGAAATGAGTAACACATCCCGCGGCTTTTATTTTGTCAAAGTAAGCTGTGAAGGCCAGACAGCTCAGCAGAAAATCATCAGGCAATAACTTATTAACTATAGAGAGGGGTTCCGGCCGTCCTGCCTGTTGGCGGGACGGCATATTTAAAACAGATTTGGTTTATATTATAAACTAATTTATGTTTGTGATTCAATTCCTGAAATTATGAGAAAGGCAAGAGCATGGTGGCTGTTCATTTTCCTATTATGTTTATTTCAGCAACTATCAGCACAGGTTACGATAAAAGGAACCGTAAAAGATCATAAGGGCAACCCTGTACCCGGAGCAAGTGTGGCCATAAAAGACAGTTATGATGGTGGTACAACTGATTCATCGGGTAAATTCTCTTTTAAAACATTTGAAAAGGGGGATAAAACATTGCAAATAACCTCTATTGGTTTTAAAATGTTTGAACAGGCAATTAAAATAGAATCAGGTGCCGTAACAGTGGATGCCATATTGAAGCAGGAAATAAGTGAGCTTACAGCCGTTGTACTTTCTGCAGGAACATTTGAAGCCAGTGACCGGAAAAGGGCTACCGCAGTTCTGGATCCGATTGATATCGTTACCACGGCCAGTGCAAACGGAGATGTAACAGGGGCATTAAAAACATTACCGGGAGCTCAGCAGGTGGGCGAAAGTGAAGGTCTGTTTGTGCGGGGCGGAACAGCTGCTGAGACAAAAATTTTTATTGACGGAACATTGGTCAACAATTTCTTCAACAGCAGTGTGCCCAATATCGCTTCTTATGGAAGGTTTTCGCCTTTTCTCTTCAAGGGGACGATGTTTAGTACAGGCGGTTATTCCGCATTATACGGCCAGGCTCTTTCTTCCGCTTTAATACTGGAGTCAATTGATTTGCCGGATCGTACTTCTGCCAATCTTGGTTTGTCAATCATAGGCGTGAACGGAGGATATCAGGGATTGGCTAAAAATAAAAATTCATCTTACGGGGTCAGTTATAGTTATACAAATCTTGCTCCTGCTTTTGAGCTTTTTAAACAAAAACAGGAGTACATTCAAAACCCGGAATACCATGCAGGCGATGCCAACTTCAGGATAAAGACGTCTAAAACCGGGATGCTGAAATATTATGCTTACTTCAGCAGCGGCAGGCTCGATTTTACAACTCCCGGTATCGATTCACTTGGCTATAAAGACAGATTCGGTCTGACAAATTTTAATATGTACCACAACCTTTCCTGGAAAGAAAGCCTTGGAAAGAAATGGAAACTATATGCCGGTATGGGTTACACTTTGAACAAAGACAACATACATTCAGGCATGCAGGATGATAAAAAGAATGATGTAGTATTAACCGGACTTGAGTTCAAAAAATTCAGTCTTGACCTGGATGCGAATTACTTTAATGCCAAAATGGTCTTTGAAAAGAAATTCAAGGGGCTTACTGCCTTACGTTTTGGCAGTGAATATAATTACAGCAATGAAAACTCAGTTTTCACCTTATTCAATGGTCAGCAATTTCCTGAACGGTTGAAAGAAGGGATAAATTCTCTTTTCGCCGAAGGGGATATTTATATAACCAATAACCTGGCCGCAAAAACAGGCTTCAGGGTTGAACATTCTTCAACGGTTGACAAAACAAATATTGCCCCCAGAGTATCGCTGGCTTACAAGTTTACCAGGCAGGTTCAGGTTTCTTTTGCGTATGGCATTTTTTACCAGGACCCGGAAAGAAAATACCTTCCTTCGCCCAATCTGCTGACCTTTATGAAAGCCACACATTACATTGCCCAGTTTATGAAAATAACCACTCAACGGAGTTTTCGTACAGAAATATTCTATAAGAAATACAACAACCTGTTGAAAACAGGTAATGTTAATGGCAGGGAAGGGGTGGCCATCAATAATAATGGATATGGAGAGGCAAAGGGGATTGAATTTTTCTGGAGAGATAAAAAAACGATAAAGAATGTTGACTACTGGATCTCTTATTCATACCTGGACACCCGGCGGGATTTCCTGAATTTTCCTTATGCCACTACCCCAAATTTTGCCGCAAAAAATACTGCTTCACTGGTGATCAAGAAATTTGTGACAGCCTGGAAAATGCAGTTTAACGGCGCTTATAACTATGCCAGCAGCCGTCCTTATTATAATATAATTCCGGATGGGAACAGCGGGTATAAATTTACTGATATTGGCCTTGTGCCGGATTATCATAATTTCAGTTTTGCCATTAATTACCTTCCGACGATCGGGAAGAAAGATGCAAAGAATTTTGCGGTATATGTACTTTCCATCAGCAATGTATTTAACCTGAAACAGGTGTATGGATACCAGTTTTCTTATAACGGATCAAGAAAAGAAGAAATAACACCCACATCCCGGATGTTTGTTTATATCGGGGCTTTTTTCAGTTTCGGTATTGATCGTTCGCAGGAAAGTATTGACCGGCTTTTTTAAAACTCATCATAACTTTTTAAATTTTAAAACAATGAAAAAAACAATCTTTATTCTGATGGCTGCAATATTTGCTGTTTCGGCATCCGCCCAATCTGACGGGGTTACAGCAAGTACATCAAATGGTGCAGTAAGTGAAAAGTATGTAAAGGCAATGGAAGCGCTGGTTCCCGCTGTGGATACCACACATAGCATTGAAGGTTTGACAGCGTTGGCCGGTTCATTTGAACGCATTGCCAATGCTGAAAAAAATCAATGGCTTCCTTACTATTATGCTGCGCTTTGTTATATAAACAAAGCAAATATGTTATATGCGATGCAGCAACCCGACCAGATTGACCCTTTGATGGATAAAGCCGAACCTTTACTGGCAAAAGCAGAGGAACTTCAAAAGGAGAATTCTGAAGTGTATTGCCTGAAAAAAATGTTCAATACCGGTAAAATGATGGCCGATCCTATGAGTCGTTTTATGACCTATGGCCCGGCTGCTTCAGAAGCATTGGAAACAGCTAAGAAACTGGATCCCGAAAATCCAAGGGTGTATTTACTGGAGGGGCAGGATAAGTTTTACACTCCGGAGGCTTACGGTGGAAGTAAAGAAGAAGCTAAAACACTCTTTGCAGAAGCCATGAAAAAGTTTGAAAGCTTCAAACCTGCCAGCAGCATACATCCGTCATGGGGATTGTCGCAACTGAAATATATGATGTCGCAGGCGCAATAAGAAAGATCTGTTAATGTGAGCCGGGTTATTGCTCCGGCCGCTTTTTATTTCCGGTAATAAATGATTTATTATGGAACAGCAGGAAAAAAAACTAACTGAAAAGGAAAGCCTTGAGCTTATCGCCACGATGATCAATAAAGCCAAAGATTCCTATCATAGCACAGGTGTCGGGGCAATGATGTGGGGAGCTGTAATTGCCATCTGCTCTTTTGTGAAATTATCAGAAATACAATTTGGGTATCAACTGCCTTTTGATATTTATCTGCTCACTCTTGCAGCTATCGTACCACAGGTGTTCCTGACCATCCGGGAAAAGAAGGAGAGAAAAGTAAAATCATATGATGATTCATACATGGATTATATATGGATGGGTTTCGGCATTTCTATCTTTTTATTGATCCATATTATCAATCTTGTTTTCAGGTCATGGGGCCCGGTGTCGGCAGAATATAATGTTCTGGCGGGTCATCCTTCCAGCTTCCGGTTCGGAGAGTTTATATCTCCTCTTTTTCTGATGTTATATGGGTTGCCCACATTCATTACAGGCGCTGCCTGCCGGTTCAGGCCCATGCTATGGGGGGGGATATTTTGCTGGCTCTGCAGTATTGCAACGGTTTACACATCGATCAGGATTGATTTGTTATTGACGGCTTCTTCCGCAATCGTTGCCTGGTTCATTCCGGGACTGATCATGGAAAAAGAATATCGCCGGTACAAAAAAGAACAAGCCAGTCAGCATGTTTAAAGATCTGGATCCCATATTACACTCACAACTCAGGCTGGCTGTTATGTCGCTTCTTATAAGTGTAAAGGAAGCCGAGTTTACTTTTCTCAGGGAAAAAACAAACTCAACCGCAGGCAACCTGAGTGTGCAGATTCAAAAGCTGAAAGATGCCGGTTATATAGATGTGATCAAGCAATTCAAGGACAACTATCCGCAAACGATCTGTAAAATTACCAGGCAGGGTATTAAAGCATTTGAAGCGTATGTCGGAAACCTGCAAACTTATCTTGGCAAATAAAAACTTATGAACCCGTATTTGTTCCTGAAACTGATTCATATTATTGCTGTGATCGTCTTTTTGGGAAATATTTTCACCGGACTTTTCTGGATGAGGCAGGCAGATAAAACAAACAACCTGTCCGTTATATCTTTTACAATGAAAAATATTATAAAGAGTGACAGGTGGTTTACTGTTCCCGGAGTGATTGTTATTACAGCAGGAGGTATCAGTTCTGCATTGTATGCCGGAATACCCTTGTTAAGAACGGGTTGGATTTTCTGGCCCATCGTACTTTTTACACTATCAGGAATCGTATTCAGTTGGAAGCTGGTTCCTTTGCAAAAAAGAATATACCAATTTACCGCCAATGCTGATATAACAAATTTTAAATGGGCTGCTTATCGCACCATGTTGGTTAAATGGGAGGCATGGGGTCTGGCGGCTTTGCTGGCACCTGTAGCAGCACTCGTAATGATGATTCTTAAAATTCTTTCAGCAAACAGGCTTTAAAACCTTACGATCCGTTTAATAAATGGAGAAAGCCCCGATTAACCGTCGGGGCTTCATTCTCCGTTGATACTCTAAGTGTATGAAAACTTCAATAGAATCGAGTACCCCTCAAATATTTGTTTTTGCGTACAGGTTGTAATACCAGTTGCGGCATCACCTGTTGCTTACCTGGTTTAATTATTTTTTCAAATACCTTTTTAAGTTTATTGTAGCTTTCCTTCCATTTTTTTTTGGTTGTTCCCATTTGCTTTCATTTAAGTAAAAGGATTAATTTCCACAACAGGAGAATATTCCGTTTTCCTGTCTTTATTGATCAGCCGGATGCGATACAACACTTTTTGATTGCCGGCCTTTTCATAAAACTGATAATTATCTGTGTCGGGTTTATCGGTTCCAAAAACAAGGGCTGCCATCTTAAAAGTTTTTCCATCCATGCTTTTCTCCACTTCAAACTGATCAGCAGTTTCATTTTCTCCTACCGTCCAGCACAGATAAATTTTGTTGTTATAGAAACTTCCATAAATGTCAAGCAACTTTGCCGGTGTACCAATGGCTGATGGAACTGGGGATGGGGCAGGGCTTGCAAAAGGGGCGATTTCTGTTTTGGAATGCACAGGATGATAAATAATCCTTAGTGCAACGATGATTACAAATGCTGTAAATTTTGTCATTTCTCAGGGTTTGTCCCGATCATGACTACCGGCAGGCAGGCAGCTATCGGGATGGATTAATTTATTTTCCCACAGAAATATCGGATGTTGTTTCAGTATTGAACCAGACACCGGTTGTAACGGGCTACTTTACATAAATCATACTTGGGGCGGGAAATATCCGATGCACCAGGTACGGATGTTTATCGTAGTTTTACGAGGGTATATGTGGTTTTCTGAACTGCAACAAACCTAATATGCAGCATTAATATTTGCAAGCATTTCTTCAAAAATTTTTTATGAATCTTTTTTATAATAGTGAATGAAGCTTAAATAAGTTTGCCTTGTTAATTATATGAGTGTTGTAATAAATGCCAGAAATCTTACAAAGGATTTCAAAGATGTAAAGGCTGTTAATGATCTCTCTTTTACGGTTGAAGAAGGAGAGGTATATGGCTTTCTTGGTCAGAACGGGGCAGGTAAATCTACGACAATCCGGATGCTGCTCACCCTGATATCCCCAACAGCGGGCCAGGTAGAAATTTTTGGACTGAACCTGTATGAACACCGCAAAGAAATTTTGAGTCAGATCGGAGCCATTGTGGAAAAGCCGGATCTGTATAAATATCTCACTGCGAAGGAAAACATAAGAATTTTCTCAAAATTGAGTGGTGTGAAAGTGTCAGAAAAAAAAATGACAGAGCAATTAGCCATGGTAGGGTTGGCCGACAGGATGAACAGTAAAGTAAAAACTTACTCGCAGGGAATGAAACAACGGCTTGGCCTTGCCTGCGCCCTTGTGCATGACCCCCAATTATTAATTCTGGATGAGCCAACCAACGGGCTGGATCCGCAGGGAATTGCCGATATGAGAAATATGATCATTCATTTAAGTAAAGATCTTGGAAAGACCCTTGTTGTGTCATCGCATTTGCTTGGTGAAATGGAAGTTGTGGCCGACAGCATGCTGATCATAAATAAGGGAAAAAAGATAATAGAAGGGAATGTGACTGAATTACTAAATCCTCAGCTGCCGGTAGTGGAGTTAAGCACTCCCGACAAAGAATCAGCCTTAAACTTTATAAAAAATTCAGAGTGGAACAGCGCTTTGAAAGGATATCATAACGGGGCAATAAGAATGGAAGTTGAGAAAAAGAAAATACCCGAACTGACAAAGCAGCTGGTAGAAAACGGGATAGCGGTTGAGGGCATAAGAACGGTACATTCACTGGAAGATTATTTTTTATCACAAACGAGAGAATAAATGTTTGCCGGGTTACTCAGGATAGAAATATTTAAAATTTTCAAACGACCAAGAACCTTTATTGCTTTTGGCGCCATAGCCGCCATCGTTTTTCTTGTACAGCTGGCATTGAAAGTAAACGGGAAAGATTTTATTCAGCTGTATACCGACAGCCAGGCGGATACTTTTGATATACCTTATGACAATATCCTGAATGGATATTTTGTATGTGTAGCCATCCTGCACATGATACTGATACATGTGCCCCTGCTGGTGGCATTGATTGCCGGAGACATGATTTCAGGAGAAGCCAATCTTGGCACATTGCGTTTATTAGCGGGTAAACCTGTTACCCGAACACAAATTATAATGGCAAAATTCACTGCCAGCACAGTGTATGTGATCCTGCTTTTGTTTTGGATGGCCCTGATAGCTTTATTGGGAAGCATGTTGCTCTTTGGAACCAACGACCTGGTTGTTTTTAAGGAAAACGGAATTCATTTAATGGATAAACAGGATGTGTTATGGCGTTTTTTGGGGGCTTTTGTTTTTGCAGCTCTTGGCTTAACCACTATTGCAGTTATGGCGTTAATGTTCTCAGCATTTTCAGAAAATTCTCTCGGGCCGATTGTCGGAACTGTTTGCGTGGTGGTGGTCTTTACTATTATTCAACAGCTGAAAGTGCCGGTTTTTGAGCAAACTGTGAATCCCTGGTCTTTTACTACACATATGCTGGGCTGGAAAGGTTTCTTTTACGTTGAAAAAAATGCTGAAGGGGCAACCATTGATGGATCTGTTGAAAACCCTTCAGCACTTATCAGAAGCGGATTAATATTAGTGGGGTATATTGTGCTGTTTCTTTTGATAAGTATCCGGTATTTTAAGAAAAAAGATATTTTAAGTTAGCGGAGCGGTATGAAAAAATATTTCTTATCCTTATTGAGCATTGTATTTCTTTCTGTCTCATTAAAAGCACAGGATGTGAAAGATCTTTTACAGAAAGTGAAAGCGAAATACGACCAGGTAAATGATTACACAGCCACGGGCAAGCTGAAAACGAATGTGCTTTTCATTAAGGCCCCGGTCGCCACTGTTAAAATTTATTATAAAAAACCCGATAAGCTGAAAATCAAAAATGAAAGTGGTATTTCTTTTATTCCCAAAGGATCGGTAAATGTAAATATGAATAATGTGCTTGGCCTGAACAATTATGAAGCGATTGCCGGGGGCATGGAAAAAATCAATGGAACGGTTTGCAAAGTGGTTAAAATATTTCCATTGAGTGATGAAGAGAATATCACCCGTGCTACATTGTATATCGACGAAAAACAAATGCTGGCGCTAAAGTCAGTAATCAGCACAAAAGAAAACGGTACTTATGAGTTAGTGATGACGTATAAGAATTATGCTTCTTATGGTTTGCCCGATAAGGTAGAGCTTACATTCAACACAAGGGAATATAAATTACCCAAAGGGGTAACGATTGACTATGACAATGACACAGATAAGGAGAATGCTGATGAAGCAAAAAATAAAAAGGGGAAAGTTGAAATAAACTATTCAGGCTATGTGATCAATAAAGGCGTGCCGGATTCGGTTTTTCAATGATCACTCAGCTCTCATCAATTTTTTCATCTTCTGCATTGGCCAGGATGGCCGGGGTGATTTTTCTCAACGGATTTTTTCTGTTCTCTTCGTATTCCCTTCTCCTGTTGATAATATCAATACATTCGAACAGCGCTGCAACAAATGAAGAGTTATCAGCTTTCCCTTTTCCGGCAATATCAAAAGCCACTCCATGGTCGGGAGACGTTCTTACTGCCTGAAGTCCGGCTGTGTAATTCACCCCTTCACCAATTGCCAGGGTCTTGAATGGGATCAGGCCCTGGTCATGATACATGGCCAATACCGCATCGAACCGTTCGAAACTGCGACGTGCAAAGAAAGCGTCGGAGCTGTAAGGTCCCAGCACCAGCATATTATTATTCCTGGCTTCTTTGATCGCCGGTTTGATGACGGTTTCTTCTTCGTTGCCAATTAATCCTTCATCACCTGCATGAGGATTGAGTCCCAGTACAGCAATCCGGGGTTTATCAATGCCAAAATCTTTTTGAAGAGACTGATAAATAATATTGAGTTTGCTGAGAATTTTTTCTTTGCTGATGTTTTTGGCAATTTCATTTACCGGCACATGTTCGGTTACAAGCCCCACCCGGAAATTCCCGGCACAAAGCATCATCACCACATCATTTACACCGAAAATATTTTTTAAATAAGGGGTATGCCCGGTAAATGTGAATTCAGGTGACTGGATATTTTTTTTATGAATGGGGGCCGTTACCAGCCCATCAATTTGTTTTTGCTTAAGCGCTGCAACAGCTGTTTGCAAAGAAAGGGCCGCATATTTTCCTGCTACTTCGCTCAATTGCCCGGGATTGATCTGTACTTCTTCTTCCCAGCAGGTAAAAAGATTTACCTGTCTTGCATTGATCCGGTTAAAGTCTCTTGTACTCTGGTAATTGAAGTTTATATCCGGGATTGATTTCCTGTAAAAATTGATCAATTTGTTTGAAGCAAAGATGACAGGGGTACATTGTTCAAGGATACGGTTATCGGAAAATGTTTTAATAATGATCTCAATACCGGCGCCGTTCAGGTCGCCGCAGGTTATTCCAATAACAGGTTTGGCTATGCTCATGTTAAAAATATTGAGGTAAAAATAGTGATTTTCCGGCCGGTGAGTTTTTCAGGGAATAGTCACATTTACCTGTTGTATTCTTTACGACTGTACCGGGTATTAGTACCCGTTTTGCGTCTGAAACTTTACGATACGGTTGTATATCTAAGTAAAAACTCTCACTTTAGTACCCGAAAAACCTTAAGTGTATTTATCATCCATCTTTATTTTCTTTATCCGGAATAATAAAGACAAACACTTAAAATAATTCAAATAAGATCCGTACCGTGAAGAGATAAATCCTATCCGATGTTAAAAAGACTAATCAGCGTACCATTTTTCTTTGTGCTAGCTTTCAGCAGCCATTTATCTTTTTCTCAATGCACCAATGCAAATGTGAACTGGGATAATCTTGATTTCATTTCAACACAATCGAATGCTAACTATGCCACTTATATCAATACTCCTGCTTTAGTGGCAAATATGGTGCAAACCCAGCGATTTGCCATTGGTACCAACAGGGTAGTATTCACCACGAATTATCCATCGTCCGGGATTTTGGGTGAAAACACTACTCATACAGGCGAATCCGGTTCTTTTGGCACAGGTGCCGATGCAAGTTTTACTGGTAATGGCACAATTACATTCACATTTGATACGGCAGTTTCCAATTTACAATTATCAATTTATGATCTTGACGCTTCTCAAAGCGTTACCGTCACAGCTTTTGAAGGAGTAACGCCCAGAGTTGTTACGCTTACCAAGCCCTCCGGAGGAAATGTAATAATTGCAGGAAATATTGGCACAGGGGCTGCCTCAAGCCAGGCAAACAATGTAAATGTGGCAACGCTGAATATTGCCGTGGCTGGTCCGCTTACATCACTTACCCTGGTGTTTGGCGGAACAGCCGGAAATTTTTGGATTTCAGATATGCAGGCTTGCGTATACAGAGGATTTCTCACTAACTATTATACCATATCACAGCCATTTACGGGTCAACCTGCTTATGTGCTGGTTGTGCATGATCTGAATACCATTTTCATGCTTGACCCGGCTACAGGAAGGGCTGTGTCACTATTTACAGACAGCGATCCAAGAGTGAGGGAGATCAACAATCTTGCTTATGACCCCTATAAAAAAATAATATATTATTCCGTTGACGGGCTGGAAAGATGTACACCTCCCGGGACACCTGACTCAATCAGGCACATTAAGAAATATGATTTAAATACAGAAACAATTTCTACTCTCATAAGCGATGTAAAGACCTCACCTTTTTATATGCCCACTTACAATTCAGGGCTTGAATCCGGGGGAGCCTGTTTTTATAATGGCTCATTATTTATGGGAGTAGAAGCTTATTTTCTTTCAGGAACCAGAAACTCAGCCAGGGAAACAGCTATCTGGAGGATAGATTTCGGAAGCGATTCTTTAACACCTGTCAGCACTTCCCAGGTTTGGGCCACTCCTGTTGATAACGGTACAAATAATATTCACGACTATGCCGATTTTGTGATGAAAGACGGTACGTTATATACCTATAATTCATCCACCTCATTAGGCAACGGAAGATATTCGCATGTTGATATGCAGACCAATGTTACCACTACTACAGTGGTTCCGGGCAGTTCGGCCAATATACCCAAGCAGGCAGCACAGAGTTGGAACGGAACAGTTTATTGGGTAGCAAATGAAATAGGAGTTTATAATGGCACGGTTTCAAATACAGTAACTGGCAAACAAACAATATTCAGCGCTCCCCGCTCCACTTCATGGGTTGGACCTGCCGGCGATGCTGCGGAAGCTTTCAGACCCAAAGCTGATTTTGGCGATGCGCCATCTACTTACGACCCGGTAGCATTATCCCCGGCGCTGAATGAAAAGGATACAGCTATCCGCATAGGTGCAACTTATGATTGGGAATGGAGTAAGAGCACTTCCACTGATGCATCGGGTGACGGGGCAGATGAGGACGGTCTTGCCTATGTACCGGTATTTGATCCAGGTTCTGGTAACTACCTTGTACAGGTGCAGGTATATAATAACACCGGTACCAATGCTACCTTGTGTGCATGGTTTGATTATAACGGAAACGGTGTCTTTGATGCCAGTGAAGCTGTTTCGCCAATTACGGTGAGTACATCAAGCGGGATGCAGTCTTTTTATTTGTATTGGCCCAGCATATCATCACCCATCACAAACGGTTCCTATACTTATTTAAGAATCAGGCTTACTTCGGCAACCAATGGAATGACTACTGCCAGCGCTACAGGATACTTTAATGACGGAGAAACTGAAGATTACAGAGTACTGGTGGATGATTATCCTCTTTCAGCCAATCTTCTTTCTTTTAATGCAAAAGCTGTAAATAATTCTACAGCGAGATTAAACTGGCTAACGACAGCAGAAGAAAATCTCTCAGGCTATCAAATAGAAAGAAGCCCGGATGGCCTTAGCTGGTCTGCAATCGGTTTTGTAAAAGCAAAAGGGAATCACCGGTCGGAGGAGAATAATTACTTACTCAACGACCTGCAGGCGTTAAAAGGAAAATCATTTTATCGTCTGAAAATAATAGATAACGGCGATCTATACCATTATAGTGAATCAAGAAGTATTACAATCAAAGATCAGATTGAACAGGTATCATTGATACCCAATCCTGCCCGCAGTACTGTTACAGTTTATATGAGCAGTGATCGCAGATCTGAGGCACAAGTGATTATTTATGATGCGATGGGAAGAAAAATAAGAACCGAAAAATTTTCACTTGCAGAGGGAGGTAATTCGTTACATCTGAATAACCTTGATAAGATTCCGGAAGGAACGTATATCGTTCAAATCATTTCCGGCCAGTCCCGGGTAAGCCAAAAACTTATTATAAACCGATAAATTTTGTAGCACATTAGAAGAATAACCAGCTGAATGAGAAAGAAACCTGTTCAGCGGCAATTGATCCAATAATAACCACTGCTAAAATCCAAGTATGAAAAACAAATTCTTATGTTTTACCCTTTTTGCGGGTCTCGCATTTTATTCTTTAACGATAGTTTCATCCTGTTCATCTGAAAAATACAGGGGAGAAAAAGAAACAGAAATTGAAAATGAGGAGGAAGAAGAAAATGGAGCCGACAAACAATTATCAACCTGGTTTCAAACAAAAGGATACCCGGATGCAAGTAATTTGACAGGTAAGTACCAGAATGCCTGGCATGAATATCGGGAATTTAAAAAGAACAGACCGTATGGCCAAAGCCATTCCAGAATTGAAGGAATGGGAAACTGGACACATGTGGGTCCCAAGGCTTTTGGCGGACGTATGCTTTGCCTGGCCATCAATTCTCAGTTGAATGCTGGCGGCCAGAGAACAATATTTGCGGGAAGTGCCGGCGGCGGAATCTGGAAAACATATGTTTCGGGTATCGGCGCTTCTGCATGGCAGCATGTAGAAACGGGATTTCAGGTATTGGGAGTTTCCAGTATAGTCTATCATCCCACTGATACAAATATCATATTAGCCGGTACGGGAGAAGTGTACAGGATGGAAAACTACAGCAGCTCCCCTTATTCATCTGACCAGGTAAGTAATATCGGCCGCAATGCATGGAAGGCAAGAGGCACCTATGGTGTTGGAATTTTACGAAGTGCCAACGCAGGACAAACATGGTCGCAGGTACTTATCAAGACCCAATCTGATTTATTTGGAATTCAAAAAATAAAATTTCATCCCACTATTTCCGGTACTGTGTTTGCCTGTGCTACAGATGGATTATATAAATCCACGGATTCTGGTGTTACCTGGACAAAGATCTGGACGGGCACTTACTGCTCGGATATTGTTATTAATCCATCAGATGTCACACAGATTGTAATTGCAGCCGGAAATGTTACCAATAATCCCAAGGGAGTGTGGAAGTCAACGAACAGCGGCTCAACATTTACACAGGTAACTGCCGGCGGATTTCCAACAGCTTCTCAATACAAGGGTTCTACAAACTTTACCATACTTGGAACAAATACACTGATAGCAAGTGTGGGAGTTGGTGATAACAATAATGACGGTACATATAATGAAAGAGAGGTATATCGTTCAGATGATTTTGGCAGTACCTGGTCATCTGTAAGCAATTCTACACATGCCAAATGGCAATCCTGGTTTGCCCATGGGGTTACTGCTTATCCGGGTAGCAGTACAAAAATTTTTATGTATGGTGTGAAAAAACATGTGCTGGTTCTTTCGGGTACTACGGGTACATTAACCAATATTGCGACCGGATCAGCCAGTTCCGGCTATTTGGTTGACGGGAGCCAGGAAGGGAGCTCATCCTATGTTCATGACGATGTACACGATGTACAGTTTGTACCGGGCAGCACCACCACAGCTTATTGGGCGACCGATGGAGGTATTTTCAGAACAACTAATGCAGATGCTTCACCAATCAGCAGTATGACTTTTGTGTCCTGTAACGGGGGCTTATATGCTCAGCAGTTCTATCCAACCATTGCCCAATCTCAGGCATCAGCCAATATCATTTATGGCGGACTACAGGATAATGGTGTAATACGTTACAACGGAACCGGATGGCAAAGAGTGATCGGAGGAGATGGTACTACCTGTTCTTTCAAACCCGATGATGAAAATATTTTATTGTTGTCCAATGATACACGGGGGGTAAACCGCTATACTGTTTCCACCTCCTCTTCTGTTTCTGTAATGGATTATCTTGGCAATATACCTAATGGCTATGATGACCGGACAGCATTCTGTTCACCGGTTGTGGTTGCGCCATCGGATAATACCCGATGGTATGTTGGTTCTGATAATATTCATGTAAGCAGCAATGGTGGATCAACATTCAGTGGTAATGGAACTCCTCCCGGCACATCGTATATTGAAGCGCTGCATAAACCGGCTATAGCCATTGGCGTATCCAATACAAACAAAGATAAACTCTACGTTTCTGTATCTCCGTTTTCTCAAAACCTGATTACGGATGGGTTGTATTATAATCCGCCGGCAAGGATACGAAAAAGTATAAACGGAGGCAGTAGCTTTTCAACCGTTTCTACCGGGTTACCCGACAGAATTGTAACAGACTTTGCCGTTAGCCCAACTAATGATGACAGTGTATTTGTTACATTGGGGGGATTTGGAACAGCTCATATATATATAACAGGAGATGGGGGAAATACCTGGACCCCAAGATCAGGAAGTCTTCCGGATATTCCTATTAATACAATATTGATAGACCCGGGCAATTCACAAATAATATATGCAGGAAGCGATATTGGTGTTCATGTTAGCCCCGACCGGGGAGCTAACTGGTATGATTTCAGCGATGGTTTCTGGGATGCTACTTATGTTATGGACCTGACATTTTCTCCGGGAAATAAAATCAGGGCTGCTACTCACGGTAAAGGTGTGTTTGAAGCAGCAAAATGGGATGGCATGGTTACACTGCCGGTTAATTTTATTTCCTTTACCGGAATTAATACCGGGAATAATAATAAACTGACATGGATAGTAGAGCAGGAAAGTAATTTATCACACTATGAAGTGCAGCGTAGTTTTGATGGACTTCATTACAGCACAATCAGGGAAGTAGCTGCCGCAAACAGCAGCGACCAAATGACCTATCAGGCCTCAGACCCCATTACTAATAATACTTCACCCTATTATTATTACCGCATCAAATCAGTAAATATGGATGGCAGTTACCTGCTTTCTGAAATCGTACTTATTAAAATAAGCAATAAAGGAAAGTTTGAGGTGCTGGGTAACCCATTTGATCAATCCCTTACTGTACGATACACAGTAGCCCAGCCAGATAAATTAGAGGTCAGTTTGCTTGATTTGCAGGGCCGTCTTCTTAAAAGTAAAGAACTGATGGCAGGCACAGGCACCGGAACATTTACCATAAGTGAACTCGGCGATTTATCAGCTGGTATATATCTGCTGAACCTGGATATGAATAAAACAAGAACTACAATAAAAGTGCTGAAGCGATAAACAATTAAACTCGGTAGCTGGTTATTAATTGCAGCTGGTAACTGCAATAGCCTCCCCTGAAACGGGAGGCTTTTTTATTGTAGCAAAGCTATCTGTTACATTTGCAGCATGTACACCCTGAAAAAATCACTTGGCCAGCATTTTTTGAAAGATGAAAATATTTGCAGAAAGATAGTGTCAGCCTTACAGCAATATTCTTTTAATCAACTGCTGGAAGTGGGCCCGGGGGGTGGCGCTTTGACAAAATATCTGCTTACGCTGAAAAATACTGACTTCAAAGCAGTAGAGCTTGATGCAGAAAAAGTAGAATATCTTTTAAATACGTATCCGGCATTAAAAGGGAAAATAGTTCAGGAAAATTTTCTTGATATTGAAAAACCATTTGAAGGCCGGTTTACTGTTGCCGGTAATTTTCCATATAATATTTCATCGCAGATAATTTTTAAAATTCTCGAATGGAAAGACAGTGTGGAATGCATGATCGGGATGTTTCAAAAGGAAATGGCACAAAGACTGGCAGCAAAGGAAGGAAATAAAACATACGGGGTGATCAGCGTACTGCTGCAGGCTTTTTTTGAAGTGGAGTATCTTTTTGATGTGAATGAAAAGTGTTTTCAACCCCCGCCAAAAGTAAAAAGCGGGGTAATTCGTTTGTTGCCGAAAAGAGAATATCCTGTAATGAAAAGTGAGAGGAGTTTTTTCCTGCTGGTAAAAACCGCATTCAATCAGCGCAGAAAAACATTACGAAATGCAGTAAAAGGGTTGTTTGATGCAGCCATATTGACCGATAATTTGTTTAATAAAAGGGCCGAAGAATTGAGTGTGGAGCAATTTGCAACACTTACATTTAGCATGAAATGATGAAAGTTATTATTACAGGCAAATGTCATCAGCTAATGATTGATGTACTCAGACAAAAAGGATATCAGGCAATTTACCTGCCCGAGATAAGCTATGATGACCTCAGCGTTGCAATTCAGGATGCCATCGGGCTTGTGGTTACAACAAGACTTCAGATTGATAAAAACCTGATTGACAAAGCCGATAAACTAAAATGGATCGGGCGGCTGGGAAGCGGCATGGAGTTGATAGATGTAGCCTATGCAGAAAGTAAAGGAATAAAGTGTGAGAGCAGTCCTGAAGGAAATCGCAATGCGGTGGCTGAGCATTTGCTGGGCATGTTGCTTTCATTAATGAATCATATTCATTCTTCCAATAATGAGATCATGAAAGGATTGTGGCGGAGAGATGAGAACAGGGGAACAGAACTGCATGGAAGAACTGTCGGCATTATCGGATTCGGAAATACCGGAAGCAGTTTTGCCAAACTGCTTCAGCCCTTTGATGTAACCGTTTTGGCATATGATAAATACAAATTCGGTTTTGCCCATGATTATATCAAAGAAGCAAGCCTTGAACAAATATGCCGTTATGCGGATGTACTGAGTTTTCATGTGCCCCTTTCAGATGAAACATATCACATGGGCAACACACAATTTTTTAATTCGCTTGAAAGGAAGCCCTGGTTGCTGAATACAAGCCGGGGTAAAGTAGTGAAGATCGGGCACCTGGTAAATGCTTTGATTGAAAATAAAATCGCCGGCGCCGGATTGGATGTGTTGGAAAATGAGGAACTGAATACCTACACGCCTATTGAGAAGCAACAACTCGATTGGCTGCTTGATCAACCCAATGTGATCATCACTCCGCATATTGCGGGATACAGTTTTGAGGCTTCTTACAAAATGGCCGATATATTGCTGAAAAAGCTGAATATTTATTGATTTATTTTTTTGTTTGACAGGTCTGTAAACTTTCCTAACTTTCCTTTCCTATTCGCCCCCTCTGACTTCATACCGGTTTCCCTCTATCACCTTCTGAAGACAATTTTGGCAAATCTGGCCCCAACTTTTTTTAAACTTAAACCAAACAAAATGAGAAAAACATTATTTGCCATGTTCGCCTTTGCGATCATTTTTGCCTGTAACGACGAAAAGAAAAAAGATGACAAGATGAGTGATGACAAAAAAGAAAATGCTGACAAGGGGAGTAACATCACTTATCCTTATAAAGCGGATTATTCCAATTTCAGCATGGGAGATCCCAATCATGCAAAATTAGTTTTGGATTTTATTAAAATGTGGGAGGACAACAAGCTGGATGATATGAAGTCATTGTTAGCCGATTCGGTGGGTGTAAATTTTAATGACGGAGGCCGGTTTATGGGAACCAGTGACAGCCTGATAAGTATGGGAAAACAATTCAGGGCTACCATGTCGGCGGTTAAGATCCGGATGGATGCATTTATGCCTGTTCACAGCAATGATAAAAATGAAGATTATGTACTGGTGTGGGAAACGGACTTTATTACAGATAAAGCCGGCAAAACAGACTCACTGGTTAATCATGCTTATTTCCAGGTGAAAAATAATAAAATTGCCTTCTGGGGCGAATATGCACAGAAAAACCCGCCAGCCGCACCCAATAAATAATACCCGAAGACTGGATTTATTCCAATATTTTTTTATCTTTGATTCATAATACTGCAACGCTTCAGCTCCCACTGAGGCGTTGTTATTTTTTTTGTTTAATTCAAAGAAGACGAATATGAGCGACATTCAATATGTGACGAAAGAGACCCTGGAGCAAATGAAATCAGAATTACAGCGAATGAGGACAGTGGACCGCCCCGCTGCCAGCCGTGCTATTGCTGATGCCCGTGAAAAAGGGGATCTGAAAGAGAATGCAGAATATGATGCAGCCAAAGAATCACAGGGTTTGCTGGAAGCAAAAATTGCGGCCCTTGAGGGTTCTATTGCCAACATAAGGGTAATTGATGAGTCAAGTATTGATATCAGTAAAGTGTCCATACTTACAAAAGTTACTCTGACAAACATGGATACAAAAAAACAGGTGACCTATAAAATTGTCAGTGAAAAAGAAGCCGACCTCAAGGCCGGTAAAATATCGGTTACTTCGCCGATAGGCAAAGGGATATTGGGCAAAGTGGTTGGCGATACAGCCGAAATACAGGCTCCGGCCGGAATACTTAAATTCAAAATTGAAAATATTTCTGCATAAACTCCGGTATCATTAAATCATTTAAAAAGTTCTGTGATGAGCAGAACTTTTATTTTTGCATCAACGTAATATTGAAAAGTTGCTTAAGCGGATTAAATATTACCTGTTATCTCTTAAATCAAAAATCTTTGGTGACATGACAATCTTTTCAAAAATCATTGCAGGCGAAATTCCTTCGTATAAAATTGCAGAGAATGATAAGTTCTTTGCCTTTCTCGATATCTTCCCACTGCGGGAAGGGCATGTGCTGGTGGTGCCAAAAACAGAGACGGATAAATTCTTTGATTTGAAGGATGAATATTTAAGCGAAATGTTTGTGTTTGCAAAACCCATTGCTCATGCAATTGAAAAAGCATTCAACTGCAACCGTTGCGGTATCAGTGTGATCGGGCTGGAAGTGCCACATGCACATCTGCACCTGGTTCCCATCAATTCATCCAATGATCTGAATTTTACACAGCATAAATCAAAAGCATCGGATGAAAGTTTGAAGAAAGTGCAGGAGAAAATTCTGGCGAAATTGTAATTATTTTTAATGACTGCCCGTTTATAGCAACCTAAGAATGGTACCACATAGGCACATAGCACACAGTAGAAAATACACACATAGAAACCTGTCGGCCGTAGTCAGGTCTATGTGAAACCTATGTTTCTATGACCCTATGTGGTAAAAATAAGTTCATCGTTGTGTCATCCGGTTGGTCAATTTATTTTTTAATAAGCCTGTCAGGATTCTTTTTAATAAACTCATTCCATCCCTTAAATCCTTTGGTGATTTTACCAACAAGTGAACAAGTTTGGTAATGATGACATAAAGCCACCGCCAATGCATCTGTAGCATCAAAATGTTTCGGTTCTTCTTTTATCTGTAATAATTGTTTCAGCATTTTCCACACCTGTTCTTTGGCAGCATTGCCATTGCCGGTAACAGATTGTTTTACTTTTTTGGGAGAATACTCCACCACTTCCAACCCATGCCGCATGGCTGCAGCAATGGCCACACCCTGCGCCCTGCCCAGTTTCAGCATGCTTTGTACATTTTTTCCAAAGAATGGCGCTTCAATAGCAAATTCATCCGGCTGGTATTTAGTGATGAGACCGCTTACCGTATTAAAAATAAGTTGCAGTTTTTTATAACTGTCTTTTACTTTCCCCGGTTTTAAAACACCCAATTCCAATACAGATACCTGATTGCCTTTAACAGCAATTAAACCATAACCCATGATCAGGGTTCCGGGGTCAATGCCAAGGATTATTTTAGAAGGCTTTTGCAAACAGGAAGTATTTTTACAAATAATGAAGCTGAACAAAAATATCAAAATCTTTATCAATTATTTCCTCGGCCCCTTGCTGTTTATCTGGCTTTCATGGTCCATCTACCAACAAATAAAGAGACAATCGAATCTTGAAGAGGCATGGCAAAATATCCGGAGTTCTCTGCAAGGCCCGATGTTGTGGAATCTTGTTGCCGTTATTTTTTTAATGATTGTCAACTGGTCTCTTGAAGCTATCAAATGGAAAATTTCTGTAAGGCCTGTTCAGCAGGTGAGTTTTATTAAGGCATTTAAAGCTGTTTTATCGGGAACATCATTTTCGGTAAGCATGCCAAACAGGGTGGGGGAATATTTTGGAAGAGTATTGTATATGGATGAGGGAAACAGGTTAAAGACCATCTCCATTACGATTGTCGGCAGCATCAGCCAGCTTCTCATCACTTTATTGATGGGAGGTATCGGGTTGTTGATTATGAGGTCAAGGATTGAAGCGGAACAACTGATCTCCTCCTTGTGGATGCAGGTAATAATTTATGGAGTGGGTGCAACCACATTTGCTTTAACATTATTTTATTTTCGCTTATCGTGGATAATAAAATGGATCGATCGTCTGCCGGGGAGCAGCCGCTTTGCTTACCTGGTAAGGGCATTGGAAGATTTTAAAGCAACATTGCTGATACGGTTATTGTCATTATCAGCATTGCGGTTCCTTGTTTTTGTGTTACAATATTACCTGCTGTTTCGTTTATTTGAAGTGGATGTGGCATGGTGGCAGGCTTTTTGGGCAGTGAGTGTGTCTTTTTTGGTGATGGCGGTTATACCATCTATTACCATCACAGAATTGGTGCAGCGGGGAGCAGTGATAACAACGATCATGATGCTGTATAGCCCCAACAAACTGGGCATCGGATTTACAGCAGCCGGTATATGGGTTATCAACCTGATCATCCCGGCGATTATCGGCAGTTTATTGATATTAAGTATTAAAAAAATATACAGGAATAAAGATGAAACGATTTAAGTTACTTATACCTTTTCTTTTGGCATTATTCAGTTTTTCTTTTAAAGCAAATAAAACAGGTTCCCTGGTTCCCCAGGATAATTTTTGCGGTATCAGGAATATCTCATTTAATGTAGAAGAAGAAGTAGTGTTCACCGTTTACTATGCGGTGGCAGGTATTTATGTAAATGCGGGTAATGCCACTTTTACCAGCAAACTGGAAACGATAAACAACCGGCCGGTGTATCATATTACCGGGGAAGGAAAAACCAATTCATCTTACGACTGGATCTATCATGTAAGAGATAAATATGAAACGTACATTGACACCCTTACCATGCAGCCATTAAAATTTATTCGGAATGTAAATGAAGGAGGGTATAAAAAATACCAGAACATAACTTTTAATAAAACAGCGAACACAGCCGTAACCACCGATGGTGTGTTTAAGGTACCCGCCTGTGTGCAGGATGTGGTAAGCGCCATGTATTATGCCCGCAATCTTGACTTTTCACAGCTCAGGCCGGAAGATAAAATTCCCTTTTCCATGTTTCTCGATAATGAAGTGTTCAATATGTATATCCGCTATATGGGCAAAGAAGAAATAAAAACCCGCTATGGAAAATTCAGGGCAATAAAGCTGAAGCCGCTGTTGCTGAAAGGCGAAATTTTTGATGGAGGAGAAAATATGACGGTATGGGTTACCGATGATCTGAACCATATTCCTGTGAGAGTGGAAAGTCCGTTGGTGGTAGGCAAAGTAAAGATTGATATGATGAGCCATTCTAATCTAAGACATCCTTTGACATCTCTGATCAAAAGAAAATAAGGCTAAGAAGTTAAAGGAGAAGAATGAGATAATGAGAGGTTCTTCTTAAATTCTCTTTCCTCTTTTTTATTCTTTAAACTTTTAGTCTAAATCTCTTCCAGTTTGAAAAAATCTTTTGGCCGGATACCTTTTTCGGTTTGCTGCAGGTTGCAGCATTCATATTCCCGGTCATGTTCGAAAAAAAGAATATAGTCCCCTTCAAGAGCTTCTTTCAGAAAAGATTTTTTTTCATTCAATGTTGTCAGCGGGAACATATCATAAGCCATTACATAAGGAAGCGGGATGTGTCCCTGTGATGGCAGCAGGTCGGCCATATACACAATTGTTTTGTCTTTGTACTTTATTTGTGGCAGCATCATGCTTTCGGTATGGCCGCTTACAAAGCGAACAGAAATATTTTCAGTAAAAACAGTTGAACCCAATTTTCCTTCTTTACTTTCACCCACTTCAATATGTTTCAACCTGCCACTTTCTTCGATCGGCAAAATATTTTCTTTCAGAAAAGAAGCTTTCTCTCTTTCATTAGGATTTACCGCCCAGTCCCAGTGCTTTTTATTGCTCCAGTAAGTTGCATTCTTAAAGGTGGGAACAAGCTTGTCACCCTCCCGGCTGATGGAGCCACCGCAATGATCAAAATGGAGGTGGGTGAGAAAAGCATCCGTGATATCATCCCGGTGAAAACCATATTTGGTCAGCGATTTATCCAGTGTATCATCACCATGCAGGTAATAATGACTGAAAAATTTTGCATCCTGCTTGTCACCATTGCCGTTATCAATTAATATCAACCGGTTGCCATCCTCAATCAGCAAACACCTTAATGCCCAGGAGCATAAATTATTTTCATCAGCCGGGTTGATCTTATTCCACATGCTTTTTGGCACCACGCCAAACATGGCGCCACCGTCGAGTTTGAAATAACCGGTATTGATCGTATAGAGTTTCACTGCTGTTCTTTTGTTTTAGTCTTTTTCTTATCGGGTTTCACTTCTTTCATTTCTACTTTAGGCGGATCTTGCTTTGGCGGCGGCGGAAGTTCTACCTCCACATCCTTTATACCTTCCTGGATTATTTTCCCATCTTCTATAGTTGCAGCTTTCTTTTTATAGATTCGCATCATATCATTAATGATAAGCATTGAAATTTTATTTTCTGAATGTACGGGACTAACTGTAAATCCTTTTTTGCGAAGCCATTCAAGAACTCCTGCCTTACCGACCAAATGACCTACTCCTACGGCAAAGAAACCCGGGCTTTCGGCTAAATGCTTTTCTATGGAATCTGCCATAGTTTTATTTCTATCATCAAAAACTATTTTACGATAGGTTGGATTTATGTTTTCAACCACTGTAATGATGCTGTCAATATTTTCATTCAGATAAAATTTTTTCATTTGCGCCAGCAATTCACCTTCGTCTTCCAATTGCATAGTTGTATCACTCAGCCTCGCACCGAGTATATCATATAACATCCGGAATTGTAAAACGTAAGTTTCAAGGCCCCCGGTCTTTTTGCCTAAGGAAGAAGCATGTTGAGCCAGCATTATATCAGGCACTGTTACGTCTGCCTCTGCATCAAAGTAGGAACTCAATAATGTCTGACTGTATTCTACAAACTCATCCGGTTTTTCAGGGTCAAGATTGATATTATAATTTTTATTTACCCGGCGTATGAGATTTTTCCATGCATCCGTTTTTTGTAAAGAGTCAACATACCTTCCTTTTTCTTCTAAAAACTCAATCGTCTCCGGATTACTGAAAAAAGACTGGTTCAAAAAATCGATCTCAGAATAAAATGTATTTGTATGCTGTATGGCTGAGTAAACCGAATCCGAATAAACCAGGAATTTTTTTTGGGGCATATGAATAGTGCCAAACAGATAGGAAGGCTCATCTCTGTTCTTGCTGTCGATTCTCCACAGCAGGGAGTTGTCATTTTTTTGTTGGCCAACACAAAAAAATGCCTGCAGAAATGCTGCTTGTGCCAAGAAATATTTTTTCATAATTATGTTTGAATTCAGGGATTCTTTTTTTTAATAGCCCATTGTGTAAATAACAAAAACACCAGTGCAATAATAAAAAATATCATCAGAGCCAGCACGGCATTCCGTTGCGAACCGGTGAGCTCAGTGATGAACCCAAAGCTGAACATTCCTATGACGATAGCAATTTTTTCCGACACATCATAAAAACTGAAAAAGGATGCAGTATCTCTTGTTTCAGGCATCAGTTTGGCATAAGTGGAGCGGCAAAGCGACTGAATGCCACCCATTACAAAACCGACAATAGCTGCCAGCGAATAAAAGGCAATACTGTTTTTTGCCGGAATAAGATAGGCAGCAATACAAACACCAATCCACACAAATATGCAGACCATCAGCGCAAACATATTACTGGTTCTTCTTGACAAGCCAGCGATGGCAAAAGCTCCGGGTATGGCTATGAGCTGTATGATGAGAATGGCGATGATCAGGCTTTGCGTTTCAATCTGCAGTTCACTTTTTCCGTAGAGGGTGGCTGCGAGCATTACCGTCTGCACACCCATACTGATAAAAAAGAAAGAGAGTAAAAATCTTTTCAGCACCGGTATATGCACCAGCTGCCGGGCTACTTTTTTTAATTCTTTATATCCGTCGCTCAGCAGACCTTTGGGTATGCCTTCACCGGCAGGAATGGTTTTTGGCAACCGGTTTAGTGAAAAATTTCCGAACACAAACCACCAGATGCCTACTAATAAAAAAGAAAGCTGTGAAGCAAACCCATCGCTGATGCCCCACATTTCATGTTTTAATATCAGGGCAAAACTTACCAGTTGCAGCAGCACACTGCCTACATAACCGTAGGCAAAGCCCTTTGCGCTGATGCGATCCCTGTCTTGCGGCGCAGCTATTTCAGGTAAATAGGAATTATAAAAAACCAATCCTGCCCAACTGCCGATACAGGCAAAGATCATGCATACTATACCCAGCCACAGATTGTTCTTATCAAAAAAGAACATAGTGCTGCAGGCGATGCTGCCCATCGTCATAAAAAAGCGGAGAAAACTTTTTTTATTGCCTTTATAGTCGGCAATGGAAGATAAAAGCGGAAGCATGACGGCAATCAGCAAAAAACTGAAAGCAAGGGTATAATTGTATAAGGAGGTGTTCACAAACTCCCTTCCAAGAAATATAACCGTGTCCTGTTTGGTGGCTTCATTTCCATCGCCGGTAATAGCTTCGAAATATGCAGGAAAAACAGTGGAAGTGATCACTAAATTATAAACGCTGTTGGCCCAGTCGTACATCGCCCAGCCATTCACTACTTTTTTTGAAGCCGTTTGCATAACCAATAATCTTGTCAGCAAAATATGACTTTGAACTGAATCTAAAAAAGAAAAGCGGCTTTCAGGAAAAACCGCTTCTTGCAAACGTATATGCAAATACTAATTTCCGGTACCAACTGGCTCTTCAGCAGGTTCATTTTGTTCTGCAGCGGACTTAAGTTTTTCCATCAGTTTCCTCACAGTTTCTTTATTAAAAGGAATTGTTTTGAAATCTTTAAATCTTGTATCGGTGAGCAAAATATTTACTGGCTCATTATTATAAAGGTCAATTGAAAGGGCGGCGCCTATTTGCTCAAATGATTCAATGGCTTCGGGTGTTTGTTCCAGTTTTTTCTTATCTACTGCAAACCGGATATCATAGCCTCCGTCTTTTGCTTTCATCAACTGAATGCTTTTTCTTCTTTCATTATCGAAATAAGGCACATCATTTTTAAGATACTTTCCGAGTTTTTCAGCATCTTTTTTGGATACAGCATCCCCTTTGTAATACACTTCACCTTTTGAACCATCTATGGAAACTTTCTTTCCATAATTAGTGCAGGCTGTGAAAGCAAATGTCAATAGCAATAATAAATAAACTGACCTCATATTAATTGTTTTAGTGATTTAAAATCAGGCTTCAATTACTTTGGTAAGCAGCATGATCAACAATGCTATTCCGGCAATTATGCGGTAAATACCAAATATCTTAAAACCATATACCTTCAGATAGTTAAGAAAAAAACGGATGGCAACCATTGCTACAACAAAAGCCACCACATTGCCTACAATGAATGAAAGGGTGTTTTCGGAAGTGGAAGTGATAATATCATAACCTGTTCTGGTCACTCCTTCATACGACCATTTTTTTACAAATAATGAATAAACTGATGCGGCAAACATGGTGGGAACAGCAAGGAAAAAAGAAAACTCTGCTGCCAGGAATCTTGTGAATTTCTGCGACATGCCCCCGATAATGCTGGCGGCGCTCCGGCTTACTCCGGGTATCATGGCAATAGTTTGAAATAAACCCACAATAAATGCTTTGGGATAAGTTACCTGGTCATCTGATTCAATTGTTGGCTTTTTAAAAACATTATCAATAAACATCAATATCAATCCACCGGCAAGCATGGCAATGGCCACCGTGGTTGGACTTTCAAGCAATGTATCAATCTGATCAGAAAATAAATAACCCAATATCAATGCGGGAATAACACCTACAATCAGTTTTGCATAGAATTGCCAGCGGCGAAACTCAAAAAATTTTCTTCCATATAATATTACCACAGCCAGTATGGCCCCGAACTGGATAGACACTTCAAATAGTTTGGTGAATTCATCTCTTTGTATCCCCAGCATGGAACTGGTGATGATCATATGCCCTGTGGAAGATACCGGCAGAAACTCGGTAAGTCCTTCTACAACTGCAAGAATGATTGCTTCAGCAATACCCATTGAAAAGATTTTAAAAAATAAGGCGATACATGATGAGCATCGCCTTGTAAACTTATTTATTTATCTGTGAATCAACCAACCTTTTCTTTGGGCTTTTTAAAAATGGCATAGATCTCAATTACCAATCCTGCCAATATTACGATTGGCGCAATGGTAATACGGGTGGTGCCGTAAACAGCATCTTTATCAAAAACTTTCGGGTCACTATTACTCGCCCCGCCTGATAACAGGAACATCCCAATTGCCATTACCACAAGCCCGATCAGCATCCACATATAATTTTCACGGCTGAACATTGCAGGCGCCTTCTGATCACTCATTCTTGAAAAATTTAGAGATGCAATATAGGAAAAAGCAATGAAGTCGGAAGCAGGATGCATGAAGTCTGAAAAAGCTGTTGGAGTATCCATGTCTGACTTCATACTTCTGGCCTCAGTACAAATCATCCAGTTTCATCTTCAGGTATTTCAATACACTCCGGTTGGTGCTGAAGAGGGTGATGCCTATGCCCAGAACAATCAAGCCAAAGAAGAGAAGCAAAAGCGAACTGTTATCATGAATAGCTTTCATTTCAGGCATCAGTTTTTCTGCAATGATAAGTAACAGCCATACAGCCGCTACCGCTATGCCGCCGCTGGCAGCTCCGTTGATAATAGCTCTTATGTTCATGGGTTTTGCAATAAACCACCGGGTGGCTCCTACCATCTGCATTGTTTTAATGAGGAACCGGTTGCTGAACATGGCCAGTTTGATGGTGTTATCTATTAAAATGATCACAACAAGGCTTAATAAAATAGCAACTGTCAGAAGAATTAAACTAATTCGCTTGATGTTTTTATTTAGCTTGGTAACAAGGGCTTTTTGATAAGATACTTCCGTTACATAGGTTTGCTTTTCCAGGTCGGTTTTGATAGCGGCGAGCATATCCGGCTTCAGAAAATCTTTTTTCACCTTGAAATTAATGACGTTGGGAAGGGGATTATAGTCCAGTACATTATTCCAGTCTTCATTTCCATCACCCAGAAATATTTTCCGGCCTTTTTCCCGGTTTACATATTCAATGGATTTTACATAAAGCTGTTTTGATATATACTGCATCAGTGCTGTACTGTCTTTCGGGTTCATATCACCCCGCAGAATCACTTTTACTTCCACATTCTCTTTGAAGTAAGAACCGAGTTTACCGGCGGTAATGATCAGGCAACCGATAACTCCTAGTACCAACAGCACAAGAGTTACCCCGAGAATCGACATAAAGTAAGAAGGTTTGCCTTTTTTGATGGAAGCTTTGGCTGATTGGGACATGCATGTGTTTTTTCAGATGAATGGATTGCTCACAAAAATAACAGTTTAGGGCTATAATCAGTATTTTTGCCGCTCAAATAACGATTGCTCCGGGTTCATATTGCCATCTTGAACTGAAGATATTTGTTAAAGAATTATTGCAGCACAAAAAATCAATTCAAAATTATAACAGGCGGATTGGAAATTATGGAATACAATTTCAGGGAAATAGAAAAAAGATGGCAGGAATGGTGGAAAGCAAATAAGGTATATAAAGTATCGAACGATTCGCCGAAACCAAAGTACTATGTGCTGGATATGTTTCCTTACCCGAGCGGCGCCGGACTGCATGTGGGACATCCGCTGGGTTATATAGCATCTGATATTTATGCACGGTTCAAACGTTTGAAGGGCTTTAATGTGCTGCACCCGATGGGTTATGATGCATTTGGCTTGCCGGCTGAACAATATGCCATTGAGCACGGCATTCATCCTGCGGTTTCCACCGAAGCGAATATTAAAAACTTTCGCAGCCAGTTAGATAAAATTGGTTTTTGTTATGACTGGGATAGGGAAGTAAATACTTCCAAACCGGGATACTATAAATGGACACAATGGATCTTTCTGCAGCTGTTCAAATCATTTTATAACAGGCAAACAAAAAAAGCTGAACCAATAAATAAACTTTTAGCAGCTTTTGAAAAAGAGGGAAATGCATCTCACCCCATTCCCAATACCCAATACCCAATTATTTCTTTTACTGCTGAAGAATGGAAAAAATTTACTGAAGCGACACAACAAGATATCCTGATGCAATACCGCCTTGCTTATTGCGGCTATGGCGAAGTGAACTGGTGCGAAGCATTGGGAACCGTATTGGCAAATGATGAAGTGGTGAATGGTGTAAGTGAAAGAGGAGGCCACCCGGTAGTAAAAAAGAAACTGCGTCAATGGTATTTGAGGATCACAGAATATGCGGATCGTTTGCTGGAAGGGTTGGAGAAAGTAGATTTCAGCGAGAGCATGAAAGAAATGCAGACGAACTGGATTGGGAAGAGTAGCGGAGCAGAGATCAGCTTTGAGTTGCGAGCTTCGAGCCATGAGAATAAAAGCTCGCAGCTCATAGCTAATAGCTCACGGCTTATAGTTTATACCACAAGACCCGATACCATCTTCGGCGTTGACTTTATGGTCATTGCTCCGGAGCATGAACTGGTGAAAGAGTTAATCACCGATGAGCACAAAGCAGAAGTAGAAAAATATTTGGAGTATGTAAACAGCCGCAGCGAAAGGGAAAGAATGGCGGAAAAAAAGATAACCGGGGTGTTCACGGGATCTTATGCTAAAAATCCTTTTAACGGAAGAGCAATTCCGATCTGGATATCTGAATATGTGCTGGCAGGTTATGGCACCGGCGCCATCATGGCGGTGCCTTGCGGCGACCAGAGAGATTTTCTTTTTGCTAAACATTTCAATATCCCGATAACCAACATCATTGGCTCGCATTACAATGGCGAAGAAGCAAATCCAACCAAAGATGCCATTCTCGAAAACTCTGATTTCATCAATGGCATGCTGATGAAAGATGCGATTGAAGTGGTAATAAAGAAAATAGAAGAGAAGGGCATCGGTGTGCGGAAAGTGAATTATAAAATGCGGGATGCGGCTTTCAGCCGGCAACGCTACTGGGGTGAACCATTCCCCATCGTTTGGAAAAGCGGAACTCCGGTTCCGCTTGATGAAAAAGAATTGCCGCTGCAACTGCCGCACATGGACGAACTGAAACCCGGGCCCGATGGTGAAGGGCCATTGGCAAATCTTGGGGAATGGGTGAGCCCTCCCGCCTTTGGCGGGAGCCGGAGGGAGGTCAATACCATGCCCGGCTACGCCGGCTCATCATGGTATTTCCTCCGTTACATGGATCCGGATAATGAAAAAGAATTCTGCAGCCGCAAGGCATCTGATTATTGGGGACAGGTAGATTTATATATCGGAGGAACGGAGCATGCAGTGGGTCATTTACTCTACAGCCGCATGTGGACGAAGTTTTTATTTGATATTGGGTTGATTGGATATGATGAACCGTATAAAAGATTGGTGAACCAGGGGATGATACAGGGGAGTAGCAGGTTTGTGTATAGGATATTTTTTGCCGACACATTATCAATACTGAAAGGAGAATTTAACTCTAATCATAATCCTCTGTTTGTTCCGGTGAATGTTTATCAAAAACTAACGGAAATAGGTGTAAGTAATACAAAAGAGAGAATTGAATACTTGAAAAAAATTGCCCCGAACAATTCAGTTATACAAGCTGCAACAAGTTCTCTTATTACTGCAAAATTGCATGTAGACGTAAACATAGTTGACGGTGTTGAATTAAATATTGAGGAATTTAGGAAATGGCGAAATGGTGAATACGCAGATGCAGAATTCGTTTTAGAAGATGGTAAATACATCTGTGGAGTTGAAATAGAAAAAATGTCCAAATCAAAATTCAACACAGTTAACCCCGACGATTTAGTTTATAAATACGGAGCCGACACCTTCCGTATGTATGAAATGTTTCTCGGTCCTGTAGAAATGAGCAAACCATGGGATACAAAAGGTATTGAAGGAGTTCACCGTTTTCTGAAAAAACTCTGGCGTTTGTTTTATGATGAACTGAAAGGAAAGGTATGGAATGAGGAGAAAGCAACCGATGCCGAACTGAAAGTGCTGCACAAAACAATCAGGAAAGTTGAAGAAGATACAGAACGTTTCAGCTTCAATACCGGAGTAAGCGCATTTATGATCTGTGTAAATGAGTTGACTGATTTGAAATGTCATAAAAAAGAAATCCTTGAACCGCTGCTGATTTTATTAGCACCCTATGCTCCGCATATAGCAGAAGAGTTGTATGCGGAGTTACGAAAAGCCCCTCCGAAGAAGGGGTTGGGGGAGGTCTCTATATTAGATGCTGCTTTTCCAAAGTTTGAAGAAAAGTATGTAAAAGAAACCAGCAAGACCTATCCCGTTGCCATCAACGGGAAAACAAGAACCGAACTCAGCATTGCCCTTGATGCCACTCAACAGCAGGTGGAAGAAATTGTTTTGAAAGACCCTACAGTTATCAAATGGCTGGAGGGCAAGCAGCCTAAAAAGATCATTTATGTAAAAAACAAGATGATCAATGTGGTGGTATGATTTCAGGCTGATTGTTGATCATTTGCCCTCTTTTCAATGAGTTTGGAGTGATGAAATAAAGAGGCATAAAGAAATGATAGCCCTAAGATTAAAAGGAGAATTGTTACAGCCTCCAAGATAGCCGGAAAGACAGGCGGGCAAGCATTTTCAGGTCAGGTAAGACAAATAATTAATTCTAAAAAGGTTAGGAGTATAATTTTTTCCTGACAAAAGTTGCTGCACTAAAAAAAAATCCTAACTTCCCACCCAAATTGCCTCCTGATTGAGGGGCTATACTATTCAACTCAACCAAACTTTGTTTATGAGAAAGTTATACGCTTTTTTATTTACTGCTTTCCTGATTTTTGTAGTTGCGGCTAAATCTTCTGCTCAAAACTACACTTTTACTACTTCAGCAGGTAATGCGATTGTTCCCGGAACTTCTCTGGTAGCCGGAAGCCAGGGAGATGATCTGACAGTGCTTATTCCCCTTCCATTTACATACTCAGTATACAATATCGGCTATACTCAGGTAAGGGCATCTTCAAACGGTAACCTTCAGTTTACCGGCGCCGGAAACACTACTTTTTCTAATACCTGTCCATTACCGACTGCAACCTTCAATACGCAGGGTGGAGTTGTTTTTATGCCACATTGGGACGATCTTCATACAGGAAGAAACCTGGCAACTGATGGTATCTTTACATCCGTTACAGGCTCCGCTCCAAACAGGATATTTAACATTGAGTGGAGGGGACAACTTTTCTCCCCGTCAGGAAGCACAATAAATTTTGAAGCCCGTCTTTTTGAAGGTCAGCAAAGAGTTGATTTTATTTATGGAACAAACACTAATAATGGAAGCAGTGCTACAGTTGGCGTGCAGGGAGCTCCTACACCCACCACACTTTTTACTTCCTTTTCATGTAATACGGCAGCAAGTTTGAGTTCTGGCCTGG
Organism: Sphingobacteriales bacterium; assembly: GCA_016235125.1. GTDB lineage: Bacteria > Bacteroidota > Bacteroidia > Chitinophagales > Chitinophagaceae > JJ008. The sequence continues at coordinate 513,988 of JACRLZ010000001.1, read as the reverse complement.
GTATTTCATTTGTTTTAGCAGCTCCTTGTACCGGTGTGCCATCACCCGGTACAATTTCAGGGCCTGCTTCAATCATTTGCCCGGGAACACCTGTTACACTCACACTAAGTGGTTACTCATCTGGCGGCGGTATGACTTTCCAATGGGCATCTTCTGCAGCTTCAGGTGGACCTTACACCCCGATAGCCGGAGCTACTTCTCCTACTTACAGTTTTACAGCCACTGCTACGAGGTATTATATCTGCACTGTTACCTGTACCATCAGTGGATTTGCAGCAAATACAACCCAGTTCGCAGTAAACGTAAATGGTATACGACATACAAGCGTCACTGCCACACCACCGGTTTCATGTGCACCGGGAAATGTTACTATTACCGGAACGGCGGCAGATGGTGTAGTGCCATCAGGTTTTGCTATTGTGGCAAATTCGGGAACAATAAATCTCCCTATAGTAGACAACTCTTCCGTCAGCAGTTCTATCCCTGCACCTGCTCTGAGCATATCCAGTGCAGCTAACTTAAGAGTAAGGATCAATGCTACACATACATGGGTAGGGGATGTTGATTTCAGGCTTACAAGCCCCTGTGGTATTACTTACCTGTTTGACAGGCCGGGATTAAATCCACCAGCTACATGCTGTGGTAGTTCTTCAGACCTTATTGCGGGCGGATATGTATTTGATGTGTCTGCAGCCACTCCATTCCCGGAAGCACCACCAAACCCGGTACCTCTTGGAACATACATACCTACCAATGCAGTTGGTGCAGCTAACACTAACTGGAATGCAATAGCGTTCCCCTGTAATGCTCCTGCCGGAAACTGGACTTTGACTGTTAGCGATGGAGCAGGGGGTGATGTAGGAGTACTGATAGACTGGCAAATACTTACTTTCGGCATTGGCGTTTATACTCATACACTAACAGGTCCGGGTACAATTACACAGAATCCATCAACAGGTCCTAATAACAGCACGGGCAACTTTACAGTTACCGGTATACCTGCAGGCACATATAACTATAATTTTACTTCAACAGATATGATGGGTTGTTCGGTTACAACTCCTGTTGCCGTAACAGTGAATCCGATACCGTCCATTTTAATTACTACTACGCCATCAACGATTAACACCAATACGTTTAGTTACACAGGTCCGGCAGTTCCTATTCCTGATGCTACACCTGCCGGGGTTAATATCCCGTTAGCAGTAAGTGGTTTAACAGGGCCTATTTCAGATCTCAATTTCCGCCTGGATGCAGCTTCATCCGGAACCTGTGACAATACAATTGGAAATACCAACGCTTCAGTAGATCATACCTGGAATGGGGATCTTATTTTCAGACTCACATCTCCGGGAGGAACAACCCTTACACTAATTAATCAAAGAGGTGGTTCAGGAAATAATTTCTGTACTGTATTGCTTGATGATGATGGTGGTTTCCCTGCCACATCTACAATGTCAACAGCCGGAGCCATTTCAGGAAACTTTGCACCCGAAAGTCCGCTTTCTGTTTTCGATGGTCAAAACGGAAATGGAACCTGGACATTGAATGTAAGCGATAATGCGGGTGCTGATCTTGGTTCGCTTAGAAGATTCTCATTGATAATTCAGACTACGTCACCTCCTACTATTTGTAATGGCGAAATTGTAAGGCTCGATGCCGGGGCATTACCAGGCATTCCTCAGACCTTGACAAGCACTACACCGATAATAATACCTGCCGCAGGTAATGGTAATCCTTATCCGGGCATTATCAATGTATCCGGATTCCCCGTTGCAGGAGTTACGGTAAGATCCGTAACAATCAGAAATTACGACCATACTTTCCCTGATGATGTTGACTTGGTGTTGGTGTCACCAACAGGAACACCGGTTATTCTGATGTCTGATTGCGGAGGCGCTACTCCTGCTACCGGTCAGAACTTTACATTCCAGGACGGAGCACCTGCACTTGCAGATGCTACTTTTAATAATACCGGAACATACAGATGCACTAATTTTCTTACACCTGATAACTTCCCTTCGCCAGGTCCGGGTAGCCTTACACAGGCCCTGCCTACATTGTCTTCATTCAGCGGCAATGCTAATGGCGACTGGAAGCTTTATGCTGTGGATGATGCAGGTTTGAATACCGGTTTCATTGGTGAATGGAGTATTACATTTAATGTGCCCGGCCCCGTAACATTTAGTCAATCGCCTGCAGCTCCTAACTCAATGTTTACAGATGCATTGGCTACCATAGCGTATACAGGCACTCTTGTAAATACAATCTGGGTTAAGCCACCAGTAACGACTACCTATACTGTTAATGGCTCATTACTGGGTTGCAATGGTTCCAATAGTGTTACAATTCCAGTGAACCAGCTACCGGCAATTACAGCTCATCCCACACCGGCCAGCCAAACCGTTTGTCCCGGCTTTACAGTAACATATACTGTAGCTGCAACCGGTACCGGAATTACCTATCAGTGGCGCAGGAATGGCGTGAACCTTAGCAATGGAGGATTTATTAACGGAGTTAATACAAACACTCTTGTGTTGAGTTTTGTTTCTGCTACTACATCGGGTACATATGATTGTGTGGTTTCCGGAGTTTGTGCACCACCTGCTATTTCCAATGGCGCTGTGCTGACAGTTGCAACTGCTCCCACAATAAGTACACAACCTGCCAACGTAACAGTATGTTCTGGTCAGAATGCATCGTTCAGTGTGGTGGCAGCAGGTACCCCGGCTCCGAATATTTATCAGTGGCAGTTAAGTACAGATGGCGGGGCTACCTGGAATAATATCTTAACAGGAAGCGCCTTTACGCCAACATTGTCACTGACAAATGTTACTGTAACAATGAGTGGCAACAGGTATCGTTGTATCATTACCAATTTCTGCGGTCAGAACATAACATCCGGTTCAGCGACACTTACGGTAAATGCAACTCCGACCGTAGTGGCAACCGACATGTTCAACCAGAGAGTTTGTCTCAGTGACACTCTTGTACAGCTTACGGGAACACCCGCCGGTGGTTCATGGAGTGGAATCGGAGTATCTGGTTTCAACTTTGTACCTACTGCAACAGCGGTTGGCACATATGTTCTTACCTATACATATACCAGCGCTGCAGGATGTACTGCAAGCGATACCACAGCTGTAAAAGTGGTTGATTGCCCCGAAAGGCAAAGACTGCTTAGCAATAACGGTGTGATATTGTATCCCAATCCGAACAATGGGGTCTTCAATATCCGTGTTAACAGTACGCTGTACAACTATCTTGGCATGAAGGTGTATGATATGACAGGCAGACTGGTTAATGGCAAGATCGTTAAGGATGGATATCATCAGTCCCTTGTATCGCCTGTATTTACAGGATTGGTATATGGTCGTGTGATACCGGTTAATCTTTCGTATCTGCCGTCAGGTACCTATCTCGTGAAGATCTACTATGATGATGGTGCAAGATCATCAGAAAAAGGCTTCCTGGTAGTGATACAGAGGTAAGAAAAAATTTCTTTTATTTATCATCCCGCTCCGGTTCAGCCAGGGCGGGATGTTTTTTTATAGTTGTTCTGACATTAACTTTAAATCTGTGCAACCAACGAGACTTTTACAGAAATTAGAAAAATATAAAAACAACTTTGCACCCGTTGTTCCATTTTCTCCTGAAAAGGATAAATTATTACAGCTTGATTTTACGGGGGCTGACAAAAATATTACAAACACTATTCTTGCAGACACTCCTGCTTTTTCAGGATACATTAATCAATTACTGCTTAAAGCCGGCGCCAGGTATGGCATCGGTGGTTATGGAGAGCATCGTACGATCTACAGTCAAAGCCATGTCTTTGACGGATCCGATCCAAATGAGGAACCACGCCGGCTTCACCTGGGTACAGATATATGGGGTAAGCCGCATACGGCTGTAATGACGCCTATAGATGGCATCGTTCACAGTTTTGCATTTAATGACAGATTCGGCGATTATGGTGTAACTATTATACTTTCTCATGTATTAGATAACATCAGCTTTCATACTCTTTATGGACATTTGAGCTTAAACTCCATAAAGAATCTGAATGGAGGAGAAAAAATTTATAAAGCTGATGTCTTCGCCGAGTTTGGAATTCCTTCTGAAAATGGACATTGGCCACCCCACCTGCATTTTCAACTGATTGCTGAAATTGGTGAGTGGAAGGGAGATTATCCCGGCGTTTGTAAGTTTTCAGAAAAAGAAAAATGGCTCAGCAACAGCCCTGATCCGGATTTGATTCTTCAGCTAAGTCAATTTATCTGACATTACATTTTTAAAAGCATGAAAGCATGGCTCCACTGGTTTTTTATAAAGCCGGGGATACACCATAAAATACAAAGGGGTTCAATGGCTCTTGCAGCTTCCATTCTTCCCATATCTTCCGTGTCCCAGCCAAAGGAGGAAAGTATTGCTGTTACTGTTTTTTTAGCTTCTTCATCATTACCACAGATAAACATAGTGGGTGTGCCGTCAGGAAATCCCGGCTTGTACATAAAAGCGTTTCCAACGCTGTTAAACGCTTTTACCACTTTTGCATCCGGTAATAATTTTTGAATTCTTTCCATCAGTGAATCTTCAAGGGTGGTAAAGAATTTCAGTACTCCATTGTCGGGCGGTACTGCTGCAATCGGATTGGTGGCATCAATAACCGTTTTTTCGAAAAAATGTTCTTTGCCTGCAAGATTAATGGCATCTTCCACAACCAATCCGCTTACTGCCAAAACAATGATCTCTCCGAATTGGGCTGTTTCCTGGAAAGAGCCCAGCAAACCCTGCGGATTGTCCTGTTTCCATTTTACCACATCTTCTTTTGTAATATCTCTTGTGCCAAGCATAGCCTGGTGACCCTCTTTCAAAAAAGCAGAAGCAAGCACACGGCCTACTATTCCGCTACCAATTACACCTACTTTCATAATTATAGTTTTTAATGTTTAGTTTTATCCTGCAATTTCGCAATTATAAGAATCATGGCCAATCCAAACCTGAGCAGTGATAAACAGAGTTTAACGGCAGCGGATAAGGAATTTGAAAACAATATCCGCCCGGCACATATTAATGAATTTGCCGGGCAGGATCAGATCATTGAAAACCTCCGCATATTTATTAAGGCGGCAAGACTGAGAGGTGAAGCACTGGATCATGTACTGTTTCATGGTCCGCCGGGCTTGGGAAAAACAACTCTGTCAAGAATTGTGGCCAATGAAATGGGAGTGAACATTAAAGAGACTTCAGGACCAGTGATTGAAAAACCGGGTGATCTTGCTGGTTTACTTACCAACCTTGAACCCAACGATGTTTTGTTTATTGATGAGATCCACCGGTTAAGTACGGTAGTGGAAGAATATTTATACGCTGCTATGGAAGATTACCGGATCGATATTATGATTGACAGCGGCCCTAATGCAAGAAGTGTACAGATTAATCTTAACCCATTTACATTAATAGGAGCTACCACAAGAAGTGGATTACTAACAGCTCCTTTACTTTCAAGATTTGCTATTAAATCAAGACTGGAATATTATACTTCAGAAATATTGAATAAAATTATTCAACGCTCGGCAAAAATTCTTGATACAAAAATTTCGAAAGATGCCATTGGAGAAATTGGGAGAAGAAGCCGTGGTACACCCCGGATAGCTAATGGCCTGCTCAGAAGGGTGAGAGATTTTGCACAGGTATTAAATGATGGCGAAATTGACCTGGGCATCACTCAGCATGCTTTGAAAGCATTGAATGTGGACGAGCATGGGCTTGATGAAATGGACAACCGTATTCTCACCACCATCATAGAAAAATTCAAAGGAGGCCCGGTAGGCATCACCACTATTGCCACAGCCGTGGCAGAAGAAGCTGGTACACTGGAAGAAGTGTATGAACCCTTTTTGATTCAGGAAGGATTTCTGATGCGTACGCCAAGAGGAAGAGAAGTGACTGCGAAGGCTTATGAGCATTTGGGAAAGAAGAAACCGGGTAATACCGGATCATTATTCTCCTGAACGAAAAAGGACTATAAGTCTCCTCATAATCCTTTTAAATCTTGTAAATCGTAGTTCTATTGCACTACCAACCTGAATCCATTTCCATGTATATTCACAATCTCTATCTTCTCATCGTCCTTCAGATATTTACGGAGCTTGGCAATATAAACGTCCATACTGCGGCCATTAAAATAAGTATCGCTTCCCCAGATCTTCTTTAATGCCTGTTCTCTTGGTAGCAGATCATTCAGGTGCTCGGCCAGCATTTTCAGCAATTCGTTTTCTTTGGGAGATAAAGTTTGGGTAATGCCACTATGAATTAACTGCCGCAGTTTGGGATTAAAATGATAACTGGCCAGGTCAAATTCCTTGTTCTCGCTTTCCCTGTTCTGCTCTTCATTTCTTTTGAGTATGGCTTTTATTTTGAGCAGCAATACTTCACTGTCAAAAGGCTTGGTGATATAATCATCGGCGCCGAGTTTATATCCCTGTATCACATCTTCTTTCATGGTCTTTGCGCTGAGGAAAAACAGAGGAATATCGGGGTCCACATCCCGTATCTCTTCTGCCAGGGTGAATCCGTCCATATTCGGCATCATCACATCCAGCAGGCATAGTTCAAATTTTTCCCTTTGAAAGGCAGCGAGGCCAAGCCGGCCGTCTCTTTCAAGTGTTACATCATAATCGTTGAGTTCAAGATAATTCTTAAGTACACTTCCGAGGTTAGGGTCATCTTCGCAGAGTAAGATCTTGTGTTTCTTGGCTTCCATTACTTAATAGTTTTACGTTTATTTTTCAGGTTCGTTTGTTTTGTCCGTTGGTTTTCCCTCTCCATTTGTAGAGAGGGAAGGGCGAGGACACAAATAAAGTTAAAGCATTTCGGGGGTTCAAGTAACGGGGATGAATATTTTGTTAAAAGACCCTGTTTCAGAACTCCCTGCTCTCTACATTTGTAATAGATAATAAAAAACTGTGCCATGCATATTACTCCTGACAACCGCCTGAAAAAACTGATTGTGATCGGCGACAGGTTATTGATAAAACCTACCAAACCCGACGAAAGAACCGCCAGCGGATTATACCTTCCTCCCGGTGTGCAGGAAAAAGAAAAAGTGCAGCAGGGTTATGTGATAAAAGCCGGGCCCGGCTATGTTATTCCTATGCCGATGGAGGATGAGGCATGGAAAGGAGAAGAGGAAAAAGTAAAGTATGTTCCCCTGCAGGCGAAAGAAGGTGATCTGGCTATCTTCCTGGTAAGTGGGGCAACAGAGGTGATGTATGAGAATGAAAAATATTTTATTGTGCCGCAGGGAGCGATACTGATGCTGGAAAGGGAGGAAGAACTTTGAAGTAATTATTGATGTTAATTTAAAATTATAAAATGGCAGACAGCTCAAAATTTCTCGAAGCAATAAAGGCCGGATATTCTTTTAAAGGCGAATCATTCAAGATCGGTTGCGGAGTATTGGATGGTAATGTCATGGCTGGCTCTGATATAGTGATTCCACTGAAAACAATGAATCGCCATGGCCTGATTGCAGGTGCAACCGGCACCGGAAAAACCAAAACACTCCAAATGCTGAGTGAGGGATTGAGCAATGCAAGTGTTCCAGTGTTGCTGATGGATATTAAAGGTGATCTGAGCGGTATTGCTGCTGCCGGAACGGTAAATGATAAAATAACTGACCGTTGCCAGAAGCTAAACATTACATACAAGCCAACTGGTTTTCCCGTTGATTTTTTAACCTTAAGTAATCAGAAGGGAGCAAGGCTAAGGGCAACTGTCAGCGAATTTGGCCCGGTACTTCTTTCCAAAATTCTTGACCTGAATGATACACAGGAAAGTTTTGTAGCCATGATCTTCAAATATTGTGATGATAATAAACTTCCCTTGCTCGACCTGAAAGATTTCATCAAAGTATTGCAATATGTAAGCGGGGATGGCAAAGATGAGCTGAAAAAAAATTACGGCAACATTTCCACTTCTTCACTTGGTACTATTCTTCGCAAGGTGATTGAGCTGCAACAGCAGGGAGCCGATGTTTTTTTCGGAGAGAAAAGTTTTGAAGTAGATGACCTGATGCGTATCAGCGACGAAGGCAGAGGGATGATCTCAATATTAAGGGTTACGGACCTGCAGGACAGGCCGAAACTGTTTTCCACTTTCATGCTGCAGATGCTGGCAGAACTTTACGCCACCTGCCCTGAAATGGGTGATGTGGACAAGCCCAAACTGGTAATGTTCATTGATGAAGCTCATCTGATTTTCCAGGAAGCCAGTGAAGCATTGCTTCAGCAGATCGAAACAATTATTAAACTGATCCGTTCAAAAGGGATCGGAATTTATTTCTGCACACAGAATCCAATGGATGTTCCTGCTTCGGTGCTGGCACAGCTGGGATTAAAAGTGCAGCATGCTTTGAGAGCTTTTACTGCTGCTGACAGAAAGGTGATTAAACAAACCTCAGAAAATTATCCCGAGACTGAATTTTATAAGACAGAAGATCTCATTACCCAACTGGGAATTGGCGAAGCATTGGTCACCATGCTGAATGAAAAAGGGATTCCAACACCATTGGTGCATTGTATGATGTGCCCTCCGGCCAGCCGCATGGATATTTTAACTGATGCCGAAATTGATGCAGTCGTCAGCCATTCAAAAATTACTAATAAATATAACCAGGCAATTGATAGCATGAGTGCATACGAAATACTTACTGAAAAACTGGAAGATGCGGCACAGAAAGAGGGAGAGAAAGAGCAGCAGGCTGCCGAAGAAAGACAAGAAAAAAGGCCTGCAAAAAAGGATAAAGGATTTTTCGATAATCCAACTGTGAAAAGTATGACCCGGACAGCCGGGAATACAATTATACGTTCATTGCTGGGGGTGCTGGGATTAGGCGGCCGGAGCCGGAGAAGAAAAAGCCTATTTTAAATCTGAGCTGATGGTCATTTCGTATTTGTGATTTTGTGCTATTTACCTTGCGGTAAGCGTAGCTTTATAAAATAGTTAAAACAAAACCATATTACTCACCTCAAAATTTAAAATCATGAAACCAATCGCTGCGTTGTTTGATCTGCCGGATTTCACACAGAAAAATTATGATGACATTTTAGCTGAATTGAAAAGCAATGGAGTCTGGCCTCCCAAACAGGATGAAGGACTTCTTTCGCATGTTTCATTTCAGAAAGGAGATAACTGGTGTGTGGTTGATGTATGGGAATCGGAAGAACAGTTTATGGCATTCGGTCAGAAAAGATTGTTCCCGATCTTCGGAAAACTCGGATTGAATCCTGCTCCGCCTCAGGTTTTTCCCGTACATATTTTTGCCAGAGGAGGAATGACCAAAGAAATTATTTCAGCCTGACCCATCCGCCTGCATCCATCTCTATTTTATTTTCAGCCTGGAGAAGTTCAAGCATTTTCCAGGCTTTTTCTTTTTTTATACCATTTAGTTTCAGCAAAAGGTCCCTGGTATGCAGTGTTTCATATTTCACCATGTTGATAATGCGGTGGTATAATGTTTCAAATTCTTCTTTGGTCAGCCTGGTTGATTTCTGCTTCAGGCAATTATCACAAATGCCGCAGGCTTTTATATTCTCATCGCCAAAATAACAACCGATGATACGACTGCGGCAGGCTGCATCTTCCTTTATATAACCACTCATTTGTTTCATTCTTTGCTCAAACTGCTTTTTTCTTTTTTGCTGAGCTACCATATCAATTGTGAGGTCTTCGGCTTTTATACGATTGCGAAGCAACAGAAGCTGAGGTGTATCTTTCTGAGGTCTGTATTCTATTATACCATGCTGATGAAGCTGGATAAGTGAATTTTTTATTTCGCCTATGTCTTTTTTTATAAGGCCTGCCATTACTTTTTCAGAAACAGGTGTCACCTGGTCAAAAATTCCTTCATATGCCCGTAATAATGTTTTGATGTAAGGCTCCAGTTGTGGATTCATTTTTTCAAAATCGTACAACAATTCTTTGTTTACAGTAAATACAACAGTGGAGGGAAGAAATACCTGCTCATTAAATGAAAGCCAGCCTTCCTGCTCCAGCGTCTTAAGTGAGTATAATGCAGTATGACTAACCAATTTGAATTTTTTGAGAAAATCTGAAATATCAAAATCATAATATTCACCTCCGCCGGTATCAACAGGTATTTGCAGGTAATTGGCTGCTGCCTGGTAAACATTCCGGATACTATCCTGTGAGGGAAACCGAAGCGATGACATTTCATCCAGTTCATAAAGATCTCTTTCATCATATAACAAAACAGCATAAGAGATTTTTCCATCCCGCCCGGCACGGCCGGCTTCCTGGTAATAATGTTCGAGACAATCAGGCGGATCGGCATGTATTACGGTTCTTACATCCGGCTTGTCAATGCCCATTCCAAATGCATTGGTGCAAACGATCACCCTTGTTTTAGTATGTATCCATTCTTCCTGTTTCCTGTTTCTTTCATCCTGCGGCAGGCCTGCATGATAATAATCGGAAGAAATGTGCTGCAATTGCAGCAACTCACTTATTTCTTTTGTTCTTTTACGGCTCCTGCAATAAATAATGCTGCTGCCCGGAACCCTCCGGAGTATTTCAATGATCTTGTTGATCTTGGAATCTACATGGAATGTGCTGTATGAAAGATTGGGTCTTTCGAATGACTGCCGGAAAATCCTGTAATCACTGAATTTTAATTTTTCAATAATATCATTTTGCACATCTGCTGTGGCAGATGCTGTAAGGGCAAGTACCGGTACATCCGGCAATTCTTCTCTCAATGCAGCGATCCGCAGATAAGGAGGTCTGAAATCATAACCCCATTGCGAGATACAATGCGCTTCATCTACTGCAACGAGATTAATACTAAGTCCGGGAAGATATTCTTTAAATAGACTTGTTTCTAATCTTTCAGGCGACACATAAAGAAATTTACAATTGCTTTCTGTTGCCACTTTAAAAGTATTGATCACTTCTTTGCGGCTCATTCCTGAATAAATGGCAAATGCAGTGATATTTTTTCTGCGAAGATTCTCCACCTGGTCTTTCATTAAAGCAATCAGGGGAGAAATGACAAGACATAGACCCGGGTTCATCATTGCAGGAACCTGGTAGCAAAGAGATTTTCCGCCTCCGGTAGGCATCAGGGCTAAAGTATCTTTTCCATCCAGAACATTTTTAATAATGTCTTCCTGTAATGGACGAAATGAATCAAAGCCCCAATATTGTTTGAGTATGTGGTGAGTCGTGAGTCGTGAGTCGTGAGTCATAGCGCCATGGTTAGCCAATCATTTTAGAAATAAGCTGGAAAGTCCTGATGAAAGAATTTTCAATTCTTTCAGTTTTTCTCTAAACTAAGAAAAATAATCAAGAGGGAGTTCTATTCACGACACACGGCTCACGACTTCTGTTCAGACTACTCTTTTCACAAACAAACGGACGGAATTTATCGCCAAAACAACGTCGCTCAATCCCATAACCAGGGCGCCGAAAGTGGGAGTAAGCAGGCCCAGTGCAGCTACAGGAATGGCTATAATGTTATAAAAGAAAGCCCAGAAAAGATTTTGCTTGATGGTGAGATAAGTATGTTTTCCGAGACCCAGTGCGGTCGGCAGGTTTTTCAACCCATGATTCATCAATATCACCTGTGCGGATTGTACGGCAATTTGTGATGCCTCATTCATAGAAATGCCTATTGTGGCTTTTGCCAATGCAGGGGCATCATTAATACCATCTCCCACCATAGCTGTTGGAGTTTTCTTGTTCAGCTTATCAATCCATTCCAGTTTTTGTTCCGGAGTTTGTTCAGCAATAATTTTATCAATACCCAGTTGCGAACCCAACTCATTGCACTTGGCCTGCCGGTCGCCACTTAAAAGAATGGTCTCAATATTTTTCTTATGTAAATAATCAATTACCTGCTTTGCTTCCGGTCTTACTTCATCTTTCACATCAATCCACCCAAGTAGTTCACCATTGCGGACTATGTAAACATTATGTGTATCGTCATTCGTCAATTCTTTGGCAGTTTTAAAAGAACCGGCAGTGAAATGGTTTTCTTCTTTATCTGTTGCCTGCATCCCCAAACCTTTTACCTCTTCAATTTTTTTCCAGCTCAATTCATCTTTTATTTTCTCCGAAGGTGTCCTTTTGGACCATTCATTTACTATAGCAGTAGCCATCGGGTGATTGGAATATTTTTCTATGGAATAAACCAACCGCTTGAATTCGGTTTCATCAATGGATGATTGAAAACCGGCTATCCTGAATTTGCCTGTGGTAAGTGTTCCTGTTTTATCAAATACCACCTGCCGGATGTTTTTAAAAGTTTCCAGGCTTGTGGCATTGCGGAAAAGTATTCCTGTTCTGGCTGCACGACCCAATCCAACGGCGATAGCAGCAGGTGTGGCCAATCCCATTGCACAGGGGCAGGCGATAACAAGTACAGCGATACTTCTCATAAGAGCAGGAGTAAATTCTTTTAGAATGAGCCAGCTGATAAGTAAAGTAAGAGCGGCTATGCCCATTACGATCGGTATAAATACAGCGCTGATTCTGTCAGCCAATTGCTGAACCGGGGGTTTTTCACCCTGCGCCTGCTTCACCATATTGATGATGCCGGATAAAACCGTGTCTTGTCCTACAGCGGTTACCTGTGCCTTTACAGTACCATCGGTTACAAGACTTCCGCCGATCAATTTATCTTTTGGATATTTATGAACAGGTGTGCTTTCTCCTGTGATGATCGCTTCACTGACATGCATATCTCCCCAAAGTATTTTGCAGTCAATAGGTACCTGTTCGCCGCTTTTAATAAGGATTAGATCCCCCACATGAAGCCGGGTATTCTCCACCTGAAAAATTTGTTCTTTATGCTCATCGTCAAAAGCAATCATATTGGCCATCACTTTTTGTGATTTGACCAGTTTATTCAGTTCTCTTTGGGTGGATGAGATTGAAGCATCTTCAAGATAATTGCCCAGAAAAACAAGTGTGATGATAGTGGCGGCCGTTTCATAGAACATATACTTTTCCGGCTGGCCTGTAAGCGACCCATACAAACTATATACGAATGCGGCGGTGGCACCAATAGCAATCAGTACATTCATGTTCGGCATGCCGTTGCGGATGCTTTTCCATGCACTCTTGCCAAAAAAACTCATACCGACAAGATAAACGGGAATGGTTAATCCCAATTGAACCCAATGATTCATCAGCCAATCAATATGTAAGCCCGGTATCATGTGCAGCATTAATACAGCTGTGAATGGAAGGCAAAACAAGAGCCGCTGCAGGTGGGTAGAGAGAAATGGTTTAATGTTTAAGGTTTGATGTTTAAGGGTATTGTTAACCTCATCATTCACTACTGTATAACCCAGGTCTTCTATTCCAATGCTTATTTTTTCTTTTGAAAAAGCGCCATTAGATTCGAAAATCACATCTCCCGTGGCATAGTTGACCTTTACATTCTTCATACCCTGTTTTTCCAGGTATTTATGAATGTTTATTGCACAGGTATTGCAATCCATTCCGTCCACTTTCCATTGAATTTTTTCCATATCGCAAAGTTACTTGCCCTTCTTTTTCCCACATACCGATTACGGAAATAAGTTTACAGCAACATAGTTTATACGGCTAAATTTGTTGCATGGAGTGGGTGTTTTCCCTGAAAAATATCAGTTCCGTCGCTAAAGAATTCTGGATAGCGGTTGAAGGCAAACATGTTTTTGCATTTCACGGTCCGATGGGAGCAGGCAAAACTACTTTTATACATGCCCTGTGTGATGAAAAAAAAGTAAAAGACGCAGTAGGCAGTCCCACTTTTTCCATTATTAACGAATATCGATATGCCCCGATAGCAGTCGGAGACCGGGAGACCCAACGGGTCTTATTTCACATTGACCTTTATCGTCTCAAAGATGAGGAAGAGGCTTTGCGGACAGGTGTTGAAGATGCTTTGTACAGCGGTAATATTTGCCTGGTGGAGTGGCCGGAAAGGGCCCCGGGCATATTTCCTGCGGATACCGTTCATGTTTATATTGACATAATTGACAATGAAACAAGAAAACTTAAAATCGCTAATATTTAGGTACATTTGAATAACTGCTAATTTATTCTGCCATTAAACCCTCAATAGCCAACTTACAACCAGTTACATGAGCCAGCAAAAACCAAAGATCAGCACCTCCTTTAGTTACGAAACATTAGAGGAAACACTGGATGTAAGAACCAAGCCTGAAGGGATGACGATAGGTATTCCCAAAGAGATCGCTTTCCAGGAAAATCGTATTGCCCTTACTCCTGATGCCGTGAGTGTGATGGTAAGTAACGGGCATAAGATAGTAATCGAACATAATGCCGGCGAAGCATCTCATTTCAGAGATAAGGATTATAGTGAAGCAGGCGCAAAGATTGTTTATGAAAGAGCTGATGTTTTTAAAGCCCCGATTTTAGTAAAAAGCGCCCCTGTGGTTGATGAAGACCTTCCTTTGCTTCAGCTGAATCAAACTATCATTTCTCCTATTCACCAATCGGTGCTGAAAGCATCCATCCTTGAAGCGATGATGGAGAAAAGAATAACCGCCATCTCTTTTGAAAACCTGAAAGACGACAGTGATTCATACCCGATTGTCCGCAGCATGAGTGAAATTGCCGGCAGCGCTGTGATGCTGATAGCGGGACAATACCTCGGTTCGGCCAATCATGGCAAAGGGGTTTTGCTGGGCGGCATCTCAGGTATTGCACCTACCAAAGTGATTATTATCGGGGCCGGTATTGTGGGTGAATATGCCGCAAGGGCGGCTATTGCTCTTGGTGCATCCGTGAAGGTGTTTGATAATAATGTGTATCGTTTAAAAAGGTTACAGAATAATGTGGGTCACCGGCTTTGGACATCCGTATTGGAACCCAGAATGCTGGCTAAGCAATTAAAGACCTGCGAAGTGGCCATCGGCGCATTAGGCAGCGAAACCGGCAGAACACCCCTGGTGGTAAGCGAAGAAATGGTGAGCAATATGAGGCCGGGCTCAGTTATCATTGATGTAAGTATTGACAGGGGCGGATGTTTTGAAACTTCAGAGATCACTTCGCATGAACATCCGATATTCATGAAGTACGGTGTGATACATTATTGTGTGCCGAATATTCCTTCGGGTTTTGCAAGAACAGCTTCCCAGGCTATCAGCAATGTAATAATGCCTTTGCTGCTGGAAGCAGGAGCAGACGGAGGATTCGAGAAACTGATATGGCATCAGTTGCACCTCCGCAGTGGTATTTATTTATTCAAAGGAGCACTGACCAACTTTTACCTCAGCCAGCGGTTTGATTTAAAATATACTGATTTGAACTTGCTGATTGCAAGCCAACGATAAAAATTATTTCTTGTAGTCGCTGATATTAATTCTCTTTTCGCAAAACTTATATTCCACCTCATCATTGCTGCTCACTACCACTAATCTTGTTTTGCAATAATCATTGATAAGGGAATGATATAATTCAACCCCTGCTGTATCAAGATTGGTGCAGGGCTCATCAAGCAATACGATTGCAGTATCAGAAAAAATACACTGTGCCAGCTTCACCCTTTGTTTCATGCCGGAAGAATAATAACGGATTTGTTTGTTCACCGCTTTTTCCAGTCCGACAGCATTAATGATAAGGTCAGTAGTAATTCCCGGAAGAAATGGCTTAAATCCATTATGAAATTCAAGGAACTCTTTCAGTGTCATTTCCTCAATCACTTCTAAATAAGGCGCACAAATAGAAACATTTTGATATGCTTTCTCAGCCGAGCATTGAACATTGTTTATTGAGTATTGAACATTTCCTTCGTTCAGCATCAGTGAACTGCTCAACGCTAACAGCAATGTACTTTTTCCCGAACCATTCGGCCCTATGATGGCATAAGATTGCCCTGCTTCAAAATTGTAATTGATATGACGGAAGATCCAGTCACGGTTGAACCGCTTACCTGCATCAGATAGGGAGATCGTCATCATTGCTGCCTTTGGTGAATCGTTTGATGATACCACGGCCACTTTCCCGGATAAAAGTTACTATTTCATCCCGTTCATCCGTTGCCGGCATTTCTTCTTCAATGTACTCAACAGCCTGGCTGGTATTCATGCCTTTGTTATAAAGCACACGATAAATATCGAGGATATGGTTAATGCGTTCAACACTGAATCCTCTTCTTTTTAATCCCACCGAGTTCACTCCTGCATAGCTCAAAGGAGTGCGGCCGGCTTTAATATAAGGAGGAACATCTTTTGTAACCAATGATCCGCCACTGATGAATGAATGGGCACCGATTTTTACAAACTGATGTACTGCACACATTCCTGCCAGGATAGCCCATTCACCAATTACCACATGGCCCGCCACCTGGGTGTTATTGCTCACAATGCAATTATCGCCTACCAAACAATCATGAGCAAAATGCGAATACGCCATGATAAGGCAGTTCTTGCCGATAACGGTTTTTTCCTTGTCAACGGTTCCCCTGTTGACGGTAACAAATTCACGGATGGTGGTATTGTCGCCAATGATAACCGTTGAATATTCGCCATGAAATTTCAGGTCTTGTGGTACGGCAGAAATTACTGCCCCGGGAAATATGCGGCAGTTCTTTCCTATCCGGGCCCCTTCCATAATTGTTACGTTGGAGCCTATCCAGGTTCCGTCTCCAATTTCTACATCCTGGTGAATTACAGTAAAGGGATCAATTTTTACATTGGTTGCCAGCCTGGCATTGGGATGAATATATGTATGCGGATGAATCATGCCTGATAAAAGTCGGGCAAAGTTAACAGATACGGGAAAAAACTAAAGTTTTTTTGAGCATAGATTGTTAAAAGTCAGGCAGTCAGATATTTGCTGTGCCGGCGCAGCAAAAAATCAATGGTTACACTGTAAATTTGCATCCGATGCATAATCCTCCGGATATATTAGCAATGGCATATAAGCAGACCCCCATGCCTGATCAAATGGCTCTGCTGCAGGAAAAACATCAGCAGATACCAGGTTCCGTACAATATACCATTAAGAGATATTTCCGGAACATTCAGTGGAATATTGAAGATACCGGGATGATGGTTTATCACTATGAAAAAAACAGCCAAAAAGAAAATTACCTGGAGCTGAAATTTTGTGTCAGTGGCAATGTTTACTGTCGTAAAAAAGACAAGGAATGTGATATGTGCCAGTTCAGCGCTTCAAAGAACTGTATGGAGAGGGTAGACAGCGTAGACATCGTTAGTTTTCGCTTCTCACCTGTTCAGTTAAGCCAGTTTATCAAACCCCGAAAAGGAAATACCACGCTGACGGATGATATTCTCAACTTCAGGCATATCTCGTCTTTCAGCAAGATTCTTCCCTTGTGTGGAAAGACAAGGATGGTATTGGAAGCATTATTAAATCATACCTATACCGATACGCTTGAAAATATTTTCATCAATGCCCAGACACAGATGCTGTTGCTTTACAGCCTGGACTGCATGTTAGGTGAAAAGGAAATAGATGTAGTGAATTGTAAGTTCCTGGCCAATGAGGCCGACAGAGAAAAAATTGTTAAAGCAAGAGAGGTTCTTATTCAACACATAGGCGAACCTATTACCATAAAAGAGTTAAGCCGTAAAGTGGCCATCAATGAATGCTACCTGAAAAAGGGGTTCAAAGAATTATTTGGAACCACGGTTTTTGATTTTTATCAAAGCCAGCGGATGGAGCATGCCAAATATCTATTGTATGAAAAAGGGCTGAGTGTTACTGAAGTATCACTTATGCTTGGCTATTCTTCTATATCTCATTTTTCCACTGCTTTTAAAAAACATACCGGCCTCAAGCCCTGCGAACTTTTGCTCAGATAATTTTACAACGCCTGAAGAATATGCACAGTGATTTTTCAGAGTACTAATACTTGATTGTGGTCAATGTTCCACAATAAAATTTATAATACTTTCGTTGCAGACCCCATGGCATTATTTTTGACTTCTCAATTCGTTTATGTCAAAAAAACTGACAATACTTCTTCTTGGCATTCATTTGATGGGAAATACTGAAATGGGGCAGTTGCTTAAATTTCCTCAGCTGGTTCACCATTACTTTCAGCATCGTCATCTGAACCCCGATCTGAATTTCATCGGGTTTATAGTTATGCACTATGCCGGTGACGACGGTACAAAAGATGATGATGATTATGACAGACAGCTTCCCTGTCATAATGTAAACCAGAGCACCGTTAGTATTGCGTATTCTCCGATGGTAAATGAAACCCAGCTATTCGAAGAATCTTTTTTTTCGCAAAATGAATACTGCGAAAACATGCTATCCGAAATATCCCCAAAACATGTTTTACTGATTCTTCAACCTCCGCGAAGTATTTAGCCGCCTCTTCTCCATTATTCTGAGGATTTCTGGTATTGATAATTGAGCCCGATCAGTTGCTTGTTTGTAATCATTTTTATTGGCTTTGTTTTAGTCTGATTTTATGGCATTAAACCGAATTTAATTGTATGAAAAATAAATTTTTATATACCCTGTTTTTTTTCGCTGCGATTGTACTGGCATTATATGCCTGCCGGCACGAAATTTTGAATCCGAACTCCGGTAGCGGTAATACAGGAGGAGGCATTCCCCCGGCCACATCAAGCTGCAGTCCGGATACGGCCTATTTTGTTAATGACATTATGCCGATCATAGCTTCCAATTGTACTATGTCCGGATGTCACGATGTAGCCAGTCATGCCGATGGAGTTGTTCTTACAAACTACACTAATGTATTTCGATATGTAAAACCGGGAAATGCAGGCGACAGTAAACTTTATAAGGTTCTTATTAAAACAGGTAATGAACGAATGCCGCCCCCTCCCAGTCCGGCGTTGACATCAGCACAGATTGCATTGATTCAGAAATGGATTAACCAGGGTGCATATAACAACAATTGTATTGGCAGATGCGATACTGCAATCTTCACATTCAGCGGAGCTGTGAAACCCATTATGGATGGAAAATGTACAGGATGTCACAATCCTTCTAACCTGGGTGGCAATATTGATCTTTCGACCTATACAGCAGTAAGAACCGTGGCGCTGAACGGAAAGCTTTATGGTTCGGTAGCCCAGCAGCCGGGTTATTCACCTATGCCGAAGAATGGAATAAAGTTATCCGATTGTGAAATCAAACAAATACAAAAATGGATCACTGCCGGATCGTTAAACAATTAAATCTTTTAACTATGGATAAAAAATTGATTTGGTTTTTTCTGATCACAGGAGTCTTGTTTATCAGCTCCTGCTATTATGATAAAGAAGAGCTGTTGTATGGTAACCCCAAAGCTCCATGCACAGACACCACTACAAATATTTCATATAGCAACTATGTGGTGCCAGTCTTCCGGCAATATTGTTATAACTGCCATACAGGAAGTTTTCCTTCGGGAAATATTCTGATGGGAACATATACGACGGATCAGGCGATAGCTCAAAACGGAAAACTATACGGGTGTATCAGTTATTCTGCGGGTTACTCCCCCATGCCAAAAGGCATGGCCAGGCTTACCAATTGCCAGGTGGCCAATATAAAAAAATGGATTGATGCGGGGGCGCCGAATAATTAATGATTAAAATCTTTGTAATGAAGCGTAAAAAAATTATACGGTACATTCTTGTCTCTCTTTTTGTTATTGTTGCAGCAGCTGCATTATATATCTATAAAGAATATAACAGAAGACACAAGGATACAGCTTCTCTGAAACCCGATTATTCCACAGAGGCCGCCAGCTTTATAAAAGAATTCGAAAACAACGAAAAAGCGGCAAATAAAAAATTCCTGGATAAGGTTATAAGAGTGGAAGGTGTCGTTAAAGAGGTGGTAAAAGATGAAAAGGGCTTTTATACCCTGGCGTTGGGCGATACAGCTTCTATGTCATCTGTTCGCTGCAATATAGACAGTATGCATACTAAAGAGGCGGTTGCGGTAATGAAAGGAAACAAAGTGGCAATAAAGGGTATTTGCTCCGGTTTTAATGCCGATGAACTGTTGGGTTCAGATGTTATTCTTGTTCGCAGCGTTCTTGACCAAAAAAAATAATTCAAAAACTAAAAAAAACACTAACATGAAAAACCTTGTTGGACTGACACTTTTAATTTTTCTTACTTCTGCCGGGTATGGGCAAAAGTTTTTTACCAAGAATGGCAAAATCAATTTTGACGCCACCTCTTCATCTTCACCTGAAAGAATAGAAGGAGTGAACCGCAGCGCTACCTGTGTGATGGATGCAAAGTCCGGCGCTATTCAGTTTGCTGTACTGATGAAAGGGTTTGAATTTGAAAGAGCCCTGATGGAGGAGCATTTCAATGAAAATTATGTGGAGAGCAATAAATACCCAAAATCAGAATTCAAAGGGAAAGTAAAAGATGCAGATGAAATTGATCTTTCAAAAGATGGAACGTATAAAGTAAAAGTGAAAGGAGATATCACCATACATGGCGAAACAAAAGAAGTGGAAACAGAAGGCAAATTGGTGGTTCAGAATGGAAAAATAAATGCCGATGCCGAATTCAGTGTAAAACTCTCTGATTTTAAGATTTCAATTCCCGGTCTTGTTGCAGACAAAGTTTCCAAAACGGCTAAAATTGCTGTTTCCTGTTCACTTGAGCCACTAAAGAACCAATAAATATTTTTATAATGAAAAAATTATTTAGAAGAATAATTATAAGTGTTATGGTTTTGCTGCCATCCTTTCAACTGATGGCGCAGGACCCCGATCTGCTGAAATTGATAGAGGGAGATGAAAAACCTGAAAAGATAAGGATCAAATATGCTTTTAAATCACCCAGGGTTATCAACAGCCATTCCATGGAATTTCTCAATCCCGGCACAATGGATTTTAGAATACTGCACCGCTTCGGACAGATCAACCAGGGGTATAAAAATTTCTTTGGTCTTGACCAGGCCAGCATGCGGATGGGATTTGATTTTGGTATCCTTCACAATCTTATGGCAGGTATTGGCCGGAGTACTTATAAAAAAGAACTGGATGGTTTTATAAAATATGCACCCATCCGGCAATCAACAGGACCATGGAGTTCTCCTGTTACTTTGGCACTGGTTGCAGGAATGACAATGGATGGAACAGACTGGTCAGACCCTGAACGACAGAACTTTTTTACCTCACGGCTTGCTTATTATTTCCAGGCGATCATTGGTAGAAAATTCAGCGAAAGTTTTACCCTGCAGGTAGCGCCTACAATGGTGCATAAGAATCTGGCAGTACTTGAAAAAGACCCTAATAATATTTATGCACTCGGAATCGGAGGACGCATTAAACTTTCTAAGAGAATTGCTTTTACCTGGGATTATTCTCATGTTTTTATCGGTATGCCCGATAGTGGTTATTATCATCCGCTGTCTGTTGGTTTTGATATTGAAACAGGAGGACATGTTTTTCAGCTTCATTTCTCCAATTCAACCGGGATGAATGAAAGAGCATTTATTACGGAGACTACAGCTAATTGGGGAAAAGGGGATATAAGATTCGGGTTTAACCTTTCAAGAGTATTCCAGATAAAAAAGAAAAAATCAGGCGAACCAAAATGGTAGGATAAGTATTGAGTCACCAGCCGCACACCTGGAGGTTTTTGAGAAGAACCAATAAAACCTCATTTCTTAACTTAAAATCAATACTTATGAAAAAGTTGCTGGTGTTATTGTCATTTGCAGCAGGAATTATCTTTTTTCAATCACTGAATTCCTGCAGGCATGAATTTTCAGGCGATCGCTGCGCTATGGACCCCATCCGTATAACTGTTAGTCAAACAGATGCCTCTCCAAACCAAAACAATGGAGAAATATCTGCGATTGCTACCGGTGGGGCAGGATTTCAATTCAGTTTGAACGGAGGCGCCTTTCAGGATAGCGGCCACTTTGTTGAGTTGGCTCCTTTTCAAAATTATAATGTAGTGGTACGAAATTCGTGGGGCTGTACAGATACAGGTCGTGTTTCAATTAATGTATTTGATCCCTGCAGTACAACAACTATTGTGGTTACCGCTACAAAAGTGGATGCTTCACCAAATCAGAGCAATGGATCTATTACAGTAACTGCGACCGGCGGAACCGGGTTTACTTACAGTATCAATGGCGGTGCATTTCAAAGTTCAAATGTGTTTACCGGCCTGGCTGCAGGTAGCTACACAGTTACAGCAAAAAATTCGAATGGTTGTATTGGAGCAGTTCAGGTTACTATCGGGACGAATGATCCTTGTGCCGGAGTTACAGTCGTGGTTACGGCTACAAAAGTTGATCCTACCAATGGCCAATCCAATGGTTCTATTACAGCAACCGCTACCGGAGCAACGGGGTTTACATATAGTTTGAATGGAGGTGCATTTCAGACTTCCAATGTATTTACTGGATTGGCGGCAGGTAATTATACAGTAACAGCCAAGAGCTCTGCCGGTTGTCTTGGCTCAACTACTATATCACTTGGTTCTACAAACCCCTGCAATGGAGTTACAATCACAGTAACTCTGACAAAAGTTGATCCCACTACCGGTCAATCCAATGGTTCTATTACGGCCACCGCTACGGGAGGAACCGGATTTACTTATTGCCTGAATGGAGGAGCATACCAGAGTTCAAATGTATTTACAGGATTGGCTGCAGGAACTTATACTGTTACGGCAAAAAGCTCTGCCGGATGTTTGGGTACGGCTTCTATAACATTGACTGCTGTAAGCCCCTGTACGAACATAAATATTGTGATTAGTACAGCTATTGTAAATAACACTCCCTGTGTTACACCGGCTACAGGAAAAATTACCGTAACTGCCACCGGCTCCACCGGGTTTACTTATAATCTGAATGGCGGCGCTTACCAGGCAAGCAATGTTTTTTCAGCATTAGCTGCAGGAACCTATACCGTTGGGGTAAAAGATGCAAATGGATGTACCAGAACTGCAAGTGCAGTTGTGGGAACGGCCCCATCAGGTCCTCTGTTTGCTCAAATGCGCAATCTGATCAGTACAAGATGCAATGGTTCTGGTTGCCATATCGGAAATGGTCAGAATGCTGCAGGATATAATTTTGACAACGACTGCAATATTGTTACTAAATGGAGCCAGATCAATAATACCTGTGTAATATATGCTCAGGGTTGGGTAAAGATGCCAAAAAATCCACAGCCTTTGTTTACAGCTGCTGAAAAACAAATAGTAACCAACTGGATTAATGCCGGACACAGATATACTGATTAATAAAAAAAGCAATAACAATAAAAAGCAGGGACTTGTTCCCTGTTTTTTTTTAATAACCTAATAAAAACTATTCGTCAGTTGCTGCAATTTCATGGTAGTCATTTTTCGTTCGGTCATCATCATTAAATAAACTATTTTCATAAAAATTTCAAACATGAAATGGAGAAACAGCCGTGAAAGTTCCAATGTGGAAGACCGTCGTAGTTTTTCAGGTGGCAAAATTGCAGCAGGCGGCGGTGTGGTCGGGCTTATTATTTACCTGCTTTATACTTTTTTAAGCGGAAATAATGTTGACCCCTCCCGGGTTCAAAAAGAATTATCCGGGCAAAGCAATCAAACAACGCAATTAACACCCGAAGAGCAGGCACAGGATGATGAAAGGGCAAAATTTGTAAAAGTGGTATTGGCAGAAACAGAAGATGTATGGAATAAACTGTTTCAGCAGGATGGGAAAACCTACCAGGAACCCGTATTGGTGTTATACCGTGGCCAGGTTGAATCAGCCTGTGGTTTTGCCGGCGCAGCAACAGGTCCGTTCTATTGTCCGGGTGATAGCAAGCTTTATATTGACCTTTCATTTTATGAAGACCTTCAAAACAAGTTAGATGCACCCGGAGATTTCCCGATGGCCTATGTTGTGGCGCATGAAGTGGGCCATCATATTCAAAAACTAAATGGACTTACTGATAAGATGAATCGCTGGCGGCAACAGTTGAGTGAAACAGAATTCAACCGTTATTCTGTGATGATGGAGTTGCAGGCGGATTTTCTTGCCGGTGTGTGGGCACATCATACCCAAAAGATGAAAGATAACCTGGAAGCCGGGGATATTGAAGAAGCATTGAATGCTGCCAATGCCATCGGCGATGACAGGCTGCAGGAGCAATCCACAGGCAGAGTAGTGCCTGATACATTTACACACGGCACATCAAAGCAAAGAATGTATTGGTTCAAAAAAGGATTTCAAACCGGTGATATCAGGCAGGGAGATACATTTAATGATCCTTCACTGCAATGATCAAAGTAAATGTGAGGACTTGAATTTTTTTTTATCAGGGGAAGTACGGGCAACTAAGCCAAAGAGATAAATAAAAGGAATACTTTTATCAGGAATGATATCCATACTTACAGGAAGTTTTTTGATCAGCCTGCTGCATGCAGTGATACCTAATCACTGGCTACCGGTACTTGCTATCGGCCGAAAAGAGAACTGGAGCCTTGCAGAAACCATGCGGATAACCTTTATTGCAGGTATTGCCCATGTCTTAAGTACTGTTGCCATTGGTGTGGTGCTTGCCATTATCGGAACTGAATTACAGGAAGCCATTGAAAATTTCACAAAACTCATTGCGCCTTCCATCCTCATCCTGCTTGGTTTTTATTTCATACAGCAGCATTACAGGCATCATCATTTTCATATTAATAAGCATAAACTGGAAAATAAACCAAAGTCAAAACTTATCGCTGCATTAGTGCTGGCCATGTTCCTGTCGCCCTGTATGGAGATTGAGGGATATTTTTTGCTGGCAGGTACTAAAAGCTGGTGGCTGTTATTATCATTGATACTGATGTATTCAATTATCTCTCTTGGCGGCATGCTGATATGGATACGCCTGGCCTATAAAGGACTTGTAAAACTCAACTGGCATTCACTGGAACATAATGCCGGAATTATTACCGGGTTGATATTAATTGCAACCGGCATCCTTACTTTTTTTATTAATTGATAACAGAACCGGACATAATGTTGCCTGCTTGTTCAGGTTCAAAATGTTTTTTTCAGATCAGGGTCGGTGATGATGAGGTAATCACCCCGGTAACTTTCTTTTTCCCACCCGTTAGCTATCAGGTCAGGGTTGCTGAACGATTTATCCCTGAAGCTGGCTATATTCAAAATCTTCAGCTTTTTATTTCTCATTTGCAGTTGTGCCGCTGTACCCAGTTTTTCTTCGGTATGGAATCCGCCTACGCAATGAAAGACCTTTTGCTTCTTATGATTTTTTAAATAGCGGTAAATGCTGTAACTCATTCCGGCATCCCAAAGACTCTGGCTGTAGTAAATATTTTTACTGGCTGATTCAGGGGCACCCTTCATGGTCTCCATAAATTTTTCACGATAGCGGCCTCCAAGTGTATCATACGGGAGCGGTGGTAAATATTTCTTTGCTTCTTTACCCAGGCTGTCCAGAGATTTCATTCCCCTGCGGGTAACCATGCTCACATATCTCCGGGGCGGATTGGCAGCGATGACCGGGATATGGTTCTTTTTTGAATATTCTATCATAGGGCGATAATCTTTATAATTATTCCAAAGCCTTACATCTTTGGCAAACCTGTCCTCGGGTATAAAGCCGGCGAGATAGTCATTCAGCGCAACCTGGTTATCTGTTTCAAACATTTCAAGACTCAAGGCAACCTGGTCGCCAAATTTTTGATGAAGAGCTTTAAAAATTTCTGTTTCCAGGTAGTGGCAAATGCTGTCATCATGCAGTTCGCCAAAAAATAAAACATCTGCATCAGCCATATCGGTCACTATTTTGTCAATAGTTATAATTTGTTTTAACCGGGTATCATAAATTTTATAATGGCTGTCAATATTATCCTGTGCTGAGAGGGATAATGCAAAAAAAGTTGTGAATGCCGCCAGTTTTACTTTCATAAACAGGTCTTTGAGTGAAAGTAGAATTTGTTTTCCATTTTGCGTAAATCGTTTTTCTGTTTCAGTAAACAGGCAAGCAGTAACGGGCAGACATTTGCGGTACAAAAATGATGATATGAGAAAAATATTGGTTCTTGCAGGATTAATGGCTGTTTTGCAAACGGAAGCACAGGAGAGTAAAAAAATATTTCATGATGATACCACTAATCCCACACATAAATATTTACCCGATATAACAGTAGTAGGACGAAATAGTAAAAGCGATTACCAGCAAATGCCCGAAGTAGTGGGCACATCCATTTATGCGGGTAAAAAGAATGCCTTGATTGTACTGGATAATGTGCAGGGCAATGTGGTAACAAACACCATGCGCCAGGTATTGGCCAAAGTGCCCGGCATTCATATTTGGGAAAGTGACCCCAGCGGAATTCAAATTGGCATTGCGGCAAGGGGTCTTAGTCCCAACCGGAGTTGGGAATTCAATGTACGTCAAAACGGTTATGATATTTCCGCCGATCCGTTCGGCTATCCCGAAGCATATTACAATCCGCAATTGCAGGCCGTACAGCGGATTGAAATCGTAAGGGGACAAGGTTCATTGCAATACGGGCCTCAGTTTGGCGGCCTGGTAAACTATATCCTGAGAAATGGCAGTGAAATAAAGAACAAATTTGAGTTTGAAACACAGCAAACTATTGGGAGCAACGCACTTTTTAATTCATACAATGCCATGGGCGGCAAAACAGACAGGCTGCATTACTACGCATTTTTTGACCATCGCAATGCTGATGGCTGGAGACAGAACAGCCGCTATTTCACCAATGCAGGTTTTGGCACGGTTACTTACTACATCACCAAAAAATTTTCTTTATCCGCCGAAGTGATGCATTCACACATCCGCAGCCAGCAGGCAGGTGGGTTAACCGATGCACAGGTTCAGGCTGACCTGCCTGCCGGACAGGCAGGTGCACAACAAAGTTTCCGCAGCCGCAACTGGTTTGATATTACATGGACAACACCGGCATTGATTACCAACTGGCAAATCAACGGAAATACAAAATGGAATACCAAGCTGTTTGCTACCATTGGCAACAGGAACAGTGTGGGCTTTTTACAATCCATTGCATTAAAAGATAGTATTAACCCTGCAACGGGTGAATACAATAACCGTCAGCTCAATATTGACCAGTACCGCAACTATGGATTGGAAAGCCGGATCATCACCGATTATCATTTGGGTAAAATGAGCAACACACTGTCAGGCGGTATACGTTTGTACACCGGCTCCACTCACCGCCGTGCAGATGGTAAGGGAACTACCGGTAGCAATTATGAAATGACTGTTATCGGCAACTATCCGAGAAATGTTGAATTTGATTCAAAAAATGCAGCAGTGTTTGCAGAAAATATTTTCCGCATCAGTAAAAAAATGATAGTGATTCCGGGTATCCGTTATGAATGGCTGGAAGGTTCCGCTTCAGGCCGCAATGGCTATACTTCAGGGGGCACTGAAATATTATTGCAGAATATTACACGCAGCAGGGGCTTTATACTGGCCGGTATCGGTACAGAATATCACATCACACCCAAGACAGAATTTTACGGAAACATCACACAGGCTTATCGCCCTATTCAGTTTGCCAACCTGCAGGCACCACCTACTACAGATGTGGTTGACCCGGATCTGAAAGATGCCAAAGGATATAATATTGATTTTGGTTACCGTGGTAAAGTAAAAGATTATTTACAATTTGATGTAAGTGCATATTACCTGCAATACAATAACCGTGTAGGAACCATCGCTGTTACAGGTACACCTTCTTATCATCTTATCACCAATGTAGGCAACAGCAGCAGTAAAGGAATTGAGAGCTATGCGGAGTTTAACCCTGTAAGAGCCTTTGCAAAAAAATCAAAAGCTGATTTGATTGTGTTTGGTTCTTACAGCTATACCAATGCCCGTTACAGCAGCAATCATAAAGATGCTGCAACTAAAGGCAAGAAAGTGGAGAATGCACCTGAACATATTTTGCGCAGCGGCATTACCGGCGGTTACAAATCTTTTTTGCTTACAGTGCAGGTAAATTATGTTGGGGAGACTTTCAGCGATGCAAATAACACTGCAACGCCTACAGCAAATGGTAATAATGGGTTGATTCCTTCTTATACTATTACTGATTTAACTGCTACCTATAAATTTTCAAAAGGCTTAAATATTAAAGCAGGTATCAACAACTTATTTGATGAAAGATATTTTACCCGCCGGGCTGGTGGCTATCCCGGTCCCGGTGCATTACCGGCTGATGGAAGAACATTCTTCGTAAGTGTGGGAGCGAAACTAAACGCCGGAAAATAGCAACTCCTGAAAATATTCTAAAACTTTTTACATGACTTTTGTCAGATTATGACATGATTGTTTAGCAATGTGCCGTCATTTTTTTGTCAAAGAAATTTACAGTTTCATTTCATGACAACTACATGATAAATCAGAAAAATTGCTGATGAACCTTTGTGCCGGATATGACAAAAACATTACTCCCGGCCATTATCACACTGCTTTTCGGATTCAATGCGACGGCTCAAGACCTTCCAGGTTATGTTCCCGACAGCAATTTTAATAAGGAGCAGCAGCTTGCAGAAGTTATAATCACTGCCAACCGCAGCGAAAGAAAGATGGGTAATGTGGCAGTGCCGGTTCAGTTGATTTCTCAAAAAACGATCAGGCAAACAGGTTCGCTTCGCTTGCAGGATATTTTGCAAGAGCAAACAGGACTGGTTATCGTCAACAGTTCACTGGGTTCTGCATTGAATGGTTATCCAAATCCTTTCGGACAAGGGGTGCAAATGCTGGGACTTGATCCTGCATACACATTAATATTAATAGATGGAGAACCGCTTATCGGCAGGAACGGCGGTATTTTGAAACTTGGAAGATTAGGAACGGGTAATATCAGGCAAATTGAAATTGTAAAGGGTCCATCTTCCTCCTTATACGGCAGCGAAGCAATGGCCGGTGTTATAAATATTATTACGCAGTCGCCGCTAAAGGCCACAGCGGAAGTTCAGATTCATCGTGCCACTAACAATACATGGGGTACAGGTCTTTCTTATGGCAACCGCTTCAATAAAACCGGGATCCAGCTTTTTATCAATCGCTATTCCTCTTCCGGCTATGACCTTGATAAAACTATTTATGGAAAAACCGTTGATCCTTTCAGGGAATGGAACGGGCAATTGAAAGTCGCACATGATTTTTCAAACAAATTGCAATTGCTTGCTTCGTTAAGGCAATTTGATTCCAAACAAAACAACGATTACCAGATACTTTGGCAAAATCAACCTGCTGTTGCAAAAGGCTATACTAAAGAAAAAGATCAATCCGCTTTTGTGCAACTGCGCTGGCAGGTAAAGCCGGAACATAGATTTTATTTCAGAACATTTTATGATCATTACCGGAACAATTCATTTGTGAATCTTGATAAAACCACAACCCGGTTTGATGAAACTTCTTTTGACCAATCCATACTGAAACCGGAATTGCAATTTGAAAGCAAGCATAAGACCAATAACTATGTAGCCGGCGCAGGAGCATATTTTGAAATGATTGATGCCAGCCGTTATGCAGGAAAAAGGAACCTTACAACTTTATACGCATTTACACAAAAGGAATGGAGCCTGCTGCATGATAAATTCACTTTGATCGCCGGAGGACGCATTGACAAGCGGAGTGATTTCGCAGCTAAGATCAGTCCAAGGATTGCGGTTGCTTTCAAACCTGGCAGTAAATGGAAATTCACAGCATCATCGGGCTGGGGGTTCAAGGCTCCCGACTTCAGGCATCTTTATCTCAGTTTTTATAATTCACAGATCGGTTATTCGTTGATTGGAGCAAAAGAGCTATCCTCTCAACTGCAACAGTTACAACAACAGGGATTATTGCAGCCCGGCGCTGATATTAACCCTTATCTGAAAGAAAATGATCTGAAGCCTGAAACTTCATTCGGCTCACATATCGGTGCAAAATTTAATGGTGACAAATGGAATATGGAAGCAGGCCTTTTCCGCAATGATATTCAAAACCTCATTGAAAGTTTTTCTTTGACATTCAACAGAAGTAACGGACAACCCATATTCAGCTATCATAATATCGGAAAAGTTTATACCCGGGGTGTCGAACTAAACATTAAATACAGGCTGGTCAAAACTATTTCATTTTCTGCCGGCTACCAGTTTCTCGATGCAAAAGATAAAGACGTACTGAAAAAGATTGATGAGGGCAAGCTGTATAAAAGAGATTTAAACACCTATGTTACTTCGCCTGTAAAACATTCCGATTATTTCGGACTTTTTAATCGTTCAAAGCATACGGCCAATTTTAAGGTTGAGTACAATGACGGCAAAACCGGTTGGAATATTTATGCAAGAGCTGTGTATAGGGGTCAATTTGGTTTTACCGATCTCAATGGAAACAATATTGCTGACGATCCTGCCGAAATGGTGAGCGGTTTCTGGATGACGAATTTTGCCGTCAGCAAATCCTTTCTTCATTGTTTCAGTACGCAATGCGGAGTTGAAAATCTTTTAAACTATACCAACCCGGCGAGGCTCAGCAATATTGCCGGCCGTTTATTTTTTATCAATCTCAATTATTCATTGGCAAACAACAATAATAAACATAAACAACATCAAAAATGAAAAACAAGATCATTTATGCTGCCGCAATTATTGCATCGGTCTTTGCCGCATGCAGCAAAGACAATACTGTAGTGACTCCATTGCCCACCACGGTAAAAACAAAGAGCATAACGGTAAATTTCAGTTCAGCAACACCGTTTACTTTTTTCAGTTTTAAGGATACTGCAGTAGTTGCCAATTCAGATTCAGCCACTACAAAATGGGATTTTGCACTGCGGCTTACCACATTTTTAGTGAACAGCAATGCCAGCGGTCCGGGAAATGCAGGTGTTATCCTTCAGGATGCATTATATGATAATGTGACTGCGGCGCCCACTTCAGGCTATGCTTATGATACCACATCCTCTCAAAGAGCTATTAAAGATGGTAGCTGGTATGATTACAATCCTGCCACCCATGCATTTGTTCCCAAGGCAGGAAAAACATTTATTTTCAAAACGGCCGACGGACACTATGCCAAAATGGAATTGTTGAGTGTGAACTACGAACCTTTTACAGGGCCAGTGCCCCAGCGTCTGATCTATAACTTCCGTTACACTTACCAGCCCAATAACGATACTAAGTTCTGATAACTCCTTTGAAATAGCCTTAACGCCGTCCCGATGCATCGGACGGTTTTTTATTTCTGACAAATAACGCTTTTATGAACCTTGTGGTTGAAAAACCTGATGACAAGGACATATCATGGAGGTTAAATACAGAAAATTCAGATGACAAAACATTTCGGATAAAAAAATTACAAGGGCTGTTCTGCGATGAATAATCTTTTATGCAGCATTATGATTAAAAGGAAGGTCAATGTGAAGAACAATTTAAGATTGCATGAAGAATTATTTGTTTCTTTTTTTAATGTTTGTATCTGTCCCTGTTTTTTCACAGTTTAAAAAGAACAAATTAAATGCTGGCTTTGACGAAAAAGAGAAATATTTTTCTCTGAATTTTTTTTCAATTGCGGAACCCATGTTTGCATTGGGACCTTCCTATGGTTGCCGTTTTTCTGAAAGAAGCGAATATTTTTTTGAATTGGCTTATGTTGCTAAAACCCCGTTTTATGATTGGCAGAATGTCAGCCGGCTTCACGGTGCAAGGGTACTGGCGCAGTACCGGTATCATTTTCTTCAGCAATGGAAACCGCTGATAAATTTTGGAAATGCCAACCGGCGAAGAAGGGAAAGGCGGCAGCCTTTTATAGGTATTGAATTCAGGTACAAACCTTTTTCATTTTCATCAAAAGGTAATTTTGTTAATCGGTCAATACAGGATACGCTTTATAATGTCTCTTTCAGCGCCAGTACCAACAACTTGGGCGGGGCGTTGCTTTTTGGAGGCACATTCAATCTTTCTGCTGACGAAAAATGGAAACTTGAATTTACAGCCGGCATCGGGGGCAAGCAACGTTTTGTAAAGCTAAAAACAATTCCGCCAGGCTATCAGGTTTACCGTGTACGGCCCGCAGATGGCCCGACTGGTCCATTATTACAGGAAGAAACCGGCGCTCCTTATTTTCCCTGTGCTATCAGACTCAGGTATGTTATAAACTGATATAGCCGTCTTTTATAATCTCTGTCAAACTACTCCATTTCAAAGCCCTTTTGCAGAACGGCCTTCCGCTTTTCCTTAACTTTGCCATCTTTTTAGAAAGAATATGAGTGCTAAGTACAGAGAATTTACCGGGTTGAATCTCCCTGCATTTGAGCAGGAAATACTTGCCAGATGGTCGGAAACAGGAGCATTTGAAAGAAGCGTTTCACTTCGTGAAGGCGCCACACCCTTTGTGTTTTATGAAGGGCCGCCCAGCGCCAATGGTATGCCCGGTATTCATCATGTTATTTCAAGAACATTGAAGGACCTGGTTTGTCGTTACAAAACCATGAAAGGTTTCCAGGTAAAACGCAAAGGCGGCTGGGATACACATGGCTTACCAATTGAATTAGGAGTTGAAAAAGAGTTGGGCATCACCAAAGAAGATATCGGTAAAAAAATTTCTGTTGAAGAATATAATAAAAAATGCCGGGAAGCGGTACTTCGCTATAAAGACAAATGGGACGACCTGACCCGCAAGATGGGTTATTGGGTTGACCTGAATGATCCTTATATCACTTTCAAGAATGAATACATTGAAACCCTATGGTGGTTGCTGAAAGAGTTATACAAAAAAGGATTGCTTTATGAAAGTGTTAGCATTCAGCCTTACTCACCGGCGGCCGGAACGGGTTTGAGTTCGCATGAGCTGAACCAACCGGGCACTTATAAAGATGTGAAGGATACGAGTTGTGTGGCGATGTTTAAGGCCGTTAGGGATGAAAAAAGTGAGTTTTTATTTAAGGCAATATTGAATAATGAACAGGGAACATCGAATGATGAAATTTTTTTCCTTGCATGGACGACCACTCCGTGGACATTGCCTTCAAATCTTGGATTGACGGTTGGTGCTAATATTGATTATGTATTAGTAAAAACAACTAATCCGTATTTATACAATCCTATCAATGTTGTTTTAGCAAAACAATTAATGCCAAAATATTTTGATGGTACAAGTACAAGTGATGGGGTGGGGACTAAATATTCAATAATTATTCAGGATGATAGCATAAAGAAGAAAAGTGTTGAATGGGAAATTATAGCTGAATTCAAAGGCTCACAAATAGAAGGGTGCAGATATGATCAGCTACTGAAATTTGATGCAAATAATCCCAGATTTAATAAAGAAGCTGTTGGTGATGCATTCAAAGTTATTGCTGGTGATTTCGTTACAACTGAAGACGGCACGGGCATTGTGCACACCGCGCCTGCTTTTGGGGCAGACGACTATAAAATAGGAATTAAGAACAATCTCGGATTTCTTATAGGAGTTGACAGGACAGGTCGGTTCATTCAAGGTATGGGAGAATTCGCTGGGCGTTATGTTAAGAACTATACAGACGACCCAAACTATGTGGATGTAAATATTGACATAGCTGTCAAACTAAAAAAAGAAAACAGGGCATTTAAAGTTGAGAAATACGAACACAGTTACCCGCATTGCTGGAGAACAGATAAACCAGTTTTGTATTATCCTTTGGATGCATGGTTCATTAAAACTACAGCCATCAAAGACCGGATGGTGCAGCTGAATAAAACCATCAACTGGAAACCCAAATCAACAGGCGAAGGTCGCTTTGGAAACTGGTTAGAAAATATGGTGGACTGGAATCTGAGTCGCTCAAGGTTCTGGGGTACTCCATTGCCCATCTGGAAAACAGAAGACGGGGGTGAGGAAAAATGTATCGGTAGTATAGAAGAATTGAAGAAGGAAATTGAGAAAGCGAATAAAGCTGGATTCTATGAGTCAACTGCCAAAATAATTGCTCAAATTTTACAAAGAGGGAAAATAGATTTACATAAGCCTTATGTTGATGAAATCATTTTAGTGAGTGATTCCGGTAAGCCGATGAAAAGAGTCCCCGATTTAATCGATGTTTGGTTTGACAGCGGCGCTATGCCCTATGCCCAATGGGGATTGGATCAGCAAAAATTGAAAGAGGGTAACTCTTTCCCCTTCAGGGAAGGCTGGGATGGGGCTTTTCCCGCAGATTTTATTGCCGAAGGGGTTGATCAGACAAGAGGCTGGTTTTATACACTCCATGCAATTGCTGTGTTGGTGTTTGATTCGGTAGCGTATAAAACCTGTGTGAGTAATGGCCTGGTGCTTGACAAGAATGGCAACAAGATGAGTAAACGATTGGGTAATGTGGTGGACCCTTTCAAAACAATTGAAACTTTCGGTGCTGATGCAACAAGATGGTACCTCATCACCAATGCTTCTCCCTGGGACAATATGAAGTTTGATATTGATGGTATCAAAGAAGTGCAGCGAAAATTCTTCGGTACATTATACAATACATACCAATTCTTCGCCCTTTATGCCAATGTGGATGGTTTTGCTTTTAAGGAAAAATATGTACCACTAAATGAACGACCTGAAATTGACCGCTGGATACTTTCATCCCTGAATACATTGGTAAAAAGGGTAAATGAGTTTATGGATGATTATGAGCCTACACAGGCCGGACGTTTGATTGAGGATTTTGTGGACGAACATCTCAGTAACTGGTATGTGCGTCTTTGCCGCCGTCGTTTTTGGAAAGGAGAATATGAGCAGGATAAGATTTGCGCTTATCAAACACTATATGAGTGCCTGGAGACATTGACAAGATTGATTGCACCAATATCACCTTTTTTCAGCGACAATCTTTTCCAGAACCTGAATGCAGTAACCGGAAGACATAAAGTTGAATCAGTTCATCATGCCGATTATCCTGTTGCCAATGCCGGGGCTATTGATTTGCCACTGGAAGAAAGGATGCAACTGGCGCAGGATGCTTCTTCATTAATATTATCACTGCGTAAGAAAGTAAATATAAAAGTGAGGCAGCCTTTGCAGAAAGTGTTGATACCGGTTCTGAATCCCTCCATGAAAGAGCAGCTACAGAGAGTGGAAGATTTGATAAAAGCTGAAGTGAATGTAAAAGAGGTCGAATACTTGAACACTGACAATACTTTTATCAGCAAAAAGATCAAGCCCAATTTTGTTGCCTTGGGTAAAAAGCTTGGCTCCAAAATGAAAGCTGTATCTGCTGCCCTTACAGAATTAAAACAGGATGAGATAGCTCTGTTTGAAAAAGCAGGTCAATTTAATTTGCCAGTTGACGGCGAACCTGTAATATTACAGATTGCCGAGGTGGAGATCAGCAGTGAGGATATTCCGGGCTGGACGGTGGCCAATAAGGGAAGTCTGACAGTAGCGCTGGATGTAACTGTGACCCCGGAACTGGAAGCCGAAGGCAATGCCCGGGAATTTGTGAACCGTATCCAGAAGATCCGCAAGGACAGTGGTTTTGAACTCACTGACAGGATAGAGGTGAAAGCATCTGCTATCAATGCATTAAAAGATTCTTTGGCTCGGTTTAAAGACTATATTTGCGCCGAAATTCTGGCGGATAAGCTGGAGTTTATGCCTGAAATTCAGGACGGAACTGAGATAGA
Source organism: Sphingobacteriales bacterium (assembly GCA_016235125.1). Taxonomy (GTDB): domain Bacteria; phylum Bacteroidota; class Bacteroidia; order Chitinophagales; family Chitinophagaceae; genus JJ008. The sequence goes on along the minus strand of JACRLZ010000001.1, from coordinate 478,351 downwards.
AATCAACGATGTTTCGCTAAATGTGATTGTTTCAAAAAAAGGGTAATAATATGGCTACCAAGAAAAAACAAGCCTCTAAAAAGGCTGCCAGACCCGCCCCTAAAAAAAAGCCTGCCGCTAAGAAACCGGCAGCAAAGAAAACTGTGAAAAAATCTGTGCCTAAATCAAAGCCAGCAAAAAAGGCAGCAAAGCCTGCTCCTAAAAAGGTGGCAGCAAAGAAGCCAGTAGTAAAGAAAGCTGCTCCAAAAGCACCAGCTAAGCCTGCGGTAAAAGCTACTGTACCCCCTCCGCCGGCTCAAAAACCCGTGGTTAAAAAACCCGGTTCGGTAGATCCTAAATCTCTGGTTTCAATAAAACCTAAAGTGCAGCCGGTGATTAAAAAAGAACCGCCTAAACCCGCTAAGATTGTGATTCCGAAAACCACTACCAAGAGTTCAGTGAAATATGAACCTGAGTTTACCAAGTCAGTCCTGGATAGTGCTACAATGCAATTACAGTCTGGCCCCACCATGCGGTACTCGGATTCTGATCTTGCTGAGTTCAGGGAGATCATTCAGAAGAAACTGGATGCTGCTAAAAAGGAATTGGCTTACCTGCAGGGATTGATAACCCGGAAAGACGAAGGGGGTGATATGGATGAGGCCCGTTACATGACCATGGAAGATGGCGGTGTGAGTATGGAAAGGGAGCAACTAAGCCAGATGGCCAGCCGCCAGATCACTTTTATAGATCACCTGGAAAAAGCTATGATGCGGATTGAGAATAAAACCTATGGTATCTGTCGTGTTACCGGTAAGCTCATAGATAAGGCAAGGTTAAGAGCCGTTCCGCATGCCACACTTAGCATTGAGGCTAAACAGATGATGAATAAATAGGAAATGATTTTAATAAGCAATACTGTCACCCCGGCCTTGAGCCGGGGTCTTTATTTTGTACGTATTGTAATAATTATTTTTTCCCCTTCAAAAACACTTGGAACCCCACACCCAACAGGAAACCATGATTGGTGAATTTGCTGGTGGTTTCATTTTCTCCCCTTGAATCTATGCTGCCGTCATTGCCATCATCTCTCAGGGTAGTTTTCTTGAATGTATTTTTATTATAAGAAAAATTATAGCCGATATAAAAATCAAGGCCTGTTAAATCACCAACCATTTTAGTGAAGCCAAACTGAAATGTGGAATTGGCAAAAAATCCACCATTAGAGCTGCCATCATAGCTTATTTTGTATGCAGTGGGTCCAGAGCCACCATAGAAAAAACCTTCGGTTTTTAAGGTGCTTATACCAAAATTAAGCCCCAGTTGGCCAAAGGGCATCATGGAACCCGGAGACCCAAAATAATGACGGGCAAAGCCCCCCAGCCCGATATTGAAATTCGTATTCTTATCACTCTGATAGGTGGAGCCGCTTTGCTCATAAGTGGTTTTATTGCTGTAGGGATTGATATTCAGGGCTGCACCCACCACTGTATTATCTGAAATAAACCAACCCAAAGAAGGGCCTATACTGACGTTATAGCTGGTAATTTTGGATGTATTACTGCCTATCTGCGCCACGGTTATATCGGCGCTTCCGGAATTAAACAGCACACTGCCCACATTGGCTCCGGCCATCATATTTCCCTTTTTTAGCTGGGCGCCGGCAGGTATGGAAAATATCAATAAAAGGTATAGTGGAAGACCGGTTTTTTTTTGCATATTGCCATGTTTTTAGGAAGGAACAAATATATCATTGTTCGGCAAAAAAAGGGGTGTAAAAATTTTTTTATAAAACGGGCAATGAATTGATTATTTTTCCTTTACCTTTAAAACCAAGTTGGAGAAAAGGAAATTTCCTTTTACTTTTAAAACCGAAACTAATTTAACAGCCAAAAAAAATTGTATGAGAAAGTTCAGACTTCTTTCGCTTCTTGCTTTAGCAATTACTTTTATAGCCGTTAGTTGTACAAAAGAAGGCCCTGAAGGTCCTGCCGGTGCTACGGGTCCACAAGGTCCAACAGGAGCTACCGGCTCAACTGGTCCTGCCGGTCCCACTGGTCCTGCCGGTCCTGCTGGTACTACCGGCCCTACTGGTCCTGCCGGAACAGCCAATGTTATTTATTCACCTTGGTTTACATATGGCTCTTTAGGTACGCCAGCAGACTCGTCCTTTTTTGTTTATGGGACAGCTACAAGAGTTATCAGAACTGCTCCTGGTGTAACTTCTGCAATATTGGATAACGGTGTGATTTTATCATATCTGAGATTTGTGGGCCAACCACCATATTCATTGCCTTTCCTTGGCCCTTTCGGTGGCAATACTTTTCAAGTTGCTCAAATACCGGTTGTTGGTAAAATATTTTATATATCGCAACTACTCAATCCTGCTGGAACGGTAGGCATTACTCCTTCTGCTGAGTTAAGATATGTTATTATTCCCGGTGGTGTTGCTGGTGGCAGAACAACTGAAAAGGCCGCCGAAATTAATGGACGGGTTTATACTGAAAGCCAGTTGAAGGCTATGTCCTATGCACAAATCTGCAGCCTGCTCCGTATTCAACCTTAATATTTTTTATTTAAAATATATAGAGCCATTCTTATAAAGAGTGGCTCTTTTCATTTCAGCAGGTTCTTATTTCTGTCTTATCTTGTGCTCCCAAAAAAAATTCCGATGAAAAAATTTTTAACTCCTCCTATCTTTTTTCTTTTTCCAATTATTTCATTAGCACAACCAAAAATAATTTCCGGCCCCATGCTTGGCGCTGTTGAGTTAAGGGATGCAAAAGTTTGGGTTGAAGTTTCACAGGAGGTAAAAACAGTTTCCCTGCAATACAATAAAGTCAGTGATTTAAAAAACGTAAAAACAATTTCATATAAAGGAGAATTGGGCAATGAATTCAATCCTATCTGTTTCACTATCGGCGGTCTGGATATGAACAGCACTTACCGGTATAGGTTTTTAATAAACGGAAAACCTGTATCTCAAACGGGGGAATTCACCACAAAAGATCTCTGGCAATGGAGAAAGTCTCCACCTGATTTCAGTTTTCTAACCGGGAGTTGTGCTTATTTTAATCAGCCCGAATATGACAGACCGGGTAAACCTTATGGTGGCGATTCGTCCATTTTTGAAACGATGGCCAAAGAGAAATCTGCTTTTATGGTTTGGTTGGGTGATGAATGGTACACAAGAGAAGTAGATTATTACAGTGAATGGGGGCTTTGGTACAGGGCAAGTCATGATAAGGCAATGCCTGTTTTACAGAACTTCTGGAAGGCCATGCCTCAATATGCCATGTGGGATGATCATGATTATGGACCGAATGATATTGGAAAATATTATATTCTGAAAGATGTAAGCCGTGAGATATGGAAAAGATACTGGTGTAATCCTTCATATGGTGAAAATGGGCAAGGTACTTACACCATGCTTAGCTGGGGCGATGCAGATATTTTTTTGACCGACGACCGCTGGTGGCGCAGCGCCGACAGAATGAAAGATTCTGTGGATGGTAAGCCCAATCCGGAGAAAAGAATGCTGGGTAAACAGCAAATGGAATGGCTGAGAAATTCCTTATTGTACAGCAGCGCTACTTTTAAAATTATCGCCATGGGCAGCCAGGTGCTTAACCCTGTTTCGCCTTTTGACAAATTATCCAGGTTCCCGGTTGAATATGATGAACTGATGAATTTTTTAATGGACAATAAGATAAACGGAGTGGTGTTTCTTACCGGCGACCGCCATCACAGCGAGATAATAAAAGTGGACAGGCCGGGTACATATTCATTGTATGACGTAACGGCTTCACCGCTTACTTCGGGCACACACAGTTTTGGCGGAGCTGAGAAAAACAATCCTTATCGTATTCTGGGTATTGACGAAAAACAGAACTACACCAAGGTTTCTTTCAGCGGTAAAAGAGGCGAAAGAAAACTGACGGTGAATTTTTACGGGATAAAAGGAGAACCCTTCGGCGAATGGAGTATTTCAGAAAAGGATTTAAAAACGCCAAAGGAATAAATAACGGGAAATTGTTATGATAATTTATTTTGGATATGATAAACGGCAGGTAATGCAGGCCCTGCGATATCATTTTATAAGCCGGCCGGAAATACGTATTATGCTGATACTGGTGAATGTTTTTGCACTGGTCTCAATCACTCTTTATGCTCTGGGTAAGATCACACCATTGGCTTTCTTTGTTGGTTCTTTTTTATGGATTGTATTGATGATAAGCTTCTGGTTTTTACTGCCCGGAATGGTGTATCGGCGTGCTGTTACGTTCAAACATAACTTCAGTATGGATTTTAAGGATGAGGGATTTACATTAGGACATGAAAGAGGTTCCAGGACATGGCAATGGGCTGCATTAAAGAATTTTATTGAAAGCCCGAATTTCTTTCACCTGTATTTTGACAGCCGCTCATTCATACTTGTTCCCAAAAGCGGATGCAGGGATACTGATGAGGTATTTGAATTAAGAAAACTGCTGAAAGAGAAAGTGAAAAAAAAGTAGGGAGAAAATAATTAAAAATGAGCAGATAATAGTTCTTTCAGTTTGAATCCAATTATACTGTTATTTATCACCTATTATCTTATTAAAGCTGTTTTTCCATTACATAATGAGGGATGGTAATTTCGGTGAATTCATCACTGGCAATTTTATATCCCATCTTCTCATAAAAACCAGCGACATTTTTCCGGGCATGCATGGAAAGAATTTTATAGCCTCTGTCCCTTGCAAGGTTTTCAGCAAAATTCATCAGCGCCCTTCCAATACCCTTTCCCTGCAGATCATTTAATACAGCCATTTGGCGAAGGCGTACCACTTCAGGATTTTTCTCAACCAGCATACAACATCCCAGCATCTGGTCGTCTTCAAATGCACCGATCAGCATATTATCTTTTTCCTTTTCCAATTCCTGTTGGGTAAATCCAAGACCGAGAGGTCTGCGCAAAATATCATCCCGCAGCTTCACCATCTGCCAGTATTCATTGCTGCCATGATCAATAATTTTTAACGCCATAACCCATTCATTAACCGTATGAGTTCTCCAATGGAGTCTCCCGGACAAAATACAAAGAACTTATAACACTGCCAACCGTTTGTTGGCTTATTTAACAGGCATATACGGCCTTTGACATAATCCTATACCTTCGTTTTCAATAAATTGGAGTAAAAGGGGAAAAAAGCAGCTTTATAGCGTTGATTAATTCAAAAAGTATATTTTTGCTGCCTGTAAACAAAACTTAAAGAACATGTCAGACATCGCATCAAGAGTAAAGAAAATTATCGTTGACAAACTGGGAGTTGACGAAGCAGAAGTAACCAATGAAGCTTCATTCACCAATGATCTGGGCGCCGATTCATTAGACACGGTAGAGCTGATCATGGAATTTGAAAAAGAATTCAATATCTCTATTCCTGACGAGCAGGCCGAGACCATCACTACAGTAGGTCAGGCAATCGCTTACCTGGATGAACATGCCAAGTAAAATCAATCATTGTTTTTATAACGGGTGAGATTGAAATACCCCGCTTCAGGCGGGGTATTAAACTTAATTCCGCCTTCCGACTGTAACCGTGCAGCGAAGGCGGTTTTTATGTGATACAATGTGTAGCTTTGAAAGGCGAAATTTTATCTTTCATTAAACTGATTTATCTTACCGCCATATGGAATTAAAAAGGGTAGTTGTTACGGGAATGGGTTGCATAACACCGCTCGGTAATAATATTGATGATTACTGGAATGGTTTGGTGAACGGAGTCTCCGGCGCTGATATGATCACTCTTTTTGATGCATCTAAGTTTCGTACAAAATTTGCCTGCGAAGTAAAAGGATTTGAACCTACACAGTTTCTTGACCGAAAAGAAGCCAGAAAGATTGACCGGTTCACCCAGTTTGCATTAGTGGTAAGCGATCAGGCCATGACCGATGCAGGGTTGAATAAAGACAATATTAATCCGGACAGAGTCGGTGTTGTATTTGCCAGCGGTATCGGTGGTCTGATAACCTTTCAGCATGAAGTGACTGACTTTGCAAGAGGTGATGGTACTCCACGTTTCAACCCGTTCTTTATACCCAAGATGATATTGGATATTGCAGCAGGCCAAATAAGTATGCGGCATAATCTCCGGGGGCCAAACTTCGCCGTAGTAAGTGCCTGTGCCAGCAGCACCAATGCCATGATGGACGCTTATAATCTTATCCGGCTGGGTAAATCAGATATTATTTTAACAGGTGGAAGTGAAGCAGTGATCAGTGAGGCAGGTGTAGGCGGATTTAATGCCATGAAAGCAATGAGTGAAAGAAATGATGATCCAAAAACAGCCAGCAGGCCTTATGATAAGGATAGGGATGGTTTTGTAATGGGAGAAGCCTGCGGCATATTGGTTTTGGAAGAACTGGAACATGCCAAAGCAAGAGGCGCAAAAATTTATTGTGAAGTAGCAGGCGCAGGCGCCACCGCGGATGCACATCATATCACAGCCCCGCATCCCGAAGGATTAGGCGCCAAAAATGTTATGATGGCTGCGCTGGAAGATGCAAACATGCGGCCAGATGAAATTGATTATATCAACACACATGGTACATCCACACCTATCGGTGATGGGGCCGAAGTGAAAGCAATAACAGCCGTATTTGGCGATCATGCATATCATCTCAACATCAGTGCTACTAAATCCATGACAGGTCATTGCCTGGGTGCGGCGGGAGTAATAGAGGCGATTGCCAGCATAAAAGCAGTAATGCATGATACGGTGCCGCCCACTATTAATCACTTTACTGATGATCCGGAACTGGACCCGAAACTCAATTTTACTTTTAACAAAGCACAGTCACGGACAGTAAGGGCAGCACTGAGCAACACTTTTGGCTTTGGCGGACATAATGCCTGTGTGATTGTGAAGAAGTATGTCGGTTAATTGGTTTATTAGTTAATTTGGTATTGGTTTTTCAATCAGCGTTCCTCCTTTTCAGTTTTTATTTACGGGAGTTTCAATAAATCCATTTCGGACATTAATTGACACTTCTCCTGATTAACCAATTCACTAATCAACTATTTTCAGTAGCTTAACAGCCGTGGATTTCTTTAAAAATCTTTTTTCCAAACACGAAGGTTCAAATTTCAAGAAAGAACTTAAGAACATACTTGGCTTCAAGCCGGGTAATCTCTCTCTTTATAAAACAGCTCTTACACATCGTTCTGTAAGAGAAGGTACCGATGAAAATAATGAACGGCTGGAATATCTCGGCGATGCTGTATTGAGTGCTTTGATTGCTGATTATCTTTTCAAAAGGTATCCTTATAAAGAAGAGGGCTTCCTGACCGAGATGCGCAGTAAAATGGTGAACCGCCAGCAACTGAATGAGATTGCCATTCGCATGGGGTTAAAAAAGATCACTCTCTATAATAAACTCGATGGTTCTCTCAAAGTAAGCCAGATATTCGGGAATACACTCGAAGCCCTGGTAGGGGCCATTTATCTTGACCATGGATATAAGAAGACCAGCAAATGGGTAATGGAATGTATCATCCTGCCCCATATGTTTATGGACGACCTGGAAAATCTTGAGATCAACCATAAGAACAAACTATACGGATGGGCTAATAAAAACGGTAAAGTGCTGGAGTTTGAAACTTTAAATGAAAAACTGGAAAACGGAAGAAGATTATTTACAGTTGCAGCGGTAGTTGACGGAAGAAATATTGCAGAAGGCAAAGCGTTTAACAAAAAAGACGCATCGCAAATAGCAGCCCAGGTGGCGGTTGAAAAACTGGGTATTATAAATGCAGATTCTGTGGCCGATGAAAACGGGGAATAAAAAAACGGGACCGGAGTCCCGCTTTTCTAATTTACTTCTACTATATCTTTTTTTAAGGAACTGACTATTGCCAGCAATTCATTTTGTTCTTTTTGAGGCACCATGAATTTGTTGAGAGTTTCGACAAGAAGACCTGCCGTTATTTTCCAGTCGTTTTCAGATATTTTTAGACCCTTGTGTGCATCTTTCATCGTACGGCCGATATAAGCACAGGGCCCTCCTGCACCATTACAAAGAAAATCGACTATGTGCTGCCGAATTCTTTTTTTGGTATCATCACTGGCACCTGTAAAAAACCGGGAGAGATCTTTATGAGTGGCCAATCGGGTAATAAAATCATCTGTTACGGCTGCGACGGCATCATAGCCGCCCAATCGTTTGTAAAGCGACTCCTGGGCAAATGTTTGTTCGTTGATTACCAGTATTAGTAATACCGGTAAAAATAGTTTTACGATCTTTTTCATAAACATCTTTTGTTGGTTAAAAATTTTATGGCGGCAGAGATTGACGCCAGCAGGAGTTACGATAAAAAAATCACACCGGTTTTCAGGAATGCAATTTTTTTTACCGGGGTCACTTTATTTCCATACATAATTCGATCAACACCCCATTGGTATGTTTAGGGTGAAGGAAGCAGACTAATTTATTGTCGGCGCCGGTCTTGGGTTTTTCACTCAGTAATACAAACCCCTGCTTTTTCAGCCGCTCCATTTCCAGCTGAATATCTGTTACTTCAAAAGCGATATGATGAATGCCTTCCCCCTTTTTTTCAATGAAGCGGGCAATTACACCGCCAGGCTCTGTGCTTTCCAGCAGTTCAATCTTATTGTCACCTGTTTTAAAAAAAGCAGTATTTACCTTTTCCGTTTCCACCAGTTCCGTTTTATAGCAGGGAGTATTAAGGAGTTTTTCGTACAAGGGGATTGATTCTGCGAGACTTTTAACCGCTATTCCGATATGTTCTACTTTTTGCATTTATTGAATTTTAAAAGGCTTTCCGAATTCGGTAAAATTCGGTCTCGGGACTAAATTAAGCCTTTCAGAAAGAACCTTTTGGGTTAATTTTGCATCAAAGAAACAAAAACATTGAGTTTGATATTTTATGCTGCAGTTCCCTATCTATTTAGACCATAATGCCACAACGCCTTGCGACCCAAGGGTGGTGGAAGCGATGATACCTTATTTCACCAATAATTTTGGCAATGCGGCCAGCAGAAATCATCCTTTTGGCTGGCAAGCCGAAGAAGCAGTGGATTATGCAAGAGAACAGGTAGCGAAATTAATAGGGGCAGACCCCAAGGAAATCATTTTTACATCAGGAGCGACTGAAGCCGATAATCTTGCGCTGAAGGGTGTGTTTGAAATGTATGCCAGTAAAGGCAATCATATTATTACCTGCAATATTGAACACAAAGCCGTGCTGGATACCTGCAAGCACATTGAGAAAGAAGGGGGTGAAGTTACTTATCTGAAAGTAAAAGACAACGGCCTTATTGATCTGGCAGAATTAGAAGCGGCAATAAAGCCAACAACTGTACTGATTGCATTGATGTATGCAAACAATGAGATTGGCACCATCATGCCGGTAAAGGAGATCAGTAAAATTGCAAAAAAGAAAGGAATCCTTTTGTTTTCTGACGCCACACAGGCCGTAGGTAAAGTGCCTGTTGATGTAAATAAAGATGGTATTGACCTGATGGCTTTTTCTGCTCATAAAATGTATGGACCGAAAGGTGTCGGAGCTTTATATGTTCGCCGTAAAAACCCAAGGGTAAAAGTTACAGCACAGATAGATGGGGGTGGTCATGAAAGGGGAATGCGTAGCGGCACATTAAATGTCCCGGGCATTGTAGGTTTTGGCAAGGCCTGTGAAATCTGCATGAATGAAATGGCAGAAGAAACGGCAAGGGTAAGCAAGCTGAGAGATAAACTGGAAAATGCTTTATTAAAAATTGAAGAATCATATCTCAACGGCGATAAAGAAAAACGTCTTCCGCATGTAACTAATATTTCATTTAAATATGTGGAAGGAGAGGGGTTGATGATGGGCTTCAATAAAAACATTGCAGTGTCATCCGGCTCGGCTTGTACGTCAGCCTCTTTGGAACCATCATATGTATTAAAAGCTTTGGGGCTGGGAGATGACCTGGCACATAGTTCGCTTCGCTTTGGGCTGGGAAGATTTACAAATGAAGAACAAATTGATTATACAATTGAACAGGTGACCAATACGGTAAATAAATTAAGAGAAATGAGTCCTCTCTGGGAAATGTACAAGGAAGGAATTGACCTGAATACGATTGAATGGGCACATCATTAATCATCAACTTTTAAATCTACTACTATGGCATATAGTGAAAAAGTAATAAACCACTACCAGAATCCTAAAAATGTAGGAACGCTGGATAAAAGTAAATCCAATGTAGGTACAGGTCTTGTTGGTGCACCTGAGTGCGGCGACGTAATGCGCCTGCAGATTGAAGTGGATGAAGCTACCGGCGTTATCAGGGATGCCAAGTTCAAAACATTTGGATGTGGGTCTGCGATTGCTTCATCTTCTCTGGCCACCGAGTGGCTGAAGGGAAAAAGTATTGAAGACGCCGCAAAGATTGACAACATGGAGATAGTGGAAGAACTGCACCTGCCTCCGGTAAAGATCCACTGTTCCGTTTTGGCAGAAGATGCTATCAAAGCAGCGATAAATGATTATCGTAAGAAAAACGGATTAGAGGAGTTGAAGTTTGATGAAAGTGTTATCCATTAAATGCAGGGGCGATGAGTGCAACAGCATTAGAAAACAGCATTTATATAAGTGATAAGGCAAAAGCCAAAGTACAACAGCTAATGGCCGATGCAGGTATTGCCAATGATCCTTCTTATTTTCTTCGTGTGGGCGTAGTGGGCGGCGGCTGTTCAGGCCTCAGCTACAAACTGGATTTCGACAACGAACAAAAAGCCATGGACCAGGTATTTGAAGACAATGGAGTAAAGGTGGTGACTGATCTGAAAAGTTTTTTATACCTCGTAAATACCACACTTGATTTTTCCGATGGCTTAAATGGCAAAGGGTTTTATTTCAGCAATCCCAATGCCAGCCGGACCTGCGGTTGCGGAGAAAGTTTTGCAGTGTAGGAAAACGGAACTCTGTTCCGTTGTTGCATATTCCAGATAAAATTGTTATTACTTGAAAGACCGGAACAGAGTTCCGGTTTCCTTTAGTATTTTGCATTCCATGTGGTCCGTTTGCAAAAAAGAACTCCGACAGTTTTTCAGCAGCCTTACCGGCTATATTGCTATCATTGTTTTTCTCCTGGTCAGCGGATTAGTTCTCTTTGTTTTTGATGATAATATCTTCGACTTTGGCTATGCCACCCTCGATCGTTTTTTTCAATTGGCTCCATGGATATTATTATTACTTATCCCCGCCATTACCATGAGAAGCTTTGCCGAAGAATTTAAAACCGGCACTTATGAAATACTACAGACAAGGCCGCTGACCCGCTGGCAGATCATTTCCGGGAAATATTTCGGCAGCCTGCTGGTAGTTTTTATTGCATTAATCCCAACCGTCATTTATATTTTTTCGGTGCAAAAACTTTCATCAAATGATGGGTTGGATATGGGAGCCACCATCGGTTCTTATATCGGCTTGTTTTTTTTGGCTGCTGTGTTTACAGCCATCAGTATTTGTTGCAGCAGTTTTACCAACAATGCGGTAGTGGCATTTATTGCAGGCCTGATTGGTTGTGCATTGCTGTATTACGGTTTCAGCGCTATCAGTAAATTAACGGCATTGAACAACGGACCAGATTATTACGTAGAGATGCTGGGTATTGACTTTCATTACCGCAGCATCAGCAGGGGATTGATTGATACGAGAGATATCATTTATTTCCTGTCAGTGATATTTTTATTCTTAACTATAACGAACCGGAATCTGCTGAAAAAATAAATGAAAGGGATAAAGAAAATATTTGCTTCAAAATACTGGTGGCTTCTGCTGCTGGTGATTTTGTTTGCCGTCAATTATCTTGCTTCTGTATTTCATGCCCGCTATGACCTCACCAAAGAAAAAAGATACACACTCAGCAAAGCGACAAAAGATTTACTCATAAAGCTGGATGATGATGTGCAGATTGATGTGTTTCTGAAAGGAGAGTTCCCGTCAGGGTTTAAAAAGCTTGCAAATACTACTAAGGAGTTTCTGGCATTATTAAAAGACCGGAATGGTTCAAAAATTCATTACCGGTTTATTTCCCCGCAGGATAAGTTGCCCGGCACCGATATTTTATACGGCGATTCATTAACTGCCATGGGGGCTATTCCCATTAATCTTACTTTTCAGAAAAAGGAAGGGAAGAACAGTAATATTATTTTTCCGGTTGCTTTAATAAAATATAAACATACACAGCAACTGATAAACTTATATCCCGGCGCCAGCAGCAGAATATCCCAGGATGAAATAAACAGCGCAGAAGCATTGATGGAATACCAGTTTGCCAAAGCCCTGGACAGATTGACGCAAAATCAAAAACCCGGCATTGCTTATTCAACAGGCAACGGCGAGCCGGTGGATGCCAGCGTATATGATCTTTCACAAACCCTCAATAAGGATTACGATTTCAAAATGCTGGATTTAAAATCGCAGCCCCGGATTCCTGAAGCTGTGAATGTATTACTGATAGTAAAACCTGCCGACCAGTTTACTGAAGCAGAAAAACTGAAAATTGATCAATTTGTAATGCATGGCGGAAAACTACTTTGTTTTATTGATAACCTGATTGCAGAGCAGGACAGCCTTGCTTTTAAGCCTGAAACAATTGCATACGATCGTAACCTGAACCTGACAGATTTATTTTTCCGGTATGGACTTCGTATCAACACTGATCTTGTAATGGATCTTCAATGTGAGCTGATACCCTTTGTAGTAGGCGGCACACAGGAAAATCCACAGATTGAACTGTTGCACTGGAATTATTTTCCATTGCTTAATCCTACCAACAGCCGGTTAAGCAAAAACCTCGGGTATATAAGCAGCCGGTTTGCCAATTCCATTGATACAATACAGGTAAAGAATGTGACGAAGACACCATTACTTGTTTCTTCTGCCAATTCCCGAATAATTAGTACTCCTGCATTGATCAGCCTGAATGAAAATAAAAATGTACCTGAGGATGAAAAATTCAAACGCAACGCCATTCCGGTAGCCATGTTGCTCGAAGGAAAATTTTCATCACTTTATAAAAACCGGGTAACACAGTCGCAAAGAGATTCTTTATCTGCCTTTGGAATCCTTTTCAGTGACGAATCTGTGGAAAATAAAATGATTGTTGTGGCCGATGGCGATATTGTATTCAATGATTATATCCCTGATGAAAAAGAGCGGATGCTGCCTTTACCGATGGGTTGGAATAAATACACTTATTCAGAGTACACAAAACAAACCGAGGCAGGAAAACTTTTTGTTCCTGCTGCAAACCGGGAATTTTTACTTAACTGCGTTGAATATCTCGTTAGTAATCCCGCTATTGCAGAAACAAGAAATAAAGATATTGTGTTGAGGCTCCTGGATACAAAAAAAGTAAAAGCAGGGAAAACTTTCTGGCAGTTTATCAATATTGGAGCTCCGGTGCTGCTGATACTATTGTTTGGCCTCGTATATCAGCAAATAAGAAAAAATAAATATGCTTTTTGATCCTTTCTTTTACCACAGCCATTGCCTGTATCTTTACAAAATGTTTTAATTCCACTGCATGACGAACGATCAGATCACTTATCTTGTTTTTGGAGTTGTGTTACTACTTGCATTAGCCTTTGACCTTGGTTTGTTAAGCAAAAAGGGTAAGAAGGTAACTATTAAGCAGGCGCTGGTACAGACTTTTTTCTGGGTGGGGCTGGCTATGGCCTTTTTTGTTTTTATGTGGATTCAAAAAGGGCAAAACCTTGCATTGCAATACCTGAGTAGTTACCTTATGGAGTGGAGCTTAAGCATTGATAACATTTTTGTTTTCATCCTTATTTTTTCTGCATTTGGAGTTAAGGAAAAATTTTATGGAAGGGTATTACTTATTGGTATATTGATGGCGATTATTTTCAGGGTTATTTTTATTACTGCCGGAGTAGCCTTAGTTCACAAATTTGAATGGGTCCTTTACATTTTCGGGGCGTTTCTTATTTATACAGGGTATAAAATGTTTACCAGTTCCGATGATGAGGAATTCAAGCCGCAGGAAACCAAGATTTACCGGTTTATGAAAAAATTTCTTCCGCTGGCCCCGCATGATGGTGATGGCCGTTACAGGATAGTGGAAAACGGCAAACCGGTTTACACTACTTTGTTTGTAGTTGTTATCATGCTGGCCGCTGTTGATCTTGTATTTGCATTGGATTCCATTCCTGCAGTGATGGGAATTTCAAGAGATAAACTGGTAATATATACATCGAACATTTTTGCCGTCCTTGGATTGCGGTCACTTTTTTTCCTGCTGCGTGGCGCAGTAAGCCGTTTCGATTACTTGCAGCAGGGAATTGCCATTGTATTGGTGTTTATCGGCCTGAAAATGCTGGGCGAACACTGGATCAGTCAATGGAATATTGATAAAGATCTGCAGGTGTTTATCTCACTGGGAGTAATAGTTGTTTGTATTGCGGGTTCAATCTTTTATTCCATTTTTATGAAGAAAGAAGGAGTGCCTCCCGATGTGGAGGATAAAAGCGTTTAATTATTGTCTTACCTGTTCAGTCATATCGCCTCAGTACTTGATGCTGAAAGTAGAATCAGTAATGATATCACTATTGAGCATTTGCTGACAGACAGCCGCAAGTTGTATGCTCCTGCCAATTCTTTGTTTTTTGCATTGAAAGGGCCAAGGAGAGATGGACAGCAATTTATAGTTGATTTATATACAAAAGGGGTAAAAAATTTTGTTGTTACTGATAAAATTTATGCAGACAGGTTCCCTGATGCAAATTTCATTTTCGTGGATGATGCGCAAATGGCATTGCAGCAACTGGCAGCATATCACCGCCGGCAATTTCATTATCCTGTAATCGGCATCACCGGGAGTAATGGCAAAACGATAGTAAAAGAATGGCTGTATCAGTTGCTGCACCAGGATTATAATATTGTGCGAAGTCCCAAAAGCTACAATTCACAAATTGGAGTGCCACTCAGTGTATGGCAAATGAATGAGCACCATACGCTGGGGATATTTGAAGCAGGAATTTCTGAACAGGGAGAAATGCTGAGGTTGGAGAAAATCATTCAGCCAACATTTGGCATACTCACTAATATTGGGGAAGCTCATAGCGAGGGTTTTGTAGATGCGGGTCATAAGTTCAGAGAAAAAATTGCTCTCTTCAGAAATTGTAAAACCATTATAGGCCGGGATATTGATTTTGAAACAGGAAGAGAAACTGTAGAAATGATGGGAAACGATATTGAGCTGCTGACATGGGGGCCTGCCGGGTCAAACGATTTTGTTGTTTCCGATATTTCAAAAGAGGAGAGAAAAACAATCATCCGCCTCCAGGGACAGCATTTTGAAATTCCATTTACAGACGATGCCTCCATTGAAAATGCAATTACCTGTTGTTGTGTATTACTTCATCTGAAAATAAGCGCTGAAACAATAAGAAACCGGATGATGAAACTGCATGCGGTAAATATGCGGCTGGAAATGAAAAAAGGGATAAACCATTGTATTATTATCAACGATAGTTACAGCACCGATCTCAGTTCACTGGAAATAGCCCTGAATTTTCTTGATCAGCAGGGGGCAGGTACAAAAAAGACGGTGATACTTTCAGATTTTTTGCAGAGCAATATTCCGGATGAAGAATTATACAGCCTGATTGCTGACAGTTTGAAGAGCCATCATATTTCCCGTCTGGTAGGGATTGGTGAAAAAATTTCACGATATGCTTCGGGAATGGACCGTCAAATTCAGGTAGAGTTATTTGAATCAACTGATAGCTTTTTAAAACAGTTTCGTTCTTCAAGGTTCAGGGAGGAAGCGATATTAGTGAAGGGCGCCAGGTTTTTTTCATTTGAACAAATTGTTTCCTTACTGGAGCAAAAAGTGCATCAGACCGTACTTGAAATAAATCTCAATGCCATTGCACATAACCTGAAAGAATATCAGAAATTGCTGAAACCATTTACCAAGGTGATGGCGATGGTGAAGGCCTTTGCATACGGAAGCGGTGGGGCCGAAATTGCAGGAGTATTGCAGTTTCACAAAGTAGATTATCTGGGTGTGGCTTATGCAGATGAAGGCGTTGAACTCAGAAGATCCGGTATTACGATCCCGATCATGGTAATGAATCCTGATGAAAATGCATTTGAATCAATTATAGAAAATAATCTTGAACCGGAAATCTATTCATTTGATTTGCTAAAGTCATTTGATAAATTTTTACAGCAGGAGGGAATGGAACATTATCCGGTTCATATCGAAATTGAGACCGGGATGAACCGGCTGGGCTTTACAGCAGAAGAGATGGATGAACTTGCAGATCATCTCTTATCAACTTCTTCTTTTAGGGTTCAAAGTGTTTTTTCACATTTGACGGCCAGCGAAGAGAAAGAGCAGGATAGCTTTACCCTTAACCAGTTCAAACTTTTTGACGAGGCGTCAAAAAAACTCCAACGCAGGATTGGTTATTCTTTTCTGAGTCATATTTCCAATTCAGCAGCCGTGATCCGGCATCCGCAATTGCAGTTGGATATGGTAAGATTGGGAATTGGATTATATGGTGTGGACAGCGCCGGGAGCAATAAACTTCAGTTGCAAACGGTAGCTACTTTAAAATCAACTGTTGCACAAATCAAACATTTGAAAAAAGGTGAGTCGGTAAGCTATAACCGGAGAGGTGTTGTTGAAAGAGATTCCGTAATTGCTACTGTTCGTCTCGGTTATGCTGATGGCTACCCACGCAGACTGGGAAATGGGGTTGGGAAGGTTTGGGTCAATGGAAAACTTGCTACCGTAATTGGTACTGTCTGCATGGATATGTTTATGATCGATGTGACAGATATTCCCGGTTTGAATGAGGGAGATAATGTTATAATATTCGGAAAAGAATTATCCGTTCAGCAAGTAGCTGAATGGGCTGGCACTATCCCGTACGAAATAATGACAGGAGTTTCACAGCGGGTTAAGAGAGTTTATTTCGAAGAATAATATTTAACAGCATCACGATTACCCTCCGGAATCAAAACTGTATATTTGCCCGTTATGAAGTCGCTGAAACTAAAGTATGTTATCTTAATAATTGCCGCCATTATTTTGGTTGATCAGACTTTAAAAATCTGGGTGAAAACCAATTATCCCGAAGGGCCGGTTATGAATGTTTTGGGCATGAGGTGGTTTCGTTTGCATTTCATTGAAAATCCGGGCATGGCCTGGGGCTGGAAATTCGGCAATGAAACGGGTAAAATGATTCTTACACTTTTCCGGCTTGCAGCAGTGATATTCGGCACCTGGTATCTTGGAAAAATAGTAAAACAGCAATACAAAAAAGGGTTTATCATTTGCGCAGCTTTGATTTATGCGGGAGCCCTGGGCAATCTTATCGACAGTATGTTTTACGGAATGATATTCGATAAGGGATTACATTATGACCCCGCTATTAATGATTATGTGAGATATGCAGGTGTAGCGCAATTTGCTTCACCCGGGTATTCATCTTTTTTACATGGCAGTGTGGTGGATATGCTTTACTTCCCTATACTGGAAGATAAATATTTTCCATCCTGGTTTCCCTTTGTGGGCGGTGACAAGTTCACATTTTTCAGCCCGATATTCAATATTGCGGATGCTTCTATTTCTACCGGCGTAATTGCTCTATTGATTTTTCAGAAACGGTTTTTTAAAAAGCATAACACTGAAAGAGCTAATCCAACAGTTGAAACCAGTACGGATGTAAGCGATAAGGTACAGATACTCTGATTGTTTACCTGACGTCTTTTATTACCCTCCTTTGGAGTACCACTCCACCGGAAACTACCCGGAGGAAATACAGTCCCGGAGCTATAGTTGATGTGTTATCAATTGTCAACCTACTGACGCCTGAATTTACCTGAAACCGTTTTTTTCTTATAACTTTTCCTGTCTGATCAATAAGATCAGCTTCGGCCTTTGCATTTTTATCAGAAAGTACTTCAAAATTCAGATCATTCTCAAAAGGGTTAATAACTGAAATAAAAGAGAAAGTTGAAGCTGAAGAGGAGAGTAGAACAGTTTTGGAATATTTCGATTTTCCCAGGTTGTCATACATCCTCAGCCGGTAATAATTGCCTTTGTTAGTTAATGGAATCGGGTCGGTAAAAGAATAATTATTTATTTCACCGGGATTATTGTAGCAGTTTAATGTCGCTATTTTTGTATAATCAATGCCATCAACACTTTTTTCAATATCAAAAAAAAGTAATTCAGATTCCTCCCCGGTACTCCATTTTAACCGGGCTCTTTCATTTTCTTTATGCCCTGTAAAAGACAAAAGTTCTGTTTGAAGCGGATTATTGCAGTCAATTACATTCAGGGTAACAATAGTGGGGTCTGAAAAACGGCAATTTATATCCGAAAGGTTAGTGAGAGATGTAGCTACTACTAACCTGTACATGTCGCCATTATTAGACAATAAGGTTTGCGAAGTAGGTACAGTATAGGAAGTAATGTATTCCCATTCTGAGCCATTCCAGGTTGGCGAAACCGGGCCTGTGGCTGATGTTACATCAGTCCAGTTTCCTCCGCCGTCAGTACTTCGCTGCCATTTATAATAAACATAATTATCAAAGAAAGACCTCACCGTATCCGTTAATGTAAGAATATTACTATCGCATACTGTTGGGTTTTGTGTGGGACCATAGAGCATTGAAGGAGAACAGGTGCTTACTGAAATATCATCCAATGCCCAGTCGTTTCCACCACCGCCCGGGGCATTATTAAAAAATTTGAGTGTGAAACTGGTCTGTGATGAACCCGTAAGAAATGTAAACCCTTTTTTTATCCATTGGCCAGTGTATAGCATATCACCGGTAGTGTAATAATCTATGCCATCAATTTCAAATGTAAGATTGGGCCGTACACCCGATGAATCACCGGCAGCAGTAGGAATATAACCTCCGCCGGTATTACCTACTCCGTTGGAATCGCATCCGCATTTGGAACAAATATTTCTCATCCAGCAGGAGACTTCATAATATGTGCTTGGGCAAAGACCTGAAATGGTTTGTTGAAATGCGGAATCTATGCGATAAGCGGCATTGATCACAAGCATGTAACCTGCATCAGGATTTGCCACAGTATCAGCTGCTGTATTTCCGGCAGTTTGGGATGCTGCCCCGGTGTGATCTCCAATAATATCCCAAACATTAAAAATACGATGCGTAGGCGACGTGTTATCAGGTTTTGACCAGTTGTTTAAAGTACTATAGTTCTCACGGGTAGAAGTGTTATTGGCTATTCCATAATAATAGTCCTGGGGAGAGTTAACTCCAAAATAGTTATAAGTATATCCTGTTGGAACATTTGAGGAAGTTCCCCTGTTGCGGGGTTGACCACTCCCAAACGTACCATTGGTTTCCGTACCTATTGCATTTACACCAACTGTGTTTGAACAAATGCCATAATTGGAATATACCTGAAGTGTGTTTGCCGGAAATGTATAGGTTTGAATGGGATTCGATCCGCTTTTGTAAGTGATATTTCCCCCACCGGTGCTGACATTAGTTCCTGTACCGGCCGTTACCGTAACCCGATAGGCTGCAATCATGATACAAGTACTGCCATAAAAGGAGGGTTTATGTGTGTTTCCTACCCTACCTCTTCTAAAAGCAGTGGCCGGTGAAGCGCTGGATTTATAACCAAGATGAATAGTTATATTGCTTCCACTTATCCAGCCACAATCATCTCCATATGCATCTGTAAATTGTTTGTAGTATTTTCCTTCATTGGTAAGTACACTGATACTTCCGGAAATAAATGAAGTACCGGTAGGAACAACATCCTGGAACCGGCAACTGTCATAAGTTCCTGATTTTACTACGAAAGAGGCCCTGATTTCCAGTATGTCACCTGTTTCAACAGTCCCTCCGTTTGCTCCCTTGGTTACGTTGATGTAACTTTTGCCGAAATCAACATTTTGACACTTCCCTTCTTTTGTTGTTAAAAGGAATGGTATAAAAAGAAAAGCATAGCGCAGTAAAAAAAATAACCGGAGTGTATTTTTTTTCATAGATACGGATTTCGTTGCCTCACAGGGTAGACTTCAACTATTAAAAATAGATTAATAAACACCCCGTATCAATAGGAGTAAACGCTTACTCGTTACAATTAAGCACCCGTAATCAGTAAATAGAAACCACTAAAATCCGGGATAACCGATCCGGTAAAAAAGGATAAATTTTTTTTTATTGTTTTAAAACCTTTCTAAGCAGAGTTTTTTCATTTGACTCCACCCTTAAAAAGTATAAACCGGGTGACAGCCTGGGGGTCTTGTCAATTGATATCCTGGTGGCACCAACAGGGATTTTAAATACTTGCTTGCTGATCATATTTCCGATTCCGTCAATCAATTGAACTTTTACGGTTTTAACTTTGTCGGAATTTAAAATGAATGAAAGCTCTGAAGAAAAGGGATTGATAACCGATTCTATTCCAAAACCGGCATCAGAAAGAAGTACTTCGATGATTTTTGAATAGACTGATTTACCGGTAGTATTATAAACCCTCAACCGGTAAAAAGAAATTCCATTTAGAGGCAGGTCGTGGTCGGCAAAGGAATAACTGTTTTCTCCGGTCTCATCCTCATTCCTGTTAATAGTTCCGATTGTAAAAAAGGATATTCCGTCATAGCTTTTTTCAATATCAAAATACAATTGTTTTGATTCAGTGGTTATTTCCCAAAAAAGATTTACCTGCCTGTCTTTTATGCGGCCATTAAATGAGAGAAGCTGTACTTCGAGAGGTGTGCTGCAATCAATAACATTCAGGGTAATGATTGAGGTAACATCAGTAAACCGGCAATTCGCATTGGAGAGATTACTTAAGGTTGTTGCAACAACCAGACGATACATATCTCCATTATTAATCAGTTGTGTCTGGCTAACCGGAACTGTATAGGAGCTAACATATTCCCATGCTGTTCCATTCCAGAATGGTATAGCCGGTCCGGAAGCAGGTGTCACATCTGACCATGTTGCTCCACCGTCTGTACTTCTTTGCCATTTGTAGTAAACATAATTGTTGAAATAAGATCTTACCGTATCCCGTAGTACAATGATATTACTGTCACAAACTATCGGGTTATTGCTGGGCGCATATGTCATATTTGGCGAGCAGGTGCTTACCGAAATATCATCCAAAGACCAGTCATTACCACCCCCGCCGGGAGCATTATTGAAAAATTTTAGTGTAAAACTTGTTTGCACAGGCCCGGTTAGATATGTAAACCCTTTCTTTATCCATTGGCCGGTATATAATAAATTTCCGGTAGTGTAATAGTCGATGCCATCAATTTCAAATGTAAGGTTTGGGCGAACACCTGAAGAATCTCCGGGAGATGTTGGGATATAGAATGGAGGTCCGGAACTGTTGCTGGCGCCTTTACCATTAGAATCACAGCCGCATTTGGAGCAAATATTTCTCATCCAGCAGGATACTTCATAATAAGTATTGGGGCATAAGCCGGAAATGGTTTGCTGGAATGCTGAGTCAATCCTATATGCAGCATTGATGATAAGCATATATCCGGCATTTGAATTAGCTACAGTATCAGCTGCAGGATTTCCTGCAGCAGGCGATGCGGCCCCGGTATGATCGCCGATGATATCCCAAACCTGGAATACCCTGTGCGTTGGTGCACTGGCATCTGGTTTAGGCCATGTATTTAATGTGGTATAACCTGTATTGGTGCTGGTATTATTTGCAACCCCATAATAATAATCATTAGGACTGTTACTGGTAAAAATGGCATAAGTATAGCCTACTGGTACGTTGGCAGAAGTTCCCCTGTTCCGGGGTTGGCCGCTTCCAAATGTTCCATTGAATTCAGTTCCTATTGCATTTACGCCAACTGTGTTTGAGCAGATACCATAATTCGGATATACCTGTAATAAATTATTAGGGAAAGTAAAAGTCTGAATCGGGTTTACCCCGTTTTTGTATGTCATATTCCCTCCTCCGGTACTGATATTGGTGCCTGTAGCAGCTATAATCCTGATCCTGAATGAAGCTATCATGATGCAGGTACTTCCAAAAAAAGATGGTTTATGGGTATTGGCCACTCTTCCCCTTCTAAAAGCAGTGGCAGGAGCAGCAGCGGTATTATACCCCAGGTGAATGGTAATATTTAAACCGGTTATCCAGCCGGGATCATCACCATACGCATCGGTAAACTGTTTATAGATTTTCCCTTCATTTGTAAGAACCCTTACTGTACCGGCTATATAAGCAGTTCCTGCCGGAACAACATCCTGATAGCGGCAACTATCATAAGTACCGGAACGAACTACAAACGATGCCCTGATTTCCAATGTATCGCCTGTCTCGACGGTTCCACCATTCGTACCCTTTGTTACATTAATATAGCTTTTGCCAAAATCAATACTCTGACATTGGCCTTTTTCGGGAAGGCAAAGCAAAAAACTGCAGAAAATAAAACAGGGAATGGATAATAATACCCGAAGTAGATATTTATTCATAAGCACGGATTTCAAATTCTCGGTGGTTCGGGTTTCGGGAATAAAAATAAATAAGTAAACACCCTTAGTCAAGAGAAGTTTATCCTGATCTGAAACGAAAATTACTGAGGCATTTTCCTTAAAAAACCCCTATTGTCACAACCAGGATCAGGAACTAATTTGGTGCTTGCGAATCCGTATCATGAAAAAACAAAACGCCTTTTCATGGCTTGCCCTGGCATGCCTCTTCATTTATTCAGAGATGAGGGTCAATGCACAGGTGGTTGATTCCACTACCATACTTTTTAATATTGATACCGTTGCAAAAAATCTGGGTTATCCCTGGGAAATTACTTATGGCCCTGATGATTCTTTATGGATTACAGAAGCAAGAGGATACAGAGTTCTTCGTATCAGCGCATCCCGGACACAAGCAGATAAGAATGACCCCCCTCAACAAATTTTAAAAATTCCCCTTGCCACAGGCGAAATAAATTTTGGAAGATCTATCGGTACCTGGCCACAGGGAGGAATGCAGGGGCTTGCTATACACCCCGATTTTTATACCGGCAAACCGTGGGTATATCTGGCTTATGTTTTTAAAACAACAGGCACTCCTTGTCCTGTTGGCCCCGGTTCGCCTTGTTATTTCAGAACCAAAATTGTCCGATGCAGGTTTTACTTTGCCGGTGAGGCGGGTAGCCCTGCTCCATCAAAAGATACTTTGACAATAATGGATACTGTTATTTCAAACTTGCCGGGGAGCAATGATCATAATTCGGGAAGAATAACATTAAGTCCTGTTACGGAAGCCGATGCCACATATAAACTTTATTACACTATTGGAGATATGGGGGCAGGTCAGTTTAACAATACATCAAGAACAAACTATGCACAAACAAGAGACACCTGTGAAGGAAAAATTTTACGCTTGAATACTGAGCCTGATGCAGATGGGGTACCCGGAAGCCCGATACATGATTATGATAAATGGAGAGAGTGGATCCCCAATGATAATCCGTTTGTGCATAGTACCGTTGGTGGAGGCACAATGAAAACACCTGTTTTCAGTTATGGCCATCGCAATGCGCAGGGCATAGTTTGGGGGAATGTAAATGGTACCTGGAGATTATACAGTTCAGAACACGGCGACAGATCAGATGATGAAGTAAATGATATTCTTGTTGGCGGGAATTATGGATGGCCAAAAGTAGCCGGTATGGCTGATGATAATTATTCATCACTGGATGCTTATCCCAATAATGATCAGTTGGCATCGCAAAACGTCAATTACAGCGAGATTACATGGGCCAATACGAACAGCATGCGTCGTCCTTTGTTCGACACTTTTAACTGGGGAGCAGCTTCCATACCTGCCAGCGGCTCCAACATATTTACCTGGCCAACCATTGCACCTTCAAGCATAGATTTTTACAAAGGCAACATTCCGGGTTGGAAATATTCACTCCTGGTTACATCACTTAAATACGGAATGTATCGCATGAAACTAAAATCAACAGGAGATTTTGTTGATAGCTCTTCTTCTTCCAATACGGTCGACACATTTCCATTACTGCATGGCTGGCGGGTGCGGGATGCAGCAATTGACCCAGTGGCCAATAGCGGCACATTCTGGGTGGTGATGGACAGCACCGGCTCTACATCCGGTCCCACCGGCGGCTTTAACGGAAGCAGTACTTCAACAAAAGACGGAGGCAAGGTTTTAAAATTAAGTTACAAAACACTGATCACATTACCCCTAAATACAAATCCTCCAAGCAAGCCGCCTGTAGTAACCGATCTTGTGCAGATATACCCCAATCCTGTTCATGAACAACTTTTCATTCATGGAAAAAAGAATCTACGGAAACCATTACTTGCACAGGTGTGTGATATTTATGGCCGGATAATAAAACAACAAACAAGCTTTCAAAATGATTTCGCTATTGATGTTTCTGGATTGAACCCCGGCAACTATCTGCTGAAATTATTCAACGGGTATGATATGGAAGTGCAGATAGAAAAATTCATTAAGGAATAGACAAGTATTGTTACAACAAACCCGGATACAAGCAAAGTCCCCCATTTTAGGGGGACATTTGTTTTTTGGGTTATGCTTAGGGTTACGGGTGAAAATAATTTCTTGAAATTATTTTTTCAGTTTTTTACTCTCCTTAATGTAGCGGAGGGCAGCTTCCTTATCATTGCTGGCTCCCGGAGCCTGATTATTGTCAGAAGACCTGGCAGTACCGGATAATATAGCTTTCAAATACGGAGACCGACCATTATTATTGTCTGAAGAAAAATTTTTGCTTACTGCCCTCAGGGGATTTGTAAGAAAAAAGAGCGGCGGAAGGTTAATGCTTTTCATCGGTAGTGGATTTTGGTTTACAACCGGGTTTGGATTAATGCTATGTTAAGATAGACACAAAACCACCTTATTCGCAAATTTCAGGAGATAAAAATGGAGGGGTTTGTATGCCGATTGGGATTTTACGGTAGAAAATTTACGAATGGTCATTTTATATTGCCTACCATTTTTTCAGGTCTTACCCATTCATCAAATTGTTCAGGAGTAACATATCCCAGTTTTACTGCCATTGCCTTCAATGTTGTTCCTTCTTTGTGTGCTTTTTGAGCTATTTCAGCGGCTTTATAATAACCAATTTTTGTGTTAAGCGCCGTTACCAGCATCAAACTGTTATTTACATGCTCGGTAATGTTTTTTTGAATTGGCTCAATGCCAATGGCGCATTTATCGTTGAAGGAAACGCATCCTTCACCGATTAATCTTGCGCTGTGCAGGAAATTATAGACCATCACCGGTTTGAAAACATTCAACTCAAAATGGCCGGTAGCCCCGCCAATATTGATTGCAACATCGTTGCCCATTACCTGGGCAGCTATCATGGTCAACGCCTCACATTGTGTTGGATTTACTTTCCCGGGCATAATGGATGATCCGGGTTCATTATCGGGGATAAAAATTTCTCCAATGCCGCTTCTTGGCCCCGATGAAAGCATTCGGATATCATTGGCAATCTTCATCAGGCTTACCGCAACGGTTTTTAAAGCGCCATGTGCTTCCACTATGGCATCATGTGCCGCCAGCGCTTCAAATTTATTGCCGGCAGTTTTAAAAGGAAACCCCGTTAATGTTGCAATATGCTTAGCGACATTCTTTGCATAGTCAGGCGGCGTATTGATACCTGTGCCTACAGCGGTACCTCCGAGGGCTAGCTCGCTGAGATGCAGTAATGAATTTTTAATTGCCTTCAGACCATGATCAAGCTGGGAAACATAACCGCTGAATTCCTGACCTACCGTTAATGGCGTGGCATCCATGAAGTGAGTACGGCCGATCTTTACCACTTTCATGTATTTCTTACTTTTTTTTGCTAATGTGTCTCTCAGTTTTTTTATTCCGGGAATAGTTGTCTCAATCAATATTTTGTAAGCCGCAATATGCATGGCTGTGGGAAAAGTATCGTTTGATGACTGGGATTTATTTACATCATCATTTGGATGAAGAAATTTTTCTTTGTCTGTAAGTTTGCCACCCTTCAACACATGGCCTCTGTAAGCAATCACTTCATTTACGTTCATATTGCTTTGGGTGCCACTGCCGGTTTGCCATACCACCAAAGGAAAATATTCATCCAATTTTCCGGCTAAAATCTCTTTACACACTCTGGCAATCAAACCTGTTTTATTTTTTGTCAATACCCCTGCTTCAAGATTGGTGATGGCTGCTGCATGTTTCAGATAAGCAAAGGCCCTGATAATTTCTTTGGGCATTTTGTTGATATCCTGTGCAATTTTAAAGTTGTCAATGCTGCGCTGGGTCTGGGCTCCGTAATAGGCGTCAACGGGCACTTTCACTTCACCCATGGTGTCTTTTTCAATCCTGTATTCCATAAAAAAGAATGAAATTTTATTCAGCCGCAAAGGTAGGCCAAAGAGGCAAACGGTTGCAGCATTTTTGGCTTTTTAAGTTCCTTGTACAGTGCTAAATTGGGCTATGAAAAAGCTGACCTGCCTGTTTCTTTTGGTTCTGTTTTTTACTGCTTCCTTTTCTCAGAACAAACATATTTTTTCATTTGGTGAAAATGAGTTTTTACTGGATGGCAAGCCTTTTCAGATCATCAGTGGAGAAATGCATCCGGCGAGAATTCCCGGGGAATACTGGCGACATCGTATCCGGATGGCAAAGGCAATGGGCTGCAATGCCATTGCCGCATATATTTTCTGGAACTATCATGAACTGAAAGAAGGAGTATTTGATTATAAAACAGGGAACAGGAATATTGCTGGGTTTATAAAAATTTGCCAGCAGGAAAAAATGTGGGTATTGCTGAGGCCCGGACCTTATGTATGTGCAGAATGGGATTTTGGAGGATTACCAACTTACCTGCTTAAAATACCGGATATAAAAATCAGGTGTATGGATTCGAGGTATATGTCGGCAGTAAACAGGTATATATTTCATTTATCAAAGGAAATAAAATCCTTACAATGTAACAATGGCGGGCCGATATTGATGCTCCAGATAGAAAATGAATATGGAAGTTTTGGAAATGATAAAACGTATCTGGAGGAATTGAGAAAACTTTGGCTAAAAAATGGCATCACTATTCCTTTTTTCACAGCAGACGGGCCAACAGCTTATATGCTTGAAGCAGGAAATATTGATGGCGCTGCCATCGGGCTTGACAGCGGCGGCAGCGAAGCAGATTTTGAACAAGCAAAAAAAAGAAATCCCGATGTTCCCTCATTCAGCAGCGAAACTTATCCCGGCTGGCTGACACATTGGGGAGAAAAATTTGCCAGGCCTGATACCAATAATTTAAAACGGGAAGTGGAATTTTTATTACAACATAAAAAATCGTTCAACTTATATGTAGTTCATGGCGGAACCAATTTTGGATTTACTGCCGGAGCCAATGCATTTTCTCCTACCCAATACCAGCCGGATATCACCAGTTATGATTATGATGCGCCTATTAATGAACAGGGCCAACCAACTGCAAAGTTTTTCATACTGCGAGGCCTGATTGAAAAATATGTTGACTATAAAATTCCGGATATTCCTGAATCTGTTCCGGTAATTGAAATTCCGGCGATTGAAATGAAAATCATGAATTCCATCTGGCATAACCTGCCTGCACCTGTTGAATCGGTTCAGCCTAAGCCGATGGAAGCGTTTAATCAAAACCAGGGGCTGATATTGTACAGAACAGAACTAATTGGTCACAAGGGCGGCAAGCTTACCATCCTGGAACCGCATGATTATGCACTGGTTTTTTTAAATCATAAATTTATTGATACTGTTTTCAGAGACGGGGGCAAGTGGACAATTGATTTGCCCAAGCCCGATGTTATTGTAAATAATCCTGTACTCGAAATTTTAGTAGAGGGGATGGGACATATCAATTTTGCCCAGTACATGATTGACAGAAAGGGCATCACCGACCGTGTGACTTTGAATGGAATGACATTAATGAACTGGAAAATTTATCCTTTGCCAATGGAGTATAAATTTGTAAAGCAGGCAGCGCAACCATCAAGAGGGATGGTAAACGATAAACAAGGATTATTTTTTAAAGGCGAATTTATGCTTGATAAAACGGGGGATACTTATTTCGACATGAGCAATTATTCAAAGGGTATTGTATATGTGAACGGTCATAACCTGGGCAGATACTGGAACATTGGCCCGCAAATGAGGTTATATTGTCCCGCAACATGGCTGAACAATGGCAGGAATGAGATCATTGTTTTTGATCTTCATCAGTTGAATGTTGCCGGTATCAGCGCAAAGAAAACATTGGAATAAAAAAGGAATTTATGCAAAAACTCATTTTAATTACCGGCTTGTTTGTTTCATTTTTTGCATCGGCCCAGCGGCAAACTGAAAACATAATTATTATCACAATGGATGGCTTTCGCTGGCAGGAAGTGTTTAAAGGCATGGATTCTGCCATTGCTGATAACGGTAAATACAACCAGGGAGACAGCCAATATATTTATAAAAACTACTGGAGTTGTGATGCGAATGAAAGAAGAAAGAAATTGCTTCCTTCTCTATGGAATACTGTTGAGGAAAATGGAGGATTGTTTGGCAACAGGGATCTCGGATCTAAAGTTGACAATGCAAATCCTTACTGGTTCAGCTATCCCGGGTACAATGAAATAATGACGGGTTATCCGGATACTGCTGTAAACAGTAATAGCTTTCCGGCTAACCCGCATGTAACAGTTCTTGAATTCCTGAATAATCAGTCTAAATTGAAAGGAAAAGTGGCTGCCTTTGGCGCATGGGGTGCATTTGACAGAATCCTGAATGAGGAGAGGAGTAAAATCCCGGTTGTGTCTGCTTTTAATCCTGCAGGAGGAAATAATCCAAACCCTTTTGAGAATCTTATAAATTCCATGAATAATGATTCGTACAGACCTTTCGGCGAGGAAGAATGTCTCGATGTCTTCACTCATTACTCAGCGATGGAGTACTTAAAAACAAAGAAGCCAAGGGTGTTATATATTGCATACGGGGAAACGGATGAATGGGCGCATGAAGGCAGGTACCGGTCTTATCTTGATGCCGCTCACCAGGTGGATGCATGGTTGAAGCAGATCTGGGATTTTGTTCAAAAAGATCCGCAGTATAAAAATAAAACCACTTTATTTGTTACAGTCGATCATGGCAGGGGAGATGCCAATAAAGATGAATGGACAAGCCATAATAATAAAATTGCAGATTCACATGAGATATGGTTTGCAGTGATGGGGCCGGACACTCCTGTAAGAGGAGAAATGAGTACGGAGATGCAACTTTACCAGAAGCAATTTGCTCAAACATTTGCAAACCTGATGGGCTATGTTTATAAATCTGATCATCCGATTGCCGAACCTATTTTGTATGTTTTCAAAATGAGGAAATGAAAAAATGTTTTTTAGGCTTTTTGATTTTAGCAACATTAACAGGCCGCACCCAAACAAATAATTCAATGTCATTGCCCACCCGGCAGCAATTGGCATGGCATGATATGGAGTTTTATTTATTTGCTCATTTTGGTCCCAATACATTTACTGACAAAGAGTGGGGTGAAGGAAATGAACCGGAAAATGTTTTTAATCCTTCACAGTTGGATTGCCGTCAATGGTGCAGGGTAGCAAAGGCAGCCGGAGCAAAAGGAATTATTATCACAGCTAAGCATCATGATGGATTTTGTTTATGGCCAAGTAAATTCTCCACTCACACAGTAAGAGAAAGCAAATGGCAGGAGGGCAAAGGTGATGTGCTGAAAGAACTTTCACAAGCCTGCAGAGAGTATGGATTGAAGTTCGGTGTCTATCTTTCTCCATGGGACAGAAATCACCCGGACTATGGCACAGCTAAGTACAACGATGTTTTTGTAAATATGCTGAAAGAGGTTTTACAGAACTATGGCCCTGTATGGGAACTCTGGTGGGATGGAGCAAACGGGGAGGGACCTAATGGTAAAAAACAGGTATATGACTGGAAAAGATTTGAAAGCACCGTCCGAAAATATTCTCCGCAAACAGTAATCTTTAGTGATATTGGTCCCGACATTCGCTGGGTAGGAAATGAAAGCGGGATTGCCGGAGAGCCCAACTGGAATTTTTTAGATACCGCAGGATTCAAAAGAGGATTAGGTGCTCCGCCAACAGATACTTTAAACAGGGGAAATTACTATGGCAAATTCTGGATGCCTGCGGAATGCGATGTAAGCATTCGTCCCGGCTGGTTTTATCATTCATCGGAAGACAAGAAAATAAAAACAGCACAACAACTTTTTTCCCTTTACCTGAAATCAGTCGGCAGGGGAGCCAACCTTTTATTGAATGTGCCGCCGGACAGAAGTGGCCGGATCACTGAAAAAGATTCCATAGCCCTTGCAGGATTTAAAAAATTGAAAGATGAAAGTTTTGCAGATAACCTTATTAAAGACGCAGACACCTATTACCAGTTCAGCCAGAAAGATTTTTCAGAAAGACCCATACAGATAAGGGGTATTGATGCTCCCTCGCAAACATATGCCATCAATATGCAGAATTTTGTAGTGCAATTGAAAAATCCTGAAAAAGTCAATTGTATTGTTTTACGGGAAGCCATACATCTTGGCCAGACGGTCCGAAGTTTTAGTATTGTTCTTTACAAAGGGGATAAAGCCATCGGTCAAATATTGGGAACAAGTGTTGGCAGAAAAAGAATATTGACATTTCCGGCTGCTACTATCACTTCTTTTAAAGTTTATATCGAAGATGCACAGGGAAATGATAATATTAGTGGTGTGGCTGCCTATCTGATCGATGAGAAGCTGGTGGAAAAATAAATCAGGGACAGTCTTATTTCCATTTTGAAATGATATCCACTGTCAGACGGTATGCGTCGCCTTTGTTCTCCATCATTACACGGATTTGCGGGTCGCTTTTTTTCCCGGGATATGCCGGTATGGTGAAGAAGCTTGCTATCCTTTCAAATTGTCCATCCTCCGGCAACTTATTTATTTTAGGAATTAATTTGAATGATTTTCCTTTTGCAAGTGAAGTGATGGTGCAACCAGATATTTCTTTGCAAAGACGGTTATATATATTTTTTAAAAGATAATAATCGCCATGTTCCCCCATATCAGATGAAAATTCATTATGCGGTTTTCCATCTATTCCAGTCCTGTCCGGTTTGATAATACTGAACCCCTGCGGAAAATCATACCAGCTGTAATACCCGGTTTCAGTTTCAGATTCCTCACCGCTATTGATATTCATAAAATTGTTTTCCCATTCTTTCAGTAAAAAATTTATGGCTGTATTGATATCTTTCGGGTGAATGTCAATTTTTTTTCCATCTGGTTTTACTACTTCTTTTATGCTGGTCAACGACAATTTGCCATCTTCATACATGCCCGAAACGGATCGTCCGTCGGGAAAAATGGTTTTCCCTTCTCCAACCAACCTTCCTTTTTCAAAATTTCCAATTTTGATTTCTTTATTTTTCAAAAGCCGTGTTGCCCTGCCGGAATAATTGTTTGCGGATAAATATCCATCATAAATAGTGGAGTCGTCAATATCAATCATTATACCATTCCCGTCCAATTTTCCTTCCTTATAATTACCTATGTATAAATACCGTTCTTTTTTATATTCCACACCAAAACCAAGGTTAAATCCTTTTTCATCGAATTGCCCGATAGTACGGACACTGTCACCAGTTAGCCGGACACCGCTCCGGAATTGGCCCCTTTCCCAGTATCCAAACCAGCGATTATTATTTTTGGTGTCATAAAGGAAACAGGTATCATGAAATTGATCCATGTTACCTTGTCTGACAAAATCAGAAGAAATATAAATGTGATCTGATTTGACCGCACCGCTCAACCTGCTGTTTCGCATAAAGGATGGAAAATTTCCGGTTGTTGCTTTTACCCAATCTCCTTTTTCCCAGATGCCTTCAAATAGCTGCTTGTTTTTTACTTCGTATTGATAACCGGGGCCGTTGGCAGTATCATTAATATATATTCTATCAGTGATAGTATTACCATCCGGGGCTATCACAATAGCCCGGCCATTTCCCTTTCCGTTTTTGTTATTGCTAATTACTATCTTATTATTCCAATGAATATTGATTACCCGTCCTTCCATTATTCCGTTTAGGAAATTTCCGTATTCAATGTTCTCATCAGGTGTTATTATCACTCCGGTTCCTTCAGGTTTGTTTTGTTTCCATTTTGCCACTATGATCTTACCGGTGCTATGCCGGATAACGGTACTGCCGTCAATCATCCCGTCTTTAAATTCTCCAAATACCTGTATCCATATATCGCCTTTATCTTCCGAAATAGCGAATCCTCTGCCATGGGGTTTACCATCTTTTAGTTCGCCTGTATAAGTATAATAGATATTTGAGGCGCTTTTCCACCTTACCCGGCCTGTGGTGATTTGCGCATCTGTATTTATGGATATAAAAATACAGATGCAAAAGAAGTATAGTTTTTGCATCATGGGTGTTTTGACTTTACGAAACTATATTTTTTTTAATAGTGGAGCAATACTCCCGGGAGAGAATTTTAAAAAATTCATTCGACAGTTATATAAACTTTTGGGGAGGTCTCATTATATTCTCCATCATCAAAAGTCAGCAAAATGGAATGTGTATAATCATTCTTCCGGCGAATTCGCAGATAATCCCCAAAAATGTATCCGGAGTATTCTTTAATTTCAAAATCATCCCATGCCCCTTCCTTTATCTTCTTTGAAAGGTCTTTGAATAATTCCTTACCTCCTGTTATTGTAAGATTCCTGCCGAAATCAGCTTTGAATTTAATTTTTGAATTGGTTTCTTCTATATAATTTTCTACAGCTTCTTTAAGCGCAATGCTTGTCTTGAAATACTTTGCAACAGAGTATTTATTTTTCTCGTTCATGGCTTCATTGGGTTCTCCTTTAATTGTCTTAAACCTATCCTTTGCATAGTCCAGTAATTCCAGTAATTGTTTTGTAAGATTGGTTTGATTTGCTGATGACTTAGTATCTGCAATCGGTGATTGGTTTTTTAACCCTTCAACTACGATCAATATTCCGGGCGGCATTCCATTTGTGATTGTATCATTATCCAGATTGAAGATGAGTTCTATTTGCGGCTGTCTTGAATCTTTCCGGTAAAACACAGCTTTCTGACTTTTTTCATAATGACCATCCCTCCTGATACTTTTCTCATCAGCTTCATACGTAAAACTATTCCCCAGTTCTTTTTTCAATGTATCAAAAAGGCTTGAAAAGTAGAACCCTGGGATAAACATGTAATCGAAAGAAGCAATAAACTTTGTGGATTTATCATCAGGATAATAACGTATTTCGCTTTTTGCAGCTTCTTCCGGTAAAAAAGCAGTTTTGAATCTGGAATAAATTTTTTGATCAAAATATGAGGATGTACCCAGGTCTGCACTATATGTTTTGATTTCTTCTCCTTTAATAGATTTAAATCCATCTTTGGCATAGTCCAGTAATTGCAGTAATTGTTTGGCGAGTTTGGGCCCGTTATGTGAAGATTCTTTTGCTGATGTTTGTTGTGCCGGGATACCTGAATATATATAGCAGCTGAAACAAATAATAAATATTTTTTTCATAATGAGTTTTTTTGAAATTATTTCCCCCTGAAATTTGCTTTTCTTTTTTCCAGGAAAGCTGATGTTCCTTCTTTCATATCTTCAGTATTGAAGCAATTGCCAAATTCTTTTATTTCGATTTCAAAACCATTTTGCGTTTCATCAAATACTGCATTAGCCGCTTTGATGCAACCGGCAACAGCCAAGGGTGCTTTTGAATTGATCAGGGATAAAATTTCCCTGGTCTGTGCCAGCAAGCTGTCAGGTGCGGTCACATAATTTACAAGACCCAGTTGTTTTGCTTCATTGGCATCAATCATCTGGGCACTCATCAGCAATTCCATTGCTTTTCCCTTGCCGATCAGCTGAACCAATCTTTGCGTACCTCCATAGCCGGGTATCAAACCTAAGTTCACCTCCGGCTGACCAAACTTTGCATTATCTGCTGCTACCCGGAAATGGCAGCTCATCGCTAACTCACAACCACCTCCCAGTGCAAACCCATTGACTGCGGCAACAATGGGTTTGGAGGAATTTTCTATTCTGAAGAAAGTGTCCTGTCCCCGTTTGGCTAATGCCATCGCTTCTTCCTTATTTAACCCGTTGAATTCAGAAATATCAGCGCCGGCCACAAATGCTTTTGATCCTGCCCCGGTAATGATCACAGACCTGACCTCGGGATTCCTTTCCACTTCATCAAGTACTTTATTCAGTTCTGTCAGTACTTCTCTGTTCAACGCATTCATCTTTTCCACACGGTTGATAACTACTGTGAGTATCCCATTCTCTAAAATGATCAGTAAGGTCTGGTACATAAAATACTTTTAGAAGTTCCTGTTTTCTTTAACCCACAGTTTGATATAATCAGCAATTTCTGATGTTGGGGTTCCCGGTGCAAATAATTTCCCCACACCCATTTCATTCAGCGCTTTCATATCATCTTCAGGAATAATGCCGCCACCGGTCAGCAGTACATCATTCATTCCTTTTTCTTTTAATAGGGCAATCAGTTTTGGAAATACCGTCATGTGTGCACCGGAAAGTATGCTGATGCCGATTGCATCCACATCTTCCTGCAAAGCGGCATTTACTACCATTTCAGGGGTCTGGCGAAGGCCGGTATAAATTACTTCCATACCCGCATCCCGCAATGCAGTGGCGATAACTTTTGCGCCACGGTCATGGCCATCCAATCCAACTTTAGCAACCAATACCCTTATCGGCCTGTTTCCCATTTAATAATTTTTTCAAAAATACATTTCTCCGGCCAACTGGCTTAATTTAGGTTATGCAATACAGAAAATTTGGCAATACTGATCTGTTGATTAGTGAAATTGGTTTTGGAGCATGGGCTATCGGAGGCGGAGCAATGATTGGCAACACTGCCATTGGTTGGGGTGATGCTGATGATGCTGTTTCAGTAAAGGCAATGCATGCTGCGCTGGATGCAGGTATCAATTTTTTTGACACGGCAGATATTTACGGATTGGGGCATTCGGAAAAATTATTGGGAAAAACGATCGGAAAAAATAAAGAAGTGATTATTGCAACAAAGGCCGGGAATGTTTCAAAAAATAATCAGTTTACCGTGGATTATTCCGGGGAATATATTCTCAATGCCTGTGAAGCCTCATTAAGAAGGTTGCGGAGAAATGAAATTGACTTTTACCAGCTGCATACGGCAAGGCTTTCTCATCTGCAAAATGGCGAATGTATTGCTGCTATGCATCAGTTGCAGAAGCAAGGCAAAATCCGTTACTGGGGAATATCATTAAATACATTTGATCCCGAACCGGAAGCAGAATTCTTTATTAAGAGTAAGATCGGGAATGGGTTTCAGTTAGTGCTGAATCTCTTGAATCAAAAAGCATTGCCATTGTTAAAGAAATCTGCAGAGAGCGGTTATGGAATAATTGTAAGAATGGCTTTGCAGTTTGGTTTGCTGACAGGAAAATTCGATACATATATTAATTTTCCGGATAATGACCATCGCAAAAAAAGACTGACGAAGGAAGTGATTGATGCATCAAACAATGTTTTGAAACCGGTTTGGGCATTATGTGAAAAATATCATTGCAGCAAAACACAACTGGCTTTAAGTTATATACTCAGTTATAAAGAAGTGTCTACGATCATTGCAGGTATCCGGACAGCAAGCCAGGTAAAACTTAACACTACGGGGTTATTCAAATTAGATGAAGCAGATATGAAGCTGATTGAGCAACTCGGGTTAAATGATTTTGTCTCCGTGCTCGGGATGATACAAAAACAAAGCTAGTTACACTGCGAATTAAAAAATTTCAGCGTTGCCCTGTTGTAATCACTGTACATCTGGTGATCGGCCACGGCAAGGTCAATTTGTTCTATCACAGTTAGTTTCTGCAAGACATTCAGACTATTCAGTTCAGGAAATGCAGTGGGGTTTGCCTGGTATGCTGTGACCAGCGCATCGGAAAAACCAATGAAATAGTTTTTGTTATCAAGAAATCCCTTTGTCTTTAATTCATTGAAAACTGAAGCTGATTTAGATAATGTAATATCTCCCTTTCTTGCAAATCTCTCCGGATAGAGAGGACTGTGTTCATGCATAAAAAACTTACTGCAAATGCCACGGTTGGTCAGGGTTTGTGAATTGGTCAATGCATTTGCATTACCTGTGGGTCCTACATTTTCATTGTTGTCAAACCTCGCCATGCAAAATTGAAAAGGTATAGTAGAAACAATAGCTAAAATATTCCCGGCAGGGGCGCAATAACTGATACCAGCTTTATAATTGAACAGATAAGAAAGATAAGCGGAAAAATTTCCGCCATTGCTCATCCCTGCTGAATAACGCAACTTACCGCGGTTGGTGACACCGCGGTTGTAAAATGTGTCCGTAATTATTTTAATGTTGGCATAATCAACATTAGTGGTAGAGTCAAGTGGAGTCGGGTTCCATCTTAGTTTACCGTCGCCATTAAGGTCAGTATTCAGTGTGATCTCTTCGGCTTCGGTAACAATTACTCCGAAATTATCACTCACCAGGTCTTTGATCAATTGCTGGTATTCGTAGCTGTTTACAAAATGCTGTGCCGAGCCACCGGTTCCATGCAGGAGATAGACAAATCCTTTATGGCCGGCCGGAAAATAATAATAGACTGGTTTAAGCCTGTCACGGCCTCTTATCTGTTCAAAGCTTAGTGTAACAGGAGTAATATTTTTTATGCTGCCGGTAAAGCTTACATTTCTTGCCGGCATGATAAACCAGGTATGCCACTCATCTTTACCATTTAACAGGGAGATATCTGAACTTGTCCAAATATTAAACAATTGATCTGTATTATAAGCAATGCTGAAAATATGAACTGTGTCGCCGGTTTTATATTTGCCGGAACCGTATCCATTATTAACAGTAACAGTAAAACTATCGGTGGTAGGGGTTGTGTTGCCTCCGCCTCCTGAGCCAGATTCTTTCTGGCAGGAAAAAAGTGTAGCTAAAGCAATCAGGGGTAACAGTTTTTTCATAGATATTTCAGACAAAATGAACTGCTGAAGGTTAAACGGGTATCAAAATATTTTTATTGCGGCATTAATGCGTTTAGTTGTTTCATCGCAACCCAGCGCTTCGGCAATACTAAACACCGGCGGGCCAAACTTGCCACCAACCAGCATAATGCGGAAGGGCAGTTGCAGTTCACCCGGCTTTATATTTTTCTCAGATGCCAGTTCTTTAAAAATATTTTCAAGTGCAACAGCATTCCATTCGATCAACGACTGAAGTTTTTCAACATAGGCCAGAAAAAAATTCTTTTTGTCCTCATTCCATTTGGACTTTACGGCATCCAGATCCCATGTTTCGGGAGCTTTAAAGAAAAACCAACTCTGGTCATAAAAATCAGTAAGCAATGTGCAGCGGTCCTTAACCAAACCAATTACTTTACCAAGCAAAGCATCGCTGATGTCAGTAATTCCTTTTCCAGGTAAAAGATTTCTGACTTCCGACTTCAGGCTTCCGGCTTCTGACTTCTTAATCCATTCATGATTGAACCATTTCGCCTTTTCGTAATCAAATTTTGCCCCGGCACTATGCACTCTTTCCATGGAAAATCTTTCAACCAGTTCTTCTTTAGAAAACATTTCCTGGTCTGTGCCGTCATTCCAGCCAAGTAAGGCGAGGTAGTTGATAAATGCTTCTGGTAAAAACCCCTTTTCTTTGAAGCCTTCTGTCAGTTCTCCTGTATTGGGGTCTTTCCAGTTCATGGCAAAAACGGGGAAGCCATATTTGGCGGCATCTCTTTTGCTTAGTTTCCCGTTTGGTCCAAGTATCAGTGGAAGATGGGCCCATTGCGGCATATTTTCCAGCCCAAACAAATACTTCCAGAGCAGTATATGGACAGGGGCGGAGGGAAGCCATTCTTCGCCCCGAAAAGCATGAGAAATTTTCATCAGATAATCATCCGCTACAACAGCCAGATGATATGTAGGCATTCCATCGGCTTTCAATAAAACCTTATCATCAACCAATGAAGTTTCAAAATGCACTTCGCCCCGGATCATATCAGTAAAACTTACGGTTTCATGTTCCGGCATTTTAATACGGATAACATATCTTGTTCCTGCAGCGAGCAATTGTTGAGATTCTTCAGGTGAAAGAGTAAGTGAATTCCGCATATTCATGCGAATGCTATGATCATACTGAGGTGAAGGGTTTTGTTCAGTTTTGTAATCATGCCGCATCTTTTCCAACTCCTCAGGGGTATCAAAAGCATAATACGCATGACCGTCTTTCACTAATTGTTCTGCATATTTGCGATAGCTTTCTTTTCTTTCACTTTGCCGGTAAGGACCATAATTGCCGCCATGCTGCACACTTTCGTCTGGCTCCAGTCCACACCATTTCAAAGTATCAAAAATATATTCTTCTGCGCCGGGGATGTACCTGCTCTGGTCAGTATCTTCAATTCTTACGATAAACTCTCCACCATGCTTTTTGGCAAATAAATAATTGTACAGAACAGTCCTTACACCTCCCAGATGTAAACCGCCTGTTGGCGAAGGAGCAAAACGTACCCGTACTCTTTTTGACATGAAGCAAAGATAGACCGCTGATTTTGCAGATGGAAAATGATTTTAACCGAATGATTGAATCGCATCAACATGAAGCATATTTCATTAAGTATATTTGCCGGCATGACCTTTATTGCACCACATTATAATAAGTCAAAAAGGAAATCATTTTTTCAGTTTCTGAGAAAAGACAGGTACCTGATTAAAACTCCCTGGTGGCTGAAGAAATTATATCCCGGCTGTCTTTGGAGTATGCCTGATAATGTGAAAACTCTTTATCTCACATTTGACGATGGGCCGCATCCCTCTATCACTCCTTTTATTCTTGACCAATTAAAGCAGTACGGCGCCAGCGCCACTTTTTTTTGTATTGGCGAAAATGTGAACCGCTACCCGGAGGTTTACCAACGGCTCATTTCTGAAGGCCATGCAACGGGCAATCATACACAGCGGCACATAAATGGATGGAAAAACACAACAGAAATTTATATAAACGATGTTCTGGAAGCTGGCCGTTTTATTAAAAGCCGCTTATTCAGACCGCCATATGGAAGAATGAGGAGAAAACAAATAAGGGGTTTGCGGACGGATAAGATGACAATTGTAATGTGGAATATTCTGGCCGGGGATTGGGATGCATCAGTGAGTCCGGAAAAATGCTATAAGAGGATAAAAAATAAAATCTCCGGGGGCGATATAATTGTGTTGCATGACAGCGAGAAGGCATGGGACAGGATGCGCTTTATTTTGCCACATTTACTGGAAGATTTTACCAAATCGGGATTCAAATTTGACAAGATTTCAGTCTGAAAGAAGGCGGGTCGGGTATAAAAAAGTTAGGGCCTGGGTAGAAACCCTGGCCCGTTTTTAATCCGTACCCTATGAAAACTGGTTTAAAGGTATAATATTTTTTGAATTATGGCAAAGTAATTTGGTGAGGCACCCCGTTTATCGTCAGGATGGCCTGGTTGTCACATGTGCCATTACCAAAATCCAGAACCGCTACCCAGGGGCTGTTTACAGCCAGGTTTCGCCTGATTGTTTTTATTTTTCCCTTTACGATCCAGCGACAGTTAAAACGCTTTATAAGAGGTTCAATAATATTCGACTCCCAAACTACGAGTAAAGCCCCTCTTTTTACTTTTCCATAGGCGCTGCCTTCAACTTTAAACTGATCATCACGGGGATCATTTGTACCCTGTCCTTCAAACTGGGTGATAACTTTATGACTATTCCACTCAGTAAAGTTTCCGTTCGGAAAGCTGAGTTTTGCATTAATCACATCAACTGTAAATTGTCTTGGATGTGCAGGAGTAGTATTTACAGGGTTTGTTGTATTGGTAATTTTATGGGTTCCCTCAACATGAACACTGTCAAAATAGAAACCTTCAAAAACCGTTGTGGCCGATGCTCCGGGATAAACAAGCCGGTTAGTATACACAATAATAATCTTCCCTTTTCTGAGATGTCCGTCATTGCCAACACATCCATTAGGTCCAAAATCAAGTATAACTTTAATTGGGAAAACAGATGGAGGATTTAAATGAACCACAGTAACAGTTGGGCAGGCATTTACACGGCCAAATATACCCGTTCCCGCCATTCCTACTTCATCACTTACACCCATGGCATCGTCAAAAATTCCATTGAAAATTATCTCAGCCTCAGCATCTGATTCTCCCGATACCTGTGAAGCGGTGATTTCCTGTTCATCATCGCTGCCACTTTGGCTTCTTTCCTTTGTACAGGAAACAATCATTAAAAGGCCGAAAAAGAGAGAAAGGATTACCAGTTGGAGAGGGTTAAACCGGTATTTCATAAACTATAGTTTTAAGTAGTAAAGCAAAATAACGGAGATAAGATAGGATTTATTGAGAAAAGTTTAAAAGAATCTTAAAGTTTTTTGCGGACTTTTGCGCTGCAAAGTCTCTGAGAATGACGTTGATAGACACACATTCACATATCTATTTATCTGAATTTAATCAGGACAGGGAAAAAATACTGGAAAGAGCCCAAAATGAGGGTATTTCTGTTGTTTTACTTCCGGCTATTGACTCTTCCACCCATGAACAAATGCTCGAATTGGAGACAAACAGCCGGGGCATTTACCAGAGTATGATGGGTCTGCATCCTTGTTCAGTTAAAGAAGATTTTGAGGAGGAGTTAGAAAAAGCCAGGGTTTATTTTGAAAAAAGGCCTTTCAAAGCCGTTGGTGAAACAGGGCTTGATTTCTACTGGGACAAAACATTCATTTCGGAGCAGTATAAGGCCTTTGAAGAGCAAATCAGGTGGGCCTTGGAGTTTGATATTCCTGTAGTCATTCATTCCCGTAATTCGATTGATGAGTGCATTAAAATGATTGCTCAGTATCAGAAAGGAAAATTAAAAGGAGTTTTCCATTGCTTTTCTGGCAACACAGAACAGGCAAAGCAAATTGTGGATCTTGGTTTTTTTCTGGGTATTGGCGG
Organism: Sphingobacteriales bacterium; assembly: GCA_016235125.1. GTDB lineage: Bacteria > Bacteroidota > Bacteroidia > Chitinophagales > Chitinophagaceae > JJ008. Next base: position 437,213 of record JACRLZ010000001.1, on the reverse strand, counting down.
AGTAATTACTTTTAAAAATTCAGGACTCGATAAAGTAATGGAGGGCATTGACCTTGTGAATGTGGTTTTAGAAACGGATGCGCCCTACCTTGCCCCCGTTCCTTTCAGAGGAAAAAGGAATGAACCTTCTTATCTGAAATATGTGGTTGAAAAAATTGCTCTGGTAAAAAAAGTTACTTCAGAGGAAGTTGGTCAACTTACAACTGACAGAGCTCAAAAATTATTTAAACTTTAAAGAAGAGCGGAGACCGAGGGATTCGAACCCTCGATACGGTTTCCCGTATACACACTTTCCAGGCGTGCCTCTTCAACCACTCGAGCAGGTCTCCGGAATTAAAGGGGAGCAAAAATAATGATTCCGGTGTTACCAGTTATTCGCCTGTTCAGCATTTAATCTTTCGGATATATCAGCAGGTTTGTGCTGTTTCCAATCCCTGTCAAATTTTACAAACCATGAGATCCAGATGCTGCGGCTAAAGCGCATCAGCCAGGCTTGCAGCAAAAAAAGCAAAAGAGCATTAAAACCAAGCCAGAAAAAGAAACGATTATCATCGGTGGATAAACCGATAATTACCCACCATGCAATAAGGCTTGCAACACTAAGTGCAACAGTGAGGGCATAACTCACATAGCTGGTACCATAATAAAAACCCACTTCCAGTTCACTTGGCTGTCCGCATACCGGGCAGATTTCATTCATCTGCATATTTTTTTTAAAACGAAAAGTCATTTTGTTTTTGAACAATTTTCCTTCTCTGCAGCGGGGGCAGTGGCAACCGAAGACAGAAGATAAATATCCCCGGTTTCTTATTCTTTCCGGCATATTCAATTTTTAGGAGTGCAAAGGTCGTAAATAGAAATGAAGTTGAAGTAAGATTATTGTTCTAAGGCATTAGTCCAGCACTTTTTCCATTTGCATACTGCGGCTTCCTTTGATAAGCATGTGTGTATTTTCAAAATTCTGTCGCTTCATCCATTCTTTTGCCTCTATTGAGTTTTCAAATTTGTGGTAAGGGTGATTGATCTTTAGAAAATCACCGCCTACAAGCGCCACTTCATTCCATTTTGTTTTAGCTATCAGGTCAATAATTGCCTCGTGTTCTTTCAGGCTTTCTTTGCCCAATTCAGCCATAGCGCCAAGCAGCAAAATCTTTTTTGCAGCATTTTGTTTTGAAAAATTTTCGATTGCGAGCTTCATACTGCCCGGATTGGCGTTATAAGCATCCATGATGATGGTATTGTTCCCCTTTTTTATCAATTGTGACCGGCTATTGGAGGGCTGATAGTTTTCAATAGCGGAATTAATTTTTTCATCATCTACGCCAAAATGTTTGCCTACGGCCACGGCTGCCAATACATTTGCTGAATTATACCCGCCTACCAACTGTGTTTTGATGTTTCGAAGATCAGCTCCTTTTTTTATTTGCATTTCAAGGTAGGGACCATTCGCTATTACTGCGCCTTCAACATCTGCATCTGCTGTGCCATATTTAATGATGGTTGGAATCCCATTGCTCATTTCACGGAGATAATCGTAATCCCACATTACAAATGCAGTGCCTTTGTGGTTTCTCAAATGGTCGAATAATTCTCCTTTTCCTTTTTTCACGCCTTCCACATTTCCAAATCCTTCCAGGTGAGCTTTTCCGCAATTGGTGATGAGGCCATGAGTGGGTAATGCGTAAGAACAATAGGAAGCAATTTCTTTCTGGTGATTGGCGCCCATTTCCACAACTATCATCTCAGCATCTGCTTTCACTTTCAATAATGTAAGCGGAACACCAATGTGATTGTTTAAATTGCCTTCAGTGGTATATGTTTTAAAAGTGGTTGCCAAAACAGCATGAATAAGTTCTTTTGTTGTTGTTTTGCCGTTGCTGCCGGTGATGGCAATAACCGGAACAGAGAACCGCCGGCGATGGTACAGGGCCAATTGCTGCAGTGTAACCAATACATTTTCTACCGATAGAGTTCTTCCGGGAATATCATATTTATTTTCGTCAATAACAGCATAAGCGGCGCCGGCATCTATTGCCTGTTTCGCAAATGCATTACCATTGAAATGCTCCCCTTTTAATGCAAAAAAAATGTCACCCGCCTTTAATTTCCTTGTGTCAGTTTGTACCGAAGGATGTTTTTTAAAGACCTCATAAAGTTGTTCTGTCGTCATGAAGCAAAAATAATCTCTTCTATAAACCCGGAATGATAAGAAAATGAAAAACCCCGGTAACATTGACCGGGGCTGAATTATTTGTCAGGAACAGGGTTACTTACTTTTTTGATTTTTTGCTTTTGCCACTGCTCTTGGTGTTTTGTCTTCTTGTTTTGTATTGCTGACCTGTTTTGCGGCCATTACCTTCAGGACTGCCCATACGATCCATAGCACAGCGGAAACCCAGTGTGCTTAATGACTGGTCTTCTTCAAGGAAACGGCGGCTGCCGGGGGTAAGCCAATAAGGACGATCGTTCCAGCTTCCTCCCTTATACACTCTCGATTTATCACTGATCAGCGTTGTTATTCCGTATCCATAAGCTGCCTGTGATAAACTGTCGCCATCAAGGAAATTAATTACATCACCTCTTTGATAATTGCGGCGATTCTTCACCTCTTCATCTTTTACATCTATCATTTTCACTTTACCGGCGCTGTCCACTTCTGCTTCATTATTTGCATTCTTATAGATTTTCTGGTATTTATTTCCACGGAAAGGGGCAGGCATATCATCGAAATCAAGTGTAGATAAGGGACGGTACACATCCTGCACCCATTCGCTTACGTTTCCTGCCATATTATAAAGGCCGAAACCATTAGGATAAAAAGATTTTACGGGAGCTGTGTAAAATGCCCGGTCGTTCAAACCACCAGCTACGCCGGCATTATCGCCTGAGCCTCTTTTAAAGTTTGCCAGGAAGGTTCCCTGCCAGCTTCCATGACGGGTGTCACGAAGGCCATTGATATTTTGTGCCCATGGATACATTTGTTTGTTAGAAGCTAACTCTTCACCTCTCTTACCTTCTTTAATGCTTGGATGAGGGTTTTGATTGATCAAACCATAGGCAGCATATTCCCACTCTGCTTCAAAAGGCAAACGATAATCAGGAAGTAAAATGCCTGATTCCATGGTGGCTACTGTTGTCTTAGGCTGTCCTTTCGGGGTTTTTATTTTACCCGGAGGAGCAGTGTATAAACCCAGTAAATAAGACTTTGTGGTAAAATTGTTTTCACCCTGCTGCGCACCGGGTTTCAGGTTAGCTTTATTGATATAATTTTTGTCTTTCAGAATTTTTTCATTCACCCTGTCACTTCTCCAGAGGCAAAAATCATGAGCCTGTTTCCAGCTTACACCTACCACAGGATATTCGTTGAATCCGGGGTGACGAAGGTAGAATTCAACCAAAGGTTCGTTATAACTCAACTCACTTCTCCAGCAAAGAGTATCAGGCAATGCATTTTCCATGATTTTCTGATTGGCCGGGTCAGAAGGATCAAATACAATTGCAAGCCAGTGCAGATATTCACGGTAATGTACATTAGCTACCTCGGTGCGGTCAATATAGAAAGAAGGAACAGAAACACGGCGGGGAATATTATTCCAGTCACCCATTACATCCTCTTCGGTTTGTCCCATGGTGAAGGTGCCACCCTGAACAAAAATGAGACCCGGGCCTGTGCCTTGTTCTTTGGATTTAGATACCTGGTAACCACCCATGTTTTTGTCATTGTAGTTCCAGCCGGTGGTTTCAGATTTATCATATTTCTTTTTGCCAAAAAGGCCTTTTCCTTTACAGGATGCCAGCAGCACCACACAGGACATCAGAATAGCTAAGTTTTTCACTGTTACAGTTTTTTGCATAAACCTATGAATTGGAATATTTTTAACGCCGGATGGGGTAAAATATTGCACCTGTTTGCAGGTTTTACCAGCCGGCCTGAAATTACAGGAAGCGAATATAGGCACTTTCGTAATATGTAGAATAGAAGAAATTCTATTTTCACGACCGAAAATCCCTTCAGAGGAATTGTTTTTCAACTATGAAAATTAACGAAAGGATATTATTTATCGCAGCCCTTGTATCAAGCTCATTTTCTGCGGCTTCTCAAAGAGTATATTTATCTAATTCCGTTCTTTCTTCGGGTAACTGGTTTAAACTCAGTGTAAGTAGTCCGGGTATTTACAAAATGGATGTTCCTTTTCTTAATGGCCTTGGGGTAAATACAAGCAACCTTGCTTCCTCTTCAATAAGGCTTTATGGAAATGGGGGAACAATGCTTTCTGAGACTAATTCGGGACCATGGACCGACGATCTGACGGAAAATGCAATAATGGTGGCGGATGGGGGAGACGGCATTGTTAATGGGCCTGATTATATCCTGTTTTTTGCCTCCGGTCCCCATGAGTGGGTCAAAGATTCTTTGAATCAACGGTTCTCACACAAAAAAAATTTTTACAGCGACAAGTCTTATTATTATTTGAGTATTGGTGGAAATGGTAAAAGAATAGCCACAAATCAACTGGTTTCATTTCCCAATATCACAGTCAATGGTTTTTCAGAAAGATATTTTCATGAACTGGATACAGTAAATTTTTTGACAAGTGGCAAAGAGTGGTATGGAGAAGAATTTTCAAACCTGCCCGGCAGGACACTGGCAAGGAATTATTCTATCCCGCTTTCGAATATTTCATCAAATAGTCAGGCGACGATAAAAACTAATTGTGTGGCAAGATCGGTTGCTGTCTCCAGCCGGTTCGATATTGGAATAAACTCTCAGCCCCTGACTCAAATGCTGGTTAATCCCGTTACTGGCGGACTTTACGATTTGTTTGCACAACAATCGACTGCAATAGCATCCGCCAATATCAGTTCCGGTCCAATAAATATTGGTTTCAGTTATGTGCCGGGCAGCTTTAATTCTCAAGGCTGGCTCAACTGGTTTGAAGTATTTGCCCGGAGAAATCTCTCTTTGAACGGAACAGATCAATTGCTTTTCCGTGATTGGTTAAGCGTTGGTAATAACATTGGTGAATTTGTCATAAGTAATGCAAGTGCTGCAACACAGGTTTGGGATATTACGGATCCTCTGAATCCATCAAAAATGCAGGGCAATTTTGTAAGTAATGAATTCAGGTTTGTCAACTCTTGTTCAAGGTTGAGGGAATATATTGCCTTTAATTCAACAAATTTTTTAATACCGTCAACCATTGGTAAGATCAACAATCAGGATTTGCATAGCACTACGCCGGTTGATTTTTTAATAATCACACATACTTCCTTATTTCAGCAGGCGCAAAGGCTGGCACAGCTTCACCAGCAAACGAATGGGCTGAGAACATTGGTAGTAACTACCGATCAGGTATTTAATGAATTTGCCAGCGGCAGCCCCGATCCAACGGCTATCAGGGATTTTGTAAAAATGTATTGGGATAAATATGGTTCAGGCGGCACAAATAAACCCAAATATCTTTTATTATTTGGCGATGCTTCGTATGACTATAAGGACAGAATAAATGGAAATATCAATCTTGTTCCGGCTTATGAAAACAATCTTGCTCTTGATCCGCTTGCTTCTTATACTTCAGACGATTTTTTTGGATTTCTCGATGACAATGAAGATATCAATTCGGGGGTGGTAACAAATCTTTTGGATATTGGTATCGGAAGAATACCAGCAAAGAGCATTGACGAAGCAAAAAATTTTGTTGATAAAATAAGCGCCTATCTTTCCCCCCAAAGCCTGGGGCCATGGAGAAACAATCTCAGCTTTATTGCTGATGACGAGGATAACAATTTGCATTTGCAGGATGCAGAAATTATCAGCGGAACAGCAGCTATAGTCGGGCCGGTTTTTAATCAGCAAAAAATTTATCTTGATGCATTTCAGCAGGAAACCGGACCGGGTGGCAGCCGTTATCCGCAGGCAAACCAGGCAAGCAATAACCGGATTTATAACGGAACACTTATCTGGAATTATAACGGGCATGGCGGATCAGGCCGACTGGCGGAGGAAACCATTCTTGATCAGTCAATAGTCAATAACTGGAATAATCCGGATAAACTGCCCTTGTTCATTACTGCCACCTGTGATTTTGCACCTTATGATAATCCAATGAGTTATTCTATTGGTGAAAATATTCTACTGAGAAATAAAACCGGCGCCATTGCATTGATGACAACCACCCGGCCGGTATTTGCCTTTAGCAACCGTATCATGAATAATAACTACCTGCAGTTTGCCCTTCAACCGGATTTGAATGGCAGATACCGAACATTGGGCGATGCGGTGAAGGATGCCAAAAATTATACTTACCAGAACCTGGCGGATGTGGCCAATAACAGGAAGTTTACACTGCTTGGTGATCCGGCATTAACACTTGGATTTCCTGCGCTGAAAGTAAAGGCAACAAAAATCAACGGAGTACCGGTTCCGGTAGCCGATACACTCAGTGCAACTGAAAAAGTTGTGATTGAAGGCGAGGTAACCGATCTATCCGGAAATACGCTTACCAACTTCAATGGCAATGTCTATGCAAGTGTATTTGATAAGCCGCAAACCATAAGTACTCTTGCCAATGACCCGGGCAGCCAGGTAGCTTCTTTTCAAACGCAGACAAATATCCTGTTTAAGGGTAAATCATCGGTAGTAAACGGAAAGTTTCAATTCAGTTTTAAAGTGCCCCAAGACATTAACTATAGTTATGGAAATGGAAAACTGAGTTTTTATGCGGAAGATGGGGTGACAGATGCCCATGGCTTTTTTACCAATTTCATTATTGGTGGAGTTGCTGTCAATACAGGTTCGGATGATGAAGGCCCCCGGGTAAAACTCTTTTTAAATGATGAGCAATTTGTAAATGGAGGCATCACGGATCAAGATCCTGTATTAATAGTAAAGCTGTCTGATTCCTCAGGCATTAATACAGTTGGCACCGGGATCGGTCATGACATTGTAGCGACACTGGATAATGACAGCCGGAAATATTTTATCCTTAATGATTTTTACCAGGGAAATCTGAACAGCTATCAGCAGGGTGTTGTGCATTTTCAGCTGCCGGAACTTTCGCCCGGGCCACATAGTCTAAAAGTAAAAGCATGGGATGTGCTTAATAATTCCGGGGAGGCAATATTAGACTTTGTTGTTGCCAATGACGATGAACTGGAACTAAGCCATGTGCTCAATTATCCCAACCCTTTTACTACAAAAACTCAATTCTGGTTTGAACATAATAAGCCAGGCCAGCTGTTGCAAGTGTCTGTAGAAATAATGACCATAACGGGCAGGGTCATTAAAACGATTTCCAATACCATTACTACTGAAGGTAACCGATCAGCTGAATTGGAGTGGGATGGAAAAGATGATTATGGAAATAAACCCGGCAGGGGGGTGTATTTGTACAGATTACGGGTAATGGCTCCTGATAAGAAAAAGAAAGAGATTATAGAAAAGCTTGTCATCTTTTAAGGTCATTATCGAAAAGTATTTTATGAATTATCGTCACAGTTACTGTGACTGATAATGTTTAAAAAATATTGTTTTTCAATCAGTTTTATATAAAAATTCAATCAAATTTTTGATTCAATGCAATCTTTGAGTTAGCCATGCAAAAGTCAGAATTATTGAATCGGAATTACCAATATATTTGTCCATAGTATAAAATAGTTTCGATAACAATAAAAGAACAGGAAAAGCGTTTTTAGTTTCGAAACTGATGCTTTTGCAGAAAATTGTGTGCAGAATTTTTTTTAATCCGCTATAATAAATCCCTGAAAATTCTTGTTTTTTTGTTTTGGATAAATTCACTTATTTTAGTTTTGTATTTCATCAAAAGCTCTATATTTACACCATTATTAAAAACTTACTAATGAGACCAACTGCTTTAAAACTAACTGCCGGAATCCTGCTCTTTTGTGGTATGACAAGTGCTGTAAAAGCCCAGGTTCAACCTATCAATGTTGTTACAACTGCTGTTCCCTTCCTTCGTATTTCACCCGATGCCCGTTCAGGCGGTATGGGAGATATTGGCGTTGCCACTTCTCCTGACCAATATGCCGGATTGTGGAATGCGGGTAAAGTTGCATTCAATAGTATGAATGGAGGCGTAGGTGCTACTTACACTCCCTGGCTGCATGATCTGGTAAGCGATGTATACCTCGCCAGCCTTTCTGGTTTTTATAAATTCCAGGACAACCAGGCTGTTTATGGGTCACTTCGTTATTTCAGCCTCGGCAACATCACATTCACAGACAACCTTGGTAATGATATTTCAAAAGGTCGTCCCCGTGAATTTGGAATTGATGTTGGCTATTCCCGTAAACTGAATGCTAAAAACGGTATCGGTATTGCATTGAAATATATCAATTCTGATCTCGCAAATGGATTTACCCAGGGAAGCACTACTTACAAAACCGGTAGTTCTGTTGCTGCTGATCTGGGCTGGTATAATGACAGCAAAAAAGCTTCCGGTAGTGGATGGACATGGGGCGTTACTCTTACAAACCTTGGGGCAAAAATTGCCTATACCAATAATGCCGATGCAAAAGATTTCATTCCTGCCAACCTTGGTTTGGGTACTACCTATACCAAAAAATACAATGACAGGAATCAAATAACATTTGGTCTTGATATTAATAAATTGCTGGTACCTACTCCACCGGCTGAAGGTGATGCACAAGGTCTGATTGATTACAGGAAAACAAGTGTTATCAGCGGCTGGTTCAAATCATTTGGCGATGCTCCTGATGGTTTTAGCGAAGAATTAAAAGAATTCCAGGTTTCATTGGGCGCTGAATACTGGTACAATAATCAGTTTGCTCTTCGTGCAGGTTATTTCTATGAGAATAAGAACAAAGGCAACCGTCGTTATTTCACTGCCGGTCTTGGCCTTAAGTATAATGCATTTGGTTTCAATTTTGCTTACCTGCTTCCTACCGGAAATGGGGTAAGCCGCAATCCGCTGTCAAACACACTTCGTTTCTCTTTGTTGTTTGATCTTGGCGATGGTTCAAGAGTAAAAGACAAAAAATAAATTTCAGATAACTGAATATAAAATGTCCCGCAAAAGCGGGACATTTTTTTTGAGTAAAAGACAAAAACGAAAAATGCTGATAAGAAGCTTTTGTTGATATTTGCCTTGTAAAACTTTATTATGTCTTACCGGATTGGCTCAGGAGTTGACTTTCACCAATTGGCCGAGGGCAGGGAATTTCGGATTGGAGGGGTTACCATCCCGCATCACAAAGGAGCACTTGGCCATAGCGATGCGGATGTGCTTTTGCATGCGATTTGTGATGCCATGCTCGGGGCACTCTCATTGGGTGATATCGGGTTTCATTTTCCCAATACCGACCCGGAGTATAAAAATATCGACAGTAAAATTTTATTAAAAAAGACAATTGATCTGATTCGCCACAATGGATATTCAATAGTAAACATTGACAGCACCGTTTGTCTCGAATCTCCCCGGATAAGACCTTATGTGGCCCAAATGCAAAAGAATATTGCAGAAGTAGCAGGTATTAATGAAAAGGAGGTGTCTGTAAAAGCCACAACCACTGAAAAGATGGGCTTTGCCGGCAGGGAAGAAGGATTAATGGCCTATGCCACAGTTTTGCTGAAGAAGGTTTAAATACTGTTTTCAACTTTGTGCGGTTATCTTTGTTCTTAATGTCACCGGTCAACATAAAAATTATTAATCATTCCTCTAATCCTTTACCTGAATATGCCACAGGAGGTTCGGTGGGCATGGACCTGCGGGCAGATCTTGTGAATTCAGTTACTTTAAAGCCTTTGCAAAGGGAACTGATACCTACGGGATTGTTTATTGAACTTCCTGATGGGTATGAAGCCCAGATCAGGCCAAGGAGTGGTTTGGCAGTAAAACAGGGCATTACCTGCTTAAATAGTCCCGGTACAATCGACAGTGATTACCGGGGAGAAATTAAGATCATTTTAATCAACCTTTCCAATGAAGATCAGGTCATTTTATCCGGCGACAGGATAGCGCAAATGATAATTCAGAAAGTGGAAAGAGCACAATGGGTAGAGGCTGATGAACTCAGTATTTCAGTTCGGAATGCAGGAGGTTTCGGACACACAGGAACAACATAAAGTTTGAAAAAATGAAGGGTTTCGGATTTATAATTTTTATTTCTGCAGTGGTGATGCTGTGCTCCTGCCGTTCCACCAAGAAAATTCAGGAAGCAATAAATAAAAAAGATACTGTTATAGTAAATCCTGTACCGGTAATAAATCCGCATGATGACTCAATCAGCTTTATTAAAGATAATTATCGTTTGATTCTTAATAACCGGATAAATTTTAAAACATTTTCTGCTAAAGTTGACATTGATTATGAAGATGCTTCAGGTAAAAAGAATAATGTCAATGCTCATATCCGGATGTACAAGGATAGTGTGATCTGGGTATCCGTTACAGGTATTTTAGGTATTGAAGGACTGAGGGCATTGATAACTGCCGATTCTGTAAAACTTCTTGACAAGCAGAACAAGATATATATTCCAAGAAGTGTTTCCTATCTGCAGGAAGTAACTGCACTACCGCTTGATCTTTCTTCATTGCAGGATCTGCTGTTAGGCAATCCTGTTTTTCTGGATTCCAACATTGTTTCTTATAGTCGTACACCTAATACTATCTCCCTGCTTAGTAACGGAGATTTTTTTAAAAACCTTTTTACGATCGGCGAGTCCGACAAACTGATGTACAGCTGTAAACTTGATGACCTGGATGGCTTTCGTAACCGGACCTGTTATCTTACCTATGTTAACTATGAGAATAAAAAGGGTTGTAATTTCCCCACAGAAAGGACAATAAGTGTATCAGAAAAAAAGAAGTTGGATCTTAAACTTGAATTCAGGCAATATGATTTTAATGAAACGTTAAGTTTCCCGTTTAATATTCCTAAAAATTATACCCGTAATTAAGGGGATAAAATTTAATTTGCATATTGCCGTTATTCAATTGCTTTCCGCACCCTCTTTTTTAACCTCTATCCACGACATCATGAAAAAAAAGGTATTCTTTGGTTTTTTATTGACTACAGTAATTTCTGCTTACTGTTTTGCTCAGCCGGTTGAGGACAAAGCACAGCTTGAAAAAGAAAGGAAAGAGCTTCAGAAAGAGCTGAGTGAAATTCAGGGTTTATATGATAAGGTAAAAGGGCAAACTAAACAAACCCTGGGTCAATTAAGTGTGTTAAACCGGAAAATCAATTTGCAGGAAAAATATATCAGCAGCATCAACAAAGAAATAAGATCCATTGATGACGATATATACCTGAGCAACCTGGAAATATACCGCCTGCAGAAACAGATGGATACCCTTAAAGCTCAATATGCGAAAACTGTGGTATATGCTTATACCAACCGGAGCAGCTACGATTATCTGAATTTTATTTTTTCGGCCAATAGCTTTAATGATGCCATCCGCCGGGTAGCTTACCTGAAAAGTTACCGGGAATACAGGCAAAAACAGGTAGCTAACATTATTGAGACACAACAAATGATTTCTCAGCGAAAACAGCAACAGGTTGGAAGAAAAGAACAGAAAAATGTTGCGCTGGAGAATCAGACAAAACAGGTGGATGAACTGGCAAAGCAGAAAAAAGAAAAAGATGCGGTGGTAAGTAAGCTAAAAACTCAGGAAAAAGATCTGCAAAAACAAATAGCTGCGAAGAAAAAACGAGACAGGGATCTGCAGAACTCAATAAATGTTATAGTAAGAAGAGAAATAGAAGCGGCCAAAAAGGAAGCAGCAAAAAGAGCCGCCGATGAAGCAAAGAAAAATGCAGGAACAAACCCATCAACCAATACTAATCCAACAACGGTAGTAAATCCAACCAGTCGGATAAAAGCTACAACCGAAAAGCCTACTGTAATTTTTAATTCCGATGCGGATATAAAATTGAATGCTGGTTTTGAAACCAACAGAGGCAGGCTTCCCTGGCCGGTTGATAATGGCTATTTAAAAATCCGGTTTGGGAAATATGAAATTGAAGGAACAAAACTGGTAGGAGATAATCCCGGGATCACAATCGGTACGCAGGCAGGTAATACCGTTAAATCAGTTTTTGACGGAGAAGTGGTTGCCATATTCAATATGGGTGATGGAATGGCTGTGACGGTGAGGCATGGAAGATATTTCACCACCTACAGTAACCTTACCGGGGTAAGCATTAGCAAAGGGGCAAATGTAAAAACAGGGCAGGCTCTTGGAAGAGCAGGAAAGGATGATGAAGGAAGCAGTGGCCAGATTGATTTCATTCTGATGATTGAAACAAAGAATGTAAACCCCGAGCCCTGGTTGCGAAGATAATTATAATGAATTTCAGAGAACGGTTCGTCTACGAGCCGTTTTTTATTTCAAAAACCTTTCATAAAGCAGTTCATATTGCGGAACGATGTTGTGAATGTCATACTTCTTTGCCTGCTCGGCAGCTCTTAGTTTAAATTGTTTCAATATTTCATCATCTCTCAGAATTTTTATTGCCTGTTGTCCCATTGCTTTTACATCACCCACATCACCCATATAACCTGTTTCACCGGGTATATTTATTTCTGACAATCCTCCGGCGTTGGTTGTAACAACGGGTACACCAGCGGCCATTGCTTCCAGTGCAGCCAAACCAAAACTTTCCGTTTCTGATGGAAGTAGAAACAGATCAGCAATAGCAAGAATGTCCTCCATCTGCTCCTGCTTGCCTACAAAACGGATTTCATCGCACAGGTTTAATTCCCGGCAGAGATCTTCTGCGGCAGGCCTTTCGGGGCCATCACCCACCAGCATCAGGCGACTGGGTAGTTTGTCGTTTACTTCTTTAAAAATTCTGATTACATCCGGTATCCTTTTCAGTTTTCTGAAATTAGAAGCATGCATGATCACTCTTTCTCCATCAGGGGCAATCATTTTTTTAAATGCATCAATCGGCTTGCGTTTAAAACGGCTGACGTCAACAAAGTTTTTTATCACTTCAATATCTTTAGTGATATTGAAATGTTTATAGGTATCTTCTCTCAGGCTATTGGACACTGCGGTGATAGCATCGCTTTCGTTGATGGAAAATGTAACCACAGGGGCATAGGTCTTATCTCTTCCTACAAGGGTTATATCTGTTCCATGCAATGTGGTGATGACCGGAATGTCCTTTCCTTCTTTTTTTAAAATCTGTTTTGCCATATAAGCAGCGGATGCATGCGGTATGGCATAATGCACATGAAGAAGATCCAGATTATTATTTTTTATTACATCCACCATAGTGCTTGCCAAAGCAGTTTCATAAGGCGGATAATCAAAAAGCGGGTAGGTGGGCACCTGCACTTCATGATAAAAAATATTCGGAATAAAGCCATCTAACCTTACCGGCTGCCGGTAAGTGATAAAATGCACCAGGTGTCCTTTCTGTGCAAGCGCCTTGCCTAATTCAGTAGCCAGTACACCCGATCCTCCGAATGTAGGATAACAAACAATACCGATCCTCATGGTCCTGTTAATAGTCATAGTCCCCGAAGGTAATCAACTTTGCCCCAACCGTATTTACCGTTCATGTTAATTCCTTATTTTCAATTTTCAAATTAAATGGCCCGGATTAAAATGAAAAAAATTCTCCTTCTTTCGTATTGCATGATCTGCTCATTGTTTGCATTTTCCCAAAATGAAGATTCGTTGATGGTAAGGCGAATTGCAGACGATATACTGATAAACGGTAAAGCATATGACGACCTTAGATATTTGTGTAAAAAGATCGGTGCAAGGCTGAGTGGCTCCGCCAATGCGCAAAAAGCGGTGGAAGCAACGGCAACTATGTTGAAAGAAGCAGGAGCCGATACAGTTTATCTTCAACCTTGCATGGTACCTCATTGGATAAGAGGCGCCAAAGAGCAGGGTATTGTTCAATGGGGGAAAAATAAAAAGGCGCTGAATGTTTGTGCACTGGGCATGAGTGTGGGTACTCCGGCATCAGGACTGAAAGCGGAACTGATTGAAGTAGCAAATTTTGAAGAGTTAAAAAAATTGGGAGCGGAAAAGGTAAAGGGTAAAATAGTTTTTTTCAATTATCCGATGAAACCAGAACTGATTTTTAATGGCTATGGAGATGCGGTACGATACAGGGGTAGCGGTCCTGTTGAAGCTGCAAAACTGGGCGCAGTGGCTGTGATGATACGTTCTGTGACTCATGCTCTCGATAATAATCCGCATACAGGCGCCACCCGTTATGATAGCACTGTTAATAAAATTCCGGCCATGGCCTGCAGCACACTGGATGCTGAATGGCTGCATGAGTTATTTAAAAAGGAAAAGAAGGTTGAACTGTTCATGAAAATGAGCTGCGAAAAATTGCCGGATGTTCTCAGTTATAATGTGATTGGAGAAATCAGGGGAACAGAGAAACCGGAAGAAATAATCACCGCCGGTGGCCACCTGGACAGCTGGGACCTTGGAGAGGGAGCCCACGATGACGGGGCAGGCTGTGTGCAAAGCATTCAAATCATCCGAACAATAAAAAATTTAGGTATTAAACCTAAAAGAACCATTCGGGCAGTAATGTTTATGAATGAGGAGAATGGACTGGCAGGAGGTACCAAATATGCTGAACTGGCAGGTATAAATAAAGAGAATCACATTTTCGCTATCGAAAGTGATGCAGGTGGGTTTGGAGTGGAAACATTGGGACTTACCGGTAAACCAGAACAGGTAAACAAAGTAAGAAGCTGGTTGCCTTTGTTCCGTCCTTATGGCATTTATGATATGCCCGATGGCGGTGGTGGCGCCGATATTGGTCCATTGAGAAAATACGGAACTTTTATGTGCAGCGTTAATCCGGGGACACAACGATATTTTGATTATCACCATGCGCCGAATGACAAGTTCGAAGCAGTGCATAAAAGAGAGCTGGAAATGGGCGCCATTGGAATGACGGCCATTGTTTACCTCGTTGCCCAATACGGATTGTAAGATTAATTAATCAGGTTGTTTATGGCAGCCTGAACAGATGCGAAGGGGAATGAATCAACAACATTTCGCATCTGTTTTTTTATCTCCTCATTGCAAAGATTACCAATGCTTCCTTCGTGTGTATGATGAACTGAGTTATCGTAATTAAATTTACCTGCTTCAATATCTATCCCTACTTTTTTATAAGCATCCCTGAAAGGCATGCCGGCATTCACCAGCTTATTCACTTCTTCTACGCTAAACAGGTATTTATATTTTTCATCAACAAGGATATTTTTTTTGATTTCAACATTACTCAGCAACAGCCCGGCCATTTCAATGCAATCTTTCAGCGTTTTAAAAGCAGGGAATAAATGCTCTTTCAATAACTGCAGGTCACGATGATAACCGGAAGGCAGGTTGGTTGTCATCAGCATTATTTCGTTGGGCAAGGCTTTGATACGGTTGCAATGAGAACGTATCAGTTCGAATACATCCGGATTTTTTTTATGCGGCATGATGCTGCTGCCGGTGGTCAGCTCAGCAGGGAAAGAAATGAAACCAAAATTCTGATTCAGGTAAAGGCAGGCGTCCATACTGAGCCTGGCCAAAGTATCGGCTACATTGGATATTGCCTGTGCAACAATTCGTTCTGCTTTTCCTCTATTCATTTGTGCATATACCACATTATAATTTAAATCATCAAAGCCCAGCAGTTTAGTTGTCAATGTCCTGTCAATGGGGAATGAAGAGCCATAGCCAGCTGCGGAACCCAGCGGGTTTTTATTCACTACATCAAAAGCTGCTTTGGCAGTTATTACATCATCCACCAAACTTTCGGCATAAGCGCCAAACCAAAGACCAAAAGATGAAGGCATGGCCAATTGCAGATGAGTGTATCCAGGTAATAGATGATCTTTGTATTTTTCGCTTTGCGACTGCAGTAGTTCAAATAATTGCTGAATTGATTTTACCAATCCTTCCAGCTCATTTCTTAAAAATAATTTTATATCCGCCAACACCTGATCATTGCGGCTGCGGGCTGAGTGGATTTTCTTGCCCACATCACCCAGTTTTTGCGTAAGCAGCAGTTCTACCTGTGAGTGAATGTCTTCAACATCAGGGTGAATAGTGAATAGTGAATTGTGAATGGATGTATAAACAGTCCTGAGTTCTTTTATAAGCAAATCTTTCTCTTCTGTAGTAAGCAAGCCAGCAGTTTCCAGCATGATAACATGAGCGATACTGCCGAGCACATCAAATGGTGCAAGCATTAAATCAAATTTTCTGTCGTTGCCGACTGTAAAATTTTCTACTTCCTTTAAGGACTTGGTATTTTTTTCCCAAAGTTTCATAGTATCTGCCCCAATAATTTTATATATAACTCAATTCCTTCCCTGATTTCATCCACATAAATATACTCATCTGCCGAATGACTTCGGCCTGAATCTCCAGGCCCCATTTTTAAAGAGGGGAAAAACATCAGCGCTTTGTCTGAAGTTGTGGGAGAGCCATAGCATGTTCTGCCCAGGCTCATACCAGCTTTCACCAGCGGGTGATCCAATGCAATGGAAGTGGAACGAAGCCGGAAGCTTCTTGGCTTTGCTTCGCTTTGTATATTCTTTTTTATCTCGTCCAGTACTTCTTCAAACGTATAATATTCATTTACTCTTACATCCACTACAAATTTGCATTGAGCAGGAACAACATTATGAGCTTTATTTTCTGTTTCAATAACCGTTACATCCATATTCACCGGGCCGAGCAGGTCTGATACTTTCGGAAACCGATAAGAGGTAAACCAATTGATATCTTTTATTGCTTTGTAAATGGCATTGTCACCCTCTTTTCTTGCAGCATGACCAGCTTTACCTGTTGCCAGGCAATCCAGTACCATGAGGCCTCTTTCTGCTACAGCCATTTGCATTTGAGTGGGTTCACCAACAATCGCACAGTCTATCGGGCCAAGTTGTTTTAGTAATACTTCAATACCGTTGGCACCGGATATCTCTTCTTCGGCCGAAGCAGCCAGGATGAGATTATACTTCAGATCCTTTTTTTCATAGAAATACAGAAATGTTGCTATCAGGGAAACAAGACATCCCCCGGCATCATTGCTGCCCAGACCGTAAAGCTTTCCGTCTTCAACTGAAGGATTGAAAGGGTCTTTCGTGTATTGCGAATTAGGTTTTACGGTATCATGATGTGAGTTAAGCAGCAGCGTGGGTTTGTTTTCATCAAAATATTTATTGACTGCCCATACATTGTATAAGTATTTTTTTGCGGGAATATCTTTAGCAAGGAAAAATTTCTCCAGTATTTCCGAAGTCCTGTCTTCTTCACGACTGAATGAAGGAGTGGCAATGAGTTTTTTCAATAACTCAATAGCTTCATTTTGCAATGTGGTTAGCGATTCATTCATTGATAATAGTTGTTCCGGAGCTGCCATCAATCAGCCCTGCTAAATTCTCTGCTTTGCCAATAATTACTTTTTTAACACCACTGTTTAATGCAGCAAAGGCATTGTCCAGTTTGGGTATCATACCTGCAAAGATTTTTGGTACCCCAACTCCCGTAAGGGGGGCTTTTAACTCACTAAAGAGAGAAGGAGTAATAACAGGTATCACAGAGTTATCGTCATTTACATCCGTTAACACTCCGCTCTTTTCAAAAGTATAAATAAGCTGAACGTCATATTCGCTGCTCATGGCTTTGGCTACTTCCTGTGCAATAGTATCTGCATTGGTGTTCAGTAATTGCCCTTTGCCATCATGTGTAATGGGAGAGAGAGCAGGAGTAATATTTTTTTCAATGAATGACTGTAAAAAAACCGTATTCACCACATCTACATCGCCGACAAAACCATAATCCATGACCGGGTGTTCTCGTTTATGAGCAAGGATAGCATCCCCGTCTGCGCCACAAAGCCCGATAGCATTGCAGTTGTTTGACTGCAACTGTGCCACAATGTTTTTATTGATGTATCCGGTATACACCATCGTTACTACTTTCAATGTTTCTGCATCAGTGATCCTTCTTCCTTCAACAACCTGTTGTGGTATTTTTAATTGTTCTGCCAGTTTAGTGGCCAGCCTGCCGCCACCATGAACCAATATTTTTTTGTTATCAATTGCAGCAAATGATTTTAGGAATAAAGAAAGCTTTGTTTCATCATCAATAATATTTCCGCCAATCTTTATGACAAACAAATCAGCCATTGCTTCTCAATATTTCAGATAAAACAGCCTGTGCTGCCCACACCCTGTTGCCGGCCTGTTGGGTAACGATACTCATTGGGCCATCCAATATTTCATCACTTAGCTCCACATTTCTTCTTACCGGCAGGCAGTGCATCACTTTTGCGTTGTTGGTTAGCGACCATCTTTTTTCTTTCAGCATCCACTTAGGATTATTGGTATAAATCTTTCCATAATCATTATAGGTGCTCCAGTTTTTCACATAAACATAGTCTGCACCTTGTAAGGCTTCCTCCTGGTTGTGAGTGATAGTGGCTCCTTTGGTGAATTCTTCACTCAGTTCATAATCTTCCGGATGTGTAATGACAAAATCAGCTTTACCCCAGGCATTTATCCACTGTGAAAAACTATTGGCCACACATTGAGGAAGGGGTTTTACATGCGGAGCCCAGGTAAGAACAATTTTTGGTTTAGCCTTCCTGTCCCCCGAAGGGGTGGGCTTGGCCAACTCTTCACTTATAGTTATAATATCTGTGAGAGATTGTAATGGATGCAATGTGGCGCTTTCCAGACTCACCACCGGTATACCTGCATATTTAATGAACTGTTTAATGTACAGCTCGCTGTAATCATCTTCCCTGTTTTTTAATGAGGGGAAAGTTCGGATGGCAAGAATGTCGAAATATTTTCCAAATATGGGTGCTGCATCTTTTACATGCTCTACGGTATTGCCACTCATGATGGCCTCTTCTTCAAACTCCAATGCCCAGCCTTCGCTTCCAACATTGAAGATGATGGCTTCCATGCCGAGGTTTTGAGCGGCTATTTGTGTGCTCAGTCTGGTACGCATACTCGGGTTCAGAAACAGGCAACCAATTCTTTTGTTTGTCCCCAGCGTTTTGTCTGCAAAGGGGTTGGCCTTGCAGGCAAGGGCTGTTTGTACCAATGTATCAATAGCCTCCCCTGAACTTCGTTCGTTTCCTTTCAGGGAACCTCCGAAGGAGGGGCTTAGGTCGTTTACAGAAGTGAAATTTCTCATCTTTAACTAACAGGTGCAGAAACCATGTTGCTGATTTCTTCTTTTATTGATTCAATGAATTGTTCCGCATCTCTTTTCTTCAAAGCAAGACTCGGCAACAAACGAATTACATTGGGTTTAGCCTCACCGGTAAATATTTTCTGATTCCAGAGCAGATTCTTTTTTAAATCTTTCAATTCTTCCGGTACGTCAAAACCAATCATCAAACCACGGCCACGAACATTTTTCAACTGCGGAATAGCCTCCAGTTCATCCTTTAAATATTTACCCACCATTGTAGCGTTGCCAAGCAGCTTTTCTTCTTCTATTACTTCCAGTACTGCTAATGCTGCGGTACAGGCGAGATGGTTACCACCAAATGTAGTTCCGAGTTGAAAGTGTTTGGGCTTTATGTGTGGCGCTATAATTACTCCGGCTACCGGAAAACCATTGCCCATACCTTTTGCCATTGTGTACATATCAGCATTTCCCCCCGCAAAATCATGACTAAAGAATTTTCCACTCCGGCCATAACCACACTGTACACTGTCGGCGATATACACAGCGCCATATTCATCGCAAAGGCTGCGTATTTTTTTCAGGAAGGAAACTTCGGCCACATTTATACCACCCACTCCTTGTATGCCTTCAATGATGACAGAAGAGATTTCTTTTCCGTTTTTTTCAAAACAATCCTGTAATGCATTTTCATCATTCAACGGAAGAAAAATAACATTGCCTGTTTCATTAACCGGGGCGATATAATTTTTATTATCCGTTGCTGAAACGGCCAGCGATGTTCTGCCATGAAATGATTTACTGAAAGCAATTATTTTTTTCCTGCCATTGTGAAAGGATGCCATCTTCAATGCGTTTTCATTGGCTTCGGCTCCGCTATTGCAGAGGAAAAGCTGGTAATCTTCTTTTCCGGATACATGGCCAAGCTTTACTGCCAGTTCCTGTTGCAATGGAATTCTTATTGAATTGGAATAAAAAGCAATTTTCTCTAACTGCTCTTCAATTCGTTTAACCCAATGCGGATGCGTATGACCAATGCTGATTACTGCATGGCCGCCGTAAAGATCAAGATACTGCTCGCCTTTATCATCCCATACATAGGAGCCTTTGGCTTTTACGATGGTGATTTCGTTGATTGGATAAACGTCAAATAAATTCATTTCAATTTTTTTGCCACTGAAACACAGAGGCGCTGAATTTTCTCTGTGTTTCTGTGGCTATTTAAAAATAATTTGCTTTTAATCTTAATCCTGTTGTTTCATCAACTCCGAACATCAAATTCATATTTTGCACGGCTTGTCCGCTGGCGCCTTTTAATAAGTTATCAGCAACGGAATGTACTACCAGCACAGAATCCACTTTTTCCAGTTGTATAATGCACTTATTAGTATTCACTACCTGCTTCAGAAAAACCTGTTCTTTTGTAATATGTATGAACGGGTGACCGGCATAATAATCCTCATACAATTTATTCAGTTCATCCAAAGGTTTATTACATTGCAGTTGGGAACTCACAAAAATTCCTCTTGTAAAATCGCCTCTCCACGGAACGAAATTTACGTTGATGTGGCCGGTTGGTTGTAATTGCTTTAGCGATTCCCCAATTTCTCCAAGATGCTGGTGTGTTAATGTTTTATAGGCCTGTATATTATTTTCTCTCCAACTGAAATGAGAAGTTTGGCTGAATGATTGTCCGGCACCTGTACTGCCGGTAATGCCCGTTGTATATATGTCTTTCAGTAAACCGGCTTTGGCTAATGGTAATAAGCCAAGCTGAATAGTGGTGGCAAAGCATCCGGGATTGGCAATGTTGCTTGCTTTTTTTATATGCTCCCTGTTTAATTCAGGTAATCCATAGATGAATTTTCGGCTTTGGATTTTAGATTTTTGATTTAAGCGAAAATCATTCGCCAGATCAATAATCTTTATTTTATCAGAAATTTTGTTTTCCAAAATAAATTTTTCCGATTCGCCATGACCAAGGCACAAAAACAAAACATCAATGTCATTGAGCAATTCACCTGAGAACCTGATATCAGTATCCCCCAGCAGATCCTGATGAACAGATGAAACCAGTTTGCCCGCATTGCTCCGGCTATTAATAAAAGAGATGTTTACACAGGGGTGATTTAACAGCAGTCGTATTAACTCACCTCCGGTGTAGCCTGCACCTCCGATTATGCCTACTTTAATCGCCATCGTTTTCTTTTTGCACAGCATTCCAGATACTTGTCTGGTTGCCGAATATTTTTGAAAAACCTCTTACATCTTCGCCGGTAAAGCCGGTATTCATCTCACCGTATTTACCAAACTTGCTGCTCATCAGGTCATATTTGCTTTCAATGCCCGTGACCTGGAAACGGTAAGGCATTAACTGAACAAACACATCACCTGTTACAGTTTGCTGGCTGTTTTCAAGAAAGGCTTCAATATCTCTCATCACCGGGTCCAGTATCTGGCCTTCATGCATCCAGTTGCCATAAAACTGCGCCAGCGTATCTTTCCATTGCAGTTGCCACTTGGTAAGAACATGTTTCTCGAGAGCATGATGTGATTTGAGTATTATCATCGGTGCAGCAGCTTCAAATCCCACACGGCCTTTTATACCGATAATCGTGTCACCCACATGTATATCACGGCCAATGCCATAAGGTCCGGCAATACTTTGTAAATATTGTATTGCTTCAGAAGGATGATCAAATTCTTTCCTATCAACCTTTTTCAATTCTCCTTTTGTGAACCCCAACTCCAGACTACTGACTCCTGACTCTGTCACCTGTGTTGGCCAGGCCTCTTCTGGCAGTATGCCTTTTGAAGAAAGTGTTTCTTTTCCGCCGACGCTGGTTCCCCACAGACCTTTATTGATTGAGTATATGGCTTTCCCGAAGTTCATTTCCACGCCTTTGCTTTTCAGGTAGGCGATTTCTTCTTCCCGGCTTAGTTTTAAATCACGGATGGGAGTGATGATTTCGACACCCGGTATCATGATATGGAATATCATATCAAACCGCACCTGGTCGTTGCCTGCGCCGGTGCTGCCATGCGCCACTGCATCTGCTTTGAGTTTTTGAACATGTTCGGCAATATGCAATGCCTGGCTAAGCCTTTCTGCAGATACTGAAAGAGGATAGGTATTATTTTTTAAACAGTTTCCGAAAATGAGGTATTTAATGATACGGTCATAATAGCTTCTCACGGCATCAACCGTAGTATGTGTTTTTACGCCGAGTTTGTAAGCATGAGATTCGATCTTCTTCAACTCGTCATTGCTGAAACCGCCAGTGTTTACAATAATACTGTGTACCTCGTAGCCTTTTTCTTCGCTGAGGTATTTTACACAGTAAGTTGTGTCAAGTCCGCCACTGAAACCCAAAACAATTTTTTTTGACATTAGCTAACTAAAGGTTAAACAGGTAATGAAATAATGATTTTGGCTTGCCGCCGTTACCGCCATTTTTATCCTTTTTCATAAAAGGTCTAAGCAATTTCCATTGCTTGAAGCGAATGAGTCTTTCAAATCCTTTTTTATTTTCTTCAAAATATTGTTTTGTTTCTTCCGGTTCATAGTGATCTTTCGGGTCATACAGCATGGCAGTACACATACAGTTCTTTCTTTCTTTACCCATCAATATTTCATAATTCACACAGCTTTTGCAGCCCGCCCAGAACGCTTCATCTTGTGTAAGCTCAGAATAAGTGACAGGTTCATAACCCAGGTCACTGTTGATCTTCATCACTGCAAGACCGGTGGTTAACCCAAAGATTTTTGCTTCCGGATATTTTTCTCTTGACAGAGCAAATATCTTTTGTTTGATAGCTTTAGCCACGCCGCTTTTTCTATATGCCGGTGCTACGATCAACCCGCTGTTGGCTACATATTCCCCATGACTCCATGTTTCGATGTAACAAAAACCGACCCATTCATTCTGATCAGTGATAGCAATAACTGCTTTGCCCTCATCAATCTTTTCCTCAATGTATTCAGGGCTTCGTTTGGCTATACCGGTGCCACGGGCATTGGCCGAATCTTCCATTTCATCAGTGATAGTTTTTGAATAAACTTTATCTGCTGCTGTTGCTACCCTTATAATGATGTTGTGATTATCCAAATCGAAATAATTAGTGAACTGCGGGTAACCATCCCAAATTAAATTTGCGGAGGTGCTTCACTGACAGGGACCATGGTGAGGGGTTCGTCCTGTCAGAATACAGGGCGGCGTCGGGGGCGGGAAAAAGTGAACACATCAAAACCAACCGAGTAAACCCCGCTGGTGATCGGTGCATGAAACGCCATTTGCTTTGTATGTGTCAGAATGTTGAACATGCTTGCTTCAATAGCTAATTTGGAAACAAATGTATAATATTAGTTTAAAATAATTTCCAAAACTTTTCCAATTTGCCGGGTTATCAACCAGCATAAAGTAAATAGATTGCCGGTCGTTTATGAATGTCCGGTTTATGTTTTTTCCAGTCAGTGATTGTTTTTGTTTTAATCCACTCATTTGATCCTGTTATATCAACTGCAATACAGAGTTTGGTGGTGGGATTGCAGATCTTAAGAATGGCATCGACCAGTTGATTATTTCGATAAGGCGTTTCAATGAATATTTGTGTGCAATGTTTGCGGGCTGATTCAGCTTCCAGTTCTTTGATCGCTTTTGTTCTGTCGGGTTCCTTCACAGGTAAATAACCGGAGAATTGAAATCTCTGCCCATTCAAACCGCTGGCCATTAATGCCAGTAGAACTGAACTTGGCCCGACTAAAGGCTTTACGTCAGCGTTCATTTGCTGTGCTATGTCAACAAGCTGTTGACCGGGATCGGCCACAGCCGGACATCCTGCTTCACTTACTATGCCTATGTTTTTTCCTTCTTTAAGTTTTTGACTGAAAACTGCGGCACTATTATCCGCAATAATATGCCATTCATAATTGTCAATGATTATTTGTTCTTCGGGCAGAAGAGTTTTCCAGAGTTGTTTAAAATACCGGCGGGCAGTTCTTTCATTTTCCACAAAGAAGACATCGCATTCTTTTATGGCATTGGTAATATAAAAGGGAATTGAGTTAACTCCTTCTTCATGCAGCAATGAAGGTATAAGGTAAACTGTTCCCATATCAGGCTGACTTTACTTTTTGAATGGTCAGAGTGCCCGCAATAATAGCATAAGCAGGAGCAAGTAAAACGATAATATGCAACAAATAAAATAAAAGGCCATTTCCAATTGCAAGGCCTTTGTGCCTGCCAACGAATTGTATGCTTTGAGATGGATTGAAACCATTTCTTGCAAGGCTGTAATCAAGCATGGCAAATCCAAAGTAATAGCATTCCATCAGCAAAGCGATCAGGGGAGTGATCCATCCGGCTACGGGAATTAAAGAAAGCAGTAACAGAGCAATGAGGTAAACTGTTTGCCAGCCGCAATTTCTTAAAGCAAGTTTACTGCTCCTGATACAATCCTTTTTCAATTCGGACCAATTGAATGAATGTTCTTTGCCATCAATATTGGCTTCTGTTTTCTCACTTAGGTAAGCGAATACAGGTGACCCGATGATGAGAATAAGATATTTGAAGAAAGAAAAATAAAACAATACTGAAGTGAGACGCAACATCACCCCGGTCATTACAAATAAAAAACTGAGCCATTGGTTTCTTTCTTTCTGAAGCCATGCTTCAATGTTGAGCTGCCTGCTCACCCATGACCAAACAGTATCCGATGATTGCCAGAACAGAAACATGCCGGCAACAAAAAGAAAAGTGTAGATGATGCCGGGGATGATTATCCACCGGAACAAACGGTGCTGCTGAATAAAGCGATGGGCCTCACCCCAGCTTTGAACGGCTATGACTATTTCTTTCAGCAAAGACTAAATTTGGGTAAATATAGTGAATGCCTGCCTGCCGCAGACGGGGGGAATAGTGAGTGCTGAGTGCGGCCAATTAATTTAGACTTTACCGGCTTATGCGGAAACTGTCATTGGAGTTTTATCAAAGAAAGGATGTTTTGACGATTGCAAAAGATTTGCTGGGAAAGATCCTTGTAACAAATTGGAAGAGCACTTTCACTTCGGGACGCATAGTGGAGGTGGAGGCCTACAACGGAACGATTGATAAAGCCTCACATGCATTTGGCGGGCGCAGGACAAAAAGGAATGAAGTGATGTATGCCGAAGGAGGTTCAGCTTATGTTTATTTGTGTTACGGCATTCATCATTTGTTTAATGTGGTAACGAATAATAAAGATATTCCGCATGCTATATTGATAAGGGCATTGGAACCGGTTAGGGGAGTTGAAGTGATGTTGAAAAGAACGGGAAAGAAAAAAACGGATTACAGCCTGACAAGGGGACCCGGTAATGTTTCAAAAGCATTGGGTATTCTGACAAAACATTCCGGGATTTCATTGCCGGGAAAAGAGCTTTATATTGCAGATGATGGTCTTGTTTATTCCGATAAAGAAATTGCATCGTCACCAAGGATTGGGGTTGATTATGCCGGAAGGCACGCAAAGCTGAAATACCGTTTTTATGTAAAAGGGAACCCTTTTGTTAGCGGGAAACATAAATAGATTGTATTTTTCAGGGATTAAATTTTATTATTTGTCATCTCTTACAAAATCCCAGCGTAAATTAATTTTTCTTGCCGGGGGCATAGCTATTGCATTGTTTGTTTATTTTACCAACCCCTTTGGAGTGGGTGAAAGAGCCAATATTGTTTTATCGGCAGCGGCATTGATGATCACCTGGTGGGTAACTGAGGCATTGCCCATGCCGGTAGTAGCTTTGATCCCTTTAATTATTTTTCCGTTGCTTGATATTGCTGATCTGAAATCAGTGGCACTCAGCTATGGCGACCAGATTATTTTCCTTTTTATGGGCGGGTTTATGCTGGGTCTGGCGATTGAAAAGTGGAATCTGCACCGGCGCATTGCTTTAGGCATTGTAAAAATCACCGGCACAAGCGGCAACCGCATCATACTCGGTTTTATTTTGTCCACCGGATTTATCAGTATGTGGATCAGTAATACCGCTACCACTATGATGATGTTTCCCATCGCATTATCTGTTATTCATGTGATGAAGGATAGCAGTGATGGTAAAGGCAACTTCAAGCACTTCCGTCTTGCCATGATGTTATCCATTGCCTATGCATCCAATTTTGGCGGCATAGCCACTATTGTCGGTACACCTCCCAATGTGGCCTTTGTTGGTTATTACGAAAAACAGTATGGCGGGGTGAGTTTTATTGACTGGATGCTGCTGTGCATGCCCGTTGCCATCCTGTTGCTTGCGGCATTGTATTTTGTTCTTACCAAAATCTTATTCCGTAATCATATCCGTCCAAGCGATGCAGCAAGGAATTATATTAATGAAGAATACAAATCGCTGGGCCCTTTGTCTTCTGCTGAAAAAAGAGTGATGATTGTTTTTATATTCACTGCCTTATTATGGATTTTTAAGGACCTGATAAATGAAGCGCAAAGCTTAGCAAAACTGGATGATACCATTATTGCCCTGCTTTGCGCCATGGCTTTGTTTATCTGGCCATCGGGTACATATAAAAAGAATGATAGTTCAGATGAAAACAGCGAGCAGGAATTGCATGGCGGTTTACTGGAATGGGGCGACACTAAAAAAATGGCCTGGGGAATTTTATTGTTGTTCGGCGGTGGCCTTGCCCTTGCAGCGCAACTGGAAAAAGCAGGATTGATAAAACAATTAGGTGAATGGCTTTCTCATTTTGCCGGTGGGGGATTTATGCTGCTACTGATGGTTACAGTCATCAGCATTTTTATCAGTGAAGTAATGAGCAATATTGCACAGGTGATTGTATTTGCTCCGGTAGTTTGCAGTCTTGCGGATGCTTTAGGAATGAATCCTTTGATACTTGGTATTGCCATGACTCTTGCATCAAGCTGTGCAAGCATGATGCCGATGGGAACCCCCCCCAACGCTATAGCATTTGCCAGTGGTCACATTAAAATAAAGCAAATGATGAGGGCCGGGTTTGTGATGAATATTGTTGCTATTATTCTCATCACTTTGTTTTGCTGGTTCATCCTGCCATTAATAATGTAAAAGGGAAAAGTGGGCTTCGAATCAGAACCTCGGACAGTTCAGTTTTTTCGCATCCGGATCACCCGGTTTCTTAATATAGATAATTGAAATTTCCATACCGCCTCTGGTGTTGGAAGCAGGTTTCAGGCTGGAGGTATTGGCATCATATGTAACGCCGATATGAATGCTGTTAAACTCCAGTCCGATATAAGGAATGGCAGCATCATTGAAGCGGTACCAGCTCCCAATGTAAACATTTACAGGATTTGCATCATTGTGATTTACATTGTATGAAAAAGCTCCACCCACCACGGTGTTATGGGCTTTTGCCTGCATACTGTGATTGGCCGATATGTGCAAGTAGTTATATGACCCCATTGGAATTTTTCCGCCTGCCTGCAAGGTTGTTCTGGCAGAGAGCAGGTAATTTCCTCCTTTAAAAGTTTCCTTAGGCCTGTTGATGTGATACATAGAAGCGCCAAAATAAAAATTGTTATAGCCATTGGTGCTTCCGTTATAAAAAACTCCTGCATTCACATCAACATAGTTAATATTGACCTGTTTGTTAGTAAATATTTCGCTGGTTACTCCTGTAAAACCAAGAGGGGTCAGCTGATCTTCAAACTTTACTTTTGTGATGTCAAGTCTTTTACTCGCCAAAGTTGCCTGAAAACCGGCTCCAAGCTGGTGATATCCGTTTTCATCAAGTCCTTTGTGATAGGCTAATGAAAGGCCGCCATAATTAGTGACCAAAACCCCATCGCCTGCATTGTCAGTAACACCAAGAATGCCCACACCCATTTGGTCAATTTCCGATAAGCTGTTGTTTAATATGCCAAAATCAACTGAAACAGTTTTTGTAACAAAAGCATTATTGATAGTTGGCCATTGATTCCGGTAATTGCCTGCTATCCGGAACACTCCGTCGAATTTTCCTGTTAGAGCAGGGTTCAGGGTAAGCGGAGAAGCAAAGAATTGGGAAAAATTAGGGTCCTGGGCTTTTGACACACTTACCAAAGCCACACAAACCAACAGGCTGAAGAAATTTTTTTTCATCACAACTATTAAAGTTTTTTCATGGCCAGACCGGGTGAATAAATAAGGGGGACTTGTCCTGAAAAAATAAGAAACGTCATAATCTCCACTAAATTGCTTTCAACTTATTATCCCATCCGGTTCGCCCTGTAAGGAACGAATACTGTCCCGATAAAAAATCGGGAGGAAAAATACAACTTTTTCAAGACCTGAGTTGTAGAATTATTGCTGCTTTTGGAGGAAAGTCGTTAGTCGGGAGTCCGGAGTCATTAGTCTGGGTTTCAATAGTTAGGAGTGTAGTCTCAAGACTAACGACTCATGACTACTGACTATCAGCTCACATCTGCACTTTATTTCCAAAAGCCAAATCACCGGCATCACCAAGACCCGGAACGATATATCCTTTGGCGGTCAGTTCATCATCAATATCACCGCACCAGATGGTAACTGCAGGCGCCTCTCTTTTTACATATTCTATGCCTACGGTGCAGGCGATGGCCGCCACAATATGTATTTCTTTTGGTCTGCCTTCTTCCCGGAGAAATTGTATGGTTTTTACCAGGGATGAACCGGTTGCCAGCATCGGGTCTGATATGATGAGTACCCTGTTTTCCAGTTCGGGGCAGGAAACATATTCCATGCTTATTTCAAAGCTGCCATCTTTATGATGTTTGCGGTAGGCTGAAATAAAAGCATTATCCGCTTTGTCAAAGAAATTGAGCAGGCCCTGGTGAAGGGGAAGCCCCGCCCTGAGTATGGTTGCCAGCACAGGCTGTTCATTTAAAACTTTATGAACCGCTGTGCCAAGGGGGGTTTGTATTTCCTTTTCTGTAAACGAAAGAACCTTACTGATCTCATAGGCGGCTACCTCGCCGATCCGCTCCAGGTTGCGGCGGAAGCGCATCCGGTCGGTTTGTACATTTATATCCCGCAATTCACTCACCCAATTGCTGATAAGAGAATGTTGCTGGCTAAGGTTAACGATCATTTATTGAATATTTAATATTGTTGATTTAATATTGAAGAACAATTCAAACCTTTGCGAAAGCTTCCTTTAACAGGCAAATCTAAAATCTAAAATCTTCAATCTAAAATAAATTCCATGGTTTACCGGGCAATAGGTATAATGAGTGGCAGTTCACTGGACGGATTGGATATTGTTTTTGCAGAGTTTCAGGAAAATGGCGGGAAATGGAGTTATGAAATTAAAGAAGCAGCCTGCTATGCTTATGACGAAGAATGCACCAGCCGGTTGAAAAACGCAATATCCTTACCAGCCCGGGATTATCAGTTGCTTCATACAGATTTTGGCCATTATATCGGTAAAGAGATAAACAAGTTCATTGCAGAGAAAAAACTGCAATACCAGGTTTCTTTAATTGCTTCGCATGGGCACACAACTTTTCATATACCATCCCGAAAAATGACAGCACAGTTGGGCGATGGTGCAGCTATAGCCGCTGAAACAGGATTGCCTGTGGTGACCGATCTGCGGGCAATAGACGTGGCTTTGGGTGGGCAAGGGGCGCCAATTGTTCCGATAGGAGAAAAATTGCTGATGAATGACTTTGCTTATTTTTTGAACATCGGAGGCATCGCAAATATCTCTGTAAATACTGAACCTTATATTGCTTTTGACATTTGTCCTGCCAACAGAGTATTAAATATGCTGGCTAATGAAATGGGACTAGCATATGATGATGGTGGAAAAATTGCCCAGACAGGATCAATTAATTCTTCATTGCTTGAAAAACTAAATCAACTCGATTATTACAGACAGCCGTATCCTAAATCTCTGGCTAATGATTTTGGAACAGATATCGTGTATCCGCTGATCCGTGATTCGGGATGCGGGATACAGGATGCGCTGAGAACGTATAGTGAACATATTGCTGCACAAATAAGAAATGCAATTACCAATATTACCAACCCGAAACCCGAAACTCAAAACCTGCCTGACCGGCAGGCCGGCTCGGGACTTCTTGCAACGGGTGGCGGAGCCTTCAATGCATTCCTGATTGAGCAGCTTAAGAAATATCTTGAAAAACTGAATATAGAAGTAATAGTTCCCGATGCGGACCTCGTCAGCTACAAAGAAGCGTTGATTATGGCTTTTATTGGCGTATTACGTTGGCGGCAGGAGTATAATGTCTTATCTTCCGTAACCGGAGCATCCCGAAACAATATAGGCGGAGCCCTGTGGACCGGGCAGGATGCCTGACAATTTTTTATTAAATATTTTTTGTGATGGAAGATGTGAAAAAAATTTCATCGGCCACTAACGGACATTCTCATGTTCCCGAGCCGGGCTCTGTAGCTGAAGTATTGCAGTATAAAAAATTGCAGGAAAGATTTATCCAGCAGTTTGAACATATTTTTCCTGATAAGCTGGCCCCCCGAACGGTTATTATCATTCCATCCATAACAATGGACCAGGAGATCCTTTCCAAAATCTCAGGGATTAATCATTACGAAGAAAGGATGCTTTGTATGCTGATGCTGCTGCGCCTGCCCCGCACCCATGTCATCTATGTTACCAGCGAACCTATTGACCCGGTGATTGTGGATTATTATCTCCATATGTTACCCGGCATTACAGGCTATCATGCCCTGCGGCGCCTTACGCTGTTTAATTGTCACGATTTTTCATCCAAACCTCTTACCCAAAAAATACTGGAACGACCAAGATTGATTCAACGGATCAAAGATTTTATTCCTCCTGATCATGAAGCCCATATGTCATGTTTTAATGTGACGCCCCTGGAACGTTCATTGGCAGTACAATTGCAGGTGCCCATCTATGGTTGTGATCCTGATTTATATGAATTAGGGAGCAAGAGCAATGGCCGGAAGATTTTCCGTGAATGCGGGTTAAATGTTCCTCCGGGATTTGAAGACCTGAAAAACGAAGATGGTATTATAAATGCGTTGGCAAAACTGAAGGAGCAAAATCCGGGTTTAAGAAAAGCCGTGGTGAAGATCAACGACGGATTTTCAGGCGATGGGAATGCTGTGTTTTCTTACAGCGGTTCAGAAAATATAGTTGACTTTAAAAAATGGGTAAAAGAAAATCTTCATACAAGATTAAAATTTGTCGCCCCGGATATTTCTTATGAGGTATTCATGCAAAAATTCAAGAGCATGGAGGGCATTGTGGAAGAATTTTTAGAAGGGGAGCCTAAGGAATCACCATCCGTTCAATGCCGTGTTACTCCAACGGGTCATTGCGAGATCATTTCGACACATGACCAGGAGTTGGGTGGCGAAAGCGGACAGGTGTATATCGGCGCCCATTTTCCTGCTTCCAATGAATATGCAGTTGAACTGGGAAAGATGGGAATTACAGTAGCGGAGGCTTTAAGGGATAAAGGTGTTTTGGGTCGTTTTGCCGTTGATTTTATTTCAGTAAAAGAAAAAGAAGAGTGGAAACATTATCCTATTGAAATTAATTTACGGAAGGGAGGGACCACTCATCCGTTTTTAATGCTTCAGTTTTTAACTGATGGTAAATACGATGCTGAACAGGGCGTTTATTATACTTCCAAAGGTCACCTGATACGGTATTATTTCTGCTCCGATAATCTCCGGAGTGATAAATACAAAGGGCTCAGCCCGCATGACCTGATTGATATTGCCATGGTGAATGATCTGCATTATGATGGTAGTTCTCAGGAAGGCATCATGTTTCATCTTATTGGTGCCTTATCACAATTTGGAAAACTGGGAGTGGTTTGTATTGGCAGCACACCGCAAAGAGCAAGAGAACTGTATGCAAGAATTGTTACGGTGCTGGAAAAAGAATGCTGATTATTCATTCAGGCTAATTACAACAAATGGAGCTTACCAAACAACTGGAAAAAGAAGTAAAGGAAGTGTATGAAGCTTTCTGGGAAAGCCTGTTGAATGTAGATATGAAAAGATTCAATTCTTTTCTTGCAGACGATTTTAAACAAATAGGCACTACAGAAGCGGAAGTGTTTTTCAATAAAAAGGAAGCTGCTAAATTTTTAAAAGCAACGAAAGAACAGGTAGTGGGCAATATTGAATTAAGAAACAGGAATATAAAAATTGAAGCACTTGATAAACTCATTCTCATCACCGAACAGTCCTATGCGTATGTTAAGATTGATGAGGTGTGGACCTATTATGCGAAAACAAGGGGTTCGTCTTTATTACAGAAAAAAGATATGGTTTGGAAGTTTATTCAGATGCATATTTCTTTTCCGGATACAAGGGCAGATGTGGGTGAAACTATAGGATTGGAGAAAATAGCAAAAGAAAATCTTGAACTCAGGGATGCCATAAAACGCCGCACCATTGAACTGGAAAACAAGAACCGGGAACTGGAAATTGAAACGGCTTTGGAAAAGGTCCGTTCTATTGCTTTGGGTATGAAAGAGCCAGCCGACATGCCCGAAGTATGCAAGATCATTGCACAGCAACTGGATAAACTTGGCGCAAAAGAAATACGTAATGTACAGACGGCTATCTTTTATGAAAGCAAGGGCACTTACATGAATTATGAATATTATGCAAAGCATGGCAAAACTATAATCACCGAAACCAGTTATACCAACCATAAAATTCACCAGGCATTTGCGGAACAAATGCTTAGGGGAAAAGGCGAAGTTTATTCAACTCATATTTCTAAGGCTGAGTTGAATGACTGGATCGCTTACCAGAAAACCACCAATGTTTTTATTGATTCATTTCTTGAAACTGCTTCTTCATTGAATTATTACTGGCATTCCCTAGGCCCGGTAGCGTTGGGCATTTCCACCTATTCGCCGTTGAGCAAAAATGACCTGGGTTTATTCAATCGTTTCCTGAATGTATTTGAACTGGCTTATACCAGGTATATGGATATTGAACGGGCCCTTGCACAGGCAAGAGAAGCACAGATCGAAGCCTCATTGGAAAGAGTAAGGGCCGTTGCCATGGCTATGCATAATTCCGAAGATTTATCAGCTATTGGTAAAACCGTTTTTACTGAATTGAAAAACCTGGGTTTTACAACTATCCGTAACACAGAAATGGTCATTAATAATGATGAAAAAGAAACTGTTAAAAGTTATCATTATTCTGATTATGGAAAAGAAGAGATTATTGAGATCGGATATAAAGAAAATCCCATCGTAAAGAAATGGGCGAATGATTTAAAAAAGGCAGACGATGTTTTTGTGCCGGTTTCCATACCCGAAAAGGAAATGATAGGCTGGAATAAGTACAGGAAGGAATTAGGGTATAAAACAGACCCAAAAATGGCGGGAGCAAAAGCAGTACATTATTATTCTTATTCTATTGGCCTGGGGGCATTAAGTATTTCAACCTGGCAAGCCCTGGAAGACGGGTATATAAAAATTTTAGAGCGGTTCCGGAATGTTTTCAATCTTTCTTATAAAAGGTACATAGATATTCAAAAGGCCGAAGCGCAGGCAAGGGAAGCGCAGATTGAAGCGTCGCTGGAAAAAGTAAGGGCACAGGCAATGGGCATGCATAAGCCGGATGATCTGTTGAATGTTTGTAAAGTAATGTTTACAGAACTCAGTTCATTAGGCTTTCATGAAATAAGGAATGCGATCATTCACACGTTTAATGATGAAAAAAAATATTTTATAGATTATGATTATTCTGCCCTTACGGGAGGAGTGATTACAAATATTTCTTACAGTGATCATCCGATTATCAAACGATTTTTAATGCAGATAAGAAAATCAGATGAGGCATTTGCGGAAATCACCATAGCAGGTAAAGAATTGACTGAATGGAAAAAATTCAGAAAAAGCGGGGGCCAACCTGATGACCCAAGATTAAATAAAACCGATGCACTCTATTATTATATCTATTCAGTTGGCACTGGTGATATCGGCATCTCGACTTTCAGTTCTATTAGTGAAGAAAAGCTGAAATTGCTAAGACGCTTCAGAAATGTTTTTGAATTTGCTTATAAAAGATACATGGATGTAGCTACTGCCGAAGCACAGGCAAGGGAAGCGCAGATAGAAGCGGCATTGGAAAGAGTGAGAAGCAGAACCATGGCCATGCACAAAAGTGATGAATTGTCAGAAGTGTCCGCTTTGCTGTATAATGAGCTGCAAGGCCTTGGCGTAACCCGGTTTATTAATTGCGGATATGTGGAAATAGACGAAACCAACAAAGTACAGAATGCCTGGATGACTAATGCTGATGGGTCAGGATTAAGTGTAGTCCGGCTTCCGCTTACTGGTGATAAAGTGTTTGATGAACGTTATGATGCATGGAAGAGAAAAGGGCATCTCTTTCATCAGTCCGTTGGGGGTGAACTTCTGAAAAGTCATATTGAATTCGCTACCCAACACTACAGGCAAACAGAAATTGATGAATTGGT
This sequence comes from Sphingobacteriales bacterium, assembly GCA_016235125.1. GTDB lineage: Bacteria > Bacteroidota > Bacteroidia > Chitinophagales > Chitinophagaceae > JJ008. The sequence continues at coordinate 402,578 of JACRLZ010000001.1, read as the reverse complement.
CAGGATTCGTTTTGCCGATCCTACCATTTTTTATTGCAGTAACTTTTCTCATGGGTACCTGCATATTATTACAGACGCCCTACTCTCAGGCGAAGCTGAGTTGTTACTGATGAGATTCACCAGGGTTTTTGAAATGACCTACAAACGTTTCCTCGATCTGCAAAAAGCCGAAGCACAGGCAAGAGAGGCGCAAATTGAAGCAGCATTGGAAAGAATAAGGGCAAGAACAATGGGTATGCATAAAAGTGATGAATTGCAGGAAACCAATACAATAATTTTTAAGCAGATTGAATCCTTAGGGATTCCGTTAATTGGGGATGGAATTCATGTCTGTCATATTAATGAACCGGTCTCTGATGCGTGGATGTCAGATCCGCTAAAAGGCCAGATGCCTAAAATAAGATATGATCACACACAAGACAGACTATCACGAAAAATGTATGATGGTTGGAAAAAAGGAGAAACTTTTTTGGAGGTGAAGGCACACGGCGAAGAATTACAGGAACATTTTGCATACATATTACCCCTTGTTCATGATCCTGAAGTTTACAATGAAATAATTCCTGCTGTCACTATATTTCATTTTGCATATTTTTCTCATGGATTTTTGGTATTTGTTACCCGGGAACAATGTCCTCAGGAACATTCCGTTTTTATACGCTTCGCAAAAGTTTTTGAGCAGACTTATACCCGTTTTCTTGATCTGCAAAGAGCCGAAGCACAGGCAAGAGAAGCAAAGATTGAAGTAGCATTGGAAACCATACGTTCCCGTTCCCTGTCCATGCAGAAAAGTGAAGAGCTTAGCCTGGTGATAAGGGAAGTTTTAAAAAAATTCCAGGAACTCGGTATCACGATGGAATCCCGGGTGGCTATTATCATTGAGTTGAACAATGACAGCCGGGAGCTCAATCAATGGGTGGCCTCACCGAATTTTTCTGTAACACATGCTTCCACACCTTATACGAAACATATCATCCTTGACGACCTCTGGAATGCCTGGGAAAGCGGGGTGGATTTTTATACGAAATCCTATCCGACTGAAGTAAAGAACAGTTATTTCAACTATTTATTTAAACATTCTTCGTTTAAAGATTTTGAGAATATTGATGAAACCCGACTTTGGATACTTGAACAGGAATTTTATTCCCTTTCACTTGTGTTTGAAAAAAATTCCAGTATTGGTATTGCCAATTATACAAATATCCCGCTGTCGAAGGATGAAATCAATATAGTAGAACGTTTTTCAAAAGTTTTTGAGCAAGCTTATGTGCGATTTCTCGATCTTCAAAAAGCAGAAGCACAGGCAAGAGAAGCACAGATAGAAGCGGCATTGGAAAGAGTGAGAAGCAGAACAATGGGCATGCAAAAAAGTGAGGAACTCAAAGAAGTAATTCAGGTAGTATATGAACAATTCGTTCACTTAAATATCAATATTGAGCATACAGGGTTTGTTATAGATTATAAGGCAAGGGATGATTACGATATTTGGATAGCTGACCCGCTCGGGGTTCCCTCCCGGGTAACAGTTCCTTATTTTGATTCTGTGTATTACAATCGTTTTAATGAAGCAAAAGAAAAAGGAGAGGATTTCTTTGCCACCAACCTGAGTTTTGAAGAAAAAAACAGATTTTATCAAAAGCTTTTTGAGTATGTCCCCGGATTGCCGGAGCAGGCAAAGGAATTTTATTTTAGTTGCCCAGGCCTTGCAGCATCAACTGTATTGTTAGACAATGTTTGCCTGTACATTGAAAATTTTTCGGGTATTTCTTATTCAGATGAGGAGAATGCCACGCTTATGCGCTTTGGAAAAGTATTCCAGCAAACCTATACCCGTTTTCTCGATCTGCAAAAAGCCGAAGCACATGCAAAAGAGGTCGAGTTGGAAAAAAAGCGTTCAGAAGATCTGTTACTCAATATTCTTCCAAGGGAAATAGCCAACGAATTGAAACAATTTGGGAAGTCCTATGCAAGAAAACATGAACAGGTAAGTATTCTTTTTACTGATATCAAAGGATTTTCCACGATCAGTGAAACACTGTCGGCTGAGGAACTGGTAAATCAGTTGGATGAATGTTTCAGGGCATTTGATCATATTGTTGGCAAACACGGACTGGAAAAAATAAAAACGATCGGCGATGCTTATATATGTGCCTGCGGCTTGCCCAACCCCGATCCTGATAACGCTGTGAAAACAGTGAGGGCTGCTATAGACATGCTTGATTTTGCAAAAGGCTTTGGAATGACAAAAATAATACAGGACCTCCCGGCATTTGAATTCAGGGTTGGTATCCATACCGGGCCGGTGATAACAGGGGTGGTGGGATTGAAAAAATTCACTTACGATATCTGGGGCGATGCGGTAAATATGGCTGCCAGGATGGAACAACATGGCGAGGCTGGCAGGATCAATATTTCAGGAAACACTTATCAACTTGTAAAAGATAAATTCACCTGCACTCATCGTGGTAAAATTCCTGCAAAAAATAAAGGTGAGGTGGATATGTATTTTGTGGAGAAAGCCAATAATTAAGTCTATTCAAACTTTCTTTTCAACTCATCAGAGACCCATGTCAGCCGGATGCCTCCCCTTGTCTGCATTCCTTTCCTGTTGGTAAAATAGGAACCTTTCAGCATTTTAGGCGATTCATGTTCAAGCAGGTTGAGCATCGTATATCCCTGGAAGCGTTCACCCTGGTGCATGTCTTTTATATCTGTATGTGTTTCTCCCTGCCATAAATAACACAGAATAAAGTTCTCTTCATGTGTATCCGATGCAATTTCAGTAAGGATACTTTCAGAATGTGCCACAGAAGCATAGGAGTGAACTCTTAACTTAGTTAATGTTTGCTTTACTTCAATGACAAATTTTTGTGTGGGTCCTCCATCCGTGTTTTCCAATGATCCTTCCCATCGCCCTCTAAGGTCCGGGGGAATATTTAATGATTTGCGGGCTGATTGGAATAAACGGGTGTGCCATAGATAATGATCCATCAAAACCCATAGTACTGATATTGGTGCAATGATGAAGCCATAATGCAAAAGCATTTCTCCCAGGCTATGAAAGTCGGTGATTTTAAAAAGTATAAGGGCAAAAGAAAAAATGAAAAGGCTTAATGTGCCGACTATAACAATAATAGCCTTAATATTAAGTTTATAAGATTTCATAAAGCCTGTTTGGTTTCGGAAAATACTTAATATTCCTCAAATCAGTACAGGCATGTCAAGACGCTATAGCCCAAGCACTTCCCGTAATTTCCCATAGCCATTCCTGCTTACCGGCACTTTCACTCCTGAACGCAGCACTGCCACATGGCCGTCTTTTTCATATGGATCGATCCTTGTGATCTGCTGCACATTTACAATATAAGAACGATGGCTGCGGACAAACTGGTTGGCATCCAGCACCTGTTCAAAATGGTTCATCGTTTTATTCTTGAGGAAATAACCGTCTTTGGTATGAACTTTTACATAATCATCGGCTGCTTCCAGGTATTGCACTTCATGAACAGGGATGATCTTTATCTTACTGCCATCCTTGATTACGATACGCTGGTTTTGCGCAGGAGATTGTGAAGCTGTTTCCAGAAGCTCTTGTGTGATGTTTCCGGCATCTTTTGTTTTTTGTTCCTCCCATTTGGCAATGGCCTTGTCAAAACGTTGCTGATCGAATGGCTTTAATAAATAGTCTATGGCATGTGCTTCAAATGCTTTGATGGCATACTCATCAAATGCGGTCGTAAAAATAACGGCAGGAGGCTGATCAATCAGTTCCAGCATCTCGAAACCGTTTATTTTAGGCATTTGAATGTCGAGAAAGATCAAATCGGGTTGATGCTGCTGAATTGTTTTCACTCCTTCAAAACCATCGCCGCATTCAGCTATAAGCTGAAGTTCCGGGTGTTTTTGTAAATATTCTTTTACAATACTTCTTGCCAGCGGCTCATCGTCTATGATAATTACTTTACTCATACAGGCCTCCCCAAACCCCACCTTAGGCGGGGCTTTAAGTCGTTTAAAGATTTAAGTTTTCTTATCGGTTGTTTGCGGAATTTTCACAATAGTTGTAAAGATATTCTCTTTAGCTTCTGTGGTTAATAAATCATTTCTTGCAAACAGTAAATACAACCTCCGCTGCACTGATTTTAAGCCGAATCCTGTTCCCTGTTGAGGTGACGAGGTTTCAGGATCAAACGGATTTATAACTTTTATTACAAGGTTGTTCTCATTTTTTTCAGCAAAAATTTTGATAACCGTTTCACCGGTGGTGTCATACAAGCCAAACTTGATGGCATTTTCCACAACGGGCTGAAGCAACAAAGCCGGTAATTTTAAACTGCTGGTTGTTTCATCCGTTTCAATAATGGTGGCAAGCCGGTTACCAAATCTCACTTTCTCAATATCCAGGTAGAGTTGGAGATATTGCATCTCTTCTTTCAATGTCACCCATTGTGTTTCTTCTTTTTTAATGGTGCCCCTGAGAAAATCAGAAAGCTGCTGCACCATTCTTCTTGCTTCTTCAGGCCGGGAGCCGATCAATGCATTGATGGAATTAAGGCTGTTGAATAAAAAATGCGGTTGTAATTGCTGTCTTAATTTAAAAAGCTCTGCTTCTTTAGCCAGTTTCTCTGCATCCTTTTTAAGTTCCTCCTGTTCCTTTTGTTCCTGCTGGTGATACCACAGCACACTAAAAAGGATCAGGCATCCGAGTAATAAAAAAATAAGACTTACCCTTACTGCCAATGAATGATGAAGGAAAAGACCATAACCGGGTTCATTTTTAAATATCGCTTTCAGTATCCATCCGTCGAGCAAAGTGATGATAACGGTAAAAAATACAGCCCAGATGAACAGGTGTACATAACGTTCCCTGCGGGGGAGGTAATAACGGAGTGTATTCATCACAAGCAGACCAGCCAGAAATAGCAGGGTGGCGCTTACCAAGCTGTCGATGATGGAAATCTTCCAGCTCTGGCCGAACCAATGCAATACAATAGCCTGATCGGCCATGATGGCTAACCAGAAAAGCAATAAAAAAAATCTGGTCCTTGGACTGGAAAGCGGCGTTGCTGACATTTGATTTAGTAGCTTTTAATATCAATACCACCAAACATCACCGTTCCTTTGATCAGCAATGTTTTCTCAGTTCCGTCAGTAACAGGAGTAATGGCTCTTTTATCTTCAATGCCGCCAAAAATAACCGCTGCCTGTGACTTCACCGTCCAGTTGGAGGGGATGATCAGTTTGAGTCCGCCAAACATAGTAGTGGTGTCGATCGTAGCCATACCATTTATATCTGCCTGTCCAAGATAAAGCTCGGTGCCCCCGAAAATATTGGTGATATGACCGCCTTTGAAATTCTTGGAAAGGATATTTTTCTTGGTACCGCCAAAAACAGAAGTGGCATTAATGAAATCTTCTTTTGAATAGGCCGTTTCATCAACAACCGTGGCATCCTCTATACCGGAACTGTCCTTTTTTTTTTCAGGGTCGCTGCCGGAAAAAAAATTCCGGGAACGAAATATAAAAAACAACCCGATGATGATAAGTACTACGGGCCATATATAACGGCGAACGGCAACATCAGGATAAATTTCGGGTACAAGAAAAGCTCCCCCTACCAATACCAGCACCAGGGGTGCAAATAATGAACCACCCAAATAAAGCTGTTTGATTCCAAGAAAGACTCCTAATGCAATCAAAAAAGTTTGCCAGCTGAAAAACCAGTAAGGAAGGTCTGTTACGGTGGCCTTTATCAGGGCCGCCACACCGATCAGCAGTATAAAAAGACCTGTCCAGATGCTGCTGCTGCGAACATGTGCCCCTGTCATCATGTGCGGATATTTTTCACGGAACCTTGCACGGCATTCTTCCCGCATCTTTCTGCGTTGCTCTCTTCTTTCTTCTCTCCAACTTCTAAAGTCATTCATATCATTCAATTTTTACCAAAGCTAATTGGTGAATGGTGAATAGGGAATAGTGAATGGGTAATAAAGCTGCAGATGTCGGTAAGTGGCAGAAAACAGAGGGTGAAAAAGGAAACGGATCAAAACGGGCCTGTCAGACATCCGGAAGGTCAGGAAAGCGAACTGCTCCATATCATCTGGTAAGGCTCACTGGGGCCTTTAATACAGGTAAACAAAAAACAGGTTATAAAAGGCATATTAAAATGTTCTCCACTGCTGTCGGCTTCAATGGCCATGGTGCCGCTGACGTATGTTTCGGTGGAAGATGTTTCAATTGCTTTCAAGCCACGGGGAACCATTTGTTTGCTGAAACCGATCTCATAACGGCGATAGGCCAGTCTTTCCACAAGGTTTTGAACCAGTTCAGGTTCATCGAAGGAAGCGGAGATGTGTAGAGCTTGTTTCATAACAAAGTGTTTTAGCGTTCTGACCCTTTTCTTTCTACACTTTGTCAACCCTGCGGCGGGTCTTGTTACTTCAGTTACGAATAGGATGCCAGAATGGCTTTGTTTACTTATTAAGGGATTGTGAAAGTTGGGGGGAGAGAATTAATCGTAGATGTCTTTGCGATGGCCAATGTCAATCACAAAAACAGTGAGGATATTGTCTTCAATCTTATAAATGACCCGGTAGTCGCCAACCCTTATTCTATAACCAGGTCTGCCTGTAAGCTTAATATATCCGGCTGGTCGGGGATTATCTTTTAATGCATTGATAGCTTTAATAATTCTGTTGAAATGGGGAGGGGAAATTTTTCCTAATTGCTTCTGTGCATACCTGTCTATGACAAGCCGGTACATCTTTAGCTGGCTTTTCTTTTTGCCTTGAGTTCTTTTACGGCCTTATCAAAAGGAATGTATTTGTGTTTGCGTTTCATTGCCCTGTCGTAGGCTTTAATCTCTTCCATTTCTTCTGCAAGTTCCAATAGCTTTTTATACTGGCTTACCGGAAGTTGAACCGCTATGGGTTTCCCTTTTTTATTTAAAACTACTTGTTCAGTAATGCTCATGGAGGTAATAATTGTATCTCAAATTTAGATTAATTATTTGAAAATGCGGAATGCTTTATTTACTTATTAAGGGATTGTGAAAGTTGGGTAGGGTTATTGTTCGGATTCCTGAAAAATAAGTTTAATCAGGGATGTTTTCCCAATATTGCTTTGCTTTATCCAGCAATTTCAGGTAGTGTTCATCATTTCTGTAAGGCTTGAAAGCGGTTTCATGTTCTGCAAGAAAAGAATAATTCCAAAAACCCCGGTCAATTGCATTTTCAAGCCAGCTAAATGCTTCGTCAGGCAACCCTGCAAAAGCAAATAAAGCAGCCACCATATGGGAATATTGGAAATCATTTTTAGCGCTATAGGTCATTGACGTAATCCAGTCCTTAATTTTATTTTTTTCTTTTAACAGGGCAGGCTTTGTCATAAGAGCAGTTTCATCCACAAGGCCTTTTTTATTTGGATCAAGATTATTATCAATAAATGAAATTGCTTCTTCAGTTTGCATGTTGTAAGCATAAGAAAGAACTACGAATAATCCCCAGAAAGGATTTTCCGGTTCCATTTCAAATGCCTTTTGTGCTTTGGGAATAGCATCGCTAAAATTCCCTGTATAAAAATATTCAGCGGTAGGCCATCCGTAAGTAATGGGACTGAGCGGATCTAATGTTATCAGCCGTGTTGATAGTAGTTTTGCTTTTTCGGGCTTGCCAATAAGTATATAAGCTAAAGAAATCCAGAGCAAAGCATCATAATCATTTGGATTATTATCTAAAATAATTCTCAGATGGCGTATAACTCCAAGGGGATTTCCAAGGGCAGACATATTCATAACACCAAGTACGAGGTGAGCAACAGGCAAATCCGGGTCATATTCAAATGCTTTGTTGGCATATTCGGTAGCTTTCTTGTAGTTTTCTTCGTGGTCAATACCAATATTGCCATAACTCCAATATACATAGCCCATAGCTCCGTATAAAACGGCATTGGGCCCGATAATGGAAAGTGCATTTTCGATATATTTTTTTGCTCTGTCAAATGCCTCCGGGTTCCATTTTAATAACTCTCTTCTGGAAAGCAGGTAACATTCATACGCAGGTACATTGTCAATCGGCCTATCTGATATGTGTTTATTTTCTTTCGCAGTCAATTTTAATTTCAATGCATCGACAATAGATCTTGAAACTTTTTCCTGTATGTCAAACACATCATCCAAAGTGCCACTATATTTTTCAGCCCATAGATGTGCATCACTGGCCGCATCAATCAATTGTGCCGTAATTCGCAAGTTGTTTCCGGCCTTTCTTACACTTCCTTCCAAAACATAATGAACATTTAACTCGGTAGCGATTTCTTTGATCTTTTTAGTTGTGTTTTTAAAAGTCATGACTGAGCTGCGTGAAATAACAAGCATATTGTGAAGATGGGAGAGATCGGTTATGATTTCTTCTGTGATGCCATCGCTGAAATATTCCTGCTCGGAATCGCTGCTCATGTTGGCAAAGGGGAGAACGGCAATACTGTTTTTGGGTGTCCTGTTTATTTTAGTTGGGGAGGCAGCGGCTAAGTTAGGAGCTTGGATTATTACTTCATATATCCTGACCGGATGTTTTACGTTTTTTAATATTTCTTCTTTTACAAATTTTGTCTGGATGTCTTTCTTATTGGCGACATTGTGATGAATTGTTTCTGATATCCAGATACCGCCTGGATCAGCCAATGCCTGAATGCGGGAAGCAATATTAACAGCATCACCAAAGAGATCATTTTCTTCAATAACAACTTCACCCTGGTGAATACCGATTCGCAATTGAAAATCTTTTGCAGAATGACAGGCTTGCTGGATTTTTATGGCTGCACCTACCGCATCACTAACAGTATTGAAACTTGCCATCACCCCATCACCCAGTTCTTTTATCCATCGGCCATTATGTTCTTCAATAATTGGTTTTTGTATTTGCCTGTTCTTATTTAGTAACTCAAATGCCTTTTGCTCATCTTTCCCCATTAATGCGGTATAGCCGACGATGTCGGTAAACATGATGGCAGCCAATTGGCGGGTGGAGGGCATATTGAAAGTTATTAATCTTTACACAAACTCAAACCTATCTCCATCAAAAAGTCCTTTATCACTCAATTTCAGATGCGGGATCACCAGTAAAGCCATAAAAGATAAAGTCATATATGGAGAAGCAAGGGTGGAGCCCAATTCTTCCTTTGCCATTGTATCAAGCTGTTCATACTTGGCGGCAATCATATAACCGTCTTCATTGCTCATTAACCCTGCAACAGGTAGTGACAATGCCATTTCTGTCCAGCTGCCTTCGGGTTCAACGGGGCAAACACAACTGACGCCGCCCTTGTTCTCAATTACCAGATTCACTGCATTGCAAACGCTTTCATCATCCACACCCACGGCAACGATATTATGACTGTCGTGAGCTACAGAAGATGCTATTGCACCTTTCTTCAATCCAAAATTTTTAATAAACGTTGCCGCCACTGGGGTATCGGTGTAGCGGTTTACTACCACTAACTTTAATATATCTCTTTCTATGTCGCTAACAAATTTACCATCTTCAATTTTTAGCTCTACAGACAGTTTATTGGTAATCAACTGACCGTCCAGTGCTTCAATTACAGGATTTTCTTTTTTCCCATCCCACCACAGTGCAAAGTCCTCAACACTTTTTTTGTGGCATGAAAAATTATTAATGATGCCGGACTCAGGTGCTTTAATTAATGACCGGCCTTCTTCCGCTACTAATTCGCCATTGATAAAAGTTTTATTTACTTCAAAACCTTCCAGATCATTCACCATGACAAAATCAGCAGGGTCGCCGACTCTTAACAAGCCAACATCTAATTTGTAATGCAGCACCGGATTCACACAGGCTGCTTTCAATATTTTAAAAATATCAATGTTCTTTGCAACGGCTCTTGCACAAAGCTGGTTGATATGACCCAGCACCAAACTATCCGGATGTTTATCATCACTGCAAAACATCATCATATCCGGATGATCATGTAACAGATCAATCAACGCTTCAAAATTTTTCGCTGCGCTGCCTTCACGGATGATGATCTTCATGCCGCATTTTAATTTGTCCAATGCTTCTTCTTTGGTAAAACATTCATGATCGGTACTGATACCTGCCGCAATGTATTTCTCTGCCATTTCGCCTCTTAGTCCGGGAGCATGACCATCCACGGGTTTGTCTAAGCGGTGAGCTGCCGCAATCTTCTTCATCACTTCCTCATCTTTATTCAATACTCCGGGAAAGTTCATCATTTCACTCAGGTATTTTATCTCCTCCCTTTTTAGCAATACTTCCACATCCTTTGAATTTAATGTTGCCCCGGCAGTTTCAAATACAGTAGCTGGTACACAGCTGGGGGCACCGAAATTAAATTTGAAAGGAACTGTTTTTCCATTCTCAATCATAAATTCCACACCTTCCATGCCGCAAACATTAGCTATTTCATGCGGATCACTGACCGTAGCTACCGTACCATGCACTACAGCCAATCTTGCAAACTCAGATGGAACCAGCATGGAGCTTTCAATATGGACATGGCTATCGATGAAACCCGGGAGCAGGTAGTGGGGAGTAGTAAGCGGGGAGGAGAGTTTCTCAATAGCAATAATCTTTCCGTTGTCAACAGTTATTGTTGCAGGATAAATTTTTTGTTGATGCACATCAACCAGGTTGCCACTGATGGAAAAGGATGACATAGGTTTGATTTGGATAAAGGTAAATCACTAACTTCAAAGACCAATTCAACACACACTGTTATGAGAAAATTATTCTTTCTGCTGATTGTTCTCAGTTATACACTGACCAGTTCTGCACAAAAAACCAAACCAGCAACACCTGTCACACAGACTCCGCAAGAAGATAAAACGGAGTCGCTGTTTAAGAATTTAAAATACCGGCTTATTGGTCCATTCCGTGGCGGAAGAAGCGGTGCTGTTACCGGCAGTTATAAAAACAGAAATACTTTTTATTTCGGTGCCACCGGCGGCGGCGTTTGGAAAACAACAGATGGGGGAAGTAACTGGAAAAATATTTCGGATAAATATTTTGGAGGTTCAATAGGTTCAGTTGCGGTTGCTCCATCCGATGAGTCGGTAATTTATGTAGGTGAAGGCGAGAATACTATGCGGGGAAATGTAAGCGAAGGCCTTGGTGGCATGTGGCGTAGTGATGATGGAGGGAAAAGCTGGAAGAATATAGGATTGAAAGATGGCCGGCATATCATCCGGATTGTTATTCATCCCAGAAACCCGGATATAGTTTGGGTGGCTGTGATGGGACATTTATTCGGACCCAATGATGAAAGAGGGGTTTTTAAAACTACTGATGGCGGTAAAACATGGAAGAAAACATTGTTTGTAAATAATCAAACAGGCTGTAGTGATCTGGTGATGGAACCCGGTAATCCAAACGTTTTTTATGCAGGCACATGGAAATTGATCCGTACACCTTATTCGTTAGAGAGCGGCGGTGATGGCAGCGGCTTATGGAAAAGCGAAGATGGCGGAGAAACATGGAAAAGTATTTCAGGAAACAAAGGATTACCAAAAGGGGTATGGGGAATTGTTGGTGTAGCAGTAGCTCCCTCCAACACAGATAAAATTTATGCCCTTATAGAAAATAAAGACGGCGGCTTATACATGAGTGCCGATGGAGGCGAAACATGGACGCTGAATTGCAGTGATAACAATATCCGCCAGCGGGCATGGTATTATACAAAAGTGTTTATTGATCCTAAAAATGAAAACAGGGTGTATTGCCCGAATGTTGGATTCATGCGGAGTAATGATGGTGGTAAAACCTTTCAGTCCATAAACACTCCTCATGGCGATCATCATGATCTGTGGATTGACCCGGAAGAAGGCAACCGTATGATTGTGGCTGATGACGGCGGAGCACAGGTAAGTTTTGATGCCGGCAATAACTGGAGTACTTATTTGAATCAGCCAACAGTGCAGGTTTATAGAGTAAGTACCGACAATGCTTTTCCTTATCGTATCATGGGCGGTCAGCAGGATAACGGCGCTTTCAGGATAAAAAGCAGAACATACGGAGCGGCTATTACTGCTGCAGATATGGAAGATGCAGCGGGCAGCGAAAGCGGTTATGTAGTTGCCGATCCGCTGAATCCGGATATTACATATGGGGGCAATTATATGGGAATGCTGCAAAGACTTGATCATAAAACAGGCGAGAGCCGGATGATTAATGTATGGCCAATTGATAATATGGGTGCTGGTGCCGAGGCGGCCCGGTACCGTTTTCAATGGAACTACCCGATCTTCTTTTCTCCCAACAATCCGAAAAAATTATACGCAGCCGGAAATCATCTTTTCGTAACTGAAGATGAAGGAAAGTCATGGCAGATCATCTCTCCTGATTTAACGACAAACGATAAAAAGAAACAGGCATCCAGTGGTGGACCGATAACACAGGACAATACAAGTGTTGAATATTACTGCACCATTTTTACTGCAACAGAAAGTTGGGTTGAAAAAGATCTTTTGTGGACAGGAAGTGATGACGGTGTGATATCTGTGAGTAAAGACGGTGGAAAGAACTGGGAGAATGTTACTCCCAGGGATTGCCCGCAATGGATGATGTGGAATTGCGTGGAAGTTGATCCGTTCAGGAAAGGTGCTGCTTATTTTGTAGGGACAAGATACAAGCTGGATGATTTCAAATCTTATATCTATAAAACAGAAGATTATGGTAAATCATGGAAGCTGATAACGAATGGCATTAATCCGCTGCATTTTGCAAGAGCAATGCGGGCAGATAAAAAAAAAGCAGGGTTGCTATACGCAGGAACTGAGTATGGAATGTACATTTCTTATGATGATGGTGCCAACTGGAGTTCTTTTCAATTAAATCTGCCTGTTGTTCCTGTTACCGATTTAGCTATAAAGAATAATGACCTGATTGTCGGCACACAGGGGCGCAGCATTTATATACTGGATGATTTGACGACTGTGCAGGAGAAAAGTGCAGATGTTTTGAATAAATCACTTCATGTATTCAGTGTAAATCCGGCATATCGCATGCCCGGTGGTGGAAGAAGAGGCGGTGGCCGTCGTGGTGCCGGCGGCGAAATAGCTAATGCCGGAATGAATCCTCCTAATGGAGTGGTCATGAATTTTTATATGAAGGATGTTAGCGATAGCACCAAACTTTCGATAGAGGTATTGGATAAAAATAAAAAGAAGATCAAAACCTTCAGTACTTCTTCCAAAGACAATAAAGTAGCAATCAATAAAGGCATGAACCAGTTTGAATGGGATATGAACTACCCGGAGGCAGAAAGAGTGGAGGGATTAATTTTATGGAACGGATTTATTACGGGACCCAAAGCAGCCCCGGGAAACTATTTTGCAAAATTCAAATCAGGAAAAGACTCCACTGAAGTTCCATTTACTATTCTTGCCGATCCCAATTACAAAACATCACAGGCGGAGTATGAAGAGCAGTTCAATCACCTGATTACAATCCGTGACAAATCGTCCGAAATAATGAAAGCAATAAAGAATATCCGTGAATTAAGACAGCAGATGGCGGATTTTGGTAAAATGGTTGACAGTTTGCCCATGGATATCAAAAAACAAGTTGACACTATAAATAAACAAATGACAGCTGTTGAAGAAGCCCTGCACCAGACAAAAGCAAAAAGCGGACAGGATGTGTTGAATTATCCCATCCGGCTCGATGATAAACTGTCAAGCATCTATAATGCTTCGGCAGCTGGAAGCTCAGGTTTAAGCAAACAATCGAAAGATGCCTATGCTGAGCTTGTGCCGTTAATTGATGAGCAACTGGGTAAACTGAAAAAGATAATGAATGAAGATGTTGCAAACCTGAATAAAATGATACATGAAAAAATGCTGCCGGTGATAGGGTTGAAGAAAGATGAAAAGAAGGAATGACGATAACAAAAACCCCCGATCTACTCGGGGGTTTTTGTTAAGCAGTTTGTTTGTATTTTTTGGTTCGTTCTTTCATCAAAGCAATTGCCTCTTCTTCGCTGGAAAACATATTGTTTACATTCACCAGGTTTTTTGCCAGTTTATCATACCGTTTTGTCATCAGCCAAAGAAAGATATGGAGATAATGAATGCCGTCGAATGTCAGTATTTTTTGTTCAGCCATCTTATCTTTTGTTTTTAAAAATTCACCCGGGATGTCTGTATAATGCATAGCGGGGCGAACATGATGTATGGCATGATAACCGTCATTCCAGCAGGTTTTATTGTATTTGGTATTAATACAATTGATGGTATTATCTTCAAGATCATCCAGGTTGACAAAGGCATGTTGAGCCCAGTTGCCCAGCATCATTACAATTCTTGCAAAAATAAATGGGATAATGAAAATAAATAAAGTGGCTTGAAGGTTTACAAAACACATCCCCACACAGAAAAGATAAAAAGCAAGCTCACCTGCCGTAAGCCTCATGTAGAATTTTCTTCTTTTCCTTCTGAAGAAATACATAAACGTATCTTCAAAGCCCAGTAAAAGAAAACGGCCCACATAAGCAAGAAAGCCACGAAGACTGTCTCTTTGGTAGGGCAGGGTGCTGCTGGCATCGTCCAGCATATTATTTTCAACATGATGCATCCCCATATGATGGGCAAAATATGTTTCAGGAGTATGTCCGAAGAAAGGACATAGGGCCCAGATAACATAATTGAACATCCAGTTGTATTGTTTTTTAAAGGGCTTGCGATGACAGATGCAATGCAGCATCAAACCAAAACGGCCTTTGAAATAAAGCTGGGAAATATAGAAGTAAGGAATATAAGCCAACCACCAATACCATCCTTCCAGCAAAGGAGTATAAAGCAAAACGGCTACAGGGATCACCAGGATATGAATGGCTGTGAGCAAATGAATAAAAGGAAGATCTCTTTTATCATTAATGTACTTCAGCCAGAACTTTTCGTAACGGCTGAATTGTTTAGGTTCTATGTAAACCGGATCGGTGATTGTTGTCAGCGCCTTCATACCAATTTATAAAGCTTCCGGAAAAAAAGCCGGAAGACTGGGTTTGGGTGAAGGGCTAAAATTAAGTTTTTATTATGTAGTACCGTATTTTATTTAAGCAGTGATTTGCTTTAAGGCTTGTATCTGGCAGTTCTTCTTTTTAATTCCAGAATTGCTTCTTCTTCATTTGCATATATGTTATTCAGATTGACAAGATTATTCGCCATTTTATCATAGCGTTTTGTCATGAGCCAGAAAAAGAGGTGCAGGTAATGTATTCCGTCGAAAATAGGTGTTTTTTGC
Source organism: Sphingobacteriales bacterium (assembly GCA_016235125.1). Lineage (GTDB taxonomy): Bacteria > Bacteroidota > Bacteroidia > Chitinophagales > Chitinophagaceae > JJ008. Next base: position 387,300 of record JACRLZ010000001.1, on the reverse strand, counting down.
CGGGCATAATTCTCCCTGTTTTTCAATAATTCTTCCGGCAGGTCAGTATAATGTGCAGCCGGGCGAATGTGATGAACGGCATGATAACCGTCATTCCAGCAGGTTTTATTGTATTTGGTATTAATGCAGTTAATGGAATTGTCTTCCAGGTTATTCAGATCCACAAAGGCATGTTGTGTCCAGTTGCCGAGCATCATTACAATTCTTGCAAATACAAAGGGAATAATAAAAATAAAAAGAGTGGCATGAAAATTTACAAAACACATTCCTGCACAGAAAATGTAAAACGAAAACTCACCGGCTGCGAGTCGCATATAAAACTTCTTTCTTTTATTTTTGAAGAAATACATAAAAGTATCTCTGAAACCAAGAATAAGAAAGCGGCCTACATAAGCCAGAAATCCACGAAAACTGTCCCGTTGATAAGGTAATGTACTGCTGGCATCGTCCAGCATATTATTGGCCACATGGTGCATGCCCATATGATGTACAAAATAAGTTTCAGGCGTATGACCGAAGAAAGGACAAATGGCCCAGATGACCCAGTTATACATCCATGTATATGGTTTTTTGAACAGCTTACGGTGAACAATGCAATGCAACATTAACCCGAAACGGCCTTTAAAATACAGTTGCGATATATAGAAATACGGGATATAAAGCAGCCACCATTCGATGCCTTGTAACAAAGGAGTATATAAAATAACTGCGGCAGGTATAACAAACAAATGAATGGCTGTAAGCAGGTGGATGAAAGGAAGATCTCTTTTATCATTTACATATTTCATCCAGAATCGTTCATACCAGCTGAATTTTTTGTTTTCGGAAAAAACGGGGTCTGTAATTAAGTTGAGCGTCTTCATGGAAAAAATTTTATAGTTAAGTGATCAGGAATTCTATTTCTTTTTTTCGTACATCATCTCTTTCACTTTCTCTTTATCTTCCTTTTCGTTCTTCAGATCGAACATGGTACCAAAAACATGATCCCAGAGTGTAGAACTTACCCCATAACCCATATGTTCGTTTTTGTAATGATGCAGATGATGGTTGCGCCAGTGTGGTTTCATCCATTTAAAAGGAGGGTTCCAGGCATGAATAGCATAATGAATACTGCCGTACAACAGGTAGCCCAGCAAGAACCCCGGGAAAAACATAAAAGCATTATACTTCATGAGAAGATACATCAGGCCAAAGACAGAACCTGAGATTAAAATACTTGGAACAGGAGGCATAAACAGCCGGGTAGTGTCTCTTGGATAGTGATGATGACAGCCATGAAATGTATAAACTATTCTTTGTGCCCTTTTGTTTTTAGGTTCCCAATGAAAAAGAAACCGATGCGCAAAATATTCAAACAAGCTCCACAAGAACATTCCCCCAAGAAACAATAAAAGAATGTTCAGAAATGCATAGCCCAGTATTGCTGCACTGTGGTACAACAGGTAAATGATAACCGGCAAATACATTCCCCAGATAACGAGAGGATGTGCTTTGGTAAGGGCTTCCAGAAAACTGCTTTTAAAAAGACGGGCCTGGCCTTTATTATATATTTTTTCGAATTCCATAACGGCAAAATAGGTAATGCCATCGTCGGACAAACTGATTTTAATCAGGTGCAAAAGCGGCTACATCTTTAGATCAGGTTTTATATCTCTTACCTGTGTGGTTGCTCCGCCATCGAGTGACAGGCTGACGGGTTTATTTTTCTTCCAGGCGCCTCTTGTAAAATCGGGAATGTCCATTGTCTTTGATTTTTTTGCCACGGAACTTTCACTGAGTGGGGCGATACAACTCCAAAGCGCTGCATCATATACATCCTGGTCAAGCGGCAAACCATTTCGTAAACAGTCAATCAGGCGCCAATCCATGATGAAATCCATGCCACCATGTCCGCCCACATCTTTGGCAATAGCCCCGATATGATTTACGATTGGGGTAGAATGCTTTTTATAAAGTTCATCCAGTTCTTCTTTCTTTATCCATCTGTGGCCAAAAGAAATTTTTTCAGGAGAGGGCCATTTGCCGACAGAACCTTTTGTGCCGCTCAGCACATGAATTCTTGAATAAGGTCTTGGAGAAGAAACATCGTGCTGCACCATGATTGTTTTCCCTTTGTTCGTTTTGATCATGGATGTATTCATATTGCCACGATAAGGCTTGCCAACATATTCATTGAAGAAAGAATCTTTTGATGCAAGATCTTTAGCCATTGTATTCAGGGAAAAATCATGGGTGCTCATACTTACCATATAATCCATCTTATCACCACGGTTGATGTTCATGCACTGTGCTACGGGGCCAAGGCCATGGGTAGGATAGAGGTTGCCGTTCCTTGATGCATTTTCTTTTAACCGCCACATATCAGCGTATGCATTTTTGTTGAAGAGCCAGTCTTTGCTCAGGTCATGTATATATGCTCCTTCGGCATGAACCAACTCTCCAAACATTCCCTGCCTTGTCATGTTCAAAGTAAGTTGCTCGAAGAAATCATAACAACAGTTTTCAAGCATCATACAATGCTTTTTTGTTTTCTCAGAAGTTTCCACCAATTGCCAGCATTCATCAATTGTTTTGGCAGCAGGAACTTCCACTGCGGCATGTTTGCCATTCTTCATGGCGAGGAGTGCTACGGGAGTATGCAAATGCCAGGGAGTGGGAGTATAAACAAGGTCAATATCCTTGCTTTCACAAAGAGCTTTCCAACCCTCTTCGCCACTGTATTCTTTTGCTTTCGGCCTCTTCATTTTCTCCAGGGTCTTTTGCGAAGCGGCAACTCTGTCAGAATATTTATCACAAAGAGCTACTATTTCTAATCCGTCAATAAAACTTAATCTTTCCACCGCTTCTGATCCTCTTTGTCCCAAACCAACAACAGCAATGCGAACCGTTTCAATTTTTGGTGCAGCATAGCCACACATATTGAAATGCTGGTCACTGGCTTCATTTTCTTTTGAACGATTAATTTCTTCATCGCCGGTGCCGGACATTTTAGCTAAACCGGGGATACCGACAGCCAAAGCGCCGGTTCCCACTATTACACGGCGAAGAAATTTTCTGCGATTGTTGTCCATAAAATAGAGTTATGTGATTGCAAGTAACTGAAATAATCAATATGAAAAGACGAAGAGAGGTAAGTTGGGCAAACGATTGACCCTGTCAGAGGTTCAGCCAATAGTTCAGCTTGAAAACAATGGCTCTGCTCTTGTTTTTAAAAAGCGGATCGGAGTAATAATTGTCAGTGTAAACAAGGAAGAAATCGCTGGCAGGTTTATATCTCCATTGAAAGCGGCTGTTGATATTGATATTGTTTGCCTGGGTATTGTATTGTATAAAAGTGGTCCAGAACATGGAATTGGAAAAGCTATATTCTATCCTTGTTGAAAGTAAAAACAGGTTTTCATTCCCATACGGTGCAGGAAAGTTGAGATGATTATACTCGCAATTAAGATCTATTACCAGCTTTGGCTGGTTGCGGTAAATGAGGCTGGTGGAAAGTTGTATTATGCTTCCGTTGTAAAAACCTCCAATCCTTCCACCGCCCACCGCTGATATTTTTTTCCTGTTGTCAGATCTGAGCCTTATCCATCCCTGTGTATAATTATATAAACCTGGAGGCAACGGATCACCATCGGTAAAAGACGAGGGAAATAAAAGTTTTGTACGATTATATTCCATTCCAAAATCAATAGTGCTGGTGTTTCTTGAATCGAAAGCAAAACCTGGTCCTACTGAAAACTCATTGAAACTGTTATCGGGGTTCAGGATGAGAGAGCTTTCCAGGTTAAATTCAATTTGATTCAGGTTTCCTTTTTCGGGTAAAATTTTATACTGGCTTTCGCTGTAAAAAGACTTGTAACCCAACCGGATCACTGTGTCACGGGCCGCATCATAATTCTCAATGCGCTGCACAAACCCCATATCCGTATAATAATTTGTGCCCAGGTTATCATAATTAATAAATGAGAAAAACTGACGGCCAAAATATCCTGCTCCAAGATTCAGGTAGGCATTTTTATCATGAATATCCTTTTTCATGGAAGAATGAAAACCCGACCATGCCTGCACATCTCCTTTTTCGTTTGTAAAACTGAATTCGGCTCCTGCATTGCGGCCATATTTATCCATCGGGTCTTTGATCGGATGTTTGGTTGTTTCAATTCCGGTACGGTTTAAAAAATAAGCTTTAAAAAGTGAGCGGCGCAACACCTGCTGGTTAATGGAAACAGCCGAATAATTCTGCGAAGCAAAATCTCCTTTGGCTTTTGTCTGCATGGTCATTAATCCCACTCTTGTTTTTGGCGCTATATTGCCGGTAAGTCTTGCACCCCCGATAATGGAAATAGTGTTACCATCATTATCCAGCCCGATTCTTCTTGAATAAAAGGGGCGAATAGGAGGAATGCCATAGCCTGAAAACAAATCACTGTTTTCTAAAAAGAAATTTCTTCTTTCCGGGAAAAATATGCTGAACCTGGTAATATTGGTTACCTGCCTGTCCACTTCCACCTGTGAAAAATCGGGATTCACCGTCAGGTCAAGATTAAGCGATGAATTCAAAGCAATCTTTGCATCGAAGCCGGCATTGAAATCGCCGCTGAGTTCTTCGTTATCAATTTTGCTTTCCTTTAATCCCCCGGTTATATATGGTATTATAGAAATGTTAGTACCGGGTGCTGGCGGCGGAACATCCCATATCAATACACCGGTATAGCCAAGGTCGGGACCGGGAAAATTAACAGGAACCCTTGTCCAGGTATGAAATTCATTTTTCTTTCTTTCGCTGCGGATAAAGTTAATGCCCCAGCGGGTACTGGCCTTATCGTAGCGTAGAGTTTTAAAAGGGATAGCTACTTCGATAACATAATGGTCATCGAAGATTTTTGTTTTGGAATACCATTTATTATCCCAGCTGAAAGTGATATCACCTTCCTGCCCGGCCGTAAGCAGATCATCGGCCTGCACATTATATGCGGTAACAGAAAAATAGAATCCGTTCGTTTTTTTATTCATCGGGTCAAGCACTATGCCGATGCCGTCGCTTTCTCTGATCCGGGAATCTCTTTTCAATGACTGGCCGATCAAGGGTAACGAGTCATAAATAACTGCACCGATATATAGAAAGTTTTGATCGTACGAAGCTTTTACTTCAGTGTGATGAAAGGCTTTTGAATCATCTTTCGGAAATTTCAGCCAAAAATCTTTGGCTGTTTCTGCCGACTTCCATGCTTCTTCATCCAGGTCGCCATCTACTTTTATCTTGTCTTTTGCTTTAGTAACATGCAACTGGTATTGCTCCTTGTATTTAGAAACATCTATTTCCTGTGCTGATACACAAAACCCGATAAGGATACCGGAGACTGTTGTAAATAAAAACTGTTTTCTCAAGTGATGGTTTTGTTTCAAAGGGCAAGATTAATCTTTTAAATGCTCAGAACGGTCAAAAATAAACAAGCAGTCAATAAGAAGGAAGAGCGGTTATATTACTCATCTCCTTTCAGGATGTCGGGCCTCTTTTCTTTTGTTCGCTGAAGCGATTGCTCCTGCCTCCATTCTTCTATTTTTTTATGATCACCGCTCAATAAAATTTCCGGCACCTTCCATCCTCTGAAATCTTCAGGTCTTGTGTACACCGGGGGAGCCAGCAAATTATCCTGGAAAGAATCGGTGAGTGCAGATGTTTCATCATTCAGCACGCCGGGCAATAACCGGCCTATAGCATCCACCAAAATTGCTGCAGGAAGTTCGCCCCCACTCAATACATAATCACCAATTGACATTTCTTTTGTTATAAAATGTTGCCTGATTCTTTCATCAATTCCTTTATAGTGGCCGCATATTAATAGTAAATTTTCTTTTAGTGAAAGTGCATTGGCTGTTTTTTGATTCAGTCTTTCTCCATCCGGTGTCAGGTAAATAATTTCGTCATAACTTTTCTCTTTCGACAATTCTTCAATGGCTTTGGCCAGTGGTTCACACATCATAACCATGCCAGCGCCTCCGCCGTATTGATAATCGTCCACCTGTCCATATTCATTCACCGCCCACTTTCTGAGAGGGTGAACCTCAACTGTAAGCAAGCCTTTCTCCTGTGCTCTTTTCATTATGCTGTGTTGCAGGGGGCTTTCCAGCAATTCAGGTAACACGGTAAGAATATCAATGTGCATGAAACCCCCATCCCCTAAAGGGGGGTATGGGGTCGTTCAAAGATAATAAGTGTGGTCACAATATAAGTTTGATTGAAAACGCCTCTTTAGGGATGGGGGTAAAAGAAACCCCCGGGGAACCGGGGGTTGTGTTAGAAACAAAAACCAACAATAACTCACATTCATGAGTGTCTGTGTCATTATTTATAGGCTAAAAATATGGGCAGGTGAAATGGAGTCAGTTGACAATTATCAGTCAGCGTAATGATTTCTGTCAGGAAATTTTTTCAGGGGTGGCAGATTATGGCGCTGCCCGGTGATTGAGGCAGTTGAGGACTGATGAAAGGGATACCCAGGTTCAAACCCCTCAATATCAACAAGGCCCCCATGAGAGAAATAAATACAGGGACCATTTTTCGAAAAGAATTTCTCCATGCCGGTGTAAATAATTGCCCGGCATAGCCCACCAGCATCATTGCGGGAACAGTGCCAGTTCCAAACATCGCCATGAAACTTACACTTTCACTGACAGAGGGCAGTGAAAGGGAGGAAGCAATAGCAATATAAACCATGCCGCAGGGGAGCAGCCCATTGGCCATTCCGAGAAGTAAGAAACTGATCGTAGTGGTTGAAGATTTCAAAATCCTTGTTATTGCTGATTGAACCCGTTTATAGAAACCATTTAGAAAAACAGGGCGGGAACTCCATCTTCGGAAAAAATAAAAGGCTGCAAATAAAAGAATCAGAACTCCCATGCCAATGGAAAACCATTGCTGGTATCCCGAAATATAAATTCGCCTGCCTGCCAGACCAAATAACAAACCAATTACTGAGTAAGTAATAATTCTGCCGGATTGATACAACAAAAGAGCAAGGATTTTCCGGGTTTTTGAAAACCGGTAAACCGGTAAGGCAAGGCTTAATGGCCCGCACATTCCAACACAATGCAGGCTGCCTGCAGCGCCTAATGTAAAACCTGCTATCATTACCGGCCAGGACATTATAATATGGTCAGTTTTTTCTCAGTGAAATAATCTTTACCATCGCCCTGCCATGTAATCTTTACCATATAGTTGCCCGGCAAAACCGACGATAACTGAAATATTTGCATACCATCCGCATCCGGCTGCAATCTGAATTTCTTATCTTTTTTTTCATCGTAAGCACAATAAAACCATACATCTCCTGATATGGCTTTGTTTTTCATTTCTTCAGGTAATTGCAGAATGATCCCCCTCCCCGTCTGCTCAAGTTTTACCGGGTTGCTCAGCTGATTAACACGGTTCATACCATCTATCACCTGCTGATAGCGAAGCTCTTTATTATAATAATCTTTTTCAACCAGTTCATAATTGGTGTTTACTGAGCGGTAAACGAGATAAAACATACCGGCAGCAAAAACAATAAATGCAAGCAGTAATTTATTTCCCCAGTTCATATTAATTTTTTTTAAAACCTTCTGATAAAAGGCCCCATAAAATTAGTATGAAGTTCAGTTATCTTTTTTTCTCCTTCATACAGCCCGATGGTCAGTTTTGTTTTTATCGATTTAATTCTGTTTTTGTTTATCACTATAAAAAAGGAGCCTGCGCCTTGTCCTTCTTTTTTTACGGTTATATTTTCTGTCCCAACCAGTTCCACTTTTCCTGCATCGGCCATAGCACCTTCCAGTTTCAGATGCACGGGTATATCCTTGATCGTCTTATTCTGAATTTTGATGTTATACAGATTAGAGAGACTGTCCGTTCCTCTTTCCTGGTAAGAAAGCCCGGTGGCCCGGATAATGGTGCCATCCACATCTTTAAGCGAAAACAGTAAAAATGAAAGTAATCCCGCCAGCACAATAAGTAAAACTGTGTAGAACTTCATTCTTCCTGTATAGTGCAACTTGTCGCCACTTGCTATTTTGTTTTCAGATGCATAGCGTACCAGACCCTTTGGTTTGCCGATGGCATCCATCATCTTATTACAGGCATCTATACAGGCAGTACATCCTACACATTCCATTTGTGTGCCGTTACGGATATCAATACCGGTAGGACACACTTTTACACACTGGAAGCAATCAATACAATCACCTGTTTCAGTTGTGATCGCTTCTGTCTTTTTATATTTTCCTCTGGGTTCACCCCTTTTGTGATCGTATGCAACAATCATTGAATTTCTATCGAGTAATACACCCTGCAGACGTCCATAAGGACAAACCACGGTACAAACCTGTTCCCTGAAATAGATATAAACAAAATAAAAAATACCCGAAAAAATTAAAATGGCTATAAAACCAACCAGGTGTTCGCTTACCGGCTCGCTGATGATCTTTTTCAACTCATCCATGCTGATAATGTATGCGAGAAAGAAGTTAGCAATGATAAAAGCCAATAAGAAAAAAGCAATGTGCTTGGTGAGTTTCTTCCTGATTTTTTCAGCTGTCCATGAACCTTTGTTCAGTAATTTTTGTTTGGCTGCATTTCCTTCAATCAGGTATTCCACTTTACGAAAAAGCATTTCCATGAAAACAGTCTGAGGGCATACCCAACCGCAAAATAACCGGCCAAATGCCGAGGTGAAAAGTACAATGAAGACAATAAAAGTGATCATCAGGATACCGAAAATGAAAAAATCCTGTGGCCAGAATATTTTACCAAAGATGATGAACTCCGCATCAGGAATATTAATCATCACAAATGGACGGCCATGCAGTTTTATAAATGGCAGAGTGAAGAATAACGCAAAAAACCCCCAACTGACTATGGTTCGGGCATTATAAAATCTTCCCTTTGGCTTTTGGGCATACACCCAATTCCTTTTTCCCTTTGCATCCACAGTTGCGAGCTGGTCACGGAATGATTCAGTCGCAGCTTTCTGCTGTAATGTATCGTTGGTCATTGTTCTTATTATTTTCCGGTTTCACTTTTCATTCTCTCATGGCTGTTTATCAGTTTTGGTTTTTATCGAATCTGTTTTTGACTTCGCAGAGTCAGCAACGGGTTTTACAGTTGTTTCTTCCTTGTATAATTCGCCATCCGCTGTTTTATGTACGGCAGGATTGGTTCCTATTAACGATTTGACATAACTGGCCAGTTGGGCAATTTGTTTAGCTGAGTATGTATTTTCCCATGCCTGCATTCCTTTATTTGGTCTGCCCCCATATTTAATGGTGGTAAAAACACTTTTAATACTTCCGCCATTGATCCAGTAATCATCGGTAAGGTTGGGTCCCACACCCGGCTGACCCATCACCATTCCGCTCCCATCTTTACCATGGCAGCCTGCACAGGCTCCGTTTGTAAATAATTCTTTACCTGCATCCAGGTCGGCTTTGTCTGTTAGCAGTACCACCGTGTTCTCATTGATATTTTCGCCTTTTTTCTTCAGGTATTCCTGAACTTTTAGCTGGGCACTTTCAACTGATCTTGTATATTCTTCTCCACTTAAAGGCGCTGTGTGTGAAACATGATAACGCCACAGGTATACAGCTGCAAATAATATGGTAAAATAGAAACCATAGAGCCACCAGGGCGGAAGCCGGTTATTCAGCTCACGGATGCCGTCATAATCATGGCCAAGGTCAAGTTCCGATTCCTGTGTTACAGGTCGAAGCTTATTAAATTTATCCCACCAGGTTAACCGGCTGGATTTTGCAATCTTAATCTCTTCCACCATTTCAGGAGACAGCTTTTCTTTTTCCTGCTTTAACAAAACCCTAATATTTAATAAGAGGCCAATAATTACCAGCAGTTCAAGAAAGATCACCGTTGCCATAATATAGAAAGTGGAACTTTGCATACCCCCGATGGTTTTGGCAGCTGAGTTTCCGTTGTTACCAGTATCCTGTGCGAACAACGGGCTGCCACTTATCAACAGCAAAAAAATCAACATTGTGACTTGAACAACTGTTTTGTTTTTCTTTTTCTTCAGTTTAATATCAGCAGCTCCTACCAATATGTTGGCAAGTATCCCGATAATGATCAGCAACAAAGCCATCAGTATCACCAATACCACGGCAAGAGGATTATTAAACGGAGATTCAGCCGGTGGGCCTGCAGCCCATACAGGCTGGGCAAAAAACAGTAACAGAAAGCCACCCAATAACAGGACTTTCATTTTTGTTTTTATATGTTTCAATGAGAGCATAGTAATTTGTTTTGTGGTTTTAGTTATTAGTTATCAAGCGGAACCCTGCTCACCTCATCAAATTTTTTCTTCCTGGTTTTAAATACCCAGGTAAGCATTGCCAGAAAGAATATTACGAAGATGCCAAGCGATAGTAATCCGTAGATATCAATCCCGCTGATCTTTTCGATATAGTGGATGAATTTCATACCGTTTAATTTATTTGTTTTCAGTAATCGGTTGATTCTTTACTTCTTCCTTTATGTCTCTGCCCAGCCGCTGCAGATAGGCAATCACTGCCACTATTTCCGCATTGGGCGCCGTTTCAATCTTTTCTTTTTTCAGGTTATCAGCTATGATTTGTGCCTGTGTCATCAGATCCCTGTTGGCAATCTTATCATATCCCGAAGGGTAGGGAACACCCAACGTTCTCATAGCCCTGATCTTTGCAGGAGTAGTGGATGTGTCCAGTTTATTATCGAGTAACCAAATGTATCTTGGCATCAAAGAGCCGGGGGATACAAGCCGCGGATCATACATGTGCATATAATGCCATTTATCCGTTTGTCTTCCGCCTTCTCTTGCCAGGTCGGGACCAGTCCTTTTACTGCCCCACTGGAATGGATGGTCATAAACAAATTCACCTGCCTTTGAATATCCACCATCACCCGGATTGGGTGCATACCGGGCCACTTCATCTCTGAAAGGCCGGACCATTTGTGAGTGACAGGTGTAACATCCCTCTCTTACATATATATCCCTTCCCTGCAATTCAAGAGGCGTATAAGGTTTTACACTGGCGATGGTTGGTACATTTGATTTTACCAGGAAAGTGGGTATTATTTCAATGATACCTCCAATGGCTACCAACACAAGACTTACAACCAGCATGGTAACAGGCTTTCTTTCCAGTATCCGGTGCCAGTATTCTTTTTTGGGTGAGGTTTCTTTAACCAGCGGGGGTGCTTCTGCAGCTTCGTTTGAAATAAACTTACCCTGACGGATTGTTTTATAAAGGTTGTACACCATAATAAAAGCGCCGACAAGATATAATGCCCCGCCTATGCTTCTGAGTATGTAAAAAGGTTTGATGTTAGTAACCGTTTCCAGGAACTGGAATTTTAACTGTCCTTCCGGAGTGAATGCTTTCCACATCAGGCTTTGTTCAAAACCGGCCCAGTACATGGGTACAGCATAAAGTATAATGCCGATAGTGCCCAGCCAGAAATGGTTCGTTGCCATTTTCTTTGAATAAAGATTGGTACCCCACATTTTAGGGATCATATAATACAGGATGGCAAATGCAAGGAAGCCATTCCATCCCAGCCCACCGATATGTACATGCCCGATAGTCCAGTCGGTAAAATGCGAGATAGCATTTATGCTTTTCAAGCTCAGCAAAGGCCCTTCAAAAGTTGACATGCCATAACAGGTGATAGCAACAACCATAAATTTCAATACAGGGTCTTCTCTTACTTTATCCCATGCTCCACGGAGTGTGAAGAGGCCATTCAGCATACCACCCCAGCTTGGTGCGATAAGCATGATTGAAAAAACAGTTCCTAATGATTGAGCCCAATCCGGTAAGGAAGTATAAAGCAGATGGTGTGGCCCGGCCCAGATATAAATAAATATCAGCGCCCAGAAGTGGATAATGGAAAGGCGGTATGAATAAACCGGCCGGTTAGCGGCCTTTGGCAGAAAATAATACATCAGCCCCAACACAGGTGTTGTAAGGAAGAAAGCAACTGCATTATGCCCATACCACCATTGTACCAATGCATCCTGCACGCCAGCAAACCAGCTATAACTTCCGGTAGCAGAATAAGGCAGTTCAATAGAACGGACAATGTGCAATAATGCTACTGTTACCCATGTGGCAATATAAAACCAGATAGCAACATACAAATGTCTTTCCCTTCTTACAATAATAGTAGCAAACATGTTGATACCAAAAATGACCCACACTAAGGCGATAGCAATATCAATGGGCCATATCAGTTCTGCATATTCAGCACCGTTGGAAAGACCAAGGGGCAATGTAATGGCGGCAGCAACAATGATCAACTGCCAGCCCCAAAAGTGGACCCAGCTTAACCTGTCGCTCCACATCCGGGTTTTGCAGAGCCGCTGCAGCGAATAATAAATTCCTGCAAAGGATGCATTACCTACAAATGCAAAAATGATTGCATTGGTATGCAGTGGTCTCAGGCGTCCAAAAGTTGTGGGGGCCCAATTCAGACTTATGGCGGGATAATAAATCTGTATAGCCACCCACAGACCCACCAGCATACCGACAACACCAAAGACTATAGTGGCATATCCAAATGCCTTTACAATCTTGTTGTCATAATAAAATTTTTCTACTTGCATAACGGGGTTTGTTTTTTATTGTGTTTTGGTTGTTGAAGCAGGTTTATCATCAAAAAGAATCCGGGAAGAAGGAGAGAAATCATCTTCAAACTGACCGGATTTTACGCCCCATAAAAAAGCGCCGAGAAATAAAGCAGCTATAGAAATACTTGCTGCCAGCAAAATGATGATGACACTCATCGGGTTTTGTTTTAAGCGGGTAAAAATATTTTCAACTTTCCCTGCTTCAGATAACCAATATCAAGCGGCAAACTGATTTTTATCAATCTTTTCAACAGGATCAAAGCTTCATACGTTTCGCTATCAGGCTGCTGCTGCCAAATGTGATAAGCAGTATGCTGAGAGAACTGCTGGGCATCAGTATGGCCGCAATAAGAGGAGAAAGATTGCCCTGCACAGCAAAAAATAACCCGATAACATTATAAACGATTGATAAGACAAAGCTTGCAACCACAATATTCTTATTGGCCCGGCACAACTGAATAAACTTTGTAAAGTGGGATAATTGATTTGCCTCAATAATTGCATCGCTGGATGGTGTGAAATTGTTTGTTTGTTCTGAAACGGCAACGCCGATATCACTCTGTTTAAGTGCACCTGCATCATTAAGCCCATCTCCGATCATCATCACTTTTTCTCCTTTCTGCTGCAGGTGTTTTATATATTCCAGCTTGTCATCTGGTCTTTGCTGAAATAGCAATGTGGCTTTTGTACCCAGCATTTTTTGTAAAGTTTCCTTTTCGGTACTGCTGTCGCCTGATAAAACAGAAAGTTTATAATCTTTCTTAAGTGTTTTGATCAGTTCAGGGATTGCCTCACGGTAATGATTATGGAATAAAAAATAACCCAGGTATTTATCATCAATACTTACAAAAACAGATGTGCCGTTTTTTAAATCCTTATTGCCCGTTACAAATTTGAGGGAACCCAGTTTTATTGTTTCATTGTCAGCATATCCTTCAATTCCCTGACCGGTTACTTCTTTGAAGTCAATCACCGGCTTGTGGTTGCCATTGGCAAGGTGTTTTACCAATGCTTTACTCAGCGGATGAGAGGAATGTGAGGCCAGCGCTGTTATCTTTTCTTCCTGCTCTCTTGTAAGCGGCACCCCTTTATAAATAATATCCTGTTCCTGTGTTGAAGTAAGGGTACCGGTTTTGTCAAAAACAATATGCGTTGCCTTGGCTATGTCTTCAATAGTTTGTGCATTGCGCAGATAGAGGCGATTGCGGCTTAATATCCGTAAAATGTTTCCATTGGTGAATGTATTGGATAAAAGCAGTGCACAAGGACAGGCAATAATAAATATGGAAGTGACTGCGGGCCAGATCTTCGCCGGGGCATTTAATTGCCAGTAAATGGCTGTTATAGCGGCAATGGTCAGAACTATATAAGTAAAGTAGCGGCTGAGAAGATGAACAAATGAAACGCTTTTTTCCTGGCCTTCTTTTTTCATTTCATCCTTGTTCCATAGATTGGTCAGGTAACTTTGTGTCACCTCTTTCACAACGAGTAATTCGATATTTGATCCGGTTTGCTTGCCACCGGCATATAAAAGTTCACCCATTTCTTTCAGTACCGGCAGTGATTCTCCGGTAACAAAACTATAGTCAATGAAAGCTTTTCCTTTTGTCAATATACCATCCACAGGTATCAGCTCTTCGTTATGAATAAGCAGGGTGTCGCCCGGTTTGATATCAGGCAGGGCGGTAGGGATTTCTTTGCCTTCTTTTAAAACTGAAACTGCGACCGGGAAATAAGAGGTATAATCTCTTTCAAAAGAAAGCTGGCGATATGTTTTATCCTGCAAAATCCTTCCTGCAAGCATGAAGAAAACAATACCCGTCATCGAATCAAAATAACCGCCACCTGTTCCGCTTATTACTTCATAGGCGCTGCGGATAAAAGTGATGATAATAGCAAGTGCGATGGGGGCATCAATGTTCAGAAACCTATGTTTCAGGCTTTTCCATGATGAAGTATAAAAAGGAAGCGAAGAATAGAGTAATACCGGTATGGCTAATCCAAAATTCAGCCAGCGAAAAATACTTCGCAAGCCTGTTTCGCTTGCATCAATTCCAAGATATTCCGGAAAACTCATGAGCATGATGTTGCCAAAGCAAAAACCTGCAACGCCCAGCTGAAAGACCATGCTTTTATTTATAGCAGGCCTCTTTTCTTTCAGATCATTCAGACTGATATAGGGTTCATAGCCGATGCCGGTAAGTGTTTCGGCCACTTTTCTGAGACTTGTTTTTTGGGAGAGAAAAACAATGTCAACTTCTTTTCTTACAAAATTCACTTTGCTGGAAATGACTCCTTCATTCAGGCGATGAAGATTTTCGAGCAGGTAGAGGCATGAACTGCAATGCATCTGCGGCAAATAAAAAGTTACATGCACCTGCTTATCATCCCGGAAACTGATAAGTTGTAACTGTATTTTTTCATCATCGAGGAAGGCAAACTTATCTTTCCTGACCGTTATTTTTTGAGTGATGCCAGGATTTTCGTTCAGGTTATAATAATCGCAAAGATTGCTCTCATTCAGGATCCCGTAGACCATTTTACAGCCTTCGCAACAGAAATTTTTATCTTCTGACCGGATTTTATCATTCGGGCAGGGCTCACCGCAATGATAACACCTGAGTTTGCTGGTTGTAATTTTTGAAGAGGGCATATGTTTCCAACTAAGCAGCTAAAGTAAACGGCTGATATAATAAGGATATTGAGGAAGTTCAAAGCATTTCCTGATTTTTGTCAGAAAACAGCATTTTAAAGGGATAAAAATTCTGAAATGAGTTAAGTCGGACGTCTCCTTGCCCTGATAATCAGGAGAACAGAAGCGATTAATATAAAGAGGCCAATGAATACTATAACCCCACTGTATGTAAATAATTTAAACCATGACTGGCTCTTTTGCATAAGGGTATAGAAAGGTTCATTATTCTGCTTGCTTATGATTTTTGCTACACCGCTTCCCAGCAATGATATCCAGAAAACAAGTAAGGCGATATTTGTAATAATGATTCCCGTTCCCACCATTCTTTTTCTATTTTCTGTTGCATCGGGGTTTTCTTTTTGGATCATATAAAAGACAGAAGCGAAAAGCAACATGGTGTTGATGCCAATGGTGGCGCCCATAGCATGCGCCACAGTAATATGTGTGCCATGTGTATAAAAATTCCATGCAGGAACAGATATAGCTATTGCCAATATGAGGTTCAGGAAGATCCACACATCTCCAAATGATAAAAGACGATAAGGAATGGAATGATAATTACGTTTAGCCGCAGCAAGTGATTTTCGCCAGTTCCAGATAATATGGCCAAGTATCAGCAACTCAGTCATACTGATTATATAAGCCACGGTTTTTACCCAAGGTGCAGCGGGAACAATATATGTGTGATGACCCCAGTTAAACATAAGATTGGTTAATCCAAGGAAGTAGAAGAAGAAGGCCAGAGGTGAACGGAAAAGTTTAACATCACCGCTTATTTTTTCCATTACATACATCGCTGTGCCATATACCAGCATATTCCAGCTTCCGACCATTGACCCCAATGCCTTCCACTGTACGGTTACATCTCTTACAACATTATTATTAAAATGGCCAATCAGCCATAAATAAGATTCAGATAGAGTAATAAAGAAGAAGAGTATTCCCGTTGACCAGCTCCAGATATATACCGGTGCAGTTTTATAATTTGGCTTGAGAGTAAAGAAAAAATTAATTGCAAAAGGAACCCAGCCTAACAAAATGAAAGCGCCTATCAACGGCGGAAACTCCAGGTATTCTCTTCCGCCAAAATAACCAAGAAAGAAACAAATTATAATAACAAGAGAGACGGATAACTGCAGAAAAAAGTGTAACCACACTCCCCGAAGCCAGTAAACCGGCCGATTGACAATTCTTGGTAAATAATAGTATAGTCCTGCCTGTGCTGCCGTGAAAATCCAGGTTAATACAAGGTAGACATGCAGCGGCCTTGTTTTCTGGAAAGAAACATTGTCTTTTAAAAAAGGAGGTAATATATATTGGAATCCCCCAATGATACCCAATAACAAACCGAGAAGAAGATATGAAATTGCCAGTACTAAAAATTTACGGGCAATTTTATCAGAGGGATATGATTCGGTATTCAGTTTTTCGGGATTCATTGAATTTGCCGGGTCTTATAAGTAACAGCTGTTGTATCCACATATTTCAGATAACTGATAATGTCATCTATTTCTTCTTTAGTAAAATGAAAATTGGGCATTCTCGGGCCGCCTGCCTGCAAAAATGCTTTCATATAAAGTTCTCCCCTTTGCGGATCGCTATAAGCGGTAGTTAATTCAGGGCCAAGATACCCCCCTAAGCCATAAAGCTGGTGACAAGAGATGCAATTGTATTGCTGAAATAACTCTTTTCCATTCCGTATTTTTTCACTTTCATGAAAAGCTGAAGAGCTAATGCTCATTGTTCCTTTTGAGTAAACAACAACGCTGTAGATGGCATAGGTAATGAAAAGGGATAAAAAAATAATTATTCTTGGCATCCTTTAACATTGAATGGCGAATATACTTTGCCTGCCAATCAAAGCAAATGATTTTATTAAGAAAAATTGATTGCTGATTCCTAACAGTCGTTAAGATAACGGAATTTTAAAACTTCCTGCATCTCAATTTAACGATGTATGGCATCTTGTTTCAAAAAGTTCCAGGGCCTTTGGAAAAAGTACATTGTTTTCCAGGTGTATGTGCAAATGCAGATCAGTTTCGAATGCCTTCAGAGATGCATAACTCAGTTTATAGGTGGTGCATGCATCGGCAGGAGGGGTATAATTATCCGTAAGCCTGCTGATTTCGGCCAGTAAGCCCCCGGCATGATCATGTTCCTGTTCCATCATATTGATAGGGGCTGTTAAAAAACCATTATTAATATGTATGGCAGTATTTTCTTTAGCCAGTTTCTCAATTTCACTGATCCTTGGGAAAAGAATTTTTTCTTCCTTTTGCATATGCATTTCCATTTCCTCTTTTACCGCAGCAAAAATTTCAAATACCTTGAACAGTTCAGGGTGCCTGTCGCCATGTTTGGAGGCCACTTTTTGTAAATAACCAAATATAGCGGGCAATTCATTTTTTACATAATTATGATGGGTAGAAACGATATACTCCGAGAGTTCACTCAGCGGGAGTTTATCAAATGCTACGTTATTTTCTTTTTCAGGGTTGCCTGTAATATTGAGCTCCGACAGGATTTGATCAATAGCCAGATTTTTTTCTGCACAAGCCTGTTGCAGGGTTCTTTTTCCTTTACAGCAAAAATCAAGGTGATGTTTTTCAAATACGGCCGCTGCCTTATGATCAGCAGTGACAATTTGTGCCAGGCTTTTGTTCATTAAATTGTTCATAAAATATTTTTTATTTTAATTGATTACAAATCTTTTTTCCTGAATTTTCTAACGGCTAACCAGAGAGGAATGACTATCCAGAGCAGCATGATACCGGTGGTAAACAAAATTCCGGTGCCACTGCCAAAAAAATCTTTGTACAAAGCGCTGGTTACTCCCATCAGGGCGCTGATGTCCATTTTCAATACAACAAAAATTCTTCCGATATCAATAGGGTTTAAGGATACCAGTGCCAGGATGATCTTTTCAAGAGGGTAATCAGTCAAATTGAAAGTTAGCAAAAGGATCAGTCCATCATAAATCAAGGCGAAATAAAACCAAAGCAACAAAGCAGCCCCGATTCCCCTTGCCTTATCCCTTGCTCTTACTGAAGCAAAAAAAGCAAGAGATGTAAAAACAAGAGTCAGAGCTGAGCCGGTAAACAATAAAGCAAAACCTGTTTCATTTGCGGCAAACAGGAAGATGGGAATACCCACTCCAATCAAAAAGGCGCTGAGCAAAGACAAACTTACTCCGGCAAATTCGCTGAGAATGATTCTTGTCCGGCCCATGGGCTGAGAAGCCATGAGCTCTATAAACTCATAAGAATTATAATAGTGGATGGTGGTAAATATCAGGCTTATCAAAGGGAGGACTATCAAAATGATATTCAGCAAGCTCAGCATGGCCTTGCTGCTGTTTTCTTCCATCTGAAACATACTCATCGAAACAATAAAAAGAAACAGGGTGTAAGCAATGATGATCTTACTCCGGAGGATATCATACAATACATATCGTGAAAGCTTCATCATAAAGAAACTAAAATATTTTTTCGTCATTTTCAGGCTCAAACATTTTATCGATCCAGTTCTTGTCTGTTTTTTCTCCTTTCATGATCCTGGCAATGGCCTTACCCAACCGCAATTCCCCGGTTTCTTCCTGTAATGTTTCAATATCATTAAAGAACTGCATTTTGCCATCCTGCATATACATGATATGCGTAGTGAGTTCATCAAGATCACTTAGAATATGAGAGGTAATAAGAATGAGTTTGCCTTTTTTCTTTTCTTCCAGAATTTTTCCTTTTAAAATTTCGGAGGCCAGCGGATCGAGGCCGGCAGTGGGTTCATCAAGTATGAGAATGGCGGGGTCAAAAAGAAACGCTATGGCAGCGCTTACTTTTTGCCGGGTGCCGCCGCTTAATGTTCTCATCGGTTTCTCAAATATTTTTTCCAGTTCAAAATGCTTAATTAAGAAACTATCCGTTTCCTTTTCATCAGCATTGCGGATATTTCTCAGCATCTTAAACAACTGACCCACTTTCATATTATCCGGATACCGCCCGATTTGTGGCATATACCCGATTTTTTTCCGGTAATCAGGGTCGCCGTTAATGGGGCTTTCATCAACAAATATTTTTCCCTTGTCGGGGCGCACCATTCCAAGGATTGATTTTATCAATGTCGTTTTACCCGAACCATTTGGCCCGATTAATGAAACAACCTGGCCTTTTATTAACTGGACAGTAATATCATCCAGCGCCTGCAGTTTTTTAAATCTCTTGCTTATATGTTCGATCCGGATCATAATTTATTTGGCTTGATCAAAGGTTTGTTATCTACCAGGTTTTCCGGCGTCAGGCTGGGTATGGCCTTTTCGGCCTTATCCAGAAGCTGTACTGTAAAACTTCTGAACAACATTAATGCGAATGGATTTTCTTCAATAATCATTGAGTACATACTTACCGGATGATAAGGTATATCGCCGGTTCCGTCTTTGTTAATATCATATCCCTCATACTTATCCCAGTAATTATTATAAAAAGTGTTAAGGGAAATAGAACCATTAGTACCCACATCAAAGCTGTTACCCATAAAATTATTGTGATGAAAACGATTATCCTCACAGCTGGCCTGCACTTTTATAGCCCAACCGTTTTCCTTAAACACATTTTTTTCAATATCCATCCGGCTGGAACCTTCCATATGTATCCCAACTGTGTTTTTAAAAAAAGTGTTGTGAAGGATATAACTGTCCGAAATATCTTTCAATAAAATGCCATAAGCCGACGGGCCCCAATTTTGTTCAAAATGATTGCCTTCCATTCTCACTTTTTTTGAATACATGACAGCTACACCTGCGCCATTATCGTGAAAGATATTATTCAGGTAAACATCATCATTTGAAAACATGAAATGAATGCCGTATCGGATATTTTTTTCACTCCGGTTATTGCGGATGGTAGAATATGATACAAATTCAAAATAAATGCCGTCTCGCTGGCCTTCTACATGATTATTCTCGATAAGTGCATTGGCGGATTTCCACAAATGTATCCCGTTACCTGTCAGTTGTTCTGATTTCGGAGAACCCGTAATAGTATTATTTCGGATGGTAACAAAAGACGAATTGGAAACATGAATTGCAAAATAAGCATTAAGGATTGTGTTATTTTCAACCACAACATTCGAACAATCCACCAGTTTAATGGAAGCAAAATCATTTAATGCAGAATAGCCCGAGTTGCGAAACTGAATTCCCCTGATCAGAATGTTTTTTCCGCTTATCAGCAGTATTTCATATTTATTTTCTCCGTCGAGTACAGTATTATTTTGGCCGATGATTGACAGTGATTTTGTAAGGGTAACGCTCCCTTCTTTATAGATTCCGGACATAATTAGAATCGTGTCTTTATCATGGGCAATTTCAATGGCTTTTTTCAGGGAAGTAACAGGCTGATTGCTTCCTACGACAATCGTATTGGCTGAAGCTATAAATGCAACAGAAAGGAATAGTATAACAAAGACAGACCTCATTTAATTTTTTGGTACAAATCGTCCCACAATAATAACTCGCCTTCCTGACTGCCCTTTGTTTTTATGGCAGCTTCTTTTGTTGCAAAAGCAGCCGCATTGCTTCCCATAGGGCTTTTTATTGCAGGACTTACCAGGAAGAATGCCTTATCAACATCGAGGAAGTCATTTTCCTTTTCAAAATTGATAACAACTTTTTTTGCAATGTCCCCTTCATTTAAAGAACCTGAATTTAAAAAACGGGCCATGCAAACAACATCATCAAATTTATACACTTTGCTTTTTTTAGTAACCACTTCTCCGCCGAACTTTGGATCAACAATAGCCATTTTGCAAAAGTCACAATTATCCTTTCCATATTTAAAGGGTTCGGGTTTGGGATTACAGGAAATAACCAAAAATGAAGCAAACAGAAGCAACGGAGCGGTCATTGCAGGCATTTTTATTTTTGTTTTCTTTTGTATTTTTCTGTGATGCCACCATTCGGAAAATAATACAGCAAAAGATAATGCTCCTGCTGCTATTACGATCCACCCGCCTACATCGGGAAATGAGTAGGCGTCAAAATTCAATATGCGTTTATGCCCAATTAATGGCGGTTGAAATGACATCCCGGGAACCTGTATTGGTGCAGTGGGGTCGAGGTTGTGTCCGTAATCATATTCCCATTTATAAAAATCAATCATCGCTGCGGCACCGCCAACAGCTGACAGGATGAGGTAATACAACAAAAATTTTGTACGACCCGTTACAGCCACAATCATTCCGAGTAACATAAAAAATCCAACAGTATAAGGAAGAAATTTAAATTCGGGAAACATATCCACAGTGATATGCTTCATCCCGATATAGTGGTTTAATCCATTTATTACATCTACCTCACCACTCAGGCCATTGATCCATATGTTCATCGTTAGGCCTTCAGGGTATTGTGGTGCGAATAAATCAATTCGCCAGGCGGGGAGAAAGAATACAGCGATGAGGGCGCCGGATGCAAAGGCCACAAGGATCCTGGAAGCAACGCTCAGTTTTTGTTTCATATCAGTCTTTTAAAAAAACTTCCGGGGCAACACGGCCCCGGAAGCAGTGTACAATGAAAAAACCTCTACTCAAGAACTTATTTTTTAGCCGGGGGCAGCAAAACGGCATCAATTACATGAACCATTCCGTTGGAAGCAGGGACAGAGGCAACAATAGTGGCTGCGCCGTTGAGCATAATCTTTCCGTCTTTTACAGTTACAGTCACATTATCACCATTTACCATTCCTATTGTCATTCCATCTGTAAGGAAATCTGCTTTTAGTGCAGAAGTAGTTACATGATATTGAAGTATGTTTTGCAAATCAGCTTTCTTGTCATCTTTCATCAGGCCATCTACTGTTCCGGCCGGTAGTTTATCAAATGCTGCATTAGTTGGGGCAAATACTGTAAACGGCCCGGCATTGGATAATGCTGTAACAAGTTCTGCCTGTTTTACCGCAGCTACCAATGTAGTGTGGTCTTTAGAGCCTGCCGCTACTTTAACAACATCCTTTTGCGATACATCATCCTGTACATTCTCCTGACCTCCGGTACTGACAGGCGTATCGTTAGCGGGTTCTTCGGATGATTTGTTGCTGTTGCAACTGAATGTCAGTAAAGAAGCCCCTAAAATGATTATGCTGAATATTTTTTTCATAACCCGATTATTTATTGGTTACAGAATCTTTTTTGTCAGTTGATGCAGGAACATTTTTACCTGTGCTAAAAGATAAAGGCACATTATTTCCCGGAGCACTTATCCTGATATACCCCTGCATTTCCTGGTGCAATGCACTGCAGAAGTCAGTACAATACATCGGGAACACCCCTACACGGTCAGGTTTCCATGCTAAGGTTTGTGTTTCTCCGGGCATAATCAGCAATTCAGCGTTGTTCGCCCCTTTTACAGCAAACCCATGTGGTACATCCCAATCCTGCTCAAGGTTGGTAACATGGAAATATACCACATCACCCAATTTTACTCCTTCGATATTATCAGGAGTAAAGTGTGAACGGATGGAGGTCATATAAACATGCACTTCATTTCCTTTTCTTTCCACCCTGGCATTGTTGTCGCCCAGTGCAGCATAAGGATTTTTATTATCCTCGATCTTATAAATCTTCTGGCTGTTTTTCATAACCAGGTCAGCCGGAATAGCTTCAGCATAGTGTGGTTCGCCGATAGTTGGAAAATCAAGAATGAGTTTCATTTTATCGCCACTGATATCATAAAGCTGAGCACTTTGAGCCAACTCAGGACCTGTAGGCAGGTAACGGTCTTTTGTGATTTTGTTATAAGCAATCACATATTTACCCCAGGGCTTTCTTGTGGGCCCCCCGGGAACGCAAAGATGACCGATAGAGTAATAAGTAGGTACTCTGTCCAGTACTTTCAGGTCTTTTACATTCCATTTTACGATTTCAGAAGAAACGAAGAATGAAGTGTAAGCATTTCCATTTGCATCAAACTCTGTATGCAAAGGTCCAAGGCCGGGTTTTTGTACTTCACCATGAAGTACGGCATCATATTTAAGAACCGGAATTCCTTCATAATCACCATCAAAGTTTTTGTCAGCAATGGCTTTTTGAATTTTGGTGAATGAGAAAACAGGAATTACGGCTGCCAACTTACCACTGCCTACAATGTATTCACCGGTGGGATCAGTATCGCAACCATGTGGTGATTTGGGACATGGCATATAGTAAATCATGCCAGGGCAATCTTTGGGGTCAAGAACAGTCACTTCGTTTTCGATGGTGGAAGTAGCCAAGTGCTTGCTTTCGTCATAAACATTATGAGCATACTTTACAGCCCTTTTCTGTCCTTTTCCGGCAGCTACATATTCTTCAGCTTTTTTCCAGTTTACACAAAGAATAAAATCCTTGTCTTTTTGTGATGCATTTACTTCAAGCAGTGTATTAGCTCTTTCTGAATTATAACAGCTGAAGAACATCCAACCGTGAGAGGGGCCTTTACCGGCACGGGCAAGATCATAGTTTACTCCGGGTGTTTGAATCTGGAAGGCAATTTTCATTCCACCGGATTTTTGGTCCACACGAATGAAACTTACTGTGCCTCTGAAATTTTGTTTGTAAGTATTGATAGGTACATCACCACTTGTGTTATCCATAGGAATGCTGAAGCGGGTACCGGCAACAACATATTCAGAATTTTCTGTAATGAAAGGCGAAGAGTGGTTACCGGCGCTGTTGGGTATTTCAATGATTTCAGCAGTGCGGAATGTTTTCAGGTCGATACGGGCAATACGGGGAGTATTATTTTCATTTCCAAAAGCCCAGCGTCCATCCTGGATGCCATCTGTTTCGGACATGGCAATGTGGTGCAGATCACCCCAAGGAACAAAACCGTGGGAAGTGTTCAGCATGGGTTTTGTCTCTTCGCTATATCCATAGCCTTTCTCGGGATCAACGGAAAAAACAGGAATAACCCGGAACAAACGGCCCGAGGGCAATCCATACACAGACATTTGCCCGCTAAAGCCGCCGGAAACAAAATTGTAAAACTCATCATACTTTCCCGGAGCTACATAGGCTTTGGCAGCATTACCGCCTGCAGCAGAACCGGCGCCTTTGGGTTTGCAGCTTTGCATGATTAAAGACCCAATTACCATTAAACCGATAATTGGTAAAAACTTTTGAACAGAGTATTTCATAAAACGTATTTATTGTGATGAAAGGGGGTTTCGGTTTTTTAATTAATTGACCTTTTTTGCTCCTGTTATTTTTCTCCGTCGTTGCTGCGCATAAACTCAAGTACTTTTCTGGCATCTTCCATCATTATATTTTGATTGGGCATCCTTACCATACACAATTCAAGCAGCTTTTGCGCTTCAGGATCTGATTCAAGCATCATATCAACGTTGGTGATCATGTTCATTATCCAAACGGGTTTTCTTCTTTTGGTAACATCTTTCCAACCCGGGCCCACCAATTTTTCCTCAGTAAGTTTGTGGCACGACAGACATTTTAATTCATATATTGTTTTACCAGCACTGACCCATTCAGCATTAAGCGGTGTGGCAATAGTGATTTCACTTTCTTTAATCTCCGTTCCATGCGTCTCTGGCTGGTTCTTGGATAATTCAGTAATATCTACCGGGGGTGGTTCTTTCTTAGCGCCTTCTTTGCAAGACAATGCAAACAAACTGATACTTACTGATAATGCTGTGAGAAATTGAGAGGTTTTCATGTTTTAGATGTTTTAATTGTTGGAATAAAATTGTACACTCCTAAAGTTACTTATTCTGCTATTTTATAAAAAGACAAACCTGTCTTTTATCCGCCAAAAGTATTTGGGGCACCTTTTCTCTGTCATGATTGTCATCAAAAAAAGGAATGATATTTATCAGGCCGGTAGTCCTTATTAATAAGTTGGTTTGCAAATGGTTTTTTCAAAATCTTTTGGTTATGCCCTTAGAGGATTGTTGTATGTGGCTATGATCAATGAAACCAGCCCGAGAGTGCAATTAGATGAGATATCAAAAAAACTGGCTGTTCCCAGGTATTTTTTGGGAAAAGTGATGAAAAAACTGGTAAAAGGGGGAGTATTAAAATCAAAGAAGGGTCCTTACGGGGGATTTTATATTCATGAAAAAACATTAAGTACAACTCTTTTGCAGCTTACTGCAATTACCGGTGATACAATAATGTATGGGAGTTGCGTATTGAGGTTCAGAAAATGCAATGCTGAAAACCCTTGTCCTTTGCACAGGCAGGTAGAATTTTTGAAAAATGAATGGCAAAATGTGCTGGCTTCTACCAATATAGGCGACCTGCTAAAGAAAAATCACCCCGATTTTTTAAAGAGTATTGCTGTCATTTAATGTATTGACGGGCAGAATGATTTAAATCATCATTTTTGACAGGAGCTCTTTTTTTATTTGCGTTTTTTTTGATATGTTTTTAAAAGAATTTGAAATAGACCGTAATTTATCCGTAACGGAAATCGTTGACCGGGATTACCGGACGGCTGATGTTTTCCGCAAATATGATATCAGCTATTGCTGTGGGGGAAAATGGCCGCTTGAAACAGCTTGCCAGGCAAAGGGTCTTGACGTCAGGAAAGTAATTGAAGAGCTGGAATCGGCAATACAGGTGAAGAATATTTCCAACCAGCTTGATTTTTCCGAATGGGATGTTGTGTTTCTGGTTGACTATATCATTAATGTTCATCACTCATTTTTAAAAAAGACCCTTGGACAAACCCGGGAATTATTAAGGGAGTTCTCAAAGGAGCATATAAAAAAGTTTTCGTACCTCCCGGAACTCGAAAGAAGTTTTGACCTGCTGATTAAAAAAATTATGCCTTCCATGCAGCAGGAAGAAGATGTGATTTTTCCTTACATCCGCCAGATTGCTCATGCACACAGGCACAAGGAGCCCTATGCTGCGCTATTCATCCGCACATTACGAAAACCGGTGGAAGATATAATGTTTAAGGGGCATAAAACCGTTACTGGCATTCTTGATACCATGAGGAACCTGACCAATAATTATTCTATACCTGAAAAAGCCTGTTTAAGTCATAAAGTGGTATTCAGGAAACTAAAAGAACTCGACAATGATCTGATGCAGCATCTTTCACTCGAGGACGCAGTTCTTTTTCCTCAGGTAATAGCCATCGAAAAGGAGTTACTGAATAATTAAATTCTCATTCATTCATGCACACACATCACCGGCACATGTGAATGAAATACCAGGTCTTTAGTGCTGCTGTGTTTGAATATCCCATCGAGCAACTTGTGTTTTTTAGGTATGGCAATTACAAGGTCAAGGTTATTCGTTTCGGCAAACTCGTTGATGCCATCTTCAATGTCCTGATGATTGATAAAATGATATTGAGGCTTCAGATCTTCCAGCATATTGTGGAGAAGAAAGGATTGTTCAGGAGTTTCGGGCCTGAAATGTTTTTCTTTGTAATCCACATTTAGAATATGTAATTCTGCCTTGAACTCGTTCACCATTTGCCTGATGAACTGGACCGGTGTGGTTTCCACCACTTGTCTGAAATCGCAGGCAAATCCTATTTTTTTAATTCCCTTGCCGTATTCCCTGCCCGGAGGTACACAAATGACCGGCCATGTGATATGGCGTATGGCTGTCAGGGTAGTACTGCCAAATACAACTTTTTCCAACCCGGTTTTTCCTTTGGCCCCCATCACTACTGCAAAGGGCTGAATCCGTTTGCAAAGTTCTTCCAACTCATCAACCGTGTTGCCCATTTTAGATTCTGCATACACTTTTATTTTTCCGGAAGTAACATGAAGAATTTTTTGTTTCAAATCTTCAAGCTGCGCTTCACTGCTTTTCTTCATCTCTTCCACGGATACCAGCACAACAGGAACATCGGAGTATGAAACCGGGATATTATACACATGAAACAACAAAATACTGGCGTCAATGGCAATGGCCATATCAGCCGCAAAATTCACGGCATTCAGCGATACCGGTGAAAAATCCGTAGGAACAATAATTGTTTTCATGATTTTTGGGTTTATATTCCAAAGCTACCGTGTTTATCGCTATTTTTTCCCTGATTGATGTCAGCGCCGGTACTGATTGTTTATCCATTTCTTCCCTTATTCCCCGCAGTTTTTTTTATTCTGCTTTTGCTGTCAGGCATGACAACTTTTCGTCAAAAAAAGCAGTGAAGTAAATAACCTGCAAGGCTTTATATCCTTAATTTGCCTTTTAAAACCGGATAACAGGATGCTTGACCAGTTACATATGACCTCCTTGTTTGAAAATGCCACGGAAGGGATCATTCTTACTGACGGAAGGGGCAAGATCATAATGGCTAATCCTGCCATAGAAAGGATGTTTGGGTATACTGAAAAGGAATTGAAAGGAAATACAATTGAAATGTTGATTCCGGATAGGTTTAAAGCACATCACCGGGAACTGAGAGATGAATATCACCAAAAACCATCCAACAGGGTGATGGGGCAGGGGCGGGACCTGTATGCAAGGAGAAAAGATGGAGCTGACATGCCGGTAGAGATCAGTTTAAGCCAGTACAAAAGGGATAATGAGCCATTCGTAATTGCTTTTATCGTTGATATCACGAAGCGAAAGGAAATTGAAAGCAATATGCTCCGGCAAAAAGTTCAGCTGGAGAAAATTACTGAAAAAATGCGCCAGCTGAATGCGGAACTGGAAACAAAAGTGGATGAAAGAACCCTGATTTTGAAGGAGGCATTACAAAAACTGGAACAGTCACAACAGGAATTAAGTGATGCACTCGATAAGGAAAAGCAACTGAATGAAATCAAGAGCCGGTTTGTTTCGATGGCTTCACATGAATTTCGTACACCATTAAGCACCGTGCTGTCTTCAGCCTCTTTACTTTCGAAATATATTACTACTGAAGACCAGGAAAAGAGGGATAAACATATTCAACGCATTAAAAATTCTGTAAATCATCTCAATGATATTCTGCAGGATTTTCTTTCGTTTGGCAAATTGAGTGAGGGTAAAGTAATAACCAGCTATGGCGAAACCAGCCTGAAAGATCTATTATCTGATACATTGGATGAAATGAAGGCAATTTTGAAAAAAGATCAGCATTTCGTCCTGAATTGTGAGGGGGATTGCTATGCCTATACCGATAAGAGGATTTTCAGAAACATTTTGATCAATCTGGTAGGCAATGCCATCAAATTTTCAGATGAAGGCAAAACTATAACCATTAATAGCAGGCTTAGCGGCGATAAAGCCATTATATCCATTATTGACGAAGGCATTGGTATTTCAGAAGAAGACCAGGAACATTTATTTTCCAGTTTTTTCCGGGGAACCAACGCCATCAATATTCAGGGAACGGGTCTGGGCCTGCACATAGTAAAAAGGTATCTTGACCTGCTTGATGGTGAGGTGTCTGTATGGAGTCAGCTAAATAAAGGCACAACCATTACCTTTGCCATTCCAGTAAATACACCTTAGCATGAAATCAGTTTTAGTAATTGACGATAACCAGGACATCAGAGAAAATACAGCCGAAATTTTAGAACTGGCTGGATACAAAGCATTGACTGCAGTTAACGGCAAACAGGGAGTGGAAATGGCACAAAAGGAAAAACCGGATGTTATTGTTTGCGACATTATGATGCCCGAACTGGATGGTTATGGTGTATTGCATCTTTTGCGGAAAAATGAAGATACCCAGCGGATACCTTTTGTTTTTTTAACGGCAAAGACAGAAAGAAGTGATTTCCGGAAGGGCATGGAAATGGGAGCTGATGATTATATTACCAAACCATTTGAAGACATCGAATTGCTTAATGCAATAGAGGTAAGGCTAAAGAAAGCTGCTATAATGGATAATGCCTACGCCGCGTCTCAGCAAGGGATAAACCAATTTATAAGAGATGTAAAAAGCACTGGTTTAATAAGTCAGCTGGCGGATCAGTACGATGTGGAATCATACAGCAAAAAACAAACCCTTTACCAGGAAGGAAAAAGGCCCCGCTTTTTATATTACCTCGTTAAGGGAAAAGTGAAAGGGCTTAAGACGAATGAAGACGGTAAAGAATATATAACCGACCTGTTTACCGAGGGAGATTTTATTGGTTACCCCGCACTGATTGAAGATAAAAATTATGATGATTCAACAGTAATACTGGAAGATGCCGAAATCATGCAGATACCCAAAGATGATTTTATGCATATGATCTATGGTAATATGGATATTGCAGCCAAGTTTATACGCATCATCACACAAAATGTAAAAGAAAAAGAAGAAAGGCTGCTTAACCTGGCATATAGTTCACTTCGTAAAAGAGTAGCCAAGGCACTGGTGGATATTTACCAAAAATTCAATTCGGAAAACACAAATAAACCTCTTGAAATTTCAAGGGAGGATTTTGCTCATTATGTGGGTACTGCCACTGAATCGTTGATACGAACACTCAGCGACTTCAAATCAGAAAAACTTATTGAGATCAAAGACGGAAAAATATCCGTATTGAACCTCGACAAACTGAAAAACCTTCTTTACTAAATAAAAACCCCCGGCCTTCATCTGATGCCGGGGGCTGTGCTTCCGCACTCATCCCGTTAATTCACAGAGATGTTTTTTACCTTTTTAGGTTCTTTTACTTCCTTTTTCGGGATGAAGATTTTCAATTCCCCGTTTTTGTACTCTGCATTGATCTTGCCAAAATCACAGTTTTCAGGAAGGGTAAAGCTGCGGCTCCAGCTGCTGTAATTGTACTCCCGCCTGTTGTAGCGGTCTTTTTCTTCCTTTTCCTCTCTTTCTTTTTCAGCGCTGATTGTCAGCATGTCATCAAATGCATCTACTTTGAAATCTTTCTTTTCCAGACCGGGTGCAGCAATGCTGAGCCTGAAGTCTTTCTCAGTTTCTGTAACATTTACGGCAGGTACATTCATTACTTTGCCGAAGTTGAAGAACTCATCCAACGGGGCATTGAAAAATTTTTCCATCCATCCACTGTCAAACAAGGTTGGCCAGGAAGTTCTGGGTTTGTCAACAGCTTTGGTTTCCATAAAAAAGCTTTTAAAAGTGAATAATAACTTAACTCGTTTGTAATATCGGAAAACCAACTCCTGAAAAGCAATGACAAGAATGATAGTGGGTATTGATTTTTCTCAGTAAAAAAAATGTAACGGACGGGGAAATGGTATCAGTGACCTGCGTCACGGTTCAGATCATAATCGCCGGGTTTTTCATCTGCATTTTTCCCGGTAGAAATTTCTCTGCCATGATTGTTTTGCTGTTGCAGTGTCCAGTTATCTGTCATGGTCGTTTCCAGCCATAAATTACCTGATTTTCTGAACACCTGCACAGCCAGGCTGAACTGGTCTTTAAATATTTTTTCCAGGTCTTTCACTTTCATATCCTTTTCCACCTGAATATCACCATCGGTGATATTCAGCTGACTTTCCCCGATCTTTTTATTTTGGGGGATGATCTGATGAGCCATAAAACCACTCCGGTTAAATGTTTTGTTATTAAAGAACTCAATCTTCAAAAAAGGAAAGGCCTTATTGAATTCTTTTTGTATGTCACCGATAAAACGGTTTGGGCCAATGTGCAACTGCATATTTAACGGATTAATAAACATAAATAGGGATTGTAAACGGAGAGTCACCGGTTTTTCCTTTGGGTATGCTGATGATGAGTTCACCATTCAGGTATTTTGCTCTTGTCATCAATCCATCGGCATCATCCGGCAAAATGAACTCTCTTTTCCAGTGATTAAAATCATATTCACAGCAATCGTGTATGAAATCAAGGTTGTCGGGCTTTTTAGAAGCCTCGACCGATAAAATATTTTTTTCAATTTTCAATACGAAAACCTCTTTACTGAACCCCGGTGCCGCCAGCATAAGAATATATTCCTGATCCGATTCATCAATGTTCACAGCAGGCACTATTGCTTTCCTTCTCCGGTGCTTGTATTCAACACCGGGCTTGAAGAAGAGCGGGCCTTCCATTCGTCTTGTTCTTGATTCGGCTGCTGTCATGCTGACCAGACTTTATTCACACCGAAACTAAAATTCTTCTCAGGTGTTTGAGATGATAATAATAATAAAGCAGGATGATTTTCATCAACAGATGCTAATCTGTAAGAAAATTGTCAATATCCCTTCTTTGTTTCTTGGTAGGCCGTCCGATTTTGCTTTGCCTTTTTCCGGTATGAAAACTTGCTGACTGGTACTGGAGTCTTTGAATTTCCCCGGCAGGGGTGATGTCGATGTAATATTTAACGGCTTCATCGTATTTCACTCTTTTTTCGAGAAGCCCGATCACTTTTATCCGCCATCTTTTATTTTCCGTCTTTATTTCATATTCATCGCCTATGTTTACATTTTTGGCAGGTTTAACAGCAGCGCCATTGAATTTTACTTTGCCGTTATCGCATGCAGATGCTGCAAGAGTTCTTGTTTTAAATAAACGGATTGACCAGAGGTATTTATCGAGGCGGAGTTTTCCCGGCATAGTGAATGGTGAATAGTCAATAGTAAATTTTCACCTTATGAATATTGCCTATTCACCATTGACCATTCACAGTTTAAAGTTCGGAGAAATATTTATGGAAGTACGGTATCGTCTCAATCCCTTTGTAAAAATTTTCGATATTATATTTCTCATTCGGACTATGCAGGTTGTCATTATCCAAGCCAAAGCCCATAAAAATAATTTTTATTCCCAGTTCTTTTTCCAGTATCGAACAAATAGGAATGCTGCCACCACCACGAACAGGAATCGGCTGTTTGCCAAAAGTTGATTTCACTGCTTTCTCTGCGGCTAAATATCCCTTACTGTCAATCGGTGTCATGTAAGGCTCGCCTCCGTGGTGTTCCCAGGCTTTTACAGTCACCGATTTTGGGGCTATGGATTGAAAGTACTTCAATAACTTCTTCGTCATCTTTTTTGAAGATTGATTGGGAACCAGACGGGCAGAAATTTTTGCCGTAGCTTTTGAAGGTAATACAGTTTTGGCACCTTCGCCTGTGTAACCACCCCATATGCCGTTTACTTCTATTGTCGGGCGGATACCGGTTCTTTCATAGGTAGTATAACCTTTTTCTCCCCAAAGCTCTTTTACACCTAAATCCTTTTTATATTCCTTTTCGCTATAAGGAGCTTTATTGATTAATGCTCTTTCTTTTTTTCCTGCTTTTACCACATCATCATAAAAACCCGGGATAGTGATATGATTGTTCTTGTCATGGCAAGAGGCTATCATTTTTGCTAATATCGTAATCGGGTTAGCCACTGCACCGCCATATGTACCGCTATGCAGGTCACGGTTGGCGGCTGTCACTTCCACTTCAATATAACTTAAGCCCCTGACACCGGTATCCAGCGAAGGATTTTTCATACTCAGCATAGAGCTGTCGCTGATGAGTATAACATCAGCTTTCAGCATTTCTTTATGTGCGGCAACGAATTTTCCAAGATTAGGAGAGCCTACTTCTTCTTCTCCTTCAATTAAAAATTTGATATTAGTGGACATGGTGTTGGTCTTTGTAAGAATCTCCAATGCTTTTACATGCATATAGAACTGACCTTTGTCATCAGCGCTGCCCCTGGCAAATACCTTTCCGTCTTTGATCACAGGCTCAAAGGGTCCACTATGCCAAAGTTCTAATGGCTCGGGTGGTTGCACATCGTAGTGGCCATATACAAGTACAGTAGGCTTATTCGGATCAATTATCTTTTCTCCATACACAGCCGGGTGACCATCGGTTGACATTACTTCGGCTTTATCACAACCGGCATCCAGCAGGCTTTTCTTTACTGCTTCAGCACATTTCAGCATATCCGCTTTATGCTCACTCTTTGCACTTACAGAAGGAATGCGGAGCAGATCCAGCATTTCGTTTAAAAAATGTTCTTTGTTTTTTTCCTGGTAGTCTTTCCAAGTTGTTGACATGGTAAATTAGTTAATTAGGTTATTAGTTTATCAGGAATTAGTAAATAAAGGGGATTGCGAAGATAAGAAGGTTGCGGTAATCTGGTTTTCACGGAAAATTTATTCTGCAGATTTTTTCTTATTGTGCCGGGTAGTAAATGCATTTTCGCTGTCCTTCATTTCAGAAGTAACCGCCTTTGTCACCAGCTTGCTGCCAAACCTTTCTTTAATATCATCAACGGCTTTGTACAGATTCAGCTTTTCAATATTATTTTCAAACAAGCTCATCTGCATGGTTATCGGTATCATCTGGCTGAAACGAACGCCAAGTAACCGTACAGGTCTTCCTTTCTGATAGGACTTATTGAACAGGTCTTTCACCTTTGCTATCAGTACATCATCAAGGGCTGTGTAGTCTACAGTTTCCTGCCGGGAAGTAGTTTCAAAATCGGAATAACGGATCTTAACCGTGACACAGCCAGTCATTTTTTCATCTTCACGAAGTGAATAGGCCGTTTTCTCCGTAAGCCGCACTAATTCTTTATACAGAAATTCAATATCGTTATAGTCTTTTTCAAAAGTGTTTTCATGGCTCATACTTTTTTGCTCCCAGTCGGTGGCAATTTCAACACTTCCCCGGCCATAAGCTTTGTGCCAGAGGGCTTCGCCCCATTTGCCGGCAATTTTTTCAAGGTGTTCAACCGGTGTCTTTGCAATATCTTCAATAGTATAAATTCCATAGCTCTTCAGTAGCTGTTCGGTTTGTTTGCCCACACCATTTATTTTTTCAATACCCAGCGGCCAAAGGAATTCAATTTCCTTTCCATGAGGAATTTCCAGAAACCCATTGGGCTTGGCTTCATTGGTTGCCATCTTGCTGATAAACCTTGCTGATGACAGCCCGCAGGAGATGGGCAACCCTGTTTCATCAATGATATGTTGTCTTAATTCTTTTGCATATTTGCTGGCGCCGAAAAATTTATCCATGCCTGTAAGATCAATGTAAAACTCATCAATGCTTGCCTTTTCAAACAGGGGAACTTTTGAAGCAATAATTTCTGTAACCCATCTTGAATATTTACTATACTGATCACGGCTGGCATTGGTAACGATCAGACCCGGGCAAAGCTGCAATGCTTTTTTCATCGGCATGGCCGAATGAATACCAAATTTTCTTGCTTCATAGCTGCAGGCGGCCACCACGCCTCTTTCATAACCGCCAACAACGACTGGTTTACCTTTCAGATCGGGGCTGTTTCTTATTTCAACCGAAACAAAGAAGGAATCAAGGTCGAAATGGGCTATATGGTGAAGTGCATCCTTCATATTATTAAAACAGAAAACCAAAACTGATATATCCGCCAGGCAGAAATCCATCTTTTATTATTCCGGGAGAAACCCCTGCCCTGAATAGACTCTTTTGGCTGTAAATTCTTACTCCTGCATTCAGGCTGGAATAAAAAGTCTTTATTGAATAGTCAGGATAAATTAAGGTTAGCCCTCTCTGGTCATCACTTATTTCATCAACATTTAGAAGTCCTGCATCAATACCAATCTCCAGTAAAATTTTCTTTTTCCCAATTAAAAAATATCCGCCTCCGGCTGCCGAAAAAACATTCAGATATTTTGCAAAGTTTGACCCAATAGAAGCCCTGTATCCAATATTTTTGTTTTTTATCCTGTGATCGAAGTTCAGGTTATAAATCAACCCTGTTTTGCCCAACTCAAAAGAAAGAGCATTTACTTTAATATTTTTCTTAAACTGCGAATAAAGATTGATATATGTAAAAAGAAAGATGATTAAAAACAGTAAGCCTTTTTTCATTGACTTGAATTATTATGTAAGATAAACCTCCAGCAACCCCTCCGGCAGCTCCACCATCACTTGCTTTTTCTTATGGTCAATTTTTTGTAATGAACCCTCATGCAAAGGTATCAACACTTCTTTCCTTTGTATTTCAAGCCGGCAAAGTAATTGATGTGGTTGTTCAATTACTTCAAGTATTTCTCCAATTATGTTGCCATTGTCAATGATAGTATAACCAAGAAGGGTAGCAGGAGAAGATTTGGCGGAAAATTTTTTATAATCAACTTTTGTCAGCCACACTTTTTTTTGTGCCAGTTTAATGGCGGATTCTCTTGTGTTGATTCCTTCCAGTTTCAGGTAAACTACTGTTTCTGATTTTATTTTTGCCCATTCAATGAACCAGGGGATGAAAGAATTCTGTTTTTCTTCAATAAAAACTGCTTTGAGTCCTTTTAATGAAGTTTTTTTCCGGAGTTCATGTTTCAAAAGCAGTTCGCCTTTCAAACCATGAACGGCTACAAATTTTCCTATGTTAAAATATTCATTCATCTGCTGCAAAACAAAACATTAATCCTGAGTACAAACAAAAAACCCTCCCTGTTTAAACAAAGAGGATTGAGTACTTTCAGGATGCAGGTTGCTTATCCTTCACCACCGCCTTCACCTTCAGTCCTTCTTTCGGGTCTGCGACCTGGTATCGGACGTCTGGCTCTTTTGTTGCGGTAGGCATTTTCCTGGCGTTTTTTCACCTGTGCATCATGCTCAACACTCCACTTGGTGAACTTTTCCATTGCAGTAGCATCATCAAACAGACCCAGCTTCACACCACGAAGCAGGTGTTTCAGATACAATACTCCCTTGAAACTAAGGATACGGCGAACAGTGTCAGTGGGTGTAGCACCTTTGTTCAGCCAATCCAAAGCTCTCTGGCGGTCCAACTGAATAGTAGCCGGAACAGTGAGTGGATTGTAAGTACCTAATTTCTGAATGAATTTCCCGTCACGGGGTGAACGGGAATCTGCAACTACAATGAAGTAGAAGGGTCTTTTCTTAGACCCATGTCTTTGAAGACGGATTTTAGCTGCCATTTTAAATAGACATTTAAAGGCGTTAAACAATAATTGTTATCCCGATAACCAGCTATCGGGGCCGGTAGAAACCGGAATGGCGAAGATAAGATTGAAAGGGGAGAACGCCAAACGGAAGTCGGAGGTCAGAAATTTGGAACTAAGGGCCTTTTATTTATTTTTCATCTTTTAATTGCGAAAAAACTCTCTGACTTCATACTTCTGACCTCAAGCCTCATCTCTTCATTCCCGGCATCATTTTACCCAGCATACTCATTTTATTCATATTCTTCATCATACCACGCATCTGCTCAAACTGTTTCATGAAGTTGTTAACCTCCTGTATGTCTTTGCCGCTGCCTTTGGCAATGCGTTTTTTTCGGCTGCCATCAATCAGGTCGGGGTCCGCCCTTTCTTCAGGGGTCATGGAATTGATCATGGCTTCAATGCCTTTAAATGAATCGTCATTGACGTTGATATCTTTCATTTTGCTGCCAAGCCCGGGTATCATACCCAGCATATCTTTCATATTGCCCATTTTCTTTATGGCTTCCAGCTGGGCTTTGAAATCGGCAAAGTCAAATTTGTTTTTCCGGATCTTCGCTTCCAGTTTTTTAGCCTCCACTTCATCAAACTGTTCCTGGGCCTTTTCCACCAATGAAGTGATATCTCCCATGCCCAATATCCGCTGCGCCATTCTTTCCGGGTAAAAGACATCCAGGGTATCCATCTTTTCACCACTGCTGGTAAATTTGATGGGTTTGTGTACTGTGTATTTAATAGAAAGAGCAGCACCGCCTCTTGTATCACCATCTAATTTTGTGAGTACAACACCGGTGAAGTCAAGCCGGTCGTTAAATGACCTGGCAGTGTTCACTGCATCCTGGCCCGTCATGCTGTCCACCACAAATAAGATCTCCTGCGGATTCACAGCATTTTTGATATTGGCCACTTCAGTCATCATCACTTCATCAATAGCCAAACGGCCGGCAGTGTCTATAATGAGCACATTTTTATTTTTGCTTTTTGCTTCTTTGATAGCATTTTGAGCAATGGCTACAGCATCTTTATTTTCTTCTTCAATATGTACCTCCACGCCGATCTGCTCGCCCAGTACTCTTAGTTGTTCCATGGCTGCGGGCCGGTAAATATCTGCTGCTACCAGCAGGGGAGAAAGCCCCTTTTTTGTTTTAAGGTAATTTGCCAGCTTGCCGCTGAAAGTAGTTTTACCGGATCCCTGCAAGCCGGCAATGAGTATAACTGCCGGGTTTCCTTTTGCGTTGAAAGGCGCTTCCTCCCCACCCATCAGCTCCACCAGTTCATCCTTTACGATTTTTACCATTAACTGGCCGGGTGAAATGGAATTGATCACCTTTTCGCCAATTGCCTTATCCTTTACTTTATCCGTAAATTCTTTGGCAATCTTATAATTCACATCGGCATCCACCAATGCACGGCGTATATCTTTTACAGTGGATGCAATATTGAGCTCGGTAACCCTTGCCTGGCCTCTCAGGCTTTTAAATGCCGATTCTAATTTCTCTTGTAATGAATTGAACATGGTTCACTTTTTTTCTCTATCACATAAAGAA
The DNA here is from genome assembly GCA_016235125.1 of Sphingobacteriales bacterium. Classification (GTDB taxonomy): domain Bacteria; phylum Bacteroidota; class Bacteroidia; order Chitinophagales; family Chitinophagaceae; genus JJ008. The sequence continues at coordinate 349,595 of JACRLZ010000001.1, read as the reverse complement.
AAAGTGAACATCAAATGTTCACTTTTTTAAAAGAATTGCAAAGATAATGGAGAGTAATTTTATATCATACTCCTAAATAAGTTCTTAATAATTGACAGCGGTTCGATGTTTTTAATTTGGTGATGGCTTTGTCCTTTATCTGGCGAACTCTTTCCCTAGTTAGGTTAAATTTTTCGCCAATATCTTCCAGGCTCATCGGATGATCCACACCTATTCCGAAAAAAAAGCAAATCACTTCTTTTTGTCTTTCGGTCAACGTCTTTAAAGAACGGTCAATTTCGGTTTTCAGAGACTCATTATGGACCAGTTCACCATCTGTTTTTTCTGCATTGGGATTTTCCATTACATCAATAAGAGTATTTTCCTCACCGTCTGACAAGGGTGAATCCATGCTTACATGGCGGGCATTGATGCCCAGGGTAGAGGAAACTTCTTCAATATCCATTTCCAGTACTTCCGCCAGTTCTTCGGCAGAGGGTTCCCTTTCATACTGTTGTTCAAGCAAAGAATAGGCTTTTTGAATCCGGTTGGTGAGCCCCACCTTGTTCAAGGGCAGGCGAACGATCCGGGCTTGCTCAGCCAATGCCTGTAAAATGCTTTGGCGTATCCACCAAACAGCATAAGAAATGAATTTAAATCCACGGGTTTCATCAAAACGCTGTGCAGCCTTAATAAGACCCAGGTTTCCTTCATTAATAAGGTCAGGCAGAGAAAGACCCTGGTTTTGATACTGTTTTGCAACAGAGACTACGAAACGAAGATTAGCCTTAGTCAGCCTGTCTAATGCCCGCTGATCTCCTTGTTTGATAAGGGTAGCTAATTTCACCTCTTCTTCGGGGGTGATAAGCTCCACTTTACCAATCTCTTGTAAATATTTTTCTAAGCTTTGGGATTCACGATTAGTGATAGACTTCGTGATCTTGAGTTGTCTCATGCTCATAGGTATGGCTTTAAATGGTGTATTTTAAGGGTTTAAGAAATCGTTTTTGGTCACTTAATGACTCAAAAAATACCCACCACAATGTCCTTTTTTGTTCAGAAAGTATTGAACTTCAAAGCAATTTAGGCTAATTGCTGATTAGTGCCAAATATATTTTGACATCTTCTTAACGATTTGTCAGATGATTTATTTTATCCTCCTGGTTTTGAGTTGACAAAAGGGGAAAAATAACCATAAAAATTTTTTGCGGCTATCATTATTTTTCTATTATTGCAACTGTCGCTTCGGTTTGGCGCTTGAAGAATGAGTAAACAACTATACACTTTAGAATTTCCGGTTCGCTGTTCACCCTCTATCCTGTACGAATTCCTTTCTACTCCCGCAGGGCTGGGAGAATGGTTTGCAGACAAAGTAGATGAAAGAGACAATATTTTTTATTTTGGCTGGAACGGTGCTTTTGAGAAAGCGGATGTAGTAGAAAAAGAGCAGGATAAATTTATCCGTTATCATTGGCTTAATTCTCCCAAAGAAGAATATTTTGAATTCCGGATTGAAAAATCAGAAATCACCAACCAAACTATTCTTGTCATAAAAGACTTTGCCGAGAAAAAGGATATCAAGGATCAAAGTATGCTGTGGGACTACCAGGTGAAGGAATTATTTCACCGGTTGGGTAACTGATCATCTGTTGCCAGCATGGCGGCCAAAAAACAAAAATATTCCGTAATCTTTTTTGTTATACTATCCCATTTCTTCAACTGAATTTTTTTTGCCAATTTGATAAAGTCCTTTTTTCTTATAACTTCTTCAAAACCCTTTTTACCCATTTTGTTTACTAAAATGTAATTGTCCTTTTTAAAATGATGTTGCCATTGATCGGTGTTGATGCAACAGAAAATTTTCTTTTTTTGCAATAATGAATAAGAAGTAAGAATTGAGCTTTCATATTTCTCTTTATACACTCCGGATAATTGAAGGGTAACGCTGAAAAAATTTCCCCACCAGAACAGGGTTCTTATAGCGCATATGCCTTCTTTATTAAATATTCCTGGATGATCCAGCACCCGCCAGGGCAATCCGTTGTAATTTTCCCCTTTTGATATTTTGGGGTTTATAGATAATATGTCGTCAGAGATTTTACCGGAAAATGAGCGGAGAATCTGGTGATGTTTATCTGTCAGGGTTTCTAACTGAAGGGTTATCTTGTTCAGTATTTTGTTCTTTGTTAAAATCAGCTCTTTATTTCCGGCCAGTTCTTTCTCCTTTCTTGAAAGACGTATTTTTGTCTTATTCATATTTTAAAGATAAGTGTTCAAAAAATTAGACAGACTTGTTGTAAAAGCCTTCATTGGTCCTTTTGTTGCCACTTTTTTTATAACACTGCTTGTGCTGGTAATGCAGTTTTTCTGGCTGTATATTGATGATTTTGTAGGCAAAGGGTTGAGCACCGGCATTATTTTAAAATTTATCTGGTATCAAAGCGCTGTTCTGGTGCCTTTGGCGCTTCCGCTTGCGGTATTGCTTTCTTCATTGATGACATTTGGAAATCTTGGCGAAAGTTTTGAACTGGTTGCTATTAAGTCTGCCGGAATTTCTCTCCTTCGGTTTATGCGACCTCTGTTTTTAGTATCTGTTTTAATCAGCGGGATTGCTTTTATGTTTTCAAATTATATCATTCCGGTTGCAACATTAAAATCAAGAACCTTGTTGTCGGATATAGTATTTGCCAAACCGGCATTTGATCTTAAGGAAGGTGTTTTTTATGATAAGATTCCCGGCTATGCAATTAAAATAGGACAAAAACAGGCAGATAGTATAATAAAAGATGTGGTGGTATATGAACAGAATAATCCTTTGCAGGACAATTTTATAATTGCCAAAAATGGGATCATGAAAGTGTCTGAGGATAAAAGATTTCTTGAATTTTACCTAAAGGACGGCTGGCGATACCAGGAAAGAGGAAACCAATATGACAACCAGAGCATAGAGTTTATAAGAATTGGGTTTAAAGAATACAGGAAACAATTTGACCTGGGCTCCTTTCAGATAAACTGGACACCTGACAGTGCCAATAAGAATAATGAAAGAATGTACAGCATGCGCCAGCTGAATAAGGCTATTGATTCACTGGAAAAAGAACTTTTGGCAACAAAACAAAGATCCGATTCGGAAATAATCAGGATGATTCATTTTACCAGCCTGATTGACTCATTTGATACAAAAAGCCGGAAATTCACAAATGACAGCCTGGCAAAAAAAATAAAATCCTTTGATGAAATCCTGCCCGATTCGGCCAGAACCAACATTGCGCAACAAGTTCATGGGCTGGCTTCCTCGCTTCGGTTTTCTGCGGAATCATCAAGCAACAACATCAATGATAAAGCCAGGGTTTTGCGGCGACATAAGATAGAATGGCACCGCAAAATAACCCTTTCACTTGCCTGTATAGTGTTATTTCTTATCGGCGCCCCACTGGGGTCCATAATAAGAAAGGGTGGATTAGGAACGCCACTGATTTTTGCTATTGTGTTCTTTATGTTATTCTATTTTTCAAGCACTATGGGGGAGAAATTTGCTAAAGAGAACACCCTATCTCCTTTCACCGGTATGTGGCTGGCCACTTTTGTATTGGTTCCTGTCGGAATTTTTCTCACAGTTAAAGCTATGAGGGACTCACAATTGTTTAATAAGGAGTTTTATTTCCGGATTTCAAAGCTTTTCACAAGGATTCTGAGGAAGAAACAACCGGAGTAGCCTTTTGGAGATAAAAAATCCCCTGTTTGTGGTATTGGCTGGTATCAAAAAAGTAGTCAATTTTAACGCATGCAGACCGGTTACTAAATTGAGATACCCGTTTGCTAAGTCAAACTGACTAAAAGGATAATTTGAACGATATTTACAAAACCATCATGAAGCTTATTCAAAACCGAAAAAGATGAACAGAATCAAACTAACTGCTTTCAGATTTTTGCTGATCATTTACTCTGCGATTTTTATTAATTCTTCCCTGCAGGCACAGGGAATACTGAAAGTACAAAATGGAGCTGTTATTACAGTACAAAGTGGTGTACAAATGGTACTTCAGGGAGGCGTTACTCTTGAAAATGGCAGCACCTTATCTAATGCCGGTACGATAACCGTAAAGCAAAACGGCGTTTCAGGTGCTGCGGACTGGGTTGATAATACAGTTACCGCTTATAATTATGGAACAGGTAAAATTGTTTTTAATGGTTCTGGCGGTCATCTTTTAAATTCAAAAAACACTTTTGAAAGAATAGATGTGGATGCAAGCGGACATATTACTCTCGGCAGTGATATTAATGTTAACAAATGGTACCTCATTAATGGAAAGATCAACACTACGGCATCGTATAAAGCTATTGCACTAAGTAACACACAAATGGCTGTTGAAGCAGATGCTGCCAATACAAATTTTGCCAATAGCTGGATAAACGGGAACTTAAGAAGATACATCCTGACTTCTTCCGTCAATAATTACGTATTTCCTGTAGGGGACGCCTCAAAGGCTAACAGAGCCGTATTAGATAACCTCACCTCGGACCCCTTAAACAACCTTAGCTATATTGATGCTTCATTTGGCCCCAAACCAGGAAATGACGCAGGACTTGTTGCTACTGAAAATGGTCAAGCCTATATTTCAGTAAACCCGGGCGGTGTATGGTATCTTACGCCTGATGTACTTCCTTCTTCCGGCAAATATGATGCATTGTTGTATTTTAACGGATTTACGGGACTCGTAGATAACAGTTTTGCTATTTTAAAAAGGCCAAACGCATCATCCAATGCTGCTGATTGGGTATCGCCGTCAGGCAGCACACTACCTGCAACCAATCAACCCGGTCGCATTTTATCCTCAGGATATGCAAGACGGAATGGGATAAGCAGTTTCAGCCAGTTTGGAATTGGTCAGTTTGGATCACCGCTTCCGGTTACTTTACTAAATTTTGATGCCCGCAGACTTACCAAAGTAAAAGTTGAAGTAAAATGGCAAACCCTGACCGAGATTAATAATTCAGGGTTTGATGTTGAGAGAAGACTGGATGGAGAATTGGTTTTCGGAAAGATTGGTTTTGCGCCTTCAAAAGCGCCGGATGGCAACAGCAGCAGTACTCTTGATTATAATTTTACCGATGCCAATGGATTCTCCGGCATCAGCTATTACCGGCTAAAGCAGGTTGATAAAGATGGCCGCTTTACTTATACGCATATAAAAGCGGTAAAGGGAATGGGCGAAACACAAGTCAGTGTTTTACTTTATCCCAATCCCAATTACGGTCAGTTTACCATCAGGCTGGATGGTGTGAAGAAAGCTTTTGATGCTATCATTACAGACGAAGCCGGCAAACTGTTGAGACAATTGAAATTAGTAAATACAAATAATGTAAGTATTTCGGGGCTCAGTGCCGGCACTTATATTATTCATATCCCCGATGTTTTCGGCCCGGGAGAATCTTTCTCCGAAAAAGTGATGGTGATCAGGTAAATTGAAACAGTCTTCTTTTAATTTGCCCCTGTGTGTTGAAGCCACAGGGGCAAATTATTTATGTATATTGGACTCCCAAAAAAATAACTTATGAAATGGATCTTCTTATCCGGTATCGTTTTCTTTTTGTTTTCATGCAATTCGTCATCATCTGACAAAAAAGGCGCAAAGTCGGATTCTGTAACTAACAAACCCATATCAACTGTTTCAATAACAGAAACACAAGTTCCACCATCTGTAAAGTTTGAAGGAAAGTTAAATGAAGCCTTGCAGTGGGCTGATAAGTCGGGGGATAATATTCTCATCACTTCTTTTGTTGAACCATACGACGATAAAGAGAAAAATGAATACGGCGAAGAAGGACAGACAGCTGAACTACATACATACCAATATGTAAAAAAAGAGGGTGATTACCGGCTGCTATGGAAGATCAATGATGGTGAAAAATCCTGTCCGTTTGATATTACCTGCAATTTTATTAAAGGCTCAACAACCGTTACCGACCTGGATAATGATGGTATTGCTGAAGCCACTGTTCAGTACAGACTGGCATGCCGAAGTGATGTTTCTCCTGCCGAAATGAAGCTTATCATGTATGAAGGAGCTGACAAATACATATTGCAGGGTCTTGGCTGGATCAAAGCTTCACCTGAAGATTCACTAACTGTTACGGAAAACACGGCCAACCTTGAAACCTTACCCGGTTATAAGAAAACAGAGGAAGAATTCATGAAAACATTTGGGAGGTATGAATCTGAAAAAGGATTTGCAGGTGCTCCACCTGAATTTCTTACCTATGCCCGCAGGCAGTGGATGAAATTTGTAATAGAAAGTTTTGAGTAATCACTGATTCTTGAAAACAGAGAGACAAAACCTGAGTGTTCAAAAATGGGTGGCAGCAGTTTCTGTGATACTGCTGCTAATAAAATTTATTGCCTATTATTCCACCCATTCGGTTTCTATTCTTACTGATGCCCTCGAAAGTATTGTAAATGTAGTGGCAGGATTTATTGGTTTGTATAGCTTATATGTAGCAGCCAAACCAAGGGATATGGATCATCCCTACGGGCATGGCAAAGCAGAGTTTATTTCTGCGGCAATTGAAGGCACAATGATCGGCACTGCCGGTGCCATTATTTTATATAAAGCAATTCAGCACTTGGTAAATCCGGTTGAATTGCAAAAAATTGATCTTGGGATGTTGCTGGTGTCTGCCACTGCTGTTATCAATTTTATGGTTGGTTATTTCTGCCTCAGGACAGGGAGGAAAAATAATTCAGCAGCGCTGATTGCCAGCGGTAAGCATCTTCAAACAGACACATGGTCAACGGCAGGTATTATAGTCGGGCTTGCCCTGTTATATTTTACAGGTTATACATGGATTGACAGTGCAGTAGCCTGTGTGTTTGGGGCCATTATCATATTTACTGGTTATCGTATCGTTCGTCATTCAATTGCAGGCATTATGGACGAAGCGGATATGAAATTGCTGGGAAAGGTGGTAGAAATATTGAACGCCAATCGCCGTGAAAACTGGATTGATCTTCACAATTTCCGGGTAATTAAGTATGGAAGTGTTTTACATGTGGATTGTCACCTCACCGTGCCCTGGTATCTGAATGTACATGAAGCACACAATGAAATAGATGCGCTGGCGGCCCTTATCAAAAAGGAATTTGGAGAATCCCTCGAGTTGTTTGTGCATTCGGATGGTTGCTTGCCATTTTCCTGCCGCATTTGTAAAAAACCTGATTGCAAGGAAAGAAAGAATAATTTTGAAAAACAGATCAGGTGGACACTGGAGAACATTTCTAAAAATAAAAAACATGAATTGAATTAATATGGCAAAAACTATTACTAACTGGATAAGAGGACATGAATTTGAAGCAGTACATGAAGGCAATAAAATTAAGATGGATGGATCCACAGAGAATGGTCATGGTCCCAAAGCTTTGCTTTTATCTGGTTTGGCCGGTTGTTCTGGCATAGATGTGGTGGATATTCTTACAAAAATGAAAGTTGAATTTTCTGACTTTTCAATTGATGCGGAAGCAGATCAAACAGATGATCATCCTAAAGTGTTTAAGGACATACATATTATCTATAATATCCGTACAGCTACTGAGAATGAAGAGAAAGTAAGAAAAGCCATTGACCTGTCTTTGGAAAAATATTGTGGTGTGGCAGCCATGTTGAAAAAAAACTCAAGGATTTATTATACTGTTAATATAATAGAATAACTTTATTTTTTCTTTTTCAAATTAAAACCAACAATTATGTCACTCCGTCTTGGGGATATAGCTCCCAATTTCAAAGCACAAACAACCGAAGGTGAAATAGATTTCTATGAATACCTGGGAAATGGCTGGGGTATTCTTTTTTCACATCCTGCTGATTATACTCCCGTTTGCACCACCGAACTGGGAAAAACTGCTTTGCTGAAAGAAGAGTTTGCAAAGCGAAATACAAAAGTGATGGCAGTAAGTGTTGATCCACTGGATAAGCATCTTGGCTGGCGCAATGATATTAATGAAACACAACACTGTACTGTAGATTTTCCGATTATTGCTGATGAAGACCGGAAAGTATCATTATTGTATGACATGATTCATCCTAATGTTTCTGAAACGGTTACTGTTCGTTCACTTTTTATAATCGGGCCAGACAAAAAAGTAAAACTGATGATCACTTATCCTCAAACCACAGGGAGAAATTTTTATGAAGTGCTGAGGGTGCTTGAATCATTACAGCTGACCGCAGGCTACAGTGTGGCTACGCCTGCTGATTGGAAGCATGGAGAAGATGTAATCGTGGCTTTATCAGTTTCAACCGATGATGCAATGAAGAAATTTCAAAAAGGAGTGAAAATTGTAAAACCTTATTTGCGTTATACTCCGCAACCTAATATTAATTGATCAGATTTTATTCAGATTAAAAAAGGCAGTGGTTAGATCTATCTGCCTTTTTTTCTTTTTGCAAGTTGTTGAATTGTGGCTCTTATATCTTTGGGTAACGGGGCTTCTAATTCTATAAATTGATTATTGATGTTTTTGAATGATAATTGAAATGAATGAAGGGCCAGCCGGTTTAGAATAGGCTTCTCTTCTTCTTCCCTTTTTGAGAGTTTGAATTTTGGTTTTAACGATGAAACCAGTACCGGTTTTCCATCACCATACAAGACATCACAAACAATCGGGTGACCGATATCTTTCATATGCACCCGTATCTGGTGAGTACGTCCGGTATGAATTTGAAACTGAACAAGCGAATAAATTCCGAAATCTTCAAGCACCTCAAAATCTGTCAGTGCATCTTTCCCTCTTCTGTGGACTATCATTGTTCCGTTTTGTGCAGGGTGTTCTGCTATGGAAGAATTGATGCTTCCCCTTTTCTCCAATAATGAACCTATTACCAATCCCTGGTAGATCTTTTTTGTTTCCCTGTGTTCAAACTGCTGCGAGAGATGTTTATGTGCAACTTCGTTTTTTGCAAATACGATCAGGCCGCTGGTGTCTTTATCAAGGCGATGAACAGTGAAAATGTCTTTATATTTTTCTTTAAGCAATGTTTTCAGGGAAACTTCTTTCCCTTCCCGGTCGGGAATGGATAAAAGACCGGCTGGTTTATTCAGAGCTACAAAATCATCGGTTTCAAATATTATCCAATCCTGTAAGTGCATTCAAAATATTTTGGACCTGGCAAGTCTTTGTTTGGGGGATTTAACGGGGCTTTATTTCCCTTTACTAAAATGTTTCAGATCTCTCACTTCTTTTTCAGTGAGGAAACGATATTTTCCCCGTTCAATATTTTTTTTTGTAAGGCCTGCGAAAATTACCCTGTCGAGGTTTTTTACATCATACCCCAAATGTTCAAAGATGCGCCGGACGATCCGGTTGCGGCCACTGTGAATTTCAACTCCAATCTGAGTTTTATCTTTTATATCTGCATAAGCCAAAACATCAACGGATGCAGGCCCATCGTCAAGATTTACTCCTTTTAATATCTGATCAAAGTCTTTTTTATCAAGTGGTTTATTTAATGTTACATGATAAACTTTTTTTACTTCATTGCTGGGATGGGTGAGTTTTTGTGCTAATTCACCATCGTTGGTAAATAAGAGAACACCGGAAGTATTTCTGTCAAGCCGGCCAACAGGATACACTCTTTCAGTAGTGGCATGTTTAATAATGTCAAGCACAGTTTTTCTTCCGTGAGGATCATCGGTAGTGGTAATATAATCTTTAGGTTTGTTGAGGAGGATGTAGACGAGATTTTTCGCAAGAAATATTTTTTTTCCATTTACCCTCACATCATCTTTTGCAGAAACTTTGTGACCCGGCTCTGTAATTAATACGCCATTTATTTTTACTAGTCCTTTTTTAACCATCTCTGCAGCATCCCGTCTGGCGGCCACTCCGGCATGTGCAATGAATTTGTTGAGAGGCATGAGGCCAGGGGTCGGAGGTCTGAAGTTAGAAGTTGGATGTGAACTATGGATTGGCTGGTTCTTTTTAAAAGGCGATTGATTTCTATAAGAATCGTTCTTATCTCTTCCCCGATAGCTATCGGAGTCAGATCTCTGACTTCGTTTCTTGTCAAAGATTTCCTCTCTTTCCTTCTTCCATTTTCTTTTTTCCTGTTTGAATTGTTCTTTAATGGCAGCGTTACTCTTTCTTTTGGCAAACTGACTGAAGTTGTTTGTTGTTTTCTTTTTCATGTGAAGTGGTTGCTGTTTTACAACAGTAATAAATAGCAAAGATAAGTATTGAAGCCCGGGCCCATGAAACCAAAAGCCCCGACAAAGCGGGGCCTGTTTTCATTCATCGGGATATTCATTAAATCGCTGCTCTTTTTGGAGGTTTTTGCGGTTTGTGTTCCTGCATTTTTTTCATTTGCTCTTCGGTAAGGATGGATTTCATTTTTTCCTTTTGCTCTTTCATCAGTTCCTTCATCTTTTCTTTTTTCTTCTCCATATCCATTTTTGCATCTTCATGGAGAGCCTTCATCTTTTCGGCCATCTCTTTTCTGTTCTTATCTATTTTGGCGGCCTGGTCATCAGAAAGGCCAAGATGTATTTTCATTTTTTCCAGTCTTGCCCTGGCATCCACTTCCTGCATGGCTTTGTGTTCTGATTTCATTTTTTCAATCTGTGCTTTCTGATCGGCTGTAAGAATTCCCTGGAGTTTTTCTTTGTTTTCCTGGTGCAGGGCTTTCATCCGGGATTTCCATTCTTTTACCGTTATGTCTTCATTTTTTTTGAGTTCTTCCATTTGCTTGCGGAAGTTTTCATGCTGGGCTTTGAATTTTGCCTTTTGTTCTTCCGTCAGGTTTAGCTTTTGCATTGCCAATCCAGGTCCATGCTGAGGGCCTTTATGTCCCTGGTGCATCATTGGTCTTTGCATTTTTCTTTCGGGTATTTCCTGGGCTTTTACAGCCACTGCCAGCGATAGTACCAACGCTGATAAGATGATTTTTTTCATGTGCTATGTTTTTTTAAATAATAGATTCTGAATATGTCAGGATTTTGAATTTGGACGCAGGTCAGACCCATTGCCTTGCGGTAAGTTTAAAAAAAGTAGGAAATTTTTCGTAAAAGGCTATTAGAGCTGTCTAATGACTGTCCTTATTTGCCAGTTGGCCGCAGGCCGCATCTATATCTTTTCCGCGGCTGCGGCGAAGACGGGCATTTACCCTTTGCTTTTCAAGGTATTTGATAAATGCCTCCACTTTGTCTTCTTCCGGCTTTTCAAATTTTGCGAAGTCGATGGGATTGTATTCAATAATATTAATGAGATCAACAGGTACCTGCCGGTACAGTTTTATCAATTCATCCGCATCTTTCAGTGAATCATTGAAGTTTTTAAAAAGTATGTATTCAAATGTGATCTCATTTTTAGTTTGCTTATAAAAATAATTAAGAGCCTCAACCAGCGACTTGATATTGTTGCTGTCATTGATAGGCATGATCTCATGGCGTTTCATATCGTTGGCAGCATGGAGTGAGAGAGCCAGTTTAAATTTTACTTTATCATCGCCTAACTGCTTTATCTGTTTTGCCACCCCGGCAGTGGAAACAGTAATTCTTCGGGGGCTCATACCCATCCCTTCCGGGGATGTGATTCGTTCAATTGACTTCAGTACATTTTTATAATTCAGCAACGGTTCACCCATGCCCATGAAAACAATATTGGTCAGTTTTTTTCCATGTATTTTCTCACATTGCTGATTGATGAGAACCACCTCATCATATATTTCATCAAAATCAAGATTTCTTTTGCGATCCATATATCCCGTAGCACAGAATTTACAACTGAGCGAACAGCCAATCTGTGATGAAACGCAGGCAGTGTATCTTGATTCGGTTGGTATCAGCACCCCTTCCACCAGATGGCCATCATGAGTTCTGAACCGGCTTTTTACTGTTCCGTCAGATGAATATTGTGTGGCATCAATCACCAACCCGGGAAGTGTAAAATTTTCTTTTAGTTTATTCCGAAGTTCTTTGCTCAGGTTGGTCATGGCATCAAAACTCTGCACAGGTTTCAGCCAAAGCCATTCATACACCTGTTTGGCTCTGAATTTTTTTTCGCCTAAAGCTTCAAAATACTCTTCAATATCCCGAAGGGTAAGAGTTCTGATATTCCGCACTTTTGTTTTTTGCATTCGGCAAAGTTAGGTGGGTTGACTATTTTTGATGATTCATTCCTAAGTATGAAGACGGTTTATATTATTGACGCAATCAGGACGCCAATTGGAAGATATGGCGGTATGTTATCATCGGTGCGCCCCGACGATTTGCTGGCCCTTGTTATAAAGGAATTGATAAAAAGAAATCCTTCGGTTGAGGTTAATTCAATTGAGGAAGTAATTGCCGGTGCAGCCAATCAAAGCGGCGAAGACAACCGGAATGTGGCAAGGATGGCGGCATTGCTCGCCGGACTACCTGTAAGCGTTGCAGGCAATACGGTAAACCGTCTTTGTGCTTCGGGTTTACAGGCCATCATGGATGCAGCAAGACAGGTAATGTGCGGTGATGCAGAACTGATTATTGCGGGAGGAGTGGAAAGTATGACAAGGGCTCCATTCGTGGTGAATAAATCAAATGAAGCATGGAGCCGCAAAGCGGAGATATTTGATACCACAATGGGATGGCGGTTCGTAAATCCGGTATTGGCAAAGATGTACCATCCATTTTCAATGGGTGAAACAGCAGAGAATGTGGCAAAGCAATGGAACATTACAAGAGAGGAGCAGGATGCCTTTGCCCTTTCATCTCAACAAAAATATTTTGCAGCGAAGAAGGAAAACAAATGGATTGATGAAATTGTGCCGGTTGAAGCTCAGGCTGGTAAAGAAAAATTAAAAGTTGATGCGGATGAACATCCAAGAGAAACATCGTTGGATAAGCTTGCTACTTTGAAACCTGCATTTATAAAAGATGGTACAGTGACAGCCGGAAATTCTTCAGGGATAAATGATGGGGCAGCGGCACTAATACTGGCAAGCGAAGAAGCAGTGAAAAAGTATTCATTGAAACCAATGGCAAAAATTGTTTCAATGGCTGTGGCGGGGGTTGATCCATCCATTATGGGCATTGGTCCTGTGCCGGCAACACAAAAAGCATTACAAAGGGCGGAACTAAAAATTGCTGATATTGGTTTGATTGAATTAAATGAGGCTTTTGCTTCACAATCTATAGCCTGCATACAGGACCTTGGATTGGATATAAATAAGGTAAATGTGAATGGCGGAGCCATAGCCCTCGGCCATCCTTTGGGTTGCAGCGGCGCAAGAATTTCCACAACATTACTATATGAGATGAGAAGACGAAATGTAAAATACGGGCTGGCTACCATGTGTGTGGGAGTGGGGCAGGGGGCAGCGGTTATTTATGAGAAAGTATGATAACTTTAATGGTGATGTAACCTTTTGCAATTAAATTCGTTTACAGAAATAAAAACCAGGTATGAAAAAAATAATGCTTTCGCTTTTTCTTGCTGCTTGTTTCTTTGCTGCCAATTCCCAAACAGACTCCTTGACACAGTATACCGGAAAGTATGTTTTTCCTGATGGCAGCGTGGTGCCTTCTGTTGATGTTGCCTTGTCAGAAGGGGCTTTATCCATGTCTTCTGCTGCAGGTTCTTCACCACTGACACAATTGGGTTTGGACTCTTTCGAAATTGTTCAGTTTACCGGTACAGCTGTGTTCCGGCGTGGGGAAGATAAAACTATCAATGCCGTTCATATCGAAGCGATGGGTTATGTGCTGGACGGTCAGAAACAATCTAATGGAATCTGGATTTTCAGGGAATATTATTTGCCAGTTAACCGGGAACTTCTTTTTTCAAGGAAATAATTCAGAAATTATAATTCAGCAGCTCTGCCTGCGAAATGGTCTGCTGCTGGCCTGTGGCTAGATTTTTAATGTTGCAGGTGTTTTCCTTTAATTCTTTTTCGCCAATTATTGCAACGAAAGGAATGTTTTTCTTTTCAGCGTACTTGAACTGTTTGTCAAATTTTACAGATTCATGATATAACTCGCAGCGAATTCCTTTCTGTCTCAGTTGCTGCATCAGCTCAAACGAGTTTCTGCTTTCTTTTTCTCCGAGGTTAAAAAACAATAGCTGAGTACTTACATTCACATCAGCGGGAAAGATATTTAGCTCTTCCATTACATCATAAATTCTGTCCACACCAAATGAAATACCCACACCGGGAATATTGGGTACACCGAATAGACCGGTGAGGTCATCATAACGGCCGCCGCCGCCAATACTTCCGATTTTTACTGAGGAAGGAGGCATAGCTTCAAAGATGATGCCTGTATAATAGTCGAGACCTCTTGCAAGAGTAAGATCAATAGTGAGTGGTGAGCGGCAAGTAGTGAGCAGGTATTTTAAATCATCTATTCCTTTTTTACCATTTTCTGAATTGCCCAATAAACTATTCAGAAGGTTTAATTTTTCTTCATTGCTGCCAGAGATAGATAAATATTTTTCTATTATACCGACCTGAGATGTGGTCAGGTTTCTTTGTTTCAATTCTTCTTTTACTTTTTCCAAGCCGATTTTATCCAATTTGTCAATGGCTATGGCAATGTCATTCATCTTTTCTGCGCCGCCGCATTGCCCGGCCAGTGCTGTAAGTATTTTACGATGATTAATTTTCAGGCCAGTATTTATTTTTAACCTGGAAAAAACATCAGCATAAATATTTGCAAGTTCCACTTCGTTCAATAACGAGTTGCTACCAACCACATCCGCATCGCATTGATAAAATTCCCTATACCTTCCTTTTTGTGGTCTGTCTGCTCTCCACACCGGTTGTATCTGGTAACGTTTAAAAGGGAAAGTGAGATTGTTATAGTTCATTGCCACATAGCGGGCAAAGGGGATAGTCAAATCATACTTTAAGGCTCTTTCAGTGATTCCTTTTACATTTTTTCCTTGCAAAATCTTTTCAAAATCTTCTCTTGTCTGGTTTTCCTTTTCTTTATTATCAAGCCCATTGTTTAGAATCTTAAAGATCAGTTTATCTCCTTCTTCCCCATATTTCCCCATCAAGGTATCAAGGTTTTCCATTGCTGGTGTTTCCAATGGCTGAAAGCCATACAGCTCAAAAACATTTTTAATTATATTAAGAATATAATTCCGCTTCCGAACAACATCCGGTCCGAAATCTCTTGTGCCCTGTGGTAATGATGGTTTGGTCATAAATTCAAATAAGTCATAAAAGTCAAATAAGTCAAATGCCTTATTTGATCATTGAATATTCATTGTTGGGTATTGAGTATTTAGCGACAATCGCATCACAAGCTTTTTCAATCAATTTATACGCTTCATGATATCCCTCTTCAGGCCCATACCAGGGATCCGGTACGTCCATATTTTTTCCGGGATAAAGTTCATTCATCAGTAAATCAACTTTGTTATTGTCGAACTCATTTCCCGCAATTCGCTTCATTTCCTGTAATACATCTTCTGCAAGGGCATAAATTTTATCATATACGGTAAAATCAGATGCCGTAAATCTTCTTGCCCTTTGGCGGCTGATGTTAATGCCATTCATTTTCGCCACTTTTTGTGATAAAGGGTGTGGCGGCTCACCAGTATGATAACTGTTGGTGCCGGCACTTTCGATGCTCCAGGTTAATCCTGCTTTAAAAGATTTATCCTGCAAAATACCTTCAGCAAGCGGACTGCGGCAGATATTACCCAGGCAAACCATTAAAATTTTCATAATAACAAAAGTAATGTAAAAGGCACAAGACTCAAGGTACAAGATAGCTGCACCTAACTGCTGTTGTTTCGCTTGTGGAATTCTATATGAAAAGAATCTTATCTGCAAATCACACAGCCATGACAAACGAAAGGATTTTACAATCAGATATACTCGACATTCTTTTTGAAAACCGCAACAAAGATTATGGCGCTTATGCCCTACGCAAAGGTTACAACAGTCGCCTTATGATTGCGATTGTCGCTGCCTTGTCCATAATACTTGTATTTATTGTTATAAATTTTTTAACTCATAAAAACTCATCATCATTTTCTTATACTACGCAGGAAAGAATTGTGGAGATAAAAGAGATTGATATTGAAAAACTGAAACCCAAAGAACCTGAAAAACCTAAAGAGCAACCCAGGGAGGAACAGAAAATTGCTTCTCAAAAATTTGTCAGTAAAATAGTCATCAAACCGGACGATAAGGTAAAAGAAGTAATACCGGATACCAAAAGTCTTGACAGCAGCCTTATTGCCGATATTACAGTGAAAGGAAAACCGGATGATGGTATTCCCAAAAAGACGGAGCAAACAATTGTAAGCGGAAATACAAATAATTCTCAATCAACAGAAACTGAAAAAGAATTCAGGCCACAGGAAAAAGATCCTGAATTTCCCGGAGGGCCCGATGCTTTAAAAAGATTTCTTGCAAACAACCTGCAAACCCCGGGCGAACTGGAAGATGGCGAAAAGAAAGTAGTGAAAATCCGGTTCAAAGTTGATAAGGATGGTTCTGTCAACACATTTGAGATCGTAACCAGCGGTGGTAATGAATATGACAGGGAAGTGGTAAGAGTTTGCAAGAAAATGCCCCGGTGGACGCCTGCTTTGCAGAACGGTGTCAATGTTCCTGTCAGCTATATTCTGCCGGTAACATTTATAGGGGTGGAACAGTAAAATTTGGCTAATTTGCCCTCCCCAAAAGATGACCGATGTTTGAAGACTATGAAAAGAAAAAAAGGAAGCAGACTTCCCTGATGAGATCAATTCTGGACTATGGCATGGGGATATTGATTTTATTTCTCGGATTGTTTTTCTTTTTCCGAAACAAATTTGATATCTCTTTTAATGAAAGCTTTCCGCCAAATGTGATAGATAAAATTTTCGGTGCCATTTGTATGTTGTATGGCAGCTGGAGAATTTACAGGGGGTACAAGAAAAATTATTTTAAATGAAAAGGTTGCAGCGGAAAAGGATCAGCAGTTTATTTTTTTTAATAGCCTGTTTACTAATCATCCTGTCCGCCTGTAAGTCATACAAGGAAAAGGAAGATAAACTGCCCGATACACCCTACAGGGGAACAATTATCGTCAGCGCTGATGAGTCATTTAAACCGGTAGTGGATGAACTGGCACAGGTGTATGAATCAAATCGTCCCAAAACACATATCAAGGTTTATTATAAACCCGAGGCGGAATGTTTCAAAGATTTTGGAGTTGATAGTGTTCGCATGGTGATTGCCACGAGGCGAAACAATGCCGATGAAAAATCACTGATGGTGGATTCGTTAGGAGTGTCACCGCAGAGCCTTGTGGTTGCAAGAGATGCAGTGGCAGTAATTGTAAATCCCGAAGCCCCGGATTCACTGTTCACCATGTCGGATATCAGAGATATTCTTACCGGGAGATTTAAGAAAAATTTAATTCCTGTGTTTGATGGGATAAAAGCAACCAGCACTGTACGTTTCATCATCGATTCAGTACTGCATGGAGACTCACTTACACCGAAAGCTGTGGCAGCCCGTAGCAGCGAAGGAGTAATAGAGTATGTCTCGCAGCAAAAAGACGTAATCGGTTTTATTGGTGTCAGCTGGATTGGCAATCCCGAAGATGCAGAACAACTGAGTTTTTTGAAAAAGGTCAGAGTAGTTTCACTGCAAAGTACCTACCCTGATGGAGGATTTGTAAAAGCCTATCAACAAAACATTTACACAAAGAGTTATCCTATGGTACGGGATTTGGTTTATACATTGAAAGAGAATTACCAGGGATTAGGATATGGTTTTGCAGGATTTATGAGCGGAGAGATAGGACAATTGATTTTCAGAAGAGCCTACCTGGTACCTCAGGTTTTAAAAAATTTTGGTTTAAGACCGATAAGGCTTAAAAAGTAAACAAATCAGTTATATTTACAACTTGTAAAAGTGAACAGTAAAATGAAGAAAACCACCCTCACATTTATTGCAGCCGGGTTACTATATGTAACAGGACTCAGAGCCCAAAGCATACCGGAGGGCATGAATCATTTGTATGCCCAGCGATATACAAGTGCTATTAATGTATTTGAAAAATTGCTGGCTGTAAACCCAAACAATATAGAAGCTACTTATTGGCTTGGCCAGGTTTATCTGGATATGGATGAGATTATGAGCTCCAGGATTGCCAGGGCAACACAGTTGTATGAAAAAGCAATGCAGACTACAAACGGTGCACCGCTTATTCAGGTTGGTTTAGGCCATGCAGAATTATTGGCCGGCAAAATGAACGAATCCCGTCAGCATTTCGAAACGGCGCTTACTCTTTCGAGAAGCAGTAAAAAAGGAGATGATCCTATAATAGAAACTGCGATTGGCCGTGCTATTGCCGATGCCAAGACCGCCGATTTTCAATGGGGAATCAGATTACTACAGGATGCTGCTGCCAAGGACCCTAAAAACACTGAAACACTTTTACAACTGGGAAATGCCCATCGCAAAGCAGGTGAAGGTACAGGCGGAGGACCCGCATTTCAGGCTTACAGAAAGGCATTGGAAGTGAATCCGTCATTTTCGATTGCCAACTACCGGATTGCTATGATTTTTTATTCACAAAAGAACTGGGAGCCTTTTCTGCAATACTTAAATGATGCAGTAGCCAGAGACCCCAAATTTACTCCTGCATATTATGAGTTATTCTATTATTACTGGTTCAAAAAACAGGATTATACCGAAGCAGAGAATCAGTTGAATAAATACATTCAGAGCAAGTTGCCCGAAAAAGATGCACAGGATGAATTTCTTTACGGACAACTTTGTTATGGAAGAAAAGACTATGCATGTGCAGTTACCAAGGCAGAATCCGTTGTGATGGCTTTAGGCGACAAAACAAAACCCAAAGTGTACAGGCTGCTTGCAGATGCTTATTATCAAAAAGCTGAGTTTACTGCTGCAAAAAAATACAGCGACCTTTTTTTTCAGAAAAAGAATCCTGATGATTACATCACATTTGACCATGAGCTCCGGGCAAAGATCCTTTCAAAAACCGGTGGCACACCCGATGAAATCTTTGACAACTTTGTTCAGGGCGCCCAGCTTGATACGGTATTATCAAGCAGAATTGACTTTTTGAAACAAGGCGCAGCTTATTTTAAGGAAAATAAGATCTGGGATAAATTCGGTCTGATTGTTCAGAAAATAATTGACCTCAGGCCAAAACCGATCATTAATGATTTTTTTGATTTAATGAAGGCCTTTTATGATGATGACAAATATTCGCTGTCAAGAGACATAGCACTTACAATGCAAGCCAAATGGCCTGACCAGGTATTTGGATTTGACTGGGCTTTTAATAATTCCGTAAGAACCGATACTGTACGGAGGGATAGCATTGCCATACCCGATGCCCAGAAATTGTATGAGTTTGCGCAAAAAGATACTATTAAATTCAGAAACCAGTATTTAAAATCAGTGAGATTCCTGGGTGGATTTTATTTCAATGCAAGAGATAAAAACAATGCATTAATTTATTTACCCAAATGGCGTGATATAGATACGGCAAGATCGGTGGAAATACAAGGATATATTGACGCCATTAATAAAATGTCATCTAATCCTCCGGGTAAAACCTCCAACCCTGCAACTCCGAAAGGCGCTACACCAACAAAAGCAGGGGCCGGAAATTTACCCAAACCATCTTCTGCAGCAAAAACAAAAACAACCACTACGACCAAAAAGTCAGTGGCAAAGAATTAATAACTCGGTTTTCTTCTTTTACAAAGAAAGTCTCTTGTCCCGATTTATCGGGGCGGGGGATTTTTCTTTTTACCAATCTCATAACCGACTATGATTTTAATTAAGGTAATTTCAGGGCACAGCCTTATTTTTGCCGGCTGAGAAAGGCTTATGTTTTATTTTCTTCAAACGGGTTTGAATAATGCAGATTCCGGCTCTTATCTGCCGGTTGGTATCCAGGTTTTTATTGCAGTGGGATTGGTTGCTTTTCTTTTGTTTGTAACACATATGCTGGGACCCAAAAGAAAAACGTCTGATAAACTCCAGAATTTTACAAGTGGTATTGAAAGCCATGGAGATGCCCGTCATCCCATGGCAATCAAATACTTTTTAACAGCTATTCTTTTTGTATTGTTTGATGTGGAGGTTATTTTCTTTTATCCTTACGCTGTGAATTTTAAAGAATTGGGTTGGTCCGGATTTTGGGCAGTATTAATGTTCATAGGATTCTTCCTTTGTGGATTTATATATATTATTAAAAAAGGTGCGTTGAAGTGGGAAGATTGAAACCCCCTGTCCCCCTAAAGGGGAGACTTAGATCGGGGTTTTCATATTGTTTCATAGCTCTTTAAAGAAAGAAGAAAAAATTTTTTATCAATCATACTTTAAAGCAATTTGTGCTTTAGGGTTCAAAAGCCCCTTTAGGGGTTGGGGGTATGTCTCGTCCTGTATCATATAATCTTATTCAAAAGCCGCTGGAGGCAGATATCAGTATAGTCGATATGCCTGATGGCCGCCAGGGGGAGGGTTTTTTTGCAACATCATTGAATAAAGTGATCGGGCTGGCAAGAAAAAATTCCATCTGGCCTTTACCTTTCGCAACTTCTTGCTGTGGCATAGAGTTTATGGCCACGATGGGGTCGCATTATGATCTTGCAAGGTTTGGTTCTGAAAGGGTTGGATTCTCTCCCCGGCAATGTGATTTGTTAATGGTGATGGGAACAATAGCTAAAAAAATGGGACCGGTTGTAAGACAGGTTTATCTTCAAATGGCTGAGCCAAGATGGGTAATGGCGGTTGGTGCCTGTGCCAGCAGCGGCGGAATTTTTGATACATATAGTGTATTGCAGGGAATTGACCAGGTGGTGCCGGTGGATGTGTATGTGCCGGGCTGTCCGCCAAGACCGGAAGCTATTATTGATGGCGTATTGCGGATACAGGATCTGGTGGGCAAAGAAAGTTTAAGAAGAAGAAACGGACAACAATACAAAGCATTATTAGACAGTTACGGAATTCAATAGCAGCATGGCGATTTCGAACGATTATATCAAACAAAAGCTTGTAGAAAAATTCAGTGATCAGGTTTCTAATTTTGAAGAACCATATGGTATGCTCACATTTGAAGCACCCAGGGAAATGAATCTGAAGGTGCTTAATTTTTTATATGACGATGAGCAACTGAAATTCCGGTTTCTTACAGATTTATGCGCCGTGCATTATCCGGATAATAAAGGAAGGGAACTGGCAGTGGTCTATCATCTGCACAATATGGTTGACAATATTCGTGTCAGGTTCAAAGTATTTACGGACATTAATAGACCGGATGTGTACACGGCAACTGGTTTGTTTTCGTCAGCCAACTGGATGGAAAGAGAAACCTATGATTTCTTTGGAGTGAATTTTATCGGCCACCCGAAACTCAAGCGAATATTGAATGTGGATGAAATGGATTATTTCCCGATGCGTAAAGAATATCCGCTGGAAGACCAGACAAGGATTGATAAGGATGACGAAATGTTTGGAAGATAAACCCCCTGTCCCCCTAAAGGGGAAACTTAGATCAATGATTCTATCAGGGGGTGGCAGGGTTTTAAAAGGCGTATGAGAAATAAAAATTTTGAATTTAAATGAAATTGCGAAAGCCCCTTTAGGGGTTTGGGGTTTATGCCAGAACATCATATCAAATTACCCGAAGGCTCAATAGAGAAAACGACCACCACGCTGAACCTGGGGCCTACACACCCGGCTACTCACGGTGTGTTTCAGAATATTCTGGAATTGGATGGAGAAAGAATTGTTTCTTCAGAGCAAACAGTGGGATACATACACCGGGCATTTGAAAAACTGGCTGAGAGAAGACCTTTATATCAGATCACCACACTTACTGACAGGCTGAATTATTGCTCATCGCCCATCAATAACATGGGCTGGCATCTTACCTGCGAAAAATTATTGGGAGTAAAAACTCCCAAGCGGGTTGATTATCTCCGGGTCATCATCATGGAGTTGTCAAGAATTTCCGATCATCTTATCTGCAATTCAATAGTAGGGGTGGATGCGGGAGCTTATACAGGATTCCTGTATGTGATGCAATACCGTGAACTGATCTATGAAATCTTCGAAGAGGTTTGCGGTGCAAGATTAACCACCAATATCGGCCGCATTGGCGGATTTGAAAGAAACTTCAATGATATCGCTTTTCAAAAGCTGGAAAAATTTCTGAAAGAATATCCCAAAGTGCTGAAAGAATTTGAGAACCTGTTTCAGCGCAACAGAATATTTATGGAAAGGACAATAGGTACCGGAGCCATCAGCGCCGATAGGGCACTGAACTATGGTTTCACCGGCCCCAACCTTCGTGCTGCAGGAGTAGATTATGATGTGAGAGTACAAACGCCTTACAGCAGTTATGAAGATTTTCAATTCAATATTCCTGTGGGTACCACTGGCGACAATTATGACCGTTGGCTGGTACGCAGTAAAGAAATGTGGGAGAGTCTGAGCATCATTGAACAGGCATACCGCAAAGTGCAGGAGTTTAAAGGAAAGGATGCAGACGTATATCATGCAGATGCACCGGAGTATTATCTGCCTCCAAAAGAAGATGTGTACACTAAAATGGAAGCGCTGATCTATCATTTTAAAATTGTGATGGGTGAAACGGAAATTCCTGCCGGTGAAGTGTACAATTCAATTGAAGCGGCAAATGGTGAGTTAGGGTTTTATTTAATCAGTGATGGTGGAAGAACACCTTACCGCTTGCATTTCCGCCGCCCTTGTTTTATTTATTACCAGGCTTTTGAGGAACTGACAAAAGGCGGAATGCTGAGTGATGCAATAATGACGATGAGCAGTTTGAACCTGATAGCAGGAGAAATGGACGCATAAATAACCATCAAGCCATCAAACAATCAAACAATGATTGTTGAATGGTTAAATTGTTAGATTGTTATGATTAAGTTTTCGGACGATAGGTTAAAAGTAGTACAGCAGATCATTGCCCGCTACCCGAAGGGTAAGCAAAAAAGTGCCGTAATCCCTGTGCTGCATATTGCACAAAAAGAATTTGGCGGATGGCTGAGCACTGAGACAATGGATTATGTGGCTTCATTGCTTAATCTTCTGCCGATCGAAGTATATGAAGTGGCTACTTTTTACAGCATGTATAATCTGAAGCCGGTCGGCAAGTATATGTTTGAAGTTTGCCAGACAGGGCCCTGCATGCTGAATGGAAGCGATGATATTATTAAATATATCTATGATAAGCTTGGGATAAAACCGGGGGAAACGACAAGTGATGGAATGTTTACTTTGAAAACAGTTGAATGCCTTGGCGCCTGTGGCTATGCCCCGATGATGCAGATGGGAAAAAATTACCGGGAACATTTGACGAAGGAAAAAATTGATATGATAGTTGAAGAATGCAGGAATAATGCTGCAAAGAATAACTGATGAAAAGGAGCTTGTTCATATTGTTTTTGTTTTCTTTCTTTTTTGCCAATGCACAAACAGAGGAACAAAAACTTATTACAACACTGAAGGAATTTCACCAGGCGCTGGTAAATAAAAATACTGTTTCGATAAATCAGCAAACAGACAAGAT
The DNA here is from genome assembly GCA_016235125.1 of Sphingobacteriales bacterium. Lineage (GTDB taxonomy): Bacteria > Bacteroidota > Bacteroidia > Chitinophagales > Chitinophagaceae > JJ008. The sequence continues at coordinate 326,057 of JACRLZ010000001.1, read as the reverse complement.
ATTAAGTTATGGACACAGCAATGGTTGGGTGGAAACAAAAGCGGATATGATCAAGAATCTGGAAACAGGATATATCTATTATCACAGTTATAAAGAAGACAGCTTGCAAACAGTGATAAACGCAAATATGGCGCATGCAAGATTTGTAGCAGATATTAATGTGACATTGAATGGAAACACCGGGACTTATCATTTAAAAGTGCTGGAAGTGTGGGTGAAGAAAGGAAAGAGGTGGATATTGTTTGCGAGACAGGCGGTGAAATAAGTAACGATGAAAATTTATTTACTTACCGGATTACTTTTTATTTCGTTTTGTTCATATTCTCAGGAACTGTGGAATGGGCTTTATGAACTTGAAATGAAGGGTAATAAAAAATTGCCTGATTCTATAAAGAAGAATATGTGGACAAAATTCGAGGTATTATCTGTTAAGGATTCTGTAGGTAAGTATAATTGGATTGGCGAATCGTTTGCAGGCAAACAAATTTGGGTTTTAGAAGGAGTTGCTGTCGAAAAAGATACGAATGAATTAATGTTGTTTGTACGGGAGATTAAGGATAATAGACCTAGTTGGGAGAGAAAACTCAAGCGGCGAATTAATAAAGAGAAACCAATGTACAGTATTAATAAAACCGGGGAGGTCTATACTATTAAGCAAATTCAATGGAAAGAAGTGGTAGTTGCGGTTAAAAAAATAAAATAACTCCTTTTAGGGATAGAACATATGGGAAGAAAACTATTATTAGATAAGATCAAAGTAGAAAACATCAGGCTCTATGATGTGTACCGCCGTGAAGGGGGTTATCGTAGTGTGGAGAGGGCTTTGAAAACAATGACTCCTGATGCGGTAACAGAAGAAGTAAAGAAAAGCGGATTAAGAGGTAGGGGTGGCGCTGGTTTTCCTACGGGAATGAAATGGGGTTTTCTGGCTAAACCTGCGGAGGTGCCAAGATATTTGGTGGTAAATGCAGATGAAAGTGAACCCGGAACATTTAAGGACAGGTATTTAATGGAGTTCATTCCGCATTTGCTGATTGAAGGAATGATTACTTCTTCTTATGCATTAGGTTCAAACCGTTCTTATATCTATATCCGGGGAGAATATGAATGGATAGTTGATATTCTAGAACAAGCTATTACTGAAGCAAAAAATAACGGTTGGCTTGGGAAAAATATTTTAGGAACTGGTTTTGATTGCGAAATCTATGTTCATCGTGGCGCCGGCGCTTATATCTGCGGAGAGGAGACAGCATTACTGGAATCATTAGAAGGTAAGCGGGGCAATCCAAGGATCAAGCCGCCATTCCCTGCGGTGAAAGGTTTGTATGATTGCCCGACTGTTGTAAATAATGTCGAAACTATTGCAGCTGTTGTTCCGATTGTGAATGATGGTGGAACAGAATATGCTAAAATCGGAATTGGAAAATCTACAGGAACCAAACTGATTTCTGCCTGCGGTAATATTAATAAGCAGGGTGTTTATGAAATTGAGATGAATATTTCCGTTGAAGAATTTATTTACAGCGATGAATATTGTGGCGGTATTGCTAAGGGAAGAAAATTAAAAGCATGTATTCCCGGTGGTTCATCTGTTCCCATTCTGCCCGCAAATCTTTTACTTACAACTGCAAAAGGAGAAAAGAGATTGATGACGTATGAGAGCCTGGCAGATGGTGGTTTTGCAACCGGTTCGATGATGGGTTCGGGAGGATTTATAGTTTTGGATGATAGCCAGTGTGTGGTTCGTCATACTTATACATTGGCAAGATTTTATCGTCATGAAAGCTGCGGACAATGTTCTCCCTGTCGTGAAGGAACAGGCTGGATGGAGAAAATTCTATGGAATATTGAAACAGGAAAAGGAAAGATGAGCGATATTGATTTGCTTTGGGATATTCAAAGAAAGATTGAGGGTAATACTATTTGCCCGCTGGGTGATGCAGCGGCATGGCCGGTGGCAGCAGCGATAAGGCATTTCAGGGATGAATTTGAATGGCATATCACCAACCCGGAGGATGCACAAAGAAGGAATTTTGGATTGGCACATTATGCTGATCCTTTAAAAGTGGCAACACCTGCATAAAAGAAATGTATGGCTGAAGAGAAAAAATTATTTAAGGTAACCATTGATAACATTACTATTGAAGTGGAGCCAGGAACTACTGTCCTGAATGCTGCACGGAAAATAGGCGGTGATGTTACTCCACCTGCAATGTGCTACTACAGTAAACTGCAGGGAAGTGGTGGTAAATGCAGAACATGTTTGGTAGAAGTGGCCGCCGGTTCAGCTGCCGACCCAAGACCGATGCCAAAACTGGTGGCAAGCTGCCGTACCAATGTGATGGATGGAATGGTGGTGAAAAATATTACAAGTGATAAAGTAACTGATGCAAGAAACGGGGTGGTAGAATTTTTGCTGATCAATCATCCGCTGGATTGCCCGATTTGTGATCAGGCCGGTGAATGTCATCTGCAGGACCTGGGTTATGAACATGGCAAGGAAGGTACCCGGTATGAATTTAAAAGAAGAACATTTGAGAAAGAAGATATTGGGCCTTACATACAGTTGCACATGACAAGATGCATTTTATGTTATCGTTGTACTTATGTGGCCGACCAGTTAACCGATAAAAGAGTGCATGGAATCCTCGACAGGGGCGATCATGCTGAAATTTCCACTTATATCTCCAAAGCAATTGATAATGATTTCAGCGGAAATATGATTGATGTTTGCCCGGTTGGTGCATTGACGGATAAAACATTCAGGTTCAAAAACCGTGTGTGGTTTACCAAGCCGGTGGATGCACACCGTAACTGTGATAAATGCTGTGGCAAAGTCACTTTATGGCAAAGGGGTGATGAGGTGCTGAGAGTGACTGCCAGAAAAGATGAGTGGGGTGAAGTGCAGAATTATGACGGCAAACCCGGTTGGATATGCAACGACTGCCGGTTTCATAAAAAGAAATCAAGTGATTGGGTGATTGAAGGGTTAACCAATATCAACCGGCATTCAGTGATCGGGCAGGGGAAATATCCGGGTTTGGTGATACCCAAAGAAACCATTGCAGAAGTGATGCATGGCAGGGATCCTAAATTACTGATGGATATTCATGATATAAGTGATGTGAATGATCCATCTGTTGATTTAAGTTTGATTGAAGGACCGGCAACGAGTAAAACATTTGAAAAGAACGAGCAATAATTTATACAATGTTTTTATTGTCATTAGATATCTGGTTGATTGTTGAGAAAGCTGCGCTGATACTGGTAATTATCGGCTTGTCTTTTTTCATTGCCATGTACACCACTTATGCTGAACGAAAAGTGGCAGCATGGCTGCAGGACAGGAGAGGACCTAATCGGGCAGGGCCATGGGGAATTTTTCAGCCACTGGCAGATGGAGGAAAATTATTTTTCAAAGAAGAAATCATTCCGCTGGCTTCGTCAAAATTTTTATTCATTCTTGGCCCGGCAATGGCAATGACAACTGCTTTGCTTACAAGCGCCGTTATTCCATGGGGAGGAACATTGCATATTTTCGGCAGAGATGTGTCAATGCAGATTGCTGATATTAATATTGGCATCCTTTACATTTTCGGTGTTGTCAGTTTAGGGGTGTATGGAATTATGATTGGTGGATGGGCTTCAAATAATAAATTTTCTCTTCTCGCTGCCATTCGTGGCGCTTCGCAAATGATTTCTTATGAACTGGCGATGGGTTTATCATTGATAGCCGTGCTGATGCTGACAGGTACATTGCAGATGAGTGGCATTGTCGGAAATCAAATGACCGGTGATAATCTCTGGCATGTAATATTACAGCCACTTGGTTTTGTCATATTTTTTGTTTGTGCTTTGGCTGAATGCAATCGTACTCCCTTTGATTTACCTGAAGCGGAGAACGAATTAAACTTCGGTTATCACCAGGAGTATTCATCCATGAAGCTGGGATTCTATTTATTTGCTGAATACATCAATATGTTTATCAGCAGTGCGGTGATGGCGACTGTATTTTTTGGCGGCTATGATATTTTACCTTTTGTGGATGAAAGCAAATGGGGTTTATCGCCCAACCTGCTTACGATACTCGGTTTTGCAGCGCTGATGGCGAAAATATTTTTCTTCCTGTTTGTGTTTATCTGGATACGGTGGACCATTCCAAGATTCAGGTATGATCAGTTGATGAAGCTGGGTTGGAAGAAACTAATACCATTGGCATTGCTGAATATGATTATTACGGCAGCAGTAGTATTGTGGTTGAAGAAGTGAATGAATATATATTTGCGAAATTTTCAAATTCCCCTTTAGGGGATAGGGGTATGCAATTAACGAACAGAGCAAAACAGGTTGACCGGAAGCCGATGACATGGCTGGAGAGTATTTATCTCTGGAATATTCTGAAAGGGATGGGTATTACTTTCAGTCATTTGTTCAAAAAAAGGCCAACGATCAGCTATCCTGAACAAAAGAGAAGTTTCTCTAAAGTGTTCAGGGGATTGCATGTTTTGAACAGGGATGAAGAAGGAAGAGAAAGATGTACAGCCTGTGGCTTGTGTGCAGTAGCTTGTCCGGCAGAAGCCATTACAATGGAAGCGGCTGAAAGATTGCCTTCAGAAGAAAATCTGTACCGGGAAGAAAAATATGCAGCCAAATATGAGATCAATATGCTGCGCTGCATTTTCTGTGGATTGTGTGAAGAAGCATGTCCGAAAGATGCAATTTATTTGTCGCAGACTTTTGCGCCTTCCAACTATTCGAGAAAAGGATTTATATATAAAAAAGAAGATTTGCTGATACCAAATCCTGTTACTGAACCCGAAGCTTATCAAAAAGCTTTAGGCGATAAAGCAGGGAAAAATTAAAGACCAAGGCTTAAGAGAAATGGGAGTTACACAAATATTATTCTGGTTTCTGTCGGTAGTGGCATTGTTCAGCGCACTGATGATGATCACCAGCAAAAACCCGGTGCACAGTGTGCTGTGGCTGATTGCCACTTTCTTTGCCATATCCGGTCATTATATTTTACTGAATGCACAGTTTCTGGCTATTGTCAATATCATAGTATATGCAGGGGCCATCATGGTACTGTTTCTGTTTGTTATCATGTTTATCAATTTTAATAAGGAAACGGAACCACGGAAAAACCGGTGGCTGAAAATGATAGGTGCCATTGCGGGAGGTTGTTTATTGCTGGTGTTAGTGGCGGCGTTAAAAGATTCTGATATCAAGAACCAGGCAGCACAGGTTAAGGAGGGAAATATTGGCTTGATTCAATATTTAGGTAAAGAATTGTTCAGCACTTATGTAGTGCCATTCGAAATAAGCAGTGTATTGTTTTTAAGTGCTATGGTGGGTGCTGTGGTGGTTGGAAAGAAAGAATAGCTGCGAGCCATGAGCTACGAGTTGTAAGTTATAAGACTCTGACTCGAAGTTCGCAACTCAAAGCTCAAAGCTTGTATTTATGCCGATCAATTATTACATATTTCTGTCCATCGCCTTATTTGCAATAGGTATTGTGGGTGTGCTCACCCGCCGCAATGCCATAATTATTTTTATGTGCATTGAACTGATGTTAAATGCCGTGAACCTGCTGCTCGTTGCATTCTCAAAAATGCATCACCTGAAAGCAGCCATGACGGATATAACCACAAAGGCAGGAACCGACGGACAGTTGTTTGTGTTTTTTATCATGGTAGTGGCAGCGGCTGAGGTGAGTGTTGGCTTGGCCATTATAGTAATGATGTATAGAAATATTCATTCGGTAGATGTGAATTTTTTAAATCGTTTAAAACATTGATGCCCTAGAAGAATAGTATGAAGAATGTTTTACAGATAGTTTACCTCATTCCTCTTTTACCATTGATTGGTTTTTTGATCAATGGATTGGGAAGAAAGAGGCTGTCCAAATCAATTATAAGCATTGTTGGTTGCGGAACTATTCTTGCTTCTTTCATTCTCAGCATCTGGGTATTTCTGCAGGTAAAGAACGGAAACACTCATGTTGCCAGCTATTTCGATTTTATATCTGTTGGGTCTCTAAAAATTCCATTTGCTTTTCAGATAGATCAACTTTCTTCATTGTTCTTATTGATTATAACAGGTGTCGGATTTTTGATTCATGTGTATTCCACTTCATATATGCATGAAGAAAAGACAGAGCACTTTGGCCGGTATTTTTCTTTTCTCAATCTTTTTGTCTTTTCAATGTTGCTCCTTGTTATGGGAGCCAACTATGTCATCATGTTCATCGGCTGGGAAGGGGTGGGACTTTGTTCCTATTTATTGATCGGTTATTGGTTTAAGAATACAGAATATAATAAAGCCGCCAATAAGGCTTTTATCATGAACCGCATTGGTGACCTTGGTTTTCTCATTGCTATATTCTGGCTTTTTGCAAAGACAGGTACTGTTACTTACGGTGAAGTGTTTACCGGCGTTGGTAAACTGAATGGTTCGGATATAACAATAATTACCTTGCTGCTTTTTGTAGGCGCTGCAGGTAAAAGTGCACAGATACCTTTATATACATGGTTGCCCGATGCTATGGCAGGCCCAACGCCTGTATCGGCACTCATCCATGCTGCCACGATGGTGACAGCGGGTATTTATATGGTTGCCCGCAGCAATGTGCTGTATTCACTTTCTGAACTTTCAATGAATGTGGTGGCAGTGGTTGGTTTGGCTACAGCAATTCTTGCAGCAACTATTGCACTTAAACAAAATGATATTAAGAAAGTGCTGGCCTATTCTACCGTCAGCCAGTTGGGATATATGTTCCTTGCATTGGGTGTGGGAGCATATTCAGCCGGGGTATTTCATGTAATGACCCATGCCTTTTTTAAAGCCTTATTATTCCTTGCAGCGGGCAGTGTTATTCATGCCATGAGTGGTGAACAGGATATAAGAAATATGGGAGGATTAAGTAAAAAGATCAGGATCACTTATATCACATTTCTTATCGGATGTATCGCCATTGCCGGAATACCTCCGTTCAGTGGATTTTTCTCAAAGGATGCAATACTATTAGCAACATATGAAAAAAGCCCTGTGTTGTATGGGATAGCTTTATTTGGAGCCTTACTCACTGCGTTTTATATGTTCCGGTTATTGTTCATTACTTTCTCAGGAGGTTTCAGGGGTACTGAAGAGCAGAAACATCATGTGCATGAAAGCCCCAAACCAATGACCATTGTGCTGATTGTGCTTGCCGGTCTATCAATCATTGGCGGATTAGTGGGAATACCGGAAATCTTCCTGAAAGGAGGAGATAAGATCAGTGAATTTTTATCACCCGTAATAGCGCAGCATGGAGAACATACAGTTTCTCATTCCACTGAATATATGCTGATGGCATTGTCAACCGGGTTGGTAGTTGCGGCTATCATTTTTGCATGGATAAAATTCAGAAATTATCAGCGCAGCGAAGCTATGAGTTTTGGAAAAGTGCTGGAGAACAAATGGTATGTGGATGAACTGTATGAAAAGATTATTGTGAAACCCATCAATTGGCTGGGCAGCTTCCTGAATAAAACTTTTGAAAGAGATATAATTGACTGGCTGGTGAACGGGGTTGGCAGAGTAGTAAATTATGGAAGCCGCCAGTTGAGGTTATTACAAAGCGGTCAGGTGGGAAGCTATGTACTGCTGATGGTGTTAAGTATGGTAATAATTTTTGTAATACAATTCTTTTTGAGAAAATAAATTATGGTTCCTGTTTTATTGATATTGATTCCATTGCTTACTGGCCTTATTTCTTTTTTTATTAAAAATGAAAAAACAACTCGTTCATGGGTTCTTTTTTCTACCATTATTACTCTGGGAATTTCAATCCTTGGGTTGACAATATTTAAAGAAGAAGAATATTTACAATACCAGGCAGACTGGCTGCCGGCATTGGGCAGCAGTTTCTCAGTATCGCTGGATGGCATGGGACAAATACTTTGTTTGCTGACTGCTATCTCATACCCAATCATATTTATTGCTACATGGAGTACGTCTTATAAAAATGCAAAGAACTTTTTTGCATTAATGTTGCTGGCTCAGGCAGGCTTAATGGGAGTGTTTCTGGCCATGGATGCATTGCTGTTTTATTTCTTCTGGGAGCTTGCATTGATACCGATGTATTTTCTTTGTTCACAATGGGGCGGAGAAAGAAGGATAGCTGTAACATTCAAATTCTTTATCTACACATTTGTTGGCTCCTTGCTGATGCTGATCGGAATTATTTACCTGCAATCAAAAACCGCAGATCATTCATTCAGCATTAATTCGTTTTATGAGCTACAGGCACAATTAAGCGGAAAAACACAGTCATGGTTGTTCTGGCTTTTCTTTATTGCATTTGCGATCAAGATGCCTGTTTTTCCCTTCCATACCTGGCAGCCCGACACTTACGAGCAGGCACCGACAGCAACAACAATGGTATTAAGCGGTGTGATGGTGAAAATGGGTTTGCTGGGTTTGATACGCTGGCTGCTTCCTGTATTATCAGTTGGAGCATATCAATGGAGTGATATGATTCCTCCAATGGCACTGATCGGGTTGATTTATGCATCTCTTATCGCCATGCGTCAGGATAATATCAAGCGACTGATTGCCTATTCTTCCATTGCACATATCGGGCTGATGTGTGCCGCTGCTTTTACTGTAAATATTTACGGGATGCAGGGTGTGATGATACAAATGTTCAGCCATGGTATTAATATTATCGGTTTGTGGATAGCAGTAGAAATTATTGAAAGAAAATATGGAACTGTAAAGCTGTCTGAATTAGGCGGACTGGCTCAGAAGGCTCCAGCCTTAACCACATTTTTTATAATTATTGCTTTGGCCAATATTGCACTACCGCTCACCAATGCATTTGTGGGAGAATTTCTGATGTTTAACGGGCTTTTACAGATCAATTCTAATTTTTACATCTGGTTTGTTGTTATGGCGGGCATGGGTGTTATATTCAGTGCGGTTTACACATTGAATATGATCAGGAGAATATTTTATGGGGAAGCAAAGGCAATTAATTCTGTCACAGACATCTCCTTAAATGAGAAACTGGCGCTGGGATTAATTGTGCTCATCATTTTTGTGCTGGGAGTTTATCCTCAGCTGATGTTGAATGTGAGCCATGAAGTTTCTGATTCTATTATTAACAAAATAAACATTATTCACTATACCGGGAAGCAATAGAACTATATGAATGCACTAATATTATCAGCGGTTTTGGGTGTTATCATGATGTTCAGCGGCATTGTGCTGAAAGAAAAAAGATCTATCCGCAACATTGCTGTAGCAGGAATGATAGCGCTGCTGATTGTTAATGTGCTTGAAATGCGGGGGATCGTCTTTTTTGATATTGATGCAAAGGACATGATTGCCTTTGACCGGTTTGCATTATTGTTTAATACTGTTGCTTTTCTTTCAGCGCTGATATATTTGTTGCTTTCCTCAAGAGATATGGAAAAAGTAGGGATCAATTATGCAGAATATCTTGCTTTGATCTTTTTTATTCTTTGCGGAATTACAATGACATCCGCCTTCCGTTCATTGCTGATTCTTTTCCTCGGCATTGAAATAATTTCTATTCCTCTTTATATTTTAACGGGCAGCGACAAAAAGAATTTGAAGAGCAACGAAGCTTCACTGAAATATTTTTTACTGGGAGCTTTTTCTACGGGATTAATGCTGATGGGAATTGCCCTGGTTTATGGAGCACAGGGAAGTTTTTATACAAATAAAATAATTCTTTTTTCCGGAACTCCATCTCCGTTATTAGTTGCTGGCATGGTGCTGCTTCTTTTCTCAATGGCATTTAAAGTATCAGCTGCTCCTTTTCATTTCTGGACGCCGGATGTGTATGACGGTGCTCCCACAGTTTTTACATCTTTCATGGCTACCATTGTTAAAGCTGCTGTTTTTATAGCTTTCATCCGTTTGTTCGACGAGGCATTCGGATCTTTGCAGGTCAAGTGGCAACTATTGGTTGCAATTATCACCGCCGCCACACTTTTCATCGGGAATATTACTGCAGTATTTCAGCAAAGCGTAAAGAGAATGCTGGCCTATTCCAGCATATCCCAGGCAGGATTTATGATGCTTTCGTTGTTTGCGCTGAATGCTGAGGCCAAAGAAGGGCTTATGCTTTATGTTTCGGCCTATAGCTTTGCCACTATCGGCATTTTTGCTGTGCTGATAAAAATGAAAGACTATACCTTCGATGGTTTCAACGGATTTGCAAAGCAGCAACCTTTGCTTGCTGCCACTACAACCATATTTCTTCTTTCGTTGGCGGGTATTCCGCTTACCGGTGGATTTCTTTCCAAGTTTTACATGCTTAAGGCGACATTAAGCGCCGGCAATTATCTGTGGCTGGTGATTTTTGCAGTGCTGATGGCTGCCGTCAGCGTCTATTATTATTTCCGGGTGATTCAAGCCATGTATTTCAAGGAAGGAGATGCGCACCCCGTTGATGTAACCCCGGCTTTCAAATGGACACTGGTTGCATTATCTGCATTGGTTTTGTTACTTGGCATTTTCCCGAATTTATTGCTTAACTGGTATTATTTTTAATCGGCTCTGTTTGTCTTCGTTCGCCCATTAACTTTGTAATCAGTCAGACCGGAACGGTCAGACTGATTACAATGAAATTCCCGGATATTCTTGCACTTGCTTTTCGCAGCATCCGCAGCAATAAGCTACGGACGGGTATCACGGTGGCCATCATCGCATTCGGTATCATGGCACTGGTGGGGATTGTTACAGCTATTAAAGCCATGAATCAGAAGTTTACAGAAAGTTTTTCAACTCTTGGGGCCAATGCATTTACCATACGATATAAAGAGAGGACTATCCGGTTTGGGGGAGATAGCCGCAATGCAGAGATCAAACTTTCCAAAAAAAGCAGGAAGGAAAAGAAATCAAACCTGGGCAAACTGATTACGAAAGATGAAGCGGAGTTATTTGTAAAAAGATTTGAATTTCCTTCCACTAAAAGTGTTTCCATTTTTGGAAACCGGAATAACATTGTTTCGTATAAAACACGAAAGACAAGCCCGAATGTTATGCTGTTTGGTGGCGATGAGAATTATGTGCAACTAAACGGTTTTGAGATATATGTTGGCCGGAATCTGAACAAGCTGGATGTGCAAACTGGCCGGAATGTATGTTTGATAGGCTATGATGTGGCCAAAAAACTTTTTAAGGAAGGAACTGAACGGGCAGTGAATAATGTGATTAGGATAAACAATATTCCTTACAGGGTATTGGGAGTTTTGGAAACAAGAGGTTCTTCATTCGGGTTCAGTCGTGATAATGTAATTATTACCAGCTATGAAAATGTTGACAGAAACTTTCCATCAGGATTTTCGTTTGTGATAGCTGTAATGACGGATGATTTAAGAGAGGTAAACGATGCCATGGGGCAGGCTGAGGGAACTTTCCGGGCTATCAGAAAACTAAATATAATTGAAGACAACAATTTTGTACTGGACAGAAGCGATAGTGTTGCGGAAAGGGCCATGAACATCCTCGGTTTTTTTACATTGTCTGTTATCCTGATCGGATTTATTACACTGGTTGGTTCAGCTATAGCCCTCATGAATATTATGCTGGTTTCAGTTTCTGAACGAACCAGGGAGGTAGGGCTTGTAAAAGCCATCGGGGGAAAAAGTAAGGCAGTCCGCAGCCAATTCCTTATCGAGTCAGTAATTATCAGCCTTTTGGGGGCCATCCTTGGTATTGTATTCGGGATTTTTTTTGGCAATCTTGCAGCATTAGTATTTAAAACAGGGTTTGTAGTTCCGTGGAATTGGGTGATTCTTGGCATCATAATATGCAGTATCGTGGGTCTTCTGGCAGGACTTTACCCAGCCTTTAAAGCAGGCAGGTTAAATCCGATTGAGGCCCTCCGGTATGAGTAGGCAAAAATTGACCCTAATTTATTTTCTGCAAACGATGCGAATTTCTTATCAATTTATTTGTCAGGGACTTGCTCCGTTTGAAAAAATCCTTAACTTGAAGCCCCCTTCCCAAAAAATTGAAGGAAGGGGATTTTTTTATAAACTTTTTCCTTAGCATTGTAACTCTGAACTAAGGTTTATTATTATCATTTAAAACAAAACTAAAAAACTAAGATCATGGCAGAAATTAAACCAACTGCATCAGTTAAGGCTACATCGGTTCAGCCGAAAAAGAGCAGCAATGCCATTTCCTGGCTTGCTCCCATCGTTTGTATTATCGCTGGTTATTTAATCTGGCGTTTCATTTTCGGTAATGAAAATGGATTTGAAGTGAAAGGTAAAGGCTGGTTCTGGCCCAAGCATGATAAACCTAAAGAGGGAGATGCTCTTGCTGGAATTTATATGGGAGGTATCATCATACCCTTTCTTATTGGAATGTTCCTGATGGTTATTACTTTTTCTATTGAAAGGTATTTGACGATCCGCAAAGCACTGGGGAATGGTTCCATCTCTGATTTTATCAGGAAAATACAGTATCATCTTGCTAACCGCAATGTGGATGCTGCCTTATCTGAATGTGATAAGCAAAGAGGTTCTGTAGGTAATGTAATGAAAGCCGGTCTTCGCCGCTACAAGGAAATGATCAACGAAGGGGGGTTAAATACCGATCAGAAAGTTATTGCTATTCAGAAAGAGGTAGAAGAAGCTACGGCATTGGAATTACCCATGCTGCAAAAAAACCTGGTATTTCTTTCCACCATTACTTCAGTAGGTACACTTGTTGCTTTGTTGGGTACAGTTATGGGTATGATCCGGTCATTCAGTGCCTTGGGCCATGAAGGTGGTGGCGGTGCTGCTTCTTCACAACTTGCGGTAGGTATCTCGGAGGCATTGTATAACACGGCGCTCGGTATCGGTACATCAGCCATTGCACTCATCATGTATAATGTGTTTACTACCAAGATCGATTCAATAACGTACGGCATTGATGAATCAGGTTTCACCCTTACACAAAGCTTTGCATCTCTGTACAAATAATCGTACAGGATTCAATGCATTTGCATATGGAATTCAGAAACTTATTCATCTCAATTCTAAATTATTGTAATCATGCCAAGTGTTAAGATACCAAGGAAGAGTACAGATACCGACATGACACCTTTTGTGGACATAGCCTTTCTGATACTTTCCTTTTTTATTATGGCCACCAAATTCAAACCGCCAGAGCCGGTAGAGATTAAAACACCCGGCTCGGTTTCATCGAAGGAGCTTCCTCCGGATGATGCGATATTAATGACCATTGATACGGCCAACCGGGTTTACTTTACAGTGCTTGCGGAAAAAGATAAAAGCATATTTGATGATGTTTTAAAAAAGGTAGGTACTATCCGTAGTTTGACTTTCACAAACGACCAAATTGCAACGTACAGAAAAACATATGCGGTGGGAGTTCCTTTTTCACAATTGAACAGTTTGCTTGACATGGACCCCGAAAACCAAAATCCTGGAACGCAGCCCGGAATCCCGGTAATGGATAGTGTTGATAACCAGTTAGTCAGTTGGATACAGGCCGCCAAACAAGTTTACGCTGAACGACAAAGAAAATTAAAATATCTGATCAAGGGAGACGGAGAATCAAAATATCCAACCTTTGAAGCTGTTATTTCAGCTCTGAAAAAAAATGATGAGTTTAAATTTAATTTGGTTACGGCATTGGAAGATGCTCCAACCGGTTCGGCCATGGATAAAGCAATCAGGAAAGGAATAAAAATTGAATAATTTTTAACTTATTAAAATAATTATATGGCAAGTATAGATTCTGGCGGTGGCGATGGCGGTCATAAAAAAGGGCCGGGGGTAAAAAAGGCTAAAAAACTTTCTACCCGTGTGGATATGACACCCATGGTGGACCTTGGGTTTTTGCTTATCACTTTTTTCGTTTTTACTGCTACGATGAGCAGTCCAAAGGCCATGGATTTGCGAATGCCAAAGGATGTAAAAGATTCTACCCAGCAAAACGAGGCTAAGGAGTCAGGGGCGTTGACCATTATGCTGGGTAAGGGAAACCAGGTCTATTATTACGAAGGTAAACTGGATGAGAGTGCCAGTAACTTCAAGTCAGCTACCTGGAAAGAAATACGGGATGAAATTATTGATAAGAAAAAAAGGGTGATGGAAAAACATCAGCATGACTATAACTATCCCGAGAGTGAATGTAAGAAACGGCAGCAAAAAGCAAAAGAAGACAAAAACCCGGATTGGCAGGATGCCTGTCTTGACCGTGATTTTGTGGTAATTATTAAGCCCAGCCAGGATGCCACGTATAAAAATACAGTGGATATTCTTGACGAAATGAAGATTAACCAGGTAAAGACCTATGCGATGGTTAAGATATTTCCCCAGGAATATGAATTGATACAGGCGACAGAAAAAAATAATCCGAATTTAAAATAACCCGGCTGGCTGTGGAATCAACAGTAAACAGCATCTAAATAAAAAAGAATAACTAATGGAAGCCAACAAAATTCTTTCGGCCGATCTTCTGGATATCATCTTTGATGGAAAAAACAAAGACTATGGGGCTTATGATCTCCGGAAGACCTATAACAGGCGAATTTTCCGTGCACTTGCAATTACAGCTGCCATTGCCCTTCTTGCTTTGCTGGGCTCTGTATTAGCAAGCAGTGTAAAAGGTTCGGGCAAGAAAAAAATTAGAACAACCGAAGTAACCCTGCAGGATATCAAGCAGGAAGAAAAGAAAATAGAACCGCCCCCACCCCCGCCCCCAAAACAGGAACCGCCCAAGGTGGAAATGAAACAGTTTACTCCGCCAATAGTTAAAAAGGATGAAGAAGTAGAAAAACCACCCCCACCCCAGGAAGAATTAAAAGATGTAAAGATTGCAGAAGTAAACCAGGAAGGGGTTAAAGATGATGCAGTACCTACCCCTGCGGTAATAGACGAAGGCAAGCAAATTGTGGAGGAAAAGAAAGAAGAAGATGAGAACAGGATATTTGACAAAGTGGAAATAGAAGCTTCTTATCCCGGTGGTGATGGCAAGTGGCGTCAATATCTTGAAAGAACACTAAATGCCAACACCCCGGTTGACAACGGAGCTCCTGAAGGAACCTATACAACAGTAGTTCAGTTTGTGGTGGACAAAGAAGGAAATATAAGCGACGTTAGAGCCCTGACCAATCATGGATATGGCATGGAACAGGAGGCTGTAAGAGTAATTCAAAAAGGACCTAAATGGACACCGGCACAGCAAAACGGACGCTTTGTAAAAGCTTACCGTAAGCAACCTATTACCTTCCAGGTAACAGGCGAATAAAGAATAGTATAATTTATTATAAGTCCCCCGGTATCCGGGGGGATTTTTATTTTCAGCGACTCCCAATCACTTCTATAGGATACTTTGTAGCTCAGCGCATGAGTAGATGTTTTTGTCGCATATATTGTGAAGTGTAGTAGTATTTTTGATGCATGAATAAACTGGCTGATTGGGGAGATACTATTGTGGCGCTGGCTACTCCTCCGGGAATCGGGGCTATTGGAGTGATAAGGATGAGCGGAAAAAAAACATTTAATATCATTAATGCCTTATTTCCTTCTAAAAACCTTCCGGAGCAACCTTCACATACATTGCATGTAGGATTTATCAGGGAAAATGATAAGGACATTGATGAAGCAGTTGTTTCCATTTTTAAAGCCCCCAAAAGCTATACTGGTGAAGATGTCATTGAGATCAGCTGTCATGGCAGCCCTTTTGTGCAGCAACAAATAATAGAAGCATGTATAAGAGCCGGAGCAAGACTGGCAAAGCCGGGAGAATTTACACAACGGGCATTTTTAAACGGCAAGCTTGACCTGGCGCAGGCAGAGGCAGTGGCTGACCTGATAGCCAGCAATACAGCTGCTTCGCAGAAAGCTGCATTGCATAATATCCGTGGTGGCTTTTCTTCAGAGTTAAAAGAACTGAGAGAACGGTTAATACAATTTTCTGCATTAATTGAACTGGAGCTGGACTTCAGCCAGGAAGATGTGGAGTTTGCAGATAGAAAGCAATTTCATGAACTGATTGATGAACTTAATGTTTCAACCCATAAGCTTGTAAATTCATTTCAATTGGGGAATGTAATTAAGAATGGGGTAAGTGTTGCTATTATTGGCAAACCCAATGCAGGGAAGTCTACTTTATTAAACGCCTTGCTGAATGAGAATAGGGCCATTGTAAGTGATATACCCGGTACCACAAGGGATACAATAGAGGAAGTGATCAATATTGATGGAATACTTTTCCGGCTGATAGATACAGCAGGTATAAGGCAGCATACAGCAGATGTTATTGAAACGGAAGGAATGCAGAGAAGCCTTGAAAAAATGAAGCAGGCTGATCTTGTTTTGTATTTGATTGATGCTGGAGAAATGATGCAGGAGGTCAGAGGTAAGAAGTCAGAACTGGAAAAAGAACAAATGAATTATCTTCTTATTATCAACAAAATTGACATTGATGGAGAGGGAGCAGCAAAAGAAAAATTCAGCGATACGGAAGGAGTCATTTTTATATCAGCAAAGAAAAACCTGCATACTGAAGTATTGAAAGAAAGAATGGTTGATGCAGTGCTGACAGGTAATGTACAGGCCGAAGGAACCATTGTCACCAATGCAAGACATTATCATGCATTAAAAGAAGTGCAAAAATCATTAGGAGATATTAAAGAGGGGTTGAATAATAAACTAACCGGGGATCTATTGGCATTGGATATCCGCCGTTGTCTTCATTATTTGGGTGAAATTACCGGTGAGATCACAAACGAAGATCAATTGGATTATATCTTCAGTAAGTTCTGTATCGGAAAGTAACTAAATATTTAATCTGCCTTTATTATTGCTGTTGCTCCCGTTTTCTGATTCTTAACAAATAGTCCAAGATTTTTCAGCAGCCAGGTAATGCCCAACATAAGCACAAGCAAAACAACAATAGATAGTTCCTGCCGTATGTTGCGCAGCCAGTATACTTCCATTAAAATGAACCCATGAATAAAGCAAATGAAGCGGGCAGAAAACCCATGACTAAAGCCCTGGTTGGTAAGCAGGTGATGAATATGTGTTTTATCGGCGACAAAAGGAGATCTGCCTTTCCATATTCGAATGCCAAAAACACGGATTGTATCAAACACCGGGATGAGAACAAGACCGGCTATAAACGAAGCTGCATGGGGCAGCGCTGGATTAAGAGAAGTAAGGTTCACCTGCATCAAACGGATACATAAAATAGCAATGACAAATCCCAAAACAAGAGAGCCGGTGTCGCCCATAAAAATGCGGGCAGGATTAAGGTTGAAATACAAAAAAGCAAGAATGCCGCCTCCCAATGCGAAAGAGATAAGCGCAGTGTTGGCGTCGCCATTCAGGGTAAGGAAAAGACCAAGCACAATCAGGCTCATGAACCCGAGCCCGCCAGCAAGCCCATCAATACCATCAATGAGGTTAAAGGCATTTGTAATGCCCACGATGGCAAGTATGGTAAAAGTATATTGTGCGGAAACAGATAAATCATAAATACCGAATAGTCCATCAAGCGATGTGATACGTATGCCGCTTAATGCAATGAGTACAGCAAGAGAGAGCTGCACCAGGAATTTATATTTGGCAGCAAGGTCTTTTAAATCGTCCATGATGCCGAGTGCAAGCAGCACCAGCACCGACAGGAAAAAACAAAGTTGTGCAGGAATGGTACTGAAAGGAAACCACATAAATAAGGAAATCATCATGCCGGCAATAATGGCCACACCACCCATTGTGGGAATCGGGTTTGTATGTTCTTTGCGGGCATTGGGCAAATCATAAAACCGGTATTTTTTTATAAGGCTGATGATCGGCGGAATAGCAATTAGTGTAACAACGAATGCTGTTACAAAACAAAGCAAGCCAAACCTGAAATCAGAAAAATTTAAGTTAAGTTGCAGCAGGTGGATATGGTTTTTCATTGTACCCTGTTTTGGTCAGGTATATTGGATTCGTATGGCAAATTAGGGTATATACTTAAAAACCGCAAGACAGCTTTTGTTGATAGAACGAAAAAGCCGGCAATTTCTGTTTAAAAATGATGAATTTGGTTTATTGCTTCGGGCATTTCCGATAAGAATGACGTACTTTTCACATTCCGGGCAGATATGATAATTACGGAAATTATATTCTGGGTCAGTATCTCTCTTTTGTTTTATTGCTATATCGGGTATGGCGTTATCCTGTTCCTGCTGAATAATATCAGGGTTCTGTTTATTAAGCCACGGAATTATTCTTTGAAAGAAATTCCCTCTGTAACCATACTTGTATCTGCTTACAACGAAGAAACTATTCTTGAAAGAAAGATCCATAACACGTTGGCTATTGATTATCCTGCTGATAAATTAAACATCCTGTTTGTAACAGACGGTTCCGATGATGCTTCTGCTGAAATTGTCGAAAAATATCCTGCTGCAGGACTATTACACCAACCGGAAAGGAGAGGAAAATATTCTGCCATCAAAAGGGCCATGCAGCACATTAAAACATCCTTCGTGGTTTTCAGCGACGCCAATAGTATGCTTAACCCTGAATGTTTGAAAAAGATGATGGTGCATTACAATGATGAAAAGGTGGGAGCGGTAGCAGGTGAAAAAAAGATACTGCGCAATAAATTTGAATCAGTTGTGGGTGAGGCGGAAGGCCTTTACTGGCAATATGAATCTTTCCTGAAAAGAATGGATGCCGGCCTGTATACTGTGGTTGGCGCTGCCGGAGAATTATTCTCCATGCGTACTGAATTATTTAAGGAGCTGGATGAAGATATCATTTTGGATGATTTTGTAATATCCATGCAGGTTTGCCTGCAGGGGTACAGGATAGAATATGAGCCGGATGCTTTTGCCACCGAATCTCCTTCGGCTTCCCTTTATGAAGAAGAAAAAAGAAAAACGAGAATATCTGCCGGGGCATACCAGTCAATAAGGTATTTGAAGCAATGCCTGAATTTTTTTAAGCATCCGCTCCTTACTTTCCAATATATCTCAAGACGCTTATTACGCTGGGTGCTTTGTCCTGCAGCTTTATTGTTTTTACTGGTAAGTAATATCATTATCGTTTCCGGGGTCAATGCCGATCTTTACAGAGGATTTTTATTAGTGCAATGTCTTTTTTATGCTTCCGCTTTATCGGGATGGTTGCTGGTTGCTTCCGGGAGGAGGGCGGGTTTATTTACGGTTCCATTCTATTTTACATTCATGAACTACTGCCTTGTAAAGGGTTTTATAAGATTTGTAAAAGGAAGGCAAACTGTTTTATGGGATAAATCGCTCCGGCAGGCAATGGAATAATTTATTTATTTACGGCAGAATGATTTAAGTCCGTCAATATTACCAGGGTTTCAAATGTTATTTTTGCAGAAAGCAAAAACTATTTCTTCGGCTGCAAACATATTATCAAGCCCCATTGAATATTTAAAAGGCGTTGGTCCGCAGAGAGCCGATCTTTTAAAAAAGGAGCTGAATATTTTTACTTTTGGGGATCTTCTGAATCATTTCCCTTACCGGCATGTTGATAAAACCAAAATCAATCTTATTAGCGAGATTAATGCGGACACTGATTACATCCAGATAGCCGGACAAATAATCAGTTTTGAGATTATCGGGCAAAAAAAGGGGAGAAGACTTGTAGCACAATGCAAAGACCAGACAGGTATTCTGGAGCTTACCTGGTTTCAGGGAATCAACTGGATTCAAAAAACAATTCATGAAGGTTACTCTTACCTGGTTTATGGTAAAGTAACATTTTATCAGGGTCACCCGCAGATAATTCATCCGGAAATTGAGAAATTAGCTTCTGAGCAGGCAGCCGGAAAAAATTTTCTGGAGCCCATTTATCCGAGTACTGAAAAGCTGAAGGCAAAAGGATTGGGTGGCAGGCAAATCGGGAAACTTACACAGGCACTGATGGCTTTGTTGACTGAAAAAGATATACCTGAAAATCTTCCTGATGAGATTTTAAAGTCATTAAAACTGCTGAAACGTTTTAACGCCTACAGGCAAATTCATTTCCCGTCAGCCGCAATTGAATTTGATGATGCAGTAAAGCGATTAAAATTTGAAGAGCTTTTTCTGGCACAACTCAGGATGAACATGCTTCGCAGCAACAGGCATCGTTTTTCCAAAGGGGTTGTTTTTGCAAAGGTGGGGGAGTTGTTTAACGGGTTTTATAAAAACCACCTTCCATTTGCTTTAACCAATGCACAAAAAAGAGTGATTAAAGAAATAAGGAGTGATACCGCTACAGGGAAACAAATGAACCGGCTGCTTCAGGGCGATGTAGGAAGCGGTAAAACGATTGTAGCAGTACTCACAATGCTTTTGGGAATTGATAATGGTTACCAGGCATGCCTGATGGCCCCGACAGAAATACTGGCACAACAACATTTCAGAATCATCAGCAGTCTTCTTGCGAATATTAATGTAAGTATAAAATTGCTTACCGGCTCCACCAAAGCAGGGGAAAGAAAAAAAATATTGAACGATCTTTCTGACGGAAGTCTGAAAATGCTGATAGGCACTCATGCGGTAATTGAGGAAATGGTCCGGTTCAATAATCTCGGAATTGTAATTATTGATGAGCAACACCGGTTTGGTGTGGCACAAAGAGCAAAGCTTTGGGAAAAAGCGGCTGTACCGCCTCATATACTTGTAATGACAGCCACACCCATTCCCCGCACCCTGGCCATGACCGCCTATGGCGATCTGGATTACAGTGTCATTGACGAATTGCCGCCGGGACGGCAACCTGTGACCACAGTACATCGTTATGAATCGCAGCGAAGTAAGGTGATAGATTTTATCCGGTCTGAAATTGATAAAGGCCGGCAGGTTTACATCATTTTTCCTCTTATAGAAGAAAGTGATAAGCTGGATTATGAAAACCTGATGAAGGGTTACGAAAATGTAAAAGCTTATTTTCCTGAGCCTAAATACTGGATAAGCATGCTGCATGGCCGGCAGCCGCCTGAGCAAAAGGAAATAAATATGAAAAGATTTATTGAGAAGGATACGCAGATTTTGGTATCCACCACCGTTATTGAGGTGGGGGTGGATGTGCCGAATGCAACGGTAATGGTGATTGAGAGTTCTGAAAAATTCGGGTTATCACAATTACACCAGCTAAGGGGCAGGGTAGGCCGGGGCGCCGATAAAAGCTATTGCATTCTTTTATCAGGTCAAAAATTGGGTAATGATGCCCGTGAACGCATCAGGGTGATGACCAGTACGAATAATGGTTTTTTGATAGCAGAAAAAGACCTGGAACTGCGTGGACCGGGTGATATTGAAGGAACAAGACAGAGCGGTGTTTTAAACTTCCGGCTGGCCAGTATAGTCCAAGACAGGCCTTTGCTGGAGACCGCCAGAAACATGGCTGCAAATATCCTGGAGAAAGATCCTGATCTCATTTCGGCCGGAAATTTGCCGCTTAAAAAATTCCTTCAGCAACCGGGACAAAAAGTAGTGTGGAGCAAAATTTCATAACTTAAGTTGAGAAACTGATGAAATGTCGGGCAAGCGACAGTGATCAAAAACAATTTACAATGAGGAGACATTTCTTAACAGAAGATTTAAATCTGTTTGTCGCAATAATTGGTTATTTTACTAAAAAGAATTTTACCCTGAAACGAATTGGATCTTTACTCTTGTTTGTTATTCCGGCCCTTGTATCTTTTGGGCAGGGGTATGAGAATATTGAATTCATTCAGAACAAAGGTCAGTGGGACAGCCATGTTCAATACAAAGGCAATATCAGTAATGGCGCCATATTTATAAGAGAAGGTGGTTTCACCGTTTTGCAGCATAACCCGGTTGATTTTGCAAATTTGTCAAACTTCCTTCATGGATTTAACCCCGACCATTCACTGGTAAAAACAACAGACAAGTTTGTTCTGCACTCACAGGCATGGAATGTTGATTTTATCGGCGCATCGCCTGCGGTAAAAACAATTCCTGAAAAAATAGTCCCGACATACAATAATTACTTCATTGGAAACGACCCTTCCAAATGGTCGGGTGAGTGCAGACTGTACCAGGCCATTACCATGAAAGATGTATATCCCAACGTGGATGTAAGGTATTATACCGACAACGGCTTTTTAAAATACGATATTATTGTAAAACCGGGAGGAGATGTTTCAAAAATTGCATTGAAGTATAACGGAACTGATAAGCTGCAGGTAAAAAATAAAGACCTGCTGATAAAAACTTCATTCGGGGAATTGAAGGAATCATTGCCCTATTCATACCAGGCAGATATTACAGGAAAAAAAGAGATCAACTGTAAATATGTTTTGAAGGATAATGTTGTAAGATTCCAGGTAAAGGAGTATGACCCAGCCAGTACCCTTATAATTGACCCTGTGGTAATATTTGGTTCCTTTTCAGGAAGCTCAGCAGACAACTGGGGTTTCACTGCCACCTATGGCCCCGATGAAAGTATGTTCGGAGGAGGAATCGTATTCGACAATGGCTTCCCTGTCTCAACAGGAGCATTTCAAACAATATTTCAGGGTGGAAACTCGGGTCCCGAAGGCGCTATTGATATTGGTATCATCAAATTATCACCGGATGGAAGGAATCGCATCTATGCTACTTATATCGGAGGCAATGGTAATGAGCAACCACATAGTCTTATTGCAGATGCGCAGGGCAACCTGGTAATTGCCGGAAGATCAAACTCGGGCAATTATCCTGTGACCAGTTCAGGTTCTTCGGGGGCAGGTTTTGATATTGTGGTAACCAAATTGAATGCATCGGGTACTGCATTGATAGGGTCTAAAAAAATAGGAGGCAATGCGGACGACGGAGTAAATATTTCAGCAAGCAGGGGCTTAAATTCATTACAAAGAAATTATGGGGATGATGGAAGAAGTGAAATTATTCTGGATGGAGCCGGCAATATCTATGTGGCTTCGTCAACACACTCTGCCAATTTCCCCGTAACACCGGGAGTTTTTCAAAACACATTTGGAGGGGGTTCGCAGGATGCGGTGATCCTGAAACTTACACCGAATGTAAATGCATTGATGTTTGCCAGCTATTTCGGCGGCACAGGCAATGATGCCGGCTATGTTCTTTCACTCGGACCTTCCGGAAATATCTATATGGCCGGGGGGACTGAAAGCGGCAGCCTGCCGGGAAACAGATCAGGCACCATCGGTCCTACATTTAATGGGAATATTGACGGGTATGTAACGATCGTAAACAATAATGGTACGGCTATTAATCGTACTACTTATATTGGCACATCCGGTATTGACCAGGTTTTTGGTGTGCAGTTTGATCTGAATGGATTTCCATATATAATGGGTCAAACCACAGGGTCGTGGCCCATTGTGAATGCCGCATACAGTAATTCGTTGGGTAAACAGTTCATTGCAAAATTGCAGCCTGATCTTTCTTCTTATGTTTATTCCACCGCTTTTGGTTCAGGCGCTTCCACACCCAATATTTCTCCCATAGCTTTTTTGGTTGATAAATGTCAGAATGTTTACATCTCAGGCTGGGGAGGACATTTTTACAGCAATAATGCATTTGGCAGTGCAGGTACCGGCGGATTGCCCGTTACACCTGATGCTATCAAAAGCGTAACGGATGGAAAAGATATGTACTTTTTTGTTTTGAAGAGAGACGCTGCTTCACAACTATTCGGGAGCTTCTATGGTGAAAACAATAATGGATTTCCGGGAACCGACCATGTGGACGGAGGAACCAGCCGTTTTGATGCACAGGGAAAAATTTACCAGGCTATTTGCGGTAACTGCAAACTGGGCGGAACGGCACCCAATCCATTAAATGGATTAGTGACATCAGGATCATGGTCAACAACAAATAATGCAAGCAGCAATGGCGGATGTAACCTAACGATGATAAAAATTGCTATGAACCTGGCCGGTGTTTTGGCTGGTGTGCAATCTGCTATCAACGGTGTGCCGAGAGATACTGCGGGATGTGTACCGCTGACAGTTGATTTTTCAGACACTATCCGTAATGCTCAAAGCTATATCTGGGATTTTGGCGATGGTTCCCCACAAGTGTCAACGACTAACTCAAACATATCTCATGTTTATAATGCTATTGGAACATATAGGGTGATGCTAATCGCAATAGACCCCAACAGTTGTAATATCCGGGATACATCTTACCTGAATATCAAAGTGGGAGATTTAAAAGCCATTCTTGCTTTTAATCCGGTAAAATTGCCACCCTGCGATTCATTCAAATACAGATTTGATAATTTATCTATAGCGCCGCCGCCACGTCCGTTTGGACCTAATTCATTTATCTGGGATTTTGGCGATGGCACCCCTACCGTGCAAACGGGATCAGGCTCCGTATTTCATAATTATGCCGGACCGGGCACTTATAATGTAAAACTGATTTTGCCCGATACTGCTTATTGCAACTCACCTGATACACTCACTATTCCATTGTCTGTGGCAGCAAATGTAAAAGCACAATTTACCACACCATCAACGGGTTGTTTGCAATACAATGCTGTGTTCACAAATACATCCATAGCCGGGCAAACATTTGAATGGGATTTTGGTGATGGAAGTCCTATTTCAACCCAATCGAGTCCTACACATGTTTATACCGCAGCAGGAACGTATAATATTGTTTTAGTGGTGAATAACCCGAACACCTGTAACCTGACAGATACGGCAAGGTTTACAATAACAGTATTTGAAGCGCCTACGCCTGATTTTAGTTTTGCTCCGATAGTGCCGGTAGTAAATACGCCTACCACATTTACCAACCTGTCATCGGCCGATGCCATACGGTTCAGGTGGGATTTTGGCGATGGTGATTCTTTAATTACCACATCCCGTTTATCAATACAGCATCAGTACAATGCAACCGGTACATTCAATGCCTGTCTTACTGCGTACAACGCAGCAGGTTGCGATAGTACCATCTGCAAACAGGTACAGGCTCTCATTGATCCTTTGGTGGATGTGCCCAATGCCTTTACACCGCTGAGCGGGGACGCAAACAGTGTGGTTTATGTAAGAGGATTCGGTATAGGTAAAATGACATTTACAATCTGGAACCGCTGGGGGCAAAAAGTATTTGTGACCAATAATCGTTTCCAGGGATGGGATGGACGGCTGAAAGGCGTGGTGCAACCTATGGATGTTTACGCCTATACACTGAGTATTGAATTTACGGATGGCAGTAAAACAACTAAAAAGGGTGATATAACGTTAATAAGATAGGGCTAAGAGTATAAAAGAGAAAAGGAGGCAAAGAGGATGAGAATAATAATCAGAATTCTTGATAATTTAATAATGAGGTTGAATAAAAACATACAGCTTGCTATTGTATTGCTCGCAGCTCAAAGCTCATGGCTCGCAGCTTCTTCACAGGATCTTCATTTTTCACAATTCTTCAATTCTCCTTTACTCACAAATCCTGCTAATACCGGTTTTTTGCCCGAAGGGGATTACAGGTTAGGGGTGAACTATCGCAACCAATGGGCTTCCATCACCAATTTTCCTTATAAAACCATGAGTGCTTTTGGTGATTTGCAGGTAATGCCAAATAAAGAAGGCTCGGGATGGTTGGGCCTTGGGGGTGTGATATTAAGAGATGTTGCAGGCGCCAGCAGCCTTACTTCCACCAAGATCTATGGCTCCATCGCTTATCATCAAATGCTGAACCTCGGAAGTTTGCTCAGCCTTGGTTTTAATGTGGGTTGGGTGAATAAAAATATCAATACAGCCAATCTTACATTTCCCAGCCAGTGGAACGGGAAATTCTTTGATGTGCAGCATGTGTCAGTGGCGCCGAAACTGGACGCCAGCAACATCAGTTATTTTGACATGCAGGTGGGCCTGAACTATGCTTATTTCACTGAAGGAAATCTGTATCTGAATGCAGGTTTCTCTGCTCTCCATGTGAACAGGCCAAGGGAATCCTTTTTTAATTCCACTTCTGGTATTGACAGCAGGGTGCCGGTTCGCTATACCGCTTTTTTGAATGGCAGCTTCAAACCTAATAACCAGTGGATCATCAATCCGAATATTTATGCATCGTACCAGGCCAAAGCATACGAGATAGTTGGCGGACTGAATGCACATTATAATCTATCAGGCGATGGCGAAAAAATCCTGATTGGCGGGGTTTATTACCGCTACAGGGATGCAGTGATACCGATGGTGGGCCTGGGGATTAAAGACATCACTTTCACTTTCAGTTACGATGCCACCACATCTTCTTTAAAGAACTATAACAATACCCGTGGCGCTTATGAATTGTCCATTATCAAGAACGGGACACTTGACCGCTACAATGGTAACAAGAGAGATGCGATGTGCCCGTCGTTTAAGTATTGATACTACATCAAAACTTTTTCAATAACTTAGATTAGTAGTTGCTATGAGAAAATATCTCTTTTCTATATTGCTCTTGTTTTTTCTGATCTCTTGTTCAAAATCAGAAAAACAGGCCCAGAGTTATACAGTTTCCGCTTTGGCTTTGGATTGGGATTCGAGAACACCACTGCCGGACGCCAAGGTATATCTTGCGGAGCAATTCATCATATTCAATTCACCATGGAAGATATTTGACAGCGCAACCACCGATATAAATGGCAGGGCTTTTTTTGTACGTTCAGAGGCAGAATATAGCCAGGTGTTTGGTATAAGCAAACCCGGTTACGTTCGGGTAAATGGTCCGGCATTTCCAATAACACAAAGAAATCAGGATAGAACTGATACATGCTATCTTGGAATGCCCTCATTTGTTAATCTTACTATTCATAATAGTCATAGTTATTTGCCAGGTGATTCTGTTGTAGTAAGTGCAAAAGATTATTATAGTCTGGGACAGCCCGTGAGTTTTTTTGATGGGGTATTTAGTGGTCCAGCAGTTTCTCCGGACAGGACTGTCCAATTAACGGGTTTTTATTTAACGCCTAACAGCACAAAGATCTGGATTCAGTGTAAAGTGTATCGAAACAATACTGAGATTTATTACACTGGACTCGGGTATGCAGAAATGATACAATTCGGCACTGTTAATTATACAATGAACTATTAGTGTAGCTTATTCTCTCTTTTGAATATCCCCATTTCTTCCGATTTTTACAGCTTCATAGTTAAATGCAATAAATGGAAACAACAACTGCTACTGCATTGAAAGCACAACATATCGAAGCCTTTAAAAAGATAGTGGGAGATAAATATGTGCTGCTGGATGAAGAATCCCTGCATCATTACTCTCATGATGAAACAGAGGATCTGCATTACCTGCCGGATGTGGTCATCAAACCAAAAACAGCAGAGGAGATCAGCACCATATTAAAGATCTGCAACGAAGGAAAAATTCCTGTCACTCCCCGTGGCGCCGGCACAGGATTAAGCGGTGGGGCTTTGCCACATCTTGGTGGCGTTTTGCTTTCTACAGAAAGAATAAATTCCATTTTACAAATTGATGAAAGGAATTTGCAGGTAACCACCGAGCCGGGAGTTATAACAGAAATACTGCAGAATGCCGTGAAAGAAAAAAATCTCTTCTATCCACCCGACCCCAGCAGCAGGGGCTCCTGTTTTATCGGCGGCAATATTGCGGAAAACAGCGGCGGTCCCAAAGCTGTGAAATATGGAGTGGTGAAAGATTATGTGCTAAATCTTGAAATGGTATTACCCACCGGCGAAATAATATGGACAGGGGCTAATGTGTTGAAAAATGCAACCGGTTATAATCTCACTCAACTGGTTGTCGGCAGCGAAGGCACATTGGGCATCGTTACAAAAATTGTATTGCGGTTGATTCCATTACCCAGGCATGATCTGTTGATGCTGGTGCCTTTTAATTCAGCAGAAAATGCCTGTGCTGCCGTCAGCGCCATCTTCCGGGCAGGCTACACACCAAGCGCCATGGAATTTATGGAAAGAGATGCGCTGGAATGGGTAAGTAAGTTTGTTGACAGCAGTTCGGTGACAATTGGTGATGATGTGCAGGCCCACCTGTTGATTGAAGTGGATGGCAACAATATGGATGTGCTGATGCAGGAGATGGAGGGCATATCAGCCATCGTCCAGGATTTTGAAAGCGGCGAAATTTTGTTTGCCGATGATGCACAACAAAAAGCGGAACTGTGGAAGATGCGGCGCAGGGTCGGAGAAGCAGTGAAATCTCATTCCATTTACAAAGAAGAAGACACCGTAGTACCAAGGGCTGAGTTACCTGTGTTGCTGAAGGGAGTAAAAGATATTGGAAAGAAATACGGCTTTCATTCTGTTTGTTATGGCCATGCCGGCGATGGCAACCTGCATGTAAATATTATTAAGGGCAGTTTAACAGATGAACAGTGGAACGGCTCGTTAAAGGAAGGAATAAAGGAGATATTTTTATTGGTGAAAAATTTAGGAGGAACACTCAGCGGCGAGCATGGCATTGGCCTGGTGCAGAAAGAATACATGCCTATAATGTTTGATGAAACCCAGATGCGATTGATGAAGGAAATAAAAAAGATATTCGATCCGAATAATATTTTAAACGCAGGGAAAATTTTCTGATATGACAGAATCTTCTGACAATTTACCTACACCACAACCGGTAAGATCTTTCAAAATCCTGGTTGCTGCATTGATGATCGGGCTTTCCTGTTTTGCACTGATAATACTGTTGATCATTCAGGTTAGCGGGCCAGCGATGCCGCCCGGTCCGGATAACATAAACGACATTTTTCTCCTGGCAGCTGCAGGAATAGCTGTGCTTTGTTTGTTGTCAGCTTTTACCGGGTATACTAAAAGATTAAAAAAAATACGGAACTCAGTTATTTCGTTGGACGATAAACTAAACCAATACAGGGAGGCGCTTATCTTATACATGGCTTTATGTGAAGTCCCGGGAATATTATCGGTAATAATTTTTTTTCTTACCGGCGATTATAAGGCCCTTATCATAACGGGAATAATGCTGGCAGCGATGTTCGCAAAATTTCCCCAAAAACAAAAAATAATAAATGAATTGACCCTTGGCTGGAAAGAACAGCAGGAACTGGAGTGATAACATTTTAAAAACCGTAATATGAAAAGAAAATATTTAATAGTGATGTTTTCAGTGGTTCTGTCCCTTTCTCTGTTTGCTCAGAAAAAAGAAAAGGATGAGGAAGAAAAAGGGTTTAAAAAAGATAATCTGTTTACCGGAGGCAGTGTCACAGTATCCTTTTTCAGCGGGGTTACCATTTTAGGCGCCAGCCCGCTGTTTGGATATAAACTTGCCAACTGGCTCGACGGGGGAGTTGTATTTAATTATACCTACAGTGGCCAACGGGATGTCATTGAGATAAATGATAAAATAAAACAATCGGTATATGGAGGAGGTCTGTTTGTACGTCTTTACCCGGTGAATTTTATTTTTTTACAGGCACAGGCGGAACATAACTTCACCCGGCTTAGATATATTCCTGCAACCAACAATTATTTACCCTACAAAGAAACGGTAGAAGCCAATTCACTTCTTATCGGGGGTGGTTACACACAGGGTCGTGGCCCCGGCAGCAATACATTCTATTATCTCTCGATTTTATTCGATGTGGTGAAAAACAAAAATTCACCCTACGTTGATCTTGTATATAATCCCGCCACCAACGATTATGTGGTAAGGGCAATACCCATAATCAGGGCAGGAATTAATATCGGTCTTTTTGAGGGCGAGGGGAGAAGGAGATAGTATCATAACCATGAAAACAATTCAGTGGGGTCATTGATAACAGTGACCCTTTTTTCTGCTTCATTATAAAGAAAATGTTCTGCTTTCATCTGTTCGATGTGCATGATAAGATAATTGTAGAAGCCACCTGAGTTAAGTATGAAGATATGTTTGTCATGTATGGAAAGCTGGTTCCAGGTTACCATTTCAAATAATTCATCCAGTGTGCCAAAGCCACCGGGAAGTATCAGGGCAGCATCACATCTTTCATAAATTATTTTTTTACGGTCATGCATATCTTCGGTGACGATCAGTTCTGTGATTTGTTCATGCTGCCTTTCCCATTCCAGCAATAGTTTCGGAATGATGCCGATCACTTTTCCTCCGTGTTGCATGGCAGCATTGGCAATTACACTCATGATGCCCACATTGCCGCCGCCATAGATAAGGGTAATATTTTTTTCGGCCAGCAGCTTACCCACTTCTTCAGCATGTTTGATGAAAACCGGGTTTTTTCCTGTCTTGGAGCCGCAAAAAACTGCAATTGATTTTATGAGCATATTCCAATAAATTGCCGCAAAGGGATAACAAATTTGTTTATCTTCAAAATTGAATATTATTGTTTTTCCCACAAAGACACAAAGGGTACTAAGGTTTTTTGTGCACTATATTTTCCAGACACCCGGGTCGGGTTTTTATGACTCTCTTTGTGTGCTTAGTGGCTTTGTGGGAAAATTCACTAACAGACTTTGATTATGTCGCCAACAATCCTTTTCACATTCGTCATCGGGTATTTTTTGTTGCTGCTTACAGTAGCCTGGTACACTTCCCGCAATTCGAATAATGAATCTTTTTTTATAGGTAACCGCAACAGCAACTGGATGCTGGTGGCTTTTGGAATGATAGGCACTTCTTTGTCTGGTGTCACATTTGTAAGTGTTCCGGGTACAGTCGGGGATTTTTCAGGAGATGCCTTCAAAGGGTTTGGCTATTTCCAGGTTGTTATCGGTTATTTCCTTGGCTATATCGTTATCGCCTATGTTCTTCTGCCATTGTATTACAGACTTAACCTGACATCAATATATAACTACCTTCAGCACAGGTTTGGTTTTTTCTCCTACAAAACCGGGTCGCTATTTTTTATATTATCAAGAACAGTTGGCGCCACCGCCCGTCTTTACCTTGTTATTAATGTACTTCAGCTATTTATTCTTGACCGAATGGGAATTTCTTTTACCGTTACAACACTCATCATTTTGTTGATGATTCTGCTGTACACTTTTGAGGGGGGAGTAAAAACAATTGTTTATACGGATACGCTGCAAACATCGTTTATGTTACTGGGTCTCATCGTATGTGTTATTTATATCCTTTCCAATCTGGATCTTAATATCGGTACAGCATTGGATACACTGAGTATAAAGGGGTATACAAATATTTTTAATATGGACCCGGGGAGCAAGGGATTTTTTATAAAACAAATAATTGGCGGAGCTTTTATTGCCATTGCCATGACAGGGCTTGACCAGGAAATGATGCAAAAAAACATTAGTGTAAAAAATCTTAAAGACTCACAGAAAAACATGATGACGTTCAGCAGCGTTATTGTAGTGGTTAATTTTTTATTTCTGCTGTTGGGCGGCTTATTGTATTTATATGTACTTCAGAATGGAGGGGCGTACGGCACAAAACAGTTATTACTGGAAGGTAAAAATGTGATAGGGGATGATCTTTTCCCTACCATCGCATTACATTATTTGCCGCAGGCAGTTAGTATCATATTTATTATTGGCCTTATTTCCGCCCTTTTTCCCAGTGCAGATGGGGCATTAACCGCCCTTACTTCTTCCTTCTGTATAGATCAATTGGGTCTGAAGCGACGAAATGACTGGGGTGAAAAAAGAAAAAAACAAATAAGACTGATTGTTCACTTTAGTTTCACACTTATCTTTTTTGCCTGTATTTTAATATTTAAATGGATTGATAATAAATCCATTATTTATGTTATACTTGATCTTGCAGGATATACCTATGGCCCGTTGCTTGGGCTTTTTGCCTTTGGCATTTTGACAAAGAGAAAAATAAAAGACGGCATTATTGTAACTATTATTTGTGTTGCAGCGCCGGTGCTGTGTTATTTTCTCAGCAAAAACTCCGCATTAGTTTTAGGGGGATACCAGATTGGAATTGAGTTATTGATCATTAATGGGCTACTTACGTTCATGGGTTTGTGGGCTATATCAAGACCCGCAACAAATGTTGAATTAAAAACGGCATAACAGCATGAAGTAATAATTAATCTTTAATCTAAAAAAATATAAATGAAAAAGCTATTATTATCTGTTACGGTTTTGGCAACAATCATTTTTTTTACTTCCTGCGGCGGCGGTGGTGAAAAAAAATCATCTGTAAAGGTTAGTACAGAGATGCAGGATTTTATGAATAACCTGAACGGAAGATCCGCATCAGTAACGGTTGCGCTCGAACAGTTTGGCGCACCTGGTCTTGATGATAAGGATATGGATATGTACGACCTTGCTACTCCAAAAGTGCTTGAAGCCAATGGTAACTGCTATTTGCTTGAATGTAAATCCGGCATAACAAAAAGAAAATACAACCTCTGCTGGGAAGGGGGGAAGATTATTTCGGTGGAGGATAAGGGGATGGAGTAAAACGAATTCAGAGGTATGAAGTCAGACATCAGAGGAGTTTAACAGATCATATTCACTTCTGACCTCATACCTCCGACCTCTGACATCATTCTTATCTTTGCCAAAACTTTTTATCTGGAACTCATCAATCCACAAGTACAGCAATACGCAGAAGCATATACATCATCAGAAGATTCCTTACTAAAGGAAATTGCTGACTATACTTTCAACCAGCATGCCGACCCTCAGATGCTCAGTGGTCACCTGCAGGGCAAACTGCTGGAGATGATCAGCTGCATGATAAAACCCCGAAGAATTCTTGAAATCGGAACATTTACAGGATACAGCGCCTTATGTCTTGCCAAAGGGCTTGCCCAAGACGGGTTATTACATACAATTGATATCAGGGATGAAGATGTTAAGTTGGCGAGGTCTTATTTTGATCGTTCATCGTTTGCGGATAAAATTATTTCACATACAGGAAACGCTATTGAAATCATTCCTCAATTGAATGAAACATGGGATCTGGTCTTTATTGATGCAGATAAACCAGCCTATATTGAATATTTTAACCTCGTTTTTCCTCAGGTGCGGAAAAACGGTTTTATTTTAGCGGATAATATTTTCTTTCATGGGGCAGTATTTGAAGCGGAAGCAAAAAATAAAAGCACCAAAGGCATCAAGGCTTTCAATGAATTTATTAAGACAAGAACCGATATAGAAAAAATTGTTTTAACCATCCGTGACGGATTATACCTGATCAGAAAATTATAAGTACCAGTGAAAAGAGTAAAGTATATTTTGTTTTTATCCCTGCTCTCATCGGTTTCTTCGCATGCACAAAAGGCGGATATTATTTTAAGCTATATTAATACTTATAAAGAGCTTGCTATTGCCGAGATGCAACGAACCGGCGTACCTGCTGCTATTACTCTTGCACAGGGCATACATGAGTCCGGAGCAGGAAAAGGTAAATTGGCACTGAATGCAAATAATCACTTTGGGATTAAATGCAAATCAAACTGGACGGGAGAATCTGTTAAGCATGATGACGATGCAAAAAAAGAATGTTTTCGGAAATATCCGTCAGCAGAAGATTCTTATAAAGATCATTCTGATTTCTTGAAGAATAGCCAGCGTTATGTCTCTTTGTTTGCACTTGATCCTTCTGATTATTCCGGCTGGGCTTATGGACTGAAAAAAGCGGGATATGCCACCAATCCTAAATATCCGCAGGTGCTTATTAAATTAATCGAAGACTATCAGCTGCAGGATTACACAATGATCGCATTGGGAAAGCGAATTGCCGATACAATGGCAATAAATGTTTCGATGGCTATGCCTGTCACACAAGTGGACGAGTTTAAAGTAGAAGGTGAGGCCGTAAGGAAAATTGATTATCCTGAGGGAGAGTTTAAGCTGAATGAAACAAAAGTTGTATATGTAAAAAAGGGAATCTCCTTTTTATTTATAGCAAAACAATATAATGTTGATCTTTCGAAGATTTTTGATTTTAATGATATGCAACCGGCAGAGCAAACTGAAAAAGACCAGTTGATCTACCTGCAGCGAAAAAGAAAAACAGGTAATAACGAATTTCATGTAATCCAGGCAGGAGAAACCCTGCATGATATTGCCCAGACCGAAGCCATACGGCTTGAAAGCCTCCTGGAGTTGAACTGGTTGAAGGAAGGGGAAATGCCGGCAGTGGGAGAAAAATTAGGCCTGAAAAAAAAGTCGGCAACAATTCCTAAACTTGCATTGAAAAGCAATTATTCATTAACCGGCGGCAACAAACTAAAATCCACCAATTAAGCAATGGCAGTAATTAAAGTACATGATAAATCATTCGGGACTTATCTTTCAGAAGTGGTTATACAAAAAAGAGTAAAAGAGATTGCGGAAAATATCAATAAAGATTATGCCGGGAAAAAACCTCTTTTTATAGCGATATTGAACGGTTCATTCATGTTTGCCGCCGATTTGTTCAGGCATCTTACGATTGAGGCAGAACTTTGTTTTATAAAGCTGGCATCCTATAAAGGAATGAAATCGTCAGGCAAAGTGATAACGTCCATCGGGCTTGAGGAAGACCTTTTTGATAAAGATGTGATCATTGTGGAAGACATTGTAGATACCGGGAAAACATTGCATAAGTTTTTGCCAAAACTGGTTCACCAGCAGCCAAAATCTTTGAAGATCGCAGCTCTTCTGCACAAATCGGAGGCCACAACATACCCGTTGACGTTAGACTATATAGGGTTTGATATACCGAATAAATTCGTAGTAGGTTATGGGCTTGATTATGACGGTCTTGGCCGGAACCTGAAGGAGATTTACCAATTGGTATAAAATCGTACTGGCTCTCAGTCTTTTTTTGTAAATTTTCGGGATTAAAATATCCACTTGAAGGCCATTGGCTATATACTATTTTCTTTGTTGTTTCCTTTGTCCGCATTTACTCAGCAATACTATGTGAGGGGAGAGGTAAAGGATGAAGCGGGGAATGTATTGCAGAATGTTACGATTCTTCAGCATAAAACCGGATATATTTTCCGCAGCGGCGCCGCAGGCACATTCGGCATAGTGGCTAATCAGCAAATTGATACATTCAGTTTCTCACTCGAAGGTTATCAGAAACAAACCATACTGGTAAACGCAGATATTTATGTAAGTGTGAAATTGAAACAGGCCCTTGCTGCTGCAGGCAGCACAAAGAGAGACCGGCTTTGTTCACAAACCAAAAACCTTGAAAAAGAAGAGCAGAAAAGCTGGTTTACCGGTGAAGAAACCTATGCCAGTCTTTTGGAAAACAGGTTCATCAATACCAAAAGATTTCCCAGCACAGGCATGACGCTGAATGTGGACAGAGCATCTTACAGCAACATACGCAGATTTATTTCACTTAAATCATTTGTACCTCCTGATGCGGTAAGAATTGAGGAAATGCTGAATTATTTTAACCTGAATTATCATGAGCCGGATGAAGGAAAGCTTTTTAATATCAGATCCACCTTAAGCTCCTGCCCATGGAACACGGATAACCAGTTGCTTTTTATAGATCTCTCATCTAAAAAATTAAATCTTGATACACTTCCGCCAAGTCATCTTGTTTTTTTGATCGATGTTTCAGGATCAATGGATATGCCCAACCGTCTTCCATTGCTAAAGTCAGCATTCCGTTTGCTGGTAAATAATCTCAGGGACAAAGACTCAGTTGCGATAGTAGTATATGGCGGCACGGTAGGGGTGATGCTGAATACAACCAGCGGCGGTGAAAAAGAAAAAATACTAAAAGCGATTGATGAACTGGAACCGGGCGGATCAACGCCGGGAGAATCCGGTATCCGGCTTGCTTACAGTGTGGCAAAAAATCATTTTATAAAAGAGGGTAATAACCGGGTGATACTTGCTACTGATGGGGATTTTAATGTGGGGATGAAAACAGAGGCGGAGCTGGATGAACTTATTTCCAAACACCGGGAATCCGGAATTTATCTTACCTGCCTTGGAGTGGGAATGGGAAATTATAAGGACTCAAAAATTCAGACATTATCGGAAAGGG
This sequence comes from Sphingobacteriales bacterium, assembly GCA_016235125.1. GTDB lineage: Bacteria > Bacteroidota > Bacteroidia > Chitinophagales > Chitinophagaceae > JJ008. Next base: position 290,155 of record JACRLZ010000001.1, on the reverse strand, counting down.
GAAAAGGGAATTTCGCTTACCTCGATAATTTCAAGGAAGCTGAGAAAGTAATGCTGAAAGAGTTTACGCAAACCTTATACACCGTAGCCGATGATGTGTATATGACTGTTGATTTCAATCCTGAATATGTAAAAGAATACAGGCTCATAGGGTTTGATAATAAAGTGGGTGCATTGAGAGATTCCTTGTCGGCGATCGAAGGAGGGGAAATCGGTTCAGGTCACTCCATGATTGCTTTGTTCGAAATCGTTCCTACTGAAATAAACAAAGGCGCTATAAAGGATGATTTTACCATCGGCAAAATAGCCGACCTGAAATTACGATATCATCTCCCCGGAAATAAAAAAGAAGAAGTTTTTAACTATACAAGCCGGTTTGATTATACAGCTTTTAAAGAACTGGATAAATGTTATCACTTCTCTGCTGCGGTAGCATTATTTGGCTCTTTGTTAAGATCATCGCCTTTCATTAAGAACGCCGACTGGGATGATATCATTTCACTGACAGAAAGTTCATTGGGTACCGGCAATGATTTACTGCAAAAAGAATTTTTATCGTTGATTCAGCAGGCCAAGGCTTTATACACAAAAGCAAAAAAGAAAAAGGGCGGAACGGCGGAGTGGTGAGCTACCTGTATTTGTCAAGTTCTTTCATGAAGAAATTATCCCATTTTTTTTGTTGTTCCCTGTTGTGATAATGATCTGTTTCTTTATCGTAATCTTTTTCCATCTTCCTGTATTTCTCAATAATCTCATCCACCATTTGCTTTAAGCTGGCTGCATAGTTACTTCTGAAAAAAACAGTATTGTCGACTTTTCGTTGCACTTCCAATGCGCAAATCCTCCCTATGTCAAAGTGGCCTTGCTCATGTATCAGTAATGAATCATTTACTTTACCGTCTTTTTTCCAGGATCTGTTTTCAAGTTCAAGCGTCACTTTTACTTTCCACTTTGCTGTATCGCCTTTGAACTGAAAAGCATCATAACCGTAAGAAACGTACCAATAAGTAAAAGCGTTATAAGTTGATCCCTCGTCGGGCCGGCCTTTGAAATCATCCCAAGTGAGAATGGGAGAAGACTCTTTTCCATCAATAATAACTCGTTGGGTTTTACCGGCACTCTGAATTGAAAAAATAAACAAAACAGCTAACAATCCTTTCATCCTTGGCAGATTAGAAGGACAATTTAAGAAAACATCTCCCTTATCCTGTCAAAAAAGTTTTTATCCCCCTTCTCCGGTTGTGGTTTGAAGTTTGGCGAATGACTTAGTTTTTCCAGCATGGCTTTTTCTTCACTGCTGATATGTTGCGGGGTCCATACACTTACATAGATCAGTTGATCACCCTTTTCATATGAGTTTACTGCAGGAAATCCTTTTCCTTTCAGCCGGAATATTTTCCCGCTTTGAGTTCCTGCAGGTATTTTAATTTTTGCCCTGCCATCAATCGTAGGCACTTCAATCTGTGTTCCAAAAACAGCATCGGTAAATGAAAGGTGAAGGTCATATGCTACATTCAATCCTTCCCTATGTAAATCCTTATGAGCTTCTTCTTCAATTAAAACGATCAGGTCGCCCGGCGGGCCGCCTCTTTCCCCGGCATTGCCACGACCGCTGATATTAAGTTGCATACCTTCCTGCACACCGGCAGGAATATCTATACTAACGGTTTCTTCTCCATACACTCTTCCTTCGCCCCTGCAAGGGGTGCATTTTGCAGTTACAGTGGTGCCCTCTCCATTACATGCCGGACAGGTAGTTACAGTTTGCATCTGGCCCAGAAAAGTGTTTTGTACTCTTCTTACCTGGCCGCTACCGCCACAAGTGCCGCATGTTTGCACACTTCCTTTGTCCTTTGCGCCGCTTCCGCTGCAGGTACTGCAGGCCACATGTTTTTTTACTTTGATGTTTTTGGTAACCCCTTTTGCAATTTCTTCGAAAGTCAGTTTTAATTTAACCCTTAGATTACTACCTCTTATACCACGGCTTCTTTGTCCGCCTCCACCACGCCTTTGCCCGCCTCCAAAAAAACTTCCAAAAAGATCATCACCGAAAATATCTCCAAACTGGCTGAAGATATCTTCCATATTCATACCGCCTCCGCTAAATCCACGACCATTGCCGCTTACACCTGCATGTCCGTAACGGTCATACTGTGCTTTCTTATCTGCATCACTTAAAACCTCATAGGCCTCTGCTGCTTCCTTAAATTTTTCTTCTGCAGTTTTATCACCCGGATTACGGTCGGGATGATATTGCATAGCTACCTTGCGGTATGCTTTTTTTATTTCATCCGCAGATGCGCTTTTATTAACACCTAATATTTCGTAATAATCTCTTTTTGCCATGTAATTTATTTATTTGCCTACCACCACTTTTGCATGACGGATGATCTTATCATTCAGGTAATATCCTTTTAAAATCTCATCCACAATTTTTCCTTTCATTTCTTCTGAAGCTGCAGCTATTTCTGTAATTGCATCATGCAAATCAGGGTTGAAGTCCTGGTTCAGGGTTTCCATTGCTTTTACGCCTCTTGCCTGCAATGTATTGCGGAGTTTATTAAAAACCAGCATAACCCCTTCTTTGATTAAAGCCGCATCATCGGTTCCTTCCATTTGTTTCTGTGCCCTGTCGCAATCATCCATCACCTCCAGCATATCGGCTATAACCTCCCGACCGGCAGTTTGTATCAGTTCCATTCTTTCTTTGGCATTACGACGCTTGAAATTTTCAAACTCGGCAACCTTACGCAGGTATTTATCTTTCGCTTCTTCAAGATCAGTTTTTAACTTTTCTAATTCGGATTCTTCTGCTACCGGTTCATTCAGGTGAGTAGTACCGGTAATATTTTCATCAGTATTAATGTTAAGTTCCGGATTATTGTTTTCCTTCTCTTTCATGTCTTTTTCTGCCATTTTTTTACAAATTTACGGCCTGTTTGTATGTTTCTGTATTCAGGCGGGCAAAGGTAAGCCAGTCAATAATATTGCCAAGCCATTAATTGTCGCCCGGCACAGCTCATTTGGGACAAAATGACTTAATCCCCAAACACTATGAATGCCAGCCTGCCCGGTAATTTGTTTCATGTACCTTGCAGGCCTTTATGAAAAAAGTTTACCTGAAACGAAAAATTTCTTCCCGGATTGCCAATGGTCATCCCTGGATTTTTGCAAATGAGGTGGAAAAAATTGAAGGGGATATAAACGGAGGAGAGGTTACGGATGTATTTACGCATGATAAAAAATTTGTTGGAAAAGGCTATATCAATCCCAAATCTCAAATACTCGTTCGACTGCTGACAAGAAACAAATCTGACGAAATAGATGAGCAATACTTTCTGAAAAAACTAACTGAATGCTGGGAGTACAGGAAAAAGTTAGGATATATTGAAAACTGCAGGCTTGTATTTGGAGAAGCAGATGCGCTACCCCAACTCATCATTGATAAGTTCAACGATTATTTTGTTATCCAGACATTGGCTTTAGGCATTGATGTGTGGAAGCCGGCGATTGTAAAAGCCTTGAATACAATCTTTAATCCAAAAGGAATTTATGAACGAAATGATGTCCCGGTAAGAGAGCTGGAAGGATTGCCACAGCAAAAAGGTTTTTTATCTGAACCATTTGATACAAATATTATCATTCATGAAAATGATTTGCAATTTTATGTTGACCTGGAGAACGGGCAAAAGACTGGTTATTTTTTAGACCAGCAGGATAACAGAAGAGCTATCCGGCATATTGTAGAAGGAGCCGAAGTACTGGGAGCATTTACCTACACAGGTACATTTGAAATCCACGCTGCGCATTATGGAGCAAAATCAGTTTTAGGCCTTGATATATCCGCTAATGCGGTGGCACAAGCCAACAGAAACGCTGAATTGAATGCTGTTCAGCATATTTGCCGGTTTGAAACAGCCAATGCATTTGATGTTTTAAAACAGTGGGGGAAAGAAGGCCGGCAGTATGATGTAGTGATGCTTGATCCCCCTGCATTTACCAAGAGCAGGGAAACTATTCAAAAAGCTATTACAGGATATAAAGAGATCAATCTTCGGGCAATGAAACTGATAAGACCCGGGGGGTTCCTTGTAACATCATCCTGCACCAATCTTGTAAATCCTGATCTTTTTTTGCAGATAATCGATATGGCAGCAAAAGATGCCAGGAGAAAATTAAGGCAGGTTACTTTTCAAACACAGTCAGCTGATCACCCTGTAATCAGAAATATTGAAACTACACAATACCTGAAATTCCTTATTATGCAGGTGGAATAAAAAATAAAGAAGAGAGAGATTATTTAGTTACCTGGAACTTGCCCGACCTGATTATTTTACCGGTAGCATCCATTAAATGGTACATGTAAAGGCCTCTGTTGAATTCAGTAAGATCTATTGTAAGTTTTTGGGGAAGATTTTGGCTTTCAAACATTTTTTTACCTAAAAAACTATAGACCTGTAATGAAAGACCTTTTTCATATCCATTCTGCAGATCGAAAGTTATATAAGCAGTAGCAGGGTTCGGGTATAATTTGATGATCGGATCACCAATAGCAATTGAGGGTGCAATCCTTGCAGACTGAGCCTGTGACTGTGTGGCAATCAAGAGAATAAAGGATAGTATTGGTAAAATTCGTCTCAACGAAACAAATTTACTTTTATTATTCGAAAAATAGGCTGAAATTTTTTTCTATGCAACGTAAAATTACGATTTCTTCAAAATCATTCTTTTTCAATCATTTATATAGGTGTTAGTGTTATTATCAGTTGGAATCTTAGGACAATTTTGATAAAATATTCTGAATTGCTTTAAAATCCGGGATCATTGAAGCGTTCTCAAGGACTTCAGCATACTGAATAATTCCATTTCTGTCAATGATAAAAGCGGATCGTTTGGATACTCCTTTCATGTTGTAACCAAACATTTCATAGATCGAATCATACAAACGGGAAACTTCTTTATTAAAATCACTCAGTAGTGTAAAATTCAATCGTTGATCTTCTTTATACTTTGCCAGTGTGTGCAAAGCATCAACAGAAATTCCAATGACTTTTGCATTCACATTATTATACCAGGCTATATTATCTCTTACAGAACACAGTTCTTCAGTGCAGGTGCTGGTAAAAGCCAGCGGGAAAAAGAGTAAAAGAACATTTTGGCCTTTTTGTTCTGATAAAGTGACCTGCTTTTTTTCGCTGTCGTACAAAGTAAAGTCAGGAGCCTCTTTGCCGGGTTCAATTTTCATTGCTGGCTTTTTATGTGAATAAATCAAAGAAAAGTTATTCCATCATTCAGTTACCTTCAAACAAACAATTAACCTTCGATCAGGTTAATTTATTTCCTGATCAAAACTAACAATGATTATGAAAAAGTACATTACCGAATTTATCGGCACATTCTTTCTGGTGCTGACAGTGGGTTTAACTGTAAATGGCGGCGCTGGCAGCATGGCCCCGCTTGCTATTGGTGCTGCATTAATGATAATGGTATATGCCGGTGGCCATATTTCCGGCGGGCATTATAATCCTGCCGTGACATTGGCGGTATTGATCAGGGGAAGGATATCTGTATCTGATGCAATTCCCTACATAGTTGTTCAGATAATCGGTGCAATTGCAGCGGCTTTTGCCGTAAAATATTTAATCGGAGACGACAAGATGCCTGCTGAAGCCATGGCAAATTCTTCGGCAATAAAAGCAATGGTAGCTGAAATATTAGGAACTTTTGCCTTGGCTTATGTTGTATTAAATGTGGCGACTGCCAAGGCTAATGCCGGCAACAGCTATTTTGGATTAGCCATTGGGATGACAGTGATGGTGATGGCTTATTCGCTGGGCTCTTTCTCCGGTGGGGCATTTAATCCTGCGGTGGCAGTTGGTGCAAGTTTTATGAAGATGGCGGCATGGGGCGATATCTGGATTTACCTCGTAGGATGTTTTGGCGGAGGGATACTTGCTGCAATTGTTTTTAAGATGAATAATCCCGATGATAAATAATTGGTCGGGGCGCAATGAATATGTCAGCTAATTTATCCTGGCATATTTAAAATTTTGGGCAAAGAAGATATTCTCCTTTTTCTTTTCTAAAACCAATGTAGGATACGGACAGCTCAAAACCGCCACGTCCATAGCTGGAGGGTTTTAGTTTTGATATATTGACATCATAGCTCAACGCCACTGAAAAGGGATGATAGTCTATTTTGATTACGGGGATTAAAGCATCATTCCAACGGAGAAAAGCGCCTGCCTGGATAACATAAAGGGGATTCTCCGGGTCTTCTCCCAGTTTCAATCCATATAAACCCCCGCCAATCGATTCAGTAAAGCCTCCCTGTATAGAATGATCGGCCTGTACTGTCATAAATGCTATGTCGGAAATCCCAAACCTTAATCCTGTAGAGAAAACCCATTTTGGATGCAATTCAATATTTGTATTTCTATAAAAGGACCCGTTGGGCCTGTTGAAGTGATGATATGCAGCACCGATAAAATAGTTATTTGGAGAATTCAGCGCAAAATCTGAATTAAAACTCATTCCCACACTGCCATCAATATAACTGTATTGGGCATTGGAGAAATTTTCACCCAAGCCACCGTTATCATACTGGCTGTTTGTAGTTACTTTGGAAACGTCAAATCGTCTTTGCACCCATCCGCCCATAAAGCCCAGTGAAAGGTATTGGTTTCTTTGTGCACTCACAGCTTTATGATAATTGAAAGTGGGTAAAACATGGGTTGATGTCCAGCTTATGGTACCCGCTTTATCGTATAGCATTTGGACACCTGTTGTAATAAAATCATTTCCTCGTCCAACAGGCATTTTAAATTCAGCGTTAAATGAGCCGGTCCGGTAAGCATCTGTAACGCTGTTCCATTGGTCCCGGTAAGTTCCCTGTACCCGTACATCACCTGTAAATATGCCGGCGAGAGACGGATTTCTCCAGAGAGGAGTTTCAAAAAACTGGGAAAAATGAATATCCTGTGCTGTGCAGGGGAGAATCATTGTACAACTCAGCAATAATGAAAATGATATTTTTAATACTTTATTCATCAATTACAGTATCAATGCAATATTTCCGTTTAATGTAATTATCTGGCCGTTTTCACAAAATACTTCTGCCTGGTAAACATAGACATCCGCTTGCTGTTTTTTCCCTTTATAAGTTCCATCCCAGCCAAACAATGGATTGTTTACCTGGAAATCTTTTCTTTCAAACACTACTTCGCCCCATCGGTTGAATATTCTCAACAGTTTTATTCTCTCCAGCCCCTTGCCCCGCGGATAGAATATATCATTACTTCCATCTCCATTCGGTGAAAAAGTATTTGGGATAAACAGATTTACATTATTACAAAAAACATTTACCAGAATTGAACCGGTGTTGCTGCAGCCATTACTATCAGTAAAATAAACCTGGTAAAGAGTTTTAAATTTCGGACCCGCAAGCGGCGAAGGGCAGTTTGTGCAACTCAATCCTGCTGACGGCGACCATATCCAGTTGACAGTATTGGGAGAATAGGTAGCCGGGATGACAAGCGGAAAACCATTTTGAATGGTCATCTGCGAAGGGATATTAATTACCGGAAGCGGATTTACATAAATAGTCTGTATCGTTGTATCCTTGCAGCCGGAACTGTTAGTTGCAATAGCAGTTACATTGAAAGTGCCTGCAGCAGTATAAGTTTGTGTAGGCGGATTTTGCAGTACTGAAGTGTTGCCATTTGGAAAATTCCATTGCCAGTTCACTACAGAAGTATCAGGCTGAATAAATATACCTGTATGTATCAATGAGGAGTTGATACATAATACAGAATCCCCCCCAATATCTATCAGCGGTCTTTGAACTATTTTAACTAATGCGTTTTTAATAATAGTATCCCTGCAACCCATTTGTGTCTGCACAGCAAGCTGCACAGAATAAATCCCGGGGGAGTTATATGTATGTGACGGATTTTGTTGAGTAGATGTACCCCCGTCTCCAAACGACCAATTATAGGTTTGTATGGGGTCATTAAAAGTGGTTGAGTCCTGGAAATTCACTGTTCCCCTGTCACAAAAGAAAGCGGTGTCAATACCAAAGTTTGCAATGGCGCCAGTAATATTAAATGTATCAATACCCTGTAAGGGTATCAGGCAGCCGGAAGGATCCTGCATAATAACTCTCGGAATAAATACCCCAAAAGAAGTATAAGTATGGCTGACGGATGTTGTTGTAGTGGTTGTTGTATAACCATCGCCAAAATCCCAGAAGAATGAAGCCATTTGCCCCGAAGTGATAATGTTGAAGTTGGCGATTAACGGGCTGCAGCCGTTCAGGGGGATATAATTAAGCCTGGACCCGGTAGTATCATTTATAGTAATGTTTTTGAAAACAGAATCAACACATCCTCCGGGGCTGGTAACGAGTAACTTTACCGGGTATACTCCCGGGGTATTATAATAATGTACAGGATTATTAAGCAATGATGTTCCCTCGCCAGGGCCAAAATCCCATACCACAGAAGAGTAGTAAGTGGAAAGATTGGTAAACTGAACTTCTAATGGAAGACAGGAACTGATTGAATCGCTAACATCAAAATCTGCCCTTGGTATATCAACTCTAATAAATGTATTTTTTATGATAGAGTCAATGCAATTATATGTATCCTGGATTATCAACTTGACGGTATATGTACCCGTGGCGGCATAAATATGTGTCGGCGAAGCCAAAGCAGATGTTCCTCCATCGCCGAAATCCCATGTGCTGCTGAAACCAGCCGGCGTGGAAGTGTTATTGAAAGTAACGGTAGCCCCCGGACATGTCAGGGTATCTGCTGATGTAAAATTGGGTATAGGATCAGTAGCTGTTATCAGGTTATTAAGTGTTATGCTGTCTTCACATCCTGCAGCATCAGTTACTATCAGCTGTACAGAAAATGTACCGGGTGTGTTGTAGGTATGCTGATACGGGGGGCCGGAGAAATTCTGTGTAGACCCGTCGCCAAAATTCCATTGCCAATTGGTAATCGGGTTGACGCCGTCTGTAGTTGAAAGGTCATTGAAAGTAGTTGTTAGCCCTGCACAGCCACCTACATTTGTTGCACTGAAATTGGCAATAGCGCCATTGATCCGTATATAATTTGTTCTGGTAACTACATCCGTGCAGCCATTTATGTCGGTGGTTGTCAATGTAACACTATATGTTCCTGATGCAGTATAATTATGAGATATAGTTGGTGATGCCGAGTTTCCCGTTCCACCATCGCCAAAATCCCAGGCATAGTTTGTCAGGTTTGCTATGTTAATATTGGTTGCAGTAAAATTGATGGTGGCTATTTTACAGGCAGCAGTCCTGTCTGCACCAAAATCCGGATTCTCATCAACTGTTGTTATATTAAGGGTTAATGTATCGGCACAACCACCATTGGTTACTATCAGGCGAACGGAGTAAGGGCCCAATGCAGGAAAAATATGAACCGGATTCTGAATGGTGGAAACGGGAGAACCATCGCCAAAATCCCATTCCCACGTCAATGGAGCAATGGATTGGTCTGTAAAACTAAATCGCAACCTGTTGCTGCAATCCGGAACAGGAGTGAACCTGGCAATCGGGGGTAGCACCCTTACATAATTAGTTTTAATAATTGTATCGGGGCATCCATTATTTGTAGCAATAAGCCGGATATTGAAGTAACCTGTATCATTATAGCTATGCGAAGGATTCTGTAAAGTCGAAGTTCCGCCATCGCCGAAATCCCAATTCCACTGATCTGATGCCGGAGTTGTAAGATTGGTGAAATAAACAGGTTGTCTGCCGCAGACAGGAATTGGAAATGCTGAAAAATCGGCTGTTGGTTTTGATCCAACTCTTACCGCATTCGGTAACGTAAGTGTATCCGTACATCCACTGCTTGTTGTAATAATCAGGCGAACAGTGTATGTTCCCTGTGCAATATAGGTGTAGGTAGGGTTGGGTAAAGTTGAAGTTCCGCCATCACCAAAATCCCAGTTATAAGAAGTAACTGCATCCAGCGACACGATAGTTGGTATCATTGTAATGGTATAGGGAATACAACCACTGGCGGGCAATGCAGGTATGCTTATCGATGCCCTTTGTATGCGGACAAAATTTGGCCTCACTATCGTATCCGTACAACCAAATCCATTGGTTGCAATGAGTGTTACTGTGAAATTTCCGTAGGCTGAATAAGTATGCGAAGGATTTTGAAGTGTTGACGTATTGCCATCGCCAAAATCCCATTGCCATGCAGTAGCGCCTCCGGTACTTAAATCCTGGAAATTAACAGTAAGCGGCGGTTCACATCTTGTTGTAACCGGTGCAGAAAAATCAGCCACAGGTCTTGGATTGACGGTAATGGTTTGAGATATTGAATCTGTACAGGAAGAATAGGTATTGTAAAGCCATACCGTATAACTTCCTGTTGCGACATATGCATGAGTGGCATTGATGATATTGGCAGTGCCTCCGTCTCCAAAAGTCCAGTTAGAACTTACCGGGGCAGGTGTGGATGTATTGGTGAAGTTGACAGTTTGATTTATACAAACACTTAGTGGTGAAGAAAATGAAGTGGTGAATCCTCCGATCACAATTGGATTGCTTCTGAATGTATCAACGCATCCGGCAGTACTGCTTGTTACCAATGTTACGGTGTATGTTCCGTTTGCAGTATAAGTATGCGATGGATTGGGCAAAGGAGAAAAATTACCATCGCCAAAATCCCATATGTAACTAAGTGTAGGAGGCCCTGTTGAAGTATTGGTAAAGTTGATAGCGGCCGGGGCACTGCAAACAGTGGGTTGTGTATTTGTAAACCCTGCTGTCACTCCATTGGTTACGGTTATATAATTCGGCCGGCTGATTGTTCTGGAACAACCTTTATCATTCGTTACACGGAGTGTCACACTAAAACTTCCTGCAGATGTGTAAACAGTTTGAGGATTTTGAAGTGTAGACGTGGTTCCGTTTCCAAAATCCCAATTCCACAAAACATTTGTATTGCCCGACCCGGCAGTAGATAGATCAGTAAACAGTACCCGCAACGGAAAACAACCGCTCCTGTTATTGGAGGAAAAATCAACAGCAGGAGGCTCATACACCGTAATGTATTGTGTCTTGGTTATCGTATTAGATCCATTGGCATTAGTAGCCGTTAATCTTACTGTGTATGTACCCGGCGTAAAATAGCTGGCAGAAGGATTCTGAAGAACAGATGTATTGCCGTTTCCAAAATCCCAACTCCACGATGTGGGGTTACCGGTTGACTGATCCTGAAAATTGACAACAAGTGGGGAACATCCCGATAAGGGGGAACCAGTAAAATTTGCTACCGGGGTTTGGGCAGATAAAAAAAATCCGGATAACAAGATAAAGCAGCTTGCAATCAGTTTTTTTAGGATATAGTGAGTATTTTCTCTCAACAGATGGCTTTTGTTGTTCAGGTTCTTATAAAACGCAAAAACTGTTCCCAAATTTTCTCAGGGTTCATTTACTTTTTTGCAATCAAAGAAAAATCAGGTCACAGGCTATGTCAGAGGCTAAGACGGTTGATACCAATAAATGTTTATCCTTAATAACGGGTAAAAACCGAAATATTTCAGCGTACGGAAAATACGGAAGGGACTTATTGTTTATCCAGCCGCATGGTTTTGGTATCGGATCCAATGGTTTGACTGGCCTCCACATAGGTCCAGCTATTGCGGTCTATATGCCAGTTCCCATTGATTAATTGAAGCGGATAGGAGGCATTTGTGAAATTAGCAGATGTTGTCAGGGTGCTTGCATTACCATCCCATGTGCCGGTTTGTTCTACTGTGCCGTTTTTTATAGCATCCACTGTTTTATTGCTGTAATATTTGAATTTATAAGCAGCAAAATCGCTGGTAATGTTGGTCCCGTTTTGGGTAAAAATGGTGATTCCCCACTGCCCGTCAGTCATTGCCAGCAGCACAAGGTCTTCCTGTGTTTTTTCAATTGCTTTTTTACAGCCGGAAAAAAAACACATAAAAATGCCCGATATGAGGATTATTCTTTTCATAGAATTGCCAGACTGCTAAAGTAACAAATAAAGCTGGTGTGTACAACGGCGAAATACTTTGGGTTTCTATGTATGCCCGGCAAATTTTGTTATTTTTTAAGCTGAAGACTTTAATTTCACCATAAATACTGCAGGCATGTGGAAAGTTCTATTGCTTTTGTGTTTTAATGCATTCATAAAGAGCAGCGGACAGGCACAGAAACCGGAAAATTTGCTGAATAACTGGTCTGCCAGATCTCCCATCGAAAAAATATACCTGCATCTTGACAGGGATAATTATATAGCAGGAGAAACAATCTGGTTTAAAGCGTATTTATCATCCGATTGGCAGCCGGATACCATCAGCACTACTTTATACGTTGAGTTGGTTAATGAAAAACTTTCTGTTGTTCAAAGGAAAACCTTACCCGTTTTTCTCGCCGCAGCATTCGGACAGATTGAATTGCCGGATAGCCTTTCCTCGGGTAACTATGTGTTGAGAGCCTATACCACAACAATGCTTAACCAGGATGCATCATTTATTTATAAAAAATCTGTATTTGTTTTTGGCAGTAAAGAAAATAGACCTGATACCCCAATTCAAAAAATGAAGCTCGAATTTTTCCCCGAAGGAGGAAATCTTATAAATGGTTTCAATAGTTCGGTTGCATTTAAAGCCGCATATGAAAACGGAATGCCGGCGAATGTGAAAGGAATTATTAAAACGGGTGATGGAAAGAAAGTAACAACATTCAGCAGCATACATGATGGCATGGGGCTATTTGAAATTTCACCTGTGGCCGGGGAAACATATTTTGCAGTTATTGACAGTACGGAAGTAAATGAAAAATTCCAATTGCCTGATGCAGTCTCAAAAGGGGTCGTATTTTCAGTTATCCCGCATCCGCAGGGGAATTATTTTGAGATAAAGCAAAAACCCGATGACCCCGTTTTTACTGCAGCTTATATGATCGGGCAAATGCAGCATCATGTAGTGTTTAAACAGGAATTTATTTCGAACACACCCACACTTGCACTTGAAGGAGTAATCAACACGCAGAAATTAAATTCGGGCATATTGCAGGTTACGGTTTTCAACAAGACCGGAATGCCGCTGGCTGAGCGGCTATGTTTTGTAAACAACAGGGAATATCAGCTACCTGTTGAAATAAAAGCGGATACCATTGATTTTAATAGTAGGACAAAAAATAAGTTCAGGATTGTGATGAAGGATACCGTAATGGCCAACATATCTGTGGCTGTGACTGATGCGGATTATGAATTGAAATCAGAAAGGGAAGAAAATATTTTTTCATCTTTTCTTCTTACATCCGATCTGCAGGGCTATGTTCACAAACCGGCGTATTATTTTTCTTCTACTGATGATTCAGTAAAGAATGCAGCCGACTTGCTGATGATGACCAATGGCTGGCGCAGATTTAAATGGACTGAACTTGCAAAGCAATCTTTTCCTTTATATAAAGACAATTCGTACATCACTATTTCAGGCAGAGCAAGCCTGCGGGGAGTTAAAAAATCATTTGCAGAGAAAGACCTGTTGCTTATTGCTACATCCCTGAATAAAAAAAGAATCAGCCATATAATGCAAACCGACCAGGATGGAAAATTCAGAGTTGATTCGCTGGTATTCTTCGATGTAAACCGTTTGCTTTTCAGCGATGTTCGGGGAAAGAAAAGCCAGTATATTGATGTTACATTAAACAGTGATTCACTGAACTGCTATTTTTCACTTTCCTCTTTTCCAAAATATCCTTCGCTATTTACAGAAGTTAGCAGCAGTGTTCAGTCAAAATGGAAAATGGATTATGATGCCATTTTAAAAGCAAATGGTGTAATGCTGGAAGGGGTAACTGTAAAAGTGCGGAAAAAAACGCCGCTTGAAATGGTTGATGAAAGATACACTACCGGCATGTTTTCAGGCGATGCAACCCGAACCATTGACCTGGTGAATGATGATATTGCCGGAAATTATCTGAATGTTTTTGATTACCTGCAGGCAAGGGTAAACGGATTACAGATATTACAGGAGGGGTTGGACTACAATATATATTACAGGCAGGGACCGAGTGTAAGCTCTTATGGAAATATTCCAATGACCATTTACTTAGATGAGTTTGAAACAGATGCCTCGGTAGTGGCAACCATTCCCGGCAACCAGATTGCATTGGTGAAAGTATATAACACATTTGCCGGCGGTTGGGGTAATGCTCCGGGAGGTGTGCTGGCTATTTACACAAAAAAGGGAAATGACTATATGGGAGTTAAAAATTTTGCTAACTATGGGGCCTATAACGGTTATTCTGTTGTAAAGGAATTTTATGCTCCGGATTATAAAAAGGAAAATGGTAATGGTAAGAACGACAACCGGATAACACTTGACTGGAGACCGGCTATATTTATTAATAATGTGAACCCCGCAATACCTGTAAGCTTTTATAATAATGACCGCAGCAAACGATTTAAAGTGATAGTGGAAGGAATGGCTAATGACGGGAAACTCATCATGGCCGAAAAAATAATAGACCGTAGCACTCATTGAAATGATAAAGCCCCGGGTTCTTACGGGAACGACGGGGCTTAGTTTTTCAACCGTTGAAAAAGCTTATTTCGGAAAATTCGCATCCGCTTTTACTTCATTCATTTGCTGCATATGCCTGTTGCTGTGCGATGCCATCATCAGGCAAAGCTGGTAACAATCAAGCCAGCCAAATGGCATTTGCACCACATGATTCCGCATATCTTCCGTTGTTGACTTCATGTATTTAATATGTTCGGCCCTTAAGGTTTTAAAAGCATTTATCGCATCATCCAGCGACTGATAGGGAGTGTTTTTTGGTTCAAAGGGTTCAACAGTCTTTACTTTAAAACTCCGGTCTTCCATCATTTTTATCAGTTGATCGTCCGTCATCTTGATTTCAGATCTTTTTTCAGGATTGGCCGGAGATTTCATGGCTCCTTCCAGCATGCCCCAAAGATTTTTTTCAGAGATAGCAATGTGATACATACATTCTTTAACCGACCATTTTTCGGGACTGGCTTTAAAATTCAGCTGAGCATCCGAAAGACCTTTAACCGCCTTCAGCACCTCTGATTTGGTATCCTTCATCAGGTTCACCGCCGCTTTTCTTTCCTGTTTTGAAGGGGCTGTATCATTTTCAATTCCAGCAAGCCCTGTTATTACCAGGAGTGAAAGAAGCACCCGGCCCAATGTTCTCTTAAGCATGGTTTTTTGTTTTAATCGTTAAGAATAAGGAGTAGTCCAGAGGGGCGGGAAATTTATATTTGGCAGAAAGACTGGTGAAAAGGTACAAAAGGATTTGAAACCTGCAAAGAAAATTAATAAGGAAATAACCACATTAAGTGACGAAGCGTAACTTTCGTCCATGAAAATTAGTGAAATCGTTTCTTTTCTTGAGTCATTAGCTTCTTCTTCTTTACAGGAAAATTATGACAATGCGGGACTTATTACCGGCAATAGCCGGTGGGATTGCAGCGGTATTATCTGTTCACTCGATGCTACGGAGGAGGTGGTCAGGGAAGCAATTGCAAAAAATTGTAATCTCATCGTTGCACATCATCCCATCATTTTTGGAGGGTTAAAAAAAATAAACGGGAAAAATTATGTGGAGAAGACTATTATCACTGCTATTAAAAATGATATTGCCATTTATGCCATTCACACCAATCTTGATAATGTCATTGAAGGTGTAAATGGGAAAATTGCAGCCATGCTCGGATTGCAAAATATTTGTTTGCTTTCTGCAAAAGGCAATATTCTCAGAAAGCTTTTCACTTTTGTTCCCATTGATAATGCAGAACAGGTCCGGCAGGCTATTTTTAAAGCTGGTGGTGGGTATATCGGCAACTACAGCGAAGCCAGTTTTAATACGGAAGGCATTGGTACATTCAAAGCAGGAGAGGGTGCCAATCCCCAAAAGGGCGAAGTGGGAAAACGTCATTATGAGAAAGAAATAAAAATTGAAGTGATATTCCCGTTTTATGCCGAAAATACCATCATTGCAGCCATAAAAGCAGTTCATCCTTATGAGGAAGTGGCTTATGATGTAGTAACACTTTCCAACCATCATCAGGGAATAGGGTCAGGTATAATTGGCGAATTAGAACGTCCTGTTGCAGAAAAGGAGTTCTTAAGTAGTATAAAAGAAATATTTAAGGTTCCGGCAATAAGGCATACAGTATTTTTGAATAAGCCGGTCAAAAAGGTCGCTCTGTGTGGCGGAGCAGGAAGTTTCCTGATTTCCAAAGCCTTAATGGCGGAGGCCGATATTTATATTACTGCCGACATTAAGTATCATGAGTTTTTTGATGCCAATGAGAGAATGCTTATTGCCGATATTGGCCACTATGAAAGCGAACAGTTCACTATTGACCTTTTAAAGGAAAAATTAGAGCAAAAATTCCCTACCTTTGCCGTCCTTAAAACAGGGGTAAAAACCAACCCGGTATTTTACTTCTGAGGCTAAAATCAAACGTAACAATGGCAAACGTAAAAGAGTTTTCCGTAGAAGAGAGACTTACCTCACTTCTTACCCTTCAGAAAATTGAAAGCAAGCTGGATGAGCTGCATATCCTGAAAGGCGAACTGCCCATGGAAGTAGCCGACCTGGAAGATGAAATACAGGGTTTGCATGCCCGCCAGGTCCGGATTGAAGAAGAAATAAACGGTGTTACTGAATTTATTGAACAACGCAAGGCGGCCATTAAGGAAGCAGAGGCCCTGGTAAAAAAATACGAAAAACAAAGCAGCAACGTAAAGAATAACCGTGAGTTTGAAGCCATTAACAAGGAAATTGAAATGCAGCAACTGGAAGTGAAACTGGCAGAAAAACATATCAAAGATGCTACTGATGAAATAGCTGAAAAAGCAGTGTTACTTGAGAAGGCAAAAAAGAATATTGCCGCCAAGGATGGCGCTTTGGCCACTAAAAAGGGTGAACTTGAAAAAATTATTGCTTCCAACGAAAAAGAGGAAAAACATTTTAATAAACTGGCGGTTGATGCCCGTCAGCATGTAGAAAGCCGCCTGTTGGCCAGCTATGATAAGATACGCAAAAGCTACCGCAATGGTTTAGCCGTGGTACCGGTGGAAAGAGATGCCTGCGGCGGTTGCTTTAATGCCATACCTCCCCAAAAACAAAGTGAGATAAGACAGCATAAGAAGATCATGATCTGCGAAAACTGCGGACGCATCCTCGTGGATGAGGAGTTGAACAATGCTGTAGAAGTAAAATAAGTATAAACTTTTTATCAGAGAAGCTGTTTCCTGACCGGGAACAGCTTTTGTTTTTAATAAATATCTCAATTCATCCCGATTACTTAATTTGCTTTCATTCTGCATTGAATTATCAGCCCGCTATTGCTCCAAAAATTATCCATACAGAACTACGCCATCATTGATGCACTGGAAATAGAATTTTCCGGGAAACTCAATGTTATTACAGGCGAAACCGGCGCCGGCAAATCCATTATTGTTGGTGCATTGGGATTGATACTGGGTGAAAGAGCCGATAGTACTGTGCTTGTAAACCTGCCTGACCGGCAGGCAGGTAAAGAAAAGAAATGTGTAGTAGAAGGCATATTTGATGCAAAGGAGAAAAAGTCTGTCAGGAATTTTCTGAATCAAAACGATTTTGAGGCCGATGATGAAAGTGAGTTGGTCCTTCGCCGGGAGATAGGTACCAATGGAAAATCAAGAGCTTTTATTAATGACACTCCGGTCACACTTTCACAGTTAAGCGAACTCAGCCGGTTACTGGTTGATCTGCATCAGCAGTTTGATACACTGGAACTAGGAGAAAACGATTTTCAGCGGGAGGTATTGGATGCCCTTGCGGGGAATGCTGAAATACTGAGTTCCTATCAGGATGTCTTTAAACAATGGCAACAAACTAAAAAAGAACTGGAAGAATTAAAGACGCAGAAATATCAGTTTGACAGGGAAGCAGACTATAATCAGTTTCAGTTTAAAGAACTGGACGAAGCCGGGTTTAAGGAAAATGAACTGGAAGATATAGATGCAGAACTGAAACTTCTGAATAATTCAGAAGGCATCAAAGCGGCACTGAACAAAACCTATTTTGAACTGAAAGAAAGCGAAACACCGCTGGTACAGCAGCTGAAGGTTTTGATAAACCAGTTAAATGTTTATTCAACCCATCATAAAGAATTGCCTGAATTAATTCGTCGTTTTCAGTCTGCACAGGTAGAGTTACAGGACATGGCTGAGGATATTGACCGCATCAGCCAGCATATAAATTATGATCCTGATAGAATTGAGCAACTGAATGAACGTTTATCTCTTGGCTATAAGCTTCAGAAAAAACACGGAGTACATTCTACCAATGAACTGTTGGAAATTCAAAAAAAGTTGGAAGAAAAACTGCAGGCTGTTTTGAATATTGATGATACCATTGGGCAAAAAGAAAAAGAAAGTAGAAAATTTTTTGATGAGGCAACAAAACTGGCGGAAAAAATTTCAATTAGCAGGCAGAAGCAGGCGAAGCCATTTGAAGATAGGGTTAACAAACTTCTGGCACAGGTCGGTATGCCCAATGCAAGATTAAAAGTGGAAATCAGCAGCACAGCATTAAGTTCAACAGGGGCAGATGCAATTGAATTTTTATTCGATGCAAATCTGCCGGCTGGTGAAAAGGAGAAATCCGGGCAATTTCTGCCGGTACGTAAAGTGGCAAGTGGGGGAGAGCTCAGCCGTTTAATGCTCTGTATTAAATCATTGGTGGCACAATCGATAGATCTTCCCGTTATGATATTTGATGAAATTGATACAGGCATCTCCGGAGAAGCTGCCCGGCAGGTTGGAATCATCATGAAAGAGCTGGCGGCGAAACGGCAAGTCATCTGCATCACACATCAGCCGCAAATAGCCGGCAAAGCCGATACTCATTTCTTTGTTTTTAAAGAAATAGTAAAAGATAAAATAAAGACCAGTATTCGCTTTCTTACGACCGAAGAAAGAATCACAACTATTGCAAAAATGCTTAGCGGAGAAAAACCTACTGCTGCAGCTATCGAAAATGCCAGGGAAATGGTTATGAACTAAAGAAAAAGTCCGAGAGGATCAGCTTCATCTTTCCTTTTTTACCTCGTATTTACTCTTTTTAGCGCTGAAAATATCCCACACAGTCAGTAAAAACATTTATTCCGCACAGTAGTTGCTTGTAGGTACATGGAACGAATATAACAACTAAAATCTGCCCTTATGAAAACACCCAAGCCAACTTTGTTGGCAGTGTTGATGACACTGCATGTCAGTTTGAGTGCTCAGGTACAGTGGTATCAAAACCAGGATGGGAATAATCAACTGCCAACGGGTACAATTGGCACTTCAGTACAATCTTTCACTCCCAATTCATTTGTTGCCTGTTATTTGTGGAGAACAGAAAACGACACCTATACATGGAAAATCTCGAAGACCCATATTAATGGTGCCGAACAGAAGACGAAGTTAATAAGCGGAACTTCCTGTATGACGGAAATAAAAGTTTCGGGGCATAACAGTATTTACGTCCTCCAAAAAAATTTTCCTATCGGGCAAAACCCCGAATACCTGTTATATAAGCTTGACAGTAATCTGAATATTAAAAAACAGCGATTCATTTCATTTCCCAACAATTTCAGCATTTTTAATCTGGGCTGTTTTGAACTTGATAGGTTTGATAATGTTTACCTGGCAGGCGATGGACAATATCCCAATGGACCGGGATTCAGCTTTGCATCCTTTGTCATTAAGACTGATAAAAACCTTACTTCACAATGGAGCCGTGTAGATTCTTTCCAGACTTCCTATACCCGATTGCATATCGATCGTTGGGGAAGAGTGACTGTGATTGAAGATTATTATGGTTTTTTCCCCGATCTGCACATCAAAAGAATCAGCCCCAACGGCCAATACGTACAAAATTTTACTATTGAAACTAACCCCGGCAGATATAGCCTGTTTTCCACAATGGATGAAGACGACAACTTGTTTATTTATGGAAACAAATCAGTTGGGGATACGGCACAGGCCATGTATTTGTACAAACTATCCAGGATAAACATGTCGGCGATATATCGGAAAACACTTTTCAAAGCCCCGGGTTCTCAAATCAATGATATAAAAGTTGACAGGCACAACAAAATTTTTGCATTGCTCAGCATGTATACTGCAAACGGTATTCAACTCTGCCGCATCAGCCGGATTAATTCCAATAATGGAAATATCGTCTGGAACCATTCAATGCCTTTTGCACAGGATAGTTGCAATTTTGTAAAACTGGTAATGGGTGATAATGACCGCATGTATGCCATCGGCCAAAGAATGAGCCATACTTATTTTTCAAAAGGCTTTGCCATGCGGATGAGAAAAAGCGGCCAGATGGATGGTGAATTTCCCTCACCTGACAGTGTAGCATACCAGCGTCTTCACTGGCTTGCCTATGGAATTACTGACCGGAACAATCAACTGATTGCTATTGGCGGCACTTCGGACCTGGATACAATTTCATTCATGAATACTTATCTCAGGGCCTTTGCTGTTCGCTATGGAAATAACGGCAATTGTAATTTGACCGGAAAGGGAGAAGTAATCACTGAATCAGATGCAGCAGAGGCTTCGGAATTAAATTCAAAAAAATTGATGGCATCGCCGGCATTAAATATTTATCCCAATCCTGTACAGTCAAGCCTTACCATTTCCGGCTTGCAGCAGGAGGGATATGATAAGCTCACAGTATTAAACATGCAGGGAGCAATGGTATTGCAGCTAACAACTAATAGCAACTTTGCTCATATGGATATAAATGATTTGCCCGATGGTGTGTACCTGCTGGTATTACGGTCTTCTGTTTCTTTAAAAGAAAAGAGTATGAAGTTCGTGGTGAGAAAATAAATTTGCAAAGGGTGATTTATAAAAAGGGAGTTGAAAAACTCCCTTTTACTTTTTTTATATAATCAATCATTTCAGGCACATAACTCCACCTTAAATGCGAGGCTGAAATAATGGAAGAATTTTGCATTCTCTTCGTTGTTGCCATTCCACGACATGCCAAAGTTGAATGGAGACTTTGCTTCACGGGCTGCTTCTCCCAGGCCTATCAGGGCTTCGGGTGCATGTAAACGGAAACCATAAGCAACATTTTTTTTCAGCTGTACAGGTTCCAGTTCAAAACGAAGCCAGCTGGAGGTATGATCTTTATCAACTGTCAGTTTTGAGTCTGCAATAGCAGGGCCCCAGGTTCTGGAAGATGCATCAAATTCATGAAGGGTCAATTGCAGTTCACCTGGCCTTGTTACTGCCGAAGAGAAAACCTGGATATTATTTAAAAGGCCTTCAGATGGGCAGGTAAATGTTTGTCCTGCTATTCGTTCATTGACACCCTGCTTTAAATTACCAACCCATAAGGTAGTATTGTTTTCAATTTGGGTAAGTACCGGGCGGCTTTGCCTGCCGAAGCTTTGCGAAGGTTGGCTGCTTTGCGGAATTGTTTTCATAGAGGTGTTTTTAAGTTTATAAAATTTCAACGTCCGGATAAAAAATAACGATCGTAAGGGTTACAACTCCGGAGGAGAGGCTTTATTGCTTTTGACAGGTTAAAAAGACGTTTAAAAAGTATTTTTTCACAGGCAGTGCTAATCTTTCCGGGATTTTACGGAGGTATTTATGTAAATTGGGATGATGGCCTGTATAAAGTGAGTGTGGATAACCCAAAAAAGGGAGTGAAAAAAAGGTGCGAAAAGAAAAAGTTTTTTAAATAAGATTTTGAATCCTTCCCAACCTTTATTTTCGCTTCACTGACTGCGGAAACATTCCACTAACACAGAAATAATCATTTCTTAAAACAAGACAGGAGTTGGCCAAGGTCATTAGTTGTTAACTGATGGTTTAATTTTTTATCTCTGTAGACGAACATGGATCTTACTAACCTGAATAAAGACCGCAAGCAAAGAAGAAAATCCACTCTCGATTTAGGAACCATGGTATATGGCAAAGTGCCACCCCAGGCTAAAGACCTGGAAGAGGCTGTACTTGGCGCCATCATGCTTGAAAAAAATGCATTTGACACGGTTGTCGAAATACTGAAACCTGAATGTTTCTATGTAGAAGCGCATCAGCGCATCTTCAGGGCCATGCAAACCTTATCAAACAAGAGTCAGCCAATTGATATTTTGACAGTGGTGGAGGAGTTACGTTTTAAGGAAGAACTGGAAATGGTAGGCGGTCCTTATTATGTTACCAAACTTACCAATGCAGTTGTATCATCGGCCAATATTGAAGCGCATTGCCGTATTATACTTCAAAAATTTATTCAAAGAGAACTCATACGCATCAGCGGTGAGATCATTGGTGATGCCTACGAAGATTCAACCGATGTATTCGATCTGCTGGATGATGCAGAGAGCAAATTGTTTGAGATAACCAATAACCACCTTCGTAAAAATTTTGATACAATAGATTCTGTGCTGGTAAAAACGATTCAGCGTATTGAGGATCTGCGTCACAAGAATGAGGATGTATCAGGAGTACCAAGCGGATTTCAGTCGCTGGACAGAGTAACTTACGGATGGCAGAATACTGACCTTATTATTCTTGCTGCCCGACCGGCAGTTGGTAAAACAGCCTTTGCATTAAACCTTGCCCGTAATGCCGCCATGCATCCGGGCAAACAAACGCCGGTAGCCCTGTTTTCTCTTGAAATGAGTGCCGGTCAGTTGGTGCAACGGATTCTTGCTGCAGAAAGTGAAATATGGCTGGAGAAAATTGCAAGAGGAAAGTTAGAAGAGCATGAAATGAAACAATTGTATGCAAGAGGTATCCAGCGTTTATCCCAGG
This sequence comes from Sphingobacteriales bacterium, assembly GCA_016235125.1. Classification (GTDB taxonomy): domain Bacteria; phylum Bacteroidota; class Bacteroidia; order Chitinophagales; family Chitinophagaceae; genus JJ008. The sequence continues at coordinate 267,269 of JACRLZ010000001.1, read as the reverse complement.
CGCCTTTATTTATTGATGACACACCTGCATTGAACATTTTTGAATTAAGAGCCAAATGCCGTCGCTTAAAAAACAAACACAATATTGGTCTTATCATCATCGATTATCTGCAACTGATGAGCGGCACCGGTGAAAACCGCAACAGCAACCGGGAGCAGGAGATCAGTAATATTTCAAGAAACCTGAAAGCCCTGGCAAAAGAACTGAATGTTCCCATCATTGCCCTTTCACAATTAAGTCGTGCTGTGGAAACCCGCAGCGCCGGGAAAGAAGGAATGAAAATGCCGCAACTAAGTGACCTCAGGGAATCAGGAGCCATTGAACAGGACGCAGATATGGTTATGTTCCTTTACCGGCCGGAATATTACGACATCACCAGTAATGAAATGGGCGAAAGCAACCGGGGCGAAACCATTGTAAGAATTGCAAAGCACAGAAACGGTTCGCTGGAAACAATCAAACTTCGGGCATTGTTACATATTCAGAAGTTTACTGAAGATGACGGAAGTCTTGGCAGTACAGGATTACCCGGCAACTGGAAACCGGTGAGTGATATTGACGGCGAGGGCGGCGCCAAAGTATTTATACAAACAGGCAGTAAGATGAATGACCTGCCGGATGATGAGGAAACACCGTTTTAAATAAAAGATAAGAACGAATAGATAATAGCTCCTTAATTTCGGGGGCTATTTTTATTTTATGGCTTTACCTTTTTTCTATATTTCCGGTTATACTGAACCCCAACAAACAATTTTACTGGATGAAGATACCAGCCGGCATATAGTGCAGGTATTAAGAATGAAAGAAGGAAAGAAGATAAATCTGACTGATGGAAAAGGAACTTTGCTTACATGTAAAATACTTGCGGAGCATAAGAAGCATTGCACTGTTGAAGTTTTAGAAACCAGCAACCAGCAACAAGCAACCAGAAAAATTTCCATAGCCATATCCTTATTAAAAAATTCATCCCGCTTTGAATGGTTTTTGGAGAAAGCTACCGAGATAGGAGTTTCTGAAATCATTCCGATTGTTTGCGAACGAACCGAAAAAGAAAAATTCAGGTATGACCGGATGAATGTCATCTGCATTAGCGCCATGCTGCAATCACAACAATGCTGGTTGCCAGTTTTGCATGAACCGGTTCAATTTGAAAATATTTTAATGAGACAATTTAAAAGTAGCCAAAAATTTATTGCGCATTGTGAGGATAGTAGCAAGCAACCAATTTCCCAATTTCCCAATTCCCAATTACAAAATTCCATTATCCTTATCGGTCCCGAAGGCGATTTCACTCCCAAAGAAATTGAATTGGCCCTGCTGTATGGTTTTCAGCCGGTAAGCCTGGGCGAAACAAGGCTGAGAAGCGAAACGGCGGGTGTGGTGGCTGCGGCCTTACTAATGTCCTGAAATTCTTTCTTATTTTCGGAAGATAATGCGATTACATGTGCCGGGGCATAACTATTATTATCGTTTTTTTCTTTTTATCCGCAAGCAGTTATTCTCAAAATGATTCATCAAAGCATATTTACAGGCGCATGCAATACCCCCCGGGTCTTCTTAATTCCAACTTTGGTGTTAGCATAGGATATATTCATTATAACTTCACAGCAAAGCAACTGGAACCTGGTTTTTCTGTGGCATCTATTAAGATCCCTCCTGTGGGTGTAAGGGTTAATCTGATCGGTCACCAGATCAATAAATGGCTTGGCGCCAACATTCATTATATGCGGCCGGTAGGCTGGGTGGAGTATAGAAATATAAAGGGCGACAATAAAACTCATTCTGTATGGATGAATATTGCCGGACTTACACTACGGTCAAAAATTCCGATTTCAAAAAAACTTTCGGTTTATGCTGAGGCAGGTTTGGGAATCGTAACCCGGAAAGGGTTTAAGGTTAATGATCTCTGGGCTTTAAAAAATGCCAGTTATTCCACAGGTTTTTTTGAAACAGGTTTGCGGTATCATGTAAGCGATAAGTGGGATATTATTTCAGGTCTCAGTTATTCTCCTGCAAACGATAAAGTAAAACAACCAGCCACTTATTTTTACTCTGCAGGATTTACGGTGAAGATGAGAAAGATGCCACAGGAAATGCTGGAGGCGAAAAAAAAGGCAGGATATAAATTTCCGCAGAACACCCTGCAAATCGGCATCGCCACCAATTCATTGGGATATGGAGTAAATAATTTTGCAGCTAAAACAAGTCCTATCCCTTTTTTCTGGGGCGGGGCAGCAGAAGTGCGTCATGGTGTCAGCCTGCATTATCACCGGAATATTTTTCATGCCACAAAAGTTTTTTCTTTTGACTGGGGCATCAGCGCCGGTTTCTGGCAAACAAGATTGAAAAAACAAAATTTCTTTACGCTATCCGTGTTTCCTGAGTTACGTTTTAATATTATTCATACAAAGGCTGCTGATTTTTATTTCTATTATTCAGTAGCAGGACCGACGTACATTTCAAAAATGGTTTTGGATGGTGAAGAAACAGGCAGGCATTTCACTTTCCAGGATTTACTGGGCATCGGCTCATTTTTAGGAAAAGAAAGAAAACTGAATGCAGAAATCAATATCGGACATTACAGCAACGGAAATATTTTTCCGGATAATGCCGGGGTGAAGGTTCCGCTTACCTTTTGTGTAGGTTACACTTTTTAAAATCTACTTTTTATTTTTTTCGTCAAGCTGCGGCTCGTTCAGTTCCACTACATGTGCTTTTCTTTTCTTTGCCCGGCTCATCATGGTCATGTTCAGCATTTCTACAATAAATGAAAAAGCCATGCCGAAATAGATATAATTTTTCAATCCAAGCCTTTCTGAAGTTTCATGATCCCATCCACCGATAACAAGACTGAGGCCGATCATTACAAGAAACGATAAGGCCAGCATTTTTAGAGTGGGATGTTTATGTATAAAAGAAGATATAGTGGGACTGAACATAAACATTACAACCATGGCTACCACAACGGCAGCTATCATGATCTCCACATGTTTGGCTGTGCCTCCGGCAGTAATCACACTATCAAAAGAAAATACGGCATCTATCAGCATGATTTGCGAAACAGCCTGTGTCATGGATATTCCTTTTCCTTTTTTGGATTGCTCGCCGGGGTCTTCACCTTCCAGTTTGGCATGTATCTCTTTCACAGTTTTATAAATAAGAAATAATCCGCCCAGTATTTCAACAATACTTGCAAGGTCAAAACCTTTGCCGCTGATCGTAAATACCGGTTTGCCCTTTTGAGACAAGAGCCATCCAAGCGCCATCAGCAGCAGGCTCCGGCTTATGATGCCGGTGATCATCCAAATGCGTCGAGCCCTTTTTTCTTTCTTTTTATCATTCAGCCGGTTCATGATAATGCTGACAAAAATGACATTGTCAATCCCCAGCACCACTTCCAGGATAACGAGGATAACAAAGCTGATAATACTTTCGGAAGTAAAAAGATATTCCATAAAGAGATTTGAAAATTTTGAAATTTGATGATTTGAAAATGTTCAGGCTACTCAGGGCAACTATTATTTTCAAGTTTTCAAATTGTTCAATTGTTTCATTATTGTTTTTACAATGCCCGGTCCTTCATAAATAAACCCAGTCCATACTTGCACTAATGATGCGCCGGCATCCAGTTTTTCTTTAGCATCCGCTCCCGTAAAAACACCACCACTGGCTATCACCGGAATTTTGCCTTTTGTCTTTTCACAAATATATTTCACTATTTCTGTGCTTCTCTGTTTCAGTGGCAAGCCACTCAGACCTCCGGGGCCGATAGCTGTGAGTTGTGAGTTGTGAGTTGTGAGTCCTTCTCTGTTTATAGTTGTATTGGTAGCAACAAGGCCGTCTAATTTTATTTCAAGAGCAAGGTCAATCACATCATCAATTTGCTCTTGTGTAAGGTCTGGTGCTATTTTTAATAAAATAGGCTTGTCACCCTGAGCATGCCGAAGGGTGCTATTGAGCTGCTGAAGGTTGACCAGTATTTTCCTCAGGGAATCCTTTTCCTGTAACTCCCTCAACCCCGGAGTATTCGGTGAACTTACATTTACTACAAAATAGTCAACATAAGGGTGCAACTCTTTAAAACAAATTTCATAATCCTTCCATGCGTCTTCATTTGGAGTGATTTTGTTTTTGCCGATATTTCCACCTATGATAAGTCGTGAGTCGTGAGTCGTGAGTCGTGAGTTCTTTTCCTGCCATTTCATTAATCTTGCTGCAATTGTTTTTACTCCATCATTGTTAAATCCCATTCGGTTTATCAATGCCTTGTCTTTGGGCAGGCGGAATAATCTTGGTTTGTCATTTCCTTTTTGAGGCAGAGGGGTCACAGTACCAATTTCAACAAAACCAAAACCAAGACATTCTAATTCTCTCAGGTATTTTGCGTTTTTATCAAAGCCTGCGCCTAACCCTACTATATTTTTAAATGAAAGCCCTGCAATATTTTTATTTAAAGCAACGTTTCGTACAAAGAATTTTCGTTTTAATAAACTCCGTCCAAATTTTACAGAACATAATAAACGTATTGCCTGCATACTAAAGTGATGGGCTGTTTCGGGTGGCAGTAAAAAGAGTATTGCTCTTACTAACTGGTACATTGCGGCAAACCTAACTAATTCCGGATGTTTAACAAATTGCTAACCGCCTTAATTGCCTTTTCTGTTTAAAATTGATAAACCATTTGTTTATGAGAATTCGCTTTCTGTTTATTTTTCCGATAATAATTTTTTCCGGCACTCTTTACTCCCAGTCTTCCTCACCGTCAATAACAAAATTTACCATACATGGATATGTGGAAGACTCTGCTACAGGTGAAAAATTACCTGGTGCAGCGGTACTGCTACCTGATCTAAAAACAGGAACGGTTACCAACAATTATGGATTCTTTACTATTACGCTTAAATCAGGAGCTGTATCCGTTATTTTTTCATATGCTGGTTATAAGCCTCTTCAGCAGGAAATAGTATTGAACAAAGACCAGGAGTTGCTAATAAAGCTTGAAGCCAATACCAACCTCGGAGAGGTAGTGGTGGTGTCTAAAAAAACAGCACCCATACAGGAACAAACTCAAATGAGTAAGATATCCGTTCCGGTGGCATTGATAAAAAGTATGCCGCGGTTTTTAGGCGAAACGGATGTGTTGAAAACATTACAATTGCTTCCCGGGGTTTCGCAGGGGGCTGAAGGCACCAGCGGTGTATTGGTAAGAGGCGGAAGCCCGGATCAGAACCTGATATTGCTGGATGGTACACCAGTGTATAACCCATCACACCTCTTTGGCATTTTTTCTTCGTTTAATGGGGATGCGCTTAAAAGTGTTGACTTATATAAAGGCGGTTTTCCGGCAAGGTTTGGCGGCAGGCTTTCATCTGTTATCGATTTAGTAATGAAAGATGGTAATATGAAGGAATTTCATGGCGAAGGGGCTATCGGTTTGCTGGCATCAAGGCTTACCCTGGAAGGCCCGATTAAAAAAGGTAAAACATCCTTTCTTATTTCAGGCAGGCGAAGCTATCTCGATTTATTAGCCGGGCCGATTGTAAAAAGAGCTTCAGAAGGAGATATTACAGGCTTTGGCGCTTATTTCTATGATTTGAATGTGAAGTTACATCACATCTTTTCACCTAAAGACAGGTTATTCGCAAGCTTTTTCAGCGGGCAAGATTTTTTTAAACTGAAAGCAAATTTTTCTGACGGGAGCTACGAGGAAAAATCAAAAATCAGGATTGGCTGGGGTAATACCATCGGCACATTGCGCTGGAACCATGTATTTAATAAAAAACTTTTTGCGAATACATTATTCAATTACACACAATACCGTTTTGTAACAGATGCCAGCTATGAGATCAAAGATATGGATGACCGGGATGCCTTTGATGCCCGCTATTTTTCCGGCATTTATGATGTGGGTGCAAGAATTGATTTTGATTTCCGCCCATTGCCGGAGCAAAATATCAGGTTTGGTATTTCTGCACTGCAGCATGTTTTTACACCGGGTGCAGCGACCATTAAAATCGGCGACCCTGCTGCGCCGGATATAGATACTTCATTTAATAAATACAATCAGCGTTCAATGGAGATGGCTGTATATGCTGAAGATGACTGGCAGATTATCAAAAAACTGAAAGTAAATATTGGGGTACATGCCAGCGCCTTTAAAGCTAAAACAAAATGGTACTCCAGTTTGCAGCCCCGGCTGGGTCTTCGCTATTTACTGCCGGGCGATATTGCTTTTAAGGCATCGTACACACATATGAACCAGTATGTGCACCTGCTTACTAATAATTCCACCACATTGCCTACTGATTTGTGGGTACCTTCTACTGATAATGTAAAGCCAATGTTTTCCCGTCAAATAGCTGCAGGGTTTGCAAAGTCCGTTATGCAGGATAAAGTGGAAGTGTCGGTAGAGGGATATTATAAAACGATGGATGGGGTAATTGAATATAAAGATGGCGCCAGCTATCTTAATTCAACTACTGCCGATTGGGACACAAAAGTGGAATCAGGTAAAGCAAAATCTTATGGCATTGAATTAATGCTGCAAAAAAAACTGGGTAAAACAACCGGGTGGATTGGTTATACGCTTAGCTGGAGCAAAAGACAATTTCCGGAAATTAATTTTGGCCGTGAGTTCTTTTATAAGTACGACCGCCGGCATGATCTTGAGGTTGCCATTACCCACAAATTGGGTAAACGGTGGGAGATTTCAGGAAGCTGGCAGTTTCAAACCGGCTCTCCCTTCACACTACCGGTGGCGCAGTATGAAGGGGCAATTGATGATTCGCCATGGGATAACCCATATTATTATAATGAACCAGTGGAGCACATTAAAGGCAGAAATGCTTTTCGTTTGCTGAATTATCACCGCCTTGATGTGGGGATTACCTGGAAGAAGCAGAAGAAACACCATGAGAAATCATGGAACTTTAGTTTATATAATGCATACAACAGGCAAAACCCGTTCTATTATTATTTCGACAGGTATAATAACAATACAGGTAAAACAGTATTGAAAGGCGTAACGTTATTGCCGCTTGTGCCAAGTATTTCTTATGGGTTTAAATTTTAAAAGAATGACTATGAAAAAAAATAACTTATATAAATTGGCCGCCGCCTTGCTTTCAGTAATCGTTTTACTAACAGCCTGTGAAAAGGAGGTAAAGATAAACCTGCCTTATGAGGGCAATAAGATTGTATTGAACTCACTTATTTTCAGTGATAGTCTTATCTATGCAAGAGTAACCAACAGCTCGGAACTTAGTAACACAAGGAACTTTCCCGTGCCTGCCGGTGCCAAAATAGACTTGTATGAGAATGATGTGTTCAGGCAAACAATGGGAACCATAAACATTTATGGCAATTCCTGGTTTGTATCTTCTTTCCGGTCGGTGCGGGGAAGAAAATATACACTGAAAGCGTCGGCAACCGGTCTTGCCGATGCAGAGGGCAGTGATATTATTCCGGCTAAGCCTTCGTTGAGGGGCGAAAGCTACCGCATCATTAATTCCAATGGTAGCGAAAAGGCAAAAGTGGTAATTCGTATAAATGACCCGGTAGGCGAAAAAAACTATTATCGCCTGAGGGTATATGCTGCAGATACAAATTATATTTCAACCGGGCCAAGAATACTGGTGGATAAATCCGGCACAGAATATTTCAGGGTGGATAAGTTAGTCAGTAATGCAGCTTTTGATATTTTTGGCGATAATGAATACCGCCAGATTTATTTTACCGATGATCAGTTTAATGGCAATGAAATTTCATTGACAATTGAACTGGGTTATTATCCTTCCAGTCACCTTTATATTGCGCCGGAACTTACAGCCATTACAAGGGATGCCTATCGCTATCTGCAGAGCAGGGAAAACTATAGCATTAATGATGGGAACCCTTTTACAGAAGCTATCATCACTTATAACAATATAAGTGGGGGCTACGGAATAGTGGGAGGATTATCTGACAGCCTTGTCCTTATCAGGAAACAGTAGTGACTGCTGAGTAAGAACAAATGCTGGTTGACATAATTACCCTTCTTCTTTATGGGTAAAACCATGACCTGATTTTCTTAGCTTAAGTTTTCTTCGGGCTTTTTTATCCTTTATGGTGATGGTTATTTGCCCTGCCACAGTCAGAATTTTATGAAAGATATTTTTCATTGCCAATCTTTATCTTTGATATTGAAAGTTGCATAAACAACTTTTAAACATAACCATGCAGGAAGCATATATCATCGCCGGATACAGAACAGCTGTAGGAAAAGCCAAACGTGGCGGATTCCGTTTTTATCGTCCCGATGACCTGGCAGTGGAAGTGATAAAAGGATTGATGGCAACCGTACCTCAACTGGATGCCAAAAGAGTGGATGATGTGATTGTTGGCAATGCAGTACCGGAAGCGGAGCAGGGTTTGCAGTTTGGTCGAATCATTTCTGCAAGGGCATTGGGGTTTGATGTGCCGGGTGTGACGGTAAATCGTTATTGTGCATCCGGGTTGGAAACAATTGCTATGGCCACTGCCAAAATAAGAACGGGGATGGCTGATTGTATCATTGCCGGAGGTACAGAAAGCATGAGCCTTGTACCCACAGCAGGATGGAAAACGGTTCCATCCTATCGTATTGCTAAAGATGAGCCGGACTATTATTTAAGCATGGGATTGACAGCCGAAGCTGTTGCAAAGGACTACAACATCAGCCGTGAGGCGCAGGATGAATTTTCTTATACCTCTCACCAGAAAGCAATCAATGCAATAAAGAACGGATATTTCAAACCAGGCATACTTCCAATACCGGTGGAAGAAGTATATGTGGATGAAAAGGGAAAAAAACAAAAAAGAAATTTTACTGTAGATACAGATGAAGGCCCGAGAGCTGATACATCCGTAGAAGCGTTGGCAAAATTAAAACCCGCATTTGCTGCGGGTGGTTGTGTTACTGCCGGCAACTCTTCTCAAACATCTGATGGGGCGGCATTTGTAATTGTAATGGGAGAAAAGATGATGAATGAATTAGGGCTTAAACCAATCGGCAGGTTAATTAGCAGTGCGGTGGCAGGAGTGCATCCCCGAATCATGGGTATAGGCCCTGTGGCTGCAATACCCAAAGTGCTGAAACAAACAGGTATAAGCCTTTCTCAAATTGATCTGATAGAACTAAACGAGGCCTTCGCTTCCCAGTCATTGGCTGTAATAAGGGAAGCTGGTCTTGATCCAGCCAGAGTAAATATTAATGGCGGAGCTATTGCATTGGGCCATCCCCTTGGCTGCACCGGCTGTAAACTAACTATTCAGAACCTGCATGATATGAAGCGGCTGAATAAAAAATATGGCATGGTAACAGCCTGTGTCGGTGGTGGACAGGGCATTGCAGGTATTATTGAAAACCTTTGAATCATCAGGCTTTTTTACAGAATCGTAATTAAAGTTCTGGATCAGGGGCTTTTACGTTTCCGCAAAATCTTTTCCGGAGTAATATTTGTTAAGAAAAGTTTAAACGAAATTGTATCTTTAAAGTCAGTACAGATCGCTGGATTTTTACAGACTATTTTGTTTCCCGGGACCTTCAAAATCAACACTTATGGACAGAAGAGATTTTCTGACTGCAAAGCGCAGAAAAAAGGAGAGAATTATCAGTCATACTTCTACAACAGAATCTCCAAGACGCATTACTTCGGGGGTCAATCCCTACGCAGGCCCATGGACTGAGAATGAGATCATTCATTTGCTGAAACGGACCATGTTTGGTGCCAAAAAGGCCGATGTGGATTATTTTAAGACCCGTACGGTAAGCCAGGCTGTTGATGAATTGCTGAACCCCACTGCACCGCAACCGGGTCCACCTGTAAAGGAATATGCTACCTCCACTACAGCTACCACCCCGGATAGCAACATTGCACAGGGAACCACCTGGGTAAATGATATCAACAGCGATGGCACAGTACAATCACAAAGAAGAGCTTCTTATAAAAAATGGTGGACAGGAATGCTCATCAACCAGGATCGCAGCATCAGGGAAAAACTGCTGATGTTCTGGGTTGATCATTTTGGAAATGAAACCATAGATGTGGGCTTGGGCAACTGGGTCTATATGCAGCATAACCTGCTTAGGCAGTATGTATTGGGCAATTTCAGGCAAATGGTAGATGCTATCACAAAAGATGTTGCCATGCTGCGGTATTTGAATGGATATCTTAATGTGGCCTCGGCCCCGGACGAAAACTATGCAAGAGAACTGATGGAATTGTTTACTTTGGGAAAGGGGTCCGGATCGCAATACACCGAAAATGATGTGAAGGAAGCTGCCAAAGTTTTAACAGGCTGGCAGATAAACGGAACCACTTATACTTCTGTGTTCAATGCATCACGACACTCAACCGTTAATAAAACCTTTTCAGCCTTTTTCAATAACACTGTTATCACCGGGAGAACCGGTGCCACAGCGGGCCAGCTTGAGTTGAATGACCTGCTGAATATGATTTTTGCTACTCAGGAATCTGCCAAATTCATTTGCCGGAAATTCTACCGCTTCTTTGTTTATTACGCCATTGATGCTGCAACTGAAACAAATGTTATTGAACCGATGGCCACAGCATTCCGCAACAGCGGGTATGACATCAAAGCACCGCTGGCCTTGTTGTTTAAAAGCGAACATTTTTTTGATGTACTCAACCAGAATTGCTATATCAAAAATCCGGCTGATCATATCATCGGCTCATTAAGGGAGATGAATGCAACTTTTCCCCCGCTTACAGACTGGGATACTAACTACGGTATGTGGAATTTCTTTTATGCCAGCATGGTGAATACAGGCCAAAACCTGCATGATCCGCCAAATGTATCGGGTATGCCGGCCTATTACCAGGAGCCCTCCTACCATGAAATCTGGATCAACTCCGATTCATTGCCCAAAAGAAACCAGTTCACCGATACAATGGTGAATACCGGGTTTACAAGAAACGGGCAGCGGGTAATTTTTAACCTGGTTCCCTGGGTGCAGCAGTTCTCCAATCCCGGAAATCCGAATGACCTGATTGATGATGCATTAAAATATGTTTTCAGGAATCAATTGTCGTATGAATCCAAGAAAGCAATAAAGACGCAGATACTATTGAGTAACCAGCTTTATGATTATTACTGGACCAATGCGTGGACCGCTTATATGGCAAACCCGACAACAGCCAATTTTAATACGGTAAATAACCGGCTGAGGCAATTGTTCCAGTATTTCTTTAACCTGTCAGAATACCAATTGTCATAAAAATCTTTTTCACTCTTAATGTGATAAAATGAAAAGAAAAGAATTTTTACAAAAAGCAATTCCAGCAGGCGTTATGTTGCCTGCTATGATAAATGGTTACTCAGTAAAAGCCTTTGGAGCTGATTCACCCCTGGTGCAGGCATTGATGAGAGGGTATACTGATACAGACCATGTGCTGGTAATTGTTCAACTGGCCGGAGGCAATGATGGGTTGAATACGGTAATTCCCATCTCCACTTACAGTAACTATTTCAATGCAAGAACCAATGTGGCCATTCCGCAGAACAGAATTCTCCCATTGGGATCAAGTGGCGCTGGTTTACATCCATCCATGACAGGCATGAACAATTTGTTTAGTAATGGAATGCTGAAAGTGATACAGGCTGTAGGCTATCCGCAACCCAACTTTTCACATTTCAGGGCAACAGATATCTGGATGAGTGCTTCTAACAGCAACCAGGAAGTATTCAGCGGATGGGCAGGCCGCTACCTTAATTACGAATATCCCAATTTCCCAACAGGATATCCCAATGTAAATGCGCCTGATCCGCTGGCAATACAAATCGGATCAACCACCACGCTGACTACACAGGGCCCGGTTGTGAATATGGCAATGAGCATTACTAATCCCACATCATTTTATAATTTACTGAACGGTACTACCGATCCTGTTCCCAATACTCCGGCCGGTAAGGAGTTACAATTTATCCGCATAGTAAACCAGCAAACCCAAAAATATTCCACAGTTATCCGCAATGCAGCCAATGCTGTAACCCAGCAAGTAACTTACCCCACCAATAACAGTTTGGCTGATCAGTTAAAAATTGTTGCAAGACTTATTAAAGGCGGATTGAAGACAAGAGTTTATATGGTGAGTTTTGGCGGGTTTGATACACACTCCGTACAGGTAAATGCAGCTGATACCACTACAGGCGCACATGCCAATTTATTGCAAAGGGTTTCTGATGCGATAAAAGCTTTCCAGGATGATTTGCAATTTCTGCAGGTACAGGATAGGGTGATTGGAATGACTTACAGTGAATTTGGCCGTCGTATTAAATCCAATTCAAGTACAGGTACCGACCACGGCGCTGCTGCTCCCATGTTCTTATTTGGCAGTAAAATTGAAAATGGGGTGTTGGGAAATAACCCGACAATTCCCGCCAATGCTACGGTAAACGACAATGTGCCGATGCAATATGATTTCAGGAGTGTTTATTCTACCATACTGGAAAAATGGTTTTGTTTGGATAAGACAGTGGTGGATGGATTATATCCGCCGAATATTAACGCTCAGTTACAGTCGTTGCCTTTGTTTAAAAGCGGACTGGTTTGTAACGCAGTTACGCCGCCACCACCGGTATCGGATAAAATTATCTGGAACTATCCCCATCCTTTTTCAAACAGTACGGAAATAACATTTAAGACCCAGGGAGGACATACGTTAATACAAATCATTGATACGTTAGGAAGGGTAATTGCAACGCTGCTTGAAAAGGATTATACTTCTGCAACTACAGATAAAATTACCTTCAATTCAGAAGGCTTGCCTACCGGTGTTTACTATGCACGGTTACAAAACGGCGTGATACAAAAAGTGTGGCCTATGCTGAAAGTGAGATAAAATTTATTTTATAACAAAGAAAATCCCCATGCTTTTATATGCGTGGGGATTTTTTATGAGCAGGAAACAAATACTAATCCGATTGCCGGTGCCCGGCATTTACCCAATCAGTGATCTTTTGCTTGTCAGCCGGAGTTAACATGGCATTGGGTGGTTCCGGCATTTGTGAAGGGATATTATCAACTGCCCTTGCCTTGATACGGTCCCAATTGGCTACAATGCTTGCGTCAGTATCAAAGTTCTTTCCGCCACTGTTTCCAACGCCTAAATGACAGGGGCCGCAATATCCGCCGATAACATAGGGTCCGCCGATAATTTGTTTCACCAATGCATATTTAGGCCCATAATTTAATATAGTTATCTGGGCGGTGTCTGTGCATCCCTTATCGTTTTTAATAGTAATAACATGGTTGCCCGGAGGAATATTGGTAAAATACCAGGAAGTTTGGTAGGCTCCGTTGTTCAATTTGTAAGTTATGGTATCGCCCCTTGGTTCCAATATGGTAATAGTTCCGTCATTTGAAGTTCCTACAGATTCTGTTTTTGTAAAGTTGATGGTTTTATTGTAACCACTGCAGGGATCCGGGGCAGGGTTGTCATTCTTACTGCAAGAATAAGTTGTCACAGCTGCGGAAGCTAATAAACAGAAAATTTTCAGGGTTACTCTCATAGCGGGTATTTGAATATTTGATTCTATTATGGTTTAAACGAAACGACAGATTATTCCAACAAGATAAAAAATTATGCCTGAAAATTCGCATTTCGGGCAATCTCCTGAAGGTTTTTCCTTTTTTGTATCTTGCGATGCAGAATGAGACACCGTACAGTATTCTTACGATGGGCAGCTTTCTTGTTAATACTGGTTTTTTCACAGAAATCAGGAGCTGGTTTATTTCTGCATAATTTCCTTCATACAGGAAGTTTTGCTAAGGAAGCGCCGGACAACAATGACACCCGAACGGTTAATTACGGCTGCACCTGTGTTGATGATTTTCTTACACCAATTGAAGGAACGGTAGTTTTAAGCTTCGATAACCCCCGACCGGTAATTCTGATCAATTCATCTTTTGTAAAAGATATCACTCCTTTTGCTATACTGGCTCTTCCTGCTCTTCGTGGTCCGCCTGCGGCTTAATGAATGCACTTTATTCCTGCATTTTTTATCATCGTTTTGTTACTCCTTATTATTCATCAAATTTCAATTGCCATGAAGATTAAGCAATATTCATTATTATTTACAGGACTGTTTTCTGCATTGATCGCATTTTCGCAGCAGAAAATATCATTAACCGGGAAAGTAACGGATGCCAGAACAGGAGAGCCACTGCCGGGAGCTACCATATATCTGGCGGATGACAAGGTGGGTACCAGCGCCGATTCTTCCGGGAGGTATATTTTGAAAAATATCTCCCCTGGTCATCATGTAGTAGAAGTTTCATTTACGGGTTATGGCTCTTTTACCGAACATATTGAAATAACCCGCAGTAAAGAAAAAAATTTTTCTTTATCAACCGTAGTTATTGAAAACGAGGCTGTGATTGTAACTGGCGTAGCCGGGGCAACTGCAATCAAAAAATCGCCGGTGCCTGTAACATCGCTGCGTAAAAACAATTTAGTTCAGGCTACATCCGCCAATATTATTGATGCGCTGACCCATGTGCCGGGAGTATCACAAATTTCCACCGGCCCATCTGTTTCAAAACCTGTTATCAGGGGCCTTGGATATAACCGGATAGTCATCATTAATGAAGGCATAAGACAGGAAGGTCAACAATGGGGAGATGAACATGGAGTGGAGATTGATGAGCTTAGTGTGGGAAGGGTGGAAATATTGAAAGGTCCGGCCTCACTGATGTACGGCAGCGATGCACTGGCAGGGGTTATCAATTTTATTACCCATACGCCTGTTGCAGAGGGGATGCTGCGTACAAATATTTTATCGAATTATCAAAGTAACAACGGACTGTTTGCTATCAATGGAAATGTTGCAGCAAACAAACACGGATTGAACTGGAATTTGTATGGAACTTACAAGTCAGCCGGCAATTATAAAAACAGGTACGATGGAAAGGTGCTTAATTCCGGGTTTAATGAAAAAAATTTTGGAGGATATATAGGTCTTAATAAAAGCTGGGGTTATAGCCATTTTATTTTCAGCCGGTTTTATCAAAACCTCGGATTGGTGGAAGGAGACAGAGATGATGCAACGGGACAATTTATATTATTTGCCGGGTCGGCTTTGGAGAGAATTGCAACCCCGGCAGATCTGGATAGCAAAGAGTTATTTATTCCCCGCCAAAGGGTTCAGCATAGTAAGTTTATCACGGATAATAATTTTTCCATAAACAAGAGTCGTTTGAAAATAATAATCGGGTATCAGAACAACCTTCGGTCAGAGTTTGGTAATCCTGAAATCCCGGCAGAAAAAAGTATTTTATTTGACCTTAAAACGATTAATTATAATGTACAATGGCAATTCCCGGAAGTAAAGGAATGGCATACAACAATTGGGGTGAACGGAATGAGCCAGCGCAATTATAACAAAGGAGTGGAAGCATTGATACCTGAGTATAATCTTTTTGACATTGGTGCTTTTGTATATGTACAACGATTGTTTAAAAAAGCAACCATCAGCGGGGGATTAAGATATGACAGCCGTTCGGTGGATGCCAGGGAAATGTATGAGGGAAGTGAACTGAGATTTGCAGCTTTTACCCGTTCCTTTTCCAATTTTTCCGGTAGCGCCGGTGTAAGCTTTGAGATAACTGAGGGAATAACTCTTAAGGCTAATATGGCACGGGGTTTCCGGGCGCCTACTCTTGCGGAACTTTCCAGTAATGGAGCTCATGAGGGAACTAACCGGTATGAATATGGTGACCGGCGTTTGAAATCCGAAACAAGTTTTCAACTGGATGGCGGACTTGGTTTGGAAAATGAACATTTAAGCTTTGAGATAAGCAGTTTTTATAACCGGATCAGGGATTTTATTTTTTACAGAAAACTGCAATCTGTTTCAGGAGGCGATTCACTGGTAAATGTTGGAGGAGAATTTATCACTGCATTTCAGTTTGATCAGCATAATGCAAAGCTGGCAGGGGTGGAACTGCAACTGGATATTCATCCGCACCCGGTGCATTGGCTGCATTTTGAAAATACTTTCTCATTTGTCAGGGGCATGTTTGACCAAAAAGTGGATGGAACAAATAATCTTCCATTAATTCCGGCAACACGGTGGATTACCGAACTCAGGGCAGATATCAAAAAAGCGGGTCATTATTTCAGCAACTTATATGTCAAGACCGAACTGGACAATACCTTTAAGCAAGACCATCCATTCACAGGTTTTTCAGGCGAAACATCAACTAATGGATACTCGCTGCTGAATGCAGGGCTGGGTTCTGACATTATAACCCGCAAAAGAAAAATTTTATTCAGTATTCATATAGCCATGAATAATATTACGGACAAAGCCTATCAAAATCATTTAAGCCGTCTGAAATATACCGATGAGAATAATGTAACCGGCCGGAAAGGGGTATTTAATACAGGAAGAAACTTTTCCATTAAGCTGAATGTGCCGTTGAATTTTACTTTAAAAAGGCTTCCGGATAAATGATACTGAAAACCGGTATCAGCTTTTATTTTAATCTTTGCTTATGGAAATTTCAATCAACACCCCTGCACTTTTATTTCCGGCCATCAGTTTATTGCTGCTGGCTTATGGCAATCGCTTTATTGCCTTGGCCAACCTTGTTCGGAAATTGCACGATGAGTATATTACCGGGCATAAAAGCAAGATTTTATTACAGCAGATAAAAAGCCTGAGGAAAAGGATCAACCTGATACGGTATATGCAGGGTCTTGGTGTATTCAGCTTTTTAAGCTGTGTGGCATGTATGTATAGTATTTACAAGGATTGGGGAAAGCCGGCTGAATATATTTTCGCCTTAAGTCTTTTAAGTTTATTGACATCGCTTGTAATATCATTGGTAGAGATTATACAAAGTACCAATGCAATTGAGCTGGAACTCAGTGATATTGAGGAATTGGAAAAGTCAAATTTTTTTAGGGATTTAATACCTGACGATAATGAAAAAAAAGAATCGTAGATTTAAGCCTGCGCAGAAAAAATGTATTTCGACTTTTCTATTTGTAGCAATTGCGCTGATTTTGGCATCATGCTCCAAAGGAGGTGGCAGCGGCAATGATAATAACAATAATGGTAACGGGGGTGGCAATCCTTCACCTACCGACGTTACTGCGCCTGTACTTGAGGTGTATACTCCTGCAGCCAACCAGGTATTTACAAGTGGCAATACTATCAATGTAACCGGAAGAGTAACAGATGATCTTGGTCTTTATCGGGGAAGTGTCCGCATTACCAATGATGCCAACGGGCAAATAGTGAAGGAGCAATTATACGAGATACATTATGTGCTGCTGCATAATTTCAATGTTTCTTACACTACTTCAGTACCCGTTCCAACAGATTACACCGTTACTGTTTTCTTTGAAGATCATGGTTATAATTCGGCAACGAAATCAGTGAAGGTGAAAGTGAATCCCTGATATTATAACCTGTGCATAATTTTGAGAAGATGTTGCCAATTGCCTCCGTTATAAACATCTTTTAGCCCTTCTGCCTTCAGGAATACAAGTGCCTTTCCGCTTCTTGCACCGGAATTACAACATAAAACTATCGGTCGTTTCATGGCTTTTAATCTTTCCGACTGCATTCGGATGCGGTCCACCGGAATATGCATGGCTTCCGGGATATGCCCCATATCAAATTCCTGCGGTGTCCTTACGTCTATTATTATCGCACCCCTGCGAAGTGCATCTTTTGTTTTGTCAAACAATCCTAAAAATGAAAACAACCCCATATCAGGCTACATTAAATTTATTTTTTCTTTCACCAATCTGCTGGCGCCACATGGCATAGTATAAACCTTTTTCATCCAATAGTTTTTCATGATTACCTGTTTCCACCACATCTCCTTTTTCCAGCACATATATCCTGTCAGCATGCATGATAGTTGACAGACGATGGGCAATGAGTATGGTAATTTGATTACCCAGTTGCGAAATTTCCCGAATGGTATCGGTTATTTCTTCTTCTGTCAGCGAATCCAGCGCTGAAGTAGCTTCGTCAAATAATAAGAGTTTGGGTTTGCGAAGCAGGGCTCTTGCGATGGACAGTCTTTGTTTTTCACCACCGGATAATTTCAGGCCACCTTCACCAATCATTGTTTCTAATCCGTTTCCTGCTCTTTCCAGCAGGTTTTGACAGGAAGCTTTGTTCAATACATCTCTCAGATCATCTTCGGAAGCCTGAGGATTGACAAACAAAAGATTTTCTTTGATAGTTCCTGAGAAAAGCTGTGTGTCCTGTGTTACAAACCCGATTTGATTTCGCAGATCCTCAAAGTCAATACTGTTTTCATCAATGCCATTGTATAAAATTTTTCCATCCTGTGGACGATATAAACCTACCAGCAATTTCATGAGTGTCGTTTTGCCTGAACCGGATGGGCCGACAAATGCAATTGTCTCGCCGGTATTTACTTTAAAACTGATATCGTTTATTGCATTTTGCATGGCGGTCCGGTGTTTGAAAGCCACATGATCAAATTCAAGTGTTTCGATTTTTCCAAGATGTTTTGGATGATCGGGCTTTGCTTCAGGTATTTTCTTCATCAGGTTACCGAAATTCTCCAGCGAGGCCTGCGCTTCCCGATAGGAGAGGATGATATTCCCGATTTCCTGCAAGGGACCAAAAACAAAAAAGGAAAATATCTGCATGGTTACGATCTGTCCTGCATCCATTTTTCCCTGATAAATAAACAACATCAGCAGAAATAAGATAACCTGACGGAGTGTGTTTACAAACGTTCCCTGAATAAAGCTGATGCTGCGGATGCGTTTCACTTTTGTGAGCTCAAGGCCGAGGATTTTGAAAGTATTTTTATTCAAACGGCTTACTTCCTGCTGGGTGAGGCCAAGGCTTTTTACCAATTCAATATTACGGAGTGATTCGGTGGTGGCGCCGGCCAGTGCAGTAGTTTGTCCTACAATTTTTTTCTGAATAATTTTTACTTTTTTACTTAGCAGGTTTGAGATGATGGTTAAAAGAAATATTCCGCCAAAATAAACCAGGGGAAGACTCCAGTCAATGGTAGTAGCATATACTGCAACGAAAATAATTCCTATAATTACCGGGAAAAGGATGTTGATGAATGCGGCGACAAATTTTTCCGTATCAATTCTTACTTTCTGCAGGATGCTAAGGGTTTCACCGCTTCTTGCATCTTCGAATTCCTGGTAGGGCAGTTTCATGGCATGCTGTAATCCCTGTGTAAAAACAGCAGCGCCAAATTTTTGTGTAATGAGGTTCTGAAAATAATCCTGGAAGGCTTTGGCGATACGGCTCACCATGGCGACGGATATGGAAGCCAGCAGGAGCCACACCACACCATACACGATTTTTTCTTTTCCCGACTTGGCAACAATACTTGATTTGGTAAAAAGAAAATCATTCCATTCAAAATGCCCCGGCGGTGTATTTACAGATTGATGATATTCGGCCAGGTTAATGAGCTTGCCGAAGATGATAGGATCAAATAAAGAGAAACCTATGTTGATGGCTGAAAGGCAAAGAACCAGCGCCACCAGCCATTTATAGGGTTTGAGATAGGCTATTAATATTTTCATGTTATTTGTTGGTTATCGGAAATGCTCTGCAAAAATCATGACAGCTTATTTTTTTCCCGGCCCTGCATGTTTTTTGTCAGACTATCACCGAATATACGAATCTCTGTGTGTTCCATCGGGCAAACTGTCATGCAAAAATATCTGCGGCCATGTAATATATCCTTTCACCACTCTATTTGTGGCTGCATGTGCCAGCAGGTTGTCAGCAATATACTGAATGGGAGTTTGCATTTTTATCAGGTTTTCCGCTGCGGTGCGGCTGATGGCATAACAATAAGTATAATCATGAAATCCTGCTTTCTTCAAATGCGTCGAATATTTTTTTGCAAACAAGTTGCTGATCATGGTATGATCCCATTTTAATCTTCCCAGGCTGTGCTGAATATGATATATGAATTGCCGCAAACCGGTAATAATATTCCGGTTCCCGTTTTTATCCCAGCCCCACATCAGCAGTTCACAATCTTCCGGTATTTCTTTCAGAATGTCCGGGATATTCTTCAGCATTATTTCATCGGGTACAGCATCATCTTCAAAAATGAGGATGCGCTGATAATTTTTCGCCAGCATATCTTCATATATCATCTTATGGCTCCAGGAACAGGCTATTTCGCCATGCTTCATCGTTTTGCTGAAGCGATGGTGCTGTCGGGTCAGCTTTTCACTGAAAATATTTTTTGCTTCGATTTCCTCAATGCTGAATTTATTTTTATCAGCACCGTAGAAGAAAGAATAATTCAGCCCTTTAAACCGCTGAGAAAATAATTTCCTGCGTTCAGTTGCTGATTCCACACTCAGCACATAGATTTTGTCGTAGCATTGATTGAGCTGTTGAAAATATTCCTGCATGATGGGCAAAGTTAGAAGAACAATCTGCTTTTTACCCCCTCCATGCTTTTATCTCAAGGTTGCGGTATTGAATTGCTTCTGACGCTATGGCCGTGAAAATATAGGTTGACTTTATTTAGCTATATTTTCAAAGAGACAAACACCCGACCAGGGGAAGCTCCCTTTCGGGCCTTTGGGTTCAGGAAAGGCGGCATATTCCATCATTTCGCCGGAAAGCCTTTTCAGCGAAGCGGCGGTTTTTAATTTTGATCTTGATTCAACCGGTTTCCATCCAAACAGAAGAAAAAAATCTTCTCCTTCTGCGGGGGCAAATTTCAGCGGGGTATTGGCATCATCTAATAGCGACCCCATTTCCTGTTGTATAAGGGGCAGTATCCCCGGCGACATCATGTCCATAACCCAATGCCTGAAGTTTCGTATATGCGAAAGATCATAAGCCAATGCCCCCGCTTCCACTTCATCCAGGTAGCCAATCAATCCTTCAGAAACAACAAGTGTTTTTTTATTCCTGCTTCCTAATTGATGGAATAAATCAAGCCTTGCTTCCCTGTCTGAAAGGTCCAATGCAATCCGTTCCAGTTCACAATTCGCTTTTTCATTGGCCAGCATGGATTGCATATAAGTAATTATTTCAGGAAGGTCAACATCTATCCAGGTTAATGTGGAAGGCAATGGTAAGCGGAAGGGGCGGGTATCCAGGCCGCATGCAAGATTGATGATCATATCAAAACCCTGTTTCACATGCTGCATAATAAATTCATCAAATAAATAAGTGCGGGCCACGAATGACCAGCTGTTCTTACGGCCGGATTCCATGGCGCCTACAATCTGTTCGCCCCGTTCTCCCGCAAGCATCCTTGCATAGGGATCATGAAAGACCGCATCAGGCCTTTCACTTTCATCCGCCCTGTAAATGGCTACCCACCGGGCCGTATCGGCAATATTTCGGATCAATGGTTCCATGTATTTTTATTTCATAAATGTGTTTGTTTGGGTCGGGAATATGAGTTTTAGCAAATTCATGAAAGACTAAGTTATATTAAAATAATTTTTGCAATGCCTGTTAATTATTGATCAGTTGAAACATGCACTGCAACGATTCTGTTTTGGAAAGTGAAAGAAAGACCCGCTGATGGTAGTTAATGACTATCGGGAAAATCTTGTGCCGGGTAAAGTTCTATTATGAAAAAAGAACGTACCGGAGGGTGGCAAAAGAACAGGTGCTATGAGATACCATAGCCGGTTAACTAAACAAAACCTGTTAGAATTTACCTGCTTTTTCCGGCTCGCAGATTTTATACTGTAATTTTAAGTGTATGAGACAAATGTTACCGGAAGGCAACCGGTAATTTTTTAATTTGATATTTATTTTGGGGGCCGGATAATGTTTTTCTTCCTTCTGTTTTATTACTTTTGAATGATAAGGATTGATCTGCACCGATGGAGAATAAAATACTAAATTACCTGAAAAATGTGCCGTATTAAACTATCTGATCAGTTAAAAGTCGTAGCGGGATTATGAGCAGCATTTCAATACGGCCCTGGCTGGCAGAAGATGCTGATTTGCTGACATCTTACTTTAATAATATTAAAATATGGAACAACATGAGGGATTATATCCCTCATCCTTATACTATTGAGGAGGCCGAAAAGTTTATAGCTGCCCAGGCTGGTGTATCCCCGGTACAGAACTTTGCAATCATTGATGGATTGAATTTAACAGGTGGGATCGGGATTATCTTAAAAAGCGATGTATATAAAATGAATGTAGAACTCGGATACTGGATTGCAGAACCTTTTTGGGGTAAAGGAATTGCCACCGAAGCCGTTCGGTTGATGACGGGCTATGTTTTTGAAACATTTGCCATTAACAGAATTGTTGCTGAAGTATTTGAATATAACAAATCAAGTATGCGGGTGCTGGAAAAGAACGGTTACTTTCTTGAAACAGTTTCAAGAAAAGGCGTATTAAAAAATGACTACCTGGTTGACAATTTTTTTTGGGTAAAGCAAAAGATATATTGATACATCCGCTAAATGCATATAGTTGTTTTAAAGTAATAGTATGATTAAAAAAAATATAGCCACCAATGAATTAGGGTTTGTGTTTAACCCTGCAACAGGCGACTCTTACAGCACCAACCCAATAGCGGCGGCTATTATCCAGATGATGAAGGAGGGCAAATCGCTGAATGAAATCAAAAGAAGCTTGTTTGCTATGTATGATACGGATAAATCAACTATTGAAAAAGATCTGAATGAATTTATAAATACCCTGAAGGAAAATAATTTATTGACTTCCTGAAAAATTACCTGAAAAATAATGCCCGGAAAATCATCTGCTCTTGTAGTTGCTGTCACTGGTTTAAATGCAATTGACAGTCCCGGCCCCGGTGTAGCTGTCATTCGTGCCATACGGGAAGGGATAGGCCGGCCTGTACGCATCATTGGCCTGGCATATGAAAACCTGGAGCCCGGAATTTATATGGATGGCATCTGTGATAAAACGTATCAGATATCATATCCTGCTGCCGGCGCTGAAGTATTATTCAACGTTATTAAAGGTATCCACGGGAAAGAAAAGATTGATGTCATCATCCCGAATTTCGATGCAGAGTTATACAATTTTATTACGATAGCTCCCCGGCTAAAATCATTGGGCATCCACTCTTTTTTACCCAGCTTTGAAATGTTTGATGCCAGGGATAAGCTGAATTTATATTCATTTGGTCAAAAAAATAATTTTTTTGTGCCGAAAGACAGGGCCATATACAGCATTAATGACCTTTCATTAATCGAGGAGGAGTTTGGGTATCCTTTAGTAGTAAAAGGAAAATTTTATGAAGCAGTTGTCGCCTACACACTTGAGCAGGCGCAAAAAGCTTTTTTAAAAATAAGCGCCAAATGGGGGTTGCCGATTATCGTACAGCAGTTCATACAAGGCACAGAGATAAACATTGCGGCATTGGGTGATGGTGAAGGGAATGCCATCAGTATTATACCAATGAAGAAACTCTATATAACCGATAAGGGAAAAGCCTGGGCAGGTATTACTTTACAGGATGATTCGTTGATAGAATTGGCCAAAAAATTTATTGCTGTTACCAAATGGCGGGGCGGCTTTGAGCTGGAGGTGATGCGGACAGCCGATGACGAGTTATATATAATGGAAATTAATCCCCGCTTTCCTGCATGGATATATTTAAGTGCAGGTGCAGGGCAGAACCAGCCGGCTTCATTGGTAAAAATGGCATTGGGTGAAAAAGTGGAACCATTTACTGATTATGATGCAGGGAAATTATTTATTCGTTATGCCTGGGATTTAGTTGTAGATGTTTCCAGGTTTCAGCAATTCAGCGCCTTTGGGCAATTATAGTTGAAAATATTGAAATAGTAAATGTTTGTCAGGGTAAAAGAACTGACTAATATCTTGAAATAACTCAGGGATATGGAAAAATTAAAATACGAAAGACCTTTTTTAAAAAAAATGAGTGCGGGGATGATGGATAAATCCGGGGGGCAAAATGAATTTACCCCGGTTACGCATATTGATGCTGTGGCGGTAAAACAGATTATCAGTGAATATGGCAGCCCGGTGTTTGTTTTGAGTGAGCAAAGGATGAGGCACAATTACCAATCCGCAGTAAGGGCATTTAGTACCCGTTATCCAAAAGTCCAGTTTGCCTGGAGTTATAAAACACATTATAACAATGCTGTTTGCAAAATTTTTCATCAGGAAGGGAGCTGGGCGGAAGTAGTGAGTGGGTTTGAATATAAAAAAGCATTGCGCAATGGCGTACCCGGCAGTCAGATAATTTTTAATGGCCCTGATAAGAATGCAGATGAATTAAAATTAGCTGTTGAAAATGATTCATTAATTCACATAGATCATTTTGAAGAGCTGTATTTGCTGACAGATATATGCAGGCAAATAAATAAAAAAGCAAGGGTGGCCATCCGGGTAAATATGGATACCGGTATTTACCCGATGTGGGACAGGTTTGGATTTAATTACGAAAACGGGCAAGCCTGGCAGGCATTAAATAAAATTGCAGAATCGGACAAACTGCAATTGGTGGGCTTACATGCACACATTGGCACATATATGCTTAGTTCAGCAGCCTATGGGGTGGCTGCATCTAAACTTTGCGATTTAGCAATGAATTGTAAAAGTCAATTAAATACCACTATCAGATATATAGATATGGGAGGCGGTTTTCCAAGTGCAAACACACTCAAGGGGGCCATGGGTTTGGTACAAACACCAACGGTAGATGAGTTTGCAGAAGTAATAACAACTACAATACTTAGTTATGGCTTTAAGACCGGGGAGTTGCCATTATTAATTCTTGAAAGTGGCCGGGTATTGATAGATGATGCAGGTTACCTGCTGGGCTCGGTGCTGGCAAATAAAAAGCTAAGCGATGGAAGGAAAGCTGTTATAATGGATTTTGGTGTAAATATTATGTTTACCTCATTTTGGTACGACCATAAGATAAGCCCGGCGCAGGAAGCCTCTCAGTTTAATGAAGAGGCGGTAATGTATGGCCCGCTGTGTATGAATATTGATGTTGTCAGGGAAAATGTGAGCCTGCCATTATTAAACCGCGGAGATCATGTAGTGGTGCATAAAGTGGGTGCTTACAATATGACACAGTGGATGCAGTTTATTGCCATGCGCCCCAATATTGTTTTAATTGATACAAATGGCAGAACACACATTATCCGTAAAGCAGAAAACCCTGAGTACATGGAACAACTGGAAATAGTGCCTGAACATTTAAGTACCCAAAAATAACATTGAATAAGATTTTCAAAAATATTGTTTATCCTTTTACAGATGAAATATTAAACAGCTATTCCATCCTGTTTTTTTCAAATAGCAGGCTGTTGGGTGTAATGCTGTTGATAGTTACTTTCTTCAAACCATTTGCAGGTTTGTCCGGATTGGCTGCTGTTATTCTTGCCATATTCTTTTCATCTTCTGCAGGACTAAACAGGGCAGGAATTCATAAGGGTTTGTTTAGTTATAATGCACTGTTGATAGGTATTGGAATGGGAACATTCTATAATCCGGGAATGGCTTTCTGGTTATTGCTTTTTCTGGCAGTGCTGCTTTCTGTTATTATTTCAGCTGTATTATGGAATATTTTAAGCAAAAAGGGATTGCCCTTCCTGGCGATTCCTTTTGTATTATGTTTTTGGCTGGTCATAATGGTTTCCCGGGAGTTTGCGGCTATTGATTTAACCACAAGAAATATTTATTGGATAAATGAAATGTATGCCATCGGCGACAAATCATTAGTGAATTTCATGATGTTTTTTGAAAACTTGCCGGTGCATCCTTTAATTATTACTTTCTTCAAATCGTTAAGTTCATTATTCTTTCAGGATAATGTGCTGGCCGGTATTATTATTTTCATCGGGTTATTGCTGCACAGCAGGATCGGCATTACTTTATTGATTGCAGGGTTTATCACCTCCGTTCTGTTTAATGATATTGTACACGCCTATGACAATGGCATCAATTATTATTTGCTGGGAGCAAACTTTATCATGGTTACGGTTGCCATTGGAAGTTTTTTTGTTATACCTTCTTTACACTCTTATTTATGGGCTCTTATCTGCGTGCCAATAACATTTATCATTGTCATATCGCTCAGTAAAATCACCGGCTTATTTCAACTGCCCGTTTATTCGCTGCCTTTTTGCTTTGTAACAATAATCATGATTTTCTTTTTTTCCATTAAGCAGCAAAAAGGAAGGATAGTGCTGTCGCCGCTGCAGTTGTACTCACCCGAAAAGAATTTATACAATTATTTAAGCGCCAAAGAGCGGACTGCTTACGGAAAATATTTTCATTTACAATTGCCATTCCTGGGGCAGTGGATCGTGTCGCAGGGTTATGACGGGAACATCACTCACAAAGGAGACTGGAGTAAAGCACTGGACTTTGTAATTGTGGATTCTGAAATGAAAACATATACCCATTATGCCACTAAGCCTGAAAACTTTTATTGTTATAATAAACCTGTCTTAGCGCCTGCCAATGGATTTGTTTATGAAATTATTGATTACATAGAGGACAATGAAATAGGCAAAATAAATCAACAACAAAACTGGGGCAATACTATCATTATCAAACATGCCGAAGGTTTATATACCAAAATGTGCCATTTACGAAAAAATTCTTTTAAAGTAAATGTTGGGGATTATGTAAAGCAAGGTGAAGTGGTGGCGGCCTGTGGAAATTCAGGCCGTTCGCCTGAACCTCACCTGCACTTCCAGGTTCAGGGTACGCCTTATGTGGGCAGTAAAACAATTTACTATCCATTTGCATCCTATAAAATAAATAAAAACCAGGAAACAGATATAGCGGAGTTTAAAATTCCTGCTGAAACAGAGTTTATAAGTAATGTTATTGCAAATGAAAACCTGGTAAAAGCTTTTGAATTTTTACCGGGATACAGGGTAGAAGTGTCTGCTGACGGCTATGCAGACAGTACCTGGGAAGTATTTACAGATGCCTGTAATAATAGTTACATTTATTGTTATCAGACGAAAGCGGTTGCTTATTTCAACCGACTGAATAATGTATTTTACTTTATTTCTTTTTATGGGGACCGTAATAGCTTGCTCTATTATTTTTATCTGAGCTGTTATAAAATTTGCCTGTCAACCGAAGCCCCTGTTGTTATTAAGGATAAGTTTCCATTGCAATTCAGTAAAAACAACCCGGGTAAATGGTTGCAGGATTTTGTGGCCCCTTTTTATATTTTCAACAGGTTGCATTACGAATCTGAGAACAGGATCACCTCAACGGATATTTTTGACAGTGCAATAACCATATCCGGCAGGCAAATACTTCAATATTTTACGTTGAAAAAAATAAAAATGGAATCTCTTATTGAAATAAAAGACCAGGCAATTAAATCATTTACTTTTTTAAAAAACAATAAAAACATCAAAGCTATATGTACGCCAAAAGGATAATATTACTGTGGATGGGGTGCCTGTTCAGCGCTATTGTTTTTGCACAGGGAAAACCTAATGAACAGAAAGCAGCTATAAATTCGCTACAATTGTATAATGAAAAAAAATGGAAGGAATTGCTGGAATATGGAAAAACCTCCATTGCTGAGGGAACTGATTTTCCTTTATTGAGAATGCGGATGGGGTATGCAGCTTTTGCTCTTGGCAAATACAGTGAGAGTCTTAAGCAATATGAAAATGTTTATGACAATGACAAGCAAAACTATACAGCCTTGTATTACGCTTACCTGAATAATTTGTACCTGAACAATATCACTGCTGCAAGATTTTATGCGGGCAAAATGCCGGAAGAGACAAGGGAATCTGAAAAAATTATTAAATATAAACTCTCAGCCATAAACATGGAATACAGCTATAAGGCGCCGGACTTAGTCAGCAGGGGGAATGCTCAATTTGGGAGATTGGGGTTAAATGTGCAATTGGGTTATCGGTTAGAATTACAGCAGGTGGCTGGTTTTTATAATCAAATAATCAGTGAGCCAAAATTAACTGCCGTTACAAACAACAATAATATTAATATCGCCCAGAAAGAATACTATGCGAAACTAATTTTTGCCGCCAGCGGAAAGCTCTCGTTAATAGGGGGACTTCATTACATCTATACTCCCTTTAATAATTTTAAGTATAACAATTTCGCAGGGTTTGGCGGGGTTAAATACGCCACACCGTATGTGCACCTGCAGGGATTGGTTCATGTTGCCAGTATCGGGGACAGCGCTTACAATCAGTTTGACGCAGCTATCACTGCTTATCCCCTTGGCAATATGAAACTCTATACCATCACCAGGGCATCTTATGGTAAAAATTTTATCCTGACTCAGGTAGCAGGGGTTGAAATCCTGAAAAACACCTGGCTGGAAGGAAATATAACTGCAGGTCAATATATAGTACTGCTGGATAATGATGCCCTCTATCTTTTCAATGATATAGATACCAAAAAATTTAAGGCAGGCGGCAGTATGTATATCTTTTTGGCAAAAAAAGTAATACTGACAGTTAACTACAATTTTGAAAAAAAACAACGGTACCGAACAACATCAACTTATTTTTATCAACATTCAACAACAGGAGGTTTAATATGGAATTTTTAAAAAAAGGAATAATAGTATTTACTGCTACTATGGTTTGGGCATCAGTAATAAATGCACAAACTGCTGAACAAATGCAAAAGGCCTTCCGGGAAAGCTATGCAAACGAACTAAAAAGCAATTATACCGGCGCTATTGCCGATTTGCAAAAAATTTATAAAGCGGATAGTTACGAATGTAACCTGCGGATAGGTTGGTTATACTACAGCGCCCAGAAGTATTCCACTGCTCTGGACTATTATCAGAAAGCTGTTGATCTCAAAAAATTCAGCGTGGAAGCAAGATTAGGATTTGCAACAACGGCCAATGCTGCAAAGCAATTTGATAAGGCATATCAAAAATATGAGGAGGTATTAAAAATTGATCCTTACAACAGTACAGCTAACTATTGGGTTGGGGTAAACTATTATACAGTAAAGAAATATGATATAGCCGCAAAGTATTTTGAGCTGCTGGTAAACATGTATCCTTTCGATTATGATTCTAATAATATGCTCGGATGGACTTATTTAAACCTTGGTAAAACCGGGGAGGCGAAAATATTATTTGAGAAAGCTTTGCTGAACAGGCCGGATGATGCATCAGCTAAGGAAGGATTAAATAAATGTAAATGACCGGATCACAATAAATATTCTTTTTCGGGAGCCGGGAAAACATAGCGTCCGTTGTAAGTGAGTTTAGCCTGATTCAATAATTACACCCAATTTTTTTTAGGTAAGTATAATCACCCAGCCCATCCTTCCCGGTCAAGACTGCGGTATTGAATAGCTTCAGCTAAATGCTCCGGTTTGATGTCTTCACTTTGAGAAAGGTCAGCAATCGTTCTTGACACTTTCAAAATACGGTCATAGGCTCTTGCTGAGAGATTTAATTTTTCCATGGCCGCTTTCAGTAAATTGGCTCCCACCTGGCCGATGACACAGATTTCTTTCAGCATCTTGCTGCTTATTTGCGCATTGCAATAAATACCCGGGTTGTTTTTATATCTTTCTTCCTGCCGCTCTCTTGCTTTAATCACTTTGTCACGGATGCTGGCAGAATTTTCCTGTGGTTTTAATGTTGAAAGCTCATTAAAGGGTACCGGCGTTACTTCCACATGCAGATCAATCCTGTCAAGCAAAGGCCCGGAAATTTTATTTAAATATTTCTGCACAGCACCCGGCGGACAGGTACATTCTCTTTCGGGGTGATTATAAAATCCGCAGGGGCATGGGTTCATCGAAGCAATGAGCATGAAGCTGGCAGGAAAGTCAACGGCGACTTTTGCTCTTGAAATAGTGACCCTTCTTTCTTCCATCGGCTGCCGCATCACTTCCAAAACTGTTCTCTTAAATTCCGGCAATTCATCCAAAAACAAAACACCGTTATGTGCTAATGAAATTTCACCTGGCTGCGGGATGCCTCCTCCGCCAACCAATGCCACATCAGAGATAGTATGATGCGGTGAACGAAATGGCCTTTTTGAAACTAATGTTGAATTCTCAGGAAGCTTCCCGGCAACGGAATGGATTTTTGTTGTTTCCAACGCTTCCTGTAAACTTAATGGCGGTAAAATAGTTGGTAATCTTTTTGCCAGCATGGTTTTTCCGGCGCCGGGCGGTCCAATCAGTATTGCATTATGGCCACCTGCTGCTGCAATCTCCAAAGCTCTTTTAATATTTTCCTGACCTTTTACATCAGCAAAATCAATTTCAAAATCATATTGGGAATGGAAAAATTCTTCTCTTGTATTAATGACTGTTGGTTCAATGCCTTTTTCATCATTTTCAAAAAAAGCAATCACATCTTTAATATGACTGACACCATAAACATTCAGTTTATTAACCATTCCCGCTTCTTTTGCATTAACGATTGGAACAATTAATCCCTTAAAGCCTTCTTTTCTTGCCTGTATGGCAATGGGCAGTGCTCCCCTGATGGAACGGATTTCGCCATCCAATGATAATTCACCCATGATAACATAATTGGCCAGTGCATCCTTGTTCTGTAATTGTTCAGAAGCGCCAAGTATTCCCAGGGCGATAGGCAGGTCAAAAGCAGTTCCGCTTTTTTTTATATCAGCAGGGGCCATGTTCACTACCACTTTAGTGCGGGGTACAGTGAAACCATTTGTTTTGAAAGTGCTTTCAATTCGTTGCAGGCTTTCTTTCACAGCATTGTCGGGCAGGCCCACTATCATCATATCTTTTCCCGACTGGTTCAGCCAGTTTACTTCGATAGTGATGGTAATAGCTTCCACTCCATACACAGCGCTGCCAAATGTTTTTACAAGCATGGTTTGAAGATAGAGAAAATAATGGGATGGGTGATTACCGGAAAGTGGTATCAGTTTTCCAGTGTTCTTGTCAGCTTATACAGGTTATAGGGAGCGCCGTCAAACACCATCGTAAATGAATTTAAAGTGATGTTGGCAAGGTTGAATAACCACTGTACTTTTTTATTTTCAGGACTGGTAGTTGCCTGTATTTTCAACTGGTCGTTTTCGATCTTCCAGGTACCTTCAGCCTTACTGCCATTGGCCACTACCCAGGTCATTTTTCTGTTTTTGGAAAGGGTGATAACGGCTCCTTCAACTGTCCACTTTCCCACCAGGTTTTCAGGATCCACATTACTGGCAAAATTCCTGTTCTCGATTATATTTCCGCTGCTGTCCATAACTACATTTTGCAGTACCCGGATCATTGAGTCATTTGTTTTCATCAGTTGCGGCGCCATTTGTATCAACAGGAAGTCATTCATAGAAAATGATCCTCCATACCTGTCTTCAAGTACTTTCGCAATTTCTTTAATTTCGTTCGTTGATCTTTCATACATTCCGTTGGATGTAATGGTCCAGTGAATCATTTCATTGGTGATGGTTTCTTTTTTTTCCTTTATTGACTTATTGCTGCCTTCAATTTCTGTTAGCTTTTTATAAAATTCTTCAACCAGGGGCACGGAATTTTTTTCATTTTCAAGCCTTTTATTGAAAGTCTTTATCAGGTCTTCATCAATATATTTTCTTTTTTGTAAATCAAGGATGTCTTTCTGAAATTTCTCCGATTCTTTTTTGACGCCTTTCAGGTAGGCTTCACGGCCTTCGAGCTGCCCTGTTTTCTGAAACGACAGGATATTCCTTGTGTAAGCATTTTCGTAAGCTATATAAGATTTCCAAACTGCAGTAGTGGCTTCTTTTTTTCGTATGAACTCACTCCCCTCCGGTTTTTTCAGGTATTGGGTGATAAGAAAAACAACAGTTGAAGTAAAAACAGTAACAACCGCTCCTATGAGTACATTTCTCAGATGAGTTTTCGCAGGAGGCGCCGTGTTTTGCGGCTGCGGATTATACGGATTGCTCTGCGATGGGCTTGCGGGATTAGGCGCCCCACCTGTATGCCTTGATGAAGGAATATCCGAATGATGATCAGGAAACCTGGGATTATCAGCCATATCCTTAAGTTGACATTCTAAGTTACAATTTTACTGAAAAGCCGGATTATTTTATTTGGTCTCCAATACAGAGCCTTCATAGAGCAAAGAAATGAAAGGGTCGATCCTTACAGTAGGCCGGGTTTTTACCGGGAAAACAAAGGTTTGAACCTGCTCCTGTACCTGTTTTCTCACCATCCTTGGAACAGTCCTTGGTTCATGAATAAAAATATCAAGTGGAAACTGAAAGAGGCTATCTTTTTGCAATTGTGTAACGGTCACTGTTACATTTTTTTCTTTGATATTGTATTTCCAGTTGATACTTAATTGCGGAATTCCCGGCCGGTAAAGCCATTGACGGAAAAAGGTATCAAGCTTTTTGCCACTTACTTTTTCAAGTATGGCCTCAAAATCTTCCGTATTGGCATTTTTCCCTTTATATTCTTCATAATATTCCCTTATACCTTTATGAAAAACAGAATCGCCTAATTGACTGCGAAGCATGTGTAATACCCAACTGCCCCGCTGATAGCTGTTTGCACTCAGTAATTGCATATAGGGAGAAACGGAATCCACAACAGGCTTCCGTGCAGATCTTACAAAATCAATAATTGCTTCTTTATCCTCCAGCATTCTTTGATTAAAAACTTCAACTCCATATTTTGACTCATAATAAAGATGTGTGAGATAAGTAGCGAACCCTTCGCTGAGCCAGATATGGGCAAAATTTTTTTCAGTGGCCATA
This sequence comes from Sphingobacteriales bacterium, assembly GCA_016235125.1. Classification (GTDB taxonomy): domain Bacteria; phylum Bacteroidota; class Bacteroidia; order Chitinophagales; family Chitinophagaceae; genus JJ008. Next base: position 234,534 of record JACRLZ010000001.1, on the reverse strand, counting down.
TCGCCAAACCACTGGTGAACGATCTCATGGGCAAATAACCCTTCTTCCGTTCGCTTGCCATCCACAGAATTTTCATGATAAAAAATAGCTCCTGCATTCTCCATGCCGCCAAAGATGGTTTTAGATTGCACATTAGCTAATTTTTTATAAGGATATGGGCCAATATAATTAATGAAGAAGCTGAGAATATCCTTTGCCAGGGCATAATCATAAAAACCATCAGTTTTATTTTCGGGGAACACATAGCTGTACACTGGCACAGCGTTTATTTCCCCGGTAGTGTCTACTGCAAAATCAGCCATACCTATCACCATTACCTTGGTAGGTAGTGGCACATCCTCTTTCCAGTGAGTGAGTTTTTTATTGCCAGGCAGGTTGGTTTCTTCCATTTTTATCCCATTTGAAACAACCTGGTAATGTGCGGGAGCTGTTACAATGAATTCCATTGATGCCTTATCTGATGGATCATCCACGCAGGGAATCCAATTATGTGCCCTATTGGGCCAATTATCTGAAAAGAAAGTCCGTTTCCCGTATTTGTTTTTTGAAATGATAAGGCCATCAGCCGGGATACCATGATAGGTAACAATATAAGTTGCAGTATCACCCTTAGTAAGAGAATTTGGCGCAAGCATGATTCTTACACTATCAGGCTCCTTAACAAAACCCCTTATGCCCGGCCCCGAAATTTTATCTATGATCATCCCCTTGCTTCTTTTGGTTTGTGTTACCAAATCAAATTTTATAACATCGGCTTCAGCAAGAAGTTTCAGGTTTATTGCCGCTTGTCCGAAAATGGTATCATTGTTATCGCTAAGCTCAAGGCTATACTTATAATGCAATACATCAAACTTGCTTTGGGCACGGCAAAATGATATCAGTAATAAGAATCCGGCTACAAGTAATAACCGCATGAAAAGAATTTAGTTAAGCAATTTTACGGATTTTATTTTTCCGCTGACAGTATGACGAACTTTTATCATATAAAGTCCTTTTGCAAATCTGTTAAAATCCAGCGGAATGAAATTGCCGCCCGGATAAACAGTCTGTATCATTTCCCTGATCAGCTGGCCTGCACTGTTCAGGATATTTATTTCAACAGGGGAATTTTCTTTGCTGACGATCCATAAAAGCGGATGAGTGCCCGGCTGATCCCATACCTGTACAGAAAATCCATCCTGCAATAAAGTTTCATCAAGCAGTACCTGAACGGTTTTTGTATCTTGCCCGGTACAGAAACCATTATTATATGTATAGGTAATGGTATGTGTGCCCACACCTGCAATGCGGGGATAGAAATAACTATCAATAACACCTGGGCCATTATAAACTCCGCCGGATGGAGAGCCCGTAAGTTTTACTGCAGCAGCTACATGGCTGTAAGTAGATTGCAATCCTGATAATGTAATAGCAGGTCTCGGAACGACAAGAGCGGTAACTGCTTTACGTTGCCCATTGTTGCAAGCCTGTGAAGTTACTTCCACATCCCAGTTATAAAAGAATGGAAACGATCTGTCACCTTGCGATGAACCAACAATGTTGCCTATGCTTTTCAGCTTGAAGGGGAAGCCAATATTAGTATTGGCTGTTGTACTCATGAATAACGATGCAAAGGGACTTGAGACTGATAAGCCTAATTGATGATTCAATCCCGATGGCACGAAAAAATCAAGTGTAATATCCTGAACTCCTGAGGCAAGGTTTATTTGTTTTTGCTGGAGCAAATGACCATACTGGTCTCTTAACTGAATGATCCGCACCCCGGCACCGGAAGCATCTACCCTTAGCTTTTTCAGTTTGAATGGAAGAAAAGCATTAAATATTACATACTCATTTCTTGAAGCTGTATAATTTCCTCCACCGCTGAATGTGGTAGCAGCGGGGCCAAGGTTACCACCCACTGTGGATGGCTGCTCCACTACATAGAATGTAGTTGTACTGTTTAAATTTCCTGTTTGAAAATTATTGCCGGTGAAAATAAGATTGCCTCCCGTTGGTGCATCATACCACTGAGCATTGCCACTTGCATATAAGTCTGCCTTATCGCCGGCGCAAACAGTGTCTTCCCTGATCACTGCTGGAAATGAACTGGTGCTTGATTGAACGATATCCAGTGTATCACTCGTAGTAGTTCCACAGGGGGTAGTGGCTCTTACCCAATATTTCCCGGGTTGATTGACAGAAATTTTTTGTGTAGTGGCTCCTGTACTCCAGACATAAGTACTGGCCCCGCTGGCCTGTAAGTCTATTGAACTGCCCTGGCAAACCGTGTTTCCTTTTGGACTGAAGATATACGAATAAGGATTTGTGTTGGAAGTTCTTTGTTGTGATAACACTACCTGTGCCGCCAGCCAGTTATTGTTCTCATTCATTTCCTGAAAATGATTATCCGGGTCAATCTGCACCACAACCTGGTAAGCGCCACTGCATGCTTCGTAAGGAATTTTTACAAAACTCTCATCAAGTCCCCGGTGATAAATATCTACTTTACCAACACTGATCCCCTGTTTTGTTTGATTGCATCCGTATCCTCCGCCAAGTCCATAATTAGGGAAGCTGGCATTGTTCAGCACATTGCCGTTGGCATCTACACAATCACCAGGACTGCCACTGCATGTCGTCAGGTCAATTAAACAAAAACTGGTTTTAGTACCACTATTCACAACAGGCCATTGTAATGTGTCTGTGATTGATGCATCTCTTAACCTTAATGTATATAATCCCCATCCCTCGATATGTATATGCCCATGCGTTGGATGAAATACCATCCAGCCGGCGTCTCTTTCTGTGAATTGAAATGCATTTCCGTTTTTTTGATAAACCCTTTGTTTAATGAGACGTTTGGGATATGATCCATCAGGGCAAAGAAAACCTGGTGGAGGAAAAAAATTCCGCAATGTATCTGTGCCGCATACATAATCGTTGGTTGAAACGGTTTCAATCGGACCCCAGCCAATATTGGGAGTAGATACATCTATTCTTAATAAACCTTTGTTCGGAGCTCCGGCTGATTGCGGGTATTCTGTCCAGCCTGTCGAAGCATTCAGACTTTTTTTACCTGCGATAATATCTGGTAATAATGTACAGTTGGTGGCACCGGGTGTGGGGCAGGAGCAACCAGCAGGATTAGCGGTGCTGCATTGTGCAGACAATTCAGTTGATAAGCTGTAACAAACACTCAATGCAATCAGCAATTTTTTGTAAGAAGCCATACCCAGTTGGTTTTTGATAAAGCGGGTAATAAATGTAAATATTTTTATATAAAACGGCTGCATAAAATAAAAATCCTTACTAATCCCGGTAATCCTTGTTTTATAATTTATCCAGCATCTCCACCACTTTTTCTCTCTTTAAAATTACATATCCGATGCGGTCATTGCTGATGCCATCTTTTAACTGATAGCTGAATTCCAACTGGTCGTCTTTTACATTGGTTTCAAAATAGCGGAATGAAATATTAGGATAAGTTTTCAATTCTTCACCAATCTCATAAAGGTGAGTAGAAAGAATGAACAAAGAGTTTTTAATTTTTATAAGTCCTTTTATCACGGTCAGCGAACATTTCATTGCATCCTGCACATTGGTGCCTTTGAAAAGTTCATCGATCAGCACAAGCCATTTTTTGCCGTCATTTATTTTTTCGATTGTATTTTTTATGCGCTGCACCTCGTTGAAGAAAAAACTTTCGCCTTTAGCAATATTGTCAACTACATTAATGTTGCTGAGCAAACCATTGAACAGGGTCAGTTTCATTTCTTTTGCCGGCACACCCATTCCGATATGCGCCAGAAAGACGGCGGAGCCAACTGATTTTATCAAAGTGCTTTTGCCTGCCATGTTTGCTCCGGTAAGAAATAGAAAGTTATGCTGCGGATCCATCTGCACATTATAGGCAACAGGATCAGGAATTAAAATATGGTAGAGCCCTTTGGCTTCCACCACCGGGATTTCTTTTTCAATGAATTCAGGAAAACTCAGGTTGTATGTTTTCACAGCTACTGCCATCGAGTACCATGCATCGAGTTTGCTGAACGTTTCCATCAGTTCCAGTGTGTTGGTCTTGTATCGACCCCGGAGATAATAAGCGAAGTATAAATTTTGCATCCGGCTGAACCGGGTGGCTGGTTCAGTATCTGAAAGTTTTTTCAGGGGCTCTTCCTTCAGCAGAAAACTGATGCGGTCTGTATATAAACGGATATTCAAAGGCAGGTCTAGCCCTTCCAGTAGTTCATTGATATGTTTAAGTCCACGGTAAAAATCAGCGAAATGGGGAACCGAATATTTTACCATCGAATAATCTTCACTATGCAGCCATTTGTACAGCATGTTATTGAAAGAGGCCGGACTTTCGCTGATGGGATCGAGGGCATAATCCATAAATTTTTCCATCACCAGGATGGTGCCGTTGCTGATGCCGGTAGGCCAGTCTTTCACATGCTCCATGAAGGTGCGGATGATCTTTTGCGTACCAATGATCTTTTCTATGCTGTCATGCGGCTCACTGAAAAATTTTCGGAGCCACTCTCTGCCTCCAACTGTCCGGGTAAAATTCAGTTTATGAAAAATAGAGAACTCTTCTTCCGGGTGGAAGATGGAAATGTCGTTGAAGGATGTTTTGTCAATCTGCATATGGTGAATAGTGAATGGTGAATGGTGAGTGAGTCGTTTGTCATTGACTATTCACTATTGACCATTGACTTTTTTTATCTTTCAAATCTGAGCCGTTGGCCTTTGCTTGTCTCATCCCACTGTCCGTTATTATAAACCAAATTTCCATTCACAAACGTATGAGTAACAGATGCGGGAAATTCCATACCCTCCAGTGGACTCCAGCCACATTTATATAAAATACCTTGCCTGCCGGCAGGCAGGTTTTCTTTTGAAACGGTATGAGGCTTTTGAATATCCACGATCACCAGGTCGGCATGATAACCCTCCCGGATATAACCTCTTTCTTTTATTTGAAAACAATCAGCTACAGCATGGCTCATTTTCTCCGCAATCTTTTCCAAAGAGATCCTACCTTGTTTATAATAATATAACATCAGCAGCATCGGATGTTGTATCAAAGGTAAACCGGCATAGGCCTTTTCGTAAGAGCCGTTTTTCTCTTCCCATGTATGCGGCGCATGGTCGGTTGCAATCACATCCAGCCTGTCATCCAGCAATGCTTTCCACAAAGCTTCTTTATTATGCGGCGCTTTGATGGCAGGATTGCATTTTATCTGGTTTCCCAGCCCTGGATAATCATCACTGGTGAAATGCAGGTGATGCACACATACCTCAGCCGTAATACGTTTATCTTTTAAAGGAATCATGTTGGTGAACAACTGCAATTCCTTTTCCGTTGTGATATGCAAAATGTGCAATCTCGTTCCGTATTTTTTGGCGATTTGTATTGCATATAAAGAAGACTCGTAGCAGGCGTCTTCATTTCTGATGATGGGATGATCAGCTGCAGTCAGTTCTTTTCCTGTTGTCTTCAATTTTGCCAGATTTTCTTTGATGATCTTTTCATCCTCACAATGTGTGGCGATCAGGAGTTCACTCTGATGAAAAATTCTGTCAAGTGTATTAGGATTATCCACCAATAAATTTCCGGTGGATGCACCCATGAATATCTTGATGCCGCAAACATCTTTTCTTTTATCATTTGTCCGAAGCACTTCATCAGCATTTTCATTGGAAGTGCCCATGTAGAAAGAATAATTGGCAAGCGAAGTGTTGGCGGCAATGACGTATTTATCTTCCAGCAGTTGTTGAGTGAAAGCAGGAGGGATGGTATTCGGCATTTCCATAAAACTGGTGACGCCACCGGCTACTGCGGCTTTGGCTTCGGTATAAATTGTGGCTTTATGCGTCAGCCCCGGTTCACGGAAATGAACCTGGTCATCAATACAGCCGGGAAATAAATATTTACCTCTTCCGTTTATTTCAACACATTCTGTGCTTTTCTGTGAAATCTGTGAGAGTACTTTTTCAATGCGCCCATTTTTTATCAACACATCTGCATTAATAATGCGGCCTTCATTGACCACCTGTATATCCTTTATCAGATATTTTTGCATATTTTGTTGTCTGAACTGAATCCAATGACTCATGCAAATTAAACAAACCCTTGCAAGACTGCTGCTGATTCTTTTACCTTGTACTGCTGCCGCACAATCTACCTATTTGCCACAAGGCGATAAGGCGAATATATTGATGGAAAGACTTGAAATAAAAAGCAGGTCGGATTCTTTTTTCAATTTCTCCAAAACCAAACCTTTCACCCGTCTGCACACGGTGAATGCGGTAAGCCACTACCTGCAGCAAAACGGCAGCAATCTTTCCAAAGTGGATGCTTACAATGCGCAGAGAGTGATGATGGATAACCTGGAATATGTTTCCGAAGCAGAAAGAGCAAAATATGTTTCAAAAAATCCCTGGTTCAAACGTTTTTATAAATCACCGGCCAACCTGTATGAAGTGCATATAAAGGATTTTGATCTCATCATCAATCCGGCTATACAGGTGACGGTGTCAAAAGAAAATAATAATGACCAGACCTTGTACCTGAACACAAGGGGCCTGACACTTCGTGGCCGCATTGCCAATAAAGTTGGTTTCTGGGCCATTCTTACTGATAACCAGGAAAAAGATCCGTTTTGGGTAAGAGATTGGGTGAGCTATCGCAAAGCAGTGCCCGGCGCCGGATTTTACAAATCATTTAAAACAACAGGCTACGATTATTTTGATGCAAGAGGCGGCATTACATTCAATGTAGCTAAGTACATTGACATCGCTTTTGGCTACGACCGGAATTTTATCGGCAATGGTTACCGCAGCATGTTCTTCAGCGATGCAGGCAACAGCAACCTGTTTTTAAAACTGAATACCCGTATCTGGAAAATAAATTACCAGAACCTGTTCATGGAACTGCACAATGCCGATGACAGGATCGGTGACAGGCTGATTGGGAAAAAATATGCCGCCATGCATCACCTCGATATCGCATTCACCAAATGGCTGAATGTAGGTTTGTTTGAAGGAGTGGTGTTTGGCCGCCGTGACCGTTTCGATTTTGGTTATCTCAATCCCATTATCTTCTACCGTTCCATTGAATTGCAGAACGGTAGTTATGACAACTCGGTGGCGGGATTGGATGTAAAAGCCAATCTGGCAAAGAAAGTGCAACTGTATGGCCAGTTAGTGCTCGATGAATTTTTGTTATCAGAAATAACAAAGAAGAATGGCTGGTGGGGAAACAAATGGGGCATACAACTTGGCGCCAAATATGTAAATGCATTTGGCATCAGCAACCTTGATCTGCAGGTGGAGCATAACCGGGTGCGGCCCTACACTTATTCTCACGGTGATTCGGTGGCCAATTTTACACATTACAACCAGCCGATGGCTCATCCGCTGGGAGCCAACTTCAAAGAGTATATCGGTATTGCCCGTTACCAGCCTGCGCCTAAATGGCTGGCGGTAGCCAAGCTCATTTATTACCAGCAGGGGAGAGACAGTAATGCAGTGAGCTATGGCAGCAATATCTTTTTATACAACATTACTCCGCCAAGGGTGGGAGATTTCGGCCACTTTATTGGCGACGGATGGAAGACCAATGTATTCTTTGCTTCTTTTTTATTATCGTATGAGTTAAGGGAAAATTTCTTCCTGGAACTGAATGCCATTTACCGCAAGCAGGAAACAAAAACTCCACCTATCACTTCATCCAATACTTCTGTAATAACTTTTGGTGTGCGGTGGAATATGCACAGGAGGGAGTTTGATTATTGATAGGACACACAGTTCTAATAATGCAAAATTTTTTTTGTAAAAACCTTTTTCCCATTCGAAATAAATTCGAAGATATAAGTGCCCGCGGGGAATTTTGAAAATGGTAACTCATTGAGTCCATCGTTTACCGGACTTTTCAGAATTAGGGATTGTCCTGCTATATTGTAAATATTTACTACAACTTTACAAGATGTTGGTTTTTTATCAATAATCAGGTCTTTGGCTCCATTGAAATAGGTTTTTGTTATGCTATCAAGTCTGCAGGTCGAATCAATACCTGGTCCTGGTGGGGGTGATTGGTTATTTGTATACGCTTCCCAATACAAAGCATACAGTTTTTTAATGTAATTGTCATAACGAAATTGTATTAGGTTGTCATCATCTATTACATTTCTTTCGGGGACTCTTACTTTATAAATAAGATTTCCATTATTGGCATCAAGAGTGTATAAATAATAAGATGTATCGCCCCATTCATACCCCGCAAAGAAATAGCGATTCCCATTTTCGTCCAGGGTTTCACAACCTGGTGTAAAGCCAGCAATATTGGGAATAAAGGGAAAAGTAGTGATGGTTCCGGTTGCCCTGTCGATCGAACAAAGACTGTATTGAACACGGTTTTGCGGGGGTGTAGGATTTTTGATCAGTATTCCATAGAATTTTTCGCTTAACCGATTATAAGTAGGAAAGCGAATACTATTAACGGGTATCTGCGATAACAAATTACCTGTGGTTAGATCATAAGTCAGCAAGTACACAAAATTATTCATCTGACCTAATATAAAGTACCGGTTGTTTGCATCGTCCATAATAAGTTTAACGAGAGCTTGCAATTCGGGAAAACTTCGAATGACGACATAAGAGCAATTCGTTTTATTAAGACTGACAAGGGAAGAAGCTGATCCAGGTGGTTGTATAATTCCATACAAAGTATTGCTCTGGTTAGCATAACACATATGATAAAAGTTCGTATGGTCTTGGAACAATGGATTGAATAATGTTTGTCCACTAATCGCATCGACTGTAAATAAATAAAATGGATTACCATTTCTATCATCCCCGCCAGCAAATGTGTATTGATGGTTATATTCACTATAAGCAGGCATATAATAGCCACGAAGCCAAGTTACTCCCGGTATGCTGTCTACTTTGGTAATAGCTCCATTTATTGGGTTAACTGTTACAATGTATTCTGTTTGTGCATTTGAGAGGTCGGTAAACAGGATCAATAATCCAACCAAAAAAAAATAGCCAAATTTGCTGCACATAAACAATAATGATGGTATATGTAAATATACACTGTTTTTATATTTACTATTTTCAAAGAAATACCATGAACTCGATTCTTCTCTGAGGAATGTGTTCTTGCTTTTTTATTTTAATCGTACTAGCTTACCTTTTCTTTTTATTATGTTTTTATAATCCCATTGTATCAGTCTTGCCTTTTCAAGCCAGCGTTTTAGATCCTCTTTGTTTATTTGTGCGGCTGCTGTATAACGGATCTCAGCAACTTTAAAACTTCCTTCTTTCTGCAGATCGTCTTCATCAAAAGATTGTCCGCACCAGAACAGGAGGCGGATACAGTCTTTCAGCTTGTGGTAACCAACGATCGGATTCCCTTCTAAAAACCAAACCGGGTGGGCATGCCATATCTTATTCTCTGCTTCCGGCAGGTAGCGGTTTATTTCCCTTGCAAGAGAGTTACAGATTTTTCTGTCGCTGTCAGATTGTTTATTGTTGTAAGCCTGGGTGTCTTTATTCATACTTTTTTAGCTTGCGTTATGTTTTATCCGTTTATTCAAAACAACGGTTAAGTAAGATGCAAATGTTATTTGCCAAATTCCAATCGCAATAAAAAGTTTCCAGGGGTTGATAAAATTATTTTCACCTTCCCAGGAGTAAAATGTAGTGAGAATAGCTAATCCAAAAGCCAGGATATAATCCATAGCAGAAACTTTTAATGAATAAATTTTCGAAATTGAAAATAGCAATAAAAAACTACCTATACCCGGGGAAAGAATTTGCCTTACATGAATTAATTCGGGGATATTCTTGCTCGAGATAAAAATTACCAAAGCATATATTAAAGTAGAAATAATAGGCAAAATAGCCGGGTCAGCTTTTTTATTGGTCGAAAATGCAATGGTTAAGAAAACGCCAAACAGTGTGCCCGGAAAGTAGAAGCTGAAAAGTAAAAAGGCCCCATCTATAATTTTAATTAAAAGAAGAGTTATTGTCCAGTAAAAAAGAGCAGAATAAATCCCATACTTTAAAATCCGATATTTTTCATTTGTCATTGCTTCTCTCAAATTTGTAATACTTCCGGGTTCCTTTTAAATTCTATTTATTCAGCCTTCATCTTTTTTATTAAGCAACTTCTTTATCAGCACAATCTGCCCGAGGTGGTAATGGGTATGCTCAATAATGCCATGCAGGTTACGGTAATAGTTCCCGTATTTTCCATCGGCAAAGGGTTCTTCAAGTTTGCTTTCGGGAAATTGCTCTACCCGCTTGGCAAATGTTTCTGCATCAGCCCATACTTTTTCCAGCATTTTATCCCAATCTTCTTTGCAGTTAATGGGAGGGTGGTCAAAACTATATTTATCTTTTGCCGTTAGTGGTTCTTCATTCAGCACCTGCGTAATGGCGCCTATGTAATAGCTTATGTGAAAGGCAAGAGTGGCAATGGTATTAAACGAATAAACTTTTGTGGTGGCTTGTTGCCAGCTTACATCGGCCAGTGTGTCTTTCAGGTTTACAGCGGTCCAGTTGCCGCCGAAATGGACATCTTTTAAAAATTTTGCGATTTGTGGAGCTGTGTTCATTTTATCTTCTTTAGTTAAGAAAACAAGATGCACCGAAGATAAACAGAATTGCAGTGTTGTGACGCAGGGGGCACACGGATGACACCGATAAGACAGATTGAACGGATTTCTTATCATAAGCAGATAAATCCCGGTCTGACCAGAAAGGCAGATGTTGGTATTCTTCCTTAAAGCAAAATGGATTTGATAAGAGTTGATAGAGGCGCTCAAAAAAATCTGTGAAAATCCGTTCGATCTGTGTTATCCGTGTGCTATAATTTTTTTAATGCATATAAACAGTCGCATTAACCTTCCAGATGGATGGTAAACACAATCATCCTCGATTGTATCTTATCGAACACACTGGAGAATTTCAGGTTTTCATCCCTTGCATGGATGTTACGGATTCCATTACTGATCTTTATTTCAGGAGAGAAAATAAAACTTGGAAAGAAGAAATTGAACCCGATGCCAAATTCCGGACCCCAGTCATGCTTTTCAATCTTCACCAGTTCTTCCGCTTTTCTTGCCCGGGCATTACTGGCCATGTCAATATCTGCTTTAAAACCGATAAAAGTGTACACCCTGAAATTGCCGATGCGGTCGCTCTGGAATTTCAGTTGAAAAGGAAAGGTCATAATTACTGATTCCACTTTCTTGGTTACCACTGTATCTCCATTGATGTCAGGATATTTCAGTTTGTAATAAATACCTCTTTCAATAAACATCAGTTGCGGATTAAAGCGCAACTGGAAACGATTGGATAATCTTCCGGTCGCAGACAAACCAAGAGTAAGACCTCCTGAATTCACCGGCTCAGCAATGAACACACTATCGTCCTGTAAAAATCTTGGATGAAGTTCAGTTTGAAAACGGGCCAGGTTCACCCCGATAGTGATACCAAAGTAGTAAGGCTTTGCATCATGGTCGGGCATATTCAGCTCTATGCCTCCGAACTGAGCCTTAGATGATGATGGAAACAATAATCCTCCGCCAAGCAAACATGCTGCAGCGAAATAACTTAATAGGGCTTTCTTCCTGTATAAATGCAGCATATTCCTAAGCTTAGCGGTTTAAAACCGGTTTCGATAAAACCTGTCTTTTTTAAAATATCAGTAAATAAATGACGATCAGGGAAAGCGTTGGCTGATTCGGTAAGGTACTGATATGCTTCTTTGTTCTGTTTGAACCAGCGGGCCACCTGCGGCGCCACGATTTTCATGTAAAGATTGTGTAGATTTCTTACCGCTATTCGTCTGGGTTTAGAGAATTCAAGTATCAGCAGCTTTGCTCCGGGTTTCAGCACCCTAAAAATTTCAGCGAGGCCGGTTTCAAGGTTTTCAAAGTTCCGAACGCCAAATGCCACCATTACCGCATCAAACGAATTGGAAGGTTGATTTATTGCCTCAGAATCTCCTTTCTGTAACTGGATAATTTGCTCAAGTCTTTCTTTTTCAATTTTTTTTCTTCCAATCTCGAGCATTGCCTCTGATATATCAATACCAACAATTCTTTCCGGTTTCAGCATTTTGCAGGCCATTATGGCCATATCAGCAGTACCGGTGGCAACATCCAGGATCAGGGCTGGTTTGTCTTTTATTAGTTGACGAATGGCTTTTTTTCGCCAGCCAATGTCTGTACGGGCAGAAAGAAAGCGGTTCATTTTATCATAGCGCCAGGCAATTTTGTCAAACATGTCAGCCACCTGTTCCTTCTTACTTTTTTCAGAATCTTTAAAAGGAATAATATGGTCGTGGGGTAATGGGTTTGACATGGGAGGGCAAAGGTAAGGCTGGTTGCTCGTTTCTGGTTACAGGGTTAGAGTTTTAAAACAGGTTGTTTCCTTTTATCTTGCAAGTTTCATGGAGATCAGTTCAGCAAAATACATAATCAGCAGCGCTACCTATAAACAATGCCCGCCGCCGGACAGGCCGGAATATGCATTTATCGGGCGGAGTAATGTGGGTAAATCATCGCTGATAAATATGCTGACCGGTAATAAAGGTCTTGCCAAAATATCTGCTACACCCGGAAAAACACAGTTGATTAATCACTTCGGAATAACCTCAGCCTCAACCCCTCTCCGAAAGGATAGGGGAGAAATAAAGTGGTACTTAGTTGATCTTCCGGGTTATGGTTATGCATCGGTTTCCCAAAAAGCGAGGAATAACTGGGAAAACATGATTGAATCATACATCCGCAAAAGAGAAAACCTCGTTTGTTTGTTTGTGCTGATTGATAGCAGGCATGAGCCGCAAGCCAGCGACCTTGAGTTTATCAATAAGCTGGGTGAATGGCAGATCCCTTTTTCATTGGTGTTTACAAAGACAGATAAGAACAAACCAGTGGTAACAGAAAGGAATATAAAAATGTTTTTAAGTGAAATGTTGAAAACATGGGAAACGGTGCCTCCTTTTTTTATCACATCCGCCACCGAAAAGAAAGGGAAAGCCGAATTACTGGATTATATTAAGGACATGAATAACAAGTTTTCAACCAATTAGGAAAAATACCACAAACCGGGTACTGTTTATTCTGGTTTTATCACTATTTTGCACCCGGTTATATCTTAATTATGAAAGCTATCTTATCCGAAAGAAATATTGTAATTGCTTTATTTGTAACAGTGCTTGTCACTTTTTCTCTTGCCCAGGAAGATACCCGGAAAATGGGTAAAATATACAGTGGCACAGCTACCCGCACTTCATCTCATATCTCATTTGTTCAAAAACAGAAAACTGCTGTACCGCATGAGATTGCGGAATAATTTCTTCGTCAGCTTACAGAACATTTATCAATTAAATTTTTCATGAAAAAAATCCTGTTGTTTTCACTGTTGATTTTTTCAATTGGCTTACACTCTCAAAAGGCTGTTCAGAAAGGCAGAAAACCGGCATTATTGGCGAACGATACCGTTGTCGTCAGGTTGCAAAAAACATTGGACAGCAGCGTTCATGTGCAACAACAATTTGATTCAGCTGATATCAACACTGAATTCAGGAACAGTTTTGATTCAATCATTCAATTGCAGAAAGAACAAAAAGCCCGGCAGAAAAAAGCTGCAATGGTCCGCATTGGTATCGGAGTTGCTTTGTTGATTGTTCTGTTTATCGGGTTGATGAGAAGACGCAAGGGCAAATAGCTTTTAGCCAAAGGAAGTACTCTTCAGGCAATATTTAATTCACTACTTTATTTGCACAGCTGCTGCTGGCAAATGCTTCCGGTTTGGCTTTAAAGGCAAAGCCCATTCCAAGTATATAACCCATCGCTTCTTTAAGGGCATCATTGCTTTTGAAGTGAGGATTGGTATTGATGTCGGCATGCACTTCCATGTCCACATCGTAGATGGTGAAGAGGTTGCATAGATCGTATGCAATTTCAATGCTTTTGGCTACTTCCATCAGCATTCTTTCCTTGATGGTGAATTGCTGTCTTGTTTTTTCGTTATGAATGAACATAAAGCCGCCGTGACCTTCACGCAGAAAGACAATGACAGTGGCAAATTCTGTTTCATGTCCTTTTACCTGAGAGTCGGTGCCTATACATACTTTCAAACGGTAACCTTTTGCTGTTTCCCGTTTGATGGCATTTTCCACCGCCTCTATGATCGGCATTTCTATCGGGTCGCCATTAAATTTTCTCCAGCGCATAAAAAAAGGTTTTCCGAAGTTACCGGAAAACCTTTGATTAAAAAAGGGGTACGGATTAATACCCCGCTGTAGCGGGAAAGAAAAATTTATTGCCGCACAAATTTATCTATCCACTGACCAGTATTATTCGTAAACCGGATCAAATACATACCACCGGATGCACCCGGCACTGTTATATTATTGCTGCCTGTTGTCAGCTTACCTTTCAACAGGTTTTTGCCATTGAAGTCATAGATGCTGTAATCATATTCACCAGGGCTTGATACTTCGATAGCGTTACTGCTGATAAGATTGCTGATAAGACTTGGTTTTGCAATAGTACCTGCTGTACGAAGTGTCACTACTTTGGAATAGTATTGGCGGCCATTATCAAATGTTACACTCAGCCTGTATTGAATTGTACCATTGAAATTTGGCCTGTATGCATATGCCCTGCTGTTATTTGCGGGTTCTGTCAATGTTTCAAAGTTTCTGCCATCGTTTGAAAACTCAAGCACTTGTTTTTCGATCTGCTCATCTGCATCAATGATCCAGCTGAGCTGATGAATATCATTATTATTTACACCACGCAGTTCCAGCTTTCTGAGAGGCAATGTTGCTGAGCTCAGACTACCTGCCAATGAATAAGAGCCAAGGCTTGCATAGTTAGGGGCATAGATATTTCCTTTTCCTTCAATTTTCAGGTAATAGGTACCAGCATTCAGTATGGAATCAATAACGGAACTTAATAAAGTGCCCGGGTTATACACATTCAGTTGTGTTTGCGCACTGTTATAAAGTGTTACCTGCATATCAAGGTCAGAGCCTGAATTGCCGGTGCCGACATTATAAGGTATTGCATCTAAAATAAATCTCTGGGCAGTAGTGGTGGTGAATTTAAACATATCGAGGTCGGTGTTCTGCTCCACCACACCGTTTACTGTAAACTGGTTATTGGAAAAAGTAGCAGTGGTAGCTCCGGCGAATGTAGCCGAATGATCGTCGCTACGGAATGTAAATCCATTTGTTCCGTTTGTAATCACATCAAGATCGCTTTGAATGTTATTGCATCCGTAGGAATTAGGCCCATTATTCCACAAGGTCAGATTCTGAGTGTAGCCTGAACCCATTATCGGCGCCCAGCCTATTTCTCCTGTGCCCTGGCCATAATTATATTCTGATGTTTTTACACAGCTTGCATTATACGTAGATTGATGATATAAGCCTAAGGTGTGGCCTGCTTCATGTGAAGCTGCTTCCGATACTTTCTTTGAATTGTGATTCAGCAGGGCCGAAAAAACAAAACAGGGAGTGCCATCACCCCATGTAAAGGAGCCTACAAAAGCTACGCCACCGGCAGATCCATACCAACTGGATGAATCGGTGAGTACCACCCTCATCCTGTTTGCAGCAGGTGCAGCAAGATATTTTGCAGAGTCTGTTGTAATGTTCACATTAAACGGACGAAAATCTTCTGCCACCCTGTTAAATACTTCAGTGATCTGTGTATTAGTCATTCCGGAACTGCCGCAATAGATAGGGCCATTATAGTTCCATGCGGTGTTATCAACAGTATGCCCATCGAAATCAAGGAAAATAACAGATGTGGCAGACGGGTAACTGCTTAATACCGGAACCTGCGATTGTGCATTGAATGCTCCTGTAAGCAGCAAGGCAGCAAGTACGGATTTGTAAAGGGATTTCATAACAAGTCGGATTTTTAGGTTTTTCAATAGGTGTACAGGATACGGATTTAAAACGGGCTATAAAACAGGTTTATTCATTTACCAGGTCATAAAAATTTTTCTTTACTAATTCATAATGTCCTTCTGATTGCTGCAGTACAAACAGATCGCCATGCTTAAAACTGAGCAATCTTCCGATATATGTAACGGAGCCATCCTCATTTACCCTTTTTGATAAAGAAAGGGTAGCGCCATTGTAATTGGTGGACCTGATTACGAGTGACTGAGCTTTCCCCGGAATGTTTTCTCCTGAAGAAACAAGAGTTCCTTCGAAGGGAATTTGCTGTTTGTCAGAAAGACTTACACGGACATCTGATCCGGCTTGTTTATTCTGAAAACTGAAGAAGCTTTCCGGGTTAAATGAGATCCTCTCAGGAAGATTGTTGAAAAGCTTTGGCCTGTTGTAGTCAGGCTCATTAATCGGTGTTTTGTCTGTCTGGCTTATTGCAAAAAAGCTGCAAAGCATTAGGCATGCACAAAGCATCGGGGCACGAAGGTTTTTCATTCTGAACTTTTTTTAAGTCAATAGGATATTGTTCGGCAGTCAGGATTAATCAACTGCAGTTTTCAGGGGGGACGGTGACACAAGATTTGTGATTATTTTAAAAAAAGGCAAGTGTTGATATGCTAAAACATGAAAGATCGGGTGGTAGTACTCGGAGAAAGTAGTAAGTGTGCAGATGGCAGTTGGTATTTTTTCGAAAAAAAATACGAGTTCAGTATTGGTTTGTGCTTAAAAGCACCAATGTGCAGGCATCCAGGGTTTGGATATTCTGTTTATGTGCCAATTCTTCCAGTTCCTCATTCTCTGCGCCGGGATTAAAGATGATGCGTTTCGGTTTCAGGGAGAGAATATAATCGTAATATTCTTTTTGATGCTGAGGGTTAATATAAAGAGTTATGGTATCTATTTCATCAAACTCCTTTTTTTCGGTTTCTACCGGCACATCAGCAACAAAAGTATGTGCCCTGCCGATGGCGACAACAGGATGACCATGACTTCTTAACCTCTGAACAGCCAGATAACTGTAACGGGAAGGATTGCCGGATGCGCCGAGTACCAGTGTTTTTTTCTTTTCGTTCATGGTAAAATATTTTCAAATAGCAAGGGGATAATAATTATAGAGGCAGGCGACTAAATATTTTTCTTTCTCATATTATTCCATTCTGCAAATGTTATTACGGAATAGAAAAGTGCAAGCAGAATTGCCGGGATAGTTATATAAATCAGGGTTTCTAATCCGGCCATATTGTATTTATCATCTTTATCTTCTGAACGGGCGGCAGAACTCTGCAAAATGGCAAAAATAATACCGGCAACTACCAGCGCTGTACCTATCAAATGATATTTTCTCCATGCAACTTTTTTCCATGCCTGATTGCTATAGGCAAAATGTGCAAGAATACTGATAATTTGTAAACCGCCGTATACCAGGATAAATGGCAATGGGTTCAATTTTTCAGGGTCGCTAATTATAAATGCTGCTGCAATAATTAAAATCAATATCAGTTGAACAAACAGATCAAATGCTTTAAACGATCTCATGTTTATTATTTAAATATTTTCATCAGGGAACCGATAAACCAGCTTTCTTCTGCCTTTATCATTATATCAAGTGTTTTATCTGCCTGCCGTCCCAGTTTTTTTATGCTGCTTACCGTGTCAATAAATGTTTTTACGTTCTTATCTCTTTTATCCCCTTCTACTTCTTCCAATTTATCCAATAGCTGCAGCATGGGTTCCAGTTCCCTTTTCTTTCTTTCCTTTACAATCTTCTTAACCACTTTCCACATATTTTTTTCTGCGGAAAAGTATTCTTTTCTTTCACCCGGCAGCAACACTCTTTCCACCAGGCCCCAGTTGATAAGCTCCCGGATGTTCATATTGGTATTGCCCCGGCTGATGTCGAGTTCCTCCATGATATCATCCTGTGTAAGGGCTTCGGGGCTTACAAGCAGCAAGGCATGAATTTGTGCCATAGTGCGGTTGATCCCCCAATGGGTGCCGAAAGCACCCCAACTGCTTATAAATTGCTGACGGGCTTCAGTGAGTTTCATACAGCGAAGCTATGGTAGCTGTTCCGAAATTTCAAAATTTTTTGAAAGTTAGTGCAGCCTGGTTATTGGCGAAGTTCGTTCAGGATTTTATGTTCCGGTTTTTGCAGCAGGTCCGCCATGTCTTTCACCTCTTTGTCATATAAGCCATTCCCGCTGTGGGTGTTCCTGTTGTAAATAAAATTATCCCTTACCTGCAGAATGCCTTCAAACTGTTTAAGTATAACCGCCCTGTTTTTTTCATATTCAGACGCAAGCCTTGTATTTTCTCCATCAAGAAAGACAAAAAGCTTTTTCAGGCCTGTATCATTGGTGATATCCCGGTAAACCTGGAGATATTTTTCTTTGGCATACTGCATATACCAGGAAATAAATAGCTCAAATTCTGTAATGGCAAAGCGGTAGCTTGCCACATTGCTAAGATACTTCATCCATGGCCCCGCATCTTTCCAGCCATAATTGTCTTTATAGTAACCAAATAGTTTTATATCCGTAGCAAAAGAGTGATAATAAGCCACACATTCTTCCAGCAAACCCCGGATTCCATATTGCTGCGTGACATGATATTTATCCTTTGCATTTACATAGGTTTCGTACCTGAATATTTTTTTTTGAGTTGCCGGGGCAACGATATTACTGATCTCTCTGGAAGGAAAAGTTTTAAAGTTCTTTACCGAAAATGAAAGAGTATCATTTATCCTGTAGTTCATAGTGGCTGTATAGTAGCTGCTGTGGAGACCCAGGTAATGATGGTATCCTTCATGTACGATTGTAGAAACATCGGAAACAAAATCTTTTAGCAAATCTCCATTTGACAGGCCATCTATTGCTTTTTCATCGTACTCTTTCAATACGGTATAATTTTCCGGAAAATATTTTTTGCTTAATAAAAGCAATTGCTCTTTTTTGCCGGGGGGTGGGGAGGAAAAAACGAGTAATAAGGAAATAATGAAAGCGACAGGTTTCATCATAAGCTAAAATTAATAAGCCGGGAATTGACAAAGAAGAAGAGGAGTATCTTTTATCAATTTATTCACGAATCAAATGCTCAATGAACATCTTCCTGAAGGTTGTATTGCAAAAAGGAAGAGATAAAAACCATTTTCCTGCTTCCACAATATAATGCTGAGATTTTGGTCAGGCAGTTTGTGGTGGTTAATTATTTTTTCTCTGCCTTTTCCATCATCGATCGGATACTGTTAAGTGAGCCTGCCACAATAGCAATAACCCCGATCCATGAAAACAGGGGCAGATCGGTGCCATCAAGCTTTTGCAGGATTTTGCTGAAAAAGAAAAAACTGAAACCCGTAACAAGCAAAAAAGCAGTCCAGGAGAATTCTTTCAGGTCTTTGTCTTCCATAGATTTGGATTTTCATGTAAACTAACTTGGAAAATGTATCCGGTATTTTAGTAACGGAATTTTTATTTCCTGTTTAAGATTATACACTTACCCCGGTTAAGTGGAAAGCGTAAAACAACAAATCTGCCAAAGCCCGGGATTGTGAATAAAAAAGCCACCGGAAAGGTGGCTTTACTATATGTAAATGAAAATTTACTTTTTACAAAAGCATCATCACCGGGTTTTCAAGATATTTTTTGAATGTTTGAAGAAAGCCGGCTCCGGTAGCTCCATCCACACTCCTGTGATCACAACTCATGGTTATCTTCATTACATTGCTTATGCCGAAACCGTCAGCTTTTTTAACCACTACTTCTTTTATTTTTCCTACAGCCATAATACAACTGTCGGGAGGATTGATAATGGCAGTGAACTCATCAATGTCCAT
The DNA here is from genome assembly GCA_016235125.1 of Sphingobacteriales bacterium. Lineage (GTDB taxonomy): Bacteria > Bacteroidota > Bacteroidia > Chitinophagales > Chitinophagaceae > JJ008. The sequence continues at coordinate 214,732 of JACRLZ010000001.1, read as the reverse complement.
CATGCCAAGATTGGAAATGGTGAATGTATTACCGGTGAATTCGCTGGGTTGCAGTTTTTTATTTCTTGCCTTTCCGCTCAGTTCTTTGCTTTCAGCTGCTATCTGCGGCAATGTTTTCTGATCGGCAAAACGTATAACAGGAACTATCAAACCATCTTCAATGGCAACGGCTACTCCAATATGAATATGATGCCAGCGGCGAATTTTATCATTCCCGTACGAACCGGTACGGGCGGGCATCCAGGAAGCATTCACTGCAGGATGCTGGCGCAATGACAAGGCAACTGCTTTTACAATCATGTCATTAAAGCTGATCTTAACCGGGCTTACTTCATTTAATTGAGCTCTTGCAGATATGGTATTGTCCATATTTATTTCCATCGTAAGATAGAAATGCGGGGCGCTGAACTTACTTTCTGCCAAACGTTTTGCAATTGTGCCACGCATCTGTGAGTTGGGAATATCTGTGAACCCTTCTTCCGTATTTCCTGTAAATGCAGAGGGCATTGAGGTTTTTAAATCAGGGCTGCCGGTAGAACTGCCTGCAGCAGGTGTGTATTTATCAATATCAGCTTTTATAATTCTTCCGCCATCGCCAGTGCCATGCAAAAATTTCAGATCAACACCCTTTTCTTTTGCTACTTTTTTTGCAAGCGGTGAGGCTTTTACTCTTCCATTACTGCTATTTGTTGCTTGTGTGCTGGCAGTAACAGATTCAACCCCGGCGTCTGATTCTGTTTTTTTGCCTTCCTGATTTATTTGGCTGATTGTTCCGCTTTTTGCTGCGGCAACAATTGAATCTACATCCACTTTTCCTTTTTCGCCAATAATACAGAGCAATGCATTAACAGGAACCTTTTCGCCTTTTTGCGCACCGATATATAATAATGTACCATTCTTATAGCTCTCCAGCTCCATTGTGGCCTTATCAGTTTCTATCTCCGCCAATACGTCGCCTTTATTAACTGTATCGCCTACATTTTTATTCCATGAAGCAATCACTCCGGCTTCCATGGTATCACTGAGGCGGGGCATCAGCACAACCTCATCAAGTTTTGAAATGTCAAGAGCTGATTGCTGACCTGCCTGTCCGGCAGGCAGGTTGCTTGTTTCTGGTTGTTTATCTTTTTTGGGTTCTTCTTTTTTTGTGGATGTGGCTTCAGCACTATTTCCTTTTATCAATGAAGAAATGTCTTCCCCCGCAGTGCCAACAATGGCTAATAAATCATCGACCTGCAGTTTTCCACCTTTATCAGTGCCGATGTGCAGAAGAGTGCCGTCTTTATAACTTTCCAATTCCATGGTAGCTTTATCTGTTTCTATTTCTGCAAGCAGCTCGCCTTTCTTTACAGTGTCGCCAACTTTTTTATGCCAGGCAGCAATAACACCTTCGGTCATTGTATCGCTGAGTCGGGGCATCAATATCACTTCGGCCATTGCCTGAAAATTTGGCCGAAATTAAGGTAAAATGAGCATTTGATCTTTGCAATAACAGGTAGCAAAGATATTATTTGACAATAAAACCGAATTTTCTAAATTGACACAAAATCGCTTCCACCAATGTCCCCCAATTTTTTATATCCTGCCAACCCGGCCAATGTTCCGTCTTCCATGATTGATCCTTCTGCCGCTTTTAAAAAAGAAGTATCCGGTGTAATGGGTTCTATTTTTTTATTTTTTATCGTTTATGCTTTATTACTGTTATTGTCGATTGCACTAATCATTGGTTGTTTTTACGGAGGCATTGGCATCATTATTAATTTTCCAAGGATCATTACCATTTTCGCCGGGTTAGGATTGATAGGAGTTGGTATCATGATCTTTGTTTTCCTTGTAAAATTCATGTTTTCTGTAGCTAAATATGACAGTGGTAATATTGTTGAAATAACTGAGGCCGATCAACCTGCTTTATTTGGATTCATCAGGCAATTGACAAAGGACACTCAAACAAAGTTTCCCAAAAAAATATATTTGTCTCCCGATGCCAATGCATGTGTTTTTTATGATTCAAGTTTCTGGAGTATGCTTTTCCCGGTCAAGAAAAATCTGCAAATAGGATTGGGCCTGGTAAATTCTTTAAATATCAGTGAGTTCAAAGCAGTGATGGCGCATGAGTTCGGCCATTTTTCACAGCGGAGTATGAAATTGGGCATTTTCGTTTATAATGTAAATAAGGTTATTTACAATATGCTTTTTGATAATAAAAGCTATGCAAGTTTTTTACATAATTGGGCCAAGCTGGATGGTGTATTTGCTTTTTTTGCCAATATCACCGCCAAGATCGCTCAATCCATACAATGGATATTACGACAAATGTATGGGCTTATTAATAAAAAATATATGGGACTGTCACGTCAAATGGAATTCCATGCAGATGCGGTAGCAGCCAGTGTAAGCGGAAGTAAAAGCCTGTGCACTGCTCTTCGCAGAATCGAAATGGCCGCTTCTTGTTATGATCTCACATTGGAGAAATGCGATCAGTTGTTGAGGGAGAAGAAGATCAGCTCTAATATCTATCCTAACCAACGGGCCATGATGCTGCTTATGGCGGACCAGCATAAACTACCGCTGGAAAATGGCTTACCTGTTATTAGTGACGAGTTCATCAGAAATAATAATATATCAAGGATTAATTTCAAAGACCAGTGGGCTTCGCATCCCTCTACAGATGACAGGATAGCACATTTGAATGCCCTTGCGATCTCCGCGGAGATATCTAACGAACCAGCCTGGCTCTTGTTTAGCCAAAAAGAACAATTGCAGGAACAGATCACTAATAAAATATATGAACGGGTACAATTGCCTATGGATGCAGATAAGGTAGGTGAATCTGAATTTGATAAACTGCTTGGCCATGAATTCAATCAAAACAGCTATCCCGAAGAATACCTGGGTTTCTTTAACAACAGGCAGGTAGATGAACAAGAAGATTTATTCAGCGCAAATTGCGATTTTAAAGACAAAAAATTTGCCGATATATTTAATCATGATACTGCCAGCCTCTCTAGAAAACTCAACTCTCTTTCAAACGATATTGAATTACTGAAAACTATCTCCGAACAACGGACCGATATTAAAACTTTTGATTTTGATGGTATCAAACATAAAAGATCGGACGCTCCGCAGGTGCTGGAGAAACTACAGACCGAACTAAAAGAGCTAAAGACTGTTCAACAATCTTCAGATAAGGTCGCCATACTTTATTTCCTGGCTGGAGCGGCAAGATCAGGAGCAGAGGAAGCAGAACTATTGAAGAACAAATACAGAACATATTTTGACTTTCGTAAAAAAGCAGATGAGTTTTTAAAAAAAATGAATGAAATGTTGAATTCAATGAGGCAGATATTTTCAGGACAAATGCTGCAGATAGAACTAATTAATAATATAATCGTAGAGTTAAAAGACACCCATGAGCCGCCTTTTAAAAAGGAATTACAGTCATGGATAGAAATCGGAGCTTATGATAGTAATCCTTCTCTGAAAGCTAGAATATCGGCTTTTATTGGTGCAAACTATCTATACTTCGAGTCAAATGCATTTAATAATGAACAGCTATCAGAACTTCATACTATCTGTAATGAGAACTGGGCCTGTGTCAATAAATTCATCTTTACCGAGTTTAAGAAAATACTACAATGGCAATTGAAATTCCGGGAGGATTAATAGTCCAGTTCAAGCCGTAAGCGGTCCTTCAATTCTTTTATCATCGGGTATTGCTTTGTCATCTTGATAAGCTGTTCTTTGGCAGTAAGGGATATTTCCTGCTGTTGCCTTGTTCCGTTTTTTTCTTCAATGATAACCGTAAACTGAAGCGAACGGATATTCATCTGTTCCTGGAGAAATGCAAACAGCCTGTTTCGGTCCTGTTCTATAAATTGTTTTTCTATTGTATCGGCTATCACTGCTTCAAAAGAATTATTGTCCTTTATACGGAGTTCTGCCATTTCAAAACTGTGAGCGGCGGGATTTTTTTCTGCTTTTAATTTTTTGATATAATTGGCCCAGCATGCCTGAAGTGATTCTTCAGTCAATATCTGGGTGGCACTGCCATTGCCATTATTCCCGTTGTTTTGGTATTGCTTGCGGATTTTATCCAGAGCGGAAAGTTTGCCCGCCTTACCGGAAGCCGGCTTGTTTGCATGCGTTTGCCTGTTGTCTGTTTCTGATGATTGGATGGAGGGCTTGTCTTCTTCTGCAATCGAAACGGGGTTATCTGTTTCTATTAGCAGTTTCGTTCCGGTTGTTTTATTTATTGTTTTGCCGGTAAATGATTTTATGGCAGTGGTGCGAAAAGCAAGAGCAGAATCAGCTATTTTTTTTTTACTTAGGCCGGGTGAGCCGGCAGTAAGCTCTATGGCCTGCTGCAGGTAGCAAAGTTTTATCAATGCCAGTTCTACATGCAATCGTTTATTACGGGCAGGTTTATAATTTATCTCTGCTTCATTCAGGATATTCAATGCACTGATGAGAACGGGTGCAGGTACATTTTTTGCAGCATTGACATATTTGTCTTTATAGCTTTCCACCACTTCCATCAATACAGCCGCTTTTTCATCTTTACTCACCAGCAGGTTTCGGATGAATTCTGCAAAACCATTCATTACAAGATCGCCTTCAAATCCCTTTCTGTTTATTTCGTCGTAGAGCAGCATGGCGCCGGCAAGGTCCTGCTGCTGCATGCAATTAAGCAGCTTAAAATAAAACTCCGCGTCGAGAATATTCAGGTGCTCTAAAGTATTGGTATAAGTAAGTTCGCCATTCGTGAAGCTGACAATTTTGTCAAGTATGCTCAGTGCATCCCGCATGCAACCTTCGCTTTTCTGGGCTATTACCTGCAGCGATGCTTTATCTGCCCTGACCTCCTCTTTTTTACAGATATCCTGCAGGTGGTGAACGGTATCATTGATAGTGATGCGTTTAAAATCAAAGATCTGGCAACGGCTGAGAATAGTGGGGAGTATTCTATGTTTCTCCGTAGTGGCTAAAATAAAAATGGCATAGGAGGGGGGTTCTTCAAGAGTTTTCAAAAATGCATTGAATGCAGATGAACTCAGCATATGAACCTCGTCTATTACATAGACTTTGTATTTGCCGGTTTGAGGTACAAACCGGATCTGATCCACCAGGTCACGGATATTATCCACAGAATTATTACTGGCGGCATCCAGTTCAAAATAATTCATCGAAGCGCCAACATTGAATGAATTACAGGAACTGCATTCATTGCAGGCTTCTCCGTCATTGCCGGGGTTTTCACAGTTGATTGTTTTTGCGAGGATTCTGGCACAGGTGGTTTTACCAACTCCCCTGGGTCCACAGAATAAAAATGCATGAGCCAGTTGCTGGTTTTTAATTGCATTTTTTAAAGTGGTAGTAATATGCGATTGACCCACTACGGTATCAAAAGTCTGAGGTCTGTACTTGCGGGCCGAAACAATAAATTTATCCATAAACCCCAACCCTTAAAGGGGAGTATTGAAATCCTTTAAGGGAAGTTGCAAGATAAGAAACACAAATTTTGTAAACGGAAAAGTATTTTCAAATGTTGATAAGTCATCTTAAATCCGGCAGCACCGGAAATTATAGTAGCATCGGGTGGGGTTTGAATTCCTTAGTTCTATCAAAGAGATAGCGGTATGTTGTCAATATCCGGCTGCGGTAAGTGTTAAGCGCTTCTGCCACATTGATCATTTTAGGGTTGAATTCGCCAATCCATTGCATTTCATAATCTTCATAAATCGGTTTACCCATTTTATATTCTCCGTTTTCAATATATACGTTTTGTATCACCTTGGCGCCCTCTACAATCATATAGCTATCTACTCCCTTGCCCTGAAACTCCGGTACAAGTCCGAACACCAATCCTGTAAATTTTTTATTCTTATTCCTTGCTTTAATCCAGAGAAACTTTAATTTATGCCAAAGGCTGAATTTTCCATTCAGGTACTTGAACCACTGGTTCAGGTCTGGCAGATTGATCCAGATGCCCACCGGCTCTCCTTTGTAATATACAAACCAGTTGATCCGCTCATCCAGTACCGGTTTCATTGACCTGAACATTTTATACACCACTTTTTCTTCCAGTTGTTTCATGCCACCATGTCCCGCCCAGGCTTTATTATACACTATTGTAAAATCCTTTGCAAATTTATCGAGTTGATTTTTTTTGATGTGTGAGGAACTGAAATTAAGGTCTCTTGCACATTCGGCATGACGGTCATAAAATTTCTGTATCAGCCTTTCCCCGACTTTTAATGCAAGACAGATCTGGTTGAAGAAATTTCTGAAGCCATAGTTTTCAAACAGTTGCTGGTAATACGGCGCATTGAAATTCATGCAATACATGGGTGGAATATCATGACCCTTTACTACCAGGCCCCACCAGCGGTCTCTTTCTCCAAAATTTATAGGGCCGTCCATAGCTTCCATCCCCCTTTGCATCAGCCAGTGTTTGGCCACATCAAATAACATATCGGCGGCATCCTGGTTGTTGATACAATCAAAAAAACCGATACCACCTACCGGTACATCATCACCTTTGTTTTTATATTTCTTATTGGTGAATGCTGCGATGCGGCCAAGCGATTTTCCTGATGAGCCTGCCGAATCATTATCCTTCAGTATCCATCTTATTACTTCACCATGGCGGAAGGTCTTGTTCTTTTTAGGATCAAAAACTTCCCGGATATCTTTATCAAGCGGGCGGATGTAGTGAGGGTTGTTTTTATTCAGCGCCACATTCACGGCTATGAATTCTTTTGCCAGCCGTGGAGAGGTTACTTCAATCAATTGCATACGCATAGCTTGCTGCAAAAGTAGAGGTTAACCTTTAAAAAATACCTGTAATAATGGCGGGGTTTTAATAAATTTAGTGGGCCATGTCTGTAACCGTAAAATACCTGCTCCTTTCAACAGCATTTGTCTTTTTTTCATTTGCGGCGGCTGCACAGACAGGCGGGGTAAAAGTATCAGGAGAAAAATTTCTTTTTTTTAAACAGGCGCTGGATTCAATGCCCACCGGGTTAAAAAAAGGCATGATCAAGAAATATCCTGTTTGTAAAATTCCGGCACATGATAGTTACCAGCTGAATACAATTAATATACCATTTTCAGGCGCTGCCTTGAACCTGCCGGGTAAATACCGCAATGGGTATATCAATATGTATGCACTCTCAGAAATGGCCAATGATTGCTACATGGGAAAAAAATATGATTCGGCATCCTGGTACTGGGATAAGGCGCTTGATACGGCAATTGCTTACGGTTTTGGGGCAGAAGAATTACATAACCTGCGCATTGCGCTAAATCACATTTGTTTTTTAAAAGGCGATTATACCAGGGCTATGCGGATTTCTGCCGAAGGGCTCGCCAAAGCAGAGCAACTCGGAGATGTGAACAGGATGGCCCATTTTAATAATGTGATCGGGTATATTTATATGAAACTGCGGGATACTACCAAGGCAGGCTTTTATTTCAGGAATCATTTGAAAAATGCCCGTAGCATAAATGACAGTGTTGAAGTTGCGCATGCTTTGTATAACCTGGGCGACCTGGCCATTACCGAAAAAAAATATGATGAGGCTATTGGTTATTTTACCCTGGCTTTAGATGGTTATGCTGCGATAAAAGTGCCCGGCATTTTTGATCGTATAGAAAGAAAAGCTTTTATCTCCAATAAACTGGCGCAATGCTGGAAACTAAAAGGAAACCTGCCGCAAGCTTTGCAATACACTGTGCCACCGCTGGCAGCTACCAATATGACATCGAGTGTTAATCCTTACGACAAGGCAGATTTCTTCATCAATGCCGGGGATATCTATAACAGGATGTTGATACCCGACAGCGCTTTAAAATTTTTACGGAAGGGATTAGATATAGCTGTTGAAATTGATCACCAGGAATTTAAAAGAGATGCTTATGAGCAGCTGGCACTGGTTTTTTCCCGGAAAAAAATCTACGACAGCGCTTTTGTTTACCAGCAGTTGTTTTCAAAACTCAAAGACAGCATTGCTGAAGAAATAAGCAGCGAAGAAATATACCAGCGGGATGCAGACCTGCAAATTGAGCGACAGGAGCAAGTACAGAAGATAGCCCTGGAGCGGCAAAGGCTTTGGAGGAATATTATTATCGGCGTGGCTGCTCTCCTGCTGCTGACGGTTATTTTTCTCCTCAATCGCTACCAGTTAAAACAAAAAAACAGGTACCAGCAGGAACTGAACCGCCAGCAGAATGAACTCTTCAATGCCATTGCCGCTGCACAAGACCAGGAACGAAAACGCATTGCACAGGACTTGCATGATACATTGGGTTCTGTATTGTCAGCCGCAAAGCTAAAGCTGGCGGCTGCAAAAGAACTAAAACCGGAATGGAGTAGAGAAGATCATTTTCAAACCGGCATCAGCCTGATAGATGAAGCCTCTGCAGAGTTGCGGAATATTTCGCATAATATAATGCCGGCTGCTCTTTCCCGTTTAGGATTGGTAGCTGCGCTTAAAAACCTGAGTACGGCCATCTCCTCCAACTCAAATGTCCAAATAAGTTTTTCTTCACATGATTTTACGAAACGGCTGGATGAGCAAAAAGAAATCAGTATTTACCGGATTATACTTGAATTAATAAACAATGCTGTAAAACATGCTCAGGCCAGCCTGGTAACCGTTCAGTTGATAAAATATCCGGGATATATCAATATTATGGTAGAAGACAATGGAAAGGGATTTGACTACAAGACGGCATTGAGCCAAAAGAAAGGAATAGGTTTGGGGAATATTATTTCAAGGGTCGAGTTTTTGAAAGGCGAGATGGATGTTGATTCAAAGCCGGGAAGGGGCACTTCGGTTTTTATTGATGTGCCTTTGATATGATTTAAAATACCAAAAAGTTGGTAGGCGAAATGCTTTTTCCGGGCTATATATTTGAAGCCGGGATTTAATTATGAGTAAAATAAAGTTGCTGGTTGCAGAAGATCACAGTATTGTGAGAGAAGGTATCGTGTCATTATTGCAGGCTGAACCTTCCTTTGAAGTGGTGGCTACGGCAGGAAACGGCAAGGAAGTAGTGGAATTATTGAGCCGTTATGAACCTGATGTCTGTCTGCTGGATATCAGTATGCCCCTGATGGATGGAATGGAGACCGCCAGCTGGATAAGGGAGAAGAAACCACAGATCAAAATCATCATGCTTACTACCTACAACGATAAAGAAATTGTATCTGAAATGATCCATGCCGGTGTTTCAGGTTATTTATTGAAAAACTCCGATAAGCAGGAGTTGGCAGAGGCTGTGCACAGAGTAATGAAAGGACGCCATTACTTCAGCGAAGAGGTGGAAAATATAATTCTGAAAGGGCTGACTGAAAAAAAACAGGAGGAGGTGATACCGCTTACCGCAAGGGAAATGGAAATTGTACAATTGCTGGCCAAAGAATATACCAATGATAAAATAGCCGGGGAACTTCATATCAGCTACCGCACAGTGGAGAGTCACCGGAAGAATATTATGCAAAAAACCAAATCGCACAACCTTGCCGGCTTGCTGAAATATGCCTATGGCAGGGGATTGCTTAAATGATGTAACTTATAGATTAAAATAAATAAATATGTATTTAAAGGAAACTTTATCGAACATAGCCCTGAAATGGGGCTACCGTCTGCAGGAAATCAAAACAGATTCCTTTAACATGGAAGTAAGCCTGGTGAGAAATAAGGTAGATACCCGTTTTCAGATTGTGACCATACAACGGGAAAGTCTTGACGGAAAACCGGCCCGTATCTATCTTCAGGGATATTGCGGTATTTTAAACGAAAAGATTTCATTAAGGGAAATCATGAAGATCGCCATTGGCTATAATTACTGCACACCGGCATTGCTGGATACAAAGGATAAAGATGGTAATCCCATAACAGAACTGATTGTACAAGCCTGCCCGCAGGAAGAATTTACCAGCCCCGAAGAACTGGATGCCATCATTTTTGAAGTGGCTGATAAAGCAGATTACCTGGTTTTGAAATTTTTTGAACAGGCTGTGCCGAAAATGAACTGATTTGAAATCTACTCATGATATTAATCATTGCCGTCTGTATAATAGCCGGATTACTTTCATTAAAAAAATAAGTTTATGAAAAGCTTCTGTTTGTTTTCTGTTTACGCATTGCTGTTTTTTTGCATGCAAGCGCAGGCGCAGGATTTTGACGATCTGAACGACCAGGCTTTCAGGGAAAGAGATAATAAAAACTTTCAGAAAGCCATTGATCTCTGCAACCAGGCACTCAACAAGAAGATCAATGCCCGTTCTTATATCATCAGGGCAGATAGTTATTATGAAATCGACAAATATGAACTGGCCATTGAAGATTTTAATTCATCGCTTACATATTATTACGACTATTATGGCAGCGATGATAAAGAAAAGGGAGGCATTTATTATTTCAGGGGGCGTTGCAAGCAAAAACTGGACAGGTATAATGATGCCATTACTGATTTTAACTCAGCGCTGTCTTATAATTATAAAGAGCCCGGTTATGTATACTGGAACCGGGGTGCCTGCTACTATGAATTGAGGGATTACCAAAAAGCAGATGATGATTATGCAAAAGCTATTGACCGGATATCGGAAAAAAACGACCTTAGTACTCTTTGGACTGACCGGGGAGATTGTCAGGCCAATCTGGGAAAATATGAAAAAGCATGGGATTACTATGCAAAAGGAATTCAATATGACCCAAATAATTACAGTCCTTACTGGCAAAGAGGACATTTTAAAGGGCAGCAATATAAATATGAGGATGCCTTGTCTGATTTTACCAAGGCTATTAATATTATTAATGCAGGGGGTACCGGTGCCACACCCAATGATCTTGCTTTACTTTACCGGAACAAAGCCCTGATGCATAAAAATCTTGCACAGTATGAAGAGGCTTTGGAGTCCATTAATAAATCAATTGAATCTGACCCGAATATTGCAAGGGCATACCGTACCCGGGCCGAAGTATATGCCAAACTAAAAAAATATGACAAGGCAAAAGCAGATTATGAAAGCGCCATAATACTGCAGACTGATAAAAAAATAAAAGCCGATATGTATATTGACCGCTCTGTTATGTTTAAAGGCTTGCTTGATTACAAAAGCTGCCTGATGGATATAAATAAAGCAATTGAACAAAACCCCGAAAGCGGTCTCGGTTTTTGGCATAGATCATTATTATATGGATATAAAAAAAATTATCCCCTGGCAATCAAAGACTGCAGTACTGCCCTTGAGCTTTACAAAAGTGATTCTTCCAACACAGCAAGTTTACTTTGGCTGAGGGCCGGACATAAAACCAATGCAGGTGATTACAACGGGGCAATCAATGATTACCGGGAATACACAAAATATTACCCGGAAAGTTACAGCGTATATTATGAAATAGGAAGAATATATAAGGTGAAACTAAAGAACAATGATCTGGCCAATGCCAACCTGAGCAGGGCGGCAAGGCTGGCCTGGGATGCACAAGACACTTCCAAATACTGTTACATAAAAGTGATCAGTGGCGATAAAGAGGAACCTTTTAAACTGCAAACAGAACTGATAGTAAATGCCCAAAATGACGATTACCAGTATAAATGGGAACTCCACAACATGGCCTGCATGTACTCCCTTGCAGGTAATGCTGTAAAGGGCCTTGAATACCAGGAAAAATCTTTTGCTGCGGGATATGATGATTTTCTGCACCTCGTAAACGACCGTGACCTTGAACTGCTGATGAAACAGCCTAAATGGAAGCTGATGCTGGCAAAGTATAAAGTGCCGGTGATAAAGAATTAATTTTTTCTCTCTTTGATTGTAAAGCCCCGGTCACGACGGGGCTTTAACATTTTGGATATACCAACTATTTGGTAGAAAAAAATGCCGGAGTATTGGGATTGCCTCAGCCTTCTCATCTGGATAGATTTGGTCAAATTTTTCAGTTATGTCCTGGTGGATAATACTATTAATAATTATCGGGGTCTTTGTAATATACGATTTGGCGGTTGGCAGAAAAGAACGTCATCAAAGAGAAGAAAAAGAGAAAGAGAAAGAAGTGTTTCGCCGGATAGCAGCATCACAGCAGAAAAAAAGGGATGAGTACCTGACAAGATTAAATACCAGTGACGAGAACGTAGCGCAACGGATACAAAAACTTTTTCTCAGCGCTTCATATCATGAAAGCAGGAATGTGACGGCGTTTCATAATATACTGAAAGAATTGTCGCAGATAAGAGAAGAGATTCTGAATAATGGCGGTAGAGAAAGGATGAAGATCATTACGGACAGGGTGGAATATTTATGCGGAGATAATATGCCGGGTTTTTATGAGTACCTGGCAATTTTAACGCAGGTTCATGAATCGTCCGGAATGCACTAGCAGGAAACAAAAACCAACAATAACAAATGGCATATTTTGAAAAAGACAACCACGGCACCCGACAAAATACTGTGCAGCTGGCTGATGCCTATTGGTTCAACCGGAATTTTGGTACCGGCAAGTCGGAACCTTTTCTTCTCTATGCTTTTAAACTGGAAAGCGAAGCGAAAAAAGCGTTGGCAGAAGTGCATTTTATTCATGTAGCTGCTGATACCAGCAATCTCATCTGCACAAGGATCTGTCATTTTGGGTTCTATGCCAATCAATCCGGACATTGGGAGGCCATTATTGCCGGCAGCGATTTTACTGTTGATGATTTTAATGTGATCAAAGAAATATTTAAAAACAATAACGGATTTCTGATCAATGAAAGGGCGCCTGAAAAGGAAATGAAGGTTGATATTTCTACAGATAAAACTATTGAATTGAACAAAGTGCTCTTTAAAAAGAAATATTATGAACCTGTTCCTCCGGAACTTGGCAAGCCACAACTTTCCTGCTTTACATATGAAGTTTTCGAAGCGCCCAATAAAGCCACAGCACTTAAATTCCTGGAAAGATCCACAGTTGACAAGCCATTATATTATCTGCTGGTTGAAACACCGGAGGGAAATTTTGGAAAAGATAATAGCGGGATTTATGATGCATAGTGTTTGCAGAAAACTGCAACACATACCAAGAGGTTGGTATTTTTTGGAGAATTATGATTTCGGGCTGTGTAACGGGAAATTGATATTCATCTGACTTACGAATTCATTATAAATCTCAAAAAATATTTTTTATGAAACAGGTTTTATTAATTGTAAGCGCATCGCTGCTTTTTGGATTTACGCAAAAGGAAAATATAGTATCTGGATTCAATGACAGCAATATTTCAAAAATCAGACTTTATAAGAACTCAAACCCAGGGGATAAGAGTTACGATGACATTTATGTTTCCTTTGATTACCTGACCGATGCCACGGGTTATAAGTATGGGGCTGTTTTTTATTTGTACAATCCCAATGAGTATACTGTAAGTATTCAATGGCAATTTGTGGGATATTATAATGTCAACTTCAGCCCTACCAACAGCGACCGTACTACCATTCCAGGCAAAACAAAAATCTGGATAACCAACGTCACTTCGGCGGATCATTCTAAAGCATGGAGTTCGGGTAAAGTGCAATGGAAGTACTAAATTAAAATCAGACTACATATTAAATATCATTAATAAGGACTGTGAATCTAAAATTTTTAAAATGAGAAAAATATTTTCCATAGTAGTTTTATTAATGTCTTTGTCAACTACTAAACTGAATGCCCAATGCACTTCCGGTGACTGCCAGAATGGCTATGGAATTTATTTATATGAGGGCGGCAGGTATGAAGGCTATTTTGCCGGAGGACTGAAGAATGGACAGGGCACTTTTTCATGGACAAGCGGCGATAAGTATGTCGGCGAATGGGTAAATGGCTGGCGTACAGGTTATGGAGTTTATTACTGGCCAAATGGTGATGAATACGATGGGTATTTCAAGGAAAACAAAATAACCGGGTATGGCACCAAGTATTTTGCAAACGGAACAAAATACGAAGGAAATTGGTTGGAAGGGAATTACAACGGATACGGTACTTTATCAACGGGTACTGACCGATGGGTAAATAACTGCAAAGATTGCAAAGTTTACAGGGGTAATTGGGTTGCGGGTATGAAATCAGGATTCGGGAAGTGTTATGACAAAAACGGTTATCTGTTATATGAAGGCGATTTTTGGAATGATAAACCCACAGGTAGTTATCCCAACAGATTCTAATATTTTTTTATTGATGACTTAACCAACGGAAAGACTATGCCATCCGAAACATTTTATTGCCCGCATTGCAAAAGACAATTGACCAAAAGTGCCCAGGCTTATGTAATGGGCGAAGCCATGGCTAATAATTCGACATTTATTTCAATGGGAAATAAACCATCTGATGTTACCTGCCCGGGTTGTGGTGGAAGGATCGATGCAATGAAAATGATAAAAGGAGAATACGATCTTCATCCGACCGAACAAAAATATTTTTGGATAGTACTGCTGGGGATGTTGGTTGGGATTCCTTTCTTTAAATTCGTAGTGCATTGGTCGTGGGTAGCTTCATTTTTTGTTGGGGCAATTGCAGGTGCAATAGTCGGAGGAATTATAATCGAATCTATAAAATCTCCGAAAAGATGATGATAAAACAAATGATTAACATTTTCTGAAATCATGAAACAAAAATTTTTTCGTTTCCGGACTATGAGAACCACCATTACTCTTTTTTTCGTAGTTATCAGCACTGTTTTGTTTGCTCAATCATCTACAGAAAAACTTCCGGGTAAAAACCTTATTCCCAACCTGGTTTATATAGCGGCCAAAAGCTTCACCAGTCTTTCCTACACCGGCAAGGATTCAAATTCATTTTATGGTCCAAGGGTGGCAACCGTACCTGGTTTTTACATCAGCAAAACAGAAGTAACCAATAAAGAATACCGAGAGTTTACACAGTATGTAAAAGATTCCATTGCGCATACTTTATTACAGCATTTTCAAGGCAACAGCAGTAGTATAGACTGGAATCAAAAGATAGACTGGGAGGATGACCGGCTGGAACCGATGATAATCCCCGCTGATGAAAGAATACAGGGGAAAAAAGAAATTGATGTAGAAAAGTTGAAATATGAATTGGAATTTTTTGGTAATAAAGAAAATATTGCCGTGTATCCTGACACATTGGTATGGCTTACAGACTTTGCCTATTCATATAATGAACCACTGGCAAAAAAATATTTTTCCCATTCATCCTATAATGATTATCCGGTTGTGGGCATCAGCCTGAAACAAGCTATTGCCTTTTGCCAATGGAAAACCGGGCAGTTGAAAAAAAAATTATCAGCGGGTTCTGAAATTATACTGCGGTTGCCTTCAAGTAATGAATGGGAATCCGCAGCCTTTGATTTGGAAGAAACAAGGAGCCTTTTTTCAAAAGACAAAAAATACAATTGTAATTTCGGGCAGATAAGGGCTGATGCATCTTCTCTTCAAAAAGATTTCAAAGACGATGGTTTTTTTTATACCGGGCCTGTGAAAAGCTATCCCGCCGGTCCTTTCGGGCTTTATGATATGCGGGGAAATGTGAATGAGTGGACATCAACCAGCCGTGATGAAATTTCTGGAATAGATGTCAGCCCTGACAAACAAAAAACATCTTTTATTGTGAAAGGTGGCGGATGGAACAGTACTCCCTTTTACCTGCAGGCAGGAGTTTGCCAGTTTTTACCATCGGGAGATGCTCATTCGTATGTCGGGTTCAGGTATGTAGTGTTTGTAACTAAGAAAATTTAGAGCAACTAATTCATACTTTTTTATGAAAAGAAATGTCATTGTTTTTTTTCTCACTACACTGTTAATACACAGTTATGCCCAGGATGGATACCAAAGAATTCCAATTGTTCATGATACAGCGGTCCAATGGACAGCAGAGTCAGACAAAGTGATCAATCTTTCCTATCCCGGAAAAAGTTTAAAAACATGGTATCTTGATAAACTGAAAAAAGGCACTGTAATAACTTATACAAAAGAAAGGGGAAGCAAATCGGTTTCAACAGATGAAATCACTATGCCATCGCTGTCGAAACCGGACTGGCAGAAAGGACTGGCTGTGGAAACATCTCCATACCGTCATCCCACAGAGTGGTATTTTGCAGATAACAGTAAAGAAGGGTATGAAAGATTTAAGTACAGGGGAGGAGTGTTGACATTTACTGCCGACTCTTGTTGCCAATGTGATGATGCAGATGCTTTCCGTGCAAAGCAAATATTGAATTATAAAAATGGAAAGTTCACTATCTGGAATGTTTTTATTTCTCCGCTTTGTGCCCGCCCCACCCCTTCTCCTCCGTTTGAGTGGTATCCATTATGTAATGTTGCTTATAACAACAGTCCAGACAGAAAAATTCCCCAGCCCGGTAATGATGTAATATTATTGAACACTGATGAGGTTGACTATGATTTCAGCCATGAGCAACCATCAACTTATGATACAGTACTGACAAGCAACGGAACAGATATTGGAAGCCTTATTTACCAGGATATACTTAAAGGAAATATCAGGCCAGTAGAAGCAGAAACCGGACAGCCCATCCCGGTAAAAGATTTACTGACCCGTGGTATGCCGGCTGATACGGTGTCAGTACCTGACCCGGATGATCCTTACAAAGTAACAGCCTACAAAGTGCTTCAGCAGGAGAGAAGTTCCCGTGACTTTAACCGTATTCGCATCAAACAGGATCTGTATTTCGATTTTAAGAATGAAAGGCTGTATTCTGTTGTTAGGTCAGTGATATTATTGCAGGTTGCCCGACTCCCCAATGGCATAATAAGAGGGCAATATGCTTTTTGCAGGCTGGAGTGATAAAAGAACTATCAGGCAATCTGCTGCATCTCCGTCAGCTTCTTATACACCCCTTCATCAATTTCAATTAATTCATTGTGATGACCCCGCTCTATAATTCTTCCATCAAGGAGTACAATAATTTCATCAGCCGCTTTGATGGTGCTCAACCGGTGTGCAATGACGAGTGTAGTTCTACCCTTCATCAGTTTGCTTAATGCATCCTGAACTGATCTTTCTGATTCTGTGTCTAAAGAAGAGGTTGCTTCGTCCAGAATAAGGATAGATGGATTCTTTAATACGGCCCTTGCTATGCATATTCGTTGCCGCTGCCCACCGGAAAAACGAATACCCCTGTCGCCGGTCATGGTTTGGTAACCATTTTCAGTTTGCATGATGAATTCATGGGCATTTGCGATTTTGGCCGCATTCATCACTTCTTCCTCAGTTGCATCAGGACGGGCAAGTGCAATGTTATTGAAGATGGTATCATTGAATAAAAATATCTCCTGGGTTACAAAACTCATTACACTGCGCAGGGATTCCATTTTATAATTCCTTACATCCACCCCATCTATCAGTACGGCTCCTTTTTTTACATCATAAAAACGGGGAATCAGATCGGCGATGGTTGACTTTCCCACACCGGAATGGCCGATCAATGCAATTGTTTTTCCGGCAGGAACTGTAAAACTGATATTTTCCAGAACCGGAGTTTCATTATAGGCAAAATCAACATTTCTGAACTCGACTGCATGTTGAAAAGATTTTAATTCCAATGCATCCGGCTTATCAGTTATTTCAACCGGTTTGTCAATCAATTCTAAAATCCTTTCTCCCGATCCTATTCCCCGCTGGATATTGGCGCCGGCAATTACCATTGCTTTAGCCGGTCGTAATACCTGGGAAAAAATAGCGATGAACGCAATGAATTCGCTGGCTTGTAATCCTGCCGCAGTCTGCCCGTTGTTCAATATCAAAGAGCCACCATAAATAAGTATTCCCGCCACTACAATTACTCCCGCGGCTTCTGAGAATGCCGGGGCCATTTCTCTTCTTTTAAATCCTTGCAGACTTGCATTGCGGTAAAAATCATTCTCACGACTGAATTTTTTCAAAGTAAATGCAGTGGCATTAAAAGCCCTGATGATCCGCATGCCGGTTAATGTTTCATCCATAAGGGTTAATAAACGGCCAATGGATTCCTGTGCATCTTTTGCATCTCTTTTTAATTTCTTTTGTATCGTGGCAATTCCAAGGGCTGAAACGGGAATGATGATCAATGTAAACAAAGTCAGTTGAGGAGAAATAGTGAACAAGGCAATAAAATAACCGACAATTAAGGAAGGTTCTTTAATAACTACTTCCAGAGAACCGGCAGCAACAGCTTCAATCCCAAACACATCAGCATTCATCCTGGAAATAATATCTCCTTTATGTTCTTTGGTAAAAAAACCCATGTGCAGTTTGTTGATCTTTTCAAAAAGTGCTTCCCGGATTCGTTTTACAAGAAGGGTCCGGGCACTGATGAGTGATTTTTGAGCCAGGAAGCGGAACAGGTTTGTTAAGATGACTGCACAAATGATAATGAAGGTGATAAAATAAAGTGCATACACAGGGTTGATGGCTTTTAACCGGTAAACCTGGTAATAAAAAATATCTTTAATAAAACCGGCTGATGGTGAAAAAGCAGGTGCCTTCAGTATTTCGCTTCCACTTTCGGGGTTGAAAAGAACATTCAATAATGGTATGATCAGTGCAAACTGGAATACACTGAATATTACAGCCAATAATGTAAAGACAGAAAAGGGAACCAGGAATTTTGGATAGGGTTTTGCATAAACTAATAATCGTCTGTAAACTTTCATATTGGTTCAATAAAATTAATTTAATAAAGCGATCTGTACACATCGAGGTATTGCCGGGCAGCATTATCCCAGTTAAAATTTCTTCCTCTCGCCTTTATTCTTTCTTTTAGCCCGTTGCTGTTATATTCTATCATACCAGAATTAAAAACATGTTCCATATTAGTTGGATGAAAGTCTTCAAAATAAAAAGACACATCGCCGCCAATTTCCGGAAGGGCGGTTCTGTTGGAAAGAAAAAGTGGTTTGCCACAACTCATCGCTTCTGCCAAAGGCAAACCAAACCCTTCTGAAATGGATGGAAGTGTAAATGCCCTGCAATGATTGAAATACCATGACTTTTCATTTTCTGAAACATGACCCAGCAGGTGAACATTTTCTTCAACCCCCAATTTTTCTGATTGCTTCTGAAAATAATGCAAATAATCTTTGTCATCATATTTACCTGCAATTAATAATTCCATCGGGTTGCTTTTCAGCAATGGTAACAGAACATGAAAATTCTTTTTTCGGTTAAATACACCAATGGAAAAAAGAAATGGCATACGGGGTTTATAGGATTTTGTGGTTAACTCGGGTTTCAGCAACAGGTTGGTGCCATTATGAATCACATAAAGAGGCTTGTTCTTTGTGTCACAATATTGCCGTACATCTTTCTTACTGAATTCAGAAATGCAAACGATCACATCGGCCCGGTTGATCAGTCCCTGCATATACTTCAGGTATTTTTGTTTTTTTGACGGTGATTTTTTTACATCATACATAAAATTCAGGTCATGTATGGAAAGCACCACCTTGATCTTCCTGTTCTTCATCGGCATATAGTGTGTATTCTGATATGTGGAATGCCAGATGTCATAACCATTAAGCGATGGTAAAATAAATTTATGCAGCGGGTTTTGAGTTATATGATTGGCGGAATGATATGACCATTGTTGTTCCCGGGGAGGAGTATAGAAGAATAGCCGCTCATTTTGCAGGTCAATATTTTTTTCCAGGTACCTGCCAAGATTAAGGCAATAATGATAAAGCCCCGTATCGGGGTATTTCATTCTTTCACAATCAAAAATTATTTTACGCATAACACCTGTTATCGGCATCACACCGCATTTTTTACCAAAAATCATGCAGCGTGAAATTAATTACCCAATAATATTTCATGATTGACCTGATCCGCTTTTTATTGGTAATTATCAATACCTGAAATGTAACTTTTTTAGCTGGTTCTGCAGGCCCTGTTTGGGATATAAAAAAAATTTCGGGTTACACTGTCCCTTTTTAGCTTTACTAACAGGCTGGGCATCTAATCCCGCTGAGTTATGGCGCAAAGCAGAAATAGAATTATCCTGGACTGTGACCTGATGCGATTCCCCAATTCCGGGTTATACCACTATTGTCTTAACCTCGGAAACTCAATAAATCGCTATCTGAAAAGTAAAGGCGATACTTTAATGTTTTTTTATGTGCCATCTTCCGAGGCTAATGCATTTGAAGAGTGCGGCACGGGTATTATTGAAAGGAAATGGCATCATAGTTTATTTAAACCATTTTTGGGGAAATGTACCGTATGGCATGCCCCTTTTCAGTCCGGCAGAATCATACCGATGAAAAACAGAAAGGTTAAAGTGCTGCTTACAGTTCATGACTTGAACTGTTTATATGAAGATAAGTCTGCAAAAGAAAGAAGGCTGAGCCTGCAACATACACAGAAATTAATTGACAGGGCCGATGCCATTGTATGCATTTCCAATCATTGTAAAAAAGATGTTATGGAAAACACAGATACAAATGGCAAACCTGTTTATGTTATCCATAACGGTACACATCATGTAGGCTTAGCTCCTGAAAAGCCTGAAGGATACTGCCCGCAAAGGCAATTCGTATTTGCCATGGGGTATGTAAACAGAAAGAAAAATTTTCACACACTTGTGCCACTGCTGCAACAGGAGGAAATAGAGCTGCTGATCGCCGGGAAGCTTGATGAACCTGATTATGTAGACAGTATGGTACAAGAAGCCATGCAGATGGGTGTTGTGGAAAGATTGAAAATATTAGGCCCTGTTTCGGAGCAGGATAAAGCCTGGTATTTCAAAAACTGTATGGCCTTTGCCCTGCCTTCACTGGCCGAAGGTTTTGGGGCGCCGGTGGTGGAAGCCATGACATTTGGCAAGCCAATTTTTCTTTCCGGTTGCACCTCACTTCCGGAAATTGGCGGGGATGTTTCTTTCTATTTTGAATCGTTTGATGCGTTGCACATGCAGAAAGTGTTTAAAGAGGGGATGATGGAATACAGAAAAAACGGGTTGTCAAAAAAAATAATTCAGCAGGGCCGGCGGTTCAGTTGGGAAGAGAAAGCGAAAGAATATTATAAAGTATATCAATCCCTGATGTAAAAGAAATATGATTGCTCTTGAAAAAATAGGGAAATGGGACATTCGCCTTACCGGCGATTACTGGAAACGCAGATCAGAATTGTGCAAAGCCAAAGATTTCTACCAGGATTGGTACAAGCGATGGTGTAATGAGCTCGGCGAAAAACCAAATTTTCACCGCAAACAATGGGAGTATGTATATGTGCTGCAGGCATTGCGGGAAAGAGGCTGTTTACAAAAAGGAAAAAGGGGGCTGGGTTTTGCAGTAGGCACCGAACCCCTGCCTTCGGTATTTGCAAAATATGAGTGTGATATACTGGCCACTGATATTTTGCCCGAAAAGGGAATTGAAATGGGTTGGCATAATTCGAACCAGCTATGTCTTGGGGTTGATTCATTGTATAAATGCAATATCTGTGATGAAGAGATGTTCAGAAAAAGGGTGGAGTATATGACGGTTGATATGAATAAAATCCCGGGTGAACTCAGAAATTATGATTTTAACTGGAGCAGTTGTTCTTTTGAACACCTCGGAACGATTGAAAAGGGTCTTGAATTTTTAACGAATCAATTAAAAACACTTAAACCCGGCGCATGGGCAGTACATACCACAGAATACAATATTTCTTCTAACGATGAAACACAGGATAATGACCCGTCGGTGTTTTTCCGGCAAAGAGATATTGAAAAAATTGCAGATGAGTTAAGGGATAATGGACATTTTGTTGAAGAACTTGATTATTCATCGGGCGGACTGCCCCAGGATTTTGATGTAGATATTTCTCCTCATAATCAGAAGGTGCATTTAAAACTACAGGTTGGAAAGTTTGTTGTTACTTCAATGGGCCTTATTATCCGGAAAAGCCTGAGCTAAATCACTGGGGTTTAGGTAAAATACAATCTATTCACTCTTGTTATCCGAACTATAAAAGTCCTTTTTTTTCCACAGGAATTCCTTTGGAACAAATTGGCCAATTACCCCCACCCCCTTACCTTTGCGGCCTGAAAAGAAAATGGAAGTCTGAAGCCGGAAGTCAGAATAAAAATCATCTATTTCCTGGCTAAAATGTTCAGACTTCAGACCTCATACTTCAAATATTTTATATGGCAAAAGTTGGTAAAGTAAAGCAGGTTATCGGCGCTGTGGTGGATGTTCAGTTCAATGGCGCCCTTCCGGAAATTTATAACTCCCTTGAACTGAAAAGAGCCAATGGCGACACACTGGTGCTTGAAGTGCAGCAGCACCTCGGCGAAGACAGTGTCCGCACCATTGCCATGGACGGTACCGAAGGTCTGGTTCGTGGAATGGAAGTCGTGGATACCGGCAAAGCGATTGCCATGCCCACAGGTGAAGCAATCAAAGGCCGTTTGTTCAATGTAACCGGCGATCCGATTGATGGTTTGCCTGCTGTATCAAAAGCCAACGGCCGACCCATTCATAATATGCCGCCGGCATTTGAAAATCTGAGTACTTCTGCTGAAGTATTATTTACCGGTATTAAAGTTATTGACCTGATTGAGCCTTATTCCAAAGGTGGTAAAATCGGATTGTTTGGCGGTGCAGGTGTTGGCAAAACAGTATTGATACAAGAGCTGATCAACAATATTGCAAAAGCATATGCCGGTGTATCTGTGTTTGCAGGTGTGGGAGAAAGGACAAGAGAAGGTAATGACCTGATGCGGGAAATGATTGAAGCAGGCATTATGAAATATGGCGATGCTTTTAAACATAGCATGGAAGAGGGTGGATGGGACCTCAGCAAAGTGGATATGAAGGAACTGGCTGAATCCAAAGCAACATTTGTTTTTGGGCAGATGAATGAACCTCCCGGCGCAAGGGCAAGGGTAGCATTGAGCGGTTTGACCATTGCTGAATATTATCGTGATGGCGATGGACAAGGCAAGGGCCGTGATATTCTTTTCTTTGTTGACAATATCTTCCGTTTCACCCAGGCCGGTTCTGAAGTATCGGCGCTGCTTGGTCGTATGCCATCTGCTGTGGGTTATCAACCTACGCTGGCAACTGAAATGGGTATCATGCAGGAAAGAATTACTTCTACGAAGAATGGTTCTATCACATCCGTGC
The DNA here is from genome assembly GCA_016235125.1 of Sphingobacteriales bacterium. Taxonomy (GTDB): domain Bacteria; phylum Bacteroidota; class Bacteroidia; order Chitinophagales; family Chitinophagaceae; genus JJ008. The sequence goes on along the minus strand of JACRLZ010000001.1, from coordinate 191,622 downwards.
AGGCTGTTTACGTTCCTGCAGATGACTTAACCGATCCGGCACCTGCAACCACATTTGCTCACCTTGATGCAACAACTGTATTATCAAGAAAAATTGCGGACCTGGGTATCTATCCTGCGGTTGACCCGTTGGATTCTACTTCACGGATATTAACGCCTAAGATCGTTGGTGATCTGCATTATGATTGTGCCAACAGGGTAAAACTGATGTTGCAGCGTTATAAAGAATTGCAGGATATCATCGCCATTCTTGGAATGGATGAACTGAGCGATGAAGATAAACTGGTGGTAAGCCGTGCAAGAAGAGTGCAGCGTTTTCTTTCTCAGCCTTTCCATGTGGCCGAGGCGTTTACAGGATTAAAAGGTGTTCTTGTTCCAATTGAAGAAACGATTCGAGGTTTCAATATGATTATGGATGGTGAAGTAGACGAGTATCCTGAATCAGCATTCAACCTGGTAGGTACTATTGATGATGCTATAGAAAAAGGCAAGAAGATGATGGCGGCGGCGCAGGGATAAGACCCTCTGTCTCCCTAAAGGGAGGACTTAGGTTGGATAGTTTTTTTCTATTTGATAGTTCTTTATAGCAGTTAGTTGAATGATTGTGTTACCAACTTTAGAATTACTATCATCGTCTGTTGCGTCGCACACTTTAACATTCTGTTCTTTGGTCCTCAAATGATATTAAATAACAAACTTTAAAGTGATTAATACTTTAGGGTTCTAAAGCCCCTTTAGGGGTTTGGGGTTTTATGAATTTAGAAATACTAACACCTGAAAAAAAACTCTACAGCGGCGAAGTGTACGGCGTGCAAATGCCGGGCATCAGTGGCTCCTTTGAAGTATTGGAGAAACATGCCCCGCTGGTAAGCGCATTAAAGGCCGGACGGCTCAAAGTTTTAAAAGATAAGCAAAACCATTTTGCCCATTTTGATATTCAGGGCGGCTTTGTGGAAGTGCTGAATAATAAAGTGACGGTGCTGGTGGAAGGTGCTACCGCATTAGATTAGGACAAATGGACTGCCCCGGATTTTAAAAAAGATTGAACCCTCTGTCGCAGAGGATTTTTTATTTACCGCCATTTTCCTCAACCCACTCCGATATTTCTTCAACTCACTCCATTTTCATTGCCTTGAAACCACACTGTAGGTAGCATTGCAGCTGAAATTAAAAATCAATTAAATTTTAAAACTACAGGCATGAAAATCTTAAAAACAACAGCAGCAGCAGTCCTTAGCCTTGTTCTTTTGCAGGCCAATGCACAAACAGAAGCCCCTAAAGGGTTTAATAAAGGAGCCATTATCCTTGCAGATGGCAGTAATCTTCAGGGATTCGTCAAAGACAATATCCGCAAAAATGCTTCGGTTACGTTTACCAGCAGTGCTGATGCCGGCAAGAAAAATTACAGCGGCTCAGAACTTACCTCGGTTCAGATTGACGGCGAAAAATTTATCTGCATCAATGGAGACTTTTTTAAAGTGATCAGTGAAGGCGAATTGAGCTTTTTGCAAAAATCCAGCGACGCTTCAGGTAAGCCTGTTTACAATGGAGCTGATGCAGTTTTCTCCAACGGAACAGAAGGTAAACCCAATGATTATTTTATTTATAACAACAGCAGCAAGGATCTGAAATGGGTTTCAAGGAAAAACATCAATGAAGTGGCTCAGGCAAGTTTTGCAGGCTACACAGCAGCAGTAGAAAAAGCAAAGGCGGTAACTGGCGACCTGGCACAATTAAAAGACGCCGTTGATATCTATAACAACAGGAATAAATAGTTTTTTGAAATAATCATTCAGAAGAGAAAATGAAGAAGATTTTGTTATTGCTGGCGATGGTTTTTAATACACTTAGCCTGTTGGCACAAAATGCCGCACTTACCCAGACAGTAAAAGGAACAGTGATGGATGAGCAATCGGGTAATGTACTTGCAGGTGCAACGGTAACAATAGATGGATTTGGAACCAATGCCGGAATTACAGATTCTACCGGGCTGTTTAAACTTAACAGTATTCCGATCGGCCGGCAAACACTCCGGGTGTCACTGGTTGGATATGACGAAGTGGTAATACGGAATATAGAAGTTACTTCATCCAAGGAAGTGATGCTGGAAATAAAGTTGAAAGAAAGGATAGTGAAAATGGATGAAGTGATTGTAAGATCGGGTAGGGCAAAAAACAGGGCATTGAATGAAGTGGCAGTAGTAAGCGCCAGGCAGTTTAGTGTGGATGAGGCAGTGCGATATTCCGGCACAAGAAATGACCCGAGCCGGATGGCGCAGAATTTTGCCGGCGTAAGCGGAAGTAATGATGCCCGGAATGATATCATTATAAGAGGTAATTCACCATCGGGTGTGCTTTGGCGCATGGAAGGAATTGACATTCCCAATCCCAACCATTACAGTACACTGGGATCAACAGGCGGCCCGGTAACGATCCTCAACACAAACACTTTGAAGAATTCTGATTTCATCACCAGTGCCTTTCCTTCACAATATGGGAATGCAGTCGCCGGTGTATTTGATCTGCGGATGCGGAACGGGAACAACGAAAAATATGAATTCCTCGGACAAATGGGTTTTAATGGGTTTGAATTTGGCGTGGAGGGGCCTCTTAACCGTGATTCAAAATCTTCCTTCCTGGTTAACTATCGTTATTCACTGGTAGCAGTTATTCAAAAACTTGGGCTGAGTGTTGGCACCGGCTCGGCCACACCTTATTACCAGGATATTAATTTTAAAGTGAATATTCCCACAAAGAAAGCCGGTACTTTTAGTTTATTTGGCTTGGGTGGCGAAAGTCATATCAGGTTTGAAGCTGTTGATGAAGATAATTTGTATTCAACTCCCGATGGTAGTCTGCGTGAAAGAACATTCCGTTCACTCACCGGAGTTGCAGGACTTACGCATCAGTATTTTTTTAACAGCAATACTTCAGGAAGGCTAATGCTGGCTGTTTCAGGGTTCGACTCAAAATATAGGGAAGATTTTTACAACAGTACTAAGCCTGACCGTACAGCATTTTACAAAAAGAACACCCAGGTGAAGTATTCTGCCGGATACACACTCAATAAAAAATTCAATTCCAAAAACCAACTGACCGCCGGTGTTGTGGCAGATTTTAATAAACTGAACCTGAGAAACGATTATATCCCTGACGGGGATTCAGTTCTTACCACTTTCTTTGATTCAAAGAAAAACACAGCGCTGGTAAGGGAGTTTGCCAACTTCTCGCATCGCTTTTCTGATAAGCTTTCTTCTAATATTGGTATCTATCATCAATTATTCACACTCAACAGCTCGCAAAGTGTTGAGCCAAGATGGAATCTCAGGTATCAGTTCAGACGCAATCAGTCAGTTTCATTTGGGGCTGGCCTGCACAGCCAGACACAACCGCTGGAGGTTTATTTTTATGAAACGAAGAATGGGAACGGTCAGACAGTGTTGACAAACAAAGAACTGGACTTTGTAAAAAGTGCACAGGGAGCGCTGGGCTACGACATCAATTTTTCAAAACACCTCAGGCTGAAAGCTGAACTGTACGGACAGTATATTTACAATGCAGCTGTTGAAAAATCAGCATCATCATTCAGTATGCTGAATGCAGGCGCTGATTTTTATTTTCCGGATAAGACAAACCTGGTGAACGATGGGAAAGGATATAACTATGGAATAGAGCTGACGCTGGAACGGTTTCTTGATAAAGGATTGTATTATCTGATCACTGTTTCGATATTTGAATCAAAATACAAGGGAAGTGACAATATCTGGCGGAACACAGTATTCAACAGTAATTATGTAATGAACTTCCTGGGAGGAAAAGAGTTTCAGCTAAACAAAAAATCATCAGTTGGTATTGATACAAAAATTGCTGTGACTGGTGGCCAGCGATACACAGCTTTTGATCTGCCTGCATCGGCTGTTGCCGGCTATGTTGTCTTCAAAGAGAATGAGGCTTACAGTCTGCAAAACGATATTTACCTGCGTTGGGATGTAAAACTGTCGTATAACAGGAATGGGAAAAAAGCAACCCAGAAATGGTATGTTGATCTGCAAAATGCGACGAACCGGGACAATATTTATATCCGCACATTGACCCCGAAGACAGGAAAGACCGGGGTGATAAACCAGATTGGATTTTTCCCCAACATCAACTATGTAATCACCTTCTGATTATGCTACCTTTACCCAATATGTGGAGGAATAACAGGAAAATAGGTTTTGATGACCGGCTCATGGCATTGATCATGATACCGCTCACCTCATTCCTCGTTCCTGTTGTTTTTTTTGGAATGCGTTTTCAGGGAGTACCTCTCTATACCGTACGTAATTTCTGGACAACACTTCTTATTACAACTGCATTGTGGCTGGGCAACCGGTATATCATGATATGGAGCCGCACCCGGTATCCTGTTTTTAAAGATATCAGGAGGAGGATGATAGTTCAATCGCTGCTGATGCTTGTTTTTACGTTAGCCATCACTAATTCCCTGGGGTCTGTACTGCATGATTATTGCGGGCTTACAGATCCGGCCATCTATCCGGGAAGAAACCTGGCCGATATAATTATTAATTCAAACAGTGCGGCGCTGTTCTGTGTGCTGGCAGTGGGTGCTATTTACGAAAGCAAATATTTCATCAATGAGTTACGAAAATCAGTTGAAGAAAAAGAAATGCTGAAAAGAGAAAGCCTGAAAGCGCAACTGAATGCGCTCAAAACCCAGGTCAATCCTCATTTTCTTTTTAATAACCTGAATACACTGAGCTCTATTATTCCCGAGGATCCAAAAAAGGCTACGGAGTTTGTACAGCAATTGTCCAGGGTATACCGGCATATACTTGAAGTGAGGGACGAGAGAAGTATCCCTTTGAATGAAGAGCTGGATGTGCTGAAGGCCTATGCTTTTTTGCTGAAAACAAGGTTTGGTAATAATCTTGATATCAGTATTAATGTCCCTGATGAAAAAAGGAATAAAAAAATTGTTCCGCTTTCATTGCAGATACTGATGGAGAATGCCATCAAGCACAATATTGTTTCTTCCGACAAACCGCTGAAGGTGGAAGTGTTTGCCGAAAACGGGAGATTGGTGGTAAGCAATACACTGCAAAAGAAAAACCAGATAACTGAATCTACTGGTATTGGCCTGGATAATATCCGGAACCGCTGCAGGCTGCTGGGAAGCGGGCAGGTTGTAGTAACTGAAAATGAAACAAATTTTATGGTTTCTATTCCCCTGATTGAAAATTAATATGCGGGTAATAATTATAGAGGATGAAACACCTGCAGCCAACCGGCTGGCCAAAATGCTTCAGGCAATAAACGCTGAAACGGAGATTGTGAAACGGATTGATAGTGTAGAAGCCGCTGTGAATTACTTTGCATCAGCCAATAGCCCTGATCTCATATTCATGGACATACAACTGGCAGACGGACTGAGTTTCGATATTTTTCAACAAGCGACAATAAAGGCGCCTGTCATCTTCACTACGGCATTTGATCAATATACATTACGGGCATTCAAGGTTAACAGTATTGATTATCTCCTGAAGCCGATTGACGAGAAAGAGCTGGAGCAGGCAATAGAGAAATTCAGAAAACTCTATTATCAAAAAGACAATGGATTTTCTGAAAAAATAATGAAGCTGGTGCAGGACATAAATATGACCAGGTTCAAAGAACGATTACTCATCAGGCGGGGGCAGCAACTTAGCTACCTGAAAACAGAGTTGGCGGCTTATTGTTTTGCTGATGGAAAGCTGTGTTATGCCGTTGACTTCAGCAATAATAAATATCTTCTGGAAACAAATCTTTCACAATTGGAAGAGCAACTGGATCCCAACCAGTTCTTCCGTGTTAACCGTCACTTGCTGGTAAATATTAATTCGGTAGGTAAGGTGCATCCGTGGATGGGGGGCAGGTTAAAACTTGAATTGCAACCGGCAGGTAATATTGATACAATAGTCAGCAGGGAAAGAGTGAATGGTTTTAAGGAGTGGTTGGGGCAATAGAGTTTTCTATCAATTTAACTGTGGGTCAATCGGAAAATTTGCCATGATCTCATAATCGCCGCCAAGATGCTTTAATGAATCTTTCCAGATTTCATTATAATCATTATGAAATATAAGTTTGCGGGTGGCTTTCACGGTCAGCCATGTTTTTTCTTTCATTTCCCCGTCAAGCTGTCCTTCGCCCCATCCGGAATAACCAATATAGAACCGGATTTTTTTTTCATCTATTTCTTCGTTCTTTATCATATTGATGGCGGCATCAAAATCACCACCCCAATAAACGCCTTTCACTATTTCCTTTCCACCGGGTATTTCATCCGGATACTGGTGAAGAAAATGCAGGGTGTCCTGTTGCACAGGCCCCCCGTAAAACACAGGTAATGAAAATCCTTCCAGTTCAGGTATCAGTTCATCCAGCGTATTTTGATACTGCCGGTTCAATACAAAGCCAAAACTGCCTTCCTCTTTATGCTCGCATAAAAAGACTACTGTTCGCAGAAAGTTGGGGTCCTTCAGAAAAGGGTCTGCAATTAATAATATGCCCGGACCGGGTTCAATCATAGTTCAATTTAAGATGTTCCGGATAAATTCCGTCAAAAAAACTGTTTCATTGAAGATTTATCTGCATTCACTGACAAACTGTTAAACGGGCTGCTGCCCGGTTTTTCTAAAACACAGTTAAAAGACCGTCAAATGGGAAATCCAATTATTCAATGCGAAAACCACAATGTATTTTTGCCGATGCGGAAGGGTTTTCTATATTGGAAAATCTTTCAATAGATAATGAAAAAAACTTTCTCCATCATTACTGTTTTGATCAGCCTTTCGCTGGTGGGTATCATTTTTATCCAGGTATCATGGATAAGGAATATGGTGATGCTTCGTACGGAGCAAATAAAGCATAATATTCAGGATGTAACGCAAAAAGTTGCCGGGGAGCTTTCGGAGCATAAAGGGAGTTATGCTTCGGGATTAAACAAAAGAAGTTTATTATCTGATAATTTGTTGCTTGATTTTTCAAAACCCGTTACCATCGGTCAGAAATATTCTATTGAAGATATAAGACAAAAATTTCTAAAGGCCTTTCAACAATATAATCTGAAAGATATCAAATTTGAATTTGCAATAGTTTCATTTGATAACAACGAATTTGAAAGAGCGACACCGGATTTTGTCAAAGCACAGGAAGACTCTGTGAACAATTTTACATGTAGTACATGGCTTGAGGCGTTAAGCGGAACCCCTGGAGAAAATCTGAGTGCAAAGGAAACCTTATTTATCACCGTGCCCGGTATAAAAAACCTTGCTTATAAATCGCTTTTTGGACGTATTATTGTTTCTGTTGCTTTCACATTAATTATTCTGGCTGCATTTTACCTGACAGTAAGAACCATGCTGCGGCAAAAGAAACTGGCCAAAATAAAAAACGATTTTATAAATAACATGACGCATGAATTTAAAACTCCTATTGCCACCATTTCATTGGCTGTGGATGCCATGCGAAATGAAAAAGTGATTGAAGACAGGCAGAAAATGAGTTACTTCAGCGGTATCATAAAGGAAGAAAACCAGCGGATGAACCGGCAGGTGGAAACTATTTTGAAGGCCTCACAGTTGGAAAAACAGGAAGTGGAATTGGCTCTTAAACCGGTGCATGTGCATGAAATAATAAAAGATGTGGTGGATAATTTTAATCTGCAGCTTGAGGAAAAACAAGGAAAGGTGGAACTGGCATTAAATGCATCGGATGATATGATCGAAGCGGACGAAGTTCATTTTTCCAACTTAGTGAATAATCTGGTTGATAATGCACTGAAATATTCCAAAGAAAATTTACCGCCTGTGGTGAAGGTTTCGACACAATCTAACGGGAAAAAATTTTCGTTTAAAGTGGAAGACAATGGAATTGGAATGAACAGGGATACCTTAAAAAAAATCTTTGAACGATTCTACAGGGCACATACAGGCAACATACATAATGTAAAAGGCTTCGGGCTCGGATTGAGTTATGTAAAAACCATGGTGGAGGCACATGACGGTGATATAAAAGCAGAAAGTACACTTGGAAAAGGGAGCAGTTTTACGATTGACCTCCCCTTAAAGAGGGATTAGCTTTTCCAAAGCAAACTTCCATCACCATAACTGAGAAAACGGAATTTATTTTTTAAAGCATGGTCATACACATTCTTCCAGCCGCTGCCAATAAAAGCGGCAACAAGTAACAGCAATGTTGATTGAGGCTGATGGAAATTGGTTATTAACCCTTTTACTATTTTAAATTCATAGCCCGGTACAATCAGTATCTGGGTTTTAGATATCAACCGTTCCAGCTTGGTTTTATTCATCCATTTCAGCAATGATATCAGAGCATCTTTCACGGCAATATTCCTTTTTGCCAGATCATAAGCTTCCCATTGCAAAAGCTGCATTGACTCATGACTAACGACTATAGACTCAAGACTTTTTACTCCCATCCAATACAAACTCTCAATTGTTCGTAAAGAAGTGGTGCCAATGGCTATTATATTATTGTCAAGGTTATTCAAAATATTTTCAATCGTTGATCTTGAAACATCCATCCATTCAGTATGCATATCATGATCCAGCATGGTTTCTGCTTTTACCGGTTGGAAAGTGCCGGCGCCAACATGAAGGGTTACAAAATCATTTTGAATATTTTTATTTTTCAGGGCACCAAAAATTTTATCATTAAAATGAAGCCCGGCTGTAGGCGCTGCTACTGAGCCGTCAGTATGAGCATACACGGTCTGATATCTTTCTTTATCCGATTCTTCGGGAACTCTTTTTATATAAGGCGGGAGAGGAATTGCTCCTGCATGATGGAGCATTTCGGCAAAACTCAGGTCAGCATCAGACCAGGAAAGCTCAATGATAAAAGAACCAGCTTGTTTGTCAATATATTTTGCTTTCAGTATTATCTCTTCGCCCTGTTTTTTTATTTTCTTTTCCAATATTTGCCCGGGTTTCCATTTAGAGGCACCGCCAACCAGGCATTGCCACAATATTTTTTCTTTTTGCAGCATGGCAGTTGTAATATCGGCGTACCGTTCATGGGGTTCCAGGCAAAAGATTTCAATTACACCGCCGGTTGGTTTTTGAAAAAGCAGCCTTGCTTCCACAACTTTGGAATTGTTGAAGATCAGTAAAGAGTTTTCAGGAATATGAGATGATAAGTTCCGGTAAATATCTTCAGTTATCAAACCATCTTTGTAAATAAGGAGTTTGGAAGCATCTCTTTCTGCCAATGGGTATTTGGCGATTCTTTCTTCGGGAAGAGAGTAGGAGAAATCCTGTATGGATAAACTTCTTGGGTCTGTCATAACACAACTGACTGTTGTATTGATTGAACAGCGAAAGTAATATTATTTATCAGTTTGCCGAACCAGTTGACTTAACAGAGTTATTCAATAATTTCTCATCGGCAGAAAAATTTTGAAGTTCTCCTTTGCCCGTTCCTTTTATTTCATAATATTTTCCATTAAATATCATTCCGATTTTATACTCGCCATAAGCTTTGTAGCTAAGTCTTACCGGTTCGCTGCCACGGAAAAAATAAGCATTGGTTTTCCCGGTTCCTTTTGAGGGCAGGCCTCCGTCCATCGGGATAAACGGTATAATATTATTCAATCTTTTTTCTTCAGAAGGTTCGATGTTTGTTCCATCTTCATTCAGGTATTTCTTTACTGCAGTGAAGTCAGATATCTGGTTCACTTTTACATTTCCCCAAATAAAAATAGTATTTATAGCGTAAGCTCCATCTGCCAGTAAGGATTGGGGAAGTCTGTCTTTTCTTCCTGCTACGGAAAGAGGAATACAAAGTATATTGCCACCGATCCCGGGGTTACTCGGCCAAAAAGTACCATCGCAGCACCAACTGAATTTCCATGCGCCGGACGCCGAATTAATTTCAATAAAATTATTTCTGCTTTTATACCACTCCTTGCCATCCGAACCAGGTTTGTAAAAACTCCGGTTAGGGTCGTAAACATAAATTTTCTTGGTCGCCCCAAGGTCTTCTGTGAAATAAGGTACTACTACATGTGCCCCATCGGTAGGCGAAAGTCCTTTGCTGATACTCATAATAGGGAAATCACTTTTTGCCATGTGATAATTTACCTGTTGGTATGCATACCGACCGTCCAACTGTTTATTTATTGCAATTATGTCGAGTAGATAAGAAAGAAAACCATGATTGATCTGGAAGCCATGAACCATTTCTAAAGCCGTTCTTAATGTCAGATCTGTTGGCCCTATGGAATCAACAGTTCCGGGACTGCAGTTGTCATAACAACCTGTATAAATATAGGGAGGATGACAATAGCCAAGATGACCTCCATTTTTCATCATCAGCAATTCCATCACATCCATGCCATAGCAATGGCCTTTACCTGCCAGTTCGGTTCGGAATAAATAAGTATAAAAAAGCTGGTCAAAATCTGCCGCAGGTGCAGGGGCCACACCGATATAATTTTCCCTGAATATGGACCATGGCAATGTATCTCTGACAAAATTGTCGAAATACCAGGTGTTCTTTTTTACCCAATTGGTATCCTGCGCATTGTTTTGGGTATGTAATAGAACCACAGATAAAGCAATAAGAATAAGATGCTTGATTTTCATTGCAATTATTTTATTGAAGTGATATATTTTTTTGTTTCAACATTTAATTACGGTGTTATGCTTTTTGCGGTTGACAAAGCCGATAAACGTCCGTTCCTCATCAACACTGCGACGGCATACCAGTAAGTTTGCCCTTTTACCACATTGGTATCTACATAATCATTACCTGCCAATGGGCTGGGCACAATCGGTATGAATGGACCGGCTGCACTATTGCTGCGATAAACAATAAAGCCAATATGTTTTGATGCATCAAATGCAGGAGACCATTTAATAACTGCTGCACAGGGATCGGGCTGCACACCTGTACCAGTTATGCTTGGTGCGTCAGGCGCTTTTCTTGAAAAACTAAAAGTGCTGATGGCAGCAGCCCTATCAAGCGGCGTTTCATTACCATCATAATCTATCCCTACCACTTTATACCAGTATGTCAGTTTGGGTTGAATATGTTTATCTTCAAAATATCCCTGGCTCATCCACGGTGTGGCCTGCACAGAAATTTTATCACAGGTTGCCATTCCCGGAGGAACATAGGGGCTTACTAATACAACCGGCATTGTTGGCGGCAATTCAACCGTCATTCCACCCACCCATGAATAGGCGCCTGAAACCGGCTCTACTGCCGGATTAGTTCCTTCAGCACGGTACACATGATAGGCTCTTGTATCTTGCGTCGGCGGGCCAATCCACTCCACTTTTATTTGTTCTGCCTGGGCAAATAAGCCAGAGATTATTGCATGTTCAGGAGGAGTCAGATCCCTCAGTCTTTCGCATTTTATCTGCACTTGTTCAGCAGGGGATGGTATGGGGAATGAACCACTTTGATTACCGGAAGAATCTTTTGCCTTTATCCAATAAGCATAACAAAGCGGCGAACCGGCAGGTATAGTTTTATCATCAAAGAAAAAATTTCCTCTTGCTACAGCACGGTCAACAGAATCTTTTGTGATTTCTCCCAGAAATACGAATGGTCCACTGCATGGACAAGGAAGTTTTGTACCTGTCGGTGCAGTAGTTGCTCCGGCTGATGAAGGATTGTCTCTTCCCGGAGTTTGTGTATCATCTTTTGGGTCCAGTTTACCAGGATCATAGGTCTGCCATTCCCGGCAATCTTTTTGCCTGCTGCAATCAACCCATGAACCCAAATGGCAAAGACTGCGATACACCATATAGCTTGCGATATCCGGTTCAGGATTGCGCTGCCATTTTACAGATATCTTGTCTTCAAAGCCTTTGGTAACAAGATTTTTTACAATGCCGGGAGCAGTAATATCTTTTACGATTACAGATGTAGCCGATGACCATTGGCTTGTATTTCCATTTTGGTCGAATGATTTGAAACGATACCACCATGTTTTATTTCCATAAGTGGAACGAAGAGACGGGTCGGCGTCCACCGTATCCCTGGATTTTAATCCCGGTTTGGTTGCAATTTCTCCAAGATAGGTAGAAGGAACACTATCAGGATTTTCAGATGAGGGGAAACGATACAGTTTATATTTCACACTGCTGTCCGGATATTCCCAATGACCATTTTTGTCTTTTACTACCTGCTGCCAGCGAACCGTTACATGGCCTGTTGCATCTTCAGCTGATGTAGTAATATCAATGACCGTCGACGGGGCTGTACTGTCTCTTGGAATAGCCGGCCCGAAAACAGCGGAAGCGGAGCCGGGACGTTTAAACAGATCAATTGATTTTACACGGTAGAAATAACTGGAATTATTTTTTGGGCCATCAACCGGAATTCCGTTTACCAGATGTGTTGAATCTTTTCCGTTAATTACAGTATATCTTTTAAAATCAATTATGCCGGGTGCAGACGGTATCAGCGTATCGCCGTTCAAATGATTTTTTATTTCAGTAACCAGATAACTTTCATTTACACGGGTAAAAGGTCCAATCAGAGCAGGGCCTCTTTCAACAATATACCCCGCTGCGCCGGTTACATTATTCCATCTTACCTGTATCAATGCATCACCGGGTTCAGCTACAACTCCGGCTGGTGCAGGCGGGGCTACAAATGCGCCGGCAGTAACGGTCAGGTCCAAAACCACATTGCCCAGAACTGTATTGGATGCGTTCAATGCAACAATTTTATATTTATAGGCAGTGCCATTCAGCACTGTACTATCCCTGTATCCAAGGCCGGTTGCAACGGCGACAGGCATTGAAGCTTTACAAAGAGCTTGTAGTTTTTTATATTTTACGGGATCCGTTTTAAGTGTATTTATATTACAGGGATTAAATAAAGTACCGCCGGTAGCAAATGTTTTGGCAATGATTTTCCATTCTGTTGAGTCAGGGGATGTAATCAAAATGGATTTGATCTTTGCACAATTCGTTAATGTCTGAATTGGTGTGACTCCATTCAAAGCCGAACCAGGGTATGATACATCCGTACTTTTTTTTCTGTAAATATTGTATTTCACTGCCCCGCTGTAAGGAGCCCAGTTCAATGCTATATGCAAACCCGGCCCGGGATTGCTGCTCACTGCTACTGCATTTTGAGCTTTAGTATTTATTGCAGAAACTAACAGGATGATTGCTGATAACAATATTTTTTTTGCGATAGTCATGTTATGTGTTTTATGATCCGCTAATTTTTTTATCGTATATAAAATCCTTCTGCTGAATTTAGCCCGATGGTTATATCAACCGAACCACATATTACCCATAGCACACATGCTTCCAATCCCACTCTTCCTTCAAAGCCAAATGGAACAGGACCTATTATAGAAAGATTGAACCAGGCCCCGGCTGAAACTAATCCTCCCAAAATTTCTCCATGTATTCTGCCTCCAAGATTTCCTACTATATAAGGAAGGCCGATGCCCGGAGAAAAAGCGCCTAATGAAGCAGCCCCAGGAGGTTCAAGCATAAAAGCTCCCATACCAACTGTAAGCTCATAACCACCGGAAATAATAGCAATATTAATCCCCTGTTCAACATGCAACGAACCATAAACTCCAGTAAGTAGATCGGGTAGAGGAGTCATATTCAAACTAAATCTTGGATCTCCACCCATCAATACCCATGCACGGCTTTTCGGCGCCCCTTTGCCAATATAAAATGCAGCGCCTACTCCCGTACCGGCTCCTACACCTAAACCGGGAATTCCTGCTGATGCCATCATACGTAGTGCAACCATTCCCTGGAGTTCAACAAAATCAATACCCAGGTGCCAGTTCAATTGCCCTTCGGCCTGAAGCGAACCACTCGCCGCTAACGGGCTTCCTCCGGCAAGGCGTATTTTACCAGCAACTTCACCTTCCAGAAATCCCTGAGCAAAGTTTACTGTGAGTTGCATATGTCCATTGACAACTGCATCAAGTGATAAAGCGACTGACATAGTGGCCTCGCCATCAATTGTTATTCTTGCTAAGGAAGGATTGACTTGTAAAATAGCGGAGAGATAAGATCCCACTCTTGCTGCAACGCTGTAACTGGCGGAACTGGTAACCTCGCCACCTATTACTAAGTTTTCTATTCCATCATTTATAATGCACACACAACCCCATATCCTTGTTATCTGCGAAACATTGGCTATTGGCCCCAATGAAACAGAACGCATATCCATAAGATTGGAACCAATGCGGATACAGGTGCCGCGGCTGTTCATGTCAAGAGTTGATCCAATATCACCTCCAAGGAGATTTCTTAAAGCACTTGTGCCGGTGCCGAGAAATCCATCTTGTGCAGCAGCAGCATAGCCGATTGTAAAATTGAAAATACCCAACCCATCAGACCAGTTTCCGCCAATGGTTAAATCGGACGGCAGGAATGAACCGGTTGATGAACTGCTTAAAGTGATCGTTCTGCCATCAAATGGGGAACCGCTCATCGCCGGTGTGTAAGTATCTATAATATGCAGGTAATCGCCACCAAAGAAGGGGAAGAATGCAGTACCGCCAACCCGGAGAAAACCATTACTTGCAGGATTATAGTCCGATAGCGCAACTGCATTGTGTATGTAATTGAACTTATCAAATTGTTGTCCTGCGGAATTGTAATCAAAGAATAATCTTCCCATACTTCCGTTAGCCAGCATCTCACCCCATGTTAGCCAGAAGGGTTGGGCAAAATGTCTTTTCTCCGCAAGACCTGCTGCCGTTAAAATTATTTGCCCTGTTTTCACACTCACCAATCCGGCATTGCTGAAGCCGGGTTTGGGAACCAACTGTAATCCCCAATATGCCAATGAATCTCCGGGTTTCAGTTCAAGTTTGCCACCAGCATTATTCGAGGTGGAAGTAAATACCATTTCTTTAAAAGAATAAACATCAGCAACAGGAGCGGGTAATTGGATATGAGAACGGAAATCACAGGTGATGACGGCACTTTCCACACACTGCAATAAAATACTGCTGAAAGGTTTGGTGGTTTTTTGACGATCGGGATGCATCGTCAATGTTTTGAAGGGATCAATACCTACATACAAAGGTTTTGAAGGGTCGCCCAATTCCAGGCCGGGTGATTCCATTATATCTCCTTTGATGCTGCAATGAACCCCTTCAGTAACTACGTTCATCCAGGTAAAATCTTTTTTACTTAATCTGAACCATACCGGGGCGCTGGTGGCAGGTATTTTTGGATTATCTGGATCCCATGAAGCCGGAATATTTGGGGTGTTTACAACAAGTATTCCAAAATTTCCAAAAGTGGCGCCCTGCATAAAGTTTGCTTCCACTACAGAGGCATTGATTGAACCAAAAGGAGCAAAGAATTTTTTTCCGCTTATGGTGGTTGGATTGAACATTGGCAAAGGCTGTGCTGAAAAGAAAAGCCATGCCATTCTATCCATGTTTTCCACGCCAAATGATTTTCTGTCACCGCCGCCTGCAGCTATCAAATCACCCCAATACACATTTACATCAGGACGAATGAGAGAATATCCGATCAAATCCATGGAAGGCTTGATGGTGAGGTTAGCGTCTGTTAATACTACTTCAGTGTTGTCAGATTGCCTTACAGCTGTTTTTGGCAATATAATTTTTGCGGGATTAATAGAGCCTCCTGATACCTGGCTTGATGCAACATTTACCATAGCATTACTGAAATCAATAACATAGCCATAGGGTTGTGCTGCGCCATAATTATAAGGAGCAATATTTCGGAAAGTGGCCGTCAAACCGCTGCTTTCAATGATACCATTTGTGAAAGTATAATCGGCCTGCATGTAACCGATGTTGGAAATAACTGTTCCGGAGGGAGACCCGCTTGATTCTCCCTGCATTAAAACCACTCCTTTCCATGACGAAGGTTTTCCGGAAGGGCCGTAGGTTTGTGATGAACTAAAATCAACTACATAGCCTCTGCCTCCAATAGCAAGTGTAGTGTTTCCAATACCAAATACACCATAGTTATCTCCGGGCAGTTCTTTATAAAATTCGCAGGTAGGAGAAATACGGAAACTGCCCAGATCGAGACTTCCCCTGGCACAGGCGCTGTTTTGAGTAATGGAAACAGGAAGCAAGAGATTGGCAGTAACCAGAGGATTCAGTCCCGGCGAAAATTCAACAGCGCTTACTTCAAGTGTAAAGCCGGGAGATGGGCTGAGTGTAAAAGGAGGAGTTGGTATAGGAACTTCCGATGGATACCTGGCAATACCGGAGGTAACTGTCCCCGATGTGGCGCCTGCTTTTACTACAGATACAGACAGATCATAAAACCTTACCCGTGTGCCTTCGGGAGTTTTAGTAGCTTTTATGTCAGTGATATATTTTGACATATCAATAGCCCGGTTATTGTAGTGTGGCATTTCCAGTTCCACTTCTGCACCGGGTTGTGTATTCAGTCCCAATGAAGCAGCATCCTTTGTACTGATTTCATTTTCTCTGGGGAATAATTTGTCAACTACTGTCAGCTTAACGGGCTTCATCACAGCATTTTTCCATATGCCGGGCGATACAGTAAAAACAGAAGGACAGTTAAATTTTACCCTGCCAATACCATTAAGATGAATATAGCTGTTGGAAATCTGGCTCCATTCCCCTCCTTTATCATAGGATTCAACTACGATAGAGTAAGCGCCAATTTTAAGAGTATCCGGATATCTTATCTGTATCCCGATCTGGTTATTAAAAACATTCGGATTTACATTTACATCTTTGATATTTGGATTTATGGGCCTGACAGTGTCTTTGTTTGCATCACTTACCCTGTTAGGATTGTTACTGGGACTTACTTCTTTGTTAGGATTGGTTTCCTTTGGCTTTACTGTGTCCTTGGTTGGATTAAGCACCCTGTTTAAAATATTGGTCAGCACATTCTTTTTTGGCGCAGCAGTATCTTTCTGTGCATATGTGACTCCGGTAAAAAGAAAAATTACCGGGACTAACAATAACAGTCTTACCAGTTGTCTGCTGAACGACATTGTTTTGGTGTGTTGCATAACAAAACTTATTTAGGTTATCAGCGCAAATAATAACAAGGACCTGTTCCGTTTTTGTTTTACGCTTTTTTTACTAAGGGTAAACTACGGACTTCGTAAAGGTGGAAGCACTAATCAGAAGTTGCCGGAAACGGCTATATTCTTGCTGAACTATATTCTGGTTCGAAGTGAAAATGTTCAGCCTGAATAAATGTACTGAATTACCGCAACCCCGCAAGTTTTTGCAAGGGAAACTTCAATTAATTTTTTCCGGAATGTGGTTTTCTGCAGCAGCACTATGAAGTATTACCTTTTACTAATAGGCACTACCAGTTTCAAACCACTCCATATTTCACTTACTGCGCAAACTTTCACATCAACCATGTCGTTTTGCAATGCATAATTCCTGATAACATCTTCTGAAACATCAGTAGGGATATTAGCACTCTTTTTATACCAGGATACCCAAATGATGAGTGAAGTATTTTTCTTAATGAAAGTTTTGAGCTTCTTCATTTCACTCTCAAATTCTTTCTTTGTTTTTACAAACAAATGAACAAAGTGCGGCGTCTCATTTTTCCTGCATAGCTGAGCTTCAATGTTTGTTTCGAGCAAATCAAAGTAATCAGTCAGAGGGTTTATCAACAGTATTTTCATTCCTGGTTTTATTCCCAGCTTTTGCAAAAGGGGAGTGCCTGAATATCCCGAAGTAGCCATCTGTCAAAGCTTTCGGCGAAGTAAGTCTTCTTTTACGGCTCTTTATTTTTAAATCACTTATTCCGAATCCACAGCTTTTCCACTCTAATTCACAGTCAATGCACGGCAAAACACAAACAAATTTTTTAAAAATCATCCAAACCTTTTACAGAAGGGCATTTCAGGTAAAAAATGGATGGGGAAAAAAGAAAAATAGAAAAATTTGGTAATTAAGTGGGAAAAAGTGTTATTTTGTGTCAATTATTTAAAAATTGATTCAATCCTTTGATAATGATAGGTTTTCTCGGCGAATTCGAGGCTACTTTGGATACAAAGGGACGATTCCTTCTCCCGGCAGGTTTCAAAAAACAATTGCCGGAAGGAGAGTCGGTACGCTTTGTTATCAACAGGGGATTTGAGAAATGCCTGGCATTATACCCCATGAAAACATGGGAACCGCTCTTTTCAAAAATCAATGGCCTGAATGAGTTTGACCCCAAACAGAGAGAATTCAGAAGGGCCTTTCTGAACGGGGCCACCTATGTGGAGCCCGACACAGCAGGACGCATACTGTTGCCGCCAAGTTTAAAGGTATATGCAGAGTTGCAGAAAGATATTGTGCTGATGGCAACAGGCGATAAACTGGAAATCTGGGATAGTAATAAGTACAAACAGTTCTTTGATTCAATTTCTTCGGATGCATTAAGTGATATGGGTAAAGATGTGCTCGGAAGCAGTAAACCCGAATAGCATTAATTGTGCAGGAACAGTATCACATACCCGTTCTGCTCAATGAAGTGATAGAAGGTTTGAACATTCACCCTGGCGGAACTTATGTGGACTGCACTTTCGGGGGAGGCGGACATGCTAAAGCTATCCTGGAAAAACTAGGAACTGATGGAAAGTTGGTTGCCTTTGACCAGGATGCAGATGCACAAAAAAATCTGCCTGATGATAAACGGATAATTTTTATCCCGCAAAACTTCAGACATGTTCAGCGGTTTCTTCGCCTGCAAAATATCACAGCAGTAGATGGTATTCTGGCCGACCTCGGAGTAAGCAGCCATCAGTTTGATGAAGCGGAAAGAGGTTTTTCCACCCGCTACAATGCAGAAATGGATATGCGGATGGATCGTCGGCAAACGCTGACAGCCTTTGAAGTGATCAGCACTTACCCGGAACAACGATTGCACAAAATGTTTGAGCAGTATGGTGAAGTAACCAATGCCAAAACATTAGCCAGAAAGATTGTTGATATCCGCAATACCACCTCATTGAGAACGATCGATGATTTTAAAAATGCTATCCGGGAAATAGTGAAAGGAAATCCCAATAAGTACTTCGCCCAGGTTTTTCAGGCATTGAGAATTGAAGTGAACGATGAATTAGGTGCATTGAAAGAGATGCTTGAACAGATTCCATCCTTGTTAAAACCGGGCGGCAGAGCAGCCATCATTACGTTTCATTCCCTTGAAGACAGGTTGGTGAAAAATTTTTTCCGCCGTGGTTCATTTGATGAAACGGATCAGCATCCTTTTATCAACCAGGAAACGGTAAATGAAATGAAGGTGATTACTAAAAAGCCCATTCAGCCTTCGGACAGTGAAATGAAACAAAACCCAAGATCGGGAAGTGCCAAACTGAGAGTGGCAGAAAAGCTGATGATGGGTTAAATAACAGAGAGTTCATAACAGTAAATATAGAGGGTATAAAAAAGGAAAATCTATATCCTTTGAAATTAACCCGCCCTTTGGGCAAATGAAAAACCCTGTCCGATTGGTATAAGCCAGGCGGGCAAACAAATGATTTCTGATGGATGAGCAAACAGAAATAAAAAAAGAAAAGGAAGTTCAAGACATGCCTGCTGCTGAAAGCAGGCAGGGATGGAAGCGTTGGTTGAATTACCACTCCATCGTAAAGCAGGTGCCTTTCTTTTTCTTTTTGACCCTTCTGGCAGTTATCTATATCTACAACGGGCACTATGCCGATAAAGCTATCCGGAATATCAATCGCATCAACAAAGAGGTGAAAGAGTTGCAGTATGAATATAAGGCCGCCAAAAGTGATGTGATGTTTCGCAGCAAACAGAGTGAGTTGGTAAAGGCAGTGGAGCCTTTGGGACTAAAAGAGCTTACCGGTACACCGGTTGTATTGAAAGACAGTATAGGAAAGAACTGATATATCCTTTCTGACCAATTAAGAAAGGCGACTGGACGAAAAAAAACAACAACTAAAAATAATTACGCCGGAGGCGTGATAAAAACTGGCTTTGGAAGTAAAACGGGACATATTATGGCGTGTTTACATCAGCTTTCTTGGCATTACACTGCTGAGTTTACTGGTACTTGGCAGAGCCTTCTACATTCAAAAGTTCCAGGGAAAATACTGGCGCAGTATGAGCGACAGTTTGCATCAGCGGTTTATTCCACTTGCAGCAGAGCGGGGAACGATTTACAGTGAGGACGGGCAAATGCTCAGTACTTCGATTCCCACTTTTGATATCTACATGGATTTTAATGCGGATGGTTTGAGAGAGAAGAAAGGAAAAAGGTTTTATGAAAACCTCGATTCATTTGCCATATCCCTGAGTAATTATTTTGGCGATAAAACCTGGCAGGAGTATAAAAAGCAATTATTGTTTGCATACAAGAATGATGAAAGACATTATCCGCTAAAAAAGAAACTGAGTTTTGATGATTACAAAGTGTTCCGTGAGTTTCCATTGGCACGGCTGGGACGAAACAAAAGCGGGGTGATAGTGGAGGTAAATACAAAACGACTCACTCCATTCAAATTGCTTGCTAACAGAACCATCGGCTTATCCAGAGAATTTATTGCCAGCAACGGAAAAACAAAAAAGCAAAATGTAGGCCTGGAAAGAAGCTATGACTCTGTGCTGAATGGACATGATGGCCAGAGATTAGTCCGTTACATTGCCGGTGGCACTGCCATTCCTGTTGAGGGTTCGGAAACAGATCCGGTAAACGGAAAAGATATTTTCACCACACTGGATGTAAACATCCAGGACATTACTGAAACTGCTTTGATGAAAATGATGCTTCAGTGCAAGGGTCCCTATGGTACTGCTATAGTAATGGAAACGCAAACAGGCAAGATCAAAGCAATGGCCAATCTTGGTCAGCAAAAGGATGGCAGTTACTGGGAAGACGATAATTATGCATTGCGGGCTACAGAGCCGGGATCAACCATAAAACTCGCCACTCTTCTTTCTGTTCTGGAAAAAGGTACAAGCTCTCTTGGTGATGTAGTTGAAATTGGCAGTGCAGGAAAAGCACAAGTTGGAAATAAAATAGTAACAGATGCTGAAAGATCGCCCAGGCCTATTCTTACTGTGCAGGGATGTTTTGCTCATAGTTCTAATATCGGCATGAGCAAACTGGCATTAAAAGCATTTGGTCAAAAGCCGGCTGAGTATAAAGAGTACCTGCATCGTTTTCATCTGGATGTAAGGTCGCCGATAGATCTTACAGATGTTCCCAAACCCATGATGGCGCCACTTGATCAGAAGGGAAGCTCAGAAGGCAATTTGTTATGGATGAGTTTTGGATACGGGATACAGGTTAGCCCCCTGCATACACTTACATTATATAATACCATTGCCAACGATGGTAAAATGGTAAAACCATATCTCGTTAACAGTATTCAAAAAGATGGGATTGTTATTAAGCAATTTCAACCAACAGTATTGGATGAAAGAATTTGTAAAACCTCTGTGGTTAATGATGCCAGAGCTTCCATGAGAATGGTAGTTACAGAGGGAACTGCAAGAAAAGTTTTTGCAGGAATGCCTTTTGCAATTGCAGGCAAAACAGGAACTGCTCATGTTTCTGACGGAAAAATAAAATACGATGATGCTGTGTATCAGGCAACATTTGTTGGTTATTTCCCCGCAGACAAACCGCAATACACCTGTATAGTGGTTATCCGTACAAGACCGCATGATCCTATTCACTTTGGCGGTTTACTTGCAGCGCCGGTGTTCAGGGAAATTGCAATCAGGATATATTCCATGTATGTAGAGAAGAAAAATCCATCACTCTATGCAGCTGTGAAAGACAGCAATGCCTATTTCTACGCAGGTATGGCAAAAGATATCAAAACTGTTTTCAATTCAATGAGTGTTTCATATACTGATTCAGTTGCTCAGAATACATGGGCCAATGTATATGCAGCAGACTATAAGCCGGTGATGAAAACAAATGAAATTCGACAACGGGTAATGCCAAATGTAAGAGGCATGGGTTTGAAGGATGCGGTGTATTTGCTGGAGAATATGGGAGTAAAAATTTCAGCGAAGGGAAAAGGAAAAATTATTTCACAATCAGTGGCGCCGGGATCACTGCTGGCAAAAGGGATCACTGTAATGCTCGAATTGAGTTGACAGAGGTTTAATGTCTAAGGTCTAAAGTTTAAAGGTTGTCGTGTTATTGCAAGATGTACTATATAAAGTCGCAATCAGGTCGGTAGCAGGTAGTACATCGGTTGAAGTAAATGACATCCAGATAGATTCGAGAAAGGTAAAACAAGGCTCTTTATTTATAGCAGTGAAAGGTACGGCAGCAGATGGCCATCAGTTCATTGAAAAAGCAATTGAAAATGGGGCAATAGCGATTGTGTATGAAGACTCCGGACTCATGACTCCGGACTCACGACTCACTTATGTGCAAACAGAGAACAGCGCTGAAGCTGCCGGTTATATAGCACATAATTTTTTTGGAAGACCATCCGAAAAAATAAAACTGGTAGGTGTAACTGGAACAAATGGCAAAACAACGATTGCGACATTATTATATAAGCTCTTTACAAGATTGGGATATACATGCGGATTGCTGAGCACTGTAGAGAACAGGATCGGTAAAAAAGTTGCAGCAGCCACCCATACCACACCGGATGCAGTCAGCCTGAACGCTTCACTGAAGCAGATGGTGGACGAAGGATGTACACATGTGTTCATGGAAACGAGTTCACATGCTATACACCAGCACAGGGTGGCAGGTTTGCAGTATGCAGGAGGGATTTTCAGCAACATCACTCATGATCATTTGGATTATCATCAGACGTTTGATGAATACATCAGGGTGAAGAAAGCCTTCTTTGATTCATTATCATCATCCGCTTTTGCAATCAGCAATGCAGATGATAAAAGGGGCGCAGTGATGCTGCAGAATACAAATGCAGGAAAGTATTTCTACAGCCTGAAAACGGTGGCCGATTTCAAGGGAAAGATCCTTGACAACAGC
The DNA here is from genome assembly GCA_016235125.1 of Sphingobacteriales bacterium. Lineage (GTDB taxonomy): Bacteria > Bacteroidota > Bacteroidia > Chitinophagales > Chitinophagaceae > JJ008. Next base: position 168,648 of record JACRLZ010000001.1, on the reverse strand, counting down.
TTAAGCGGTTTGCAGATGATGGTGAATGATGTAGAAGTGCATTTCAGATTGATAGGTGAGTTCAATGCATATAATCTGTTGGCGGTTTTTGCTGCAGCTCTTTGTATGGGAGAAGAAAAACAAAATGTACTGACGGCATTAAGTGAGTTGACAGGTGCTGAAGGCAGATTTGATTACATGCTGTCGCCGAAAGAAAAACTGATTGCAATTGTGGATTATGCTCATACACCTGACGCATTACTGAATGTGCTTGCGACAATAAAGAAACTGAAGAAGGGATTTGAACAGGTGATAACTGTGGTGGGTTGCGGAGGCGACAGGGACAAGAAAAAACGACCGGTGATGGCGGAGGTGGCCTGTGAGCATAGTGACAAAGCAATTTTCACCAGCGATAATCCAAGAAGTGAAGACCCGGTGCAGATAATAAAAGATATGGAAGAAGGCTTGGCTGTGGCGTATAGAAGAAAGTATATCTCAATAGTGGACAGAAAGGAAGCGATAAAGACTGCGATCAATATGGCAAAGGCGGAAGATATAATACTGATTGCAGGAAAAGGGCATGAGAAGTACCAGGAGATAAAAGGAGTAAGAAATCACTTTGATGATAAGGAGGTAGTAAGAGAATTTTTTGAACTGTTGGATAAATAACAAGTAAACCGGGCAACTGAATGTTGTATCATTTATTTCACTGGCTGAATGAGGAAGGAATAAAATTCCCGGGCAGCCGTCTCTTTGAGTTTACAACATTCCGGGTTTTGATGGCTGTATTGCTCTCATTGTTTATCACAACATTCTATGGTAAAAAACTTATTAAGTTCTTACAAAAAAGGCAGATAGGTGAAAGCATCCGTGATGAGGGACTGGCAGGGCAGGAAAGCAAAGCCGGCACACCAACAATGGGAGGTATCATTATCATTCTTGCCATTGTTATACCAACACTGTTGCTGGCAGACCTGACAAAAGTGTATGTGCAGTTAATGCTTATCAGTGCAGTCTGGTTAGGCATCATAGGGTTTATTGATGACTATCTGAAATTAAGAGGCAAGCGGTTGGCACAGCAAAAAGGGGAGGAATTTAAAAAGACAAGCAAACATGGCTTGGCCGCCAGGTTTAAAGTTCTTGGACAAGTTGGATTGGGAATATTGGTAGGAGCAACACTTTATTTCAACAGCGATGTAAAGATTTGGAGAAAGTATGTGGGACCAGTTGTGGATGCAAAAAAAGATCCAACAAGATTTCCCAAGAATGTGGGTGGAGATACAGTTTATTTCGTTGAATCAAAATCTCCCATTACGACAATACCCTTTGTGAAAAATCATGAATTCAATTATTCAAAACTGTTACCGGCTTCGTGGAGAGATTATACCTGGGTTCTTTACATATTGGTTGTGATTTTTATAATCACGGCTGTATCCAATGGTTCTAACCTGACTGATGGGTTGGATGGATTGGCAACCGGCACTTCGGCCATTATCGGGGTGTTGTTGGGCATATTCGCTTATGCAAGCGGCAATCTTGTTTTTGCGGATTACCTCAACATCATGTATATCCCGGGATTGGATGAGTTGTCCATTTTTATTGCAGCGATGATCGGTGCTTGTATAGGTTTTTTGTGGTACAACTCTTACCCGGCGCAAATATTCATGGGTGATACGGGAAGCTTAACACTGGGAGGAATTATTGCATCACTGGCCATTATAGTTCACAAGGAACTGCTGTTGCCGATTTTCTGCGGAGTATTCTTTGTGGAAACACTAAGTGTAATGCTGCAGGTTGGATATTTTAAATATACGAGAAAAAGACATGGGGTGGGGAAAAGAATTTTTTTAAAGGCGCCACTTCATCATCATTACCAGGTAAAAGGATTTCATGAGGTAAAAATCGTAACGAGATTCTGGATAGTGACTGTGCTGCTGGTAGTGTTGAGTATTGTAACACTGAAGATGAGATAAGGTAGGTTGACAAAAGATATTGCTGAAAAACCGATCCTGTCCCTTTGAAAGGAATGTTTCTGATCTAATCGAATTGTGGTGCAGTTGTATTGAAACTAATGCTTGTGAAGAACCCATTTCCGTACACTATGCTGAAAGCATGACCGGCAGCATGGGCAAAAGATTTGTCATACTTGGGGGAGGTGAAAGTGGTGTGGGGGCCGCACTGCTGGCAAAGAAACAGGGATATGATGTTTTTGTTTCCGACACAAGTTCTTTGAAAGAAGAGTATCGTAACGAACTGAAAATTGCAGGTATTGATTTCGAAGAAGGAAAACACACTGAGTCAAAAATTTTCGATGCTGATGAAGTGATGAAAAGCCCCGGCATACCGGAAAAGACAGAGATAGTAAAAAAGATAAGGGCAAAAGGAATTGAGATCATCAGTGAAGTGGAATTGGCTTACCGGTTCAAGGGCAACAGTAAAATAATTGCCATCACCGGAAGCAATGGCAAAACAACAACCACAGCGCTAACATACCATATCTGCAAAACAGCGGGACTGGATTGTGCTTTGGTTGGGAATATCGGTGATTCATTTGCCAGACAAGTAGCTGCTGACCCAAAACCCTTGTATGTGGCAGAGATAAGCAGTTTTCAGTTAGATGATATCAAAACTTTCAGGCCGGATGTAGCTATACTGACGAATATTACGGAAGACCACCTGGATCGTTACGATTATTCATTTGAAAATTATATCAGAAGCAAATTCCGTATCACTATGAACCAGCAGCAGGATGATTATTTCATCTACTGCGCCGATGATGAAGTAACTATGAAATATGTAAACCAATTCAATATTCAATCTAACCAACTGCCAATAAGTATGAAAAGAGAACTGCCCAACGGAGCTTTTATTAAAGACGGGGATATGTATGTGCGGACCGGACAGGATTTTGCCCAGATGAGTGTTTTTGATTTTGCATTAAAAGGAAAACATAACCAGTATAACACTATGGCTGCCTGTGTAGCGGCTTCCATTCTGGATATAAGGAAAGAGAAGATCCGGGATGCAGTTCAGAATTTTCAGAGTCTTGAACACAGGATGGAACATGTGGCAACAGTAAGAGGAGTAGAATTTATTAATGACAGTAAGGCGACTAACGTAAACTCAACCTGGTATGCATTAGAAAGTATGACCCGGCCTACTGTATTGATATTGGGAGGCGTAGACAAGGGAAATGATTATTCACTGATTGAAGACCTGGTAAGAGAAAAAGTAAAAGCTATCATTTGTTTGGGAACAGACAATTGGAAGATTCATGATGCGTTCAGCAAATTTCTCAGCACTATTGTAAACACATCAACAGCAGCTGAAGCGGTACACGCAGCTTTCCATTTTTCAGACAAGGGAGATGTAGTGCTGTTAAGCCCGGCTTGTGCAAGTTTTGATCTGTTTAAAAATTATGAAGACAGGGGTAACCAGTTTAAAAAAGCTGTCAGGGAGCTATAATAATAAATGGAGATAGCAAAAGATATACGATTAAGCGGGTTGAAGAATACTTTCAACGCCAATAATCTTATCAGCAAGACAAAAGGCGATAAGGTTATCTGGGCATTGGTGATATTGCTGACCCTGGTTTCTTTGCTGGCGGTTTACAGCGCTACCGGTTCATTGGCGTATAAGAATTACAGGGGGAATACAGAGATCTATCTGCTCAAGCAGATTGCTTTTATTGTTGCAGGCATTTTCGTTATCTATTTTGCACACCTGGTCAATTATACTTTCTATTCAAAAGCAGCAAAGATCGCATTCCTGATTTCGTTGCCATTGTTGTTCTACACATTATTTTTTGGAGTAAAGATGAATGAAGGAAGCCGATGGATAAGGTTGCCCCTGATCAATATGACGATGCAGACATCTGACCTTGCCCGGTTGGCCTTGTTCATGTACCTGGCAAGACTGATAAGCAGGAAGCAGGATGTAATAAAAGATTTCAAACAAGGATTTCTTCCGATCATCACACCTGTTGCTATCACCTGTGCATTGATTGCGCCGGCTAATCTTTCTACAGGATTACTGCTTGGTGCAAGTTGTTTGTTGCTGATGTTTATCGGAAGAGTGAGTACAAAACATATACTGCTGACAATTGGCGTTGCACTTATACCCATTGTTTTTCTGGTAATGGCTGCAGTGATCCGTCATGGAAAGCATAGCGAACAGGAAACAGATATTGCAAAAAAGACTTCTTCTGGTTTATTCGGAAGAGTGGATACATGGATAGGCAGAATGGAGAATTTTATGTACGGAAGTAAGGAAGCAGATAATGATGCTTACCAGGTTAACCAGGCAAAGATTGCGATAGCAAAAGGCGGTGTACTCGGTGTTGGTCCCGGCAATAGTACAACCAGGGACTATTTGCCGCAGGCTTATAATGATTTTATTTATGCCATAATCATTGAGGAGTATGGTTTGTTGGGAGGCGCTTTTATTATGTTCATCTACCTGGTGTTTTTATACAGGTGCATCCGGATTTACAAACGATGTCCCTATGCATTCGGTGCATTTCTGGCGCTGGGATTAAGTTTTACACTGGCTATCCAGGCAGTGGCAAATATGGCAGTGACAGTAAATCTTTTTCCCGTAACAGGAGTTACGTTACCATTAGTAAGTATGGGCGGAACCAGTTTCATATTTACCTGTCTCGCCATTGGTATAATATTAAGTGTAGCAAGAAATGTAGAGCAGTTAGAAGGAAAAGTTGCCGTGACAGAAGTAAAATAAGAATATGGCGAAACGGGTGATTATAGCGGGAGGCGGAACAGGCGGCCATATTTTTCCGGCAATAGCGATTGCCAATGCATTGAAAAAGATTGATAGTTCAATTGAAATATTGTTTGTAGGTGCGAAAGGAAGAATGGAAATGGAAAAAGTGCCGCAGGCAGGATATAAAATAGAAGGATTGGATATAGCAGGGTTCAACCGGAGCTCTTTGATTAAAAACATTGGTTTACCATTAAAACTGGTGAAAAGTCTTTTGCAGGTAAGAAAAATTTTTAAACAGTTCAAACCGGATGCGGCGATAGGCGTAGGTGGTTATTCCAGCTATCCGGTTTTGAGAACGGCGCAGGCAAAAGGAATTCCAACTTTTATCCATGAGTCAAATTCTTTTGCCGGAAAGTCAAACAAAATGCTTGGGAAAAAAGCTACAAAGATTTTTACCGGTACAGAGGGAATGGAAAAGTTTTTTCCGGCTGAAAAAATAATGGTAACGGGAAACCCCGTGCGGAGAGAGATAGCAGAAACAACAGTGACAAGAAGCGAAGGAATAAAATTCTTTTCGCTGGATGAGGCAAAGAAAATAGTTCTCGTCGTTGGAGGAAGCCTTGGCGCCAGATCCATCAACGAAACAATTGATGCCGGATTGGATGAACTGCTGAATAATGGCTTACAGCTTATCTGGCAAACAGGAAAACCTTATTCAGCAAAAGCAAAAGAAAGAACCATTGACAGGCAGGGAGTTTGGGTAAATGATTTTATCAGGCAAATGGAATATGCATACGCAGCAGCGGATATAGTGGTGGCAAGAGCCGGGGCAATGACAGTGGCTGAATTGTGTGTGGTGAAAAAGCCGGTTTTATTTGTTCCTTATCCGTTTGCAGCCGAAGATCATCAAACAGTGAATGCAATGCAGTTGGTGAAAAGAAATGCAGCACTAATGGTGAAGGACAGTGAAGTAATGAAAAAAGTAGTGCCGATGATAACTGAACTTGCGAAGAATGAAGCAAAGCAGGAAGAATTGAGAAAAAATATAGCAAGACTGGCGATCATTAATGCAGACAGGAGAATAGCAGAAGAAATTATGAAGGTTATTTAACGCTGAGCACAAGCAATACTGTCCTTATGAAACTCCCCTTTAGGGGACCTGCATGCCGGTTTACCTGCTGCAGGCATGGCGGGCAGGATGAAAATGGGAACTGTTGAAGTGAAACAATGAATGAAATGAACAAATCACTGGCTGATATTAAGGTTGTTTATTTCATTGGTATCGGGGGAATAGGCATGAGTGCAATAGCAAGGTTCTTTAAAAGCAGGGGGATGGAAGTGAGTGGATATGATAAAACTGTCACTGCATTGACAAGAGAACTGGAGAACGAAGGAATCGATATTCACTATGAAGAGAATATTGACCTGATCCCAAAGAAAGTTGACCTGGTGGTTTATACGCCGGCAATTCCGGCAGAGCATATAGAACTGAATTATTACAGAACGATTGGATATACGGTGGTGAAGAGGAGCGATGTACTGGAGATGATAACAAAAAGTTCTTTTAATATATGTATAGCAGGCACACATGGCAAAACAACAATCACTACGATGATTGCTCATTTGTTGAGAGATAGTGGGTTTGGATGTAATGCTTTTCTCGGTGGCATTGCAGTGAATTACGGGACTAACTTTTGGAGAAGTGAAAAAAATGTAAGTGTGGTGGAAGCTGATGAGTATGACAGAAGTTTTTTAAAATTAAATCCTGATGTGGCCATCATCACAGCGATGGATGCTGATCACCTGGATATATATGGTACCGCCGAAGCGATGGAACAGGCTTTCATTGATTTCAGCAGAAAAGTAAAACCCGGAGGGCTGCTGATAAGCCAATTCGGGTTGAAAAGAGGAAGGGAATTAAAAGTTGAGAAGCATATCACATACAGCCTGCAGAATGAAAGCGCTGATGTATATGCGGCGAATATCAGGATGGTAAGTGGTAGTTATGAATTTGATGTGCAGGTAAAAGATAAATTGATTGAAAATGTGAAGCTGAATATGGGCGGGATGCATAATGTGGAAAATGCAGTGGCAGCTATAGCAGTGGCAGGTTCTTTGGAAATAGATGATGAGAAGATAAAGCAGGCTGTGGAAAATTTCAGGGGAGTGATGAGGAGGTTTGAGTATATCGTTAAAAACAACAGACTTGTGTTTATTGATGATTATGCTCACCATCCCCAGGAACTGAAAGCATTGATCAACGGAGCAAAAACATTATTCAGACAAAAAAAGTGTACAGTGATATTTCAGCCACACCTGTATACAAGAACAAGAGATTTGGCCATTGGTTTTGCTGAAGCGTTGAGCCTTGCTGATGAAATCATTTTGTTGCCGATTTATCCTGCAAGGGAATTACCGATTGCAGAAGTGAGCAGTGAAATGATTGCAGATAAAATGGAAAACAGGAATGTGTGTGTCATGACAAAAGAAGATTTAATGAGCTGGCTTGAAAAAAAATATGCAGGACAAGTGAACAGGGAATTTGGGGAAATATTGATTACAGCAGGAGCAGGAGATATTGATATGCTGGTAGAACCGATAAAAGATATATTGAGGAATTTATAATAGCCCGGAGAAAAAAATGAACGCAAAGAAAACGATACGGAAAATTTTATTCATAACTATCTGGTTATGTATCGGAGGCGGCATGTTTATCCTGCTGATGGCCGCCATCAACAAAAAGAATAAAGGCCAATGCAGTGGATATACAATTGTTATCAAAGGGGAACAGGAGAATTTATTTATTGACAGAAATGATGTGGAGCAAATGCTGATGAAGGCAACGAATGGAAATATCAAAGGAGAACAGGTGTCATCATTTAAACTTCATGATCTGAAAAGCATGCTGGAAAAAAATACATGGATCAGGGATGCTGAATTGTATTTTGATAACAAAGATGCGCTGCATGTAACTATCAATGAAAGAGAACCTGTAGCAAGAATTTTCACAACCGGAAACAGTTCATTTTATCTGGACAGCACAGGAAAAATCTTACCCCTGTCTGACAAACTAAGTGCAAGAGTGCCTGTCTTCACAGGCTTTCCTGAAAGAAAAACTTTGACTTCAAAAGACAGTTCATTGCTCAATGATGTAAAAGAAGTGGCCGTTTATATTGTTCATCATCCTTTTTGGATGGCGCAGGTGGCACAGGTGGATTTAACGACGGATAAAAAACTTGAAATGATACCGCTGGTGGGCAATCATCTTGTGAAGCTGGGTAATGCAGACAATATTGATCAGAAATTCAGAAGGCTGATGATCTTTTATCAGCAGGTTTTAAGCAAAACAGGATTTGATAAGTATAAAGTAATTGATGTGCAGTATAAAGGACAGGTACTGGTATCAAAATATGCAGGCGATCCCCGGATCGATTCCATCCAGTTAAGAAGAAATGTTGAAAAATTACTGAAGCAGTCAATAGAAGGACAAAACGATGCGCTGATAAAAACTAAGCAGGCATATGATAATTATGAAATTGATTCATCAGATGCTGTGCTGTCAAACGATAATGAAAACCCAGAGCACAAACTCAATCCCAACCCCGGCCTGAGCATTTCAACTCCCGCCATCTCTGAAAAGAGTGGCGGGCAGGCTGAACTTACCGGTTCATCCGAACAAAAAAGGAAAACGGATAAGCCAAAAAAGGAGGAGAAGAAACGACCCAAAGCTGTAATGCCTGAAAAACCGGTTGAAGATGAAAATGGCGGATATAATTAAACAAGAAATGATTTTGATTCAATAAACAAACAACTAAAAACAAATACTATGAACAACGAGCAACCCATTATTGTCGGTCTGGACATTGGTACAACCAAGATCGCAGTAATTGCCGGACGTAAAAATGAGTTTGGCAAACTGGAAATACTTGGATTTGGCAAAGCCAACTCCAATGGGGTGAAGCATGGCCAGGTGCTTAACATTGATGAAACCATCAAGGCCATTAAAACGGCGTTGGAAAATTGTTTCGCTTCTAATCCTAACCTTGACATCAAAGAAGTGTATGTAGGTGTGGCAGGCCATCATATCAAAAGCCTGCAGACCCGTGGCGATATTGTTCGCCAGAAGACGGATGAAGAAATAACACAAAAGGAAATCGATCAGCTGATAGATGATCAGTATAAAACTTACATTCCTGCCGGCGACCAGATCATTGATGTGATACCCCAGGAATTTACGGTTGATAATTTCCAGAACATTCCCAACCCGATCGGTTATGGCGGTGTGAAGATCGGCGCCAACTTCCATATTATCACCGGCGATAAGAATGCGATTAAAAACATTAATCGTAGTGTGGAGAAAGCAGGCTTGCATACCAAAGACCTGGTGTTGCAACCCCTCGCTTCGTCTTCAGCAGTAATGGGGCAGGAAGACCTGGAAGCCGGTGTTGCAATTGTTGATATTGGCGGTGGTACCACTGACCTTGCTGTTTTCTATGAAGGCATTTTAAAACATACAGCCGTTATTCCATTTGCTGGTGAGAATATCACCAATGATATCAAAACCGGTTTGGGAGTTTTAAAAACTCAAGCTGAGCAAATGAAAGTTCAGTTCGGAAGTGCACTGGCCAATGAAGCCAAAGCAAATGCTTATATCACTATCCCGGGATTGAGAGGCATGCCTGCCAAAGAGATCAGTGTAAAAAACCTGGCCAACATCATCCAGGCCCGTATGAGTGAGATAATGGATTTTGTTACTTATCATCTGAAACAAGTTGGTTTGGATAACAAAGCTTTGAATGGTGGCATCATTCTTACAGGAGGGGGTTCTCAGTTGAAACATCTCATACAGCTTACTGAATATGTAACCGGCCTAAATGCAAGAATTGGTTTTCCCAACGAGCATCTTGCCGCAGGCCATATCGAAGAACTGGCGAAACCCACTTACTCCACCTGTATCGGTCTTATCCTGAAAGGCTATGATGATTATGAACACAACCGGAAAGAGTTTGAAAGAGAATACAAAAAAGTGGAAGTGCCCGATGCATTAAAGAAAAATGAACAAGCGGAAGCACAGGTAGCCGAACCAGAAACTGTTGATGCAACAGTAAGGAGGAAAAACCTGACCGGCTTCTGGAGCAAATTCAAAGACAGGATCATTGATTTGTTTAAAGAAGAAGAAGACAAGCATTTATAATGCCCCTCAAAACCTCCCCGCAGGGGAGGCTTAAGAAGAGCCATTTAATTTTAAGAAGTTCTTTGTTACTAACTGATTCGATAAAATAAAACCAATCCAATCATAAACAGCTTTATAAGTCCCCTGCGGGGGATTTAGGGGGGCTGCTAAATTCAACACTATGATACATTTTGATCTGCCTAAGGAAAAATCGTCCATACTCAAAGTAATCGGAGTTGGCGGCGGTGGTGGCAATGCAGTAAGTTATATGTTCAGCCAGAATATTGACGGGGTGAACTTTGTTATCTGCAATACCGATGCACAGGCATTAGCCAGCAGCGGTATTCCTAACCGTATTCAGTTAGGGCCTCACCTCACACAGGGTCTTGGCGCTGGCGCCAATCCTGATATTGGCAGGCAGGCGACAGAGGAATCGCTGGAGGAAATAAAACGCATCCTTGAAGTGAATACCAAGATGGCGTTCATCACAGCAGGCATGGGTGGTGGCACAGGTACAGGTGGTGCACCTATCATTGCCAAGATCTGTAAAGACCTCGGCATACTCACCGTAGGTATCGTTACTACTCCGTTTGCTTATGAAGGAAAGAAACGTCAGCAGCAGGCACAGGAGGGAATTAAAAACCTGGAACAGTATGTAGATACATTATTGGTAATAAGTAATGATAAACTTCGCCACCAGTTTGGCAACCTGAAAATGCGTGAAGCTTTTGAAAAAGCAGATAATGTTTTAGCAACCGCTGCAAAATGTATCACTGATGTCATCAACAGTACCGGGCAGATCAATGTGGACTTTGCCGATGTTTGCACTGTGATGCGTAACGGCGGCGTAGCCATACTTGGTAATGCAACAGCAGAAGGAGAGAACAGGGCGCAGAAAGCAATTGAAGAAGCGCTGACCTCACCATTGCTAAACGATAGTGATATACAAGGCGCAAAATGGATTCTCATTAATATTAATTCAGCGCATGGAGAACATGAGTTCACCATGGATGAAGTGGAAGTGATACAGAATTATCTGCTCACACAGGCGGGTGATAATACCGATGTTATTCTCGGCATGGGTTATGATAATAATCTCGGCGCCAAAATAGGTATCACACTAATTGCAACAGGATTTGAACACAAGGATCCTTTTGCAAAGCCTGCACCTAAAAAAGAAGAACCAAAGAAAGAAGAAAAGATTGTGATGGTGCTGGGCCAGGCGCAGGAAGAAAAGACTGTTTTGCCTGCAGAAGAAAAAGAAATAGCTGAGCAGGAAGTCAAGAATTCTAATGCTCCCGGTTCCATGGAAGAGAGGCCTCTTGATTATCTTATTCCAAAACTGGTAGAAGAAGTCCCCGTAGTGCAGGCGCCCATTATTGACATGTCGGATATAAAAGATGAAGGCCCTGTAGTGGTTCATTTTGTTTTGGGATCAGAAGATGAAGCAGCCGAAAAAACACTTAGTATTGTTACGGATGAAAATGTTAGTACATCTACTGTTGGCAAAATGTCAATTGCCGGGAAAGAGGATAGTATAAATTCGATTCCGCAACAAACAAAAAAGAAGACACAAGTAATTCAAGATAGTACTAGTAGTACATCCCCGGTGTCTGCAGCATCGGGAGGATATCTGGCCAGACCGTCCAATATCTACGCAGAAACAAAAACAGAGGAGATCACCTCAATGTCTTCTGCCGAAGAACCGGTCTCTTCCGGAACAGCTGCCAGCAAAGAGCAGGAAGAACTTCTTGATTTGCAAATGCAGCTGGTGGAACGAGATGACATTCCTGCGGCGGATATGCCGTTGGCCCATCAGGCTCAGACACCTTTGTTTCCACAGGTTGAGGAACCGCCGATGGCGGACGAAACCGAAGAACAAAAACGTAGGGCAGCCGAACGACTGAATAAGTTGCGCAACTTATCGTTCAATGTTAACGCTGCTGACCCCAATAATGAGTTTGAAACTGTGCCGGCCTATATCCGCCGCAATATGGAATTGCATGCAGGCAATTCCAATGCCCAGATCGAAAACTTCTACAGCAATTACGAAGTAAAGACCGACGACAAAAATCAAAGCCACATCAGCACCATCAATACCTTTTTAGACGGGAAGAAGCCCGACTAATGATATAACTGTCACTCTGAGCCAGTCGAAGAGTGATAAACGAGAGTTCGTTCCAATGAAACCACTGAGCATTTAGCTAGTGTTTTTTAGTTGTTCCCTCCGGTTTCTACCGGAGGGTTTTTGTTTTCCCTTCCGTAGCCTTTGGCGAAGGAGAGTCTTATGGCATTTCCGTCATTCCGGGCTTTACCCGGAATCTATTTGTAATCCTGAAAAGGACGAAAATCTTATTCGGCAGGTATATAAAGTTTGGCTGTTCCCTTTTTGATCAGCATATTTTCTAAATGACCCATTTTCCTTCTGTCTGTGGTAATGAGATGTATATGGACAAATGTATCATGATGTGTAAACACACCCTGGTGTGAAGTTGAAAAAAATCCAATCATCTCAGTATTTTGCTTTTTCAACTTGAAAGTTAATTGATTCTGATGCGCATCTTCAGGTGAATGAACTAGGGTTCGGGTGGGCAGATTCACAATATGCAGTTCAGCTTTTTCAATTTTTGCTGTCATCCGGAAAGCAAAAGGCCTTGAGTGGTTTTTTGTTGACTGGTCAAGAAACGATTCCAGTTGCTGAATTGTCTGAACACTGTCCGGTAAAAAAAGTTCTTTCCATTTTTCGATATTGGCAAATACGAAGAAAGGGGCTTTGGCTTTAAAAGTTTCTTCCATCAGTATTGAACCGTCGGTCCCAACTGTTGATTGATAAGATTTGCCGTCAATAATCATTAACTCGCCTTTTAAAAATTCAACCGGGCCAACACCATACAAGTGCTCTTTGTTTGAGATAGTGTCCAGGTCAATCGTCCCGTATAATTCTCCCTGCCGCATCACCTTCATCATGGCGCCGGCAATTTTTACTTTGTTTTTTTTAAGTGCCGGATTTTCCGGAACAGCGGCCGGACTTATTTTTTGCAGTGACATACCGCAGACAGAACATTTGCCCGGTTGGTCATAAGTTTTTTCTCCTTCGCATTTCATCGGGCAGCGATACTTTGCTGTATCGTTCTGTATTGAGTTGGCAAAACTGTTTTGACTGATTATAATCATTGAGAAAGTAAATAGGCCAAGGTATGATATTATTTTTTTCATTGTTACAGGTTGAGTTGAATTCAGCTGATAAAGTTAGCTGATTTTTCAGATGAATTTTGTACGATGTAACTGCTTCTCAAATGTTCAGATGAGCTACCGAACGATGATGTGAGACTTTATTCCACTGGATGAAATTGGACAACAGGAGATGATAGTAGCACTATAGCTGGCAATATAATTCCTCTTTCCAAAAAATAAAACCCTATCTTCGCACCCTACTCCACTCATGTCACGGCAGTTGTATGCCGGTGGTACTTAGACAAACTTTCGCTGATTCAGAACCTACAACATCTTAGCCAGCCACATACTAATAAAAACCTATAATGGCTTTTAAAAAATTATCAATTATTGAACCTATCCTGAGGGCAGTAGCCGCAGAAGGATACACTATTCCGACACCCATTCAGCAACAGGCCATCCCGCTGGTGCTGCAACGAAAAGACCTGCTGGGCTGCGCCCAGACAGGCACCGGCAAAACAGCCGCTTTCGCCATTCCTATCCTGCAGATACTGCATGAACAAAAACCAATGGCACCGGGTATCAAAGTATTAATATTAACGCCGACAAGAGAATTGGCGATACAAATAGATGAGAGCTTTGCTGCCTACGGAAAATTTACCGGCATCCGTCACACCGTAATTTTTGGCGGTGTATCACAACTTCATCAAACAAATGCATTAAGAAGAGGAGTGGATGTGTTGGTAGCAACTCCCGGTCGTTTATTAGATCTGATGACGCAGGGTTATATCCGCCTTGACAAACTGCAAATATTTGTATTAGATGAAGCAGACCGTATGCTCGACATGGGATTTATCCATGATGTAAAAAGAATTATTGCAAAGCTGCCGGCAAAAAGACAAACACTTTTCTTTTCCGCTACAATGCCTCCGGAAATTCAAAAGCTGGCGAATATATTATTAACGCATCCGGCAAAAGTGGAAGTGACGCCACCTGCATCAACGGTTGATAAAATAGAGCAAAGCCTTTATTTTGTGGGCAAACAGGAGAAGCCGGAATTGCTCCTGCATTTATTGCATGATAAAGCAATTATATCTGCACTCGTCTTTACCCGTACCAAGCATGGTGCTGATAAAGTTGCAAGGATTTTACAACGTCATAATATAAGAACAGCTGCCATACATGGAAACAAATCGCAGAATGCCCGGCAGGATGCTTTGGCGGATTTTAAAAGTGGCAATCTACGTGTCTTGGTTGCAACTGACATAGCAGCAAGGGGAATTGATATTGACGATCTGACCCATGTTATCAACTTCGATCTTCCGAATGTTCCTGAAACTTATGTGCACCGTATTGGTCGTACAGGCAGGGCCGGCAATGCAGGTACTGCTATTTCATTCTGCAGTGCGGAAGAGAGAGATGAGTTAAAAGATATACAGAAACTGATCGGTAAACCTATTCCGGTTATTTATGAGCATCCTTTTTTAATGAATGCACATATGTCTGCACCGGCACCTGTTCAAAGGCAACAGCAGCAACAATCATTTAAACCACGGCGTAATAATTTTCAATCGCAGAGTTCAGGTAGCGGCAACCATGTAAGAAGAGGCTATGGGGTGCAGCGCAGGGGAATACGGTAGAGCTTCTTATTTCAAATCCCTCTTTGCATTTATCCGGTAACAGATAAACCAAATCACAGCCGTGAGGAGGATAGTCATCAGTACATGCTGATTAATGGCAGCAAGAGATTTATCATAAGCCTCTTTGTTTATTTTACCAAGAAAGCCCGGCACCGGTATCATGCGGTCAGAGATTTCAAGCGGCATAAAGCGGCCCAGGTCATTTCCATACACTTTCAGCAGGCCCACTATTATCGGTTCAAATATGATATAGTAAAAAACAAAAATTCCAAGCGCCAAAAAAGCTTTACGAACTAAAAAGCCCACAAGAAAAGCAATGGACAACTGAGCAAATGTTTGCAACGCAAACAAAGCGACATAATGAACCTGACCCCATGTATCCTGTATCAATCGTTCCTGATTGCTGATACCCGTAACCAGGCATACTGCAAAATAAAGCGCTGCAATCAGCACACAAATGATCAGCACATCAATCAGCTTGCTGGTAACAAACTGGTTTCTGCTCCAGCCATCAATGATGTTTTGCCGGTGTGTTTTAAAAGAATATTCATTGCTGATTAGCATAATAACCACTACTGCCGGGATAAAGACAAATAAGGAAGAGAAATACGCTACTGTATGCCATACCTCCGGAAATGTAAATGGATTACCAATCGCCATCTTTGCCAGCCTGCTGGCCTGGTTAGGTTGGTTGGTCATTTCGCTGTATATCATAAAGAAAATATAATTGATACCCGGATAGGATAGGGCTGTAATGCCCATGATCCACCAGAAAGCATTATACTTTCTCATCTTCAGCCATTCTGTTCGTATCAATGTGGTCATGTCTTTATTTTGTTTCCCGCTAAGACATAAAGGCCACAAAAATCTTTGTGTTCTTAGTGGCTTTGTGGGAAATGCATTTAATTATTTGTCAGTTCAAAAAACCGGGCTTCTAATTTTTTCTTTCGCATTGTCAGTAATGAAAGCACAATACCATTGTCAAAACAGAAGCGGTTTATTTCATCCAGCTTTGCAGTGCCTTTGGCAAAAACCAGCTGCACTGTTCTGGCTTTCTCATCCACTAAAACAGTTTTGCTTAGCCGTTTTGCAAATTCTGCCAGTGCAGAAAAATCAGCAGCGCCGATTTCCACTATATCTTCTTCCATCATTATTTCTTCCACACTTCCTGTGCTGATGATATCGCCGGTTTTTAAAATGGCGGCATGGGTGCATACTTTCTCCACTTCATCCAGCAGGTGACTGGCCATGATGATGGTATGCCCTTTCTCTCTCAACTCAACAATAAGGTTTCTTATTTCAGCAATGCCTACCGGGTCAAGTCCATTGGTAGGTTCATCGAGCACCAATACTTTTGGGTCGCCAAGCAAAGCTGCCCCGATAGCCAATCTTTGTTTCATTCCCAGGCTGAAAGATTTGAATGTACTCCATCGCCTGTCATAGAGATTTACTTTTTTTAATACGTCGTCAATATCTTTTTTTGTTCCCCTGCCACTGATGGCTTGTGTGATCTTTAAATTGTCTGTGCCAGAGAGGTAGCTGTAGAAATTGGGTGTTTCCAGCAACGAACCGATCTTTTTCCTGAGTTCAGGAGAAGTACCCGGCTGACCAAACCAGTAAAAATTTCCTTTGTTGGCACGCAGCACATCCATCACTACTCCGAGCAATGTAGTTTTACCGCTTCCGTTTGGTCCAAGAATCCCAAACACACTTCCCTGCGGCACATCAAAGGAAACATAGTTCAATGCACGGACATAACCGTATGACTTGGAAAGATTTTTTATAGATAGAACAATACTCATTTAAAATTTTTCCCGATGAAGATAAATGTTTCTTCATTATTTGCTGAAACAATATGAACAACGGGCAGTTATTTAGAAACTAATTTCGACCATGCATCATATCCTTACAGCAAGGTTGAAAAAGCAAGCGTTCTTTTTAAACTCCGGTGATCTCCCGATGGAATATTACTGAACAAATAATGGTTATCTCTCCGGGAAGCGTTGATTATAATTACAATTAATTATATGCACCGGTTTAGTAACTTGCCGCATTTAGATTTGTACAATACAATTTAATTTCTTACCTGTTCATTATGCGTATTCTGACAGCAACATTGTTTTCATTATTGACCGGTTTTGCTTATGGACAGTACGACAGTATGCTGCACAAGTCTTTTGTCGAAAAACGGCCTTTCCTTGTTGATTTTTATGAGAATAAACTACGGATTCATGATGTTTCTTTTCCCGGTAAAAAAACTATCATTGAAGACCTGAGGGCTTTCGGAAAGCAACACAATGATCCGTCTCTGGTCCGGGAAACCGACCTGGCAGAAGCCTGGCTTCAGTTGCTGGAAAGTCCTGATAAAAGAATGCAAACTCAATTAATGGAGGGCTTCATTCATGCAAGCGTTAAAGCCAAGGATTACATCAGCGCTGCAAGGGCCTACCGGATGCTGGGCGATCTGTACTGGCAGAAAGAAGAAAATTATCAGCAGGCTTTTGAAAATTATTTTAAGAATCTGGAAACAGGCCGGCTGCTTACCGATAATGAATACCCTGAGAAAATGGTGGATTATGCCACCATTGGTTATGCCTTTTATTTTTTTAAGGAATACCCACAGGCTATTGCATACCTGAAAGAAGGATTGACGTATCGTCCCCCGGCAAAACTGGCAAGGGTGCAAAGCGATATACGAAACAGTCTTGGATTGTATTATCAGACAATCGGCAAGCTGGATTCATCTGATTATTATTTCAATGAAATAATTAATAATGAAACAGTGCGGCACGAAGAATGGAAGGGGATTGCCATTGGCAACCTGGCATACAATCTATTCCTGAAAGGCGATTACAATAAGGCTATTCCTCTTTTTCAAGAGGCTATCGAAACAGGAACAAACTATGCTGATTTTGATTTAACCGGTAAATCAGCCATACACCTGGCAGAAGTATATCTGAAACAAAATAATACCGGGGATGCAGAAAAAATGGCAATACTGGCCACCCGGTTTGTTAAAGAAAGCAGGCAATTTGCCCACTATGGGTTGTTGTACCCGCTACTAAGCAAGCTTTATTCAGCCAAAGGAGATTTTAAAAATGGGCAATTGTATCTTGATTCCTCGCTTTGGGCAAAAGACAGCATGGAGAAAAAATTCAGCGCCATGCAGCTTGCAAGAGCACAGCAAAAAATTGAATTTGCACAGCGGCAACAGGAAATTGCTGCTCTTGAAAAGGAGAAAAGACATAAGATAAACCAGCGGAATATACTGATTGGCTTTTTGCTTGTATTGTCAGTTCTGTCATTATATATCTATCAATTAATAAGACGCCGTCATAAACAGGAGCAGCTGGTAAAAGATCTGCAACTGGAAAAAAAGGAAAAAGAATTGCAGATTGCTGAACAGCAGTTAAAAGATTTTGCCACGAACTTTCAGAACAAGTCCCTGTTACTGGAGCAGTTGGAAGCACAATTGCAATCAAAAGGAAGTGAAAATGAAAAATGGCTGGCGCAGTTGCAGCAGGCAACATTACTTACAGATGAACAATGGGCCGATTTCCGCCGGATATTTGAAAAAGTGCACAGTGGTTACCTGGTTCGTTTAAAGGAAAAACTTCCCGACCTTACTCCCGGGGAAATACGGTACATGGTTCTCGCTAAGTTGCAATTCAGTAACAAAGAAATGGCAGCTGCCCTCGGCATATCGCAGCAAACCGTTAGAGTAACAGCTCACCGCCTTAGAAAAAAACTTCATTTGCCCGAAGAGGGTTCCCTTGCAGAGTTGGTAGGTTCTATTTAGCATCTCCCCCCGAATGACTTATTTTAAACAGTTTCATGGCTGAAACGAAAATAAAACGCAGCTGAAACGGTTTTGTAATGCCGGTTATTTGTAAAAGCGGTTGGGGCGGGTGCATATTTGTACAGCCTTACTAATATTAATGATGGCCATTACCAAAAAAAGAGTTGAGCTGATAATTATCGTTCTGTTTCTCCTGCTGCTGTCCATTATCTGGGTGTGGTATGGAGTACGGATAAAAGAAATAGATAAGAGGAAAAAAGATACTCCTGGGTTTATAAAAAACTAACTGAAACTACATGCTGAAACTTCTGTTCATTGCCGCTTCTTTATTCCTGATTGTAGTAAAGGGAAGGACGCAAAGCGTAATACCTGCAACTGCCAATGCCGGCGGTGGGTTTTATGATAATCCGGCTTCGTATGTAAGGTATTTTGAGTGGAGTATTGGTGAATTGACCCTTATTAATACGGTGGCCACAGCCGACAGTTCCATCGTGGTTTACCAGGGAGTGCTTCAACCTTGTACAGACAAACCCGGCAACTCACCCTTGCTGGCGGATTTTCAAAGCGATGATTTTAAACTTTTCCCTAATCCTACCCTTGGCAGGTTTGAAATAAATTTTTTCGTCCGGGAAACCGGAATACTTGACCTGGAACTTACCAATGCTATGGGGCAACCGTTGCAAAGGAGAAGTTTTTATTACAATGGCTGTTGCCGTATCGAACATTATGACATCAGCCAACTGCCCTCAGGAGTTTATTTTATCGTGGCCACACTCAGGCCTGAAAATGTTTCAACCATTAACGTAGGAATAGTAGTGCGGCGAAGTGGTTTACGGGTCGTGAAATCCAGGTAAATAAATCGTTCAAAAATTTAATTGCTTTTAACTCTGACCAAAGAATAAAAACAACAATCATGAGAAAGTTTCTGTTTACATTATCGGTTTTTACATTTTTGTATACGATAGCAGGTGCACAGGCTCCTGCTTTTTTTAATTACCAGGGGGTTGCCCGCAACTCTGTGGGCAATGCACTGGTGAATAAAACAATCGGGCTTCGTTTAACGATTCATGATGGTGGAGGCGGCACCGGTATCCCTGTATACAGTGAAACCAGGATTGTAACCACCAATGCATTTGGTTTATTTAATGTACAGGTAGGCGGAGCCGGGGCAACCAATGTTTCAGGTACAATTGTGGGGGTCAACTGGAAACTTGGCGCCAAGTTTATGCAGATTGAAATTGATCCGGATGGCGGCACATCATTTAAAGACGTTGGAACTACCCGGCTTACCTCAGTACCTTATTCTTTGTATTCAAACCAGACAGGCGATATTGTTCTTCCATTTAATAAATCACAGAATGAAGAAAACCCTTTATTCAAACTGATCAATACAGGTAATACCGGAAGCAGCCTTGCCTTTGAAGGTATAAGTAACTCTACGGCTAATAATGCAGCAGCAATGCGGGGTATTATTGCTTCACCTTCTCCCGGTGTTTTTTCCGCCGCTGTAATGGGTCAGAATAACGGGACGGGAAACAATGGTATTGGTGTGTATGGAACCCAGAATGGTACAGGCTGGGGAGTATATGGTACTACTCCCGGTGGAATAGGTGTATATGGAAACAGCAATACCGGTATTGGGGTGTATGGTCAGTCGGCTGCTTTTGGGGCATCGGTGATGGGGTTTAAAGATAACAATGGGCAAGGGAATGCCGGTTTGTTTCGAAATATCAGCCCAATCAATTTTTCTCCTGTGCTTAGTGTGCAGAGTGTTGGACCCGGTGATGGTATTAATGTTAGTATGACTGGGTTGGGAAATGGAGGTATTATTAATATAAATAATACGGCTAATCTTGCTTCTGTGTTTACAGCTACCGGAAATGGATTAGGAAAAACAGGCAGTTTTCAAAATATCAATGCCGGTAACAACAGTAATGTTCTGGAAGCAATATCAAACGGAGTAGGTCGTGTAGGCTTTTTTCAAAACACGAATGCTGCCAATACTTCTGACGCTTTGACCTCTGTCACCAACGGCTCAGGCTGGGCATTAGGGGCAACCCATACGGGTACGAATGGCGCAGGTATTTTTATAATTAATAACGCAAATAATAATGCCCCTGCTGTATTAAGATCCACAACAAACGGACTTGGTCGTTCCGCATTTTTCGATATCAGTAATAGTAGCAGCAGCGCCAATGCACTTGAAGTTGCTACCAATGGTACTGGGTATGCAGCATTCATTCAAAGTACTAATGCAACGGCAAAAGCTTTGCGTACCGTTGGTGCCATACAATTTACTGGTGTAAGTGAGGGCCCGGGAAAAGTTTTGGCAACAGTAGATGGAAGCGGTAATGCTACCTGGCAGAATGCTGCTTCAGTTGGGTTGGTAAGCGGTTCGGGTACATTGAATTTTGTGCCTAAGTGGACACCCAATGGAACATTTATCGGCAACTCCCAGATTTTTGATAATGGCGCCAAAATCAGTATCGGAGGCGCCATAGATACATATTATGATGTTAACATCAATAAAACCCTGAAAGTAAATGCATCGGCACAGGATACAGCAGTGGCTATTTTTGAAAATACCAATGGTAATCTGAAAAGTGATGGTATTATAATCAAACTGGGCCGCACACATCCAAGGTGGAATGGCAGCAGCTATGCCAATGTTGCTAATCCCATGACAGGTCAGCTTACAACTCAAATGGATCAGATAAGAGATTGGATATATGGCAATGACAGTTTTAGCTGGAATGACCTGATAAACCTGATCCCCAATCAGGCTGTGGTAGGTACAGTTTGCCAGCTCACTAATTATATTACTGCAAATATCAATAGTGCATTAGGTCTTCCATTAAGAATCGGGCCCTATAGCACACCCGGATGGTCAAGCGGAGATCTTTTTACATGGGGAGGATATCATTTAGGTTTGCCCTCTCCATTACCTGATATTAATATAGGTGGCTTTACGGTTCCCGGAGTTACAATACCATCCTTACCGGTGATCCCGCAGGTAACTGTAATGCCTGCCATCCCGCAAATACCCTGCGGCAGTTTGCAGTCATTTTCATTTCCCAACTTTGTTTTTAATGATGTGACCAATACACTCAGTAAGGAGAATGAATACATTTCCTTTTTAGACAAAGACAACCGTAAACTGGGCGCCATCAGGGCACAATCCATTCAGAATTTTTCCTATGATTATTTTGATGGGCAGAAATTGCTTGAGATAGCCGGTGAATTAATAGGTGTGGATCTGGCAGATGATTTTGTAAGTCTGATAGCCGGTGTTTCTGAAATGGCGGTTGACTATAATAATATCGGCGTTGAATATTCTTCCGGAAACGGTGATTATGCAGAATGGCTGGAAAGAAGCGATGTAAAAGAGACAATCAGTTTTGGCGATATCGTAGGAGTGAAGGGGGGAAAAATCTCAAAAGATTTATCAGGAGCAGAACAGGTCATGGCTGTTTCAAAAAATCCCATTGTACTGGGAAATATTCCCGATGCTTCAAAAACAAATACAGGAAACAATATTGCCTTTATGGGGCAGATACCGGTTAAAGTAATTGGCGCTGTGCAGTCAGGTGATTATATTGTTGCAAAAAGTGAGGTGCCCGGTTATGGTGTTGCAGTTCATCCAAAAGATATGACGGTGGATGATTTCAAACTATCAGTTGGTCGTTCATGGGATACTAACTTGAAAGAAGGCCCCAAAATGGTGAATACCGTTGTAGGAGTGCACAATAATGATTTTTTAAATATCATAGCTAATTTGCAGAAAAAATCAGAGCAAACCGATGAAAGATTGAAAGCAATTGAAACCATTCTGAGTGGAGGTAATGGAGTAAAGGAGCAACCGAAAAAAGCATTTAAATGATTAAAAGCGTATCTGTTTTTGTAGTATTTATTTTGCTGTGGCTGGTGGGTTTCTGCCAGTCACAGCCGCTTATGAGGGTAGATACAACCCGTGAAAGTGTTGAATACTGGCAACAATGGATGAAAGACCTGAACGAAATGGGAGTACAGAAAACAAAAGACTCTTTTTTTGTAAGGGAGGAAGTGATAAAGCTCATGAAAGATTCGGTATACCGGAAATCAGTTTATCCTGAAAAATATGACTGGCCCCTGGTTGTGTTACTGCTGCAACGTATGGAATTGAAAAAAGCATTCTGGCAGTTAATTAATCTTTACGAAACGGATTCGGCTCACAGGAATATTACAGTCGGTACTTTTATTCTTTATGACAGCCTGATGGATATGGACAAAATCCTGCTCAACACTTATTATACATACGCATTCACTGATCCGCAATGTTGCAGGATAAGAAATAACAGGGTTGAAATATTCAGACCTGATATTCTTGAACGTAAACTTCGTACTACCAAAGAAATTGCCGGATACATCCGGGCTTACCGAAAGCAAAAGAATCCGGCGAAAAAACCAGATTAAAAGGCTTTCTTTTCAGCAGGGATTGCCGGAGTTTCTTTTTGTGTGTACATAGCGGCAGTTACTTTTTTAGGATCACCCTGGTAACTCCATGTAATATTGCTGATGTATTTTCTGAATGCATTGTTCATATCATCCAGCGTTACTTTCTTTACATCATCCTGTATGGTATTGGCCCTTCTCCAGTCGCCATGCACCACTTCATTAAATGCCAGCGAACCAGCCTGTGCATCATTGGTTTCCTGCCGGTAGTATACATTGGTGAGATATTGCGTTTTAATGTTCTTTAATTCCTCTTCTGTAAAGCCTTCCTTTTTTATTTTATCGATCAGTTGGCGGGCTACGGCAATATATTTATCCGGGTCGGTGGTGGTAACATAAATGTTGGAGTAAGTTGTATTTCCCTGAGATAACCATGCACCCGGGGCATATGACAAACCGTTTTTACTTCTTATCTCAACAAAATGCCGGCTGCTGAAAACCCGCATGGCCAATAGAAATGCATTGAAATCAGGGGTACCTGGTTGAGGCCCGGCAGAAATGCCCTGTACATAATTCGTGGCATTATCCCTTGGCTGTGGTTTGAATGTATTGGCAGCAGGACTGTATGTAGACTTTGATTGTTTAAATGGTAAGCCCTGCGGCACTTTTGAAAGTAATTGACTTACGTTTTGTTTAATTGTATTGCTGTCAAGATCACCCACTATCACTATCAGCATTCTTGATCTTGTGCAGATGGATTGCCAGTAGCTTTTGGTTTCCGGGGCTGTCAGTTTGCCCACTGTTTCCACGGTTCCATTTGGATCTTTAGCATAACTTTTTCCGGCAAATGCATTTTGCTTTGCCATTTTATCAATGGCAAAATCGGGATTTGATTCATTGGCCTTTATTTCATTAATGGCATCCTGCCTGATGCGGTTGAATTCCTTCTGATCAAACCTTGGAGCGGTAAGCGCATCCACATACAAAGGCCATACAGTGGCAAAATCATTTTTGATACAGTTCATTGTGAATGTGGCATAATCCATACCACTGCTTCCATCCATTTCGGCGCTTACCTTGTCT
Organism: Sphingobacteriales bacterium; assembly: GCA_016235125.1. Lineage (GTDB taxonomy): Bacteria > Bacteroidota > Bacteroidia > Chitinophagales > Chitinophagaceae > JJ008. The sequence continues at coordinate 144,650 of JACRLZ010000001.1, read as the reverse complement.
AATTTATTTTTAAAACTGTTCTTATCGTCTTTGGCAGTACCACATTCTGTTAATGCGGTGAGGGCAAGGTTTTCGATACCTGCTTTTGCAACAGCATAATTTTCCACTCCGCCTTTAATGATAGTTTGCACCACCAGTATATCATTGCCCCCTCCTTGTACCACCACTTTTACCCCGTTAATATTCATTTCATAGGCATTCGTTTTCTGCGATGCTTTTGATTCCTCTTTTTGTGCATCTGAAAGGACAGGGTACATGATAATAACAGCAGAGAATATTGAAAAGATTAATTTTTTCATTTGTAATTATTTGTCTTATTTAAAATATTCAGCTGGCTTCAGCTGCTTACTCATTTCAGGATTGATAATCATTCCGGCAACAAATGGTTTGTTTACAAGATAAAGTCTTGCATACCTCACCAGATCATCTTTACAGACGGTCTGGCAAGCAAGATCATAATCAGTAAAATAATCAAGCGATGTACTGCACCATTGATAAGTAAGCTGGGATGGCAGGGAAGAAGGTTTTTCCTTGCTCCGGATCTCGTTTCTTCTTAAAACTTCTTTGGCTGTTCCAATTTGCTCCTCTGTGATGTAATCATCATCTCCCATATGGCTTATCTGGTTCATCAATTCCTGGTAAAACTCTTTCATCTTCCCAGGATTGGGAACGGCAAAGATCTGAACCGGTCCAACATATTTATTGGTGGAATAACTAAGGTCGGCATAGGTGGCAAGTCCTTTGTCAATCAGGGCCTGCTGCCATTTGGATGAATTTAGGCGAAGTATTGCTGAAAACACATCTGCAATTACTGTGGCCGCTGAATCTTTCCTGAAATCGGGACCATGCCATTGCAGCATTATATAGGGAGTTTGTGCTATGGATGATTCTTTAATAAAGTAATTTCTTTTTTCAAGAGCCGGGAATTCGGGTATCGGATACTTGTCATGTGGATTGAAATCACTGGCCTTCCAGTCCCGGAAGATTTTCTGTGCCAGTTCAAAAGATTCATCATGCTGCACATCGCCACAAATAACCAGTATGGAATTATTCGGATAATAATATTTGTCCTTAATGATCATCATTTTCTCAGGAGTAGCAGTATTAATGACATCATGTTCTCCAATTGGGTTCTTACGGGTAAACAGATCACCCCAGCATCTTTTCTGCACTTCAATCCATAATTGAAAACCCGGATCACTTTCACCTCTCTGAAATTCGCCGTCCACTACCGGTCTTTCTTTCTGCATGTCTTCGGCCCGGTAAATAGGAAAACGAATTGCGGCATTCATGAATTGAAGCCCGGCCATCAGGCTGTCTTTGTCAAACGTAAAAAAGTAATTTACCCTTTCCACATCGGTGGTGCCATTCCATACCATGCCGAGTTCTTCAGTACGTTTAATAAATTTTTCCTGGTCAGGATAATCTTTATTGGCCTTGAAGAACATGTGTTCAAATAAATGCGACAAGCCACTGTATTCAGGACCTTCGGTATAAGCGCCGTTTTTCACAGCTATTTCGATAGTGGCAAGCGGTACTTTGTGATTTTCTATCACTACTACTTCCAGCCCATTTTCCATTTTCATCCAATAATAATCTTTGGGAAGTCTTGGTGCACCAGGCCCTGGGTTGTAATCCGCAATAGATGGGTCGGCTATTCCGGAGATTTTCTTTTCAGAGTCTTTAGTTTCAGTATTTGTGTTTGTTACCTTTTGCGCCTGCCCTAACATACAGGCTAAAAAAGCGAGGGAACAAAACCATCCTTTGATCATAGAATTATTTTTTATTTAAAAAAATCGGCTTCAATTTACTACAGAAGGGATTATCATTAAAAAGATATTTTTTTCGCAACAGTTCAGGGAAAAACGGTATTAACGAATGACATCCGGTAAACTTATTCCGGCTGATTAGACACGGCATGATCAGGATGCCAGTAATTAGTGAACTCACCTAGTATAGCTTTGCTGTTTTCAAATTGCAGACGATAAAGTTTCAGTTTGTCAATATCATGTTGCAAAACTTTGCGGTTCATAGGATGCAAGGTGCCGCCCTTTTCTCCTGCAGGTATACCAGGATCATATTGATATTGCGGGTCAACCAGTGTTCCTCTGGGGTACATGATGCCGGGTACACCCTTTCCTCTCAGATCAAGGTCATGGGGATGATCTAAACCAATTGTATGTCCATATTCATGAGCAACAGTCGTTGAGCCTTTATAAAGATTTTCCAGTTTGAAATAACCGCTGTTGCAGCCAATTCCATCTACAAATGAGATGTTACCTGATGCATACTCTTCAATTCTGAAATAATTATTGCGGGGATCAAGATTCTGGTAAATATCTAAATCAGCTATCTCTGCTTTGTATTCTCCGGTTATTTTGAAAACAACTTTGAACATTAAACTTTCCAACCTCAAACTTCCCTGCGGCTCATTCCACATCGTTTCTATTTCATCCCGCATCATTTCTGTAAGTTCGGCAGTAGCGGCATTGCCATAAGTGATGATATGAGAATAAATGATGAGTTGCTGTTCTTCTATTTCCACCGATCCCATGCTGCAGGTTCTATTTTAAATACTGCATGAAATAATCCGTTACTTTCTGATACAGGTTTGTCCTGTCTTTGCCCAGTACGTTATGCTCATGGCCGGGGTAGATCATATAGTCCACCTGCACTCCTGCATCCACACAGGCCTTCACAAAATTTACAGAATGTTGCTGCACCACTACCGGGTCCTGCAAACCATGGATCAGTAAAAGTTTTCCTTTCAGCTTACCTGCCTGTTTAATAAGATTGGTGGCTTCATATCCTTCGGGATTTTCCTGCGGGCTGTCCATATATCTTTCGCCATACATAATTTCATACATCTTCCAATCCATAACCGGGCCACCGGCCACAGCAGCTTTGAATACTCCGGGATGGTTAAGCATAAAATCTGTTGTCATGAAACCTCCATAACTCCAGCCAAACAATCCCATTTTACTGGTATCAGCAAATCCAAGAGAACCAAGATAACTAACTGCCGACATCAGATCTTCCATCTGTGCTTTTCCATGATAGCGATGAATCATCTGCTCAAACGCCTTGCCCCGGTTATCACTTCCCCGGGTATCAACTGTAAACACCACATAACCTCTCTGTGCCATATACCGGAACCAATAATCACCTGGGCCGCCGTTCCAACTGTTCAGAATCATTTGTGCATGCGGGCCGCCATACCAGTACACAACTACAGGATATTTTTTGTCGGAAGAAAGATTAATAGGCTTGTACAAACGGCAATACAAACTATCTCCAGAATCGTTTTTTATCGTAAAAACAGAAAGCTCGCCGGTTGCATAATCTTTTAATGGATTGGAGGCTTGCAAAAGAATTTTTGGATGGGTTACAGAAGGTACAGCATTTTTTTTAGATTTTGAAGTAACGGGTGCAGATATCAGTTGAACAGTTCTGGGATTTGTTATTGTGCTGAAAACATCCAGCACTGAGCTGCCATCAGAACTAACCTGTGTATTATGAACCCCGGGCAGGGAAGTAAGCATGTTGATCTGCCCGGTTTTCCAGTTAAGAGCCGATAAATTTTTATTAACAGGTGATAAAGCAGTAGAAACAAAAAACAGGTTTTCGCCTTTTGCATCAAAGCCTTTTACATCAATCACCTCCCAGTTTCCTTTGGTGAGTTGTTTAATTAGTTTGCCACTTGTATCATATAAATATAAATGATTCCATCCGTCACGGTTGCTTTGCCAGATGAAATGTAAAGGATTGTTTTTGAGAAATAGCATTGGAACAAGCGGCTCTACATATTTATCATCTGTTTCTTCAAACAATGTTTTTATGAAATTCCCAGTGGTAGCATCATATTTATTCAACCACATATGATTTTGTTCCCGGTTCAGCATAGCTATGTAAACATATTTGTCATCGGGGCTCCATGCAATGTTTGTAAGATATTGTTCGGCAGGTTCGCCGGTTTTTAACCAAACAGTAGATTGTGTGGTTGTATTATAAATTCCGACAGTTACATGATGACTTTTATCTCCGGCCATAGGGTATTTGATCAGCTCCGCTTTTGCAGGCCGAACACTCCAATCAATGATAGGGTAATCAGTCACCATGCTTTGATCCATGCGGTAAAAAGCCAGTTGTGTCCCACTGTTGCTCCAGAAAGTTCCTTTGCTGATACCAAACTCATCACGGTGAACAGAAGAAGCATATACGATGTCTTTGCTGCCATCGTTGGTTACTTGCCTGGCATTTTTGCCATCCGAAACATACAGATTGAAATTGTCGAGGAAGGCTATGAAGCCTGCATTTCCAGCTTCAGCATTTTCTTTTGAGCCCAGTTCTTTTGACAGAATCATTTTGTATTTATTGGTAAAGGGGTCAAGCAAAATTTTATTTCCATTGATTGTCATTGCCCAGCCATCAGCTGAAAATTTTATAGCCGGAATAGTTTTTACTGAATCAAATCCTGCGGACCTTAAACGATTGTTTAATTTTTCAAGAGTAAGAAAAACTGTATCGCTGTTCATTTTATTATTTCCTCTCATCCAGACATCTTTTCCATCGGTTTTTTTCATGTATATATAATCATTAGTGGAGCCATAGAATTGAAGCTGCTGAAGATTTTCAGGCGCCAGTGTTGTTCTGGCTTTCAGCATGGCATCTTCCATGTTCAGTAATTTTTGCTGTGCATCAGCAACAAATGATTCAGTGATTATTAAAAGAAACAGAAATATTTTTTTCATTTCAGAGATTTGAGAAACAAATGTAGAGAATAGCAATAATAAAAAAACCATCCCACAAAGGCAGGACGGTTAATTGCTGGAAATCGGTTATTATTATTTAAAATAACTTCTGAAAGCTTCAGAAAGCCGGGTAAATTCTTTTTTTACCTGGTTCATGCCGATCAACCCGCCAGACATACCGGTAGAGTCTTTATGCAGCATCAGGGAAAAAAGATCACCCTCATGTTTTATAGTTACTGACTGCTTGTGATACTTTACAAAAGCGCCAAAAAGAATACGCAACACCCTGTTACCTTTTTCATATGTCTTTGTCTCGCCAACAGAGGACTTAAGACGGTATCCTTCAGATGTGAAAAACAGGTTGAGTTTATTGTCCAGTTCTTCCAGTGTACAGCCGGTTATATTATAAATAACCCGGTCTTTGGCAAAATCAACAACGGTAGATTGCATGTTTTTAAGTTTTAATGTTCGCTAAAGTAAGTATTAATTCCTGATCGGTCTTCCACTCTTCAACACACTTTGAATCCTTTCCAAAGTTTTCTTTTCGCCACAAAGTGAAAGGAATGCTTCTCTTTCCAGGTCAAGCAGGTATTTCTCGGAAACCAATGTAGGCTCACTCAGATCGCCGCCGCACATTACATAAGCAAGCTTTTTTGCAACCACTGCATCATGCTCTGTGGCATAGTTGGCTGTTTTCATAGCATGAATGCCGGAGTATAAAGCCCCAAGTGCAGACTGTCCGAGGACTTTAATATCTTTTCTTTGAACAGGAGCAGTATAACCACTGTCAAAGATTTCAATCACTGATTTTTTTGCTTCTGCAATTCTGCGGTTGATGTTCATCACTACTTCATCCAGGCCTTTTCTGTAGATACCTAACCCAAAACCTTCATGAGCTGATGTAGCAACTTTGGCTGTAGCTATTGAAAGAAAACGATTTTTTAATGTGATGGTCTCGGGTTCGTCTTCATGCATTTCATCCGAAGCTCTTAACACAAATTCTTTTGTGCCACCGCCACCGGGAATTAATCCCACACCGAGCTCAACCAAACCAGTATATGTTTCAACTGCGGGACAACATTTATCAGCATGCAAACTCAGTTCACAGGCGCCGCCCAATGTTAAACCATGAGGAGCAACTACAACCGGTACCGAAGAATATCTTGCCCGCATCATCGTATTCTGGAACATACGGATGGCCATATCCAGTTCATCATATTCCTGGTCAATTGCTAACATGAAGATCATGCCTACGTTTGCGCCAGCGGAAAAATTGGCGCCTTCATTAGCAATCACTAATCCTTTATAATTTTTTTCTGCTTTATCAATCGCTGTCTGAATACCACTTAATACATCTCCACCGATACTTCCCATCTTGGTGAACCATTGCAGTCCGAGCACATCATCACCGAGATCATACAGCCGGCAACTTCCATTTTTCCAGATTTGTTTATCGGTATAATTGCTCATTACAATAAACGCATCACCACCCGGAAGTGGCTTATATGTTTTAGAAGCCGGGTCATAGCAATATTTTTTTCCGGCTTCCACTTTATAAAATGATTTGTTACCGGTGGTTAGCATTTCATCCACCCATGCAGCAATCCCGTATCCGGCATCCCGCATCGCCTTCACTGTTTTTTCAACACCCAATACATCCCAGCTTTCAAAAGCGCCGATCTCCCAGCCAAAGCCAGCCATCATCGCATCATCTACACGATAGAGTTCATCACTTATTTCCGGAATGCGGTGAGAGATATAAGAAAACAAACCATAATGAAATAGGCGATAAAATTCACCGGCTTTATCCTGACCCGCCACTAACATTTTTAATCTTGTATATAAATCATCAATGGGCTTGGCTGCTTCAAGGGTGGCAAACTTTGGTTTCATCCTCGGGCCGTACTCCATTGTATCAAGGTTCAGTGTCTGAATCTCTTTTTCACCTCCGGCGCCTTTTGTCTTTTTAAAAAAACCCTGGCCAGTTTTATCACCAAGCCAGTTGTTGGTAATCATCTTATCCAGCCAGGCAGGAATATTGAATTGGTCTTTTGCTTCATCGTTAGGGCAATTATCAGCAACCCCTTTTGCCACTTTTACCAATGTATCAAGCCCAACCACATCACCTGTACGGAAAGTGGCGGATTTAGGACGGCCAATGATGGGACCTGTCAACGCATCGATCTCATCAATGCTGAGTTTCAGTTTTTCTTTCACATTCATGATGGCCATCATGCCAAATACACCAATGCGGTTGGCAATGAAAGCAGGAGTGTCTTTGCACAGTACGGTGGTCTTGCCTAAGTACAGATCACCATAGTTCATCAAAAAATCAACTATCGTCGGATCGGTATATGGCGTTGGAATAATTTCCAATAGCCTTAGATATCTTGGCGGATTGAAAAAATGGGTGCCGCAGAAATGTTTTTTGAAATCATCGCTTCTTCCTTCGGTCATCATGTGAATAGGGATGCCGGATGTGTTGGAGGTAATGAGTGTGCCTGGCTTGCGGAATTTCTCCACCTGTTCAAAAACTTTTTGCTTGATGTCTAATCTTTCCACTACTACTTCAATCACCCAGTCGCAGCCAGCGATGTCTTTCATGTTGTCTTCAAAATTGCCGGTGGTTATTTTCTTGATCACATCTTTATGAAAGACAGGGGAGGGGTTTGATTTTATTGCAGAAACCAAGGCATCATTGACAATCTTATTTCTATCAGAGGTTTTAGCATCAGCGGGTACATCTTTCGGTACGATATCCAGTAACAACACCTGCACACCAATACCTGCAAAGTGACAGGCAATTCTTGATCCCATGACACCGCTGCCCAATACAGCTACTTTTTTGATGGTACGATTTGACATAAAAAATATTAGTTAGTTATGCAACTATTTAAGAATCGAAGGTAAGAGTTTTTAGGAAAGAAGAAGGAGCCGGTTTTATTCCCCCGTCATCACAAAAGCTCCCCAGAAATAAGGATGCACATATTTTTCTTTAATTGCTTTCTGTGCAAATGAAAAGGCAGCCGGTTTATCTTTTGTCTTCAGGTATTGTTCATAAAAAACGATCATGAAATCTTTGGTGGCATTATCATCCACTTTCCAGAGGCTGGTCATTATGCTTTTGGCGCCGGCAGCACGGAAGGCCCGCTGCAGTCCATACACACCTTCGCCTGCATCCAGAAAACCAAGACTTGTTTCGCAGGCTGAAAGAACAACAAGCGAAGTGTTCTCAAGATTGAGGTTCTGCGCTTCGTAAGCAGTTAATATACCATCGTATGTATCAGGATAAACGGGAGAACTGTAATAATTAATAACCCCCGAAAGTAATAATCCTGAATTAGCCATTGCATTGAAAGTGCGGTAGCCTTCTGTAGCATTGTCACCTGCAGGCGACCAGTAGCCATGGGTGGCAATATGCAGAATGGCCGGGCTATGCAGTTTGTACAGTTTATCCTCTGTAGCCTCTGCTTTCAGATAATGATTATTGCTTACTTTATAATTATCCAGTTCTTTTTTAATAGCCAGTACTTCTGCCTCAGTGCCGGGCAGGTCGGGGATATTGTCATTGCTAAAGCTTCTGACATAAGACCGGGTCTTATCCCCCGTAAGCGGGGTTACAGGCCCATCTATTTTATAGCTGGGCCTGCCAATGAGTACAGCAGTCCGGATATCTTTTCCTGCTGCATTACTAATGTCAGTGCCGGAAGTAGTGTAATGAATATCCATTTCATCCAACAGATATTGATTGCTTTCCGGGTTTTTTAATGTGGAGATATTGATAAGATGATAAATACCGTCGGGAGAGAAATAAATTTTCTTAATTCCCTTTAATGCTGCGGCAATAGGTTTCCAGTAATGGTTATAAGATTCTTTGTCATCCAGTTTCAGGCGGATATTATTTTTATATGTCTTGTAATATTTATTATCAAGATCAGTTGCCGCATCAGGTAAATAAATCACATCAGGATATTGACTTGCTTTTGTAATGATATAAGCTGCATAATAAACTGTATCTGAATAATACACCTGGTCTCTCCACTGAAATTTTACCATTTCAATAGCCGCTTCATCCTCTTTTAATTGATCTCTTACCGTTTTCCAGTCGGGAGCGGTGATCTTTAAATATTTTTTAAAATCTTTTGCTTTAATAGTTAATTCATTTTCCAGTGTGTTTACTTCATTCTGCAGTTTGGTAAGTTGTTCCTGGCTGGCCTTATTTGCGGTATCCACTACAGAAGGATCATCCGTTTTCAGGTATTGGCGGAGCAGTTGTTGCTTTTTATCCAACCATTCATTGTAGAGTTTAATGACATTTGGGTCGTTGGCATTCATAAAGGCTTCTTTTCTTCTTTCTGTTCCTTTCAGCGAAATGGATTTGGTAAAAAGAAGATTGCTATAAGCCTGTTGTGCCAATTGAGGAAAAATGGAGGGTTGTTTCTCTTTGGCTATTTTGACAAAGCTGTGAAAGTTCTCATACCCTTCTTTCAGTTTTGAATTGTAATAAGTGGCAAATGCTTTTTCACCAAAAGTGAAAATGATATCATTGATCCAGTCTGCATTCAGTGTAAATAATTCAGTGTATGTTTTCGCTGCTTCATCAAAATGTTTATCCCGCATGCTGAAATATGCATAATTGGAAAAAGGCAAAGTGGATTCCCTGAAGTTCTTTGTATTCTTCACCAGTTGCATCAATGGGTTGAAGAGCTCAGGGTATTTGGGACTTCCAAGAAAGCCCAAATGCGATGCCTTCATATAATTCACACTGATGTCGGCATACTGCTCATAACTTTTGTAATGATCTTCTGTTTCTTTAATGGAAAAAGAAACAGGTTTGGATAGTTTGGAAAATTTACCTCTTTTAACGAGATACAGCGGATACATGGAGATAGGGTAGTACTGATTGTTTGGATAAGTTTTGTTATGACAGTTTACCCAGATATAGTTTACAGAGTCCCTGCTTTTCCACAGCTTCTCTGCTTCGTCATATTGTTTAGTCATTTCCCTGGCATATGCAGCGTTGAGGAACTTAATTCCCGGATAAGGATCGCAAAGATTTGGATTGTTCTTATACCAGAGTTCAGAGCTATAGGTTACATTTTCATCGGCAGCTTTTGCATAAGCCGTATAATCGCCGATATTCAAATAGTAAACAACTTTTGAACCCATTGCTTCTGCTTTATAAGAAGTGCGGAACATTGGGTCAGCAGTTTGAGATAACTGTTCCATCTTCCGGATATATTCATCCGCTTTTAAATAATCACCGGACTTGGAAAGAAAGTTCGCATAGAACATATAGGAACGATAAGCATTCTTATCCTGCGGTTCCATGGACATTGAAATCTCATAATTCTTTTTTGCCTGCTGAAAATCCCCCTTTCTTTCAAATGCATAGGCGATATAATAGTAACTGTCCGGAGTTTTAAAAGATGGATTTTTATCAATAAAAGCCAGCGCCTTTGCAGCTATTTCCGGGTACTTGTTGCTGAACAGACCGGGATAAATAACATAATACCATTGATTGAAGGGATTGGTAGCGGTGTCACCGGGTGTGGATGAAGTTACACCCACCATTGCGTTCATGGCCTTGGTAGCTTTTTCATCACAGGCCTTTGCCATAGCAGCATCGGGAGCCTGGTTTTCAAAAATGTTTTTCAGTAAATAATAGTTGCTGTATGTCTGCAGTTCCTTTTTCTTTTCCACCATATTGTACAGGTCTTTTGCAATGGCCAATGCTTTCTTTTTGTCAGAAGCATTAGCATACACATCCGATAGTTTGGTATTAAACTCTTCCTGTGTTTGTGAAAGAGCCGGAATAAAACCAAAAAAGGTCAGAAAAAAAATGATCAGCAGCTGTTTAGGATGTGTGGAATTCATTTCGCTGGTTTAATGGGTTATGAAAGTGGCGAAATAAATTTACGTTATTCTTTGTTTATATACTTTAGCTGACATTGGAACCCGGGGCAACAGTATTTTCAGGTTTCAATAATTGTAATTTACCATCGCTGTCTTCTGCAGTAAGTACCATTCCCTGGCTCTCGATGCCTTTCATTTTTCTGGGAGCAAGATTGGTAACAACAATAACCTGTTTGCCGATTACTTCTTCGGGTTTATAATGCAGGGCAATGCCCGATACGATGGTTCTTTTTTCTGTTCCCAGATCCACTTCAAGTTTTAAAAGCTTGTCGGCTTTTTCTACTTTTTCACAAGCCGTTACCGTGCCGGCTTTCATTTCGAGTTTGGCAAAATCATCATAGACAATTTCAGGCTTGCCTGATGCAGCTTTAGTTTCTTCCATTTTTGTTTCCTCCTTTTTTAACAAGCCTGATTTAAGTTTTTCAATTTGAATTTTAATTTCTTCATCTTCAATTTTTCTGAATAATAGCTGTGGTTCTCTCAAACTATATCCAACGCTTAAGAGATTCAGCTTGCCTGCATTTTCCCAATCCAGCATTTTGTCCACCACTTTCATCATGTGCAACATACTCTTTGCTGTATTGGGTAAAAAGGGATTTATCAGAATACTGAGATTAGCTGTTAACTGTAAACACAAATGCATGCAGTTATCAATACTTTTTTGAGCAGCCTCCCTGCCCTCCAAAGGAGGGTTCTTAGACCCTGCTATTTGAGAAGTCGTTTTATCTTTCTGAGAAATTGAAATATCGGAGTCTGAAGCCCCTCCTTCGGAGGGGTTTGGGGAGGCTTTTTTCGCCACAATCCAGGGCTCTTTCTTCTGCATGTATTGATTTCCTTTCCTGGAAAGATCAATCACTTCAAACAATGCTTCTCTGAATTTATATCCCTCCAATAAATTTTCAATTTTCAATTTAGCATTTTCAATTTCCTTTATGATCCACCTGTCCTCTTCATCCAGTGCGTCTTCATGCAACTTAGGTACTTTCCCCCCGCATAATTTATGCATCAGCACCCATGTGCGGTTCACAAAATTCCCGAAGATGGCAACCAACTCACTGTTCACTGCATCCTGGAAACCTTTCCATGTAAATTCACTGTCTTTTGTTTCAGGAGCAATTTGTGTGAGGTAATACCGGAGCATATCAACACATTGCCCACCACCACCTGCCTGTCCGGTAGGCAGGTTTTCTTTTTTTACAAAATCATTGATATAATCTCTCATGTCGAGCTTCCAGTTGCGGCTGGTGCTCATCTTATCGCCTTCCAAATTCAGGAATTCATTCGCAGGAACATTTTCCGGTAAAATATTTCCATGCAATTTCAGCATCACCGGGAAGATGATACAATGGAAAACAATATTGTCTTTGCCTACAAAATGAACCAGTTTGGTTTCCTTGTCATACCAGTAGGGAATCCAGGAAGCTTCGCCATCAGGCAATTTCTTTTTATTATCTATTGCCCATTGTTTGGTGGCGCTGATATAACCGATCGGGGCATCAAACCATACATATAATACTTTTCCGGCAGCATTATTTAGTGGGACTTTCACACCCCAGTTCAAATCCCTTGTTACAGCTCTTGACTGAAGACCACCTTCAATCCAGCTTTTACACTGACCAACAACTGATGTTCTCCAATCATCTTTATGTTCTTCCAATATCCATTTTCGCAGAAATTCTTCATGTTTACCTAAAGGCAAATACCAATGCGAGGTTTTTTTCTTTAGCGGAGGTTTACCGCTTAATGTACTTACCGGGTTTATTAATTCGTCAGGACTTAATGTACGGCCACAGTTCTCACACTGGTCGCCAAAAGCCCTGTCACTCCCGCAGTTTGGGCAAACACCTTTTATATAACGGTCTGCTAAGAATGTTTTTGTTGATTCGTCATAATATTGTTCGCTTTCTTTTACTTCTAATTCATCCCTATCGTTCAGGTAAGTAAAAAATTCCTGTGCCGTTTCATGGTGCAGCGGATCGGAAGTACGATGATAGATATCGAAGCTCATACCCAGGTCTTCAAAGTCCTGTTTCATGGCTTCATGATATTTATCAATGATGGCACGGGGGGTAGTTCCTTCTTTAGTTGCCTGTATCGGGATAGCTGTGCCATGTTCATCGCTGCCGCAAACAAATACCACATCTCTTTTTTGTGCCCGCAGGTAGCGAACATAAATATCAGCGGGTATGTAGGCACCGGCAAGGTGCCCGACATGTTTCAATCCGTTGGCATAGGGAAGGGCGGAAGTAACTAAATATCGTTTGGGAGTGGTCATAGACGGGCATGTACTTTATAATAGGCAAAAATACTGATTGTGGCTTTATGAATTACTTTTACAATACCGTATACAGCTTAAATAATGAAGATATTACTATACATTCTTCTTTTGAGTGCTGAAAATTGTGTTGCTCAATTGCGATTGCCGCCAGAGAGAAAACCACCGATACAATCCGGTATTTTTCCGGAAGAAATATTGCAAGGAAAGATTAAGCATATTCTTTTTATGAATTACAAAGCTTCTAAGGACTCAATTACGAAACAGATCAGTGTAGCTGTGAAGCCTTATTATGGCATAGGGTATATTTATGATAAAGACGGGAGGGAACTGGAAACAACCTGGATCAATGAAAAAGGAGAGGAAAAAGGATCCATTCAGAATTATTACGATGAATGGGGGCGATTGATCAGGGCTTTTAACCAGTCTTCCGGACTCACAGATGATTCGGTTATTTATTATGACAAGATGAAATATATACTGCGGTTTGTTCGGCGGTTTAGCAAGGACAAAAAAGAAATTTATTATTATAACGCAGAGGATCTTCTTGTAAAAGAGGAAGAATACGGAGTCAATGATAGTTTACCATCATTCATTTATACATATGAGTATGATAATAAAAAGAGACTGATAAAGGAAACAATGAAAAATGCAGGCAATATTGGCATTACTATTAATTATGGGGGTCAGTCTTATAAGGATGTTTATCCTGGTCATACATACATATACATGTACGAGATGGATAGTTTGTCATCCACTGTTAAAAAGTATACCCTGAAAAAAGATTCTTTGCAATTAGATGAAGTATCCTTGAGTTATCAGAAAAGTGGGATAAAAGTCTTTAAAAAATATGGAGTAGGGGGTTTGTCAAGGATTGATAGCCTCTGTGAGAATAACGGCGAATACATGTTATATAAGAATTTTTTACCTATGTCGGGTAAACCGCCAATGATAATTTATTTTGATAAACAATACAGAACTATAAGGGCTGGTAAGGAAGGTTTTGCCACCTTTTCTGAAACTTATCAATACCTGTTTGATGAAAAAGGCAACTGGATAGAAGAAAAAATATATAATAGTCGCAACGAGTTGACTAATTTTAGAAAAAGAATAATTGAATATTTCTGATGTATGATTAAAATTCCACCCTACTTACAAAAAGGAGATTGCATCGGCATTGTTTGTCCTTCGGGGGCCATGCCCGTTGAGAGAGTTTCAGAATGTATCCGTGTACTGAATGAAGACTGGGGTTTCACTACTAAAGTGGGCAAGACCATTGGTGCCAAGTTCAACTATTTTTCAGGCACTGATGAAGAACGGCTTGCTGATTTTCAGCAAATGCTGGACGATGATGAAGTGAAAGCTGTCCTGTGTGCCAGGGGCGGTTATGGAGTGGGACGCATCATTGATAGGATTGATTTTAAAAAATTCAAGAAACAGCCCAAATGGATCATTGGTTATAGTGATATTACTGTTTTACATTCCCACTTATATTCTAATTACTATATTTCATCTCTTCATTCGTCAATGGCCGGCGCATTTAATGATGATGGTTACAAAAATGAATTTGTGCAATCGCTGAAAAATGCCCTGGATGGTAAAAAGCTAAAATATACCTGTCCCGTTCATGAGTTTAACAGAAAAGGTGAGGCGATAGGGGAATTGGTGGGCGGCAATCTTGCATTGTTGGCACATTTAGTGGGAACAGATTCAGATATTAAAACAAGGGGACGTATATTGTTTATAGAAGATGTTGGAGAGTATTTATACAATATTGACAGGATGATGTACCAGTTAAAACGCAGCGGCAAACTTTCCAAACTGGCCGGGCTTATCGTTGGCGGATTTACTGATTCAAAGGATACAGAAAATCCCTTTGGACAAACTGCTTATGAAATCATCAGGGATATAGTCAAAGACTATGATTATCCTGTATGTTTTGATTTTCCGGTCAGTCACACAGACAGAAATTATGCTTTGAAAATAGGAGTGGGATATAAACTGAAAGTGACCAAAACAAAAGTAATATTGGAAGAATAATTCATAATTCTGTGCTTGTAATCAGCCGTATATTTTTTTTCTTTCTTTTGGTTTCTTTGACCGGGCCATCTCATGCCATTAATACCAAGCCCGTAAAAAAAATTGCAAAAGCGCTGATTGCTGAAAAGAACGGAAGGTTTAAATATTATTTCATAGGTGAACATGTGCGGTTGACATACCTGAATAAAAACGGCCCTGTGAGGATAAAAGGAATTATTACCAGGATTAATAACGATTCAGTCGAAATCGGGTCATTCGGGAACAAAAAAATAATTACCTCCATAGCTGTAAGTTCTTTAAGTTCTCTAACAAAAGTTCAACGAAAACAAAGACTGAGAATTGGTATTATAACAGGAGTATTGACAGCGCTGATTGGTGTTTTGCTTATCACATCAAAAGGGGAGCTTTTTTCCAGCGCCTGGGCTTTTGCAGTTATAGGCATCCCGATGATAGCCGCAGGATACTATGTGCTGATCAGTTTTATGCTCACCTATTTTTTTGAATGGGTAAACAAAACGAGTATCAAAAAAGGCTGGAAGTTTTCGTCAGGTACAGCGGAGAAAAAAAGAAAATTATCATTCTGGTTTCCCCGAAGATGAGGAAAAGCTAAAAGCTTAACAACGAATCCAGTTTATCTGTTACTTCTTTGAATTGATAAAGGTTATTATGTCCTCCGCCCTTTATTGTAATAAATTCGTCTCCCTGTTTTAGTAATGGCTTTAACCTTAATGCATTTTTATAGGTCACCAGCCTGTCTTTTGTTCCCTGGAAGATGGCGATGGGTGCAGATACGTTTTTCAGATATTCATGCGTAGGCAGGCTGTAATGCAGCATCCATCGTATCGGATAAATTGGGAGGTATTGTTTAATAACACTTGGAAAGTCATAATAAGGAGTTTCAAGTATCAATCTTTTGCAGCTTCTGATGGAAGCAAGCTGTGCTGCTATCCCTGTTCCCATGCTTTTGCCATAAATGATGATACTGTCGGCAGCAAAACGCCTGATAGCAATTCGATACACCTGCTGCGCCCAGTCATATAATTTTTTCTCAGTCAGTTTGCCGGTACTTTTTCCGAAGCCGGGGTAGTCTATCATGAGTACCTGGTAACCATGCCGGGTGAAATAAGGTATATATTTGGAATACCAGGAAATATTCCGTTTGTTGCCATGAAAATAAAGCACTACTCCCCGTGTTATGGTATCCGTTACTTTGAAATCAACGATGTTTAAAGTGTCTTCTCCATTTATAGGTATGCTGATTTCATTGTGCGGCTCCGGAAAGCTGTAATTGTGATCCCGTTTCAGGGTAACGGGATGAAACAAAATATAATCCTGTAAAAAATAAAGCGCTACTCCCCCAAGTATATAAATAGTGAGAATGATGCGGAGCCACTTCAGTATTTTTTTCTTTTTCATGCACTGCAAAGATGAAAATAAAAAGCACATGACTATCATGTGCTTTTCTGTCGGGTAGATTCCAACCCTACCTGCCGGCTGGCAGGCTAATACCGGTTGAAATAGTTTTTGATGCGGTACAATGCATTATTGTTTATTTCATCCATCAGGCAGCGGATAATTTCTTCTTCACGGGGTGCCTGCTCCTGTCTGCGGTTAATTAATTGTTTGTCGCTTTCACTTAAGGCTCTTTCGTCGCCGGTGAAACTGGCAAATTCTGTTTCCCAGTTATGGTTGGCATAAATATTATCATTCCATAACCATCTCCTGTTTCCATCTCTTACATTTACCTGCAACATGGCATCGGAACGCATTGTTCTTCTGGTTGTAGTAATGGTTGCATACACTTTGCCATATACCTTTACCACAGAATCAGGACGGTAAACAATTTCTTTTACCACTACTTCTTTCGATACCTCTCTTGTAGTTCTGTTATCAAAATAGCGGCCGATGTTTAAAGTAGCGAGCCGCATATCTACTAATTGATCAGCACGGGTATTATTGACCCTCGCTTCCCATTCAGAATAGAACTTTACAAATTCATTACCGGAATGAAACTTAAGGTTTCGCAATAATTGTTCATCAAGACTCGGGTAATTGTTATAGTTACTGTATCTGTAACCATATTGTTGCTCCATCGGCAGGATCACCACATTTGTGACAGCATAAGAAAATGCTTCATTCATTTTTTGAATGATATCCCTGTTGCCCGGTTTTAATCTTTCGGCCACCTGGAATTCCCGGTAGGCATTACGGTAGCTCTGCTTGTCATAATGCTGCATAAACGCAATTCCTCTGTCAAACCTCACATCACCGGCTTTATCTGCATAAGTGTTCAGGTAGGATGAATAATCAACCGGGTGAACAATGTTGTAAACGGAAGGCACTTTGCGTATAGCATCATACATTTTCTGGAGGCTGGAGTATTCGTTATACATCCATTCCCATTTCAACTCATTATTGCTTTCAGAATTATTTCGGATCCGGCTTTGATGATCGTCAACCGCAAGGCGATAGGAAG
Source organism: Sphingobacteriales bacterium (assembly GCA_016235125.1). Taxonomy (GTDB): domain Bacteria; phylum Bacteroidota; class Bacteroidia; order Chitinophagales; family Chitinophagaceae; genus JJ008. The sequence goes on along the minus strand of JACRLZ010000001.1, from coordinate 127,192 downwards.
TTTGTATAATATCAATCAGTTTGGGATCATGGGGATCTTTTTGCAGCTTTTTGGCTGCTAATTCCACGGCTTCATCATAATCACCTTTCTGGTAAAGTTTGCTGGCTGTTTTGCAGGAAGCCAGAATAACAAGTATTGAAAGAAAGGATAAAGTGTAAAATTTTGTTTTCATAAGCACCTCCATTTATACTAATGACGTTCAAATCATAGTCCATGTTAATTCACTACGTTATCAATTAGAAAATCATTAACAGTCTGGCGGAATGATTTAGTATTTCAGGATATCTCGGATGAAATTGTGGTATTCATCAAAGGAAGGGAGGTTGTTGTGACCGCCGCCATGAATGCGGATCAGGGTAATTTTACCCGGATTGATTTTTTGCAGCGCCACACTATGGCGTATAGGTATGAGCCAGTCTTTGGTGCCATGTATAATATACGTATGACATTTTACATTTGGCAGCCACTTATCAGTGCGAAGATGGAACCGTAATACAATCCGGACAGGCAGAATGGGAAGAAACCTTTCTATGACTTTTAAAAAACTGAAATAAGGAGCATCAAGGATAAGATAGCGGGGGCTGTTATCGCAAGCCAGTTTGGTTGCAAAACCGCTGCCCATGCTGCGTCCGTAAACTATCAGGTGATCTTCAGAATATTTTTGTTTGAGCTGCTCATATACATGTTGCATATCACTGAGCATTTCCCTTTCGCTTCGTTTGCCGGTACTTTTGCCAAACCCCCGGTAATCTACCAGCACTACATCATAGTCATAGCGGTAAAAGTCTTTGGCATATCTGGCCCAGCCTTTAATACTTCTTGTATTGCCATGGAAATAAAGAATCAACCCTTTCGGTTTTTCCCGGAAAAAATGCAAACCATTTATACGGACACCCGGGGCCACATCAAAAAAATATTCTTCGAAAGGTACATCGTATTTAAAACGGAAATCCTGCTTTAGCTTTTCAGGTTTGAAGATGAGTTTTTCCTGCAGTAAGTATGCAAGAATAGAAAGTGCAACAATGCCGGCAACAATATACCAGATGAAAGAAGGCAATCAATTGGTTTTGCCTTCAAGATAGTTTTGTTTGGAAAGAAATCAAAAAGGATTAATTCTCCACTCTTTTCAGCTTCAGATTGGTGACCGGCGCCACGATCAGTGGGAATTTTTCAATGGTAACATTCGCAGCATCGAGACCAAAGCCTTTTTCTTCCGACAGGCTATGCTCTTTGAGCCAGAAATGGAACTTCATCACTATTCTTTCAAAGAATGGCAACTCATTGTCCTGGCTCAGGTACTTTTCCATAACCATAAATTGAAAATCACCCACTGTATTGCTGCTGGCAAGACTTTCATAACGGCTCATAATATTAACTTCTTTGTCAGCTACCAGGTCTTCCACCACTTTTCTGAACATGAGGTTGATCCTGGGCTCCATTCTGAATCCTAAACGAAAATCCACCCTGATAATATCATTGGGTATTACATGCTCCACCTTGTATTCGCAGGTATAAGGGTCATCCAGTGTGTCAACATGAACAAACCAGTAGATATCCGCCCGTTTCGGTTTTTTATTTAAAATGGAATAAATGATCTTATGTTCAATTTCTTTTGGATTATTGGCGCTGGTGAGATAAACCAGGTGGGTAGCATATTTAGCAACAGATTTATCATTACTAAGCTCCTGAATTTTAGGAACGTAATGTTCAAGGCGGACAAATTCTACATAACGATTTTTAATTCTTCTGGCCCTGTACCAGATATACATGACAAGAAACATTAACAACCCGATCATTAAAGTGATGTAACCACCGTGTTCAAACTTTTTTAGTAGGGCTATCAGGAATGCGGACTCAACAGTTAAATAAAGAATAAGGAAAATGTATATCCACATCTTTTTTACCCGCTGTAATACCAGGAAATTAGCAAATAGGATTGTGGTCATAAACATAGTTACTATAATGGCAAGGCCATATGCAGCTTCCATGTTGGAAGATTTTTTAAAAAATAATACTACACCCACACATCCGACAAACATTAAGGAACTGATTGCCGGGATAAACAATTGCCCTTTTTCTTCTGAGGGGTATCGAATTCTTACCTTGGGCCAAAGGTTTAATCGCATAGCCTCACTGATTAAGGTAAAAGCGCCTGAGATCATGGCCTGGCTGGCGATAATAGCTGCTGAAGTGGCGATAATTACACCGGCTATAATGAACCAATGAGGCATTAGGTCATAAAAAGCATTTATTCCCATTGTGCTTTTTACTTCAGGGGTTATTTGCAGGCCTGTATGATGGGCTAATAAGGATGCTCCCTGGCCAAAATAATTAATCAGGAGGCAGGTTTTTACATAAATCCATGAAATACGAATGTTTCCTCTTCCGCAATGTCCAAGATCGCTGTATAAAGCTTCAGCGCCGGTTGTACAAAGAAATACAGCTCCCAACAACCAAAAACCACCCGGATAATCTTTTAGAAATTGTATCGCATAGTGCGGACTCAAAGCTTTGAAAATGGAAAGATCATCCATTAAATGAGTGGCACCCAGTAACGCCAGCATTGTAAACCAAATGAACATGATTGGGCCAAACATCTTGCCTATTGATGCAGTACCAAATTGCTGAAGGAAAAAAAATACAGCTAAAATAGAAAGAACAATAATGACGATTGTATCTGTTGTCATTCCTCTCAGAGATGGTAATTCCTGTAGCCCTTCTACTGCAGAAGTAATAGAAATAGGTGGAGTAATGATACCATCAGCCAATAAAGATGCGCCACCAATCATTGCAGGAAGTACAAGCCATTTTTTCCGGCGTCTGACAAGGGCATATAATGCAAATGTGCCTCCCTCGCCCCTGTTATCGGCCTTCAAAACCATTAAAACATACTTTAACGTAGTTTGTAATGTAAGAGTCCATAAAATGCATGACAGACTGCCTATGATCAAATCCTGGCTTACTACCCTGTCACCAATAATGGCATTAAAAACGTAGAGTGGTGAAGTGCCGATATCTCCGTAAATAATTCCTAACGCAATAATTAATCCTGCTGCTGTGACTTTGTTGGTCGGTACTTTCACTTTCTGGGATGTTGAGGTTTATCTCCTGGCTTTCCCGCCGAGGCCCTGCCTGCGCTGGCAGGTTGGCATTGGCGGGTACAGATTGTTGATCTATGCAAAAGACTATCGGCAAAGGTATAGGCAAAATTTAATTATGGCAATAAATGGAATCATATTTGCCGTTCATCCATAAAAAGACGGGCAGAAGCAGCTTTTGAAAGCAAACCGGAGATTTCATTTTCAGGATGGGTGTAATAGATCCTGTTATCGCATCAGCAGATAAAATTAAAGAAGTTTTTAGCAGCCAATTTGTAACTTTAATAATCAAAAAATCAAATTATTATGTTTTGCAGAAGAGGGCTATTGATTTTTACGATCCTGTTTTCAGGCCTTGGGGCTTTTAATCAGAAAATTGTTTATTCTGAACCTGATAAAGACGATACCCGGCGAATGAATTTCGAAATTGCAGGAAAGATCAGCGGTAATTTTCTTATTTATAAAAATACCCGGGTAAACAAACATATTATCTCTGTTCTTGATAATGAGATGAAAGAAACTGCTTCAGCCGAATTGGACTTTCTTCCCTCCAACGAAAGAATGATAAATATTGATTTTTTTCCTTACAGTGATTTTTGTTATGCCATCTATCAATACCAGAAAAAAAATGTAGTGTATTGTGCTGCTGCAAGGATTGATGGAATGGGAAAGAAAACAGGAGAGGTGGTTGAACTTGACACCACCCATATCGGGTTTGCGGCAAATAACAGGATCTATACTGTAATTACCAGTGAGGACAAGGGCAAGATCATGCTGTTTAAAATAAACAGCCGTAACAGGCAATTATATTTTCTTACCACCCTTTTGCTGAATGATAAACTGGAATCGCTGAAAAAAAGCAGGCTATCCATTAAAATGGAAGACAGAAATGAATACCTGAGTGATTTTGTACTCGATAATGAGGGCGATATGGCTTTTTCCAAATTCTACCGTAACAGCAATGATAACATCAGCAATGCATCATTGCTGATAAAAAGCGCTGTGGCCGATTCGCTGCATTCACAAACACTCAATATTGAAAAAAACTGGCTGGATGAGATTCACATAAAACCCGACAATAGCAAAAGAAGATTTTTGCTCACTTCTTTCTATGTGAAAGAGAGGCGTGGCAATATCGAAGGCTATTATTTTTATGTGTGGGATAAAGCCACTTTCACCCCTGTTCTGGAAGTAACAAGTGCTTTTTCTGAAGAACTGCGCAGAGAAGCCAGGGGAGATGCCGGGGTTAAAACAGCTTTTAATGACCATTTTATCCGGAACATCATTATCCGCCGGGATGGCGGGTTTGTTATCGGGAGTGAATGTTATTATACAACCTCAAGGTTCAATAACTGGAACCGGTGGGACTACCTGTATGGGTCTTCCTATATGAATTCATATGATTATTATTATTCACCCTACTATAACAATTATTGGTGGCGCAGTGGCCGGTCAAGTAACCAGGCAGTACGATACCATGCAGATAATATTTCTGTTCTTTCTTTTGACGATAAGGGTCGGCAGGAATGGAATAATGTAATGGGGAAAAGCCAATACGATGATGAATCCGATGACCTGCTTTCTTACCAGATGTTGAATTCAGGAGGTCAATTGCACTTTCTGTTTAATATGCAGGAGAGAAGAAACAACCTGCTCACTGATTTCAGCATTGCGCCTGATGGAAAGCTTACCCGCAACCCGACACTCAAAAACCTTGATAAGGGGTATGATTTTATGCCAAAATACGGGAAGCAGGTGAGTGCAAGGCAAATGATCGTTCCCTGCCAGTATCGTAATTATATTTGTTTTGCCAAAATTGAGTATAATTAATCTATAATACTGTCCATTATCCGTGATCGGCATTTTTAAACAGAAAACCCCTGCAAATATTTTTTTGCTGCTGATTTTTGGTATTCTTATCAAACTCCCGGCATTTCTTTATCCGCATGCAGCAATTTACGGAGACAATGACAGCGCTTTATACAAAGCCATTACCGATCTTATCAATCCATCGGCTTATAAAAATCCATTCCTTTACCCGGTTCTTGCATTTACATTATTGTTTCTTCAGGCAATTATGCTTAACCGGTTCATTAACGAACAACGGATGTTAAATCAACAGGGTCATCTTCCCGGGATAGCTTATATGCTGATTAGTTCCCTTTATCCCGAATGGAATTATTTTTCAGCCCCTTTGATTGCCAATACAATCCTGATATATGTTTTATCGGTTCTTTTCAAAACTTACAATCAACCCAATGCCAAAGGATCTATTTTCAATATCGGGCTGGGCCTCGGCATTATATCCTTTCTTTTTTTTCCCGCCGCATCATTTATAATCTGGATATTATTCGCTTTAGCGATCATCCGGCCATTCAGTTTGAAGGAATGGATGCTTTGCCTCCTGGGCCTTATTACCCCTTTTTATTTCTATGCAGTTTTTCTATTTGTTACTGACAAATGGAGTTGGGAAAATATCTTACCGCATATTTCAGTTGGCGCTCCTGCAATAAGTCAATCGGTTTGGCTTGCAGGCAGCGCCTTTTTAATTATTCTTCCTTTTCTTACCGGGGGATACCTGGTTAATGATAGCCTCCGCCGTATGCTTATCCAGGTTCGCAAGGGTTGGAGCATCTTAGTCCTGTTTCTGATCGGCGCCTTTTTAGTTTCATTTATTAATAACGGAAGCAGTTTTGAGGGCTGGATTTTTACAATAATACCTTTTGCCGCTTTCCATGCGTGCACATACCTGTATTCGTCTTTCAGAATTTTTCCTGTTGCTGTTTTCTGGCTTACCGTTGTGTATGTGCTGGCTTACCAGTATTATGGCCCCGGTTGGTAACAAAAGGTCCGGGCCAAAAGCTATGAGCTGCGAGCTTTGGCGTGATATTCGATCTTTACGTCTCAAAACCCGAAACTCATAGCTCACAGCTTTTCTTACCTTTGAGGTTTCTTACCAGAAATTTACATTATGAAATTCGGCGTTGTAGTTTTTCCCGGTTCTAATTGCGACAGGGATATGTATGATGCATTGAAGTATGACCTTGAGCAGGATGTAACAATGCTTTGGCATAAAGACAGGGATCTGGGTAAATTCAGTACAGAGGATTGTATTATTCTTCCCGGTGGCTTTTCCTATGGTGATTATCTGCGTTGCGGCGCTATTGCCCGTTTCAGCCCGATGATGCAAAGTGTAATTGAGTTTGCCAATGCCGGGGGCAAGGTATTGGGTGTTTGCAACGGTTTTCAGATACTGTGTGAGTCGCATCTGTTACCCGGGGCTTTGCTTCGCAACGGGCACCAGCAATTTGTTTGCAAAAATGTTTTTATCACAAATGAATCCGGCAAAGTGTACAAAATACCCGTGGCACATGGCGAAGGAAGGTATTATGCCGAAGAAAAAACATTGGATGAATTGCAGGAAAATGATCAGGTTATTTTTTATTACTGCGATGAGAGTGGAAACATAACAGAAGAAGCAAACCCCAATGGAGCTATCCGGAATATTGCCGGTATATGCAATGAAAACAGGAATGTGTTTGGAATGATGCCGCATCCTGAAAGAGCCTGTTCAGTGACTTTGGGCAACACGGATGGCAGGGAAATAATAAAAACATTACTGATGGCCGGGCAACTGGTTTACTGATTATTACATCTTGTCTCCGGGTTTTCTGCATTTGTCACTTACATTACATATGTTTCAGAAGCAGGCTCCTAAATTTGTGGCAGAAAAACTTTAACAGGGGCATAAAGCATAAAAGATGAATTTTGAACTGAAATCAGGAACGAATATGAAAAAAATATGGCTGCTGGTAACTATTTCCCTCATTTCGCTAAGTGGTATGGCGCAACTGAACCCGGTGACATGGAGTTTCAGCTCCAAAAAAACCGGGGATAAGATGTATGAAATTCATATGACCGCCACCATTCAAACCGGCTGGCATCTGTATTCTCAGAAACAGCCAAATGATGCCATAGCTATTCCAACAACATTTACCATAAATGCCAACCCGCTTTTTAACCCGGAAGGGAAAATAAAAGAAGTGGGTAAAATGGAAGTGATGAATGACAAGGAACTGGGCGTTTCAGCCAATCAATATTCCATAACTGTTGACTTTGTGCAAAAGGTAAAATTGAAATCCAATGCCAGAACCAATTTCACCGGCAGCGTGGAATACCAGACCTGTGATGATAAAAAATGCCTGCCCCCCAAAACGGTGAACTTCAGCATTGCAATTAAGTAAACAGGTGAAATAAATTATTTACATAAACGGGTTCCTGAAAAGAACTCGTTTGTTTTTTTGAAAACGGAAATGAATTTTAATAAACCAACTGTAATTTTTTTCCTCAGCCTTCTGCTTGGAAAAATTGCCAGCTCTCAGGATAGCCTGGGTGCTGTTCATAAATGGGATATTGAGAGTAAAAAAATAAGTGAAGGCAAATACGAATTATCATTTTCAGGAACCATAACTGGTGATTGGCAGGTATATGCACCCAATCAAACCTTATTGGAGGTAAATACAACTGAACTAAGGTTTCCCGACTCAGCCATTGTTCAAAATGGTGATTTTATACCAGGAGCTGATACAAAGGAAATCAGCAGCCCCATCTTTGAAAATATCAAAGTGAAGGTCTTTGAATCGCAGGTGCAGTGGAAGGCAATCATTACTATTAAAGGAACCGTTCCGGCTAAACTCCAGGGCTCTTTGTTATACACATACGGAAGGAATGATGGATATTTTCCGGCAACGGTTTATCCATTTGTTGTGACGCTGGAAGGAGGAATTGAAGCGGCAGGGTTAAAAATTTCTTCAATTGATATTAATAACCCGGTAAATAATTGTGGTGATGAGGGAACAAAAAACAAAAGTCTTTTTACAATATTCCTGTTAGGCCTTCTTGGTGGCCTGATCGCTTTGCTTACTCCCTGTGTATTTCCTATGATACCTGTTACCGTGACTTTCTTTACCAAGAAATCAACTAACAGAAAACAAGGAATAACAAATGCAATCCTGTACGGGCTGTTTATTTTCCTGATATATGTGATCATTACTTTGCCTTTTCACATTGCCGGCAAGGCTATCAGCCCGGAAATATTTAATAATATTTCCACTAATGTATGGTTGAACATTTTCTTCTTTGCTGTTTTTGTTTTTTTCGCCTTGTCCTTTTTCGGAATGTTTGAGATTGGATTACCATCCGGATTGGCAAACAGGATGAATTCCAAATCGGGACTTGGAAATATTGGCGGAATATTTTTTATGTCGGCTACCCTTGCAATAGTTTCTTTTTCATGCACCGGTCCTATTCTTGGAACATTATTGGTTGGTGTGGCAGACCAGGGCGCTATGCCGCTTACGGTAGGCGCAGCAGGTTTCGGCCTGGCACTCGGATTACCCTTTGCGCTTTTTGCCATGTTTCCTCATTGGCTTCATTCGCTTCCCAAATCCGGGGGATGGATGACAGATGTGAAAGTGGTGCTTGGTTTTCTGGAACTGGCGCTGGCAGTAAAGTTTCTTTCCAATGCCGACCTGGTAAAACAATGGGGACTGCTGAAGAGAGAGATATTTATTGGCCTTTGGGTACTATTCAGTTTACTTACTGTTCTATACCTTATTGGAATTTTAAAAGTGAAACACAGCAGCCCGGTTAGGAAATTTAAATTCACCAGGATCGCATTCATATTACTCTTTGCAGCGATAACAATTTATCTGATACCCGGTATGTTTAAGAATGGTTCGGATCTGAAACTCATCAGCGGCTTTCCCCCTCCCAGAACATACAGCCTGTATAAAATTGACAAAAGCAAGTCAAAAATATTTGAACCGATACATAACGATTACCCCAAAGCCCTGCAATTGGCAAAAGAACAGGATAAACCCGTTTTAATTGATTTTACCGGATGGGCCTGCGTCAATTGCCGCCGGATGGAAGATAAAGTGTGGTCCGACAAAACAGTGGATAGCCTTTTCCGGAATGAGTTTATCGTTGTTTCTCTTTATGTGGATGAACGAAAGAAACTTCCCGTGGCAGAACAAACAGTAGAAAAACTTTCCAACGGTACCGATAAATCGATAGTAACTGTGGGAGATAAATGGGCCACTTTTCAGATTGAAAATTTTGGAGCCACTTCGCAACCGCAATATGCCATTCTAAGCCCTGAGCAGAAAGCATTGACCAAAACAAAATATTACACTCCCGATGCAGATGAGTTTATTAAGTGGCTGGAATGCGGGTTAGAGGCATTTAAGAAAAAATAGAACTAAGATTTGCCGGATTATAAGGATTTTGAAGAAACCTGCGGGATTTTTCGATTGCATGCAGGCATAAAAAAACTAAGAGTTTTTAAAAGACTTGAATTGTCTCCCAACAATCCTTTTCATCTAAAAAATCTTAGTTCTTTAATTAGGTGTCATTCTGTACCAACCTTCCTTCTTGGCAAGCAAAAGAGAGATTCCTTTTCATCAGAATTCCTTTTCTCCGGTAGGAGATACAGAATGACAAGAACTTTTATATCGCCTCATTTGTGAGGCGGTCACTGTGCCACCACATTTGTGAGGCGGTTCCTCCCTCTCCATTTATGGAGAGGGTTGGGGGTGAGGTTAAAGAGCAATTTGTTTTTGTGTCATCAGCTTGCGCAAATTAATCAAACCGTAGCGCATACGGCCCAACGCAGTGTTAATACTGCAATTGGTGGCTGCTGCAATTTCCTTAAAACTCATGTCGGCATAATGACGCAATATAATTACTTCCCGCTGATCTTCAGGCAGGCTCTGAAGCATATCCCTTACCCGGTCATGGCTTTGCCGGCGCATCATCACTACTTCAGCGCTGTCTTCTGAAAAGTTCAGCACTTCAAAAATATCCTTGTCCTCACCATTGCGGATGGTGGGGGTACGTTTCACTTTGCGGAAATGATCCACGCATAAGTTGTGTGCAATACGCATAGCCCAGGGAAGAAATTTTCCTTCCTCGGTGTAGCGGCCGCCACGCATGGTATCAATAATGCGTATGAATACATCCTGGAAGATATCTTCTGCCAGGTATTTGTCCTTTACTAAGAACAGGATTGACGTGTAAAGCTTGTCCTTATGCCTCAGTACCAGGGTTTCAAGGGCGTCAAGATTTCCATCCTGGAACAGATGGATGAGTTCATGGTCGGTTTTTTTCAATAAAGCTTTCATATACTCCACAGTTAAGGTTTAGCTGCTTCCACTATTGTTTCAGCAGGTTCAATTGGATATTGGTTGACTTGGATCAGTAATCGGTTAAAAAAAAGTAGAAGTATATGCGATAGGCGGGGTGAGTTTTGGGTTATTCATATTTTTTGGATATTGAAAACTAAAAATAGACTTTTTCATGAAATTGCCAAAGATTTGTGAAAGCAATTTGCCGGTATGATAGCCAATGAAATGTTAAGAGTTTCACTCAAACTTAAGCCAGTTAAGGCTTTACATTTGCTGTGACAGAAATGGAAAAGATAATAAAAGGGAAAAAGTCCGCCGAAACAAAGACCGTAATTTCCGCAGAAAACATCCTTATAAAAGGTGCAAGGGTTCATAACCTGAAGAATATAACTGTAGAAATACCCAGGAATAAACTGGTTGTTGTTACAGGTGTATCGGGTTCGGGCAAGTCGTCACTTACTATTGACACATTGTATGCCGAAGGCCAGCGGCGCTATGCCGAAAGCCTCAGCGCCTATGCCCGCCAGTTTCTGAACCGTATGAATAAACCGGATGTGGATTACATCAAAGGTCTTTGTCCGGCTATTGCCATCGAACAAAAAGTAATTACAAGAACTCCACGCAGCACGGTTGGCAGCATGACGGAAATTTATGATTACCTGCGGTTGCTCTTTGCAAGGATCGGCAAAACGATTTCACCTGTTTCGGGAAGGGAAGTGAAAAAGGATGATGTGAATGATGTACTGGATGCAATAACTGAATTAAAAGAAGGAGACAAGGTTTTTATTCTTGCCAGGTTCAAACAGCATAGAAACAGAGACACAAAAGAGGAACTGAATATTCTGGTGCAGAAGGGTTTTTCCCGAGTCTATAGTCATGAGTCAGGAGTCGGGAGTCAGGAGGGGGGAAATGTTCACAGGATTGAGGAATTACTTGAAATAAGCGATAAGGAACTAAAATCAAAAAAAATCACTCATATCCTTGTTGATAGGATTGTTGTAAAGGATTTCAATGAAGATGATAAACACAGAATATCTGATTCCATAAGCACTGCTTTCTATGAAGGAGAAGGAGATGTTTATATTGAGGTACAGACTAATGACTCCCGACTAACGACTAAAGACTCTCTTCATCACTTCAACAACCGCTTTGAAATGGACGGAATGCAGTTTGAAGAACCGCAGCCCAATTTATTTTCATTCAATAATCCCTTTGGTGCCTGCCCCACCTGCGAAGGATTCAGCCAGGTATTGGGTATTGATCCTGATTTGGTGATTCCTGACAGAAGACTGAGTGTGTACGAAGGCGCTGTGGCTCCATGGAAAGGAGAAAAACTTGACTGGTGGCGGCAAAATTTTATCAAACGATCCAAAGCTGTCAGCTTTCCAATTCATAAACCGATAGCTGATCTCACAGATAAACAATATAAACAACTTTGGGAAGGAGTGGATGGCATTGGCATCAATGATTTCTTTAAAGATGTTGAATCGCAGTTGTATAAAGTGCAGTACAGAGTTTTATTAAGCCGCTATCGTGGCCGGACAGATTGCCCCGATTGCAACGGATACCGCTTAAGGAAAGAAGCGCTGTATGTAAAAGTGGATGGAAGAAATATCGGTGAACTAAGCGCCATGCCGGTAAAAGACCTTAAAGTATGGTTTGATAAACTCGATGGAAAACTAAGTGCACATGATAAACAGGTTGGTAAAAGAATACTGATAGAATTACACAACAGACTCGATACATTAATAAAAGTAGGGCTTGGTTATCTGACCTTAAGCCGCCTGGCCAATTCATTAAGCGGAGGCGAAAGCCAGCGCATACAACTCACCCGGAGCCTTGGCAGCAATCTCACCAACTCATTATATATACTTGATGAACCTTCCATCGGGCTTCATTCAAGAGATACGGCCAACCTTATAAAAGTGCTGAAGGAATTACGAGACCTTGGTAATACGGTTGTAGTGGTGGAGCATGATGAGATGACGATGCGGGAAGCCGATCATATCATTGACATGGGCCCCATGGCTTCGCATCTTGGCGGCGAAGTGGTGGCGGAAGGTGATTATGAAGATATCGTTTCCAATCCTGTCAGCCTTACAGGTAAATACCTCAGTCATGAATTGGTGATCGAGCCGCCAAAGCAGGTAAGAAAATGGAACCGTTCAATAATAGTGGAAGGAGCAAGACAGAACAATCTTAAAAATATTACGGTAGAGTTTCCGCTGAATGTACTCTGCGTGGTAAGCGGTGTAAGCGGAAGCGGCAAGACAACACTGGTAAAACAAATTCTGTATCCCGCTTTGCAAAAAATAAAAGGGGAGTATGGAGAAAAAGTCGGTTTCCATAAACAGATCACCGGTGATGTGGAGGGTATAGCACAGATCGAGCTGGTGGACCAGAACCCGATTGGTAAATCATCGAGGAGTAATCCTGTTACTTACATCAAAGCTTATGACGAGATCAGGGATTTATTTGCAAAACAACCGTTGAGTAAGATGCGGGGCTTTCAACCCAAACATTTTTCTTTTAATGTAGATGGCGGCCGTTGTGATACCTGCAAAGGTGAAGGCGAGCAGGTGGTGGAGATGCAGTTTCTTGCCGATGTGCACCTCGTTTGTGAATCATGCGGAGGAAAAAGATTCAAGGAAGAAGTACTGGAAGTAAAGTACAATGACAAAAATATTTTTGATGTACTCGGGATGAGTGTGGACGAAGCCATCAATTTCTTTTCCTCCTCCTTCGGAGGGGGCCGGGAGGAGGTCAATATTGCAAGGGCTATACAACCCCTGAGCGATGTGGGATTGGGTTATATCAAACTGGGACAGTCATCCGATACTTTATCCGGCGGCGAAGCGCAGAGGGTGAAGCTGGCTTCTTTTCTTGGTAAGGGAAAATACTTATCAAGCCCAACCGGCAATCGTATGCTCTTCATCTTTGATGAGCCCACCACGGGTCTGCATTTTCACGACATCAGCAAGCTGCTTGCTTCTTTTAATGCGCTGATAGAGCAGGGACATTCCATTATTGTGATCGAGCACAACATGGATGTTATCCGTTCGGCAGATTGGGTAATTGATCTTGGCCCGGAAGCCGGTGATGAGGGTGGCCGGACAGTATTTGCCGGCAAACCGGCTGACCTGAAGAAGAATAAGCAGGGCCATACTGCACGGTTTTTTTAGCGGTTAATAAAATGCTGATAAGGGCTATCGTAGAAATACAGTCTTTTTTTTCGGAAAATACTATCCAAAAACTTGTAAAAGCAGGGCAAGGACTATACCTTTACCCTTGGTTTTTTCTGTTCCAACTCCAATCCTGCGTAATACCAGAGTTTTTCTTTGTAAAAAACCTGAACGGCTTTAACACAATTGGTATTGATTCTACAGCAGCTTAAGTAAATCATTATTCTTCCAGATCCCGCTAAAGACCAGCTACCAACCATCCATTCATCTGTGAAGGGCGGATAATTTTTTACTCTTTAAAAACTTTTAAAAGCCTAAAAGCATGAAAAAGATTTTACCAATTTTATTCCTGCTGCTGTTTGTAGCAGCTACAGTGAATGCAGCTGACCGTTATTCTGTTGCTACCGGCAACTGGAGTTCAAGTGCTACATGGTCTGCTACTTCTGGAGGGGCATCTGGTGCATCAGCACCTGTGGCGGGTGATAATGTATATATTGAGGGCGGGTTTACTGTTACGATTACTACTGATGCAGCATGTGCAAATCTCAACGTTAGTAATGGAACTCTAACAATAGGTAATGGAGGAGGGGATGATCTTACTGTTTCTGGTAATATCGCAGTTAGCCTCGGGTCTACTATTATAGCAGGTAATGATGGAGTTCTTCTTATAGGAGGAAATCTGACAAATAACGGAACTTTTGATACAAATAACGGAGGCAGTGATATTAATGTTACATTTAATGGCACAGCCAATCAAACCGTAAGCGGCACCGGAGGAACTACTGATTTTAATGTTATTACAGTTAACAATTCTGGTGCTGCAGGTAGTAACACAGTTGAGATAACGTCTTCCAACTTTACAAGCACCGATCTTACTTTAACAGATGGTAATTTCAAATTTTCCAGTGCAAATACTTTAACTGCAACAGGTACGCTGACAGTTCCGACGGGAGCAGGACTCATTTTTAATAATGCAAGCGCTGTATTTGATAATGGTGGAAACAATGGTGTTACTGTGAGCGGCGGAGATTTCCAACTCTTATCAGGCACTATGAATTTTGGAGATGGGAATGATGCGTTTNNGTAATTCCACAAATATTTTTGAAGCGACAGGGGCCTCAAATGTTACTTTTAGTTCAGGTACAGTAACAATTACTGACCCTCATGCTACATCTGGAACTGGAAATGCAGTTCAAATCGTTTCAGGTGCAGGTACAAAAAATTTTACAGGAAGTTCTATCAAGCTTGGAGATGGTTCTTCAACAACTTCGGGCTCAGCAGATGGTTTTGATGTAAATGCAGGAGTTTCAATTGGAAGTTTAATAATCAATAATCCTTCCGGAACAAACCGAACCACATTTTATGTAACAAATTCACCAACATTCAGTGGAAGTGTTACAATTACAGCAGGAACTTTAAATGTCGGCACATTTAACCAAACAATTTCCGGTGACTGGTCAAATAGTGGAACCTATACTTCCGGAACACAAACAACAACCTTTAATGGCAGCGTTGCTCAGGCAGTAGGAGGCTCAAATGCAACTACATTCAGTTCATTAACTATAAATAATACCAGCCCTACAGGGGTTACGCTTTCTAAAGATGTAACAGTTACCGGTACCTTAACACTTACAGATGGTATTGTATATACATCATCATCACCGTCGGGGCTTTTATCACTTAGCAGCACAGGTTCCCTGTCAGGAAGTGGTTCAGCAGCCTCACATATAAGCGGACCTATGGCAAGAACCGGTAGTACAAGTTTTGATTTTCCGGTGGGTAACGGCACTTTGTACAGGCCTTTAGGCATTTCATCTCTTAGTGGTTCGCTTACTTTTACGGCCAGCTATACACAGGCAAACCCCCAAACAACATGGGGAACTTCACTTGCCGCAGGTATTGACCATATTGGCGCCTGTGAATACTGGGAGCTTAGCAGAACAGAGGTTTCAGGTTCAGCATTTGTAAAACTTAATTTTGGCGGTTCTTGTAACTCCGCTCCGTATGTAGATAATCCATCATCATTATTAGTAGCCCGCTGGACAGGCAGCACATGGGCCAATGAAGGCACTGATGGTACAGCCACTACTACCAGTGTAAGAAGCCTTGCTGCTGTATCCTCTTTCAGCCCGTTTACTATGGGCAGCAGCGATGCCTTTAATCCATTACCGGTTAAGCTCAGCAACATTAAGGCATACGAAAAAATGAACGGTGTGCAGATCGACTGGACTGCTTACCAGGAAGAAAACCTGAGCCGCTATGCTATAGAACATTCTGCTGATGGCAGAAACTTCAATGCTATAGGAGAAGTGCCGGCCCGCAACGCTGATGCTGAAACACAATACGGTTTCTTTGATGCCAATCCTGTACAAGGAGTGAACTTCTACCGCCTCCGCAGCATTGATCTGGATGGCAAATTTGCATTAAGCACTATTGTAAAAGTGAATCTTGACAAAGACGTAAAAGAAATTTCTGTATATCCCAATCCTGCCACAAGCGGTTATATTTCCTTCCAGGGCGCTGATCTTGCCAAAGGAAACTATACTGTAAAGATCTATAACAGTGCAGGGGCACAGGTATTCAGCCAAAACTTTACACATAGCGGTGGGGCCATCAGCCAGACACTCAGGCTGCCCGCTGCAGTGCGTTCAGGGATGTATTCATTACAACTGTTCAATAACGATGTGAAACTGCTGAGCAAGACCTTTATGGTGCAGTAATGATATTGTGTTGAAAATACCAGGAGGGCCTTTCGGGGCCCTCTTTTTTTTACTTATGTGTTTATGTCATTGGGGGTTTGTTCCCTGACCAGGTTCGGGACAGGCTCGGGAATCTTCCACTTGTCTGCAACAATCCCGGATTGTATTATCCTAATTGCCTTCCGTATATAGAAATTTAATTGTTTACAAATGAGTAAACTGAACCACATAGGCACATAGAACACAATAGGAATTCACACATAGCATACCTATGTGGAAACTATGTACCTATGTTTCTATGTGGTGGAAATATCATTGCTAAAAAGAAAGATGAGGTCGTCTCAAAACTATATCCCACAAAGCTCACTAAGAATAAAGTTCTATCTGCATATCAGCCTTTGTGTTCTTAGTGTCTTTGTGGGAAAATAAAAAACAGACTTTTGTGGCAGCAACGTGACAGAGAATATTAAGTTAGCCCGACTACTACTGCTTTATCAATTTCCGTTGTGCAATAAATTCTCCGTTTGTTACAAAAACAAGGTAGGCTGCCGCAGGCAATGTGCCCAGATCAATACTAAGGCTGACCCTTCCTGCATTCACCGTTTCTGTTTGTTTCATTACTGTTATTCCTCTTATATCGGTTACATTGATGACCACATTCCCGGCTTTATTCTGAACAAAAGAAAGATTGAGGGAGCTTACTACAGGATTGGGAAATATGGTAAGTATTGTTGCCTTTGGCCTTTTATCAAACATCACAGTTTTGCTATAAGAAAAATCGCCACCCTTGCTCATGAGTTGCAGACGATAAAATACTTTTTGCCATTGAATGTTTTTTAAACTGTCATCGTTCCAGTTATAATTATTCCTGTAACTGTTACCGGCGCCATTTACAGATCCGATGGTGGTATAGTTGATCCCATCAAAACTGCGCTGTATATTAAAATGACTGAAATTGGTTTCTCTTTCGGTTTGCCATTGCAGCATAGCTATTTCATTATTCAGTACAGCAGTGAAACGCAGTATATGGGGTGGCAGCACTACCTGCGGCTGGTTGTTGTTGATCTTCCAGAGATCATTCAGTACACCGGAACTGCTTCCATCAAAGCCATAACCGCCAAACAGCCATAGATTTCCATTGCCATCTGTCCAGGAAACGCTGCCTGTTCTTCCTCCCAGTTTGTTGGAACTATCGGGCATGCTTTGTGTTCCATAAACTCCCACCTGGTCTATTATATTATCTCCCTTTACCCATGTCCACATATTGCTGACGGGATCATATTTCCAGAGATCATTCAGGTATCCTGAGTTGGCATCATCATATCCATAACCACCAAACAACCAAAACGCACCGCCTTTATCAATCCAGCAGGAGCTAACATATCTCGATCCGGGTTTATTGGTATTATCCGGAACATCAATGGTACCATATGAGCCTTTTTGGTCTACAATGTTGTCTCCATTGATCCATGTCCATTGGTTGGTAACAGGATCATACTTCCACAGATCATTCAGGTTGCCGCTGTTGGCTTCATCGTACCCATAGCCGCCAAACAACCAAAGGTTGTCATTATTATCCTTCCATGATGTGCATACATATCTTGCGCCGGGTTTATTTGCTGCACCTGCAACTCCTTTAACACCATAAATACCTGTTTGCTCTACAAGGCTGTCTCCTTTTATCCATGTCCAGTTATTGGTTACAGGATCATATTTCCAGATATCATTCAATATACCCGAGGAGGTTTCATCAAAACCATAACCACCATAAAGCCAGAGATTACCATTTCTGTCTGTCCATGTCTGGCTTCCATATCTTGCTCCCGGTTTATTAGAGGCATTTTCTATTCCCTGTGTTCCATAATTCCCCGGCTGGTCAATTGTGCTGTCTCCTTTTATCCATGTCCATTCATTTGATGATGGATCATATTTCCAGAGAGTATTTAAGAAACCAAAGCTGCTGTTGGCAAATCCAAATCCGCCAAATAACCACAGGGTATTATTTGCATCTTTCCATGAAACGCCTGAGAAAACAGCACCTGGCCTGTTAGCTGAACTTGCTGTTCGTTCAGTACCATAAATACCGAATTTGCCAGTCGCACTGTCGCCATTCATCCAACTCCATTTATTGCCGGCAGGATCATATTTCCACAGATCATTTAAAAAACCGGTTTTGCTGTTAGCATATCCTGAACCACCAAACAACCAGAGATTACCGGCATCATCCCGCCATGTAGTTGAAAAATTTCTTGCACCCGGTTTGTTGGCAGAGTCAGCAATGCCCTGAGTACCGTAATTGCCAAACTGGTCAATGGTATTATCGCCCTTCATCCAGGTCAAGGGTGAATTGGGGCTTATTTGCGTAAATGAGCATAGGGTGCAGCATTGCACAGCTATGAAGAGCATCAGGTTCTTCATGATAGGATGGATTGGATTCATTCAAACTTAGAAATCCCTTATTGCAAAAGCAATCAAAAGAGGAATGAAATGGAAACAATCAGGGGATACACTTATTCCGTCAGCAGGTTTATTATTAGATGAAAAAACAGGATTTATCTCAGCTTATCCAAAGTCTTTATCAGTTTTTCATCTCTGCGGATATTTCTGAATGCCATAAAATAACCTGTTGCAATGGCAAAGGGAAGGATACAGGACAAAGCAAGTGTAGGCTTTACCAGCTTGTTCATTTGTAAAATATAAAGGACAATAAGCAATACTGATAATAAAAGTCCAATAAGGCAAAGCTGCATTTGTTGTTTGCGGTTCTTAAAAAGAAAAATGATAACAGTAGAGAGTATTATTGAAGCTCCGGTTAGGATAACCAGGAAAAAATCCCTGCCGGCATCCACCCGCAAGGTAACAGGGCTGGAGGTTTTGCCCTGCACTTCGCCACCTACCACAAATGGAAACAAAAAACTTAAAATAGCTGCAACTGTTGAAAGCAATAACCAAAGAGTTTGCCGACGCTGGATCATAACAGGTAATTGTTCTTTACTACTACGCTATTGCTGAATGTTATATGAGCTACGTAGTACACAGTAAATATCGGGAAAAATCTTTTATCCCAATTCAGGATACAGGGGAAACTGCTGCATGAATTCTTTTACATGTCCACTTACACTGCTAATGACATCGGGATCATCAGGATTCATCAGTACTTTATCAATCATTCCCACCACTGTTTCCATATGTTCTTCTTTCATTCCTCTCGTTGTAACAGCAGGCACCCCAACACGGATGCCTGAAGTAATGAACGGCGATTTATCATCAAACGGAACCGAATTCCTGTTGACGGTTATAAGCGCTTTATCCAGTGTTTCCTGTGCTTTTTTACCCGTTAGTTTTTTATTTCTGAGATCAATCAACATTAAATGACTGTCTGTACCTCCGCTAATTAAATTATATCCACGATTTACAAATGTTTTGGCCATTGCCTGTGCATTGCTGATGATTTGTTTGCCATAGGTTTTAAAATCTTCAGTAAGAATTTCGCCAAAAGCAATTGCCTTGGCTGCTATCACATGTTCAAGCGGCCCGCCCTGCGAACCGGGAAATACAGCCAGGTCAAGCAATGAACTCATCATTCTGAGGTTCCCTTTCGGGTCTTTAATGCCCCATGGATTTTCAAAATCATGCCGGAGCATGATGATGCCGCCTCTTGGTCCACGCAATGTTTTATGTGTGGTGGAAGAAACAATGTGACAATGTTCAAACGGGTCATTCAATAATCCTGTTGCGATCAAACCTGCCGGGTGAGCAATATCTGCAAACACGACAGCCCCTACCTCGTCTGCCACTGCACGGATGCGTTTATAATCCCAATCACGACTGTATGCAGATGCACCGCAGATGATCATCTTTGGTTTTTCTGCTCTTGCTTTTGCTTCTAATTGCTCATAATCCACAATACCATCTTTGGTTACTCCATAATGAATGGCATGGTAAGTTTTGCCGCTGAAGTTGGCAGGGCTGCCATGTGTCAGGTGTCCGCCCATACTGAGGTCAAGCCCCATAAACTTTTCGCCCGGTTTCATTACTGCAAGAAAAACTGCAGCATTGGTTGATGCGCCGCTGTGTGGCTGCACATTAGCCCAGCTGCAATTGAAGATCTTTTTCAATCTTTCTATAGCGAGGGTTTCTATTTCATCTACCACCTCACAACCGCCATAATATCTTTTGCCGGGATATCCTTCGGCATATTTGTTTGTAGGCACAGTACCCATCGCCTGCATCACCTGCAGCGAAGTAAAATTTTCTGATGCGATAAGTTCAATGCCCTGGCGCTGACGTTCTAATTCTTTACGAATGAGATCAAAAACAAGAGTATCTTTTTGCATTTGGCAAAAATAAGAGAGTGTAAACTGACCGGGGGTAAAGAGCTGAAGTTTTTGTTTAATTCAAAAGTCTTACTTTCGTTGGCTTTTGATTAGTTACCAAACCACTGTTGCTACTGCATGAAAGCAATCATACCTGTGGCGGGAGCAGGCACGAAGCTGCGACCCAATAGTTACACCCAACCCAAGGCGCTTATTCCACTTGCCGGAAAGACGGTCATCAGTATTATTATAGACCAGTTGCAGGAAGCCGGGATCAATGAGATCATTTTTATTATTGGCTACCTCGGTGAGAAAATACAGGATCATGTAAAAACAAAATACCCGGGACTGAAAGCGCATTATGTGAGGCAGGTGGACAGGCAGGGTGTTGGGCATGCCATCAGGCTTACAAGAAATATTGTAAACAATGATGAAGTGTTTGTGGTGTTGGGCGATACCATTTGCGAATACAATATAAAGGAGGTGGTGAACAGTAAGTATTCAATGATCGGGGTAAGAAAAGTGGATGACCCCAGAGATTTTGGTGTAGCTGAAATAGATGACGATTGTTTTATCAATCATGTGGTGGAAAAACCCCAGATACCCAAATCAAACATGGCATTGGTGGGATTATACAAGATCAGGGAAAGCGAACAAATGTTTCAGTGCATTGAAAATAACATCAGACAGGGGCTTCGCAGCCATGGCGAATACAGCCTGACCGATGCACTGGATTGTATGATACAGGCAGGTATTAAGTTCAAATCATTCAAAGTGGAAAACTGGTTTGATTGCGGTAAAAAAGAAACCTTGCTGGAATCAAATGCCACATTGCTGAAAAAATTTGCTCCTGAAATAAAATATCATCAGTTTGAGAACACCGTTATTCTTCCTCCTGTAAGTATCGGAACCGGCTGTTATATAAAAAATTCCATTATCGGACCCAACGTAGCCATAGGAGAGAGTACTATCATTGAATATTCAATTGTAAAGAATTCCATTATTGGTTCTTTTTCCAATATGTTTGATATTGTTCTGGAAGATTCCATCATCGGAAGTGATACCAATCTCCGCGGCGAAACCCGGTCGCTGAATATCGGGGATAATACAAGTATTGATTTAGGATGATTTTTAGTCGTTAGTCTTTAGTTTATAGTCTATAGTCTATAGTCATTAGTTATCTTTACGGGCTAACGACTAATTACTAATGACTAATTTTTCCAACCGTGTTACAAAACTATTTGGCATTGAGTATCCCATCATCCAGGCCGGGATGATATGGGCCAGTGGGTGGCGGCTGGCGAGTGCAGTAAGCAACGCAGGCGGTTTGGGTATCATTGGCAGCGGTTCAATGTACCCGGATGTTTTAAGAGAGCATATTCAAAAATGTAAAGCGGCTACAACAAAACCTTTTGGGGTGAATGTTCCCCTGCTTTATCCTGATATTGACAAGCATATTGATATCATCATTGAAGAAGGAGTAAAAATTGTATTTACATCAGCAGGCAATCCCAAAACATGGACCGGTATTCTCAAGGAAAAGGGAATAACGGTAGTGCATGTGGTGAGTTCTTCCAAATTTGCATTAAAGTCTGAGGAAGTCGGATGTGACGCAGTCGTAGCAGAGGGTTTTGAAGCAGGAGGACATAATGGGAGAGAGGAGACCACAACCATGGTATTGATACCTGCCGTTGTAGATGCAGTGAAAATTCCGGTGATAGCAGCGGGAGGTATTGCGACAGGAAGGCAAATGCTGGCAGCAATGGTTTTAGGCGCTGAAGGAGTGCAAATGGGTAGCCGTTTTGTGGCAAGCGAAGAAGCATCTTCACATATCAATTTCAAAAACCTGGTTACACATTCAGCTGAGGGAGATACGCAGCTTACCTTAAAACAACTGACGCCGGTCCGTATGATGAAAAATGAATTTTTCCAGCAGGTGCAGCAAGCTGAACTGAGGGGGGCAACTAAGGAGGAATTGGCTGCGTTACTGGGGAGGGCAAGGGCCAAAAAGGGTATGTTTGAGGGGAACCTGGCCGAAGGGGAACTGGAGATAGGGCAGGTGAGTTCCCTGCTGAAAAATATATTACCGGCAAGTGTAATAGTAAAAACAGTGTGGGATGAATTTATGAGCGGTTTGGCCAATCCCCTTAAAAATCTTTAATTTTAATTCGTCTGTGACATTGAATCTCGGGGAAAGAAATTTATAACCAACAAACCTGGTCACATGAAACAAAAAATTACACTGCTGATGTTGTCCCTTTTCGGGTTCTTCTGTGCAAAAGCACATAATGGCGGACCCGGTGATGGCCTGCCTGCCGGACAGGCAGGTAAAAAGGATGAACTGAATGGAGTCGTCATTCACTCCGAAACAAAAAAACCTTTAAAGGATGTAAGTATTACTGCTTTTCTTTCCTCTAAAAAAGAGAAAGTTGTGGTATCTGATGAAGAGGGCAATTTTAATTTTGATGAACTGAAGCCCGGTATTTATAAATTCATTTTTGAAAAGACCGGGTATAAAAAAGTTACCAAAGAAAAAGTAGTAATAAAAACCGATGAAGCATTCCAGATGAATATTGAGATGATCGAGAGCAGTAATTTTGATATTGTGCCGTCACCATTCTCCTTTGCGGTTGTGAAATAATTAAAGTTATTGGTTGGCATAAAGAACGGTCCCCCGCCAGTTGGCGGGGGACCGTTTGTTTTTCTCCGAAGGAGTTCTTCAGACATAAGAGGTCCTGGCAAACACACTTTCCTTAGTCCATGTCTATATCAAAGTCATCGTTGTCTTTTTCAATATTGAATTTTTTATGCTTTTCCAGGAAATTGCGGTATTTGTTGTAGGTCTGTTCAGAAGCCTTGTTACCATTTATAAATAATTCCCTGTCTTTATGTTTTAGAGTATAGCCTTCTTTTTTATTAATGAGTCCATCATTCTCAAGGCTGTTGACAAATTCTTTATACTCTTTTATTTCAGCTTTGGCTTTTTCAATTTCAATTCTTGCTTTTTCCAGTTCTTTCTCCACCTTAGGTTTCAGGTTTTTCATTTCCTCCCTCACTTTTTCCATTTCTTGTTCCACTTTTTTCATATCAACATTTTTCATCCTGTCCATTTCCTCTTTCATTTTATCCCAATCTACTTTTGCCAGCGATTCCTTTATCTCTTTTTGGATTTTAGCTGCATCAATTTCTTTCATAGCCTCAGCAATCTCCTGGTTGATCTTTTCAAAGTCAACCCTGGCAATTGATTCCTCCACTTCTTTCCTGATTTTATCCATATCTACCTCATTCATTGCCCGGTCTATCTCCAGTTTAATTTTATCCATATCCAGTTTCTTCATTGCCTCTTCAATTTCTTTCTGCATTTTCTCCATATTTACTTTCATATCTGCTTTTTCCAGTTCATCCAGCACATCATCCAGATCACGGATCTTTTTTTCTCTGTCACCGGTTTTCTTTTTAGGAATTGTATCCTCGGTCTGCTGACCATTGAAGCCGGAATTTTGTTTTTCACCCCAGGAGATCAATCCTACAGTAAGGCCGGCAACCAGGATAACAAGCAATACCCTTGCCGGGCTAAAGGTTTTTGATTTCATAATTCAAATAGATTAAGTAGTTTAAAAACGAAGTATTTCGTACAAATATACGATTGACTTCGTATAAAGTTACAATCCCGTTCTTTTAAAGAGAATTTTAACAAAAAACCACCCGAAGGTGGTTGGGATGAGAAATTGAATTCAGTTTAATTTTTTCTGAAAGCCCATCGCAGCATTTCTTTCCAGCTGGGTTTTTTGCCATACATCAGAATACCTGTACGATAAATTTTTCCGGCAAACCAGACAGTAAAGATGAAACCGATTATCAGCATACCCATGGATAAGAACAATTGCCACCAGGGAACAGTATTGGGAACTCCAAATGGTATCCTTGCCATCATGACTATGGGTGAACTAAAAGGAATGATACTACCCCAAACAGCTATAGGACTCGTTGGGTTGGCAATGGTTGAAGTCATTAATGCGATGGATAAAATGACCAACATGGTAATGGGGAAGCTCAGCGATTGTGCTTCCCGCATATCTTCGTTTACAGCACTGCCAATAGCGCCATATAAAGATGCATAAAAGAAAAAACCGGCGAGAAAATAAAACCCGAAGCAAAAAAGGATCAGCGGTATATCTACATTGCTAAACATCTTCTGCATATTGCCTACCATCACATTGGCTGCCCCCCCTCCACCTGCAGAAAATTTTCCAATATTATAGACGATCAGAACAAATGCTATCCAGATAAAAAATTGTGTAAGGGCCACAAGACCGATACCCAGTATTTTGCCCAGCATCATCTGAAAAGGCTTTACGGAAGAAACAATGACCTCTGCAATGCGATTTGTTTTTTCCTCCATTACTCCCATCATTACCTGCGAGCCGTAGATCAGAAGAATAACATAGATCAAAAGCCCGGCTGCGTAGCCAATACCTTCTGCAGTTTTTGCATTTGCACTCCTGTCTTTAATATTGATTGAACGAAGATTGAGCTGACTATAGGTTAAGATTTCACTTTTGGAAGAATCAATGCCCAGTTTTTCGTTCTTAATTACAGTCCATATCCTGTTCAATTTGGCTTCTATAGGTGTGGTGGAACCAGAGCCATAGGATTTAAAGGACCATAATAACAGGGTATCTGTTTTTGCTATTTCCCAGTCAATAGCAGGGATCTCGATATAGCCATCGTAACCGGATTTTTTATAATCTTTTTTTACAGAGTCAGCATTTTCTTTTACCAGTGTAAGGTGCGAACTTTTGTCAATTCCGTTTTGTTTTGCCAGCAGTGACTCAGAAAAATATCCGGATTTATCAATCACTGCTACATTCAGATTTTCCCGGGTCTTTTCTGCAATATACCCCATGCCAAAGATGAGAGCTATATAAAGAATTGGAAAAAGCAGGGTAGAAATTATAAAGGTCTTTTTTCTGACCCTTGTTAAATATTCTCTTTTTATTATCAGCCAGATTTTGCGCATATAAATAGTTTGAAGAAGTATTAGTCAGCTTTTATTGTTTGAAACTGCCTGGCCGTTGGTGTCCCTTCCACCAGCTTAATAAAAATATCATTCAGCGAAGGCAGAATTTCATTAAAGGAATGCACCGATGTTCCATTTTGCAAGAGAAATTGCAATACATCATTCGGGTTCTTTCCATCTTTGATCCTTACAACAAACGAATGGTCTTTTGCACCAACCGTTTCATAGGGAGATGAGCCGTTCAGCGCAGGAAGTTCAGTGGTTCCAATGCTGAAAAGATTTTCTTTAAAATCCTGTTTTACCTGTTTCACTGAACCATCCAGGATTTTCTTGCCTTTGTTCACCAGTACTATATGATCGCAGATCTCTTCTACCTGTTCCATACGGTGAGTGCTGAAAAGGATAGTAGAGCCGTTGGATGCCAGTCTGAAAATTTCATCCTTTATAAGATTGCTGTTTACAGGGTCAAGGCCACTGAAAGGCTCATCAAGGATGATCAGTTTGGGTTCATGTACTACGGTGGTTACAAACTGCAGCTTCTGGCTCATTCCTTTTGAAAGGTCTTCCACTTTTTTGTTCCACCATGTTTCCATCTCAAATTTGATGAACCATCTTTTTATTTTTTCCAGCGCTTCAGTCCGGCTTAGTCCTTTAAGTTGCGCCAGGTACATGGTTTGTTCGCCGATCTTCATTTTTTTATACAGACCTCTTTCTTCCGGCATATAACCTATATAACCCACATCATTGATGGGATCAAATTTTTTACCATCAAAGAAGATCTGCCCTGAATCAGGATAAAAAATTCCTGTGATCATTCTTATCAGGGTAGTTTTACCGGCGCCATTTGGTCCTAAGAGACCAAAGATGCTTCCTTTGTTTACAGAAAGGCTTATGTCATCAACAGCTTTTTGGGTAGCAAAGTATTTTTTCAGGTTTTGTAATTCAAGAATGGTTGACATGAATATGATTTGAAGGGCAAAATTAGATTTCCTGACCGAAAGATTGAGGATAAAGAGTAAACTGCTTAAATCCGGGGGTGAAATGAATGAACGGGGGTAATAACTACCACTGAATAAGCATCTTTTTCACAGCGGCGGTTTCTTTATTACCCGGTTTTTTGTAGTTGGCCAGCACATACATTTTATTAGGAGTTATCATGTGCAGGGCAAGTACCTGCATCTGCGGCCCGAAAGCCTTATTGGCCGACCATTGAAAAAGTGTATAGCTTTTTGAGCCGGCTTCTGAAATCACAATGAGATATATTTTTTCAGTGAAAGAATTAAAATAAGCCATTATCATTTTCTTACTTTTTGCGTCAATAAAAACCGAAGGGCATTGCATGAACAGGTAGCCTTTGTTTTTATTGATACCCGCCCAGATCATCGGGCCAATTTCATTGGAACTTGTATCTGTCAGATACAGTTTGATTTCCTGCTGTTCATTTTTTGTAAGCCGGTTGGATACCAGAAAAGGCATACCGAGGTTGGAACCTGCCAGCAAAACCTGGCCTGTGACAGAACTTGTATCTTTTGCAACAGAATCAGGTATTACGAAGTTTGAATAATAAATATCATTTCCATCTTTCCGCACTCTGTGAAAATGAAGTGTATCGGTTTGCCCTTCCCTCGAAAAGTTAATCAACGATGAATCAGGAGTTGTTGTCCGGTGCATGAGATAATAAAAAATATCATTACTTCCCCATGCTGATATAAGTCTTGGCCTGACGTTCTTATTACTATCGAGATACAGAAAACTACTGTTCATGGTGATTGTATCCCTTTGATGAAGCTGATTATTGAGCAAATAATTATTAATGGAATAAATTTCATCACCCTGGGAATCTTTTACTGAACCCACTGGCTCAGTTTCTATACTTGCCCGGTAAACCTTGCCCGAATTATTTATTGCATAGCGAACATTGTTATCGTAAAAATAATTGTAAAAGCTCAGGGTTCCTGCCGAATCCATTTCATGAGTCAGGTTGTATCCATAAATCCCTTTTACACTTTCAGAAGAAACTACCCTGTACTTCAGCGGCGAAAAATCCGTTTTCAGTGTTTTTTGATTATAGAAATTATAAAATTTATTGCTCAGAAAATCATTCCATTTCCCTCCTTTATAATTGGTAAGCAGCTCATCCATTATTTTATACTGGCTGTACCCATATAGGCGAATAAACTTGTCATTATCTTTTTCAAAGTATTGCAGAAAAGGACTCATTGGGTCGGGACTGCACCATTTATCCATGGGCACATAGAAGTCTGTTTTATTGGAATCGGGGATCATTTCTGCTGTTTCCTTTGCCAGTCTGATAAATAATCTTTTATGTTCGTCAAATTTTTTATAGCCGTTAAATGCATTGGCAAAAGCAGCGAGGCATTCATTGGCCAGCACTTCTTCACAGCTGTAAATAGTATTGGGCGCCGCCTGGAATCGGAAACTCATGTAATGCCCCATTTCATGGGCATAGATCAGGATGATGGAATAGTTGACGGCTTGCCAGGCAAGTGAATCATTTTTATAAAGGTTTTTATAATTCCATTTGCCCGCTGTAAACTGGTTTGAATAATTGGTCCAGAACTCCCGGGTCTGGTGAAATTTGATTAGTGATGTAGCCTCAACCCGGCGGAAAAGATAGCTGCAAAAACTGGTCAGCTTGCTGATTCCCTCTTCTTTAAAATGAAGAAAAGGATCTTGAATAGCGGGAAGCCCAAACATATTCCGTACAAAATCAAACGCTTTTTGACTGTTGGCTTCTTTGATTACTTTTTCAAATGATAATGCATTATTCTGGGAAAAGGAAACGAAGACTATGAAATTTAAAATAATTACAATAAACGCCTTTCTCATGATTAAAATTATCAGGATTTTACGGTTATATAGTTTCAAAGATTTTACTTATTTGAATTGCCACTCTCTCCCCATCCATCGCAGCGCTTACTATGCCTCCGGCATAGCCAGCGCCTTCTCCGCATGGGTATAGGTTTTTAATTTGCGGGTGCTGAAGTGTTTCTGCATCTCTCGGTATGCGAACAGGCGATGAGGTTCTCGATTCTGCAGCTACTACCACCGCATCATTTGTCAGGTATCCTTTCATTTTTTTACCATATTCAACAAACCCCTTTTGAATTCTTTGCAGGACAAACCCGGGTAGCACATCTTTCAATTGTACAGAATGGATTCCCGGCAGATAAGAGCAATCAGGCAATGAGGATGATAACTTATTTTTTGTAAAGTCAACCAATCGCTGTGCCGGTGCAACAAATTTTCCACCACCTGCTTCAAAAGCTTTCTTTTCTATTGATTGTTGAAAATACATACCTGCCAATGGCCCATGTTTTTCAAAAGGGAGAATATCTTTTTCTTCAATGGTAGTTACAATACCACTGTTGGCAAAAGGATTGTTTCTTTTAGAAGGGCTCCACCCATTTACCACCAGTTCACCAGGTGAGGTAGAAGCGGGAGCTATTATTCCTCCGGGACACATACAAAAAGAAAATACTCCTTTACCATCCACCTGTTGCACCCAACTGTAGGATGCAGGAGGAAGATGTTTATCCCGGATACTGCTATGATATTGGGATGAATCAATCAAGACCTGGGGATGCTCTACCCTTACTCCAAGGGCAAATGATTTTGCTTCAATCAATATTTTCTTTTGGTAAAGCATTTCAAAAATATCCCTTGCTGAATGGCCTGTGGCTAAAATAAAAGCATCAGCTTCAAAACCATTACCATCTGCTGTTTTTACTCTTTTGATTTTACCATCAGTAATAATAATGTCGGTTACCTTTTTCTCAAAATGAAACTCCCCGCCACAATCCAGTATCTTTTTGCGCATGGCGGTAATGATTTGCGGCAGCTTATTGGTACCGATATGCGGATGTGCTTCATATAATATTTTTTCATCGGCTCCAAAGTGGACAAAGAGGTTTAAAATACGGGTTATATCCCCCCGTTTGGTGCTGCGGGTATAAAGTTTCCCATCGCTATAGGTGCCTGCGCCACCCTCACCGAAGTAATAATTGCTTTCAGGATTCACTTCCCCTTCTCTATTCAATATGGCAAGATCCCTTCTTCTTGCTTTTACATCCTTTCCCCTTTCAAGAATGATGGGTCTGATGCCTTTCTCTAGCAGCTGAAGCGCAGCAAACAATCCTCCGGGGCCTGCGCCTATAATAATTACAGCATGCAATGCATTCCTGACCTCTCTGAAATGAAACTGCATCAGTTCCCTTTGCTGAAAAGGTTCGTTGATGAAAGCTTTGACAGAAAGATTGACCCAAACCTGGCGGCTTCTTGCATCAATGGATTGTTTCAGGATAGTAAAACCACTAATAGCAGCAGGTCTCACTGCTTCAGCCCCGGCAATATGGTCTTTGATAAGCTTTTCGCTTGCTGCTTCGGATGGCAGCAGCTTCAACTGGATGATTTTTTGCATACAGTCAGGTTTTTATCCTGAAATGTTTCAGCAAAGATGCAAATAATAATGGCAAAATGCTTTGTTGAAAATAGGAAACTTTATACCTTCAATTCAAGCCACTGATCATGAGAAAAAATCCTGCCTTCAGCCTGGTTGCTTTTTTTATTTTTATTGTCTCTTGTCATACGGCATATCAAGCCCAATCCTTGCAGTACAAAGCATACCGGATCAATGACAGTCAGCAAAAAGATTCTTCGGTATTAATGCTAATTAAGCCATATGGCGACAGTGTTAATAAAAGCATGAGTGATGTTGTTGGATTTGCTGAAAAGACTCTTGACAAAAAACAGCCGGAAGGAACATTGGGCAACTTTATGGTGGATGCTTTTTTTGCTATGGCAAAAGAAAAATACAATACACAGGTGGATGTGGGTTTTCTGAATTTTGGTGGTATCCGGCTTACCCAACTTCCGGCAGGAAACGTAACCCGTGGAAAGATTTTTGAATTAATGCCTTTTGATAATTTATTAATTCTTCAGAAAATGAAAGGTGATGTTTTGCAACAGTTGCTTGATTTGATTGCAGCAAAAGGTGGATGGCCTGTTGCAGGATTGACGATGCAGATAAGAAACAAAAAAGCTATGAATGTAATGATTGGCGGAAAGCCAATAGATATGAGCACAATCTATACAACTATGAATTCTGACTTTATTGCCAACGGGGGTGATAATGCAGATATGCTTCGCCCCATTCCGCAAATAACTAATGGATATTTAATGCGTGATGCTTTATTTGATTATATAAAAAAGCTGAAAAGCGAAGGAAAAAATATTTCAGCCAAAGAAGAAAACCGTGTTACCCATGCTGAATAGAAAACAGTTTATAAAAAGAGGTGTATCAGCAGCAAGAGCAATGATTATTGGGCCAACTGTTATGGAGGCTGCTGACTATTTCAGCCCGTTGAGACTGACCATTTTACATACTAATGACACTCACAGCCGAATGGACCCTTTTCCGATGGATGGCGGCCGCAACCAGGGACTTGGGGGAGTGGCTGCGAGAGCTCAATTAATTGAAAAAATCAGGCAGGAAGAAGAGCATGTTTTGCTTCTTGATGCAGGAGATATTTTTCAGGGAACACCTTATTTTAATTTATACAAAGGCGAACCGGAAATAAAAGCGATGGCTGCGATGAATTATGATGCATGCACCATCGGTAATCATGATTTTGATGCAGGCATGGAAAACCTGGCAACTCAATTAACCAGGCATGCAAACTTTCCGATGCTGGTAACAAATTATGATTTTGCAGGAACACCTATGGAACAAAAAACACAACCGTATAAAATTTTAAAAAAAGGAAAATTAAGAATTGGTGTTTTTGGAGTTAGCATTGAAGGACGTGGTTTGATACCGGATAATTTATTTGGCGCTACAAAATATCTTGACCCTGTTCAAAAAGCAAATGAAGCAGCAAACAAATTAAAGAAAGATGAATACTGCGATATGATTATTTGTTTATCGCACCTGGGGTATCAATATAAGGATAATAAAGTAAGTGATGAAATTTTGGCAAAGGAATCTGAAAATATTGATTTGATTATCGGTGGCCATACCCATACTTTTTTTGATAGCCCGGTAACATATAAGAATAGAAAAGGGGATGATATCATTGTGAATCAGGTAGGCTGGGCGGGCATTGTATTAGGAAGATTGGATTTTGAATTTACCAAATTTTCAGGGAAAAAATTGGCCGGGAACCATAATATTTCTGTTTCACAAAAAACAGGCGGATAAAAATTTTTTATTATAAAATTATTGTTGATATTCGCCTTCCTGTCCAACTTTTTTATTGATATTGCGTGAAGGGAATCCGGACACCTTTTTTTAACCGACTATAGATAACCCGATATATAAACCGCTTACTAACTGATGGAGAAGAACGCTGAAAAAGTTTGGAGCAATTGTTTAAAGATCATCAATGACATCGTTGAAAGGCAGCATTACAAAACATGGTTTGAACCTATCAAGCCCGTTTCCATAAAAAATAATGTGTTGGTTATCCAGGTTCCCAGCCA
Organism: Sphingobacteriales bacterium; assembly: GCA_016235125.1. Lineage (GTDB taxonomy): Bacteria > Bacteroidota > Bacteroidia > Chitinophagales > Chitinophagaceae > JJ008. Next base: position 95,189 of record JACRLZ010000001.1, on the reverse strand, counting down.
ATTCTTTTTCGAGTATCTCGAAGAACATTATGTAAATTTATTGGCGAAGACATTGAAACGGGAATTGGGTAAAGATGCAAGGCTGGAATATCGCATCATGGTGGACAGCGGTAACAGTAAAAACAAACCGGTTACCATGGATGTTAGCGGACAGGGTTTTAAAACTTTTTCAAATAACGAAATGGATTTTCCACTCGTCATAAATAATCCTGTTAAAAATCCCTTTGTTATTCCGGGGTTGAAAAAAATGCAGATCGACCCGCAGCTTAATCACATTTATACTTTCGAAGCTTTTATAGAAGGCGATTGCAACCGGGTGGCACGCAGAGCTGGTAAAACAGTGGCCGAAAAGCCGGGAGCTAATTCCTTTAATCCCCTTGTTATTTATGGCGGCGTTGGATTGGGTAAAACCCACCTGGCGCAAGCTATTGGAAATGAAGTAAAAAGGCTTCACCCTAACAAAGTGGTTTTATATGTGAGTTCCGAGAAGTTCATCAATCAGTTCATGGATCATAGCCGCAATAATGCGATCAATGATTTTATACATTTCTATCAGCTTATAGATGTATTGATAATAGATGACGTTCAGTTTTTTGCAAAGGCTGAAAAATCCCAGGATGCATTCTTTGCCATATTTAATCATTTGCATCAATCAGGCAAACAATTGATATTAACCTGCGATAAACCACCAAAAGATCTGGAAGGTATGCAGGAAAGGCTGTTAAGTCGTTTCCGTTGGGGTCTTAGTGCGGATCTTTCAGTTCCTGATTATGATACAAGGATAGAAATACTGGAAAGAAAAATGAAGAATGATGGTCTGGAAATGCCCAAGGAAGTGGTAAAGTATATCGCTTACAATATCAGTAATAATGTAAGGGAATTGGAAGGTGCATTAATATCCCTGTTGGCACAATCTTCGCTTAACAGGAGAGAGATTGACTTAGACCTTGCTAAAAAAGTGTTACGAAATTTTGTAAAATCATCAAGTAAAGAGATTACGATCGAGACCATCCAAAAAATGGTTTGCGAATATTTTGATGTGCCTTACGATAAGCTTCTTCAAAAGACCCGCAAAAGAGAAATTGTTCAGGCAAGGCAGATCACTATGTACCTGGCAAAGGCTTTTACCAAGAATTCATTAAAAACGATTGGTGAACATTTTGGCGGCCGTGACCATACCACTGTAATACATTCTTGTCAGACAGTAAAAGATCTGATGGATACGGATGGTGTCTTTAGGGAAAACGTATTAGAACTTCAGCAGAAGGTACAGCTGGCGGCAATGTAAAAAGCTACATTATTATAATTAGTCCCGGATTCTCATCAGACTCCGGGACTTTTGTTTGGCTGCTTAGCTGTTTCAGGCTATTTTTGCTGCCCCAGAAAATAATTCAGCCGGTGAGGTGGATGAGTGGCTGAAATCAACGGTTTGCTAAACCGTCGTACGACCTTAAAGTTGTACCGAGGGTTCGAATCCCTCCCTCACCGCAGCTTTATCGTTTTTGGTTGGTTTTCGGGAGGTAGTTCAGCCCGGTAGAATACGTGGTTTGGGACCACGGGGTCGCAGGTTCGAATCCTGTCCTCCCGACTTGATTAGAAATCCTGCCGACAGGCGGGATTTCTTTTTTAAGATGTTTTATGAATCATATTATAATTACAGGCGGTGCAGGTTTTATCGGCAGCAATCTTATCAAAACATTATTCAATACCCGGTCAGGTATCAGGATAACCTGTATTGACAACTTTGATCCCTTCTATTCAGCGGATATTAAACAACTCAATATCCGGGATTTTAAGAGCAACCCCGATTTTCATTTCATATATAGTGACATTGCAACTACCACGCCGATTGAATTGAATGAATTGATTGAAGAACCTGTTAATGTAATAGCGCATATAGCAGCAAGGGCCGGTGTGAGGCCAAGTATCCAGGATCCTTTGTCCTATCAGCAGAGTAATGTTATCGGCACCCAGAATCTATTGGAATTTGCAAGACAAAGGGGGGTTAAACAGTTTGTTTTTGCATCCAGCAGCAGTGTGTATGGTCTCAATGATCATTTACCATGGAAAGAAGATGAACAGTTACTGCCGATAAGCCCTTATGCCATGACCAAACAAGCCGGGGAAATGCTGGGCCATGTTTATAGCCGGCTTTTTGGTATTCGTTTTCTTGCACTAAGACTTTTCACTGTTTATGGCCCCGGGCAGAGACCTGATCTGGCAATCCACAAGTTCATCAAAGCCATTCTGAAAGGCGAACCTGTGACTATGTATGGCGATGGCAGCACCAGCCGTGATTATACTTATGTCGATGATGTGGTGCATGGTATTATCAATGCCATGAATTATGACAGTACCAGCTTTGAAATAATTAACATTGGCAATAACCATACTGTTTCTTTAAAAGAACTTGTTATTGCCATTGAGGAAGTATGTAGTAAGAAAGCAATGATTGAGCAATTGCCTGAACAGCAGGGGGATCTCCAAAAAACATTTGCCGATATCAGCAAAGCAAAAAAATTACTTGGTTATAATCCAGGAATGCAATTAAAAGACGGGCTTAAAAAATTCTATGATTGGTTTTTACAAAACCAGGAAATACTCATGAATGCTTAAAGTGTAAACTCCTTCTCATGAGTTACTTCCCTTTTGGCATGATAAACCTTTCTTACATTGTAGGTTTTCTTGTTCTGCGATTCAAAATATGTCCTTACATTGATATCAGCAATAATGCCAATTGTAATCAGCTGTATTCCTCCTAATAATAAGATTAATCCAAGAATAAGGAGTGGTTTGCCCCAGATATCCTGTCCCATTATTTTTAAGACAAGCAGGTAAATATTGATGCCGATGCCAATACCAAGGCTGATAAAGCCGATTGGTCCGAACAAATGCATGGGCTTTTGCATATACCTGCGCATAAATACCATCAACACAAGGTCACTCATTACTTTAAAAGTGCGGTTGATGCCATATTTGCTTTTACCGTGCATCCGGGCATGATGTTTTACATCCACTTGTGTGATTTTTGCTCCCTGCATCTTTGCCAATACAGGGATAAAGCGATGCAACTCCCCATAGAGACCCAACTCTTCAGCAATTTCTCTTCTAAAAACCTTCAAAGTGCATCCGTAATCTTTGATGTAAACACCGGTCATCCGGCGTATCAATGCATTGGCGATCCTGCTGGGGATTTTGCGGAGAAAAAAACCATCTTTCCTGTTCTTACGGTTACCAGCCACCACATCCCAATCTTCTTTTTTCAGCAATTCAAGCATGGAAGGAATATCGGCAGGGTCGTTTTGCAGGTCGCCATCTAATAAAGCGATGTATTTTCCTCTTGAATAATCAATCCCGGCAGTCATGGCAGTACTTTGGCCATAATTTTTTCTGAGCTCTACCAGGATGGTTCTTTCATCAGCATTTTCCAGTATCTGTTGTTTGGTTTTATCGGAAGAACCATCATCAACTAATACGACTTCGTAATCAATTCTGCTTAATGCTGTACGGATTGATTCAAGGAGCGGCTTTATGTTTCCTTGTTCGTCTTTAACTGTTATGATAACTGATAATTCCCTCATTGTACTTTAAAGTTGAACAAAGGTAAAGCTTCATAAATAAAAGAAAGGTCTGCTGAAACAGACCTTCTTTAACCAAACTAACAAGACAACACTAAGCTATACCAGCCAATTCGAGGCTTCTTTTTTTAATTTTTCTTGTATGTGTTTCTTCAATTATAGAATCTGGGAGCAGTATGAGTGAGTTTCCGTTTTCTTTCCACCAATTGCTTTCTTTCAATGCTGAAAAAGAAATAACACCTGTCAGGTATTTCCTCTCCTCGCCGATATGCCATTCATCTATCCATTCAAAACGGTTGCGGGGAATAAAAGACAGATTGTCAAAACTTACAAATACCCGTAGAAAAAAATCATCTGACAACTGATGCGGCTGGTGATGATATAATTTTTTGTATTCGTATTTGTAACCATATCGTAACGCAGAGATATCACTTAAGACTGCGGAAGCGGTCGGGAAACTGCCTGCACCTTTGCCATAAAAAAATTGTTTGTCGGCAAAGCTGCTTTCAATGACCACACCGTTGAATTCATTTTTTACAAATGCCAGCGGGTCGGTGTCATTTACAAATTGCGGTAATACAAAGGCGGCTACTTTGCCGTTCGACAGTTTTTTTGCTTCTGCCACCAGTTTGATTTGCCTGTTTTTAGTTTTGGCCACAATGGAATCTGCAATGTGAATGTTTTGAATACCGTTAAAAAGAATTTCAGACGGGTTTTCAATAATGCCATAAGCATGGGTGAGGAGGAAACTCCATTTGTTCACTGCATCATGTCCCTCCACATCCAGCTTCGGATCACTTTCTGCAAAACCTGATTGCTGTGCCAGCAGCAGGGCTTCTTTAAAGTCAAGCCCTTCTTCAAATATTTTTGTCAGGATAAAATTGGTGGAGCCATTTACAATGGCTTTGATGGAATGCAGCAGGTCATTGTCATAATATTCCTCAAGGTTGCGGATAACGGGTATAGAAGCACAGGCAGCAGATTCGTATAGAAATGAACGGCCAGTTTGCTTCTGCAACTCCAGCAGTTCGGGCAAATGCTCTGCAATCATTTTCTTACTGGCACTGACAACATCTTTTCCGTTCAGTAAAGCAGTTTTTACAATTTCAAATGCCGCATCGGCATCATCAATTACTTCCACGATGACATTGATATCCAGGTCGTTGAGCAGATCATCTTTGTCAGTGGTGAATAATGAAGCCGGAGCATTTCTTTTCTTGCCGTAATTTTTAATACAGACTTTTTTAATGCTTGCATTCAGTGAGGGAGTTTGCTGAAGCACTTTATACAATCCTTCACCCACTACCCCAAACCCAAAAAGTCCAATAATGAGCTTCTTCTGATTTTCCATTAGGCTTCTGTTTTTTGTTTGGATGGTTTATAGGATTTAATTTTTTTAAAAGCCTGTTCAATATCCGACACAAGGTCTTCAGCTTCTTCCAGGCCGACTGACAATCGAATCAAACTATCTGCTACGCCGGCAGCCCTTCTTTTTTCTGCAGGAATTGATTTGTGAGTCATTTGCGCCGGATGACACAACAAGCTTTTTACTCCACCTAGGCTTTCTGCCAACTTGAATAATTTTGTTGCGGTTACAAATTTTATTGCCGCTTCTTCGGTATCTTCTTTTAATGTAAAGGAAACAATACCGCCAAAACCTTTGGATTGTCTTGCAGCTATATCATGGTTCAGGTGATTTTTTAAACCCGGATAATAAACTTTATCAACAGCAGGATGGGTTTCCAAAAAATCAGCAATAGCCTGTGCATTTATGCAATGTTGTTTTATCCTCAACGGCAACGTTTCAATACCACGAATAACCAACCAGCTGTCGAAAGGAGAGAGGATAGCGCCGCTGGCATTCTGGATGAATTTTATTTTGTCACCAAGCTCTTTTTCTTTGGTAACCACAAGGCCAGCAATCAAATCACTATGCCCACCCAGGTATTTGGTAGCGGAATGCACTATAATATCAGCTCCCAACGAAAGAGGTTGCTGTAAGGCGGGTGAAGCAAAAGTGTTATCCACGCAAAGCCAGCACCCCGATGCCTTCGCAATTCTGGCGATTGCCTCAATGTCTGAAATTTTCAGTGTAGGATTGGTTGGTGTTTCAATCCAGATGAGTTTTGTTTTTGGAGTGACTGCAGTAAAAACATTTTCTGCATTGGTGGTATCAACATAATTCACTTTGATCCCAAACTTCTGATAGATATGTGTGAAGAGTCTGAATGCGCCGCCATAAATATCATCCACAGCCAATATTTCATCACCGCTTTGCAGAAGTTTTAGTACTGCATCAATGGCAGCAAGACCACTGCCGAATGCAATACCGGTGCTGCCGTTTTCCAGTTGTGCGATAATGTTTTCAAGGGTACCCCTTGTGGGGTTACCTGTTCGGGCATAATCATAGCCTTTGTTTACTCCCGGTGCTTCCTGTACAAAGGTGGATGTCTGATAAATAGGAACTGAAACTGCTCCTGTTAATTCATCTACAGGTATACTGTGGATCAGTTTTGTTGCATTGTTGCTCATTTTTTTTGGGTTTAATCATGATGAAATTTTCTTTAAACATCACTTACCAAAAAAGACTGTCAGGGGCAATCCGCCTTCGTTAAAGCTATGGCGGGCAAAGAAAAAAGCTCACCCGACAAATCAGATGAGCTTTTGAATATGTTGTACTATATTTTGAAGCTTTGAATCTGACTTATCTGTCCCGATAACAATCGGGATGGAATTGGCACCTTTCCTATTTGTCATCCTGAGCTTGTCGAAGGATTACAAATAGACAGGTTGTCAAGGCTTCATCGGGCCATTACCCTCAGCCTTTCTTGATAAGTATCTGTAAAGAGCTGCTGCAAATATATAGTCGCCGACTTTAATTTTCCAAATCCATAAATACTTTGAAATACAAACAAATGTTTGAATGAATACTGAAACACTTACTGGCAAAGGGTTTTGGGCTATGAAAAAATTTTCAAAATTTTTTATTCAAGTCCTTCCACAATCGTTGATGCTGTTGCAGTTTTTTGATGAAATCTATTTCTCCTTTGCCTGCTTTTGACCTGATTAGTTCAATGAATTGGTTCTTTGAACCATTATCCCATGCCTCAATTGATAGCGCTGCATTTGCCAAAAGACTCCATTGCTTCCATACTTTCTTTTCACAAGAATCCCAACTCCTGAAATCTTTTATCTGCAACAATTCTTTGAGTTTTTTGCTACTTTCTTTTATGGCCGCCTCTCTGTTTCCGTTAAACTTTTCATTTATGAAATTAGTAATAGCAGAGCTAATCACAGATGCATCAAAAAAAGGGACTGGATTAGCTGTGAGATTCAGGTAAAGATTTGCTTCAGTAAATCTTTTTAATGTGGCAGTTGAACTCCTGTAATTTTTATTTCTTTTCTTCTTATTCGCCTCTTTTTCGGCAAGTATCAGCAAATTTTTCTCTTCGGGTCTGAAACCAAATTTGTAATAAAACCAGAATGCCCCTGATCGCAACGCTTCTTTGTTGTTCTTTCCAAACTGGTATGGCTTCACTACAAATCTTTTTACTTCATAATGCTGCTGATAAGTTCTCAATAATTGAGAAAAGATATATCCGGACTCCGAGTTTCTGAATGGTTCGGGGATATTTATACCAAACTGACATCTTTCGCCAAAGATCCAACCTCCGCCATACGCAACGGGTATTCCGTTTTTTAAGACCAGGTAGCCGATATAACTTTCAATGGAGAATCTGTGATCTTTATCCATGCCGAACAGAGTAATACTGATTCCATCTTCCAGTTCAAACAATGTGATCTCATTTGGGTCGGCATAGGTGAATGGATCGGTTTCCCTGTAAAGGAAAACCAGGGTAGCTCTGGCAATAGAGATTAACTTCAGCTTTTCTTTTTTTGAAAGTTCTGAGGCTGGGGGCAATTTTTTTCTGAGCAGCTCATTTAAATCCGGAGATTTATTTGATTGACTTGAAAACGAAATTTTCTCAAAAGGAAATCTTAACCTGCTACGGCTGTAGTTCTCATTCTTTATTTTCCAGGTGATGAAGATGTTAAGTTCATTAAACAGAAATTCTTTCGTTTGCTCTGGTAAATTGCTTGCTTCTAATTGTTGCATCAGCCACTTGAGTGGTGTGATGCTACTATTCCCTTTTAGCTTTCTTATACGTTGTGACAGACCCAACTCATTATCAGAAATGCTTTCATATTCCACTGCCGGCAGTAATTGCCTGAAAAATAGTTTTACAGATTCCGATGCTGCCTGGCTGCTATTCAGGCTTACATCATTATCAAACTCCTCAACAATCCATTTTGTGATTGCATAGCTGAACCGGCCTGTGATTTCTGTGCCGCTAATTCCTGATCCCTCAAGTTTTATCCTGAGACCCTTATTGCGGATAAATAATTTTTTCAGATCATCAGTGAGCTTTCGCATTTCAATCCCAGTAAGTCTTAATGATTCTTCATTTTTTGGGAAAGCGAGTTTTGACAGGAGCCTATCATGATATAAAAGAATATTTTTGGCTCCCCATTTTTTCAGATCCGGAATTGACAAAGCTGACTCCATCCTACTAAAGAAATCAAATCATGAAATTGCAGCTATGATTACAGCTACAGACAGGGCTGATTTACGTCAGTTTTATCGGCGAACCTTTGCGTTTTTGGTTTGTTCCTATCTTCGCAGACCGCTATGGCAATGAAGAAAGATAATGGAACTATCACGACAGAGCAGATCAATCATGATGCTATTGAGGTTTTCGGCGCCCGGGTGCATAACCTGAAAAATATTGATATTACTATTCCCAAAAATAAACTGGTTGTCATCACCGGCATCAGCGGAAGTGGTAAATCTTCATTGGCATTTGATACCATCTATGCCGAAGGCCAACGCCGTTATATGGAAACTTTCGGCGCCTATGCCCGTCAATTTATTGGTGATATGGAAAGACCGGATGTGGATAAGATAACTGGACTTTCCCCTGTAATTTCCATTGAACAAAAAACGACGAATAAAAATCCCCGTTCAACAGTTGGCACTGTTACAGAGATATATGATTTTCTTCGTTTGTTATATGCAAGAATAGGAGAGGCTTACTCCTATAACACCGGCAAGCGAATGGTAAAATGGAGTGAGGAAGAGATAGTCGAAAATATTTTCAAAAAATATTTTGGAAAGAAGATTGTGTTGCTGGCTCCACTGGTCAGAGGTCGAAAAGGACATTACAGGGAGTTGTTTGAAGACATGAGGAAGAAAGGTTTTTTGAAAGTAAGAGTGGATGGTGAAATAAAAGATATTGTTCCAAAAATGCAGGTAGACCGGTATGTGATACATGATATTGAACTGGTAGTGGACAGGATGCAGGTAACGGATGAATTGAAAGCTAGACTTAGTCAGAGTGTGCAGCAAACAATGAAGCTGGGGAAAGATTTGATGTTTATAGCAGCCCCCCCACCCCCCGAAGGGGGGATTAGGGAGGCTTCATCAAAAAAGAAGAACTCTACTCTATTTGACGAATCTAAAGCCCCTCCTTCGGAGGGGTTTGGGGCGGCCTATTCCAAACTATTAATGTGCGAAGACACCGGCATCAGTTATGAAGAGCCATCGCCCAATTCTTTTTCTTTTAACTCTCCTTATGGGGCATGTCCTGTTTGCAAGGGTTTGGGAAATGTTTATACTATTAACCTCAATTTGATTTTGCCGGACAAAAACCTATCCGTTCGTGAAGGTGGCATTGCGCCATTAGGCGAAGAAAGAGATGCAAGTGTATTTAACCAGGTGGTGGAATTTTCCAGAAAGAATAAAATAAGTCTTGATAAACCGGTTAAAGATTTATCCAAAACACAACTTGAGCTGTTGTTATATGGTGATAAGGGAATCAGCCCTGCATTAACCGTGGATGATGCAGACGAATCTATTCCTCATGCATACACCGGCAGTTATGAAGGAATTATTCCTATGCTGAAACGCTGGTTCATCTCCGCACACAGCACCGATTTTTTGAGAGAATGGGTGGAGAAATATATGGAGCTTACCCAATGCCATTCTTGCAATGGAAAAAGATTAAAAAAAGAAAGTCTCTGGTTCAGGGTGAACGGAAGAAATATTGCCGAGCTCAGCAATATGAATCTGGATAACCTTGCTGCATGGTTTGATGGCATTGAACTGATGCTTGACAATAAACAGAAAGCCATTGCAAAGGATGTGTTGAAGGAAATAAGGGAGCGATTGCAGTTTTTGCTTGATGTGGGTTTAACCTATCTGAGTCTGGATCGGCCGTCAAAAACATTAAGCGGTGGTGAATCACAAAGGATAAGGCTTGCTACACAAATCGGTTCACAGTTGCAGGGCATTACTTACATATTGGATGAACCGTCTATCGGTTTGCATCAAAGAGACAATCATCGTCTGATAGATGCATTGAAGAACTTACGGAACATAGGAAATAGTGTGCTGGTGGTGGAGCATGACAAAGACATTATGCTTTCTGCCGATCATTTGATTGATATCGGCCCGAAAGCAGGCTATCATGGCGGAAAGATTGTAGCAGAAGGGACCCCGGAAGGTATTTTAAAGCTGAATACACTTACTTCCGGATACCTAAACGGCCATCATAAAATTGCAGTCCCGAAAGAAAGACGAAAAGGCAATGGAAAATTTCTGGAATTAAAAGGAGCAAAAGGAAATAACCTTCAGAATGTGGACGTAAAATTTCCGCTGGGGAAATTTATCTGTGTTACAGGAGTAAGCGGTAGCGGTAAGTCAACGCTGATCAATGAAACGATTTATCCCATTCTTTCCAAACATGCCTATGATTCCAAGGCAATGCCAATGGAATACAAATCGGTGAAGGGACTTGAGTTCATTGACAAGGTGATTGAGATTGATCAGTCGCCGATTGGAAGAACACCCAGAAGCAATCCTGCCACCTATTGCGGCTTTTTTACAGAGATCAGGACATTGTTTGCTTCCATTCCGGAAGCAAAGATCAGGGGATACAATGCCGGACGATTTTCCTTTAATGTAAAAAGCGGCCGCTGTGATGTATGTGAAGGAGGAGGCATGAGAGTGATTGAAATGAATTTTTTACCCGATGTGTATGTGCATTGTGAAAAATGCAATGGTAAAAGATATAACCGGGAGACTCTGGAGATACGATATAAAGGGAAATCCATTGCGGATGTTTTGGAAATGACAGTGGAAGAAGCCGTGGAATTTTTTCAACCGATTCCATATTTATACAGAAAAATTAAAGTGCTGGACGAAGTGGGACTGGGTTATATCACCTTAGGACAATCTGCCGTTACACTCAGCGGTGGAGAAGCGCAGCGGGTGAAACTATCAACCGAGCTGGGTAAAAAAGATACCGGTAAAACCTTTTATATATTGGATGAACCTACTACAGGCTTACATTTTGAGGACATTCAGCATTTGCTGGATGTGCTGAATAAATTAGTTGACCGGGGAAATACTGTTCTGGTGATTGAACATAACATGGATGTGATAAAAGTGGCTGATCATATCATTGACCTTGGACCCGAAGGCGGTGATGGTGGCGGCAGAATTTTATTTGAAGGAACTCCGGAAGAACTGGTGAAAAATAGAGAAAGCTATACTGCACAATTTCTAAAACCCGAGCTTTAGCCAAAAAAATAAAAAACATCCCGCATTTGCAGGATGTTTTTGTTCTGATAGAAAAAATTTTTTACTTAAGACTTTGGTGGAGCAGGCGAAGAGGGTTTTTGAGGCATCTTGACAATACCCATTACCCATAACAATCCCAAAACTCCTGCAATAGCGCAAAGGAATAAACCCATTCCGGCAGAAACTTTTACCATTCCGCCAAAATCAAGATCGCCTCCTTTTCCTTTAGCTGAAGAAAGACGGAGAAAAGTAATTACGGCTGCAAGAATCATAGCTCCGAATCCACCCATAGCCACCATTTTCATGTTGCCTGCATATTCTTTTGTTTTGTCTTCCATAAAAGAGGCAACGGCAACAGCAGCTACTCCTAAAAGAGCCAGCAATCCCCAACCTTTCAATCCGTTTACAGAACCGCCACCTGCTCCAAAACCTTTATAGCTGACAGTAGCCCAAGGGAGAAATAACGCAATAAGTGCAACACCTGCAATGATCAGTGCATACAATTTTTGTTTGTTGAGATTTAAATTTTCCATAATTAAGTTGGTTGATTTTGGTTGGGCCTACTCTTTTGGCTTTTCGGCATGCGCCCCCGAAACTCAGGTGCCCGGGTTCCCCGTGTAATATATTAATTATTTTGATGGTGTCGTTGGTTTTTTTGGGGGTATCTTAATAATTCCGGCTACTAATAATAAACCTGCAGCTCCCGCCAGTATAGTAAGGAATATGCCGATTCCTGTTTTAATACCGCCGCCAAAGCCTCCCATTCTGCTACCCGCACTTGAAACCTGCATCATTCCGATAAAAGCTCCCAGTATAATTGCCCCAAAAGAACTCATTGCCACAATCTTCATGTTTTTATCATAATCCTGTAGTTTATCACCTAATAAAGAAGCTACGACAACCCCTACTATTCCGAGTAATGATAAAAATCCCCATCCCCCAAATCCATTTGATGAACTACCTCCTCCAAACCCTCCATAACCGCTGACAGTTGCCCAGGGCAAAATCATTCCGAGCAAAGCGGCTCCGCCAATAATTAAAGCAAACATTTTTTTCTGATGAATACTGGTCTTGTTTTCCATACGAATGTTTAATTAGTTTGGGTTAAGCAGAAACTGTCAATAATACTTTACCGACAGAGGCTGCAGATAATTAATTCTGAACCTAATATAGGACAGTTTTTTTAAAACAGGCTAAGGGGAAGTTTTTTTTTTTAAACCGGTTAATAACAGCGGCTTAAAGAAATAAAGAGAAGAGGGAATATCATGTTTCACCCGTAGGGAGTGGCAGGAAGTGATTGTCCCAAAGGGACTCCTTGCGGAGCAAAAATCTTTTTCGGAGGCCAGGGGTTACTGGTTTTTCATCCGGGTACGGATTAAAACAACTTTCCTGCCTGTCTGCCGAAGTCTCGTTCGAAACGAGACGAAGGCAGGTCTGTACGGGTTCTTAGTTATGACGAGTAAAAGAGCTCAGGTAGTGAATGGGGAATAGTGAATAGTGAATGATGAGAGACTGCGCATTGACTATTGCCTATTTACCATTGACCAGATAAGTCAGCAGAGAGTGTTTAATAAAATTGTAATACAAATGAGAGTACCAATAGAGAACGGATCAGGTTTTATCAACCAGGTATCAGATTTTATTAAGCTCCCTGCTGCTTATTGGCAAGTCGTTAAGTTCTGCTAAAGAAAAAATTATCTTATCTCAAACTTACCGGCTGCAGTTTCTTCATCGCCGCAAAACACACGGTACATATAAGTGCCTCTTGCCAGGCCGGAAATTCTGTTATGGTCTTTGGCCTTCATTTTATAATTCTGCACCAAAGTACCCTGCAGGTCAAAAACAAAAAAGTCAATTTCTTTTCCGTCATTTTCTTTGGCCACTACATGCATTTCCCGCTTTACAGCATCCGGGTAGATTTTTACGGAACTGTTGTTGAGGGATGCAAAGTTTTTTGCTTTTGACTTTTCTTTCTTTTTGGCAGGTTCTTCTTCTCCGGGACCTGCAACGACGGACGTCATCTTTTTTACAGGGTTACCCGCAGCGACGGCTTGCTGTGCAAACAGCACTCCTGCACAGATACCTGTGACGAGCAACAGTCTGAGATGTTTTTTCGGATAGTTTAATTTCATAGTGGTAGGATTTAGTATGATTGTATTTTAGTTGTTTAATAGTATACAGGACATTTTAATTGTTTGCTTCTTGCATCTGCTTTTCCGAGTCTCCAACCAAATCGTAATATGCTGGAGAAATAAGCATCGTTTTCTTTGGGATCGCCTCTTTCAGCAAATTCTTCATAAGGACGGGTTGAAGGAAAGGTGTAAACGCCACGATAATATAATCTTCTTGCCACCACAGCATCAGCAGGTGAAAGATTGTAATCAAAATAAATCGGATCAATATAATAGTTATGACTTACATCATCCACATAATCAGTATATAGCTTTCGGTGCAATATTTCAAAACCCACATACAAATTTTCTTTGAGATAATATTTGAAGCCAAAACCTAAAAGAAGATTTTTTTGAGTGAGTTTATAAGGCTTTGAATCGGGGTATTGGGCAAAACCCTGTCCCTCGAGACGTAAAGGGGCCAGTTTTACCTTGCTTCCATCCACATCTTTGGTCGTAGGATCAAAATGGAACATACCTGCACCACCGATGACATAGGGTCTCAACTTATGCTGAAGCCCGTCATATTGTTCAAAGAAAACTGTCGGATAAATTTCCACGGCAGCATATACTTCGCTGATTTTTGACTGGAAACTCAGATTCCTGTATTTACGGTCTTCTTCAGCGCCTCCATTTGCAGGAGCTTCGGAATCATCTCCTTCTACATATCCAAGGTTTCCGGCAATTCTGAACCCCATCCATTCTGTGGGATAAAAATTAAAGTAAACCCCCTTTGAAATTTTGGTAAGGGGCAGATCAAGGTCCTTAATAAATGTTTTACCATAACCTTTGGATCCTCCAAGGTCACCGAGAAAAAACATGGGACCTATGCCTAATCCTAATTCAAGTTTTCCATTGCCTGTGCTGATCGATTGTGCCGGGCTTCGGTAAGAAAAGAGAGTGAGTAAGCAGATAAGTACGGACAGCCGTACGGTGAGTACATTTGTTCTCATTGGTATCGGATTTCTGGTTTTCTACTATTGGATTTCAGGTCTAAAATAGAAAAACAAAAAGGCCGCAAAGAATGATTTTAAAACTTTCTTTACAGAATAGTTGCAGAATAGAATATATGCTTAGTGATTCTACGAAATGAACCTATGGCTTCAGCATTTCAATGTGTTCTATTCCATCCTCGAGGTAAATATCACTGGTTTGTATGAAGCCGAGAGAAGAATAAAATTTCTGCAGATACAGTTGTGCCCCGATTTTAACAGGAGTTTTTCCGTAGAGTTTATACGTTTCCAGTATTGATTTTTCCATTAATTCTTTTCCAATGCCTGTTCTTCTTACCGAAGCAGAAGTTACTACCCTGCCGATTGATGGCTCAGGATAAACAATGCCCGGGGGAATTATCCTGCTGTAAGCAATGAGTTTTTTATTTTGCTCCTTGAGGAGTCCTTCCGGCCAGCCCATTAAATGATGCGAGGGTTGATCCCTGTTATCCATATCAGGATACACACAGTTTTGTTCTATTGCAAAAACTTCGTTGCGTAGTTGCAGTATGGCATACAGCTCATGAACGGAGAGCTCACCAAATTTTTTTAAAACCCAGGAAATCATTGGTAAAAATAAGACGGGCTGGCGGGAAAAATGTATTTTTAATAAAATCAATCAAATGCCGGTTAAAGACCTCAGTTCAGTACATCATCTTATCGGTGATTTGTTCAAATGGCCGCAATCCAATGCTGAATGGGAACAATATAAACTCAGCCAGACACAAATTGATTTCTTCAATGAAAACGGATTCTTAAGCGGCATTAAAATGCTGAACGAAAAGCAAATTGAAGTTATTCGAAAGGAACTGGCAGAAATTGCTGATCCAGAGCATCCGGGGCATGCTTTGTTTTATGAATTTCATTCCAATGAATCAACCGATCCCAATACAATTTTATTTCATGCATTGGGTGCATGGCGTATCACACAGGGATTACATGATGTGTTATGGAACCCCAGGTTTGTAATGGCAGCAAGCCAGTTATTGGGAAATGTACCGGTGCGTTTCTGGCACGACCAGATTTTCTGGAAACCACCCAAACAAGGCGGGGTAGTGGCCTGGCACCAGGATTATTCTTACTGGACAAGAACCAAACCCGTTGCACATCTTACCTGCTGGTGCGGGTTGGATGATGCTACAAAAGAAAATGGTTGTTTGCAATACATTCCGGGCAGTCATCGCTGGGGTTTATTGCCTAAGCCCGTTATTGCGGGAGAACTGCAGGGCATCAAAGATTTTTTGGATGAAGAACAGAAAAGGCAATTTGAACATCCGCAGTTTGCAGAGGTAAAAGCGGGGGAAGCCATCTTTCATCATTCATTAACGCTGCATGGTTCAGGCGCTAATACTTCATCCAGGCCGAGAAGAGCATTTGTGATTAATGTATTTGCAGAGGGTGTGATTTCTGATTCAAATGAACCGATGCTGGATGGGGTGCCTGTGGTATCGAAAGGAGAGAAGATGGAAGGGCAGTTTTTCCCACTATTGTTTAATGGTTTGATTGCTTGATTGTTCTTGTACAATTCACATAACCATTCAACAATCAAACAATTTTTTAATAGCCATATTTATCTGTCCATAGCCCTTTCAAATATTTTCTTAACTCTTCTTCTCTTGCATTTTTTCCGGGGTCATAAAATTTCATTCCAGAAATTTCTTTTGGCAAATATTCCTGTGGCGAGAAGTTTTTTTCGTAATCATGTGAATATTCATAGTCTTTTCCATAACCGAGGTTCTTCATCAGCCTGGTAGGTGCATTGCGTATATGTAAGGGCACAGGAAGGTCGCCGTGTTTTTTTACAGTACCTGATGCATTTATGATAGCATTTACCACGGCATTGCTTTTTGGAGAAGATGCAAGATAAGTGGCGCATTGTGTCAATATGAGAGAGGCTTCCGGGTAACCAATTTTATTTACAGCTTCAAATGATGCGTTTGCCAGAACAAGTGCAGTAGGATTAGCATTTCCAATATCTTCACTGGCTAATATGACC
Organism: Sphingobacteriales bacterium; assembly: GCA_016235125.1. Taxonomy (GTDB): domain Bacteria; phylum Bacteroidota; class Bacteroidia; order Chitinophagales; family Chitinophagaceae; genus JJ008. The sequence goes on along the minus strand of JACRLZ010000001.1, from coordinate 78,810 downwards.
ATTCTTCTTGCTATGAATTTTACATCTTCTCCTCCTTCTATCATTCTTGCCAGCCAGTAAACGGCTGCATTCGGGTCGCTGCCACGAATAGATTTTATAAAAGCAGAAATAATATCATAATGCTGTTCGCCGCTTTTATCATAGAGAGCAATTCTCTTCTGGGCAACATCCATCACATAGCCATCTGTAATTGTTAATGAATCACCGGCTGCATCGCAAACAATTTCCAAAAGATTCAATAGTTTTCTTGCATCACCGCCGGATATATTTATCAATGCAGATGTTTCTTTCAGTTCAATCTTTTTCTTTTTGAGTATTTCATCTTTCTTTATCGCAGTATTCAACAGTCTGATAAGGTCTTTCTCATCCAATGATTTCAACACATAAACCTGGCAGCGGCTAAGCAAAGCTGAGTTCACTTCGAATGAAGGATTTTCAGTTGTTGCACCAATTAAGGTGATGATTCCCTTTTCCACTGCGCCAAGTAATGCATCCTGCTGCCCTTTATTGAAACGATGAATTTCATCTATAAATAAAATGGCGCCAGGTTTTGTTTTTGCTTCTTCAATCACTTCCCTTACGTCTTTTACACCGGAGCTAATAGCACTGAGTTGAAAGAAGGGAACCTTTAATGTATGAGCAATAATATTTGCAATGGTTGTTTTACCCGTCCCCGGTGGACCCCAAAAGATTATTGAAGGAAGTTTGCCATTCTCAATGGCAGTACGAAGAATACTTCTTTTACCAACCAAATGTTCCTGTCCTAATAAATCATCAAGCGTATTTGGTCTTATGCGTTCGGCTAATGGGGTATGGCTATTCACGGATTCAAGGTAACAAAAAACAAAAACTGTCTGAATGCAGAAGTTGTTTTTCTTTTCAGTTTACGGCTCAGGCTGCTTTGGCGGCCTGACCCCTTAATTCACATTTGTGTTCAGGAATGTGGTTATCTTATCAAATGAGTCAGTAAGATTGGCCCCTGTCCATCCATGATTTTCGGTTGGATAAAAAACGTATTGATTTACTACTCCAAATGTAGTCAGCTTGTTTTTCAGCATTACGGATTGGGTATAGGAAACTACTACATCAACCCCGCCATGTAATAATATTGTGGGGGGGCTTTGCGCTGTTACATAGTTGATAGGCCCTGATTGCTGGTACATTGCCGGAAGGGTTGCGGGGTTGCCTCCGGTTACCTGTAATAATAAGATTGGTATTAGTGGGTTGGGTGGATTGTTATACATATCTACAAGGTCTGTTGGACCAAAAAAATCTACCACTGCTTTTATTTTAACCGGAGTTGTGTATTTGTAGGCATGTAATAATGAAAGATGTCCGCCTGCGCTGGCCCCAAGCAAAACGAATTTATCGCTAATAAGATATTCTGCTCTTTTACCATAAATAAATTCAATCGCAGCTTTCACATCGTTTTCCTGGGCGGGGAAAAAATTAGAAGTGCCGGTGGCCAAACGGTAATTGATATTAAAAATGGCATAACCCGGGAGTCTTTTCTTCAGGGTGTCAACATAGGAAGTAAAATCTGCTTTGTCGCCCTGCGTCCATCCACCGCCATGTATTAGTATGATCACTTTTGTGCTGGTTGTTGTTCTGCTGGCAGGCAAATAAATATCCATTTTTTGGGCGGCATCAGTACCATACGAAACATTCAATTCGGTTTTCTCAGCAACCGGCGTAGGACCGGGATCGGGGGTATTGTCTTTTTTACATGAAAAAAAGAGGAATGAGATAATCAGGAACAGTTTGAGCTGCTTCATCTGAAATATTTTGGGAAAGTTAATGAAATGTTTCTACGGATCACATACGATGCCTTTGATTATGTTTTGGTTGCAGGCTGAGCTTTCTGAAATAAAAAAGGCTCTGAAAATACAGAACCTTTGTAGCCCGTACGAGATTCGAACTCGTATCACCACCGTGAAAGGGTGGTGTCCTAGCCCTTAGACGAACGGGCCGTCCTTCATTCCATTCGGGTATGAAATTTTAAGGGACGGCAAAGATAGCTTTGCGACAATTGTTTGCCAAATGATTTTACTATTGTTTTCCCCATGTAAAGAACTCTGCATCGGCCAAATTAACCAAATCTGATACATAACGGCATCCGCTCTTTACCTAACTTTGCCCCGCTTTTATAAGCCGTAGCTTAAGCGAAGGCTTAATTTAAAATTTAATATTAATCAACATGAGTACAGTAAGAGTTGCTATCAATGGATTTGGACGCATAGGTCGCCTGGTCTATCGCCATATTTATAAAATGGAAGGTATCGATGTAGTGGCCATCAATGACCTTACCAGCCCGAAAGTTTTGGCCCACCTCTTAAAGTATGACAGTGCACAGGGACGTTTTGATGCTGATGTAAAATCAACTGAAAATTCAATAGTGGTGAATGGAGACGATGTGAAAGTGTATGCTCAAAAAGATCCGGCACAAATTCCCTGGAAAGATCATAATGTAGATGTGGTGCTGGAGTGCACCGGATTTTTCACCGATAAAGCAAAAGCAGAAGCACACCTGAAAGCTGGGGCCAAAAAAGTTGTTATCAGCGCACCGGCAACCGGCGACCTGAAGACAATTGTATTTAATGTAAACCATAGTATTCTTGATGGCAGCGAAACAATTATTTCCTGCGCATCATGCACTACCAATTGCCTTGCCCCGATGGCACAGGTACTCGATGAAAAATGGGGCATTGTAAATGGACTGATGACTACAGTGCATGCATACACCAATGATCAGAATACACAGGATGCTCCACATCCAAAAGGAGATTTGCGAAGGGCAAGAGCTGCTGCACAGAATATTGTTCCTAACAGCACCGGCGCTGCCAAAGCCATCGGCCTGGTTTTGCCAGGACTGAAAGGAAAATTGGATGGAACTGCACAAAGAGTTCCTACTCTTACAGGTTCTTTGACAGAGTTGACGGTAATTCTCGGAAAGAAAACTACAACCGAAGAAGTGAATGCCGCCATGAAGGCTGCCGCCAATGAAAGCTATGGCTATACAGAAGATGAGATTGTAAGCAGTGATGTGATAGGCATGAGTTATGGTTCACTTTTCGATGCTACCCAAACGAAAGTGCAAACTGTAGGCGATACCCAGATGGTGAGAACGGTGAGTTGGTACGACAACGAGATGAGCTATGTGAGCCAGTTGGTCCGCACACTTCATTATTTTGCAAAACTGATAAGTAAATAAAATTTCAGATCAGAATAAAATGCCCTGAACACTGAGCCTGCCTGTCGGCAGACAGGCTTGTCGAAGTGCGGGGCATTTTTCGTTTCACTACTTTTGATGTTCAATTCAATAATTATGTCAAAATTCTCCGACTATAATTTTAAGGGCCAAAAAGCTCTTATCCGGGTTGATTTTAATGTTCCCTTCAACGATAAGTTTGAAATAACGGATGATACAAGGATGAAAGCTGCTGTTCCCACTATTAAAAAAATTCTGAATGATGGGGGTAAAGTGATTTTGATGAGCCACCTGGGAAGACCAAAAGACGGACCCGAAGAAAAATATTCTTTAAAACATCTTGTAAAACATCTTGGTGATTTGCTTGACGGGGCGACTGTATTATTTGCAGGCGATTGTATTGGCGAACAGGCTGGTCTTACAGCAAAAAATATGCAACCGGGAGAAGTATTGCTACTCGAGAATCTCCGTTTCTATAAAGAAGAAGAAAAAGGAGACTCAACTTTTGCAGAAAAATTATCAAAACTGGGAGATGTATGGGTGAATGATGCCTTTGGAACCGCTCACAGGGCTCATGCTTCCACAGCCGTCATTGCAAAATTCTTTCCGGTGGAAAAAAGATTTTTTGGTTACGTAATGGAAGGCGAAGTAAAAGCTGCTGAAAAAGTATTGCACAATGCAGAAAAACCTTTTACCGCAATTATCGGCGGAGCCAAAGTGAGTGATAAGATCCTGATCATTGAAAACCTTTTGGAAAGAGCAACAGACATAATCATTGGCGGCGGTATGGCCTATACTTTCATGAAAGCAATGGGAGGTAAGATCGGAAAATCTTTATGTGAAGAGGATCGTTTGTCAACAGCGGAAGAGCTGATGAAGAAAGCGGCAATGAAAGGTGTTTGTATCCATCTGCCCCCCGATTCAATTATTGCCGACAAATTTGCATTGGATGCAGAAACTTCCGATGCACCGAGTAATAATATTCCTGATGGGTGGATGGGTTTGGATATCGGCCCCAATGCCTGTGAGCAATTTTCAAATGTCATCAGGCATTCAAAAACTATTTTATGGAACGGCCCCATGGGTGTTTTTGAAATGCACGACTTTCAGCATGGCACAAAGGCAATAGCAACAGCTGTTGCCGCAGCTACCCAAAAAGGTTCTTTTTCATTGGTTGGCGGCGGAGATTCTGTAGCTGCAGTTAATCAATTTGGATTTGCTGACAAGGTAAGTTATGTATCTACCGGCGGCGGCGCCATGCTTGAATACTTCGAAGGGAAGACATTGCCAGGTATAGCAGCTGTTAATGGCTGAGGTTTATTGCTTCGATATCTCAATTATCCTGTCGCTGTTGCCTCCATTGCTGGTGCAGATATAAACTTTACCTGAAGGGGAAATACATACATCTCTCATCCTTCCATACTGGCTGGTAAAATATTCGTTGGTTTCTGTTATGCCTGTAAATGTTGCATTCAGTTTCATCTGGTACAGCCTTGAATTTTTCAATGCCACCATCAATAAGGAATTTTTCCATTGTGGGATGAGATTGCTGTTATAATAATCCATACCACAGACTGCTGCTGTAGGTGTCCAGGCCTTAATGGGTTCCTTCACATTGTTTGAAGAGCAAAATGCTATTTCGCTGCTCAGGTCACAGTAGCCATGCACAGTCGGCCATCCATAGTTTCTGCCTTTTTCAATAATATTAATTTCATCATCGTTGGCAGGGCCATGCTCTGAACTGTACATTATGTTATTGGCATAAACAAGCCCCTGCGGGTTGCGATGGCCAAAGCTCCAGTATGGATTACCTGCAACAGGATTATCAGCGGGAATACTTCCGTCAAGATTTAATCTCAGTATTTTTCCATTCACTGCATTTGTGTTTTGTGGTAGTGATTGGTTGGAGGCATCGCCGGTTGTAATAAACAATTTCAGATCGGGAGTGATGAGCAGCCTGCTGCCGTTGTGTATGGAGGCTGCATTAATATTATCAATCAGGGTTACGGGGTTAATGAGTGTGGTTCCATTATAAGTGAATCGGACGACTTTTTCCCGATAGTTCCCGCCATTATTATAATCATATACCACAAATACCTGGGGTGTTGTACTGAAGTTAGGGTGCAATACCATGCCAAGTAATCCACCCTCTCCGTTTGAAACTGTTTCTGTAATTGTATGTATTAAAGAAACGGAGCCTGTTGCAGGATTCACCCGGCTTATTCTTCCGCCTCTTTCTGTCATCCAGATAAAATTGTCCGGGCCCCACAGAATCTCCCAGGGATAGTTTAAATTTTGAACCAGCACAGAATCTTTTATGGTCACCGATCCCGGTTCAGGCGGATTCGTTGTACTGTTTTTTGAAGATTTCCTGCATTGCAGGCTTGCTATTATTAAAACTATAATTACAGATAGTCCGGCTTTCAGCCATTTCATAACAGGAGTATTTTTCATTTGCGGCGCTAAAACCATACCACAAGGTATTTAATTTGCATTTCACCGGCAGCAATCCTTGATATACCGAAAATTTGCCTTGCTGAACAGTCAAAAGTCCTAATTTTATTCCCACATTAAAACCTAAAAAAATGAAAGGAACCCGTAATATCGTCTTGTTATCCGTTGGCGCACTTTTTTTAATTCTTTTTGTATGGGGCTGTAATGGTTGTAATAGTATTAAAGCAGCTGACCAGAGTGTAAAAAAAATGTGGAGTAATGTTGAAACGAACTATCAGCGAAGGACTGATCTGTATAGCAGCGTTATTAAAACAGTAGAAGCTTCTGCTAATTTTGAAAAATCAACATTGCAGGCGGTTGTGGAAGCAAGGGCAAAGGCAACAGGTATCAACGTAGATATTAATGACCCTAAAACATTGGAAGCCTATCAGCAAGCTCAGGGAAATCTGCAAGGCTCTTTCAGCAGGCTTATTGCTTCTTTTGAAGCCTATCCGGATCTGAAAACAACCAAAGCTTTTCAGGATTTTCAAACGCAGATTGAAGGAACTGAAAACCGTATCAATGTGGCAAGGCAGGATTTCAATAAATCTGTCGAGAAGTTTAATCTTAAAATTGTCAAATTCCCCAGCAGCGTATTGGCAAACATGCTTGGGATGAAAGAGAAACCTTTTTATAAAGCCGATCCCGGAAGTGAAAAAAATCCGGACATTCAGTTTAATATTAAATAAAACCTTTCTCCATAATGTTTCGCTTTCTCAGAAAGAAGAGATCTTTCTTCACTGATGAAGAAAATCACACTATTGTCAAATCTATCCGGCATGCGGAACGGAAGACCAGCGGTGAAGTGAGGGTGTATGTCGAAAGTCGTTGCAGTTGGGTAGATGCCATTGACAGGGCGGCCGAAATTTTCTTTTCCCTGAAGATGGATAAAACAGAGCAACGCAATGGAGTGCTGGTATATGTGGCTATCAAAGACCGGCAGTTAGCTGTGTTTGGAGATGAAGGCATTCATCAGAAGGTAGGACATGAATACTGGAATAAGGTAGTGGATGAAATGCTCGGGAGTTTCAATGCAAATAATTATGCAGAAGGCATCAGTAACTGTGTAATACAAATCGGTGAAGCCCTTACAAAATATTTTCCTTTTGACCGGGATACAGACAAAAATGAGTTACCCGATGAAATAGTTTTTGGCAGATAGACCTTATGAAAAAACTCCTTTTAATATTCAGTTTATTTTTTTCAGTTTGTGTTTCGGCACAGGTGGAAAAAGTAATTCCTGCCCGGCCTAGTCCTGCAAAACTGGTAAATGACTTTGCAGGCTTGCTTACAGCTTACCAGGTTGCCGATCTGGAAAGAAAGCTGGTGGCATATGATGACAGCACCTCTAACCAGGTGGCAATTGTTATTGTAAAATCATTGGAAGGATATGAAGCGAATGAATATGCGGTGGCGTTGGGAAGAAAATGGGGAGTTGGCAACAAAGATTTCAACAACGGAGTAATAGTCCTTATTTCTACAGGAGGGGGCGAAGGGCAGCGGGATGCATACATTGCTACGGGCTATGGACTGGAGGGAGCCATCCCGGATATTACTGCCAAAGCGATAGTGGATAATGAACTAATCCCAAACTTTAAGGAGGGTAATTATTATCGTGGGCTTGATGAGGCAACAGATGCTATAATAAAAGCTGCTGCAGGTGAGTATAAGGCTCCTGCTAACTATGGTAGTCATAAAAAGAAAACAAAAGGCATCGGTTGGTTCATTGCACTTGTTATAATTCTTATCATTTTTTCTCAAATTGGGGGAAGTTCAGGAGGTGGCACTTATGTTTCTCGTGGTGGTTTTGGCGGATGGTCAGGTGGCAGTGGCTGGTCAGGAGGAGGTGGCGGTGGAGGCTTTGGAGGCTTTGGAGGAGGAAGCTTTGGTGGTGGCGGCGCTGGTGGTAAATGGTAAAAATATATTCTCAAAAAACAGAAGGAGCATTCTTAAATGCTCCTTCTGTTCAATAAAATTTTCTTACCCCCTTTTGGGGCTGGGGGGTTAAAATCCCTTCTTTTCATCTTCGGGTAATTTTGATTTGATATATTCAACCTGCTCTGTAAGCCCTGCATCTTTCTTTTTTTGCAGTAGTCCCTTCAACATTCCATTAATAGGCCCATCTGTCTGGCCTCTGAATGCTTCGGGAATATCTTCCCTGAATTGTGCAATATCATCCACACCTCTTTTTACGGTTGCAGGATTGGTTGATTTGGCTAGGAAATTGCAAATCGATTGAACAAGAGTGAACTTCCGTTGTGATAATCCCATTTTTTCAAAACTGCTGAGAATCATATCAGCCGATGCTTCATCTCCTGATGCTACAATGATTGTTGTAATGGCATCTTCCAGGTCTCCTTTTGCAGAAACAGTTGATAAACGTTTTGCTTCATTCAGCGCTGCAGCGCTGTCTATTTCTGATAATGCATTCAGCGCACTGCCGGCTACTGAATAAGATGAATCATTGATAGCAGATTTGAACAATGAAGCATATTGAGGGTTCTTATATTGTCCAAGTTTGGTAATAGCATTTGCCCTTATCGTACGTTTGGGATCGTTTTTTGCCATGTCTGCCAGTATAGTTTCAACAGCCTGCTTTAGATTTTCCTTTTTTATATCCAGCCTGCCAAGTGTAAATGAACGGATGCCCTCATACTTATCTTTTAATGCAGTTTTTAAAAATTCAACAGCTTTTGGGTCATCTTGTTTTTTAGAAGCAAAATCAACGGCTTCTCTTCTGTCAACAAAATTGCCGGCGTATTTGTACTGGAAAATGTATTCATCCAGTGTTTTGTTTTCTTTCTTGCTGCAGAGCAGGGTCTTTTCGCCATCAAAATTTACCAGGTCGGGTTTTTGTGTAGCATCAAAGTAGAAGGTGTCTACCTTATTCTTTACCCAGATATTATTGCGAACCTTATTTGTTCCGCTGTAAATGTCAATAGCCACTGGTATCTTGAATAGCTTATCGCCAGACTGTGTTTGTTTTACAATCACACTTACCTTCTTAGTCGCATCATCATAATTGTAATTAATGTCAAGACTGGGATGGCCGCTTCCGAAGTACCATTGGTTAAAGAACCAGTTAAGGTCTCTTCCGGTCACTTCTTCAAATGCAAGACGAAGGTTATGTGCTTCAGCTGATTTGAATTTATGAGTAGTGAGATAAACATTAAGTGCTTTAAAGAAGGCGCTGTCGCCAACGAAAGTTCTCAGCATATGAAGAATGGAACCGCCTTTGGGATAGCTTACCTGGTCAAATACATCTTCTTTATCGCTGTAGTAAAAACGAACCAGGTCTTTCTTTGCGTTACCGGGGTTAGAAAGATAAGACTGCCTGTTTCCAAAAATATGTTCGTCGCCGTCATCTTTACCGTATTTATATTCTCTCCACAGCGTTTCACCGTAATCAGCAAATGATTCATTAACCGTGATGTTGCTCCAGCTTTCGGTAGTCACATAATCACCAAACCACTGATGAAACAGTTCATGTGATATCACATCTTCCCATCTGTTCCCATCTGCTAATTCTCTTGCATCTTGTTGTGCAGCATCAGAATGAAGTGTGGTAGTGGTATTCTCCATCGCCCCACTCACATAATCATGGCCGGTTATCTGTGCATATTTTGCCCAGGGAAAATCAACACCTGTAAGCTTTGAATAACAGGTAATCATTTCGGGGGTCAGGCCGAATATTTTTCTGGCTACAGATGCATATTCTTTGTCAACGTAATAACTTACTTCTTTTCCTTTCCATGAATCTTTGATTACAGCAAAATCGCCAACACCCATGAAAAAGAGGTAGGGTGCATGTGGCAGGTCCATCTTCCAGTAGTCAGTTCTTGTGCCATCAGCATTTTTCTTTTTGCTAAGCAACAGACCATTTGATAAGGTGACATATTTGTCGGGAACGGTCATGTATATCTCTTCTGTTGTTTTTTGATTCGGTTTGTCAATGGTAGGGAACCATACTGAACTGGCTTCTGTTTCGCCCTGTGTCCATATTTGGGTGGGCTTGTTTTTTTCTTCACCTTTCGGGTTGATAAAATACAAGCCTTTTGCATTGCTGATGGCGGCACTGCCTTTTACCTTCACTTCATTGGGTTTTGAAGTGTAATCAATATAAACCGTGTACGGCTCGCCTCCTTTATATTTCTTATCAAGAGTTATCCTCAATTGCCATCCGTCATATTCATATTGCAGCTCCTTCAATTTCGTTCCGTTCATTATTGCGATCTTATGAATATTCATTCCCTTTGCATCGAGGGTCAGGGAGTCAGTTGTGTAAAAATGAGGTTTCAGAGTGACCCATGCTTTTCCGTACAGGTAAGATTTATCAAAATCAAATTTTACATCAAGCTTGGTATGTACGAGGTCATTGATCCGGGTTGCGGTTTCTCGGTATTCTTTTTTCCATGCCGTGTCAGAAGAGGCAGTTCGCTGGGCAAACAGTGAAAATCCGGTTATTATCAATAGTGAAACAAGTGATATCCTTCTCATAAAAAAAATTTAGTGAGCAAATTTATATGGTTAGCAAACCATAGGCGGATAATTGGGATGAAAGGTTACAGTATTTAACAAGTTGTTGATAGTCGCTAATTAAAAGTCGGCTGAATTGGTTTATTTTTGTTGCACACCCAATACCTCAAGAATGAAAAAGCTGATTTTCTGTACATTCTTTTTATTGTTTTTTGTTAGAGGGTTTTCTCAAAAAGTTTATTTCATCTATTTCCAAACGGAAAATGAGCAACCATTTTACCTCAGGATGGATAATAAAATATATAGCTCAGGTGCATCCGGGTATCTGATTTTATCTAAATTAAAAGATAGTCTATACGGTTTTTCGATCGGATTTCCCCAAAGCCAGCATACAGAATTAAATTTTTCAGCAGCAATCGCAAGAAAAGATCATGGGTATATAATAAAAAATCTTGGAGAAAAAGGCTGGGTGCTTTTTAACCTCCAGACACTTGCTATCCAGATGCCGGTTGAAAACAAAGCAGATGAGAAAACATTGCATGAAAGCGGAAAGAATTCAGCTTTTACCGAAATGCTTTCAAAAGCTTCAAACGATCCTTCTTTAAAAGAAAAGACAACTGCAGAAGTTAGTGAAGAAAAAAAAGCGGACACAGTTTCTATTCAGGTTGCCGTAAAAGAGAAACAAGCCACAGATTCAGCCGCGGTGGTTGAAATAAAAAAAGATCAGCCCAAAGATCTTGTTGAAGAAAAGCTTCGGGATCAAAAACAGGGAGCATCAGTTTTACTTAAAGATTCTGCAGTAGAAGTCAAGACACTTAAACTTGAAGAGATCTATAAAAGATCAGAAATTATGAGGAAATCAGAAAGTTCAACCACAGAAGGATTTGGACTTGTTTTCATTGATAGAATCAGTAATCAGGGCAATGATACTATACATATTTTAATCCCCAATCCCAAGCCCTTAGTAAGTATTGTTGACGAAAAATCTTTGCCGGAGAAAAAATTCTTAAACATTGACACTACTGCAGTTATTAGCGAAAGACCCTCTGATGTTCAACCTGTAACGGTCATGCCAGTCATTGAGAAAAATATTGAAAAAAAGAATTGTTCCGAACAAGCTGGCGAAGCTGATTTTTTTAGTCTTCGGAAGATTATGGCTGCCGCTTTCGGCGACGATGAAATGATTGCAGAAGCCAAAAAGTATTTTAAAACAAAGTGTTTTACTACAGAGCAAATCAGAAACCTGAGTGTATTGTTCCTCACAGATGCCGGTAAATATAAATTTTATGATGTAGCCTACGATTTTGTAACTGACACGGCTAATTTTGGTTTACTCCAAAAAGAGTTGAAAGATGAGTATTATATAAACAGGTTTAAAGCCATGCTTCGTAACTAAAGATATGCCCCGGTTTTTTCTTGAAGTTGCATATAAAGGCACTGCTTACAGCGGTTTTCAATCGCAGCAAAATGCAAATAGCATCCAGACTGAAGTGGAAAATGCTTTCTCGGTTTTGCAAAAAGAAAAAGTAGGTTTTACTGGTTCTTCACGAACTGATGCCGGGGTACATGCATTACAAAACTACTTTCATTTTGACTATGCTGGAGCGATTCATTCTCAGTTTGTTTATAAAATAAATGCAATACTTCCTGCTGATATTGTTGTAAAGTCGCTGAAGAAAGTCAGTGATTCTTCTCATTGTAGATTCGATGCTTTAAGCAGGCAGTATTCTTATTATATATATGATAAAAAAAACCCCTTTTTAGCAGACCGGGCATTCTATTATCCTTATAAGCTCGACTTTGACAAATTACAGGAAGCAGCACAAATTGTAAAAGAGCATAACGACTTTACATCTTTTTCAAAACGTAATACCCAGGCTAAAACCTTTATCTGTGAGATACAAAAAAGCAAGTGGTATCTAACAGATAACTCTTTGTTTTATAACGTAAAGGCAAATCGGTTTTTAAGAGGTATGGTAAGAGGGTTAACGGCTACCATGCTTTTGGTAGGAAGGCATAAACTATCAATCGAAGGATTTAAAGAGATAATTGGGGCCAAAGACTGCACAAAGGCAAGTTTTTCTGTTCCTCCGCATGGCTTGTTCCTTATTTCCGTTGAATATCCTGAAATGATTTTATATTGAAAAAATGAAATTTCAATATACTTTCAAACAAATAGGATAGTTAGGTGAGCATAGGTACTTGGTATTAATTGTGAACAAAAACAAGTGAAAAAATTTGCAAATAAACTACTCAGTTGTATCTTTGCAACCCCTCAGTAAAATAGGGATAGTTCTCCTCAAAAAACTTTGAAAATCACACCGAAAACTTCGAAAATAGTTCGAAATAAATTTTGGTAGTAATTGTACGGCACTTACCTTTGCACTCCCATTTAAAAATGGGTTGGCGGTAATGCCAAAAGATCTTTGAAAGTTGGGAAACAATAGCACTTTATCTCGATAGCCATCGGGATAAAAATAATAGGTAAGTCAAGCGAAATAAATTCGATTTGACACGTTAATTTTCTCTTGAGAATTTTAAAATGTCAGTATCAAACAACATTTACAATGGAGAGTTTGATCCTGGCTCAGGATGAACGCTAGCGGCAGGCTTAATACATGCAAGTCGTGGGGCAGCAGCTTTGTAGCAATACAGAGGCTGGCGACCGGCAAACGGGTGCGGAACACGTACACAACCTTCCTTTAAGTGGGGAATAGCCCAGAGAAATTTGGATTAATACCCCGTAACATTTTGAAGTGGCATCACTTTACAATTATAGCTTCGGCGCTTAATGATGGGTGTGCGGCTGATTAGGCAGTTGGCGGGGTAACGGCCCACCAAACCTACGATCAGTAACTGGTGTGAGAGCACGACCAGTCACACGGGCACTGAGACACGGGCCCGACTCCTACGGGAGGCAGCAGTAAGGAATATTGGGCAATGGAGGAAACTCTGACCCAGCCATGCCGCGTGGAGGATGAAGGTCCTCTGGATTGTAAACTTCTTTTATATGGGACGAAAAAAGGGTTTTCTAACTCGTCTGACGGTACCATATGAATAAGCACCGGCTAACTCCGTGCCAGCAGCCGCGGTAATACGGAGGGTGCAAGCGTTATCCGGATTCACTGGGTTTAAAGGGTGCGTAGGTGGATTGATAAGTCAGTGGTGAAATCCCCGAGCTTAACTTGGGAACTGCCATTGATACTATTAGTCTTGAATACTGTGGAGGTCGGCGGAATATGTCATGTAGCGGTGAAATGCTTAGATATGACATAGAACACCAATTGCGAAGGCAGCTGGCTACCCGAATATTGACACTGAGGCACGAAAGCGTGGGGATCAAACAGGATTAGATACCCTGGTAGTCCACGCCCTAAACTATGGATACTCGACATTTGCGATACACAGTAAGTGTCTGAGCGAAAGCATTAAGTATCCCACCTGGGAAGTACGATCGCAAGATTGAAACTCAAAGGAATTGGCGGGGGTCCGCACAAGCGGTGGAGCATGTGGTTTAATTCGATGATACGCGAGGAACCTTACCTGGGCTAGAATGCTGGGAGACTGTGGGTGAAAGCTCATATTGTAGCAATACACTGCCAGTAAGGTGCTGCATGGCTGTCGTCAGCTCGTGCCGTGAGGTGTTGGGTTAAGTCCCGCAACGAGCGCAACCCCCATCACTAGTTGCCATCAGGTAACGCTGGGAACTCTAGTGAAACTGCCGTCGTAAGACGTGAGGAAGGAGGGGATGATGTCAAGTCATCATGGCCTTTATGCCCAGGGCTACACACGTGCTACAATGGGGCGTACAAAGGGCTGCAACACGGCGACGTGAAGCTAATCCCAAAAAACGCCTCTCAGTTCAGATTGAAGTCTGCAACTCGACTTCATGAAGCTGGAATCGCTAGTAATCGTATATCAGCAATGATACGGTGAATACGTTCCCGGACCTTGCACACACCGCCCGTCAAGCCATGGAAGCCGGGTGTACCTAAAGTCGGTAACCGTAAGGAGCCGCCTAGGGTAAAACTGGTGACTGGGGCTAAGTCGTAACAAGGTAGCCGTATCGGAAGGTGCGGCTGGAATACCTCCTTTTTAGAGCAAGCACTTACTTGCTATTGTTTTCCTCAACTTTCATTGTTTCGTTGCGTTCGCAATGCGAGCACACCGAAGCATCAGAGCCAGCATCATTGCGAGGCGAAGCAAAAGCTCTTTTATAATAAATAAAAAAATGTAAACCCGATAACAAGGGCGCTACAAATAGATCCGTAGCTCAGCCTGGTTAGAGCACTACACTGATAATGTAGGGGTCAGCAGTTCAAATCTGCTCGGGTCTACTTAAAAGCTGATAGCTATTGGCTTTTGGCTATGAGCCTATACCGAGGGGGATTAGCTCAGTTGGCTAGAGCATTAGCTTTGCAAGCTAAGGGTCATCGGTTCGACTCCGATATCCTCCACAAGTCCAATATGCAATTGGCAATAGTTCTTAAAATATTTGATGTTGACTTCAGGTCTGAAGATTCATAATCTTAACATCAGCAATTTCCATCTATATATTGCTTTTTTGCAAATTGTCTATTGGAAAAAGCTCTTTGACATATTGGGAAAGATTGTTAGAACGGATATCTAATAATTATCGATCACAATTTTGAAATATCACACCATTATTATGGTTGGTCTGACAGAATGTGGTCGGGTAACAACTACAAGAATAACAAATTCTAGTTTCTATTTTTTTTAAAGCAATTAAGGGCGCATGGTGGATGCCTTGGGTCTGAGAGGCGATGAAGGACGTGGTAAGCTGCGATAAGCCGGGGGGAGTTGCACACAAGCATTATATCCCTGGATCTCCGAATGGGACAACCCACTATACTGAAGGTATAGTACTCGAAAGAGGGCCAACCTCCTGAACTGAAACATCTAAGTAGGGAGAGGAAAAGAAAACAATCGTGATTCCCTGAGTAGTGGCGAGCGAAAAGGGAACAGCCTAAACTTAAGCGGCGTGCCGCTTGAGGGTTGCAGGACTGCATTTAGAAATCATCATCAAGCAAAATTTTCTGGAAAGTTAAGCCATAGAGGGTGATAGCCCCGTAAGCAAAAATTGATGAGGACGAGCAGTATCCTAAGTACGGCGGGACCGGAGGAATCCTGCCTGAATCTGCCAGCACCATCTGGTAAGGCTAAATACTCCTCAGACACCGATAGTGAACCAGTACCGTAAGGGAAAGGTGAAAAGCACCCTAAACAAGGGAGTGAAATAGTACCTGAAACCGTGCGCCTACAAGCGGTCGGAGTCCCGACTTGTCGGGATGACGGCGTGCCTTTTGCATAATGAGCCTACGAGTTGCTCCTCACTGGCAAGGTTAAGTTTTTAATAACGGAGCCGTAGCGAAAGCGAGTCCAAATAGGGCGACTAGTCAGTGGGGGCAGACGCGAAACTTTGTGATCTATCCATGGGCAGGTTGAAGTGACGGTAACACGTCATGGAGGACCGAACCCGTTAACGTTGAAAAGTTCTGGGATGACCTGTGGATAGGGGTGAAAGGCCAATCAAACTGAGAGATAGCTCGTTCTCCCCGAAATGTTTTTAGGAACAGCCTCGGTTTATAAGTCTGTTAGAGGTAGAGCTACTGATTGGGCTAGGGGGCTTCACCGCCTACCAAACCCTGACAAACTCCGAATGCTAGCAGATATTTACCGGGAGTGAGGCTACGGGTGCTAAGATCCGTGGCCGAGAGGGAAATAACCCAGAATAGCAGCTAAGGTCCCTAATACGTAGTTAAGTTGATCAAACGAAGTGAGACTTCTATAACAGCCAGGATGTTTGCTTGGAAGCAGCAATCCATTTAAAGAGTGCGTAACAGCTCACTGGTCGAGAGGTCTTGCACGGAAAATAATCGGGCATCAAACTACGAACCGAAGCTCTATGATCCCACATGAGTGGTGATCGGTAGGGGAGCATTGAAACAGCATCGAAGGTGTACGGTGACGTATGCTGGAGCGGTTTCAAAAGAAAATGTAGGCATAAGTAACGATAAACAAGGTGAAAAACCTTGTCGCCGAAAGTCTAAGGGTTCCTGATCAACGTTAATCGGATCAGGGTTAGCCCGGTCCTTAGTCAAACCCGAAAGGGGTAGATGATGGAAAGCAGGTTAATATTCCTGCGCCTGCTATACAATGAAAGGGACGAAGAAACGTGGTGGCTACGTACTGACGGATATGTACGTTGAGCCCAGCCTTCGGGCAAAGCGAAGCCATAAAATTTCTTCCAAGAAAAGCGAGTATAGCAGCCGGTACCGCAAACCGACACAGGTGGACGGGATGAATATTCTAAGGCGCTCGGGTGAGCCGTGGAGAAGGAACTAGGCAAATTGACGCTGTAACTTCGGGATAAAGCGTACCATCTTCGGATGGTCTCAGTAAAATGGTTCAACCAACTGTTTAACAAAAACACAGGGCCCTGCAAAATCGAAAGATGACGTATAGAGCCTGATACCTGCCCGGTGCTGGAAGGTTAAGGAAGGGTGTTCGCCGCAAGGCAAAGCTCCTGACTGAAGCCCCAGTAAACGGCGGCCGTAACTATAACGGTCCTAAGGTAGCGAAATTCCTTGTCGGGTAAGTTCCGACCTGCACGAATGGTCTAATGAGTCGAACACTGTCTCCTCCACGAGCCCGGTGAAATTGTAGTATCGGTGAAGATGCCGGTTACCCGCCACGGGACGGAAAGACCCCGTGAACCTTCACTACAACTTTGCATTGATTTTGAATTACGGATGCGTAGAATAGTTGGGACGCTTTGAAGCCTTGCCGCCAGGTAGGGTGGAGCGGTCGGTGAAATACCAACCTTCTTTGATTTAGAGTCTAATCCCTTGCGGGAAACAGTGCATGGTGGGTAGTTTGACTGGGGTGGTCGCCTCCTAAAGAGTAACGGAGGCTTGCAAAGGTACCCTCAGTACGGTTGGTAATCGTACGAAGAGCGCATTAGTATAAGGGTGCTTGACTGTGAGGCACACAAGCCGAGCAGGGGCGAAAGCCGGCTAAAGTGATCCGGCGGTTCTGTGTGGAAGGGCCGTCGCTCAAAGGATAAAAGGTACTCCGGGGATAACAGGCTGATCTCCCCCAAGAGCTCATATCGACGGGGAGGTTTGGCACCTCGATGTCGGTTCGTCACATCCTGGGGCTGGAGAAGGTCCCAAGGGTTCGGCTGTTCGCCGATTAAAGTGGTACGTGAACTGGGTTCAGAACGTCGCAAGACAGTTCGGTCCCTATCTGTGGTGGGCGCAAGTAAATTGAGAGGACATGACCTTAGTACGAGAGGACCGGGTCGTACGTACCGCTGGTGTATCAGTTGTGCCGCCAGGTGCAATGCTGAGTAGCTATGTACGGACAGGATAAACGCTGAAAGCATCTAAGCGTGAAACCTTCCTCAAGATGAGTTTACTTTTAAGGGCCGTCAAAGACTATGACGTTGATAGGCTACAGGTGTAAAAGTGGTAACACTAAAGCCGAGTAGTACTAATTGCCCGTACGCTTTAATTTTTTTTAATTAGATATTCGCTCTAACATACCCAATATGACATTATTGTTCCGGTTAAAAACCGGGATTTACATTCTTATGGTGGTTTTCCCGAGGGTGTTCACCTCTTCCCATACCGAACAGAGAAGTTAAGCCCCTCATGGCCGATGGTACTACACAACAATGTGGGAGAGTAGGTAGCTGCCATATTCTTTTAAAGGCCTCAGATTAATTTCTGAGGCCTTTTGTTTTTGAGAATATTTCATTCAATCTTTGTTTGATTAATGAACAGAAAAGAGAGAATTATATTATTCTTACTCGCCGCACTGAATTTTACTCATATTCTTGATTTCATGATCATGATGCCACTGAGTAATTACCTGATTCCCTATTTTAAGATAAGTTCGTTTCAGTTCAGCATCCTGGTGGCCAGTTATTCTGTGAGTGCTTTTTTTTCAGGGCTTGCAATTGCTATGGTGATTGACCGGTTTGACAGGAAAAAATCTTTACTTATTGCATATGTAGGTTTTTTATTAGGCACACTTGCCTGTGGCATTGCTCCTACATATGGCTTATTGCTTGCAGCAAGGATTGTATCAGGGTTGTTTGGGGGAATAATCGGAGCACAGGTACTTTCTATTGTGGCGGATTTATTTTCTTATGAAAGAAGGGGAAGAGCAATGGGAGCCGTGATGAGTGCTTTTGCTGCCGCATCGATACTGGGTGTTCCCATTTCACTTTATCTGACTAATCTATTTAAGTTCAACTGGCATATACCTTTTTTGTTGATTGGCTCATTGGGAGTGCTTCTTGTTCCATTTGTTTCAAAATTTATACCTGTTATGAAAGGTCATATCAGTGTTACTAAGCCCAATTCAATTTTTGATTCATTAGTTACTGTGTGCCGGGTTCCTGAACAAAGGTCTGCACTAATCTTTTCCGGGTTGCTTATGATGGGTCATTTTCTCATTATCCCTTTTATTAATCCCTATATGGAATTTAACAAGGGCTTCTCCAAGAGCCTGATACCAATGATATATTTATTTGGAGGCATTGCTTCTATGTTATCTGCCGTTTTCCTCGGAAGGTTTTCTGACAAAGCAGGAAAGCTGCCTGTTTTTTTATGGTCGGTATTTCTTTCATTATTTATGGTATTAATTATTACCAAAATGCCAAATGTTCATTTTGCAATAGTGCTTGGTTTTTTTGCTTTATGGTTTATGATGGCAACAGGCAGGGCTATTACTGCACAGGCAATGATCAGCGAAGTAGTAAGATCAGAACAAAGAGGAAGTTTTATGAGTGTGAATGGAAGCGTACAGCAACTTGGCAGCGGAATAGCGGCACTTTCTGCCGGTGCGATTGTTTTTACTGACCGTTCGGGTAAAATATCAAATTATAACTGGGTGGGGTATTTAAGCATAGCAGTACTTCTTTCAAGCATGCTTTTAGGGAGATTCATATTTAAAAGAATTGATAAAGCTGATACAAGAGTAGTTACAGAAAAAGAATTATTACAGGAAACAACTCCTTTATCTTAGGACCAACCTATATACCGGGTATCTTAGATAAGAGTTTTCAAAAAAAGGCGAGTTTTGGTAAACGAAATTGAGTTGCGCCCTTCCATCTTTCGTAAATGCCGTATCTGATGCTCTTTTTGTTTCTAACTTGTTCATCAGATCAGGATTTGTTTTTAAATATGTAGCTGCAATATCTTCAAAAGAATAACCGCTATATCCTTCCTTTTGTCCAAGCAGGGCATCAAAAAAATTCCAGGCAAAATATGAATCACTCGCTGTGGGTTCCAGGGTCTCTATCAGAAAACGATTGGCCACCTGGTTTGTGGGAATATAGTAATCCCCCTTCTTAAAAACAATTTTTTGAATGGTGGTGCTTGTTTTCACATCAGAATTTATGTGATGCATTTCATATTGCCGTGCAGCTGTTTTGTAATCGTCAATACGATACACCTCGACTTCTATGGCAGTATCTTTTTTCAGTTGATGCATCTGCACCTGATTTGCTTTCAAAAGGTCTATAACCTTCCACCATCCCTGCGGAATGATGTATGCTTGTGGTTTTTGAATAAAGGATGAAGGTTTATAATAATTGTAGAAAGAAATTTCTTTTTCATAAGGTTTTGACCTGTCATAAAATAACCTTGGCAAACCTGATACATCACTTGGTTTGCGACCAGAAGCATAGCCTTTATATATCCGCCTGGATGATTTACTTCTGTCAAGAGACCAACTGATGGGAAATTCAGCGGCTGATTTCACGGATTCCTTTGTCTGATCCCTGAGTTTTTTAATTTCATCGCTGTTTTGTGAAGTGAAGTCGATAAAACATTTCATCAGATCGTAGGTGGCTTTTACTCTTTGGTCATAGGGTTTCAGCATATGTGTTTCGGCGACAAATGAGAAGGTATGCCACAGTGCCGCATAGCCACTTCCATAGCGGGGACCTTCAAAAAATTCGGGCCAACCATTATCGGGTGAATCACCAAATGCATTGACATAGGGTATCAGATCATAACCCTTTTCTTTCATACCAGTATAAAGGCCTGGCTCAAAATTTTTGTTCATGAATTCGCCCAATATACCACCCAATTTATTATGCTGTGTGCAGATCAATGTCATGACATGCTGGTAATCGGCGCCATCGCTGACATGATTATCAAGAAAAACATCAGGGTCTACCAAGTGAAATATTTCTGCAAATGATCTTGCTTCTTTGCTATCACATTTAATGAAATCACGGTTGAGATCGAGGTTTTGAGAATTCCCCCGGAAGCCTTTCTCAACCGGCCCATTTTGATCAATACGATAATTTGGACTCCTGTTCAGACAGCCGCCTATGTTATAGACAGGTATTATTGCTAAAACAATATTGTCAGGAAGATTAAAATGGCTTCTTGTTACGGGATATTTAGCGGCGTTTGAAAATTTCTTTCCGGATGCTTCAGTATTCATCAATTCAATATCAATATCTCTTGCTAAAAGCATACTGGCATCAATACCGTCTGGCTCGCCCGGATGAATGCCATTGTTGATAAGGATAAAACGTTTGTTCTTCTTTTTTAATGATGGCATATTAAAATCTTTATCTGCAGATACCAATATCAGATGCAAAGGGTAGCCAGCATCGCTCATTCCCATTTCCATCATTTTTACATAGGGCGAAGCGGCATCCAGCTTTTTCCACCAATCTATGATCTCAAAATATGTGGGAGATTCTTTGCCACCGCTTTGTTCGAACCTTGTGGTGATGTTTTGTCCGAAGGATATTAATGAAACCAGGTTGATTGCCAGAAAAAGATTTTTTTTCATAAGCCTGTTTGTAAGCTAAAAATAAAAAAGGCATCCGGATAGGGGATGCCTTTCAAATAATTTATTGCAGAATTTATTTTGCAGCATTGGCTTTCTTAGCCAGCTTGCTTTTGAGATTTGCCGCTTTGTTTTTATGGATAACGCCACGTTTAGCCAGTTTATCAATCATGCTGGCCACCTCCGGAAATTTATCTTTTGCATCTTTTCCTTTTGCAGCTCTCAGGTCACGGATGGCATTACGGGTTGTTTTACCATAATATTTATTTCTTTCCGCTCTTATTGCAGCCTGGCGGGCATCTTTTTTTGTAGCGCTGTGATTAGCCATTCTTTATTGATTTTTAAGGAGAGCAAAGGTAGGCCTGAGTGGGTTAACAGCCAAATTTTCAGCAATTTAATTCCCTCTGAATCGCAACATAAAAGCATAGAGACTTGCAATTCTAACCCCTTCAAAATGAGGAGGACTTTCTGGTTTTTTGAACGATATTTGCACCCCTCCCCAGCCCTCCTCTGACGGGGAGGGAGAACAGGGTAAGTGTAGTTAATGAAAGACTTTTCTTATATCACCAACTCGTCACCGGCTTTTATTGAAAGTTTGTATCAGGATTTTATAAAAAACCCGGATACTATTGACCCTGATCTGCGAAAATTTTTTGAAGGATTTGATTTTGCTATAAACAGTGGAGCGGCGTCAACAAAAGAAAACGGATTACCTCCGGTAAAGCCTCCTGAAAAAGTTTACGAAAAGGTCATATCTGGAATTGACTGGCAGGAAGAACTGAAAGTGTACCGGTTGATACTTGGTTATCATAATAAAGGACATTTAATTGCAAAAACAAATCCGATAAGGGAAAGAAAGGACAGAGGAGCTAATATTGATATTTCTTTTTTTGGATTTACAGATGCAGATCTTGACAAAGAATTTCATGCGGGCAGTTTTGTGGGGCTTGGCAAAACCGCATTAAGGAATATTCTTTCTCACCTGCAAAAATGCTACGCCTGGCACCTGGGCGTTGAGTACAAATACATCAGCGATCAGAAAAAAATAGACTGGATAACGGATGCCGTGGAAAAACAAATGCTGAATGATTTACCCCTTGATAAAAAAAGAAGGATACTGGAAAAACTGAACCAGGGTGTGATGTTTGAAAAATTCCTTCACACCAAGTATGTAGGGCAAAAAAGGTTTTCATTAGAGGGCGGCGAAACCACTATTGCAGCATTGGATACCATCATTAATACAGCTGCTGATAATGCTGTGCAGGAAGTAGTGATCGGCATGGCACATCGGGGAAGATTAAATGTGCTGGCCAATATCATGGGTAAAACCTATGAACAAATATTCAGCGAGTTTGAAGGCACAGCCAAGATGGACCAGACAATGGGCAGTGGCGATGTAAAGTACCATATGGGTTATGGAAGTGATGTAAAAACGATGAATGATAAAAGCATTCACTTAAAGCTGATGCCGAACCCATCTCACCTGGAAGCAGTGGATCCCGTTGTCGTAGGTTTCTCAAGAGCTAAGGCAGATGTGATGTATCACAGCGATTTTGATAAGATACTTCCGGTATTGATTCATGGAGATGCATCGGTGGCGGGACAAGGCATAGTATATGAAGTGTTGCAGATGAGTTACCTGAAAGGTTACTATACGGGAGGTACCATTCATTTTGTGATCAATAACCAAATCGGGTTCACCACTGATTTTGATGATGCAAGAAGTTCTGATTATTGCACCTCACTGGCTGCTGCCACACAGGCACCGGTATTTCATGTGAATGGAGATGACCCGGAAGCTGTGGTGAAATGCGTGGAGATCGCAACAAAGTTCAGACAGGAATTTAACAGTGATGTGTTTATTGACATGGTTTGTTACCGGCGGCACGGACATAATGAGGGAGACGATCCCAAGTTTACCCAACCGCATTTATATGCTTTGATCGATAAACATCCCAATCCGAGGGAGGTGTACATAAAATATTTGTTAGAAAATGGCGAATCAGATGCACAGGAGTTGGCCAAAGAAATGGAAAAAAAATTCTGGGCTGATCTGCAGGAAAGGCTTGATGAGGTAAAACAAAATCCGTTACCCTATCAATACCAGCCACCGGAACTGGAATGGAAAAAACTGAGAAGGGCAACAGCAGGTGATTTTGACAGCTCACCCATTACCGCTATCAGCCAGGATGATCTTAAAACCGTGTTTGATGCATTGATGAAGTGGCCTGATGGCTTCAAGCCATTAAGAAAAGTGGAGAAAATATTGCAGGACAAAATAAAACTGTTTGAAACGGAAAATAAGGTGGATTGGGCAACAGGAGAGTTGCTGGCTTACGGAAGTTTGTTGCTAAACGGGAAAGATGTACGAATGAGCGGACAAGATGTGAGAAGAGGAACATTTTCTCACCGTCATGCTGTTTTAAGAGATGAAAATAATGATAAACCCTACAACAGGCTTTCTAAAATACCCGGCGCAGCAGGAAAATTCAGGATATACAATTCCTTATTAAGCGAATTTGCTGTGCTGGGTTTTGAATATGGATACGCTTTGGCTAATCCCAATGCATTGGTTTTATGGGAAGCACAGTTTGGTGATTTTGCCAATGGCGCACAAACCATCATTGACCAGTTCATTGCAGCCGGTGAGCAAAAGTGGAATCGTATGAACGGTGTTGTTCTTTTGCTTCCTCATGGTTATGAAGGACAGGGGCCGGAACACAGTAGCGGAAGAATGGAGAGATTTTTACAATTGTGTGCCGAATTGAATATGGTGATTACAAATGTCACTACCGCTGCGAATCTCTTTCATGCTTTAAGAAGACAACTGGCATGGCCTTTCCGCAAACCATTGATTAATTTTTCACCCAAAGCCAATCTTCGTCACCCGGGTTCTTATTCAAGAATGGAAGAATTTACCAGCAGTGGATTTAAAGAATTGATTGATGATAGCAATGCTGATGCAGGAAAAGTAAACAAAGTTTTATTCTGCAGCGGCAAAATATATTTTGAGCTGGAAGAGAGAAAACAAAAAGATAAAAGAAACGATGTGGCAGTTGTAAGGCTGGAGCAGTTATATCCTTTACCAATTAAGCAACTTGAAGGGTTGTTCAAAAAGTATAATAAAGCGACATGGTTTTGGGTGCAGGAAGAACCGTTGAACATGGGGGCAGCTTCTTATTTGCAAACAAATCTCAGAAGTATCAACTTTGGGGTGATAAGCAGGCAGGCATCTGCATCAACAGCATCGGGATATAATAAAGTTCATAGTCAGGAGCAGGCGGAGTTGATAGAAACGGCTTTTAGTATATAAGGAAACTCAATGTTATGATAGAAATAAAAGTTCCAACAGTCGGCGAATCCATCAGCGAAGTGACATTGCTTCGATGGACAAAAAAAGATGGCGACTATGTGGAAAGAGATGAAGTGATCGCTGAACTGGAAAGTGAAAAAGCCACTTTTGAAGTGAATGCAGAAAAAGCAGGCATCATTAAACTTGCTGCCATAAAAGAAGGAGAGTCCATAAAGATCGGTGACCTGCTTGCTTCAATAGACGAATCAGCAGTGAAGCCATCTTCAAACGGAAAAGGTGCGGTGGAAAAAGAGGCGGTAACAAAATCTGAAGAACCAAAAAAGGAAAAGAAACCTGCAAAAGTAACAGCCCCGGTAACTGAACTAAAAGCAGCTGTTGAAGAATTGAAAGCGACCCCTGTTGCCGCAGCCATTATTTCAGATAAAAAAGTGGATGTTAAGGATGTTACACCTACCGGACCTTCAGGTAAAATTTTGAAAGAAGATGTTCTTGCCGCATTAAGTAATCCCGGTAAAATAGCTTTTAAAGGATCGGAGCTTAATAGCCGGAATGTGCGGAATGAAAAGATGAGCAATCTCCGCAAAACAATTTCCAGGAGATTGGTTGAAGCAAAGAATTCTACTGCTATGCTCACCACTTTTAACGAAGCGGACATGAGCAGCATCATGGAAATCAGAAATAAGTACAAGGATAAATTCAAAGAAATACACGGCGTTGGCCTCGGGTTCATGAGTTTTTTTGCCAAAGCCTGCGCTGTTGCCCTGGTCGAATGGCCATCGGTAAATGCATCTATTGATGGGGATAATATTATTTACCATGATTATGCAGATATCAGCATTGCTGTAAGCACTCCGCGGGGATTGACCGTTCCGGTGATGCGCAATGTGGAAAGCCTTAGCATGGCTGAAATTGAAAAAGCTGTTGCCGATCTGGCTGCAAAAGCAAGAGACAGCAAGCTGACAACAGAAGATCTGACCGGCGGCACATTCACCATTACCAATGGCGGAGTATTTGGTTCACTGATGAGCACACCCATCATCAATATCCCGCAAAGCGCCATACTGGGGATGCATAAGATACAGGAGAGGCCGGTTGTGATAAACGGCCAGGTTGCAGTAAGACCAATGATGTATCTTGCATTAAGTTATGATCATCGTATCATTGATGGCAGGGAGTCGGTCGGGTTTTTGGTGAGGGTGAAGGAGCTATTGGAAAACCCCGAACAATTGTTGATGGGAAAAGACCCTGTAAAAACTTTATTGGAATTATAAAAACTGGTTAAACGGATTGTATGAAAGCTATAGCCGGAATTTTTGTTTTTCTTTTTTTAATTGTATTTGTTTCCTGCCAGAAAGAAATTGATTGGGGCCTTGGCGGAGTAACAGACAAAATTTTGTACAGGATTAAATCAACAACCGGAACTGATACCACGCAGATTGATTATACTTATGATGCAGGCAAAAGAATAATCAAAGAAAAGACTACAGGGATAGCAGGCGGACAGAACCTGGATAATGAACTTGTGATAAACAGAAATCCGGCAGGCATTATTACCACTACTGTACAAAAGGCCGCAGTACTGGTCGCTGTGGGTATTGATAGTGTGGTGACCCGGTATAATTATAATACCGGTACTTCAAAATACACTTCTTCAGTTTTTGATCTCAGCATTCCGGGTTTTGCTGTAAGCGACAGTGCAATTTATACCTATGATGGCAGCGGCAGGATCACAGGCGATTCTCATTACCTGAGTATTCTTGGTTTGCCGATACCCATTCCTCCTGTGCTTGTTTTAAAAAATACCTATACTTATTCCGCTTCCGGAGCTAACCTGGAAATGGTAGCCCAGGATGCTGCTACTACACCCGGAGGGCCACTTTCACCTGTTTCCACTCAGACTTATACGTTTGATGCAAAGAAAAACCCATTGATCATTCTGAATGAAGCAGTATTGCTTTCCAGAACGGGATTGTATAATGCGAATAATGCTACAAAAGCTGTTATTGCAGACATTACAGACCCAACACAGAATTTCACAATGGATTATACTTATAAGTATAATTCAGCCAATAAACCCGATTCATCCACCGGCACAAGAACACCGGGCGGCAATATAACTGTTACCAACTATTTTTACCAGTAAATCATTTTCTGTTCTGATGAAGCAGCACTTGCTTTACTTTGTGGAGTGAGCCGCTATCATTCATATCTAAGTTCAGCCACGCAGATATTAGATCAGTATCGGGGAGAAGAGCCTCTCGCTTCTTTTCTAAAAAAAATTTTTGCGGGGAACAAAAAATTTGGTTCAACCGACAGAAAACAAATTTCAAACCTTTGTTATTGCTATTTCAGAACGGCTAAACTGTTTAACGGGGATTCAATTGAAGAAAGAATTTTAAAAGGATTGTTTCTTTGTTCTACTCAGTCAAACGAAATACTGGCTGCATTAAAGCCTGAGTGGAATGATAAAATTCATCTGCCTGCACCGGATAAATTTTCAATCCTTAATGCAAGGGATTCAATGCCCGGTCTTTTTCCGTGGACAAATGAGCTAAGCGGAGGTATTGACCCGAAAAAATTTGCAGAATCATTTTTAATTCAGCCCGACTTATTTCTAAGGATCAGACCGCATCATGCTGAAGCTGTTTTACTGAAACTGAGTAAGACAGGTATAAATTATGAATTTATCCCACCGTTCAGCATCCGTTTGCCGAATAATTTTAAAGTTGAAAATTATTTTGAGATAAACAGGGAAGTAGTAGTGCAGGATTATAGTTCGCAAAGGATAGCTGAGTTTTTATTTCCCGGTCAGACGGGGACCGTCAGACCGGCTGTATGGGATTGCTGCGCCGGAAGCGGCGGCAAATCCATTCTGGCAAAAGATATTCTTGGTGATATTGATTTAACTGTAAGCGATGTGAGAGAAAGCATATTGTTGAATTTACAAAGTCGGTTCAGAAAAGCCGGGATTAATAATTATCAAAACTTTGTTGCTGACCTTTCGCAGGAAAACACTCAATATTCAATAATCAATAATCAATACTCAACAATACTTGCTGATGTTCCCTGCAGTGGCAGTGGCACATGGGGGCGAACACCGGAGCAACTATATTATTTTGATGAAAAAAAAATCAATGAGTATGCTGCTTTGCAGCAAAAGATTGTTTCAAATGCTGCAAAACATTTAAAACCGGGAGGTCATCTACTTTACATAACCTGCTCTGTATTTAAAAAGGAAAACGAAGAGATGGTAAACTTGATAAAGCAGAAGCTCCATCTTGAATCGGAAAAAACAGAATTGCTGAAAGGTTATGACATGAAAGCGGATACAATGTTTGTGGCCTTATTTAAAAAAAAGCTATAACCGCAACCATTCTACCAAGCCGATCTTCTTATTGCCATTCGAAACCCTGATATAATATTTCCCCATTGCAAGTGTGGAGACATTCAATGCAATGGTTTTTTTACCCGTACCTTTTGAATCTTTCAATTGCAGCATCAGTCTTCCCTTTGCATCATAAATTGAAATGTTCAGATTGTTTATAGCATAAGCTGTTTCCACAACAAGATTCGCTATGGCTCCTGAAACTGGATTTGGCTGAACGGTAACTGATTCCTTAACAGAGGCCGGATCTCCGGTGCCTGTAGCAAAACAGCCTGATGTGATGCTAACATTGGCTGTATCAATATAAACAGCAGTGAAGGTTGCAGTAGCTGTATCAATGATCTGCCTTATACGATACGAAACAACACCAGGGGTAGGGCTGATAATTGCATTATTAAACTGGTAAGTATGATTGGCAAGAATTACTCCTGCAGTTGGATTTACATCCGCAATTTTTGTATAAACCAATTCGGCGGGCAGTTTTCTTTCTATTTCATACTTCATGGCGTCCACATCCTTGCTTGTCCAGTTCACGGTGGCATTGCATGCATTTACTGTAGCGCCGGATGTGGCAAACTCCACCAACAGGTTGCTGAAAGCAAGTTTCATATTGGGAATTCCATACCCAACCCTGTCATCGGGATTAGTAGCCCTGCTGCCTGCCTGCTGCAGAGCTTTTAATATTTTCATATTGTTATACTCAGGAAAGCCCTGCCATAAAATAGTTCCAAGTCCAGCCATATTCGGACATGCGAAGGATGTACCATTTCCGCTTGAAACCGTATTAGAAGTGGATTGAATGAGAGCTGCAACACCTACTGAAGCAAGATCAGGTTTTATTTGGTTATCAGCAGAGGGACCATAGCTTGAAAAACCTCCAACCACACCTGAAGCATTTACTGCACCCACTGCTGCTACACTATCGCCATCGGAAGGCGATATGATAAAATGCCAGGCATTACCTCCTTCATTTCCCGCAGCAAGAAATGGAAGGATACCTTTTTTGGCTGCAAGATCGGCGCCTTTTACACTGATGGTCGTGTTACCATCCATGTTGGCATAGGTATAATTGAAAACAGAATTATCAAAATCGTAGTAACCGAGTGAGGAAGAAATCACATCAGCGCCTGCACTGTCAGCCCTTTCAGCGCCGCATACCCAGTTAAATTCTTCTACAGGATATTCACTTGCATTGTCTTCAGTTTGATACAACCAGAAACTTGCTTTTGGCGCTTTACCGATAAACTGACCGGGAATATTTGCACAAATGATCGAGAAACAATTCATGCCATGGCTGCCGTCGTTCGAAACATTTTGTTCTCTTGCCACAAAATCCCATGTGCCCAGCACTCTTCCTTCTGCATTCACACTATCAAAAGCTTTAAGTGTGGTGTAATTATTAAAACCATTATCGAGCATGGCAATTTGCATACCCTGTCCCCTTAAGCCGATATTGTGAAGGAACTCGCCATTATGAAGATGTATCTCGTTGTAAGAACCTGTTCCGTAATTATAATAATCAGCAGATATTCTTTCTGTAAAAGAAGTTACAGGAACAAGACGTTCTTCCAGCGCAAACTTATCGGCTGCTGTTTTTCCCCCTGTTGCATTTTTTGCAGCTATACCGCCCACACTTTGCACAAATGAAAAGCCGCTGATGGTGGTGATGGCTGCTGCATTACTTGTCTGGATGGTAACCGCATTCTGCCATCTTGAAACATTTAACAGGGTAACATTAGGAACACTGCTTACCTGGGTGACATAGGATGGTGTTACGGGTAAATCGGTGCTATCAATGGCAATGCCATATTTTGTCCTTCTGTCAATGGCTCTTTGTGATAAATAATTGAGGGGGGTTGATAAGGAATAAGGCGTACCGCCTTTGTCTTTAAATTTTACAATGTAACGGGTAAACTGGGCGCCGGATTCAGGAGCCAAAGCTGAAACCACACAGACAAGGAGTAAAAATTTCTTCATCAGCTATACTTCTTTAGTAATCCCCAAATTTAAGTCAATTAAAAGACTTAGTGACTATCTGCTTGTAGTAACCTTATGATGGAACCACATAGACACATAGCACACAATAGGGAAGAAACACATAGAAATTTATGTGATCCTATGTTTCTATGTTCCTATGTGGTGGTAAAACAATCTCTTAGTTTGTTCATCTGGGCAGTCAATAAAGACTTAATTGTGGTCGATCATCCATTGGGTAACTCCAAAGCCTGTTTTATATGGACCTACCGGGGGTGGCTGGTATTCCCACAATTCATATTCCCTGTACACAAGCCCGATATTCTTTGAATATTTTTCTACTGCCCTCGACTTTGCAGCATAAGCAGTAGGAATGGTAATAGGTACATTGAATGATTCGTCAGCTTCTTCAATGCTGTAAACATTACTGTAGTTATTACCCTTATAACTGAAAGATGTACTGCCGCCATCATAATAAAAATCCCAGTCGGCCATATTATCATCATTGCTGAAGCCATAATACTGGCCATAAGGATCGGTGGGCAGGTATTTATTGCCTTTCCAGCTGAATGATTCCCTTACCGGCATATGCAATTTGATGATGCGGAGATTATCTTCGATCAACTCCACCTGGTCGGTTAACGGTGTGATGAAATAAGTGCCTGAATTGGTCCATGGTTGGGCAGGGGTCCATGAAGTAGCGTCAACAGAATCCCGGATGAACCTGTAAACCCGGTAGCCTGGCCTTCCAAGATTATCGGTAATTAATGCATCCACCACATGCTTTACCTGGTATTTATGTATCTCAGTTGTTGTTCCAAAATTGGTGAACACCATCGAGTCGAGACGGTAGGTGATATATTTTCCGGGAGTGATAAGCAGGTAATCTTTCACATCCTCGCTTACGAAGTCTTCTTTTTTATTGCAGGAAAATAATACGGAAGCAAAAATTGCCGCTATGAAAATGCGGGATAATGAAGGGAATCTCATAAGTGGTTTTTCAGTGTTCACAGATACAAAATTGTTCGGTTAATGACTGTTTTTCAGGGGTAACGGCTGCTTAAAGCTACAAACAAAAAAACGGGGAATGAAAACACCCCGCTTTAAAACGTATTATTTCTGAAAATATTGCCTGCAAAACAGTTGAGAGTCAGGAGTTTTAGTCCATAGTCAATAGCCAAAAATCTCTTTAATACTAAGAACCTGACTCCCGACTAATGACTCAAGACTCCCGACTGTATTATCCCTCCACCGATCACATCATCGCCTTCATAAAACACGGCGCTTTGGCCGGGTGCAATGCCTTTGACATTTTCATAAAACCTGACTGTTACACTGAGCGGAGTCGAAGTGTCAGGATAGATGTTGCTTAAAGCTCCTTTGTCTTTGTACCGGATCTTTGTAGTGGCTTCCATACCAGGGGTGATGGAATCATATTTTATCAAATTCAATTTGCTTACCGTCATTTCATTTTGTTCCAGGTCTTCTTCATCGCCTAACACAACAGTATTATTATCCGGATCAATCTTTGTTACAAATACCGGACGGCCCAATGCAATATCCAGTCCTTTTCTCTGACCAATGGTATAAAAAGGATAACCTTTATGCTGTCCAAGAATTTTTCCATGTTTGTCGATGAAATTTCCACCGGCCACTTTTTCTTCCAGCCCTTCCACTTTTCTTTTTAAGAAGCCACGGTAATCATTATCGGGAACAAAACAAATTTCATAGCTCTCACTTTTTTTAGCCAGTTCAGGATAGCCGTAATCATGCGCCATTTTTCTTATTTCTGTTTTGCGATAAGGCCCAAGCGGCAGCAATGTTCTGCTGAGCAGATCCTGCTGCAATCCCCACAACACATAGCTCTGGTCTTTTGTATCATCCACAGCTTTGCTTACTACAAACCTGCCGTTATCATGTTGCCTGATCTTTGCATAATGTCCTGTGGCGATAAAATCGCAATTCAAAGCATCGGCTCTTTTCAATAATGCCCGCCATTTGATATGTGTATTGCAGAGCACACAGGGGTTGGGTGTACGGCCGGCAAGATATTCCTCCACAAAATTCTCGATCACAAAATCGCCAAACTCCTCTCTTATGTCCAGTATATAATGGGCAAAGCCATGCTCCACGGCGGCTTGTCTTGCATCATTAAATGAATCGAGATTGCAGCAGCCGGTTTCTTTCTTGCTGCCGCCACTGGCGGCATAGTCCCATGTTTTCATGGTGATGCCCACCACTTCATATCCTTCATCATTGAGCATGAGGGCGGTGACGGTACTGTCGATACCACCGCTCATAGCTACCAGCACTTTTCCTTTTTTACTCATAAAAAATTGAGAACCCGCCTTCGTTAATACTTCGGCGGGCAAGGCTGCAAATATACAACTGAATGGCGGGGCAGACTTTCGGGATTGGTAAATGGTTGAGGAGGAGTAGCTGTTGAACTATGCAACAACTTTTCCCTGCTCGTCAGGTTTGCGGGTTCGTTGAGGCAAACCTTTTTTCGCACTGCCTGTCCCGAGCTTTCGGGAATGCTGCCGCTTAGCCCTTAATAATTTTTGTCTTCTGATATACTCAGAAATTTGTTTCTCTTCTTCTTTCGTCAGCGGGCCTTGTCCGCCAATGAAATCTACATCAAGTTCTTTTGATTTATTTTTACTCATGGCTTAATTTTTTTAAAAGGTATTCGTGGTATCGCTTTGCTGAGTTCATTTTGGAAAATATTTGTTGATGAGTTTTAATGCTGCGTTGGTCTCAATGATCATCACTCGTCCACCAAAGTGCATTGCGCCTAAAGTGTCAATGTAATGTTGAACAAGCTGCGTTTTAGAAAAGAAAGAAACATTGCCTTCGTGTCCACGCTGAAATGCAAGCTTGCATGCGAAAGCAACCAAATTACCGGGCACACCAGTATAAATTTTTGTCTTGCCTTTGTTGAAAGGTGCACTCTCTACTAAGTGCATATAGACATGGTCGGACTTAATTTCTAAGCTTATTAATCCCTGAATCACTGATTGATTGTTTACGATGGTGAGTTTGTAAACATCTCTTACAGGGTTTTTGAGTTCAAGCTTCCAGTCAAAAGCCCATCCATTTTTTTTTGTAACTGT
Source organism: Sphingobacteriales bacterium (assembly GCA_016235125.1). GTDB lineage: Bacteria > Bacteroidota > Bacteroidia > Chitinophagales > Chitinophagaceae > JJ008. Next base: position 46,006 of record JACRLZ010000001.1, on the reverse strand, counting down.
CTTGAGGTCAGTGCTTGAGATAAGCGTAATGTCAGTTGGAAAACTATCACCGGTAACAACATTCTCAATACTGTTGGTCAGCTTGTCAATCTCAAAATCAAGGTAATTTATTTTCAATTTTTTCACTTCACAATTTACAAAAAAAACAGGATTATGGGAGATAAAAGTTTGTTGTTATATGGCTGTCAGAGAGGCTTAATCATCTGCGGTATTAAATCAAATTTCCGGGTCAAAAGATTTCTTCTCCGACGAGTCTCTCCTTGCTGTACTCAATTTGAAAAGTTTGTTATTCGGGAAGAGACTCGTCGGGGAAGGATTTCTGTATTGTATTTTTAATTAACTGGTTTGTAACAAACCGCTTTTGGAAGCAGAATCAAAAAAGGCAACAACTGGTTTAATCGTTCCAGGGTTTCATAATAATTTACTCCAACATTTAAGCTGTTGTAATACTCCTGTCTGTTATCGTAATAATATTTTTCGCTTGGTATTCCCCACACCCCATCTCCTAAAAGTTCAGCTAAGAACCATTTTTCAAGTAGCCGTGCAGCCCTGCCATTACCGTCAGTAAATGGATGAATTTTCGCAAACACAAAATGAATGTATGCAGCATAATAAAGTACTTTTTTCAGTGTAAGTTTTTGTTTTAGTAATTGGTCAATGTCTTTAAACAATTTATCCATTTCGTGTTGAACAAATTGCGGTTCAACCGCCAGATAAACTAACCCACTCCATCCTCTAATTCCTACCATTGTTTTCCTGTATTTTCCTTTTTGACTTTTGGTAATATTGGTAAAAGTCGCAGCAAGAATTTCGTGACACTTCAATAATCCTTTTTGAGTAAGACGATAACGCTTTGCATGTTGGTAGGCAGTCAAAAGGTTTTCAATTTCTTTCACCTCTTTTTTATTGGTATTGTTTTGTTTGCTTTGGTAAAAGCTGTTCAGGTCCAAAGTGCTTCCTTCAATTTGAGATGATGCCACAGCACCTGCAAGCATATAATTTTTAAAATCGTCAACAGTAAACTCTCTTGAATTCAATTCCTGAAAACTTTTTTTTACCGATCCTTTTATTTTTCCCTCAAAGTTTTTAAGCAGGTTGTCTGAAATTATTTGAAATGTCATGGAAACAAAAGTAGGAAATATTGTCTTTGTGCATTTACGAATAGTCCCATGTTAGGGGTTCATTTATCCTCCCCTTGAAATAAAGAAAACCTTTTTCTTTTGGGATGAGAAAATGCTGCTGATTCTTCTCTGACGAGTCCCTCCTTGCTGTGCTCAATTTGAAAAAGCTTGTAATTCGGTTGGAGACCCGGGGTAGAAAAATAGCCTTATCAACTATCACATGCCGGAGGCGGACGTCTTCTTTTGGCCGCCTCCGGATGTAAGCCACAAAATGTGGGCGGATAAAATTTTTCGATTAATAAGATTGATGAAAAACTTGCAGCCAACGTACAGAGCTTGCTGCTGTGCTGGTATTTTATAATGTCCAGCCCGGAGCCGCTGCTGATTGAAAAACTGATGATGAAGATAACAACAAAAGCTGATAGAATTCCGTCAGCCGGATATGGGCTGATAGCGATATGAAGCTGAGAATATATTCGTCAGCCAGCATAGCCCTTAGGTTTACATCGGCTAATTCTTATTAATTTACTGAAGGCAGAGAAGGAGACCTATCAGCATAGCTAAGCTTACGACTTATTTTCTGAATGAGTTCCTTCCCCGCCTCTCAGAGTTAACAGAACCAGATAGAATTGTAGGCTATCATGCCTGTTAAGGGTATTAGTTATTAACTCTAAACACTAAGTTATGAAAAGCTATCTATTCATTGGCATTGACATTTCAAAAGCCACGCTGGATGTAAGCATTTTTACTTCTTCTGCCATTACTGACATTCATTACCAGCAATTTTCCAACAGTACAAAAGGCTTTCTTCAATTATTGAAGTGGCTAAAACAAAAATGTGAAGGCATATCTATAGAAGACTGGCGTGCCTGTATGGAAAACACCGGGATGTATAGTTTGGAACTGAACTGCTTTTTGCAGGAGAAAGGTATTTGGCAATCGCTGGAGAATGCCTTACAGATCAAACGAAGCATGGGAGTAGTGCGGGGCAAAACTGATAAAGCGGATTGCCAGGTTATTGCCCGGTACGCTTATCGTTTCTTCGACAAACTAAAACAGTATGTACTTCCTTCTGTGACTTTGCTGAGATTGAAAGCATTGTTTTCTCAAAGAGAAAGGCTGGTCAGCATGCACAGCCAACTGCTGGTAGGCAACCAAAGCATGAAAGGCTATCCTAAAGAGCTGGTGAAGGATATACAAAAGCAAAATGAAGGGTTGCTTAAAAGCCTTGCATTGCAAATCAAGGTTGCAGACAAGTCGATCATGGAATGTTTACAGGCCGATGATGAATTGCAACGTAAGTCAAAACTCATTCAGTCAGTTCCTGGTATTGGTCAGCAAACGGCAGCCTATTTACTGATTGTGAGCCGGGGCATGGAAAGTTTTGCTACCGCCCGGGAGTTTGCCTGCTATAGCGGTTGTGCCCCTTTTGAGCATACATCAGGCAGCAGTATTCGTGGTAAAACCAAAGTACATTTTCTGGCTAACCGGAAAATGAAGATGTTGCTGCACCAAAAAACCAATGAGTGTACTAAATGCGGTCCGTTTCAAACTGATTTGCCGGATCTTTTCGGTAGTAAAAAGAAATGAAGAATTTAAAAAAGAGTATCAAAGAAAAGCAGCTTGAAAATTTGATTTAACCATAGAATTCAGCAAACCGAATGTTATGCGCATTGTCAGTCCAACTTTGCTCTTTGAGGATATGTCTCGTCAAACTTTGAAAGGTTAGGAGCTTTCCATTTACTCCAGGTCATATAATATTCCTTTTGTTTCAGCACAGCCCCTGTATGCGGCTGTATGTAATATAGTGCTTTGCTTTTCCAATACAGCTTTTTGGGTCTGATATTGAAGCCATTAAAATCACCTTTAACTTCTTCTGTCGAATATTTTAAAAAGATAGTGTCATTAATAATGCTGTACGTTCCGTAACTGGAATCAGAAAAAACGTAGCTGTCGGTTGTCCTTGAGATTGTACCATACTGAGCAGGCTCTGTTATAGTAACGGTGCCTGCATTTGTCCTTTCTTTATATTCAAAGGTTGAATCGGCTTTTAATACAAACATCGGCCCCCAATATCGCCACTTGTTAAAGTAATTTCCAAAGTGTCTTTTTTGGGCAGTAGAACTGGCCGCTAATACCAGAAAAACAATCGTCAACTTTAAAGAATTCGACATCTGATTGCGCATAACGAGCAGGTATTGCCGATGGTGGGGAATTTTATATTCGTCCGCCGGAACTGCTGCCTGGCTTTTTGATAAAGTTAAATAATAAGAACTAAAGCTGGGCTTTATTCGTCAAGCCCCGAACCACAGTACAACAGAATTACCGCTGCTGATTGTTACAAAGTCAAGCCCCACTATTGGCAATACCAATGTTATATGCAGTGCTTATTTGAGGCTTTGGTTTGGACTTATTTCAATGTAGTCCTTAATTTTATTGTTCTCAAGTTTAATGTAAAAATTTCCCATTATTTGGGATTTGTCAAATTTAGTTTGAACTGTCTCCTTGTATGGTCTTGTAATATAATCTTGGTCCTCAAACCTAACTACATAGTATGCAAGAAGTGAATCAGTTGTGCTTCTTTTGATGAATTTATATTGAGAACCAATTTGTCGAATTTGATGAAAACTGTCAATGAAATTATAAAGCGATGATGTGTCCATAAATGTCAAGTTTTTAAGTATTGAAGTTAGCCTGTTGCCAATTCCGTTCATAGAAAGCGGCTCTTGAAGAATAAAATCATTTTTGGTGCTGTCAAAAAATATAACACAACGGCATTTCCAATCAGGTCGTAGTTTGAAAGTCATGTCAACAGCATACAATTCATAATTAGGGAAATATTGTTTTATAGTTGGGTGGACAAGCTTTTCAAAATTTGACTTGTCTTTATAAAATATATAGTCCTCATTATTTACTATGTTCTCAGGGTATTTCTTTTGCAAAATAGTTTGTATGTCTGAACAATTTTGTCCAAAAGAAGAATAACTAAAGATGCAAATCAATATGAATAGATACAGTCTCATTAGCATTGCATATAACGGATCGGGGCTTGGTGCAGTTTTGTCTAAGCCTTTGCTGGAGTAAAGAATTTACAAAGAGGTAATGGAATGATTTAAATAAAAAGAAATTCAAAGGCGGTGTTTCGTGGCCGCCATTGCTGTGCAAAGAAAATGCGGAGTGTGCAATGCGGCCATTTCTGTCCATCGCATAAATTTATGTTATAAGGCGCAACCTTCAAAAAAAAATCCTATCTGAAAATCAAAGAGTTGATGTTATATATTTTGTATTGTCGTTAGTACAATCCGTTTTACCAGTCAATAGAACTTTTCTTCCATAAATCGTCGAACGGACTGATAATATTAACAAGTTGTCTTTTGCTTACATGAAGGTATCGCTCCGTGGTTTTTATATTAAAATGACCCAGCAGGTCTTTTATATACCTGATATCGGTTCCCTTATCCAACAGGTGTGTGGCAAAGCTATGTCTGAGGCTGTGAATCCCCACTTCCTTTCTGATTCCTGCCTTATACTTTGCATTGCCAAATATTTGCTGCACAGTTCTTGTAGGGTAGGCGGTCAGGGTTTGCTCAGATTCGAAAAGATAGTGTTTGGGCTTTGGCTTATAGTCCTTAATATAGCTTCTGAGAATATCAAGCAGTACCGGACTCAGGTTTACTACCCTGTCCTTTTTACCCTTTGCCCTTTCAATAAATATCTGCATTCGTTTACTGTCAATATCGGCAATTTTTAAGTTTACCAGTTCACTTACTCTTAACCCTGCGCTGTATACGGTAAACAGCATAGCCTTATGTTTCTTGTTGGTCAGGGCGTTAAAAAGTTTTGCCAGTTCATTTTCATTAAGGAGTTTAGGCAGTTGTAAGGGCTTCTTCGGCCTTGGTATCTCCCAGAAAAATTTTTCCCTGTTTAAAACTTTCTCATAATAAAACTTCATGGCATTAATTCTGCTATGAAGTGTGTTTTCTTTCAGTTTCAGTTTTTCATAACAGTAAACCAGGTAGCGTTTAAGCAGCTCCTGCGTCAGCCCATCAGCGGGTATATCTTTTATAGTTTGCAGCAGCTGGGCCATTTCATTCAGGTAGGTCTTTGCTGTAGAGGGACTGTATGCTTTTAGTTTCAGGTGTTGCTGCATGGCCGGAAGTACATGGGCATTCACCGGCCTTATCTTTTCTTTCTTATATAATATTACCCGCTGGTTTATCCAGGGAGCAGGAATACTATGCTTATTTGCGGGTATAGAGGCTGCAACGGGTAGCGGTTTTGCCGAAACCTGTTTTTTCTTTTCAGCCAGGTATTGATGCAGGGCAGAATGCTCAATTCCGGCAAGCCCTTTAAGGGCAAAGAAAAGTTTATTGTAATTCTCTTTACTTAATGGAACATACCAGGCCTTTTTTGTCTGGCTCCATTTTGCTTTTGCATTTTTTTGTATAGCGCCGTTGAGTTTGGGATCATTCTCAAAATAAATTCCGATACATTCCTGTTCCCGGTGCTGCAGCGGTTTTAATATTACAGTTTGCATACCTGAAAATACCAAATTGGTGTTTTATTACAATAAAACAAACAGTTACCGGCAATTCTGTAATTTCCGGTTTAATAAAACTGCCACATGAGAAAATATTTTCTTGTATTCAGCCTGCTGCTTTCCGCATTCAGCATTAAGGCACAGGACTTGAAATACTACCTGCCGGATAATGTGAGCTACAATCCCGCCATCCCCAAACCCAAAGACATTATTTACCACGAAGTGGGAGAGTGGCATATCACTCATGACCGCTTAGTGAATTATATGAAAGCAGTGGCGGCTGCTGCGCCGGAAAGGATCAAGCTGGAAACAATGGGCTTTACCTACGAGGGCAGGGCGCAGTTATTACTCATCATCACTTCCCCAAAAAATCATCAACGGCTGGAAGAAATAAGGCAGCAGCATTTATTATTAAGCGATCCGAACAGATCTGCTTCGGTTAATATAGACAACATGCCGATTGTTGCCTGGATTGGTCATTCCATTCATGGCAATGAACCCAGCGGGGCGAATGCATCATTGCTCAGCGCTTATTATCTGGCAGCGGCTCAGGGAAAACAAATTGATGAATTGCTGGATAATGTTGTTATTCTTTTTGATCCGTCATTTAATCCTGACGGATTGCAACGGTTTTCTACATGGGCCAATCAGCATAAGAGTAAAAATCTGGTGAGTGATCCCAATTCAAGAGAGTTTAATGAAGTGTGGCCGGGTGGAAGATTTAATCATTACTGGTTTGATCTGAACCGTGACTGGCTATCGGCTGTGCATGTAGAAAGCCAGAATCGTTTGAAATGGTTTCATCTCTGGAAACCGAATATCCTTACTGATCATCATGAGCAGGGAAGCAATGCCACATTCTTTTTTCAACCGGGTGTTCCCTCAAGGGTGAATCCATTGACATCGGAAAAAAACCAGGAACTGACAGCGAAACTGGGAAAATTTCATGCTCATTACCTCGACAGTATCGGCTCTTTATATTTCACCAAAGAAAACTATGATGATTTTTATTATGGCAAAGGCTCTACTTACCCTGACATCAACGGCGCAATCGGAATTTTATTTGAACAGGCATCATCAAGAGGTCACCTACAACAAACATCGAATGGATTGCTGAGTTTTCCTTTTACCATACGAAATCAGTTTGTAACGGCTTTATCAACATTGGAAGGAGCAAAGACGTTGCGGAAAGAATTCCTGGACTGGCAAAGGGAGTTTTATAAAAAGGCTGTATCACAATCGTTGAACCCGGTTGCCGGATATGTCTTCGGCGATAAAAATGATGAAACAAAAACAAATTTGTTTGTACAGATGCTTTTACGACACCAGATCGAAGTCCGGGAGTTGCCTGATAATTGGAAGGATACTGACCCGATGGCTATCGGGTTTGAAAAGGGGAAAGCATTTACTGTATCGCTGAATCAGCCGCAAAGCACAGTTATCAAAGCCATATTCGAAAACATACCTGTTTATAAAGACAGCATTTTTTATGACATCACCGCATGGAACCTGCCACTGGCTTTCGGATTGCCGTATAAAAGTTTTGCTAATCAGCCGGCAATGACATTAGGAAAAAAAGTGGAGATGGTTTCAGAAACGGTCGGAACATTTTATGGCGCAAAATCTGATTATGGATACCTGGTTGAATGGGATGATTATAATTCCCCGCTTGCATTATATCAATTGCTGAATGCGGGTATTTCAGTAAAAGTAGCGACAGGCAACTTTGAGATATATGCATCTGGTAACAAGAAATTTAATGCAGGTACTTTGCTGATTCCCGTTTCCATGCAATCCAAATCCGGTGATGAAATTTTTAAGCAGTTGTCAGACCTTACTGCCCGTTACGGAATAAAAACCTATAGCATGGGAACCGGCAATTCTGTTTCGGGAATAGATTTAGGTTCGGGCAAATTCATTCCGGTCAGCAAACCGTCCATTGCCATGATAGTTGGTCCCGGCGTGAATGCCACTGATGCAGGCGAAGTATGGCATTTGCTTGATCAGAGAATGAATATCCCTTCCACACATCTTGAAGCAACTGTTTTCAATCGTATTGAGTTGAATAAATACAATACGATCATCATGGTCGGCGGAACATATCCCGATCTGAATAAAGACAAACTGAAAACATGGGTGCAGACCGGAGGAACATTGATCTTAACCGAAGAAGCAGTGAGCTGGGCTTCGCAAAACGGTATCACAGATGTGAAGTTTAAAAAAGCTGCTTCAGCAGTTGACAGCGCCTCAAGATTATCCTATACCGACCGGGAACAGATTGACGGGGCACAGCAGATACAGGGGGCCATATTTGGCGCTGATGCAGATCTTGCTCATCCGCTGGCGTATGGGTATAATCAGAAAACGATAAGTCTTTTCAAAGGCAATAAAGTTTTTATGGAGAAAAGCAAGAACCCTTATGCCACTCCGTTTTATTATGGAAACAATCCTTTGCAGAGCGGATGGGTGAGCAAACAGAATGGAGATGCAATTAAAAATTCCGCTGCTGTTGTGGTCAATACGGTTGGTAATGGCCGGGTGATAAATATTGCAGATAATCCCAACTTCCGGGCTTTCTGGTTGGGCGGAACAAAATTGTTTATGAATGCAATTTTCTTCGGAAGGATCATTGATGCGGCGAGTGGGAGAACAGAGTAATAATTATTCACATTTCTCTGCCAGATATTTTTTATTGACTGCTGACTTGACAAATAATCTTAAATTGCCCGTTCAAACAATTTACGTCAACTTAAAATTTGAGCACTATGATTAAAATGCAGGTGATCGGGAATCTTGGGAAAGATTGTACGGTCAACACAGTCAATGGAAAAAATGTTATCAACTTCACCGTGGCACACACTGAAAAGTACAAAGACAGCCAGGGCAACCAGCAGGAAAAAACCACCTGGGTGGATTGTGCCTACTGGACAGACAGAACAGCGGTGGCACAGTACCTCACCAAAGGCAAGCAGGTGTATGTGGAAGGACAGCCCGAAGCAAGATCTTTTCAACGCAATGATGGCACACCCGGTTCTTCTCTTTCACTTCGTGTAAGAGAAGTGCAGTTGTTGGGTGGTCGTGGTGACAGTGCTGGCGGTTCTTATCAGCAACCCGCTGCTAATACTTCACCGGCTAATATTCCTTCGCCGGGTGATATTACTGAACCGGTGGATGATCTGCCGTTTTAGAACTGGGATTCTCATGACCTGCCTGCCGGCAGGCAGGTTTAAATGGATTTTGAGGATATAGCCTCGCTGAAAAGCGGGGCTTTTTTGTCACTTATACATAATAAGGAAGAGGCTTTTCCAAAAGTATTTCCAACACAGAGATACGGAGAAACAGAGCTACACGGAGCGTTGATGCCCAGTTATACTTTCTCAGTGAAACTCAAAACACTCTGTAACTCTGTGTTTAAATTCTTTCCCTTTTGAGATAGCTTCATCGTTTATCTTTGAAACATGTCCGAACAACTATTTACTTATCAGCAATTATTCAATTTCACCAGATCTGTTTTTCAAAAAATAGGCTGCAGTGATGAACATGCTGACACTGCAACAAAAGCATTATTGTCAGCTGATCTTCGTGGAATAGATTCCCATGGCGTGGCAAGACTAAGCGGTTATGTTCGTTTGTGGGAAGTGAAACGGGTGAATGCAACACCGGATATAAAAGTAATTCATGAAACTCCTTCCACTGCCGTAGTGGATGGTGATAGTGGTTTGGGTTTGGTGGTAGCGCCGTTTGCCATGCAAATCGCTATTGAAAAAGCAAAGGCCGTTGGCACCGGTTGGGTAAGTGTGCAGAACAGTAATCATTTTGGTATTGCAGCGCATCATGCCATGATGGCGCTGGAGCATGATATGATCGGCATGGCTATGACCAATGCCAGTCCGCTGGTGGCTCCCACTTTTTCTATTGACAAGATGCTTGGCACAAATCCTATTTGTGTAGTAGCACCTGCCGGTAATGAGCCAGCATTTGTGGCTGACCTCGCAACAACAACTGCCGCCAATGGTAAACTGGAAATCCTGCAAAGAAAAAATGCCGACACACCGTCAGGATGGGTACAGGATAAAGATGGCCTTCCCTCCACTGATGCAAATATTTTAAAGAAAGGCGGAGCATTGCTTCCCCTGGGTGGTGATAGGGAGCATGGTTCGAATAAAGGTTATGCATTGGGAGCTATCGTTGATATTTTTTCTGCTTTGTTAAGCGGCGCCAATTATGCGCCATGGGTGCCGCCCTTTCCTGCTTATGTTCCAATTCCTGCACAACAACCGGGCAAAGGTATTGGGCATTTTTTGGGAGCAATGAGGATAGATGCTTTTCGTCCTGCTGAAGAATTTAAGCAGCATATGGATAACTGGATAAAAGGTTTTAGAAATGCGAAGCCAGTTAATGGACGGGAAAAAGTATTGGTGCCCGGCGACCCGGAAAGGGAGTTTGAGGAAGAGAGAATAAAAAATGGTATTCCGTTGCTGGAAATGGTGGTGGAGGATTTGAATAAGCTGGCTGAGAGATTCTTTATAGAACGGCTAAAATAAAATGGTACAAAATTGGAGTCTGACTCCAAAATTGTACTACTATCTTTGCGGCTCTTTTAAATTAGTAACATATAAATCCCCTTTAGGGGTAAGGGCATGAAAGTAATGAAGTTTGGAGGTACCAGTGTTGGTAAGCCGGAAAGAATGCATCACATCGTATCACTGGTGAGCAAAGAAACAGAACCGGTGATCGTTGTACTATCTGCTTTATCAGGTACTACCAATGCATTGGTTGAAATTGGTGAACTTATTGCCAAAGGCGACCGTCATGCTGCCAAGCTGGCTATAGATAAATTAGAAAAGCACTACCATGCTTTTATCAAAGACCTTGTAAAGGATAAGAAAGCGGTTGACAAGGCAAAAGCCATCGTGGCAGAGCATTTTGAGTTTCTCAATATCATTCTCAAAATCTCTTTCAGCGAATCGTTGAACAAAGACATACTGGCGCAGGGAGAATTGCTTTCCACCAAATTGTTCTGTGTTTACCTGGAGGAGCAGGGTATTGAGCATGCTTTGCTTCCTGCACTCGAGTTCATGAGTATTGATCATTACGATGAGCCGCAGATCGGAAGCATTAAAGTAAAGCTGAGCCAATTGCTTAAACAGCATAAAGCAAAAAAAATATTTGTTACACAGGGTTATATCTGTAAAAATTCCCGTGGTGAGGTAGATAATTTAAAAAGAGGTGGAAGTGACTATTCCGCTTCACTGATCGCCGCAGCCATTAATGCTTCTGTGTGTGAGATATGGACGGATATTGACGGCATGCATAATAATGATCCAAGGATTGTGAAGAAAACAGTACCCATCGAGCAGATGAGTTTTGAAGAGGCAGCTGAGTTAGCTTACTTCGGTGCAAAAATTTTGCATCCTGCATCCATCTGGCCTGCGCAGCAATATAAGATACCGGTGAAGCTGCTTAACACGATGCAGCCAAAAGCGAGGGGAACATTGATCACTGAGAAAGCAGGAAGTGTGGGAGTAAAAGCGGTAGCAGCAAAAGATAATATCATTGCTATCCGCATCAAGAGCAGCCGGATGTTGCTGGCCTATGGTTTCCTTAGAAAGATATTTGAAGTGTTTGAAAAATACCGGACACCGATTGATATGATTACTACTTCAGAGGTAGCCGTTTCACTGACGATTGATAATTCCACACATCTGAAAGAGATACTGAAGGAACTGGAACCTTTCGGAACTATTGAGGTTGACAAAAACCAGGTCATCATTTCTGTGGTGGGTAATGAAATCTCCAAAACTGAAGCAATGGTGAAAAAATTATTCGGCTCCATAATGAACATTCCTGTTCGTATGGTATCTTATGGCGGAAGCCCTCACAATATTTCCTTACTGGTTCCTGCGGAATATAAAAATCAGATATTACAACAATTGAATAAAGGAATGTTTGGATTGTAAAAAAGAAGCCCTCCGCTGTGGCGGAAGGCCTCCTAATTTCCTTATAATCCTTTTTAATCTTAATTGTCCTGGTTCTAAACAATCAGCAACGCATCCCCATAGCTGAAGAACCTGTACTTATCTTTTATAGCTTTTTTATAAGCTTCCATGGCCAGTTCATAGCCGGCAAATGCACAGGTCATTATCAATAAACTTGTTTTGGGTAAATGGAAATTCGTAACCAATGAGTCAGCAATATTAAAATCATAAGGCGGATGAATAAAAGTATTGGTCCAGCCTTCAGATGGTTTTAATAATTTCTGTGCGGTAAAAGAAGACTCCATTGCCCGCATAGTGGTGGTGCCGACAGAGCAGATGCGGTGTCCGTATTCTTTGGCCCGGTTCACAATTTTGCAGGCAGTTTCATCAATATGATAATATTCGGCGTCCATTTTATGTTTACTCAGGTCTTCTACTTCAATCGGGCGAAAGGTGCCAAGTCCGGTATGCAATGTCACTTCTGCAAAGCGGATACCTTTTATCTCTAATCTTTTGATCAATTCTTTACTGAAATGAAGGCCGGCAGTAGGTGCGGCCACAGCTCCCTCATGTTTGGCGTAAACGGTTTGATATCTTTCCTTATCTTCTTCGTCAGGCTTTCTTTTAATGTATTTGGGCAGTGGTGTTTCTCCCAGCTTTTCCAATTGCGCCCTGAAATCTTCTTCGCTGCCTTCCCAAAGGAACCGGATAGTGCGGCCACGGCTGGTAGTGTTGTCTATTACTTCTGCCACCAGGTCTTCCTGTTCGCCGAAATAGAGTTTATTGCCTACACGGATCTTTCTTGCGGGATCAACGATAACATCCCACAGGCGGTTGGGTCTGTTCAGTTCACGGAGCAGGAACACTTCGATCTTGGCGCCGGTCTTTTCCTTGCGGCCATACATGCGGGCAGGGAATACCTTGGTGTTGTTTACCACAAAACAATCCTTGTCATTAAAATAATCAATGATGTCCCTGAAATGTTTGTTCTCAATTTCACCTGTATGCCGGTGCACCACCATCATGCGGGCATCTTCTCTTCTTTTGGTGGGTGTTTGGGCAATAAGGTTAAGCGGAAGGTCGAAACGGAATTGTGAAAGCTTCATGAGTATGTAGGGTTTTACTGAATAAGTCTCATGACGCAAACCGGGCGACTGGCCCTACAGAACTTGTTCCTTATCCGGCCTTACGGCGCCGGGTTGGGTCAAACGACTGATTTAAAGGCCGCAAAGGTAAATTAATCATCCTCAAATTCCCGTTTTATTTTCAGATTCTTTCCACTTTCCGGTTACGGAGGCTTTGGGGCGCACTTCAGCTTGTAATATGCTGGCATTCAAAATAATTTTATGGTTATCATTGCAGTACTGCATCTTACATTTACATCCGGCAAAAGCTATTACCCAACCACACGGACACCAACCTTTATGAAGCAAAGTTTTTTATTCCTTATCTCATTGATTTGTTTTTTTTCTCTCCAGGCACAGCCAAAGATCAAAGACAAAAAATATCCCAGCCTGCTATGGGAAATAAGCGGCAATGGTTTGAAAAAGCCATCCTACCTCATCGGCACCATGCATGTCAGCAGCAAGCTGGCATTTCACCTGCCCGATTCTTTTTACATAGCTATCCGCAATGCTGATATCGTGGCATTAGAGACAAACCCCGAAACATGGCAGGAAGATATGAGCAAATATGATCTTTCAGGAAGTGGATACAGTTTCGATGAAGGCATGTATGGTAACTATATGTCGACGCCCAATGATTATTTGAGTATTAATACACTTAAGTTTTACAAATATCATAGCAAGGTGGAGCGGTCGCTTTTCAGTAATCCATCCACCATTAATAATCTTCTTTACCGGAGCTATGGAAATGAAGCAAGCGATTTTGAAGAAGACACTTACCTGGATATGTACATATTTCAATGCGGCAAAAAATGGGGCAAGAAGGTTACCGGGGTGGAGAATTATGGTGAAAGTATGAAACTGATGGCCGAGGCGTACAAAGATGCTGCAAAGGATAAAAATAAAAAAGAAAGAAGTTATGATGGTGCTGATGAATATTCAGCAGATAAACTGCAGGAGGCATACCGCAACGGAAATCTTGACCTGCTTGATTCAATAAACAAGTACAACAGTTTTTCCCCTGCATTTGATGAAAAATTTTTATACCGGAGAAATGAGATACAGGCAGCTTCCATGGATTCCATTATAAAATCAGGTAGCCGGTTATTTGTGGGTGTAGGCGCTGCCCATCTTCCCGGTGACAGAGGGGTTATAGAAATGCTGCGCAAAAAAGGATATAAGCTGCGCCCGGTAAAAATGGGTGAAAGAGACAGCCGGGATAAGGAACTTATTGATAAGCTGAGAGTGCCGGTAATATTTCATACCGAATCTGCCGATGACGGTTTTTTTAGAGTGGATATCCCCGGCAAATTCTACAAGTTTGGCGAAGATGCTGCATTGGAGCAGAAGCAATATGCTGATATGTCGAATGGCAGTTATTATATGGTAACCCGTATCATGACCAATGCATGGATGTGGGGACACACAACAGTTGATGTAGCAAGAGTCATTGACAGTTTGCTATATGAGAATGTACCCGGTAAAATAATTTCCAAAACCAATATCAGCCGGAATGGTTACGGTGGTTTTGATATTGTAAACCGCACCCGGCGGGGTGATTTGCAGCGATACAATATTTTCATCACACCCTTTGAAGTTATCTTTTTCAAGATGAGCGGCAATGGCGATTATGTAAAAAACGGGGATGAGGCAAAGAAATTTTTCGGCAGTATTGTTTTTAAAGAGTATAAAAACGGAAATGACCCCGCCGCAACGGCATGGAAAAAATACTCCCCGGCTTATGGAGGCTTCGCTATAGATATGCCGCATGAACCTTATACCGGCAACGATGGAAGCCGGATCTATGATGCCGAAGATAAATCAGAAGGGAATCATTACCGGGTGATCCGGACAGATATTCATAACTATCATTTTGTGGAGGAAGATACATTTGACCTGGGCCTGATGAATGAAAGTTTTATGGCTTCCGAATTTATCGACACACAATTACTGAGAAAGCAGACAACTTATAAAGGATACCCGGCATTGGACTGTAAGTTCAAAGACAAAAATGGTTCTGTTTATTGCACACGGTTCATAATACAGGGGCCTCATTATTATACACTGGTAGCCCATGGCAAAAAAGAAACAGCAGCAATGAGTAATTTCCTGAATTCATTCGAGATAAGACCATTTGTATATGGAAATTCAAAGCAGCAAAAAGACACCTCCCTTTATTTTTCAGTAAATACTCCGGTATTCCCGGAAGATAAAAAAATAAAACTCGACCTGCCCCGGTTTGGTTATTTTACCGGCGATGATAGCGAAGAAGAAAAAGAAAATGATCTGCTGGAAGCAGGAGCTTACCGGAACAAAGTGATAAGCAATGACACGACGGGTGAAAAAATATATGTTTCTTTTTCCCGGATGCACAGGTATTATTACACTAAGGACAGCGCTGCGCTGGATAAAGACAATGAAACCTCCTTCTTTGCTGACAGCAGCTGGATATTTAAGCTGAAAAGAAAAACAGAGTTGCCCAATAAAATAAAAGTATGGGAGGCGATAGTAACCGATTCCGGAAGCAGCCGGGCATTGTGGACAAAAGCATTTTATAAAGATGGAATCGGCTTCGCTATCGGTACACAGATTGACACCCTGACAAAACCCAGCGCTTTTCTTACAAATTTTTTTGAAACATTTTCACCGGTTGACACATTGAAAGGCATCAATCCCTTTGAAAAAAAATCAAAATTGTTTTTTGATGACCTGGCCAGTAAAGACACTGTTTTGCATAAACGGGCAGTCAGCCATATTTCAGAGATCGAACTGGATTCATCAGATCTTACCCGGTTGAAAGCTGCGATCAATAGTTTAAGCTGGAAGGAAAAAAAATATCTTGATACCAAGAAATCGCTTATAAGAAAGCTGGATAATGTCAGCACAAACACTTCGGCCTTTTATTTAAAGGAATTGTATTATGCGTTAGATGATACGGTGCAGCTGCAATACACAGCATTGGAAAGTTTGTTGCAGCACAGAACCGCCTATGCTTATAATAGCTTCAGGGAAATTATTTCAAATGAACCCCCAGTGCTTGAGCTCGGATATTCGGCCCCTGATTATTCAATTTATCCACCCATGTCAGCCCTAAGAGGCCGGAAAAGCTACAGTTTTGATAATGGAAATTTTCTCGATGAATTATCCGACAGCCTGAAGCTTACTAAAATGATTTTACCTGACCTGCTGCCTCTTTTGAACCTGGATGATTATAAGAATAACATCATGAATCTTCTGGGAAAGATGGTGGACAGTGGTTTGGTTACTACAAAGGACTATGACATTTATTTCAGCAAATTCCTGATCGAAGCCAAACAGGAACTAAAAAAACAGTCTATTGCTGAAAAGAAAAAAGCGATTGAAAAAGCAGAAGAAAGTAAGGAAGAAAAAAAGCCATCCTATTATCCTGATATTGCGGAGGCGGATGATAACGGAAATGATGACCTCAATTTGTATGCTACCCTTTTATTGCCTTTCTGGCAATCCAGTCCCGCTGTTCAGCCTTTGATCCGGCAAATGCTGGGATCGAATGACAAAAGGCTTAAGTACAATACTATGCTTTTGCTTTTGCAGCATGAGAAATCTTTTCCCGATACTTTACTCACTTATTTTGCCGGATTGGAAGATTACAGGTATGAATTGCTGACCGATCTTAAAAAAATTAAAAAAGCTGATAGATTCCCGGCTGCTTTCAACAATCATCTCGACCTTGGACGAAGTGCACTGATGGATCAAACATCATATGATAAGCCGGATACACTGGTTTACATTGACCGGCTTCATGCTGAGTATGCAGGAAAGAAGGGATTTATTTATTTCTACAAATACAAATTGAAGAAAGATGATCTCTCGTGGAAACTGGCAGTGGTGGGCCTCACTCCGGAAGACCCGAAACAATTCGAATACGAGGATACTGTTTCCTCCCCGTTCAGAGGCCTTGATTTTTCATATTTTTCGGTTGCTGAATATAACCGGTATGATTTTACAGATTTCACCGAAACAAAAATTGAAACGGATGAACCTCTGGATAAACAGCTTCAAAAAGAGCTGAAAAAATTGTTGTACTCCCGCCGGAAAAGCGCCAAACAATTTTATGAAGATTCGGAAGACAGGACAACTGCTCCTTCTTACATCGATTGATAAGAGATTGCTCTAATTTACGATCAATCCTTTTGGAATAGAGGCGATCAGTTTTTGTGTGCAGGAAGATTGTGGGCTGAAATAGATGTCATCTGCATTTCCGCTTTCTTCTATTTTTCCTTTGTTCATCACCATGATGCGGTCGCTTATATAACGGACAACAGAAAGGTCATGAGAAATAAAGATGATGGTAAAGCCAAATTCTTTTTTCAGGTCGTTTAACAGGTTCAGCACCTGGGCCTGTACGCTTACATCCAATGCAGAAACAGATTCATCACAAACAAGAAAAGAGGGATTCAAGGCCAATGCTCTTGCAATAACAATTCGCTGCCTTTGCCCGCCGCTGAATTCATGTGGATAACGGTTGAAGTGTTCTGCCTTCAGATCCACTTTTTCAAGCAGCTCAGTTACTTTATCTTTTCTTTGTTTATCTGTTGCAGCCATGCCATGCACTTTCATTGGTTCTGCAATGGCAGAGCCAATAGTGATCCTTGGATTGAGAGAAGAATAAGGATCCTGGAAAATGATCTGAATATCTTTTCTCAGCGAACGTAGTTCATCTCTTTTTTTGGAAGTGAGATCAATGTTGTTGTAAATAATTTTTCCAGCAGTTGGTTCAATCAAACGCAGCAGCGTCCTGCCTAATGTTGTTTTGCCGCAACCGCTTTCCCCTACGAGTCCAAGTGTTTCTCCTTTAAAAACTTCAAAACTTACATCATTCACTGCTTTGGTATATGATAAGGCTTTCCCAAAAAAAGTTTTGTTAGCCGGAAACCAGACGGAGAGATTTTGAGCAGAGAGAAGAACGTCGTTTTGGTATTTTGGAATTGGAAAACCTGTCCATCCGGCAGGCGGGTCGGGAAATTTTAGGTCATCATTCATTATTCCCTGTTCATTATTCGATATTCTGTCAGTTAAAAAATCACTAACTACCGGCAGCCGCTTTCCCCTCTCATGATTCACGGGCCGGCAGGCAAGCAGTGCCTTTGTGTAAGGTTGTTGAGGATGAAGAAAAATTTCTCTTACTGTATTTTGCTCTACTATCTCTCCATTATACATTACAACGGCGCGGTCAGCAATTTCAGCTACCACTCCAAGATCATGTGTGATGAAAATGACTCCCATGCCTGATTGCTGCTGCAATTCTTTTATCAGTTGCAAAATGGTTTTTTGAACCGTAACATCGAGAGCCGTTGTGGGTTCATCGCAAATAAGCAGCGAGGGCTCGCAGCACATGGCTATAGCGATCATTACTCTTTGCTTTTGTCCTCCACTAAGCTGATGGGGATAACGGTTGAAAATCCCGGCCGGATCAGGCAGTTTCACTTTTTCAAACCACTCTGTTGCTTTTTGCTTTGCCTCCTTATTTGAAACTTTTTTATGCAGCCTGATAGCTTCTGTCACCTGGTCGCCGCAGGTAAGAACAGGATTCAGGGATGTCATCGGTTCCTGGAAGATCATAGCGATCTTGTTCCCACGGATATCCTGCATTTCATAACGGTTTCTTTTCAAAAGATCAATAACTGCATTACCATCTTCGGAAAATAGAATTTCACCTGAGCTATATTTTGCAGGAGGCGAGGGGAGGAGTTGCAATATGGAAAGGGATGTTACTGATTTTCCCGAGCCGGATTCCCCTACCAGCGCCACGATTTCGTTTCGGTTTACAGAAAAGGAAATGTTTTTCAGGGCATTCGTTGAGCCTGATTCTGCAATGAAATCAACAGACAGGTTTTTTATTTGCAGGAGTGGGTTCATTATCTGTGTTTATGTCACCCCTTCGGGGTTACTCATCCAGGGTGTTTTAGTATTATATAAATGCCAGCCCTTCGGGCTTGTTATTTCTGGCCCATAATGTAAATCCTGAAGGGATGATATTACTATAACATGTAAATATCGATCTATCATAACCCCGAAGGGGTGACATAACTCTTATTCATAAAATTCGAACAAATATTTTTCCTCAAACGAAATATTAAACTTTTTAAGCAATAAGATGTACTCCTGCCGGAAATTTCTTTTCTGATGATGCAGCTTTTGATTTTTGCAATCACTTTCCCATAGTTGGATTCTGAATAAGAAAATACCCCATATCCCTCCTGCCAGCTGAATTTTTGTTTCAGCCAACCTTTTTCATTGATGAAATTGCAGGAATTATTTTTTATATCCCTGATAAGGTCAGAGATCCTCATTGCCGGTTTCAGTCCCACCAGTACATGTATATGATCAGGCATCCCGTTCACGGCAAGCGGTTTTTGTTCTTTGCCATATATGATTCCTGCTATGTACTTGTAAACCTCATTTTCAAATGCAGGGCGAATAAGGTTTTCCCTGCCTTTGACCGCAAAGACATATTGAATATAAAGTTGGGAAAATGTTCCGGGCATAGTATGGATCAGAATTTCAAATGTCTCACTGTCATGCCATCATTCATCAGTTGCTTTAGTGAGTCGATACCGATCTTAAGATGATTCTCTACAAATTTTTCCGTTACTTCTTTATCACTTTCTTCCGTCTTCACACCTTCGGGTATCATCGGCTGATCGCTTACCAGTAATAGGGCTCCTGTAGGTATCTTATTATAAAAACCAACGGTGAAGATGGTGGCTGATTCCATATCGATGGCATAGGCTCTTATCTTCTGCAGGTAATCTTTAAAAGGTTCATCATGTTCCCATACACGGCGGTTGGTTGTATACACGGTTCCAGTCCAGTAATCCACTCCGTAATCACGGATGGTGGTGGAAACGGCTTTTTGTAATGCGAATGCCGGTAAGGCCGGAACTTCAGAAGGAAAATAATCATTGGAAGTTCCTTCGCCTTTGATGGCTGCGATAGGAAGTAGCAGGTCGCCGATCTTGTTTCTTTTTTTCAGTCCCCCACATTTGCCGAGAAAAAGAACCGCCAAAGGTTGAATAGCTGATAAAAGATCCATAATGGTGGCAGCCGTTGGACTGCCCATTCCAAAATTGATGATGGTGATATTATCTGCCGTGGCGCATTGCATGGGTTTGCCTTCACCCATCACTTTCACTTTATTCCATCTGGCAAACATCTTTACATAGTTGCTGAAATTTGTCAGTAAAATGTATTGCCCAAAATTTTCCAGTTGCTCCCCGGTGTAGCGGGGCAGCCAGTTCTGTACTATTTCTTCTTTTGTCTTCATGCCAACAAATTTAATCAATTACTTTTGAAGCATGCTGGTTATTAAATACCCTGAACCTGATTTTCGCATCCGGAATGAAAATAGCAGGGAAGAAATCTTTGATGCTCTGCGAAAAAAATGGGTGGCGCTGACACCCGAAGAATGGGTGCGGCAAAATTTTATTCAATATCTCATAAAAGAAAAAAAATACCCGGCTACGATTATTGCAATAGAAAAAGAGATTCAGTTGGGTGAGCTAAAGAAGCGGTTTGATATCCTTGTGTATGATGCCAGCCACCGGCCATGGATGATGATTGAGTGCAAAGCAGGGGAAGTAAAACTGGATGAAGATGTTTTACAACAGGTATTGCGTTACAATATAAGTGTACCGGTAAAATATATTGTGATCACAAACGGCAATGAAACTTTTGCGTGGGGAAGGAATGAAAACCAATTACAACTGTTGGATGAACTCCCTGACTGGCAACCAGCCTAACCAGCAGGAAATAAAAAACCCGCCTGCACTTACAAACGGGTTTCAAAGAAGTGAATGAATAAATTATTTCGGTATTTCAAAAATCTTTTCATCAATCGCCACATCCAGTTCTATCTTCTCAAACTTTACGGTTTGAAACACCTGGCCCTGGATCTTTGAATCCCTTGACATGAAAAACTTTACTCCGCCAAACTCTTTCAGGTCTGAGAACCATGTTTCCACCTCCATTTGCTGACCCTGGAAATCACGGGTTGTCGCTGATTTGATAAGTGTGTTATCGGATTGGGAAATAAAATAAGTTGTCACCCTGCCATCATCTTTGCTGGTAAGTTTTATTTTCCAGGTTTTGATGCCTTCTACCGTTTCTTCACCGAGCAGTTCTACCTGGTGACCTCTTGCTTTATAATCCATCAATGCACTGCTCAGGTGGCTTTGCACTTTAAATTCAACCAGTTCTGTACCGCTTACCTCTGTTGGGTTGGGTACGCCGGCAAAGGCATTCACTTTCCATCCTTTTCCATTTGCATAACAGTTGGTGACGGACTGACCCATGATGTCAATATCAGTACGCAATGCTTTGCCATTAATGATCTGGGTAGTAAGGGGAAAATCATTTCCCTGGGCGGTATAAGTGCCGGTGAATTTTGCGCTGCTTATTTTATTAAACGCATCCAGCCCGCCCATACTGGCGGCATATTTCTGGATAATGTCATCGGCTGTTTGAGAAAAAGCGGAAACAGTTGCGAAACAGAGTACGGCTGCAAATAATTTTTTCATGATTGTTTTAATTTGAGTGGCGAAGGTAATGGATTCGGTTAATGAAGTTGGATTTGGATGAACAACCGGGTTCCCTTTTTTAATTGAGCTATTCAAAAAAACAGCAGCAAAATTATTTTTCGAGAATTTTTTTATCAGAGTTATGCATCAGGCATCCAATGTTGGCAGAAGTACATATCACTTGATGTTTTTGTCCTTTAATAGTTTGTTGAACTCTTCGCCACCCCAACCTTTGGTCAAGTTGCTGTTTATATTATTTGTGGCGGCTATTCTTTTATTAATTTCCTTGCTATTAAATGCAATAAGAGCTTCCGCAGCTCTTAAATATATATGTGGGTTATCATCTTTTTCGAGTCGTATAAAAAGTTGTCCTACAAAAGATGTGTCTTTGATTTGTGCTGCTTTGGCTGCAAAGAATTGAAAAGTAGAAATGTCTTCGTTTAATAAATTTCTGCCGATAACTTTTGTTGCAAATGGTCTGTCTTGATTTAATACTATGTCGAGCATAGTTTCAAGGAGGTTTTCAGAATTACCCATATTTTCATAATCAGTCATGTCATTGGTAAAATTATAATCTTCTGGTAATTGTAGTGTTTCCTTGATTAAGTCAAAAGCCCGTTGCGGATTTTTAGCACTTAGATACTTAAATACTCCTGGTGAAATTTTCTTTTCATAAACCCATATATTCCAAAGTAAGTCGTCGTATAGGGGAGATTGAAATTTTTGCAAAGCTCCAAATACAAAGTCAATATGGTATTCTCTAATATTTTCATGTTTGACTTGAGTAAAAGGAATTGTAAGTAATTCAACGGCTTTGTTATTTTTATAGCTAGCAATGGCTTTATATAATTCTCTCCATTCAGTACTGAAATGGTCGTCATTAAGTGTTTGTTTTAAGTTTCGTTCAAGAAGTAGAAAGAAGTCAGGGTGTGGAAATTCGCTGATTGCTCGATAGGTAAAAAAATAACCATCATCTGGCTTGTTGCCTATTTTGTTTTTCAGAATTAGTGGAATGTCTTGTTCTTTCTGATATTTAGCCAAAGTAACCAAAGCTTCTTGATTTTTGTCATTAATTACCAAATCTCTGGCCCTTACATAAAATCTCTCCGTCAGTTTTGTCCTACTAATTGCCTTTTGTTTTGCATAAAGATTGTTTGGTGTATAAATGAGAATACTGTCTATCATGGCAAATTCAGCGCTATCAAGCTTTTTTGAATTTATGTCTACATAATTAGGTGTAACGATATTTATGAAGAAGTCTCCCACATTTTCACCACTTACGATACACCCAAACATAGTACTCACATTTTCGTCGTCGGGAATGTGTTTGATAAGTATTGGAAGCAAATTGATTGAGGTGTCATATGTTAATGCCCAAAAAGAATAGCAACGAACTACACCGTTTGGGTGGTTTGTTAGCTCTTGAAGTTCATACTTTGTCGCTTTGGTTTGTAGTTCTGTAAAGTTTTCAAATTGTTTAGGTCGAACGCCAGCGTAGCCCACTGCACTACCCATCAGCATATTTTCCTTTTCAATTTTTGCAACAATTGTTTTTGTCTGACTGGAAATCTTTGCCTTGTCAAACTGAAAACGCTGTCCAAAAGAGCTTAGGGTAAAAGTCAGAATGATTATAGTAACGAGATGTTTCATTTGTATTTCTGCCAACTCTGTAATATACGCCATTCCAGGAATAAATTCTTGTTGATGATCAGCGGAGTTTTATGCCAGCAAAAATCCCATCTGCGAAGGCGGATGGGATTTTGAAGTACTACTTCGCTCATTACATGAGCTATGTAGTACAAAGTAAGCAATTGGGTGTGGTTGTTATAGAGCACCCTTCGACAAGCTCCCACGACTTTCGTCGGGGCAGGCAGGGTGACATCAGATTTATGGGAAAATTCCCAGCTCCGCATAACTCGTTCCCACTTTATTAATGGCAACAACATAAGCGGCCGTACGCATATCAGGAATATCGGGATTGCTTTTCCAGGTGTTCATTATTTCATGTGTGGCATTGATCATCGTTTCTTCCAGTCCGCTGTACACAAGGTCCACTTCATCCGGGCCATGCAAAATGAACTCCTTTTCATCGTCACTTACCTTTTTGCCGCTAAGCTGTTCCATCTGGCCAAGTATATGTGAGTTCAGGTTTTCAGTAAAGCGTTTTTCCAAACGGCCGTAGCGTACATGGCTCAGGTTTTTCAGCCATTCAAAATAAGAAACAGTAACACCGCCGGCATTCAGGTACATATCAGGCACTACCAGTATCCCTTTTTTAATGAACACATCATCAGCTTCGGGAGTCAGCGGGCCATTAGCTGCTTCGCCGATGATCTTTGTTTTTACTTTGGGGGCATTATCGCCATCAATTACATTTTCCAATGCGGCAGGAATTAAAATGTCGCATTCCATTTCCAGCGCATCAGCTGAGTTTGCAAAATTATTTGCACCCGGGAAGTTCAGTATCGAACCTGTTTTCTTGCGATGATTGAACACTTCATCCACATCCAGCCCTTCATTGCTCCAGATGGCGCCTTCGTATTCTGCAAGGCCAATGATCTTTGCACCGGCATCCTGGAAAAACTTAGCGCTGTGATAGCCCACATTACCCAAACCTTGTACCACCACTCTTTTTCCTTCTACACCCACAGTCAGTCCCAATTTTTTCATTACATCGGTCATATTGCATACTTCACGCAGGCCAAAGAAAACACCAAGACCCGTTGCTTCACGGCGGCCACGAACACCACCTTGTGTAATGGGTTTCCCTGTTACACATCCTGCTGCATCTATTTCGCCGGGATGCATGGCGCCATAGGTGTCGAGTATCCATGCCATTTCTCTTTCGCCGGTTCCGTAATCAGGAGCAGGCACATCCGTACCGGGGCCAATAAAATTCTTTTTGATCAGTTCAGCCGTGTAGCGACGGGTGATCTTTTCCAACTCGTAGGGAGAATATTTTCTCGGATTGATCTTGATTCCACCTTTTCCACCACCGAAAGGAACGTTTACAATAGCACATTTATAGGTCATGAGTGCAGCAAGGGCCATTACTTCGTCCTGGTTCACTTCAGCAGCAAAACGGATACCGCCTTTGCAGGGTGTTTTGTGATGTGAATGCTGTACACGGTACGCCTCTATTACTTCAATGGCTCCATCATCTCTTTTAATGGGGAAACGCATCTGGTAAACGGCATTACATTCTTTGATCTGTTCCAGCACGCCTTTGTCCCATTTGGTGTATTTGGCGGCTTTGTCGAAACTTCTTTCAACAGCGCCAAAAAAACTGTAATTCTTTTGTGACATGAGTTATTATTTTAGTAAGCAATCGTAATGAAGAAACAATTTATTATTTATCTTTTTCAAGCCGGCTTATTTTTCTATCAAGCCGGAAAACATATAATATTAATCCAAGAAGTATGGTTACCACTACAGCCAGCAGTACATAAATCCTTCCATTGCTGCGCATGGTATCGGCCATCACTTCTTTATCGTCTTGTGCAAACACAACTGATGAAAGGATCATCAGCAACACGAACAGTGTTATTTTTTTAAGAGCTGCCATCACATTAAATGTTTTTCTTTTAATAATGTAAAACGGATCTTCAACGTGGTGATCCAGACACCGAGTAAGGTCCATCCAATCACAGCAGGATAGAAGACCAGCCGCATTCGGTTATCAATATCCTGCATATCCAGGGCAGGGTTACCTGTTTGTCCCGGGTGCAGGCTCGGTAATATTCTTGGAATGATCCAGATGGATGGGAACAACATAGCGTAAGCAAAGATGTTGTACACCGAACTTATCCTTGCTCTTTTATCCATATCATTTATCGAGTCCCGTAAAACCATGTATGCAAAATAGATAAGCAAAGCGATGGCTGCGCCGATCAGTTTGGGTTCTCTTGCGATAGAACTGAATGATTCAAAAGTGGGATTGTTCGGGTCGCCCCATGTATAGCTCATCCAGATGGCGCCGGTGGCATAACCCAGCACCCCCATTACAACACCTACGGTGGCATAGTGACGAGCAGCGATATCATATTTGAGTTTGAAAGTGCGGAGGTAGCGTATGGAATTCACCAGTGATATGGTAAACAGTATCATCATGGCAAACCACATGCAAACATGGAAATAGAGGTTTCGTATCGTTTCACCCAATGCCGGAAGACGGGGTACATCCATCAAAAACCCGCCAACAAAAGTGTAAAGCAGCAAGAGCACACTTGCTATTTTCCACCAGGATTTGTACATATAGTTTTTTGTTCCGTTCATCGGGGGCCGGAGGGAACCGGCTTCAGAATGAGGGGGCAAAAATAAGGGAAAAGGGAGAATGGAAGTCAGAGGTATGATGTCGGAGGTCAGAAAATTTCTTTGATTATAAGCTTTATAATTATATTGAAGGGCATTTCATAAATCAGGGTTCAATCAGACTTCTGATTTCTGACCTCAGACCTCATTCTCTCAGTCTTTCCACAAAAAAGGAAAAAGAATTACGGCGAGCATTATCACCAGTAAATCCAAAGCGACAAGAAGCAGGACTGTGTTAGCAGGGATAGTTAATAAGGGGGCAAATGCGGCATTTGACAACCGCATCAATAATAATAGTTGGGGAATGATGAGTGGAAATCCCAGGACAGCCATGATGGCTGCATTTTGCTGTGCACGGGCTGCTATAGCTGCAAGAAAAGAAAAGACAAGACTAAGACTCCAGCCGCCCAGTAAAACCAATCCAATGAAGGGAGCTGCTTTTTGAATCGGGTTGCCAAGAAAAAGTGTAAATAATAATAAGCTCAGCAAACTCATCAGCAGCATCAGTACGGTGTTGAATAACAGTTTGGATAAAACAAAATCCGCCGGGCTGGCGATGGAATAAAAATACAGCATCCTGCCACGGCTTTCCTGCATAAAACTTTTTGCTACCGCATTGATGCATATAAATAACTGTATCACCCAGAAGAGGCCATTCCATACTTTGGCTTCGGGTTCATTCATAGCCATAAACAATACATAAATGGTGGCGCCTATGTATAAAAGGATGCCGTAAAAGCTGTATTGCTGTCTCACTTCCAGCAGCAGGTCTTTTTTAAAAAGGGTAAATATGTGGCGGGTCGAACTGATAACTTTAATTTGGCAGCGAAAATACTATTTACCGGCGGTTACTGTCTGGTTTTATTGTTCTAATTTTCCGGTAAATTAAAAGAAATGAAAACTATTAAGCTTATCCTTTTTGTTGCGGGAATCACAACAGCTGCACTTTTTATTTACTCCTGCCAGTCAACAAAAACTTCAACGGCTGCAAAGCTTCTGAAATTCAATTTTGAAAAAGGCAAAGGGTACGATTATGAAATGACCATGAGCATGGACCAGGAAGTAGCCGGACAGTCTGTCCAAATGGATATGACATCTTACTATTCAATGGATGTGGTTGGAGAAGAAGGGCCCAACAAAACCATTACATCACAGATTGACCGTTTCAAAATGAAGGTAGGTGCGATGGGTTTTAGCCTGGATATTGATACCGACAAACCTTTACCCAGCTTAGGATTAACGGAAGATGGAAAAGACCCTATGAAAGCTGTCAATAGTTTATTAGGCGCAATAAAAGGACAGAAGTTTGAAATGAAAATAAATGCAGAAGGAAAAGTGCTGGAAATAAAAGGCTTTGAAAATATGGCAAAAAAAATCGTGGATTCTCTGGGTGTTGATGAAAGTGAAAAAGAGCAGATGATGCAGGAATTCAGCAAACAGTTCAACGGGGATAAAATGAGAGGGCAATTTGAAAGGTCCTGGTACATTTTTCCGAACAAAGAAGTGAAAGTGGGAGACACATGGCAAAAAAATACTTCAACCGAAATGGATGACCTGGGAGGCGGTTCTTATTCTTCTGTTTATAAGGTTACTGATATTGAAGGCGACATGGTGACTCTGGAAGAAGAAACAAAGATTGAATCTAATCAGGCAGGCAGACAAATGTCGGGTGAAATTAGCGGGACTATTGTGGTTGACAGCCGGGTAGGCCTTATTGTAAAGGCAGATCAGGATATTTCTTTAAAGCCAATGACTGACAATACAAAGGGTATCGAAATAAAAGCAAAAATTAAAGTAAAAGGGAAAGCGAGATAGTGATTCATCAGGTGTCGAAAGGGAAAATGCATAATTCTGTTTCCCGATTACCTAATCCTTTTTTTCATAACAATTCCTGCACCGGGGTTCATAGGCATCCATAGCGCCAAGTAATACCTGTTGTTCATCGGCCACTTTACGGTATGAGTAGTTTGCCATGTTTCCGCATTTCTGGCAAATAGCATGCAGCTTGGTGATATAATCGGCTTTGGCTAACAGGTTAGGCATTTGCCCAAATGGATTTCCGAGATAATCCATATCCAAACCCGCAACGATGACCCGGATACCCCGGAATGCCAGTTCATCACACACATTGGCAATTTCAGCATCAAAGAACTGGGCTTCATCTATCCCTATCACAACCGCATCACCTGCCATAAGCAATATCTGTTGGGAATTTTCTACCGGTGTTGATTGAATGGCGGTTGCATCATGAGAAACGATCTTTACCTGGTCGTAACGGATATCAATGGCGGGCTTGAATATTTCCACTTTCTGATTGGCGATCTTCACCCTCTTCAGCCGGCGGATCAACTCCTCAGTTTTGCCGCTGAACATGGAACCGCATATCACTTCTATACTTCCCCGGCGTTCTCCACTGTTATTAGGTTCAATAAACATTGTTAAGGTTTCGTTTATATAATGAAGGAAATTTTATTGGCAAACTGTTTGTAATTTTAGAACAATTGTTGCGTTAACAGTTTTTACTGACTTCCAAAAATACCATAATGGAACGAATAGAAACCCTCATCAGCAAATTAAATGAACAGTTTCGCCAGAATGTTTCATCAGAAGAAATGCTTGCCACTGTTCAGCTGCTGCAATTTGAACTTACCAAAATGAAATCCGGTGCGGCACAAAGCCTTGGCACAGCGAAAGTAGCCGTGGTGCTTCCCATCGTTAATGTTGTAGCGGCAGCCGCCGGCTATGAAAAATATGCTCCAAGGCCGGTTGAAAAACCGGTGCATGAAGTAAAAGAAACCGTTTTGGTTGATAAAGGTTCGCTTTCCGTTGTACAAAAAAATAAGCAACTGGATATGGTATTTGATCCCATGACAGAGATTCCCACTTTGTCGCACCAGCCTAAGGAAGGGGCAAAAGAAATAAATGATTCGGCTGTTCAGGCCGAATCGCTGAATGATAAACTGAAGCAGGGAAAAACAGAATTGGTTGAGGTGCTTAAGGAAACTCCCGTTAAGGATTTAAGAAAAGCCATTGGTATCAATGACCGTTACCTGTTTATTAACGACCTCTTTCGTGGCGATGAGAACATGTATGAAAGGAGTATCAAAACCATCAACAGTTTCAACATTTATCCCGAAGCTGAATTCTGGATAAGCCGTGAATTGAAAACAAAACTAGGGTGGAGTAATGATCATCCATCCGTTCATCTGTTTGATCAACTGGTCAAAAGACGTTTTTCCTGAATAAACTGAATGATCCTTTCTGTGGCGCCGGCATTTTGTTTTACGAATTCTGCGGCGGCCACTCCTGTATGTAAATATTTCTCGCTGTTCTCAGATAGGAGTTGAATGACCTCAGCAAGTTCCGTAGCATCTTTAAAAGTAATGGCGCCTTTATTGTCAACCAAACCTGTGGCCTCAGCATATTTTTTATAATACTCACCAAAGATCACCGGCTTATTATATACAGCCGCTTCAAGTACATTATGAACCCCCATAGTTCTCAGTCCACCGCCGACATAATTTATAAATCCATATTTGTACAGCCGGGAAAGCATGCCGATATTGTCGATGATCAGGCAGGTAGTGAGTGGTAAATGGTGAGCAGGGAGTGTGGAAAATCTGATCGCATCCGGGAATAATTCTTTTAATGAACCAATATGTTTCTCATTTATCTCATGCGGGGCAATGATGAGTTTCAGTGAAGGGTCGTTAATAATTGTAAGGGCTTTTTGCAAAGCTTCTTCATCTCCGGGCCAGGTGCTGCCGGCAACAATTGTTTTTGAATGGGCGATAAAATTTTCAACAGCAGGGACAGGCTGCCATTGTTTTTCAATTTCAATTACCCTGTCAAATCTTGTGTCGCCGGAAATACTGCAGATATCCGCAAGCCCGATTTCATCCATCAAACGTTTGGAAGATTCGTTCTGTACAAAGAGATGATCGAATCTTGTAAGCATCTTGCGCTGCAGTTGTCCATACCATTTAAAGAAGGACATATTTTTCCGGAACAAGGCCGAAACAAGCAGCAGCGGAATATTCCGGTACTTGATTTTTTTAAGATAATAATACCAGAATTCATACTTGACAAAGATGACCAGCGAGGGATGAACGATTTCGAGGAACCGTTTTGCATTGCGTGGGCCGTCAATGGGCATATAAAATATCCAGTCGGCGCCAACATAATTTTTTCTCGCTTCGTATCCCGAAGGAGAAAAGAAGGTAAGCAGTATTTTATAGTCCGGGAATTCCTGCTTCAACTGTTCCATTACAGGCCGGCCCTGTTCAAATTCTCCGAGTGATGAGCAATGTATCCAGATATTTTTTCCATCAGCCGGAATTGCGTCTTTCAGTTTTTCAAAGATTCCCTTGCGCCCTTTCAGCCATTTTTTGGCTTTACTGTTGAATAATGAAGAAATGAAAATACCGGCTTTGAAAAGCAGCAAAAAGATATTATAGAAAAAAATTGTCAAGAGTTGGAGGTTTGTATCAGATAAATACGGGAAGCAAATGTACTTGCTATTGAATAAACTTCCTTTTATTCACTACTTTTGCGGCAGCTAAAAACTAACCCATTCTGATGCGGCCCATACAAATGGTTGATACCCGATCGCAGTACCACAAAATTAAAGCCGATGTGGACAGTGCTGTACTGGATGTAATGGAAAGTACCGCTTTTATTAATGGTAAAGCAGTACAGGATTTTGCAGCCAGCCTTTCTTCTTATCTCAATATTAAACATACTATTCCCTGCGCCAACGGAACTGATGCATTGCAGATAGCCATGATGGCGTTGGGTCTGCAGCCGGGGGATGAAGTAATTACTCCTTCATTTACCTATATAGCCACTACTGAGGTAATCGCCCTATTGAAATTGACACCGGTATTTGTGGAGGTGGATGCAAAAACATTTTGTATTGATCCGGCAGCCATTGAAAAAGCAATTACCCCCAAAACAAAAGCAATTGTACCGGTTCATTTATACGGACAGGCTGCGCCGATGGAAGCCATTATGGCTATTGCCAAAAAACACAACCTGTTTGTAATAGAAGATAATGCCCAGGCTATTGGCTGCGATTATACCTTCAGCGACGGCAGCAAAAAGAAAACAGGAACAATTGGCCACATTGGCACTACTTCTTTTTATCCCTCCAAGAACCTAGGAGCATTTGGTGATGGGGGCGCAATGTTCACCAATGACGATTCGCTGGCGGCAAAGCTTAAAATGATTGCCAATCATGGCCAGAGCAAACAATACTATCACGATGTGGTGGGATGCAACAGCCGGCTTGATTCTATCCAGGCAGCTATTCTCAACATTAAACTGAAGCATCTTGATGAATATGCTTCCGCAAGGAGAAAAGTAGCTGATCATTATGACAGGGCTTTTGCCAATAATTCAAAAATCAAAACACCTTACAGAGCCGGTTATTCCGATCATGTTTTTCATCAGTATACTTTGATACTGGATGGGGTTGACCGTGACGGGTTAAAAAAATTCCTTGCCGATAATCAAATTCCTTCCATGATCTATTACCCGGTTCCCGGTCATAAACAAAAAATGTTTGAGCAATTTAATGTGGCATCAAAGCAGATGCCTGTTACCGACTGGCTGACAGAAAGAGTGATCTCATTGCCTGTTCATACCGAGATGGACGGGGAACAACTGGACTATATCAGTACAAAAGTTTTAGAATACATACATAAATAAATCCAGGATATGAAAATTTCAGTAGTAGGTACCGGTTATGTTGGTTTGGTTACAGGCACCTGTTTTGCCGAAACCGGTAATAATGTAACCTGTGTTGATATTGACATTGCCAAGGTCAATAAATTAAGAAACGGCGGGATAACCATTTATGAACCCGGTCTTGAAAAAATGTTTCTCCGCAATCTCAGGGAACACCGCCTGCACTTTACCACAGATCTGGCTGAGGGGATTAAAGACGCAGCCATCATTTTTCTTGCATTGCCCACACCGCCCGGCGAAGATGGTTCAGCAGATTTAAAATACATTCTTGGAGTGGCAGATGAATTGGGAAAGATAATGACGGATTATAAGTTGATCGTTGACAAGAGCACTGTGCCGGTAGGCACCGCTGAAAAAGTTCATGCCGCTGTTTCCATGAACTACAAGGGAGAGTTTGATGTGGCAAGCAATCCTGAATTTTTGCGTGAAGGGGTGGCGGTGGAAGATTTTATGAAACCTGACCGGGTGGTGATCGGCACACAATCGGAAAAAGCAAGGAAACTGATGTCCGATCTTTATGCTCCTTTTGTAAGACAGGGCAACCCCTTACTCTTTATGGACGAACGTTCAGCAGAGTTGACAAAATATGCAGCCAATTCTTTTCTGGCGACCAAGATTTCATTTATGAATGAAATAGCAAGACTCTGCGAAAAACTGGGAGCCGATGTGGACATGGTTCGCCGTGGTATTGGCAGCGATGAGAGAATTGGCAAACGGTTTCTCTTTCCGGGCATAGGGTATGGAGGAAGCTGTTTTCCAAAAGATGTGCAGGCTTTGGTGAAATCTTCACATGAAGTGAAATATGAATTCAAAATACTGGATGCAGTAATGGAAGTGAATGAATCTCAAAAACTGCACCTGCTTCCGGGCATAAAAAAATATTTCAATGGTGATCTGAAAGGAAAACGGTTTGCGCTGTGGGGACTGGCATTTAAACCCAATACAGATGATATTCGTGAAGCGCCGGCATTATATATTATTGATGCGTTGCTGAAAGAAGGGGCATCGGTTTGTGCATTTGATCCCGAAGCAATGAATAATGTAAAAGGAATGATTGGCAATAAGATCCAATATGCCAAGGGGCAATACGAGGCGTTGGCAGGGGCAGATGCGCTGATTATTGCCACCGAATGGAGTGAATTCCGCACACCGGAATTTTCAAAAATTATTTCCAGCCTGAAAAACAAAGCTATTTTTGACGGACGAAATTTATTTGACCTGCCTGTGATGAAAGAACTGGGATTTCACTATGAAAGTGTTGGCAGGGCCACTGTTAATTAATATCCATGAAGAAAAAAAAAGTATTGATCACCGGTGCAGCCGGTTTTCTTGGTTCACATCTATGCGACCGGTTTATCAGGGAAGGTTTCCATGTAATTGGCATGGATAACCTGATAACCGGTGACCTGAAAAACATTCAGCACCTCTTTCAACTGGAGCATTTTGAATTTTATCATCATGACGTAACTAAATTCATTCATATTCCGGGTCACCTGGATTATATTCTTCATTTTGCATCACCTGCAAGTCCTATTGATTATTTGAAGATTCCTATTCAGACTTTGAAAGTAGGCGCCATGGGCACACATAATTGTCTTGGATTGGCCAAAGCAAAAGGAGCAAGGATACTGGTGGCAAGCACCAGTGAAGTGTATGGCGATCCACTGGTGCATCCGCAAACCGAAGAATACTGGGGCAATGTAAACCCTGTTGGTCCCCGAGGGGTTTATGATGAGGCAAAAAGATATATGGAGTCCATTACAATGGCATATCATACATTTCATGGAGTTGATACCCGGATTGTGAGGATATTCAATACTTATGGACCGAGGATGAGGCTGAATGACGGAAGGGCACTTCCTGCATTTATCGGGCAGGCTTTGCGGGGAGAAGATCTTACAGTATTTGGCGACGGGTCACAAACAAGAAGTTTTTGTTATGTGGATGACCTGATCGATGGCATTTATCGTTTGCTGATGAGTGATTACATCATGCCGGTAAATATTGGCAACCCCGATGAAATATCACTGAAGGATTTTGCAGAAGAAATACTGGAACTTACAGGAAATAAAGTGAGGATTGTGCACAAGCCCTTGCCGGTGGACGATCCCAGGCAAAGGCAGCCGGATATAACAAAGGCCAAAAAAAATCTTGGCTGGCAACCGAAAGTTTCACGCAAAGAAGGTTTAAAGATCACCTATGACTATTTTAAATCTTTGCCGTCAGAGGAATGGTCAAAACAACCCAAGGAGTTTATCAGTCAGAAATAAAAATTTTGCAAACAGGTATGTATAAGCAATTAGTTGAAAAGAAAGGCAAACTTGCTGTGATAGGATTAGGCTATGTGGGTCTGCCTATTGCGCTGGAGTTTGCAAAAAAGATTTCTGTCATCGGGTTTGATATCAATGCCAGGAGAATTGAGTTGATGAAGCAGGGTATTGATCCGAGCAATGAACTGGAAAAAAATGATTTTGAAGGATGCGATATAACATTTACAGATTCATTGGATGTATTAAAGGAAGCAAAATTTTTTATCGTTGCAGTTCCAACTCCCGTTGATGAACACAATGTGCCCGATCTTACTCCTGTAAAGAAAGCATCGGAAACAATTGGTAAGGTGATCAGGAAAGGAGATTATGTAGTTTTTGAATCAACAGTGTATCCCGGTTGCACGGAAGATGATTGTTTACCAGTTATTGAAAAATTATCAGGCCTGAAGAATGTGAAAGATTTTAAACTGGGCTATTCACCTGAAAGGATCAATCCCGGCGATAAAACCCATACACTGGCTAAGATCATTAAAGTGGTTTCCGGTTGTGATGCCGAATCGCTGGAAGAAATTGCTAAAGTGTATGAATTGGTAGTGCAGGCAGGTGTACACAGGGCTTCATCCATTAAAGTTGCAGAAGCTGCCAAGATCATTGAGAATACTCAACGGGATCTGAACATTGCCCTGATGAATGAGCTTTCCATCATTTTTGATAAAATAGGCATCAATACATTCGAAGTGCTGGAAGCAGCCGGAACAAAATGGAATTTTTTGAAATTTCAGCCGGGACTTGTAGGCGGTCATTGCATCGGTGTAGATCCTTATTATCTTACTTACAAAGCAAAAGAGCTGGGTTATCATTCAGAAGTGATACTGGCTGGCCGTAATATCAATGATAATATGGCTAAGTATGTGGCCAAAAAAGTGATACAGCATATCATTAAAAATAATGGGGATGTAAAATCCTCAAAAGTGCTGGTGAAAGGAGCCACTTTTAAAGAAAATGTAAGCGACATCCGTAATTCAAAAGTGAGTGATGTGGTGAATGCGTTAAAGGAATATTATGTGAATGTGGATGTGGAAGATCCGCATGCTGATTCGGAAGAACTGAAACATGAATATGGTTTTGGTCTGGCAGAGAAAATCAGGAATGATTATGATGCTGTTATTATAGCGGTTCCTCATAGCGATTATCTTTTGCATGATGAGGACTATTTTGCCGGCATCAGCAAACCGCAGGCGTTGATTGCAGACCTGAAGGGTATCTATAGAAACAAAATCAATAACAGAAAATACTGGAGTTTGTAACATGCCATTCACCCAAACAGATTTTCCCGGGCTGATTTTAATAGAACCGGATGTATTTGAAGACAGCCGGGGATATTTTTTTGAATCGTATAATGAAAAAAAATTCCGGGAAGCAGGTATAGATTGCAACTGGGTGCAGGATAACCAGTCTTCTTCTCTATACGGTGTTATCCGTGGACTTCATTACCAGCTGCCGCCTTTTGCACAATCGAAATTGGTAAGAGTGCTCAGGGGAAAAATCCTCGATATAGTGGTGGATATCCGCAAAGGATCACCCACCTTCGGCAAAGTGTACAGCAAAGTTTTGTCAGCAAAAAATAAAAGGCAATTATTCATTCCCAAAGGATTTGCACATGGTTTTTCTGTTTTAAGCGAGAAGGCCGAAGTGCTTTACAAATGCGATGCATTTTACAACAGGGAAAGTGAAGCAGGGATCATCTGTAATGACGCTGAGTTGAATATTGACTGGAGAATACCACAGGGAAATGCCATTGTTTCTGAAAAAGATAATATGCTGCCCGGCTTTGCACACTGCAATAACAGTTTTGTTTTTGAGAGTTGAACATGGATAACCCCCGAATACTTATTACAGGAGCCAACGGACAGTTGGGAAAAGAACTGAAGAAAATCTCTCCATCCTATCCTCAATTTGAATATATTTTTTTGTCGAGAGAAGACCTGCCTGTTCATCACTTTGAAATGGTTCGGCAGTATTTTAAAACCTATCGTCCGCAATACTTAATTAATTGTGCTGCTTATACAGCCGTTGACCGTGCCGAACAGGAAAAGGATCTTGCTTTCCAGATAAATGGTGAAGCAGTGGGTGTGTTGGCAGCAGTTTGTAAGGAGAACAATTGCCGTTTCATTCATATTTCCACTGATTATGTTTTTGATGGCGCTGCAACAACTCCTTATAAAGAAATTTTTCCGCCACACCCCATTAATGTTTACGGCGCTTCAAAACTGGAAGGGGAGAAACAGGCTTTGCAATTAAATCCTGATTCCATCATCATCCGCACATCCTGGCTGTACAGTGAGTATGGTAAAAATTTTGCAAGAACTATGCTCAGACTGATGAAGGAAAAGAAGGAGATTAATATTGTGAATGACCAAATGGGATCACCTACTTATGCCGTTGACCTTGCTGAAGCCATTCTGCAGATCATTTCTTTACAGCAGTGGCAACCGGGTATTTATAATTTTTCGAATGAGGGTATCATCAGCTGGTATGATTTTGCTTTGTCAATAAAAGAGTTGTCAGGAAGTTCCTGCAAGATCAGTCCCATTCCCACCTCACAGTATCCCACTCCTGCAAAGCGGCCGATGTATTCGGTGCTGGATAAAACAAAAATTCAGGAAATCTTTGGGATCAAGTTAAAAAATTGGAGAGAATGCCTTGCTGTTTGTTTAAAGAAACTGAGAATGAAATAGAAATATCATTTCCTGATTTTATACGCCGTGTTCAACCTGTCGGCAACATTATCCCAGTTAATAATCTGGAGCATGGCATCAACAAAATCTGTTCTTTTATTTTTGTATTTAAGATAATAGGCATGTTCCCACACATCTACAACCAATAGCGGTATCACACCCCATTGGGTAAGTTTTTCATGATTCTCGCATTGAAGAACGGTCAGTTTATCTGAGTAGGGTTGATAACCCAGGATTCCCCAACCATTTCCATCCACATCCTTAGAAGTTTTAGCGAGGTACATTTTCAGTTTGTCGTAATTACCAAAATCTTTTTCAATTCTTTTCAGCAATTCGCCTGAAGGGTCGGCGTTTTTGTTAGTAAGATTTGTCCAGAAAATGGTGTGCAATACATGAGAGGAAAAATGATAAGATAATTTTTTTGTCCAGTAATCAACCATTTCAAGGTTGTTATCTTCCATTGCCTTTCTTATCATTTGAATATCTTTATTGGCTCCTTTTACAGCGCCGCCATGATGAAAAGTGTGGTGCAGGTAGACAGTTTCCTCATCCATGTAAGGTTCAAGAAAATTTTTATTGTAAGGTAAAGGCAGATGCTGGAAGTTTCCATCATTATCAGTAAGTTTATCCAGACCATTTTCATCATAATGTTGTGCCAGCACAGAATTGGTTGGTAAAATACTGGTAGCTGCTAAAACGCCACCAGCCGTAAGGAATTGTTTCCGGTGCATATAAAAGATTTTATGTTTTCATCAGATTTGGGTTCCATGTATGTTTTTCTGTCTGTACATATTTTGCCCAGGCGTATAGGGCATCATAAATTTTCATGCCCGTAGCCAGCATTTCATTATCATTTTTATAATTGTAGGATAGCCCGGCTGAGATGGCCCATAGTCCTGCAGATTGCGGAGTCAGCTCAAAGTGATCTGTATCCGCTCCTCTGATAATAGTTGAAAGCTGTTGCAATGCCGGATCGTTCAATCCATGTTTTTTTACAATGTAATCAAATGTACATTCATCGCCATAATGTGAGTATTCAGCTCCGGGGATATCGTAAGGAATTGCATCCATTTCCCTCGCTTTGGCAAACACATCTTCTTTTGGAACATAAATGAATTCGGCATCCTTATCGACAAAATTTTTAATCAACCATGGGCATGCAATGCGATCGATCTTTGGACGTTCACGGGTTATCCACTTCATATTTTTTTTCTTAAAGTTATGAAAGGATGCTCAAAGGGATACCCTTAATAAACAATCCCCAATTTTTGGTGGGGATTGTGTTGAGCTACTAGGATTCCCTGCCTGCGTGACGCCCCGCCTGACCACAACATTTTATATTAATGTAGTCGGGCAGGAGTCAGGCAGGGAACCTTAGACAGACTTTATTCGTTTAAATGTTTGCGTAGCCAGTTCTTGCCAGCTGAAGACTTCAAATACTTTTCTCTTTCCCTTCCCGTTGCCCAATCGGGATGAATTTCAGTATAAATTATTTTCCAGGGTCTGTGTCCTTTAGTAAATCTGTTTTTACCATTATTATGTTCTAATAATCTGTTTTCTGTATTCATCGCCATGCCTGTATACCATGTCTGGTCAAGCAAACTTTCAATGACATAAGCAAAAATCATAAATAAAAAAGGAAAGACATTTAATCTTTCCTTACCTGTTGAGCTACTAGGATTCGAACCTAGACAGACAGAACCAAAATCTGTAGTGCTACCATTACACCATAGCTCAATCCGAAAATTGAGGTGCAAAAATAAGACTTGAACGCCTTTGTGCCAAATGGATTTTGGTCTGTTTACTGATGACTAAGAGTTAATAACACTCCCTCTTTTTCCTCCCTTTCTTTCAACTCTCTTATTTTATCCAATGCCCTTGCCACTACATCACACATAATAGTGTATAAAGCTCCATGCCTTGGATTTTCATAAATATAATCCAGCGCCTGATCTTCGTTGGGAATCGTCATTACAGGAATGTTGGGGTTTATTTTTTCAATTCCTTCTTTCAACAGGCCAATAATTTCATCTGCAGTTCTTCCTCTTAAATTCTTATCACAGCGAATAATAATTTCATCAAAGTATTGTGCAGATATTTCCCCAAGTTCCCGGATGTCATCATCTCTTCTGTCGCCGGTACCGCTGATAACGCCAATGCGGATCGGGTAATCAAGTTTGCTCACAAAATCACAAAGCAATTTCAAGCCATGCGGATTATGTGCAAAGTCAGCCAGCATAGTGAAATTTTTGAACTGAAAAAAATTCAAACGGCCCGGCGTCAATGTCTCTGATGGAATAAATGTTTGCAGTCCCGTTCTGATATCATCAATGGTTATATCCCGGAACAAATAACATGAGAGAACCGCCGGCAGGCAGTTATTGATATTATGTACGGCTTTACCTTCATAAGTCAAAGGTATTTTTTTTACATTCAGTACTCTTATTTTCCAGTTGCCTTTCATCAGCGTTACAAATCCATTTTCAAAAACACAGCTCAAACCATTTTCAGCAGCATGTTCTTTTATTCTTGGATTGTTTTCATCCATGCTGAATAAAGCAATATTGCATTTCAAATCATTTTTCATTTTATATACCAGGTCGTCATCGGCATTCAATACGGCATAGCCATGACTGAAAACCGTTTCAGGCACCACTCCTTTTACTTTCGCCATTGCTTCAATAGTATGAATACCACCAAGCCCGATATGATCAGCTGCCACATTGGTAACTACAGCCACTTCACAGTTTTGAAATGCCAAACCTGATTTTAAAATTCCGCCTCTGGCACATTCCAGCACTGCAAAATCAACCGTGGGATCTTTTAAAACAAATTGTGAAGAAACAGGGCCGGTGCAATCACCTTTCATCATCATCTGGTTTTGGATATACACTCCATCCGAAGTGGTGTATCCTACTTTTTTTCCTGCAGATTTTGCAATATGAGCCGTCAATCTTGTTGTGGTTGTTTTACCATTGGTTCCGGTGATGGCAATAATGGGAATTCTTCCTGCACTTCCTTTGGGAAACAGCATGTCAACAACCGGTTCGGCCACATTTCTCGGCAAACCTTCTGCCGGTTCAATATGCATGCGGAAACCGGGAGCTGCATTTACTTCCAGTATTGCGCCGCCATTTTCTGAAACAGGTGTTCTCAGGTCTGTTGCCATTACATCAATGCCGCAAATGTCGAGGCCAATAATTTTTGCAATACGTTCGAACATAAAAATATTCGCAGGATGCACTTCATCAGTTACATCTGTTGATGTGCCTCCTGTGGAAAGATTGGCAGTTGGTTTCAGCAAAACCCTTTCGCCTTTTTTGGGAATAGTTTCCAATGTGTAACCATAATCGTCCAGCATTTTTTGGGTGAATTGATCTATGGTAATTTGTGTCAGCACTTTTTCATGGCCATAACCACGGCGTGGATCTTTGTTCACTTCATCGATCAGCCATTGGATATTATTTTTTCCATTCCCCACAACTGAAGCAGGTGTACGCAGTGCCGCACAAATGAATTTGTAATTGATAACCAGGCAACGAAAATCAAAACCAGTGATGAATTTTTCGACGATCACACTTCGTCCATATTCTTTTGCTGCAGCAAGGGCTTTTGTTGCCTGTTCCCATGTAGTGATATTGGTGGTATTTCCCTTTCCATGATTACCATCAATGGGTTTTATTACCAATGGGTAACCATATTTTTCTACGGCATCTTTCAATCCTTCTTCCGTTCTTATCACTGTTCCCCTGGGTACAGGAATCTCTGCTGCTTCCAGCAACATTTTTGTTTCTTCTTTATCGCAGGCAATATCCACAGCAATGTTGGAAGTGGTGGATGCTATGGTAGCTCTTATCCTTTTTTGATTTACACCATAACCTAACTGAACGAGGCTTGCTTTGTTCAATCGTATATAAGGAATATTTCTTTTCGCTGCTTCATCCACAATGCAACCGGTGGAGGGTCCCAGTCTTGTGTCTTCCCTTATCACCCTCATGTTCTGAATATCTTCCGTGATATCATAATCTCTTCCTTCAATCAAAGCCTGTGCAATGCGTACAGATGCTTTGGCGGCATACACACCGGCATCTTCTTCCATATAGCTGAACACTACATAATAGATACCTTCTTTTTCACCTTCAGGAGTTCTTGTTCTTCCAAAACCAACATCCATTCCTGCCAGTGTCTGTATTTCAAGTGCAATATGTTCCACTACATGTCCCATCCAAGTACCTTCATCCACCCGGTGAAAAAAACCTCCGGGCACACCTTCGCTGCAGCGATGTTCATAAAGAGAAGGCAACATTTTTTCCAGCCTTTCCCGAAATCCCGGAATTTTATTGGTGGGCATATTCTCTTTTTCTTCCAGGTCCAATTTCATCTGGATGAGTTTCAGGCGGCGTACACTCCAGTAGTTGGGGCCCTTCAGCACTTTGATCTCGAGTATCTTCATGACACGGTTGTTTATCAGGGAAGATAGTTTTTTTTGATTAGGTGACCAACAGTTGTGCTACTATCATCGTCCCTTGCGTCGCACACTTG
Source organism: Sphingobacteriales bacterium (assembly GCA_016235125.1). GTDB lineage: Bacteria > Bacteroidota > Bacteroidia > Chitinophagales > Chitinophagaceae > JJ008. The sequence goes on along the minus strand of JACRLZ010000001.1, from coordinate 5,076 downwards.
TACTGCATATCTCTACTGAGCAACGCCTCACCCAACATGATTCCGAATATTGTGAACTCCGATTCCCCTCTCGGCCGGAGAGGGGTGGCAGACTCACCGGTATAAATGAAACATAATGGGGTGAGGCTTTTATTTCGCTACATTTATAAAAACATTTCCTATGCCTGCAACCAATCGCCGCAAATTCTTAAAGAAGGCCGGCATATTTTCTGCGACTGCTTTTTTCACCTCGTTGACAAAACCATCATGGGCAAGAAACCTGGAAGTTGCATTAAGAGATGCGGAAGGTGTATCTGCTGCTGACCTGGCTACGGAAGAAGATTTCTGGTATTATATACAGCAATCATTCACTGTTTCTCCCGGGCTTATTAATTTAAACAATGGAGGAGTTTCTCCTGCGCCAAAAACAGTGCAGGAGGCGATGAAGCGGTATTATGATTATAGTAATGAAGCGCCGAGTTATTATATGTGGAGAATATTGGATCAGGGCCGTGAACCGTTAAGAAAAAGCCTGGCGAAGCTTGCCGGTTGTGATGCAGAGGAGATTGCTATCAATCGAAACTCATCCGAAGGATTGGAGACAGTGATATTTGGTTTACAGTTAAAAGCTGGCGATGAAGTGGTGGCAGCCAAACAGGATTATCCCAATATGATCAATGCGTACAAGCAGCGGGAAATGCGGGATGGGATAAAGATGGTCTGGATAAATCTGGAACTACCAAGCGAAGATGAGAATTATATGGTGAGCCGGTATGTGAATGCATTTACTCCGAAAACAAAAGTGGTGCACATCACTCATATCATTAACTGGAACGGACAAATATTACCGGTAAGAAAAATTGCACAGGAAGCACATAAAAGAGGAATAGAAGTGATTGTGGACGGGGCACATAGCTTTGCGCATTTTGATTTTAAGATACCCGATCTGGATGCAGATTATTTTGCTGCCAGTTTGCACAAGTGGTTATTTGCACCCATCGGCAGCGGCATGCTGTATGTGCGGAAAAATAAAATTAAAACTATCTATCCTCTTTTTGCTACCAGCGATAGCCCCCTGAAAGATGATATCCGCAAGTTTGAAAACCTCGGCACAAGACCAATGTTTATCGAGCAGGCCATTGGTAAGGCATTAGAGTTTCATGAAATGATCGGGAGCGAGAGAAAAGAGAAGCGGCTGCATTATCTGAAGAACTACTGGTTTGATAAAGTGAAAAATATTCCAAAGGTAAAACTGAATACTTCTTTCGATCCCAAATGGGGTTGTGCCATTGGCAATGTTTCAGTGGAAGGTAAAAAAGTTGGTGACCTGGATAATTTCCTGCTTGATAAATACCGGGTGCATACCGTAGGCATTGAATGGGAAAACATTCATGGTGTGAGAGTGACGCCGAATGTTTATACTACTTTGGGAAATCTGGATGTGCTGGTGGATGGGATTAATGCATTTGCAAAGCAATAAAAGAACACGGATTACACGGATACGAGAGATTCGCACAGATATTATCCGTGATAATCCATCCCATCAGTTTCATCCGTGTTCAATTTCCTAATTTGCAGGAAATGTCGCTACCACTCACCAACCGCAAAATAAATCTCCTCCAGGCCACTTCTATCAACATGATTGACATGGTAGGCATCGGCCCGTTTGTGGTGATGCCTTTTGTGGTAGCACAGTTCAGCAATGGTTTATTTATCTGGGCGTGGATATTCGGAGCTTTCACTGCTTTTGCGGATGCAATGATATGGAGTGAACTCGGTGCAAAATATCCACTCGCCGGCGGTACATACAATTTTCATCGCATTGCTTTTGGTGAGAAAGGCGGAAAGCTAATGAGTTTTTTATTCGTTTGGCAAACATCCATACAGGCCCCGCTGGTGGTGGCATCTGCAGCGATCGGGTTTGCACAGTATCTTACTTATATCGTTCCGATGGATGACTGGCAGCAGAAAATTGTTTCGGGGGGCCTGGTCATTCTTGCTTTTATTTTACTGTATCGGAAAATTGAAACCATCGGGAAAATTTCTGTAGTAATGGGAACGATTGTTGTGCTCACCATTCTCTGGATAATTATCAGCGGATTGATGAATCAGCAACACCCGGTGAAATTTATGCCGGCAGGTAATGAATCATTTTTCACCTATGCTTTCTGGGCTGCTATTGGTCATGCATCCGTGAAAACAGTGTATGCATATCTTGGTTATTATAACGTCTGTCATTTGGGTGGCGAAATAAAAAATCCCGGCAGGAATATTCCACGCAGCATTTTCATTTCCATTTTGGGGATCGCCACTCTTTACCTGTTGATGAACATCAGTGTAATGGGAGTAATGCCCTGGCAATCGGTGAATGCTGATAATAAGTATCTCGTTAGTTCTTTTATGGAACAGTTGTACGGCCACCAGGCAGGTATTATCGTTACCATTTTGATTCTGTGTATTGCCTTCTCTTCTTTGTTTGCAGTAATACTTGGTTATTCAAGGGTTCCCTATGCTGCTGCTGTGGACGGAAATTTTTTTAAAATCTTTGCCAGGCTTCATCCGGCAAAGAACTTTCCTTACATCTCATTGATTGTTTTATGTGTGTTAGGTTTTGTGTTCAGTCTTTTATTCAAATTGTCAGAGGTCATAAGTTCCATTCTGGCCATGCGGATCGTTGTACAGTTCATAGGGCAGGCGGTAGGAGTCGTGTTGCTCAGAAACAAGCTTGGAAAAAAAGATCTGCCATTTAAGATGTGGTTGTTCCCTGTTCCTGTCATTTTATCAATCGCCATCTGGATTTTTTTATTTGTTTCAACAGGATGGTTTGCCATATGGGGGAGTTTGATCGCAATTATCGGAGTGATTGTATATATATTGAAAATCCGGTTTTGGGATAACCAGCAACCTGCGACCAGCAACCAGTAACTCTTTTCCACATTTCCACAAACTAATGTTGCTCTGCCATAGCTGAATTATTTTTCTATTATTTTTGTCTTAATCAAACCCTTTTGAATGAGTCATCCCAAAGGAAAACTGATTGCAATAGGCGGTGCAGAGGACAAAGGAACGGATTTGGAAACCGGAGAGATACACCGCAATAATCTTAATTTTTTTGAATTGGGCATTCTTCGCCGGGTGGTGGAAGAAGCAGGAGGGGCACCTGCAAGAATTGAAGTCATTACTACTGCTTCATCCATTCCGAATGAAGTAGGAGAAAATTACCTGAATGCATTTGGCAAGATCGGTTGCACCAATGTAGGTGTAATGGATATCCGTACCCGGATGGATGCCATGGAAGATGAATACATCGAACGCATCCGCCATTGCGATGCAGTAATGTTTACCGGGGGAAATCAACTGAGGTTAAGTGTAACGGATGGGGGAACGGAATTCCTGGCTATTTTGAAAAAAAGATACAAGGAAGAAAATTTTTTGATTGCGGGTACATCAGCAGGCGCCATGGCAATGGGGCAAACGATGATCTATGAAGGCAATGCGGCAAGGGCACATTTGAAGGGTGAAGTGAAAATGACTACGGGGCTCGGGTTCATCAATTCGATAATAATAGATTCTCATTTCGAGAAAAGAGGAAGATTCGGGAGATTGGTACAGGCAGTAGCCACTAATCCATCATCCATAGGTATTGGACTCGGCGAAGATACCGGTATGCTGATTACCGAAGGAAATAAAATGGAAGCAATTGGCAGCGGACTTGTTGTTATCATTGACGGACATGATGTTCTTCATTCCAATATAGCCGATATACCGGATGGCAATCCTGTAAGTATTGAGAACCTGAAAGTCCATTTTTGTGAGAAAGGGAATGGCTACCTGATCAAAGAAAGAAAATTTTTACCGGAAGCGTCAGATGGTGCTGTGGTGAAGAAGCAGGTGGATATTGAGTAATTGGTTTATTGGTATATTGATTAATTGGGGTTTGTTTGGCAACTCTATTTTCTTTTTTAGCATCTGGTAGTCCGGATGCTTTTGTATTTTTAACCATCAAAAGATTTACATGAAGAAGTTTTTAATTATTCCCCTTACAGCAGTATTATTATTTGCCTTTGCTCCCCAAAAAAGGACAAGAGTCATTTTCTTTGGCGATTCTATTACAAGACTCGGCGCAGAAAGGGATAAAAAATCAGGCACCGGGTATATACTGAAGCTTGACAGCATGATAAAACAAGGCAAGAAGCCTGATCAATATGAACTGATCGGTTCGGGTATTGATGGCAATAAGGTGTATGATTTGTATTTACGTTTGGATAATGATGTTTTGGCCCAAAACCCCGATGTGGTAGTGATATATATAGGTGTTAATGATGTTTGGCATAAAACACTCAGGGGAACGGGTACGGATGCTGATAAGTTTGAAAAGTTTTACCAGGCCATTCTCAAAAAAATTAGAGATAGGAATATTAAAGCCATACTCTGTACACCTGCGGTTGTGGGGGAGAAAACTGATTACTCAAATCCGCTTGATGGAGATTTGAATTTATACTGCAATATTATCAGAGACATTGCGAAGAAGAATGACCTGCCGCTTATAGACCTTCGTAAAAAATGTCACGACTATCTTGACAAGAACAACCCGGATAATAAAGACAGAGGAGTGTTAACCTACGATGGCGTACATATGAATGATGATGGGAACCAGTTCTTGGCTGATGCAATGTGGGATGCCATTAGAGGGCTTAAATAAGTTTTTTTAAAAGCCGGGAAATTTCCTCAGGATTATTCAGGATCATAAGATGTGTGCCTTTGTTTACCGTGTAATTTGCTGTAACCAAACGGTAAGGAAGAAGTCTGTCGGCTGTTCCATGAATATGAATGACGTTTTCAGGTATTGTTGAATTATTCCAGTGCATAATGGAGTGGATAGCCCATTTGATGAAACCCGGATCTGAATCTTTTAATATTTCCCGGAATATTTTCTTCTGCTTATCTCCTTTTGGACCTAGTGTCATGTCAAATTGATAATGTCTGTTAATTTTTTATAACTTTACCATCCAAAAACGATGGTACATTATAAAGTAACATTAACAGCCGGTGAAAGGGAACAGTTGAAAGCCATTATGAATAAAGGCAAACATAGTT
>JACRLZ010000003.1 GCA_016235125.1 Sphingobacteriales bacterium | reverse complement strand
TGATGAACATGGCAAGGAAGTGTACACTAAGGAGTACAATACCACCAATGCCTACAGCAGTATGGATGTGAACCTGGGCAATGTGCCATCAGAAACCTACCTGGTGGTGATCTACAACAGTGCAGGACAGGTCGTGTGCTCCAAGAAAATTGTGGTGTATCATTATTAAAGCGAAGTCATCTGTTATACAGATATCGGACTCCCCATCTTTAGAAAGATGGGGAGTTCTTTTTAAGAGAAGATTTTATGAAGCATATATTTATAAATGCTGATAAATAGGTTGAACAGGACAAAGAAGTCATTATCGAACTGTTGTAAAAAATGTTGCTCAGATAAATCACTTACCTGACTGATTTTCATCACATGGCTTGTTTCTTTGCCTGTGTAGTTTCGAAAAAAATTAACCACTATGAGCTATACAAACATAACCAATATTGGTATACATCATACTGATGCCATCAGAGGTCTTAGCTTTTATAAAGAGGAGTTAAACATACTGGAAGAGAGGTTATTTGAAGTGGCGTCAAAGAATAACAGTTTTGAAGCCCGCCAGGGAATAGAGCATTTTCAAAACCAGTTTGTCATTCAACATAACAATATTCATGACCTGCGACACAAATTTGAAAAGCATGAAACCAATATGGCTGTGGATGCCAATTCGCATATGGGCAGGGTAAGCCAGGTGTTTATTGAGGAAGAACAAAATTTACTGAATGATTACAGGAACCTGGAAAAGATAATTAAGGAGTTGAGAAGGGAGTTCAATCAATTTCTTAGTAAGTGGATGTGATCTGACTTATAAGTATTTTATTGAACAACGGCACCTGAAGGGTCTCTGACGAATAAGTAAGCATCGCTTTCTACAAAATCATTTACCTGTATCTGTACCGATATGGTCTTGCCATCTTTTATAGAAAATTTTGCAGGGAAAATGCCATAGCCAATATTCGAGTATGTGATACGAAATTCATTATTGTCCATGTATTCCATATATCCGACCAGGTCGGGATGATGCTGAAAACGGCAAATAAGAAAGCTGCCGCTTTTACTAATGTTTATTTTGCCATAAACGGTGTTAACATATTCACCTGTATAATCTTCCGGTTTTAATTCAGGCTGATTTTTTTTATCAACTCTTGCTTTCATTGCTGTAAGCGCATTATCGGTTTCTTTTTTACCCTGCTCAAAGAATCCCCATTGATATTTACTGTGGTCAGTATAAGGCACATTCAGATAAGCATCCAGTATCTGGTATCGCAGCGCTTCAAAAAAATTTTGATTATCATTGTTGGTGAGAATAGTAATTCCCAATTTTTCTTCGGGAACAAAACAAACATTGGTGACATGACCAAATGCACCGCCGGTATGCCAGTATACTTGTCTGCCAGCATAATCAGTCATATAAACTCCGAGCCCATAGGCACGGAAATGAGTAGGAAATGCAGTGGATTTTCTGCTGCCGGTCAAAATATTAGCATCTCTTGTTTTTTGCAGCACCTGCCATGGAAGGATTTGCTTGCCATCATACCGGCCACTGTCAAGTTGTAACATCAACCAGTGGGTTAAGTCTTTCACATTGCTCACCATACTTGTAGCAGGGCCAAGATTATCTACATTATCAAAAGGGATCTTAGTGAGTGAACTATACAGATTATTATGTGGCCAGGCTACATTGGCTCTTTTAGCCAGACCAGCGGTATTCATGTAAGTGTTCGTCATATCAAGCGGGCTAAGAATGTTTTCCTGAACATAACTTTCCCATGTTTGCCCTGTTACTTTTTCCAGTACTTGCCCGGCTACAAGAAATGCAGAATTGCAATAACCATAATCCTGCCTGAATTCCCCCGGTGGTTTGAGGTAGCGCATCTTCCAAACGATAGAATCTTTAAGCAGGTTTGAATCCCAGAAAGTGAAATCACCTTGAAAAGTTTTAGTACCAAGCCGGTGGCAAAGCATATCTCTTATGTTTGCCATATCTGTAGCATTGCTGTCGTACAATCTGAACCAGGGTATGTATTTTGTTATTTTATCGTTCAGTGATAATTTTTTTTCGTAATCCAGTTTGGCTATTGAGGTTCCGGTAAAGAGTTTTGAATTGGATGCAATGATGAATAAAGTATTTTCATCCACTTTATCATCCTTGCCTAATTCCCTTACACCATATCCTTTCATAAAAACTGTTTTCCCATCTTTTACTATTGCCATTGACAATCCGGGTATCTGCCATTGTCTCATCCCTCTTTCAATATAACTGTCAATGCTGTCGTTGATGAAAGCAGGAATCTGGGAAAAAGAAATGAATGACAGTAATAATGCCGGGAGAAAGATAAATGAGAAACGAGTCTTCAGTTTCATAAAAAAAATTGAGAAGTGAAAGTATGAAGAAAAGGGAAACGACTGCCTTTAAGACAACCTTTTTAAATTACCGGTTGCACAATGCTGTTTTAAGATCAGGCAGAAGGGTTATTTATACTCACCAAACACAGCTCTTAATTCATCCGCAATTTCACCAAGGGTCACATGATTCTCTACCGATTCTATTACAGCGGGCATCAGGTTCTCACCACTCGCAGCTTTATCATTCAATTGCTGCAGCAGTGAATCTACTTTAGGATGGTTGCGGTTTTGTTTGAATTGCTTCAGCTGTTCAATTTGTTTCTGGCGGATGCTGTCATCAATTTTTAATATTGGAATGGGAGATTCTTCTTCAGCATGAAATTTATTTACACCCACAATGATTTTTTCTCCTGATTCAACTTTTTGCTGGTATTCGTAGGCGCTGCGGGCAATTTCATTCTGAATGAATCCTTGTTCAATTGCAGAAACACTGCCACCCATGGCGTCAATTTTTTCTATCAGTTTCCATGCTGCATTTTCCACTTCATTAGTGAGAGCCTCAACATAGTAACTGCCGCCAAGCGGATCGGCAGTATCGGGTGTGCCGCTTTCAAAAGCCACTATCTGCTGGGTACGCAATGCAATTTTTGCAGCTTCTTCGGTTGGCAGACTTAAGGCTTCATCATAACCATTGGTGTGTAAAGATTGGGTGCCACCCAGCACAGCAGCCATTGTTTGAATGGTTACCCTTGAAATATTATTCAGTGGTTGTTGTGCCGTTAATGTGCTGCCGCCGGTTTGCGTATGAAAGCGCAGCATCATTGCTTTTGGATCGGTGGCGCCAAGATCTTTCATGATCTTGCTCCACATTCTTCTTGCCGCCCGGAACTTGGCCACTTCTTCAAAGAGGTTATTGTGGGCATTGAAGAAAAAGGAGAGACGTTTGCCGAAAACATTTATGTCAAGCCCTTTTGCTAATGCAGCCTTTACATAGGCTTTCCCATTGCTGAGTGTAAAAGCAACCTCCTGCACAGCTGTACTGCCTGCTTCCCGAATGTGATAACCGCTGATGGAAATCGTATTCCACTTCGGCAACTCAAGACTACACCATTCAAAGATATCGGTGATGATGCGCATGGAAGGCCTGGGAGGATAAATATAGGTGCCTCTTGCAGCGTATTCTTTAAGAATATCGTTTTGAATGGTTCCATTCAGCTTTTTTAAATCAGTGCCTTGTTGTTTTGCAAGGGCAACATATAATGAAAGCAATATAAACCCGGTTGCATTAATAGTCATAGATGTGCTGACATCTTCCAGTTTGATACCATTGAACAATGTCTGCATGTCATCGATTGTATCAATAGCAACTCCAACTTTGCCTACTTCACCTTCAGCCAGTAGATGATCACTGTCGTATCCGATCTGTGTAGGAAGATCAAATGCCACACTTAAACCATTTACACCCTGAGATAATAAATAATGATACCGATTATTGCTTTCTTCGGCAGTGGAAAAACCGGCATATTGGCGCATGGTCCAGAGTTTGCCCCGATACATGTCGGGTTGGATGCCACGGGTAAAGGGCACTTCTCCCGGCTCCTCTGCGGGAGGAGTATATGATTGTGAGTTGGCAGCATACAATTTTTTTATTTCGATGCCGCTGTCGGTGTATTTCCTATTATCTGACATTATAAGAAAATTGATACGATATCATGCCCATCAACCGGAATCCTAACTTAGTTTCATGAACAGATTCAGTAAATATTTGTTTAATGATGCTGTTGTAATAATAATCTTTTCCGTTTGCAATAATCAGTTTTGGGCCGCCAATAATCTCAATGCCCCATCTTTTATGAAATCTTCCTTGTAAGCCTAACCCTGCCCCAGGATTTATTTCAAACTTTTTTGTTTTCCGGAAAGTTTTTTCAGGCGTCACATATACATGACCGGCCAGTTTTTCTCTAATGCCTGTTTCTGTGAAAAAAGAAAATGACCAGGTAATTTTACTGCCGGAAATTTTATTGTAATAAATTTTTTCAATGGTTCCCCATGTGCGGTTTTCATCGCCCGCATCGGTACCAAAACTGCCACTGGATTTATTGAATGAAAATTGCCATGAGCTATTTAGATTCTTATTTAACCTTTCATAGCCGGCTGAGCCGATTATAAAACCGGGAAAAGATGCAGAAGGCAAAATCAATACACCCAGCTTTATCCTGTTCTGCTGTGCCGACAGGAAAGAACAAATAAAAAAAGACAATATAATGAAGAAGCCCCTTATCACTTCATCAGTTTTTTTGCTTCAAAATTCAAGGCCTGTAACACCATTTCATGCAATGCCCCCTGTGGTTGCGCCATCAGCACTTCCAGTATTCTTTTGTTAAGGTCGGCGGCAGTGGCTGTTGATGGCAGTGTGGCTGAGACCTGGTTAATCGTCATTATGTTTTGTTCTTTCAGGTTGCGGACAGAGTCCCAGCTTACCGGGCTTACATATAGCTGCTGTGTACTGTTGTATTCAAATTCATGTTTGATATTTTCAGTAAGGATAACTTTCATTTCAACAGCGCTGAGCCCTGGCTGATTTAATCGGCTGATAAGGTTAGGTAGTGCAATCCTTTCCGTAAGCAAAACCAAACGTTCATAGGCCTGTAAGCGTAATGATGTGCTGTCAAATTTTTCTCCTGTCTGTATTGGTTGTGGCGACTGAGATTTTCTCAATAAGGTATATACCGAAATCACTGCTGCCAATATTGCCAATACAAGGCTAACGATATTTAATTCCATTTCATTGATTGTAAGAGACAAAAATAGTCATATGGGGTCAAATGGACATATAAGTCAAATAGGTCATAAAGGTCAAATGGGGGTCAAACAGGTCAGGCTGTTACACAGTGGTTAAATTCCGTTTTCCGAAACCTGTCTTCTTTATTTCACAGAAAAGAATATTTATTTTTGCTGAATGGAAGCAATATTGTCAAATCCGGTAAGCCTTACTGCAGGGGCGATTAGCCAGGTAAAGAAATTAATGACTGCAGAAGGTTTTGATAAAACCCAAAAGCTGAGGGTGGGAGTGAAGGGCGGCGGTTGCTCCGGTATGACCTATACACTTGGCTTTGATCAGCAGGATGAAAAAGATCATGCATTTGAAATTGAAGGCATTTCCTGCATCATGAACAAGGCGCATGAAATGTATTTATATGGTATGGAAGTAGACTGGCAGGATGGATTGAACAACAGGGGATTTACTTTTAAAAACCCTAATGCAAACACTACCTGTGGGTGCGGGACTTCATTTGCTGTTTAGTTAAATCATTTATTGAAGTAAATATAAAAGCCTCCAACCGGAGGCTTTTTATTTTAACCCAAATCTTCTTAACTCTTGGTGCTTGTAGCGACTGTCTTTGTTTTATCAGTTGATTTTTTCCCCAATCCTCTTTTGCCGCCAAGGTCAACCAGTATTGGCGCAGCAACAAAGATGGATGAATAAGTACCAGTGATTACACCCACCAGCATTGCAAAGGCAAATCCTTTTGTTACCTCACCGCCCACAAGGAAGAGAATAAGAATAGTAAGGAACACCGTCAAGGAAGTCATAATGGTGCGGCTTAACGTATCGTTGATAGCGCTGTTAATGATTTCTCCTCTTGTGGCTGAAGGCATCAGACGGTTGTATTCACGGATCCTGTCGAATACGATAACTGTATCGTTCATGGAGAAGCCGATAACCGTTAAGACCGCCGCAATGAAATGCTGGTCAATCTCCAGAGGAAATGGTACAATCGTTCTTGCAAATGAGAATACTATCAGGGTAACCAATACGTCGTGTATTAACGCTACGATAGTACCCAGTGAATATCTCCAGTCACGGAAGCGGATGAAGATATACAGAAATATGATAAGCAAGGCAAAAAGAGTTGCCTTTATCGCTCCAGATTTCAGGTCGTCCGAAATTGTAGGCAGTACTGTTTTGGATTCCAGTTTATATTCTTTATCAAATTTCTCAAACGAGAGGTTGGCAGGAAGATGGCTCTTCAAACCTGTCATCAGTTTTGTGAGTACCAGTGAATCCACTTCCTGGCCAGACTGGGTGATCATATAGGAAGTGGTAATGTCAAGAGTCGAGTTATCTCCAATTGTTTTAATGACCGGGCTTTCTCCTTGAAAGGCGGTTCTCAAATCATTCCTTACCTGCTCAATGTCCACTTTTTTATTAAAGTTGATCTTATAACTACGACCACCTTTAAATTCAACACCCTGGTCAAAGCCATTGAAGTAGGAAGCTATGCCCAATCCAAGCACAACGATTGAAATGATATAAGCCACTTTTCTATACTCAATGAATTTGAACTTGGCATGTTTGAAAACTCTCTTTGACACACCGGTAAAATATTTCAGGTGCTTTTTCTTGTTAGTAAACCATTCGGTTATCCAGCGGCTCACCAGAATTCCGCAGAACAGAGAAAGAATAATTCCAATCATCTGTGTTGTAGCAAAGCCTTTAACAGGACCGAGACCAAAATAAAACAGAATAGCAGCAGTCAAAAATATGGTTACATGTGAATCGAGTACAGGAGGCAATGATCGTTTATAACCTTCATTAATTGCAGGAATATATCCCTTACCCCTCGTTAATTCTTCCTTTATACGTTCATAAATGATTACGTTGGTGTCAACCGCCATACCGATTGTGAGGACCAAACCTGCAATACCCGGGGCGGTAAGTGTTGCATGCAACGAAGCAAGAATACCTACTGTAAATAAAAGGTTCAAGATAAGGGCAATGTTTGCTACCCATCCACTGGTATTATAATACACCAGCATCAGCAGGAAAATAACAACAAATGAAATGAGGAATGCTTTTGCACCACCGGCAATGGCTTTGCTGCCAAGAGTAGGACCCACCTGTTGTTCCTGTACAATTTTGGCAGGGGCAGGCAGCTTGCCTGCTTTCAGAATATTAGCAAGGTCAGCAGCTTCCTGTTGGGTATAGTTACCGGTAATGGATGAAGTACCATCAGGAATTTTTCCAAGTACGTTTGGCGCCGAATAGACTATATTGTCCAAAACGATGGCAATAGGCTTATCCTTATTTTCTTCCGTCATTTTACTCCATATACTGGCACCAAAACCTTTCATGCTCATTCTTACTTCTACTTTGCCATATTGATCGAAGTCCTGACTTGCATCTGAAATGGCATCTCCTTCCAGTTTTGCTTGTGCCCGGCCAAAAGTCTTTAAAGCATAAAGCGGAACTGCAGATGCTTCTTTCCCTTTTTTATCTTTTGCAGGGATACCGTAGGCCCACTGAGCATCCGAAGGAAAATTGGAACGGAATTGTTCCAAGTATTCCCTGAACTGCGCCGTATCTTTTATTGCAACCAATCCAATGGAAGCCGGGTAATAAATTTCGCCTTTTTCATTCCGGGAAGGCTGGTCAAACTGGATATACTTGTCAATCGTTATGCCAGTGCTACTGATATTCCTGTTTAATTTACCTGTCGTATCCTTTCCGGATGTATCATTACCACTGATTATTTTTCTCAACTCATTTCCTGATGTGTCACCTGTTTTATTTGTCAGTCCTTGATTTTTCCCGCTGGTATCAGTTTTAGTTGTGTCTTTTGCAACAACACTGGAATCTTTTTTAGCAGAAGTATCAGCCATGCCTCCGTAAATTCTGTTGAATGCATCAATGGTTTTTTGCCAGCCGTTGCCATAGTTAGCATCTCTGAGTGTGTATACTTCCCAAAACTGAAGATTCGCAGTTGTCTGCAATACTTTTCTGGCTCTCTCTTTGTCTTTGATACCTGCCAATTCAACGGTGATAACTTTCTTGTCGTAGTTTGGATTAATTGTAGGGGATGCTACACCAAACTGGTCAATACGGGTCGTCAATACCCTCAATGTTCTTTCAAAGGCATCATTAGCTTCTTTGCGGATATAAGTTTCAACTTCATTATCGCTTGCCTTTAAATCAACCCGGTTAGCACTGGCTGTGGCAAATAGTGTGGCCAACGGTCTTGTAGCTTCAATCTTCCTGTACTCATCAATAAAGAGTGTGATAAAATCGGCGCTGCTGTTTGCTTTTCGCTTGTCGGCATTGGCAATGGCTTGTAAGAAGTTTGGATCTTTAGTATTATTGGCAAGCGATTTCAACAGACCGGTCATTTCCACTTCCATCGTTACGTTCAAACCGCCCTGAAGATCGAGACCCAGGTTCAATTCATCTTCTTTTGCTTTTTTATAGCTCACTGCACCATTAATACCATAGGTCAGTGTTTTATCTTTGGTGCTGTCAAGCAATCTTCTTAGCCTGTCCTGGTATGCTTTATCAAGAGTCTCCTGGTAAACAGCCTGCGAATCTTTATTTCCCGGAAATTTTTGATCGGCCGGAAGAAAGCTATTTTTCACATAGGCTCTTGCAATTGATTCCATTTTTTTCTCATGGTTTCTTACAACGAGAGTGAAAGAAAGCATGTAAAGAGAGACGAGAATCAACACAATGGTAAAGAAACGAACCAAACCTTTCAGTTGCATACGATGATGTGTTTACATTAATAAGCCAAAGTTTCCCAAAGGGTCAGGCTTGCATAAATTTTAAGGACGGCAAAGATATACGATTCAGTTTAATTTTCAGTAACTAAAAATGCCGCCTTGTGGGCTGATTTTTAAAAACTTAACGATCGCTATTCCTACCTTTGACCCCGCCTTATGGCTTTATGGAAATAGCGTATTTCAACCCATTAAATTATTTTTCATGCAGCTATCATCCTTTTTACAACGCTTCAACGAACCGGAAACTTTGAAGATGGCCAAGTTGGGCCGTGAACTCAGGGCCAAAGGCATTGATGTTATTGACCTGAGCCTTGGGGAACCGGATTTTGATACCCCTGCTCATATTAAAGAAGCGGCTATCAAAGCCATACAGGACAACTGGAGTCACTATACGCCGGTGCCGGGCTTTTTGGATTTGCGGGAAGCGGTTTGTAGCAAATTCAAAAGGGATAATAATCTTGATTATAAACCTGAGAATATTGTGGTGTCAACAGGGGCTAAACAAAGCTTGGCGAATGCAATTTTAGCTTTGGTGGATGAAGGGGATGAAGTGATCATTCCCACACCATTCTGGGTTACTTACAGTGAACTGGTAAAAATTGCCAGGGGAAAAGTGGTGGAGATTAAAACTACAACTGAACAGGGATTTAAAATTACCGCAGCTCAATTAGAAGCAGCCATCACTGAAAAAACAAAAATGTTCCTGTTTTCATCACCCTGCAACCCAAGCGGCGCTGTATATAGCAGGGATGAATTACAATCGCTGGCGGAAGTATTCAGAAAACATCCGAATGTTTTTATTCTTTCAGACGAAATCTATGAGTATATCAACTACGTTGGCAAACCTGCCGGCCGGACAGGCAGGCATCATAGCCTTGCAGAGTTTGAAGAAATAAAAGACCGTGTAGCTGTGGTAAATGGTTTGAGTAAGGGCTTTGCTATGACAGGCTGGCGATTGGGCTATTTAGCTGCGCAAACAGAAATTGCCAGGGCATGTGAGAAAGTGCAGGGACAGTTTACCAGCGGGGCCAATTCAATAACTCAAAAAGCTGCAGTAACAGCATTGACAACTGATCTTCGTCCAACAATGGAAATGGTAAAAGAATTTACCCGGCGGAGGGCAAGAGTGCATGAATTATTAAAAGAAATTCCCGGTTTGCATTGTTCAGAACCGGATGGGGCTTTTTATGTCTTTCCTGATATGAGTTCTTATTTCGGTAAAACAGATGGGGAATCGGTAATCAATAATGCCGGAGATATGTCCATGTATTTGTTGCATAAAGCCCATGTATCATCTGTGATGGGCGATGCATTCGGAGAACCGGATTGTGTCCGCTTCTCATTTGCCAACAGCATGAAGAATATTGAAGAGGGTTGGAGAAGAATTAAGGAAGCGCTGAGAAAACTGAAATGACTATTGCCTTTTAAACTTAATTTCGCCCTCCCCGTTTTTCATCAGCATTGTATCATCCCGCCATTCAATTTTAAACTGCTGAACCTGCATGTCTGGGCTTGCAGGCATATTCGCAGTCAGTGTGCTATCCTTTTCAATAAAATTATAAGTGCCTCTTAGTGTATCTCCTTTTCCTGAGTTTATCAGTCTGCCATCGCCGGTGAATTCGACAACAACGTCGTCAATAATACCTTTCTTTTCTTCATAACTGGCTTCAGGTATATTAACTTCAACGGGCTTCCATTTTCCTATTAATGATTTTTTATCTGACTTATTTTGACAGGCAGACGAGAATAAAATGGCGGTAATCAAAATTAGAAATGAATTTTTCATATGCCGGTTTGGTAATTTAAATATACCGAATTCTCATGAGCTACTCAGGAGAGTATGGGAATGGCAGTAAACTTTTTATGTAATTCAATTACCTGTGGCAATACCAGTTGCTGTTCATTATTAACAATGACATAATCACACATTTTCATTTTCTCCTGTTCATCCATTTGCCTGCTTATTCTTTGCATCACTTCTTTTTCGGTAAGCCCGTCCCGCTGCATCACTCTTTTAATACGAAGGGGCAGGGGTGAGGAAATGCCAATAACATAATCAAGATTTTTATCGGCTCCGCTTTCAAAAAGTAAAGCTGCTTCTTTTATGATGTAGGGGGCATTCTGCTTTTTTATCCATGCGCCGGCATCGGCTATGGTGGCAGGGTGGGTGAGTGAGTTCAGAAGTTCAAGCTGTTCTTTGCTATTAAAAACAATTGAAGAAAGATATTTTCTGTCGAGTTCTCCATTTTTATAACTCTCTTCCCCAAAATTTTTGATAATGGATTTTTTTAGCTCTTCATCAGCATTCATCAGTTTCCTTGCTGCATCATCGGCATAATAAACAGGTATGCCCAATGTTTCAAATACTTTGGCTACAACAGATTTGCCACTGCCAATACCACCTGTAAGACCAATTTTTAACGCCATTATTTAGGGGATTTCAGGTATTAAATTGGAAAGATAATAAACAAGTTCATTATCGGGATTAAACGAAAAGGAGGAAAAGCATGACCTTTCCTCCAAATCTTATAAATCTGATGAATCTTAGTTCTATTTTTTGTCAGTAGTTACCGGCTTGTTCAAAGCTGCAGTCCAGTCCATACTGATTGCACTCTTTTCTATTTTCAGGTAGCTGCCGGGACTTACTTCAATATTCAGTGTTCCGTCTTCATTTATTTTATTGATAGTGCCATGAATGCCGGCTATGGTAACGATCTTATCGCCTTTGCCGAGATCTTCTATGAATTTTTTCTGGTTCTTGGCTCTTTTGGACTGTGGACGGATAAAGAAAAGCCAGAATACAAGGATCATTAATCCGAGAAAGATGAACTGAAAGCCTCCAAAGCCTCCGCCTCCCTTGCCATCTTTGCCTCCCTGCTCCGCACCCGGGGGCATACAGGATGAAAGTGATATGGCTACAATAATGAATGCTGTCAGAATTTTTGAAAAATATTTCATGTTTAAATTTTTGTAATTGTTGTTTGATTTTGATTTATTCAACCTCTACTTTGAAACTAAGTATGTGTGAGGGAGATGGTTTTGTGTTGGCATCTACATTGATATGTTTTTCGTTTGGTCCTTTTCTGTTTTTACTGTCAAATTTTGCTTTTATAATACCTTCTTCTCCCGGTGCTATAGGCTGTTCAGGTTTTTCGGGAATGGTACATCCGCAACTTGCAGAAACATTCACCACTACCAGCGGTTTATCACCTGTATTTTTAAATCGGTAAGAAACTTCCACCTGCTTACCTTCTTTTATTTTCCCTAGGTCGATTGATGTGGAATCGAGCCATTGAATATTGGTAAAATCAGCCGTGTCATTCATCAGTTTCATTTTTTCAGCTGCAGCCATACTGTCTTTTACAAAATCCTCCCTGCTTTTCTGGTCATCAGATTTTTTATCTGTTGTGGTGCAGGCGATTATTGAAATAGCCACGGATATTACAACAAACAGTTTTTTCATTTCTTTATTTAAGAGTGCAAATGTATAGAAAAGCCATGACTGCAAACAATTGCTATCATTGCCCGGTAGTGGATTAGTTTGAGGCTTTTTGTTTTATATAATGAATCAGATAGCTCAGTGTTTCTGTGTTTAGTGGCAAAAAAATACAGCCACAGAAGCACTGAGGCACTGAAATTGACCATATGCTGATTGCCGGGCTCAAGCTTTTTTATATTCTACCTTATGCATTTTCCCTTGTTGCAACAACTCTTTATGAATATTATCGAGTATCCCGTTTACAAAATGGCCGCTTTGAGGAGTGCTGTAATCCTTGGCAAGGTCAATGTACTCGTTGATAGTGACCTTGGGTGGTATGGTTTCGAAGTAAAGGAATTCAGCCACACCCATTTTCATCATTATCATATCGAGCAAGGCAATCCGGTCGGGATCCCAGTTTTTAAGTTTGGGGATAATCAAGCTTTGCAGGTGCTCTCCTTTTTCCAATACAGTTTGCAGCAGGTTTTTAGCAAAGGAAGCTTTATCTGCGCTCATCATCTGGTTAAAATTATAACTACCGGGCTTTGACAGATATCCGCTCAGTAACTGAACAAGCATTTCGCCATCATCATCCCAGTTGGAAAAAACTTCTTCCACATGTGCCACAAAAGATTCATTGGCCAGCAGCAGGTCATTCAGAATGAATTCAAGAATCTTTTTCTCATCTGCCCTTTCTCTTGCAGGATGGGTTATATACGATTTGTATTCCGGAGACTCCGCCAGGAGGTGATAAATCTTTCTCAGTAATTCTTTATCACAAAATTGCCCTGGTTTTTGTTTTGATAATTGTTCTTTCAAGGCGGGATCATTTACCATTTTTAATAACACCTCGTTGCCGGTTATTTTGGTGTTTACATGCAGGTCCTCCTGAGTGGGTAAATGCTTGGAAGCCCGTTGATGAGCATCCGTTTCGGCATAACGGGCCGTTTCAGTTAGAAAATAGATGAGATAAATAAAAAGGGACCGGGTCTGGTCAAAAAGTTTTTGGAGGATTTGCTGCGGTTCACCTGGTTTTATTTCTTTTTCCAGTGTGGATACGGTATAAAGGGTCTGCATCACTTTCACACGGATATTTCTTCTGCTGATCATTGCTGTAAGAACTTTAAGAGCAAATGTAAAGTAAAAAGGAATATAACATTATGGGCATGGTATTAATGGTTCAACTTGGGCCTGGCTGTCTTCCACTACACCCACGGGTATTAAAAAGAGGGGGATAAGAATCAGTTATTATATTACCCGAATTCCTTACCTTTCTGTATATGATGATATAACCTTAAAAACCTTTGCTATGGGAAAGCAAATTTTATCAGCATCTTTCCTTGCTGCAGTTATTTTTTCACTCCTGTTTACCTCCTGCCAGCCCATGCAGAAAAATAACCAGGAAAGTGAAAACATATTTTTCGGGAAAAAAAAGCCGGTGAAAGGATGACAGATATTAACGGAGCTATTGAGTATGAGTTCAACATGCTGAAAAATCCAACAACGGGAAAGATTCCGGATGGTATTCGGGATGCGGAGTTGCTGCAGGCAAGAGAAATATTAGCAAAACAAATGCTCACAGAAAGGATCGAAGCGAATGCTTACACATTTCAGGGTCCTAATAACCTGGGAGGAAGAACCCGGGCACTTGCCTATGATATACGTTACGATGGCGTAGCCAACTTTACCATTTTTGCCGGAGGAGTAAGCGGGGCATTGTATAAAAGCACGGATGATGGCGCCACATGGACCAGAAAAAGCCCTGCAGGTGATTTGCAGAATGTTTCTGCTTTAGCCCAGGATATAAGAGTTGGATCCAGGGACACATGGTATTATGCGGGTGGTGAATGGACAGGAAACAGCGCCAGCGCCCACGGCACCACTGCCCCTTACCGGGGCAAAGGAGTATTTAAATCTACAGATAATGGAGAAACATGGTCACACCTTCCGGCTTCCAACACCGGTACTTATGAAAGCTTTGATCACCGGGCAGACTATAT
The DNA here is from genome assembly GCA_016235125.1 of Sphingobacteriales bacterium. Lineage (GTDB taxonomy): Bacteria > Bacteroidota > Bacteroidia > Chitinophagales > Chitinophagaceae > JJ008. The sequence continues at coordinate 62,575 of JACRLZ010000003.1, read as the reverse complement.
TACCAAATTAGTGGTTGATCCTACAAATGGTAATGTATATATGGGTGCAATGGATGCTATTTACCGTTCAACTGATGGAGGCACATCCTGGAGTATTGTACTTACTTCAGGTTCCAGTGGCTATGGAAGCGATGACGTATCTGATATTATTGTTACTTCTACTGGCAGATTTTATGCATCTTTTGCCGGTGGAGCTAATACGGGACCCACTTTAAATCTACCCGGTGTGTGGACATCTACTACAGGTGCAGATGGTAGCTGGACAAAAATTGCCGGCCCTACATCTGGCACAAGTCCTGCCGGATGGAATGCCGCCGGAGCATTTGGCAGGGTAGTACTGGCTTATGCTCCAAGCCTTGAGAGCAGGGTATATGCACTATACTGGAATGGGGTAACAAGTTCTTGTACTCCGGGATTAGTTGAGGCTGAATTCTATTACTGGGATGATGGTACATCCACATGGACGGATGTATCTGCAACTCTACCGGACGAATCAGGTTGTTTAGCCGGTAATGACCCCTTTGCCGTTCAGGGAGGATATGACCTTGTAGTGGCAGTAAAGCCCGATGCATCAGGTACTGTATTTATTGGCGGTACGAATATTTATCGTTCTACTGATGCCGGATCAACATGGACAAGAATCGGCGGCTATGCAAGTTCAGCCAGTTATGCCTTATATACCAGTTCACACCCCGACATACATTCTATTGCTTTTCCGCCGACCAGTTCAACCACTATGCTTTGCGGAAACGACGGAGGCATTCAGAGAACAACCGATAATACTGCCGGAACAGTGGCCTGGACACAGATAAATACCGGATACAGAACATACCAATATTATTATGTGGATATTGACCCCCGAACCTCAAACGATAAAGTAATTGGAGGAGCACAGGATAACGGATCAACAAGAAATACCGGGGGAACAGGAACCAGCTTTGAAATGGTATGGGGAGGCGATGGTGTTTCCGTTGGTCTTAATGATCCGGCTGCCACCAGCGGTACTCAATATGAATATGTAGGGTCTCAGGCGGGCTCTATAAACAGAAGAAGCGCTCCGACAGCTTTGGGATCTTCAACTACTATTACTCCCATTGGTGAGGCAGGTACCGGTTTATTTGTTACCTTATTTAAACTCGATGCCGATAATTCTGAGTTTCTCTACTATGCCAATGATGACAAAATATACCGTACACTATCTGCTTCTACGGTTAGTACCGTATCATGGACAGATATGACTGGAATAAGCGCCGCTGTTACCACCACTATTTCAGCGCTTGCAGTTTCCCGGGGAGGATACAGTGCTGCCACATCCAGTTTATTTTTTGGCACATCGGGTGGAAAAGTATATCGCCTTGATGACCCTGCATTGGCGCCTGCGGCCACTTCACCCGTAGATATTACCGGGGCATCTTTTCCGGCAGGAGCATATGTAAGCAGTATCGCCGTAAACCCAAGGAATGATGATACCATTCTGGTAACATTTTCTAATTATGGAGTCACCAGCGTATGGTGGACAGGGACAGCCAATTCTGCCACACCTACATGGACGTCTGTAGAAGGAAGTTTGACATTACCTTCTTACAGAAGCTGCGCCATACATGCGGTTCCCAATTCTCCGGAGGTGCATTATTTTGTAGGTACTTCAGTTGGATTATATCGTTCTACGGGATTACCGGGTTCTGTTTCCTGGTCACAGGAGGGAGCAGGTGAAATAGGAAATGCTGTTGTATCATCTATGTCATTCCGTCCAAGCGATGGCAAGCTATTGGTGGGTACACATGGCTATGGAATGTGGTACACCATGTTAAGTTTGGTTCCGCTTCCTGTGGAGCTTACCGAATTTACGGGAACACTTCAAAATAATAAAACAACTTTGCTTCAATGGACCACTTCATCAGAATACAATACAAAGCATTTCGAACTGGAAAAATCTTTTGACGGAATTCATTACAGCAGGATTGCAACTATTGGGGCAGCCGGAAACAGTAATACCATCCGGGAGTACAGCTATACAGACAGATCGCTGACGGAAAAAAATTACTACCGCCTTAGAACAGTAGATATTGACAATGAAAGCAAGTTGAGCAATGTAGTACTGGTAAAACTGAGCGGGGCACAACAGGACATACAGGTGTTGGGCAACCCGTTCAGAAATAATATTCTTGTCATTCGTTTCATGAAGCCGCCTGAAGCAAAAGGAGAGCTTCGCCTGATGGATATAAACGGACATCTTGTGGCAAGAAGAACCATCGGCCAGGGCGAGCAGCAGCTACAGTTTAATATACCTATGGTTTCATCCGGAGCATATATTCTGAATGCAACTATCAATGGCCGGTCTTATACTGCCAAAGTGATCAGGAATTAAGGGCAGTCATTTCTAAGTTTATGGGTCGCTCAGGTTTTCCCAGAGCGGCCTTTTTTATTACTGATGAAATTTTGTCTATCAGGATTGCGATTCTCGCCGGGTTACTGCCAGTTAATTCCATTTACCTGAAAATTTGTCTTTTTTGTCCTTAACGGCACATTATTTCCTGTACTTTTGCCGCCCGCCGGATGGCGGACGAGTCCAAAAATTCAAAAACTCAAAAATCAGTAAAACTATGGCTAAGAAAGTAAGCGTTACCCCGCTTCACGACAGGGTAATTGTGAAAGCTGCCGCTGCAGAGGAGAAAACAGCAGGAGGCATCATTATCCCGGATACAGCTAAAGAAAAACCACAACGTGGCGTTGTAATTGCCGCAGGTCCTGGCAAAAAAGATGAGCCGGTAACAGTAAAAACCGGCGACACAGTTCTCTATGGCAAATATGCCGGCACAGAAATCCAGATTGATGGCGAAGACTACCTTATCATGAGAGAGTCAGATATATTGGCAATAGTATAATGTGTCAATGAACTTATATGCTGATGTGCTAATGCGCAGCCTGGTTTTAACCTCATTAGCAAATTATCAAATTAACTAATTATCAAATTAAATACTATGGCAAAACAAATATTCTTCGATTTAGAAGCAAGAAATAAAATGAAAAAAGGGGTGGATGCTTTATCCAACGCTGTAAGAGTAACACTCGGCCCGAAAGGCCGTAATGTGGTGCTGGAAAAAAAATTCGGCGCTCCATCTATAACCAAAGATGGTGTAACTGTGGCGAAAGAAATTGAACTGGAAGACCCCATTGAGAATATGGGTGCACAGATGGTAAAAGAAGTGGCGTCCAAAACTGCTGATATTGCAGGTGACGGAACTACCACTGCAACCGTTTTGGCACAGAGCATTATCAGCGAAGGCCTGAGAAATGTAGCTGCCGGCGCTAATCCTATGGATCTGAAAAGAGGTATTGAAAAAGCCGTGGTAAAAGTAGTGGAGAACTTAAAAAGCCAGAGCCAGACTGTAGGCAATGACAGCAATAAAATTCAGCAGGTAGCTTCTATTTCTGCAAATAATGACAATGAAATTGGTAAACTGATTGCTGAAGCAATGAAAAAAGTAGGTAAGGAAGGTGTTATCACAGTTGAAGAGGCAAAAGGTACAGATACAACCGTTGATGTGGTGGAAGGTATGCAGTTCGACCGGGGTTATATCTCTCCCTACTTCGTTACCAACAGCGAAAAGATGGAAGCAGAATTGCAGAACCCTTATATACTGATCTATGATAAAAAGATCAGCAATATGAAGGACATCCTGCATATACTCGAGAAAGTAGCACAGGGCGGACGTCCCTTGCTGATCATTGCTGAAGACCTGGAAGGAGAAGCCTTGGCTACATTGGTTGTAAACAAACTCCGGGGCACCATTAAAGTAGCAGCAGTAAAAGCACCAGGCTTTGGTGACCGCAGAAAAGAAATGCTCACTGATATTGCCACACTTACAAAGGGAATTGTTATCAGCGAGGAGCAGGGATACAAACTGGAGAATGCTGATATCAGCTATCTCGGCCAGGCTGCTACAGTAACAATTGATAAAGACAATACCACAATTGTTGGCGGCAAAGGAAAGAAAGAAGATATTACTGCCAGAGTAAACCAGATCAAAGCGCAAATAGAAACTACTACATCTGATTACGATAAAGAAAAATTACAGGAACGTCTTGCAAAACTCAGTGGTGGTGTAGCCGTATTATACATTGGAGCTGCCACAGAAGTTGAAATGAAGGAAAAGAAAGACAGGGTTGACGATGCATTACATGCTACAAGAGCTGCCGTAGAAGAAGGAATTGTTCCGGGTGGCGGTGTTGCTTTTATCCGTGCAATAGAAGCACTTGATAAATTAAAAGGCAGCAACGATGATGAGAATACGGGTATTGCTATTGTAAAAAGAGCATTGGAAGAGCCGCTTCGCCAGATTGTTGCTAATGCAGGAATAGAAGGATCCATCGTTGTTCAGAAAGTAAAAGAAGGTAAGGGTGATTTTGGATTCAATGCCAAAGAGGAGGAGTATGAAAATCTCTTCAAAGCAGGCGTAATTGACCCCACCAAGGTTACCCGTATTGCGTTGGAGAATGCAGCTTCTATCGCAGGCATGCTGTTAACCACTGAAGCCGTTGTAGCCGATAAACCCAAAAAAGAAGAAGCGCCCCATAATCATGGCGCACCCGGTATGGGCGACATGGGTTATTAATATTCAGAAACCCAATTGTTTGGATTTAATAAAAAGAAATAATCCCATCCTGTTATTTCGGGATGGGATTTTTCATTTCAGTTTATAAAAAACCGGTAAAGGGTTATTTAAATAACTTAACTTTAGCCGCCTTTTTCCACCTTAAACCGAAGCGGTTATGAGCAAATTTTACAAGTTTATACTACTTGTTATTCTGATGAGTAACTCTTTACTCGTTTCCGCACAGCAAGATTATTGGTCTTTCAGAGCTGATAAAAGCGGAATAGTAACTGATAAAGCCGTGGCAAGAATATCTTTTCCAAAAGAGTTCAGGCTGGTTACCTTAAATATTGAGCCTCTCCGGCAGGAGTTGTTTACAGTAACAGATAACAGGATAAAGCACACAACGGTTATTACTTTGCCCGGTGCCGATGGAAATTTTGAACAATTTGAAGTGAATGAAGCTTCCAATTTCGAACCTGCATTGCAAGCACGGTTTCCCGAAATAAGAGCATTTTCAGGAAGAGGGATAACTGATAAGTCCGCAACGCTGAAGCTGAGTATCTCTCCACAGGGAATTCAAACAATGGTTTTCAGAACCAATGGTCCAAATGAATATATTGAACCTTATTCCCGGGATCATATTGTTTATGCTGTTTTTAAATCCCAAAGAAATAGAGGAGAATTGCCTTGGGTATGTTCTACTCCTGATCAACAACTGGCTTCCGAATTAAATTCCAGGGTTAATGAAAGCAATATCATTGAAAGTAATACCGGTGAATTAAAAACAATGCGTCTGGCGCAATCATGCAATGGCGAATATTCTAACTGGTTCGGTGCTTTCAACGCAAGCCAGGTGGCATTGGTGCTGGCGGCATTCAATGCCACACTTACACGTTGTAATGGTTGTTATGAAAAAGATCTGGCTATACACCTGAACCTGGTAGCTGAAACAGTCAATGTAATCTTTTACGATCCTGCTACCGATCCATATACAACATTGGGAAACTGGAATACTCAATTGCAAGTAACCCTGAATACAATGTTAACCGGACCGGCAACACCATTAGCGGCCAACAATGCCGCTTATGATATTGGCCATATGTTTGGAGCCTCTGGAGGAGGTGGAAATGCTGGTTGCATAGGTTGTGTTTGCGTAGATGGAGTTGCCTCAGGCACCGGATCTACCAAAGGTAGAGGAATTACTTCCCCAGCTGATGGTATTCCACAGGGAGATAATTTTGATATTGACTATGTGGCCCATGAAGTGGGGCATCAGATGGGCGGTAACCATACTTTTACGTTTTCAAACGAAGGTACCCAGGCGCAAAAGGGAGTAGGCGCAGATATAACAATTATGGGATATGCCGGCATTACAAGTTACGATCCTGCTCCTCATTCAATTGATATTTTTCACGAAGCCTCCATTCAACAGATACAGGTTAACATGGCAACAAAAACCTGTCCTGTTACTACAAATATCACAGCTGATAATGCAACGCCGGTTGTCAATCCGCAAGGCCCTTATACTATTCCAATCTCAACGCCTTTTGCTCTCACAGGCTCTGCCTCTGATCCCAATCCGGGCGATGTACTCACTTATTGCTGGGAGCAAAATGATGTTCATGGCGGGCAGACCGGAAGTAACAGTGTTGCATATGCTGCTAAACCGACTGGCCCAAATTGGCTAACCTTTCCTGCCACAACTTCTCCAACCCGGCTTTTCCCTAAATTATCAACTGTTCTGGCTGGTTTATTGATAACGCCTACATTACCGGGTGGTGATCCGATTTGTAACATAGAAGCATTGAGTTCCGTTACAAGGACATTGAATTTCCGGCTGACAGTACGGGATAATGTTCCATATAGTTCAACTCCGCCAATTAAAGTGGGGCAAACCAATTTTACAAATGTTGTGGTGAATGTAACTAATGCTGCAGGACCGTTTGCAGTTAGCATTCCGAATGGTGGAGAAAATTATCCTTCTGGTTCCATACAAACCGTAACATGGAATGTAAATGGAACAAACGGTGCGCCCATAAATGCAGCTAACGTCCAAATTTTATTATCAACGGATGGCGGAAACACATTTCCTACTGTATTGCTGGCAAGTACCCCCAATGATGGTTCAGAGTCTGTAACCTTTCCTGCTATACTTACTACTACCGCACGGATAAAAATTGAGGCCATCGGAAATATCTTTTTTGACATTTCCAATGCAAATTTCACACTGGCAGTACCGCCAGCAGGTTTTAATTTTAATAATCCTCCGGCGGTTGTAGCCAATTGCCCTGTTCCTGTTACAATGACATCATCAAGTCTTACGGCAACTTATTTTGGCGGTTTCACCAATAATATTACTCTTTCTGCCAGTGGAATTCCTCCGGGTACCAATGTTACATTCAGTACTAATCCACTTACAACAGGATCCGGTTCCACTACTGTGAGTTTAAATAATGCAAATATCCTGGCGCCAGGATCATACACTATTACTGTAACAGGGGTGGCTGCAGGAGCGCCACCAAAAACACAGAATATTGTATTTACAATTAATCCTGTTGTAACAATTGTTGTTAATACTCCGCCTGCTGACCAGACGGTTTGTGCTGGAACCAATGCACCATTTGCTGTATCAGCAACGGGTGCAATCACCTATCAATGGCAGGTTAGTACCAATGGCGGTGCATCCTACAGTGATATTGCCGGAGCAAACGCATCTGCCTATACCGCTTCTGCCGTAACACTTGGTATGAATGGAAATCTTTATCGCTGTATTGTATCCGGTTTTTGCACTTTACCTGTAACATCCAATGCAGGGATGTTAACAGTAATAGCTCCTGTTTCTGTCGGCAGTCAACCTGCAGGCGCTGAAATTTGTTCCGGTAGCGATATAAGCATGTCTGTTTCCGGTACAAGCACTCAACCGATAGTTTATCAATGGCAGGAAAGCATAAATGGAGGGGCCAGCTGGAATAATGTTACCAACGGTGGTGTTTATTCAGGCGCCACTACAACTACATTAACAATCACAGGCGCAACAACTTTGTTAAGTAACAACAGGTATCGTTGTCTGTTGTCAAATGCAGCCTGTACAACTCCTTCCGTTTCAGGTTCAGCATTATTGGTGGTTCATCAGTTACCTGCTGTTGGTTTATCTGCTGCTCCGCTTGCTTCCTTATTACCCGGACAAATCACTACTTTGACGGCAACTCCGACTGCTTCAACAGGTGGGGCACTCTCATACTCATGGTATCTTAACGGATCAGCGATTTCTAATTCCGGCAATACGAGGGTTGTAACGGTTCAGCAAACCGGAGATTATCAGACCAGGATCCGTGAAACATGGCCCAGCGGGTTGGTATGTTCTAATCAATCAGCCATTGTTTCGATTAAGGCAGGCCAAAGTCCGGGAATATTTATTTTCCCCAGCCCGAATGACGGCAATTTTACTGTTTCTTATTTCAATGTTTCAGGCGCCGATTCAAAATGGACTTTAATGATCTATGATATGGCCGGAGTTCAGGTTTATAACCGCCAATACAATGTATCCGGTCCTTATACTTTAATGCCCGTTGATCTGCAACATGTAAGTACAGGGATTTATATGGTATTTATCGGCGATGTCAATGGTAAAATAATTGCACAGGGCAAAGCTCATATCCATTAAGCTATAAAATATTTGATAACTCCTGTTTCAGTAATGGAACGGGAGTTTTTATTTACATATGTGAGAAATTTTACGATTGCGGGCTTGAAAAATCTTTTTAATTTTAACAGCATTTCCGGGGTTCTTGTGTCATTGTGTATGGTTTACAAATTATATCATTTAAATAAAATGCCATGAAAAAGCTTTACAGGCTTAGTGTTTCCGCTTTGATTGTGCTCATGATAACAACAAGCGGGTTTTCACAAAACTATTTTTTTACTGATGCTGGTGAAAATACTTTGCTATCCACTACCGGGGCAAGAGTTATTATACCTCAGAAATTCCGTGCAGCAGGAATGGATGTTCAGGCAATGAAAAATTTCTTGTGGTCTCTTCCATCTGAAAAAAATATTACAAACAGAAGAATTACACCAGTAATGACCCTATTGATGCCAGATGGGAAGCAGGCAAAATTTCATGTTTGGGAAAGCAGCATTCAGGAGCCGGTACTGGCTGCAAAGTTTCCGGAAATAAAAACTTTTATTGGCCAGGGGATTGACGATCCTTATGCAACTGTCCGGATGGACTTTGGTCCAAATGGTTTTCATGCACAGGTATTAACCGTTAACGGCACTTATTACATCGACCCCTATGCAAGAGGTGTAACAGATCAGTATATCAGTTATTACCGTTCAAATTTCATTAAAACCGGAACATTTTTATGTGAGGTTCCTGAAAATCCGAATACATACAGGCCAGAGCAAACCCAGGCTGTTTGCCTCGGCACAGAGCTTAGAACGTATCGTTTAGCGGTAGCATGCACAGGCGAATATGCACAGGCGCCGGGAATCAATGCGGGTTCAAACCCTGCAATATTGCATGCTGCGATTGTAACATCAGTTAACCGGGTGGTTGGAGTTTACGAACAGGAAGTTGCAGTGAGAATGATCCTCGTAGCTAATAATAATCTGGTTGAGTTCCTCGATGCCGCTACAGATCCTTTTACAGGAAATAATAATGCAAATGTATTAATTAATGAGAGCCAAACGGTGATAGATGCCAATATTGGTTCTGCAAACTATGACATAGGCCATACATTCAGCACTGGCGGTGGTGGATTAGCTCAGTTATCCTGTGTGTGTAGTTCTAACAAAGCAAGAGGAATTACGGGTAGCCCCAACCCGACAGGCGATCCTTATGATATTGACTATGTGGCCCATGAAATGGGTCACCAGTTTGGAGGCAATCACTCAATGTCTGGTTGCGGTTCTTCGCCTGTTAGTACAAAATATGAAGTAGGAAGCGGTACCACCATTCAGGCATATGCAGGCATTTGTGGTTCTCAGGACATACAGCCTCATAGCGATCCTTTCTTTCATGCTATAAGTTTTGACGAAATAAGTGATTTTGTTAATGGGGCAGGAGGTACCTGTGCTGTCGTTACTTCTACCGGAAATACATTACCTGTAATTGATCCATTACCGAACAACGGACTTAGTATTCCACCCAGTACACCTTTTGTTTTGACGGGAACTGCTTCTGATGCTAACGGTGATCCATTGACTTATTGCTGGGAGCAATGGGATTTTAATTCTGGCGGAGGTGTTAGCTGGAATGCCGGAGCCACCGGCCCTGTTGGCAACACTTATCCATTATTCAAATCAAGGATACCAAAAACAAACGGTACAAGAATGTTTCCCGATATAGCTGTTATTCTTGCGGGTTATCCTGCTAATCCTCCTGCCGTTATGGGGGGGTTAAAAGGAGAAACACTTTCTCCTGTTGCCCGTCCAATGAAATTCCGGCTTACTGTAAGAGATAACCGTGCAGGCGGCGGGGGTGTGGTTTCTGCCGGATCAGGTTGCCAAAGCTCAGCTGTTTTTCAGATTAATGTTGTAGGTACTACTCCTTTTACCGTTACATCACCTAATGGAGGTGAAACTTATACAGCAGGAGCAACCCAGACCATAACATGGGATGTGGCGGGAACCAATTCCTCTCCTGTAAGTGTTGCGAACGTAAAAATTTCTCTATCCTCTGATGGAGGATTGACATATCCAATTGTAATATTTGCAAGCACAGCCAATGACGGAACAGAAACTTTTATTGTTCCAGCCGTTGCGACTACAACTGCAAAGGTAAAAGTTGAAGCACTTGGCAATATCTTCTTTGATATTTCTAATGCAGACTTTACAATTCTTGTTCCTGCAGGGTTTAATTTCAATAGCCCTGCGGCAGTAGTCGCTGATTGTCCTGCACCGGCAACGATGACCTCAACCAATCTCACCGCCACTTATTTTGGAGGACATACAAATAATATCAACCTTACTGCAAGCGGCGCACCGGGAGGAACAAATGTGACCTTTAGCAACAATCCGCTTACAACCGGATCGCCGTCTACTACGGTAACCCTGAATAATGCAAACACACTATCTCCGGGATCTTATACAATTACCGTTACCGGAACTTCAAGTGGCGCTCCAACACAAACAAGAGATATTGTGTTTACAATAAATCCAGGAACCGGGCCAACCATTACTACTCATCCTTCTTCACAGGCTTTGTGCGAAGGTGGAAATGTAACCTTTACTGTAGCTACTTCAGCCGGATCGCCAACTTACCAATGGCAATTAAGTACTAATGGTGGAGCCAACTGGAATAATATCGCAGGGGCAACAACTTCTTCTTATACGATCAATGGTGTCACTGCCGTAATGAATAACAATCAGTATCGTTGTATGGTGAGTGTTCAGTGCGGAAGTACGAATTCAAACGCCGCTATTCTGACGGTTAATACGGGTCCCGTTGTAACAAGTCAGCCGCAAAATGCCACCGTCTGTGTGGGGGGTAGCAATGCTTTCGTAGTTACTGCAACAGGAGGTGGACTTTCTTACCAATGGCAGCTTAGTACCGATGGGGGCGCAAATTACAATGATATAGGGGGAGCTACTTTATCAACCTATACAGTTTCCGGTGCAACCATCGGAATGAATGGTTACAGGTATCGTTGTATTGTAACAGGGGCTTGTTCTCCGCCTGCCACTTCCACCGGGGCAATATTAACAGTAATTGCACCCGTTGCCATCACATCACAACCGGGCAATGCTGAACTCTGTTCAGGAAGCAATACCAGTTTTACTGTTGCCGGGTCGAGTACGCAAACTATCATTTACCAATGGCAGGTAAGCACCGATGGCGGGGCTTCATGGAATAATGTTTCAAATGGAGGAGTTTATTCCGGCGCTACAACAGCGACATTGACAATAACAGGCGCCACAGCGTCCATGAGTGCAAACAGATATCGTTGCATGTTATCAAATGCAACCTGTACCACGCCTACCGTTTCTGGTTCAGGAATATTAACGGTTCGCCAGTTGCCATCTGTTGGTCTTGCTGCAGCGCCGCTAACAACTTTATTACCTGGCCAAACCACAACTTTGACTTCAACACCAAGTGCCTCTACCGGCGGTACCCTTTCAGCAACATGGTATTTCAACGGTTCTGCTATCAGCAATACAGGAAATACAAGAGTGGTGAACGTAGAACAGGTAGGCGACTACCAGGTAAGGATACAGGAAACATGGCCCAGCACACTGGTATGCTCCAATCAATCACCTGTTGTTACTATTACTGCAACAGCAAGTGATAAGCTGTTTATTTTCCCCAGCCCTAATAACGGAAACTTTGTGGTTTCTTACTACAACAGTGGAGGAGGAAGCACTCAAAGAAGAATAATCATTTTCAATTCAAGCGGACAAAAGGCGTATGACAGGCAGTTCAGCATCAGCGGAGCTTATACTCTGTTGAATATTGATATGCAACGGGGAAATACAGGAATTCACATCGTTGAAGTATTTGACAACACAGGTAAAAAACTGGCCGAAGGAAAAGTTCATATAAGATAAATTCAACCAGGTTGTATAAATAAGACTCCCGTTTCAGCAAAGAAGCGGGAGTTTTTATTTGCTGATGATCTTTATTTCCACTCTGCGGTTCAGTTTCATTTCCTCTTCTGATTTTTCAGGGAAAGAATATAATGGCGATGAATGACCAAATCCTTTGAAGGATATTCTTTTTGCATCAATCCCATTTGAAATAAGATTGTCCATTACAGCTTTTGCCCTTGCTTCGGATAAATTATTCAATCCTGTTTCAAGATCAGGCCCATCACCTTCCCCTGCAATGCAGCAGATATGACCTTCCACCCGTATCACAAGCAATGGATAGATTCTCATGGCATCCAGCAATTCACTAAGCATCGGTATTGATTCCGGAAGAAACTGGTGCATGCCGCCAACGAAGTTGATATTATGCAATATGATATTTGTTCCGCTTTTAACCGTTGTGTCTGCAATTTTTTCTTTCAGTGTTTGAACTGGTTCATTACTGGCTGCTGCAGTAACTACGGGTTTACGGATTGTAATATCCACCCTTCGGTTGAGTTGCTGTTCATCTTCGGTTTTATTTTCATTCATTGGTGCTGATTCTCCAAGACCCACTGCCGAGAGAATCAATTCATTGATTACGCCATGATCGAGTAAATATCTTTTTACCTCCAATACTCTTTTTTCAGAAAGGGTATAATTGTATTCATCTGTTCCCCTGTTATCGCAATGGCCTTTCAATTCGAACTGCAATGATGTTAACCCGGGTTTATTATTTTGTAAGGAACTGTCAATGCTTTCAATTGCGTTTTTTGCAAGAACATATTTGTCAAAATCAAAGTACACAGAAAAAGTTTCTTTATGCTGGGAGTTTCCCGATAAGGAAGAGGAGAGTATTGCCAAAGCCAGGAAGAGGGGTTTCATATTTCTTATTTACCGTAAATTATAACAAGCTGCGATTCAACAACGCAATTGGCAGTTTTTTCTTGCATTTCGTTTCGGCAGAACCCTGTTTTAACTTACCTTTGCCGCCTTAAATTTTCAAGTGATGATAAGTGTCAGAGATCTGAAACTGGCTTATGGAAAAAGAGTTTTGTTCGAAGAAGTAAACCTGAATTTCACCCAGGGGAATTGTTATGGGGTCATCGGAGCTAATGGCGCCGGGAAAAGTACTTTTTTGAAAATACTCAGTGGCGAAATTGAACCGAATAAGGGAACCGTGGAAATAACCCCCGGAGAAAGAATGGCCGTATTGAAACAAAACCAGTTTGAGTTTGATGAGCATACAGTTTTGAATACAGTGATGATGGGTCACACAAAACTCTGGCAGGTGATGAAGGAAAGAGAAAGCATTTATGCATTGGCTGATTTTACGGAAGAAGACGGGATGCGGGCGGGAGAACTGGAACATGAATTTGGTGAGATGGGCGGCTACACAGCAGAAAGCGATGCAGCTACTTTATTAAGTGAGTTGGGTGTAAAGGAAGAGTTTCATCAGTCATTGATGCAGGACATTCCTTCCAATTTAAAAGTAAGGGTGCTGTTGGCACAATCTCTTTTTGGCAATCCGGATATTTTATTACTGGATGAACCTACCAACGGACTGGATATAGAAACCATCGGCTGGCTTGAGAATTTCCTGGCAGAGTATGAAAATATAGTTCTTATAGTGAGTCACGACCGTCACTTCCTCGATGCAGTTTGTACCCATGTAGCGGATGTGGACAGGCAGAAAATAAAAATCTTTACGGGCAATTATACTTTCTGGTACCAGTCATCACAGTTGATGGCAAGACAGATCAACGACAAGAACAAAAAAGTGGAAGAGAAACGGCAGGCCTTGCTTGATTTTATTGCCCGCTTCAGCGCCAATGCATCGAAGAGTAAACAGGCCACATCCAGGAAAAAAGCTTTGGAGAAACTTACGATTGAAGAGATAGAGCCCAGCTACAGAAAATATCCGGGTATCATTTTTCAGCAGTTAAGAGAAGTGGGTAACCAGATATTGAATGTAGAGAAATTAAAAAAATCCGTTGATGGTCGTGTTCTTTTTAAAGACGTAACATTCACAGTGAATAAAGGAGATAAGATTGCATTGCTAAGCCGTGACCCGCTTGCCGTAACCAGTTTTTTCAACATCATTACGGCAGAAACGATAGCTGACAGTGGTTCATATGAGTGGGGGAGCACCGTTACCCATGCTTATCTTCCACAGGAGAATGCTGAGTATTTCAAAGGCGAGATGAACCTGATGGAGTGGCTTCGGCAATATGTGCCATCTCATGTTACCGACGTGGATGAGCCTTTTCTTCGTGGTTTTCTTGGCAAGATGTTGTTCAGTGGCGATGATGTGCTGAAGAAAACAAATGTACTAAGCGGCGGTGAAAAAGTCCGTTGCATGCTGAGCAGAATGATGCTGCAGAATCCAAATGTTATTTTATTGGACCAACCAACCAATCATCTTGACCTGGAAAGCATTCAAAGCTTTAACGAACAATGCACCGACTACAAAGGCATTGTGCTGCTTACCAGTCATGACCATACATTTATGGAAACTGTTGCCAACCGGGTGATTGAATTAACCCCCAAGGGAATCATTGACAGGCTGATGAATTTTGATGAATACCTGGAAGATGAGAGAGTGAAGTTGTTGAAGGAAGAAATGTATAGCTAATCAGATTATCAGCGTATCAACACGATTGTTCCTTTCTGTATATACTCCTGTTTGTCCCACCCGATTCCTTTAAACATCCAGACAAAGACGCCGGTGGGTTGAATTTCGCCACCTATTTTTCCATCCCATCCCCGCTGGTTCTGGCTGCTGCTGTTGTAAACAACCTGCCCTCCCCGGTTAAAGATTTTGAAATACTGTAGTTCTTTTATACCAATCATTATGGGTTTGATATAGTCATTCAATCCATCGTTATTGGGAGTAAATGCAGTGGGTACATACACTTTCACTTCCTTGATCACTTTTACCATTTGCGTATCTACTGTAAGACAACCAGCAGCCGTTCTGATGTCAATGGTATAAAACTGCTCAAGTTCTGACGGGGCTTTGAATATTGGGTTAACACTTGTGGGATCATCGAGCCACACAGATGGCTTCCATAAAACAGATATGCCAAATGTTCTTGCCTGCAGCGGCGTGGCAATATTCTTTACTACATACTGAAGCGGATAAATAATTCCGGGACGGGGAGTCTCTATATCTATCTGCTCAGTCCGGGTTTTTACACTGCAGCCATCGCTGTTAGTAATGATTGCAAAATAACTTCCGGATTGTGTCACCCGGTAAACTGGCTGAATTGCGCCGGATATAATATTATTATTCCTGGCCCATTGAACAGAAGCTGATGGTTGAACTTTCAGGACAGCGCTATCGCCGTTGTTAATACAAAAGAGGGACTTGCCATCCAGTATCAGGGTTGTATCCACAAATGATGCAGTAACAATTACAGTGTCAGTATTAACACAACCTCCTCCCAAACTTCGGACGGTAAGAACATATTGCGTAGTTACCGGGGGGCTGGCTTTTGGGTTTGCAACCTGTGGATTGGATAAAGCCGTTGGAGGGCTCCATGAATAACTAATTCCCGGCGCAGGCACTGCGCCGATAAAAACAGATTGCTGATTGCAGGACAAAACATCTGGCCCGGCATCGGCTTTTAGCTTCAATGTATCAATCATGTTGGCGTACAGGGTATCCCTGCATCCATAACCATCATAAGGTACCAGTTCCACTGCAAGCACTGATCCCGGGGGTGGTGGAGGGTTCAGGTAAATGATTTGCTGATTACCCAAAACCTGTGTAAACGTACTATTAAACCATGTATAGCTTTGATATCCATAGGGAGCTGTAACAAAGACAGCCGTATCATCCGGACAATAAGTCGCTCCGGTGAACTCACTGCTGCATTCCGTATTCACATCAATATATGCATAGCCAAAATGCCGGCGGAAAGTACAGTCTGCTGTTTTAAAAAAAAGTTTGATCGTTTTTCCGGCTTTTTGATTCAGGTTGATGCTTACTGCCGACCAGTCTTTGCACCACACCGGTGTTGAATCAGACCTTGGCGACATGAAAAAACCCGGCAGGGGAGAACCATTCGGGAAAAAAGTAAAAGAAGAACAATCTATCAGTTCGTTATCGGTTACGTTCCATACTTCCAGCACAAGCCTTGGCTGCTGAAAGGGTTGGTGTGCAGGATCCTGGAAAACCACAGCATAGTGATAAATTAATGAATAGGTATTTCGATTGGCAGGAATGGTGAACTCATAAGATAAACCTTCGGCCTGTGCTCCCCCGCTTGTGTTACCCAGTTTTACAGAATACCTGCTGCCATTCGGACACAATACAGGGAAATCACCATAATAATCCCTAGCCCCAGCATCCGAAGCTGCCGAAAACATAGTATGCTGATCATAAACAGGACCACCTGAAGCAAAAAGAGATATAACATTATCGGAGCCAACCGCTGCAACAGAACCTGTATGGCAGGTCCATCCATTGAAATTACCTGCTTCAAAATCAATATTGGCAGGACAATTCTGGGCTTTTAAAAAATAACAGCCATGCAAAAAAAATATAAGCAATACCAATACCTTTTTTAAGCAAAGCCATTGGGTTGAAATATTTTTTATCGCTGAATGATGCACTGACCCCGGTTTATATCCTAAAGGTAGAATTTACGGGATAAAAACGGGCATAGTAAATGCCCGGTTGCCACACTAATCCGGAAAAAGATTTGCAGAAGTATTGACATTCAAAAATCTTCTTTCTATCTTGTTTTTTCAGGCAATTGCCACCGTGATCCATTCCTACTGCGCCTGTTAATCCTTCCGGGAAAAATCTGTATCCGGCCGGAAGGTATGATTCCGCAAAGCGGGATGATTCGGGTTGAAACCAGAGGAAATGAAATGTATTGAACCCCCTGACAACATTGTCAGGGGGTTTTTGTCAAAAGATATTCGGCGCTTTTACAATCACTCCAAAAAGTACTGACTTGTTTTGGGTAAGATAAGAAACACGGATGCCTGCATCAAAAGGTACAAGAAATCTGAGCAGGTTTTCATCAGATGTAAGTTCGACTCCAAGATTAGTGTAATATCTGTTTTTGGGATTTGTATTTATAAATGAGAATTTACCTATCCCATATTCAGCAAAGAACGCTGCTTTAATTCGTTGAAAATAGAGCAGGCCATTCAGAAAAGGAGCTTCGGGATAACCCAATTGCAGTTTATAATCTATTGACCATAGATTCCACCGGCTGAATAATTGATCTCTTTTATTCCTTACAAAATCATACCTGTTTTCAAAATGATAGGTGCTGTTATCATCTTTCTGCCAGTTGTAACGCAAACGAACAGAATGATGTTTGAAGAATCCGGGAAGGTATAAAATAGCATCAGCCGCTTGCTGTTTTGCCTGGAAATAACTTTTAAACGGTGTATTGCGGAAACTGAATTGCAGGATGGAACCAAACCTGGGCCCAACATCTCTCATGCTTTGCCGGAGCCTGTTTTCAAAATAGATATCATAAGACATGGAATAAAAATTACCAAGCTTGTTTTTGTCATAGCCGTTGCTATTTGTGCTTCGATTCAAAGTTGAAAAATCAGTATACCCTCCCTGTATTGTCATATTGGTTTTGCGGATATAAGGGCCTGATGAAAGATTAAGCGGTAATTGAGTCCCAAGATTATAATTCCGGTAATGAATGCGATCATAGGAAATTCCATTCACATTAGTTCCGCCCTGCTTTTCAGGAAAAATGGTTCTTCGTCTGCCATCAAAAAAAGTGAAAAAGAATTGCGGGTACAAACCCTGATAACTCATCATAAAATATTTTGTCAGCTCTCTTTCGTTGCTATTGTACTTGATACCCGCCTGCATGGAAGTAGTGCTGAGCATATCGACGGATCGTATTCCAAGGCTTATCTGCGGCAGATTAGTCACAGGGTCAACGCCCCATCCAAAAACTTTTATTGCATTCCAGATTCTTTTATATGGTGTAGTGGGATATGTCGAGTCGGGAATCCGTGTTAATATATTACCGGCTTCCTGATGAGAGTAGTTCCTAAAATACTCCACTTTTCTTGTTGTGTCATTCTGGTATTTCACCATAATCCATTCTTCGGGTTTGGCAGGCATTTCAACAATTCGGAATCCATCAACAGTGAAATCCTGGAAACAGATTTTGTTTCCGTCAGATGACGGGCATGGGTTGAAGGCTCCAAATTTTCTGTCAGTGACCCTGTGGACATTGCCTGTAGCCGTATCCACTGCATAAATATTGTCAATACCTGCCTGGGGAGAATTGTAAAGAACGAAATTTTTATAGTCTACCGGGGCCGAAAGATTTTCCGGAACAGGATTCAACAGAGTTGTCACTTTGCCGGATTCGATATTCAGCTTTACAATGCTTTTGTAACCCGGCACCTGGTATATCAGCAATATGTTTTTTCCTTCGGCTGTGAAATGCGGTTGAAGGAATTGCTGGTTATCCGGGTTGTCAAATTTTTTTATTACCTGGCCGGTTTCAGAATCGAGCAAGACAAGAAAGAATTTATTGCCCGTTGTTGTTTCCACTGTTGCAATTGTTTTTCCATCTGGTGAAAAACAAGGAGCATGATACCGGCTGCGCCGGGTTAGTTGAGTGATCTTTTTTGTTTTTACATCAAGAATTTTTATTACTGTATAGTTCCTGGCGCCCCAGCGGGGGTCATAGGTATATTCAGTCCATGCAACTTTATCCTGGTAACTGCTTAATACGGCATTGTCATCCAGAACACCGGACATTCTGATTTTTTCTTCCTTTCCATCTTTGGTTATCCGTACAAACAAGGACTGATCTACAATGCTTGATTTATAAGCCAGGAAACTTCCTGTTTCAAGTCCTGACTTCTGAGCTATGATGCTTCCATCGGGCAGATATTGAGGGAATTTATAATTGGTAAACACTTTTTCTTTTGGTGTATGCAGGTTTGTAACGGGTGTCTCTTTTATGCTGTCAAGTTGCTTGCTCCACATGGTTTTCAACTCTTTTGTCATTTCATTATACATTTCCTGCGCATTCAACCCGGTAGTTTTTTTTATACTCTGTGAAAAGGAGAATGGTACAGGAGGTTTCTTATAAGTCCGGGTAAGTATTTTACTCCACACATCAGCGCCGTAATGATTTTTAGCATAAGTGGTCATCAGGTAACCCAGCAGGTAATGATTAGGGATTGCATTCTTCAGAGAGCCGCAAGCTGATTTCAAATAAGGAAATGCACCACGACTCAGCAGCTGGGTTCGGAATGTAAGATCAAAAGAAGGTATCCGGCCTCTGCCACCATAGCCCATTACAGTTTCACAACCTACGGCATCGCCTTCCCAAAACCACCAGGGATTGGTAAGGCCCTGCATTACGGATGTACCGGAATTCCCAAAGAGATAAAAGATGTATTTGCCCCAACCCGTTCTTGTTTGATCCATTTGTGCCACATGCCGGTATTCATGTAAGGAAAGTTCATCGTACCAGTTATTTAGACCCATATTGTTGGGGTTTTGCGGAGGCGTGGAAAAGAATTCAGCTCTTCTTCCCTCCGAAGAAACAAACGCATTATTGTCAACCGTCTGGTTTTGCATTACGATTGGGATCTTTCTCGGAAAAGATTTCAGGGATGCTGCCACATCGTGATAGGCATTGTCCAGCGCATTGGCGATGCGTTGTGCATCGGTCGTTATTTCAACCGGAAAGATTATCCTGAAATGCTTCGTTTGTATCTGGTTCCATTTAATGCTTGGGGGCGATTGACCCAAAGGGGCAACTCCCTGGCCAGGAGAAGCCAACGAAAGTGAGATGAAAAATAGTATAATGAAACTTATTCGCATAATTCACCGGCTCATTACTGCTGATAAAAAATGTAAATATAAACCGGGTACTTTAAAAAAGTGAATTCCATTGTTATCAGCTAAAACAAAATAATTAACGCATAACTTTTTTCATTTACAGCCACTTTCATATCTTCCTCGATCAATATGCCTGCTGCTTCATCCCTTGCCCGAAAAATCGGCTTCTGGTCATCCACTTCCATCATCATCGGTAGTATTATCGGTTCGGGTGTATTTATGAAACCCTCATCCATGGCAGAGCAGTTGGGCTCGCCGGTATGGCTTACGATTGTTTGGGTAATTGCCGGTTTATTTTCATTATTCGGTTCTTTGGTTTATGCCGAACTCGGCGCCATGATGCCTGAAACCGGAGGCATTTATGTTTACTTCCGCAAAATGTTCGGCGACTTTGCTGCGTTTCTTTATGGCTGGGCGGCATTTTCAGTGATCAATACGGCTGCTGTGGCAGCTATTGCCTTTGTTTGTGCTGATTATGCCAATTATTTTCTGCATCTGCCTGGATTTTCAGAAGCAGTGGTGAAGGGTTATGTATGGCATATTCCGTTTATCGGAGACTTGTATCCATTGCAGAATTTTGGCGTTAAGATGCTTGCGATAGCTTTAGTAGTGGGCCTTACTTTTTTGAATTATGTAAGTGTAAAAGCCGGAAGCTATTTACAGGTTGTTTCAACAGTTATAAAAATTGCAGTCATTGCTGCTTTGGTATTCGGCATATTTTTTTCCGGGCAGGGTTCATTGCAAAACTTTGTGCATGCTGATTCGCCAAAACATGGCGGAGCATTACTAAGCGGTATCATAGCTGCCATGACCGGCGCTTTTTTCGCCTATGACGGATGGATCAATATTGCTTCAATGGCCGGCGAGGTTAAGCAGCCTCAGAAAAATATTCCGAAAAGCTTATGGCTTGGGGTTTTTGTATGTATTGCAGTTTATGTGCTGGTGAACCAGGCTTATCTGTATGTATTGCCGGTTGAAAAAGTAGCTGCTTCCGGTTTAGTTGCTGCTGATGCCATTGCTGTTGCTTTGGGAAATACAGGGGGAGCCATTATTGCTGCTATGATCGTTGTATGCACATTTGGGGCACTCAACGGCAATGTGATGGCAACAACAAGAATTACCTATGCGATGGGTAAGGATAAAGTTTTTGCAGCATGGACAGGCAGGGAGCATCCAAAGTTTCAAACTCCGGGAAATGCTTTATGGCTGCATGGCATCTGGACTTGTGTTTTTATTATCAGCGGCTCCTTTGATATGCTGGCCGATATGTTTGTATTCATCACATGGATTGCATATGGGCTTGGGGCAGTGGGTATTTTTATGTTGAGGAAAAAGATGCCTGATGCTGAAAGACCATATAAAATATGGGGACATCCGATTATTACAATTTTATTTATCTCTTTTTCCGCTTTTTATCTTATTACTACAATTTACAATGATATCAATAATTATATTCATCATCAGCAGCCTGTAATAAATTCGTTGCTTGGATTGCTGATTACAGCACTGGGTTTGCCATTTTATTTTTATTACAAAAGCAAATACAGGAAACAAAAAAAGATTTCATCTTAAGAGCAGGGTAGTGCCTTTTCTTATCACTTTTTTCCCAGTGTCTTTGTTGGTATAGATCAACAACCATCCGTAAATGCCGCTGTTTTGCAAAATGCCATCTATTTTTCCATCCCATCTCTTTCCATCGCCTGTTGATTTAAATACGAGTTGCCCTGAACGGTCATACACCCTGAATTCAAGATTGATTGCCTTTTTGGTATTTAATGGGCCGAGATAGTCATTTAATCCATCAGCATTTGGAGTGAATCCGGATGGCACCATTACATAGCATTCCGCCAATGCTTTTATTGATTTCTGAATTGTATCACTGCAATTTGTTTGTGCGTTGGTAACTATCAGCCTGATATTATAAGTCACATCTCTTCCACCTGATGCATAAACCTGGTAAGGGGGGTATGATAAATTACTGCTACTCCCATTTCCAAAATTCCATGACCAGTTGGTTATATTACCGGTGCTTTCGTTGATAATAAAAACAGAATCGCCCGGGCAAACAGCCGGGGGTGTAGTAAAGGCAGCATATATCCTGTTTTGCAGGGTAAGTAATTTTGTAATTGTATCTGAGCAACTTTCGTTATTTACTATTAACCTTACATTGTATCGCCCTGTGTCAGTAAAAATCTTTATAGGGCTTTGACTAGTGCTGGTTGAATTGTTACTGAAATTCCAATTCCACTGATTCACTCCGTTATTTCCAGCATGAAAAAAAGAAACCGTATCGGTTTTACAGGATGATTTTACAGAATAATTAAAATCAGCTGATACAGCAGGTTTGACAGTAAATGCAACAGAAGAACCAGCCGGAGTCATCAGCCCACATTCGTCAATCAGTGTGTTTCCGTCGCTTCCATTTTTTGCCTGAACAGAATAAATTCCACCGACAGTAAGCGGGGTTGACAGATTAAGCCTAATCACAGACGTACTTCCTGTATTTGCACAATTGGTTGGAGAAACTACTGCAGAAACAGTTTGAGGTCCGTTGATCACAAAGTCACTTCCATCAGGCATTATGGAGCTGCACAGGATACGTTTCTTAAAAATTAGTTCAATATAAGAAGGGCTGCAACCTGTTGGTTTCACACTATCAACAGGAGTAGGTATCAATGGCCCGGCAACAACGGGTACAGTTTCTCCATCAGCAATACTTAGACCGCAAATATCAATTAATGTGTTGCCATCAATGCCCGTCTTAATGGTCAATGTGTAATTTCCCTGCGGCAGCGGCTGGCTAAGTGTCAAATAAATACTGTCGGTTCCTAAAACTGAGCAATCGCCGGGTGCAGCGTTGGTAATTCCAATTCCCCCGCTTAAAGAAAAATCAGAGCCATCTGAAGCAATGGTTTCACATTTTAATTTCTTATTCAGCTTCACCAGTATTTTGCTGGCATTGCAGCTTAAGCTGGTTTGCTTGATCTGTGGCACTGTTGGGTCCGTAATGCTGGCTGTGCCACCAGTGAATACTACCTGAAAACCAGCGGGTGAGGCATTTTGATTGCAAATCATAAGTAAGTAGGAACGTCCCTGAACAATATCAGGCATCTTGCTAAATGTGGGTTTCAACGAACCGGAACATTCAATCAGGTTAGTGCCGTCTGAGGAAGCTCCCGTTTCACCCGGCTCACTGCTCCAATTGCATGCGACAAAAAGGGAGGGGTTGCTGAAGATGTCGAAGGGATTGGTGCCAGTAATATCGAACAACTGCCAGTTATAATTATCATTTGCGATATCGGGTGTTATCACAAAGCCGAGGGTGCCTGAACTAAAACAGCCCATTTTAAAATAATAGGGATTGGTGTTTTGATACACGATTCCATCCGAACAGGGAACCGGAATATTGGTTTGGCCGCAAAAAGAAGGTGTGGTTTGATAATATGATTCGGAGCTGCAGACCAATCTGGCTGTAACTGGTGTTTGCCCCGGTATTGTGCATGTTTGAGATGAAACATGCAAAAAACTCAGAGAACAAATGCAATAAAAAAAGATTTTGTTTCTCATCTGCAATTGGTAGCAGCTTAATCGGGAAAAACAAACTTTTGGCTGCTTATGCAGTTGTAAGTTACAAAAAGCAGACGGATCAATTTCTTAAGTAATACTTCATTCAATTAACTTGCAGCCATGCGATATATGAAATGGATCGGTCTGGCGGCAGCAATGCTTTTGGTTGTGTCCTGCTTTAATACATGGGTAATCATTGA
The DNA here is from genome assembly GCA_016235125.1 of Sphingobacteriales bacterium. GTDB lineage: Bacteria > Bacteroidota > Bacteroidia > Chitinophagales > Chitinophagaceae > JJ008. Next base: position 38,786 of record JACRLZ010000003.1, on the reverse strand, counting down.
TTCTAAAAATATTACCGTGAGCGGTATTGATGCAACAGGAACCAATTTCGGAAAGCCCGGTTATTTCCATTTCATCATGACTGGTTTATTTCTTGTCTTCAATTTTGTTCAAAAAATATGGGCTAAAAGGGCCAACCTTCTTATCACAGCATTAAATATTGGTTGGGCAGTGCGTAATTATTTTATCATTTCAGCTTGTTCTGGTGGCGAATGCCCTGAAAAGAAAAGCAGTATCTACCTTGTAGTTCTTGCATCAGTGCTGATGCTGGTTTCAGCCATGTTACCTGACATTTCATTAAACCAGGTTGAGAAGAAAAAGAATCGATAGTGTTTATCCTTCAAACAGCTTAGCTACTCCAAATGCAGCACCTGCCGCCGCAGCGCCAATAAGCATAACACGGAGAGCCCCCATCCATGCACTGACACCTGTCATTTTGCTTTTAAAGTATCCAAAGACAAATAAACAGATCAGTGTAACAAGTAAAGAAATTTTTAAACCATCAAGAGGAGAGGATACAAAAAAGTATGGGCTTAGGGGAACCAATCCGCCAACTATATAAGACAATCCGATATTTAAAGCGGATTTTCTTGCCCGTTTTGGGTCGGGTTTATCCAGGCCAAGCTCATATTTCATCATAAAATCAACCCACTGTTTTTTATCACGGGCAATTTCTTCAGTGGCCTTATCCTGCAGTTCCTTACTTAATCCGATACTTGCAAAAAATTCTTTTGTTTCCTCGATCTCCCTATAGCGCAGATTATCCACTTCGTAATATTCTCTTTTTTCTTCCGAGTTGTAATGATCCTGTTCTGTTTTACCTGCCAGGTATCCACCAAGGCCCATGGCAATAGAACCCGCAGCTATTTCAGCTATACCTGCAATAACGATAACCGAAGTATTATCAACTGCACCACTTAGACCTGCTGCCAATGCAAATGGAACAGTAAGCCCGTCGCTCATTCCGATTACGATATCACGGAGTGTTTCGCTGCTTTTAAGGTGTTCTTCCTTGTGCGGCGTTATATCATGGTGAAGATGTGTGTCCATGCAATGAAGATAGGTTTTTTGAAAAAAATAAAACCAGCAGTAATCAGGCTGCTGGTTGATTATCGTCAATCCATAAAACTCAATCTAATACTTTCAGGCTTTTACTGATGATCTCAACAGATTCATCTATCTGTTCTTTTGTAATGATAAGGGGAGGGGCCAATCGTATCTTATCACCATGTGTGGGTTTTGCCAGTAAGCCGTTTTCTTTCAGTTCAAGGCATAATTCCCATGCTGCATCTTTATGAGCATGTTGTATTACTATGGCATTTAATAATCCTTTTCCCCTGATGGCAGCTATATGCTTTGATTGAAGTGATTGTAATTTATTTCTGAGAAGTTTACCCATTGTCGCTGCATTCTCCGCCATGTTTTCATCCTGTAAAACCCGGAGGGCTGTCATGGATACCTTACATGCCAGGGGATTGCCACCATAAGTGGAACCATGTTCGCCGGGTTTAATGGTCATCATTATTTCATCATTACAAAGCACAACACTTACCGGCATCATGCCGCCGCTTAATGCTTTGCCGAGAACCAAAATATCCGGCCTTACGTTTTCATGGTCACAGGCAAGCATTTTACCTGTCCGGGCAAGACCAGTTTGTATTTCATCAGCAATGAATAAGACATTTGCTTCTTCACAAAGTTCTTTGGCATCAGCAATATAACCTTCATCAGGCACAACTACTCCGGCCTCACCCTGTATGGGTTCCACAAGGAAGCCTGCTACATTTTTATCCTGAAGCGCATTTGCTAATGCTGATCTGTCATTATAAGGAATAGAAATAAACCCCGGCATATAGGGTCCGAAATTTCTTTTCGCATTCGGATCACTGCTAAAAGAAATGATGGTGGAGGTGCGGCCGTGAAAATTTCCGTTGCAAACAATTATCACAGCTTTGTTTTCTTCAACGCCTTTTACTTCATAGGCCCATTTGCGGCATAGTTTTATGGCCGTTTCTATGCCTTCAGCGCCGGTATTCATCGGCAGCACCTTATCATAGCCGAAATAATCTGTAATGTATTTTGCAAACTCCCCCAGCAAATCGCTGTGAAAAGCACGGCTGGTAAGTGTAAGTTTTTGTGACTGTTCAATAAAAGCTTTCACAATTACCGGATGGCAGTGTCCCTGGTTGACGGCAGAATAGCCGCTCAGGAAATCAAAATATTTTTTTCCATCCACATCCCATACAAATACTCCCTGACCACGATTCAATACAACGGGAACAGGATGATAATTCTGTGCGCCACTGTTTTGTTCAAGCTCAAGATAGTATTGCGTTTTTTCTGTCATTGATATAGGTGATAACATAAAAGAAGATCTAAAAATGAATAATAGAAATGCAAAATAAACGGCCCGATGTGGCCGCAACGGCAGACTATCTTCGGTGATTGAGAAGGTCGAGGTTGGAAGAAAGGAAACCTTTTATATAAGCAACTGCAGAATGCATATCGGATGCAAGATACAAAAGAAGAGCGGAAATTTTTTATTCCCCGCTATATATTACTCCTGTGGTGGGGGTTTCTTTCAGTTCAATTTTACTGATACCCGGAACCATGGTTTTCAGGTGGTTCCAGAACCAGATTGTAATATTTTCTGCGGTCGGATTTTCAAGTCCCTGCACTTTATTAAGAAGTTTATGATCCAATTTATCAATTAAAGGCATGATGATGTCCTTTAATTCTTTAAAGTCAACGATCCATCCTTTTTCCTTGTCCGGCATGCCTTTCACATAAACTCTGAGGTGGTAGGTATGTCCATGCATTGACCGGCATTTATGATCCGGCGGTACGTTTGGAAGAAAATGAGCCGAATCAAAAGCAAACTCTTTGTAAATTTCCATCTTTGTTTTCAGCAAATGTAATGGACCGTTATCTGCCGAAAACTGATTTTAAACAGCTTCAAAAATATTTTATGGATTATACCATTCCCGCAGGCACAAGAATCGGGCATGTGCATCTGAAAGTTAGTGACCTGGAACGGTCGCTTAAGTTTTATCGTGATTTATTAGGTTTTGAAGTGCAACAGTATTATGGTGACAGCGCTGTATTCATTTCAGCCGGCGGGTACCATCATCATATTGGCTTAAATACATGGCACAGCAAAAATGCCGGGCCGGCTCCGGTCAGGGCAGCAGGATTGTATCATACTGCTTTTTTATATCCTACAAGAAAAGACCTGGCAGATATCCTAAAAAGATTGGTTGATGCCGGGTATCCATTAACCGGGGCTGCTGATCATGGTGTTTCAGAAGCTATTTACCTGGATGATCCTGACAAAAACAGCGTCGAACTTTATTGGGATAAGCCAGTTGACCAATGGCCGAAGGATGAAAAGGGTAACCTGCTGATGGTAACAGAAGCGTTAGACTTAAAAAGTCTTTTGCATTTGGCCGGCTAATTCCTTTACAAAGTATTTCGAAGGGAAATTAATATTGATGTTTTGTTGTTTTGAAAAGATGCCGTAAACAGAGCTTCCGCTGCCACTCATGGACGCATATATTGCTCCTGCATTATACAGGTCTTCTTTTATTTTCTTTATTTCCGGATGAAGCGGAAATGCAATTGCCTCAAAATCGTTTTTCATTCCGGTCTTCCATGTTTCAATGGGATTTACAATAATTTCTTTCAGTGATTTTTCAGGCTTTGCCGGTTTGATGCGGCTGAACATGGCCCCGGTGTCTATATGAATGCCCGGATTAACCAACAGGAATTTATAAGATGAAAGATCAATTTGAATTCTTTCCAGCTTTTCACCTCTTCCTTTTGAGAAACAGGGTTTGTTAATAATAAAGAAAGGGCAATCACTGCCTAACTGAGCCGCAAACTTTAATAGCTGTTCTTCTTTGAGTTGAAGATTGCTGAGTTCATTAAGCACCTTCAATGTAAAAGCGCCGTCGGCGCTGCCGCCACCCAGGCCACCTCCGGCAGGAATTTGCTTGTGCAGATGCATTTGAATGGAGGGCATCGACGGAAATTTTTTCTTAAGTAGCCAGAATGCCCTCATACAAAGATTATTTCCCTGTTCACCTGAAACTTTCAATCCGCTTTGGGAAAAAGGTACCCCCGGTTCGCCGGTCATTTTTTTCAGGTAAACGATTTCGAGAATATCATAAAGGGGGAGGGGATAAAATACGGTTTCAAGTTCATGGAAACCGTCATTCCTTTTCCGGATTATATTCAGTCCAAGATTGATCTTACAGTTGGGAAAAACTATCATTGAAAAGATTAAAAATGTTCAGGGGAAAAGAACCGGATTATTTTTTCCTGCTGCGGCTGTTTATTTCATCACGGATGGCAATGGCACGGATATAATCTTCTCTTTCTAGGACTTCATTCAGCATATTATTCAGTTCTTCGAGGGTCATCGTTTTCAGGTCTTCTTTGCCGGTCAGGCCTTCATCTTCCACCATAACCTCCTGTTTTGTTTTTTTCTTTTTACTTCCGGAGCCTGTATCTTCCATCAGAATGCCGGCGCTGTCCAGAATATTTTCATAGGTATATATCGGGCATCCGAAACGAACAGCCAGCGCAATTGCATCGGATGTTCTTGAATCAATTTCTATTGTATCATTTTCTGAAGCACAAACCAGTTTTGAATAAAAAATGCCCTCCTGCAGGTCACAAATAATGATCTCATGCAGGTCAATGGCAAAGCCATTCATGAAATTTTTCATCAGATCATGCGTAAGCGGCCGGCTGGGTTGCATTTTTTCCAATGCTACGGCTATTGCCTGTGCTTCAAAACCGCCAATAACAATAGGCAGGCGGCGGAGCCCATTCATTTCACCCAACACTACCGCATAAGAATGCGTTTGTGTTATACTATGGGAGAGTGCTACTATTTCAAGTTCTATTTTCTTCATTCGAAATACGAAATTAAGCCATAAAAAATAAAATTGCTACTGCTTTATTTCGGATGATACTGGCTCAGGTCAAAGTAACTGCTGGTATTGCCCTGTTCAATTTTATAAGCAATGATATAAGTGTTTTCATTATCTGAAGACCGGGTTCTGAATCCCAATACAATTTTATACCCTAACACAAGCGGATGTATATTCATAAAATTATAATCCATGGTATATATGTACGAATGCTGGTTGCTGATAAGACAGGCGGTTTGAAAAACATCGCCTTCTTTGGTTGTCATTTCTCCAGTATATTCCTGGCAGCTGAGGTTCATTATCTGTCCGGTTTTTTTACTGTTTCTGAGTGCAAATTCTGTTCCTTCATTCCGGCTATTTAATTTTTCAGTTGTGTAAGTCATGTTTCTTGTATTCAGTTCATAGAAAGTGCTGTCCTTTAAATCAGCGATCATATTGGTTTCAAATACCTGGTCTTCCCGGTAACCAGGTTGAAACATGGTAACCCGGATCTTATTTTCACCAAAGATGATGAATATGGAATCTTTGTCAACCGGATCATCTGTTGTCATCCTGTATTTTATGATACCGGTGAACTGTTTTGAGGAATCAGCAACCGGCATGATCACATCAGGAGTATAGTTTACATCAATCACTTCTGATTTTCTGACATTTCTTTTATCCTTCTTATCATCCTTTTTGTCTTTCTTATCCGATTTTACATTGCCGGTTGAGTCGGCTATTGCATGCGAATCCTTTTTCCCTTTACTTTTTTTGTCGGATACAACATAATTGGCAGTAGAATCCGTCACTACAGGAACAGATTTTCCCTTGTTCTTTTTTTGAGCATGAATGCTACTGCACAGGAATAACAGGATCAGGAGTGAGGCGGCTTTTTTCATTGGGGTTATAAAAATACCTCTCTAAGTTGGCAAGAAAAAACCACAACCACAAATCAAAAGGCTTCTGCAGGTAAATTGCCTTAGGAAACTCCCTTTAATTTTTTTATGGCTTCAGTAAATTTTGGAACCACTTCAAAAGCATCGCCAACAATACCATAATCGGCTGCTTTAAAAAAAGGAGCTTCGGGGTCTTTGTTGATCACTACGATCACCTTACTTCTGTTCACCCCGGCGAGATGCTGTATTGCCCCTGAAATGCCGATAGCGATATAAAGATTGGGTGCAATGGCAATACCTGTTTGTCCCACATGTTCATTATGTGGCCGCCAATGTGCATCTGCCACAGGACGGCTGCAGGCAGTAGCGGCATGCAAAGTTTTGGCAAGTTCTTCCACCATTCCCCAGTTTTCGGGGCCTTTCATTCCTCTGCCGGCGCTTACTACAATCTCCGCTTCTGTAAGCGGCACTTCGCCGCTTGCTTTGGTTACATTCGTAACTTTTACTTTTGGGGGATCAACATTTGCGTTGAAGCTTATAACTTCTGCAGTTCCATCGGTAGCTATGGTTTGGTATGCATTGGGGTTAAGGGCTATTATTTTAATATCTGTGTTAACAGAAACATTGGCGAAGGCTTTAGCGGAGAAAACGCTTTTCTTCACAGTAAATCCGGGACTGGTCTCCGGCAGTGCAACTGCACCGGAAACAAAGCCTGCTTTTAACCTTGCAGAAAGGCGTGGAGCAATAGCTTTTCCATTTGTATTGTTTGAAAAGACGATCACTTTGGCACCGGCTGCATCAGCAACCTGGGCCACCACTTTTGTGTAAACCTGTGCATCGAGATGGTTCAGCGAGTCATTGGCAACATTATATATTTTTTTAATTCCATATTTACCCAGCGAAGTGAGGTCGTCATTAACTGGACCCAGGACAACGGCTTCAGCCGATGTACCAATCTGCTCAGCTATTTTGGAACCGTAAGTCATTGCTTCAAGAGAGGCTTTTTTAACATGGCCATCTGCTGTGTCTATATAAACCAGAACTGACATATAATAATTTTGAATTTTTTTAATTAGGTTTAAATGGCTTTTGCTTCTTCATGTAGCAATCGTACCAGTTCGCTTACATTTTCTGGATCCACCAGTTTAACTCCGGCCTTGGCAGGAGGTAAGCTAAAGCTTTGAATGCCCGTTAATGAATCAGCTGATACAGGCTCCACCACTTTCAACGGTTTTGTTCGGGCAGCCATTATTCCCCTCATATTAGGAATTCTTGCCTCTGCCATTCCTTTCTGGCAACTGATGACGGCGGGCAGTGCCACTTCACAGGTTTCTTCGCCCCCCTCAATTTCTCTTGTAACGATAGCTTTAGTGCCTGCTAGCTCAAATTTTGAAGCTAAGGCTATATAAGGCAGGTCAAGCAGTTCAGCCAGCATACCGCCAATGGATGAGCCATTATAATCAATTGTCTCTTTTCCGGTAAATACCAGATCATAACTTCCTTGTTTTGCCACTTCTGCTATTTGAGAAGCTACATAATAGCTGTCGTGGCTGTCTGCATTCACTCTTATAGCTTCATCACCGCCGAGTGCAAGGGCTTTACGGATTATGGGGTCAGCATCTGCAGCGCCAACTGTTACCAGGTGAATAACCACAGAAGCATCTGCTTCTTTCAGTTCAATGGCTCTGACCAATGAATACCATTCGTCGTATGGATTGATGATCCACTGCACCCCGTTACCGTCGAATTTCGTGTTGTTATCGGTGAAGGCTATTTTTGCTGTGGTGTCAGGTGTTTTGCTTATACAAACTAAAATTTTCATTACGGGAATTAAGTCTTTTAATAAATGGTTGTTTATGCAACTAAGCAAAGATAAGGCAGAAGGCCAATATTTATGGAATTAATAACTAAGAATTTTTCAGGGTGGACAGAATTGCAAAACTGAAGGAATTTTTAACCGAAAATCCCAATGACAGTTTCATCAAACATGCATTGGCGCTGGAGTATATAAAGATGGGTAATGATAAAGATGCCAGGGAATTGTTTGAAGAGATCTTAAGCCGGGAACCGGGTTATATCGGTAGCTATTATCATCTGGCAAAATTGCTGGAACGGATTAATAACACAGATGAAGCTATAAAAGTTTATGAGGGAGGGATGGAAGAAGCGAAGAAAGCGGGGGATAATCATTCCTATAATGAGTTGAGGGCAGCGTATGAGGAACTCACATTTTGAGAAGAAACTCATGAAAGAAAAAAAAGATTATGACAGTACTGAATAAAATGATGGCAAACAGCATTTTTCTGAATGAATAAAGCAAGAGGCCAGCCAGAAAAATTACTGCTGCAATTATCGAAATTTTAAACCTCATATCTCCGTCATCGCTGAAAATTTCATAAATAATTCTTTTAGGAATGAGTCGACTAATGAGTTGATTTTTTGTTTGAAACCAGGAGAAATAGCCTGATAATATAACGGCGATATCCCCAATTATTAAAACCCTGCAAAGCCAATTCAACTGTTTGTCTCTTTTCGTTGTCTCTGTCATAATCAAAAATACATTTTGTTTCTTTGTGTTTTAAGTCTCATGAATTTAAAACTGCGGTTCACAGAACATATTAAATCTGCTGATCTTTTCTCCCCAAAAGATAAATTGCTCCTCGCTGTTAGCGGCGGAGTAGATTCTGTTGTGCTATGTGAGCTATGTAAACAGGCAGGATATGATTTTACAATTGCCCATTGCAATTTTCAGCTAAGAGATGAGGAAAGTGAAAGGGACGAGGCGTTTGTGAAGTCACTGGGAAGTAAGTATGGGGTTGAGGTTAAGGTTGAGAGATTTGAGACACAGAAGTATGCTGCTGAAAACAAACTTTCAATTCAGGAAACGGCCAGAGAGTTAAGGTACAATTGGTTTAAAGAACTAATTAACGAATTAACTGATAAACCAATTAACCATCTCCTTACGGCTCATCATAGGGATGATAATATTGAAACAGTTCTGATGAATTTTTTCAGAGGAACTGGCTTATCTGGTTTGACAGGGATCCCTGAAAAATCAGGCTATATCCGCCGACCATTGCTTGAATTTTCAAAAGAAGAGCTGGTTGCGTTTGCCAGGGAAAATAAACTGGATTGGGTGGAAGATTCATCCAATAAGTCATCCAAATACACCCGTAATGTTTTTCGCAATGAAATCATTCCAGCCATTACCAAAGTGTATCCACAGGTAAAGAGAAATCTCGCAGACAATATCGACCGATTTAGGGAAATTGAGAAATTGTACAGGCTTGGTGCTGATGCTATCATAAAGAAACTATGCAAAGTAAAAGGGAAGGAGCTTTATATCCCGGTTAAACAATTAATGGGTTACGATAACAAAGCTCTTATTTATGAAATTATTTCCAATTATGGGTTTACTGAAAAGCAGGTAGATGAAGTAATAAAGCTTTCGGAGAGTGAATCCGGAAAATATACTCAATCACCTTCCGGAGAATACCGGATCATCCGGCACCGGCATTGGTTTATCATTAGTCCCGGTATAGCAATTGATTCGGAAAATATTATTATTGAAGAAGGAGATAAAAATTTGCAATTCGCAATGGGCAGTTTGGAATTTAAACAGCTTCCGGGTGAAAAATGCAAATTACCGGTTTCAAACTCAGCAGCCTGCCTGGATATGAAAGAAATAGGCTTCCCCTTGCTTCTGCGTAAATGGAAGACCGGGGATTATTTTTATCCTCTTGGCATGAAGAACCTGCCTGCCGGCAGGCAGGGAAAGAAAAAACTGTCCCGCTTCTTTATTGATCAAAAACTGTCAAAGACTGAAAAAGAAAAAGTATGGGTGATGGAAAGCAACCAGCGAATCATCTGGGTGGTAGGTTACCGGATTGATGAAAGATTCAAAGTAACGGATAAAACAAAAAAAGTCCTTTGTATTCAACTAACCCCGGCCAAATAAGCTCGGATGCTTCAGTTCTTCAAGGATTATATCAAACATCCAGGGTTGCATGGCAGCAATGAGTGTGATGGTAAAGCCAAGCCCGAAAACGGAACCCCATAAATGGGCATCATGGTTTATATTATCGCCGCCCCGCCTCGACATGGCTACACAATAAAAGATATACAGGATGGCATATACAAAGGCTGAGATCTTTATAGCGCCATAAATGTAAATGCTGCCCCATGGATTAAAAACAATTGCAGCGAAAACCACCGCTGATACAGCACCGGAAGCCCCAAGACAATGATAATTATAATTATCTTTTTGTTTCAGGTAGGTTGGAATATCTGAAATGATAAGCCCGATAAAATAAAGAGCAATGTAGGATATGGCGCCACCCAAACCAAGGACTTCAAAAGCAGGCTCAACTGCTTTCCCGAAGAAAAAAAGTGTGAACATGTTAAAGAAAAGATGCATGTAGTCGGCATGAATAAAACCACTGGTGATAAACCGGTAGAACTGGTTGTATTTTTTCACGCCATAAGGCCACATGATGGTTTTTGACAAAACATCCTGGTTATTCATTGCCACCAATGAAATGATGACATTAGCTGCAATCAGGGCGATGGTAATGGGATATTGTTGAATTTCGTTCATCTTTTAAATTTATATCTTATATGTCTAACTATGGTGATATTTTTCATTTCGTAAAATGGTACAGGCCCGGTAAACCTGTTCCGCCAGTATCAGCCGCACTAACTGATGGGGGAATGTAAGCGATGAAAGACTCCATTTAAAATCAGCTCTCATCAGCACAGCTTCATGTAAACCAAATGCGCCGCCAATTACAAATACAAGATTCTTTACACTTTCATTTGCCCTCAGTTGAATGAAGTTTGCCAGCCCGCTAGAATTCAGTTGTTTTCCTTTTTCGTCCAATGCTACCAGGTAATCTGATTTATCCAACCACTCTAATATCATTTCACCCTCTTTTTTCTTCAGGTCCATTTCACTCATCATTCCGGCATTTTTCGGCATGGGAATGAGGGTCCATTCTACTTTAAAATATTTTGAGATACGGCGGGTAAATTCTTCCACACCTTGCTTAACATAAGCTTCGTTTGTTTTACCGATTGCCCAAAAGGAAATTTTCATGACCGAAAATAAAAAAGCCGCTGCAAAATGCAACGGCTTTCAAAACATTATCAGGAATTTATTTTATTTCATAATCTTTTTTAAATGACATCAGGGTAGAACGGTACAAAACATTTGATGAGTCCAGTGTAGCCGCTTTACTGTAATGCTGGTAGGCTTCAGAAAGGTAATGGGCATCTTCCAGCATGAAAGCCACACGGTAAGCCTGTTGCGCCGGGGTTTCTCCGGGTGCGCCGAAAGATTTGAAACCTGCAAGTGTTTTTTCAAAGCTTTCCTTGCTTACAAAATTCAACACTTTCAGCTCATCATTTTCTTCTCCTTTTACAGCAGCAGTCCAGTAATAACTTTTTCCTGCTGACATTAGCTTGCATATGTCCGGGATAGGTATTTTAAGCTTTGTGACGGTTGTTTTATAAGCCGGTTCAGTGATATTATCATTGTTGTAGAGCAGGAACTCAAATTCTTTTGCATCAGCATATGATTTCCATGAAAGCGGAAAATCACCGCCGGAATAGTTCACAGTATCAAGTCTTGGGTCAATCCAGACGTTATTGATTGATCTGCTTACAGCACCCACTGTATTCATGAATGCTTTTCTGTTGCTGCCGGGTGTGCCGGACGATTTGGTCATAGAAGCCCAGACATATTTTACATAATTGGCGCTGACAGAGCCTCCGGTTACTTTGCAGGAGTCGCCAAACTTGCTAAGAGGATAATTGCCAGCCTTTGAAATAGTAAACATAGCTGATTCATTACAAATCAGCGTGGCTGTACCTCCGGTTGCAATCTTAAGTGTGGCTGCGCTGTTAAGCATTTTGCCGATTTTGGCTTTAGTTTCAACTCCATTTTCTACCACGGATACATTTCCTTTAAGACTATAAAGGAGAAAATCGCTTTGTGCTCCGGCAGTTGCTGCAAAGACCAGTAAGGGGATAAAGAATTTCAATTTTTTCATTTTGTTTAAGGTTAATATCAAATAGTTATTAATGGTGATGAGGTTTGAAAACAGTTCTGAAATTAAATTTTTTATGCATCCACACAGCCCATGCCTCATAAAAATAAATTACGTCAACAGCCATAACAATTACCACAATGCTAAGCTTCATATCCACTTTCAGACGATACCTGTCGTACAAATAGATGCCTAACCACACAAAAAGGATGGCAGAAAGAACTTGTGCAATTTTTGCCGCAAGGTGAAACCATATATGGCTTTCAAGGTAATAATGGATAAAAAATGACATATGTATCCAGCATACCAGGATGGCCAGCAGTAAATTGCCCCATAAAGGTACTTTTTTAATATAATCTTTTGCAAGTGCCATGGAAATAATATTGGCGTGGATAACAATACCACTCATGTCCGGAATGGATTTGCCTGCAAACCTTTCATTCATAGGAGTAAAAAATTTATCCTCGAGGTTGTCCCTGTTATTATCTACAAATCCCAAAAGGACTATTTTACCTCCGATTGCTTTTTCTTCAATATTTCCGGCAATTATATCCTCAAACTGAAGTAACAGGTATCGGCCAACATGCCGGGTATAATTAATGATCACTTTCTTGGTTCCGTAATTCTCCAGTTTTTTGTAGGCAGCAGAATCAAATGCCTTGACGATGGCTGTTGCAAAAAAAGGGTATCTTTTATGCGAATAGTCTTCAAAAAAAGGTTCGAATGAACGTACACTTGATATTGAATCAGTGAAAAGATTAACATGTGCATATTGTGAAGCGGTATTGAAATAATCTCCTGCAAAGGATACTGTATCACCTTCCTTACCATGCAACTCGAGTCTTCTTGCTACAATCAGGTTTTTATATTTTCTGAATGTTTCGCTTAATAAAGAGTCCTGGTGCGGATCCCTCGGACCATAAAAAAGTGCATCAAGGGCCATTACTTTTGGGTTCATGGCACCAACTGCATCAATCATCATAGCCAGCTCTTCCCGGTTGGCATATCCGATATTGACTATAACAATATTGCTGTCAACCGGTGTTCTTTCTCCCTTCCCCAGTTTGGAATAAGTAATATCATTGAAATCAAAGTCTTTCAAACCCAGCTTTACCGGATTCATGATCCCGAGGTTCAGTGGAATGGAGCCTAATGCTATTATGAATACAAACACCCAGATAGTTGCCAGAATTGTATCCCTTTCTGTAAGGTATTTGGTAACCCGCCCATGCACTTTTTTTGCATGGTGTTTGAAGCCTTTTCTTTTTTGAGGTGCTTGTTCGCTTTCGTGGTTATGGCTCATAAACTTTTTAATGATTTGATAAACATCTGTTGGGCTGCAACCATTCAGCTCTTTAACGCAACATGGCTTTAGCCAATGCTGATTTTTACCTGTAAGTAGTAGCTGACATTCCCCTGTAAATCCGTAAATTAGTCGGTCGAAATTATGCCAAAAAACCTTTCCATAATTCTTGGCTGCGTTTTATTTGCGGTCACTGGTCAATCCATTTATGGACAGGCGCCGCCTAAACCAAGGGATTCAACCATCGCAGGGCCCCAGACCTTTGCTATGATCATGGGCATTTCCAATTACAAATTTGTAAGACCATTGACTTACGCTGACAAGGATGCTGAAATGTTCAGGGATTTCCTGAAGTCACCCGGCGGAGGCAAATTGCCTGATGATAATATATACTGCCTCCTGAATGAACAGGCCACTCTTGCCAATTTTTATTCAAAAGGATTTCAATGGTTGAAAGTCAAAAAACTTCAGCAGGGGGACCGGCTTTTTATCTACCTGGCAGGGCACGGTGATGCTATTGATGAAGACCAGTTTTTTTACCTGGCTTATGACTGTAATCCGGCCGGCGATAAAAATAATTACCTGGTGGGTGGCGCCATACAGCTATTCAATTTGAAGAAAAAAATAGCATCTGAAACAGCAAAAGGAGTGGAGGTCTATTTTATAATGGATGCCTGCCGCACCAGTGAATTACCGGGTGGTTCGGAAGGACAGAATTTTCTGAACTCTGCCATTTCAGAAAAAAGAGCAGGCGAGATCATTATGCTGGCTACCGGGGCAGGACAGGAATCACTCGAAGATGCCACTATCGGAGCAGGGCATGGCTTATTTACTTACTACTTAGTTGATGGATTGACGGGGGAAGCGGATAAAGAAGGTTCAGCAGATAATAAAATTACCCTCGACGAGATACAGAAATATGTAGATAAAAATGTACCTGCTATTGCACAGCAACGATTCAAAAGAAAGCAGGACCCTTTTTTCTGCTGCAATGATAACAGCAGCAAGATTGTGAGTATTGTTGATACCGTGTATTTAAAAAAGTGGATTGAATTAAAACAACTGCAATCTAAGAATGCAGGCACGGCTGCCGTTTCACCCCGCGGAAGGGGACTTGGATTTACTGCTGATACCTTGCTGATCGAAGCCTATAATTATTTTAACCAGGCGGTAAAAGATAGCCGTCTTATTGGCAGGGAATCTGCTGAATATTATTATGATATTATGGCCCGCAATTTTCCTGGCAATTCGTATACCATAGATGCACAGTCAACACTGGCAGTAGAGTTCATCAATTTTGCCCAGAGTAAAATTAACCTGTACCTCGATTGCAAAGACGCATCATCAGTTCAGAAACTGAGGGCTCAGATTGATGAAGATGAAAAGATGGATGAAGTAACCAGCAGCCTCGACAGAATGGAAAAAGTGGCCCAGCAGGAATTTTATGAAGTGGGAAATATGCTTGAAAAGGCAATCAACATTATTAAAGAAGATGATCCTGACTTTGCCAAATCCCTGATGGGACGGATGTATTTTTTTAAGGCAAGAGGATATTTTGGAAGAAACAGAAGAACTGTTGACATCAATAAAGCATTTGAATATGCCTATACTGCTTATGCAGCAGATAAGAATGCTGCTTATATCCTGAATACACTTTCAAACCTGCACCTCGATAATAACCGGTATGACAGCGCAATTTTTTATGCAGGTAAGGCGATAGTAGCTGCTCCAAAATGGCGATACCCGTATGTTACACTGGCATTTTGTTACAAGACACTCAACAGACCCGACTCAGCTATAAAATATTATGGTAAGTCTGTTGAACTGGATCCTGAAAATGCCGATGCCTGGGTTGACCTCGGTCATTACTACTACTCGCTTGGGAAAGGTGATTCTGCCATTGTTTATTATGAAAAAGCACTGAAGATAAATGCCCGTAATGTGTATGCAAGTAATAATCTTGGCTGGCTCTATCACGACAGGAAAGATTATGAAAGATCGATAGTCTATTTCAAAAGGGCCATTGACGCCGACCCGAAATTTATCAACGCCTACAATGGTATCAGCAAGACCTTTTTTGAAATGGAAGAATATGATTCGGCAAGAATATACTATTCAAAAGCATTTGCCAATTACCAGGACAAATCAATTGTAAATAACTATATCGGCAATTTTTACAGGGATCTGAAAGCTTATGACTCAGCAAAAGTTTATTACCGCATGGCTGCACAGCTTGATCCCAATTATGAAGAAGCCTATAACAATCTTGGTCGTTCAAGTTTTGCGTTAAAGCAGTTGGATTCTGCTAATTATTATTACCGGAGAGCACTGGTGGCCAATCCATATTCTGCTTTTGCCCTGATCAATATTGGAATGGTGTTTAAAGAAATGAAAATTCCCGATTCCACTTATTTCTATTTCCAGCAGGCAGTGAGACTTGAACCAGGAAATCCCTCCATTCTCAACAGCCTTGGAGTGGTGTATGGGCAGGACAAGAATTATGATTCGGCTAAACAATATTTCCGAAAAGCATTATTTGTAAAACCGGATTACAAACCCGCCTCCAAAAACCTGATGCTTATTTTCAGAGAATTAAATCAGCTTGATTCAATCACTAATTTTATAAAAGGTACATCTCTGTTTGATCCCAACAGCCCGTCATTTATGAACGATATGGGGATGACATTCTTTGAACAGAAAAGATTTGACTCGGCACGGATATATATGCGGCGGGCCATTACGAAAGAGCCAAACAATCCCCAATGGTTTAATAATATGGGATTGGTACTTCAGGGAATGAAGCAATACGATTCTGCAAAAACATATATGCAAAGAGCCATGCGGATGATGCCGAATAATCCTGTATTTGCCCAGAATCTTTCCGGAGTATTTAAGCAGCTGAAAAAACTTGATTCAGCCGCTTATTATTACAAGAAGATCATTCTTCGCCCCGATGTACCTGAAGCGGAAGCATTCCAGAATATCGGCAATTTCTTTACAGATATCAAAGTGTATGATTCAGCCATTGCCTATTACAAACAGGTAATGAGGGTGAAGCCGGATTATGCAGCGCCTTATGCCCGTACCGGTAATGCATTCTTATCTCTTGAAATGACTGATTCGGCCATTGTTTACCTGAAGAAAGCGGTGCAACTGGATTCCAATTCCTATTCTGCATTACATGGGCTGGGTCTCGCTTATCATGCTGCTTTGAAATATGATTCGGCCATCGTCTATATTCAAAAGGCAATTCGCAAAGATCCCGGGAAAGGAAAAGTATATTTTGAGCTGGCTTGCAGCTATGCCATGAGCAATCAATCTGACCAAGCCATACTTTATCTTAACCAGGCTTATCAAAGAGGATATAAAAACACAGAAGCATTACTTACTGATCCCGATTTAAGCAGCCTGAAAAACCTGAAAGGGTTTCAGGATCTGCTGGATAAATATGTGCCTGGCTGGCGAAACCAGTAAACAAGGAAGGCCAGCTAACTGCTGACCTTTTAGTGACCCCGTCAGGATTCAAACCTGAAACCTTCTGATCCGTAGTCAGATGCTCTATTCAGTTGAGCTACGGGGCCATTTTTCATTATGTCCAGAAGGCTGCAAATATAGGTCAAAATCAGCAACCCACTTTGAAGTAGAACGCATAAAAAACTCCGGACGTTATCCGGAGTTTTCATGAAATATTTTTACAATTAATTCCGCTGAAACTTAGAGAGCAAGCGAAGTATTTCCAGATACAGCCATACAATAGTTACCAATAAACCAAAAGCACAATACCATTCCATGTATTTGGCGGCCCTCATTTCAACTCCTTTTTCAACGGTATCAAAATTCAGTAGCAGGTTAAATGCAGCAAGACCGGTGACCAGTATGGAAAAACCAATGCTGATAGGCGAAGTAGAATTAGTGAGTGAATACCCGATAGCTGAACCTCCAAAAGAATATGTAATCCATTGAAGCAGATAAAAAATACCAATGGCCATCGTAGCTACTACAACCACTGTTCTGAGCTTATTGGTTACTTTAATGATGCGATAGCGATAAACCAAAAACATAATTAAAGTCACCAGTAGTGTAAGCGCCACGGCTTGCAACGGAAGACCCGGATATACATAATCATAATAAGCAGAAATAGATCCTACAAAAAGACCTTCCAGTATTGCATATGCAGGAGACAGGTAAGGCGACCATTGTTTTTTGAATGCCATAACAATCGCCAATGCGAGGCCACCCCAAACGCCAACCATCATTAATGTCATAGGGTTGCTGCCTTTATTGAATTGATCCCAGGAGAATAATGTACCTCCGATTACCATCAACATTAAGAAACCAAATTTATTCATGGTTCCTTTTACCGTCATTTCCTGACCGGTGCTGATGCCTTCCAGTACTGTTCCCTGGAACGACTTTTCCTGTAATGTCGGGTTACTTGATTTAAAAAATGCCATAGTTGATTTTTTTTGTGGATATAAAAATAAGGAGAATTCAGAAATCAGGCTTGTTAATAGTGATATCTCACAAATGCCTCCATTGCCGCATAATGAGTAAGACCCAGGTCAGCATAGATATTGGCAGTATGAGCATTCCTTTCCTCAGCTCTTTGCCAGAATTCTCTAGAATCGCTGCCCTGGAAGGGAACCATGTCTTTTTGTGACTGGTGAATAAAAATTCCAAATCGTTTTTTCAATACCTGGTCAGGACTCATGGGTATGGCCATTTCTATTTCTTCAATGTTCCATTCCTGCCATGCTCCCCTGTACAACCAGAGCCAGCAGTCATTAATCCATTCATAATGAGGAGAACCCAGTGCTTCTTTTTTTATCCGTTTCAGAGATTCCACAACCACATTGAAACAAACAATATGGGTGCCATGCGGGTCGGCAAAATCACCGGCACAATATACCTGATGCGGTTTTACTTTTTTTAGCAGTTCCATGGTCAGCCTTATATCTTTTTCACTCATCGGTTTTTTTTCAATCGTACCTGTTTCATAAAAGGGTAGATTGAGAAAGTGAACATTTTCTTCTTTAATGCCAACATAGCGGCAGGTGGCTTTTGCCTCGCCCTGGCGTATTAATCCTTTTATTGAACGGATAGGAGGTGTATCCACCTGGTTTGATTTTTTACGGGCAAGAAATCTTCTTGCATTTTCAAGTATCTGTCCGGTCTTTTTTGTGTCGATACCGGCTATTTGTTCAAAGCCAACAGCGAAATCAAGAAACCTTGTTACAAATTCATCCGTAACAGCGATGTTGCCGCTGGTTTGATAAGCCACCTGCACATCGTGTCCCTGGTCGTGTAATCGCTGAAATGTTCCACCCATGGAAATTATATCATCATCCGGGTGAGGGGAGAAGATGACAACTTTTTTTGGATAAGGTGAAGAACGTTCGGGATGAGTAGGCAGTTCTGCCTGTGGTTTACCTCCGGGCCATCCGGTAATGGAATCACGGAGCATATAATAAACCTGCAGGTTTATTTCATAAGCATCGCCTTTTTCTACCAGCAGGTCGCTTAATCCATATTCATTGTAATCGGAATTTGTGAGGCTCAACACAGGCTTCTTCAGCTTCAGTGCCATATTCACCACAGCCTTCTTCACCATTTTTGGGGTCCACTCACAGTCGCCTGTAAGCCAGGGTGATTTATTCCGGGTGAGTTCAGATGCAGCTGTTTCATCCACTACAAATGTTACATCATCATGATTTTGCAGCAAGGATGCTGGCACCTGTTCTGTATCATCATCTTCAACCGATTTTTTTATAACAAGAGCTTTACTGCTTCCCCATGCCATCAGGACGATCTTTTTTGTCTGCATGATGCTGCTGATGCCCATCGTGATGGCAAGTCTTGGTACCTGTGATATATTGGCAAATTCGTAGGAGTTAGCAATCCTCGTTGAATTATCGAGAGTGATCAATCTTGTTTTGGAATAAATACCAGATCCCGGTTCGTTAAATCCGATATGACCATTGTTGCCTATACCGAGAATTTGCAGATCAATTCCTCCTGCATCTTTAATCATCTTTTCATATTTGCGACAATATTCCTTAATGTTCTCTTTTGCCGTTTCGCCGTCGGGGATATGAATGTTTTTTGGATTGATGTCAATATGGTCAAACAGATTGATCCGCATGAAACGATTATAACTCTGCAGTGCATTGTTATCAATCGGGTAATACTCATCAAGGTTGAAAGTGATAACATTTTTAAAGCTGAGCTTTTCTTCCCGGTGCATTCTTACCAACTCAGCGTATAATGATTTTGGGGTAGAGCCGGTGGCGAGACCTAAAACACATTTTTGCCTTGCTTTTTGTTTTTCCCGTATCAGAGAAGCGATCTGCCGGGCAACAAAAGCGGAACCATCATCAAGTGAAGCAAAGATTTTTACCGGTATTTTTTCAAAACTGTCAGAGAGGTCAATCGGGGCAGTTTGTTTCGCCATTAAATTGTGATTGAGTTGTAAAGATAAAAAATAGAATTGAAGGAATTTGCCGGTTTATGCGGAGTGATAGAAACACGGATGACACTGATTGGACGGATTATCACTGATTTTTTTACTCTTAGCAGTAATTTCTTAAGATAAAAATCCGTGTTCCCATCAATTGACTTCTATCTCATCCACAAACAACCAGGGCTTATGTCCGGCGCCGGGATAGCCGTCAGGAATTTCTCCCCAATTTTTCACTATCACTTTTACATATTGGGTATAGGTTTGTTTGAATGACATGGTCATTACTCCTTTTCCTGTATTCTTATCTCTTTCTTCAAAATCATCCGTAAGTTTTAATGAATACCATGTTTGCCCGTCGGAGGAACCAAGTACTTCAGCTGTGAGTGGCCGCCATATCCAGCTTGATGTTCTGTTGAGGCAATTAATTACTATAAAGCTGATGGGTTGTATTTCTCCCAAATCAATAATGGCTTCACAATCTGTTCCGTTGAATCCTAAAAACTCCCTTGACCTTGCAAATCCTTTTTCGTTGATAACTCCGTTTACTAAAGTGAATGCACCATCACCCGGATATTTGTCAGATGCAGGATTGGTGAGGGTTATTTTTTTGCCAGTGGCTTTGTTGAAGGAAAATTTTTGATAAATGATATTTGAAATTCCCCCAGAGACCCTTTGAAATGCATTAATAATTCTGGATTGTGTAACTAAAATGGGAGTTTTATAAAATTGTGGTTTAGGATTTCCGCCTCCAGGTGCAAATAGAATGCTATCATTTCCTAATTTACTTTCTAACTTATATAAGACCCCTGAATTATTTTCTGTTGGTATTACGGTCGCTTTCAAATCAAAATAAGCCTTGCTGTAATTCACCTTCCACAAATCATATCTATTAAACTGTTTCAGTAGTCTTTTCTGAAAATCATCCCAGCTACGGTTTTCTTTCGGGCTCCAAAGCACTTCGCTTAAGGCACTCAGTCTTGGGAATAGCATGTATTCAACTTTTCTTGTATTGCCCATATATTCTGTCCATATGTTGGCCTGTGCGCCGAGTACATGTGTGGCTTGTTCTGCATTCAGTTCTTTGGGTACCGGCTCATACGCATAAACTTTTTCTATGGGATTGAATCCACCAATGGTTACACTGTCTTCATTTTCGCTTTGTGTATGGTCGAAGTAAACAGGATTGCCCGGTGTCATTATCACATCATGGTTTTGCTTTGCTGCGTCAATACCTCCCTGCTCACCCCGCCAGCTCATCACAACGGCATTGGGAGCAAGGCCGCCTTCCAGTATCTCATCCCATCCGATCAGGATTTTGCCCTTGCTGTTCAGGTATTTTTCAATTCTCTGTACAAACCAGCTTTGCAGTTCATGTTCATCTTTCAGGTTATTCACTTTCATCCGTTGCTGGCATTTGGGACATATCTTCCAATGCGTTTTGGGACATTCATCTCCGCCGATATGAAAATATCTGGAAGGAAATAAACCAATTACCTCATCAATCACATTTTGCAGAAATAGAAAACTGGAATCACTGCCGGCGCAAAACACATCATCAAACACTCCCCATGTTTCCTGCACCAGTTTGATGCGGCCATTCTTTTGTTCCTCCACACTTTTCTTTGAGATCATGTTTGCAGGAACAGGAGTTGACTTTTGAGAGAAGCAACTCAACCAGGGATAGGATGCAATTGCTGCAGATGAATGACCGGGCATTTCAATTTCAGGTATCACTTCAACGTAGCGTTCTTTCGCATACTGCACTACCTGTTTTATTTCTTCCTGTGTGTAATAACCCCCGTAGCGAATATTGTCATTCCCGGTTCCGGGGTAGCGACCAATGATAGTACCGTTTCTCCATGCGCCAACTTTTGTTAATTCAGGATATTTCTTTATTTCAACCCGCCAGCCCTGGTCTTCTGTGAGGTGCCAGTGAAATATGTTGATTTTATGCAGCGCCAGGTAATCGAGATATTTTTTTATATAATCAATCGGCCAGAAATGTCGGCCGCAATCGAGGTGCATACCGCGGTAACCGAAGCGGGGAGCATCTTCGATGGAAGCATAGGGTATGGTTAATTTTCCGTACGTTGGAAGAAGCTGGATCAATGATTGAATACCGTAGAAGACTCCTGTTTCATTATCACCTGTAATGTAAACCCCGTTTTCATCAACGGTCATGTTATATGCACCTGGCAAAGGATTGTCCAGTCTTTCATAATTGAGCCGGATAACATTTTTACTGGCTGATGTATTTACCGTTTTCAATTTTAACCTGTAATATTTCTGAAGATGAGAATTTAGAAAATTGACAGAATTTTCCAGACCACTTCCTTCAAGAACAATTTGTGTTGCAGACGTTATATTAAAATTACCGGTAACTGCTGATTGCTTTACTAATTTCGGCTGAGGGATGATATTTATTGTCTGTGCATTGATGATTGTCACCGACATCATGGCTAATAAGCAAGAAAATAATTTCATAAAATATTTTTTATCTCATTATTGGCAAAGTAATAGATGATGCATTTGTCCCGTCATGATAAATCCGGATAGTAACTTTTTTATAGTCGGCTTCTTTTGCTTCATAAATATTCATGAACTGCTGCGGGTTGCGGTCTGCTAAAGGGAACCAACTGCTTTGTATTTGTATCATCAGCTTATGTCCTTTTTTAAAAGTATGTGCAATATCCGGCAGATCAAATTTCACTGTTTCAATTTTATTGGGCCTGAAAGGTTCAGGATATTCAAAACTGTTCCTGAACTTTCCCCGCATAATTTCTCCCCGCACCAGCATTTGGTAACCAGCCATGAGATAAGAACCTCCACCACCACGGCCTTGTGCAGATACTTCGCCGGGGTATTTAAAATCTTCCGGAAATACATCAATTACTTTCACCACAAAGTCTGCATCTGTTCCGCTGATGCTGACTTTAAGATTCGCTGTAACAACGCCTGCCAATGTCAAATCTTCTTCTAATGGAAATGTTTCAAATGTTAATACGTCCGGTCTTCTTGAAGCAAATCGCTGGTCATCGTTCATATAAGCTGCAGTACGGCGTTCATGCACATCTTCTGTGTAAGGAACCGGATGCATCGGGTCACTGATATATTCTGTATAGCTTCCTGCCTTAACATAAGCAGGCAGATTCCATGAAAGAGCTCTATCGGGAGCAAGGTATATATCTCTTGGTTGTGTTTCTTTCGGCGGCCATTGTTCAAATTTTTTCCATTCATTGGCGCCGCTGATGAATATATTTGCTTCGCTGATGTTTGAAACATCACCTTTTCCTTTCAGGTAATAATTGAAGAAAGGGATCTCAATATTGTTCTGGTACCAGAAGGCTGTATTGCTTCCGAACTTTATATTACCCATGCTGCTGCCATCCCGGCTGCTCCACTGACCATGGCTCCACGGCCCCATGACCAAATTGTTTTTTATTCCGGGATTTTGTTTTTCAATCGCTTTGTACAGGTTCCATGCTCCGTAACAATCCTCTGCATCAAATAAACCTCCGACGGTAAGCATTGCCGGTTTAATATTATACATTGCCCTGCGGGCATCTCTTGCCTTCCACCAATCATCATAGTTGGGATGTGCATACAGGTCTTTCCAGAATGCAACACTGTCTTTCATCAGTTCCATCAATTTTGAGGGTGGGTTCTGCAAATAGAATTGATAGTTATCTTTTACCGGAAATTCAAATCCTCTTGAACCGATAGTGGTTGGTTTTGGCCTTGGTTTGCCAAAGCCGGAATAAAATGCAAAACCATCCATTTGAAAAAAAGCGCCGTTATGATGGAAATCGTCACCTAAAAACCATTCTGTAACCGGCGCCTGGGGACTTACAGCTTTTAATGCAGGATGTCCGCTTGCTGCACACATGGTGGCATAAAAGCCGGGATAGGAAATGCCGAATGCACCGACATTGCCATTGTTGTTGGGAATGTTTTTTATAAGCCAGTCAATAGCATCATAGGTATCGCTGGCTTCATCTATTTCAGTACCGGTTTTACTTTTATTAAAAGGGCGGATATCCACAAATTCACCTTCACTCATCCATCTGCCCCGCACATCCTGGATGACAATAATATAATTCTCCCGGCAATAATATTTCCAGTGGCTGCCCCAGAGCCTTGATGAAAAATTTTTTCCATAAGGGAAACAGGAATAAGGCGTCCTGTTCATCAGTATCGGGTGCTTTTCGCTTTTATCATTTGGAAGATAAACGGCAGTAAAAAGTTTGATGCCATCCCGCATGGGTATGTTTATTTCCATCTTGGTATAGTTATCCCGTATCCATAGCGAATCCTGATCGGTCTGTGCTGTCGCAGTCAATAAAAACAGCACATAGGCAAATAATGCAGTTATTTTTTTCATGCAAATTGTTTTGAATGGCTAAATTTACTGATTCTGGTTTCACTTCAAACTCTTTTATGCAAACGAATGCTGAAGTAATTGCCAATTTCTATACTGCCTTTCAAAAAAGGGATTATGCAGCCATGAATAGTTGTTACAGCGATAATATTGTTTTCAGTGACCCGGCTTTTGGTTTGTTGCGGGGTGATGAGGTAAAATGTATGTGGGAGATGCTGTGCAAAAATGCCAAAGATTTCTCGTTGACCTTTTCCAATATTCAGTTACTGGATGAAGAATATGCTACCTGTAACTGGACGGCTTCTTATACTTTTTCCAGGACAGGAAGAAAAGTGGTCAATCACATCAAGGCATTTATGAAACTAAAAGACGGAAAGATCGTTGAACACAGCGATGCATTCAAACTCAGCAAATGGGCATCGCAGGCGCTGGGATGGAAAGGACAACTATTTGGCTGGATGGGGTGGATGAAGAGGAAGATTCAGAACAATGCGAGAAAGAACCTGGTTGCGTTTATTGAGAAGAAAAATACATTTTGAAGAAATTGCCACTGAAACACAGAATCACAGAGATTCTATTCAGTGTTTCAGCGCCTCAGTGGCATATCTATACCGGAATTTCCATTAATAATATCTCTGCATCATCCTCAGCAGTTATTTCCAGTTTATCGGTTTCAGTAACCCCCAAGCCGTCTCTTTTATTCAGCTTTTCTCGGTTTATGGTTACTTCACCTTCAATTAAAAAAACATAAACGCCGTGTTCTTTATTTTTCAGTTCATAACTGATAGCTGTTCCTTTGTCTAATTGCCCAAGATGGAACCATGCATCCTGGTAAATGTTCAGCCCTTCTGCGATGCTCATTGGTGAAATAATATTTACCAAATTGTTTTTTGCCGCATTCAGGTCAAATGCTTTCTGGTCGTAACGAGGCTTAACATTTTTTGTATCGGGAAACACCCATATCTGCAAAAGCTTCAAAAGCTCCTTTGAATTTTTATTTTTCTCAGAATGCTGTATGCCGGTGCCTGCACTCATCACCTGTACTTCACCTTTGCTGATGATACCAGTATTGCCCATGCTATCCCTGTGTTCCAGCTGACCGGACAATGGAATAGTAATGATCTCCATATTATCATGCGGATGCGTACCAAAACCCATTCCCGCAGCAATGGTATCATCATTTAAAACTCTTAGTGCACCAAAATGAACTCTCGAAGGATCGTAGTATCCGGCAAAACTGAAACTGTGCCATGCATTCAACCAACCATGGTCTGCATGGCCTCTCGTATCAGCTTTGTGAAGTATTGTTTTCATATTTTCGGCTAAAATAGGTCAAACTAATTCTACAATGTTTTTGTTTTGAAAACTTTAATTTCGATTACAATAAAAAAAGAGATGATCAATCGGAGAAAATTTATTGAAACTTCTGCTTTAAGTACGGCAGCAATTGCTTTAAGTAAAGTTGCTTCAGGAAATGGATCCACAATGGCTGTTAAGGGCAAACCCATTGTTATTTCAACATGGAATGTTGGGCTAAATGCCAACAAAGCCGCCTGGGACGTGTTGGGTAAAGGCGGAAAGGCATTAGATGCTGTAGAAAAAGGAGTGATGCAGACTGAGTCGGAGCAAAGTTGTTGTGTGGGGCTTGGCGCTAGTCCCGACCGGGATGGATATGTGACACTCGATGCATGCATCATGGATGAAAACTTTAATTGCGGCAGTGTAGCTTTTTTAGAAAGGATAAAACATCCCATTTCGGTTGCAAGAAGAGTAATGGAAAAGACACCGCATGTGATGCTGGTGGGCAGTGGGGCGCAACAGTTTGCCGTTTCAGAAGGGTTTCCTTTGGAAGAACAAAAACTTTCAACTGATGCACAAAAGAATTATGAAAACTGGCTCAGGAAATCTGAATATAAACCACCGGCTATTAATGTGGAGAAAGGCGAACATGGCCCTTTTGCCCCTTCAAAAGTAAATGGCGAATGGAATCATGACACGATTGGCATGGTAGCAATGGATTCGAACGGAAACTTAAGCGGCAGTTGCACTACCAGTGGCGCAGGATTTAAAATGAGGGGCAGAGTGGGTGACTCACCTATCATCGGTGCAGGATTGTTTGTGGACAATGAAGTGGGAGCTTGTACTGCCACAGGGCAAGGTGAAGATGTGATCCGTGTTGCGGGTTCACATTCTGTGGTTGAGTTGATGCGGCAGGGTCTATCCCCGGAAGCAGCCTGTAAAAAAATCATTCAACGTATAGCTAAAATAAAAGGTGCTAAGGCAAAAGAAATTCAGGTTGCATTTCTTGCTATCAACAACAAAGGGCAGCATGGTGCATTTGCGCTGCATCGGGGGTTTGAGTATGCTTTGAAAAGCGGAACTGATGAAAGAATGATAAAATCAAAGAGTTTGTTTAATGACTGATTCAGGCTACATCATTGAAATTGCTACTTCCGATTTCTCAACAACTAAATCTGCAGTGGAAGGTGGCGCTGATCGCATTGAACTCTGCGCCAATCTTGCCGAAGGCGGAACTACTCCTTCTTATGGAACCATCAAACAATGCCGGGAGGCCTTTAATGTGTTGTTGTACCCGATCATCCGGCCGAGGGGTGGCGATTTTTTATACAGCAAAGATGAGTTTGCAATAATGATGAATGATGTGAAGCTTTGCAAACAGCTTGGTTGCGATGGTGTGGTAATTGGCTTGCTGAATATGGACGGAACGATCGATATTGTGAGAGCAGCACAACTTATTGAAGTTGCTTATCCGATGGGTGTCACTTTTCACAGGGCATTTGACAGATGCAGAGAACCTTTCGAAGCATTGGAGCAATTAATAGAAATTGGATGTGAAAGAATTCTGACATCCGGCCAGCGGCCATCGGTGACTGATGGAGTTGAGTTGATTGCTGAATTAAATAGAAAAGCTGATGACCGTATCATCATCATGCCCGGCAGCGGTGTAAGAAAAGAAAATATTAAAATGCTGGCAGAAAAAACAGGCTGTACCGAATTTCATTCTTCACTTCGGGGAAAAGTTAAAAGTTCTATGCAATTTATCCATCCGGGTTTTCCTGAGTCAGAAGAAAGTTACTATAATAATTCTATTTCCAGCCGGGATGTAATTCTTCTGAAAGAAGCCCTGAGATAGGGCAGGGATTGGTTCTTTCTTTCCGGATCTGTGCAAATATTCTTGAAAGTGTTTGGCCTAAACTGCATTTATTGATCCAGCAATTTTGCCAACGCTATCAATTCGTTTCTCTTGAAAATATCTTTTTCATCTGAGAAACATTTGCTGAATTCTTCCAGCAGTTGCTGAATCACCTGTTTATTTTTCCGGGGCTTGAAGTAAGAGCCCACAGGCGGAACAGAAATTCTTTTAAAATAATTCTCCACATCATGCTGTGTAAATACCTGCCCGCTGGTGGGATCAATAAAAAATTCAATCTTATGAACGGGGTTGGGTAAAGATTCATCTGAATAACCCGGTTTGAAATATGCTATAATAAATTGCTTGGGTATATGAATAGCTCTTACAGGTATATCCAGTAGTTCACACAGCGCCAGGTAAAGAATGCCGTTACTTATCTGGTTCCCCCTTTTTGCTTCAAGGGTTTTATGCAACAGAAATTCGTTTGGCTCTTTATAATTTGTTTCACCTCCCTTGAGACCATAATAACTGTATAAAATGCTGGTGACGATATTGATTTGTTCAAGGGGAGTAAGGTAATTATTCAACTCAAGCCAGATATTGCGGCGCACTTTTTCTATCTCCTGCATCATTGATGCGCTGGAAAGATCAGGATACTGAAATTTGCCCACAAGCATGGCGCCCAGCATCAGATCATGATGACCCGAAATACTCCATTGCCGCAGGTCTTCAGTCAGATCCGTGAAATGCAGACGGTGGATCAGTAATTCTATCCGGGTTTGTGTTTCTTCATCAGGGGTGGTTTCCCAGAGGTGTTCAAGGTTGGGAATGATGTTTTTTCCGTAGTCAACGATTTTATTGGATACAGCGCCAAAGACCTCTTCATCCGGGTCGTCAATAAGAGTAAACAGGGCCGTTAATTCCTTTGTTGTTTCCATGGTAGCGATTCGTCCACAAGATCAATACAGAAGCCGAGATAAAATAGTTAAACTTTTCCACAGTAGTGGAGAACAGAAGTTTTTGCTGAAGATGCCAAAATTTTATGCCACAGAAACACTGAATCACAGAAAAAAGAATTCAATGTTTCTGTGATTAAGTGGCTATTTCTTTTTCGCAACCACCATCCAATCCCAGGGCTTTGGATCTTTCAGCCATTTGGGTGGCTTTAAGAATTCAGTATCCCAGGTATATTCAATCTTTTGAAAATCTTCTGCTGCAAAACCAACATTTGCTAAAAGCAATTGCAGCTCTTCTTTCAGATAGTGTTTATGAGGAACGCTGTCAATATCTGCATTTCCCTGCCGGATATTATTCCATTTCTTCAATGCTTCCTTTGCGTTGATTGTTTTTGAAAAAAGAGTTCTGTCAATCTTCCATTGCTGCTGAACAATATTTGTAAGCAGGTATGATTCCAATGAAGGAATGGTAATAACTATTCTCCCACCTTTTTTCACACAGGCAGTAAGTGATTGAAAGAAAATATTTCTGTCTTTGAGATCGGCAGTAAGAATCGCATTGATGCAAATACCGAAGTCACACATCGGAGTTTTGGTTTTCTTTCCACTCATATCCGCCCGGATATATTCCACATTTTTGTATTGAGGGTACAGTTGTTGGGCTATTTCCAGGTTTTTGGCCGAAATATCAACTGCATATACTTTTTTAAAAGCAGGGGAGAGTACCGGCAGCCATTTGCCGATTGCACAGCCAATATCTATAACTGTTTTGTTTTTTGACGCATATTTTTCAATCGCTGAACGGATCAGTGCTTTCTTGTCATTGTGCAGCACATCGAATATCTCATCGTTGTAGGAAGGAGCCATTTTTTCCCAGTAGGAACGTTTCATATTTTACTTGCTCTTTTTAATTATTCTCCTTACAGCAGAACGCCTAAATCTCCTTTTTGAGTGATGGAAAGTAAGGATATGTATCAACTCTTTGTTCACTATTCTGTAAACTATTCGATAGTTACCTTCGATTATTTCTCTGATTGATTTTACATTTAATTCGGGGACTACACGACCTATTTTTGGAAAATCTGTAAGTATATCAGTTCTTCCTATCAATTTTTCGATCTGCAAACCTGCGTAGTAGACTGATTCTTTACTTATATAGGCAGCAATATCGGCCAGATCATCAATTGCCTGGACAGTAAACTTTATTTCAGCCATTTTTTCAGGCGATTTTTTACTTGCCCCTTAGTTAACACTTTATTTTCGTTGGATTGTTTAAGCCCAATCCTGATCTTTTCCAATAGAACAATCCTTTCTATAGCTTCTTCAGCCTGAAATTGACTAGGCAATGCTTGTAAAGATTTAATAACTTCTGCTTTGGTTAACATGGGCTTATTTTAGTACAAGGTACTAAATATTTCTTCTTTATAGAAGGAGTAATCTTCCCCCAGCAGGAACATTTCATGAAGAATTATTTTTTCTTTGAAACTTTCTTCTTTGCAGCAGGTTTCTTTGAACTGGTTTTTTTAGCTGTGATCTTTTTTCCCTTCTTAGCAAATGCCCCCGGTACCTCTGCTTCAATAAACTGTTTTACCTGCTCTAATGTAAATACAGCAGCTTCTTCAGCACTGTATTTTGAATCATCAGCTTTTTTGGGTAGCCGGATTATTTTCTTTCCAAATTTTATGATGGGCCCCCATCTGGCATTTTCCACAGTAATTTTTTCATCAGGCCATCTTTGAATATAACGGTTGGCTTCTTTCTTCACCTTGGCTTCTATCAGTTCATTCATCTCCACCTGTGAGAGATTCGCAAAATTGTAACGCCTTGGTACATTGATGAACATTCCATCCCATTTAATGTAAGGACCAAAACGTCCCGTTCCCTTTGTTATCGGTTTGCCATCATAAGTTCCAACAGGTGCATCAGCAATTTGTTTTGCCTTTATGGTTTGAATGGCTTTTTCCAGGGTAACAGTTCCCAGGTCGGTTCCTCCCGGTAATGAAATAAAATCTTCACCCCATTTCACATAGGGCCCGAAGCGGCCTACATTCACCGAAACATCTTTTCCTTCATATTGCCCCATCGTTCCCTGTGCGCCAAAAAGATTCATCGCTTCTTCAAAAGTGATGGTCTCAATACTTTGCCCTGTCGGGATTTTTGCAAAGCGGGGTTTTTCTTCTTCGTTTGATTCACCGATCTGTATCATGGCGCCATAACGGCCCATTCTTGCTACCACCGGTTTGCCGCTTTCGGGATCTATACCTAATTCTCTTTCACCGGTTGCCCTTTCGGCTATTTCAATTGTTTTCTCTACATCCTTTTTAAAGGGATTGTAGAAATCCTTGATCATAGCATTCCACTTCATCTTACCCTCAGCCACTTCATCAAATTCTTCCTCAATGCGGGCAGTGAAACCATAATCCATGATGTCGTCAAAATATTTATTGAGAAAGTCAGTAACGACCAATCCCAGGTCAGATGGAAACAGCTTTGATTTTTCTGCGCCGGTAATTTCGCTGTCCAGTTTTTTATTCACTGAATCATTTATCAATGAATAAACAGTGTAGAATCGCTGCACTCCTTCTTTATCCCGTTTTTCTACATATCCTCTTTTTAAAATAGTGGAGATAGTAGGAGCATAAGTGGAGGGGCGGCCAATACCCAGTTCTTCCAGTTTTTTTACCAACGATGCTTCAGTATATCTTGAAGGTGGTCGGCTGAATCTTTCTGTGGCCTTCATTTCTTTTAAAGGCAAATTCTGTCCGGCTGAAAGGGGAGGCAACATTCCCTCATTTGCTTCTTCCTCCAGTTCATCCTCATCTTTATCTTCACGATATACTTTAAGGAATCCATCAAACTTTAAAACCTCACCGGATGCGGTGAGTTCTTCTCTGTTGGTTGAAATTTCAATCTTAGCAGTTGTTTTCTCCAGTTCTGCATCGGCCATCTGGCAGGCCATGGTTCTTTTCCAGATCAGCTCATACAACTTTGCCCACTCGGCTTCGGGCACAGTGGGATTGCTCATATAAGTTGGTCTGATTGCTTCATGTGCTTCCTGAGCACTTTCATTTTTGGTTTTATACTTGCGGAACTGGTGATATTCACCACCATACATGCGCTTCACCGTGTTAGTAATGTCACCCAATGCTGTATTGCTCAGGTTCACACTGTCGGTACGCATATAAGTAATGTAACCGTTCTCGTAAAGTTTTTGTGCAATCAGCATAGTTCTTGAAACACCATAACCCAGTTTCCTCGAGGCTTCCTGTTGCAGTGTTGATGTGGTGAAGGGTGGGGCGGGGCTTCGCTTTCCCGGTTTTACCTGTATATCGGTCACTTTGTAATCGGCGCCGATACAACTGTTGAGAAAAGTTTCAGCATCTTCAGCTGAATTTTGTTTTTTGCCTTCGGCTGAAAATGTAACCGGTTTATTTGAAACATCTTTGGCAGTAAATAAAGCTTCGATCTTAAATGTGCTTGCAGGAGTGAATGCGTTTATCTCCCTTTCTCTTTCAGCGATCAATCGTACTGCCACACTCTGTACCCGTCCGGCGCTGAGATTATTCCTTACGCTTATCTTTCTCCATAATACAGGGCTAAGTTCAAATCCAACAATTCGATCCAAAATCCTTCGTGCCTGCTGCGCCATCACCAGGTTCATATCCACTTTGCGGGGATTGGCTACCGCTTCTTTTATAGCCGGTTTGGTAATTTCATGAAATACGATACGTTTCGCTTTTTTAGGGTCGAGACCCAGCACTTCGCAGAGATGCCAGCTGATGGCTTCTCCTTCCCGGTCCTCATCCGTTGCCAGCCATACTTCAGAACTTTTATCAGCCAGCCTTTTCAATTCGTTCACAACCTTTTCTTTTTCTGCCGGGATAATATAGGTGGGTTCAAAATTTTTGTCGGTATCAATGCCCATATCGGCCTTGGCAAGGTCACGGATATGGCCAAAACAACTCTTTACCTGGAAATCACTTCCCAGTATTTTTTCAATCGTTTTCGCTTTCGCAGGGCTCTCGACTATCAATAAATTTTTAGCCATAATGGGTTGTATCTAATAATACACATCCGCCTTCGCTTAAAGCTACGGCGGACGAAGAAACCGCTTTTCAGCGGCCGCAAGTTAGGACAAGGATAATAAATTTTTGGAGAAAGTTGCCAAATTGTATTTCCGAACGTAGTTTTAGAAGCACTATTAAAATGAAAATCAGCAGAAGTTTTGACATAATTGTTAATGTACTTTTCCCACTCCTCATTGGGTATTTTATCTATTATGCCGGAGAGAATGGTTTTATAAATCCAATGATAAAAAATTATTTACCCGACGGACTGTGGGCCTATTCTTTTACCTCAGCATTGCTTATTGTATGGAATCGGGAAATAAATATTTTCTGGATTATTATCGCTTTTGTTGCAGCTCTTTCCATTGAATTACTTCAATACTTCGGGCTGATGCCAGGAACAGCTGATGCTTTTGATTTTTTGATGTACGCAATCTTTATTCTAACCGGACTACTGACTAATAAATATTATATAAAATTATTTCAATCAAATCATCGAGTATGAAACTCAAAAAGAACATTATCTCATTCATGTCTGTTGCTGTGTTTGTTTTCCTGGCAGCAGGAAGCGCCAAAATAAATAAGATACACTGCGGGGCATTTAGTTATTTTAATTCCAGCGAAGAACCGGGGAATGGGCGAGGCTATGTTGAAATGAATGATGGAAAGAAGATTTATGGTGAGGAGATAAGCTGGCAGACCGGGCTTATCTTAAAAGATCTGATAAAAGTGGATGGAGAGAAAATAAAAATAAAAGATACCCGGGGTTATTTTAAGAATGGTAATTATTATGGCCGGATTGGTGGCAGTTATGCCAAACGTATCATACATGGCAAACTAAATGTGTATTATACCGAGGGAACAGTAACCGTGGCATCTACTAACAGCAGGACGGGAGTAACAACATTCAGGGAAAGACCAACATGTACACATTATGTACAGGTAGGTGATGACGGTGAACTAAACCCCATTGCAGGGCAAAAGGATATTATTAAATATGTGAAGGATTGTCCTAAGGCGATGGAAATGATTGACAAAAAAGATTCGCAAATACGCAAGGCAATCCGAAAAAACGGCAGTTACCTGAACGACATTTTTGTTATTTATAATAATGGTTGTCGCTAATCAGATTTTAGAATTCATCCACACTTTTATTTTTTCTGCCCAGCGTTTGTATTCCTTACCTGAGGGGTGCAGTCCATCAGAAGCCAGCAGCGATTTATCAGCAGCGGCTTCCCTTGTCCATGGAGTGATATATATATAATGTATGTTGTATCGTTCGCTGATTTCTTTGTTGGCGGCATTATAGGCATCAATTTCCTTTGCTATCTGCTCCCTGTCTCTTCCCGCAGCAAAAGGTGTAACTCCCCAATCCGGAATTGACAAAACAGCAACCCGTTCAGGTCTGTTGCCGGCAAAATGAATGGCTTTCTTCAATAACTCTTCAAACTCTATTTTATAATTATCAACCGATCTGCCGCGGTACTGATTGTTAACACCAATCAATAATGAAACAAAGTCATAAGCAGGCAGCAATGGTTTTGTTTTGTTTGATTCAATGATTCCAGCCTCCAGTTCATCCGTTGTCCAGCCGGTGGTGGCAATGATTCTTTCCAATTGAAAATCGATGGTATCGCTTTTCATCATGGCAGTAACCTGGTGGGGAAAATTTTCTTCTGCAGGCACCTGCTCGCCAATGGTATAAGAATCACCCAGTGCTAAATAGGTCAAATGAGTCATATTGGTCAAATAAGTCAGTTTTTTTGATGGCGTGAAAATAAAGAGAAGAAATAATATCAACAGCTTCATAGAAAATCAACAGTCATTTTTACAACTTTGTTATCCCGGTATATCCTTCGGTGTCCAAGCCCTTTTGTAATTACGAATTCTACATTGGGATAGTTTTCAGCTTTTACTTTCAGCACATCACCGATAGGTGTTGTATCATCATCTTCATCATGCAGCCAGAGAACTTTTGCCCTGATATGCTTCATTGCACGCCGAATGGAATAATATTCGGGATTCATTCCTCCTTTCTTAACTATTATTTTATCAAATTCGGGGCGGATCGCCGGATCAAGCCACAGAAACCGAAAGAAAAAATCAATGGCGGTGGTAGTTTCAGTAGCCGGAGCTACCAGGGCAATCCGATAGTCAGTGGTATGAGATATTTCTTCCAGCGCAAGACATATGGCAAGCCCACCGAACGAATGAGCCATATAGGACTGTACCGGGCCATAATGTTTTATTATTTCAAGAATTGTTCTTTTGTATAGTGGAGCATTTATCTGCCTGCCTCCGCTGCTGCCATGCGCCGGTGCATCGAATGCAAGCACTTCATATCCCTTTTTCATCAGGGGCCTGATGTACCGGTCGAAATTGATAGATGAAGATTCAAAGCCATGTAGGATCAATGCTTTTCTTATCCCTCCTTTGTTCCATTGCCATCCATGCACCCGGATACCATCGATAGTAAAATGAAGTTGTTCTGCATGTTCAAAAATTTTGGGCATCTCCTTTTTAACACGGCGTTGGGGAGTACAGAACATCTCAAAAGCCTTTTCAGCCGCTTTCTTTTTGGATATGGAGGTCAGAAGTTTGAACTTTGTCCTGACATAACTGAGAGCAAGGCGTTGAGATAACTTCATTAGTGCAAAAATAGGTATCCAGGTAAGACACAAAGACAACTAAGAAATTACTTTGTGTTGCTTAGCGTACTTTGTGGGAGAAAAAAAGAATATGGAAATTGTAATCATTGGTTCGGGAAATGTGGCCGCCGTACTGGGAAGAAAATTCAAGGCTGCCGGGCATCACATAGCCCAGGTGTTCAGCCGTAAAGCCTCTGCTGCTTCGGCGCTGGCTTATGAATGGGATACAGAATCCACAAACTACAAAAGCCTGGTAAATAAAAATGCGGATGTATACATCGTGGCGGTAAGCGATAACGCCATTGCTGATGTTACCGATGATCAGAAATTGCAGGGCAAAGTGGTAGCTCACACAGCTGCATCTGTACCGATGGAAATTTTAAAAGGTGTGACGGATCATTACGGAGTATTTTACCCTTTGCAAAGCCTGCGAAAAGATATGAGTGAGCTGCCTGAAATTCCAATTTACTTTGACGGTAGCGATGAAATGACAAAAAAGACTTTGGAAAAACTGGCTCATTCCATTTCAGATGAAAAGGTAGTGGAAGCGGGTGATGATGGAAGACTGAAATTGCATGTAGCCGCTGTAATTGTAAGCAACTTCACCAATCATTTATATGTGCTGGCACAGGAATATTGCCGCAAAGAAGGTCTTGATTTTAAACAGTTATTGCCGCTAATTGAGGAAACGGCTTCAAGGATAAAAGCCATTTCTCCAAAAGAAGCACAAACAGGCCCTGCTATCAGACAGGATACTGAAACTATACAAAAGCATCTTGAGATACTAAAGAATCATCCTCAGTTGAAAAATATTTATGTGCTGCTTACCGGAAGCATTCAGCAGATGAAATAGGAAATACAGGACAGACAAACAAGGATATTGAATAATGAAGTCCGGGTTTGCCTGGTTCGGTATCTGGCATTCCTTGTTCAATTTTCATTATTACCCTGGTTTTCCCAAACCAGTAAACCTATTGGGTGTTTTTCCAATATTTTTGCGTCTCAAATAGCAGATTGGATGTACACGGTTAGATTTAATTTTGAACAGAAAGGATTGGAGCCAGTAACACTTGAAAATGTTGAAGCCGGCCAGAGTTTGCTGGAACTTGCTTTAAAAAATGATATTGAACTTCATCACAACTGCGGCGGTGTTTGCGCCTGCACCACCTGCCATCTGTATATAGAAAAAGGGATGGAGCATATTGATGAGTTAAGCGACAGGGAAGAAAATTTTATTGACCGGGCCGTCAATCCAAAACTGAATTCAAGATTGGGTTGCCAGTCACTTTTGCTGGATGGTGACGGTAAGATTGAAGTAACTTTACCTGATCAGACACAATTTTTGGGAGAATAAAACCGAAGTAAGAGGTCAGAAGTAAGAAGTCTGAATTCTGTCCTCCGACATCATATCTCAGACTTCTGACTTCTGATATGAGCCATTTTGAACCACCGATACATTGGAACGATTACGAAGACATAGCGCAAAAACTGTATGAACGTTTTGGCCATGACTTCAATGAAGGAAAGATTTACCGCATCCGCTTTACTGATCTGCTCGAATGGATATTGCAGATCCCCGGCTTTGCCGGAAAAAGGGAAGAAAGCAATGAGGGTCACCTGGAAATGATACAAAGTGCATGGGTGTACGAGTGGAGGGATAATCAACCCCAAACCCCTAAAGGGGCTTAACAGCTTTTACTATATTTGAGGAATCATTATATAATCAGAAAATTTCGAAGGTCCCTTTAGGGATTTAGGATATGAACGTACTTGAACTCTTTCAAAAAATCACAACCTTCATCTTTGATGTGGATGGTATTCTCACTGACGGTACAGTTATCGTCATGGAAAACGGAGTGCAGGCAAGGCGTATGAATATCAAGGATGGCTTCGCACTTCAGATGGCACAAAAGAGTGGGTACAAAGTCCTGGTTATTTCGGGAAGTAATTCGACACAAGTTGTGGACAGGCTGAATAGATTGGGGATAATGGATGTTCACATGTCTGTGCTGGATAAAAAGGCATTGGTGAATGAATATATGGCTGCCAATAACCTGAAGGCCGAACAGGTTTTGTATATGGGAGATGACCTGCCTGATATTCCTGCCATGTCAGTTGTGGGTTTACCCTGTTGCCCGGCTGATGCAGTGAGTGAGGTGAAGGATGTTGCAAAATATATTTCACCTGTAAACGGCGGACAGGCCTGTGTGAGAGATGTAATTGAAAAAGTGCTGAAGCTGAATGATCACTGGCACTACAGGGTAGATGTCACTTCGAGGTAAGATCAGACCTCTGACCTCAGACTTCCGACTTCTTTACTATCTTTCAGCAAATTTTATTCATGAGATTGATAGCAGCCTTTCTGAAACTGGTGCGGTTGCCCAATCTCTTTTTCATTGCCCTTTCCCAATCCTTGTTCCAGTTTTGTATTTACCGACCCATGTACAAAGAATTGGTACCTGCCAACGACACTCTTAATTTTATTTTTCTCTGCCTTGCTTCCTTGCTTATAGCAGCTGCAGGTTATATCATCAACGATTATTTTGACATCAATATTGATGAAGTAAATAAGCCCCGTCGCATGGTGGTGGATAAAGTGATTCACAGGCGCTGGGCCATTGCCTGGCATTTTATGCTTAACTCAGCAGGACTTTTGTTTACAATACTTGCATTGCCTTTTTCGCAAAAATGGTATCTCATACTTGCCAATATGTTTTGCATGGCCTTACTCTGGTTTTATTCCACGAATTTTAAAAAGCAATTGCTAATAGGCAATATTGTTATTTCATTGCTCACTGCATGGACAATCCTCATCGTCTTTTTTTCCAAAGTAAATCTTGAAGATGCTGTGGGTGCAGGTACGGTAAGCCATTATAAACTCTTCCGGCTGGCAATTTTGTATGCGGGTTTCGCTTTTATCATTTCACTGATCCGTGAAGCAATAAAAGATATGGAAGACATGCCGGGTGATGCAAAATACAATTGCCGGACGATGCCGCTTGTGTGGGGAGTAAATGCGACCAAGGTATATGTGGCCGTGTGGCTGGTGGTTCTGATAAGCATGATCGTTGTGGTGATGATATACATGCTGCAATTCCAATGGTGGCTTCCTGTGAGTTATTGCGTTGCGACCATTATTTTTCCCTTACTCATTGTTTTACTGAAACTGAAAGGCAGTTCCTCCTCCCGGCATTTTCACCAGTTAAGCACAATCACAAAGCTGGTCATGTTTACCGGCATTCTTTCCATGCTATTTTTCTATTTTAATATATGAACCAGATCATTTTAGCTTCCCAATCACCACGGCGTAAACAATTGCTGGAATGGGCGGAAGTACCATTTGATGTGATCGTAGCAGAAACCGATGAACATTTTCCACCGGGACTGACACCTGAAGAAATTGCTATTTACATTGCAAGGAACAAAGCGATGGCAGTGCAACAAAAGACAAACAGTAATGATGTTATTCTTGCTGCTGATACTATTGTCGTGTTGAACGATCATATTATCGGCAAACCGGTGCACAGGGAAGAGGCCATCACCATACTAATGGCTTTGTCAGGCGAAAAACACAAAGTAATTACAGGGGTTGTGATAAGAAGGGGTGATGAAGAAATTTCATTTGCTGATATTACAGAAGTGGAGTTTCATGATCTGAGTACGGAGCAAATTGAATTCTATGTTGATAAATACAAACCCTATGACAAAGCCGGCGCTTACGCCATACAGGAATGGATCGGTGTGATCGGCATCAAATCAGTCAACGGAGATTTTTATAATGTGATGGGGCTGCCGGTGAGCAGGGTGGTGAGAGAGCTAACTAGTGTCATGTCAATCTAAAATTGTCGGATAGAGTCTTTTCAGCTTCAGCCTTGCTTTATCGTTAGTAAACTGCCAATTAATTTTAGCTTCTTTGTTATTTCGTTCTTGCTGCCAGGCTAATACTTCGCTTTTCATTTC